>JARKPU010000025.1 GCA_029975055.1 Anaerolinea sp.
ATCCAGGAGGTTGGCGTTGACCTGGAAATCAAGCGGATACTGTGGGTAAAAGCCCGACCCGATTACGAGCCGCTTTTTTCTATTCTGAATGGATTGCGCCAGGATGATGACAGGCGGTTTTGGCTGGAACGTTCAGAAGCCCAAGAGAATCATTGTGAAACAGGAGCAGATACAGGTCAGGACAGTGCTGGAATCGAAATCTTGCTGCAGGTGTCTGACAAAACTTTGTCCCGCAATACCTTGACAAGAGCGGAGGAGTACGTAAAATGAGGGCAATGCACCTTAATAGCGAGATCGCCCAGCGGTCACTGAGCGATCTCTGTCGCAAGCCCTCGGTCGGTTAGGACCATATCACCAACGATTGAGGCCGGCGATAATGTGCAGCTTTCGCTGCTACGAGGATCTTACGACCTGCGGAGAGGGTGGGATTCGAACCCACGGTGGCCCAAAGGACCACAACGGTTTTCGAGACCGCCCCTTTCAACCGCTCAGGCACCTCTCCAGTGACCCCGATTATACCAGACGCGCGTAAAATTGCCTACCGCGCGCTCAAACTTCGAACACCTGCCCCTTCGCCGGGTAATACACCGGCGCCAGCTTCGCCTCGCTCATCTTCTCCAGCAGCGCGTTGGTGGCCTGCTCTTCCCCGTGAACCAAAAAGGTCTTCACCAGCGAGGCGCGGCTCGCCAGCGCGTATTTGAGCAGCATATCCTGCCCCGCGTGCGCCGAAAGCCCGCCGATCGTCGCCACTTCGGCGCGCAGCGCGTAGCTCTCGCCGAAAATCTTCACCCACGGCTGGCGCTCGGCCAGGCGCCGCCCCAGCGTATCCGGCGCCTGCCACGAAACAATCATCACCGTGTTGCGCGGGTTCTCGATGTTGTTCTTCAAATGGTGCAGAATGCGCCCCGATTCCGCCATCCCCGAGGCCGAAATGATCACCAGCGGCCCGTGCATCTCGTTGATCGCCTTCGACTCGTCCACGCTGTGGATGTAGTGCAGCCCGTTGAAGCTCAACGCCGGGTGGCGGTTCTCGCGGATAAAGCGCACCGTCTCGGCGTCGAACAGCTCGGTGTGCCGGCTGAACACATCGGTGGCGTTCACCGCCAGCGGGCTGTCCACGAACACCGGCAGCCCGGGCAGCTCGCCGGCGCTCTTCATCTTATTCAGGAAATACACCAGCTCCTGCGTGCGCCCCACCGAAAACGCCGGCACAATCACTTTGCCCCCGCGCTGGCAGGTGCGCAGCACCACCTCGCGGAATTCCTGGTAGGCCAGCTCGGGGTCGCGGTGCGGCTTATCGCCGTAGGTGGATTCCATGATCAGGTAATCCACGTTCTCAGGCAGAACGGGGTCGTTCAACAGGGGCAGCTTTTCGCGGCCGATATCTCCCGAAAACCACAGCCGGATACGCCGGCCCTTTTCTTCGATCTCCAGCGAGATCCCCGCTGAGCCCAGGATATGCCCCGCGTCGAAGAAGCACGCCGTCACACCCGGTGCAGGCTCGAACGGCTCGCCGTACGGCATCTCCCGGAAATACTTCGTCACGCGCTCCGCATCGGCAATCGTATAGAGCGGCTCCACCGGCGGTTCGCCGCGCCGGGCGCGCTTCTTGCTCACGAACTCGGCATCCGCCTCCTGGATGTGCCCGGAATCGCGCAGCATCACATCCGCCAGGTCGGCCGTCGCCGGGGTGGCATAGATGGCCCCCTCGAAGCCCTGCTTCACCAGGTTGGGCAAGTTGCCCGAATGGTCAATATGCGCGTGCGAAAGGATCACCGCATCCAGCCGCTTTGGGTCAAAGGCGAAATTCCGGTTCACGGTGTAGGTATCGGCGCGGCGCCCCTGGAAGAGCCCGCACTCCAGCAGCACCCGGCTGCCGTTGATCTCTAACAGGTGCTGTGAACCGGTGACGGTGCGGGCCGCCCCGTTGAAGATGATTCTCATGCGCGTTTTCCTTTCGGTTCGAGGGCCTGCAAAATCTGCAGCCCAAAGCGCTCCAGCCGCCAGGGGTAGTCGGCCATCACCTCGGCCAGTTCACCGGGTGTGCGCGGGTTGGCAGCCGAAAGGGCCTCCAGCAGATCGCGCGGCAGCACGACGTCCGATTCAACCCCCAGCCCATGCCCCACCTCTTTGCGCCACTTGCGCAGCTGCTCCACCCGGCGCAGGTAGGCCTGGCTGGGGCGCTTCGTATTGCGCGTCGGGTAAACGGGGCGCATCTTGCGGCCCTGCTCGAGCGCTTCGAGCACCCCCAGGCCGTAGCGGTCGAACGCCGCCGCCGAAAAGCCGGGCACCGCGGCCAGGTCTTCCAGGCTCTGCGGGGCCGCCTGAGCAATGGCAGCCAGCGTTTCATCGGATAAAATGCGGAACACCGGCAGGTTGGCAAAACGCGCCTGCCGGTCGCGCCAGGCGCACAACGCCTGCAGCATGGCGGCCTGCTCAGGCTCCAGGGCAGCCGTGCCGGCCACCTTCCACCAGGGCGCCTTTTCGGCATCCAGCGGCGCGGCCGGGATGTTCGCCAGCCGGTTGAAGTCCTCCGCCGCCAGGGGCAGCAGGTTCTTGGCTTCCAGCTCGGCATGCAGGCAGTTGCGCAGCTCGATCAAGTAATGGCTGTCGAGGCGCGCATAGGCTTGCATCACCTCGGGCAGGGGCCGGCGCGCCCAATTCGCGCGCTGGTAGCGCTTATCGAGGCGCACATTGAACTCGTGCTCCAGGATCGCCCCCAGCCCGATCTCCTTCTTCCCAAGGATGCGCGCCGCCGCCATCGTATCGAACAGGCGCGTGAACCGAAAACCAAAATCGCGCTTCAGGCAGAGGATGTCATACTCGGCGGCGTGGAAGATGATCTCGATCTCGGGGTTGGCAAAGACCGCGCCCAGCGGCGAAAGGTCTTCCATCGCCAGCGGGTCCACCAGGTAATCGATCTCTCCGGTGGAAAACTGGATCAGGCAGACCTGCTCCTGGTAAGCGTGCAGACCGTTCGATTCGGTGTCTACGGCGATTTGCTTGCGGGCCAGTAAATCTTGCAGCATCCGGCGCAGCGCAGCCGGTGTGGCAATCCACTGCGGCGGGGGGAGGTTGTCATCGGGCATAGGCTGGATTATAACGCCAACCGCCCGCATTGGGCACGTTCTGTAGCCAACGAACGGCCCGCGCCCGACCCTCGCTCTCGCCTGCAAACCGCGCCAAGCACCCGTGTGAAGCCGGCCTGGGTTTTCCTGAGTTCGTTCGGGGCGTTTTCGAAGGCTCCCTGGAAATAACATTAATAGCGGGGGTAAATCATGGTATATTAATTTAAAGGAGGGCGTATGAAAGAACGAATCCTGATCATTGAAGATGACGAAGGCATCGTGCGCGTGCTGCGCCGGGCGCTCTCTTACGAAGGCTACCTGGTCGATACCGCCCAGGATGGCGAGAACGGCCTCCACCTTGCGCGAGACCGCCACCCCGACCTGGTGATCCTCGACCTGATGCTTCCGGGCATGGATGGCATGGAAGTTTGCCAGCGGCTTCGCAGCGGCGGCAATATCCCCATCCTGATGCTGACTGCCAAAGACGCCGTTTCAGACCGCGTTCAGGGTCTGGATGCCGGCGCAGACGATTACATGACCAAGCCGTTCGAGCTCGATGAACTGCTCGCGCGCCTGCGCGCCTTGCTGCGCCGCACGCAGCTCGAGCGGGCTCCGGTGCTCACCTTCGCCGACCTCACCCTCGATACCTCCACCCGGCAGGCCACCCGCAACGGCCGCGTCATCTCCCTCACCGCCAAGGAATATGACCTGCTCGAACTCTTCCTGCGCCACCCCCGCCAGGTGCTTACCCGCGAGATGATCTTCGACCGCGTCTGGGGCTATGACTTCGGCGGTGAAAGCAATGTGCTGGACGTCTATATCCGCTATCTGCGCCAGAAGCTGGAGATCGAGGGCGAAATCCGCCTCATCCACACCGTGCGCGGCGTGGGCTACGTGCTGCGCGAAACCCCCTGATGTCGCTGCGTCTCCGCCTGACCCTCCTTTATGCAACACTTCTGGGAGGGACGCTTCTGCTATTCGGCTCGCTCGTTTACGGCCTGGTCAGCCTGGTGCTGGTTGACCAGGTCGATTCCATCCTGGCGCAGCAATCGGCGAACATCCTCAAATCGCTCAAGGTCAACGCTGCCGGCCAATATGACACGCGCCTGCTTTCGGAATACCAATCGGGCGCCAGCAACATCGTCTTCCAGGTGTGGGGCACCGACCGCCACCTGCAATATTCGATGCCCCGTTCCTGGCAGGAACCGCTCGATCCGGTCGGGAGGCAGATCGGCCAGACGGTCTACAACACCACCTTCAGCCTGGGAACCCATATGCGGGTGGTGAGTGTGCCGCTCATCACGCCGCGCGGGCCGGTGGGCACCCTGCAGGTGGGGGTCAACCTCGCTTTGCTGGATGCCACCCAGCGCGCCCTGGCCAGCGTCCTCATCTTCCTCGCCCTGCTTTCGATGATCCTGTCGGCCTGGATCGCCTACCTCGTCATCAACCGCGAGCTGACTCCGCTGGCCACCGCCACGCACATCGCCACGACGATCACCAAAGCCGATGACCTTTCACGGCGCATCCCGCTGGCAGTGCCGGCAGAAAGCGAAATCGGCCAGCTCATCCAGGCATTCAATTCCACCCTTTCGCGCCTGGAGAATCTCTTCACCACCCAGCGCCGTTTTGTGGCCGATGTGAGCCACGAGCTGCGCACCCCGCTGACGGTGATCAAAGGCGAGGTGGGGTTGATGCGCAAGTTCCGCGAGATCGACGACGGCTCGCTCGATTCGATCGAGGCCGAGGTGGACCGGCTCACCCGCCTGGTGGGCAACCTCCTCCTGCTGGCGCAGGCTGAATCGGGCAAGCTCCCGCTGGATTTGAAATCCATCGAGCTCGATACCGTCTTGCTCGAAGTCTTCCAGCAGGTACAGACGCTGGCGGGGGATAAGATCAAACTGCAAATCACCGGCATCGATCAGATCAGCATCGTTGCCGACCGTGACCGTGTGAAGCAGGTGCTGCTCAACCTGCTTGGCAATGCAGCTCAATATACGCCGGCGGGCGGGCTGGTGACGGTCAAACTGGAGCGGGTCGCTGATAAGGCGCGCGTGATCATTTCCGACACAGGGCCAGGCATCCCGGCCGAGGATCTGCCGCACATTTTCGAGCGCTTCTACCGCGGAGAGAAGTCGCGCACGCGCGGTCAGGGCACCGGCTTCGGCCTGGGCCTTTCGATCGCGTATTGGATCGTGCGGAACCACGGCGGGAGCATCGACGTCAGCTCGCGCGAAGGCCAGGGAACGACCTTCTCGGTGCTCTTCCCTTTGACACAACCGGCTTGATTTGCCCCCTTGTTGAATAGGAAACCGGCGCTGGAAAATCCCAGCGCCGGGGCGATTCGTGTAACACCAGACAGGTGAATCTCTTAGAACTTCCGGGGCGAGCCGGAACCGTTGCCTTCTGAAACGCGCGCGTTGCTGTTATTGGGGCGGGCGTTCATCGAAAGGCTGTGGTAGGTCGGTTCCGGGTAAGCCCGCACCGGCTCAGAGGAGGTCTCAGCCCGGGCATTGTACGAAGGCGCCGGGGGGCGGTTGCTGCGCTGCTCGGCCTGCGAAGCCGCCACGCGCGCCAGCGAAGGCCGCTGGCCAAGATTATTCGCAGCGTTCAAAGACGCAGGCGGGGTGATCGGCTGCAGGGTCGGCATACGGCGCAGGCCGCTCGGGCGGCGGGCAGCCCCGTGGATGGTGCGGTCGAGTGCCAGTGAGAGGGTTCCGATGATCAAGATGCGGATCACCCACACCATCACCGCCACGAAGACCGGCACGACGGTGGCGATGGTTTTCGGGTCCACCACCGAAGCGCTGCGCACCTGGTGATTGGTGATCGCCATCGAAACGCCCCACCAGGTGAGGATGGCATTCATCGTGGCCGCCAGGATCCAGGCTCCGAACAGATACCAGACTTCCTTCGGCTCATCGCTGCTCTGTTCGGGGGTGAACAGGCGGGCGATGCCGGCGAAATCAATGCCGCAGAAGGCCAGCGCGAGGATCGTGGACCATTTCATCCCGCCGAATTCCAGCGTGCCGAGCAGATCCTGCAGGGCATGGTCGGTGGTGGAGTAGTTGAAGATCTCGAAGGCGATCAACGCGCCGAAAATCAAAATGATGAAGAAGGTCGTTGGCTGGACGACGTTCATCAGCTCACGCAATTTCTGCCCGATGGGGCGGTTGGAGGGGTTCATACTTTCTCCTTTCTGTCTGGTGAAAAGGACGCTTACGGGATGCGAGTCGACTACATTATAGAACAAGTATTCTATTAAGTCAAGACTCAATTAGATAATTTGTTCTATATTTTAGCACACTTCTTGTAACCCAGGTGTAAACCGCCCGGATGGCACACCCTGCTATAATATTCCACGTATGAGCGACGCCAACGAACCCCTCAGCGAGCGCGAAATTGAAATCCTGCGCCTGGTCGCCACCGGCGCGGCCAACAAAGAGATTGCGCTGCGCCTGGCGATCAGCCCCAACACAGTCAAGGTGCACCTGCGCAACATCTTCACAAAAATCGGCGTCGTCTCGCGCACCGAAGCCACGCTTTACGCGCTCAAGAACGGCATCGTCCGGCAGCCGGAAGCGACCTTTGGGACAGGCATCGTCCTCGGAAGCTTTGCTTCGCCGGAATCGACCAGCCCGCTGGCGCTGGCGCCTGATTCCCCGCAAGCCCCTGCTCCAGCGCGCACTGGCATCCTCAAACCTGCATTGTGGTTCACCCTGGGCGCCGTCGTCTTGTTGATCATCGGCCTGGTTGCGGCCCCGTTTGTGATTCCCCCTCCGGCCCAGGCCACCGCCACGGCAGCCCCCCCGCAGCAGATCATCATCCCCCCGCGTTGGCAGAAAGGCACCCCCCTGCCCGCCCCGCGCGCAGGGATGGGCGCCGTTTCGTATGAATCCACCCTGTACTTGATCGGCGGCGAGACCTCCCTCGGCATCAGCAGCGACGTCCTCGCCTTCTCGGCCGGCCAACCGGGCTGGCAATCGCTCAAGAGCAAACCGACCGCCATCACCGACGTGCAGGCCGTGCTGCTGGGCGAGCGGATCTACGTCCCCGGCGGGCAAACGGGCGAAAACGAGCTTACAACTGCGCTGGAAGTTTACGACCCGCGCCAGGACGAATGGCAGGCGCGCGCGCCTGTCCCTCGCGCACTCAGCCGTTACGCGCTGGCCGCTTACGAAGGCAAGCTCTACCTGTTTGGCGGATGGGATGGCTCGCAATACCTGCGCTCGGTGTATCGCTACGACCCCGAGCGCGATCTTTGGGAACGCCAGAGCGACCTCCCGGCTGCACGGGCCGATGCTTCGGCTGTGACGCTTGAAGGCCGGATCATCCTGGCAGGTGGACGAAGCGCCGCCGGCCCGCTCAGCAGCGTTCTGGCCTATTACCCCAACCGCGATACAGCCGGCGAGGTTCCGTGGGAGGAAGCCCCCGACCTGCCGGAAGCGCGCGCGGGCATCTCGGCGGTGGCGATGGCCAACACCATTTTCCTCGTGGGCGGCGCCGGGCCCGGTCAAACTTCCACGCTGGCGCTGGCCTCAGGCGCAAAGAGCTGGCAACCCATCGAAGCGCCAGCGGCCTTCGGCGAGCGCGCCGCCGTGGTGATGGAAGGCAATTTTCTGCATATCTTGGGCGGGCGGAACTCGAGCGCCCTGAGCGCCGAGCACCTGGTCTACCAGGCCCTTTATACCGTCTCGATCCCTCTGCTTTCCAACGAGGGCGAGCAAACCCCCGAACCCTGACGAACAAAAAGCCGGCTCGCGAGCCGGCTCAGGCAGTTAATAGAAAAAAGTCTCTTGGCAATGACCTACTCTTCCAGGGGGTCGCCCCCCAAGTACCATCGGCGCTGACGTCCTTAACGACCGGGTTCGGGATGTTGCC
>JARKPU010000026.1 GCA_029975055.1 Anaerolinea sp.
TCGAAATAGATCACCTGGAATTCGGAGTAAGCGGCCGGCAGCTGATAGGTGATGGTCACACTCGCCTTGCCGTTCGTAAAGCACGGCGAAATGACCATGTCGCGCAAAGTCCACTCGGAGTTCAACGCCTGGATGACCGGATGAGATTGGATGGCGGCTTTGATCGCTTCGGGGTCGCTGATCTTCTCATCGCAAGGCATCCTGGGCGGGCAACCGGCAAGGAGGATCGCCATGACGGTCAGGAAGAGCGCGGCGAGATGCCTGCGGCGAGAGAACATAAACGGGCAAGACAGCCAGGCAGTCATGATGGGTTTTCATCATTATAGCGTGCAGCCCGCTCGTTTTAAAGGGGTGTCCATGTTTTACCGGCCGTTCATGCTCACCAGCGAGCATGAACGGCCGGTAAAACATGGCAGGTCGCGCCCACAAGCCGGCGCGACCTGCGCGCTATTGAACAAATCGACCATGCTCACAGCGTCACAGTGAAGAGCTTGACCTCGTTGACGCCAATCGTGGTTGGAACGGTCAGCGTATTTCCATCGAAGGTGAACGGTGCGGCGGTTTCTTCCAGCGCGCTTTCGGCTTTGATAGCTTCCACTTCGTGCGGTTTCAGGGGGGCGGGGGAGCCCATCGCCTGCCAGACGCGCATGGGGTTACAGTGTTCCTCGTCGATGGATTGCACGGTCACACTCTTCACCGAGGCCGCCCCATTCAAAACGATGCGCACCGCCTGCTGCTCTTTACCCTCTTCGACGAAGTCCTGGTGGTACAGCAGAACCTGGATCCGGTCAGCATTCCGAAAAGCCGCCGCCTCCACGCCGTTCTGCTCGAAGCGGAAGTCGAAGCGCTCGTCTCCTAGCATGGAGAGGAGCTTGAAAGCCCAAAAGTTGGGCTTGGGGATGCCATCTACCGTCAGCAGCCCAAAACCGCCGTTGAACGGCTGAGCCAGGAAGAGAATTTCCTCGAACAGGTCCGAGAAGCACCAGAAAGAATAGATATCTGCCAGGCCGTCGTTATCCAGCACGGTTTTGAGCGCGAAGGCTGCCGAAAGCCTGGTATCGTGGATAGGGGCGCCGAAGGTGGCGCTGCAGTTCCATTCGGTGTAAAACAAGGGCAGGTTCCCGGCGATTTTCCTGGAGGAGCGGAGCTGTTCGGTCAGAATCCCTTTGGGGATGACCCGCAAGACCTCCGGCTCGTAGAATAACCTGCGGTTCACTTCATCCACCGGCAGGCCCTTCGATGCACGGATGATCCTGCGCCATTCCTGCACGCGGTCGGCATTGAAGGCATGCCCGAAGGCATCACCGGGGTAGTGATGGCTGGAGAGAAAATCCAGCGGCAGGTGTTCAGCGGTGCAAAAATCGAGGAATTCAGAGAGCCATCGGTTGGCAGAGGTGGAAGGGCCGCCCACCCGCAGGCGCGGGTTGACCGCTTTGATGGCAAGCGCGGTTGCTTTGTACAGCTCGAAGTAACCGTCCTGCCCGCCGCTCCAGAAGCCCTCCAGGTCGGGCTCGTTCCAGACCTCGAAATACCAGCTTTCCACCTCCTGCTCGCCGTAACGGTCGAGCAGGAAACGGATGAACTGCTGGATGAATCTCGCCCAGGCGGCATGATCTTTTGGGGGGGTAACGTTCCCTTTGTAGTGAAAGATGGTTTTCTTCCCCGAAGCCAGGGCCGAGGGCATGAAGCTCAGCTCGACAAACGGTTTCATCCCCGCCCGCAAGACGGCGTCATACACGCGCCCGACCTGGAAGAAATTGGTGCTGCGGATTTCCTTTGCGCCTGGGAATGGTAAAAAATCTCCCAGCGACTGGAGGATGTTCATGTCGTCGTTCAAGATGCCGTGGAAGCGGATATAGCGGAATCCCAGTTCCTGGTGGATGAAGGCCATCTGCTGTTGAAAATCGGCCCGGTGGACTTGAAAAGCGTGGTCACTGCCGACACAGACCTGCCAGCTTCGATCGGCCGGATGGGTGCTCCCGTGAATATCCAGGCGAATGTCCATATGCAAACCCTTATTGATTGGCTTCCGAGTTTGGCGTCCGGCGGTTCACTCGCTTACAGCGAGGACCTTTTCCAGCCGGGGTTCGCGGATGTGGCGCAGGGTGACGTACAGAGCGCACAGCACCATCACCAGCGCCACGGCGAACAATGCCTCGTAGCCGATTCCCTGCGCGATCGAGCCTGCGATGAAAGGTGAAATCAACGAAGCCACCGCTGAAACAGTGTTGAACAGGCCTGAGTAGATCGGGCGCTGGTCCGGCGTGGCATAGGTGATCACCCAATTCAAGTAGCCCACCCACAGGTTGCTCACCGTCAGGCCGGCGAGGAGGAAGCCGATATAAAGCGGCAGCGGCCCGACCACGGTGGAGAGCAGCGCGCTGACTGGTACAAGGGCCGAAACACCCAGCGCCAGCCGGAGGTAGAGCAGGTTGGAGCGCGCCCCCAGCCAGGTGTAGATGAGCGCCCCGCTCACGCTGCCGATGGTTTGCATCACCAGCAGGGTAGGCACGGCCACCGTGCTGGAAAGGCCGAGCCTGATGGTGGCGAAGCCGATGTAAAAGGGGCTTGCCATGGTGAACAGGCTGATCAACATGCGCGCGATCAACATCGAGCGGAAAGGAACATCGGTGCGCAGCACGCGGCCAAGGCTGGGAAGAAACTCGGCCATCGAAGGCACCTTTTCGGTCACCTTTCCGCCGGGAAGCTCTTTGATGAAGATGATCGGCAGGATGGAGATGACGAACAAGATGCCGGCTGCGCCGAAGATGAGGGCATAGTTATTGGGGAAGGCCGGGCCTTTGCTGGAGAGCGCCATCCCGATGAGCGGCGCCACGCCCAGCATGATCAGCCCCGTGCTGGCGGAGGTCAGCCCGAGCATGCGGGCGCGCCAGCGGTTATCCAGGCTGGTGCCGGCCAGCACCATCCAGGGCACGCCGACAAGCCCATCGCCGACCGCCGCGATTCCATAGCAGATGAGAAACGCGGCCAGAATGGCCCCGGGCCTGTCTTTACCCAGGATGTACGTCAGCACGGCGAACCCGAGCATCACAAAACGCACAGGGATGTTGGGGCCGACGAACCACCACTTCTTGCGCTCGTACTTCCCGATGAAGCGGGCGATGAACAACTGCGGCATCGTCCAGCCCACCTCGAACAGGCTGGAGGAGAAGCCGATTAAAATCTCCGAGCTGGTCAGGCGGCGGATGAAATCGGGGATGACCGTGGTTGGCCCGAGGATGCTCATCGCCAGGGTGAACAGGATGTTATCGGCCAGGAAGAAGAAGAAGTTTCGCCGGTACACCGGCTCGTAATTGGGTTGGGATTGAGTTTCTGCCATGTGATCCTTCAGGTGATGTTTCCCCTAATGATATACCATTTTGGCATCCGGGCCGGGCGGATTGCCGAAAGACGGTTTTTCCTTTCAGACAAGCGGGAATGGTTGGCTGGCCTGGTTTGTATTCCCGCCGGAAATCGCTTGTAATGGGGAAGCGGCCATGCGAACATCGGATGTAATTGCGGATCTAATAGGTGTCAACCCCCTTGACAGGCCGATTGTTATATCGTAAAATACCGATATAATGAACGCGGCGATGAAGGACTCACCGGCAACCCAAGGCATGAACCGCGAGGAACTGCGCCTGGCGGCCATGCTCAAAGCGCTTGGAAACCCCATCCGCTTCCGCATGATGCAATATCTGGCCGAGAACCGCATGTGCATCACCGGCGATATCGTCGCCTTCACCTCGCTGGCGCAGTCCACCGTCAGCCAGCATCTCAAGGTGCTGCGCGAAGCCGGGTTGATCGAAGGGGAGGTCGAAGGCCCCGCCACCTGTTACTGCATCAGCGCCGAAGGGCTGCGGTTCTTGAAATCCAAAATCAGCCAGTGGCTGCCCGGCTGCTGCGAACCTGATTCTGACGCTGGCACATCGTCTTGTTGTTGACCCCGCCTTGGGGCTCTTTTTTTGCACGTAAAATCGTAATTTTACGATAAAATAGACGAGAGAGGTAACGAATGTCCATGACGCAAGCAAGTTCCGAGTATTTTGAGCGGGTGGCCGGAAGATGGGATGAGATCCGCGCCGGGTATTTCGGCGAGGCCGTGCGCCAAACAGCGATCGCCAAGGCCTACCTGCGGCCTGAGATGGCCGTCGCCGATGTGGGCGCGGGGACAGGCTTCATCGCGGCCGGGCTGGCGCCGCTGGTGAAGCGGGTCTATGTGGTGGATGGCTCGCCCGCCATGCTCGATGTGGCCAGGAAGAATCTCGACCAGTTCGCCAATGTGGAATATCACCTGGCCGACGGTTCCGGCTTGCCCTTCCCCGAAGACAGCCTGGATGCAGTCTTCGCCAACATGTACCTGCACCACATGCCCGATCCGGCGGCGGCGATCGCCGAGATGGTGCGGGTGCTGCGGCCGGGCGGGAGGCTTGTGATCACCGATATGGATGAACACCCGCACGGCTGGATGAAAGAAGAGATGGCCGACATCTGGCAGGGCTTCAGCCGCGAACAGATGCGCGAGTGGCTGGCCCAGGCAGGGCTGGTGAACGTCATCGTGGACTGCACCGGCCAGTCCTGCTGCGCCGAACCGGCCGCCCCGACCGAGGGAGATCAACCGGCGCGTGAAGCGAAGATCAGCGTGTTTGTGGCAACCGGCACGCGCCGGATGCAGATGCGCGAAGCGGTGAGAGAAAACTACGCCGGCATTGCCCGTTCGGGGTCTTGCAGCTGCAGCGCGCCGGCGGCCGAAAGCGAGAGCGGCTGCTGCGGCCCGAGCAGCGCCGAGAATTGCTGCGGTGAGCGGCAGGCTCAAACCCCGGCGCTCGCCAACGGATACACAACCGACGAATTGAGCACCGCGCCCCAGGAAGCCGCCGAGATCTCGCTTGGCTGCGGCAACCCGCTGGCGCTGGCCGGGTTGAAGCCGGGCGAAGTGGTGCTGGATATCGGCAGCGGCGGCGGGTTGGATGCCTTCCTGGCTGCGGCAAAGGTCAGCCCTGGCGGGCGGGTGATCGGCGTGGATATGACGGATGAAATGCTCGAACGGGCGCGCGCTGCGGCGCAGCGCAACCAGGTTGCCAACGTGGAGTTCCGCAAGGGCTACGCCGAAGAGCTTCCGGTGGCGGATGGCGAGGTGGACGTGATCATCTCTAACTGCGTGATCAACCTGACGGAAGATAAAGGCCGTGTCTTCCGCGAGGCTTTCCGCGCCCTCAAACCGGGCGGGCGGCTGGAGGTGAGCGATGTGGTCGCCGGGGGGCCGGTGCCCATCGAGCTGCGCGAGAGCGCCGAAGGGTGGTCGGAGTGCGTCACCGGGGCCCTGCCGGAAAAAGAGTACCTGGATCTGATCGCCCAGGCGGGGTTTGAGAACATCGTCACGCGGCGCAGCCCCTCTGCGGGCGAAGTGGCGGGCGTCAGCATTTACAGCGCGATCATCTCTGCCCAGAAGCCGGGGCCGTACAAGAAAAGGCCGTCGGTGTTGAGCAATGTGCGCTCCACGTGGGAAGGTTCCTGCTGCGGCTAAAGGGCCTGTAAACAGGCCTGTCGGATGCCTCCACCAGCCCTTTGGATGGTGGAGGCATTTTGTTCGGCGGAAGCCGCCGGTTCCCATCATTGCCTGGAGGGGCGCGCGAAGGATGCCGCGCTTGAACGGCTCATTCATGAACACCTGTCACCTGTTTAAGGTGACAGGTGTTCTTTCTTTTTGGGGCGAAGCCGGAGTATTATCATATTCAAGGAATTGAATATGATTGACGAGTATTCGGACGTGGTGCAACCATATACGGCGCAGGCGCAGCTGCTCAAGCTGCTCACTCACCCGGTGCGGCTTGCCATCCTCAACCTGCTGCGCGATGGCGAGCACTGCGTCTGTCACCTGGAAGCCCACCTGGGGCTTCGCCAGGCGTACATCTCGCAGCAGTTGATGGTGCTGCGCGAGGCGGGGATGATTCAGGACCGGCGCGACGGCTGGAATGTGTTCTACCATGTGACCCAACCTGGGGTTTTCGCTGTCCTGGCGGCGGTGCGCGAGTTGGTTCCACAGGCGGAACCGGCAATGGACCGGCCTGGAGGGGTCGATTGCCCCTGCCCAAAGTGCAATTCGGCAGCAAGCAGCTGACGGGGGTGTCGTTCATTCGTTAAGGCACGATTTCATATCTCGAGGAGGAATGCCATGTTGACTGTAAAGATTCTGGGTTCAGGTTGTGCGAATTGTCGAAAGCTGGAAGCTTTGGCTCGCCAGGCGATTGCCGGGCTGGGGATCGAGGCCGAAATTATCCACGTGACGGATTATGATGCCATCATGAAATACCCGATCCTTTCGACGCCTGGGTTGGTGATCAATGAGAAGCTGGTTTCGTCTGGGCGTGTCCCTGCCGAAGCTGAGATCAGTACCTTCCTCAAGGCAGCCTTAGGCTGAAGGGCGCCATTCAATGGAAATTTTCGGCTGGATTGTTCGCTTATTGCAGGGCGGTGCGGCTAACCTGGCGGCTTACCTGGCGGCGCATGTGCTGCTGTGCCTGGTGCCGGCGTTTTTCATCGCCGGAGGGATGACCTCGCTGATCCCAAAAGAAGCCATCACCCGGTTCTTAGGCCGCAAGGCGCCTAAGTATGTTTCTTATCCGGCAGCGGCGGCGGCAGGCTCGCTCCTGGCAGTCTGTTCATGCACCATTGTGCCCCTGTTTGCAGGGATTTATAAAAAGGGCGCAGGGCTTGGGCCTGCAATCACTTTCCTCTTCTTTGCTCCGGCGGCCAATATCCTGGCGCTGGCTTACACCGGCGTGGCGATTGGCCCCGACCTGGCCTTTGCCCGGCTGGTCCTCTCGCTGGGGTTTGGAGTTGGCATCGGCATGATCATGGCCCTGATCTTCAGCCGCTCGGATTCGCAGCACGACCTGGAGACCGATGAAACCTTTGCGGGAAAACGCTCGATTCGCTGGGGAAACATCCTCTTCTTGCTGCTCCTGGCGGCATTGCTGATTGCCGGTACGCTCAAAATTGACCTGTTGACCGGCGCTTACACGCGCTTCACGCTGCCCATCGAGGGGATGGATCGTTTTCAAAACGCGCTGTATCAGATTGCCCTGTTTGACGCCTCGAAAGGCGAAGAAGGCGTTTCTGCGCAGGGCGCCGTGTTAATTGGTCTGCTGGCGCTGATTGGAATCACCGCCTGGAAGGGCTTCGAGAGAATCTTCGAGGGCATCAACCGCTGGGTGTGGGTTTCGCTCGGTCTGATCTCCTTCACGCTTCTTGTTGCTGCCGTCCGGATGGTTCCGCACGCCGGCGGTTTGGATATCGAGATCACCGGGCGCATGATCGCCGTGGCGCTTCTTTTGGTTGCCGTCGCTTTCACCGTCAGGCGGCAGCTTTCGCAAGACGACCTGCGCGATTGGTTGTGGGAATCCTGGCGGTTTGTCAAGCAGATCTTCCCATTGTTAATCGTTGGGGTGTTCGCGGTGGGGATGATCCGCCAGTTGATCCGCCCGGAGTGGATCGAAGGGCTGGCCGGAAAGAATACGATCTTGGGGAATGCGGTGGGCGTGCTGTTCGGCGTCTTCATGTACTTTCCCACGCTGGTCGAGGTGCCGATTGCGCAAATGTTCCTTGGCCTTGGGATGCACAGGGGGCCGCTTCTGGCTTACCTGATGGCCGATCCTGAGCTAAGCCTGCAAAGCATCTTAATCATCAGCGCGATCATCGGCCGGCCCAAAGCCTGGACGTACGTGGGTTGGGTGGCCTTGTTCTCCGTGCTGGCCGGTCTGGCATACGGCGCATGGATTGATGGCGTTACAGCGTTCGCTTTGATCTCGTATTTTGCCGCCGGTCTGGCAGCTCTGGCTCTGGCGTTGTGGCTGGTGAACCGGCGAAACCAGCAGAGGGCCCTTTCGAGCGTCAAATCTGCGCAACTTTGAAAGGCGGCCGCTTTCAATAGCGTTGGCGGGTGGGCGCATCCGCCGCAGTAGAAATTGTGTGAATTGAAACATCAGGCCTGCGGGGGTGTCTGGAACCATCATCCAGGCACCCCCGCTTTATCGTTCCTGTCCATGAAGAGGGCGGAGGCTTGCTTCAACATGCGGCCGAGGCGGCAGCTCAGCCGTTGCGCATGAGAGAGAGCTTTTGCCTCAACCAGCCGGTTTGCATCGGTTTGCCGGGATTGCCGCCAAAACAGGTCTATAATATCAATATTCTTTACCCAATCAAACCGGATCAAAAAGAGGGAAATATGAAGAGAAAATGGTTGACCTACGGGCTGGTTGCGATTCTCCTGGTGTTGGTGCTTGGGTTGGGCGTGGCGGTTGGGCGCAAATTAAGCACCACGCCCGTCCGGGCGGCGCCGCTTTCGAGCCCGGCGGTTTTCACCTGCACGCCGAACCTGGTCGTCTCGGCGAATGTGCGGGTGGTGGTTCGTTGTGCCACGGGCTATTCGGGTAACCCGGCCATCGTCTGGTTCGCTTACCCCACCACCGATTCGGCCGGAGCCTCGCGCATGTTGAGCGTCTTTGAAACAGCGAAAGCCACCGGTTCGACCGTCACACTCTATTTTGACGACGCCGACCTGAGCGGAGCCGCTTATGGCTGCCAGACCAACGACTGCCGGGCGATCTGGGCGGTGACCACGCCATGAAGGGGCATCTTCCACACAAGGCTGTTGGGGTGGGGGGCAGGCTCGCGGCGGCGCTCTTCCTGGCTGCCGGGCTGCTGCTGTTAGGGATGATCCTGGCACCGCCACCGCCAACCCCGGCCCTGGCGATGAACCCGCCTGCGGCTTCGGCTGCCGTGGTTGCCGCGCCGACCCCGGCGGTCAATGGGACGCTGGCATCCTTCACCGCGTTGATTCCGCAGATCAGCGTGGTGAACCTGCCGCTCGTGTTGCGCTGAGGGTACAGCGCGCAGCTGCTCAATGACGCGGCGGACTCACGTAGTTCATCGTGAGTCCGCCGGTCGAGGTTTCAGCTTTCTATAAAGGTGAACAGCCCGTTTAGAGGGCTTTCGGGCTTGGCTCGCCCTGGGCAGCCTGGGCGTTGAACAACCGCCTTTGCAGCCAGAAGGCCACGTTGACCAGGCCGATCATCACCGGCACTTCCACCAGCGGGCCGATCACGGCGGCAAAAGCCTGGCCCGAGTTCAGGCCAAAGACGGCCACGGCCACGGCGATGGCCAGCTCGAAGTTGTTCGAAGCCGCGGTGAAAGAAAGCGTGGTGGTCTGCCTGTAATCGGCCCCGACGGATTTACCCATCAGGAAGCTGACCAGGAACATGCCGATGAAGTAGATCAACAGCGGAACGGCGATGCGCACCACATCCATCGGGATCGAGACAATCAGGTTGCCCTTGAGCGAGAACATCACCAGGATGGTGAAGAGCAGGGCGATGAGCGTGATGGGGCTGATCTTGGGGATGAAGGTCTTATAGAACCACTCTTTTCCCTTCGTGCGCGTGAGCACCATGTTGGTGATGAACCCGGCAATGAATGGGATGCCCAGGTAGATGAAGACGGATTTGGCGATTTCGCCGATCGTCACGTGCACGGCCACACCCTTCAAGCCGAACCAGGTGGGCAGCACCGTGATGAAGACATACGCGTACAGGCTGTAGAAGAGCACCTGGAAGATGCTGTTGAAGGCCACCAAACCGGCTGCGTAATCGGTGTCGCCTTTGGCCAGCTCATTCCACACGATGACCATCGCGATGCAGCGCGCCAGGCCGATCATAATCAGGCCGGCCATGTATTCGGGGTAGCCGCGCAGGAAGATGATGGCCAGCAGGAACATGATGATCGGGCCGATGATCCAGTTCTGGAGCAGCGACAGGCCCAGCACCTTCCAGTTGCGGAAGACCTTGCCGAGCTCATCGTAATGCACTTTGGCCAGCGGCGGATACATCATCAGGATCAGCCCGATGGCAATGGGGATGTTGGTGGTGCCGACCGACACGGCGCGGTTGAACCCCTCCACCACCCGCGGGGCGAGGTAGCCAATCCCCACCCCGACGGCCATTGCCAGGAAGATCCACAAGGTCAGGTAGCGGTCGATGAATGACAGACGCCTGGTAACACCGGCTTGAGCTTCCATGTTCATCTCCTCAGGTGAAAAATAGGTTTCAAGAGACTTTCATCCGTTCCGGGTCGGCCTGCCTGGGTTTCGATTCCCTAACAGGCGAAGTTCGGTCCTTTCCCAGGGTTGCATTGTGGGCAGGGGCAACCGCAGACGGGCCTGCGGGCGAGGTCGGCGAGTTTGGCAGGGGTGACGCCGGCAAGGGCGGCTGCCTGCTGGAGGATGGAAATGATCTCCGGCCGCTCCAGGCGGTAGAAGACGTTCCTCCCGGAGCGGTGCGGCGCGACGAGCCCGGCTTTCCGCAGCGCCATCAGGTGCTGCGAGATGCCCGCCTGGCGCATCCCGGTGACGGTCTCCAGGTGGCAGACACACGCCTCCTCATGGGCGAGCACCAGCAAGATCTGGACGCGCGCCGGCTGGCCGATCAACGCGAGCAGCCGGGAGATATGGCCTTCAGGCTGCTCCAGGTTCGTTACATTCGTTTCCACGAATATATTCTAGCGAATTTCGCCCCGGTGAGGAATGGCTAACCGTCACATCCAGTTGGGTGAGGTTGTTCCTGTAATTATTCGCTCAGTGCCGAGCCTGGCAGTGGCTGGCTCAAGCGCCTGGCTTACTGTTTTCGTAATCCCGCAGGAACGCGAGCACCCGCTCGCGGATTGCATCTCTGGCCTGTTGGAACGCCGCGTATCTCACCTCTTCGCTGCCCTCGGCTTTCGCCGGGTCGGGGAAGCCGATGTGCACGCGCCTGCCCTTCCCAAGCCAGACGGGGCAGTTCTCGGCGGCGTCATCGCAGACGGTGATGACCAGGTCGAACGATTCGTTCCGGAAGGCATCCACCGATTTCGATTCGCCCTGGTGCCGGATGCCGATCTCCTCCAATGCGCGCAGCGCCAGCGGGTGCACATACCCGGCCGGTTGGGTGCCGGCGCTGAACGCCCGCCAGGAGCCGCCCATCTCGTGGTTGACGATTGCCTCCGCAAGCTGCGAGCGGCAGGAGTTGCCCGTGCATAAAAAGAGAACCTTGCGGGGTAAGTGCTCGAATGTGGATTTCATGGGGTCGGCCGATGTCCTTTATGGCTTTGGGGCTGGTGAATACCATTATAAAGGGCAAGGATTAACGCCGGTTCATCGTTATGTTAAGAACGCATTGTTCTCTCATCCGGCCGGGTGGCCGGCATAATGGAAATCAGCATGAAATACGGCCGCGCGTTTCGCTATACAATGGGGGTATGAACCGCCCAAAGACGAACCATCCACAGCAGCCTGCCGCCCTCATTGCCACCCTGGGCACCGAACCTCAGGTCGTCACTGCCGCCTACGATCTTTTGATTGCGAAAGGCGAACGCATCCAGAGCGTTCAGGTGCTGCACACGCAGGCCGGCTCGGCGTTGATCGAGCGCGCGGTGGCTGTGCTGGGCGGTCTTTCCTCCGCAGCGTTTCCCATCCAGCTTATCTCTTTGATCGATTCTCACGGCTTCCCGCTGGCCGATGTCGAGACCCCAACCGCCGCAGAGAGCGCCTTCCGGGCGCTGTACCGGCTGGTCTGGCAGGCCAAGTTGAGCGGGTTTCGCGTACACCTTTCGATTGCCGGCGGGCGGAAATCGATGGCGGTCTTTGGGATGACGGTGGCTCAGCTGCTCTTCGATGACGGCGACCACCTCTGGCACCTCTTCTCCGGGGGCGAGTTTCTGGCGAGCAAGCGACTGCACCCCGAGCCCCAGGATGACGTTCACCTGATGGATGTTCCGGTCATCCGCTGGGGACAGGTTTCTCCGGTCGTTTGGCCGCTGGCCGGGGTGGATGACCCATACCGGGCGATGCAAATGGTGCGCTCGCTGCAGCTCATTGAAAAGCGTGATGCCGCCCAATCATTCTTTGACAGCGTTCTGACCGAAGGGGAACGGCGCGTGGTGGAGTTGTTGGTTCGAGAGGGGTTGGGCGATGCGGCCTTGGGCCGAAGGCTGGGGATTTCCGCTCGCACCGTCGAGCAGCACCTCCGTTCGGCTTACGCGAAAGCCGCGGCGCACTGGCAGGCGGAGCAGATCACCCGGCCGCAGCTTGTTGCTCTGCTGGCGTTTTACGTTGGCACCCGGACGGGATGAACCATGATTTTTCTTGACCCTATCCGTTATTCAGATAAAATACGGTTTAGAGATTTAACCAGTTCTTGCGTCCTTTTGAGAAGGCGGAAAAGTGATTCACCTCATTTATATGTCGAAGAAATCCGCCGTAGCCCGACCGCAGTTCCAGCTGCATTTTATTGACCTTTGAGGTGATTCCCTCGGCCTGCATTGATTCATTATCTTGTTTGTTTATACAGAATCAATCGGTAAATAGTCGAAGCGCCGAGACGCTGCGCCCGGAGGGGAAAATCCTCCGGTAGGTGAGATGAAGATAACGACGAACCAATAAAATACGGAAAAACCCGCATGACAGGGCAGCTAATGCTCTCTATACTTATCATCAATGCCTGCCGGCGATATGCCGGAGGGGGATTGAGCGCTGCGTCTGGCAGGCAGACGTGCTACCAGGGAGGTTGAATGACCGCTTCACCATTCGAAGCCGCGGCAGCCGGGCTGCTGCACGACATCGGCAAGTTCGCTTTACGCGCCGGTGAGAGCACCACTCAGTTGCGGGATTCCGAAGCGCAGCAGTTGTTCGGGCATGAACACGCGCTGCTCACCTCGGATTTCATCTCGCAGTTCGTCCCAAAACGCTGGGCGGAACCCATCCACAGGCCAGCTGCCTTCCATCACCGCCCACAGGATTGGTTAAGCGCCGCCGTGGCCGTGGCAGACCGGCTCTCGGCCGGCGAGCGCTCGGACCAGGCGGACGACTCGCGCGCGGCCCAACCCCGCCAGCTTCTCACCATCTTCAGCGACCTGTACACCGAAGAGGGTGTCGGAAAAGACGCTTACCTGCCGCTTGGTGAACTGCGCATCGAAAAGGATGCGCTCAAGCCCGGTGATCCAAAGCCGGACAACGAGGTGAACAGCGCCTATGCGGATCTGTGGAAAGCCTTCAAGCGCGAGGCTGCCAGCCTGCACAATTGCTTTGCGGATTCCGGCGACCTGGATGTGTACCTGGAAGGGCTGCTGATGCTGCTCCAGCGCTTCACCTGGATGATGCCCTCGGCCTATTACCGCAGCCGGCCCGATATCAGCCTGTATGACCACGGCCGGATGACGGCGGCGCTGAGCGCGGTGCTGGCGGGATCGGGCATCGGCGAGGCCGAGATGCTCGCGATGGCGCAGAATCCCGAGGGGATTACCCGGCCGGTGGCTCTGCTGGTCGGCGGCGACCTGAGCGGTGTGCAGGACTTCATCTACACCATCACTTCGCGCGGTGCCGCCAGCGCGCTGCGCGGGCGGTCCTTCTACCTGCAAATCCTCACCGAAGCGCTGGTGCGCTTCATCCTGCGCCGGCTTGACCTGCCCTGCACCAACCTGATCTACGCGGGCGGCGGGCATTTTTACCTGCTGGCCCGCCCGGCTGATGCGGAGAAGCTGGGCGAGCTCCAGCGCCGGATCAGCGAGGTGCTGCTGGAAGCCCACCATGGCGATCTTTACCTGGCGCTCGGCTGGGTGGAGCTGGCAGGTACGGATTTCTTCGAGGGGCGCATCAGCGAAGCCTGGGAGCGGGTTGGCCTGCAGCTGCAAAGGGCCAAACAGCGCCGCTTTAGCGAATTGGGCGGCGGGCTGGTCAAGGTCTTTGAGCCGCAGGGCCACGGCGGGAACGAAGATAAGCAATGCCAGGTGTGCGGCCAGGAACACCCGGGAACGAGGAAATTCGCAAAAGATGGGGAGGACGAAGGCGTGCGGAAATGCCCCGACTGCCTGGCCTATGAGGCTTTAGGCGAGCAGCTGCGCAACGCCGAAGCTCTGTTGCTGGAGCGGGTGAGTGCTGAGGGCGAAGCCCCGGCGGACGGCTGGGAGAAGACCCTGGCCCGGCTGGGGCTGCGCGCCCGCCTGTTTGACGGGGATAAATGGAGCAGCCTGCCCGCCGGCGGCGGGGTGCTGCTGGCGTTGAGCGACGATGCCCTGCCCAAGCTGGCCTGCGCCCCCGGCAGCAACCGCGTGACGGGCCGCCGCCTGCTGGTGAACATCACGCCGATCTTCAGGCAGGAGGACCAGGATCAAACTGAGGTTCAAAGCTTGAAAGGCCTGCCTGCCGTCGGGAGCGTCAAGCCTTTCGAGGTAATGGAAGTCCAATCGCACGGGGTCAAGCGCCTGGGCGTCCTGCGCATGGACGTGGACAATTTGGGCAAACTGTTCTCCGAGGGCTTCAAACTCCCCGACGACAAGGGGAACCGCGCCACCCTCTCGCGCGTGGCCGGGTTGAGTTTTGCCATCAGCCTGTTCATCGAGGGCTGGGTGGAATTGATCGGCAAGGAGATGAACGCGGAGGGCCGCAAGGGAAAGCGCGGCGACAGCCTTTATTCGATCTATTCCGGCGGCGACGACCTGTTCGTGGTGGGCGGCTGGGACCAGGTGGTGGAGTTCGCCCGCCGGGTGCGCGCCGACTTGAGCGAGTTCACTGCCGGGCACCCCGGCGTGCACGCCAGCGCGGGCATCGCGCTGGTGGGCGGCAAATATCCGCTCTCGCAGGCCGCGCTAGATGCCGGCAGGGCCGAGCACAAGGCCAAGGCGCACCGCTGGGCAGCGAACGGGCGCAGCGGCGAGAAGGACTCGGTCTCCTTCCTCGGCCAGGCGCTGGATTGGGCCACCTTTGGCCTGGAAGAATGCGATGAGACCGGCGAGAATACCGCTCACGCCACTTTCCACCGCCTGATGGAGGTGGAAGAAAGCGTGCGCACCTCGCTCATCCGCCGTCTTGGGCGCCTGTATGCGCTGTATGCGGAAAAGCAGACCGAGCGCGCCAGGAAGGGGCTGGACCGGCGAAAGGACGGCGGGCGGCAGGATCTCTTTGGCCCGTGGAACTGGCGGGCGGCGTACCTGTTGCGGAGAATCGAAAAGAAAGACCCCAATGTGGAACGCCTGCGCGCAGAAATCCAGTCAAATGATTTCGCCAGCATCGAATGGATCGGCCTGGCCGCCCGCTGGGCCGAATTATGGGATCGAGGAACAGGTGAGGGATGACAGAGAAATATTCCGCAGAGTTCAAAGCTAAATTCTTTACCGATCCCGATTTGTTTGAAGAACAGCCTATTCGGGATCGGAAAAGGGAGATTGATCTTTTAACAGAAGATGGGAAGGTGGAATTTATTAAAGACTTCATTTCACTTGCGAATTCAAGCATTATTTTTGCTGATTCATCACAATTATTGATTGGCATTACCGACGATGGAGAACTGATCGGGATAGAACCAACCCTTTCGCCTCTTCGAAAACAGGCTGGTATTTCCGATATTACCTTTAAAGATTGGGAGGAATTAAAGAAACGAATATCAAATTTAATAAAAAATTTTATTGAACCTTTACCTCCATGGGATCTCCTCCATGGAGAGGTAGAGGGAAAGAATGTAGCATACATAGAAATTACCCAACAATTTGGAGATTTTTATTGTGTAATGAAAGACTTAAAGGGTAAAAGGCGCAGTATATCAATGGGTGAAACGTGGGTCAGGTTTGGCGAAAGTAAGCAGTTGATTGATATACACAACTTGAACCAATTGTTACCAAGGCTTGGTTATTGTAAAGATATTCCTTTCATTAAAACATCTTCTTGGCTGAAGTATTCACGCGAGCAACTTGTAGAAATAAAATCTGATGAATTTTCACACAACCCTATTTCATTAACCACCGACAAGGGGCTCAGCGCTGAAAAGAGTATCGATGAATTTATTCGAGGATCATCGAGAATTTTAATAATTGAAGGGATGGCAGGGAGCGGAAAATCCGAATTGTTACAGCGGTATACATTACAGTGGCTAGAGGAAATTGGAAACCAGGCTGAAAAAGCTTTAAGATACCAGTTTTTTTGGGGCCCGGACTTCTATATTCCTTTATTTATTCGCTTCAGAGATATTCCAGGTAGAAACAGAAAGCCCTTACAAGATTTTCTTGTCTCCTATGCTAATAAAAACAATACCTTCTGGTCCAAGAAATGCAATGACCCGCTCACACTTTTCAGGGTTCCAGGAATTAAGTGGTTAGTTATTTTAGACGGGTTAGATGAAATTGATGATGCTCGTGTGCGGGATGAGTTGATCCGTGAAATTAGAAATTTAATAATCGATTTTCCTGTTATGAAGATCATTATTTCCACGCGACCTGGGATTCCTTTGCAGAATGCATTTACTTCACAAGTAGAGAAAATTTATATTAATTCAATCAGCGATCAGCAGCTCGAGGCAGCCATTGAATCATGTACAGTCGATGATGCATTGGCCATATTACACGCGATTAACGATGATCCGGATGTAAAAGAACTGTGTTTGCGTCCGATATTCCTTCGGGCTTTAATTGAAGCTTTTGTAAAGCCGGACAATCAACTTGTTGGGATCAAGAAGGCAGAGGAACCCGATAATTCTGTTGAAGATGTGCCAGTTGAAGGCACAGGTTCAATCCCATTTATTAAAGAAAACGAGCTCGACATATTTACATCTGGTACAACTTCATCAGCTACTGGGGATGGTGTTGACCATAAAGAAGATAATTATTTTAAGCCAGATCGTGGTTCATATTCAATTGATCCCATAGAAATCGCCACCCAACTATTAAACAGGTTTATTCAGAGAGAAATAGACCGCAGAATGATACCAAGTGATAAAGCAGCGGAATTAACGAACAAATTAGGCTGTTTGGCTATCAGAACTGATGGTCAAATGCCAGTATTTGGTTTTGACTTATTGAGTCGACTTGGCGCGAAGACTCAAAGCTGGGCATTCAATACGGGAATCGTGAATTGCATAACGACGAATAATCAACTGGTGAAATTCATCAACGAAACAACCAAAGCATACTTTGCGGCAAAAGTTATTGAGCCGTCACTCGTTAGGAATAACGACAAGAAATTTGTGAAAACGATGATGAATTTCGAAAACCAATTTAGAGATAAGGTCTTAATAATCCTTGAATGCATCACAACCTATGAGATTCCACGACTTCAATAAGGAGATTTCCATGGTGACTAAATCTGAAATTCAAACCATCATCTCAACCGACAACGCCGAGCTGCTCGTCCGGCGGGCGGATGAGATTGGGCGGAGCCTGAAGGACAACAACCTCACCACCAGCCAGATCCGCGCGTTGTTTGGCGAGGTGCGGCAGATCCAGGGGCAGTGGAAGATCGACCCCGAAAACCGCCGGAAGGCGCTGCGCCGCCTACACCTGCTCAAGCCCAAGATGGCATACCGCGCGCGCAAAGAGCGCGGCAGGGCCGTCCAGGAACTGGTGGATGTGCTCGACCCGGCCCTGGACGCCGTCCTGGTCGAGAAAGATGCAGGCAGGCAGGATGCCTGCTTTGAGCGCTTCGTCGAGTTTTTCGAGGCCATCCTGGCCTACCACAAATCCTACGGCGGAAATTGAGCCGCGAACCTGTCACGGAGAAATATCACATGGCTAAGAAAATTCAACTCAAAGGGCGCATCTTCTTCAGCTTCACGGTCGAGGCCGTCACCGGGCTGCACATCGGCGGTACCGAGTCGGGCATCGAGATTGGCGGGGTGGATAAAACCGTCATCCGCGACCCGCTCACCAACCGCCCCTACATCCCCGGCTCTTCGCTGAAGGGCAAGATGCGCAGCCTGCTGGAGAAGTACCACGGGCTGGAGCAAAACCAGCGCATCGGCCAGGGATATATCCATTCCTGCGGCGCGAACTCAAAAGGCGATGAAGCCAAACCGGAATATCTGAAGTGCGACGTCTGCCAGGTGTTCGGCGTGCCCGGCGAGCGCGAATTTGCCACCCCCACCCGCCTGGTGGTGCGCGATGTGCCGCTCACCAAAGAGAGCGCTGATGACTTAAACAAAGCCAACACCGACCTGCCCTACACCGAGGTGAAAACGGAAGTCTCGATCGACCGGGTGACCTCGGCGGCCAACCCGCGCCAGATGGAGCGCGTGCCTGCCGGTTCGCTCTTTGGCCCGGCCGAGATGATCTTCTCGGTGTACGAAGGCAGTGACTGCTCGCCTGTGAATGACATCGCCCGCCTGAAGACGGTGCTGGAAGGGCTGCAACTGCTGGAAGACGACTACCTGGGCGGACTCGGCTCGCGCGGGTCGGGCAAGGTGCGCTTCAAAGAAATTGGTGTGACCTGCCGTGCGCAGGGGGACTATCTGGGAACGCCCTCACCGCTGGGAAAAGAAAGCTATGGCTCGCTGGCCGAATGCATCGCCGACCTTAACGCCCTGACGGAGGCCGCCCGCGACCGGCTGGCCTAGCGGGAGGGACGCCATGCCCGACCTCACCTGCTATCACCTGGAGTTCCCCGGCGGGCTGCACGTAGGCACCGGCGGCGCCGACCTGGAAGACAGCACCCACCGCGTGCCCGCCGACACGCTCTTCGCGGCCTGGGTGGATGCCTGCCTGCGCCTGGGCATAGACCCGGCCGCGCTGTGCGCGCCCTTCACCGCCGACCCGCCCGACCCGCCTTTTCTGCTCACCTCGGCCTTCCCGCGCGCGGGCGGGCTGCGCTTCTACCCTGCGCCGCCCGGCCTGGGCGGGCTGCTTTCGGCGGATGCCCTGAGCAAGGGCGGTAAGAAGGTGCGCCGCATCGCCTATCTCTCCGAAGGGCTGCTGCTCCGCGCGCTGAAGGGTGAATGCCTGGATGATTACCGCTTCCCCGCTGATCTGAATGAGGAGCCCAAGCGCGGCGCGACCCTGCAGGGCGGCGCATTGTGGTTCGTGCTGGATGAACTCGACCTGCTGCCCGAAAGCTTCCGCCTGGCCGCCGGGAAGAGGCATGCCCTGCCGAGGCATACTGTTTGGGCGGATGCGCCCGTGCCGCGCGTGACGGTGGACCGCGTGAACAGCGCCTCCACCATTTACCATGCCGGGAAGGTCTTCTTTGCCGAAGGCTGCGGCCTGTGGTTTGGCGTGGAGTGGCTCGACCCGGCCCGGCCCATCTCCGGCGCGAGCATGACCTACCGGGAAGCCCTCGCCCGCGGGCTGGATGCGCTCCAGGCCGACGGCCTGGGCGGCGAGCGCAGCTCGGGCTATGGCGCATTCAAAGCCGAAGGCCCCAAGAGCCTTTCGCTGCCCGGCGACGCGCGCCCCGGCGGCCTGCTTTACCTGCTCAGCCGCTATCACCCGCGCGCCTCCGAACTGCCCGCCGCCCTCACCGGCCCGCGCGCGGCTTATAACCTCGCGGTCGTCGGCGGCTGGATGCGCTCGCCCGAGGGCGCGGCCCAGCGCCGCAAGCGCCTGCGCCTGGTGGCCGAGGGCAGCCTCGTCTGCCCGCCGGCGTTCCCAGCGGGAGATGTGCCCGACGTGAAGCCCGAGTATGACAACCCGGCCGGACAGCCGGGCCACCCCGTTTATCGCTGCGGGCTGGCCCTGGGGCTGGCCTGGCCGGAGCAGGAGGACGCGCATGCCTGAGCCCGCGTACATCAAGTACAAAGTCACCCTCACCACCCTCACTCCGCTGCACATCGGCAGCGGCGTGGAACTGCTCAACGAATACGATTACGCCGTCCACGGCGGGCGCACCTGGCGTATCAACGAGGCCGCGCTGCTGGAAGCCCAGGATGTGGACGACCCATCCATCGCCGCCCGCCTGGCGCAGACGCCCCCCGCCCAGCTGCTGCGCGAAGCGGATTACGCCCCCACCAGCCCCTTTTTCCGCTATGTGATCCGCGGCGTGCCGCGTTCGAGTGCCCCCGGCGCGTCGCTGCGCGAGCAGATCAAAGACGCCTTCGACCGGCCCTACCTGCCCGGCACCAGCCTGAAGGGCGCGCTGCGCACCGCCCTGGCCTGGCACGCCTGGGGCCGCCTGCGCCTCGAACCGGCCCCGGCCGACCTCAACCCGCGCCGCGAATGGGCTGCGCAGAACCTGGAACGGCAGATCTTCGGCCCCAACCCCAACAAAGACAGCCTGCGCGCGCTGGAAGTGGGCGACAGCGCCCCCCTGCCCGCCGAGCGCCTCGCGCTGGTCAACGCAGGCGTGGTCAACCGCGGCGGGCTGGCGGCCAAGGTCATCCCGGTGGAGGTGGAGGCCGTGCGCCCCGAGACGACCTTCACCCTGGAGATGAAGATCGACCTGGCGCTCTTCTCCGATTGGGCGCGCCGCAAAGGCCTGGAGCTGGCCGGGCTGGATGCCTTGCTGGCCCTCCCGCAGGTGGTGCAGGCGCGTTCACGCCAGCGCGCCCGCCGGGAGCTGGAATGGTTCTCCGGCCAGGCGGTTTTCAAGAATATCCGCGCGTTTTACCAGCAGCTGGCCGAGGCGCGTGTGGAACCCAACCAGTTCCTCATCCAGCTGGGCTGGGGCACCGGCTGGGACGGCATGACCTTCGGCTCGCGCCTGCGCGAGCAGCCCCGCCTGTTGGCGCAGGCGATCGAGCGCTACAGGCTGGCGCGCGGGGCCTATCGTGAGGGCGACCCCTTCCCCAAGAGCCGCCGCGTGGCGATGAAGCTTGTGGAGCAGCCCGATGGGCGCAAAGCAGCCGACCCGGCGGTTCCGCTGGGCTGGGCGCTGGTCACGCTCGAACCGTTGAACGAGCTGCCGCCCGAATGGCGCCTCAAGGCCAAAGAGGCCGCGGCGCGCTTTGCCCCCGCCCCCGCGCCTGCCCCGGCTGCGCCCCCTCAGGCCGCCGCGCCTGCCCAGGCCCCAACCGCTCAGGCCCCCGCCGCACAGCCGGCTCCGCGCCCGCAGGTGGTGCGCCGCTTCGAGCGGATGCCGCGCCCCGGCGAGCGCTTCGAAGGCGTGGTGCTGGATACGGAGCCGTCCGGCCGCATTTTGCTGGAGATCCCCGGGCTGGATACCGACACCGCAGCCATGGCCGTGGTGATGCCCGCCGAAAACCCTGCCGGGAAGCGCTACGCCGAAGGCAAGCGCCTGCTCTGCGAGGTGCTGGAAGTGCACCCCGACCCGGCCCAGAAGAGTTATTCGCTGGAGTTGTGCCGGTTGGCGTGAGGAGAAAAGGCGGTCTACATGCATCAGGTAATCACATTCTTAGGGAAGTACCCTAAAAAAACCGCATATCTTTGGCAGAACTGTGTTTATGAGGGCGAGGTCTTTGCAGGGGCACTCTGCCAGTTCTTAGAATTTGACCGTATGCTCGTTCTCACCACAGAAGAAGCCAGAGAAACCACCTGGCCGGTTCTGGAAGGGTTGCATGACGAGCGGATTCTACTCGTGCCAATTGAAATTGGAGAAACCCCCGCACAACTTTGGCGTCTATTCGACAAGGTTATAGACTTGATTCAAAAAGAAGACGAGGTCACCTTCGATATTACCCAAGGCCTGCGCTCGATCCCTTTCATGGCATTTCTCTTTGCGGCATATCTTAAGACAGCGAAACAGGTAACGATCCGCGCCGTTCTGTATGGAGCACTCGAGTTAGGAGATGCAAAGACCGGTAAACCCGCGCCGGTGATCGACCTTTCTGAATTTATAACCATGCTCGACTGGATCAATGCCACCGATCAGTTCGTGCAAACCGGCAATGCCCGCAGGTTGGCGAATTTGCTCAACCCGCATGATAAGAAGCGCAAGGCATCTGAAGAAGCCTCCGAATTGCTTTCCACCGTCTCGCAGGCTGCATTTCTCTGCCAACCATTCTTTCTTCGTGAGAAATCCGCAAGGTTGCCCGAGGCCCTCAAGCAGGCAGAAGATGACTTCTCGGTCACAGCCCGTCCTTTTGGCGTTTTGAGCGAGCAGATCACGGCAGCCTTTGGGCCGTTTTCACACAGAGGCTCAGATACCCCGCTCGATCATCTGATAGGGGAATTTCGAATCATCGAGTGGTATTATGAGCACGGGCAACTCATTCAAGCGTTTGCTCTGGCGCGTGAATGGCTGATTGACGCTGTGACTTACCGGCTAGGACGTCCTTTGGAATACCAGCGATCCCCCCGCGCCACCATGGAAGATGCCGTCTCGGGGATTGGCAAAGTAGGCCGCAAGGAGCGCGATAAGACCGGCGAATACCGGATTTTCACTGTAGACGACCTTAACGTCTATGGTCGTAAGATTTACGATGAATGGAGTGAGCGGGATCATCTTATCACCCTCTGGAACAGAGTTTCAACCGTCCGGAATGCGCTAAGCCATGCGCAGCACCAGAGCGATCATATGAAACTGGAAAAACTGCAAAATAAAGCACATGAAGCGCGGCAATTATGGCGCTGGCTTGCGGCACAATGGGGTATCGACGACCATGCGGAGGCGCGCGATGATCCTGCTTAACTTCTCGCACCCGCTCACCGCCGAGCAGGTGGAGCAGATCGAGCGGCTGGCGGGCAGAGCCGTGTCCGAGCGGGTGGAACTGCCGGTGCAGTTCGATAATTACCGCCCCTTCCTGCCGCAGCTTGAAGAGCTGGCCGCGCGCATCCCCGTCTCGCCCGAGCGGCTGCAGACGGAGCCGGTGGTCGTCAACCTGCCGGCGCTCAACTTCATCGCCGCGCTGCTGCTGGCCGAGCTGCACGGGCGCATGGGCTACTTCCCGCCGGTGCTGCGCCTGCGCCCGGTTGAGGGCAGCCTGCCTCCGCGTTACGAAGTGGCAGAGATCCTCAACCTGCAGGCCGTGCGCGAGGGGGCGCGCCGGCGCCGCGCCGATTGAACCCCCCGCCCCGCCGCCCGCGGGGCAGCCCTGAACCTTAACAACCGAACAGGATGATTTGAAAGGAACCCCATGCCCCCGCTCTACGTCACCCGCCAGAACGCGAAACTGCGCGTGCGCAACCGCCGCCTGGAGGTGGAGCATGAAGACGAGCCTGACCCCCTGGCCTCGCTGCCGCTTTCGCAGGTGGAACAGGTGGTCCTGTTTGGCAACGTGGGCCTCACCACCCCGGCCATCGACGCCCTGCTCGAGCAGGGCAGCGAGGTGATTTTCCTCACCCGCCGGGGTGATTACCGCGGAAGGCTGGTGGGTGCCATCACCCCGCACGTGCCGCTGCGCAAGGCCCAATACCGCCGGCTCGACGAGCCCGGCTTCGTGCTGGGCATGGCGGCCGGTTTTGTGCGCGCCAAGCTGGCCCATCAGCGCGCCCTCTTGCAGCGCCACAACCGCGAGGCCGCTCACCCGGAGGTGAGCGAATCGATCGAGCAGATCTCAACTGCCATCGCCGCGCTGGAACGCAAAACGGCCCTTTCATCGCTGCGCGGGCTGGAAGGCTCGGCCACGGCGGCTTACTTCCGCGGGCTGCGCCGCTTCTTCGACCCGCAATGGAACTTCTCAGACCGCAACCGCCGCCCGCCCGCCGACCCGGTGAACGTGCTGCTCTCCTTCGGCTACACCTTGCTGGCGCAGATCGCCTCCGCCGCGGTGCAATCGGTGGGGTTAGACCCCTACGCGGGTTTCTTGCACGAGGTGGCCTACAACCGCCCGGCCCTGGGGCTTGACCTGTTGGAGGAGTTCCGCCCGGTGGTGGATGGCGTGGTGCTGTGGTGCTGCCGGGGCGGGCAGTTGACCCCCGCGAACTTCAGCCCGGGCCCGCCCGAACGGCCGGTGGTGCTGAATGAAGAGGGGGTGCGGCGCTTCATCCAGGCTTTTGAGCAGCGCCTGGAGATGCGCTTCACCCACCCGCTGCGCGGCGAGCAGTTGAGCCTGCGCCAGTGCGTGCTGGAACAGGCGCGCCAGGCGGCCGGGCGCATCACCCGCGGTGAGGCCGGTTGGACGGGCATGGGGTTCCGATAAATGAACGAGCGTGATTTTTACGTCCTGGCTTATGACATTGCCGATGACCGCCGGCGGGCGAAAATTGCCCGGCTGATGGAATCGATGGGCGCGCGGGTGCAGGGCAGCGTTTTCGAGGCGCACCTGAACACCGCCGAACTGGACCGGCTGCTGAAGCGCGCTTTGCGCCTTTTGCGCAAGGAAGAAGACAGCCTGCGCGTGTATTCCCTGTGCGCGGCCTGCCGCAAGAAGGTGAAGGTGCACGGCAGTGGGTCGCTCACCCCGCCGCCGGGCGTGACGATTGTTTGAGGCCGGCCGATGCGCACCCCCCTGCCGAAAAGGAGCATTCTGAGGCGCTGCCGGCAGGGGGGTGCGCGAAAAACAGGCCGGTGGGAAGAAGCGCCTGGTGGTTGCGCTCTTCCACGGCCCGGGTGGGAAAAAAGTAAGAAAAGGAAGTATAATGATTTCATGCCACCAGCTAAAGAGAAGGGAAGATCATCTCTGGTGGGAGACCAAAACCGGTCTTTGAATCTAAAAATGCCCTGAAGGGCATTAAGACGGAATGCTGGAACCATTACCAGCGTGCCTATTACTTTGAATCTAAAAATGCCCTGAAGGGCATTAAGACACATGAAATATGAGGTGTTGCGTCGCTTGTTCCATCTCTTTGAATCTAAAAATGCCCTGAAGGGCATTAAGACGCATCGCGTGAAAGATCGACGACGCTGAGATCGAAGGGACTTTGAATCTAAAAATGCCCTGAAGGGCATTAAGACCCGGTCGAGTCGATCCCTACCGTCAGCATCTGTCCCTTTGAATCTAAAAATGCCCTGAAGGGCATTAAGACTCACTACCCTTGTACAAGGGTTTGCCGCAAACGCTACAACGCTTTGAATCTAAAAATGCCCTGAAGGGCATTAAGACGCTAAATGTTGCGATCGAGCCAATCCAGATCGCACCTTTCTTTGAATCTAAAAATGCCCTGAAGGGCATTAAGACTCAATCCACGCTTCATACCCAGGCCGGAATCTTATCTTTGAATCTAAAAATGCCCTGAAGGGCATTAAGACCCGACTTTCAGACGAACGTATTCCGACATCTTGTTATCCTTTGAATCTAAAAATGCCCTGAAGGGCATTAAGACCGAGGGCTCCCGCAGGCAACTGCCTTTGGCTTATCGCTTTGAATCTAAAAATGCCCTGAAGGGCATTAAGACCCCATAACTCAGAAGCTGCACGAATCGCTTCCTCTCCCTTTGAATCTAAAAATGCCCTGAAGGGCATTAAGACCGGATCCATTCTTCCCCCGTCCACACCACGGGGTGGCACCCTTTGAATCT
>JARKPU010000008.1 GCA_029975055.1 Anaerolinea sp.
CGGGCGAGGTCCTGATGGGGCAGGGACAGTTCGGTATCGATCCGGACACCTGCGAGCGCGTGGCGCTCGAAGTGAAGGACGCCAAGGATAGCGGTCTCGAGATCTGCATGGTCGTCGGCGGCGGCAACATCTTTCGCGGGCTCGCCGGCGCGGCCCAGGGCTTCGACCGCGCTTCCGCCGACTATATGGGCATGCTCGCCACGGTGATGAACGCCCTGGCCCTCATGGACGCCCTCGAGCACATCGGCGTGGTCACGCGCGTGCAGTCGGCCATCGAGATGCACATGGTCGCCGAGCCGTTCATCCGCCGGCGCGCCATCCGCCACCTCGAGAAAGGCCGCGTGGTCATCCTGGGCGGCGGCACGGGCAACCCTTACTTCACCACCGACACGGCCGCCGCGCTGCGCGCCACCGAACTGTGCTGCGACGTGCTCATCAAGGCCACCAAGGTGGATGGAGTCTATGACAGCGACCCCAAGCTCAACCCGCATGCGGTGCGCTTCGAGCATATCAAGTACATGGATGCAATCAACCAGCGCCTGCAGGTGATGGACGGCACCGCCCTGACGCTCTGCATGGAGAACAAAATGCCCATCCTGGTGCTCAACCTGTGGGACGACACCGCCCTCATCCGCGCCCTGCGGGGTGAGCACGTCGGCACGCTGGTGAGCGACTGAGCAGTTCCAACCCTCAATTTTAACCCGCGGGGTGGGTCGGGTTCCTGCCAGCTTTGCGCCAGCTTGACAATCGCCCGCATTCGCGGTTTAATAGGCACAACATAACCGTACAGGCAGTGACGGAGGAAAGTAGGCGGGCTGGATCCGCCAGAGAGGCGAGAGCGCCGGCTGCAACTCTCGCTCGGGGAAACCCCGGCCGAAGTTCCCTCCCGAGCCGTGCGGGTGAACGCCCCGAAAGGGATCGTGTTTCTTTGAGTAAATTGTGGCGCAAGCCCACAATTCGCTCAAACAAATGCACAATCTCGAAAGAGGCCAGTAGTCCGCACCGCGCGACCGGCGTTATCGGGTCGGCCAATCGCCCTGGCAGCAAGAATGTGCATTTTTCTATCAATGTGGGCTTTACCCCACGTTTTTAGAAAAACGGATGCGCAACCGCCAGCAGGGCTGTTGGAGCAAGCGAGTCAGGCCCTTGCCTGGCTAATGTGGGTGGTACCGCGGGTTGACCTTCCCGTCCCAATCAGGGGCGGGTTTTATTTTTTTTTGACGAGGAAAGGGATCAGGCACCCGGACGGCAGGACCCTGAGTGCCCGAGTGCCACATCGCTTTCCTTGATCGATCATCTTCTGGCAAGGAGAGACCATGGACGAACTTCAATCCTTAGAGCAGGCGCAAGCCGCGGCCCTGGCCGCGCTGGAAGCCGTGAACGACGAAGCCGCGCTGGAGGCCTGGCGGATTGCTCACCTCGGGCGCAGCGCCCCGGTGATGCTGGCCTTCTCGCGCCTGGGGCAGGCCCCCAAAGAGCTGCGCCCGCAAATCGGCCAGGCTGCCAACCGCGTCAAGCAGGCCCTCGAAGAAGCCTTCGCCGCACGCGCCCAGGCGCTCAAAGAGGCCGCCTTGCAGCGTTCGCTCACCGCCGAGCGCCTGGATGTGACCCTTCCCGGCCGCCGGCCCGCCCAGGGCAGCCTGCACATCGAGACGCAAACCCTGCGCGAGATGTACCGCATCTTCGGCGAGATGGGCTTCCAGGTATTTCGCGCGCCCGATGTGGAGACCGACGAGAATAACTTCACCGCTCTGAACATCCCGCCCTACCATCCCGCGCGCGATATGTGGGACACCTTCTACACCACCAACCCCGGCGTGCTGCTGCGCACGCACACCTCGCCTGGGCAGATTCGCGCCATGCGGCAGTTCGCCCCCCAGCCGATCCGCGTGGTGCTGCCCGGCATGTGCTACCGCTACGAGCAGGCCAGCTCGCGCAAAGACATCCAGTTCACCCAGGTGGAGCTGCTCGCCGTGGGTTATCACATCACCTTTGGAGATTTCAAAGGCACCCTGCGCGATTTCGCCCAGCGCATCTTCGGCGAGAGCCTGCGCACCCGCCTGCGGCCCTCTTACTTCCCCTTCACCGAGCCGAGCGCCGAGATGGACGTGGAGTGCGTCATCTGCCGCGGCAAGGGCTGCGCGCTGTGCAAAGGCTCGGGCTGGCTGGAGATCATGGGCTGCGGTATGGTTCACCCCACGGTGCTGCAGAACGGCGGTTATGACCCCGCCAAGTTCTCCGGCTTTGCCGCCGGAATCGGCCCGGGGCGCGTGGCTATGCTGCGGCATGCCATCGAGGATCTGCGCGCGTTCTATATCAATGATGTTCGCTTCCTGGAGCAGTTTTAGGTGTTGGGCGCTCGGGCAATCAGGCGCTCAGGGTTCGTGTTCCCGCCATTCGTTTAGGAAGGCCCAATGGAAAAGCAAGCCGCGAAGGGATTGACCAGTCTCACTGTATGGAAAAAAGCAATCGATTTCGCCGTTTGGGTGGTTCAAGAAATTGCCAATCACCTGCCGCCCGATGAACGCTTTTCGCTTGCATCGCAGTTGAGACATTCCGTCCAAAGCATCCCTGCAAATATTGCTGAGGGATATGGCCGTTTTTATTATCAAGAGGGCGTGCGCTTCTGCTATACCGCGCGTGGATCTTTGGAAGAGACTCGCAGCCATATCCTTCTGGCCTACCGCTTGCAGTACATCAATGGTGAGCAATACGCCAAAGCTGAACAGTCGCTGATTGAGCTTTCTCGGCTCTTAAACGGCTTCATCGCTTACTTGAAGGATAAAAAACCCGGCGCGAACGAACCCGGGGCGGGCTTCCACGAACCGGTGCCCGGATATGAAATCCAACCCGACCTCGCTGTTGAGGGATTGAGACGCATGACGCAGCCTACCCTGACCGGCAGAAAATCTCCTCCCCCGGCGCCCAGGCAATTGAGCGCCCGAGCCTCGTTTCCTGCACTCATCGCCTCATCAACTCCTCGTCTCATTGACTTTTCTTGAAAGGTTCACGCATGAAAATCCCCCTCTCCTGGCTTCGCGATTATGTCGAAATTGATCTCTCCCTCGAGGAGCTGGCCAGGCGCCTCACCATGGCCGGCCTCGAGGTCGAAGAAATCCGCCTCGTCGGGCTGCCCATGCCGCCCGCCAACCCCACCGGCATCCCCCACGAGTTCAACTACACCGGCCTCTCCTGGGAGCCCGATAAAATCGTCGTCGCGCAGATTGACGAAGTGATGCCGCACCCCAACGCCGACCGGCTGGTGCTATGCCGCCTGAATGACGGCACCGCCGAGCAGACGGTGCTCACCGGCGCGCCCAACCTGTTCGAATATAAAGGCAGGGGCCCGCTGCCCGCTCCGCTCAAAGTGGCGTATGCCAAAGAGGGCGCCCGCATCTACGATGGCCACCAGCCCGGGCAGGTGCTCACCACCCTCAAGCGCGCCAAAATCCGCGGCATCGAATCCTACTCGATGGTCTGCTCCGAGAAGGAGCTGGGCATCTCGGAGGAGCACGAGGGCATCATCATCCTCGATGCCGACGCCCCCACCGGCATGCCGCTGGTCGATTATATGGGCGATGCCGTCCTGGATATCAGCATCCTCCCCAACATGGCCCGCAACGCCTGCGTGCTGGGCGTGGCGCGCGAGGTTTCAGCCCTCACCGGCCGGCCGCTGCGCCTGCCCGAGCGCCGCGTGCCCGCCATCGGCCCTGCGGTGGAAGGGTTGGCGCGCATCGAGATCAGCGAGCCTGAATACAACCCGCGCTTCACCCTTGGGCTCATCCGCGGCGTCAAACCGCAGCCCAGCCCCTACTGGGTGCAGCGCCGCCTGCGCCTGGCCGGCATGCGGCCCATCAACAGCATCGTTGACGCCACCAACTACGTCATGCTCGAGACCTGCCAGCCCCTGCACGCCTTCGATTACGGCGTGCTCACCCGCCGCGCGGGCGGCAAAGCGCCCACCATCCTCACCCGCCGCGCCGCCCCCGGAGAAAAGCTCACCACCCTCGACGGCGTCGAGCGCAGCCTGGATGAATTCACCGTGCTGGTCTGCGATACCGCCGGGGCGCTTTCCATCGCCGGGGTGATGGGCGGCGCCGAGAGCGAAGTCACCGAAGCCACCACCGATGTGCTCCTGGAGGGCGCCTCGTGGAACTTCATTAACATCCGCCGCACCGTGGGCGCGCAAAAGCTCAATTCCGAGGCGGCCTATCGCTTCGCGCGCGGCGTGCACCCCGAGCTGGCCCCGTACGGCGTCCAGCTTGGGCTGGAGCGCATGGCGCTGTGGAGCGGCGGGCAGATCGCCGCCGGCCTGGTGGATGCCTACCCCCTGCCGCAGGCCGACCCCGAGGTGGCACTCACCGCCCAGGATGTGACCCGCGCGCTGGATATCCACCTCAGCCTGGAAGAGATCGCCGCCTTGCTCTCGCGGCTCGGCTTCACCTGCCGCACCGAGGGCGAGACGCTCTACGCCAAAACCCCACCCAACCGCCTGGATATCGGCGAAGGGCTGGTGGGGCGCGCCGACCTGATCGAAGAGATCGCCCGTCTGGTCGGCTTCGACAACCTGCCCTACACCCGCCTGGCCGATCCGCTCCCCCCGCCGGTGGAAGAGGATTCCACCCTGTGGGCCGAAGAACACCTGCGCGACGTGCTCGCCGGCCTGGGCCTCCGCGAGGTGATCACCTTCCGCATGACCAGCGCCGAGCGCGAAGCGCGCCTCTACCTGCCCGGCTCGCCCGAGCTGGAGGCGCCCTACATCCGCCTGGCCAACCCCATCTCGCCGGAACGCGCCGTCATGCGGCGCAGCCTGCTGGCCTCGGTGCTGGAAGTGCTCGAGCGGAACATCCGCCTGCGCGACCGGCTGGCGTTTTTCGAAATCGGGCCGGTCTTCCTCCCCGTCGAGGGGCAAACCCTCCCCGATGAGGCCGGCCGCGTGGTCATCGCGCTCAGCGGGCGGCGCGAGGTTCCCGCCTGGAACGAGGCCGCCTCGGGGAACATGGATTTCTACGACCTGAAGGGCATCATCGAAAGCCTGCTCGACGGGCTGCACATCCGCGGGGCCGAGTATGAGCCGGCCGGGTCCGATATCTTCCACCCCGGCAAATGCGCCCGCGTGCGCCTGGGCGAGCAGGTGCTGGGCGTGTTCGGCGAGCTGCACCCCATCGTCAAGGCGCGCTACGATTTCCTCGCTGCGCCTGTCCTGGCCGCCGACCTCCACCTGTCCGCCCTGCTGGAGGCCAGCCCCGCCGGCTACACGGCGTCATCCGTCTCGCCCTACCCGCCCGTGCTCGAAGACCTGGCCGTGGTGGTGGATGAAGCCATCCCCGCCGGGCAGGTCGCCGAAGCCATCCGCCAGGGCGGGGGCAGGCTGCTGGCGGGTGTGCGCCTGTTCGATATCTACCGCGGCGAGCAGATCGGCCCCGGAAAGAAGAGCCTGGCCTACAACCTCACCTACCAGGCTCCCGACCGCACCCTGACGGATCAAGACGCGGCGGGCATCCGGCAGCGCATCATCCGCCGCCTGGAGCAAGACCTCGGCGCCAGGCTGAGGAGTTGAGCTTCCCGTTGTGGGCTTGTTACCGTGCATTGGGGGCCAAACCCCCAATGCACGATTTTAAAGACGAACCCTCGCTGCTCAGTCCGCCTGGCCGGGCCCGGCCTGCTCCACCGCGTCCAGCAGCGGTTTGCGGCGCGTCTCTTGCGGCAGGAACAGCCCCGCCACCCCGGCAATGACGTAACTCGCGGCGAAGACGCTCAGCGGCAGGGCCAGCCCGCCGCCCATCAAAAGCGCCCCCAGGCTGGGGGCAATGGCCCCGGCGATGCGCGTGAACCCGCTGGCGGCACCCATGCCCGTTCCGCGCACGCGGGTGGGGTAAGCCTCGGGGGTGTAGGCATACAGCGCGCCCCATGCCCCCAGGGTGAAGAAAGACATCCACACGCCCATCCCAACCACCCAGCCGAGCGAGTTGGCCGCCGCGAACAGGTAAGTGAACACGCCGCTGGCCACCAGGTAAAAGGCCAGCGTCTTGCGCCGCCCCCAGCGCTCCACCAGCCAGGCCGCCGAAAAGTAGCCCGGCAGCTGCGCCAGCGCCAGGATGAAGGCGTTCTGGTAAACCGGCAGGAGCGTCATCCCGGCGGCGCGGAAGAAGCCCGGCAGCCAGGTGAACACGCCGTAGTAGCCGAGCGAGATGGCAAACCAGATCAGCCACAGCAGCAGCGTGGTGCGGCGCAGAGCAGGGCGCAGCAGGTCGGAGGTGCGCGAAGGCGCCGCCGCGGCCACCGGCGCCAGCCGGAAAGCGGGCAGCTCGCGGCCGTTTTCGCGCGCCACCTGGCGCAGCACCTCGGCGGCCCGTTCGCCCTGCCCGCCCGCCGCCAGGTAACGCGGCGATTCGGGCACCAGGCGGCGGATGAAGAAGATGATCACCCCCGGCGCAGCGGAGACCGCCAGCAGCCAGCGCCAGCCCAGGTGCGGGACGATCAGCCAGGCCAGCCCGGCGGCCAGCACCGCGCCCAGCGCCCAGAAGGACTCTAACAGCACCAGGTAGCGCCCGCGTTTTTCGGCGGGCAGGTATTCGGCGAAGATGGCGTAATCCACCGGCAGGGTACCGCCCACGCCAAAGCCGGTGAGCGCGCGCAGCGCCACCAGCCAGCCGAAAGACGGCGCGAAGGCCGAGGCCAGCCCAAAGAGCGAATCGATCGCCACCGTGGAGACGAAGCCGATCTTTCGGCCGACCAGGTCGCTCAGCCGCCCCCACACCCACGCCCCGGCCAGCATCCCCAGGAAGATGGCCGTGCCAAGCAGGCCTTTCTGCGCGTTGGTGAGGTTCCATTCCTGGCCGATCGCCGGCAGGGCAAAAGAAATGAGCAGCACTTCCATGGCGTCGGCGGCCCAGCCCAGGCCGCAAACCAGCATCAATTTTTTCTGGAAGCGGCCGAAACCGGCCTGTTCGATCGCCTGGTCGAATGTCAAGGTTGCCGTAGTGGTCATAAGCCCTCCAATGGGAGGGCATTATACCTCAATTTGTGTAAAAATTACACTAAGTCGGCAGGTTTCCACCCTCCCCAAATAAAAGATATAATTCATGTAAATGCTCAACCATCCCCCTTTCCCCCCTTCCCGGCAGGGAGCCTTGTAGGGTGCAGTCGCTTTGGATTGCACCAAGGTAAGAAAGTCTTGTAGGGTGCAGTCGCTTTGGACTGCACCAAGGTGAGAAAGTGGTAAAATCTTGCGGAAAGGGACCCCCTTGCCAAATCGCTCCGCACTTGCACGCATCCTCCTGGCCCTCGCGCTGGCCCTCCTCGCCTTCGGCAGGACTGCGCCCGGCCCGGTCCGCGCCTCCCTGCCCCCTGAGTTCTACACCGCCCGCCCCGAATACCCCTCCGCCCTGGCCTGGCTGGCTTCGGCCGGGGCAAGCCTTGTGCAGGATTACGGCGCATTCTCGCTGTGGCGCCTGCCCCAGCCCGGGGCCGCCGCCCGCGCCGAATCACACCCGGCGGGGCTGCGCCTCACCTCCGGCGCCATCTACCTGCGCGGGTACACCCTCTCCACCGGCTCGCTCCAGCCCGAGCCGACCCTGCCGGATGCCCTGCGCCTGAAGCCTGCCGCGGGCCCGGGCCTGTGGCTGGTGCAGTTCGCCGGGCCGGTGCTGCCCGCCTGGCTGGACGCACTCGCCGGGGCCGGGCTGGAACCGGTCGCCTACCTGCCCGAAAACGCCTACCTCGTCTGGGGAGAAGACCCTTCTGGTGCCCTCGCCGCTTCGGCGGAGCTGGCCGGGCTGGTGCGCTGGCAGGGGGCCTATCACCCCGCTTACCGCCTGCACCCGGCGCTGCGCGATGCCGCCGCTGCGCCCCAGGGGGGCAGCCTGGCCGTGACCGTCCAGCTCTATGACTCTCCCGCCCTGCCCGGTTCGCTTGCCCGCCTGGGCGCGCTGGCCGAAGAAACCCTATCGGCCCCCGAAGCCGTGCTGAACCTGACGAATCTGCGCCTGCGCCTGCCCGCCTCCAGCCTGGCCGAGGTGGCTTCCTGGCCCGACGTGGTCAACATCGAGCCGTATGCCCCGCCGGTGCTGCTGGATGAAATTCAGGGGCAGGTCGTGGCGGGCAGCATCACCAGCACAGGCGGCAAGACGACCGCCTCCGGCCCCGGCTACCTGGCCTGGCTGGACAGCCTGGGCTTCCCCGCCGACCCGTCGGCCTACCCGATCATCGACGTGATCGACGACGGCATCGACATCGGCGACGCCTCGAACGTCTTGCACCCCGATTTTCACGTGCTCGGCTCGCTCTCCAACCCCGACCGCGTCGCGTACATCGCCAACTGCTCGAAGGACGCCACCGGCAACGGCGTGGGCGGGCACGGCAACCTCAACGCGGGCATCATCGCCGGTTACAACAACCTGGCGGGCTTCCCCTACGAGAACGCCGCGGGCTTCCAGTACGGCCTGGGCATCTCACCCTACGGGCAGGTCGCCGGGACGAAGATGTTCCCCAACGACGGCACGGCGCCCATGCTGGAAAAGTGCTTGGGGAGCGATTCGATCATGATCTACCAGGCCTACGCCCTGGGGGCGCGCATCACCTCCGACAGCTGGGGGGCGCCCGCCTCGGGAGCCTACGACGCCACCGCGCAGATCTATGACGCGCTCACCCGCGATGCGTTCTCCGATTCGGGGAATCAATCCATGCTGCACGTCTTCGCCGCCGGGAACAGCGGCTCGGCCGCGCGGACGATCAACACCCCGGGCACCGCCAAGAATGTGCTCACCGTGGGGGCCACCGAAAACCCGCGCGACCCGGGCGTATCTTGCAACGGCTGGACGGACGCCGACAGCGCCGACGACATGGCCCCCTATTCTTCGCGCGGGCCCACCGCCGACGGGCGCGCCAAACCGGATATCGTTGCGCCGGGCACGCACGTTTCCGGCCCGGCTTCGATGGACCCGGCTTACACGGGAACGTATGTCTGCCCGCCCAAATATTACCCGCCCGGGCAGACGCTCTACGCCTGGTCCACCGGCACCAGCCACGCCACCCCGGCGGTGGCCGGCGGCGCGCAGCTGGCCTATGAATACTACCGCCGGGCGATCAACCCCGGCCAGACCCCTTCACCGGCCATGCTCAAAGCCTTGCTGCTCAATTCGCCGCGCTACCTCACCGGCCTGTCGGCCGGAGATACCCTGCCCTCGCCCTCACAGGGCTGGGGCATGCTCAATCTGGGCACGCTCTTCGACGGCGCCATCCGCCACGTGGTAGATCAGACCACCATCTTCACCGCCACGGGGCAGGTCTTCACCCTCGCCGGGCAGGTGATCGACCCCTCCCTGCCGCTGCGCGTCAGCCTGGTCTGGACGGACGCCCCCGGCAGCACCGTTGCCTCCAAAGCCCTCGTCAACGACCTCGACCTGGAAGTGACCGCCGGCGGCGTCACCTACCGGGGCAACGTCTTTGCGGGGGCGCTTTCGGCCCCCGGCGGCAGCGCCGACGCGCTCAATAACGTGGAAAACGTCTTCCTCCCGGCCGGGACGACCGGCGAGGTGACCGTGAGGGTCGTTGCTGCCAGCCTGGGCGGCGACGGCGTGCCTGGCGACCCCAACCCGACCGACCAGGACTTTGCCCTCGTGCTCTATAACTCCACCGGGGCCGTCGCGCCGAATCTCGCCGTCAGCGGGGTGCGCACGCACGTGGTCGAGGGCAACTTCAACACGGCGCTCGAACCCGGCGAGACCTTCGACCTGGAAGTGGACCTGGCGAACCTGCCCGGCTCGGGGGCGGCTCAGGGCATCTCGGCGGCGCTGAGTGTGGCGCAGGGGGCCGCGGCGGTGCTGCAGGGCAGCTCGGGGTACGGCGATATGCTCCCGAACAACGCCGTGCACACCAACCTGGCGCCTTTCCGCGTCCAGATCGACCCCGCCCAGCCCTGCGGCGGGCGGCTGGCGCTCGTCCTCACCGTCAGCTATGCGGGCGGGCAGGTGAGCCTGCCCCTGCCCGAGTTCACCACCGCGCTGCCCGCCCAGGCCGTCGAGTCCTTCGCCTACGGCGGGCCGCCGCTGGCGATTCCCGACCGCGTTGCCGGCCAGGACCCGGTGAGCTTGCGCGTGCCCGTGACGATCGCCAGCGACCACCTCATGTACGGCCTGACGGCCACCGTGGATATCACTCACCCGTGGGTGGGCGACCTGCAGCTCAGCCTGGAAGCCCCCAACGGCGATACGATCACCCTCGCCAACCGGCGCGGCAGTTCGACCGATGACTACACCTTTGTGACCTTCGACGATTCAGCCGCGCAGGCCATTTCCACCGCGCAGGGACCGTTCTCGGGCAGCTACCGGCCCGAGCAGCCGCTTTCCACCTTGGGCGGGCGCATGCCGACCGGTACGTGGAACCTGGTGATCACCGACAATGCCCCGACCGATGTTGGCACGCTCAACGCCTTCAGCCTGAAGATCAACCGGGCAGTGTGCACCGCCTACACCCGGATTCTCTTGCTGATCTATAAATGACCCCCGCTCACCGGAAGATTGCGTAGCTGGCCAGCGCAATGACCGCCCCCAGCAGCACCCCCGAGAGCACCTCCAGGGGGGTGTGGCCGATCACCTCTTTCAACTGCTTTTCGCTGATGGGCTGGCCGCTGAACAGCTCTTCGATCAGGATATTGATCCGCTCGGCATGGCGGCCCGCCTCGCGGCGCACCCCGGCCGCATCATAGACGACGATCATCGCCACGGCAAAGGCCAGCGCGAAGAGCGGCGTGCCGAAGCCCACGAAGAGCCCGATGGCCAGCATGGCGCTGACCACCAGCGCCGAGTGCGAGCTTGGGTTGCCCCCGCTGCTGAACCACAGTCCCCACACCCAGCGGCGCGTTTCCAGGTATTCCAGGAAGGGCTTGGCGAACTGCGCCAGGGCCCAGGCGGCGAGGGCCGTCCAGAACACCTCGTTGCGCAGCAAGTCTTCCAACATGCTCAGGCCTCCTCTTCTTCGCCCCCGCTCACCTGGCGGATGCGCAGCTCGGCCTGGTCGAGCAGCGCCGCGCAGCGCTGCGCCAGGGCCTGCCCGCGCTCGAACAGCGCCAGCGATTCTTCCAGCGTGGATTGGGCCGCCTCGAGCCGCGCGATGATCTCTTCCAGCTCGGCCGAAGCCTCCTCGTAACTCAGCTTTTCGATCTCTGTCATTGGAGCGGGCATCATGGTTTCTCCACCGATTGAATTTCAACTCCCAGCGTGCCGTCGGCCAGGCGCACGCGGGCCTTTTCCCCCGCCTGCGCCTGCGCGGCGCGCGTGAGCAGGCTGCCATCGGGCCGGGTGACCAAGGCGTAGCCGCGCTCGAGCACCGCCAGCGGGTTGAGGGCCTGCAAACGGGCCGCCGACCCGCGCAGCCCGGCGCGCTGCAGGTTCAAGGCGTGCAGCGCGGCCCGCCCGGCGCGCGCCCAAAGCTCATCCAGGCGCTGGCGCTCGTCTTGCAGGCGGCGCAGCGGGTTCTGGCGCTCCAGGGCGGCCTGCAGCAGGGCAAACCCCGAGCGCAGCCCGCCCACCTGCTCCAGCGCCGCGCCCTGCAGGCGGCGTTCCAGGCGCTCCAGCCCCACCCGCAGGTCGGCCCGGTCGGGCGTGGCGAGGGCCGCGGCCCCGGTTGGGGTGGGCGCGCGCACGTCGGCGGCGAAGTCGGCCAGGGTGAAGTCCGTCTCGTGGCCGATGCCGGTGATGACCGGCACCTCCGAGGCAGCGATGGCGCGCACCACGCCCTCGTCATTGAAGGCCCACAGGTCTTCCAGCGAGCCGCCGCCGCGCGCCACGATGATCACATCCGGCCGGGGGCCGCCGTTCAACCGGGCCAGGGCGCGGATGATCTCGGCGGGGGCTTCTTCTCCCTGCACCGCGCTGGGGGCCAGCAGCACCTCGGCCAGCGGGTAGCGCCGCTGGAGCGTGTTGAGCATATCCTGCAGCGCCGCGCCGGTGGGCGAGGTGACCAGGCCGATCCGGCGCGGGAAGGCCGGCAGCGGGCGCTTGCGCTCTTCATCGAACAGCCCCTCGGCTTCCAGCCGCGCTTTGAGGCGCATAAATTCCTGGTAGAGCAGGCCCTCGCCGGCCGGGCGCACCGCATCGATATACAACTGGTAGGCCCCGTCGCGCTCGTAAATGCCGATCTTCCCGTGCGCCTCCACCGCCAGGCCGTTCTGCAGCGGCGTGCGGATGCGCTGGGCGCTGGTGCGCCAGATCACGCAGCGCAGCGCGGCCCCGGCGTCTTTGAGCGTGAGATAAACGTGCCCCGAACTGGCCCGCGTGAAGTTGGAGATTTCACCCTGCACCCACACATCCTGCAGGGCGTCATCACTTTCGATCAATTCGCGCAGGCGGCGCGTGAGGGCCGAAACGCTCAGCGACTGCGCGGGGAACAGCGGCAGCATCTCCATACGGCCTAAAGATACCAGTCATGCCACGGGCTGTCAATTCAGTTTTGTGCTAAAATTACCCGCAGGGGAGTTCAGGCCAGACCGGCCAACCGGTACGATCACACACGTTACAACGCGGTTTAAATGTCCTGTTCGCAGAGGGTATTGGGCCGCCAGGATTCGGCTTGTGATCACTTAACACAAGAGAGGATTTCGCCATATGGACACACTCTGGTCGCCATGGCGGATGAAATACATGATGAACCAGGACCGACCTCACGAATGTATCTTTTGCAAGGCTGCCGCCGAGGAAGACAGCGTGGAAAACCTGGTGGTTCTGCGCCGCGAAACCGCTTTTGTCATCCTCAACCGCTACCCCTACACCACCGGCCATATTATGATCGTCCCCTTCCGCCATGTGGACACGATCGAAGAGCTCGATTCGCGCTCGCGCGCCGAGTTGATGGACCTGATGGCCGAGATGATGATCCTCCTGCGCGAGCTGTATCACCCGCAGGCGTTCAACATCGGCGCGAACATCGGCGCGGCGGCGGGCGCGGGCATCGCCCAGCACGTTCACCTGCACGTCGTCCCGCGCTGGTCGGGAGATACGAACTTCATGTCCACCATCGGCGAGACGCGCGTGCTCCCCGAGGAACTGCCCGATACCTTCCGGCGCATCCGCGAGCGGCTGGGCAGCCAGGCCAAATAAGCCCCTTTGGGGAGGGCTTCCTTCTCAACGGGCTGATCTTCCGGCGGGGTGACTCCGCCGGAATTCCTTTACGGTGCTTTTATCGTCAGACTTAAGAAAAGATACCCCCATTCCACACCCTTTCGGAGATTTTCCCCCATGCCCACCCCACCCTGGCCGATCCTCAAACACTACGATCAACAACACCTGCGCCGCATCGCCATGCCCGTCGGCGGCATCGGCACGGGCACCCTCTCGCTCGGCGGGCGCGGCGACCTGCGCGACTGGGAGCTGATGAACCGCCCCGCCAAGGGGTTCATCCCCAACGGGGGCGGGCGCGGCTCGGCGCCGTTCTTCGCCCTCTTTGTGGAAGGCCCCGCCGGCAAGCTGGCGCGCGCGCTCGAAGGCCCGCTCGAGCTGGATGAATACGAGGGCGGCGGGGGGAGCATGGCCCCCAACCACGGCCTGCCGCGCTTCCGCCAGGCCTCCTTCGCCGCGGCGTACCCCTTTGGGCAGGTCTTCCTCGCCGACCCCGACGTGCCCGTTTCGGCGGTGGTGCAGGCCTTCAACCCGCTCGTCCCGTGCGACGTGGAAGCCAGCAGCCTGCCTGTGGCGGTGCTGCGCTACCGGCTCAGCAACCGCTCGCAGGCCGCACTCAACGTGGCGGTGTGCGGCTCGCTGCCCAACTACATCGGCGTGGATGGCTCGAACCTCAGGCGCGGTTTTGCCGGGGCGCTTTCCACCGTGGGGGCCAAAGCCAACCGCAACCAGTTCCACCAGGGCGGCGGGCTGCAGGGCATCTATATGCGCAGCGACGGCGTGGACCCGGCCTCGGAGGCCTGGGGCACGCTGGCGCTTTCCACCACGGCAGGCGAGGGCGTCAGCTACCGCACCAGCTGGGCGCGGGGCACCGGCTCCTGGGGCGGCGACCTGCTCGGCTTCTGGGATGACTTCGCCTCCGACGGCGTTTTGGAAGACTGCCCCTCCGCCGGCGAGGATGCGCCGATGGCCTCGCTGGCCGTCAGGCTCAACCTGCCCGCCGGTGAAACGCGCGATGTCACCTTCTTGCTCACCTGGCATTTCCCCAACCGCTGCTCGTGGACCCCGCGCGAGGAATGCAAAGACGGCTGCTGCGCGCCCGGCGACCGCCTGCAAAACCACTACACCACCCTCTACCTCGATGCCTGGGATGCGGCGGAGAGAATTGCCCCGCGCCTGCCCGAGCTGGAAGAGCGCACGGCGGCCTTCGTGGGGGCGTTCTGCACCTCCAGCCTGCCCGCCGAGGTCAAGGAAGCCGCGCTCTTCAACCTTTCCACGCTGCGCACCCAAACCTGCTTCCGCACCGCCGACGGGCGCTTCTATGCCTGGGAGGGCTGCGGCGACAGCGCCGGCTGCTGCCACGGCTCGTGCACGCACGTCTGGAATTACGAGCAGGCCACGGCCTTCCTGTTTGGCGACCTTTCGCTTGCCCTGCGCGAGGTGGAGTTTGGCCATTCCACGCGCGAAGACGGCCTGATGAGCTTCCGCACCCATTTGCCGATCGAGCGCGCCGCCGAGTGGGGCACTGCCGCCGCCGACGGCCAGATGGGCTGCATCATGAAGATGTACCGCGACTGGCAGCTTTCGGGCGATGACGCCCTGCTGCGCCGCCTGTGGCCCAACGTCAAGAAGGCCCTGGCCTTTGCCTGGATGCCCGGCGGCTGGGACGCCGACCGCGACGGGGTGATGGAAGGCTGCCAGCACAACACCTCCGACGTGGAGTACTTTGGCCCCAACCCGCAGATGGAATCCTGGTACCTGGGGGCGCTGCGCGCCGCCGAAGAGATGGCCGCGCACCTGGGCGAGGCCGATTTTGCCGCCGAGTGCCGCCGCCTCTTCGAGCTCGGCCGCGCCTGGACCGACGCCAACCTCTTCAACGGCGAATATTACGAGCACCAGATCCGCCCGGTGAAGGACGCCTCTGAAATTCACCCCGGCCTGACGGCCGGCATGGGCGCGCGCGACCTGGCTCACCCCGAGTATCAGCTCGGTTCCGGCTGCCTGCTCGACCAGCTCGTCGGGCAATACATGGCGCACATCTGCGGCCTGGGTTACCTGCTCGACCCGGCCCACGTGCAAACCACCTACCGCAGCCTGCGGCGCTACAACCGCAAGAGCGGCTTTTATGATCACTTCAACCCCATGCGCTCATACGCTCTGGGCGACGAAACGGCTTTGATGGTCGCCAGCTACCCGAAAGGCCGCCTGGAAGTGCCCTTCCCCTACTACAGCGAGGCCTGGACGGGGCTGGAATACACCGCCGCCGCGGGAATGATTTACGAAGGGCAGGTGGAAGAAGGGCTGGAAGCCGTGCGCGACGTGCGCGCGCGGCATGATGGGCGTAAGCGCAACCCGTTCAACGAGCCAGAGTGCGGGCACCATTATGCGCGCGCCATGGCCGCCTGGGCCGCGGTCGTGGCCCTCACCGGCTTCCAGTATTCGGCCCCGCAGGGGCGGCTGGCGCTGGCAGCCCGGCCGGGGAGCCACTTCTGGTCCACGGGGCGTGCCTGGGGTGTGTGCGAGGTCGGCCGCCAGGGCGAGGGCTGGCGCGCCGTGCTGCGCGTGCTGGGCGGGGCGCTCAGCGTGGGCTGCTTTGCCCTGCAAGGAGCGGGCGAGGTGAAGCTGGAACCCCGCCGCGCCCTGGAGGCCGGCAGCGTTTTAGAGTTGGCTCTGTAAAGGGGTGTTTACCGCGAAATAGATGATTGTGTGGTACTTCGTGCCGCACAATCATCTATTTCGCGGTTCTTTCCGGCTACGCCGGCTGCGTTTGTGCTTCTTCTGCCAGCAGTTCTTGCAGGCGAGGGTGGCCCCGGTAGAAGCCATGGTACTTCTCCGGCAGCAGCGCGGCGATGCGGCACATGATCTCATCGGTATATTCTTGCATCTGCTCGCTGCGCCGATCGCGCGAGAGCGGTTCCAGCCGGAACGGCTTGCCAAAGCGGATCGTCACCTTGGGGAAGCGCAGCGTGAAGATCTTGCGGAAGATATCCTCCGAGCCGGCGATCCCCACCGGCACGATCGGCACGTTTGCCCGCAGCGCCACCAGCGCCGTGCCGGGCTTGCCCTCCAGCAGCTCGGCGGTGGTGCTGCGCGTGCCCTCGGGGGCAATGCCCAGCGCAAGACCCTTGTTGAGCGCGTCCACCGCAGCGCGGATGGCCCCAAAATCGGCGCTCTCGCGGTCCAGCCAGATAATCCCGCCGGTGTTCAAGATCCACGCGAAGAGCGGGTATTTTTGATATTTATCGGCCACCAGCGCGGTCACATCGGTGCGCGTGGAATTGATGAACAGCAGCAGGGTATCCATGCGGCTCATGTGATTGGTCGCTAAAATCACCCCGCCCTCGGGGGGGATGTTCTCCAGGCCGATGTACGTCGGGCGGCAAAAAGTGTAAATCAGGCCGCGCATAATGCGGCGAAGCGTCTCGCGTTGCATAAGCGTCACTCTCTCGGCGGCAGGCCCTGCGGCTCACTCTGCGGCGACCGGCTTGGGTTTGGCTCGCCCCTTGATATATTCGAACACCGCCGGCACCAGCGAGATGAGGATGATCGCGATGATGACGAGCGAGAAATTCTCCTTCACAAAGGGCAAATTGCCAAAGAAATATCCCACGCCGATGAACAGCCCCGTCCAGACGATCCCGCCAAAGACGTTATAGCTGATGAAGTAGCCGTAGCGCATCTGCCCCACCCCGGCCACAAAGGGCGCGAAGGTGCGGATGATGGGAATGAAGCGCGCCAGGAAGATCGTCTTCCCGCCGTGTTTATCGTAGAAAGCCTTCGTGCGCTCCAGGTATTCCATCTTGAACAGGCGCGATTTGGTGGTGAAAACCTTGGGGCCGATCGTGTGGCCGATCCAATAATTGGCCGTGTCGCCCAGCACGGCAGCGAGCGCCAGCAGCAGGAAGAGCGGAATCGGCGAAAGGTGCGTGGTGGCGGCCACCGCCCCGGCGGCAAACAGCAGCGAGTCGCCGGGCAGGAAAGGCGTCACCACCAGGCCGGTCTCAATGAAGATGATCACGAAGAGCGCCAGGTAGGCCCAGATGCCGATGTCGTTGACAATCTGCGGCAGGTGCTTGTCCATGTGCAGGACGAAATCGACAAACCATTGGATCAACTGCAGAATGCTTTCCATCGATTAAACCTTTTCCACTCCTCTTATCTGGGTGCCGCGCGCTTGCGCGGGGGCATTTTTAACAGGCCATCTCCTGCCGCTGCCCGCGCAGGTGCAGGTTGGCCCCCACCAGCATGAGCAGCATCACCAGGGCCAGTATCCCCAGCGCATACGGCGCGGCCAGGCCGGCCCGGTGAAGGTATTGTACCAGCCCGGCCTGCCCGGAGAGAATCTCGCTCAGGCCGGCGAGCACGCTGAAGGCGTTCCACAGCCCGTGGAGCAGCGAAACGCCAAAATAAGTGACGCCCAGCAGGGCATAGCGGCCGGCCTGCCAGGCCCCGGCAAAGGCCATGCCCATGAGGGCCGCGGTGGTGATGTGCAGCAAGCCCGTGCCCGCGCGGCCCACCGCCAGCCCCAGCCAGCCGTCTGCGGCCGGGTTGACCAGCGAGAAGAGCGTCTCCAGCAGGGCAAAACCGGCCCCGGCCAGCGCCCCAACCGAGAAGCCCTCGGCGGGACTGAGCTTGCGGCCCGCCAGGGCCACCACCGCCAGCGGCTTGATCAACTCCTCGATCAGCGGCACCACCCCGCTCAGCCCGGCCAGAAGCAGGAAGATGACCCACGGCTGAGCCAGCACCGGGCGGAAGATGCGCATCAGCGCTTGAGGATTCGCGAAGGAGTTCACCAGGCGCTCGCTGAGCTGCTCGAAGGCGCTCACCATCTCGGCATTGCCGCTGATCACCACCGCCAGCACGGTGATTCCGGCGATCAGCAGGCCAACCTCCACCAGAATGGCGAGCGGGGTAGAGACGAAGAGACTGAAGTTGAGCACGCCCCACTCGCGCTGGGGGCGCGCCGGCGGGAGGGCATTGCGCGCAAGTTCGACCAGCCACCACAGCGGCAAAACCACCGCCAGGATCTGCACCGGCGGGAGCAGCATCCAGGCCAGTTCGTTCTGGCCCGAGAGCGCCCTGCCCGCCGCCAGGACGAGCGGCCACACCAGCAAGGCCAGGCTGGCCGTGCGCAGCCTGCCGCGCATCGCCGGGGCCTCGGCGGGCCGCCCGGCGATGCGCCGCGAGGCGAAGATCAACGAGGGCAGCGCTGCCGCCGCCAGGAAAACCAGCGTCCAGGCCAGCGAGATCAGCACCCCGGCCTGCTCGCGCACCAGCGGCTGCCTCGAGCCGGCCATCACCAGCCCGCTCACCAGGGTGAACCCGGCCCCCACGGCGCACGTCGAAAGCCCCAATGCGCTGACGAGCGCCTGGAGCAGCGAGCCGACGTGCATCCGCGGGACGGGGGCTGCCATTTACTTTTCGGTGATCGTCACCCGGAGGATCTTATCGGCCTGGGGCAGTTCCTCGCCAGATTGCGGGTCGCGCGGAGTGAGCTTTTCCACCACATCCATGCCGGAGGTCACCTCGCCAAAGATGGTGTACGATCCGTTCAGGCTGTCTTGCGCGGCGTAGGTGATGAAGAACTGGCTGCCGTTCGTATTGGGCCCCGAATTGGCGTAAGCCACCAGCCCGGCGCGGTCGAACTTGGCATCGGTGTTCTCCAGGCCGAACTGGTAGCCCGGCCCGCCGAATCCGCTCCCAGAGGGGTCGCCGCCCTGGGCCACAAAGCCCGGCAGCACGCGGTGGAACGGCGCGCCGTTGAACCAGCCGTCGCGCGCCAGGAAGACGAAGCTGTTCACCGCCAGGGGGGCCCGGTCGGCGTAGAGCTGGATCGTCACGCTGCCCTTTTCGGTTTCGAGGGTGGCCTGGTACTGTTTCTTCGTGTCGATGACCATCGGCGGGCAGGCCGTGTACTGGCGGTCTTCGAGCTTGAAGAGTTCCACCAGCCCGGAAAGAGTGCCCATATCCATCGCCGATTGATAGGGAAGCATATTGATGAACAGGAACGGCGTGCCGGGGAGCTGCGCCTGGGTGGCTTCTTGCAGGTTGCGATTCACGCGCGCCTGCACCTCGGCGCTGTCCATATCCGCGCTCAGCCGGGCAGAATCCAGCCCAAGCTGCGCGCCCTGGTCAATGAGCCACGCGCGCGCCTCCTCGGCCGTCAGGCCGGTCCATTTTTCCTGGTTGGCGAAGATCGCCCCTTCCATCTCGAAGTACTTACCCTGCCGCGCGGCGGCTTCGGCGGCATAGGCTGCCACGAGCGCGTTGGCGTGCGTGCTGAGCGGGAAGTAGCGGAAGACCACGCGCACGTCATCGGGGTATTTTTCTACCAGCTTGGGCAGCACCGGGGCGAGAATGGCGCAGTAGGGGCACTGGAAATCGCTGTACTCAATGAAGGTGACTTTGGCAGTCTCCTTGCCGAGCACGTGGTCGTCCTTTTGCACGGCAGGGATCAGGCTGACGAGGGTGGGGTCGGGGGTTGGGAGCAGGCTCACCACCGAGCAGTTGTCCATCGGTTTGGCCGCAGCGGTGGGGGCGGCGGCGCCCGGCTGGCAGGCCGCCAGCAAGAAAGATAACGCCGCCAGGGCGAGGATCACGCGTTTCATCATGCGTTGGGATTCTCCTTTGCACATCGCATAAAGTTCGATTCTAACAGACAAAGCTTAAATTAGTTTAAGATGGCGCGCCGTGAACAGGCGCTCGGGCATCCGGCACTCAAGGGTAAGCTTCGTTTCCTCAGGCAGTCACCCCCAAGCGCCCGGTCACGAAGAGCTAATTACTTCCCCGTTCCTCAATCACCACCTTCTCGATCACATCCCCCTCCGGCAGGTCGGCGGGCGAGGAAGGGTCGCGCGGGGTCAGGCGGCTGAGCACGTCCAGCCCTTCGATCACCTTGCCGAAGATCACATAGCGGCCGTTGAGCCTGGAATCGGCCTGAAAGTTGATGAAAAACTGGCTGCCGTTGCTGTCTGGCCCGGCGCTGGCCATCGCCAGCATGCCGGGCTGGTCGAAGCGCAGGTTGTTCACATCGTCGGCGAAGGCGTAGCCGGGCGTGCCAAAGCCCGAGCCGCTCGGGTCGCCGGATTGGGCGATATACCCCGGGATGACCGTGTGGAACGTCACGCCGTCATACCAGCCCTCGCGCGCGAGGAAAACGAAGTTGTTCACCGCCAGCGGGGCCTGCGCCGCGTAAAGCTCGGCCAGGATCTCGCCTTTCGCCGTCTGCAGGCGGGCGTAATACCGTTTTTGCGGGTCAATGACCATCGGCGGGCAGGCCTTGAACTGCTTCTTCTCCAGCATCAGCAGGCGCACCACGCTCTCCAGCGAGCGGAAATCGCGCGGTCCCTGGTAGATTTTGCCGTTGATCAGCAGCCACGGCATGGTGGGGATGGCGGCCTGAAGGCCAAACTGCTGCGCCGCGGCCAGCTTCTGCGCCACGGCGGGGTCGTCCAGCGCGGTTGAAAAGCGCTCCGCATCCAGCCCGAGCGCGGCGGCCTGTTCCAGCAGCCAGGCGCGGAAGCCTTCGGCATCCAGCGCGGCCCATTCGGCCTGGCGGCCGGCCAGCAAGTCCGCCATCTCAAAGAACCTGCCCTGCCTTCCGGCGGCCTCGGCGGCCGCCGCAGCGGCCATGGCCTTATCGTTGCCCGGCAGCGGGAAATGCCGGAAGACGCGCCGCACGTCGGCGGGGTATTTGGCGGCCAGGCGCGCCAGGTTGAGGTCCAGCGCCGGGCTGGCGGCGGCCTGCAGGTCGGTATATTCGAGGAAGGTCACCGCGGCGTCTTGCGGCCCCTGCGACCAGTCCTGGGGGGCCGGGTCGGGGTAGAGCGGCGCTTCGGTGGCTTCGGGGGTGGCCTGCGAGATGACCATCACGCATTCCATCTCGGTGGGCAGGGGTGTGGGGGCAAAATTAAGCGCGATGGTGGCGGTTGGGGCGGCCCCGGGCGTGGCCCGCGCCGGGGCGCAGGCAGAGAGCAGCCCCAGGGCCAGGCACGCGCACGCCTGGATGGCAATCTTCATGCGGTTCTCCCTCGCCTGACCTGGCACACAGCGGCTTTCTACCTGCGGCGGCTAATGGCCGGCGTGCGCCAGGCGCGCGTCCACGGCCCGGCGGATTTCCGCCTGCACCTGCTCGGCGGGGCGTGCGGCATCCACCACCACCCAGCGGGCCGGGTCGCGGGCCGCCAGCTCCAGATAACCGGCGCGCACGCGCTGGTGGAAAGCCAGAGTGTAAGCATCCAGGCGGTTCCATTCACCGCCGAGCTTCTTGCGCTTCAGGCCTTCCTCGGGGTCGAGGTCCAGCAGCAGGGTCAGGTCTGGCCACAAGCCGCCGGTGGCAAAATCCAGGAGCCGGCGCAGCAGGTCGCGGTCGGCGCCGTGGCCGTACCCCTGGTAAGCGAGCGTCGAATCGGCGTAGCGGTCGCAGATCACCACTTTACCGGCCTGCGCCGCCGGGCGGATGACCTGCTCGACGAGCTGGGCGCGCGCCGCCAGGAAGAGGAGAATCTCGGTGCGCGGGTGCATATCGGTGTTCTCCAGGTTGGTGAGGAGCACCGCCCGCACCTGGTCACCGATCGGTGTGCCGCCCGGCTCGCGGGTGGTTAAAACATCACGGCCCTGCGCACACAGGTGCTCGGCCAGGGCCTTGATCTGCGTGGTCTTGCCGCTGCCTTCCGGGCCTTCGAAGGTAATCAACATGGAAGAGGCTTTCAGCTGTCAGCGATCTGCTCTCAGCCAGAAATGAACAACCTGTCATCGTGTGTATCTTTTCCTGTAAATTGTGGGGTAAGCCCCACAATTTACAGGAAAACCAAAGCGCTGTTCAACCTGCCCTATTATTATCTATCAAAACAGCATTCCGAATAGAAGCTTGAGGTGATCATTTCCCTTGAGCTGATCACGGGTCGCTTAATCCCGATAAATCCTCACCCGCCGGTTAGGCTCTTTGCCGTAGGAATGCGAGGTGAGCTGCGCCTGGCGCGCCATCTCGTGTTGAATGCGCCGGATTGCCGCCGAAGCGGGGGCCAGGTCGATGTAACGCTCGCCGTTCATCACCATCTGGATGGCCGCCTGGGTCTGCGTGGCGGTTTCTTCCCAGTTATCCAGGCTGTTGGGGTGGTAGGCCAGGTTGAACAACTCGGCCAGCATCTGCTCGATCTGACTGTTGGTGTTGGCGCGCAGCACATAAATGGGCATGCCGCGCGTCTCGGCATCCAGAATGGTCTGTTCGCGCCCGCGATAGTAAGTGCGCAGGGTGATCAGCGCATCGGCTTCCGAAAGGTCGCGCACCACCACCGCCGGCACGCCCAGGCGCTTGGCGCTCTGCATCAGGCGGTTGCGCGCCACCCCGTAAGGGTAAACACGCACCTGCTGCAGGCTGGCCGGGCGCCCGTTATCCCCTTCCGGCGGGCTGGCCGGACGCGGGCTTTCGCCTCCGTTCGTCCTCGGCTGGGTGGCAGGCTCGCTCGATGCCGTGCGGCGCATCCCGGCCTGGCTTTGAGCGGAACCCGGCCCGGTCTGGGCGGCGCCGAAGGCCATTCCCACCGGGCGGACGGTTGGAGCGGGGGCTTTTTCGATTTTAATTTCCCCATTGGGCTCGCGGTAGCGAATTTCGGGCGGCAGGGGGTAGCTGCGCACCAGCGCATCCACCGCCGCGGCCACATCCGGGTGGATCGCCAGCCGGTCGCGCTCCTGGATCTCGATCAGCACGTCAAAGGTCGGGGGCGCGCGCCGCTCGAGGACGGTCTTCTGCGTGCCGCGCCGGCGGGCTTCTTCATCCGAGAGCGTCACCGCTTCGATGCCGCCCACCAGGTCCGAGAGGGTGGGGTTGAGCAGCAGGTTTTCGAGCGTGCGCCCGTGGGCCGTGCCGATCAACTGCACGCCGCGCTCGGCGATCGTGCGGGCCGCGGCGGCTTCGAGCTCGCGGCCGATCTCGTCAATGACGATCACCTCGGGGTTGTGGTTCTCGACGGCCTCGATCATCACCTCATGCTGGAGGTTGGGGCGCGCCACCTGCATGCGGCGCGCGCGGCCCACCGCCGGGTGCGGAACGTCGCCGTCGCCGCCGATTTCATTCGACGTATCAACGATGACCACGCGCTTCTTTTCGGCCAGGATGCGCGCAGCCTCGCGCAGCATCGTCGTCTTGCCAATGCCCGGCCGCCCCAGGATGAGCAGGCTCTTGCCCGATTCGATCAGGTCTTCGATGATGTCAATCGTCCCATACACGGCCCGCCCGACGCGGCAGGTCATCCCCACGATGTGCCCGCGCCGGTTGCGGATGGCCGAGATGCGGTGCAGGGTGCGCTCCAGCCCGGCGCGGTTATCGGCGTCGAATTCGCCGATGCGCGCCACCACATATTCGATCTCCGCATGGGTGATTTCATCTTGCAGCAATTCCACCTCGCCGCTGGTGAAGCGCGCCATCGGGCGGCGGCCCAGGTCGAGGACGATTTCGAGCAGCAAGTCGCTGTTATTCACTTTGACGACCGCCTCTGCGATAGACGGGGGAAGCACCCCCAGCAGGGCGTTCAGGTCATCGGTTATTCTGCGTTGGGTCATAAAATCTTACTAACCTTCTAATTGTCATGTATGGTCGAATGCTGAGCCAACGGCACCGTGCCATCGGTGCTGTAGATCTCTCGCGCAGGCTGGCGGGCCAGCAGGCCGGCGCGCGCCACCACCGCCAGGTGCCTCACCAGCAGCGCCCGGCGCGGCGATACAGAGCCGTTCAGGCGCTTGAGGGCCGGTTCCAGCCAGGCCTGGTACGACCTTGCCGCCACGTAAATTGGCCGCTGCGGCAGGGAGGGCTGGCGCGCCACCAGCCCCGCCAGCAGGCCGTAGGGGTCTTCCACCGCCGGGTGCACCACCGGCTGCAGGTAGATGCCCTGCGGCCCGTAAGCGGCATCGGCATAGGCCAGGATATCCCCTTCCTGCCGGTACACCAGGCGCTGGGCGCTGTGCCCGGGGAAGGGTTCGGCGCTTTGCACCAGCGGCGGGACGAGCAGCTGGTAGAGGCTGCGCACCGCCACCTCATCCGCGCCGGCGGCCGGCTGCCAGGCTTCGGCGGCGCGCCCATCGCCGTTCGGCTGGAACTGCCAGATCGACTGCCAGCCATACACCCCAAAACCGGCGTGGCGGATGGGGTCGAGGGCGGGGTTGTCCTCTTCCACCTCGGCCAGCAGGTTCACGGCCCCCCAGCTCCCGGCGGTTTCGGCCAGGGCATCCAGCAGGTCGGGCAGCGCAGGATGATCAAGGTCGTCAAACGGCATCAGGAAGGAGATGCGCGCCGGGCGCACGCCGGGGGTGTAGGTCATTTGCCCGATCAAAGGCGCGGCCCCGTCGCGCGCGGGGCAGACCCCGGTGAAGATTCCACGCGTCGGGTCGAGGTGCGTGAGCATCGCCAGCGGACCCAGGGGGCTTCCGCGCGTCAAGACTTGCGCGCTATCGGTGCACAGCACCCGGTGGCGGAAGCGGTATAAGGTCAGCAGGTCATGCCAGGCGAACGGGCGAACGTTAATAGCGATCCTCCGCTGAAGCGATTCTACCACTTCCGCCGGGGCTAATCAATCGGTGGAAGATTACGATCAGCTTCCAGTTTTGCGAGTCGGCGCCATGCCGGGAACCGCCTTTGTAGGGTGCGCTCGATCGTTGAGCGCGCCATCTTGAGCCGGTGCGGTCATAAAATCGACCGCACCCTACGAAGATAGCGCACCATCCTGAATCGGTGCTTGCCGGGAACCGCCTTTGTAGGGTGCGCTCGATCGCTGAGCGCACCATCCTGAACCGGTGCGGCCGGGAGAGCTTTGCGATATACTTACGCCATGCCAGCCGTCCAACCCGGCATTGGCCCGGCCCCCTCGACGGCCGGTCACCCTTCAACGATGAACACACCAACCAACCCTGCTGAACTCTGGCTTGTGCGCCACGGAGAGACCGATTGGAACCGCCACGGCCTCTACCAGGGCCAAACGGATATCCCTCTCAACGCGGCCGGGCTGGCCCAGGCGCATGCCGCCGCCGAGCGGCTGGCCCTCTCGGGCCGGCGCTTTGCCGCGCTCTATTCCAGCCCGCTGGCCCGCGCCCGCCAGACGGCCGAAGCGGCCGCCGCCCGCCTGGGCCTGAGCGTGCTCCTCGACGAACGCCTGGTGGAGATCCACCAGGGAGCGTGGCAGGGCAAAAATTACGCCCAGGTGGTGGCTGAATTTGGCGGTCTGCTCCGCGCTGCCGAAGCCTCCCCGCTCGATGCGCGCGCCCCGGGCGGCGAATCAACCGCCGAAGTGGCGGCGCGCATGTCGGCCGCCGCCGCCGATATCGCCCGCGCCCACCCCGGCGAGGCGGTGCTGGTCTTTTCGCACGGCTTCGCCCTGGCGGTGCTCGCCTGCCTGGCGCGCGGCATTCCGCTCGAGCAGGTGTATGAGCACATCCCCAGCAACGCCAGGGCGGAGGTGATCCGCTGGCCCAGCCCCCTCACCCTGCCGGATGCGCCGCGCGGGCCGGCCGCCCGTTGATGTGACCCGACCGCCCGCGGCCTTTTACCCTTGTTTCGTCCCGCACTCGGGGCAGAATTTGGCGCCTTTCGTCTCGGCGCCGCAGTTGGGGCACACGCCGGCCGGCGCGGGCACCTCCAGTTTGGTGCCGCATTCCGGGCAGAACTTGGCGCCCTTCGTCTCGGCGCCGCAGCTTGGGCAGCGCTGCGCCGCGGGCTGCTGCATGGGGCTGCCGCACTCGGGGCAAAATTTGGTGCCCGGCTCGGCCAGCGTGCCGTCTTTGGGGCAGCGCGCCATCTGCGCGGCCGCGCGCTGAGCGTTCTCGGCGGCCTGGCGGGCCTTATCTACCACGTCGCCCAGGCCAAACGCCGCCGCAAAGCCCTTCAGCGCCGCACCGGCCTGCGCGCCCTTCGATTCGGCCATTTCCTGCGTACGCGGGCTGTCTTCCTGGCAGAAGCCGCTCTGCGTGTCGAAATCCGAAAGGCAGACGATGCGGTTGCAGGTGGGGCATTCGCGGAAGTGCATCTGCACCTGCTTCCAGGCCGATTCCACCTGCGCGGGGGTCATTTTATAGGAGTAGCGCGGGTCTTCGCCGACCACGTTATCGGCCACGGCCCCGCCCACCAGCGGCACCTTGCGCAGCAGGCTCCCCAGCGCATCGCGCCCAAGGTCTTTTGCCACCGTCCCGGCCACGTCCGGCTGGCTGCGGAACTCGCGCTCGCAGATATCGCAATAGAAGATCGCGTAAGGGCCTGCGCCGTCATTGCGGATTTCATAGCGCGGCATGCGGGTAAATTCGGCCATCATATCCCCTCCCGTTAGCTCGATTGAGATGTTTCAAACCAGTTTAGCCCCACTCGCCCCCATGTCAAGCGAATCCTCCCCGCCCGTCAGGGCTTCACCGGCCTCGGCTCCCTTCGCCCTGCGGGAAAAGGGCCGGGGATGAGGGCGCTCCATGCGGCTCGAATTTCCTGCCGCCTTTGAGGCCCCCCGCCCATCCGCCAGGAATGGCCCGCCCGGATGAGGGAAAACTAATCTCCCGATTCTTGACTCGAATGATCAATGATAATACACTGGAGGTGATTTATCGATTCGCTCACCGAAACGGAGGTTTCACAGCGCATATGATTTCCTGCATTCTGCCCCCTTACATGCTCGACCGTATCGCCGAGAACGGCACCGAAGAACAGCGCGCCAAATCCGCCGAGACCGCGCGCATCTCCGAGTTGATGCGCAACGACCGCCAGGCCGCGGCAGCCCGCGTGGTCATCCCGCGGGCCATGGCCGCCCCTGCCCGCCAGCGCAACGTCTATACCGCCAACAACCTCTCCGGCCTGCCCGGCACGCTGGTGCGCGCCGAAGGCTCGGCCCCCAGCGGCGACCTGGCCGTTGACGAGGCTTACGACGGCGCCGGCGCCACCTACGACCTTTACTGGGAAGTGTACCAGCGCAACTCGATCGACGGCGCGGGCATGCGGCTCGATTCCACCGTCCACTACCAGAAAGGCTACGACAACGCCTTCTGGAACGGCTCGCAAATGGTCTATGGCGACGGCGACGAAGACCTGCCGCCCAGCCAGCGCCTCTTCAACCGCTTCACCATCTCGATCGATGTCATCGGCCACGAGCTTACCCACGGCGTCACCCAATACACCGGCGGCCTGGTCTACATCAACCAGCCCGGCGCGTTGAACGAATCCTTCTCCGATGTCTTCGGCTCGCTCGTCAAGCAGCGCAGCCTGGGGCAGACGGCCGCCCAGGCCGATTGGATCATCGGCCAGGGGCTCTTCACCAGCAACGTCAACGGCATTGGCCTGCGCTCGATGAAAGACCCCGGCACGGCCTACAACGATCCCGTCCTCGGCAAAGACCCGCAGCCCGGCCACATGAAGGATTACGTCACCACCACCAGCGACAACGGCGGCGTGCACATCAACTCGGGCATCCCCAACCGCGCTTTCTATCTCATCGCCTCCGAGCTGGGCGGCAACGCCTGGGAGAAGGCCGGCCAGATCTGGTATGTGACCCTGCGCGACCGCATCCGTTCCAACACCGATTTTCAAGGCGCGGCCGACCTCACCTATGCGGTGGCCGGCGAGCTTTTCGGCGCCGGCAGCCTCGAGCAGCAGGCGGTCAAGAACGGCTGGGCAGGCGTGGGCATCAACGTCACCGGCGGCGGCGAGCCAACCCCCACCCCCAACCCGAACCCGGGCTGCGTCGCCGCCGTGCTCAAGTTCCTGGGGTTCAAATGATCATCCGCTTCGAGCGGAGCGGCGGGTTCGCGGGCATGCTCCTGCGCGCCGAGATCGACGTGCAGGAGCTGGAGCCGCATGAGCGCGAAGAAATTCACCGCCTGGTGGCCGAAGCGGGCTTCTTTGAGCTCCCTCCCCGGCTGCAATCCGCTGGGGGCGGGGCCGACCGCTTCCAGTACGTGCTCTCGATCGAAGAACCGGGCGGGCGCAGCCACACGCTCGAGGTGAGCGAAGAGGCTGTGCCGCCCGACCTCCAACCGTTGATCGAGCGCGTGGCCTACCTGGCGCGGCGTTCCAGGCGGCAATCGTGTTGAGCGGCCCCGCCCGCCGCCTTTCTTCACCAATTTAAGGGGGGAGCCGGCTGCTCAATCGCCGGTTTTCCGCGCCACCCACACCAGCGGCGTGCCGTAAACGCGGGGCGCCTTTTCGTAAGAGGAGTAGATTTCCAGCGGTTCGAAGCCGCACAGGCGCAGCAGCAGGCGTGTCTCGAACTCGAAGCTCCAGCGCAAATGCAGCAGGTGCTCGCGCGTGCCGGTCGCCGCGCCGTTTTCGTCCAATTCCTCGAACGTCCAGCGCACCTCAATGACCTGGGTGGCGGGGTCGTACTCGGCCTGGTTCCAGATGCGCTCGCGCCGCCCGGCCCGGTTGGTGAACTCGGTCCGCAGCACCCTCTCGGCGGGCTTGCCCTTCAACCCGGCGGCGATCATCGTGTAGTTCGGGTCGAAGGTGTTAAAGGAAAGGATTCCGCCCGGCGCAAGCTGGCGGCGGATGTTGGTCAGCGCCGCCTCCTGGTCGGCGGTGGTGAGCAGGTGCATGAAGCCGCTGCGCGGGATGATTGCCAGCGAGGCGCGTTCGCCGCTCTCGAAGGTTTTCATATCTGCGTGAATCAGCCGGGCGCGCGCCCGCACCTGCTGGGGCAGCCCGGCCAGCTTGCGCTCCAGCACCGCCAGCATCGCCGCCGAAAGGTCCACCCCGGTCACGCGCCAGCCGTGCTCGATGAGCGGCAGGAGCGTTGCGCCCGTACCGCAGGCGATATCCAGAATGCCCCCGCCGCCATATTCACGCGCAAGGCCGAGATGAAATTCCACCAGCCCGCCGCCGCCCACGTTGAGCGCCGGGATGTACAGGTCGTAATTCTCGGCCACGTCTTCATATTCGTGCAAGTCCATGGCTTTGCCTCCTGACTGAGAAAGGCTATCTGCGCCGCAACAGCCAGCCGAGCAGGCCGAAGACCGCTCCAAACGCCGCCCCCAGCGCGATGGCCTGCGGCGTGTTGAGCAGCACGCGCGTGCCCTCGCCCAGACTCACCTCCCTGGCCAGCGCCAGCCCCACAAAGCTGCCCTGGGCGCTGGCCTGCCCGCTGCACGAGACGAGCGTGAAGCTGTGATCCACCCTTGCGCTGCCGCCCGCGCGGATCATACCGGCAACCGAGTTGCTCAGGGTCAGGTCATGCCCCACGGCGGTCATCGCCATCCCGCTGGCGGCGGCGGAGACATCGCGCCCGGCGGATACGGTGAGCGCCCCGCCGCCCGAAAACTGCAGGTCGCGCCCGGCGGTCACGGTCAGCGCCCCGCCGCGCTCGAAAGCCGCATCCCCTTTGGCTTCCACTTTGCCGGCTGCACCCGGGCCAAAGGCCACCTTCTCGCCGCTCACCGTGGCGGCAAAGCCGCCCGACCGAAACACCTCTTCGCTCATTGGCTCACCTCACTTTCACATTGGCTAAGCGTAGTGGTTTTCTCGCTAAGTTCAGAACATTTCCCCTCATCCCCCGGCCCTCTCCCCTACGGGTGCGCGAAGCGCGTCCCAGAGGGAGAAGGGAGGCAAAAACCCTCTCCCTCTGGGTGAGGGCAGGGTGAGGAAAAAAACCAGGAATTTAACGAAAACGCCACTTAGATTCTAGCGCGAGATATATAAAAATCCCCTGCAATCCGGCGCGCGATTGCCCGCCCGCGGCTGTACAATGGTGAATATGGCAGGCGCGCTGCGGGTTTATGAAATTGACACGCGCGAGAAGCAGGAAGCCCGGCGCTTCCTGGCCCTTCCGCAGCGCATCTATGCGCGCAACCCCTGCTGGGTGCCGCCCCTCGAGATGGATTCGCGGCGCATGCTCGACCGCTCCGCTCACCCGTTCTACCGCCATTCGGAGGCGGCGTTCTTCCTCGCCGAGCAGGCCGGAACGCCCATCGGGCGGCTGGCGGTGCTGGATAACCGCAACTACAACACCTACAACCGCAGCCGGTGCGCCTTCTTCTATCTGTTCGAATGCGAGCCGTCCGGGCCGTCTGCTCTGGCGCTCTTCGAGGCCGGGTTTGCCTGGGCGCGCGAGCGCGGGCTGGACGAGATCATCGGCCCCAAGGGCTTCACCGCCCTGGACGGCATGGGCCTGCTGGTGAAGGGCTTCGAGCACAGGCCGGCGCTGGGCATCCCCTACAACCCGCCCTATTACCCGGCCCTTGTCGAGGCGGCGGGCTTCCAGCCCGATGGCGACACCGTTTCCGGGCTGGTGACGCGCGCCTTCTGCCTGCCGGAGAAGGTGCGCCTGGCCGCCGCCGCCGTGGAGCGCCGCCTGGGCCTGCGGGTGATGCGCTTCCGGACACGCGCCGATCTGCGCGCCTTCACCCCGCGCCTGAAGGAGCTTTATAACGGCGCCCTGGAGGGCACCACCGGCAACACGCCCCTCACCGAGGACGAGGCGCGCAGCATGGCAGAGCAGATCTTGTGGTTTGCCGACCCGCGCCTGATCAAGCTGATCCTCAAGGGCGACGACCTGGCGGGCTTCCTCTTCGCCTACCCCGATATCTCCGCGGCCATTCAGCGCACGCACGGGCGCTTATGGCCGCTGGGCTGGGCGCACCTGCTGCGCGAGCTGCGCCGCACAAAATGGCTCAACGTCAACGGGGCGGGCGTGCTGCCGCGCTTCCGCGGCCTGGGCGCCACAGCCCTGCTGTTCAGCGAGATTTACGACAGCTTCACCGCCGGCGGGTTCGAATATGCCGACCTGGTGCAGATCGGCGTGGAAAACGAGCGCATGCAAAACGAGCTGCGCAGCCTGCAGATCGATTTTTACAAGACCCACCGCATGTATAAGCGCGCGCTCTTGTAGGGGCGGTTCGCGAACCGCCCCAGCACGAGGCGGGAGCGGTGGATCGGTTCGCGCGGCCTTAGCGCACCCGCAAGGTGTAACCGCCCCCATCCATCTCGGGTTATAATTCACCCAGGTTCAACCACCCATCAGGAGGCGCCTTCATGTCCGGTCCTCGCACCGTGCGCGCCCCGCGCGGCACGCACCTCACCTGCAAATCCTGGCTCACCGAAGCCGCTTACCGCATGATTCAAAACAACCTCGACCCAGAGGTGGCCGAGCGCCCCGCCGACCTGGTAGTTTATGGCGGGCGCGGGCAGGCGGCCCGCAGCTGGGAGGCCTTCGATGCCATCCTCGCCTGCCTGCGCGAACTGGAAGACGACGAAACCCTGCTGGTGCAATCCGGCAAGCCGGTGGCCGTCTTCAGAACCCATCCCGATGCCCCGCGGGTGTTGATCGCCAACTCGAACCTCGTGCCGCATTGGGCCACGCAGGAGCACTTCGACAACCTCGCCCGCCAGGGGTTGATCATGTACGGGCAGATGACCGCCGGCTCGTGGATCTACATCGGCACGCAGGGCATCCTCCAGGGCACCTACGAGACGTTCGGCGCGCTGGCCCGCCGGCGCGGGTGGGGGGTTTCGGCAACCAACCCGAGCGGCTCGCTCAAGGGCAGGTTCGTCCTCACCGCCGGGCTGGGCGGGATGGGCGGCGCACAGCCGCTGGCCATCACCATGAACGAGGGCGTGGGGCTGGTGGTGGAGGTGGACCCCGCGCGCGCCAAGCGCCGCCAGGAGATCGGCTATGTGGACGTGGTGGTGGACACCCTCGAAGAGGCTATGACGCTGGTGGAAGAAGCCCTTGAGCGGCAGCAGCCGCGCTCGGTGGGGCTGATCGGCAACGCCGCCGAGATCTACCCCGAGCTGGCCCTGCGCGGCGTGACCCCCGACGTGGTCACCGACCAGACCCCCGCGCACGACATGCTCTATTACATCCCTGCCGGGCTGAGTGTGGAGCAGGCCGCCGAACTGCGCGCGAGCGACCCGCAGGAGTATGAGAAGCGCTCGGCGCGTTCGATGGCCCGCCACGTGGAGGCCATGCTGGAATTCCAGCGCCGCGGCAGCGAGGTCTTCGATTACGGCAACAACCTGCGCCAGCGCGCCTTCGACCAGGGCGTGAGGGACGCTTTCGCTTTCCCGGGCTTTGTTCCGGCTTATATCCGCCCGCTCTTCTGCGAGGGCAAAGGGCCCTTCCGCTGGGTGGCGCTTTCCGGCGACCCCGAAGACATCTACCGCACCGACCGGGCCGTGATGGAGCTCTTCCCGCAGGATGAGCACCTGCGCCGCTGGCTGGAGATGGCGCGCGAGAAGGTGCCCTTCCAGGGGCTGCCCAGCCGCATTTGCTGGCTTGGTTATGGTGAGCGCGCCCGCGCCGGCCTCAAGTTCAACGAAATGGTCGCTTCCGGTGAGCTGAAGGCCCCCATCGTCATCGGGCGCGATCACCTCGACGCCGGCTCGGTGGCTTCACCCAACCGCGAGACGGAAGGCATGCTTGACGGCACCGACGCGGTGAGCGATTGGCCCATCCTGAACGCGCTGGTCAATACCGCCGGCGGGGCCACCTGGGTCTCGTTCCACCACGGCGGGGGCGTGGGAATCGGCTACAGCCAGCACGCCGGCATGGTGATCGTGGCAGACGGCACCCCCGCAGCCGCTCGGCGGCTCGAGCGCGTACTCACCTCCGACCCAGGCATGGGGGTGGTGCGCCACGCCGACGCCGGCTACCCCGAGGCGATCGCCGCCGCAAAGCGCCACGGCATCAAGATCCCCATGGGCAAGTGAGCATGCGCTTCGGCCGCTTCTTCCTCTTCCTGCTCAGCATCCTGGCCGGCCTGGGGGCGGGCGTAGCCTACGGGTGGGTGATCAACCCGCCGCCCTACCGCGACCTGGCTCCCAGCACCCTCCGCGCCGATTACAAAGCCGATTATGTGCTGATGGTGGCCGAGATCTACCGCCAGGACGGCCAGCTGCCCCAGGCGCTGCGCCGCCTTTCGCAGCTGGATGCTTCGCTCACCCCGGCCCGCATCGTTGCCGAGGCGCTGCTCACCGCCAGCGACCTCGATTACGCCCCCTCCGACCTGGCGGCGCTCTCGGCTCTGGCCCAGGCGGTGCAGTCTTCCTCCTCCGGCGGCACTGCCGTGCCTGCCACGCAGGCCGCCCCTAAAGGCACGCCGTGAACGAAGAGCGCCGCGGACACTGGTATTTGCTCACCGGCCTGCTCATCGGCCTGGCCGCCGGGCTGCTCATCTCGCTGGTGATCAGCCCGCTGCGCTATGCCGACAGCGACCCCTCCGCGCTGAACGAGGTCGCCAAGAACCAGTTCCGGCAGCTGGTCGCGCTGGCGTTCCAGGCCAACGGGAACATTCCGCGCGCGCAGGGCCGCCTGAGCCTGCTGCGCGATGCCGACCCCAACCGCGAGCTTGCCGCCCAGGCGCAGCGCATTCTCGGCGAGGGCGGCTCGCCGGATGAAGCCCGCGCCCTGGCGGCCCTGGCCTCGGCGCTGAGCGGCTCGCAGTCTGCCGGGCCGGTCCAGCCCTCCGGCGCAAATGCCACGCCCACCGCCGGGGCCGACCCCGGCCAGCCCACCGCGCCCGCCATCACCCTCACGCTTGTCACCGGCGAAGCCATCCAAACGGCCACGCCCCCGCGGCCCACCGCCACGCCGCGGCCCACCTTCACCCCGCGGCCCACCGCCACGCCGCCGCGCGTGCTGGATGCCCCCTTCACGCTCACCAACCAGGTGCAGATCTGCGATGGCAGCCTGCCTGCCGGGCGGCTGGCCGTGTTGGTGACGGGCAAAGACGGCCAGCCCCTGGCGGGCGTGCCCGTGCTGGTCACCTGGGGAGAGGGGCAGACCTCCACGTTTTACACCGGCCTGGCCCCCGAGATCAGCCCCGGCTATGCGGATTTCCAGATGCAGCCTGGCATCACCTACACCCTCAAGGTGGGCGAGGCCTCCGAGGCCGTCACCGGCCTGGAGGTGCCCTCCTGCGGCGGCGGCTGGCGGGTGGAGTTCACCGAGGGAGGCGGGTGAGCAGGAACAGCCTGGGGGCACCCCCCAAAGAACCTGCAGACACCCCCTCACTGGCAGCAGCCAACCAATAATAATTTTGAAGGGTTATTTTTGGGGCGAAGCCCTAAAATAACCCATCAAAATCAACTTGACTGACCACCAGCCCGAAAGCCGGGAACCTGAATATATCAAGCCGGCGAGCCGATTCGCAAAGCGCTCCGAAGAGGCCTTGTTTTCCTCATGGGTTGAGCGGAAGGTCTTGATATTCCAGCTTGCCCATGTCGGCCACTTTTTGGTCTTCCACCATCACCGTCAGGCCCACATCACCCTTGGGGGTCATCAAAAGGAAGGATGAGACATCCACTTCCAGGACGACGCCGTATTTTCCGGGCGGGACGTTGTTGAACCGCACCATTCCAGCAGAGTCGGAGACTGCGAATGGCGATTTCTGCGGGTTAATGCTGGCCGCGTATTCATTTCCGTCGGCGTCGGTGATAAAGCTGGCCAGGTAGAAATTCATCCCCACCAGCGGCTCACCCCGGTAGATGAACTGCCCTTCCACAGCGCCGGTTCCCGGGTTCATCTCCAGCGGAGGCAGCGCGGCCACTTCTTCGGCAGGGGCTTCCTGGGCAGCCGGGTAGCCCGTATCGATCGCCGGAGGGTAAGGGTAGCCCGATGCGGGATAGGCTTCCGTCTCAGCGGCGGCAGGCCCCCCGGCCGGCTGAGTCGCCTGGGGCGGCTCCGCCGGGCTGCAGCCGGCCAGCAGGAATAATCCAATCAACAGCACAAGAATAAATTTTCTCATCATGGGTATGCAGACTTAAAAGGTTTGAGGAATGAATGAGGGGCAGTAAACTGCCCCTCATTCTTATGAACATCGCTCTATCGAATTACGGGGTCGCGCTGATCGCCTCGTAGATCATCAAGGTGTCGAGCAAGTTCGAGGTCATCGAGGTGACCTGGTTGACAACCCCCACCAGCCTTGCGGTGCTATCCACCGTGGTATAGGCAGTGCTGGTGTAAGCCGTGCAGCTGCCGGAACCCAGGTAGTTAGCGGCAATCTTGTTGTACTGGTTGTCGGAAACGACGTCACCCGATGCAATCGCCGCAGTGAAGGTATAGCTCGTGCCCTGGAAGGTGCACTTGACGTAAGTGGTCGAGGGGCCGAGGTTGATCAGGTTGAAGGCTGTGATCAGTTTTGCCGAATTTCCACGGCGGTCAAAGATCAACGGGAAGACAACCTTGGGCGTGCCGGCCGTTTGAGCGAAGGCTGTGTAAGCGCCTGCCCGGCTGGTGCCGTATTTAGCCTGGTTGACCACCGAGTTCAGGGTCATATTGGCAGAGTTGGCGGTCACTTTGGCGCTGCCGAGGAACTTCGTTCCGCGGACGCACGTGGAGCTGCCGGTATAGCCTGCCGGAGCCGGCGAGACAAAGGCGGGCCACCCAAAGGTGACTGAAGCTCCGGCGGCCACAGTTTGCGTTTCGGTGCAGCTCGAGCCAAACCCACCCACCAAAGCGGGTACATAGGTGATGGTCACGTTGGTCGAAGAGCCGCCGGTGTTCTGGATCTGGATACCAGTTTGGTTGTTGCTGTTGTTGAACGTGACAGTCGGCATGACCGGGTTGGTCGAGCCGGTGTTGGTCAGGCCGGTGTAAGCATACATCACGCCGGGCTTTTCCTGCAGCACCACAGCGGCCACCGGCTGGTTGCTGGTGATGACGCCGGAGAAGATCTTGCTGGAGTGGCAGGTCTCGGTGGCGTTGTTGATCTGCTTCGAAGCGCCGGATTTGATCACAATACCGGTGGGCTCGCCGCTCGTGCAGTCGCTGTAGTCGATCGACACGGTCGCATCGGAGCCGCCGGTGTTCTGGATGCTGATCCAGGTATCATTCTGGCCATTCTTGGTCATCAGGGTCGGCAGGTAAACGGAGTTGCTGCCCGCGTTGACGCCGATGTAAGAAGCGCGCGCCGAACCATCGGGGGTCTGGATGTTCGACACGGCGGCCATTTCGACATCAGAGGAGATCACCAAAGAACCGCTGAAGCCCGGGTTGGGATGGGGATAGTAGTTCTTCGATTCCCCGGCTGCAATCGTATCTGTGGCCACCGAACCTTCCTGCAGGCCGGTAGAGGTGTTGTAATAGGTGAAAGACACGGTCCCCGGTGAAGTGCTCACGTTCATCAGCTGGATGCCGGACGTGTAAGTGAACTTCTGGGCCGCTGCCGGCTGGGGAGTAACCCCTGAAACCCCTAAAACCAGCACGATCAGAACAAGCAGATAGATTAACTTTTTCATTAGCTTCTCCTTATCCATTGAATACAAAGTACCACCCCGGTTTGGATAACAATATGTTCACATATACAAGCTGAGATTGCAATAATTCTTATGGGTTAATGAGCGCTTAGTGGGGGCCGCGGCCTTTGAAATAGAACAGGCCGGCTCCCCATATCAAATCAAAGAGTAACACCAGCAGCCGGTTGACGATCACAATGATCACGGCGAAGGAAGACGGGATATACGCCGAAAGCAGCAGGCTGACGCCCACCTCCGTGAAGCCCAGGTTCGAGGGCAGGAAGAAGACAACCAGCGAAAGCGCAGCCACCAGCGAGTGAATCCCAATGATGGCATAGAGCAGTTGAAACGGTAGTTCAATGAAAAGGCTCGCCACCAGGAAGAGCATCGTGCCGCCCACCAGCCGGGTGAGGATATAAACCCCCGTCCACTTTAACAGGTCAGTCACCCTGACGGTCTGGTTCAGCTCACCGGCCCAGGAGAAGAAACGCTTTTGAACGCCCGGTACAAACAGGAACAGGCATGCTCCCAGGATGCCAGCCAGCCCCCAGACCTTGAGCGAATCCTCAAGGATGGTTTTGATCGAGAACAGGAGCGAGATCAGCACCGTGGATATTCCAAAGACAGCCAGTTCAATTCCACTGGCCAGAGAAACCAATCGCGGCGAAGCCCCCAGCTCGCTGTTGTAAGACTGAGTCCGCCAGGCGATGTACCACACCGTGCCGGGGATGCGCTTCATCAAGTTGGAAATGCTGTAATTCCTAAAATGCACCAGGAAGCTTGCCTGGATGCCCAGCGCTTCCAAAATGCGGGCCCAAACGTACGAAACCAGGACGAGGTTCAACGTGTACAGGCCAAAGATCGGGATGAAATAGATCCAATGGATCTTCCAGTCGTAGGAAAGTAAAATTTCGCGCTGAGAATAAACCAGGTATCCGAGGATGGCGGTTGAAGACAACAGCGCCAATACCGTCAGGATGGTTCTCAACTTTTTCGATGAGAAAACCCGGCGAATGAACTGCTTAATTTGCTGCAAGAGGCTGCTTGGCTGCGACAATGGTAAGAGAAGGCCCTTTCAAGTTGCCGCCCAACAGGGAGGCAATTGGCGAGAAGATCACCCGCAGCGCCGGGTGGTAGAGCACCCGCGCGGCGCGTTCAATAGCGGCCCTGGAATAGCCCCGGGCGGCCATCCAGAAGCGTACGTCCAGGACAACCGTCATGTAACTGCCGTATTCCGACCCGGCGTGGAGGATGCGAAAGCCTGCCCGCTCGAGCAGGGGTTTGAGGGTTGCCAGCGTGAACACATACAGGTGCCTGGGCGTCTCGAACCCGTGCCAGTTCTGCTTAAACAGCCGGTAATCCCAGCTATCCAGGTTGGGGACGCGGAAAACAAGGATTCCGTCACCCTTCAGCAGGCGGTGAATTTCGTTCAACGCGCGGGCGGGGTCGTGGAGGTGCTCCAGCACATCCCACAGGGTAATCGCATCGAATTCACCGCCGGCAAAGATGCTCTCTTCCAGCGTGCCCACGGTCACATCCAGGCCGCGCGAGCGCGCCAGCCCGGCAGCCTCGGCGCTCACTTCCAACCCCTTCAAGACCCAGCCGGGTTTGCCGTGCATGTGGAAGAGGAAATTCCCGGTCGCGCAGCCGACATCCAGCAGCGTCCCGCCAGGTTTATATCGCAGCACGGTCTTCCAGCGCTTATTGAAACCGAAGTCGATCAACCTGCGCTTCAACCACGAGGTTTGCCGCCCCGATTCGACGACCTGGTAGCACTCATATTCCGACGGGTAATAACGGCCGATCTCGTCGCTCGTCAGGCGCGGGTTTTGATAAACCAGCCCGCAGCGCCGGCACTGCACATAATCGAAACGGCGGTCGTCTATCCTGAAATGCAGGTCTTGGAGCGTATAAAGCAGGCGGTAATCGTCACTTCCGCACAGGTTGCAGCGCGTCGTTTCCATCAAGGCTCAACCCACATCGCGTACCTGCCTGCCGAACCACCCCTCGAACCAGCCTCTGCACAGCGGCCCCAGCAGGTCGAACTGACGTTTGAACAGGTCTGCCGCCGCCAGGGATGTGCAGCGCAGGATAGTGAAGAAGAACATGACCACCAGGCTCAGCCCGGCGGCATAGCGGCGATAAAAACGGATCTGGTTACGCACGCGCAGATAGCGGGTGCGGGGTTTTTGCTTGCCCATAATCGTGGAGATCTTGTGCCACATCCTGGCCCCCGGCACGCCCAGCGCCTTGAAGCCCGCCCGCCTGGCCCGCCAGATGAAATCCACCTCTTCGGCGTAGATGATCGACCAGTCGTCGAAGTTCCCGATGCGCTCGAAGACGGCCCGGCTCACCAGCATGCCGCAGCCATGCACAAAATCCACCGGCACCGTCTCAGGCAGGTTGCCCCGGTCGATCTTCCCACGGTAGGGGTTGCGGGTGATCAACGTCCCTGGAATGAGCGTATCGCCCAGGTACCAGATCTTCGTCGGCTCGCTGTAGTAAAGGATGAGAGGGCCAAACAAGGCCGCCTCGGGATGCGCTTCGACGGCGGCCCCAAGGCGCTCAAAGAAGCTCTCATCGACCACCGTATCGTTGTTCATCAAGAAGAACCACCCGGCCCCGGCTTCTAACCCCTTCTTGATCCCAAGATTCAACCCGGCGGCGTATCCGCGGTTTTCTACCGCATCGATAAGAACCAGGTCCGCGCCGAATTGCTCGCGCAGGTAAGCCAGCGAGCCATCGGTGGAGCCGTTATCCACCACGATCACCCTCTTCAGCTCGATGCCGGCGCGAACCAGCGACCGGATGCAATCGGCAGTATCCATCTTCAGGTTCAAGTTGACGATGACGGCTACGCAGGTGTCGATAAAAGCCATGGGGCAATCCTCAAGGCGGTTGCACAGGAATCCTCACCGCGCCTGTAGTGTGTTTGGGCAGGACGATCAGCTATAATCAAATTCAGGGTGACCGTCCTACAATTGTAAAATGATCATCCAGCCTGTCAAGTAGCAATTCTCACGGCTCGACAAAGGTGAGGAGGTTGGTTCTACCACCCAAAAATGCCCATGAACAACGATAAGCCGAAAATCCTCTTTCTATGCGGGCGAGAATTGAACTATACGCGCAACAAGGTCATCCATCTGGCCCTTGAGCGCGTCTCAACGCTGACCACAATCGCCGAGACCGGCAGCCAGGGCTCCACCACTCTGCGCAGCCTGCGCATTTGCGCCCGCGCAGCGAAGGAACTGGCCACTGCAAAGTATGATTACATCTACATCGGCTTCTACGGGTACCTGATCTTCCTTTTCATCAAACTGATCTCGCGCACACCCGTGATCTTCGACCCGTTTATCTCGAACCTGGACACCCTGATCTACGACCGGAAAATCGCCGGCCCCCGCTCCGTGCTTGCCAAGCTGGCCTTTTGGCTAGACCGGTCCACCACCAGCCGGGCGCTGGTCAACCTGCTGGACACCCACGCCCACATCGGCTACTTCAACCGGCAGTTCGGCGTGCCGGAAGCGAAGTTTTGCCGCGTTTTTGTGAGCTGCGAGGACGATCTGTTTTACCCGCGCCCAGAAGTCGAGCCGCGAGACGAGGTGCTATTTTACGGCTCATTCTTACCCATCCATGGCATCGATGTCATCCTGCATGCGGCGCGCATCGTTGCCGCGCGGGGCAGCCGCCTGGCGTTCCGCATCATCGGGAGCGGGCAGGAACACAGGCGCATCACTGCACTGGCCGCTGAACTGCAATTAAACAACGTCATCTTCCAGCCGGCCATCCCCCTGGCCGAACTTCCGCCCATCATTGCCCGCTCGAAGATTTGCCTTGGCGGCCATTTTGGCGCTTCCGAAAAGGCGCGCCGCGTTATCGCCGGGAAGACCTATCAATGCATCGCGATGGGCAGGCCCACCATCGTGGGAAATAATCCGGCGAACGCCGAACTGTTCGCGCATGGGCAAGACGCCTGGTTTTGCCCGATGAACTCGCCCGAGGATTTAGCCGAGAGTATTCTGCTTCTGGATGCCGACCCGCAGCTGCGCAAGGCGCTGGGTGAAGGCGCATACCGGACCTTCACCGAAAAAGCCAGCCCGCGGGTCATCCGAGAAGAACTGGCCGAATTGCTGAGCCGGCTCCCCCGCGATTAATCCGGGCGTGTACCTGTTCGGGTGTTCATGGTGAGCTTGCCCCACCTAAACAAGCAAAGAAGTGCTTTCCGAACCACGAGTATATGGGCCGGCAACACGGATCGGCCCCCGGCAGACGACGGGATTCATGCGGTGGTCATACGCCACGTTGAGGTCATCCAACACCTGGAAGGCCTCCAGGTGCGGAAAGCCCGGTTGGTCGGCCCCCACCACGCTTTGGAAATAGCGTCTGATGAAAGCATACAGCGCGGGATAGCTGTACTCGATCTTGTGCGCGGGCCAGGGAGGCTCCGTCTGCACCTTCTCGTGCCCGCATGGTGTGGAGAGCAGTAAAATGCCTTCGTCGTTCAGGTGCACGACGATATTCTCCATGGCCAGCTCGCGGTGCTCGATGTGCTCCAATGTGTCGAAACTTACCACGCAGTCGTAACGTCCAGAACCCAGGGTTTCAGGCCATTCGACCAGGCTGCCAAAACGAAACGCCAGATTGGGTAACTGATACTGGCGGGCTGCCTTGCGGATCGATGCCTGGTCATAATCCGCTCCCAGGATACGGACATGGGGCAAAGCACTTGCCAGGATGAAGCTGCCGTACCCCGCACCGCAGCCGATATCCAGCACCGAGCGCACACCGGCCTCTTGTTTTAATACATCAATGGCCCAGTAATAGCGCGTCAGGTGGTGCAGGGCAGTTTTGTTGCGGTCGGCAATATACGGCTCAAGCCGCAGTCCTTTTAGGGGGACAAAATGCTCATTTGCCACATACGGGTTCTTCAGCCGCGTCAGCAAGCTCAGGAGCCACCGGGGGATTTTCCTGTGCAGCATGCCTACCTCGCCGTTTTGGATGAACGCACCGCCGCATAGACTTCGTACGTGCGCGCCATCATAGTATGAAGATCAAAGCGCCCCAAGTTCTCAAAGCCGCCCTGCACGAGCGCCGATGCCAGCTCGGGACTGCTCAAGGCGCGCACCAGCGCATCGGCCAGCCGGGCCGGGTTATCCGGGGGGACTAAAAGCCCGTTCACCCCATCGGTGATGATCTCAGGGATGCCGCCCGCATCGCTGCCGATCACCGGCAGGCCGGCAGCCATCGCCTCCAGCAGCGCCACGCCCAGGGCTTCGGTGAGCGAGGGCAGCACAAAGACATCTGCACCGGCATACAACTCCAGCAGTTCAGCCTGAGACTTCCACCCCAGGAACTGGAAGTTCCCCTCAACGCCTTCCTCGCAGCACAGCTTCCTCATAGCGGGGATGGCCTTATCTTCGCCAACCACCAGGAATTGAACCCCGGGCAGGGCGCGCGCCACCTGCGGCGCGGCTTTGATCAACGTGGGCAAACCTTTACGCTGCATGTTGGTACCCACAAACAGAACGCGTTTTGGCCCCGCCGCTCTTTTCCCGCTCCGCGCGGCCATTTCGCGGCGCCAATAGGCTGCATCCACGGATTTGTAGCAGACAAACACCTTTTCTGCGGGCAGCCGGTAGGCCGCCTGGATCATTTGGGCGGTGAAGCGGCTGTTCGCCAGGATGGCATCCAGCCGGTGATAGACCAGGCCTTCCAACCGGCGGGTGACGACATAATAGGCCCAACGTTGCAGCCAATCGGTGTAATGGCGGCGATAGTAACCTGGCGAGAATAACTCGGCGGCATACGTGTCGTTGACATTCCCAACCAGACCGGCCCGCGTGCGAGTAAAGAGCGCCTCGCGCGCATCGGTGAAGTGAACCAGGTCTACCTGGCGAGCAGCCTCCAGGTTTTTGAGCGCCAGCCCAAATGAATAGCTTAAGGAGATCCAACGCGCCTGTGTGCGCGCAAACGCCGGTTCGGGAACCGGCACAAACTCATAGGGCAGGTTTCCGGCAGGGCGCTGGCTGGGCGGGGCGATGACCGTCACCTGATGCCCGTCCTGCACAAGAGAATGGATCAGGTTTCGGGCATGCAGCCCTGGGCCGGAGAATATTCTGCCCACCTGCTGTGTGACGACGACAATATGCAAAGGCGGCATAACTTCTGTGAAACCGGCGCTCAATCGCCCATCTTCTCCTGGACGGGGTTTTCCTCAACCTCCGGGCTCTGGTCCGCCTTCCGCACCCGGTAGAGCACTTCCTCCAGGATCTTGCGGTTGAAGGCGATCAAATCCGCCACCAGGCCGATCATCAGCGTCTGAAAGCCAACAATCGAGAGCACGGCCGCGAGGATCAACGACTGGACCTGCCCGACTTCCTGCCCCAGGATGTAACGCACGATGACAAAACGCAGCCCCAGCCCCACGCCGCCCAGCATGAGCAGCCCGCCGATGATGCTGAACACCCGCAGCGGGCGGTACATCGAATAGGAACGCAGGATGGTGACCGTGGAATTGCGCAAATAATCGCGCAGCGAACGAATCAGGCGCGAAGGCCGCGTGGGCGGGTTGGTGCGGATGGGCACCGAGGCGATGGCCGTGTGGCTGTTGCCGGCCTGGATGAGCGTCTCGAGCGTGTAGGAATAATCGCTCAGCACCAGGGTGCGCAGCGCCACCTCGCGCGTCAAGGCGCGGAAGCCGCTGGTGGCATCGGGGATCGGCACGCCCGCCGCCCGCGAAACCACGCGGCTGCCCCACACCTGCAGGCGGCGCTTCACCGGGGCAAAGTACTCCAGGCTCGCCACCCCGCGGTCGCCCACCACCAGTTCGGCCTCACCGGCGAGAATCGGCGCAATCAGGCGCGCGATATCCTCGGCGTGATACTGATTATCGGCATCGGTGTTGACGATCACGTCTGCGCCGAGGCGCGCGCAGGCATCCAGCCCGGCGGCAAAGGCGCGCGCCAGCCCCTGGTGATGCCGCAGGCAGATCACATGGTCGGCTCCCGCCTGGCGGGCGGCCTCGGCGGTGCCATCCTGGCTGCCGTCATCCACCACCAGCACTTCCACGCGCTCCACGCCATCGAACGCGCGCGGAAGCTGGGCAATGGTGTGGCCAATGACACCGGCTTCGTTGAAACAGGGAATCTGAATAATCAGCTTCATGTGGGTCACCAAAAAGTATACCATTGGTTGGCGCTTCACCGGCTCAAGAGCCTGCAAAGGCATGCCGTGCACCCGGCTTGACACGCCGCCCCCGCGGGGCTATCATCAAATTACTGCCGTCCAATCACCAGCCATTTCTTCAAGGAGGAACCCCATGCTTTACCAGATTCTTGAGAAACTGGACCGCGTCTTCGGCTTCAAGCACGCCAAAGCCCACTGCGACATCCCCTGCGGCATCTACGACCCCCACCTGGCGCAAATCGCCGCCCTCACCGTCATCCGCATGATCGACCTCTCCAACGATCTGATCAAAGGCGGGCAGAAGGAAAACCTCGAGTTCCACAACACCCTCACACGCTACATTCTGGTCAAAGAAGAGCACGCCGAGCTGTGCAAACGCGAGGTGCGCGTCATCTTTGGCGATTTCATCAAGAAAGAGCACGTCGATAAATACCCCGAGCTGCCCACATTGATGCATAAGATCATGCAGCTCGGCTCGAAAGCCCGCCAGACCACCAGCCGCGAGACGGCCCTCGAGCTGCTCGGCGCGGTTAACCGCTTTGCCGAAATCTTCTGGGAGATCAAGGGCATCCCTACCAAGAAGGTCAAAGCCCCCTATAAACCGGAAGAAGAGATCATCTACCCCGTTCTCTGAGAGAAGCGTTCCCGTTTTCCTCGCACCTTGCAGGCCCGCAAGGTGCGAGGAAACACACCGGCGCTCTGAGCTTAGAAAACAACCCGAGACCAGCATCCGTTGATCTTTCAGATCTTTAAGGTGCGCGGGGCCAGCCTGGCCCCACAGCTCGAAGATGGGGATTTCGTGGCCGCCTCGCGCATCCCCATCCTTTTTCGGCGCCTGCGTCCAGGCGACCTGGTGGTGTTCCACAAGCCGCCCTACGGACGGCTGATCAAGCGCGTCGAGCGCATCGGCCCGGGCGGACAGGTCTTCGTGGCGGGCAGCGGCGCAGGCTCGGTCGATTCGCGCATCTTCGGCCCGCTGGCCGCAAGCGAAGTGAGCGGCATCGTCATCTGGCAAATCCGGCGCCCGCGCGCGGCGTTATAATTGCAGCCTATGAACCCAATTCCCCTCTCCAACCGGTTTACCCTCGGCGCAGGGCTGGAGGCTCACCTCCCGCTCGCCGAACTCAAGCGCCAGATGCAGCTCCTCCAGAAGAGCGGTTTCAACCTCGTCGAACTGCCCGTGCATTGGTCGGAGGGTGAACCGCTCGAGGGGAAGTATCAATTCTCGCGCTTCGAAGAGCTCGCCCGCCATGCCGCTTCGCTCGGGCTGGGCCTGGCGCTCGACGTGCGCCTGGATGCCGCCCCCGCCTGGCTGTTCGAGAAATTCCCCGGCCTTCCGCCCTCCCCGGCCCCCTGCTTCGATCACCCGCAGGTACAGGCGCTCTCGCTTGGCTTCATCCGCGCCCTGGCGGGGGCCCTGGCCGCCTATGAATGCGTGGCGGCCTGGAACTTTGCTCCCGCCGGTGAATGCTCCTCGCCCGCCTGCGAGCACACCCTGGCGGCCTTCCGCGCCTGGCTGGAGCAAAAATACCCCGGCCTCGAAGCCCTCAACGCGGCCTGGCGCACGCATTACGCCGAATGGCGCCTGATCCGCCCGGAGGGGCAGGCCGGCGAAGTCGATTGGCGCATCTTCCTCGCCGAAGATCGCCCGCGTGCCCTGGCCCGCTCCCGCGCCGAGGCCGTGCACGCCGCCGGCCCCGCGGGCTGGCCCGTCTCTGCCCGCAGCCGGGCGCTCGAGGCGGCCGCCTTCCACCCCTGGGATGACGCCTCGCCGCTGCACAGCCCCGCCCCCGAGCGCGAAGCCACCCTGCTCGCAGAGACGGCCGCGCTCACCCTGGCTTTCGACCGCCTGCGCTGCCGCTCTTCTGCGGCCGCCGAAGCGCCGCTGTGGGCAGCCGGGCTGCAGGGCGGCCCGCTGCAAGATGCACTCCACCCCGGGCGCGCCCTCACCCGCGAAGACCTGCGCCGCTGGATGCTCACCGCCGCGGCTGCGGGCGCCGAGGGCATCACCTTCGCAAGCGCGCAGGGGCTGCTGCCCGCCTCGGCCAACGAGACCGCCCCGCGCCTCGAAGAGGCCGCCCGCATCGGTGCGGCGCTCAGCCGCTTCCCCGAACTGTTCGCCGCGCCCACCTGGGGCGGCGCCGAAGTGGGCATCCTCGTCAACCCGGAGGCCGCGCAAGCCTGCGCGAGCGTCCCGCCCGCCGGGGAACACCTGGCCTACAGCACGCGCGGTTGGCACCGCCTGCTCTGGGAGCTGGGCATTCCGGCCGATTTTGTGGATATTGCGCAGGTTGGCGCGAAGATGACCCCGCCCTACAAGGCGCTCATCCTGCCCTTCCCGCTTTCGATCTCCGAAGCAAACGCCGAGAAGCTGGGCGCGTTTGTCTATACCGGCGGTGCGTTGATCAGTGAAGCGCCCCCCGGGCGGCTGGACGAGCACGGCTTTTTCAACCCCGGCGAGCTGTCGCCCATCTTCGGCAACCTGTTTGGCGTGCGCCAGGCCAGCTTTATGCCGGTGCGCGAGCCTGCCGATCCGCCGCGCTGGCAGCCTGCCGGGCGCGGCTGGGGCGAATTCAGCGAACCGGCCGAGCTGGAAGGCGCCGGCCCCCTGGATGGAGTCAGCCTGCCTGCCGGGGTGTTCGTTCAGACCTATGAATGCCAGGGCAGCCAGCCGGTTTTGAAGCACCTCAGCCGCGCGGCGGGGGCCTTCCGCGTGGGCGTGCGCGGCATGGCATGGCTCCTGGGCACCTGCGTGGGCCACGGCGCCACCGCCTACCGCGCTCCGCAAACGCTCGCTTTCGTGCGCCGCTTGCTCGAACTGTGCAAGGTGCAGCCCGCCCACCCCGGCCGCCTGCTGCTGCGCGTGCGCTCGGCTGCGGGGGTGCAGGCCCGGTTCTTCTTCAACCCCACCGCATCGGCGCTGACCGAGCCCGTAGAGGTGGGCAGCGCTCAGGCTGAAGACCTGCTCGGCCAGCCCCTCGAGCGCAGCGGCAGCCAGGTGATGCTCAAGGTGCCGCCTTATGACGTGCGCGCGTTGGTGATCAGAACGGCTTGAACACCATCAAGAAGGTGACGACCGCCAGCGTGGTAAAACCCGCAGCCGCCAGCACCAGCGGGAGCGGCTGGTTGAGCAGCGCGTCAATCGCCTCGGGGCTTGCCGGTTCCACCGCTTCATGCGGCTTCATGCCGTCCATATAGCGCAGCCCGGCCGCCTTGCGCACCCGGCTGTAATAGCGCGTGGCGGCCGCGTTCATATACCCGTAGATCAAGATCACCAGCACGAGCGAGACCCAGATCCACGCCCGCCCCCAATGCCTGCCCGCGAACCCGGCGGCGACCCCGCTGGCAAGGAAAATCAAAATGGATCCATGCAGCACGCCCACGGTGCCTGCCGAGAGGTTGAGCAGCGCTTGAATACGCTCCAGGTTACGCTCGCGGCGCAGGGCGAAGGAAACCCCGGCTGAAATTCCATGGGCCATCAAAAAGCCAACCACCCCCACAACGTGCAGCCACACCAGCCATGGGTACATAGCGCACCTCCTGGTAATAGACAGGGCCAATAGATTAATTTAATACTTATTTTATCTTATTTATCAATCATTGGGGCATTCGCGCTCTTAAAGCGGAAAGCTGACAGCGGATGGCTGACAGCTTCTTCTGGAGCGGAAAGCTGACAGCGGATGGCTGACAGCTTCTTCGAGCGGAGAGGGCGGGATTCGAATATCACCCCCTTCTGGGGGCCCGCGGTACCGCTTCGTCTGTTAAATAAACTGGCGGAGAGGGCGGGATTCGAATATCACCCCCTTCTGGGGGCCCGCGGTACCACTTCGTCTTTTAAATAAACTGGCGGAGAGGGCGGGATTCGAACCCGCGGTACCTTGCGGTACACGCGCTTTCCAGGCGCGCGCGTTAGGCCAACTACGCTACCTCTCCATGGGCCGGCGAAAATTATACCATATCCCCCTCGGCGGCAGCGAAAAAGGCCCTCAATCGAACAAACTGCTCACCAGCAGCGCGAACAACGCCGCCAGCATCTGCAAGGCGAACAACCCGCCCAGCAGATACCCCGCCACCGACCACGGGTTCGAGGGCAGCCCGCCGCGCGGAGCCTCGCCTTCGGCCATCTGGCGCACCGCCGCCGCGGCCTCTTCGGCCAGCTCGCCGGCGGCGCGGTGCGAAAGCCCCAGCCACGTCCAGCCCTCGCGCTCCTGCGGCAGGATCAGCCGCCGCCCCTTATACGCGCTCAACCATAATTCCAGCACCTCGGGCGGGTCGATCGCCAGCTCCGAGGGCAGCACGATCAATTTGGCCGAGAGCATCTCATCCTCGGGCGCGCCGCGTTCCAGGTCATGCACGGCCACCGAAAGGCGCGGAGCCTGCCGCTTGAGCGCCGCCACGATCATCTCCGCCAGGGGCATGGCATTTTGCTCGATGATCAACACCGGGAAGGCCGCGTGCAGCGCTCCCACCGCCTGCTGCGCCGCGCGCGCATCGGCCCGCAGCACGCGCAGGTGATAGACCAGGAAAGCCGCCATCGCCCCCACCGTCAGCATGCGCTCCAGCGCCAGCTGGGCAATTGCCGGCTCGCCCGTCCCCAAGAAGTGCATGATCAGGTGATAGAACAGGTTGCCCGCCGCCGCCATCATCCCCACCACGAAGAGGAAAATGAACAGGTAGAGGTAGGCCCGCCGCACCAGGGCGCGCCGCGCCCGGTCGCCGGGTTCGCCGCGCGCAGAGGCTTCTCCTTGCAGGCGGCCCCAGGTGACCAGCCAGAGCGGTAGCCCAACCGCAAGCGCCGCCAGCCCGTTATTGAGGTCGCCCAGGGCCGGGGGCAGGCTGCCCCGGCCGATTAACGTGTTGGAGAGATAGCCAATCAGCGTCACCACCCCGGCAAAGCTCACCGCCAACCCCAGCGCCGAAAGCATGCCGCGGTAGAGCCGCCGCACCCCGGCGCGGCGCGGGCTGCCCCCGGCCTGGGCGCTCATCTCGCGGTCGAGCACCTGCCCGTAATACGCCCACATCACCGCCAGCGGGATGAGCACCGCCATGGCCGGGCCGCTCTCGCCGAGGAATTCCGGCAGCGTCAACGGGCGGCCGAGCAGCAGCGCCAGCACGTCTGAGAGCACACGCCCGCCCGAGGCCAGCACCCCCACCACCCCCGCCAGGCTGATGAGATAAAGCACCACCAGGCGCAAGATGGAAGCGCGCTCGCCGGGCTCATCGAGCGTCTCCTGCACCAGCCACCAGGTGTAGCCCCAGATGGGCGCACCGACCAGCGCCAGGGCCAGGCTGTTGGCCAGCAGGTAGCCGGCAGAGGCCCCCAGCCCGCCGGGCACCGAAAGCAGATAGCGGAAGATGCCCTGCACGCCGAAGACCGTCACGGCCAGGCCGAAGAGCACCCACAGGTAGCGGTACAGTCGACGCGACTCGGCCAGGAAATGCCCAGGCGGGGCGGTCTGCCAGTCGATCCGCAGGATGGAATCGAAATACAGGAAGATCGCCAGGTTGACGGCGATGGCGATGAGGTTATCGGTGTTCGACTGCCCGCTCCCAAACAGCACCCCGCCGGTGGAAAGGCCCATCAGGGCCGCCAGCAGCCGGTTGAGCAGCGCCAGCCCGGCGTAAACGATCGGGATGAGCGTCCAGACGCGCACCGCGTAGAAGAACACCGCGCGGATGCGGCTGGCGTGCTCTTCTTCGTCGCGCGCGGCGTCGCGCTGAGCCGTGAGCCAGTGCAGCAGGAAGACCGGCAGCCCCACTAACATCAGTGAAAGCCCGGTAGCCAGTGAAACCATCGTGCCGGAGATGCTTCCGTTGATGAGGTTGCGCAGCAGGTTCACCGCGCCCCAAACCAGGGCCTGGCTGCCGATCAACGCCAGAAGATAGAAGTACAGCCTGCGGACAGTGCGCATGGGGGCTCAGGGAGCAGGGGTAACCGAGGGCTTCACTTCAGCCGGCTGCGGGGCCGACCATTCGTAGCTCCAGAAGGGGTAGGGGAAGCTGCGGATCTTCCAGGCGCCCCCTTCCAGCGCAAGATCGGCCGTGTTGTTCTCGCGGAAGCCCTGGTCGAACGGCCCCCGCCCGCCGTGGATGAGGATCAGATAGACCAGGGCGCTCTGACCGTCGGAAGCAAGCGTGGTGCTGGTGATCTCGATCCCCGTAGTGGAGACATCGCGGTCTTGATAATTAACGAAGGGCGCCTTGAAGCGCGGCAGATCGGGTTTGTTCTCGATGGCCGCCAGGTAAGAATAGGCGCGCTCATAATCACGCCGCTGCAGGGCCACAATATAGTTTTGGACAACGCCCTCCGGGGTATCTTCGGGGCCGTAATCCAGACCGCCGCGGCGCGCAAAGTAAATGGCCAGCGAAAGCACCACCAGCACGCCGATCCCGGCCAGGATTCCGATCAGAAAACGATCTTGCCGCATGGGGGTTCTCCCGTCGAGAGGAAATCATACTTGCCGGACCTCTCCTAATTATACGGCATGGCGCAAGCGAGCGATGCGCTGGGCAAATCCGCCACAGATGAGCGGGGGCCGGCTTGAAGCGCACCGGCCCCGAACAGCCCGTTTTCAATTCCCGCCGGGTCAGGGGAAGGGTGAGGGCCCTGTTTTACGCCCAGCGCCCGGGGCGCAGCGAAATCACCAGGATCGGCCCCAAGATCGGCAGCAACACCGCCAGCAGGCTCCAGGCCAGGTTATAAGGCCAGTCGAGCCGGCGGCGGCTCAGGTAAACCAGGGCCATGGCGGCCAGGGCCAGCACAGTGAACAGCAACAAGGCGCGCAGCACGTCGGCGATTGGCACGGCCGGGCCCTCCTTAATAGAACGGATATTCAGTTGATATTGTACAGGATTTCGGAAGGAGAAGTCAATGCGTGAAAAAGGCAAAAAGGCGATGAAAAAAGAAGTCACTGAGGCAAGAAGACGCTGAGTGAAGAGATCCTGCCGCCTCAGGCATGGACAATTTCAACCATCGCTCAAGCTTCATCCATCATCATCTCATTGACCAATCTTCTCTACCATTCCTCAATGATATAATTCATTCTAATGAAGAAGAAACAAAACACCCCGCTGATGATCCTTTTCGCGGACGTGTCTCAATTTTTCTGTAAATTATGGGGCAAGCCGCACAATTTACAGAAAAAGACATACACGCTCCTTTTCGCGGCGCTGGCGGCCGGGCTGCTGCTGGCCCTGGCCTGGCCGGTGCGGGCTGCCCTGCCCGAGCAGGCCGTTTACCAGACTCCCACCGCCAACGCTGAAGGCCGCATCCTCTACAAAGTCCAGCCCGGAGATAGCTGCCTGCGCGTCGAACTGCTCACCGGCGTGAAGATCGAGACGCTGCGCACCCTCAACAAGCTGGATGACGCGTGCACGCTCCAGGAAGGCATGGAACTGCTCCTGGGGGTGGTCACCGAAGCGCCCACCCCCACGCAGGGCCCCGAAGTGACCCCCACGCCCCTGCTGCCCACGCCCACCCAGCCGCGCGGCACCGGTGAGGTGTGCATCGTGCTCTTCGCCGACGTCAACGGCAACGCCGTGCGCGATGACGGCGAGGCCCCCATCCTGGGCGGCGCGGTCAGCATCACCGACCGATCGGGCGAAATTTCAAAGACCGGCCTGACCACCGACACAACAGATGCGCTGTGCTTCACGAACCTGCCGGAAGGCGATTACAACATCTCGATGGCCGTTCCAAGCGGTTATAACCCCACCACAGCCACCAACTACCCGCTCACCCTGCTGGCCGGCAACCGTTCGATCATCGATTTCGGCGCGCAGATCAGCCTGCGCAACCCCCCGCCCGAGCAGGCAGCCGGAGGGGCCTCGCGCTCGCCGCTTCTGCTGGTGGTGGCCGCCGTGCTCATCCTGGGCGGCGCCGGCCTGGGGGTGTACTTCGGCCTGCTGCGAAAATAGACCCTGGCGTTATCAACGTAAGGAGGCGCGAACCGACGGCCGCGCCTCCTTCTCTTTTTACCGCCCGCCGATTATCAATCTCATTACAACCGCCTCCAGTACCCTTGCCCGCCGTGAAACGCGGGCTTATGATTGGAAGGTTATCCCGGCAACCCCTGCCGGGGCATTGATGCCAGAGGAAAAGGTTTATGAAGCGAGCTATCCCGATTATTCTCATTTTGATCGTCCTCGGCGCGGGCGGATATTTCGGCTACCAGGCCTGGCAAAAAGCCCAAACCGCCGCCGCCGGCGCCTTCCAGACCGCCCAGGTGACCCGCGGCAAGCTCACCGCCACCGTGGGCGCCACCGGCACCGTCCGCGCCAACCAGAGCGGTGTGCTTTCATGGCAGACCTCCGGGCGCATCGGGCAGATCCTGGTTAAAACCGGCGACCGCGTCGCGGCCGGGCAGGTCCTCGCCGAACTCGACCCCCTCTCGCTCCCCCAATCCATCATCTTGGCCCGCGCCGACCTGGTGACCGCGCAGCGCAACCTCGAAAGCCTGCAGGATTCTGACGTGGCGCGCGCCAAGGCTCAACAGGCCCTTGTGGCCGCGCAAAAAGAACTCGATGACGCCGTCACCGACCGCGAAAGCCTTAAGTATAAGCGCGTCTCCGATGACACCATCGAGGTCGCCCGCGCCAACCTGGCCCTCGCCCAGGAGGAAGTCGATAAAGCCCAGGAATTTTACGATCAGGTCAAAAACCGGCCCGAATCCGACCAGCTCCGCGCCCAGGCCCTTTCGGCGCTGGCCAATGCAAAACAAAAGCGCGACCGCAACCAGGCCAACCTGAACTGGATGCTCTCCGGCCCAGACAGCCTGGATGTGGCCGAGGCCGATGCGCGCGTGCAGGTGGCCCAGGCCAGCCTGGCCGACGCCCAGCGCGAGTGGGAGCGCCTGAAAGACGGCGTGGACCCCAAGGACATCGAAGCCGCCCAGGCGCGCGTGGCCGCCATCGAAGCACTGCTCGGCCAGGTGAACCTGGAAGCACCCTTCGCGGGCACCGTCACCGAAATTAATTCGAAGGTCGGCGACCAGGTCTCACCCGGCACGCTCTCCTTCCGCATAGATGACCTCACCCACCTGCTGGTGGATGTGCAGATCACCGAAGTGGATATCAACCGCATCCAGGTCGGGCAGGCCGCCACGCTCACCTTCGATGCCATTCAAGGCAAAACCTATAACGGCTCGGTCACCGAGGTCGGGCGGGTGGGCACCAACGTACAGGGCGTGGTCAACTTTGACGTGACCATCGAGCTGACCGACGCCGACGAGGCCGTGCGCCCCGGGATGACCGCGGCGGTCACGCTCGTCACCGAGCAGCTGGATGACGCCCTGCAGGTTCCCAACCGCGCCGTGCGCCTGCGGGATGGCAAGCGCGTGGTGTATCTGCTGGTGAACGGCATCCCCACCCCCACCGAAATCACCCTCGGGTTGACTTCAGACACCTACAGCCAGGTGCTGAGCGGGGTCAAAGAGGGCGATACGCTGGTGCTCAACCCTCCGGTCGAGTTCCAGGCCGGGGGCGGCCCGCGGGGCGGCTTTGGCAATTAACCCGGCGGGCGGAGCTATGAGCGATTACGTCATCGAGGCATTCGACCTGACCAAGGTCTATAAAATGGGCGCCGTCGAAGTGCGCGCCCTGGCGGGGGTCTCGTTTCGCATCCGGCGCGGCGAGGTGATCGCCATCATGGGGCCTTCGGGCTCGGGCAAATCCACGCTGATGAACCTGATCGGCTGCCTCGACCGCCCCACCAGCGGACGCTACGTGCTGGACGGCCAGGAAGTCTCAAAGCTGAACGACGACCAGCTGGCGACGATCCGCAACCACAAGGTGGGGTTTGTCTTCCAGAGCTTCAACCTGCTGCCGCGCGCCTCGGCCCTGGCCAACGTGGAGCTGCCCCTGCGCTACGCCGGGGTGACGCGCGGCCGCGCCCAGCGCGCGCGCGATTCGCTCGTGGCAGTCGGCCTGGCCGATCGGGTCAATCACCGGCCCAATGAGCTTTCCGGCGGCCAGCAGCAGCGCGTGGCAATTGCCCGCGCCCTGGTCAACGACCCGGCCATCCTGATGGCCGATGAGCCTACCGGCAACCTGGATTCCAAATCCGGCAAGGAAATTATGGAATTGATCCTCGGGCTCAACCGCGAGCGCGGAACGACGATCATCATCGTCACCCACGACCCCAAGGTGGCCGAACAGACCGGGCGCATCATCCGCCTGATGGACGGGGTGATCGTGGAGAATGGCGCATGAACATCGGGCAGGCAATCATCGAGGCGATGCAGAGCCTCGCATCCAACAAGCTGCGCTCCGCGCTGACCATTTTGGGCATCGTCATCGGCGTGGCGGCGGTCATCGCCATGCTGGCGGTGGGCAACGGCGCTCAGCAGACCATCACCGGGTCGATCTCCGGCATCGGCACCAACCTCTTGTTCGTCTTCCAGGGCAACTTCTCCGAGGAGGTGCGCAACCCCAAGCCGCTCACCCTCGAAGACGTGGCGGCCATCAAAGATGAATTCCTCGCGCCCTCGGTGGAGGCCGCCGCTCCGGTGATCAACGGCAGCCGCGAGGTGACCTTCTCGCGCGAGCGCAAGACCACCCAGATCTACGGCGTCACCCCCGAATACCTGACGGTGCGCAACCTGGGCCTGCTGGAAGGCGAGCCGATCAACGACTCGCACCTGCTGGAGCGTGCCTCGGTGGCCCTCCTGGGGGTGGATGTGGCCGATGCCCTCTTTGGCACCCGTGAAGGGCTGGTGGGCCAGACCATCCGCATCGAGGGGCAGCCCTTCAGGGTGATCGGCGTGCTGGAGTCTAAGGGCGGCAGCGCCTTCGGCAGCCAGGATGACATCGTCCTCCTGCCCTTCACCACCGCGCAGACTCGCCTCTTGCGGCGCAGCAGCAACCGCGTGGATATCATCTTCGTGCAGGCCACCAGCCCCGATACGGTGCGCGCGGCGGCCAACGAGGTTTCGGATATCCTGCGCCAGCGCCACCGCGTGGAGATCGGCGCCGATGACTTCACCGTCTTCACCCAGGAAGATTTTGTCGCCACCGCCCGTACCATCACCTCGGTGCTGACCATCTTCCTGGGCGGAATCGCGGCCATCTCGCTGCTGGTCGGCGGCATCGGCATCATGAACATCATGCTCGTTTCGGTCACCGAGCGCACCCGCGAGATCGGCCTGCGCAAAGCACTCGGCGCGCGCCGCCGCGATATCCTCATCCAGTTCCTGACCGAATCCTCGCTCCTCAGCCTGATCGGCGGGGTCATCGGCATCGGCCTCGGCTGGTTGATCGCCTTCGTGGTGGGGCGCATCGCCGCGGCCAACAACACCGAGCTGGTGCCCCTGGTGGGGCTGGATGCGATCCTGCTGGCGACGCTCTTTTCCACCGCGGTGGGGCTGTTCTTTGGCATTTACCCGGCCAACCGCGCCGCCAACCTTCAACCCGTCGAGGCGCTGCGCTACGAGTAGGTCATTGCCCTCCATCCGGCTTTGAAATGCCCGCTGTTCGTGGTTGACCGCGGGCATTTTCTTCCGTAGAATCAAAGTAACCGTTTCCACCCTTTAGCGTTATCCAGAGGCCCCATGTCACCTGCTTCTTTCCCGAAAAACAAGCGCGCGCCGCTTTACCGCGACGTGCCGGATGAAAAATGGAACGACTGGCGCTGGCAGTTGAGCAACCGTCTCAACACCGCCGAGGAGTTCGAGAAGGTGCTTCCGCTCACCGAAAGCGAGCGCAAGGCGCTCTCCACCTCGGGGCTTTTCCGCGTGGATATCACCCCCTACTTCGCCTCGCTGATCGACCCCGCCGACCCGCATGACCCGATCCGCCGCCAGGTGGTGCCGCTGGCCGATGAAATCGCGCCCTTCACCGGTATGATGGAAGATTCACTCGCCGAAGACCGCCACTCGCCCGTCCCCGGCCTGGTGCACCGCTACCCCGACCGCGTGCTGATGCTGGTGACGACGCAGTGCGCCTCCTATTGCCGCTACTGCACCCGCTCGCGCATCGTGGGCGATCCTTCCGCCACCTTCTCGCGCGCCGAGTTCGAGATGCAGCTCGAATACCTCAAGCGCACGCCGCAGGTGCGCGATGTGCTGCTCTCCGGCGGCGATCCGCTCACCCTGGCCCCCAAACTGCTCGATGAGCTGCTCGGCCGCCTGCGCGAGATCGAGCATATCGAGATCATCCGCATCGGCAGCCGCGTGCCCGTCTTCCTGCCGCAGCGCATCACCCCCGAATTCTGCGATACGCTGGCCAAATATCACCCCCTGTGGATGAACATCCACGTCAACCACCCCAACGAGATCACCGCCGAACTGGCCGAGGCCTGCGACCGCCTCTCCAGGGCAGGCGTTCCGCTCGGCAACCAGAGCGTGCTGCTGGCGGGCATTAACGATTGCGTTCACATCCAGCGTAAACTGGTGCAAGACCTGGTGCGCATCCGCGTGCGGCCCTACTACCTCTACCAGTGCGACCTGGTGGAAGGCGCGGGGCACTTCCGCACGCCGGTAGCCAAAGGCATCGAGATCATCGAAGGGTTGCGCGGGCACACTTCCGGCTACGCCGTGCCCACCTACGTGGTGGATGCGCCCGGCGGGGGCGGGAAGATCCCCGTCATGCCCAACTACCTGGTCAGCATGTCGGACCACAAAATTATTCTGCGCAATTACGAGGGCTACATCACCACCTACGAAGAACCCATCACCTACCAGCCGCACGACCCCAAGACGTGCGCCTACTGCCGGAACAAGCGCAGCGAACCGGGGCAGTCGGGGGTCACCGGGCTGCTGGATGGCGATGAAATGTTCATCAAACCCGAGCACTTCGACGAGCTGCACAACCGGGGCGGCGGGCAGCACCGCCTGCGCGCCGACTCCGATAAGTGGAAGCCGTTGGGAATCGGCTCGGGAGAAGAATTGTAAAGGGAGGGAGCATGCATTACCGCCGACTGGGCCGCACGGGTCTGAAGATCAGTGAAATTTCCCTGGGGGCGTGGGTCACCTTTGGCAGCCAGGTGGATGAAAAAGCCGCCGCCGAACTCATTCATGCGGCCTACGAGCAGGGGGTGAATTACTTCGACAACGCCGATATGTACGCCGCCGGGCAGGCCGAGGTGATCATGGGAAAGGCCATCCGCGACCTGCCGCGCGAGGCGCTGGTGATCTCCAGCAAGGTCTTCTGGCCCACCATGCCCGGCCCCAACGGGCGCGGACTCTCGCGCAAGCACATCACCGAATCGATCAACGCCAGCCTGCGCCGCCTCGACCTGGACTATGTGGACCTGTATTTCTGCCACCGCTACGACCCCGATACCCCCGTCGAAGAGGTGGTCTGGGCCATGAACGACCTGCTGCGCCAGGGCAAGATCCTCTATTGGGGCACCTCGGAGTGGGAACCGCACCAGATCATGGAGGCCGTCGGCGCCGCCCGGGCGCTCAACCTCGTCGGCCCGGCCATGGAACAGCCGCAGTACAACATGTTCCACCGCAAGCGCGTGGAAAACTTCCTCACCCCGGTGTGCCGCGAGCACGGCATCGGCCTCACCACCTATTCACCGCTCTATTACGGCATCCTCTCGGGCAAATACAACGATGGCATCCCCTCGGGCAGCCGCGCCTCGATGGACAGCATGGCCTGGATGCGCGACCGCATCACCCCCGAGCGCATCGGCATCGTCAGGCAGCTCACCGACCTCGCCGACGAGCTTGGCGCGACGACCGCGCAGCTGGCCATTGCCTGGGTGCTGCGCCGCAAGGAGGTTTCTTCGGTCATCACCGGCGCTTCCAGCCAGGAGCAGCTCGATGAAAACCTCGGCGCCGCCGACCTGGAAGGCCGCCTGACCGATGACGTGCTCGAACGCATCGAGCAGATCATCGGCAACTTCCCGGAATAACGACATGCCCGGCGAGCCGCCCAAGACCCACCAGCGGATCTTTGCGGAAGATGTCCTGCCGGACCTGTTTCATACCACCCCAGAGCAGTTCCTGGCGCTGCTGAACCGCGACGGGACTCGATTTCTATACTTCTATTGGGAAACGGCCGGGAAGAGCCTGCCCGCAGAGGCCCGCGCCGGTCCGTTCGGGCTGAATTACGTCTTCCCCAGGTTGTGGAGGAAGGATGCCGCCGCGGCGCTGATCCTGCTGCCCAAACCCGCCAGCGAGGGCGAGGCGTATTTCAGCGCGCTGGTCTACCGCCCCTACCGCCGCCTGCTGCTGGTGAGCGACACGACCGCCGTGTTCAACCTGGAGATGGCCCCCGGCGGCACCCGCCTGGTGAGCTGGACACACCGCGGCGAGCGCGAGGAGCTTCAGGCGGGGGTCGAACCCGCTCAGGAGGCTTTCTTCCAGGCCGTGTTGGACCAGGTGCGCGATTAACTCTCCGCCAGCATCGCCACGCGCTTTTCCACCAGCCCCAGGGGGATGATCACCCCCGCCGCCCCGGCGGCCCCGCCGAGTACCAGGCCCACCACCTGCCCAAGCGCCACGGGCAGTTGCAGGAATACCGCTCCGAGGGATGGCAGGATGAAGAGCAGGAAATACACCGGCACCAGGGCCATTGCCGCCAGCGACCCCAAGCACCCCACCGACCGGTTCATCTGGCCGGGGTTCTCCCAATCGAACTTTGCGCCGGTTGTGCCAAAGGCCAGGTAGATGCCCGTCAGCCCGGCGAGCGACATGGCCACCGCAAAGAGGCTGACGAACACCGTCCAGAGCGTGCCGCCTTTGAGGATCTGCAGCACGATCACATACAACCCGCAGATGGCCAGCGTGGGCAGGTAAGAGACCAGGAACTTGGCGGTCAGCAGCTGGCGCGAGCTGACGGGCGCCATTTTCAACATCCAATAGTTCTTGCCTTCGTGTGAAAAGCCCGTTCCGGCCACATTGGCGGTTAACATCCAGCCCAGGAAGAGCGCCAGGGCCACATCGGCGTACACAAAAATGCCGCGCAGAGCCTCCGTGATCCAGGTTGGGGCCTCGCCCTGGCCATCGGGCGCCTGTCCGCCGTTTTGCAGCAGGCTGACGGCGTAAACGATGCCCAGGATGAGCGGGGTGAGCAACCGCGAGACGTTGCGCAGGTCGCGGCGGTACATCAACAGGTCCTTCACCAGGATGGCGCGCACCGGCTGCGGCAGCAGGCGCGCCAGCGGGTTGAGCGGCTTCACCTGGGCGGGGGCAGCGGCCTGCGCGGCAGGTTTGGCCTTCTTGCGGCGGATGTTTTGCAGGCTCGACCAGCCCGTGTAATACAGCCGCTCGCTCACCACCAGCGCCCCATAGAAGACCGCGCCGGTGACGAGCAGCGCAAGCCCCAGCAGGCCTGCCGCGGGGAGCCAATCGCCCTTGCCGAGGTAGCTCAGGCCGCGCCCGGCCCAGGTCAGGGGCGACCATGGCTGGTTGAAGCGGTTCGTCAGGCTGAGCAGGCTGGTCATCTGCTGCGAATCCACGTCGAAGCGCATGAAGCGCGCCGATTGCGAAAAAGTGAAGACGGCAATTCCGGCCACGAAGCCGATCACCTCGGCCAGCCGTTTGGCCGGGAAGAAGCGCGCCGCCACCATCACCAGCAGGCTGGCCAGCGCGGCCGCCGCCAGCGAAAGCGCCGCCAGGACGATCACCACCAGCGGGTAATAGAGAAGGGTATATCCGCCGGAGATGCCCAGCCCGAAGAGGATGGGCAGGCTGAAGATGCACATGATGCCGAAGTTCGGCAGCACGGCCTGCACCAGCTTGGCCACAAACACAGCGTGGATGGGGATGGGGGCGCTCATGAGGAAATCCATGTCGCCCGAAAGGTAAAGCGCCTGGAGCAGCACGCCAAACCCCGTCACCAAAATGCCCACCGTGGAAGCGCTGACAAGCATGACGGGGAAGCTCTCCAGGAAGGGAGTCACATCTCCGAGGTATTCGGCCAGGGCCGGCGAGCGCAAGAAGTTCAAGAGCGTCACGCTGAGGAACCCGACAAAGCCCAGGAAGACCAGCATCCCCAGAGCGGCGATGATGTAGTAAACCTTGGCCCTGCGCTTGGCGCGGCGGAACCCGCTGATGAGGATGACCAGGCGCATGCGCAGCAGCAGCCAGACGCTCTTCCACAGGCCCGGTTCAGGGAAGGCCTCGCTGAGCGAGCTCATTTGAGCACCTCGGCAATCTCGGCGTATTCGGCCCCGCCGGTGAGCGCCAGGAAGATATCCTCCAGGCTGCTCTCGCCCTGCCCGAGCTGGCGCAGTTCGTCCATCGTCCCGGAGGCGATCAACCGCCCCTGGTTGATGATGCCGATGCGGTCGCACATGTTCTGGGCAATCTCGAGGATGTGCGTGGAGAGCATCACCGCCGAGCCGCGGTCGGCCATCTGGCGCAGAATATCCTTGATCAGCCGGGCCGATTTCGGGTCCAGCCCGACGGTGGGCTCATCGAGGATGAGGATCTTCGGGTCGTGGACGAGGGCCGCCGCCAGCGAGGTCTTTTGCTTCATGCCGTGGCTGTAGGAATCGGTGGTGTCGTCGGCGGCATCCACAAGCCCGAACAGGCGCAGGAGTTCGTCGCTGCGGCGGGCGGCCTGGGCGCGGTCGAGGCCGTAGAGGTCGCCCACGAAGCGCAGCAATTCGCGCCCGGTAAGCTTGGCATAGAGGTTTGGCTCATCCGGCACGTAGCCGCAGGCGGCCTTGGCCTGCACCGGCTGGGCGACGACGTCATAACCGCCCACCTTCACCGTGCCCGAGGTGGGGTGCAGCAGGCCGACGATCATCTTGATGGTGGTGGATTTCCCCGCCCCGTTGGGGCCGAGGAAGCCGTAGATTTCTCCCGCATGGACCTGGAAGGAGACGTCATCAACCGCCAGCTTATCACCGTAGCGTTTGACCAGGTGCGAGGTTTCGATCAAAGGAGAGGAAGGCAGCATAGGGTTCTCCAGTAGTTTTCTACTTAGATTATAGCAAACGGCAGGCAGGGCCCCGCCGGCTTTGACAAAACCTTTACTTTGGTTTTCCTAAAATTTCTCCGCTGAAACATCATCCGTCCCAGGTTCTATAAACCTGGACTGGGGTGCGCCAAAATCACGGCGATCCTGGGGGAGGGTTTGGGATAGGGAGTGCGAACGCGGGCACACGGCCCGCGCCTGCAAAGGAACGGCGGGGCCGCGCGGCTTCGTGAAGTTCTCCCCTCCCCCAAAAATCACGCGATTTTGGGGGAGGGGTGGGGTGAGGGTTCTACCGCGAGGTTACCTCGTCACCGCCGGGATGAACACCTTCACCGGCGGGGTATCCTGCGGGTCGGTGCCATATTGCGCCTGCAGCGTCTGGAAGCCCTCCACGCTTTCCGCGCTCTGCAAACTGCCCGCAACCTGCGCCGGCGTGAAGAGCCGCCCGGTCGTCTTGAACACCATCACGTAAAAGGCAAAGACCAGCTCCTCCGGCTTGAAGGCGCAGTGCCCGTAGCGCGGGATGGCAATGCCGTTGTAGAGTCTGGCGCTGCCGCTCTCCCACACCTTGAGGCGGTAGAGGAACTGGTGCCAGGCGGGCACTTCGGGGTCGAGCGTGGTGTGGATGGTCACCAGCGGGCGCTTCAACGCGCCGGTGGTCTGGTAAGCAGCCGCTGCCGCCTGGATTGCCGCGTCATCCGAGTCAATCCGTTCCACGCCCGTCAGCGGGTTGTTCAACTTCAAATCGTTGCTCGAGCCGAAGTACCATGTGCCCCGGTTGGTGAACGGCTGCACCCCCAGCGTCGCGGCGGCGTCGTTGATGCCGACGATATCATAGTTCAGCACGCTGATCGCCGTGGTGAGCGCCGTGGCCGGGGCGGCCGGGTCCACAGCGGCTTTCGCCACCTTCATCAGCTCGGCGGTTTTGGCGGCGTTGGCCGGGTTGGAGAGCGCGGCCGCCACCTGTGCCTGCAGCGCGGAAGGCGTGCCCGAAACGAGCGGGCTCAGCCAGTCGGCGGTCGCCTCCGGCGGGATGTTCACCGGAGAATAGGGCGGCATGGGGCTCCACTTGCTCGCCGGGAGCAACCCCGGGAAGTAGTAATCAAAGAGCACACGGAAGTCGCCGAAGTAGTTGAGCTGCTTGCGGAAATCCCCATTCGGGCCGCAGGCCGAAACAGCCCCGTCGAAGGGGTTCTGCAGGCCGGCCATGAAGGGGCTGGAGCCTTCCATGATCAGCGTGGTGATCAGCCCGCCTTCCGAGGCCCCCACCAGGTACACCCGCTGGGCGCCTTTGTTCGCGCGCAGGTAGCCGGCCAGCGCCAGCGTGTCGGCGATGCCCTCTTTGATCGCCAGCCCGTTCTTCGAATATTCCGCCGCGGCAAAGCCATACCCCAGGCCGTTGACCAGTTCGGGGATAGTCTGCCCATCGGGCAGCTTCAGTTGCAGCCAGGCCGTGCCCGGGGGAGCCCCCACCGGCACGTACCCGTGCGCGAAGACGATCCAGTTTTGCACCCCATCCGGTGCGCAGAGGATTGCTCCCGGCACCGAGAGCGCATCACAGCCCGCCGGCAGACTCAGCGCCGGGGGGGTGGCTGCCGCGGGCCGAGCCGGCAGGCCGAGCGCCAGCAGCCCAAAGATGAGCAAGGATAGACAGAATTTGCGCATCGCATCCCTCCTTTCACCGCGCAAAAGGATCGTGTTTTTTTGTAAATCGTGGTGCAAGGCCCGCGATTTGCAGAAGAAAAAAGTGTTTGCGGCCAATAAAAAAGCGGGCAACCCGGCGTTGGCTGCCCGCTGATGGAGTGTTCACATTGCTGAAGGCCGTACTATCGATTCATTTATAGCACGCCAAATGTGAACATGCAAGGTAAATATTTTCTATCATCGCGCCCTCCGCCCGGCGGCGGGGCTGCGCGTGCGGCGCGCCCACATTTGCAGACCGATCAGCACCCAGCTCAAGCCCACCGGCAGCAGGAACCCGCCCGGGATATGCCTGAGCCCCCAAACGCTCAGCGCCAGGCCGAGCAGCGGGGCCAGGGCCATCTGCGCCGCCTGCCAGGCCTGGAGTGCGCCTTCACGCCACAGCCGCCGGGCCATCATCCCCGCACCTGCCAGGTAAAGCAGCATGCCCAGCTCGGTGCCCGCCACAAAACCGATCACCCAGGCAGCCTGCCCGAGGGCCTGCGGGCCAAGCCAGTAATCGGCCAGGTTGCCAAAGATGCCCAGCAGCAGCCCGGCCACCGTCAGCCGGTAACCCCAGCCGGCGGCCCGCCCGCTCGAAAGCAAACAGCAGGCCTGCAGCCCCAGCGCCCCCGCCAGCAAGAGCAGCAGCGCCGGCAGAAAGGCGCGTCCGTAGGTTCGGTACACTTCTTCCGGCGAAGCAAAGGTGAAGGCTCCTTCCAGCAGGCGGGTGAGCGCCCGCGCCCACCCGGGGGCCAGGGGCGCACTCCAGCTCTGGTTGTAGTAAGCCGCCGCCGCAAAGAGGGCGTCGCCGGCAGCCAGCACCCCGCCCCACATGGCCGCCAGCCCCGAATAGCGCAGCCAGTTACGCACGTTCATCTTTTGATGATAAGGAGTCTGCCCTTTTTGGGCTTTTTGCCTCGCCGCGCTGAACTGCGCGCGCCGCCAGCGCGGCCAGCATCGAGCGCGTGACCGCCTGGCTGCCCAGCCTGTCGAGCCCCGCCGGCCAGCCGTGCTCATCCGACCCGCCCGTGACGAGCAGGTCATAGCGCCGCGCCAGCCCCAAAAAGTGCTCGCGCGCAGCGGCATCCAGCCGGTGGTGGTAGATCTCCAGCCCGTCCAGGCCCATCTCCACCAGACGCCCCACGGCCTTCGCATCCAGCAAACCGCCGCGCCAGCGCACCAGGCTGGGGTGCGCCAGCACCGCCACGCCGCCCAGCGCGCGCAGCGCCTCAATGGCGCGGTCGATCGTCAGGCTGCAGACGGGCACGCCGTCGCGGTGAGAATCCAGCAGGCGCAGGCCCTCGCGGAAGTTGCGCGCGCAGCCCCTGGCCACGAGCGCATCAACCAGCGGCATCGCCCCGATGTAGCGCGGGTTCTGCGCCAGCACGTCGGCCAGGCTCACCGGGCAGCCCGCGCCCGCCAGCAGCTTGCAGCGCGCCTCGATCCGCCGCCGCATATCCGCCAGAGCGGCCTGCTCCAGCTGCAGAAAGGCCGGCGAGTCGATATCGACGTAGTATCCCAGCAGGTCAATGTCGCTGTCGCAGGGCGGCGCGCCGCTCGCGTCCCAGCGGCAGGTCAGCTCCACCGCCGGGACGAGCGTCACCCCCAGGTTTGCGGCGATCTCGCGCACCTCGCGCGCGCCGCGCGCGTTATCGTGGTCGGTGATCGCCAGGGTATGGATTCCAAGCCTGGCGGCGTAGCCCACCAGCTCGGCAGGCGAAGCGCGCCCGTCGGAATAGTAGGTATGCGTATGCAGATCAATAGCCGAAAGATCGGGAGATATCGGCATGGCGAAACCCGCCCCTCCACGCAACCGCCGCCCCGCGGCTATGCCGCCCGGCCCAGGCGCAGGTAATCCTTCACCTGCCAGCGCCCGACCGGCTGCTGGACGATGAAAAACACCCGGTCCACCAGGAAGCGCGCCGGCTGCCAGGCCGCCCGGAAGGCCCCCAGCGCCTCTTGCAGCGCGTCTTGCTTCTCGAACATCCCGACGGCCAGGTGAGGCTTATAGGTGAAGGGCAGCGGCGTGACGTACTGCGGAAAGCGGCTTTCTAACGCTCCGCGCAGGCGCACCAGCGAACCGTCGTCTTCGGGCTGCAGCCACAGGCTCATCGGAATGCCCTGAAAAGCCTCCACCTGCTCCAGGCAGACCTCGAAAGGCGCAAACTCCGCCAGGCACTCGGCCAGCTCCAGGCTGAAGACCGGCCAGCGTTCCACCGGCAGGAAGGGCGGGTAAGTGAGCGTGATGTGCGGTGGAAAATTGGCTGAAAACCGGTCATAGCGCCGCCGCCAGACATCCAGGCTGTCGCACACGTCGGAAGGCGGAATAATCCCCAGGGCTGAACCAAAGGGGAATAACATACATAGATTATACAGTAGTGTGCAAAAACGACGCTCCGGTTGCCCGACCCGCCGGTTTTCTTTCGCCGGAACAGGCTGTTGCTGCTCAATGGGGAACCGGTTGCGCGCGTGAAGATAACCCGAAATTACCCCCCAGCCGGAACTTGTAAATCAAGATTAATTTTATTAGAATGATAGGCAATCAGTACGTCGGTGCATCATCTAGATCGTGCGTTTCTTCTCCTGTAAATTGTGGGGCAAGTTAACAATTTACAGGAAAACAGAGACAATATCTGCATTCATGGAACGGGAAAGCCCCATGGCCGCCGCCTGGGGTATGCTCTACCCGAGCAGGGGGAGAATGGTTCCTACTCGCTGCCTGGCATGCCGTTTCCGATCCAGCCCATCCCGCCCCGGCGCCCGCCGCCGGGAATTTTCAACCCGTCGGCTCACAAGCTGAGAAGGAGGCCTCGAGCCAGGCCTGCCCCGGCTCATCACCCAGTAGATGATTTTCTTCCAGTTATTGCGCCGGCGCTCGCCGGTCAATGAATCCAGTGTTCAACCAAGGAGAATGGAATGCGCAATAAAATCTTGACCGTAATCAGCCTGGTTGTCGTGCTGGCGATGCTGCTCGCCCCAACCGGCAGCACAGGCACCGTCGCCGCCAAGACTTTGCCGCCCGGCCGAACGCCTGAGAAGGTCCCACAGGCCATCAAAGACGCCTTCAAAGACGGCATGTCGCTGGATGAATTCCTGGCGCAGAACAAAGGGCCCATCCCGTGGGCGGTGATGCAGCTCATCGACGAGCCCGTCACCGTGGTGGTCGAGATGGAGCAGCCTTCGCTCATCGCCAGCATGACCGCCGCCGGTAAGTCACCACAGACGATGCTGGCATCGGCCCAGCGCAGCTACGCGCAGGGGTTGCTCGCCGCCCAGGCGCCGCTGGTGGCCGAAGTGCAGGCCCGCGGCGGCGTGGTGCTCGGGCAGTACACCAAGACGTATAACGGCGTGCTGGTGAAGGCCGCCGGCAAAGATATCGCCGCGCTGCGCAAGATCCCCGGCGTCAAGGCCGTGCACCGCGCCCCGGTTCACACCGCCGAGCTTGGCGCCAGCGTCCCGCTGATCAACGCCGATGACGTCTGGGCGCTTGGCCCCGGCGCCGACGGCACGGGCGTGACCATCGCCATCATCGACACCGGCATCGACTACACCCATGCCGCCTTCGGCGGGGTGGGCACGGCCGCCGCCTACGCCGCGAACGACCCGAACATCATCGAGCCGGGCTCCTTCCCAACCGCCAAGGTGATCGGCGGCTACGACTTCGCCGGCACCGCCTACAATGCCAACATCGCCAGCTCGATCCCCGTGCCGGATGACGACCCGCTCGATGAAGCCGGGCACGGCTCGCACGTGGCCTCCATCGCCGCGGGCAACGCGGTGCCCGGATCGGTTGCTGCGGGCGTCGCCCCCGGCGCCAGCCTCTACGCGCTCAAGGTCTTCGGCGCGGCAGGCAGCACCAATTTGGTGGTCAACGCCCTCGAATGGGCCATGGACCCCAACGGCGACGGCGACCTTTCGGACCATGTGGACGTGGTCAACATGTCGCTCGGCTCGCCCTGGGGCGCCGCCAGCCCCGATAACGCCGACGTGGTGGCCTCCAATATGGCCGTCGCGCTGGGCGTGGTGGTGGTGGCTTCGGCCGGCAACGAAGGCGATTCCTCCTACGTCACCGGCTCGCCCGCGGTGGCCGATAAGGCCATCTCGGTGGCCGCTTCTACCACCGGCTTCGTCACCTTGCCGACTGTCAAGTATGGCGCGGGCTCTTCCGTCCCCTACATGCCCGGCAATGCCTTCGACACAGCCATCACCGCCGAACTGGCCGACGTGGATGCCTTCGACGGGACCGGCACCGGCCTGCTGTGCGATAAAACCGCCATCACCCCCGCCGATGCCCTGGCCGGTAAAATCGCGCTCGTCCAGCGCGGCACGTGCGGCTTTGCGGTGAAGATCCAGAACGCCGACGACCTCGGCGCGTTGGGCGTCATCGTTTATAACAGCGCCATCGCCGCCAACGAATTCGTCAGCATGCTCACCGCCCCCGCCACCCTCCCGGCCGGGTTCACCATCCGCTCCTATGGGCTCGAACTCAAAGCCAACGCCGCCGGCACCACCGTCACGGTCGGCCCCGATTCGGAAGTAACCCTGTTTCCCTTCGGCAACGTCGATAACGTGGCCAGCTTCTCCAGCCGCGGCCCGCGCGGGTATGATTCCAAGCTCAAGCCCGAAGTCACCGCCCCGGGCGTCAACATCTATGCCGCCGCCATGGGCAGCGGCGACCTCGGCACCTCGCTGAGCGGCACCTCCATGGCCGCCCCGCATGTCGCCGGCGTGGCGGCCCTCCTCCTGGCCGCCCACCCCGGGTACACCCCGGAACAGGTCAAAGCCGCCATCATGAGCACCGCGGTTGACCTTGACCTCGCCGATGTGAATGCTTACCACGTCGTTCCGCGCACCGGCGCCGGGCGCGTGGATGCGCTGGCGGCCGTCACCACCACTTCGCTGGCCGCCGGCGACCCCGACCTGGTCAGCCTGAGCTGGGGCCTGGTGCAGGTGGGCGTGGAAGAAGACCCGTATATCGTCCCCGAGTCCAAGCTCGTGCGCCTCACCAACAACACCGGAGCGGATAAGACTTATAACATCAGCGTCACCTTCACCGACCCGGCCGCCGGGGCAGGCGCCACGCTGATTGTGCCCGCCACCGTTAACGTGGCCAATGGCGCCACCGCCGGGGTGCCGGTGGTGTTGCAGCTCGACCCTGAACTGCTCCCGCTGCAAAACAGCGCTTCCAGCTATCCTGAAAACTTCGGCGTGATGGAAGAGTACTACGGCTTCATCACCTTCACACCGCAGGGCGGTGGCAATGCCGTGCGCCTGCCGTTCTACTTCGTCCCGCGCCCCTACACCACGCTGGTGGAGCAGCCCGGAGCCTACAAGAACGTGAGTATCCACGGCCCGGGCGTTGATTACGCCGCGGTGAATTTCCTCCAGACCGGCCCGAAGGAATCGAACCTGTGGATCTGGCCTGCCCTGGTGGTGGACCCCAACGAGCCGGGCATCTCGGATGAAGGCGACCTGCGCGCCGCCGGCATGGATTACTACTTCACCGACACCACTGAAGGCGATATCATCAGCGTGGCCATCGCCAATTACGGCCCGCTCCACGACCTGCAGCCCTACTTCGATGAGACCGACCTGTACATCGATACCGACCGCGACGGCGTGGATGACTGGGTGCTGTTCAACTACAACTTTGGCGAAGCCAACGGCGGCGACCCCACCAATGAGTGGGTCGTCCTGGCGGTTGATCTCGCCACCGGCGAAACCTACCTGGGCAGCCCCTACTACATCTTCGCCGACTTCAACTCCGGCATCCAGGAGTGGTGGACCTATGCCATCAGCCCCGATCCGCTGGATTACACCTTCTTCAGCTACGACTCGGCCGGCAACCAGGACACCACCCCCAAAGGTTCCTTCGTCTATGTGACCTCGCCGTTCGCCTGGGATATCAGCGATTACACCCCCGGCAATGGTGAGACCACCACCATCCTGGTGGGGGTTAGCTCACCGGCCAACTTCCTGCTCGAGCGGCCCAAGGGCGTGATCCTGTTCGACTACTACGGCAAACCCGGCATGGGCCAGGCTTACGTCATCACGTTGAATGCGTATGACGTGGGCAAGCTCTACATGCCGGTCATCGGCAAGTAACCCGTCCGTCTGCATCACCCTTCCCCTCCCCGCACCCCGGGGAGGGGTTTTTTTCTTTCGAACGCCAAGCCCTCAAGATTGCGGCGATTCCACCCCCTCCCAAACCCTCCCCCAAGATCGCTTCGATCTTGGGGGGAGGGCCGCGGGTGCGCCCGCAGGGGCGGAGCAAAGGGTGGGGGTAGAGTCAGGCCCCGCCGCGATTTGGGGAGAAGGACCACGGGCAGGGGTGAACCCTTCCCGGTTATAATAATATCCACCCTATGCTCATCCACTCCGCCACTCAACTCCTCACCCTTGCGGGCGGCCCCCAGCGCGGATCGCAGCTCGGCAGCCTGGGCATCCTCGAAGGCGGCGCCGTCCTCATCCGCGATGGCCGCATCGCCGAGGTGGGCCCCACCGCCGAGCTGCGCGCCGCCTACCGCGCCGAGCCCGCCCTCGATGCCTCGGGGCGCGTCGTCATGCCCGGGTTTATAGACCCGCACACCCACCTCGTCTGGGCCGGCGACCGCGCCGCCGAGTTCGAGCTGCGCCGCCAGGGCAAAACCTACCTCGAGATCCTCGCCGGGGGCGGAGGCATCCTCTCCACCGTGCGCGCCACCCGCGCCGCTTCGCCCGAGGAATTGCTCGCGCAGACGCGCGCCCGCGCCGCCGCCATGCTGCGCTTCGGCACCACCACCGCCGAGGCCAAGACCGGCTACGGCCTCGAAACTACCGCCGAGCTGGCCCAGCTCGAAGCCCTTTTACGCCTGGATGAAGAAGGCCCGCTCGAGGTCGTCCCCACCTTCCTCGGCGCGCATGCCATCGCTCCCGAATACGCTGGCAACCCGCAGGGTTACACCGGCCTGATCTGCGCCGAGATGCTCCCCGCCGTGCGCGCCTGGTGGCAGCAGCACGCCTCCGGCCGCCCGCTGCCTTTTGTGGATGTCTTCTGCGAGACGGGCGCCTTCAGCCTGGAGCAATCGCGCGCCATTCTCACCACGGCCCGCGCGCTGGGCTTCCCGCTCAAGATTCACGCCGACGAGTTCGATAACCTCGGCGGGGCCGGCCTGGCCGCCGAACTGGGCGCCGTATCGGCCGATCACCTCGTCAAGACTTCGCCCGATGAAATCCGCGCCCTGGCCCGTTCAGAGACGGCCGCCGTGGCCCTGCCCTGCACCCCCTTCGGCCTGGCCGAGGCCCACTACACCCCCGCGCAGGCCTTTCTGGCCGAGGGCGGGCTGCTGGCCATCGCCACCGACCTCAACCCCGGCACGGCCTGGTGTGAGAGCATGCAGTTTGCCATCGCCCTGGCCTGCCGCTACCTGCGCCTCACCCCGGCCCAGGCGATTGCCGCCGCCACCATCAACGCCGCTGCCGCCCTGGGCCTGCAGGCGCGCCTCGGCTCGCTCGAGCCCGGCAAGCAGGCCGATCTGCTCATTCTCTCCGTGCCCGATTACCGCCACCTGGGCTACCGCTTCGGTGGCAACCTGGTCGAACGCGTCATCAAGCGCGGCGAGGTGGTGGTTTGATGCGTGGGGGGCTGGTGCTGGGCCTGGGCGGAACGGGGCTGCGCGTGGCCGCCCGCGTGCGCCAGGTGCTCCTCTCCGGCGGGGCAGGGCGCGTGCCCGATACCATCCGCCTGCTGGCCTTCGATGTGCGCAAGCCCGCCGCCGCCACCGCCAAGCTGCCCCAATCGCAGCAGTTCCTGGTCGAGATTCCCCCCCTCGAGGCCTCCTCGCTGCCGCCTCGCCGGGCTGCCCGCCAGGCTCTCCTGCAAGACCTTGCGCTCGGCGCGGCCTCCTCGCTGGCTTTGCGCGGCATCGCCGCCCAATTGGAAGCCCTGCGCCGCGCCGGCGCCGACTCGCTGGAGGCTTTCCTCGTCTGCTCCACCTTCGGCGGCACCGGCTCGGCCTGGCTGCTCGACATGGCTTACCTGCTGCGCCACCTCACCCACAACCGCCTCGCGCTGCACGTCCACGCCGTTCTGCTCACCCCCTCGGCCTTCGAGCGCGCCTTCTTCCCTTCCGCCGCCCAGCAGCTGACCTCCGATGCCGTCCTGACCGAGTTGAACGCCCTGCAGCTGCGCGAAGATTGGGCCGCGGGCGTCTCTATCTACGGCGGCAAATATATCGGCGGGCTGCCGGGCAGGCTCTCGGCCCCCCCGTTCGACTCGCTGCAGGTGCTCGACGGCGCCGATTTGAACACCTCGCCCGAGGCCGCCTCCCTGCCCGCCGCCGCCGAGGGCATCCTCTGCCAGCTCGACCCGGCCTTCACATCCTTCTGGGACGAGCCGCCCCGCCCTGCCCTGCACCGCGCGGGCGCCTTCAGCACATTTGGCGTCTCATCGCTCGTTTATCCCTCGCGTCTGGTGCTCGAAGGGGCCATCCAGCGCCTGCTGCTCGGTGCGGTGGATCACCTCTTCCCGCTTGCCAAGAACGCCGACACCGGCCGCCCCGAACACCTGGCCGAGCCTTCGCACCCCCGCCCCGACGACCCCTATGGCAAGCTCGAGGCCTGGCTGCCCGCAGAGCGCATCCCCGGCCTGCTCGAAGACGCGCTCCGCGTGGCCGCGGCGCTCGCCGAACCCAGCACCGGCCCCCACCTGGAATTCAAAGAGCAGCTCGCAGCGCGCTCGCCTTCAGGCTGGGCCGCTCTCTTTGGCCGCTGCCCGGGCTTCGAGGCCTCCAAACTCGATCCGTCTGCCCTGCGCCCCGCCATGGAATGCCACCTGCGCGCCTTCCTCCAGGCGCTCGGCTGGCGTCTTTCCACGCCCGACCCGCGCCTGGGTGCGCCGCTCGAATACCTTCAAAAACTCGAGCGCGCCCTCTCTGCCTACCTCCAGGATTTGGATTGGGCCGTGGAGGAGTGGCGCCGCAAAGGCGAGCACTCGGAGAGCGAAGACCTGCGCCGGACTCTGGCGGAAGCGCGCAAAGAAGCCGTGGCGCGCACCACCTCGCTGCTCGGGCGCCTCGTGCCGGCCTCCGCGCAGGAAGCGCATGCCCGCTTCGAGGCCGCGCGCCAGACCCACGCGCGCTACCGCCAGCGCGAGGCTTACGTGGCCGCCGCCGTTCAGGCCGCCGCGCTGATGCGCGTCATCACCCACCGCCTGCTGCTCTTCTCGCAGCGCGCCCTGCGCGCCCTGGCCCTCGAACCCGGCAGCGTTTATAACACCGCCCTCGACCAATCTGCGCGCATCGAGCGCGACCTGCGCTTCGAGGCCGCCGTGCGCTCGCAACAGCTGGTCATCGACCAGGGCTTCGAGACCCGCCAATCGCACCTCGTCTTCGATGAGTTCACCCGCCGGCTGGCCGGCGCCATTGCTTCCGGCGTGGAGAGCATCGCTGAGGCGGTGGACTGGCAAACCGGCGACGCGCGCCTGCCCTTCCGCGTCACCGACCCCGCCCGCGAGAGCGAGAGCGTGCTCCTCGACGACCCAGACCTGCCCATCGACCGCCTGGCGGGCGTGCTCACCCGCGCCCTTTCGTTCCACTTCGCCGAGAGCCTGCTGCACTCCCGGCCGGAGAACTCGGTGCTCAACTTCCTCAGCTATCTCGACCCACAGGCTCCTCGCCTGGCTGCGCGTCTCACATCCGGCTGCACGCAGCAGGCGCGCCTGCTCCATGCCGTCGCGCCCCGCCGCAGCCTGCTCTTCATGCCGCGCGGCAGCTCCACCTCCGGTTCAGCCTACGCTCAGGCCCTCATCGGCGAGCTGTATGCCCAGATCGGCCAGTTGCAGGTCTATCAAACCGCCAACCCCGACCGCCTGACTCTCTTCCACTTCTACGCCGGGCTGGAGCTCGAGAACCTGCTCGCCTTCCAGCAGGGCGCTCCCGGCGCGGACCTGACCGAATACACCTTGTGGAACCTCTGAGGACCCCTGCACATGCCCACCATCGAACAAGCCCGGCCGTGGTACGCCGGCGCTGACCCCGTGCACGATTTCGACCACATCCTGCGCGTCTATCACACCGCCGAGCGCCTGGGCCCGCCTGCCGGGGCCGATATGGAAATTCTGCGCGCCGCCGTCCTTTTGCACGATGCCGAGGGGGCTGCCCCCGGCGGGCGCGGGCGCAAGCAGCACCACCTGGCCTCCGCCGAGTTCGCCGAGCGCGTGTTGAGCGCCGAAGGCTGGCCGCCTGAGCGCATCGCAGCGGTGCTGCACTGCATCCGCGCGCACCGCTTCAGAGGCACCGGCGAGGCTCCCCAGACGCCCGAGGCGCAGGTGCTCTTCGACGCCGACAAACTCGACGTGCTGGGCGCGGTGGGGGTGGCCCGCGTGGTGGCCTATGCCGCCCTCAACGGCCAGCCCTTCTTCGCGCGGCCTTCAGAGGGCTTCCTCGCCGGCGGCGAGAAGGAGCCCGGCGAGCCGCACTCGGCCTACCACGAGTTTCTCTTCAAACTGCGCCGCGTGCAGGAACGCATGTTCACCCCCCAGGGCCGCGCCCTGGCCGAAGAGCGCACCGCCTACCTGGCAGAGTACTTCGCCCGCCTCGAACGGGAAATCAACGGCGAAATATAGCCCCCCGCAGGCGCGCCCCGCCGCATCGGCCGCCTGGAGAGTCGTGTGGGCGCGCCGGGAACAACCTATCTTGCTTCTGCTTCCACGCGCTCCAGCAGCGCCTTCATGTATCCAATCGTGTACGCCGTGGCAACGCGGTGGTCGTTCGCCATCAACGGAATGTGATCGGCAATAAACACCCCGTCGAAATCCACCGCGCGCATCGCCTTGAGCACCCGGTACATATCCATATAGCCGTCGTCGATGAACGTCTCGACGAAGTGCGGCAGGGGGCGGTTCACATTGCGGAAGTGCACCTTGAAGAGCTTCTTGCGTTCGCCGAAGTAGCGGATCGTCTCGAACACATCTTTGCCCATCAACGGCCCGCCTTCCAGCCAGCAGCCCACGCACAGGCAGATGCCCACGTTCGGGCTGTCGGCCAGCTCCAGCGCGCGGCGGTAGCCCTCGAAACTGGAGAAGATGCAGCGCGGCACCCCGCCCAGCTCTGCCACGGGGGGGTCATCGGGGTGAATGCCGATGCGCACGCCGGCTTCTTCGGCCACCGGCACCACCTGCTTGATGAAATAAGCGAAGTTTTCCCAGATCTCATCCTCGCTGTAAACGCGCCCGTGCGTCAGCGGGCCGTGATATTCGCGCCCCACCCAATAGCCCGTGTCGGCAGTCTCTAAGTTGAAGGCCCGCGCCGGGGCGCCGCCGCGAGTCGTCTCGCGCGCCGTGGACCAGATGCCGTTCGCCATGTGGGCGTAGGTGGTATAGGGGATGCCCGCCCTGCCCAGGTTGCGGATGTGCGCCTTGTATTCCTCGATCTTCTCATCGCGCCCGGGCAGCCCCAGCGTGATCGCATCCTGGTTGTGCACCGCGGAATCGCCAAAGCCATACACCTTCAGCCCGGCGGCCTCATAGAGCGCCTTGCGGCTGGCGTAATAGTCATAGCCGGCTTTATCGCCGCCCGTCCAGAGCACCACATACTCTACCCCCATTTGCTGGATGAACTGCAAATCCAGCTCGGTAGGCTCGGAGGGGGCCTGCGCGGCAATTTTCATCCCCGGCAAGACGGGGATCATCGGTCTGCTCATACGCACCTCTCAATTGGAATGGATACAGGTAATTGTATACCGCGATTGAAAAAGGGCGCCTTTCCGCTCGCATTTCACCCACTCCCTGTGGGAGAGGGCAGGGTGAGGGTTCCCCTCCCTACTTCACCCCCCAGTGAATCGCCACCGTGCCCAAATTGAGCCGCCTGAAGCCGGCCTCGCGGAACCCGGCCGCCTCGATCATCGCCAGCAGTTCTTCGGCCGTCAAAAAGTTCTGCGAAGTCTTTGGCAGGTAGGTATAGGCTGCGCGGTCGCCCGTCAGCAGCCCGCCCAGAAAGGGAATCACCCGGTTCATGTGGAAGTTCACCAACGGCGAGAGGAGCGTTTTGCGCGGGCGGGTGGTATCCAGCGCCACGAAGCGCCCGCCGGGGCGCAGCACCCGCCGCTGCTCGCGCAGAGCCTGCTCCAGGTTGGTCACATTGCGCAGGAGAAAGCCCGAGACGGCAGCGTCAAAGGCGCCGTCGGCAAAGGGCAGGTTCAAGGCGTCGGCCCCGGCCCAATCGCGTGGCAGCCCGTGGCGCGCCCGCCCCACCAGCATCATCTCCAGGGTAAAATCCGCCGCCGTCACGCGGCAGCCCGGCGCCTGCCGCAGGGCCTCGCGCGCCAGGTCGCCGGTGCCGGTGCCCAAATCCAGCAGGCGGTTGCCGCCTTCCAGGTTGGCCCGGCGGATCACCTCGCGCCGCCAGGCCAGGTCCATCCCGCCCGTCATCAGGCGGTTCATCAGGTCATAATGCGGGGCAATATTCGCAAACATGCCCCGCACGGCGCGGGCACGTTCATCACCGGGTTGGCTCGAGGTCATGGGTTGATCAGAGGCAGCCAGACGAGGATGGTGGTTCCGCGGCCCGGCTCGGAGGTCACCTCCAGGTCGCCGCCGGCGTTGTGCGCGCGCGTCTGCATGTTGGCCAGGCCGTGGCCGAGCGAGAGCTGGGTCTTGGCAGTATCGAACCCGCGCCCGTCGTCGCTGATCTCTAAGAGCACGCGCTCCGAGGTGGTCCACAAATTCATGCTGACATGCCGCGCACGGGCGTGCTTGGCGATGTTCGCCAGCGCTTCCTGGCAGATGTGGAAGAGCGCCAGCGCCGCCGCCGCCGGAATGCGCAGCTCCTCCTGAGGCAGCCCCGAGAGGTTCACCTCCAGCAGCGTGTTGGCGCGGAACTCGGCCACCAGCCGCCGCAGGCCGTCCATCAGGTTTTCCTCATGGAGCTTGCGCGGGCGCAGGTCGAGGATATATGCGCGGATATCGCGGATGGTGCTGTTCAGGTCGCTGATCGCCTGGTCGATGCGCTGGCGCGTGGCCGCGGGGTCGTCATCCAGCAGCAGGCGCGCGTGTTCCAGCGTCAACCCAACGGCATAAATATCCTGAATCACCCCGTCGTGCAGGTCCATGCCGATGCGCTCGCGCTCTTCCAGCACCGCCAGGCGGCGCTGCTGCACGTTGAGGCGCATATTTTCCACCGCCGTGCCCAGCCAAAAGCTGATCGCCGAGAGGAACTGCATCTCCAGCTCATCGAACGGGTCTTTGTCGCTGGAGGCCACGCACAGCACGCCGAAGATTCCGCTCGGGCCGTTGAGCGGCAGGCACACCACCTTGCGGATGGAACTCTGCAGCACGGCATGGTTGATCAAATAACCGTTGAGCGAAGGCTCGCGGCGCAGTTCATCCAGGTCGAGCAGCTTGGGCTGGCTGCGAGCCACCGCTTGCCCCACGAAGCCCTCTCCCGCCTGGAACTCGTCCTTCAGCCACAGCGGTTCGGCGGGCGTGCCGCGGTGCAGCACCAGTTGAAAATGCTGCCCGTCATCCTGGCGCAGGTAGATCTCGCCCACCTCGAGCTTGAGGTAATCCATGATCTGCCCGAGCGCGCGGTCGAGGGTCAGGTCCACCCCTACCGCCGAAGCCAGGGTGGTGGCCATCTCGTTGAGCAGGCCCAGGTTTTCGTTGCGCCGCAGCAAAGCGGCCTCGCGCTCGGTCAATTTTTGCACCAGCCGCGCGTTCGAAAGCGCCACGGCAGCATACGAGGCCAACATCTCGATCACCGCCTGGTCGTCTGCGGTGAACTCGGCGGCGTTGAGCTTGTCGGTCAGGTAAATCTGCCCGAGCTGCTCCTCGCCGATGCGGATCGGCACGCCCAGGAAGGAAGTCATGGGGGGGTGGTGCGCCGGGAAGCCCACCGAGCGCGGGTGTGAGCGGATATCGGCCACGCGGATGGCCTGGCGCGACTGGACCAGCTCGCCGATCAGCCCCTTGCCGCGCGGCGGGTGGGCGATGCGCCGCACCTCTTCAGGGGTCATGCCAATGGGGATGAACTTGGCCAGGCTGCCGTCTTCATCCAAAATGCCCACCGCGCAGTAACGCGCCCCCACCTGTTCGAGGGCCAGGGTGGCGATGCGCTCCATCAGCACTTCGGGAGAAATTTCCTGCACCAGCTCAAGGCTCGCGCGATGGAGCGCCACAAGGCGTTCTTCAAGCTGTTCGCGCGTCAGCGTACTGGTGTCCATATTTACAATATTTTACCCGAAATTATCTATTTCTCCCATCCTCCTGGCCCTGTCCATTTCGCCCTGCCCACCGATCTAACAAAAATGAAAGCTCCACCTTCACTTCCGGGCGCGGCTTTCGCCGTTTGCAAGGTTAAGTGAAACGCATTTTGCTTTGCCGGCCGTGCGAAAGCCCTGCCAAACCCTCTACTCCATCTATCCCGTTCCAACGGCTGCCGGTATAATCAATGAACCCGGTTACAGAAGGGTGAGCTTTTCGAGACGGCGCTCCGAATTTCTCTAATTCATGAGGCAAGCCCCAAGAATTACAGAATAAGAATCGCACGATCCTTCTCGAATCTCTTTGGGTTATCGTTATTGGAGGTATCCATGCTCGACAGCATCTTCAAACGCAAGAAAGAAGAGGAAGAAATGCGCGCCGCCGGGCGCCTGCCACCCGGCCAATCCCTCACCAACCGCTTCCCGGTGCTGCATTACGGGCCCGTCCCGCGCTTCGACCCGGCCACCTGGGATTTCCGCGCCTGGGGCGAGGTCGAACAGCCCTTGCGCCTTACCTGGGAGGAATTTTCGCAGCTCCCGCGCAGCCGCATCAAGCTCGACCTGCACTGCGTCACCGCCTGGAGCAAATTCGACACGCTCTGGGAAGGCGTGCCCGTGCGGGTGTTGATCGAAAAAGGCCTGCTCAAACTCAAACCCACTGCCCGCTACGTCATGCAGCACGCCGAATACGGCTTCACCGTCAACCTCCCGCTGGATGTCGTCCTGCAGGATAATTTCCTGCTGGCCACCCATTACGACGGCGCGCCCATCGAGCCGGAGCACGGTTACCCGCTGCGCGGCGTGGTGGGGGCTCTTCCAGGCCGCGAGGACCTCGTCACCCCCTATCTCTGGAAAGGCGCCAAGTGGCTGCGGGGCCTCGAATTCATGGCTCACGACCGCCCCGGCTTTTGGGAAGAGGCCGGTTACCACAACGAAGCCGATGTATGGAAAGAGCAGCGTTACGGGTAAAATGTGAACATGCAGGCAGCCATTGATTTCGGCATCACCAACATTGATGTAATCCACCGCCAGGGCGCGGCGCTGGCGCACATGCGCTTCGCCAATAATGGCGAGCCGGTCGCCGACCAGCTCGCCGCGGTGGCCGCCGCGCTCGAAACCCCTTCCAACCCGCTCACCCTGGCCGCCGTCACCGGCGGGCAATACCGCCGCCTCCCCGATCAAGCCGGCGCCCTCCGCCTGGTGAAGATCCCCGAGGTCGCCTCCATCGGGCGCGGCGGGCTGCACCTCTCCGGCCTGAACAAAGCCCTGGTCGTCTCGGCCGGGTCGGGCGTGGCCATGGTGGCGGCGCGCGGCAGGCAGGCTGCCCACGTCACCGGCAGCGCGGTGGGGGGCGGCACGCTCCAGGGACTTGGGCGGCTGCTTCTGGGCACCGCAGACGCCCAGGAGATTGATTCCCTCGCCCTGCGGGGCGACCCCAACCACGCCGACCTCACCCTGGTGGAAGCCGTCGGCAGCGCGGTGGGCAGGCTGCCCCTGAGCGCCAACGCGGTCAACTTTGGCCGCCTCTCGCGCGAGGCCGTGGCCCTGCCCCCCGAAGACCTCGCCGCCGCGCTGGTGCGCCTGGTAGGGCAGGTCATCGCCGTCATCGCCATCAACGCCGCCCGGGCCGAAGGCCTGGAGCGCATCGTCGTCACCGGCCACCTGGTAGACCTGGCCTCGGTGCGCAACGTGCTCGACGAAGTCGCCGGTTACTACGGGGCCTCGTTCTGCATCCCCCCGCAGCCCGGCCTCGGCACCGTCATCGGGGCCCTGCTCTGCCTGGAAGAAGGCTTCGCCTGAAAGATTCCCCTCAGTCGCCGCCATTCGAGCGCGGCCTGTGAAGCGTGAAAGTGTTTCTTGGGTATAGCCGCAGAGAAGCTCAAAGGCCTAGCGCCGGTCTTTGCGCGCCCGCTTATCTTCGTACATGCGCGCGTCGGCTTCAGAGAGCAGGAGATCCAAATCCACCGGCTTGCCGGGCGGCCAGTGCGCCATGCCGGTGCTGAACGAGAGCTTATAGGGGCGCTGGTGCGTGGCGTTGAAGTTCGCGATCTGCTCCGAGAGGCGCTCAGGCAGCGAACCGGTTTCGGGGCGGGCGCCTGTCACCGCCAGGATGGCAAATTCATCCCCGCCCACCCGCGCGATGATATCGGCCGAACGGTAGGTTTGCTTCAACACGCCGGCTGCGTCGATCAACGCCTGGTCGCCCTGGCCGTGCCCAAGCGTGTCGTTGATCGTCTTCATGCCGTCGATATCGGCAAAGATCAACAGCACGCCCTTCTTCACGCGCTGCGCCAGGTGGATATGCTGCACCGCTAATGTAAAGAACCCGCGCCGGTTATAAAGCCCGGTCAACTCGTCCATGATCGCCAGCTTTTGAATCTCGTTGTACAGGCGCGTGTTTTCCAGCGCCGCAGTCACGTGGCTGGTGAAGACGTTGTAAGATGGAATATCGCTCTCGTGCAGGTCGTTCCCCCACACGATCAACGCCCCAAATACCTGGTCTTTGATCACCATCGGCAGGTAGACCGAACTCGTCTCTTCGGTGATCTTCAGGCAGCGCATGGCATCGTCAAACACCTCGGGCGGGGTTTTGGGCAGCACATGCCGGAACATCGGCTTGATCTGCGGCAGAAAGCTGGGCTTGCGCGTGGTGAGCAGCTCGCTCGGGCAGTAAACGAAATCGCCGGCGTGCAGCCCGTTGATCGGCTGCCCCACCAGCCGTTCAGCCTCCGCCAGGCCGTTTGCCACCACCGATGTATACGTCACCACCAGTCTGCCGCTGGACGGGTCGATCTGCGCAATCATCAGGTTGATGCCCAGTTTGAGCAATTCCGCGCCGGTGACTTCCATCATCTGGTGGATATCGAGCGTGGCCTGCACCTGCACCGCCGCCTGGCTGAGCGCCGCCGCCAGCCGGTTGGAGCGCTCCAGCTCCAGGCCCTTCTGGCGCTCGGCTTCCAGCAGGCGCGCCTTTTCCACCACCATGGCGGCCTGGTCTGCGAACAGGCCCACCAGGCGGATTTCATCTTCCGTAAACCGCCCTGCGCGCCGGTCGTCGCTGATGTGGATCACCCCGATGACCTTGCCCCTCACCTTCATCGGGATGCCCAGCACGCGGCGGAACGGGCTGTTCTCGAATTGGCGCGGTTTTGCTTCCCAGGTCAGGTGGTCTTCCACCCAGAAGGGTGCGCCTCTCTCTGCGGCGATGCCCGCCACCCCCTCGCCGATCCTCAAGGTCACGCCAACGAAGCGGTTCACATCGTTATGCCCCACCGCCAGGCGCAGGTGCTGCCCATCCGGTTCGAGCAGGTACAGCCCGCCCAGCGGCATATCCAGCAGGCGCGCCGCCCGCTCGACGATGGAAGTCAGGATCGTCGAGAGCTCGATTTCAGAATTGATATCCAGGCTGGTCTGGTAGAGCGCCTCCAGCTCGCGGGCGCGCCGCTCTTGCGCGGCCTGAATGTGCTTGCGCTCGATGCTGTAGCGGATGGCGCGTTCCAGCAGGGCCGGGCTCACCTGCCCTTTGAGCAGGTAGTCTTGCGCTCCGGCCTGCATGGCGCGCAGGGCCAGCTCTTCATCGCTCACGCCCGTCATCACCAGCACGGGCACGGCGGCCGCCACCCCGCGCACCCTGGCGATCGATTCCAGTCCCTGGCTGTCGGGCAGGTTCAGATCCAGCAGCACCGCGTCGAAGGGCTGCTGCGCCAGGCGCGCCAGCCCGCCCGAAAGGCGGTTTTCCCACACCAGGTCGAAATTCGCGGCTTTGCCCTCCAATTCGATCGTCTCCCGCAGCAGATCAATATCTGCCGGGTTGTCTTCGATGGTCAGCACGCGCAGCGGAGCAATTCCCACGGCGTCATCCTTGAAGGGGGACCCGGCAGCCGCGCGAGGGCAGCCGCGCCACCTTCAGCCAGAACGTCTCCAGCGAATGTGCCAGCCGGCTGAACTGGTCTAACCCGACCGGCTTGACGACATAAGCGTTGGCCTGTAACTGGTAGGAGCGGTCCACGTCGCTTTGGGCCGCCGAGCTGGTCAGAATCACCACCGGGATGCAGCTCAGTTCGCGGTCGATGCGGATTTCTTTGAGGATATCGAAGCCGTTTCTGCCCGGGATATTCAGGTCCAGCAAGATCAGATCGGGCCGCGCGGCGTTGCGGTAGGGCCCCAGTCGGCGCAGGTAGCGCAGCGCCTCCTCGCCATCGCGCGCCGAGTTGAGTACCCCCGGCATGGCCTCTTCCGCAAAGGTCTCGCGCACCAGCTCGATATCCGCCGGGTTATCGTCGATCATCAGAATTTCCATACCCGCAAGCTGCCCAGGATCCTTCATTTCGGCTCCTTCGCGTCCGGAATTGTGAAATAGAAGGTCGAACCCTTCCCCGGCGTGGAATCGAACCAGATTCTTCCGCCGTGACGTTGGACGATCTTCTTGCAAACGGCCAGGCCAATCCCCGTGCCGGGGTATTGATCGCGCCCATGCAGGCGCTGGAAGATGGCAAAAATGCGCTCCTTGTACTGCGGGTCGATGCCAATTCCATTATCGCGCACGGCAAAGCGCCAGGCGCCCTCTTCGCGCTCGGCCCACACGCGCACTTCCGGTGGGTCGGCGCCGCGGAACTTGATCGCATTGCCGATCAGGTTCTGGAAGACCTGGTTGATTTGCGTCTCATCGGCCACCACCGTCGGCAGCATGCCCACATCCACATGAGCGCCTGCCTCGCGGATGGCCACCTGCAGGTTGAACAGCGCCTGCCCCACCGCCTGAACGCAGTCCACCTCGCCAAAAGAGCGCCCGCGCGTTCCCACCCGCGAATACGTCAACAGGTCGTTGATCAACTGCTGCATGCGGAAGGCCCCTTCCACGATGTAGCCGATGTACTTCTCGCCGCGCTCATTGAGCGTGCCCTTGTAGCGCCGTTCCAGCAGTTGAGCAAAGCTCGCCACCATGCGCAGCGGCTCTTGCAGGTCGTGCGAGGCGATGTAGGCGAATTGCTCCAGGTCGGCGTTGGAGCGCATCAGCTCTTCGTTCTTCTCCGCCAGCTGCTCACGCGCGCGCTTGATCTGAGTAATATCCTCGTAGGTGCCCATGACGCCGAAGACCTCGCCCTGCGGGTTGCGCAGCGGAATTTTGCTCGTCCGCAGCCAAAGATGCGAGCCATCTTCGCGGACTTGCGGCTCTTCGTAGTTGATCTTTGGAATCCCGCTTTCCATCACCTGCAGGTCGTCGCTGCGATAAAGCTCGGCATTGGCCTTCCAGGAGAGGTCGAAATCCTCCTTGCCGATGAGGTCCTCGAGGCTCTCCACGCCGCTGTCTTGCAGGAAGGGCAGGTTCGCGCCCAGGTAGCGCAGGTCGCGCCCCTTCCAGAACACGCGCTGGGGGATATGATCCAGCACCAGTTGCAGCACCTGGCGCGATTCGAACAGCTCGGTGGTGCGCTCCGAAACCAGCTGCTCCAGCTCGTCGCGGGCTTTACGCAGCTCGGTTTGAAGCTGGCGGGCCTCGCGGATGTCGCGGGCGCTCAGCGAGAAGTACTCCACCTCGGCAGCCGGTGAGAGATGCGCCACGATCACCAGCGAAACGGGCACTTCTTCACCGCCCGCCGCCTGCAGCACCGCCTCGCCGCTCCAGTAACCCTCGCGGATGGCCGCAGGCAGCCCCTCGCGCTGGATCAACTCCACCGTCTCGGTCGGGCGCAGGTTGTTCAGGCTGTAATGGGTCAGGTTGTCGGTGCTCACGCCAAACATCTCGCGCCCGGCCCAGTTCAGGTAAACCAGGCGCTCATCGGCGCGCAGCAGCGCCACCACGTCGGGCGTGCTTTCGATCACCTCGGTGAGCAGGGTGTGCAGGCCCGCGGCGGTCATCTCCTCGGCGCGCTGCTCGGCCTGCTTCTGGCGGGTGATTTCCACGCCCATCGCGAGCAGCCGGGCATCGCCCGCCCCCAACAAGCGGAAGGTCCACTCCACCCAGCACGGCCTGCCGTCGAGGCTCTCCCAGCACACCTCCAGCTCGCGGGCGGGCTCTCCGCGCCGCGCAAGGTTGAGCTGCTCGATTAACTCCACATAATCCCTGGAATGCACGAAGCGACCCAGCGGCTGACCGTTCAGCTCCCCCGCGCCGGCGGCGCTGACCAGCTCCAGCGCGCGGTTAGCCCGCGCCAGCCGGTTTTCGTTATCAATCTCCGCCACCAGGAAGCGCGGGGAATCAAGCAGCAGGCCTTCCAGCTCCGGGCCGGCTTCGCCGGTAGTTCTTGTGGGTGGTCTTTTCGTCTGACCGCCGGGCTTCAATCGGCATCACTCCTCGGTCGCAAATCCCCCCTCAGACACACAACCTGTTGAATGAACTATAGCAAGGAAAAGGGGCTTTGTCTATAGCCCCGGCTTTACGGTCTCTTAACGAAATTGGCGTGCTTTCACCTACCGGGGCCGGTTCAACTGCGCCCGCAGGCTGTTCACCTCGCGCGTCAACTCGTCCAGCTTTGCCAGCAGCTCGCGGTGACGCTTCTCCTCCGGCACCGGCTCGCGCATGAGGAAGGTGATTGCCCCGCCCGGCTCCAGCACCGCGTTTTCCACCTGCTGCAGCGAGGCGATGCCCTGCTTGCGCGCCGCGGCTTCCAGCTCGGCCAGGGTGATCAATTCCCTGGCCAGCAGCTTTTCGTTGAGCTTTCCGCGGCGGATCAGGTAATCGGCTTTGCCTTCCACCAACTCGTCCAGGTCGCGGTGCCGATACAGGTAGCGCACCACCAGGTAGTTGATCAGCAGCAGCGTGGCCGCCCCCACCAGCCCGCCGGTCACCGAGGTATCATCCCCGATGATCGCGTTCTGCACCGTGTTGGAGAGCGTCAGCAGCACCACCAGGTCGAACGGGTTGAGCTGCGCCAGCTCGCGCTTGCCGGCCAGCCGCAGCCCCACCACCAGGAAGAGATACACGATCACCGGCCGGAGGATTTTCTCCAGCACCGGCAGCGAAAGCACGAACATGTGCGAAAGCCAATCCCAAGACATACGCCCATCCTTAGCGCCTGCACCAATCGGCCGGCCGGACTGCGAAGCCGCGGCCAGGCCTGTTTATTACCTTATTGTAGCCAATTTGCCTACAATATACGTATGAACCGAGCTTCCACCCGCCGCCGCCTGTTGAACGGCATCTTCATCCTCCTGCTCATCGCAGGCGCTTTCTATGCCGAGAACGCCCTGGCCGTCAAGCCCGCCTGGCCCCCACCCCGCACCGGAGACCCCCTTCCCCGGCGCCCCGAGCCTGCCGACCCGCCGTTCCATCACGAGCCCCTGGCCCCTTCGCTCGCCGAGCGCCGCCAGCTCTACCTCGATTACGTCTCCGCCCTGCCCACCCCGCCCGAACGCGGCGGCATCTGGGTGGACCTGGCCAAGCTCGAGAACGGCGCGCGCCAGGTTTCACCCGCCGCGCTGGATTCCGCCCTCGCCTTTGTGGATGCGCGCGAAGACACCGCCGATTTCACCCTCGCCGGGCTGGTGCGCCTCTATTACAAACAGGCCGGGCGCGGCATCCTCTCCGCCGAAGACGAAGCCCGCCTCAAATCTTCCCTGCTCAACTTCAAATACTGGCTGGATGAGCCCAACCCCACCTTCATGGAGCTGTGGACCGAGAATCACCAGATTCTCGCCTTCAGCGCCGAATACCTGGCCGGGCAGGCCTTCCCCGATGAGATCTTCCCCAACAACGGCCAGACCGGCGAATGGCACCGCCAGCACGGACGCGAAAAGCTCCTGCGCTGGATTGACTTCCGCGCCCGCACCGGCATGGCCGAGTGGGATTCGGTGCCGTATTACGATATGGACTTCGCCGCCCTGCTCAACCTGGCCGAGTTTGCCCGTGAAGACGATGTGGCCCTCAAAGCCGCCATGATGCTGGATGTGCTCTTCTTCGACATGGCCTCCGACTCGTTCTACGGGCAGTACGCCACCTCGCACGGCCGCGCCGCCGCAAGCCACGTCAAGAGCGCCGCCGGCGACAGCCTGCTCACCCTCCAGGCGGTGGCCTGGGGCACCGGGCGCTTCCAGGGCGCCGATATGGCCTCGGTCTCCTTCGTCACCAGCCCGCGCTACCAGCTGCCGGGGGCCATCCAGGCCGTCGCGCAAGACCATCCGCCGGAGGTGACCAGCTTCGAGCGCCAGTCCATCCCGGTCACCCGCGAGGCCGCCGCGCTCTACGGCCTCTCCTTCAACAGCATGGAAGATATCGACATCTGGTGGGGCATGGGCGCCTTCACTCACCCGCGCGTGATCGACCTGACCATCGCCACCGCCGACTCGTGGAACCTGTGGCACTACCCGGATTTCGCCCCCCTGAAAGACCTGGCCCAGGCGCTCAAGAAGCTGCATTTGCTCGGCCCTGCTTCGCAGCTGCTCGACCCCGATTCCAACGGCACCGTCACCTCCGAGGTCAATAAGGTCACCTACCGCACGCCCGAATACCAGCTTTCCAACGCGCAGGATTACCGCAAAGGCGAGAAGGGCTACCAGCAGCACATCTGGCAGGCCACCCTCAGCCCCTATGCGGTAGTGTTCGTCACCAACCCCGATTCGCTGCGGGAGAACGACTCGCAGCGCCCCAGTTATTGGGCTTCCAACGGGCGCCTGCCGCGCAGCGCGCAATATCGCAACCTGCTCGTCAGCCTGTATAACATCGACCGCCACCCCAGCCCGAGCATCCTGGAGGCGCGCCATTACGGCTTCACGCACGCCTACTTTCCCAAATGGGCCTTCGACCAGGTGGTGGAAGCCCCTGCCAAGGGCGGCGGGGGGTGGGTCTTCGGCAAAGCAGGCGACGGGTACATTGCTCTCTACTCGCACCAGCCTTACCGCTGGCAGACCGAAGGCCCCGACGCCGGGCAGGAGATCATCGCGCTGGGGCTGCAAAACGCCTGGATCTGCCAGATGGGCCGCAAAGAAGTGGATGGCAGCTTCGAGGAATTCATCCTTAAGATCACCCAGGCCCGCCTGCAGGTGGACGGCCTCAACGTCACCTACGATGCTCCCGGCGTCGGGCGGGTGGAATTCGGCTGGAGCGGCCCGCTGCTGGTGGACGGCCGCGAGACGCCCCTGCAGGGTTACGCGCGCTTCAACAACCCTTACGGCTCTTCGGCTTATGGCAGCGGCGTGTATCACTTCGAGCTGGGCGAGCAGTCGGTGGATTTGAATTTCTCCGCCCTCACCCGCACGGTCAAGCCGTAAGAACGGCATTGCTAAAGGCCCAGAATAAGCAGTAACCGCGAAGTACGCGAACAGAGAAAGCTGGCGGCTGCGCGCGCTTATATCCGGGGCAACCTGCTCCGGTGGGCAGACGACCCGGAATATCCTGCGTAGGGGCGGTTCGCGAACCGCCCCTACCCGTAACCGCCCCTTTCGATTCTGTAACCGTTTCACAACGCGTTTACCTCACCCTTCCCTTGCACCCCGCCCGGGTGCTGTAGTACACTCGGTGAAGTTACCCCTATGACAAAACCCACCGCACTGCCCCAAACCATCGAACTCCTCTCCCCGGCGGATGGCTCCGTCACCCCCCGCCTGCAGCACTTCGTCTGGTTCGAGCGTAAAGAGTCCGTCGTCGCCGAAATCCGTTCCATCGGCGACCCGCGCGCTTACCCCGACCGCAGCCGCCCCCGCCCGGTGCGCTTCACCTGGCAGATGGCCGACCCCAGCCAGAACCACGCCCAATACGACCTGCTCATCTCGCGCAGCCCGGCCTTCGAGGAACCAATCGAAATCCGCGGCCTGAACGAAACCGCCGCCGAAGTGCCCAACCTGCTCCTCGGCCAGCGTTATTACTGGAAGGTGATCCAGCGCCGCGAGGGCGCCCCCTCCGCCGAAAGCCCCGCCTGGAGCTTCCGCACCCATGCCGAACCGCCCCGCTGGATTCACGTTCCGGGCATCTCCAACGTGCGCGACGTGGGCGGCTGGCCCATCAACGCTAGAACCCGCGTGCGCCAGGGACTGCTCTACCGTTCCGCCGAGCTCAACACCCACATCACCCTCCCCCCGGAGGGCGCACACGTGCTCATCCATGAGCTGGGCATCCGCACCGACCTCGACCTGCGCGGCACCGCCGATGACGAGGCCCCCGCCCCCGCGCTCGACCCGGACGCCGTCACCTGGGAACACTGCCCGCTCTACGCTTACCGTGAAATCTTCACCCCGGCGGGCATGCAGTCCATCCGACGCGCCTTCAGCGTGCTGTGCGACCCCTCGCGCTACCCGGTGCTCATCCACTGCTGGGGCGGCGCAGACCGCACCGGCACGCTTTCTTTCCTGGTCAACGGCCTGCTCGGCGTCGGCCTGGACGACCTCGTCCACGATTACGAGCTCACCTCGCTCTCGATCATGGGCCTGCGCCTGCACACCGATGCGGCTTTCCAGGAAATCCTCGCCGGCTTGAAGGAATACGGCCCCGCCGGCGCACCCCTCCGGCAGCGCATTAAGGCCTACCTGCTGGCCGCGGGCGTGACGGATGGCGAACTGCGCCGTCTGCGAGAACTGCTGGTGGAGAAAACCGGCGAAAACAGCTAAAAAAAACCTCCCCTTCACGGGAGGCTAAAAAGTCCCTCCCCTTCGGGGGGGATAAAAAGTCCCTCCCGTTCACGACGGATAAAAAATCCCTCCCCTGAAGGGGAGGGATTTAGGGAGAGGTCTCCTACAAAACCACCCGCTGGATGAACTCGATCAACAGGTAAACCGCCCCGGCGATCGTCCCCGCCGCCGGGATCGTCAGCACCCAGGCCCACACGATCCGGCTGGCCACCCCCCAATTCACCGAGCGCACCCCGTGCACCGACCCCACCCCGACGATCCCGCCGGTGATCACGTGCGTGGTGGAGACGGGTATACCCAGCTCGGAAGAGGTGAAGAGCGTCAACGCGCCCGCCGTTTCGGCGGCAAACCCGCCGATCGGCCTCAGCTTGGTGATCTTGCTGCCCATGGTGTGCACGATGCGCCAGCCCCCGGTGAGCGTGCCCAGCGCAATGGCGGCATGCGCCATCAGCACGATCCAGAAGGGAATGGTCAGGTGGCCGGAGGCATCGGTGACCAGGTAGCGGTAAGCCGGCAGCGTGAAGAGCACCCCCGCGATGATGCCCATCGTCTTCTGCGCATCGTTGGTGCCGTGCCCCAGGCTGTAGAGCGCAGCCGAAACAAGCTGCGCGCGCCGGAAGAGCCGGTCGGTGGAAGCGGGCGTCTGCTTGCGGAAGAGCCAGTACACGCCGGTGATCATGGCGGTTCCGAGGATCCAGCCGAGCAAAGGCGCGATGACGATGAAGGAAAGCGTCTTCACCCACCCGCCGAGCACAAGCACCGAGAACCCCGCTTTGAGGATCGCCGCGCCGGCGTAGCCGCCGATGAGCGCGTGCGACGAGCTGGTGGGCAGACCGAGCCGCCAGGTGATCAAATCCCAGGTAATCGCGCCGACCAGCCCGGCGAAGAGGACGAAGTTATCCACGCGGGTCACGTCGATCAACCCGCTGCCGATTGTTTTGGCCACGGCGGTGCCGAAGGTGAAGGCGGCGATGAAGTTGAACACCGCCGCCCAGACGACCCCCTGCAGCGGGGTGAGGACGCGCGTAGAAACCACCGTGGCGATGGAGTTGGCGGCGTCGTGGAAGCCGTTGACGTAGTCGAAAGCCAGGGCGACCCCGATGATGACGATGGCGAAGGTGAGGGCAGGCTCAGGCATTGGCAATGATAACCCGTTGGATCACGTCGCCGGCGTCTTCGATGCGGTCGGTAATGTCTTCGAGAAGCTCGTAGAGCTCCTTCCAGCGAATGAACTCGAAGATATCATCGCGGTGCAAGACAAGATTGCTCAACCCCTCGTGCAGCACACGGTCGCCGTGGTTCTCGAGCGTGTTGATCTGGACGATGCGCTGGCGCACCTGCTCGTATTGCTTCTTCTCGCGCAGGCCCCTCACGGCTCCGTCCAGCTCCTGCGAGCTTTCGACGACCAGGCTCGCCAGGCGGCGGGCGGGCTTTTTGGACTCTAACACCTGGTAGATTTGCATGCGCAGAGCCACCTGGTGAATGGCGTCCAGGGCGTCGTCTATGGATGAGACCAGGCGTTGAATATCTTCGCCGTCGATGGGCGTGATGAGCGTGCGCGGCAGCAGGTTGGTCACTTCATGGACGATAAAATCGCCCTGGTGCTCGATCTCGGTGAGCTGGGCCACTTTCTCATCCATATTATCGCAGTTTTCCAGGAGGCTCTGGAGCAGCCTGGCGCCCACCAGCAGGTTGGCGCTGGCCTTCTCGAAATAATCATAAAACTTCACTTCCGCGGGAAGAAATGTGAAATTCAAGCAGGCCTCCTGGGTTTTTTCAGGGTTGGGAATTTGGGAGATGTTCCCCCGAAGCCCAATTATACTCGCAGTTTAACAAAAGGTTAACCGGAGGTTAAGGCGAGATTATCGCATTCCCTCCCTTCGCCCGCCGGGGCTCGCTTCGCCCACCTGCCGGGATGAGGGCGCTCCAAACGGTTTGGATAGAACTTGAGAGATTCTTGCCACCCAACCGCCCGCGAAAGTGTTATATTTTAAGAGAGGCGCGCTCCAGGCGGTGAGCGGCTGGAGCGGGCGCTCGGATCTGGAGGTTGCGCATGACCCAGTTCCTGGTCCTTTCCATCGCTTACCTGTTGGGCTCGTTCCCCACGGCGCTGCTCGTCTCGCGCAGGCTGGCAGGGGCAGATATCCGCCGGCTCGGCGACGCCAACATGGGCGCGCGCAATATCACCCACACGTTCGGGTTCAAATACGGCCTGCTGGTGGCCTGCATCGATATCGCCAAGGGCGCCATGGCAGTGCTGGCGGCGCGCACGCTTGGCCTCGGGCTGGGCTGGCAGATCGCCGCGGCCTGCGCCGCCATCTTGGGGCACGACTTCCCTCTGTTCGCCGGTTTCAAGGGCGGGCAGGGCCTGGCGACTCTCACCGGCACGCTGTTGGCGCTGGCCCCGCTGGAGACGCTGGGCGGCTTCCTGGTCTACGGCTTGCTCTATGCCGCCGTGCGCAGCTCGAACATCGCCGCTGCCGCCGGGATGGGCCTGCAGGTGCTGGGGATGGTGCTCTTCAAAGAACCCTGGCCGGTGATTCTCTTCGCCGTGGCGGCCAACCTGTTTATTCCGGTCAAGAAGCTGATCGACTCTCCCCGGCGAAACCAAATCAGGCAGGCATAATTATTCGACCAGCTTCCCGTGGCTGATCACGTAGCGCGGGGCCTCGTGGTAGCGCAGCGCCTCGATGATGTTTTTGTGCTCGAGCACCACCAGGTGAGCCGGCGCACCTTCGCGCAGGGCAAAATCTTTTAGACCCATCGCCTGCGCCGCGCGGGTGGTGATCATATCATAGAGCGTCTCCAGGTCTTCGCGCGCGGTGAACCAGAGCAAATGCGCAGCAAGGAAAGCCACCTCGGGCATGTTGTTGCGCCCAAAGGGATAGTAGGCGTCGGAAATATCATCCTGGCCCAGGCAGACCAGGCAGCCCTCGGCGAGCAGCTCGCGCACGCGGGCGTGCAGGGGGCCGGTGTGCGGGTCGGTGACCACGCCCATGCCGGCTTTTTTGAGCAGCGCAGCCGCCTTCTGGAAGTACGGCGTCGGGTAGAGCGCCATCGCACGGGCATGGTGCGCCAGGGCGCGCCCCTGCCAGCCGCGCCGAAGCGCTTCGAGGGCCATCGCTTCCAGCGAGCGCAGGCCGGGGTCGCCGGCGTCATCTACCAGCATGGAGACATCTTTGTTGTGGCGCACGGCTAAATCGAAGATAAAGCGCACGTGTTCGAGGATATCCGCCTCGGTATATTCGATCCACGGGATGCCCCCGGCCACATCGGCTCCCAGGGCCATGGCCTGCTCCATCAGGGCGGGCGCGTCCGGCTCGCGCACGATGCCATCCTGGGCAAAGGCCACCACCTGCAGGTCAATCACACCCTTGAACTCTTCGCGCGCTCGCAGCAGAGCTTTGACGCCCTCCAGGCGCGCCTTGCCGTCCACATCGGCAAAAGCGCGGATGTGGGTGCAGCCGTAACGCATGGCGTCTTTGAGGGCGCGGCGCACGTTTTCGATGATCCAGCGCTCGTCATACTGCTCTTTGACGCGCGCCGCCAGCTCGATGGCGGTCATCGCCTTGCCCATGTCGGCGCCGTGGTAATCTTTGAGGGCAGCCTCGTCCATCCTCTGCAGCGTGTACACCTTGCACAGGTGCAGATGCGGGTTGGCGTACGATTCGGTCACCAGGCCGCCGGATGCGTCCAGCTCGACGGCGGCGCTCCCCTCCAGACGCGGCGCGATGCCCTCGATGCGCCCGGCCGAGATGCCCAGGTCGGCCAGGCTGCCGGCGGGGCGGCTGCGCAGCTGCGCGTTGCGGATGATGAGGTCGTATGCTGCGTTCATGAGAGGGCCTTTCTGCCGCTTTCGATCTCGGCGCGGAAGGCCTCGGCGCGGCGGGTAATCTCGGCAAAGTCGCGCGCGTCGAGCAGCTTCTGGCTGGCCAGTTCGCCCCCCACGCCCAGCGCGGCGGCCCCTTTGCGGATGAATTCGGCGGCGTTGGCCAGCGTCACCCCGCCCACGGGGACGACCTCGAGCTGCGGCAGCGGTGCGAGGATGGCCTTGAGCATCTCGGGGCCGCCAGCAGAGGCCGGGAAGAACTTGATCATATCCGCGCCGGCCTCCCAGGCGGTGAGCATCTCGGTGGGGGTGTAGCAGCCCGGCATCACCGGCACGCTGTAGCGCCGCGCGAGGCGCACCACCTTTTTGCTGAAGGTGGGCGTGACGAGGAAAGCCGCCCCCGCCAGGATGGCGCTCCGCGCGGTTTCGGCATCCAGCACGGTGCCTGCGCCGAAAAGCACTTCATCGCCAAAGCGGCGCGCGGCTTCTTCGATGACGCTGAGCGCGCCGGGGGTGGTCATGGTCACTTCGATGGCGCGCACGCCCCCCGCCAGCAGGGCATCGGCGGCGGCGATGAGCCGGGCCGGGCTTTCGGCGCGCAGGATGGCGACCAGCCCCGTTTGGCGGATGACCGCCAGCTTTTCAGAGTGCTTCATGGCCACCTCACCTTCATAGAGAAGACCTCCGCCGGTAATTCGGCCCTGCCCTCACGCTGCCGCCCGAGGGCCGCCGGTTGGGCCGCGAAATTGATCGTGTGTGCCATTTTCTGCAAGCTGTGGGGCAAGCCCCACAAATCACAGAGAATAAGACGAACTGCCGCGAAATCAGCGTTTCCGGGCGAGGCAAGGCAGAGCCGCACCAGGCGGGCTTTGTTCATGCGCCCTCCTCGCCGCGGAAGGTGTGCGCGGCCTCGATGGCAATGCGCAGGTTCTCCCAATCCACCTCGGAAGGGATGGTGCAATCGGCGCCGAGGATGAAGCGCGGCGGGGCATCGGCGCAAACGGCGCGCACCGCAGCGCGGATTTCCTCTTTCGAGCCGCTCAGGATGACGCCCTTGCGCTGCATGCCGCCCATGAACGGGCGGTTGAACATGCGCGCCGCTTCCTTCGCCGTGATGGGCCCGCCGGTGAGCTCGAGGCTGCAATTGACCACCTGACCGGGGTAATTGACGAAGCGCGAGAGATCGGCATACGGCAGGGCGTAATCGCAGATGTGCAGGATGTTGAACGGGCAGGCCCGGTTGACCTCTTGCATGAGCGCCAGGTCGTAGGGGCGCACGCACTCATCGAAGAGTTCGGGGCTGTTGAAGCGCCCGGCCTCGCCGCCCTGGGTGGAGGTGTAAAATCCGTCCAGGCCGAGCCGGATGCATTGCTTGACGAAGCCCATCAGGCTGGCGGTGATGGCTTCCATGCCGCGCTTGACGGCCTCGGGGTTCTCCTGGATATGCCGGGTGAGGAAGAAATCGCCCACGGTGTGCCCGGCGCACATGAAGGGCGAGTAGAGCGTGAGGATGACCGGAGCCTCGCGCCGGGCGGCTTTCACCAGCCCTTCCACCACCTTGAGCGGCTCCTCGAAGAAGTCCAGCCCGTAAAAGGGGATGCGCGCCCAATCTTCAGGCCGGGTGATGGACGGGATGCGCGGGAAGACGTGCTCGTACTGGATTTTGACGAAATCCATGCCGGTGCGGTGGAAGTATTCGAGATGTTTGAGCACCGCGGCTTCGCCGCGATGGTAGGCCGGGTCGAAATGCAAAAAGAAGGCGGCGGGGATGGTCTCGGGTGCGCCGCCGGGTTCGAGCAGGGAGAAGACCAGATCTCGTTTATTCATGCCGGAGGGGACTCCTTTGCAGAGAATGTGCAGTTCTATTATATAGTCAAGGCCGTGGAATCCAGACCAATCACCCGGCAAAAATCTGCGAGGCGCGAGGCGGGCTTCGCTGGGTTTCTTCCGCTCGAACCGCCCCGGCCGGATAGGCTATAATGGGCGAGGAGGTGCGCCATGTTTGGACCCCAGCTTCCGAAACAATCGCGCGAGGCCTTTCACCAGGCCGTCTGGCAGATTGCCCGGCAGATCCCGCCCGGCAAGGTGGGCACCTACGGGCAAATTGCGGGCTATATCCCGCTGCCGGCGGGGGTGAGCGAGGAGGATTACGCCCGTTACCGGGCGCGCTGGGCCGGCGGCGCGATGGCCTCCTGCCCCGCTGACGTGCCCTGGCAGCGCGTGATCAACAGCCAGGGAAAGATCAGCGAGCGGCCGGGCGCCGAACGCCAGCGCGCGCTGCTGGAAGCCGAGGGCGTGGCCTTCGATTCGCGCGGCAAGATCGACCTGAAGCGCTTCGGCTGGGCCGGCCCTTCTGCCGGTTGGCTGCGGGCCAACGGGCTGGTGGTGGTGGAAAAAGAAGAAGCAGGCCCGAAGCAGGAGAGTTTATTTTAGTAATTGGGCGCTCGGGCGCACAGGGCGAAGACGCGCGGACTGCCTGGACGCCCGAGCGCCTGAGCCCCAAGTGCCCGATCGCCACGAATATTCAAAAGGGTTAGTTTATGAACCGCATCCGCATCGCCCGCCTGCGCCCCGGGGCCGTGTTGCCCACCCGCAAACACCCCCAAGATGCCGGGCTTGACCTTTACGCCGCCGAAGAGACCACCCTGCCGCCCCATTCGGCGGCCATCGTGCCAACCGGGGTGACGATCGAAATCCCGCCGGGTTATGTGGGGCTGGTGAAGCCCAAGGGGCGCAGCGATCACCTGCTGGGGGCGGGCGTCGTCGATGCAGGCTACCAGGGTGAGATCCTCGTCAAGGTGGTCAACCCCTTTGCGCGCGAGCTGGTCATCCATGCGGGCGAGGCCGTCGGGCAGATTCTCATTCTGCCGGTGCTCACCCCGGCGGTGGAAGAGGTGAGCGCGGACGAAATTCACGCCTCCGGTTCGGCCCGCGGTGCGAGCGGGGGAATCGTCGATCAATATAAGCCCCGGCGCTGAGCACTCCCCGCGCCCGCCGCGGCGCGCATTCCAGCCGCCCACTTGCGAGCAGCCCCGCCGGGCGGAGGGTTGTCGTGTTAGAATACGGGGGAGATGTCGAGTTAACCGATGAACATCACCCTGTTACATTACGCCTCGCCGCCGGTGGTGGGCGGGGTCGAGATGGTGCTGGCCCGCCAGGCCGAACTGCTGGCGCGAGCCGGGCACCGCGTGGAGGTGCTCACCGGGCGCGGCGCGCCGTGGGATGCGCGCATCGGCGTGTGCGTGCTGCCCGAGTTCGATTCGCGCCATCCCCTCGTGCTCAGCCTCAAGCAGCAACTCGACCGGGGGATCGTCCCGCCCGAGTTCGAGAGCCTGGTTGACCGCCTGTATGCCCTGCTGCAGGAACACCTGGCCGGGGCCGATTGGCTGATCGTCCACAACGTGGCCTCGCTGCACAAGAACCTGGCGCTCACCGCCGCCTTGCAGCGCTTCTCGCAGGCCTCCGGCGACACGCGCATGATCCTCTGGCACCACGACTTCGCCTGGACGGGGAAGCGCTACGAGGCCGAACTGCACCCCGGCTACCCGTGGGACCTGCTGCGCATGCCCTGGAAAGGCGTGGAGCAGGTGACGATCTCCGACTCGCGCAAGGCCGAGATGTGCCGCCTCTACGGGCTTAAACCCGGCAAGGTGCACGTCATCCCCAACGGCGTGGATATGGACAACTTCCTGGCCCTGCAGCCCGAGACGCGCCTGCTGGCCGACCGGCTTGGCCTGCACGAGGCCGCGCCCCTGCTGCTCACCCCGGTGAGGCTGACCCGCCGCAAGAACCTGGAGTTCGGCCTGCACATCCTGGCCGGGCTGCTGCCGCGCCTGCCCGCCGCGCGCTGGGTGATCACCGGGCCGCTGGGCGCGCACAACCCGGAGAACCTGACCTATTACCGCTACCTGTGCGACCTGCGCAGCGAACTGGGCTTAGATTCTACCGTCGCCTTCCTCGCCGAGACCTACCCCGACGGGCTGAGCGACGCCCAAATTGCCGATTTTTACCGCATCGCCGACGCGCTGCTCATCACCAGCCAGGAAGAGGGCTTTGGGCTGCCGGTGATCGAGGCCGGGCTGGCGCGGGTGCCGATCTTTGCCAGCGATATCCCGCCGCTGCGCGCCCTGGGCGGGAAGTGGGCCACCTATTTCAAACTGCAGGACGACCCTGCCGATGTTGCCGGGCGCATTGCCGCCCGCCTGGAGGGGGATGCCGCCTACCGGCTGCGCGCGCACGTGCGCGCCAAATTCACATGGGAAGCGATCTACGAGCGGCAGATCGCGCCTTTGTTGAGATCCGAACCTTCTCGGGAAGGATAATGCGATGAAACGCTGGTCAAGACCATTTCCAATTGTGCTGGTGCCGGTTTTCGAAGGCTGCCCCTCTGAAGATTCACTGGCCCTCGCCGGGCTGCTGGATACCACCGTGCGCCTGCTCGGGCTGGTGCAGGTGGCCGAGGGCATGCCGCTTTCGGGCGGAAGCGCCGCCGCTCGCGAACTGCGCAAGGTGCTGCGCAAATACACGGCTCAGCACCGCCTGGGCGAGAACTTTCAGGTGTCGGTCTCGTTCAATGCCTGGCAAGACCTGCGCCAGCATATCCGCGCCACCCGGCCTGACCTGGTGATCTTCGACTGGAACGCCATTCAAAACTGCCAGGCGGGCGGGCGCGGCGATGCGCTGGCGAACATCGGCGCCAACCTGGCGGTGGTGCGCGGGCCCATCGGCGAGAAGGTGGCCCGCTCGCTCGTGCCTCTGCGCGGCGGCCCGCACGCTCAACTGGCGCTGCGCCTGGCCCTGGCTCTGCCCACCCACCAGATTTCCGCCGTGCACCTGCGCTCGCCGCGCGAAACGCCCACCGAAACCCCGGCGCCCTTCCGCGGACTGGCGCGCATCCTCCCTTCGCTGCCCGAGGTGCGCTACGAAATGCGCCCCTCCGAAGACCCGCTGGCGGAAATCCGCAGCCTGGCGAAGGAAGCCGACCTGCTGATCATCGGCACACCGGCGCGCGCCATGGGCACGGGCCAGCAGGCCGAGCCGGCGGCGGGCGGCCTGCTCGAGACAAGCCCGTGCCCGGTGATCATGGTCAAATCGGAACGGGCCGAGCCGCACACCTTCACCGGCGCAGAGGCCGAGCGCTCGGGGAGCGAGGCCATTTCCATCCTGGTGGACAAGTGGTTTGCCGAGAACACTTACCACGCCTCCGAATTCGACAACCTGGCCGAGCTGGTCAAGCTCAAGCGCGCCCAAAACCTGACGATCTCGCTCGCGCTGCCGGCCCTCAACGAGGAAGAGACGGTCGGCACGGTCATCTCCACGGTGCAAAAAGCGCTGGTAGAGAAGTACCCCCTGCTGGATGAGATCGTGCTGATCGATTCCAACTCGACCGACCGCACGCGCGAGATCGGCCGCGAGCTGGGCGTGCCGGTGTACATCCACCAGGAACTGCTGCCGCAGTACGGCGCGCGCGCCGGCAAGGGCGAGGCGCTGTGGAAGAGCCTGTACGTCACCCGCGGCGATATCGTCGTCTGGATCGATTCCGATATCGTCAACATCCACCCGCGCTTCGTCTATGGCGTCTTGGGCCCCCTGCTGCACGACCCGCGCGTGCAGTTCGTCAAAGGCTTCTACCAGCGCCCGCTGCGCGCCGGGCGCAAAGTCACCGCCGCAGGGGGCGGGCGGGTGACGGAACTGACCGCGCGCCCCCTGTTCAACCTGTTCTACCCGGAACTCTCGGGGGTCATCCAGCCGCTTTCGGGCGAGTACGGCGGGCGGCGCTCGGCCCTGGAGCAGCTCACGTTTTATTCCGGCTACGGCGTGGAGACAGGCCTGCTGATCGACGCCTACGAGAAGTTCGGCCTGCGGGCCATTGCCCAGGTGGATCTGCTCGAGCGCATCCATCACAACCAGTCGCTGCAGGCGCTCTCGAAGATGTCGTTCGTCATCATCCAGACGATGCTCAGCAAGCTCGAGAAGCGCTTCCAGCGCCCGCTGCTCGAAGAGGTGAACAAGTCGATGAAGCTGATCGAGTATCAGAACGGGGCATACTACCTCAACGTGCAGGAACTGGCCGAGCTGGAGCGCACGCCGATGATCGAGCTGCCGGAATATTGCCAGCGCTTCGCGCGGACAGAGAGGGCCGATGGCGGCAGGGCCTGAAGCCTGCGGGCGCGGGGTGTTGTGGCTGGTGCGCCACGGCCAGACGGATTGGAACACGCAGGGGCGCTTTCAGGGCCAGGCCGACCCGCCGCTCAACGCCGCCGGGCTGGCCGAAGCCGCTCAAGCCGGGCAGCAGCTGGCAGGCGCGGGCCTGCAAGCGCTCTTCAGCAGCGACCTGCGCCGCGCCCTGCAAACCGCCGAGGTCATCGCCAGATTGACGGGGCTGCAGGTGCAAATAGAGCCGCGCCTGCGCGAAGTCTGCCTGGGAGCATGGGAGGGTATGCTCTTCAAGGAGATCAAGCTGAATTACCCCGCCGAAGTGGAAGCGCGCCTGCGCGACCCGCTTGGCTTTCGCCCCCCAGGCGGCGAGACGCTGCAAGAGGTGGCCGCGCGCGCCTTCCAGGCGGCGGATGAGATCGCCGCGCGCTACGCGGGCCGCCCGGTGGCCATCGTCTCTCACGGGTTGACGCTGGCGGCGCTCATCACGTGCGCGCAGGGCACCGGGCTGGCGCGGGCGTTCGAGTTCATTCCGCCCAACGCCGCGCCGCAGCGCGTGACGTGGCCCCCCGACGGACAAGGCAGGTGATGCCATGCCCCGCCAGAAGAAGCCCGCTCGCTCGCAGGTTCTGTTCGCCCGGCTGGGAGAGATGACCTCGCCCCCGCCGCCCGCCGCGGGCGACCCCGAAGATGAGGTGTTGAACCTGGTCAGCGTGGCCGAAAGGGTCATCCGCACCGCGCCGGATTCGAGCCGCACGCTGCGCATGAAGAAGTTCCGCGCGCAGTTGCTGCACGCCTGGCTGGTGAGTAACTTCCAGCCCTGCCGGGCGGCGGATATCGGCGGGGGCAAGGGCCTGCTGGGGCACCTGCTCATCCAATCCGGCTGGCAGGTGACGGTGATCGACCCGGTGAGCCAGCCCCTGCCCGAAAAGTACAAGGATATCCGCACCGGGCAGCGCGTGAAGGTGAGCGCGGCCCACGCGGTTCCGCGCATCGCCCAGCCGTTCGAGGTGGACATGGCGCAGGGCTTCGACCTGCTGATCGGCATGCACGCGCACGGCTGCAACGCGAAGATCATCGACGCCGCGGCGCTCTACGGCTGCGGGTTCGTCATCTTCCCCTGCTGCGTGATCGACGAGCCGTTCTTCCCGCGCCTGGGGGTGCACTGGCTGGAGTGCCTGGCAGCTTACGCGCTCGAACGCGGGCTGGAGGTGTTCCCCTTCCGGTTGAATTTCAAGGGGCAGAACATCGGCCTGTGCCATGTGGGAAGGAATCTCCATCCGCTCCTTTGGGAAGGTCATGCCACACCTCCCCTTCCCTCCAGGGCAGGGGCAGGGGGTCAGGTCGGTGAATGAAATGCCGAACAAACGAATCGTCACCGGGCAAGCAGTGACGCAAGACCTCACACTTCGCGCGAGGGAATTGCGTTCGGCCATGACCCCTGCAGAAGGAAAACTCTGGAATTATCTGCGCGGCAACCGGCTTGGAAAGTCCCACTTCCGCCGACAGCAGATTATCAACCGTTTTATTGATGATTTCTATTGCCACCAGGCAGACCTTGTCATTGAATTGGATGGGCCGGTTCATCAAGCGCAGGTTGAATATGACGCCGCCCGAGAAAAATATCTCCAGGAATCGGGTTTGAAGGTTCTGCGTTTCACCAACCATGAGATTGAGCAAGAAATCGAGAAGGTTCTGGAGGTGATTTTGAGGACCTGTCTGGAAGGGATGAACCTGCCCCCAGCCCCTCCCTAGAGGGAGGGGAGTTACTCTCTCCTTTTTGAGAGATCGATAAGAGGATGCACTCACCTATCCTGCCCATCCTGGATCACCTGGTCTTTCTCTACGGCGCCGAAGAAGGCCGCAAAGCCGCCGCCGCGCTGGAAGAGAAGCTGGCGCGGTATGCCGCAGCGCACCCGCCCGCCCCGCTGCCGCCCCTGGGCCCCGCCGATGCGCTGCTGATCACCTACGGCGACCAGTTCCGCCAGCCCGGCCAGGCCCCGCTGCGCAGCCTGCTGGCCTTCTGTGACGAGTTCCTGGCCGGGTGCGTTTCGGGCGTGCACATTCTGCCGTTCTTCCCCTACTCATCGGATGACGGCTTTTCGGTGATCGATTACACCCAGGTGGACCCGCTGCTGGGCACCTGGGCCGACGTGGAGGCCATCGCCGCACGCTACCGCCTGATGGTGGACGCGGTGCTCAACCATTGTTCCAGCCGGCATGCCTGGTTCCAGGGCTTCCTCGATGGCCGCCCGCCCTATACCGGTTACTTCATCACGGTCGATCCTTCCAGCGACCTTTCGAGCGTGGTGCGGCCCAGGGCGCTGCCGCTGCTCACGCCCTATGCCACCGCGCAGGGCGCGCGCCACGTCTGGACGACCTTCAGCGCAGACCAGGTGGATTTGAACTACGCCAACCCGGCGGTGATGCTCGAACTGGTCGATATCCTGCTGGAATATCTCGCGCACGGGGCGCGGGTGATCCGCATGGACGCGATCGCCTACCTGTGGAAGCGGATCGGCACGCCCTGCATTCACCTGCCCCAGACTCACCGCGCGGTGCAGTTGCTGCGGGCGGTGCTGGAACGCGCCGCGCCGGGCACGGTGCTCATCACCGAGACCAACGTGCCGCACGCAGACAACCTCTCGTACTTTGGCGACGGCTCGAACGAGGCCCGGCTGGTGTATAACTTTGCCCTGCCGCCGCTGACGCTGCATGCCTTGCAAACCGGCGACGCGCGCGTGCTCTCCGAATGGGCCGCGGGCCTGCGCCTGCCCTCGCGCGAGGTGACCTTTTTCAATTTCCTCGCCTCGCACGACGGCATCGGGCTGAACCCGGCTCGCGGGCTGCTGACGGATGCGCAGATCGAGCAGATGATCGCGCGCGTGCAGCGCGCGGGCGGGCTGGTCTCGCACAAATCCAACCCGGATGGGACACAGTCGGCCTATGAGTTGAACGTGAATTACTTCGATGCCCTGCTCGAGCCGGAGCATGCGGATTCGCCGGCGCTGGCCGAGGCGCGCTTCCTGGCGGCCCAGGCGGTGATGCTCGCCCTGCAGGGCGTGCCGGGCATTTATGTTCACAGCCTGATTGGCTCGCGCGGCTGGCCCGAGGGCGCCGCCGCCAGCAGGCAAAAGCGTACGATCAACCGGCAGAAGTTCGCGCTCGATGCAATCCGCGCGGAGCTGCGCAGCCCCAACACCCGGCGCGGACGCATTTACCGGCGCATGACGGCCTGGCTGAAGGCCCGCGCCGCCTGCCCGGCCTTCGACCCGTTCGGGAGTCAACGCGTGCTGAACGCTCACCCGGGGGCGCTGGTGCTGCTGCGCGAGGGCAACGGGGCGCAGGCGCTGTGCTGCTTCAACCTGCAGGCCGGGCCTGCCGTCCTCCGGCTGGAAGGGGTGCAGGGCCGCTGGCGCAGCCTGGAAGACGGCCGCCCGGTGGAGCTCGGCAGCCGGCTGGAACTCGGCGCTTACGAGGTGCTGTGGCTGGAGAGATAGACGGCCCCTGAGCAGCTCTGGGATGGGCCGGGGCGAAGACCTTAAAGGAGGTATATGCAGCGAAAACCGGATATCAACCGCCTGCGCATCGGGTTCATCTCGACGCGCTTCGCCGGAACGGATGGAGTCTCGCTGGAGACGGCAAAATGGGCCGGCGTGCTCGAAGCGATGGGCCACACGTGTTTCTACTTCGCCGGGAGGTGCGACCGACCGCCCGCCTCGAGCTACGTGGTGCCGGAGGCGTTTTTCCACGAGCCGGAGATGGACGAACTGCACGACATCCTCTTCACCCGCACCACCCGCCCGCCCGAGGTCACCCGGCGCATCCAGCGCCTGAAGGATCACTTCAAAGAGCACCTCTACCGCTTCGTCGAGCAGTTCGATGTGGATCTGTTGATCGTCGAGAACGCGCTTTCCATCCCGGTCAACGTGCCGTTCGGCATGGCCATCGCCGAGTTGATCGCCGAGACCGGCTACCCCACCATCGGGCATCATCACGATATGGCCTGGGAACGCCAGCGCTTCCAGGTGAACTGCGTGGGCGATTACCTGGCCATGGCCTTCCCGCCCAATCTGCCAACCATCCGCCATGTGGTGATCAACTCGGTGGCGGGCAGCCAGTTAGCCTTCCGCACCGGCATCAGCAGCCGGGTGATCCCCAATGTGATGGATTTCGACCACCCGCCCGCGCCGCCGGATGACTATACCCGCTCGGTGCGCGCCGACCTGGGCCTGCTGCCGGGCGAGAAGTTCATTCTCCAGCCCACGCGCGTGGTGCAGCGCAAGGGCATCGAACACGCCATTGAGCTGGTCAGCCGCCTGGGGGAGCCCGCCCGGCTGGTCATCTCGCACGCGGCGGGGGACGAAGGCCGCGCCTATGAGAAGCGCGTGCGCTCGTATGCCGCGCGCATGGGGGTGCCGGCGCTCTTCGTGGCCGATCTCATCCAGCAGGAGCGCGGAACCCTGCCCGATGGGCGCAAGGTGTACACCCTGAGCGATATTTACCCGTATGCCGACCTGGTGACCTACCCTTCCGAGATCGAAGGCTTCGGCAACGCCTTTCTGGAGGCGGTGTATTACCGCCGGCCGATTGTCGTCAACCGCTACTCGATCTACGAGGTGGATATCAAGCCCAAGGGGTTCGATGTGATTGAATTCGACGGGTTCATCACCGATGAGAGCGTGGCGCAGGCGCGCGAGGCGCTCGAAGACGGCGAGCGGCTGCGAGAGATCGTCGAACGCAATTACCAGATCGCCCGCCGGCACTACTCCTATTCGATCCTGCAATACCACTTCAGGGCGCTGCTGACGGAACTATTCGGGATCTGACCCCCCCTGCTGCAAATCATTTTCTGTAAATTGCGGGGCTTGCCCTACAATTTACAGAAAAAAAATAAAAACACTATCGAAAAGAGGGCGGACACATCGGGTCCGCCCTCTTTTCGAGCTTTGCCTGCGGGCTTACCCGCGCGAGCGATGCTTGCGGCGCGGGGCCTTTTCGCTGCCGACCCAGATGCCAAAAGCGGGCAGGATGCGGCGGTGCACCAGCAGCACCAGCCCTGCCGCGGCGAAGGCGATGCCGAAGATCACCAGCGAGCTGGAGAGGTTGTTCATCAAGGACGGCTTGACCACCATCACGCCCGCCAGGGTGAGCATCAGCGTCCCGCCGATCAGCTTGAGGATGCGCCCGTGTTTCTCTTCCAGGCGGCTGGCTTTGAGCGTGTACACGGCGGTGAAGAAGATGGCCAGTTCATCGAGCTGGTAAATGACCAGGTAGAGCAGCAGCAGCAGGACGAACGCCGCCGCCCCCACGTTTTGCGCCGAGAGCAGGTTCGTCCACAGCACCGGGAACCCCGCCGTGCAGGAGAACTCCACCAGCGAGACCCCGGCGGCCATCACCACCGTGGCGCCCGCCAGCCCCCAGAAGGACTGGCTGGCATCCATCACGCGGCGGATGCGCTGGTAGATGCCGGGCTTGTTCCTGTCATCAATGGTGAACGAGAGACCCTCTTTGTAGAAGAAGTAATCTTTGATGTTGACCGCGCCGAAGAACAGCGCGACCAGCGCCACGATCACTTGAATCCACCCGACAAAGCTGACGATGCTCAGCACGGTGAACAGCCCGGCGATGAAGAGGGCATACACCCCGGCCGTCACGGTGATGAAGATCAACCCGATCACAAAGACCTTTTTCCGCGAGCCGGTGTGCAGGGTGAGGGCCAGCAGCATCGAGAGCACCCACACCGAGCAGGGGTTGAAGCCGTCCACGAAGGAGATCAGCGCGGTGCTGATCCACAGCGACTGCCCCGCCAGGTTCACCCTGCCGAGGATGGGCACGTCGATCACATCGGCTTCCGGCCCGGCGGCTTGAACCTCTTTCACCGGTTCGGCGCTCACGCCCGGGATGACCCCCACCCCGGCGTCGGAGCAGGCGTTCTCAAGGCAGCTTTGCACGGCGGCTTCGACCTGCTCGCTGATCACGTCGTTCCAGCCCTCCCAATGGCGGTCGCCAAGGAAGATGGTGGGCACCGATTTCGCCTCGAAGCCGTGCGCCTTGGCCATTTGATCGAGCAAGGCCAGGTTTTCTTCGTTGTGCCAGACCTCGTACATGCGCACTTCCAGCTGTGGAATGCGCTTGCCCAGGTCTTCAAGGTAGGGCTTGGCCTTGGCGCAGTGGGGGCAGCCATCGCCCCAGAAGAAGTAAAGGGCCACTTTGTTCGATCCGGCGGCCTGCGCGGTGGTGAGCGGCACGGCGGCCAGGAAGAGAATGGCGGCTAACAGCAAGATTCGTCTGAGGTTGCGTGGCATAGGTTCAGTCTATGATTGTGAAATAGAGAGCAATCTGGATTGGTGATAGTTTACACGACCTAAATTAAATCTGGCTTAGTTTACTCTGAATCGGCAAAGCGCGCGCGAAGAAAACCCGCCTTGCCATTCAGGCTGCCCGATTCCGATCCCGGTGTATCATGGTTGAATCAGCGCGCAATTCAAATCAACGTTAGATGACGACTTTCCTGGAGTGGAAATGAATCCCGAATTGGTTCGTTTTTTGATCGGTTTTGGGGCGGTGCTGGCGGTGCTGGTGGTGTGCTTCGCCATCTTTATCCCGGCGGCGCGCCGTTGGGGGGCGACGGATGCCGAGGTGGCCCGCCCCATGCTCGGCGATGACCGGCAAACCGGCCCCCTGGTGAACTGGACCAACGCCACGACCATCCGCGCGCCCATCGAACAGGTCTGGCCGTGGATTGCGCAGATGGGCGAAGGCCGCGGCGGGTTTTATAGCTACACTTTCATCGAAAACCTGGTTTCGGGCGGGCGCACCTACGTCAACGCCGAGCGAATCATCCCCGAACTGCAGAACCCGCAGCCGGGAGAGGTGATCATCGCCAAACAACTGGCGGTCAAAGAGGTGAAACCCGGCGAATATCTCTTCGCCGAGAACTTCACCGAAGGGATGAGCTGGACCTGGCTCTGGCAGCTCGAGCCGATGGAGGGCGGCAAGACTCGCCTGGTGAACCGCATCCGCATCAGCGTTCCGCCCGAGGTGAACAACCCCGTGTTGAAGCTCGTCCTGGAAGTGGGCGCTTTTGTGATGGAGCAGAACATGATGCAAGGCACCAAACTGCGCGCCGAGGGCAAGAAAGAACCGAGCTTCACCGAGCCGCTCGAAATTGGCCTGTGGCTGGCGGCGCTCGCGGCCGGGCTGGCGGCGGCCTGGGTATTTGTGCGCGCCGGTTCCCCCGCGGCGCTGGGGGTGGGGCTGGCGGCGGTCGCCTGGCTGGTGGTGCTCACCTTCGTGCAGCCGGCGCTTGGCCTGCGCGCCCTGGGCGACCTGCTGTTGATCCTGGGGGTGTACTTCACCGCCAGGGGCTGAAAGATCCTCCCCGCGCAGGCCCTGCTTGAGTTGACCGGGGCGGCTGCAGGCATAGAAAAGGGCGGCGGCGTGCGCCGCCCCCTGGCCGGTGTTGCTGCGGGCGGCGCACAAAAAAGATGCCCGCAGTCTTGCTGCGGGCCACGGGCTAGAACGAGCCGAGCCTCACCTCGCCATCGCGCCGGTAAGAGGCGACGATCACCCCGCCCGGCGTGACCGACGAACCCGTCAATGTGTAGGCCGCCGGTGCCGCGCCCGCGCCAAACAGGCGCTTGCCCCTGGAAAGCGTCACCGGGAAGATCTTCAACCACAGCTCATCAGCCAGGTCATTGGCCAGCAGCGTTTGGATCAACCGGCTGCTGCCGTGAACCTGCAGCATCGGACCCTCTTGCTGTTTTAATCGGCGGATCTCAGCAGCCGCGTCGCCGCCGATGCGCACCGTCTCCTTCCAGTCGGTGTGGACGGGGTGGTTGGTGACGACGTATTTCGTGGCTTTGTTGATCGGGTTCTCGCTGCCCTGGCCGGGCCAGTAAGAGGCGAAAATCTCGTAGGTCTTTCTGCCCAGCAGCAGGTCGAACGGGCGCTCCATCTGCCTGCCCATCTCGCTGCCGAGCGCTTCATCGAAGTAAGGCACCGTCCAGCCTTCCAGGTCGAAGCCGCCGGAAGGATCCTCGCCTTTCCCCCCGGGGGCCTGCATCACGCCGTCCAGGGAGACGAATGTTAACACCACAAGTTTTCTCATGGGGGCATTATAAGCTATTTTTGATAGCAAAAATACACAATTGGCAGGCCGGGGGAAACACAGCCAGAGGCGGGTTTATTTCAGCGTGATTCCCTGGGTGATGGCCTTGACCTCCGCCAGGACGTTCTCCGGCTCGAAGACGGCCTTCCAATCGGGCTGGAAGATGCGCTCGCGCGCCCTGGCGACGGCCAGTTTGGCCCCGTCGGAGAGCTGGGCGTCGATGAAGTTGAACAGGATGCCGATGTTGACGTTCATGTGGCCGAGGACGAAATCGCGGGCAGCCTGGGCGGGCACGCCGCGCCGGACGGCCTCGTCAATGGCTTCGCGCATGATCACCATGCAGGTGAGCACCACCGTCTCGGAGAGCGCCGGTTCGAGGATGGCCATTTGCTCGACGGTGACACGGTAAACGTTCATCACCGGGGCAAACATGGCGCGCACCACCTCCTCGCCCAGGGCGTAAGCATGCTCGGGGCCTTGCATCAGCGCGGCGACGACGTGCTGTTTGGCTTTGATCGCGCCGAAGAAATCCATGCGCGCCTCGGGGTCGGTTTCATCGTTGACCACGGGCGGGTGGCACGGGTGGCAGACGAAGATGCTGATATCCTCGCGCGCGGGCAGCTCGCCGCCGTGCGGGGCGGCGGGGTCTAACAGCACGAGCATGGCGCCGGGCTTCATCAGCGGGACGATTGCCTGCGAAACCTTGCCGATGAGCTTATCGGGGATGGCCAGGACGAGCACATCGGCGGCGCGAGCGGCGGTCTGCGGGTCGGCGGGCGTGTCGCCGCGCTCGATCAGGCGGCTCCGGCCGGACTCGCCTTCTTCCACGTAGAGGGTCTGGTAAGCATCTGCGCCTTTGAGTCGCCTTGAAATGCGCGAGCCCATTTTACCGGCTGCGCCAAAGAGAGCCAGGGTGGTCATAAGCGGTCCTTTCGCTGAAATGAACAAAGGTATTATACAGAAAAGCCCCCGCCCCAGCGTACCCCAACGCGGTGTAGAAAGGATGCGGTGAGCCGGGCAGGGTAAACGCATCAAAACTGCCCGATGCGTTTTCAGCCCATACCACTCCCCCCGGCCCCCTCTCCGCGGCAAAAACGCCGCGAAGAGGGGGGAAGATTTCTCTGCGAGAATGCTGCATCCGGCGGCACAGTTTGTGCCGCCGGATGCAGCATTCTCGCGTTCATTTCAAAGTCCCCGCCCTCGAGGGCGGGGATTTAGGGGTGGGTGACTTGCCATCTCATAGAAAAGCGTTTTGATGCATTTACCTTGGTGAGCCGGGGCGAGGGCAGGCAGGCGCCCGGCTTTCTACAGTATACTCACAGCATGACCTACGATGCCTTCAGCGATGATTACGACCGCTTCGTCAACTGGCCTTCACGGCTGGCATTTGAGATGCCCTTCCTGGAGCGCTTTCTGGCCGGCCTGGGCACCGGCGGCCCGGCGCGCGTGCTGGATGCCGCCTGTGGCACCGGCATGCACGCCGTCGAGCTGGCCCGGCGGGGCTACCCGGCCGCCGGGGCGGATCTTTCAACCGGCATGGTGGAGCGCGCCCGCCAAAACGCCGCCGCGGCCGGGGTGGAGGTGCGCTTCCGCGCCGCCCCCTTCGGGCAGCTGGCGCGCGCCTTCGCCGGTGAGCTGCCCTTCGACGCGCTGCTCTGCCTGGGCAACTCGCTCCCGCACGTGCCGGGGGTGGAGGCGCTCGGCGAGGCGCTGGCCGATTTCCATGCCTGCCTGCGCCCGGGCGGGGGGCTGCTCATCCAAAACCGCAACTTCGACGCCGTGCTGGCCGGCCGCGAGCGCTGGATGGAGCCGCAGGCTCACCAGGAAGCGGGCGGAGAGTGGGTCTTCCTGCGTTTCTATGATTTCGAGCCGGATGGAATGATCACCTTCAACATCATCACCCTGCGCCGCGAACCGGGCCAGGGCTGGCGTCAGCGCGTGACGGGCACGCGCCTGCTGCCGCTGCCCCAGGCGCAGCTGGTGCGGGCGCTCGAGGCGGCCGGGTTCACCCAAATAGCCGCTTTCGGCGGGATGGATGGGTCGCCTTTCGACCCGCAAGCCAGCGGCAACCTGGTGATCAGCGCGAGAAGGTGAAGGGGGGTTTAAGGTTCGTCACGCCGCAGGGCGGATCGAAGCGCTTTGCGCGAGGCGCGCGGCGGCCTGCGCGAGCGTCTCGCCGCCGGGGCCGGTAAGCAGCCCCGGCCAGACTTCGGCCACCGGCACGGCCACGTGCGCGCGCGTCCAGAGCTGCGGGTCAATCACCTGCCCGTCCCATACGATCACGTCGATATCCATGGTGCGCGGAGCATTCTTATCGGCCCCGCGCACGCGCCCCAGCTCGGCCTCCAGCGGGCGCAGCACCTGCGCTTTGAGCTCCTCGGGGCGCAACCCGGTGCGCACCAGCACGGCCGCGTTGAAGAAATCCGGCCCGGCCGAGCCCACCGCGGGCGTCTGCCAGGTGGAGGAGATGCGCTCGACGGTCAAAAGAGCGCGCAGCCTTTGCAGTGCCAGGGGCAGGTGTTCTTCCGGCCGGATGTTCGAGCCCAGCAGCAGGCAGGCCAGGTGATCGCTCCGTCCCGCGCCCATCACTCTCCGCGGCTGCGCTCGATTTCAACACCCACCGAGCGCGAAAAGCGCACCGCGCCGGGCTTTTCCACGCGCACGCGCACCCTTTCCACACGCGGGTCTTCCAGGCAGAGCTTTGCCAGGTCGGCAGCCAGGGCTTCCACCGTCAGGCGGCGGGCCGATTCGGCGAGGGCGATGGCCTTTTTGGCGATGACGCTGTAATTGACCGAGTCCTCAAGGTTATCGCTTTCGCCTGCCCGGCGCAGGTCGGCAAAGAGCGTGAGGTTGATCAGGATTTCCTGCGGCTTCTCGCGCTCCCAGGGGTTCAAACCGATGATGCCGCGCGCGACCAGGTCGCGAATGATGATTTGGTCCATGGAGTCCTTCGTGTGAGTGCAAAATGAAGCGGGGGGGTTTTCAGGTCAAATGCCGGCCGCCATCGACGTGCAAGATTTCTCCGGTGATGTAGGCCGGGCCGTCGAGCAGGAAGAGCAGGGCCCGGTCCACCTCGTCCAGGCTTGCCCAGCGCCCGGCAGGCACCCCAGGGGGCAGCGCTGCGCCGCTCGAAGGGCCATCGACGGGCGGGAGGATGGCCCCCAGCGCCAGGCCGTTGACGGTGACTGCGGGGGCCAGCGCCGCCGCCAGCGAGCGCGTCAGCGCGGCCAGGGCAGCCTTGCTGATGGTGTAGGGCAGGTGGTCGGGGCCGGGCCGCAGCGCGCGCCAATCCAGCAAATTCACAATGCGCCCCTCGCCGCCGGCCAGCTGCCGGGCGAAGGCCTGGCTGAGCAGGAAGGGGGCCGTCAGGTTGACGGCCAGGTGGCGGTTCCAATCTGCGAGGGAGGTGGATTGCCAGTCGAGCGGTTCGAAGACCGAGGCATTGTTCACCAGGCCAAAGAGCGGGCCAAAGGCAGCGGCCTGCTCCACCAGCCCGGCAGCGGAGGCAGGGTCGTTCAGGTCGGCCTGCAGCAGGCAGGCGCGCCGCCCGAGCGCCTGCACCTCGGCGGCGAGCGATTCGGCCTCCGCCTGCGAACGGCCGTAGTGGATGGCGACGTGCGCACCGGCGCGCGCGCAGGCCAGGGCCAGCGAGCGGCCCACGCGCCGCGCGGCGCCGGTGATGAGCACGAGACTGCCTTGCAGGGGCATGGGGCGTCAGCCGCGCCGGTAAGGGCGGTTCACCTGCCCAAGGAATTCCTTGCGCAGTTCAACATTCTGCTTGAACTCGCCGAGGAAGGCGCTGGTGGTCATGTTGGTTTCGGGCTTCTTCACCCCACGCATCATCGCGCACATGTGCGAGGCTTCGATCACCACCGCCACGCCGCAAGCGTTGAGCGTCTTCTGAAGGAAGCGCGCCACCTCGGAGGTGAGGCGTTCCTGCACCTGCAGGCGGCGGGCAAACATCTCGACGATGCGCGGAATCTTGCTCAGACCGATCACCTTGCCGTTGGGAATGTAAGCCACATGGGCGCGGCCAAAGAAGGGCAGCAGGTGATGCTCGCACAGGCTGAAGAACTCGATGTCCTTGACCAGCACCATCTCCTCGTAATCGACATCAAAGATGGCGTCATTGATCAGCTTTTCCGGGTCAACGTTATAACCGGAGGTGATTTCCTCCCACATGCGCGCCACCCGTTCGGGGGTCTTCAACAGGCCCTGGCGCGAGGGGTCTTCGCCGATGGCGGCGAGCAGGCTGCGCGTGGCGTTTTCGATCGTGGGGCGGTCAACCGCCGGCGCTTCGCCCAGGACGACGAACGAGCGCACGGGCTCGTCGAGCTGCGGCAGCGGGCGGCGCAAAAGGCGATCGTTGGGGTTATTGTTCATCATGGTGTTCCTCCAAAAACCTTGCAACCGGGTTGCAACCAGTAAGAGAGATTTTTATGGGATGCACGCTTCGGACGTGTGCATCCCTATGTATATACGTAGCTGGATTATACCTGGATTTATCGGGAATTCAATTCTTGTATAATCTTGTATAACCTTGCGACTCACGGCTTGCCGATGGCGCTGGCCGCCACGCGCAGGAAGCCTTCCACACCTTCCACTTCCTCGAACTCCAGGGCCGGGTCGGCGGCCCCGGCGCGGCGCGCCTGCTCGCGGGCCAGCTCGGCCAGCACCCGCCGCGCAAATTGAACGGCCTCGCCGCGCGTGGTGAAGCGCTCCTGGCAGCCGGGCGCCCGCGCGGTATAACCGGCGATCTTCCCGCCCTCGGCAAAGGGAGAGATCTCGGCCTCATGCCGGACGAGAATGTTGCCCACCACCGTGCCGACGGCATTCGCCACCTGGTAATGCTCAGGGAAGACCACCCGCGCGCCCAGCAGCCGTTCAAGCGGCGGCAGGAAGACCCTTGCCGGTGCGCCGATGCCCACCAGCGGAAGCTTGAGCTCGAACCGGCAGCCCAGGTGGGGGTTTGCCGGCGAGAGGTTCTCATCGAACAGCCAGCGCCCCAGGCCGTCTTCCGCGGCGGTTTCCAGTTCCCTGCCGCTCAAGAACTGGACGATTTCCGCCGCGATGCGTTCGGCCATCCAGCGCTTGACATGGCCCGCCAGCCAATCGGCCTGGCGGCCCCACAGGCGCGCGGCCGTCTCGGCGGCCAGCAGCGCGGCCTCGGCATCCCAGGGGGCATACTCGCCGGAGACGTGCAGCAGATCGGTGGGGGTGAGGGCGCAGCGGGCGATCACCCCGCGGCGCACGAGCGAGTCGCGCTCGAGCAGCAGCGGCGAGACGGCCCCCACGTGTTTGAGGATCTCGCCGACGCGCTTCGGGCCGCCGCGCAACAGATCCAGCGCTTTGCGCACGCGCGGGTCGGCGGGCGGCGAGGCAGGCTCGCGCAGCAGCAGCCAGTATTCCAGGCGGTCGGAATAGAGCACCGAAGGCGCGCCGCGCAGCCAGGCGCGCATTTCATGGCCGGTTTCGGGGTATTCGTGCGCCACGCGCGCCAGCGGAATGACTCGCTCGGGACCTACCTGGAGGTTCTGGCGCAGGTCAAAGTGGACCAGGCTGTCGCCCCCCAGGCCGAAGGAACGCGCGTGGATGGTGCGCACGCAGGTCTGGTAGCCGCCCACCGTCGCGCGGCCGCCATCCAGCAGGGTGCGCCCGGCGTGCACCAGGGCCAGGTCGGTGGTGGTGCCGCCCACGTCCACCACCAGGGCATCTTCCACCCCGGCCAGGTAAGCGCCGCCGATGGCCGAAGTGGCCGGGCCGGAATGGATGATCTCCACCGGGCGGCGGGCGGCAAATTCGGCGCCGGCCAGCGAGCCGTCGCCGCGCACCATCACCAGCGGGCAGGTCACCCCGCGCTCCTTCAGCATGGCCTCCACCGAGCCGAGGAAGGCATAGGCCTCGGGAATCAACGAGGCGTTGATCGCGGCGGTGGCGGCGCGGCGGATGGAGCCGACCTGGCTGGTGAGGTGATGGCCCTGCACCACCGGCAGGCCTGCCAGCCCGGCGAGCAGCTCGCCGGCGCGCTCTTCATGCGCGGGGTTGACCACCCCCGCATAGCCCGAAACGGCAAACGCCTCCACCGCGCCAAGCGCCTGGCGCGCGGCGGCAAGCAGGCCGGCTTCGTCCAGCGGGGCCTGCTCGCGGCCCTCCAGGGTGTGACCGCCGGAGATGAAAGAGACCTGCCCGGCGGGCAGCTCGCGGTCGAGCTCGAATTTCTCGACCAGTTCGCGGTCATAGCCGAGCAGGAAGAGCGCCACCGGGCGATTCTTGCCCTCGGCGATGGCGTTGGTGGCCAGCGTGGTGGAAAGGGAAACCAGCCCCAAACTCACGCCCGGCTGGAGGAGCTGTTCGAGCACTGCGCGGATGCAGAGGGTCAGATCCTGGTGGGTGGTTGGCACCTTGCAGGCGGCGAGGATTCTGCCGGAGGCGGGGTCGAGCAAGACGCCATCGGTGAAGGTTCCGCCGGTATCGATACCCAGGTAGAAGGCAGGCATTCGATGATTATACTCTGCGTTGACGGCGAGGAAAAAACCATGGGCCAGAGCCGGTGAGGTCTCTGCGCCGTCTCTCAGGCCTCGCGCTCACCCCCCATTTTCACCCGGCCAGTATCACGCGCACCCCGCGCGCCTCGAACTGCGCGAGCAGCGCCGGGTCGGCCTGCGAATCGGTGACCAAAACCTTGATGCGCGCGAGCGGGGCGATAAAGGCGGCGGCAGAGCGCCCCAGCTTGGTGTGATCGGCCAGGACGATCAATTCGGGGGCCATTTCAAGGATGCGCCGCGTGGTGGCCACCTCGGGCAGGTGGTCGGTGGTCCAGCCGTCATCCACGTTGACGGCCTGGACGCCCATGATGATCTTGCCGACGCGCACCTCGGGCAGGGTCAGTTCGGCAATGTGCCCGAGCAGCGAAAGCTCGGCGGAGCGCACCACCCCGCCGGTGAGCACAATGGTGTGCTCGCCCCCCGCGGCCGAAAGCTCGGCGGCCACGTTGAGCGCGTTGGTGAAGACCAACAGGTGCTTCTTCTCGCCGAGGGCGCGCGCAAACACAATCATCGTGCTGCCCGAGCCGAGGAAGATCGACTCGCCGTCTTCCACCAGCGCCAGCGCGGCGCGCGCGATGCGCTCCTTCTCCTCGCGCTGCTGCGCGATGCGCTGCACCACGGGCGGCTCGGGCGGAGCCGGCGTGGCGCGCAGCGCTCCACGGTGAGCGCGGATGAGCTTGCCGCCGGAGGCCAGCTCGGCCAGGTCGCGCCGGATGGTCACCTCGCTGGCGCCGAAGCGCCGGCTGAGGACCGGCACGGTCACTTTTTGGTTCTCCTGGAGGGCTTCCAGGATCAATTGCTGGCGCTCTTCTTTGAGCAGGCGATCCATGCTGCCCTTTCTGATCGTATGATTCCATTTCTGCAATGTATGCGGCTTGCCCGACAAATTGCAGGAAAATTCAGCGCAGTCCCCCTTCACTCATCAAACGAACAGGGTTTCGTCTATCTTATATCACGAACAATCAGGTGCGTCAACCAGGTGATCATATTAGCGCAACAGCGGCCCCGTTTTGTTCATGGTAGAATTAACCCGATGAACACCAAACCCTACGACGTTCTCACCTTCGGCGACCTGTGCGTGGATCTGATCATCACCGGCGCCGACGTAACCCCGCAGTTTGGCCAGGTGGAAAAGCTGGTAGAAAACTACACCCTCGAGATGGGCGGCTCGTGCTCCATCTTCGCCTGCCAGGCCGCGCGCCTGGGCCTGCGCACCGCCATCCTGGGCCGCGTGGGGGCCGATAGCTTCGGCCAGTTGATGCTCGACCGGATGAACGAAGCCGGGGTCGATACGCGCTTTGTGACGGTAGACCCCGCGCTCAAGACCGGACTGGGCATCGCGCTCTGCCCGCCGGGCGACCGCGCCATCCTCACCTACTTGGGCACGGTCAACGTGCTCCAGCCGCAGGATGTGACCGACGAGCTGCTCGCTTCGGCGCGCCACCTGCACCACGGCAGCTACTACCTGCACACCGGGCTGCGCCCGGGCATCCCGCAGATCTTCCGGCGCGCCAAAGCCCTGGGCCTGAGCATCTCGCTGGACACCAACTGGGACCCCGCCGAAAGGTGGGACGGCGTGATGGACGAACTGCTGCCGATGACGGATGTCTTTTTCCCCAACGACCAGGAAGCGCTGCACATCAGCGGCGCAAAGGACCTGGATGCCGCCGCGCGGGCCTTCCTGGCGCGGGGCGTGCGGGTGACGGCGCTCAAGGCCGGAGCGAAAGGCGCGCGCGTCTATGCGGGCGGGGTGCGCCTCGAACGGCCCGTCGAGCCGGTGAGCGGCGGCGACAGCATCGGCGCCGGTGACAGCTTCGATGCGGGCTTCCTGGCGGGCTGGCTGCGCGGCCTGCCCCTCGAACGCTGCCTCGAGATCGGCATGGCCTGCGGGCGCTCGGTGGCGGGAAAAATCGGCGGCGTGGCCGGGCAGCTGCGCTGGGACGAGGTGGCGTAAGCGCGCCAGGGGGGCGCAAGCCGATAGTAGACGGCGCTTCGATTTATACGCAAACTGCGGGGCAAGCCCCGCAGTTTGCGTAAAAGATGCACTCAACCCCTTTTAACTCTGGCTGGGAATGCCCTCTTCGGAGCGGATGATCTTGGTGATGTAGCGCGTCCGGCCTGGCTCGTAGCCTTGCGCCTGCGCCAGCCGGTAGGCCAGCACCTGCACGGGCACCACTTCCAGCACGGGGCGCAGCGCGTCGTTGAAGCCCGGAATGCCAAAGGCCAGCTCGCGCGGCCCGGCGGGCCCGCGGCGAGCGGCGACTTCGCCCACCAGCATCACCCGGCCGCCGCTGGCTTGAATATCCGCCGCCAGCGAGCGGTTCAGTTCGCCCGGTTTGCCGCGCCCCACAAAGAGGACCGCCGCGAAGTTCCCGTCAATGACCTCGTTCGGCCCCTGGCGGAATTCGGCGGCTTCCATGGCGATGGACGGCGTGCGCGCGATCTCCTCCAGCGCCAGCCGCCCGCAGTACGCCGAGCCATTCGATGCGCCGCGGTAGAGCAGGTAAATTGGCCGCGTCAGTTCGAAGAGCGCCTGGATGTTGGCGGCCTGGGCCGCAGCGCCTGCCACCACCCCGTCCATCGCCTCCGCCAGGAGCTCCAGCTCGGGGCGCATGTCATCGAGCCTGCCCAGCGCGGCGGCTGCCAGGGCCAGCGTGGCGGTCATCATGCCGGTGACGATGTTGATCGAAACCAGCTCATCCTTGTGCGAGTTGGTCCATAAAATGCCCTGCGCCAGCCCCGCAAGCGTGCTTTCGGGCTCGTTGGTGATGGCGATGAAGGGAATGCCCTCCTCGGCCAGTGCGCGGGCCAGCTTGACGACCTCGGCGGTCTCGCCGGAACGCGAGTTGATGACCACGTTTGCGCCGCGCAGCGCGGGCAGGTGCGTGTAAAGAGCGTCCGAGGCCACCAGGGTGGTGGCCAGGCGCCCATGCTCCCCCAGGTAGGCGGCCGCCGGCATGCACAGGTATTCTGCGCTGGCCACGCCGATCAGCGCCACGGGGCGGTCGTTGTGCAGAAAGCGCGCCGCCGCTTCCAGCCTTGGGCGCTCCGCGCCGAACAAATGCCCCACCACGCGGCGCAGGTTCGCGCCCTGTTCCAGAATGTCTGACCACAATCCGTTTTCCATAGCTGCTCAATGCCTTATACTGAAAGAGTTCCCGTGGTGCAAGCGGGTGGTTGTTTTCTCTTGAATTGCGGGGCGTGTCTCATAATTCTACACAGGGTAAATGGTAACGACCCGCCCATCTCCCCTTCCTGCCAGGAATGGGGGACGAAACCCGTATAATTGCACATCGCGGGAGTCGATCTTCATGGTAGCACGAACGGATATGAGTGTCAAGCGATTGTTTATGATCTTCCGATTGACCGCACAGATTATATGTGATAACATCGGGTGAATCCCCCCACCCGTTCGCAGGAGGCACCGATGCACGTTGCCGGTCACGCATACGAGCTGTTATCTCCAGAGGAGGTCGGCTGCATTCACCGCAATGCGCTGCGCATTCTGGCCGAAGTGGGCATGGAAGTGCAGAACCAGGAATTATTGCGCAGCCTGAGGGCCTTCGGGCTGGAGGTGGACCTGCAGGCCGAACGCGTGCGCTTCCCGGCGAGCGTCGTCGAGCGCTTTTTGGCGGAGGCCGAGAAGCACGACTGGCAGCACGCCGCCCCGCGCGTGGGCGCCTCGGCGGGGCTCTACCACGGGCGCTACCACGACCCCTCCTCCGGCGAGCTGGTGGAATGGACGGAAGAGCGCATGGCCTCTTACTTCCGCCTGGCGCGCCGCCTCGAGCACGTCGGCAGCGCGTCCATGCTGGGATCGCGCATCGCAGACCCAACCGTGCTGGAGCCGCTGTATGAGCGCTACTACTGCTGGAAATACGGCGCAGAGGAGGGCGGCTCGATCTACCTGGATGAGCTGTGCCCTTACCTGCTGGAGCTCTACCAGGCCCGCGCCGATTGGCTCGGCCGCCCGCTCCCCGAGGTGTTCAGAGCCTCGGTTTTCCTGATCCCGGCGCTCAAGCTTGGGCGTCACGAGGCTTACCAGGTGCAGTACTTCCGCGAGCGAGGGCTGCGCGTGGAGATCGGCGATATGTACGGGCTGGGCGCCAACGCGCCGGTCACGCTGGCGGGCGGGGTGGCGCTCAACCTGGCCGAGCAGCTGGCCCTGCGCATCCTGGACTGGGCCTGGTTCGGCGTGCGGCGGCTGCACATCGGCGGGTCGCTTTCGGTGCTCGATATGCGCACGATGATCTACCCTTACGGCCGCCCGGAGATGGCAATCGCCAACCTGATGCTGGCGCAAATGGCGCGCTTCTACGGGGCGGCCTATTCGGGCCACGCCGCGTTGAGCGACGCCAAGCTGCCTTCCGCCGAGGCGGGCTACCAAAAGGCGCTGACGGGCATCCCCACCCTGCTGGCCTGCGGCAGCCTGTGGATGGACGCCGGGCTGCTCTCCATCGACGAGGTCTGCTCGCCGGTGCAGCTCATTTTGGATAACGAATTCCTCTCGGCCCTCAAGCGCTTCACTGTAGAATTCGAGGTGAGCGACGAGTCGATCGGCTTCGAGACGATCCTGGCGGCCGGGCCGGGCGGGCAGTACCTTGATAAAGACCACACCGTGCGCCACATGCGCCGCGAGCTGTGGCAGCCCAGGCTCTGGTCGCGCGAGATGCTGGGCCCCTGGCTGGAAGGCCCGCGCCGGCTGGATGCCGACCGGGCCCGCGAGCTGGCCTTGCAGGCGCAGCGCGAAGCACCCGACCCCGCCATGCTGCCGAATGACGTGGAGCGCGAGCTGCTCAAAATCATCGCGCAGGCGCGGAAGGTTTTGGCGTAGAATTCAACCGGGAGGCGAGCATGGAGCTGGATATTTCCCCAAATAAACGCGAGCTTGGCCGGCGGGCCGCCGAGTGGGCCGCAGAAGGCCTGCGCGCGGCCATCGGCGCGCGGGGCAGCGCGCGCCTCACCCTGGCGACCGGCGCCAGCCAGTTCGAGATGCTCGAGCACCTCACGCGCCTGCCGGGCATCGATTGGCCGCGCGTGACCTGCTTCCACCTGGATGAGTACATCGGCCTGCCCGAAACGCACCCGGCCAGCTTCCGCAAATACCTGCGCGAGCGCTTCGCCTCGCGGGTTCCGGTGGGCGCCTTCCACTACGTGCAGGGCGATGCGCCCGACCCGCAGGCCGAATGCCGCCGCCTGGCGGGGCTGATCGCCCTCGCCCCGGTGGATGTGGCCTGCATCGGCATCGGCGAGAACGGCCACCTGGCCTTCAACGACCCCCCGGCCGATTTCGACACTACCGAGCCCTACCTGGTGGTGGCGCTGGATGCGGCCTGCCGCCGCCAGCAGGTGGGTGAAGGCTGGTTTGCTTCGCTCGAAGAGGTGCCAACGCGGGCAATCAGCATGAGCATCCGCGAGATTTTGCGCTCGCGGCGCATCGTGTGCAGCGTGCCCGATGCGCGCAAGGCCGGGGCCGTGCGCGGCTGCGTGGATGGCCCGCTGACGCCGCTCTGCCCGGCTTCCATCCTGCGCCTGCACGCCGAATGCCGCCTGTTCCTCGACCCAGACTCGGCTTCTCTCCTCAAGCGGTGAGGCCGCCATGCCGGAGGGCTGGGTTGACCTGCAAGTGAACGGCTATGGCGGGGTGGATTTTTCCAGCCCGGGCCTCGGCGTGGAGCAGGTGCTGGCGGCGGCGCGCGCCCTGCGGGAGCGCGGCACGGCGGCCTTCTGCCCCACGGTGGTCAGCGCGGCGCAAAGCACCTACCGGCGCGTGCTGCCCGTGCTGGCCGAAGCGCTGGAAGAAGACCCTTCCCTGCCGGGGATCCACCTGGAAGGGCCGTTCATCTCCGCCGCCGATGGCGCGCGCGGCGCGCACCCCGCGGGCAACATCCGCCCGCCTTCGCTGAAGGAATTCGATGAACTCTACCGCCTGGCAAGGGGGCGCGTGCGCCTGCTGACGCTCGCCCCCGAGCTGCCCGGCGCGTTGGAACTGGTGCGCCACGCGGTGGAGCTGGGCGTGGTCGTTTCGATCGGTCACACGCTGGCGGACAGCCGCGAGGTGTGGGCCGCGGCGGAGGCCGGCGCCCGCCTGGCCACCCACCTGGGCAACGGCCTGCCGCTGCAGATCCACCGGCACGCCAACCCGCTCTGGCCGCTGCTGGCCTGCCCGGCGCTCAAGGCCATGCTGATCACCGACGGCCGCCACCTGCCGGCCGATTTCGTCCGCGTGGTCCTGGCGGTGAAAGGCGCGCAGGGGGTGATCATCACCTCCGATTCATCGCCCGCGGCCGGGCTGCCGCCCGGGGAGTATACCTTCTTCGGAGCCCCGGCCCGCCTGGAACCCGATGGCACCCTGCACAACCCGCAAACCGGCCTGCTGGCAGGCAGCTCTGCCGTGCTGGCCGGGTGCATGGCCTGGCTGAGCGGTCTGGGGCTGCTCAGCGAAGCTGAACTGGCGCTGGTTGGCCGCGAAAACGCCTTGCAGGTGCTGGGCGCTTGATGCTTCACCAAGGCGGCACCAGCCAGGCCGCCTTCATTTTTGCAGATACCAGATCTCGACCCCGTTGAAGAACTTGACCGGCGTGTGCGGGTTGTGCACGTCATACCAGGCGGTGCCGGAGCTGCCCAGGTCTACCCGCCAGGCGGTGAACCGGCCCGCCGGGGTGAGCACCTCTTCCTGCCCAACCACCTGGATCACTTCGGCTTTCGCCACCGGGCCGTTATCCGAGCTGGCCTCGCGCCAGGTGAAAGGCTTGAACACCACCACCCGGCCCGCCTTCCCTTTCTCAAGCGCCAGCCCGGCCAGCTGCCAGGGCCAGGTGTTCTCGTCCACCGCCAGCAGGTTGGGGAGCTTCGCCAGGGGCGTCTCTTGCTTCGGCAGGCTGAGCGTGGAATCGGGCGCGCCGCTCTCCTGAACCTGGACGCGAAAACCCTCCGCGTCCAACACCCAGCTGCGCATGGATTGATAACCGTTGACCAGGTCGAGGTCGGTCGAGCCGGAGAGCATCTGCCGCCCGGATGGCTCCCAGTTCGCGCGGTCTACGCGCCTGCCGCCCATGCTCTGGTAGTAGCTGTTGCCCTTGCGGGCTTCGTAGGACTTCACCTCGGAAGAGCAGGTGATCTCCATGGCTTCGCCCGCGCCGAGGGCGCACTCGCCCTTCCCCACCACCTCTTCAAGGACGTTGCGCACCTCGTAGCTCCAGGCGCGCGCCCCCTCCCAGCCGGGCGAGTTCACCTGCAGGGGTTGGGCGGTGAAGGCAGGGTCGCGCGCGACGACAAATTCCATTCCGGCGAAGACCAGCCAGATGGCCGCCACCCCCAGCAAGGGCCAGTTCTGCGCCCACAAGCCCGGGCCGGTGCGCGGCTGGGCAGGCTCGAGGGGTTCCGGCTTCTCTGCGGGCGCCGGGCGCGTGAGCTGCGCCAGCCCGATGAGCGCCAGCGCGGAGAGGAGCATCCCGCCGAACAATGCCGGGGCCGAGAAGATCCAGTTCGTAACGCCCAGGTGAAAGACCCCCTCGGTGAGCACCAGCGCGGCCAGCATGTTGGAGCCGAAGTGCGCCAGGATGCTGGCCGGCAGCGAGCGCGTGCGCAGGTTGACAAAGCCGAGCATCAACGCGAGCAGGAGGATGCTCAAGCCTTGCAGCAGGGAGAGGTGGAAGAGCACGAAGATGCCCCCGACGAAGAACACCGCCCAACGCGGGCCGCGCTCCTCATAGACCGGCTGGACCACGCCGCGCATGAGGAACTCCTCGCACAGCGGGGCCATCACCGCAAAGGCGACGACCGCCAGCGCGGCCATCAACGGCGTGGTGGGGATGGCATCCGGCGGGGTGATCGAAACGGTGTAGCCCAGCAGCGGCTTGAGCAGCGATGCGGTGACTGCCGAAAGCGGGTAGAGGCCCAGCCCGGCTGCCAGCGCCAGCAGGGCGGCCTTCCAGCCGGGCCAGCGCCAGCGCACGCGCGCGGCCACCGGCTGGCGGGTGAACTTCAAATACAGATACGCCGGCAGGAAGACAAAGAACGATTCATTGAGGATCAGGCGAACGTATTGCGGCAGGAAGGCAAAGAACAGGTTGGCGGCTTGCAGGCAGACCACGCCGAGGAGGAGCAGATTCACCCCTCGCAACGAAGGCTTATTTTGCATTTTCGGGATTCCGTTCTGGAGATAATTTAAAAAAATTCTATCATAACCCGCCGAATCGCCGCCCGCCCGGCGCAGCGATTCACCCCGCCGCGTGGTTCGGCAGTTCAGGCCTGCGTGGGCAAGAGTGGAACGGGCTTCCAGGGCGGCAGGCGGCGCACCTCCACGCCGCGCAGGGCGGCCCAGGCCTCCAGCGAGCGCAGCGCGGCCGGCGTGTCATCCATCCAGCGCGGCATGAGGGCGGGTTCCTCGCCGGGCGGGCGTAAAAAATCATCATGGTGGATCGGGCAAACCACGCGCGCCCCCACCCGCCCGGCCAGCTCCTCGAAGTACGCCCGGCGGTAGGCCTCGGGCCTGCGCCCCAGCGCCGCCAGGGAGATCAACGAAGCATCCGCGCGCACGCCTGCCAGTGCGCCGGGTAGAAAAGCGGCGCTGCTTTGCACCAGGAAGGCCCCCGCGGGGTGCTCGAAGAGCAGGGTGAAGCAGCCGCCGTCGCGGTAGGCCGAGGCGCGCGCCGGCGAGGCGAGCGGCCGGCGGATTTCTCCGGCAGCCAGGTTGGGGCGGGCATGGGCTGCGGGCAGGAAGGTGACCCGGAACGCCCCAAAGACGAGCCTCTCGCCGGGCAGCACGGCGCGAATTTGCCGCTCCGGCAGCCCCCACCCGCGCGCCAGGTTGGCGCTGGATTCCGAGCCTGCCAGCAGCGCTCCGCAGCGGCGGGCCACTTCGGGGGCGTCGAGGGCATGGTCGTAATGCGCGTGGCTGACCAGCACCGCGTCCAGCCGGTCGATACCGGCGCGCTCCAGCCCGCGCCGGATGGCGGGCACATCCGGTTGGATGCGCCCAAAGGCGACCTGGAGGAGCGGCGGGCGGCTGAAGAATCCGTCGGCGAGCAGGCGCGTCTGGCCATCGGTGATGAACAGGGCGGCCGCGCCCAGGAAGGTGATGCTAAGCGGGGCGTTCAGGCCGGTTGGAGCCGCCATTGCATTCCAGGGCCGTCTGGAAGGCCGCCTCGTACTGCGGGGTGATGATTGCGATATCGTGATACTTGCGCACGTACTGGAGAATCTGCGCGCTGTAGCGTTCGTAGAGCACCGGATCCGACATCAGCCTGTGGATGTTCTCGCGCAGGAGGCCGGGGTCGTCGGAGCAGAGCAGGCCGCAGCCGTGTTCGGAGATCAACCGGTTGGGGTCCACCTTCATCGAGATGATCGGCACGCCGTATTTGCCCGCCTGCAGGAAGGTGTTTGGGAAACCCTCGAAAGCCGACGTGTTGACGAAGAGCTTTGCCTGGGCGAAGTACTTTTCAATCTCGGCGTACGGCACCCGCGAAACAACCTCCAGGTTGGGGATAGACCGGGCGGCCTCTTCCAGGCGGCGGTAGCTCTCTTCGATGACGGGCGTCACGACCATCACGAACTGGTATTCGGGCATCGAGCGCGCCACCTCGACCATGATCGCCGGGCGCTTGACGCTCTCCTCGGTGTTGCCCACCCACAGGATCGTGCTTGGAACCCCGGCCTTGGGATATTTCAACTCCAGGTCAACCGGGTTGCGGATCAAAACCGGCTTCGCGCCGAATTGCTGGGCAAGCTCGTATTGGCGCTCGTTCTGCACGATGGCCAGGCAGGCGTTCTGGATGGCGTAGAGCATCATCGAGTGCGGTTCGCCGTAGATATCCTTGCCGTACGGGTCGGCCTTGATGCGCGGGTTGAAATCCATATCGGAGCCGGCCAGCATGATATAGGCGCGCTTGTGGGTTTTGCAGAAGTAGGCCACCTGGGCGGCGATCTGGTTATTGCCGGGGGCGATGTAAAGATCGGCGTCGGCCTCCTCGAAGATCTGGATCATCTCTGGAAACACCGGTTCATCGGCAATGTGGCCGATTGAATCTCTGGCGATGGAATATGCCCGGTACACCCGCTTAAAGAAGCTGATGAGGCCCTCGAATGGAGAGATGACGAACGTTATGATGGAATTGAACCAGCCGCGCAGCCAGTGGATGAGCGCGTCTCTTGCGCCGACGGCCAGCCCGCTGAGAATGATGCGCGTCTTCCAGGGGACCTGCTCTTTGTAGGCCGCTTTCACGTCCCTGATCATCCGGCGCAAAAAGGAACGCCTGCCCGCCGTTGGAGCGTGCTGCGCGGCGGGCCTTTCGGCCGGCGCAGCAGGGGGTGCGGCTTCACCGGCTTCTCTCGTGACCCCCCAAAACTTCTTCCCCTGCCAGGAGATCAACTCCACGCCTTCGCGAGTTTCGATGTGCGGCTGGCCGTGATCGGCCACGATGATGCTGACCTTGTAGTTGCCCTGCCTGGCCAGGCTGCGCGCCACCTGTGAGATGCGCACTTCCCAGCCGCCGAACATGGTGCGGTAACGCGGGCTGAAGAGCGGATAGCAATAAGGGCAAATGAAGACGATTTTGTGTTTATGAGGGGGGCGGTTCAGATATACTTCTTCGTTGCGTGTCATTTCGGGTATGTTTATTTTACTATCCGGCCGATGGATTGCGAGGGTTTTTTATAAGTTTTAGATAAACCAGAATCCCGGTGGCGACCCCGCCGAGGGCATAACCAAGGACTTGAAACCACACCGGCAGCGGCCTGGGCCAGAAGATCGAATAGGAGCGGCCGTTGGTGCGCGGGTCGCTGTTATCGCTGGTTGAAAAGAGCAGGTACCCGTCCCACACCGAGAAGCGTCCTTCGCCTTTATTGACGATGTCGGCGTGGAGCGCGTTTGGATAAGCCAACAGGCGGCCATCCTCGAAAACCTCCACCGGCGAAACACCGAGCCTTTTTTGATCCATCCACGCCGAACCGAGGTTGATTGTATAAGCATAGCCGTTGACAGGTTGGGTTTTCTCCGTGTTGATGGCCCTCAATTTCCAGACGAAAGCCAGCGTCCCCGAGCCGTGCAGGTAAATGAGAACCCCGCCAAGAATCGCCCCCAGGCAGAGGAAAGTCACCCAGCGGCGCCAGGCAGGCTGCCCTGCCCCTGCAGACTCACACCAAAGAGCCAGTAAAAAAAGCGCCCCAAACGCCAAGGCGTATGCATATCGCACCAGGCGGCTAAAGCCGGGGTATTGGTGAAGCAACCCGGCAGGTGGATATTGGTGGCTTTGCTCACCCAAGGCATAAAAGTAATTATATGGCTTGAGCCACTCGTTCGGCGAAGGGGCAGCGCACACATCGAGTATATTCTGTTTCAGCAAGCTCAGATCGGACACCAGGATGATCATCCGGTCTCCGGGTTTAGAAGCTGGTGTGGTCATGACGGAGACGCCTGTTGTCACGACCTGGTAGATTTTAACCCGTTTCAGTTCTTGTACCAGTCTCGGGTAACTCCGGGATGATGCCAGGCTGCGCACATAATCGTCTTCTCTGATATAAGGCAAGTAAGATTCAAGGATCGCGTCGTTTGGGACGACAATGATAAAACTACCCGGCGAAGCGGGAATGACAAGACGCTCCTGCCCTTGCGGGCACGCCGCCGGGCTGCTCGATCCACGAACCGAACCGGCAGCTTTAACGACCACGGGCAACACCGTAAAGAGAATCACCAGACCCGCACCCAGGCCGAGGAGGAGGCCATCAGGTGTGCTGTCGGCGCTCTCACCGGCGGGCAGCCCGCCCCAATGCTCGCGAACCCACTTGAATGGGAAGGTCAAACCCATCGTCGCGATGAAAGCCGAGAACGGGATGGTGGCGGCGTAAGCCCGCATCCGATCTGCATCAATGGGTGGGACCAGCCCAACCGAAAGCAGAACCCCGGCGAAGCCAAACAGCACCGCCGAATCGCGTTCGCGGTGCGGGCTTCGAAGGATTGCGATCAGCCCAAGGGCAGTGAAAAACCACATGAAGATATCGCAAACGGCTTGATCTTTCGGCAACCACAGCGTGAAACTGAAAGCCCCGCCGCTGCTTTTGAAGTAATCTTGATAGGCCCTCAAGATGCCTTCGGCCAGCATCCCAGGGTCTTGCTTGAATTTCTCGAACGCCAGGCCCAACACCTCGTTTTCGGCAATCCCGGGATGATCGCGGTAGACCTGGTCCCAGCCCTTGTTGCCCGAAACCAATCCATAAAAGGTCTGGGCATAGTTAGCAAATGCCACCCCGCCAGGCGAGCCAATCGCTTTAACCAGGCCGAGGTTGATGATGAAAGGCAAAAGAACGGTCAACAGGCCCTTGATAAGAAAATTAAACGAGATGCGGCGTCCGGCCCGAAAGTAGAGGACCCCCCACAAGACAAGCGCAGGTAAGATGGCAAAAGCACCGGCGCGGGCGTTCAATGCAGCCGAGAGTAAGAACAGGCCGAACAGGGTTATCCCGGCCTGCTTTTTGCGGGCTCCGCGCCAGAACGCCGCCAATGCCAGCCCGGCCAGGCAAAAACCGAGGTTCTCCGTCAGCGTCAGGCCGGAAAAACGATTGTAGAAAACATACAGCACCACCAGGGTGAACGCTCCGGCAAGTGTGCCATGTGTGGTCTGCACTTCGCGCGCTGCCAGGTAACAGGCGGTGGCATTGAGCGCCACCATGATGGCCAGGGCAATTTGCAGATTCCCGCCTGTCAATGAAAGCAGCACCGCAAGAAACCCGGCGAAGAAAGGGCGGCGAGAAGCGAACGGAGTAAAGCGCAAGCCAAGCGTTAGCCGTTCGGCCTCCCAGTAATAACCCGAAGCGTCCGAAAAGGGGAGAATTCCGCCGATCAGGTTCCCGTTGTAGGTGGCCGCCTGCCACCTGTAAGTGAGAGGCAGGGCAAAGAGAACCAGAACGACAAGGTAAGTCGCCGCCCCCCAGGCCCATCCGCTCCGGCTCAACAGGAGGTAGAGAAGCAGGACGAGAACGATCAGAAGGGTGTACGATGGAATGTTAAAGGCCCTGGCGATGTGCACAGGCAAGGGAATCAACAGGACGGCGATGTAAAGCACACCCACGCATAAAGCGGAGCAGATCACCTTCCATGCCGGGCGATTAGCAAAGCCCTGAACACGCGGGACGTAACTGCCGAGAGTGGTCATCCGGCTCTTCTTGACTTCGCTAGACAAATTTGATCCGGCTCGCCGCGAAGGCGACCATCTTGAGCAGCAGCCAGCCGTGCTTCCAGCGCTGGATGTTGGTGGTGCCGTAAACACGCTCGGCATAGCGGATGGGCACGTCCACGATCTTGAGGTTAAGCTTGGCGGCCCCAAAGAGCAGGTCGAAATCGCCAAACGGGTCGAAATCGCCAAAGTAAGCGCGGTTGTGGACGATATTTTCGTAATCCTGCCGGTAGAGCACCTTCGTGCCGCACAGCGTATCTTTGACAGGCTGACCCAGCAGCCAGGTGAAGGCCAGGCTGAAGAACTTGTTGCCGAAGAAGTTGGCCAGGCGCATGGCCTGCTTCTCCATGGGGTACACCAGGCGCACACCGTTGATGAACTCACCCCTGCGGCGCGCCAGGGCGTGGTAGAAGCGCGGCAGGTATTCGGGCGGCACCGTCAGGTCGGCGTCGAGGATCATCAGGATATCACCGCGCGCCTGGCTGAACCCAAGGCGGACGGCGTCGCCCTTGCCTTTGCCGGTCTGGCGGAACAACCTGGCATTCACCCCCGGGTGAGCCTGAATCTGCCGCTCGATCTCCGCGTAGGTGTCGTCGCTTGAATTGCCCTCCACGAAGATCAATTCGGTGAAGCTGCCCATCTGCGGCAGACGGGCGAAGATGTTGGCAATGTTACCGGCCTCGTTGCGCGCCGGGACAACCACGCTCACCGACGGGGTGTGCGAAGGCTCCTGCCCGGGCAGCTCCGCGACGGGCCGCGCGATGATCAGGTTGGTCAACGCCAGCCAGTTGAACGGCCAGAAGCGCACCAAGATGCGGTTGCAGAGCGCGTCCAGCAGCGGAATCCGCAAGGGCAGCAGGATCTCTTCGGTGGAGCGCACCACCTCGAAGCCCGTCAGGTTGAGCAGGTTCACCACATCACCATCGGTAACCCAGTTCTGCTCGAGCGGCGGCTGGGCCAGGCCCAAAAGCTCCGCCAGCTTGAGCGCGGGCGTCCACAGGCGGCTGTAGAAGTTCATCAGCACGCGCGTGCCAGGGTGGCACAGCGCCCGCACGCGCTCGAACAACACCTGGATGTCCCAAACATCGTTCACCAGGTCGGAAAGAATGACGGCATCGAACTTCTGGTCGGTAGCAAACTCGAGGCCGTCTGCGCAGATGAAGTGCAGGCCGGGGTAACGCTGCCGGGCGCGCTCGATCATCGCGGGAGAAAAATCCACCCCCACGCCCAAAGCCGGGCGCAAGGCGGCCAGCAGGTCGCCCTGGCCGCAGCCGATCTCTAACACGCGCAGGCCCGGCTGGATGTGAAAGCGGTAAATTTCCGCCAGCCGCCGGTGGTAGGCCCCCGAACCGGCCCCGTGGACCGATTTCTTTTGCGCCACGCCATTCCAGTAAGCCACGCGCCGGGCGCGGTATTCCTCAGCCTGGCGCGGCTGGTTTTCTATGATCGCCATTTCTTCAACGCCTTTAGGATTTCGATGCCATCCGTGCGGACCCAACCGGCCAGCGCCACCGCCAGCGCGGCGGCGGCAACCAGGCCATAGAACCACCCGGCTTGCACGCTGAGCGCCCGGTTATTGTAATACAGGCCTTTTGGCTCTGGCAAGGCCGGCTGGGGGCCGTCCACAGTGTGCAGCCCGCGGGCGTTCAACCACTGGTTCGAGGCGGGTACGGCGCAGGCCTTGAGCAGGCCGTCCCGCGGCGGGGGCATGGCCGCCACCAGGATGATATTCGCGCCAGGGGCTTGGCCGTGGTAATACGCCGCGCGGTTGACGCCCGAGACGACCAGGCGCGTGCTGCTCACCTGCAGCAGCGCGGCCGAAAGCTCGGGCCAGTATTGCTGGGACTCGAGCACCGTGCGCCGGAAGTCACTCTCGCGGATGTAGGGCAGGAAAGATTGGGCGACGAAAGAATCCGGCACGACGATGAAGTACGAGCCCGGCCTGACGGCCAGCTCAACATCCACCCGGCCTTCCGGGCAATTCAGCGGCTGCGAAAGCCCTTTGGGCGCGCCCGCAGCCAGGATGACCAGCGGGCCAAGCACGCAGACAGCGACCAGGCCAAAGCCGAAGCCCACCAGCGGGTTGCGCAGCGCGGCGGCCGCGCCCAGGTTTGAGGGGAGGACTTCAGGCGCTTCCTTGCGAAAGAAGGGCAGCGCCAGCCCGTTGGCGGCCAGGAAGGCCGTGAAAGGGATGGTGGCAGCGTAAGCGCGCATGTCGTCGGCATCCACCGGCGGGACGAGCGCCACCGAGGCCAGGACCCCCGCGAAGCCACAGAGGAAGAGCGCATCGCGCATCCGGTTGCGCCGGAAGAAGGCGAAGAGCAGACCGGCGGCGCTCAACCCCCACATGAGAATTTTGAAGTACCTCGGCTCGGCCCCGCGGAAATAAGTGAAAGTATAAGCACCGCGAGAGTAAGTGGAAAAGTAATCTTTGTACGAGAGGAGCACACCGTTCAAGGCCGCGGCCGGGGCCTGGCGAATTTTCTGCAAGGCCAGACCCCAGGCTTCGCTTTGCGAGACGCCCGGGTAATCCACCAAGAACTGGTCGTAACCCTTGTTGCCGGCCACCAGGCCGTAAAAGGTGAGGGCATAGTTCGAGAAAGAGGAATCACCGGGCAGCCCAATCAGGGAAGCAAGCGCAATGTTGAGCGCAAAAGCCGCCCCCACCGCCAGAATGCTCCCAAGCGCCAGCGGCAGATTGAAGCGCTTCCCGCCGCGGAAGTACAGCCCGGCCCAGAGGATGAGGGCCGGCAGAATGAAAAAAGCCCCCGCTCGCGCCATGAGCGCCATCGAGAGGATAAACAGCCCGGCCAGCCACAAGGAAGGCAGCCGCAGGCGCGCACCCCGCCAGATGGCCCCCAGCCCGAGCGCTCCCAGGCACAGCCCCAGGCTTTCGGTCATCGTCTGGCCGGCATAGCGGCGGAAGAAGAGGAAGATGACCACGGTGCAAAAAGCCGCAGCGAGCGCGCCGTGCGAGGCGCGCACCTCGCGCGCCAGCAGGTAACAGGCCAGCCCGACCAGGAGGGTCAGGATCAGCACACTCACCTGCAGGTTCTGGCGGGTGATGAAGAGCAAGACCGATAAGAACCCGGCGAAGAGCGGCCGTTTGGTGGATGTCTCGGTGAAGTGATGCCCCAGCAGCAGCTGCTGCGCATCGGTGTAATAATCGGCCGCATCCGACCAGGGCAGGATGCCCCCAAAGAGGTTGGCATGGTAGAAGCCGGTTTGCCAGCGGCTGATGAGCGGCAGCGTGAACAGCAGCACCACGAAGAAAGCCTGGACCAGCCCCCAGCCCCAGCCGCGGCGGCCGAGCACCAGGGCCAGCGCAGCCGCCACGCACAGAGCCGTGATCAGGTTGATATCCTGGAAGAAGTCCGTCACCCGGGCCGGGATGGGGAGGATGAAAACCATCGTACAGTAGAGCGCCCCGGCAAAAAGGAGCGCGCAAAGCCTCAGCAAGACTTTCACGGTTGGGTTGGGCAGGACGGCAGCGAGAGTTTTCAGCATAGCGTTATGTAATGATTTTGTCTTGGAAGTCTATTTTATGGCGGTATGTCTTAACACGATGACCGCGAACATGCCCAGGCGGGGCATCCAGGGGGTGAGCAGAGCCTCAAAAGCCTTCCAGGCCGGGTAAGACCAGCCCGGAGCGAGGCTGCGGATAGAGACCCCGCCCGAAAGCAGGTAACGGAACGGCATGAAGGCTTCCTTGCGGCAGACCACCAACTGCGGGAATTCGCGCGCAAAAACGGCGGCGTCGCGCTCGAAGATGATCCACGGCAGGGCGCCGTTGGCCCCCGAAAGCGGGCCGGAAGAGGGGAACTCCCAGGCCGGGGCGGCAGGGTCGAACGGCTCGTGGTGCAGGCGGCGGTACACCCAGGCTGACCAGGGCGTGTTCCACGGCTCGATCATCGCAATCACGCCGCCGTCGGCCAGGCAGCGGCAGGCCTCGGCAAAAAAGCACCTCACCCTGGGGATGTGGTGCAAGACATCCGTCATCACAATAGCTTTGAGCGCCCCCCTGGCGAAAGGCAGGTTCGAGCCATCCAGCGCCAGGTGGTTGCCCGAAAGCCAGAAGATTTCCGACCTGATCAATCCCGGCAGGGAATCTTCCAGAAAGCCCGCCCCGGAGCCTAACTCGAGCACCTGGCCTGGGCCGGGCGGGATGGCGCGGGCGATTTCGCGGTACCAGTCCTGGTAAACCCGGCGCAGGAAGGCCTTCTTCTTGACCAGAGATTTTCGGAACTCGGTCAGGTTGGGGTCGTCGAGCTCATAGCGATCGGCCCCCGGTTCGGCCAGCCATCGCTTCAGGCGCTGTTTCACAATATCCAATGCGCTCATTCCCGGCAGGTTCTCCACCAATTCTGCACAGCGGAGGGAACCCCGCCCCGAACCGGCCGGATGGCGTGCGCGGAGAGGCAGATGGAGGGTGCGAGTATCGCGGTTTGAGGCATAACTTTATGCGCGGATCGGCGCAGGCAGAAAGCCTTCACCTGGCGTGAACACGCTCGGCGGCGAGGGCCGGGTTGTAGTCTTCGAGCGGCGGCGGCGTGAGCGTGCGGTCGATGAACATCTGGTGCCAGAGTTCGAGCATGAGCAAATTCCAGATGAGATACTGGCGGCTGTCACCGGCCTGATGGCTGTTGAGGATGCCCTCGACAGCCTCACGCCGGAAGAGCCCGCGCTCGGCGGCCTTTTGGCTGAGCAGGGTGTCGTAGGCCAGTTCCTTCAACTCGCCGCGGAACCACTGGTCCAGCGGGATAGCGAAGCCCTGTTTTTCGCGGTAGATCACCTCGCCCGGCAGGTAAGGTTCCACCGCCTTCTTGAAGATATACTTGCTCAGCTGGCCGTCCTTCAATTTGAGCGCGGAGGGGATGCGCGCGGTGAACTCGAGGAATTGATGGTCGAGCAGGGGCATGCGCGCCTCGAGCGAATGGGTCATGCCGGCGATATCGGTCTTGGTCATCAGCGTATCCGGCAGGTAGAGGTTCAGGTCGAGGTACATGAGCGAGTCGGTGAAATCGGGCGTGCGGGCCTGGCGGAACTTCTCGAGCAGGATATCCACCGGGTAGCTCCCGGCCACCCGCTCGGCGAAGGAAGGCGTGTAAAGCTGCGAGAGAATGCCCTCGTTGAAGTGCGTGACGCGGTAGTAATAGTACAGGCGCGGGCGCTTGAGGCCTGCCAGGCGCCGCAGGCTGCGCCAGGTGGGGAAGCCCCTTGGCGCAAAAGGCGCGGTGCGCGCATCGGCGGCCGGGTTGAGCAGCCGCTGCAAGATGCTGGGGTAGGCCGCGCCGTAATCGGGGGCGAACCGCCCCGAGAACTGGTAGCGCGGGTAACCGGCGAAGTTCTCGTCGCCGGCGTCGCCCGTCAACACCACGGTGACGTGCCTGCGCGCGAGCTGCGAGACGTAATAGGTGGGGATGGCGGAGGAATCGGCGAAAGGCTCGTTGTAGTGCCAGACGAGCTGCGGGAGGATGGCTTTCGCATCCGGCGTGACGACAAACTCGTGATGCTCGGTGTGATAGCGCTCGGCGACCATCCGCGCATAGGGCAGCTCGTTGTAGGCATCCTCGGCGAAGCCAATCGAGAAGGTCTTGACGGGCTGGTCCATCAGCCCGGCCATGAGCGCCACCACGATCGAAGAATCCACCCCGCCGGAAAGGAAAGCCCCCAGCGGCACCTCGCTCATCAGGCGGATGCGCACGGCTTCGCGCAGGCGCTCGATGATCTCACCGGCCAGGGCCTTTTCGGCGGCTTCGCCCTGCACGCTCAATTGATCGCGGTATTCGAGGTTCCAGTAGCGCTTCACCTGCACACGCCCGTTTTGAGCCAGCAGGTAATGCGCCGGGGGCAGCTTTTTGACGCCCTTGAAGGCGCTCAACGGCGCGGGCACCGATTGGTACACCAGGTAGTGGTGAATGGCCTCGTAATCCGGCTCGACCGTGAAATCGGGGTCCTGCAGGATGGCCTTGACCTCCGAGCCGAAGACGATGCGGTCCGGCAGGTCGGCATAGAAGAGCGGCTTCTTGCCCAGCCGGTCGCGCGCCAGGAAGAGCGCCTTGCGTCGGTCGTCCCAGAGAGCGAGGGCAAACATGCCGCGCAGGTCTTCCACCAGGGCCGGGCCTTTTTCTTCCCAAAGGTGCACAATCACCTCGGTGTCGGAATTGGAGCGGAGGCTGTGACCTTTGGCGAGCAAAGCCTGGCGGATTTCGAGGTAATTATAGATTTCGCCGTTGAAGGTGACCCACACGCTGCCGTCTTCATTGCACATCGGCTGGTGGCCGGTGGGGCTCAGGTCGATGATCGCCAGGCGGGCCTGGCCGAGGCCGACGTTATCTTTCACCCACACGCCAAAGTCATCCGGCCCGCGGTGGCGCTGGATGTAATTCATGCGCTCGATCAGCCTCTCAGGCGTCTTTCGGCTGGAATCGTAATAGTAAATTCCGCAGATACCACACATGTCGTTACCTTTTTAACGAATGGAGGCGAGGATGTAGGGCTTCAATGGCACCAGGCTGGCCTCGCCCCAAAGGATATTCCTGACGATTGGCTGCGCATCCAGGTTCACGATGGAGGTGGTGAAGATGCCTTCCTTCATCCGCACCTCGAACTGGTATGCGTCGTAGATCAGGTCGTATTGAACGTTTTCGATCGCGTACGGGTCGGCGACCGAAACGGAGAGGAAGAAAACGCCGTTGGTGAGCCACATGGTCACGTCACAGCAGGATTCGATAATTGTGCCGGCCTTGGCTTCGACGGTCAGTTGCTTCTGCACCAGGGTGGACGTGCCGAACACATCCACGCCTTTGGCATTGCGGATCACAAAACCCGAGGTGACCGCTTTCACGTCTTCATAGAAGACGGCGCGGGAGAAGAAGCGGTATTTCTCTCCCGAATTGAGCAGGTTCACCTTGTTGCCCTGCGCATCGAGGATGCTGTAATCGAGGATCTCGGCTTTCTGGTTGCCCAGGCGGTTCTGGTGCGGGTTGCCCTGGTTGAAAGGCTCGCTCAGGTTGAGCTTGCGCAGCGCAAAGGCTCGCAGCGCGGCCCGGTCGGAGCCGTCGGGGGCCTCCGGTTCTTCGGCCTCAAGAGCCGGGGTGGCCTCGGCGGCTTCGGGGCCTGCAAGCTCTTGCGGAGCGGGCACGGCGGGCGCGCGCGCCTGGCTTTCGACGGAAAACAATAGCTGGTAATAGATCTGGCTGATCTCGTACGGCTTGCCCTGCGCGTAGATTTTGCCTTCTTCGAGCAGGATGGCGTGATCGCAGAAATTACTGATCGTGTTCACGTCGTGCGAGACGAGCAAGATGGTGTGGCCCGCGTCGCGGAATTCTTGAATCTTGCCGTAACTCTTCTTGGCAAACTTGGCATCGCCCACCGAAAGGGCCTCATCAACGATGAGGATATCCGGGTCGATGCACACGGCGGTGGAGAAGGTGAGGCGCGCCTGCATGCCCGTGGAATAGGTCTTAAAGGCCTGGTCGATCACGCTCTCCAGCTCGCTGAATTCGATGATCCAATCCATCTTTTTGCGAACTTCTTCCTGGGTCATGCCAACCATCAGGCCGCCCAGGTAGATGTTCTGCCGGCCGGTGTATTCGGGGTTGAAGCCGGTGCCCAGTTCCAGAATGGAAGAGATGCGCCCGTGCACTTCCACCTCGCCGGAAGTCTTGTTCAGCGTCCCCGAAAGGATTTTGAGCAGGGTGCTCTTGCCGGCCCCGTTGCGCCCCATGATGCCCACCACGTTGCCGCGCGGCACCTGGAAGGAGATATCCTGCAGCGCCCAGAAAGGCTTGAAGCGCGGCTTCCCTGCGATGATCTCCCAGAACATGTCGGATGGGTGCGAATACACCCGGTACATCTTCGAGAGGTGTTCCACCCGGATGGCAATTTCCTGATCCCGGCTCATAACACATTCCCAAACATAGTTTTAAATTTGCGGAACAGGCGGTAGCCGAACAGGAACACCAGCAGGCTGAGGACCGGGAAGACAGCCCATGCGATTGGGTGCTCGATGCGCCCAAAATAGAGCATGTCCTGGTAGCACCAGATCATGTAGGTGATTGGGTTGAAGTAGAGCAGCGGGCGGATCGAACCGGGGATGAATTCCGGCAGGTAGATGATCGGCACAAACCACATCCCCAGGGTGAGAAAGACCTGGACGAAATCTTTCGTGTCGCGCAAATAGGTGCCGATGGAACACAGGATGTAACTCAGGCCGATCATGCCAAGCACCTGGAAGAAGAGCGCCACCGGCAGCAGCAGGTAAGTGACCGGCAGCGAATGGCTGCTGATGAGCGTGTAGATGGCCAGCAGCGCCAGGAAAATCAATTCGGTGACCAGGGTGGCCAGAACACCCTTCACCGGAAGGACTTCGATGGGGAAGATCACCTGCTTGACCAGGTTGGCGTTGTTGACGATGACCAGCGACGCCTTGCCGATAGCCTCCGAGAACGCCAGCCAGGGCACGAGCCCGGCGATGATGTAGGTGGTCATATCGTGCGGGAGCGCCTGGGTGCCGCCGATCTTCGAGACATAGACAAAGTTGAACAGGAAGACGTACACCAGAATCACCATCAGCGGGTGGACGAACGTCCAAAAGACGCCGAAAACCTGCCCGGCGTAACGGTCGGTGATTTCGCGGCGCGCCATCTCGAAGGTGAGCACGCGGTGGCGGGTCAGCAGCGCCAGCAGCTCCTTGAAGGACTCCAGGTTGGCCTGAGGGTTGAGGATGGATCGAATCATGGCTCTTTCAGATCATGCGCGGCGGTCTGGGTCAATGTTACACCATCCTGATGATCTTGTGGAGGCTGGATGATGAGATAAAAGAAGGCGAAAAGCGGCGCGATGAGCAGGGTGGGCCAGATGTAGCGCGCGATTTGCCCGCCGGAGAAGAGCGCCAGGGGCAGGGCGTTGAGCAAAACGGGCACCAGCGGCAGCGCCCAGCGCCAGGATCTCAGCCGCACGCAGGCCACGAACACCGCCAGGAGCATCAGGTACATCCAGAAGGCGTTGCGCCAGAAGAGCCAGTCCAAGGCGGGGGTTTCGGTCGCGTCGATCAGCCGGTTGAGTTTTGGCTGCAGGGCCGGCAGGAGCGGCGCAGACGCCAGCCCATAGGGGTTATCTTCGATCGAGCGGGCCACATAGCCGATGCGGCTGAGCGAAGGCTGGGTCACCTGGAAGATGAAGGCCGAGCGGCTCAGGTAGTAGCGCACCGTGACGGCCGGGTTGCGCACGGCCAGGCGCAGCGCCAGACGGGTGATTTCCTTCAGGTTGGCCGCCAGGGCGTTGGGGTCCACCTCCGCCTCAGGCGAGACGAAGCGCTCGTAAAGTGCGCGCTCCTCCGGCTGGAAGGGCGTGCCGGAGCGCATGTGCGTGATGATCAGGTACGCGATGTTCGTGGAAAGCGGCTGCGGTTTGCCGAAATTCAAATCGGTGGTGTTCACCCCCACCGCCCAATAGAGCGGCCCCGTCACCCCGCCCCACAGGGCCGCACCCACCGCCAGCGCCGCAAGCATCTGGCGCCAGTAAACGCGGCAGGCCGCGAAGACGAAGAGCAGCACCCCCAGCGCCACCGGCCAGCCGTTGTGGCGGTAGAGCGCCGTGAGGGCCGCCAGCACCCCCAGCAGCGCCCAGTTGAGCGGTTTTTGCAGGGGTTTCCCCCCCTCCGAGACGACCTTGAACGCCAACAGGCTGAGCGCCAGCAGGGCCAGCGAATAGGCCACGTCCTTGAGCGGGGTGAGCAGCAGCAGGCCGTTGGCCGGGTTGAGGGCCAGGAAGAGCGCCACCCCCCAGGTGAGGAGGCGCGGCGCTCCGCGCGCCTCGATCAACGCCAGGCCCCAGCCCGCCAGCCCGCCCAGCAGAAGGATCTGCGGGATGGCCGCCGCCGCCGGAGAAAACCACACCCGGGTGAGCAGCCAGAGGGTGAAGGTGTGGAAAGCCGGGTGCCAGTTGTAATACACGCCCGAGACGACCTCGCCGAGCTGGGTGATCGTATCTGAGGCGATGAACCCGGGCCAGAAGGCCAACAGATAAGCCGCCCAGGCCAGGCCGGGCAGCGTGCCGTAGGCAAACCAGGGGGTGGGCCGGCGCGGCGGGGCGAAGGGGCGCAGCGGCCGGCGCACGAACCACAGCCCCGCCGCCAGAACAACCACGCCGAGCGACAGGCTGGCGGCCGCAAAGAGCAGCCCCTCCAGCCAGGCCTCGACCGGGCTGAGCGTGACGTTGAAGGTGACCGTCTTCGCGCTCCCTTCGGCGCTGTAGAGGTCGAGATCCACCGCCTGCCCGGCATATGCCAGCCGCACCTTGCCGGACCAGGGGTGCATCCCAAAGGTGAAGGCAATGGTGCTGGTAGATTTGACGCGGCAATCCAGCGCTTCGGGCTGGGCATGGCTGAACGCCAGCAGCGCGCCCTTCGCATACCAGTCGCCGCGGCACAGGCGCTTCAGGGGGGTGGTGGCGGTTTTCGGCCCGGCCGCCACGCTCCCCAGCCAGACTTCGCTGCCCTGCGCGGCGGGGTTCTTCTCGCCGGTGGCCAGCACGCGCACATGATTCATCTTCGGGTAAGGGGTGAGGGGGATGGTCAGCGCCAGGAAGACCCCCGCCAACAGGCTCGCGGCCACCCAGCCCGCCCGTGCGCGCGGCGCAGCCGCCCCCAGCCCCGGCCAGATGACCCGCTCGAAGAGGAAATACGAGAGCGGGCAGGCCGCCAGAAAGAACAGGAGCGAACCGAGCGCCCACCACAGGCGGCGCGTCTCGCTGGTGAAGACCTGGCTTGCGGCAAACGCCGCCAGGGCCAGTGCTGCCAGCAGGATGAGGAACCACTTGAATAAGCGAGCGCGATTCATGCGCGCCTCAGCCTCCGCAGCCAAGAGCGCAGGCCGCGCAGCGCGCCCAGCAGCGCCCTCCCGGCTGCGCTGCCCGAAAGCACGCCGCGCAGCCCCTGCCCGGCCAGCATGGGCCGCCTGCCGCCCCACAGCCCTGCTAACTGACCGCTTTTGCCGGCCCAGGCAGCCTGCAGCGGAAGGAGTCTGCGCGGGTAGCCGGAGGCGAGCATGACCAGCGCCTTCGCCAGGCGGCGGCTGCGCGGCGCCGAAGCATTCCGCTGGACGAGGTACGGCAGCTCCGGCGGCGGTTCGCGCCAGGGCGGCTCGGCGCGGCGGCGCAGGAGCAGAGCGGGAACATCGATGCCGCAGGTTTCGGGCGTTTCGAGACCCCAGAGGTAGGCAATTTCACCCAGCCGCCCGGCGCGCTGGTCGAACAGCTCCGCCAGCGGCACGCCGGGGGGCGTGCGCATCACACAGCGGGTCAGGTTCGATTGGATTTCGAACGGCGCCAGCTCGAGCATGGCAGCCAGCGGGTGAGTCTGGGGCCAGGCGCGCCGCCCGCTCTGCACCCAGGCCCAGCTTCCGGCAAAGCCGATGCCCCGCCCGCAGGCAAGCGCTCCCAGGCAGCCCGCCAGGAAGCCCGGCAGGGGCTCATCGCCTGCGCGCAGGAGGAGCAGCGCCCCCTCGGTGAGGACGGCGGCGGGCGCCAGCGGCGCGCCTTCGGGGGTGAAGAAGCTATAAAGCCCGCCCAAAAAGCGCACCGGCGCGGCGGTTTGATCGTTGTGCGCATCGGCGCGCAGCACCACGCAGCGCATCCCTTCGGCAGGGGCCGCCGCCAGCGCAGCCAGGGTGCGCCGCAGGGCGGGGCCGTCCGGCGAATCTTCCAGCACGGCAACCAGCAGGCCGGGCGCGGGGGCCGCCGGAGCAGGCGGGGCTGCGGGCGGCGGCAGCCCGCGGTAGAACCCCAACGGGTCGGCAGGCGGCGGCTGGAAGGGCCGCGAGAGCTGCTCCAGCAGGGCGGGAGAGGATTCCAACACCTGCATCTGCCGCGCCAGGCCGCTCGCTCCGCCCTCGAAGTAGAGCGCATCCACGCCGGGCTTTAAGTTATCGCGGAAAGCGGGGATGTCGGAGACGATGAGCGGGACGCCCGCCAGGCGCAGTTCGATGGCCGCCAGGCAGTACGTCTCATAATAACTGGGCAGGACGGCAAACTTTACCCTGGGGAGAAGCGCTTCGAGCTGCGCCCGTGAGAGATAGCCGGTGAAGGTGAAACGCCCCCTCAGATGCCTTGGGATGCGCCCGCGCAGGTAGGCCGCGTAACTATCGTAACGCGGGTCGGGCGGGGCTTTCGAATCGGCCCCGGCCAGGTAGAACTGCAGATTCGTGCCCTCCGGGCTCGAAAGCAGCTCGATGGCCGCATCCACGAACAGGTCAACGCCCTTTTCGGCATACAGGCGGCCATAGAAGAGCGCAATGTCTGCATCAGGCTCCACCCGGGAGCGGACGGGGTGCCCGGCCACGATGGGCGGCGAAAGGCGGGCTTCGCCCAACCAGCTCGAGGTTTCCAGCCCGTAACCGGCGCCAAGGATGCCCGGCGTGGGGTAGAGCACGGTGTCGGCGAGGCGGAAGGAAGCGCTTTCGAGGGCATAGATGGCGTAGCGGTCAAAGTCGAGGGAAGCGCCGCCCGCGGCCTGGTCGATCAGGCTGATCGGCCCGTGCATGCGCACGGCGATGCGCGCGCCCTGGTAGCCGAGACCGGCAGCTTTGGCGCACAGCGTGAAGTAAGCCGGGCCGCAGTAATCGCAGAATTCGATCAACTCCGGCTTTTCGAGCGCATCCACCTGGCGCAAAGCATATTCGTAGCGTGCCGATTCGGCAATGTAACGGCTGGCAAAATCGGCATTCGAGCAGGGCATCGAAGCGCACAGGCTGCCGACGTGATAGGCGCGGCAGAGGTGCGCATTGGGCAGCGAGAGGCGGTGTTGCCCGTCGAAGCGCGCGAAGTCCTCCGCTGCCAGGTCGAGCAGAAAGGTCACCGGGTGGCCTTCTTCGAGCAGGCCGCGCGCCAGGTTGTGGATGAGCAGCCCGGCGCCGCCCGGCGTGGCAGGGTGAATCTCATTGCTCACAAAGCAGATGCGCGGCAAGGCTGGGCTGTCCTTTCAGCTATCCGAAGCGCCGCGCAGAGCTTCCAATGCCCTGCGCAGGGTCTGTTTGACCCGCGGCGCCTTGCGGTTGAACCACCGGTTCAGGCCCGAAGCCCCCAGCCAGAAGATGGCGTTCTTCAGCCAGGCGGGCATGCGCTCGTAGGGGTCGCCGCGCTGGATGCGCCGGCTGCGGGAGAGAGCGGATGCGCGGTCCTTGAGCGTGAGCAGGTAACGCGCCAGGCGCTTCTGGCGGTAGGGGGAGGAATCGCGCAGGATCAGGAAATCGAGGGCGTTGGAATCGAGCAGATTTTGCTCCGCCTCGCGCAGGGTGACCAGCGGCTCAGGAATGACCAGCCCGCAGGCGGAGGGCGAGTCGAGCTTCCACAGGTATGCAATCTCGCCCAGTTCGGCATCGCGCGGGTCGAAGAGGTCAATCAGCAGCCGTCCCGGCGGCGTGCGCAAGACGAAGCGGCTGAGGTTAGAGCCCAGTTTGAAGGGCAGCAGCTCGGGCGAAGCATCGAAGGCCGCGAACTGCCCGCCGGGCGGCCTTCGCCCGCCGGAAGTGCGCTTCCAGCAGCCCACAAAAGCGATCTGCTTCTGGCGCGCCAGGGTGGCGAGGGCCGTCTGGAGGTAGCCGGGCGAAAGCACATCGCCGGCCTGGAGGATCAGCAGGGCCGATTCCGTTTGCAGCTGGGTGGGGATAAGCGGGCTGCCCGCCGCATCGGTGAAGGTGGTTTTGCGCCCCAGGAACCAGCTCACCACCCCGCCTGACTCGCCCTCCGGGGCGGGCTGCGCGAGGATCACCCGCACCTTTCCGCCCCCGGCTTGCTCAAGCGAAGCGAGCGTCTCGCCCAGGTGCTCAGGCTGGTGGCAGAGGATGCACACCAGCAGGGGCAGCGGCTCCTCGCCGCCGGGGGGGACGACCCAGCTTTCGCGCCCGGCAGCCGTGTAAAATTCGCCCAGCGGCGGCGGCAGGACGGGGTAAGGCCGCGTGATGCGCGCGCGCAGGGCCGCATCGGTGCTCAGGCGCTGCATCTGCCGGGCCAGACCTGCCACCGAACCATCGAAGACCAGGGCGTTCTTCTCGTGCTGGAAGGCGTCCTCAAAGGCCGGGATGTTCGAGACGATCAACGGCACCCCGGCCTCATAAAGCTCGTGGGCGGCGTAGCAGAAGGACTCGGAATAGCTGGGGATGACGGCGAAGAGCACGCGCGGCAGCAGCCGTCCCAATTCGGGCCAGGTGAGCCTGCCGGTGAAGTGAAAGTGCTCTTGAAACCGGGCCGGGATCTTGCGGCGCAGGTAATCGGCATACAGGCCCTTCGAGCCGGGCGGCAGCTTCGAGTCGTAGCCGACCAGGTAAAACTGGCGGGGCGGGTTGGACGGCTCGCTCAGGTAGAGGATGGCGGCATCGATGAAGCGGTCCACGCCCTTGGCGCCCACCAGCCGCCCGTAGAAGAGGATGGCATCGGGGGTTGAAAACTCCCCGCTCGGGGCGGGCTTATCCACCAGCGGCGGCGCCGAGAGCACGGCGCTGCCGAACCAGGGTTCGTAATGGGGGCGGTAGGCGTCTTCGAGGAAGCTGCGCGAGGGGTAAAGCACCGTCTCGGCCAGACGCAGGGCATGGCGCTCGAGGTTGTAAAGGCAGTAGCGGTCGAAGGTATGCACCTCGCCGGGCTGCTCAGCGTCAATCAGCTCCAGCGAGTTGTGCAGGCGCACGGCCAGGTGCGTGCGGGGGTAATCGAGCCCGGCCGCTTTTGCGCACAGGGCATGGTAAGCCACCCCGCAGTAGTCGGTGAATTCGATCACATCCGGCTGCTCCAGGCGGCACACCTGCGATGCGGCAGCGTGAAAGCGGTAGGAGTTGAACTCAAAGAGGGAGGGGAAGTCCTCATAGGCGTAGGGCAGGCCGGCGGTCAGCGCGTCCACCTGGTAGGCGCGGCAGCGCTCGGGGTGCGGCAGGGCCGGCCGGTCGGCCTCGTCGAAGCGGCGGAAATCCTCGGCGGGCAGATCGAGCAGAAAGATGACCTCGTGCCCCTCCTCCAGGAGCACCCGCGCGGCGTTGGCCAGCAGCACCCCTGCGCCGCCGCTCACCGTGGGGTGAATCTCGAAGGAGGCGAAGCAGATTTTACTCATCCGCCCCCTCCGGCGGGCCATTCCAGGAAGCCCGCCAGCGCCTCTTGCGCGCGCCGATTGTATTCGGGGGCGTAGGCGCGGTAGGCGGCGATGATCTCGGCGCGCTCTTCGGCGGCGCGGGCGGCGCAGCGGGCGATCGTCTCGGCGTTATCGGGCGCGGGCACCACCAGCCGCTCGTGCAGGTAGGGGTTATCCAGGAAGTAGTGCGAGGTGGGCCCAAACAGGCACGGCGCGCCGAGCGAGAGGCTTTCGAGAGGCAGCATGGGGGCGCACTCGGTCAAGGAAACATACAGGTTGAGGTGCATGCGGGGCAGCGTTTCCATCACCTGGCTGTGCGGAATGGGGTCGATCTGGTAACTCGCGTTGAGGCGCAGGCGCTCGCCGAACTCCTGCGCGCGCGGGCTGACGTTATACACGTGCCCGTAGGCCCCCGGGAGGAGACTCAAAGAGGCCAGCATGGCGTAGGGCAGCTTCTTCCAGCCCCAATCGGGCTCGGCCCAGATGCCGATGTGCATTTTGCCGTCTTCCAGGGGCTGCGAAGGGCCTTCGGGGATGCGCCGAACCATATTCATAATGAAGGCCGTTTTCATCCCCGCGGCCGCCATCACCTCGGCCATGCCCTGCTTGACAAACCCCACCCGGGCGATATCGCCCTCGGCGTGCAGGCTGCTGAGCATGTTGAAGCTCTGGTAGGCAAAGTCTTCCTTGCTGTGCAGGAAGTTGCCATGCCAGATAACATATATGGGCAGCTTCGGGTTGGCGGCGCGCAGGGCCTTGACCAGGTGATAATAACTGAACGGGAAACCCTGGATGGTGACCGATGGAACACCGGCCTCGACGAACAGCTCTGCGTAATGGCGGGCGCGCGCTTCATCCAGCGTGTCGGGAATGGTGAAGACGTTATCGAACAGCTCGTTGGTGGAGGCCAGGATGCCGCGCCACTCGGGGTTGTTCAGCGAGAGCGGGCGGGGGCCCGCCGCCTGCTGTTCCAGCCACGCGCGCTCTTCGAGCGACCAGGCGGGGCCCTCAACAAGGGCAGCCTGCGCGGGGCTGGATACCCCTTTTTGCTCCGGCGATGGGGCGGCCGCTTTGGGCGCCAGCAGCCTGGCTGCCCGCACCAGAACGCCGGAAAGGGGAGACGCCTTGAGCCGCTCGAGCAGGCGGTAACCGCGCGAATTGCGGATTGCATCCATCTCGGCCTGCAGGGCGGCATTTCTCAGCTGCAAAGCCTGCCGGTATAACCGGCCGGATTCGCTCAAGTCGCCCGGTTCGGATGAAGCCATCATAGAATGATGGGTGTAAGAGGAAAAGAGCGAGGTGCGCAGGTCTTTGGGGTCGAGGCGCGAAAGCACAAAGGACCCAAATGGCCGCCCGGCGTAATCAATGAACAGGGACTTGCGCACCATGCCAAAACGGTCGAAATCCTCCTCGACCCAGGCGCTCAGATGCTTCTCGTAAGGGTTCTCGTATACCTCTTGCTGGGGCCAATCGAGGCCCAAAGGGATGTTCACCAGCACGTAATCGGAATGCTCGAGGCTCCAGTTCAACAGGCGCTCGGCCACCGGGCGCTCAAAGTGCTCCAGCACATCCCCGAAGATGATCACATGAAAGGTTTCATCGAGCGAGAAGATGATCTCCTGCGCGTCGCCGATCAAAATGCGGTTATAGAAGGCGCGGTGATAATCGGTGATGCTTTTGGCAAAGCCTTCGATGCCAGTGATCGAAACGGTCCAATCTTGCTTGAAAACATGCCCAAACCAGACGTCGCAAAACTCGCGCACAATCATCCCCCAGCGGCCAAAGCCGACTCCCACATCCAAAACACGCTGCGGGGCGATCTTCATCAAGGCTTCCACGCAAAAGGGGATGTTCTGCCAGTTGCTCGTTCCCATAATCTTGGTTTCCAGTCCTTGCGATAAGGGTTTTGGTGAAGCGGCGGGGCTCCAAAGCCCCCAGGTGCGGCCTGCGCGGCCGGTAGTTTCTAAAGCAGACCCCCGCCTCGCCCCTATTATAACAAGATGTCTTCGAGCCGAGAAAAGAGGCCGGTGCCTACGGGCGGCGCGTCAAGCGCGCCCAGCCGTCGGCGGCCTGCTCGAAGAAGAGGCGCGCCCAGCCCAGCAGGTAGCCGAGGTATTCGATTGCCCGGCTCTCGCGCTCGCGGGCGGGCAGGCGCAGCAGCGCGAGCACCCGCCCGGCAAAGCGCCCGGCGCCCTTCACCTGGCGGGCGGCGCCGGAGGCGGGCGGCAGGTAGAGATCGCGGCCCATGCGGTAGCGGCTGAGGATTTGCGCCTGGATGGTCTTGAGCAGGTAGCCGGTGGTGAAGCGCGCGCGCTCGGGGAGGTGATCCACCTCCGCCGCGGGCGCGAAGCCCACCGCCCAGCCCAGGCGCCGCGCCAGCGCGGCGGCGATGGTCTCTTCACCGCCGCTGAAGTCCTTCCTGCGCCGCCCGTATTGCAAGCGGAAGCCCCCGATTTGGGCCATCAACGCGCGGCGGATGCACCAGTTGCCCCCCCAGGGAAATTGAGCCGGGTCCGTGACCTCGGTGAACGAGCCGGACGGCGCATCCAGGTGGCCCCAGAAGCGTTCCAGGCCCGGCTTGAGGGCCGCCGGGCGCGGCTGGGGGATGACGAGGTGAATCGGCCCGCCCACCACGCCCGCCTCGGGGTGCTGCTCAAAGGCCAGGGCGATCTGCGCCAGCCAATCGGGGCGGGCCTGGGCGTCGTCATCCAGGTAGCACAGCACCTCACCGCGCGCCTCGCCGATGGCAGCGTTGCGGGCAAACGAGAGGCCGGGCAGCGGGCAATCCAGCAGGCGCAGGCGGTCTTGCCGCCCGGCGAAGGCCCCGGCATGGAAGGCGGCGACCACCTCGCGCGGGCCCGGGTCGGCCGGGTCGTTATTGACCACCAGGATCTCAAACGCCTCGGGCGCGATGCTCTGCTCGCAGAGGGATTGGAGCGCTGCAGTCAGCGCCTGCGGGCGGCGGAAGGTGGAAACGATCACCGAGAGCCGGCAGGCCGGGGCGGGCAGCGCGGCGCGGAAGGCTTCGATCTGCCTCAAATGGTGCGCGTGGACACGCATATCGAGCAGGTTCAACAGGGCGTGCAGGCTGGGGCCGGCGGCCCAACCCTGCCAGGCGCGCTCCAGGAGGGGCGGCGCGCCTTTGCCGAGCGAGAGGCACAGGTCCCAGCCGGGGTCAACCGCCGTGGGGAGGCTCTCGCCGGAAAAGTCAATGAACACGCGCAGCGCGCCCTCGGGGGCGGCCCCGGCGGGCGGCGGCGAGCAGGCGCGCGCGGGGTTCCGGCCCGCCAGGATCAATGCGCAGGGGGCCCACAGGCGCGGGTAAGCCAGCCGGCACGGCGCATCAGAGAGCACGTTGCCCGGCGCGGCGACGGCCCGGCGCAGCGCCTCGAACCAGGGCTGGGGGGCGCCGCCCGGCGCATCGGCCTGCAGGATGGCATACCAGGGAGCGAGGTAAAAATCACGGTAGAAATCGGCCTGCACGGCCAGCGGCGCGGGGGCATCAGCGGCCAGGTCAAGGAAGAGGCCGGTGCGGGCGGGCGGGCGGGACTTCAGGCCGAACAGCAGCCCGGCCTGCAGCCAATAGGCGGGGTCTTCGGCCGGAATAGGCGAAGCCGGCCTCGCCCCGAGCGCCCAGGCGGCCGGATCGCCCTCTGGCAGAGCCAGGCTGCGCACATCGCCGGGGTAAAGCGAGCGGCGCGCGCGCAGGAAGCGCTCGTACTGGTAGGTTCGCCAATCCATCATGCTGAAGGGGCAGGCCTTCCACCGTCCGTGGGGAGATCGGTTTTGCTGGTTCGATTATAGTTTAGATTCCAGAGTGGGGTAAAATGGAACGTAGTTCACTGCACTGGAAAGGCCGGTGGGGCATGGAAGAAACAAAGCGGGACGCAACGGCTGGCGGCGGGCGGGCAAAGAGCCGCCCGCGCATCCTGTGCATCGTCGATGGCCCGGATTGGATCTTCAAGCGCCACGCGGCCTTCCTGGAACGCTTCCTGAGCGGCGATTTCGAGTTCTCGGTGGCTTACCGCGGTGAAGCCTATGACGAAGCCGCCTATGACTTGATCTACCCGCTGGAATTCAACATGGTGACGCCCGAGCAGATCCGCGAGCCGCGCCGCTACGTGACGGGCCTGCGCTCGTTCGTCGCATGGGCCGATTGGGATTTCCTGGCCCTGACGGGCTACCTCACCACCCACTTCCTGCGCGTGCACGCCGTTTCCAGGCAGTTGTATGATCTCTTCGCGCCGTACCTGCCCGGTTTGGCCTATGTGACTCATGGGGTGGATACGCAGTTCTTCACCCCCGCGCCCGGCGGGAGGCCCGCGCAGCCGGGCAGGCTGCGCCTGGGCTGGGCCGGCAACCGCAACACCATCGTCAAGGGCTACCGGTGGTACATCGAGCCGCTCGGCGAGCTGGAAGGCATCGAGCTGGTGTATTGCGGCTACGCCGACCGCAACCTGCCGTATGAAGAAATGCCCGGCTTTTATCGCTCGATCGACGCCTATGTGTGCGCTTCCAGCTACGAGGGCAACAACAATTCGCTCTTGGAGGCGGCCAGCGCGGGGGTGGCGATCCTCACCACGCCTGCCGGAACCGCGCCCGAGTACCTGCAAAACGAGCAAAGCGCTCTGATCGTGGCGCGAGACCTCGCGCAGTTCAAGGCGGCGGCCGAACGCCTGCGCGATGACCCATCGCTGCGCGCCAGGCTGGGGCAGGCCGCCCGCCAGGCGCTCATCGAAGGCGGGTGGGATTGGCAGGTGAAGGCCGAGGAATACCGGCGCTTCTTCTGGGATGCCCTGAACAGCCAAACGGAAGATCCCGCCCGGCGAACGCCCCCCGAACCCCGCGACCTGGCGCATTACGCCGCCGCACTGAAGCTCCAATATGAGCTGGAGCGGGAATTGCGCATCGGGCACGCTTATGGTGAAATCGTCTTGCGCGACCAGGTAAAGTACCTGGAAGCCGAGAACGAAAAGCTCCGGCAGATCCGCCAGAGCGCGCCGTTCCGCCTCTACAACCGCATCGCCTCCTGGAAAGCCGTGCAGGCTCTGCGCGGGCTGTTCCGGCGGGCGGACAAGAGGAAATCACCATGAGGCGGGCACTGCTGCTGGCCATCCTCTTCGTCCTCTCCCTGGCCGCCTGCCAGAGTGCCCAGCCCACCCCGGCCGGGGGGCTGCCCACCGTGCTGGCGGTGGAGACCTTTCTGGCGGATATCACCCAAAACGTGGCCGGCGACAGGCTGCAGGTGAGCGCGCTCGTGCCGCTCGGCCTCGACCCGCACGCCTTCGAGCCGACCCCGCAAGACGTGGCGAAGATCAGCCGCAGCCAGGTGCTGGTGATCAACGGCGGCGGGTTCGAGGAATGGCTGGGCAAGGTGCTCGAAAACGCGGGCGGGCAGCGATTGGTCATCGAAGCCTCCGCGGGCGTGGCCAGGCGTTCGCCGCAGCCCGGCGAGCCGCCCTTCGATGAGGCCGGCGGCGACCCGCACTTCTGGCTGGACCCGAACAACGTCATCCAGTATGTGGAAAATATCCGCGACGGGCTCAGCCAGGCCGACCCGGCCGGGGCGGAAGTGTACGCCCGCAACGCCGATGCGTACATCGCGCAGCTCAAAGACCTGGATGCGTGGATCCGTCAGCAGGTGGAGCAGGTGCCCGCCGGGCGCCGCCTGATGGTGACCAACCACGAGAGCTTCGGTTATTTCGCCGACCGCTACGGCTTCACCCTGCTCGGCGCGATCATCCCCTCGGTGAGCACCAGCGCCTCGCCCTCGGCGCAGCAGCTGGCCGGGCTGGCCCGGCGCATTGAAGAGACGGGCGCCCCGGCGCTCTTCCTCGAGACGGGCAGCAACCCGCAGCTCGCCGAGCAGCTTGCGGCGGAGACGGGCGCGAAGGTGGTCACCGGGCTGTACACCCACTCGGTCACCCCGCCGGACGGCCCCGCGCCCACCTACATCGAGATGATGCGCTATAATGTGAAGGCCATCGTCGAAGCTTTGAAGTGAGCAGGCCGCGGTGGCATTTTTTTGAGAATGGCTAAGCTGCAATGAACCTGAAGGAAATCCCCACCAGCCCCGCCCGGCTCGAACTGGAGAACGTCAGCGCCGGTTATAACGGCACGCTTGCGCTGCAAGAGATCACCTTTGCCGTTCCGCACGGGCAGCGCGTGGCGGTGATCGGCCCGAACGGGGCTGGGAAATCCACCCTCTTCAAAGCGCTGGTGGGGCTGCTGCCGCTGCGCTCGGGGGTCATCCGCATTCACGGGCAAACTCTGCGCCAGCACCAGGACTGCGTGGCCTACGTGCCGCAGCGCGAGGAGGTGGACTGGCGCTTCCCGGTGACGGTGCGCGACGTGGTGACGATGGGCCGCTTTGGGCGCACCGGCTGGCTGCGCCGCCCCTCGCCGGCCGACCAGGCGGTGGTGGAGCGCTGCATGCAGCAGATGGGCGTGGCCGCGCTGGCCCAAAAACCCATCGGCGAGCTATCCGGCGGGCAGCAGCAGCGCGTCTTTCTGGCGCGCGCGTTGGCCCAGGAGCCGCATATTCTCCTCATGGATGAGCCTTTCACCGGCGTGGATGCCTCGACTCAAGAGGCTACCCTGCAGCTGCTCGACCGGCTGCGCGAGGAGCGTGTGACCGTGCTCGTCTCGACACACGACCTCGACCTGGCCGCGCGGCGCTTCGACGTGGTGTGCCTGCTCAACCACCGCCTGGTGGCCTACGGCGCACCCGATGAAGTGTTCCGCGCCGAACACATCCGCGAGGCCTTCGGCGGGCAGACCCTTTCGATTGACGGTGTGATCGTGGTGGATCAGTGCTGCTCAGGCGAGGAAGAGCCCGGCCACGTGCACGGGCAGGCAGGGGGGCACGGATGATCCACTGGCTGCTCGACCCGTTGAGCTATGCCTTCATCCAGCGCGGGCTGCTGGCAGCCCTGATGGTAGGGGTGGTCTGCGCGGTGATCGGCTGCTACGTGGTGCTGCGCTCGATGGCCTACCTGGGCGACGCCCTGGCGCACGCCATCCTGCCGGGCGTGGCCGTGGCTTACCTGATGGGCGGAAGCCTGACGGTGGGGGCGCTGGCGGCCGCGGTGCTGGTGGCGCTTGGCATCGGCGCGCTTTCACGGCAGGGGACGGTGAAGGAAGATACCGCCATCGGCATTCTCTTCGCTGCGGCGCTCTCGCTGGGGGTGGCGCTCATCTCCACCATGCGCACCTACGCGGTGGACCTGAGCCATATCCTCTTCGGCAACGTGCTGGGGGTGAGCGCCGGCGACCTGGCGCTGACGGCCGGCTTGAGCGTGCTGGTGCTGGGGGCGGTGCTGCTGCTCTACAAGCCCTTCCTGGTGATCTCCTTCGACCCGGTGCTGGCGGCCACGCTGCGCATGCCGCGCGAGCTGCTGCGCAACCTGCTGCTCGTCTTGCTGGCGTTGACGATTGTCATCTCGCTGCAGGCGGTGGGGGTGGGGCTGGTGGCCGCCATGCTGGTGACGCCCGCCGCCACGGCCTACCTGCTCTCGCGCCGCCTGCCCGCCATGATGGCGATCTCGGCGCTGGTGGGAGCACTTTCGAGCGTGATCGGCATGTACGCCAGTTACTACGCCAACGTGGCTTCGGGCGCGGCGATCGTGTTGACGGCAACGGGCTTTTTCATCCTGGCCTATCTCTTCGCGCCGGGGCGCGGCGTGCTGTGGAAGAAGGGGTGAAAGATCACCTATCCCCCTGAGGGGCTGTCTTGAAAGTATTCTATTGGTGTTAAAAAACGGCATATATGCCGTTTTTTAACACCAACAATAAATCCATATTTGCTGGCCTGGGGCTGTCCAAAAAGACTTTTTGGACAGCCCCAATCATTGGGATAGGTCTCTTTTTCTTATTTCCGCCGGTAGTTGGTTATATACCCCGGCAGGGGCGCGGTGGAAGCCGGGTCGGGCTGCGGTTCAAGGGGCAGCAGTTCGAGCGGCAGGATGCCCGCCCAAACCGGCAGGGCCAGGTCGGCTTCGTCATCCTTCGGCGGGCCGCTGCGCACCTTGGCCGTGGCCGATTCGATCTCCACGGCGGCCACGGCAGTGGCATCCAGCTCTTTGCGCGATGGGATGCGCGCCTCGGCCCAGCGCCCAGGCAGGATGTGCCCGGTGATCGCCTCCAACGCGTAGAGCTTCTCGGCGTCCGACTCGAGCAGCCGACCGCGCCCGAATGCCACCACCGATCGGTAGTTGACCGAGTGATGGAAGACCGAACGCGCCAGCACCAGCCCATCCAGCAGGGTGACCTCGATGCTCACCGGGCTGCCGGAGGCGATGTGCTTGAGCAGGCGGCTGGCTTTGGCCCCGTGCAGGTAGAGTGTGTCGCCCTCGCGGGCGAAGAGTGTGGGGATGACGTAAGGCTGTTCGCCTTCGGCAAAGGCCACGTGGCACACCAGGGCTTCATCGAGGATCGGGTAGATTACCTCGCGGTCGTAGGAAGCGCGTTCGGGCAGTCGGCGGACGCGGTTGCGTGAGGTCTGGTCAAATGCGGTCATCGGCGAAACTCCTGGAAGGTGAAAGTTAATAGATTTTATCTGCGAATGGCTGCAAACAGGGAAAATTCACCACGAAGGAACACAAAGAAACGCGAAAGAAGATCAGTAATCCCCCCTCTTATTGGCGTCCTTTCGCGGTTCTGATCCTACACGGTTTCGATCTTAAATTGCTTTTCATACAGATTGCGGTACACCCCGCCCAGAGCGAGCAGCTCTTCGTGGCTGCCCTGTTCCACAATGCGGCCGCCTTCCACCACGAAAATCACATCCGCGTTCTGGATCGTGCTCAGGCGGTGGGCAATGATCACCGCGGTGCGGCCCTCCAGCAGCCGCCCCAGGGCCTGCTGGATGAGCGCCTCGCTGACCGTATCGATGTTGGCGGTGGCTTCATCGAGGATGAGGATGCGCGGGTTCACCAGCACGGCGCGCGCGATGCAGATCAACTGGCGCTGCCCCACCGAAAGGTTGGCGGCGTTCTCCAGCACGCGGGTGGCGTAACCATCGGGCAGCGCGGTGATGAACTCGTGCGCATTGGCCATCCGCGCGGCCTCTTCCACCCGGGCATCGGTGGCTTCCGGGCAGCCGAAGCGGATATTCTCGGCGATGGTGCCCGCGAAGAGGAACGAATCCTGCGGGACAATGCCCACCTGCCGGCGCAGCGACTGCTGCTTCACGCTGCGCACATCCACCCCGTCGATGCGCACCGCCCCGGCGCTGGCCTCGTAGAAGCGCGCCACCAGGTTGGCGATGGTCGTCTTCCCGGCCCCGGTTGGGCCTACCAGCGCGGCGCGCTGCCCGGGCAGGATGTGGAAGCTCACCTCGCGCAGCACTTCGGGCGTCTCGGGGCGGTAGCGGAAGGAGACCCGATCGAATTCGATCTCCCCGCGGATGGGCGGCATATCGCCGGCGCCGGGCGCATCATCCACCTCCAGCGGCGTATCCAGCAGCTTGAGCACCTGCTCGCCGCCCGCCATCGCCGACTGCATGGTGGTGTAGAGGCGGCTGAGCTCCTGGATGGGCTGGAAGAAGCGCGAGACGTAGGAGAGGAAAGCCACCAGCACGCCCAGGGTGATCTCCTGACCCGTCACGGCCTGCCCGCCGAACCAAAGCACCACCGCGGTGGCCAGCATGCTGAGGAACTCGATGGTGGGCATATAGATAAACGAGAGCGACATGGCGTTGATGTTGGCGTCGCGGTTGGCCTCGTTGACCTCGCGGAAACGCTCCTGGGTGGCGTCTTCTTGGGCGAAAGCCTGGATGACGCGCATCCCCGAAATATCTTCGGCCAGGTTGCCCACCACCCTGGCCACCGAAGTGCGCGTCTCGCGGAAGGCCGCCTGCGCCCGCCGGGCAAAGAGGTAGGTGGCAAGCACCATCAGCGGCAAGACGAGGAACGAAAGCAGCGCCAGGCGCGCGTCCATGCTGAGCATGATCACCACAATGCCGATCAGGATGAACGCGTCACCGATGAAGGTGATCCAGCCCTGCGAGAGCAGCTCGTTGATCACTGCCACGTCGTTCATCACGCGCGAGACGGTCACCCCCACAATGTGCGTATCGTGGTAACTGAGCGAGAGCCGGTTGAGGTGGCGGAAGAGCTGCGCGCGCAGGTTGCCCAGCACGCGCTGACCCACCCGCGCCAGGATATACGTCTGCCCGGCCGAGCTGAGGTAAAGGCCGAGATACGCCGCGCCGGTGAAGACCACCATGCGCAGCAGGCCGGGCGCATTTTGCCCGCCGATGTACTGGTCAATGGCCACCTTGAGCAGGTAGGGGATGAGCAGGGTGAAGCCCGTGGCCGCGAGCATGAGCACGAAAGCCGCTCCAAGCTCGCGCAGGTAAGGGCGCAGGTAAACGATGAGGCGCGAGGCAATCTGCCAGTCGAAGGCCTGGCCGCGGTGGTCGCCGACCGCGCCGAACTGGTCGAGCATCTGGCCCGGGCCACCCATTCCTCCACCTGAACCGATCGTAAAACTCATCGCTGCAATCCTGAATGGGTAGTGCTTCTTGTTTTCTGTAATTTGCGGGGCAAGCCCCACGAATTACAGAAAGAGATGCACACGATCGATTTGCGCGGCTGCGCGGTTGCTTTCATCTCACTCTTTCCTCGGTTTCAACTGCCGGCGGTAGATCTCGGCATACAGCGGCGAGGTGCGCAGCAGTTCTTCGTGTTTTCCGCGCGCGGCGATGCGCCCCTTCTCCAGCACCAGAATGCAATCGGCCTGCATGACGGTGCTGAGCCGGTGGGCGATGACAAAGCTGGTGCGCCCGCGCATCAGCCGGTCGAGCGCAAGCTGGATGTGCTGCTCGGTATCCGAATCGACGCTCGAGGTGGCGTCGTCGAGGACGAGCAGGCGCGGGTTGGTGAGCAGCGCGCGCGCGATGGCCAGGCGCTGCTTCTGCCCGCCGGAGAGGGTGATTCCGCGTTCGCCCACCAGCGTGTCGTAGCCGTTCGGCGTCTGCATGATGAACTCGTGCGCCTGGGCGGCCTGCGCGGCGGCAATGATCTGCTCATCGGTGGCGCCTGCGCAGCCAAAAGCGATGTTCTCGCGGATCGAGGCGGCGAAGAGGGTCGTCTCTTGCAGCACAATGCCGATCTGGCTGCGCAGCGAATGCAGCGTGGCGTGGCGGATATCGTGCCCGTCAATGGTGATGCGGCCTTCGGTGGGGTCGTAAAAGCGCGGGATCAGGTTGATGATGGTGGACTTGCCCGAGCCGGTCTGCCCGACGAGGGCGATGATCTGCCCGGGGGCAGCCTCGATGTTGATGTTCTTGAGGACTTCCTTGCGCCGCCCGTAAGAGAAGGAGACTCCCTCGAAGCGCACGTGCCCCTCGAAGGGCGGCAAAGCAACGGCATCGGGGTCTTCCTGCACCTCAGGGACGACGTCGAGAATCTCGAAGACGCGCTCGGCGGCAGCCCCGGCCATGGCGATGGCGGGGATAATCATGCCGAGCAGGCGCACCGGGTTGAGCAATTGCCCCAGGTAGGTGGTGAAGGCCACCAGTTCGCCGAGGGTGAGTTCGCTGCGCATGACCATCATGCCGCCGTACCAGAGGATGACCACCGAGGCCAGGTTGGCAATGAGCTGGAGCATGGAAGTGCCGGTGGCCTGGATGCGCGAAGAGCGCGCCGAGAGCTGGTACCAGCGCTCGTTCTCCTGGTCGAAGCGCGCGATCTCCGCCTCCTCCTGGGCAAAGGCCTTCACCACGCGCGCGCCGCGCAGGTTCTGTTCGACGCGCGATGTGATCACCGAAAGCTGGCGCTGAATCTGCGCGGAAAGCGGGCGGAAGTTGATGCCAAAGTGGATCGCCCGCCAGGCCAGGACAGGCATGGCGGCCACGGCCAGCAAGGCCAGGCGCGGGTTCATCCAAAAAAGGATGCCCGCCGTGGCGAGCATGAGGGTGGAACTGTCGATCACGCGCAGCGAAGCCCGCCCGGTGAGGAAGCGGATGCGGTCTACATCCTGGATGGCGCGCGAGAGGATATCGCCGGCCTGTGAGCGGTCGTGGAATGAAAACGAGAGGATGGTGAGCTTTCTCTGCAGCTCGGCGCGCAGGTCGGCGGCAACGTTTTGCGAGGCCACCTCGCTCCAGCGGCCCTGGAAGAAGGTGAACACACCGCGCAATATGGCGAGGCCGAGCAGGCCCAAAACGCTCACCCCCAGCAGGGTGCGGTCGCCGGCGCCGATGCCGCGGTCGATGATCCAGCGGATGAGCTGCGGCGTGGCGATGCTCATCAGGGTGATCGCCAGCATGCACAAATAAGCACCCAGCGAGCGGCGCCAGTAGGGGCGCAGGTAGCCGTAACAGCGCCAGAGGATGGGGGCGATTTTTTTCTCGGTTTGGTTGCCGCGAAACAGGGCGAGCGCTTTTGCCAGTGACATTAACGTCTATTAGTATAACTTCATTTGGGCTCGCGGTCGTGTGACCATTTTCTGTCAATTACGGGACAAGCCTCCGAATTTTAAGAACAGGGGCTGTCCGAAAACAGGGCGGACACATAGGTCCGCCCCTACCTGTAAGGGGCGACCCGTGTGTCGCCCCGCGGAAATGCCGGTTCGTAACTGCTCAGGCCCTCACCCCCGGCCCCTCCCCCGCGCACGGGGGAGGGGTGAGTGTTTTGTAGACTGTCCCTCTGTTCTTCTGCGGGTTCTTTCACCCGTGCCCGGGCGGCGCGGAATTTACGCCCTTTCCAGCACCTCGCGCAAGAACTGGCCGGTGTAGCTGGCTTCCACTCCGGCCACCTGTTCGGGCGTGCCCTGGGCAATCACCTGGCCCCCGCGCAGGCCGCCTTCGGGGCCGAGGTCGATGATCCAATCGGCAGTCTTGATCACATCCAGGTTGTGCTCGATGACGATGACGGTGTTGCCTGCATCCGCCAGGCGGTGGAGAACATCCAGCAGGCGCTGGATATCAGCAAAGTGCAGCCCGGTGGTGGGTTCGTCGAGGATGTACACCGTGTCGCCGGTAGCCACCCGGCCAAGTTCCTTGGCCAGCTTGACGCGCTGCGCCTCGCCGCCCGAAAGGGTGGTGGCGCTCTGCCCGAGCTTGACGTAATCGAGCCCCACATCGTGCAGGGTTTGCAGCACGCGCGTGATGTTCGGGAAGGCCGAGAAGAAGCCCAGCGCCTCCTGCACATCCATGTCGAGCGTCTCGGCGATGTTCTTGCCCTTGTAGGTGATCTCGAGCGTATGCCGGTTGTAGCGCGCGCCCTTGCACTCCTGGCAGGTCACCCACACGTCCGGCAGGAAGTGCATCTCGATGCGCTTGAGGCCGTGCCCCTGGCACACCTCGCAGCGGCCGCCTTTGACGTTGAAGCTGAAGCGCCCCGAGCCGTAGCCGCGCGCGCGGGCCTCCGGCGTGGAGGCAAACACCTGGCGGATCTCGTCGAAGATGCCCACGTAAGTGGCCGGGTTCGAGCGCGGCGTGCGGCCGATGGGGTCTTGTGTGATGTCAATGACCTTGTCGATCTGGTCCAGGCCGTCCAGCCGGTCGTATGGGCCGGGGGAGGTCTGCGCGCCCATCAAGGCGCGCGAAAGCGCGGGGAAGAGCGTCTCGCTGATCAAGCTGCTCTTGCCGCTGCCGCTCACCCCGGTGACACAGGTGACCGTGCCGAGCGGGAAGCGCACGCTGACGTTCTTGAGGTTGAACAGGCGCGCCCCCGAGAGCGCCAGCCAGCCGCGCGGTGTGCGCCGGCGGCGGCCGTTGGGGGCCGTCACCTGCAGCTCGCCGGAAAGGTAGCGCCCCGTAAGAGATTGCGGGTCGGCGGCCACCTGCTCGGGCGTCCCTGCCGAGACGACCTGCCCCCCCAGGATGCCCGCGCCCGGGCCGAGGTCGATCAGCCAATCGGCGGCGCGCATGGTTTCTTCATCGTGCTCCACCACCAGCACGGTGTTGCCCAGGTCGCGCAGCTTGAGGAGCGTATCGAGCAGGCTGCGCTGGTCGCGGGCATGCAGGCCGATGGAAGGCTCATCGAGGATGTAGAGCACGCCCACCAGCCCGCAGCCGAGCTGGCTGGCCAGGCGGATGCGCTGGCCCTCGCCCCCAGAGAGGGTGGGGGCCGGGCGGTTCAGGCTGAGGTAGTGCAGCCCCACGTTGAGCATGAACTGCAGGCGGCTGCGCAGCTCTTTGAGCACCTCGCCGACCACCTCGATCTGTTCGGCGTTGAGGCGCGTCTCGGCGCCGCCGCCGTTGGAAAGCCCGCGCACCCAGGCGTAGGCCTCCTCGATGGTCATTTCCAGCACTTCGGCGTAGCCCTTGCCGCCTACCGTCACGTGGCGGGCTTCGGCGCACAGGCGCGTGCCGCCGCAGGCCGGGCACGGCTGCTGGCTCATAAAGCTGGAATACCAGCGGCGGGTGTAATCGGACGAAGTCTGGCGAAAGAGCCGGTTGATGTGATAAATGACACCCTGCTCTTCGCGGATCGACTCGCCCTTCCACGAACCGTCCTGGTTCTCATACTTGAAGTGGATCTTTTCACCCCCGGAGCCCCACAGAATCACATCGCGGAACTTCTGCGGCAGGTCCTTCCAGGGGACTTCCACGTCAACGCCGTAGTGCTCGGCCAGGAGCTTCAGGTGGTTCGCATGCCAGCTTGGCTTCTTGCGGATGTGCCCAAACCAGCGCGAAGCGCCGTCCATGAGCGAGAGTTCCGGGTGCTCGACGATCAGGTTGGGGTCCACC
>JARKPU010000063.1 GCA_029975055.1 Anaerolinea sp.
GATCCAGCCGATCACCAGCTTCGAGACAGCCAGGGAAGCACTGACGGCCATGCTCAATATGGAGACTTTTTTCCCGAGCTCTTCCGCTTGCGCCACTGAATGAGAATGTACCGCAGCTCGGCGCGGTTTCGCCATGCCGGCTCAGCTCAGGAGTGAAGCCCTTCCCTTTGAGGGACTTGCGGGGAAGGTAGGAGTCGGATTACACTCGTTTGCAGTATTGCCGTGACGGGGAGTGTTGTGTTTCTCCCGTTGGCAATGGCAACAGCCGGAGTTGTCTCCCGAAGTCGGCGCCGGTTGAAGCCGGGGTGATTTGCCTCAGGCACCCCACGAAATGCGTTTGTGAGCAAAGGAGGGGCCAAAATATGGAAGAAATAAGAAAAGCCCCATTGGCGCCGAAAAGACCCGGCGCCGAGAAGCTGTCGCAGAACATTCAGGAAGCATTTTTGAACAACGCCAGGAAAGAAAAGACTTTCCTGACCATCTATCTGATGAGCGGTGTGAAGCTGTCCGGCAGGATCAAGAGCTTCGACAAATACTCGGTCATTCTGGAAACGAACAACCAGGAGCAGTTGATCTTCAAGCACGCCATTTCCACCGTGGTGATGTCCCGCCCGGTGCATTCGGCGCCGCAGCATGCTCCAGTGCCTGGCGCAGGGCCGCAGCAACCTGGGCTGGCGCCGCCGGAAGGCGCAGAGGACTGAATAACGCATTGAACGCCTCTCACTCCAGGAAGAGCGCGCGCGAGCGGGCTATCCTGATCGGCGTGGATCTCGTTGGCCGCCGCCGCGAGCCGGACGCCCCTGATGCCGAGGAGTCTTTGGCCGAACTGGCTGCGCTGGCCGAGAGCGCCGGGGCTGAAGTGCTCGAACGCATTCTGCAGACTCGCGTCTCGCTGGATCAGGCCACGCTCATCGGTTCCGGCAAGATTGACGAGGTGAAGGCCCTGGTGCAAGGGCTGGAAGCGGAGCTGGTGCTGGTCGATTACGAACTGGGCGGTACGCAGCAGCGCAACCTCGAAAAGGCGCTGGACTGCAAGGTGGTGGACCGCACGCAGCTCATCCTCGACATCTTTGCCCGCCGTGCCCGCACGCGCGAAGGCCAGCTTCAGGTGGAACTGGCGCAGTTGAACTACCTGCTGCCGCGGCTCACCGGGCGCGGCGCCGCCATGAGCCGGCTGGGCGGCGGCATCGGCACGCGCGGTCCGGGCGAGACGAAGCTGGAAACCGACCGCCGCCGGATCCACACGCGGATCAAGAAAATCGAGCGCGATCTGGCCGGCGTGCGCGGCTCCCGCGGCGTGCAGCGCGGGCTGCGCCAGGCCATTCCGCTGATGACGCTGGCCCTGGTGGGTTACACCAACGCCGGCAAGAGCACGCTGTTCAACCGCCTGACCGGCGCCGGCGTGCTGGCTGACGCACGGATGTTCGCCACGCTCGATCCGACGGTCCGCCAGGCCGTGTTGCCCTCCCGCCGGCGTGTGCTGCTCTCCGATACCGTGGGCTTTATTCGCC
>JARKPU010000074.1 GCA_029975055.1 Anaerolinea sp.
CGAAGGAAGAACGGAAAATACCAGGCCGCCCTTCTTCTCTTTTTCGCGTTACTTCGCGTCCTTCACCCCTCCGGGTGCGCCCGGGGCGTCGCGGTTAAGAATCTAACCGCAAAGTAACACGAAGTGACGCGAAGGAAGAACGGAGAATACCAGGCCGCTCTTCTTCTCTTTTTCGCGCCCTTTGGCGGTTTGAATATGACCGCAAGGGAAGGCGCGAATCTATAGCAATACGCCGGCCAGGTCGGCCGTTGAAGGGAGGATGAGGTCGGCCCCGGCGCGGCGCAGCTCGCCTTCGCTGCCAAAACCGCACAAAACGCCGACCGTCTGGGTGCCGGCGGCTTTCCCCGCGCGGATATCCACCGTGGTATCGCCCACCATGAGCGCCTCGTGCGGCGCAAAGCCCATGCGCTCCACCGCCCAGCGCACCGGGTGCGGAAAGGGCTTGGTATATTCACAGGTCTGCGAACTGGCAATGTGGCTGAAAAATCCTTGCAAGCCGCACGCTTCGAGGAACCCCAGCGTCCCGGCCTCATCGCGCGCACTCACCACCGACATGGCATACCGCCCGTGCAGCGCCTGCAGCAATTCATGCACCCCGGGGATCGCCAGGTACGTCTTCGGCTGCCGCCCACCGCGCCGCCGCGCGATGGCATTGAACAGGCGGGCCAGGTCGTCATCCAGGTGCGCCCAATCCAGCAGCGTGAACAGCAAGTTGCCCGGCGACTCGGCCGCCATCACCGCCCAGCGCGCAAACGGGCGCACCTCGCGCCGCGGGAATGCGAAACGCAGCGGCAAGAGCATGCGGGCAAACTTCTCCACCCACAGGTTATCCGTGTCGCTCAACGTCCCGTCCACGTCAAAGCAAATCGCGCGGATTCTCTCCCGGTCTAGCGGCATTGGGGCCTCTTCATCGCAGCAATCTAGCGCTCATCCTTATCCGCCGGGCCGCCTTCCACCTCTTCGATCGCTTCCAGCGGGGTGGCCCCGCCATAACTGACCCGCAACAGCCCGGGAAGGTAGCGGTCCATCGTCTGCACGGCAGGGTAAATGGCGTTCGAAATCAAACCAGGGGTCAGCTCCTGGCCTTCGAAGTTCAAGCTGCTCTTGTAGCGCACTTCGCCGTCCGAGTAATCCATCTCGAAGTTGCCGATGCGCAGGCCGAAATTCGCACGCGTCAGGTATTCCGCCACCGCCGGCCGCACTTCCTCTGGAATTTTGATCGGCGCGATGGCGTAATGCAAGAACTCTTCCAGCTCCACCCGCACAATCGAATAACAGCGCAGGTCACCGTTCTGGCCGTTGTACGTCATGGTGAAGGAATAGCGGTTCTCGAGCCTGCGCGGGTACCAGCCGTCTTCATCGAGAAAGCGCCTCAGGGTTTCGAATCCCTTCAGGCCGTTTGGGTTCTCGGGCTGCGGCTCGGGCCGGTTGCTGTTCAGATCATCTTCTAAGGGACTCATCTTTAGACCCTTTCAGCATGGATTCATTCTAGTTGTTATTCACGTAATCCAGGGCGTAGAGCGCATCCTGGTAATTCGGGTGGGCCTCGAGGGCTTTCAAGAACAGGTCAACCGCCTCCTGGCGCTTGCCCAGGCGGAAGAGCGCCCAGCCGCGCCAGAGCATGGCTTCTTCGGACGTGGGGGTGATCTTCAACGCATACTCGGTGAGGGTCAGCAGGTCGTCGGTGCGCAGCGAGTGAAAATACGCCAGGAAGGGCCCGAACTGGTAACGCAGCATGCGCTGCGGCAGGCCAAGCCGGCGCGCCTGGTCATAAGATTTTGCCGCGCCGCTGTTATCGTCAAAATAGACCTGGTTGGTGCCCAGGTTGAACCAGGCGAAGGCATTCAACGGGTCTGTTTCGGTTTCATGCTTCGAGCGCTCCAGCGCGCGCCGGCGGTTCACGTCGCGGTCCCATTCCTCGCCGAGGATCGACCTGACCGTCTCTTCCTGCTCGGGGCGGTAGACCAGGATGAACACCCGGTTGAACGACTGCCAGTTGTGGTCAAGGTCCTGGTACGAGACGCGAATATCCGGCCCGACGAAGGAATCCTGCGCAGTGAAGACGCCGAGTGTGTCATCATAGCCGGTGACCAGCAGGTAATGGCCTGCCCAGCGGTCGTCGTTCGGCCAGTAACTCTCAGCCATGATGAAGGTTTCTTCAATCATCACCGGGATGCCCGCCGCGATAAACCGGCGCAAAATTTCCGGCGTCCCGCCCACGCGGTATTCGATGTTCAACCACCCGGCCTTGGTGCGCACAAAGTACACCAGCTCTTCCACGTTGACGTTGCGGTCCTCAGGGATAGGTTTGACCACCGAGGCGATATCGGCCTGGCTGCCTTCCCAGCCGTAAAAGCGCAGGTACATGCTCAGGGTGGCCGGGCCGCAGTTGTTGATATCCTGCTTGTCATAGGCCGGGGCGGCCAGGGCCGCCTTGGCCGGAATGGCGGTGGGTGTGGGGGTGATGGTGGGCGTCGGCGTGGGCCGCTGCGAAGTGGCCGTGGCGCCCGCCCGGGTGGGGTCGGCCTCTTGAGTGGGCGCAGGCGTGTCGCTGGGCAGCACGGCCGCCTGGACGGCGCGCGGGGTGGGCAGCTGCTGGACGGGGTCAACCACGCCGCGCAAATAGGCCCTGGCAAAATCGAACCGCCACCCCAGTCGGTTATGAATTGCAGGGACCTGGTAAAGCAAAATGGAAAGGGCGATCACGCCAAGGACGATCAGCGCGATGCGCCCGGCCAACGGTAAGCGGGGTTTCGACATAGGCGGTATTGTACCAGATAAACGAAGGCCAAAATCACCCCCACCCCCGGCCCCCTTTGCACACTGCTCATTTGACTTTTCCACACCACGCCCGGCCGGGGCCTGTAACTTTCCTGCCCCAAGGTGTAACTATATTGTAAGGATGCCGTAATGGGCGGCTTTTTTCATTTACTGATATAATTTTTGAGACGCCCTTTCCTATCTTCTCACCGGAGCCGTCATGGCGCTTAAAGGCAACCTGCGGGATTTCTCCATCACCCAATTGCTCAACTTGATCAACCTGGCCAAAAAGACCGGCCTCCTGGTCATTGAAGGGCCCAATGAGACTGCGCGCATCACCTTCAAACAGGGCAAGCTGGCCTATGCTCAGCTCGGGCAGGATGACGGCAGCCTGGCCTACATCCTTGCGCAAACCCGCAAGATCTCTCAAAGCCAGTACAAACTCCTCAAAGAGCGCACATCGCAAATGACCGATAAGGAATTGGGCCTGCTGCTCATCAACGCCGGTTACCTCAGCCAGGATGCCATCCTCACCAGCCTGCAGACCTACTTCGTCGGCATTATCCGGCGCCTGTTCACCTGGGTGGAAGGCTTCTTCCGCTTCGAGGCCGATGTTTTGCCCGGAGATGGCAAGATCACCGTGCGGGTGGACCTGGAGAACCTGATCATCGAAGGCTCGCGCCAGCTGCGCGAATGGGAACAGCTCCAGGAGGAAATCCCCAGCCTGGAGATGGCGCTCAAGTTCAGCGAGCGCCCCGGCACCAACATCCGCAACATCAACCTGAGCGTCGAGGAATGGCGCGTGGTTTCCTACGTAAACCCGCGCAACACCATTCGCCAGATCGCCCGCGCCACCAAGATGAACGACCTTGAGATTCGCCGGGTGGTCTATGGGCTCATCCAGGCCGGGCTGGTTGAAGTGATCCGCCCCGAAGGCGCCGCGCCAAGGCCGCAAGGCCCGCAGGTGCGCCAGTTCCCCACGCCCGATAAGAACGAGCAAAAATCGCTGGTCAATCGCCTGATCAGCCGCATCCGGTCTCTATAACTTTCGCTGCGAGGTGACGATCTCATGCAAACGGTCAAAATGGTGGTCACAGGACCATTCAACGCCGGCAAGACTGCCTTCATCCAGTCTGTCAGCGAGATCGACGTGGTTGCGACCGAACGGAAAATCACCTCGGAAGCCGAGAAGGTGAAAGAAACCACCACCGTGGCGATGGATTTTGGGCGCATCACCGTGGATGACGACCTCGTGCTCTACCTGTTCGGCACCCCCGGCCAGAAGCGCTTCGACTTCATGTGGGAGATCCTCTCCGAAGGCATGCTCGGCTTCATCGTGATGGTCGATTCCACCCGCCCTGAGACTTTCCGCGAGGCGCGCAGCATCCTGCAGACTTTCCGCGCCTACGCCCCCACCCCTTACGTGGTGGCAGCCAACAAACAAGATATGAGTGACGCCTGGGAGCTGGATGATATGCGCCTTGCGCTCCGCCTCGACCCAAACGTCAAACTCCTGCCCTGCACGGCCCGCAAAAAGGAGAGCGTCAAGGCGGTTCTCCTCGAGCTGCTCTACTCCATCCTGGCCGAAATGGAAAACAGCGAAGCCTGATCGCACCTACCTGAGGGGAGAGCTTGTCATCCATCACCACGGACCAGGGCATATTGCACTACGAGGTCTTTGGCCGGGGGCGGCCGGTGATCTTGCTGCACGGCTGGCTTGGATCGTGGGGCCTCTGGCAGGAGACGATGACCTTCCTCGGTCGTTATTACCGCACCTACGCGCTGGATTTTTGGGGTTTCGGTGAATCGGGCACCAAACGCCAGACCTACCTGGTGCAGGATTTCATCAGCCTGGTCAACCAGTTTATGGACCAAATGGGCATTCAGCAGGCGCCGCTGGTGGGCCACTCGATGGGCGGAACCGTCAGCCTTTCGGTGGCCATCCAGTACCCCGAGCGGGCTGCCAAAGTGGTGGTCATCGGTTCGCCCATCGCCGGGTCTTCGCTGGCTTTCCCGCTCAAGCTGGCGGGCATCCGGCCGATCGCCTGGCTGCTCTTTACCTGCTTCCCGGTTTTCAGGGCCGCCATGCGCGTGGCCTCGCCGTACATCAGCCGCGACCCGCGCTTCCCCGATATGATGGACCGCGACCTTTCGAAAACCACCTTAGAGTCCTTCCTGGTCAGCATCGCCTCGCTGCGGCGCACCGACCTGCGCCCAAACTTGCAACGCATCCGGGTGCCGGTGATGGGCATGTACGGCGATCGAGACAACATCGTCCACCCGCGCCAGTGGCAGCCCCTCCAGGAAGGCGTCTCCGGCGCGCGCATCGAGCGTTTTCCAAACGCCGGGCACTTCATCATGTTAGATGAGCCGCAAGAATGCATGGCGAAACTAAAGGATTTTCTGGATACACCGGCCGAACCAAAATGACCCCAGCTTCCGATTCTGTTCAACCATTTCGTGAGATCGACCGCGTTTTAATCGAGGGTGTGAAGGAAGTGATCGGCCTGGAAGACGCCCGCGCGGTGCTCGGCCAGGCTGCCAGGCGAGTGCCCTCAGCGCCTTATTTGAATGAGGTGCACCTGGCGCTGGCTGCGTTCTACGGCCCAAAGAGCGGGCAGGGGCTGGCGCTGCGCGCCGGGCGGGCCGTCTTCAAATATGGCCTGCGCGTGTGGGGCGAGCAGAGCGGCCTCCTCGCGCCCGCCTTCCGCCTGATGCCCCTCAAAAAGCGCATTCGCACCGGCCTCGAGCGGATCGCCTCCCTGCTGAACGAGCAGTGCGGCATGCAGGTGAGCGTCAGCGAAGACGATGAGGGCTGGTACTGGCAGGTGCAGCACTGCCCGGCCTGCCTTGCTTCCGGCGAAGGCGAGCCTTCCTGCCACCTGCTCACCGGCCTGCTGCAAGAATTCACCGCCTGGGCGGCAGGGGGCAAGGTCTTCGCCGTGGGAGAGATTGCCTGCGCAGGGGCCGGCGGCCCCGCCTGCCTGTTTGTGATCGAGAAGAAGCCCCTTGAGTGAGTCATGCTGAAGATCATCCTTCAATCGCGCAGACCGATCGTGCCGTTCAATGAACCGGCGCGCGATTTACGCATTCAAAACAAGCCGCTCTGGCTCTACCAGCGCGACGTGCTGGCCCCTTACACCACCCGCGAGATCGAGCTGCCCCAGGGCGCGCCGCTGCCACAGGTGCGCGAACCCTGCATCGTTTACCGCGATAACCTTTGGTTCGAGGAAAATTACATGCAGGCCTTCCTCGAAGCGGCCCGCAAAGCCAAAGGCCCGGTGCGCGCCGCGTTCTCGATCAAAGACCCGGCTTTCCGCGAGCACATCCTGCCGCTTTCGCTTTCCTACACCCCTGCCGGCGACCTGTACCTGGCCGACCTTTGGTATTACCCCAACGGCCCCGAGCAGGGCGCCGAGCCGCTGGTCATCGACCTGCTGGCGCGCGAAATCGGTTTTTATCACATCCCGCTCTACATGGCCGCCGACCAGGGCGACCTGACCTACCAGGTGCCGCTCCGCAGCCTGATCGCCATCGACTCGTGGGTGCACATCTTCGTCGCAGACGGCATCTTTGGCCTGTTTGGGCGCGGCGCGCGCTTCGAGGAGCGCCTCAACCGCGATCCGTGGTTCAAGCTCAAGCTCTTTGGAACGGCGCTGTACGAGGGCCGCCAGGTGCTGCGCTGCTCAGGCGTGGTGCAGGTGGGGCGCAACTGCGTCATCGACCCCGATGCGATCATCCACGGCCCCACCACCATCGGCGATAACGTCACCATCGGCGCCAACGCGGTGATCGAAAACTGCACCATCGGCGATAACGTCAACATCTCGCAGGGCTGCCAGTTGATGCTCTCGACAGTCGGCGACGGCACCTTCCTGCCCTTCCGCGCCTCGCTCTTCATGACCACCGTGATGGATAACTGCCTGATCGCCCAGAACACCTGCCTGCAGATGTGCGTCATCGGCCGCAACAGCTTCATCGGGGCGGGGTCGGTCTGGACGGATTTCAACCTGCTTTCGGCGCCGATCAAAGCGCGCGACGGCTCAGGTCAGCTGCGGCCATCCAACCGGCCAGTGCTGGGGGGCTGCGTGGGCCACAACTGCCGCATCGGCTCGGGGGTCATCGTTTACCCGGCGCGGATGATCGAAAGCGATGTGGTGCTGTTCGCCACCCGCGACCGGCGCGTAATCGACCGCGATATCTATTACGAAGACAGCGACCACCTCAAGCTGCCGCAGGCCGGGCTGCACCAGCGCCTCTACCCGCGCCCGGGCGAAGGCTCCGGCGAAAGCTGGTGACTTGACAATCACCTGTAAATCATTTCCCCTTGATCATCCCTCCAAGGCGTCTTATAATCGCAGGTAAGGGGTACAGTAACCTGATGGTTTGCGCTGCAGAGCATTGGTGTATTCCTGCTTAGAAGTACCATTTGGAGGTTGTTTTGGAGTCCTACCGCTCCGAAGTTTTACCCGATGACCCCACCCGGCCTGCCCCGAGGCGCAACCCGGTCCTGAGTTTTCTGCTCGAAACGCTCCAGACCATCCTCATGGCGCTGGTGCTTTACTTTTTAATAGACCTGGTGCTCGGGCGCGTGCGCGTCGAGAACATCAGCATGGAACCGACTTTGCAGCCGGGTGAATTCATCCTCGTCAACAAGATGGCCTACCGCCTGGGAGATTTCTCCCGCGGCGACGTGGTCATCTTCCACTACCCGCGCAACCCCAACGAAGATTACATCAAACGCATCATCGGCCTCCCCGGCGAGACGGTGACCATCCAGAACGGGCATGTGTATATCAACAACCAGCAGCTGGATGAGCCGTATATAGCCGCCCCGCCGCAATACACGGGCGAGTGGGTGGTGCCCAACGACCAGGTCTTCGTCCTGGGCGATAACCGCAACCAGTCTAGCGATTCACATTCCTGGGGCTTCGTGCCGCACGATTTGATCGTCGGCCGCGCCCTGGTCATCTACTGGCCGCTGGATAACCTGAAGATCCTTAACCAGACCCCGGTGGTAAATGCTGCCAACTGATTCCGCCCTTTCCGTCGAGCTGGCCCGCCTGCCCGAGCTTGTGGAAGAATTCGCGCAGCAGCTTCCACCGCCGGCCCTGCCAGAGGGGCACCCCGGCGGGCTGCCGCTGGCGCGCTATATCGACCACACCCTGCTCAAGCCGGAGGCCCGCCCCGAACAGGTGGCGCAGCTTTGCGAGGAAGCCCGCCGTTACGGTTTCTATTCGGTGTGCGTCAACCCCATCTACGTTGCGCAGGCGGCCCGCCTGCTGGCAGGCAGCGCAAGCCTGGTCTGCACGGTGGTGGGCTTCCCGCTGGGGGCCACCCCGCCGCGCGTCAAGGTCTATGAAACGCGCGCCTGCCTGGATGCCGGGGCGAAAGAGATCGACATGGTCATCCCCATCGGCCTGCTGCGCGCCGGCCAGTACGAGGCCGTGCTGGATGACATCTATGCCGTCGCTTCTGCCACGCACGCCGCCGGCGGGCTGCTCAAGGTGATCCTCGAGATGGCTCTCCTCGACCGGAGGCAGAAGATCGCCGGATGCCTGCTGGCCAGGGCGGCCGGGGCCGAATTTGTCAAGACTTCCACCGGCTTTGGGCCCGGCGGGGCTACCGTGGCGGATGTCGAATTGATGCGCTGCGTGGTTGGCCCGCAGATGGGCGTGAAGGCCGCCGGCGGGGTGCGCAGCCTGGCCGATGCGCGCGCCATGCTTTCTGCCGGCGCCAACCGCCTGGGAAGCAGCGCCGGTGTTAAAATTATGCGTGAGCTTGAAGCAGAGAATTAGATCTATGAACCATTCTTCCGACCGCACCACCATCCCTTGCACCGAATGTCAGGCCGGCCAGATGCACCGCAACTATGTGGCGTACTTCACCTGGCTGGGCGACGAACTCATCACCGTGCCGGATTTCCCGGCCTGGGTGTGCGATGTATGCGGCCGGCGCGAGTATGACCCTTACGCGCTGAACCAGCTCAATTTGCTGCTCAACCCCAGCGCGGGGAAGGCTGCTCAGCACAAGCGCAAAATCCACCAGCAAATTCAAAAGGCCAAAAAAGGCCCGCGTCCAAGCCGCCCCTGAGCCTCACGGCTTCCAATCGGGGTCCTGGTCGCGCCCAGGCGAATGCGTCAGGTTCGTTTCACCCTGACCGTTGGCGCGCATGACGTACACCTCGGGGTCGCCGTCGCGCGCGCTGGTGAAGGCCAGCCACTGCGAATCCGGCGACCAGGCAGGCCCCCAGTCGCTGCCGGGGTCGGTGAGTTTCACCACGTCCAGTTCCGGGCTGCGCAGCGGAAAGCGCGCCAGGAAGATGCGCCCCCGCGCGCCCTCCTGGCGGGTGTAGGCCACCCAGCCGCCGTCCGGCGACCAATCGGGGTGCGCCACCTGCCCCAGGCTGCCGGTGAGGGTGGAATAATCGAAGCGTTGCGGCGTGACGTAAAACGGCCCCGGCGCGGCGGGCAGGCTCTGCTGCTCGCGCAGGTTCAAGATTTGAAACCCGCTCGCGTTCATCACAAAAGCCAGGAAGCGCATATCCGGCGACCAGGCCGCCCCAAATTCCTCCTGGTCGAAGCTCAGGCGCACCTGCCCTGAGCCGTCTGCGTTCATCAGGTAGAGCTGGCGCACGCCGTCTTCGCGCCCGTTGTTGGTGAAGGCGATCAGCCGCCCATCCGGCGACCATGCCGGTTCGGTATCGTCGCCCTTCCGGCGGCTCAGGTTCACCGGCTCGCTGCTTCCGTCGGCGGCGGCGCGCCAGATCTCCAGCCCGTTCCCTGCCTCGCCCGGGGCCACATATAGCAGCCAGCGGCCGTCTGGCGACCAGCGCGGCCAGGTTTTATCGCCCGCGCCAAAGGTGACCTGGCGGTAATCGCCGGTTTCCACCAGGCCCTGGTCGTTGAAAACGGCGCGCAGAGTCCAGATCTGCAGCACGCCGCCCCCGGCCCGGTCGGAGGAGAAGGCAATTTCCCCGCCCCCGCCCAGCGGGAGGAACGTAGGAGTGGGGGCGGCGGTTTCCGTTGCGCCGGGAGAAGGCGCGGCTTCGCTCAGGCGCGGCTCTGTCGGTGTGACATGCGCCGCGACTCCAATGGTTGGGGCAGCGGTGGCCGTGGCAGTGAAAGGTTTCATGGCGGCGGAGGGCAGCGCGGCGGGCGCTTTTCCTCTCCCGCCGAACCAAACGGCCCCCAGCGCGAGGAGCGCCAGCCCCAACAGCCCCGCGCCGAAGAGCAGCCACGGGCTTTTGCCCCGGCGAATGGCTTTCGGCGGCGCCGCCTGTGGCAGCGGTGCAGCGGTGCGGGCCGGTTCGCATTCCAGCGCGGCGAGGAACGCCTCGATAGACTCAAAACGCTCTTCGGGGCGCACCGCAAGGGCCCGTTCGATGGCCGACTGCACCTCAGAGGGCACATCGCTCAGCGGCGCCAACTCGGCCTGCTGGAGCGCCCGCCGGATCGCATCCGGCGGTTTTTGCCCGCCAAGGAGGGTGTAAAGCGTGGCGGCCAGGGCGTACTGGTCGGCGCGCGGGCCAATCTCCAGCCCGCCGTACTGCTCGGGCGGGGCAAAACCGGCGGTGTAGGCCCGGCGGGCGGCCTCTCCGCCTTCGCCGGGGCTGCCCACCCGGGCGATGCCAAAATCTACCAGCACGGCCTCGCCTTCGGCAGTCAGGCGGATGTTGCCGGGTTTAACATCACGGTGGATGACGGGCGGGTCTTGCCGGTGCATATAAGCGAGCGCCCCGCCGAGCTGGCGGGCGATGGCCAGCACCTCCGCCAGGGGCAGGCGGCCGCGCTCCGCCAGGAGCGAATCGAGGTCCCGGCCGGGAATGTAATCCATCACCAGGTACTGCACACCGCCGAGGATGAAGTAATCGGTGACGCGCGGCAGGCTGGGGTGGCGCAGGCCTGCCAGCAGGCGCGCCTCGCGGAGGAATTGCCCTTCGCGCTCGGAATCCGGGCGCAGGCCTGCTTTGAGCGCCACATCGCGGTCAAGGGCCAGGTCGCGCGCCAGGTAGACCACGCCCATGCCCCCCTGCCCAAGCTTGCGCTGGATGCGGTAGCGGTTGTTGATCAGTGCGTCGGGCGGCAGGTCCATAATGGGAATATAATCTATAATTCACCAAGTGTAACAACAGAACGGAATAGTTTTTTCCCAAGCAGCTCATATTGGGTGTAAAACTTCATATTCTGCGATGAAGCGCCGGGGGAGATTCACCCGCGACCTTCTATTCACATTAAATCGACAATTTCAATATTCTTCGGAGGGGTTTCCATGTCCATTTGCCGCCAGGTCGTTTATGCCTTGTCGCTTCTCGCCCTCCTGCTCACCGGATGCAGCGCAGGCCTGCCTGCCCAGGAAACTGCGCTACCGGCCGCCCGCTCCGAGCCTGCAACTCCGCAGCCGCCCACAGCTGCCTTTGCGCCAACGGCCAGCCCGACCGATGAGCCCACGCCCACCCCGGCCCCCTCCATGACGCCGACGGATACCGCCGAACCCACCTTCACCCTCACACCGACTGAAGACCCCAACCTGGTGAAGCCCGGCATTTACGATACCGGCGGCTGCAGCCAGATCGGTTTGTTGTATCAAATTAAAGTGGACCTTTGCGTGGTAAATGTGGAAATCACAGAAGATAACATGGCGATTGTCGCAGTCTCCTGGACATTGGTCAACAATCCCCCTTCCGTTTCGGTGACGAAGCTGCCAGACACAGGCAATAACAATATGATTTTCCGCGAAACGACCGGCTACGTCCTCCCGCTGGTTGGAGTGACCGGCGGCGCGGCCGAACGAATCAAACTCTATTTAGGTCAACCCGTCTATGGAACCTTCATTTACGGGCCGATTCACCCTGACGTCGTCAGCTACGAGTATAAAGATGCCGATAATGGAACCCTGGTTTCGAACATCGAGCTAAAGAAAATCCTTTACACCCGCTCAAAGCTGCCTTTGAAGTGGTATCCGTTTACACTTGAGTATCGCTCAGACAAATGGACCGCCGGGAAGGCAGAGCAGGGCGGCGCCACGCTCAGTTACAACCGCATCCCGCAGTGCATCATCACAGAATGGGAGCCGTCCGAGCCTAAGGGCGCGTATAAAAGCACCCTCGAAATCGTCTCGATCACCTATAAGATTTACGGTTGGTTTGAGAAGGATTTCAGCATCCGCGAATACCAGGCTGTGAGCGGGTTAGACCAGCTGGGAGGCGATGTGATCCCCTTCTTCCACCTGGATATCCCCCTGGCCTTGAAAGAAGAATGCCTGAACGAAGCCAGCATGGTATTCTCTAAGCTGGCTCCGGCGCCTGCCCAAGCGCCTTGATGAGCTGACCCGGCGCGACGATCTGGCGGCCCTCTTCGGCGCGGCGCTTTAGCTCCACACCGCCCTGCTGGAGGGCGCGGTCCGAAACAGTCACCCGCGCCGGCAGGCCGATCAAATCGGCGTCGTTGAACTTCACCCCCGGGCTGTCGGGGCGGTCATCTACCAGCGGTTCGATGCCCTCCGCTTCCAGGGCAGCGAGCACCTGGCGGGTTGCTTCCTGCACGGCCGGGGATTTTGCATCCAGCACCACCAGATGAATGGCAAACGGCGCGGCCGCAGGCGGCAGGCGCAGGCCCTTTGCATCGGAGCAGGCTTCGGCCAGGCAGGCAAAGGCGCGCGTCAGGTCAAGCCGGTAGCGCTCGAGCAAGGGCGGGCGGGTCTTACCGGTCTCATCCACGAAGGCCGCCCCCGCCAAAGCAGATTCGGCATAACGCACTGCCGAAACAAGCTGCACGCCGCGCGCCTGCCCAAGCGCCGCGCCGCATTCCGGGCAAGAATCGCCGGGGCGGGCCAGGGCAATTTCGGCCACCTGCGCGGCGGTGTAATCACGCCCGTAATTCACATTGAGCAGGTGATAACCCTCTTCGTTCGCCCCCGCAACCAGGTTGGGCGAGGCGGGTATCTCGGCATCCACAATGACGCTCACCCCGCGCAGCCCCACCGGCGAGGCATACCCCGGCGCGGCCCCTGCCGCGCGAATCTCATCCTCGCCCGCCGGGCGCAGCCGGTCGGTGCCGAGCAGCCGGCGCAGGGCGGCCTCGTTCACGTCGCGGTCGCCGCGCACCACCGCAAAGACCAGGCGCTTCTCATCGGCGGTGAGGAACACCGCCTTGGCCGTGCGGGATTCCGGTATGCCGAGGAACTGCGCCAGCGAGGCGATCGTCTTGCAGCCCGGCGTGGCCACCTTTCGCAGCGGCGCGGGGGCCTCCGCAGCCGCAATCGGCCTATGGAAGCGCACCGCAGACGGCGCTGCCGAATAGCCGCATTCCTCGCACTGCAGCAGGGTCTCCCCGCCCGCCTCGTGCGGGTAGAGCCACGCCTGCCCGGCCTGGATGCCCGCGCCCGGCAGGTCCTCGCCGCCCGGCAGGTGCAGCCCCAGCTCGGCCAGCAGCCCAAGCACCGCCCCGGCCACCTCTGCCGAAGTTCGCTCCAGGCGCACGGGGTCGCTTTCAAAGAGGAACGTCTCCATCACGCGGCTGGAATGCGCGCCAAACAGCCCGCCGCCGCGCGTTGGGGCAGCGGCGGCCTCCCAGCCCCGGCGGAAGAGCAGCGCGGGCAATTGGCGATGAGAACGCAGCTGGCCGCGAGCCATCTCCAACACAGGCGCCGCCCCGCCGCTGCCCGGCGGGAAATCCACCTCCATCCCGCCCAGGGCGGCAAACTCGCGCGCCAGGCGCGCCTCGAGGCGGCTCAGGCTGCGCTGCCCCAGCGGGAGCAGCGCACATTCGCCGCCCGGCAGCGGCTGGATATAGCCCCCTCTCACGAGCATCTGCTGGCCAGGGAGGTCCAGGCCGGCCGGGGCTTCACGCCGGGTTTGAATGAACAGTTTCGCGTAATTCATTCGCCTATACGAATATATTCAGCCAGATCGAAACCGCGCGGTACAGCGCCGGCGCCAGCACATGCTTGCTGTTGCGCATCAACCACCCGGTCACCAGCCCCTGCCCCAGCGCCAGCCCCAAACCGGGCAGCCAGCCCGCAGCCCCGCCCCCGGCCGCCAGCAGCCCGGGCAGCTTCCAGGCCGCATAGACCAGCGCCGTAAGCAGCCAGCCCTGGTTTTGCCCAAGCCACCACCCCAATCGCACCTGGATATACCCCCTGAAGACGGTCTCCTCCGCCAGGGCCACCCCCAGGGCGGCCAGCAGGTACCACGTTTCCTCGGTGCTCAGGCCGCTCAGCACATCCATCACCCGGTTGCGCAAAAAGACCGTCAACAAGACGAGCGCCAGCCCCACCTGAAGCGCGGGCATCAGAAGCCTGCTCCCCCAGCCCGCCGAGCGCGGCGGCTGCCCGCGCAGGATGAGCGCAGCCACCACCGGCAGGAGCGTGATCACAGCCAGCGCCAGCGGCTCACTGAGCGCCGCGGCGGCTCCCGGCAGGCGCACCAGAGCGGTAAGCGTCTTCCCAAGCCCGGAGAAGGCAAACAGGGCAGCAAACAGGATGGCCGTCAGGCTCAGCGTCACCGCCGCGAAGCCATCGCGGCGGGCATATTTGAAGCCTGTCTGAGTCTGGCGGAAGCGCGGCAGGAGCGTGAGCAGCCAGGCGACCGCCACCACCCCCAGCCACTCGGCAATCTGGGCGATCAGGTTGGTCGTTGTCAAGGGAATACCTCAGGTGGATGCTTCAGCCTGGGCGGCCGATTCATCGCCCGCTTCCGGCTCGGCGGGGAATTCGATCGATTCTTCCATGCGCACCTGCCCGCGCAAGAAGGCCCCCTCTTCGGTGGAGAGCGATACCACCACCACGTCGCCCCACACCCGCCCCGTGCCGCGGATCTCCAGCTTTTCGGCGGTGATGTTGCCGTTGACCGTGCCGGCCACGATCACCGAATTGGCCATTAACGTCTGGCAGACAACCCGGCCGGATTCGCCCACCACCACCAGCCCGCGCAGGGTGATCTCCCCCTCGAATGCGCCTTCGATGCGCACGCCGCCGCTCCCGCGCAGGTTGCCTTTCCATAAAATCCCCGGGCCGAGCACCGATGTGACCCGCTCCACGGGGGCCACAGCCGGTGTGGGCTGCGTTTGCTGCTTTCGGAACATCCTCTCCTCCCGTTAATCGCTGCGTACCGGCCAGATGCTGCCCGCGCGCACGCGCGTGCCTGCCGGCACATCGGCCTTCACCGTCGCGCCGTTGCCGATGATGCAGCCTGCCCCAACCGATACATGCAGGTTGACGGTGGCGTTCATGCCAACCTGCGCATGGTCTTCGATCCGCACGAACCCCGCCAGGGCGGCCCCCGGCGAAAGGTTGGTCACCTGTCCGAGGGTGCAATCGTGCGAGACGATCGCCCCGGCGTTGAGCACCGAGCCAAAACCCACGCGCGCCGCGCTGCCCACGTAGGCCTGAGCAAGCACCTGCACGCCGCTCTCCAACACTGCGCTTGGCTCCACAACCGCCGATGGGTGCACCAGCGCCGGGCAGCTAAACCCGGCCTCGGCGATCAACTCAAAGACCTTCAGGCGCACCGCCACGTTGCCAATACCGCCGACCGCGTTCGCAGCCAGGCGCACCCCGCGGGCATGCCATTCCTTCAAGCTTTCTGCTCCGCCCAGCACGGGCGCGCCGAGCACGTCGCTGCCGGGGGGCAGGCCGTCGTCAATCACGCCCACCAGCCGGTAGGCGCTGACGGCGCGCACCAGCTCGATGACCGCCTTGCCGTGCCCGCCGCCGCCATACACCAGCAAGGCGGTGGGGTTGAGGGGGGCCTGTTCCAGGTAACCGAGCGGCGAGGTGGGCGGTTTGGCGGCCAGCGAGGGCTGCTCTGCCAGGTAACACAGCACCCCGCCGGAGGCCGCAGTCTGGCCGGGGCGGGCGTGCAGCCCGGTGATGAACCCGCTCTGCGGGGCGCGCAGCTCCACGCTGCCGCGCCGGCTCTCCAGGCGCGCCAGGGGCTGCCCGGCTTCCACAGCCTGCCCTTCCACGCAAGTCAGGCTGGCGATCCAATAAACGCCCCCGCCTTCCTGCTCTGGGATCATCACCGCGACGGCTTGCATATATTGTTTATACCATGATTGTCACGAAATTCCCCTCTCTCAGCCCGCCAGAGTAGGATTTACGAAAGGGGCGGTCGCTTCACCTTAAAGCGCCAGGGCATCGAGAGCCAGGGCTCGGGCGTGCCGCCGAGGCCCACCCTCGCGCCAATGCTCACCTGCTCGTCAGGGAAGCCCGGCCCCGCTTCGATCCACAACCCGTCCAGGGGGCCTGTCAGCGCCGCGCCGTTGAGCCGCCGGTCAATTTGGAAGGCCTGGCAGAGCTTGGCCGGGCCGTCGGTCCAGTGCTCGGGGAGCGCCTTCGGGCGGCGCGCCGCCACCACCTCGCGGCCTTCATCCACCCACACGGCCCGCAGCAGCACCGCCGCCGGGAAGCCCTCCTCTTCGGTGACGCAGTTGAGCATCCAGTGCATGCCGTAGGTAAAGTACACATAGGCTCGGCCGGGCGGGCCGTACATCACCGCATTGCGCGGCGTGCGCCCCGCGCGGGCATGGCAGGCCAGGTCTTCCTCGCCGCGGTAGGCCTCGGCCTCGGTGATCAAGCCGCTCAGGCGCAGACCGCCCAGCATGCGCACCAGCCGCATCCCAAGCAGGCTGCGCGCCACCTCCACGGTGTTGCGGCGGTAAAAGGATTCGGGAAGCGGCGCGGTCACAGGCTCAAGGGGCAATCACAAAGGTGAATCGCCAGGCGTTGTTGGGCATCTGCTCCACTTTGGAAGACGCGCCGAGCACCTCGAACCAGGTCTGGCCGGGTTTATAGGGGAAGGGCTGCCCGTCTTCGGTCATCAACGAGAGCGGAGCGTCTTTCTTCGCGCGCTGGTAGATGACTTTATAGATCATCCCGTCGCGCGCCACCCAGGCCGGGCCCGTCCCGCCGGGGTATTGTTTCCCGTCGCAGGAGGTGAACGTCCCGCCGGCGGGGTCCATCACCATATCCACCACTTCGATCTCATCCGATTTGAAGACGTACTGGTGCGGCACGCACATCATCACCACCGTTTGGGCCGCAACGGGCGTGCCGGTGAGCTGGTCGTTGAGCTGCAGGTACACTTCGTTGTTGCGGTTGATGTCATTTTGCGCGTCTTCGAAGCGCAAATAGCGCCCGGTGGATGTATCGTAATCCCAGCGGTTGTAGATGGCCCCCGAATAACGCACGTACACCTGCGCGGCCGGGCTGCCGCCCGCCGGTGGCTGCATCTGGAAGAACATCCCATCCAGCACCTGGCGGGTGTTATCAATGGCGCGCGCCCTCAGGTACGCCCCCAGCTCCTTCGTGTTCGCCATCAACAGGTCGCGCCCCTGCGGCTCCACGCGGAAGAGCGCCGGTTTGGAAAATTCACTCTCCAAAACCAGGCGGTCGGCAAAATCCGAGTTGACGAAGCGGTTCCAGACGGCCGTATAAGCCGAGCCGAAGATGAACACGCCGCGCACCATCTGCACCACGTAGGTATCGAAGAACCGCCCCGAACGGATCGGCCCGACCTGTTCGGCGTCTTGCCCGTAGAAGACAGCCGCGAAGCGCGTGCCGCCCTGCTCGGTGTAATACTCAAACACCAGGTCGGCCAGCGAAAGGCCAAACTGCGGCCGGTGCTCGCGCGGCAGGTTTTCCACCTTGATCACAACCGGCCGCCGGTCGAGCAGACCCGCATCGGCAACCTTCAAGCCGGTGAGCGGGTCCACATCGGCGGGGAAGTTCCCCGGCCCCAGCCCGGCCGGCGGGTAATTGGGCGTGGGGACAGGCGTGTCGGTGGGGACGGGCGTCGCGCTGGGCGCCAGGGTGGCCGTGGGCGGCAGAGGGCTGGCCGTGTGCATCACCGGCGGCGGCGCCTGGGTGGGCGCTGCGATGGGCTCCGCCAGCCGGGCGCAGGCCGAGAGGATGGCGATGGCAGCGAAAGCCAAGACGATGGTTTTCTTCATTGAAAGGTCTCCAGGAGATACGGCTTCAGGGAATATAACCGATATCAGCCGTTTTGCCAACTCCCCCGCCGGCGCCAGGGTGAAAGCAATGTATAATCCCTCCATGCTCAGATCACGCGTGCTGAAGGCCTTGCTGTTGGCGGCAGCGCTGGCGCTGCTGGGCGTCTGGCTGGCCGAGACTCCGCCCGACCTGCTCGGCAAGGCCGATGCGCTGGCGTACGCCGTCTGCCACCGCGCTCCGCTGCGCTCCTTTTTCCTCGGCGACCGGCCCATGCCCCTCTGCGCGCGCTGCATCGGCACCTTCATTGGCGGGGTGCTATCGTTCTTTTACGTCTCCCGCCTGGGGCGGCGCGGCGGCCTGCCAGACCTGAAAACCTCGCTGATGCTGGGCGGGTTCGCCGTGGCCTTCGGGCTGGACGGGCTCAATTCCTTCGCGCGGGTGGTCATCGGCGCGAACTTCCTCTACCCCTCGGCAAACTGGCTGCGCCTGCTCACCGGCACCGGCATGGGGCTGGGCATCGGCGCCCTGCTCGCGCCGGTGTTCAACCAGGCCGTGTGGATCGATTTTCAAGAGGCTCACTCGCTGGGCAGCTGGAAGGAAATCGCCGGCTTGCTCGGGCTGGCAGCGCTGTTCGACCTGGCCGTGCTGAGCCAGAACCCGCTGCTGCTCTACCCGCTGGCCGTGCTCAGCGGCCTCTCGGTGCTGGCCATCCTCACCACCGTCTATACCGTCATCTGGGTACTTTTATCGAAACGCGAAAACAGGTATCATAAACTTACGGAGCTTTGGGTGCCGCTGACGGCCGGGTTTCTCACAGCCCTTCTGCAAGTGAGCCTGATGGATGCGGGCAGGCTCCTCCTCACCGGATCGTGGGCGGGCTTCCCGCTGCCAGGGTGAGCGGCCGCTCCGAAGTGGAGGTGCGATGGATCTTTTCGGGGTCTTTTCCGCTTTTGGCCTTTCGGCCAGCGCCGGGCTGAACGCTTACATCCCGCTGCTGGTGGTGGCGCTGCTGGCAAAATTCACCGACTTGATCAAGCTGAGCAAGCCCTGGGATGCCCTGACCAGCTGGTGGATCATCGGGCTGCTGGTGGTGCTCTCGTTGATCGAATTTTTCGCCGATAAGATCCCGGCGGTGAACCACATCAATGATATCATCCAGACGTTCATCCGCCCGGCAGCCGGGGCGATCATCTTCGCCGCCAGCGCGCACGCCGTCACCGAGGTCAGCCCGGTGCTTTCCATCGCCGCGGGCATCCTGGTGGCGGGCAGCGTGCACGCCGTCAAATCGCTGGCGGTGCGCCCGGCCGTCACCGCGGCCACAGCCGGGGCAGGCAATGTGCCCGTCTCGGTGGCCGAAGATGTGCTCTCGACGGTTCTGTCCATTCTCTCGGTGGTGGTCCCGGTCGTGATCGCCTGCGCCCTGGTGCTGATCACCGCGTATATCGTCTGGCGGCTTTACCGCCGCGCCCGGGCGATCCCCGCCCATTGAGCCCGTTCCACTTGCTTGACCTCGCCAAAAGGAGCAAATCATGACCGAAGAACCCAAACCCCTCGATGCCAGCGAAAGCGGCAGCCAGCCCTACCAGCCGCCTGAGGAACAGCCTGTCGAGCCGCAGGAACTCTTCACCCCGCCGCCTGTCGATGCAACCCCGCCACAGGAAGAGTACGCGCCCCCCTCGGCCGAACCCCCCGCCATGGCTTACGAACCCCCCACCGCAGAGCCGCTGCCCGGCCAGAGCGCCTCTGCCTTCGAGGGCGCCCCGCCCGTAGAGCCTTTCACCCCGCCGCCTGCCGCCGCCCCCGAGCCCGTTCAGCCGCCGCCGCCCGCTTATGTGCCGCCTGCTCCCAGCGCGCCCCCGCCGGCCAAAAAGGGCGGCACGAACTGGTGGCTGATCGTCATCATCGTGCTGGCAGTGCTGTGCCTGTGCTGCGTGGTCACAGCCGTGGTCATCTGGCTGTTCTTTTCGAAGGATTACACGATCGATTGGACGAGCCTGTTCTCGATCCTGGCGGTTTGATCCACATACCCAGCGTAAAAACAAAAGCCTGGCCGGTGCCAGGCTTTTGTTTTTAGGCCACCGAAAACCCCTCCTGCGGGCGGACGAGGCGCTTTAACTCTTCCAGCGCGGCGTAAGCCTTTTCACGCAGGCTTGAATCCGGGTGGAGCGCCTCGAACTCGTCTTCATCCAGCACCACCTGCCGGCCTTCGGGCGTCACGAACAGGTCGAGGGCCAGGTCCACATAGCGGATTTCCGCGCCGCCAAGCTCGGCCGGGCGGGTAACGTTGCAATACCAACCTTTCAATGCTCCGCTGTCGCGGTCGTGGAGCTCGAAGATGTTATACCAGCGGTCGGAGTAATAGATTTCGATGAACGTGTCGCCGCGCTTGAGGACGATCCCTTGAAAGGGGGTGTCATCGCGGTTGAAGCCCGCCTGGAGGATCACCCACCCCGGCCCGCGCCGCAGTTCCATCCCGCTGTAACGCCAGGTTTCCTCTCCCTGCAGGTTGAGCTTGATAACCGTGATTTCTTTCAACGGGCTTCCTCCGGCAGCGCCAGCAGGTTTTCAGGCGGCAGGGCCAGCCCGGCAACCTCGCCCACCCTGGGGGGGCGGTCCACCCGAAAGGAGAAGGACGGCCCGCCATCGAGCTGGAGCTCCACATGAAAGCCGTCGCCGCGAAAGACCACATCGGCCACCCGCCCGCGCAGCAGCGCTCCGGGAGCATCCGGCGCCACCAGGCGCGCACCGCCGGGGCGAAAGAGCAGCACGCTGCGCTGGCCCAGGCGCAGATCCGCGCCCGGCCCGGCCACCGCTGCAAAGCGCCCGAGAGGCGTCTCCACCTCCAACGGCTGCAGCGAGGCCACGCGGCCATCCAGCAGATTCGTCTGGCCAAGGAAGCCTGCCGCCCAGGCCGAAGCGGGCCTCGCGACCACCTCGGCCGGGCTGCCCGATTGCTCCACCAGCCCGTTGTGCAGCAAGAGCAGGCGGTCAGCCAGGAAGAAGGCCTCCTCCTGGTCGTGAGTCACGTAAATGGCCGGGATGCCCGTGGAGCGCAGCAGGTGGCGCAGCTCATCGAGCAATTGCTCGCGCAGCGCCCGGTCGAGCGCGCCCAGGGGTTCATCCAGCATGAGCAGGCGCGGGCGCGGGGCCAGCGCCCTGGCCAGCGCCACGCGCTGCTGCTCGCCGCCCGAGAGGTCGGTCACCTTCCGGCGCGCCAGGTCGCTCAGATTGACCTGCCGGAGGGCATCGGCCACGCGCGCTTCCAGCTCAGCTTTCGGCACGCCCAGCATGCGCAGCCCAAAAGCGACGTTCTGGCTGACGTTCAGGTGCGGGAAGAGCGCGTAATCCTGGAACATCAGGCCAAACCCGCGCTTGTGGACGGGCACGTCCGCCAGGTCGCGGCCTTGCCAGAGGACACTCCCCCCGTCGGCGGGTTCGATCCCGGCGATGATGCGCAGCAGGGTGCTTTTGCCGCTGCCCGAAGGCCCCAGCAGGCAGAGCGTCTCGCCGGGCTGCAAGGTGAACGAAATTCCCCGCAGCAGCGGCTGGCCTTCGTAGGTCTTGACGATTCCGCGCACTTCGAGCATGAGTTAACTGTACCACAGCCGGGGCGCAGGGGGGAGGCGGCCGGGCGCTCGGGCACGCGGGATCGCGAGCGCAAGAATATCGCTTATCCCACAACTTTTCAGACGATTCTCATACTAATAGGATATAAAGTGTCCACATGAATCCACTGTCTGCCCTTTCGTTTGCGCTCCGCCGGCGCGCCCCTGGCATCGCGGCATTGATGCTGCTCTTGCTGGCCCTGGCGGTGCTTAAAATCTACGCCGCCGCGCCCGGGCCGGTGGCTTACCTGCCGGTCGTCAGCCGAGCCGGGCTGGCGCTGCCTCCGCCCGATTCGGCCTCCAGCCGCATCACTGTTCCGGCGGGCTTTGCCATCCGTATCTATGCTTCGGTGAGCGGCTCGCCGCGGTTGATGGAAATCGGGCCGGATGGCGAGCTGTACGTGGCCCTCATGTCCGCCGGGCAGGTCGTCCGCCTGCCGGACCGCAACCGCGACGGCCTTTCGGACGGCGCGGAGGTAGTCGCCTCGGGCCTGAACCAGCCGCACAACCTGGAGTGGCACGGCGGCTATCTCTACATTGCCCAAACGGATAAGATCCAGCGCTTCACCGGCCTGGGCGGCAACGGAGCCTACACCGTTGACCCCGGCTTCCTCATCAGCCTGCCCTCCGGCGGCGGGCATTCCACCCGCACGCTGCACTTCGGCCCGGATGGCAAGCTTTACGTCAGCGTCGGTTCGAGCTGCAACGTCTGCGTGGAGAGCGACCCGCGCCGCGCGGCGATTTTACGCTTCAACCCCGATGGGTCGATCCCGGCCGATAACCCCTACGCTCAAGACGCCAACGTCAACCGCCGCCCGGTGTGGGCCTTGGGGCTGCGCAACAGCGTGGATTTCACCTGGACTCCCGCCGGGCAGTTGTGGGCCAGCACGCACGGGTCGGATAACATCCTCGACCAGAACGGCCAGCCCGACACCCGCCCCCCCGAAGAGCTGGTGGACGTGGTGCAAAAAGGACAGAATTACGGCTGGCCGTATTGCTACACCCCGGTCAACGGGCTGAATAACCCGCCCCAGCCCGAGGTGCGCGACACATCCAACATCACCAACAACACCTTCGACTGCTCCACCGTCATCCCGGCGCTCTACACCGCCCCGGCGCACGCCGCGCCCATCGGCATGGGCTGGGGGCCGGGCGTCGAATGGCCGCAGGAATACCGCGACGACCTGTTCATCGCCCTGCACGGCTCATGGAACACCAACAACCCCGCCAATTACCGCGACTGCAAGGTGGAGCGTATCCTGGTGGTCGGCGGGCAGGTCACCGGCAGCGTGGACTTCGCCAACGGGTTCCGCGCCCCAGGGGCCAAATGCGGTGACGCATCCACCTACGGCCGCCCGGCCGACGTGGTCGCCAACGCCCGGGGCGAGATGTTCATCTCCGATGATAAATCCAACCGCATCTACCGCGTGATCTACACGGGGAATTAAAAAAACAAGGGGCTATCCAAAAAATATGGCTGACCGCCATATTTAGGGGGCAGACCGATGTGTCCGCCCTCTTTTTGGACAACCCCTGTGAGCTTAAAATCCGCTTACCGCCGCAGCGTCAGCACGGCGGGCACGCGGTCGAACATCCAGAACCCGAGCGGGATGCCGATCACCGTGACGGTGAGCAGGTAAGCTGCCTCCATCCACAGCGCCGAGAACCACCACCCGACGAGGATGAAATAGACGGCGCGCAGGAAGAAGTTCACCTGCGGGCGGTCCACCTCTTCGAGGGCCATGCGGCCGTCCTCGCGGCGCACGACGCGCAGCTGGCGGGGCGGCTCGCGCAGGGCAATCACCTTGGGCAGCATATTGAGCATGGCAATGCCAAGCGGCAGCCCGATGACCGTGATCATCATGATCCAGGCCGCCACCATCCACACCTGGCCAAGCCAAATGCCGATGAAGGCAAACCACAACAGCTGCAGCAGGCAGCCGGGGTTGCGTTTGGATTCATAGATTACCGAATTGGTCGACATGCGCGGCTCCTTGTCATCTCCTTGATTTATGCTCTCACCCATATGTACGCAGAGCCGGATGGAAAGTTGCGAGATTCCACCCTGCTCATAGTTATACAAACATTATACAGTATAAGCTTTGTCATTGCTTTGGGCGCGCAAATCCGCGATAATCAGGCCAGTTCGAAACACCTTACCCACCTTAACGTTAGAAGGAGTGAACCATGTCTCGCATGAAGTTCGTTTCTGCCCTGCTGGCCCTCGGCGTGCTGCTCGCAGCCTGCGCCCCCGCCGCCACGCAAGCCCCCACAGCCATCCCAACGACTGCGCCGGCCCCCACCGCAACCGAGGCTGCCGCCCCCACCCAGGCCCCCGCCGCGGCCTCACAGACCATCGTTGACGTGGCCGTCGCCGATGGGCGCTTCGGCACGCTGGTAGCCGCCGTCCAGGCCGCCGGGCTGGCCGAGACGCTCTCCGGCCCAGGGCCGTTCACCGTCTTCGCGCCCACCGATGAGGCCTTCGCCAAGCTGCCTGCCGGCACCCTCGATGAGCTTCTCAAGCCCGAAAACAAACAGAAGCTGGCCGATATCCTCACCTACCACGTGGTACCCGGCGGTGTCTTCGCCGCCGACGTGGTGAAACTGATGGAAGCCACCACCGTGCTCGGCAAGAACGTTGCCATTCAGGTGACGGACGGAAAGGTGTACATCAATGGCGCGCAGGTGATCATCGCCGACGTGAAAGCCTCCAATGGCGTGATCCACGTGATCGATGCCGTCTTGCTGCCGCCCGCCTAGCGCGGCCGGATCCCAACCAACAATTTGAACGCGGCCTCACAACCGCGTTCATTCTGTTTATAATGATGCCTCAGTACAGGAGGTAATCTTGAGCCAACAACCCGATCTCACCGGAAAGACCATCCTCATCACCGGCGCCACCGACGGCATCGGCCGCCAGACGGCACATGGGCTGGCAGCCATGCACGCCCGTGTGGTGATCTGCGGGCGCAACCCGCAGAAGACCGAGCAAACCGCTCTGGAGATCCGCCGGGCCACGTCGAACCCGGATGTTGAATACCTGGTCGCCGACCTCTCCGCTCAAAGCGAAGTGCGCCGGCTGGCCGCCGAATTCCGCGCCCGCCATGACCGTCTGCACGTGCTGGTGAACAACGCCGGGGCCATCTTCATGCAGCGCAGGCTCAGCGCCGATGGAATCGAAATGACCTTCGCGCTCAACCACCTGGCGTATTTCCTGCTGACCCTCTTGCTGCTCGACAGCCTCGAAGCCGCCGCGCCCGCGCGCATCATCAACGTTTCATCGGGGGCGCACTTCGGCGCCAGGATCGATTTTAACGACTTGCAGAACGAACGAGCCTACAACGGCATGGCAGCTTACAGCCGTTCCAAGCTGGCCAACCTCTACTTCACCTATGAACTGGCCCGCCGCCTGGAAGGCAGGCGCATCAGCGTGAATGCGCTGCACCCGGGGTTTGTCGCCACGAATTTTGGCAAGAGCAACGGGGGCATCTACCGGCCCGTTTTTGGGCTGGCGCACCTGGGCGCAATCGGCCCCGAAGAAGGCGCACAGACCAGCCTCTACCTGGCTTCGTCGCCCGAAGTGGAAGGGGTCACCGGCAAATACTTCTACCGGCGGCGCGAGCAGCGCTCCTCCGACGAGTCCTACGATGCGGCGGCCGCCCGCCGGTTGTGGGATGCCAGCCTGCAGCTCACCGGCCTGCCGGAGATGCTGCGCCTCTGAGCGTTCAGGCGGGCTGCCAGAGGGCCACCCGGTCTCGCCCGGCCTGCTTGGCCTGGTAAAGCGCCTGGTCGGCCTGCTCGATCAGTTCTTCCAGAGCGGTTGTCCCGCTGGTCAGGGTGCTGATGCCAATCGAAAAGGTGCTCCAAATGCTGAGCTCACCGCTGCTGAACGGCTGCTGGTGGGCGTCGTCGAGCAGCCTTTCGGCCGCCGAACACAGGCCCCGGCAGTCGGTCTCGGGCAGCAGGAAGCAGAATTCGTCCCCACCGTAGCGGCAGAGGAGGTCGGCCTCGCGCATCACTTTGCGGAAGCGCCGGCCCATCTCGCGCAGAACATCGTCGCCCACCGCGTGCCCGTAGAGATCGTTGATATCCTTGAAATGGTCAATGTCGATCATCATCAGTGAGAGCGGGCGGTTGAAGCGCCGGCTGCGATCCAGTTCGTGCCGCGCCAGCTCGAAGAACCCGCGCCGGTTATACAGCCCGGTGAGCGGGTCGGTGATCGCCAGTTGCTGCTGGTGGGCATGCAGCAGCGCATTTTGCAGGGCCACGGCGGCCTGGTTGGAATACACCTGAACGAGCAGGATTTCATTGGCGTTGAACGGCTTCACCTCCCGCCGTCCCAGGGTCACCAGCCCCATCACCTCGTTGCCCGCCGTGAGGGGAATCCCCAGCCAGGAACGAACGGCATCTTCACCATCCCAGGGCCTGTAACGCGGGTCTTGTTGAGCATCTTCCAGGGCCAGCGCCCCGCCGCTGTTAAGTACATCCAGCAGCAGCCGGTCTTCGAGCGGGTCGCGAACCCCGAGCGGGCTGCCCTCCGCAGGCGCATTCTTATACGCGAGCGGCTGCAAGCCATCCGGCTTATACAGGCACACCATGGCGGTGTGGCACTGCACCAGCGTTTCCAGGTGCTCGATGATCGACTGCGCCACCTCGTTGACGTTGAGCGTGGTGGTGAGGGCTGCGCTGGCCTGCCGCAGACGCTCCGATTCATCGGCGCGCGCCTGCGCGGCAACCAGGGCGTTCATGCGCGCCAGGATGAGGGCAATCAACCCTCCGGCCTGCTGGATGACGGCAATCTCGCGGGGGGTGAATTCGTATGGCCGGTTGAAGCCAACCAGCAAGGCGCCGAGCTTCGAGCCGTTCACCTGCAGGGGCACCCCCAGCAGCGAACGGGTGGGGAACAACTCGGCCACGGCGCGGGGAAGGTAGGGCGTATCGTACGTGTCGGAGATCGCGATCGGCCGGCCCTCGTGCATCAAGGCGTAGGTGAGGTTCCGCTCGCCCGGCTTGGGCACGTCGGAAGTGTAGGTTTCTTCGTTGATCCCGTAAGCCATCAGGGGGATCGTCTGCCGGGTGTTTTCCTCCCACCCGGTCATATAACAGCCGTCGGCGTTGATCAACTGCGCCACGCGCCGCACGACATCCTTCAAAATGGTCTGGATATCGCCGCCGCTCAGGGCCACCTGGGTGATCTCATTCAACAGGGTCATCTGGCGGGCGTTGGCGCGGGTGACCTCGAAGAGCTGCGCGTTGGCCAGCACCCAGGCGGCGCGCTCGGCGAATGCGCTCAGCATGCGGCGCGAGGCCTCGTTGAACGCATCGAGGTTGGGGCTTTCCACGTTGAGCACGCCCGTCACCTCGCCGCCGGCGATGAGCGGAATGGCCAGCTCCGAGCGGGTGGCCGGCGAACCGGCGACATAGCGTTTATCTTTACGCACATCCGGGCAGTAGATGGTCTTTCCCAGGCGGGCCGCCGCAACCGTCAGGCCGGGGCCGTCCAGCGGCAGCACGTGCAGGCCCAGGCAGATTTCTCCGGCCTCGCGGAACACCTGCAAAAGCTGGCGGTCTTTATCCACCAGCAGCACACCGCAGTGCGATTGGGCAAATTCACCCACCACGGCGCGCGCAATCTCCTCCGCCACCGTCCCCAGGTCGGCGCCGGCCGCGAAGAGCGGCGCGAGGGCGCGCAAGAGCGTGTTCGTCTCGGCGGCCACGGCGCGGGTCGATTGGAACTGGTTGGCGTTTTCCAAGGCGATCGAAGCCTGGTCGGCGAAGGCCTGCAGCATGGCGGCGTGCGCTGCGGTGAAGAACCCAGGCTGCCGGCTGGAGACGTTGACGAACCCCACCACCCGTCCCCGCGAGCGGATCGGCGCAGTGGCATACGACCGGATCCACGCCGATTCGGGGCGCTTCACCCACAGCGGTTCTTGCTCGGTGTCTGGAACCGCCAGCCCGCGGCCCGTTTGGGCGACCTGTTCGAGGATCTTGAAGGTTTTCAAGGGCTCGCGCCACTCGCTCAACTGCAGACCGATGAGGCTGGCGCCGCGGCTGCGCACGATGTGCAGCATCTCGCCCTCGAGGAGCATCACATTGGCCGCGTCGTGCTCGACGACGCGGTTGATGTTGGTCAGGATGCGCTCGATCACTTCGTTCAAATCGAGTGTGCTGGTGAGCGCCGAGGCCACGTCGCGCAGGGCCTCGGCCAGCAGGCGCTGCTCTCGCTCCGAATCCAGCAGGCGCGCGTTGCGCAGCGCGATGGCCGCCTGCCTCGAGAAGGCATCCAGCACTTCTGCCTGGAGCTGAGAGTAGGCGGTCGGGCGGTCATAAAAGGCCACGACCAGCGCGCTTGCCTGGCCTTCGAAATAGAGCGGCCAGGAGCTGTAGGAGCGAATGCCTGCCCCGGCCAGCTGCCACCATTCGGCTTTCTCTTCCGGCAAAGCGGCGACATCCGGCAGGTGATAGGTCACCGGGTTTTCCGGCAAGAAGAACGACCGGTCGGCCCTGGAGCGTGAAATGAGCGATCGGGCCAGCCGGCGGGGCAGGTTTTGCTGCCAGAGAATGGCGAAATCACCATCGGGCTGGCGCTCCAGCATGGCCGCGCGCGGGGCGCCCGTCAGATCGAGCACCCCTTTGCCGATGGTGGCGATGACCTCCGCGAGTCCGAGCGGGCGGTTGAGCAATCCGCTCAATTCGGCCAGGCGGGCCATCAGGCGCGAGTTCTCCAGGCTGGCCTCGTAATCTTCGAGGCGTTCGGCCATCACCCCAAGCTGCTGGCCGATGATTTCGATGAAAGCAAAATCGCGCTTACTCCAAAAGTCGGGCTCTTTACTGGCCAGGTCGATGCACCCAAAGGCCTTCTTCGCCGTCCGAATGGTGACGCTGGCGGTGGAGCGGATTTCGCATTCGAGGAAATTCCGCGAAATGCCCTCTAACCCGGCGGGCAGGTTGGGGCTGAGCCAATCGGGAACGAGCAGGTGCGCTTCTTCGCTGCCGTGGAGCAGGCCGATCAGGTTGTCGGCCGCGGGGCAGGTCTGCCCGTCTGCAGCCAGGAAGTGCGTCGTGCCATTGAGAGTCACCCAGGCAAAATCGGCGCGGGTGGCCTGCTGGATCTGCTGCAAAGCCCCGCGCGCCAGGTCTTTGTGGTTACTGGCCCCGGCTGCGGTTTGAATGATGCGGTTGATCGCTTCCAGCCCGGCGGCGCGCACGGCCAGGTCATGGTTCGCGCGCTCCACCGCTTTGGCCTGCTCGGCCACGGTGGCCGCCAGGTTACGGTTAAGCTCGGTCAATTGGTCGCGCTGGCTTCTCACGCGCTCGATCAGGCGCGTGAATGCCCGCCCAAAATCGTCCAGCTCCATCAGGAACCTGGGCGGGAAGTTCCCCGCCCCCTCATCATCCGAAGCCAGATGAACCGCCTCGCGCATGCGATATATCGGCCGCAGTACGATCAGCCAGAGGAGCAGGAGAACCAGGCCGAAATACAATGCGATGACCAGGAATGCACGCAGCATGGAGGCGGATTGCCTTTGGCGGATCTCCGCCATTTGTTTCGCCAGCTGCACCTCACGGATCAGCACCGCCGCCGAATCGAGGTGGTTCGTGTTGATCCGCACGGCCACTTGCAGGTTATCCTGCCCGCCGACCCAGCCAGTGGAACTCCCCTGCCTGAAGGCATCTTCGGGCAGGTCGGGGGCGAATTCATGCAGCGGGGCGCTGCCGTGGCTGTCGAGTATGATTGCGCCGGTGTATGTGACCAGAGAAATGCGCTCGGTGCGCGTGGTGCGCCGCATCACATCCAGGTTGGCCACCACCGTGTTCCATTCTCCCTCCTCAATTTGATCGGCCACGGCCCCCAGGATGGCGCGGGTAATATCCACCTGGCTGCTCACCAGCAATTGCCGCGCGGCTTCGACCTCGCGCCGCATGCGGAACAATTCGGTCAGCGCGATGGCCACAACGCCTAACAGAATGAACAGCAGTATGAGCCAGGACAGGCGGAAACGAACTCTCATGTAAAGAGGGGGAACCGAAGGTGGGCAGGTTTTCAAAGAAACCCTGGGCTTTCAAAAGTATAACATAGATCGCCCCAGGCAAGGGCTTGACTTTCTTGACGCATTGCGTTATCCTGTTGGTGACGCGTTGCGTCAAACCGGAATGGAGGATGACATGACGAACGAATCGACCGAGAAACCGAAATCCCGCGGCCCGCTCTACGATGCCACGCGCATGGTCTTGCTAGCCGCCGTCGGGGCGGCCTCGCTGGCCCAGGAAGAACTCAACGGCTTCATCGACCGGCTGGTCGAGCGCGGCGAAATGGCCGAAGCCGACGCCCGCAAGCTCATCCGCGAGATCGGCGACCGGCGGCAGAAGCTGGAACGCGAGCGCAAGAGCCAGGAGCAGAAGGCTGCCGGCTCCACCGCCGCCACCCGCGCCGACATCGAAGCGCTGACCGCGCGGATCGCCGACCTGACCCGCCAGATCGAAGAGCTCAAGCAGGCCAAGGGCAAGTGACATGCCGCTGATCAAACGCTACGCCAACCGCAAGCTCTATGACACGCAGGCGGGCCAGTACGTCACGCTGGAAGATATCGGTGAATTCATCCGCCGCGGCGAAGATATCCAGGTGGTGGATCACGAATCCGGGCGCGACCTCACCTCGCTGACGCTGACCCAGGTGCTCTTCCAGGAAGAGAAACGCATTGGCGAACTGCTCCCCAAGGTGGTGCTCACGCGGCTCATCCGAACCGGCGGAGACACGCTCGAAAGCCTGCGCGAGCGCATGCTGGCCGCCTTCGACCCGCAAAGCCTGGTGGATGCTGAAATCCGCCGCCGGTTAGAAAGCCTTGCCGCGCGCGGCGAGCTGGCTGCCGAAGAAGCCGTGCGGCTGGCTGAAAAGCTGGCCGGCCCGCCCGAGCAGTGGGATGTGACCCATGCCCCCGCCGCCGAGCCGCCCGCGCAAGAACCCGATGACCTGCAGGCGCTGCTCCAGCAGGTGGAAGCGCTCGAAAAAGAACTGGCCGCGCTGAAGGACGAGGGATAGAATTTATTTCCGCGCGAACCCCGACCAGACCGTCCAGGCCAGCCCCGCCGCGCACAGCGCCACCATGGCAATCAACAGCTGGCGGCGGTACGCATCGACAAAGCCCGTTGCGGCGGCCACCAGCGGGTTCGTGGTGGGGGTGGGGGTCAGGGTTGGCGCAGGCGTGCGCGTGGGCGCAGGCGTGCGCGTGGGGGTGAGTGGCGTGGGCGAACGGGTCGGGCGCGGCGTCACCGGCGTGATCGTCGGCGTGAGCGTCACCGTGGGCGCCAGGCGGATGATCAACTTCTGGTTGGGGAAGATGGCCGAAGATGAGGGCGCCAGCCCGTTCAACGAGCGGATTTCATCCATGCTCACCCCATACGCTTCGGCAATGCCGGCCAGCGTTTCGCCCTCGGCGACGAAGTGAACAACAGCCCCGTCGGCCATCGGCGTGGAGGTGAGGATGCCCTGCGGCGCACCGCGGGCCGCGGCCGGGCGGGCTGCCAAAAGAACCGCAAAAGAAAAGAACACGGCAAACAACAATCGGGGCAGGCGATGACGCATGCCCCGATTATAGCCGGAACAGGATCGTTTGTAGAGGAATGAACCCGGTTACTTCCGGTTCAAGCTGATCACATAAGCAATCACATCGGCGATTTGCTGCGGGGTGAGGATCTTATCATCGCCGAATTTCAACATGCTCAACGTGGGGCTGTCGCCTTCGGGGGTCGAGCCGTGCTCGATGAACAGGTCGAGGTTGGTCGCGAAGGTTTTATAGTCGGCGTTGGCAATCGTCTCATCGATCGGGTTCAGCGCCGGAACGGTCTCCTCCGCCCCGCCGGGGTTTGCCACCCCGCCTTTCCCTTCTTCGCCATGGCAGGAAACGCAATTCTGCTCGAAGATCGTCTTGCCGTTCGCGGCATCTCCGGTAAGGTTGATCGCCTCGCCCGGCCCGCCCGGGTTCGAAGGTTTCGCGCCTTCGTCGGCGGGTTTGGGCGTCCCCGAACAGGCCGCCAGGGCCGCGGCCAGAACAAGCACAACGAATCCATACAGCCAGCTCATTTGACGTGTGCGAGTGTTCATCGTCCCTCCTTGTTGATCCGCCTTGGGTTGGGTTGGCAGGCGCCGGGGATCATAGGGTTGCGCCATGAACATCTTCATCATAACACGCGCGCGGGCAATTTGACAACCGGACGAACTCGTCGCACATGGCCTCGATCGCTTCGGGCCGGTGCCCCGCCCCGCGCGGGTCGGAGTACCAGCGCGGGATGAACCCTCCCTGTGGCCTACCCAGGTGGCGCGCCATCGCGCGGCAATAGGCGCGGATCTCCTCCGGCGTTCCGCTGACCATCGTTTTCTGGATATCCACCGGCGCGAAAAAGGTCAGCCGCCCGCCAAAGCGCCGGCCCAGCAGTTCGAGGCCCATATTTTCCTGCTGGTCCATGTGGATCACCTGCAGGCCGATCTCGATCAGATCATCCAGGATATCGACGATATACCCGCACGAATGGAGAAAGACCTGCAAACCCGCCTCCCTGGCGGCGGCGAAGATGCGGGCATAGCGCGGCTTCCACAGCGCGCGCCAGGATTTCGGTGAGATCATCAGGCGGTCTTGCAGGCCCCAATCGTCCAGCAGGAAGTAGCCATCGGCGCCGGCCTGCGCGTAGCGCTGAATGGCATACAGGTTCATCTCCACCAACAGGTCAAGCAGCCTGCCGAGCTGGCCGGGGGCCTGGTAGATATCGGCCCAGGTGTTCTCTAACCCGCGGATAAAATGCACGCGCTCGTAGATGGAAATGCCCGTGCAAAGGATATAGCGGTCGCCGGCTTTGGCGCGCAAATCGCGCAAGGCCTCCCAGCGCCTTTCGTCGCGGATATCCGGCGGGGTGATGCGCTCGAAATCCGCCCAATCTTTGAGCGGAAAATCCTTCACCTCGCCCAGGTTGGTGAAGCCCTTGTTCTCCCAAACCGCCCCCCACTCGTCTTTTCCTGAAGACGGGCGGTCGTCCGGCGAAGGGCTCATCCCGGCATAGTAAAAATCCGTCCCATACGGTTCCGGCAGGTCATACGGCAGGCGCGGCGCGCCCTGAAACAAAATGGTCCGGCGGACAATTTCTCGCGGGCTGAGCGGCATACAGTCTCCTCATCGAAGATCGCATATATAATTCCAGCAAGGTTTCTGCTTTCCTACCATTCTACAGGGAAACCTCCCTGCGCATGAAGCGCACGCCCTGCTTTCCACCCACCATGATTGTGATGATGAATAAAGGAAAACAATGATCCATCTCAACCTCGAAGAGTATCGTGACAGGGTGCTTGGCTGCTGGATGGGTAAGAACATCGGCGGCACCCTCGGCGCGCCGTTCGAGTGGCGCAGGCAGGTTAACCGCGTCGAGTTTTACACCCAAGACCTGGGCGGCGAGCCGCTGCCGAACGACGACCTGGATATTCAGCTGCTCTGGCTGGTGGCGCTCGAAGAGATGGGCGTGCAGGTTGACGCCAACCTGCTGGCCGATTACTGGTGCATCTATGTCACCCCGCACTGGGCCGAATATGGCACCGCCAAGAACAACATGCGCCTCGGTCTGCTCCCGCCACAGTCGGGGAGCTTCCATAACGATTATAAAGATAGCTGCGGGGCCTTCATCCGCTCGGAGATCTGGGCCTGCATCGCGCCGGGCTGCCCGCAGGTGGCGGCGCGCTATGCCTACCATGACGCCATTCTCGACCACGGCAACGGCGAGGGCACCTTTGCAGCGGTTTTCTGCGCCGCGCTCGAAAGCGCCGCCTTCGTGGAAAGCGACCTGCGCCGCCTGGTGGAGATCGGCCTCTCGTACATCCCCGCCGATTGCGCAGTGAGCGGCGCGGCGCGGGCTGCCGTGGCCGCCTTCGATGCAGGCAAGAGCTGGCTGGAGGCCCGCGACCTGATCCTGGCGGGTTTCCGCGGCAGCAGCCACGGCGGCGCCCCCGAATTGACCTCCCCCGCCGACCGCGAAAAAGGCTTCCACGAGGGCAAGCGCGGCTGGGACGTGCCCTCCAACATCGGGCTGCTGGTGCTGGCTTTGCTGTATGGCGAGGGCGACTTCGCCAAAACCGTCTGCACAGCCGTCAACTGCGGAGAAGATACCGACTGCACCGGTGCGACAGCCGGTTCGATCTTCGGCATCCTGCGCGGCTACCGCGCCATCCCCCCGCAGTGGGTGGAGCCGGTCGGCCGTAAAATCAAAACGGCCTGCCTCAACCTCGGCGAGCTGGGTTACTTCGGCAGCCAGCTCCCGCAAGACGTGGACGAGATGACCCGCCGCACCGAGCGCATCGCCCGCCAGGTGATCGCCTCCCACGGGCTGGCCGTCGAGTTCACCGGCGCTCCAAGCGACCTCTCGGCGCTGCAGGCAGCCGACCTGTACGCCAAAGACCCTTCGATGCGCAGCCTGGCGGGGTTTTCAACCAAACCATCCGCCCCGCCCGATTACGCCAACCTCAACGCCAGCGTGCACCGCTTTCCATTCTACGAAGTGGCGGTGGATTACGGCCCCGACCCCCTGGTGAAGGATGGAGTTCCGCGCGAGGTGAAGCTGCGCATCCGCAACCTGTATAAAACCCAGGATAACCTGCGCCTGCACTGGTACCTGCCGGAAGGCTGGCAGGTGAGTCCCTCGGCCGATGCCGTTCTCTTTGCGCCCACCGGCTGGCTGGAGCAGGGCTCCACCGTAGAAGCTGCCTTCCAGCTCTCCACCGCGCGCATGCAGGGCGATGTGACCCGCTTTGCCGTGGAGCTGACCATCCCCGGCCGCCCGACGGTGATGCTGGTGCCGGTGATGCTGGTGAACGGCAATGCCATTTGCGGATAAAAAAACCTCCCCCGTTTTCGGGGGAGGGCAGGGCAAGCGAAGGTCTACTCTCTTCGGTACGCCTTGAGCAGCGAGGCCGGCGCTGACACATTGCGCCCGGCGATCATCAATGCCAGGATCGTCACCAGGTAGGGCAGCGCCAGGAACAGCTCATAGGGCAGCTTGAAGCCCATCGTCTGCAGGCGCAGTTGCAGCGAGGCTACCCCGCCGAAGATCAACGCGCCCCACAGCACCCCCGCCGCCTCCCAGTTGGCAAAGATGATCAGTGCGATGCACACCCAGCCGCGCCCGGCGATGATGCCGTAGGTGAACGCGCCCAACTGGGCCAGCGAGAGGAATGCCCCCCCTGCTGCCATCAGCCCGCCGCCGATCATCAGCGCCAGCGTGCGGATGCGGTACACATCCAACCCGGCGGCGTCGGCAGCCTCGGGGTTCTCGCCCACCGCGCGGATATCGAGGCCGAAGCGCGTGCGCCGGATGACCCACCACACCAGCGGGATCAGCAGCAGCGAGACGTAGGTGAGGATGTGCTGCTCGAAGATCGGGCCGAGCACGGGCGTCTGGCCAAACGGCGTGAGCGCCTTGAAGGGGTCGATCGAGGGCGGGATGCTCGGTTCGCCAAAGATCAGGCGGAAGCCGAACAGCGAGATGCCCGTCCAAAGCAGGGTGATGCCCAGCCCCGAGACGTGCTGGTTCACCCCCAGCCGAACGGTCAGCAGCGACATCAAAACGCCCGAGAGCATGCCCGCCAGAACCGCCGCAAAGAAGCCAAGCCACAGGCTGCCGCTCAAGGATGCCACGCTGAAGCCCACGAACGCGCCCAGGAACATCGTCCCCTCGATGCCCAGGTTGAGCACCCCGGCGCGCTCGCTGAACAGCTCGCCCAGCGTGCCGAAGATGAGGGGGGTGGCCACGCGCAGCGTGGCCGCAATCAGGCCGATCAGGAAGGTTTCCATCGCTAAGCCCTCCGGATGCGGTAATTCTGCAGGACGAACAGGCTGAGCGTCACCAGCAGCAGCGCCGCCTGCACAACCGTCCCCAGGTAGACCGGCACGTTGAGCGCCTGGCTGACGGTCTGCGCGCCGGTGTCGATCAACCCGATGAACAAGGCCGCCAGCCCCACCCCAAATGGGTGCAGCCCGCCGAGCGTGGCGATGATGATCCCGCTGTAGCCCAGCCCGTCGGAAATCGATTCAATCAGGTGGAAGTGGATGCCGGCCACCTCGCCCACCCCGGCCAGCCCGGCGATCCCGCCGGAAACGAGCGCCGCGGTGAGCATGGTGCGGTTGACGTTGATCCCGGCGAAGCGCGCCGCGTCTTTGCCCAGGCCCACCGCGCGCATGCGCAGCCCCAGGGCGGTGCGTTTGAGCACATACCATTCCACCCCAATGGCGACCAGCGCCACCAAAAAACCCAGGTGCAGGCGCGAGCGCGGGATGAGCTTGAAGAAAACCGTCCCGTCGGCGATCGTCGCGCTCTGCGGCCACATCGAGACCGGGTCGCGCCAGGGGCCGTTGAGCAGGTAGCTGACCAGGAAGACGATCACCGAGTTGAGCAGCAGGGTGGTGACCACCTCGTCCACATTCAGGCGCACCTTGAGCAGCGCCGGTCCGAGCGCCCACAACACCCCGGCCAGGAACCCCCCGGCGATCATCAGCGGGATGCCGATGACCGGCGAGACGTCCTTGAGCACCATCCCCAGCCAGGCCCCGGCGATTGCCCCGGCATACAGCTGGCCTTCCGCGCCGATGTTCCAGTAGCCTGCCGAAAAGGCGAACGCCACCGAGGCCCCCGTCAACAGCAGCGGCGTGGATTTGACCAGCACTTCGATCAGGCTGACCCTTGACGCCAGGGGTTTGATCAGGAATTCATAATAAGCCCGCAGCGGGTCGGCTCCGGCCCACAGGATGAGGATGGTGGTCAATAAGAAGGTGACCGGCACGGCGATCACCGGAATGAGCGACCTGAACCACAGCGGTGCAGGCGCGCGTTCGAGGCGTAATCTAAGCATGGCCGGCCTCCATCGTCTCTGCCAGGCGCTCCAACGGCGTGCCAGACATCATCAGCCCAAGCTGTTCCACCGTGGCGTCGCGCGCCCCTAAAACGCCCATGATGCGCCCTTCATAGATGACGGCGATGCGGTCGGCCAGCGCCAGGATCTCATCCAAATCTTCCGAGATGAGCAGCACGGCCGCGCCGCGCGAACGCTGCTCGAGCAGCCTGGCGCGCACGTAATCGGTGGCGCCCACATCCAACCCGCGGGTTGGCTCGGCGGCGATCACCACGCGCGGGCTGCGCGAAAGGCTGCGCGCCAGCAGCACCTTCTGCATGTTCCCGCCCGAAAGGGTGCGCGTGTGGTCGTCCGGCCCGGCTTTGATCTGATACTCGCCGATCAGCTTTTCGGCGTTCTTGCGGATGGCAGCCCGGTCGAGCGAACCGCCGCGGGTGAAGGCTTCCAGCTGGTCGAGCACCAGGTTTTCCGCCACGCTCAGCTCGGCCACCACGCTGGCGTGCCGGTCTTCGGGGATGCGCCCCACCCCGGCCTCGGCCAGCGCTCCGGGAGAGGCCGCAGTGACGTCTTTGCCCCCCACCGACACTTTGCCCGAGGAAGGTTTGAGCATCCCCTCCAGCACCTGCGAAAGCTCGCTCTGCCCGTTGCCTGAGACCCCCGCAATACCGAGGATCTCTCCGGCCTGCACTTCCAGTGAGATGTTATCCAGCGCGGTGAGGCCCTTCTTGCCGCGCGCGCTCAGGTTCTCGATGCGCAGCAGCACCTCGCCCTGGGCGCGCTCGCCCTGGCGCGCCACGCCGAAGCTTTCGCGCCCCACCATCATGCGCGCGAGGTCGGTCTGGTTGGTGGCCGATTTTTCAACCGTCCCCACCAGCCTGCCGTCGCGCAGCACGGTGATCCGGTCGCACACCGCCATCACCTCGTAGAGCTTGTGGCTGATGAAAATCACCGAAAGGCCCTCTTTGCGCAGGCGGTTGAGCGCCTCGAAGAGCACCTCCACCTCCTGCGGAACGAGCACCGCCGTGGGCTCATCCAGAATGAGCACGCGCGCGTTGCGCGCCAGCGCCTTGAGGATCTCCACGCGCTGCTGCTCGCCCACCGAAAGCTGGCGCACGAGCGCATCCGGCTTGACCGGGATGCCGTAACGCTGCGAGGCAGCGCGCACATCGGCCTGCATCCGGCGCGGGTCGAGCAGCGCCCCGGCCCCGCCCAGAACCACGTTTTCGGCAACGGTGAGGGTGGGCACAAGGGTAAAATGCTGCGTGACCATGCCAATTCCGGCCTGGATGGCGTCTTTTGGCGAGCGAATCACCACGCTCTGCCCCTTGACGCGGATTTCGCCCTCATCGGGGCGGTACAACCCGTAAAGTATGCGCATCAGGGTGGTCTTGCCGGCCCCGTTTTCACCGAGCAGGGCATGAATCTCCCCTTCCGCCAGCTCGAAATGGACGTGATCGTTCGCCAGCAGGCTGCCAAAGCGCTTGACAATGCCCTGCATCTGGATCGCGAGCATGGATTCTCCTGAACGACTCAATTTGTAACTTGCCCCGATTGGGTGAAGCTTTCGATAAGACATAACCTGTTTCATTGAACCCCCACGCATGGGGGTTCAATGAAACATAATGTCGGTTCCTGCCGGAAAGGGGCTGTCCTGGCGTTTTTTTGAGGACAGCCCCTCATCCCAAGGCTAATTGACCGCCTGAGGCGCGGCTTCGTCAATATCCACGCGGAAGACGCCCTTCTTGATCTCAATCATGCGGGCGTTGACCTTGGCCACCAGGTCGGCCGGGAGCTTGCTTTCGGTGCCGTGGAACGGGGCCAGGCTGGCGCCGCCCTTGCCCATCATGGAAAAGTCTTTCAGGTCCTGGGCGGTGAACGTGCCGGCTTCCACCTGCTTGATCAGGTACTCCACCGTCGGGTCCATGTTCCAGACCGCACTGCTCACCACCAGGTCGGGCGCGAGCGAGTTCTGGTCGCTCATGTTGCCGAAGGTCCACAGGCCTTTTTCGGCAGCGGCTTCGATCACCCCAAAGCGCTCGGCGAAGAGCACATCGGCTCCGCCGTCGATCTGCGCCAGCGCGGCTTCCTTGGCCTGGGCCGGGTCGAACCAGCTGTTGATGAAGGTCACCATCACCTGAGCATCGGGGTTGACGAACTTCGCGCCCTGGATGAAGGCGTTGACAATGCGGTTGACTTCCGGCACCGGGTAGCCGCCCACCACGCCGATCTTGTTCGACTTGGTCAGGCCGCCCGCCAGCATGCCCAACAGGTAGGCGGGTTCGTGGATCCAGTTATCGAAGACAGCCACGTTCGGTTCGGTGGGGCCAAAGCCCGAGCCGAAGGCGAAGGCAATCTGCGGGAAATCCGCCGCCACGCGGCGCACCGCTTCTTCATTGCCGAAGGCGTCGCCCATGATCAGGTCGGGCTTCTGCTGTTCGGCCACCTCGCGCAGCACGCGCTCCATATCGCCCGAATAGCCGATGTTTTCGGTGTAGTTGTATTCGATCTTACCGGCATCTTTAGCCTTGAGCAGCGCCTGGTGGATCACACCGTCCCACGGTTCCTCGATGGGGGTGGCAAACGCGCCAAAGACTTTCAATTTTTTCGGGCCGCTTTCTTGCGTGGGGGTGGGGGTGGCAGCCGGTGCGCAAGCCGTGAAGATCAGGCTCAAAACCACCAGAATTGCCAGGGGAGCAAACAATTTCTTCAACATTTTCTTCTCCTTGGGTCAGGCAGATGGGTTGTGTTTTATTCCCAGCAGATAGGGTTCGGAAAGTCGCCCGGTGCTGTTGAATCCTGGGCTCCGCTCAACTCCCAGCAATAAGCCTTCGTTCACCTCCTCTATGATGGTCACTCGCCGATATCTTCGGCCCACAATTCCGGTTTGGCCTGGATGAATTCGCTCATCATGCGAATGCATTCCTCGTCGTGCAGGTCGATCACGCGCACCCCGTTCTCGCGCAGCCAGTCGATCCCGCCCTGGAAGTTCACGCTCTCGCCCACCACCACCGTGCCGATGTTAAACTGGCGGATCAGGCCGCTGCAATACCAGCAGGGGGCCAGGGTGGTCACCATAATCTTGTTGTGATACCCGCGCTGGCGCCCGGCTTTTTTGAAGGCATCGGTCTCGCCGTGGATGGTCGGGTCTCCCTGCTGGACGCGCTGGTTATGCCCGCGCCCCAACACATTGCCGTCCTGGTCGGCCAGGCAGGCGCCAACGGGCACGCCCCCTTCGGCCAGCCCCTGGCGGGCTTCTTCGATGGCTACTTTGAGCAGCTTGTGATAATCTGGCATGCAGTGCACTCCTCGATTTTAGAATGGGCCTTCACGGTTGCATCACAGGCAGGCACATCCCCGCCCCGAGCGGGTAGGTTTCGCCTGCCTGCATGAAAAAGAACCAGGATGGATCGATTTTCTCTACAACCTTGAAATGCGGATCGTGATGCACCCTCCATTGTAGGGAATACCCGCCTGGAGGTCAAGCAAAAGCGCTTCGATTTTTCCTAAAAAAAGCGGGGTGAGCCCCGCTTTTTTTTAGGAAAGAGTGCGATCCGCCTCTCATGCGCCCAGGAGGAGGATTTTCACGCCGGAGCTGCCGGGGGCGGGCGTCACCAGGGTGCCGAGCGGGTGCTGCCCGGCCTCGCCGCCCTGCACGCCCTCCACGCGCGCCACCCCGCGCAGCAGAACGCTCCACGGCTTTTCAGCGCTCGAGACTTGCACATCGATGGTGTTCCACTCGCGCGAAGCGCGGGCTTCCAAACCCGGCCCGCCGTCTTGAGCCGGCACGCTGGCGGAGGCGGATGCGTCCACGTCCAGCTCGAAGAGGTGGAAGCAGACGCCGTCGGCAAAATCGTAATCGGGCCGCAGCTCGTTGGCGCCCACCGGCAGGAGCGTGTTCGGCCTCGCCATGAGCGGCAGGCTGAGGAAGCCGTGCTGTTCGCGCACCCAGCGGCCGCCTTCCAGCACCTCGCCGCTGAGGAAGTTCGTCCAGCGCCCCGCCGGAAGGTAGTAATCGACCCAGCCGTCCGGCGAGAAAATCGGGGCCACCAGCAGCGACTCGCCGAGCATGTACTGCCGGTCGAGCGTATCGCAGCCGGGGTCGCCGGGGAATTCGAGCGGCATGGCGCGCATCACCGGCACGCCGGTGCGGTGGGCCTGCACTGCCGCTCCGAACAGGTAGGGCATCAGGCGGCATTTGAGCCGGGTGAAGAAGCGCAGCACGTCCACCGCCTCTTCGTCATACAGCCAGGGCACACGGTACGAGCTGCTGCCGTGCAGGCGGCTGTGAGAAGAAAGCAGCCCAAAGGCGCACCAGCGCTTATACACGTCCGCCGAAGCCGTCTGCTCGAAGCCGCCCATATCGTGGCTCCAGAAGCTGAAGCCCGAAAGGCACAGCGAAAGCCCCCCGCGCAGGCTTTCGGCCATCGATTCGAACGTGGCGGTGCTGTCTCCGCCCCAGTGCACCGGGAACTGCTGCCCCCCCGTGGTGGCCGAGCGCGCGAAGACGGTGGCCGCGCCTTTGCCGAGCTTCTCCTCCAGCACCTCGAAAACCGTCTGGTTATAGAGGAAGGAGTAATAATTGTGCATCTTGAGCGGGTCAGAGCCGTCGAAGTACACCACATCGGTGGGGATGCGCTCGCCGAAATCGGTCTTGAAGCAATCCACGCCCATATCCACCAGCGCGCGCAGCTTATCGCCATACCAGCGGCGCGCGTCCGGGTTGGTGAAGTCCACCAGCGCCATGCCCGCCTGCCACATATCCCACTGCCAGACGTCTCCGTTCGGCCGCTTGAGCAGATAGCCGTGGCGCATGCCTTCCTCAAAGAGCGCCGAACGCTGGGCGATGTAGGGGTTGATCCACACGCAAATGCGCAGCCCGCGCTGTTTGAGCCGCCGGAGCATGCCTTGCGGATCGGGGAAGACGCGTTTATCCCATTCGAAGTTCACCCAATGGAACTCTTTCATCCAGAAGCAATCGAAGTGGAACACATGCAGCGGCAGGTCGCGGTCGGCCATGCCCTGAATGAACCCGGTCACCGTCTGCTCGTCGTAATCGGTGGTAAAGGAGGTCGTCAACCACAGCCCGAAGGACCAGGCAGGCGGCAGCGCCGGCCTGCCGGTGAGTGCGGTGTAGCGCGAGAGCACCTCTTTGGGCGTAGGGCCGTAGATCAGGAAGTAATCCAGCGATTCGCCGGGCACCGAGAACTGCACCCGTTCGACCTTCTCGCTGGCCACCTCGAAGGACACCTTCTCGGGATGGTTGACGAACACGCCGTAGCCGCGGTTGGTCAGGTAAAAGGGCACGTTCTTGTAAGTCTGCTCGCTGGCCGTCCCGCCGTCCTCGTTCCAGATATCCACCACCTGCCCGTTCTTGACAAAGGCCGTGAAGCGCTCGCCCAGCCCGTAAACGCACTCGCCAACACCCAGGTTGAGGTTCTCGTGGATGAAACGCCCCTCGGGGGTATCCATCAGCGCCATTCCGCGCCAGCCGCTGCGCGTGATGACCCGCTCGCCGTCCATAAAATCCACCCGCCAGTCGCCGGCCTTTTCCACGCGCACGCTCAGCTTCCCGCTGGTGAGGGTGGCCGCGGAGGCGTCTTCGCGCACCTGCACGGGCGTGCCCGCCTGCGGGTAAAGCTGGAACTGCGGTTTGCGCGGCTGCGTGCCCGCATGATGAACGATCTGCACGCGGATCACGTTGGGCATGGGCGATGAAAATCGCACGGTCAGCAGCGGCAGGTTGAGCGTGTCGCCGCGGTGATGCAGCCTCTTCGTCGGCGCATACACGGTGAGCGAGTCTGCGTCGATGTGCGTCTCGTGCACCTGTGCGGCGTAATAGGGGGTGATGCCGGGGCGGATTTGCCAGTAGCCATCGGTGAATTTCATACAGGGCGCTCCTTCTCGCAGATATGGATCTTTACTGAATATTGTGGGGCAGACCGCACAATTCCAAGGGAATAAACTCCTTTACCGGTTCCTGTGAGTATTGTAGCAAATAAAATATCGGGGCGGTTCGTGAACCGCCCCGATCGTATCCTTATCTCATCTGCCGGGTGCCCAGGCGCCTGTTCTCTTTCCCCTGTTTTCGGGATCTTGTGTATCTGTTCTGTAAATTGTTGGGCAAACCCCACAATTTGCAGGACAACCGAAACGCCGTCATTTGCGGCTCGGTTTCACCGGCAGCAGCTTCTCCAGCTCCACTGCCAGGAAGAGCACCAGGGTGGCCAGCAGCGTCACGCCCAGCTGGCCCAGGCTGAGCGGATGAGTCTCGAAGATCGGCTGCAAGAAAGGCACGTACACCACTGCCATTTGCAGCGCAAAGGTGAGCACCACCGAGCCAAGCAGCAGGCGGTTGCTGAACAGGCCGGATTTAATCGCCGGCTGGCGCCCGCTGTGCACCGCCATCACGTTGCCCATCTGGGCCAGCGTGAGGGTTGTGAAGGCCATCGTCTGCCATTCGGCCTGCCCGGTGGCATAAGCCCAATAGCCCACACCCAGCGTCACCACGCCGAGCATCGCGCCGATGAGCAGAATGCCGCGCCCCAGCCCCTGCCCAAAGATGCTCTCTTTGGGGTTGTAGGGCGGGCGGCGCATCGTGTTCGCCTCGGCCTTTTCAAAGGTCAACGCCAACCCGGGCAGCCCATCGGTCACCAGGTTCACCCAGAGGATTTGCAGCGGCAGGAGCGGCAGCGGCATCCCCAGGAAGGGCGCCACCAGCATGACGAGAATCTCGCCGATGTTGGAGCCGAGGGCATACTTGATGAACTTGCGAATGTTATCGTAGATGCGCCGGCCCTCTTCCACCGCGGCGACGATGGTGGCAAAGTTATCATCCAGCAAGACCATATCGGCCGATTCCTTCGAAACATCGGTGCCTGTGATGCCCATGGCCACGCCGATATCGGCCTTCTTCAGCGCCGGAGCATCGTTGACGCCGTCGCCGGTCATCGCCACAATCTCGCCGTTCGATTGGAGCGCCTCGACGATCTTCAGCTTGTGCTCCGGCGAGACGCGTGCAAAGACCGAAGTGTGCCTGGCTGCTTCCGCCAGCCGGGTCACGTCCATCTCGGCCAACTCGCGCCCGGTAACCACCTCGGCATTGTCGCTGATCCCCAGTTCGCGGGCAATCGAAACCGCCGTGAGCGGGTGATCGCCGGTGATCATAATCGGTCGGATGCCCGCTTCTTTGGCCGTGCGCACCGCATCGAACACCTCGGGGCGGGCCGGGTCGATCATGGCCGCCATGCCGATGAACACCAGCCGCTCTTCCAGCGGTTCGGCGGGGTTCGCGGTGTTCGTGTCGCCGCGCAGCTGGTAGGCCATGCCCAGCACGCGCATGCCGTTCTCGGCCAGGCGGTTGTTCGAGCTGCGAATGCGCTCCTGCCACGTCTCATCCAGCGGCACAATGCACTCGCCGGTGAAGACACGGTCGCAAATTTCCAGCATGCCATCCACCGAGCCTTTGGTAAGGGCAATATACGGCGCTCCGGGCAGCTTCTCGTCCGAGTCGATGACGGCATGGATGGCAGGCAATGCACCTTGGGCGGGGCGCGCGTGGACGGTGGTCATGCGCTTGCGCTGCGAGTCGAAGGGCAGCTCGCTCAAGCGCGGCATGGCCTTTTCCAGGTCGGCCTTCCACAGGTTGGCGCGCGCCGCGGCGATGATCAGCGCCCCTTCCGTCGGGTCGCCCACCGAAACAAACTCGCCGGGGTGGTTGGGTTCTTCTTCGAGCGCCGCGTCGTTGCACAGCGCCCCGGCCGCCAGCAGAAGCGCGATAGCCGGGTGCCTGACAAGCCCTTCATTCGCGTCCTCGCGGTGCAGGCGCGAACTGAAGCCCACCACTTCCGATTTCAGATCCAGGCTGTGGTCGGCCACATCCAGGAGCGTCACGGTCATGCGGTTCTCGGTGAGCGTGCCGGTCTTATCCGAGCAGATCACCGTCACCGAGCCGAGCGCCTCGACGGCGGGCAGCTTGCGGATGAGCGCGTTGCGCCTGAGCATGGCCTGCGCTCCCAGCGCCAGGCCGATCGTCACCACCGTCGGCAGGCCCTCGGGCACAGCGGCCACAGCCATGCTGATGGCGGTGAGGAACATCAGGCGGATTTCCTCGCCGCGCAGCAGGCCCAGGGTAAACACGACCGCCACAATGGCCAGCGCGGCAAAAGCCAGCGTGCGCGCCAGGTGTTCGAGCCGGCGCTGCATGGGGGTGGCTTCTTGTTTCACCCCCTGGAGCAGCTCGGCGATGCGCCCAAGTTCGGTGTTCATGCCCGTCTCTGTGACGAGCAGCAGCCCGCGCCCGTAGGTGATCACCGTGCCCATAAAGGCGCGGTTGCGCTGGTCGCCGATCGCCAGTTTATCCTGGTGGAGGGCGGTGGTGAACTTTTCCACCGGCTCCGATTCTCCCGTCAACACCGCTTCTTGAATGCGCAGATTGGCGCTTTCGAGCAGGCGGCCGTCGGCAGGGACACGGTTGCCGGCTTCGAGCAGCACAAGATCGCCGGGCGCCACGTCGCGCGCGAGAATCTCTTGAATATGCCCGTCGCGGCGCACGCGCACGTGCGGCACGGCGATCTTCTTGAGCGCCTCCATCGCCTTTTCGGCGCGGTATTCCTGAGTGAAGCCGAGGATGGTGTTCAGGATGACGATCGCCAGGATGGCGACCGCATCTTCCATATCTTTAAGGAAAAAAGAAACCACCGCCGCGACGATCAGGACGATGGTCATAATGCCGGTCAGCTGCTCAAGGAGGATCTTCCAGGCGGGCTTGCCGCCGCGGTCAACCAGCTCATTCGGGCCATATTTCAACAGGCGCGCTTCGGCTTCGCTCTGCGAAAGGCCGCTTTCCAGCGAGACGTTCAGCTCCTGCAGCGCCTCAAAAGGTTCTTTTTTGTACCAGTCGGTCATGCATACCTCCAGAGAATTAACAAAAAAGACCACCATCATTATATCGATGACGGTGGTCTCGCACACAAGGTCCGTGTGGGCAACCGAGAGCGTTGGCTCTGTCTTGACGGCGGCCCAACCTGCCGGTGGCAGGCAGCTACTCCCCAATCCGGTGATGATTGTATCATAAACCGGTCGGGCGGGTAGAAACCTGTACAATCCCTTGATCCAGGTTCACTTTACTGCCGTTCCTCTTTCCACTGAGCGGGGCGAGAAGGCGCCTCTGGCCGCCCTGCCCGCCAGGGTCAGCGCCCGCACCGCGCGCCAGAAGGCCACCGAGGCCATGCCGTGCGCCAGCGCGGCAAAGAGCGGCGGCGTCTGGAAGGTATAGTACGTCCAGCACTGCCGCGTGGTGCCCCACCGTTCGAGGAAGTAGCCCAGCGCCGATCCGCCAATGAAGGTGAGCAGCATCTCGCGCTTTTGAACGGGCGTGAAGATCAAGAAGGCGCACAGGAACAGCGCCATCTGCGTCAGCGAAAGGCCGCGCGTGGGCCAGACAAACCCCAGCATGAGCGCATAAAAGCCCAGGAAGACCCCCCAGTACGCCCCGCGCACCCACGCTTCCGGGATGCGCTCCGTGATGCGTTTCAGCCCAGACCGCAACCGGTCGATGGAAAGCGCTGCAATCGGCCAGGCCGGGATGATCCACAGCGGCGGGCGTTCGAGGGTAAAGTAATTCCACAGGCGGGTCTGCGTGCCCCAGGCTTCGATCACCAGCCCCCCGGCCAGGCCCACCAGCGCGAGCGGCAGGTCGCGACGCAAATCGGCGCCCGCCATGATGAGGAGCGACATGGCGGCAAAGATGCCCAGCAGCAGCCAGTCGAATTGCACCCAAAACGGGTAAGCCGGGTTGTAGGCCGCCCAATACTCCACCACCAGCGGCCACCAGGCATAGACGATGACCCCCAGGAGCAGGATGAAGCTGCTCATCAGCCAGTAGCTGGTGCGGTTCCAGCCAAGCAGCGCCGCCAGCCGCCTGGGAATCACGTCAGCGGCCCCTTCTGAGCCGCAGCAGCCAGGCAGCCAGCCCGCCGAGGAACGCCCCGGAAACATCCAGGGCCAAATCGAAGAGCTGGAAGGTGCGCCCGGGGACGAAGAGCTGGTGGGCTTCATCCAGCAGCGCGTAAGCGGCCGCCAGCCCGAGCGCCGCCGCGCCGCTGCGCAGCCCGGCAGGGCTTTGCCACACCACCGCGCGGAAGCTCAGCCCCCCAAGCACGGCATATTCCAGCAGGTGAGAGAACCGGCCGATGGTCTCTTCATCGCAGAGCGCACCCAGGCGGGCCGCCGCGCACCTGCCCTCCCAGCCGCCCGGGAGCGCCTGGTAAGGGTCGCTCGAGGAGGAGAAGGCAAAGATCACGCCCATCCACAGCAAGAGCGGCCCCCAGCGCTGTAAGAAGCGCAGCAGAAGCATTCCGGGGCGCGTCACAGCTCCATCAAGAAGCGGAAGATGTGGTCGTTCACCCCGGGCAGCCCTTCGTGGCCGAAATCGGGGTAGATCACCATCTCCTTGGGCGCAGTGATTTTGTTATACGCCGCGAACTGGGTGGACGGCGGGCAGATGGTATCCATCAGGCCGATCGTCCACAGCACCTCCGCCCGGATGCGCGGGGCGAGGTTCTGGATATCCACGTAGCCGAGCTGCTCGAAGATGCGTTCTTCGCGCTCGTGGGTGGGGTCGAAGTGACGGAAGAACTCCTTCAGTTCGGCATAGGCAGCCACCGCCTGGTCCATCTCCCACACGCGCTTGTAATCGCTCAAGAAGGGGAAGACCGGCGCCGCCCGCCGGATGCGTGGCTCGAGCGCAGCGCAGGCCACCGTCAGCGCGCCGCCCTGGCTGCCGCCGGTGGCCCCCACGCGCGCGTCATCCACCTCGGGCATCTGCATGACGATCCGCGCCAACTGGGCCGTATCGAGGAAAATCTGCCGGAAGAGCAGCTTTTCGGGCCTGCCGCCGAGTGCGTCATCCAGCCCGCGGATGATGTGCCCGTGGTGGGTATTGCCGCTCACCCCGCCGCGGTCCTCTGAAAGGCCGCCCTGCCCGCGGCAATCGAGCGCCGCCACGGTGAAGCCCTGCCCGACGTAATTGAGCTTATCGGACCAGTCGCCCGAGTCGCCCGAATAACCGTGGAACAACAGCACCGCCGGGTGCGGGGCAGAGGCATGCCTGGGGCGCAGCAGCTTGGCATGCACGCGCGCGCCGCCCACGCCGTCAAAATACAGGTGGAAGCATTCGGCGGTCGCGGTCTGGAATTCTGCCGGAACCAGCTCCACGCGCCCATCCAGCGCGCGCATCTCGGCCAGGGCAGAATCCCAATAAGCATCGAAATCCGCCGGGCGCGGGTTGATGCCGGTGTACGTCTTCAGCCGGTCTAATGGAAAATCAAAGGTCAATGGCATGCGGTACTCCTTGACAAACATGTCGGGGGAAGTCTGGCTTGTTGGATACGATTGTACTCTTGTTCACACACCGGCCGCCAGGAAACCGACGCATAAAACCGGAATTTGATGCCCGGTCTCCGGGGGCAAATTCTGCGTTTTATGCTAAGATAAATGCATATTTTCCGGTTCTCGCGGGTTCTATTTGTATTGATTTGGGGCGGATTTTGGTTGGTGGTCTGAGTTTTCCACAATCATTGAGCGTTCGCCGTTATGAGCAAGGCTTCCAGGCTGGCTTACCGCCCTCGAAAACCCATCCAGCCCCTGAAACCTGCCAGTCATGGGTAATGTGCACTGTTTTCTGTACTATGTGGGGCAAACCCCACATAGTACAGAAAAATAGACACACCGTCCAGTCATGAGGGGTCTTCGTGCCGCCTTGTGCGAATCACATAGGCCGCTCTGGAGTACTGGTGAGATGAATTGATGACCCTAAACGCCTCATCCGTCATTTCTTTTGCAGCCTTTGGATGCTATGGTGTTTTACTATGGCTTGTCCTCGCGCGCTACTCGCGCAACCGCACAAGCCGTTTTTTTGCTTATTACCTGGCGAGCATGCTCGTCTGGAGCTTCGGCTCCTTCATGATGTTCAGCATTGTCGATATCTCAACCACCCTTTTCTGGAACCGTTTTATGTTGATCGGCTCGGCCGCCATGCCGATCGCCTTCTTTGGCTTTGTCCAGGCTTTTTTAATGCAATATCGCACCGCCTGGCTGTGGTTCGGGGGCATCCTCTACGCCGCCACGCAGGTTCTGAACGCTTTGGGGCTGGTCATCACCGGCTCCATCGTGGCGGTCGACAAAGTTTTTTTCATGTACGGGCCGGCGATCACCTTCGTCTCTGCCTCGTGGTTGTTCTTCATCGGGTTTTCGGGCTACCTGCTCCTGCGCGAATACCGGCGCACGACCGACTTCCCAAACAAGAACCGCATCAAATACCTGCTCGTCTCCTTGCTGTTCATTTTCATCGGCAGCCTCACCAACGCCACCATTTTGCAGCATTACCCGGTGGATATCACGTTTAACATCCTCTCCGCCGGGCTGATCGCCTACGCCATTCTCCGCCACCGGCTCCTGGATATCAACATCGTCGTCCGCAAGAGCCTGCTCTACTCCATCCCGTCCGCCATCATCGGGACGGTTTACTTTCTGGTGATTTTCCTGGCGATGCGCATCTTCCACCTGATCAACAGCACCAGCATCTTCATCCTGGCGCTCGCGGTGGCCGTGCTGGCGGCGATGCTGGCCCAGCCCTTCCAGGCATCGGCGCAGAATTTCATCGACCGGCTCTTCTACCGCGAGAAATACGACGCCAACCAGATGCTGCAGCGCCTGAGCCAGTCGATCTCCACCGTGCTCGATCTCGACCGGCTCACCCAGGTGATCCTCAGCGAAATCACCGCCACGCTGCACATCCAGCACGCCGGCTTTTACCTGCGCCGCGGTGAGCTCGGCGAATTTTACCTGATGGCCCAATCGGGCATGCAGGTGGACGACCAAAAGCTGAGCAGCAACCACCCGTTGATCCAGGCTTTCAACAACGGCAGCCAGTACATCACCCGCATCGACCTCGATATCCTGCCTCAGTTTCGCTCGCTGTGGAACCAGGAGAAGAGCGAACTGGAGCAGACCAAAGCCGCGCTCTTCCTGCCGCTGCGTTCCAAAGGCAACCTGATCGGCATCCTCGCCGTCGGGCCGAAACAATCGGGGTTGACCTTCTCTCAGGATGACCTTTACGTCTTGATGAACCTGGCCAACCAGATGGCCGCCACCATCGAGAACGCGATGCTCTTCGCCTCAGAGGCGCGCCGCCGCCGCGAAGCCGAAACCCTGCAGGTGGTGCTCACGCAGCTCACCTCCGACCTCGACCTGGAGCAGGTGCTCGATAACATCCTCGTCAACCTCGCCCCGGTGATTCCTTATGACAGCGCCTGCATCTTCCTCCTGCAGGGCGACCATCTCATATCGGTGGCGGGGCGCGGCTTCGAGAACTCGGATAAAATCATCGGGCAGGAGCATCCTGCCGCTGAAGACCAGCTCTTCCTTGAGATGCAGCAAACCCGCGCTCCGGTGATGATTCCGGATGTATCTGCTTCACATGTTTATAGAGGATATGGCAATACGCAGGATACGCAGAGCTGGATGGGCGTTCCGCTCATCGCTCGCGGCGTGGTCATCGGCTGCCTGACGCTCGACAGCAAAAAAGTGAACACCTACCGCGAGGCGGAGCAATCGACTCTCGCCCTGGCTTTCGCCAGCCACGCCTCGGTGGCCATCGAAAACGCGCGCCTGTTCCGCGTGGAACGCGAGCAGCGCCAGCTGGCCGAAGCGCTGCGCGAGATCGGCACCGTGCTGAGCACCACGCTCGATTTCGACAACGTCCTCGACTTGCTCCTCGACCAGGTCGGGCGCATCGTGCCCTATTCGATCGCCAACATCATGCTCATCGAAGGCGGGCGCATCCGCATCGCGCGCACCCGCTTCCAGGAGACGATCGACCCCAAGGCCGCCCAACTGCTCAAAACCCTCCCCTTCAACATCTCGCCGGCGCCCAACCTGTATTACATGGTCGATACCGCCCAGCCGCTGGCGATCCCGGTTGTGCCGGTGAACTGTGATTGGATCGAAAGCCCCGTGCCCATCCGCTCGTGGGTCGGCGCACCGATCGTCGTCAAAGGGCGGGCCATCGCCTGCTTCTCGCTCTCTTCCCTCGAACCCGATTTTTACCGCAAGCGGCACGCCGAATTGCTATCGGTTTTCGCCGGGCAGGCCGCCCTGGCGCTGCAAAATGCGCGCCTCTTCGCCGAAATTCAACAGCTCGCCATGGTGGATGACCTGACGGGCATCTATAACCGCCGCCACTTCTTCGAGCTCGGCGAGCATGAGTTCCACCGCGCGCAGCGCTATAACCGCCCGCTGGCCGTCATCATGCTCGACCTGGACCACTTCAAAACCGTCAACGACACTTACGGCCACGCCGTGGGCGACCAGGTGCTGCGCATGCTGGCCGAGCGCTGCCGCTCGAACATCCGCGAGGTCGATATCCTGGGCAGGTATGGCGGCGAGGAGTTCACCATCATCCTGCCGGAAGCCGGCCCGAACGAAGCTCAGATGATCTCTGAGCGCCTGCGCAAGCACATTGCCCGCATGCCCATCACCACCACGGCGGGGCCCATTTCCATCACCATCAGCCTGGGCACGGCCAACCTTTCGGCGGATATTCCCAACCTGAGCAAGTTAATCGACTGCGCCGATTTCGCCATGTATGAGGCGAAACGCCGGGGCAGAAATATCGTTTGCATCTATGAAGAGGTAGCCAGTTAACTATGCGCGAAAAGCGAGCCATCATTGATGCGTTCACCGACCTGGCCCCCCGCTACGAAGAGACGGTCGATAGCGAGTTGAAACGATTCTGGGGTTGGAGTTATGACGGGTTCATCGAGAACCTGATCAACATGACCCCGTTGAACGAGGATGATGTCGTTCTGGATGTGGCAACCGGCACAGGCGTCATCCCGCGGAAGCTGATCGCCCGCGGGAAGACGCGCGGCAAGATCATCGGGCTGGATATCACGCTGGCGATGCTCCAGAAAGCTGCCGGCAGGCTCGCTGCCGCCCGCCCGGAAGTGCCCGTGAGGTTGACGTGCGCCTCGGCCATGGGCATGCCCTACCGGAACGAGCATTTTGATGTGATCGTCTGCGGCCTGGCCACGCACCACCTCGATGTGCCCCTGGTGCTCTCCGAGATGTTCCGCGTGCTGAAAGCCGGCGGCAGGCTGACGATCGCCGACGTGGGCGGGTCGGCTGCATGGCGCAAGCCGGTCTGGAATTTCCTCATCCGGGCAGCCACCTTCCTGTACTTCCTGCCCAAAGAAGGGCGCGCACGCGCCCTCTCGGAGGCAGCCGCATTGAAGAACGTCTATACGAGAAAGGAGTGGAACGAAGAACTCATACGCACAGGTTTTGCCAATGTAAAGATCGAAGAACTTCCAGCGAGCCACTTCTGGGCTCCAACCCCGCTCGTCATTCGCGCAGAAAGACCATAAACGGAGACACCCTATGTCCACAACCGCGATCGATCTTCTGCGTCAGGGACGGAAAAGCCAAATCTGGACAAAGTATTGCGGCTTCTTGGATCTCAATCTCGATGAATTCATGCAGATCCAGGAACGTCTCCTGATGGAGCAGATCAACCTGATATCGAAAAGCGAAATTGGAAAATGTTTTATGGGGGACAGAGTTCCAAGCAGCTTGGAAGAGTTTCGGCGCCGGGTGCCGATCACAACCTACGAAGATTATGACCTCATGCTCGACCGCGAGCGCGCCCTCAACCCGGATGGATACATCTGGGCGCATACCTCAGGCCGGTCGGGCAAGTATAAATGGGTGCCCTACACCAGGCAGGCCTATGAGCGGCTGGGCGAACGCGTCCTGGCGGGGGTCATCCTGGCGTGCGCCCGCGAGAAGGGTGAAGTGCGCATCAAAGAGAACGATGTGCTGGTCTATAACACCCCGGCGCGGCCATACATCAGTGGGCATTCGCTGCGCGCCCTGGCCGACCAGTTCAACTTCCGCTTCATCCCCTCCCTCGAAGATACCGAGGATATGGATTTCCAGGAGCGCATTTCCAACAGCTTCAACGTGGCCATGCGCACCGGCATCGACATCCTGGGTTCGATGACCGTCGTGCTCGTCAAGCTGGGAGAGAGCTTCGCCAACGGCGCCCGCAAGGCGAAATTCGATAAAAGCATGCTGCACCCCAAGGTGCTCTGGCGCTTTGCCAAAGGCTACGCGCGTAGTAAAATCGAGGGGCGCAAGATGCTCCCCAAGGACCTCTGGACGGTCAAAGCCCTGCCGTGCGGCGGCGCAGACACCGGCCTGTATAAAGAGAAGATCGCCTACTATTGGGGGGTTCAGCCTTACGAACAGTATGGCTGCACCGAAGAGGGCGCAATTGCTACCCAGGCCTGGAATAAACGCTACATGACCTTCTTCCCCGACGCCGCCTTCTATGAATTCATCCCGGAAGAGGAATGGTTCAAGTGGCGCAGCAACTCAGCCTACAAGCCCAAGACGGTCCTTTTCGACCAGGTCAAGCCGAACAAAAAGTACGAGCTGGTGATCACCAACTTCTACGGCAAGCCTCTGCTGCGTTACCGCACCCATGACTTGATCGAATTCCCCGAGATGGAAGACGCCGAAGCGGGAATTCACCTGCCGCAGATGGCATTCGCAGGCCGCGCGGCCGATTTCATCGACCTGGCAGGGTTCACCGGCCTGATCGACGAGAAAATGGTCTGGAAAGCCATTCACAACACCGGCATCGAATATAAAGATTGGGCGATCCGCAAGGAAACCAGCGAAGGCAACCCGATCCTGCGCCTCTACATGGAACCAACCGACCAATTCGACAAGGAAGTCATCCGCAAGAAAGTCCACGAGGCCCTTAAAAGCATTAATTCCTTCTATGCCGATTACGAGGCAATGATCGAGAAGCCCGCCCTGGAAGTCACCGTGCTGCAGCCCGGCACGTTCCAGGCCTATATGCTCGAAAAGCAGGCCGCCGGGGCAGATCTCTCGCACCTGAAGCCGCCGCATATGAACCCGACCGACGAAACCATTCACACCTTGCTGCGGTTGAACCAGGACCAAAGCAAGCGATGAACGCTGCGCCAAACCCAATATAGAGCCGATTTGATGCTCAACGAAGCCTCATCCATTATTTCGCTCGTCGCGCTGGTGTATTACAGCGTGCTGCTCTTCATTGTAATGAGGCAGGATATCCGCAGCCGGGTGCGCCTGTTCTTCAGCCTGTACCTGGTCTCGATGATCATCTGGTCCTTCTCGGCCTTGATGATCTTCTCGCAGTTCCCGGGCCCGCCCACCGTCTTCTGGAACCGGTTTTTGATCGTCGGTTCCATGCTCATGCCCCTGGGGCTCTTCGGCTTCGTGGAATCCTTCCTGATGCGTGAGCGGAAAATCTGGCTCTATATTGGGGGCGCGTCCTATATCATCAACCAGGTCCTCAACTGGCTTGGGTTAACCGTCCTCAAGGCCGAGACCGTCAACGGCCACCTGTACAACGAGTACGGCCCAGGGGTGGTCTGGTCTTCGACCTCCTGGGCGTTCTTCATCGGCTTTTCGGCGTTCGAGCTGGTGCGCGAATACCGCCGCACGAAAGATTCGGCCTATCGCAACCGCCTGATGTACCTGTTCCTGACGGTTGTGGTGATCTTCATGGGCAACCTCACCAACCTGACGGATTTGAAGACCCTGCCGGGCGACGTGATGGCCAACATCATCGCGGCCATGCTGATCACTTACGCCATTCTGCGCCACCAGCTGCTCGATTTCACCTTTGTCCTGCGCAAAGGTCTGCTCCACTCCATCCCCACCCTGTTGATCGTCGCCAGTTACTACCTGGTGTTCTTTCTGGCGATCACCCTCTTCCATTCAATCACGGGGTTTCAAGTCTTCCTGATCTCCCTCCTCGTTGCGGTCCTGACGGCTCTCGTCGTCCAACCGCTGCGCGACCGGACGCAGTATTGGATCGACCGGCTGTTCTTCCGCGAGAAGTATGACGCCAGCCTGATGCTCCAGCGCATCAGCCAGCGCACAGCCTACGTGCTGGACCTGGCCGAACTGACCGACCTGATCCTCACAGACGTCACCTCGACGCTGCACATCAAGAACGCCGCCTTCTTCATCCGCGAAAAGGAAGGCTCCGACTTCGTGCTCATCGCCCACAAGGGCCAATCGAGCGTGCCGAATTACCGCTTCGACGCCGGGCACCCCATCGTTCACATTCTGGAAAAGTCCTCCGGCGCGATCAGCGAGCAAGACCTCAACGTCCTGCCCCAGATGCGCGCCTTGTGGCGCGACGAACGCGCCACCTTGAGGCAAATCGGCACCGATCTGCTCATCCCGCTCAAGGTGAAGGGTGAATTGATCGGCATCTTAGGCATCGGCCCGAAGCTCTCCGGCGAGACCTATTCGCAGGATGACCAGCTCACCCTGACCACGCTGGCCAACCAAACCGCGGTCGTCTTCGAGAGCGCGCGCCTTTACACCGCCGAACAATCACGCCGCGAGGAACTGGACACGCTGTACAACCTCACCCGCATGCTGGTGGCAACGGAGGATGTCGATTCGATTCTGCAGAGCACCGTGCACCACATCGTCCAGAGCGTGCACGTCACCTTCGCCCGTATCTTGATCTTCGATGAACCGGGCAACCTGCACTGCAAAGCCATCTACCCCGTGCGCGAGCTGGATTTTGAGCTTGGCCTCGGGCGCATCGAACCGGATGCCGCGCTGCCGTATTACTGGGCGGCGCTCCAGGAGAGGCGCAGCATCATTTTGAGCAGGAATGACCCTTCCATCAGCGATGAAGCCCGCGCGGCGCTGATGATGGAAAACGCCAGCAACCTGTGCCTGTGCCCGCTTTTCGTGAACGACCGCGCCAACGGCCTGATTGTGCTGGGCGAAGCGCGGCGCGAGAGCCGCGAGCCGTTCGACGAGGATAAGCTGCGCCTGATCAACGCCATCGCCGACCAGACGGCCAGCGCCCTTCAGCGCGCCTACCTGCACGAGCAGATGGAAAAGTCCTTCATCGAGACGGTGCTTGCGCTGGCCAACGCGATGGACGCCCGCGACACCTACACCAACAACCACAGCCAGCGCCTGGCCTACATGGCCGAGGCGGTGTGTATCGAGCTGGGCTTCACCGATGAAGAGATCCAAACCGTGCGCTGGGCGGCGCTGCTGCACGATATCGGCAAGATCGGCGTGCCGGATGAGATCCTGCGCAAGCCGGGCGCGCTGCTCGACAGCGAATGGGAAGTGATGAAGCGCCACCCCGAGATCGGCGCCAAGATCGTCGCGCCCGTCAAAGAGCTGGCGCGCGTCGCCCCGCTCATCCGCGCCCACCAGGAGCGTTACGACGGCAAAGGCTACCCCGATGGGCTGCGCGGAAAGGCCATCCCGGTCGGCGCGCGCATCCTGGCCATTGTGGACGCTTTTGGCGCGATGACCGATTTTCGCGTTTACCGCAAACGGCGCAGCAACTTCCAGGCCATCGAAGAACTGCGCCGCTGCAAGGGCACCCAGTTCGACCCGGACCTGGTCGAGGTGTTCATCAAGGTGCTCGAGCGTGACGCCACCCGCCCGCTTGGCCCCCTGCCTGAGCGCTCCAATTAAACACCGAAGCGTTCGCGGTTTCCTGAAGCGATTGCCTTAATAAATAAATGGCGGGCGCATCGGCCCGCCATATTGGCAAAGGTAGATTCCAGCCAACCCCTGCCCGATCCGTCAGGCGCACAGAACCTCGGCGCCGCGCCCCTGCTGGATGAGCGGGACGTAGGTTTCCAGTTCCTGCTGCACGGCGGGGTCGGTCAGGTCGATCGTCTTCTTCTTCTCCGCTGCCATATAGGCGGCCATCACCAGTTTGGCAATCTCCAGCCCGTAGCGCACAGGCAGCATGCCGTCTTTTTCGGCGGCGAAGGCTGCCGCCGCGTCGATGTTCTCATCGGTGTAGCCGTACAGGTCGGCCTCGTTATACTGCACCGCCAGCAGACCGCGCGATGCGGTGGATTTCTCGAGGGCCAGTTCGGCGTCTGCGGCGGCCTCGGCGGCGGCATCGCCGATGAAAATATTCAAGGTGGATTGCAGCGTGTTCACCTCAAAGGCGTAACCCGGCCCCATGCCGTCCATGAGCAGGCGCAGGCCCTGCTTCTCGAACATCCACGAGTTGGTGAACTGCCCCTTGACGAGCTGGCCCGTCTCGGGGTTGCGGAACGTGACAATCCCCGTGGCAAAGTCTTCGGCGGGGGTCTTGGCGTAATCTACGCCGCGCTCGGCCAGCAGTTTGGCGCGCCACTTCGGCTGCCCCCACTTGAGCAGGGCGCAGTCGGCCATCACCGAGACGGGCTGGAGAAAATCCACCGGCTTCCCCAGGGGGGTGAGCGCATACCACGCGGCGGCGATGCTGTGGCAGCCCATGTCCGAAAGCACGCCGCCGCCCTGGCGGGTCGGGTCCCAGAACCAGGCTTCGTGCGGGCCGCTGTGCTCTTCGGCCGAGCGCACCAGCGAGAGCGGCCCCATGCTGCGCTGCTGCGGGGCAAGTTGAGCGCGCTGCGCCTGGAGCGGCTTCATGAAGATCTGGTTTTCGTAATAGGCGCTGCGCAGCCCGGCCGATTCGATCAACTCCACCACCCTGCGCGCCTCGCGTAAATTGCGAGCCAGCGGTTTTTCGAGGATCACGCCCTTGAGCGGCGCGCCTTTCTTGACGGCATCCACCAGTTCTTCCACCATCTCGACGCGTACATAGTTGGGGGCGAAGATCGCCACCGCATCCACGTGCCCGGCCATTTCGCTGATGCTCGGGTAAACCGTCCCCTCGCCAAGCCCGTTATCGGTGATCACTTTGGAGAGCGCGGGCGCCCGCTGCAGAGCGGTGACGCCATCGATGGTAAAGCCGCGCATCTGCTGAATGGCGCGCGTGTGGAAGTGAGCCACAAAGCCCGCCCCGACGATACCGAGTCTTAATGGGGACATGCGTACCTCCTGGTATGGAAAGCTGTTGATCGGTTGGTCTCGCCTTGATTCTACCCGATGTTTCCCGCGCCCGCGGCAGATTCAACCCCCGGCCCTTTCCCCGCATACAAGGAAGGGGGGACTGAGGGGGGATGGGTAAGCAGTTACGGCGGTTTATTGATATTAATTACCAGATTGATTAAAATCAACCCAGGAGGCCAGCAGAAACCCCATGACAAACCCCTCTCCCGGAGAACGCTTCCGCACCGCCCTGGCGGAAGAAAAACCGCTGCAGATTGCCGGCGTGATCAACGCATACGCCGCCCGCCTGGCCGAGCAAGCCGGCTTCAAGGCCCTTTACCTTTCCGGCGGCGGCGTGGCGGCCGCTTCGCTGGGCGTGCCCGACCTGGGCATCACCACCCTCGAAGATGTGCTCATCGATGCGCGCCGCATCACCGATGCCGCCGCCCTGCCGCTGCTGGTGGATGTGGACACGGGCTTCGGCAGCGCCTTCAACATCGCCCGCACCGTCCGCTCGCTGATCAAAACCGGCGCTGCCGCCCTGCACATCGAAGACCAGGTGCAGGCCAAGCGCTGCGGGCACCGCCCCGGCAAAGCCCTGGTGCCCAAAGAAGAAATGGTGGACCGCATCAAAGCCGCCGTGGACGCGCGCAGCGACCCGGCATTCGGCATCATGGCGCGCACCGACGCGCTGGCTGTGGAGGGCCTGGCCGCGGCCCTGGAGCGCTGCGCCGCCTACGTGGAGGCCGGCGCCGATATGATCTTCGCCGAGGCCGTCACCGACCCGCGCATGTATGCCGCGTTCGCCCGCGCCGCCGGCGTGCCGCTGCTGGCCAATATGACCGAATTCGGCAAGACGCCCCTGCTCACCGCCGCCGAACTCGCCTCCGCCGGGGTGGATATGGTGCTCTACCCGCTCTCGGCCTTCCGCGCGATGAGCGCCGCGGCGCTGGAAGTGTACGAAGCCATCCGCAAGGAGGGCACGCAGGCCCGCATGCTGCCGAAAATGCAAACCCGCGAGGAGCTGTACGCCGTCCTCGGTTACCACGCCTACGAGCAAAAACTGGATGAACTGTTTGCCAAGGAGAAAAACGAATGACCGAACCTGTCGAGACCGTCCAAGCCCCGCGGAAGAAATCCGTCGCCCTTGCGGGCATCGAGGCCGGGCAGACTGCCATCTGCACGGTGGGCGCTTCGGGACACGACCTGCACTACCGCGGTTACGACATCCACGACCTTGCCGCGCACTCCTCCTTCGAAGAGACCGCCTTCCTGTTGATCCACGGCGACCTGCCCAACGCGTATATCTTCTCGCGCTACCAGCAAAAGCTGCTTTCGATGCGCGGCCTCCCCGCCCCGCTCAAAACCATCCTGGAGAACATCCCCACCGCCGCCCAGCCGATGGACGTGCTGCGCACAGCCTGTTCGGCCATGGGCAGCATCCTGCCCGAGCGCGAGGATCACCCCATCCAAGGAGCGCGCAACATCGCCGACCGGCTGCTGGCATCCTTCCCCTCCATGCTCGTCTATTGGTACCAGTATGCGCGCAACGGCCGGCGCATCGAGGTGGATTCCGGTGAAGAGTCGATCGCCGCGCACTTCCTGCACCTGCTGCAGGGGAAGAAGCCCCCCGAGTCCTACGTCAAAGCCCTCGATACCTCGCTGGTGCTCTACGCCGAGCACGAATTCAACGCTTCCACCTTCACCGCGCGCGTCATCGCCGGCACAGGCTCGGATATGTATTCGGCCATCAGCGGGGCCATCGGCGCGCTGCGCGGCTATAAACACGGCGGGGCCAATGAGGTGGCCATCGAGATTATCCAGCGCTTCTGCAACCCCGATGAAGCCGAAGACGGCATCCGGCAGATGCTGGCCAACAAGGAGATCGTGATCGGCTTTGGCCACCCGGTGTACACCATCTCCGACCCGCGCTCGAACATCATCAAAGAGGTTGCCCGCCGTCTGTGCGAAGAAGCCGGCACCCCCATGCTGTTCGAGATTGCCGAGCGCATCGAACAGACCATGTGGGCCGAAAAGCGCCTCTTCCCCAACCTGGATTGGTACTCCGCCGTGCTCTACCGCGTGATGGGCATCCCCACGCGCATGTTCACCCCGCTGTTCGTCATGGCGCGCACCGCCGGCTGGGCGGCGCACATCATCGAGCAGCGCCTGGATAATAAGATCATTCGTCCAAGCGCCCACTACATCGGCCCCGAACCCCGCCCCTACGCCATGCTCAAGGACCGCAAGTGACCACTGCACCTATGCCCAACCTCACCGATAACCTCCGCCCCGAACCCGACCGGATCCTCGTGGACCTGGCCGATTACGTCTGTAACACCGAGATTCCGAGCCTGGAGGCTTATGAGACTGCCCGGCTTTGCCTGATGGACGCGCTCGGCTGCGCGATGGCGGCGCTGGCTTTCCCGGCCTGCACCAAATTGCTGGGGCCGGTTGTCCCGGGGACGATCGTGCCCAACGGAGCCTGCCTGCCGGGCACTCTCTTCCACCTCGACCCCGTCACCGCGGCCTTCAACCTGGGCGCGATGATCCGCTGGCTGGATTACAACGATACCTGGCTGGCGGCCGAATGGGGGCACCCATCCGACAACCTCGGCGGAATTTTAATGACCGCCGACTGGCTCTCGCGCCAGGCCGCCGCAAGCCACCTCGAACCCGTCACCGTGCGCGATGTACTCACCGGCTTGATCCAGGCTTACGAGATCCAGGGCGCGCTGGCGCTGGAGAACAGCTTCAACCGCGTCGGGCTCGACCACGTGGTGCTCGTCAAAGTGGCGACCACCGCAGTGACGGCGCGCATGCTCGGCTGCACCTGCGACCAGGTCATCAACGCCCTTTCCAACGCCTGGATCGACGGGCATCCGCTGCGCACCTACCGCCACGCGCCAAACACCGGCACGCGCAAATCCTGGGCAGCCGGAGATGCCACTGCCCGCGGCGTTCACCTGGCCATCCTGGCGCTCAAAGGCGAGATGGGCTACCCCTCGGCGCTGACCGCAAAAACGTGGGGGTTCTACGACGTGCTCTTCAAAGGCCGGCCGTTCAAACTGGAGCACACCCTGGGCAGCTATGTGGTCGAAAACATCCTCTTCAAGGTGTCCTTCCCGGCCGAGTTCCACGCCCAGACGGCAGTCGAAGCCGCCATCGCGCTCCACCCCCAGGTAGCCGCGCGGCTGGATGAGATCGAACGCGTGGTCATCACCACCCAGGAATCGGCTATGCGCATCATCAACAAGAGCGGCCCCCTCTACAACCCCGCCGACCGCGACCACTGCATTCAATACATGACCGCCATCGGCCTGATCTTTGGCCGGTTGACCGCCGCCGATTACGAGGATGACTCGGCCGCCGACCCGCGCATCGACCGCCTGCGCGAGCAGATGGAATGCGTGGAAGACCCGCAATATTCCAGAGATTACCTCGACCCCTCAAAGCGCTCCATCGCCAACGCGGTGCAGGTGTTCTTCAAGGATGGCACGCACACCGAGAAGGTAGAGGTTCATTTCCCCATCGGCCACCGCCGCCGCCGCGCCGAGGCGGTGCCGCTGCTCAAGCGCAAGTTCAAGGAGAACCTGGGCGTGCGTTTCAGCGAGAAGCAGTCTGCGCCGATCCTCGCCCTGTTCGAAGATCCCGCCCGGCTCGACTCGACCCCCGTTTATGAGTTGATGAATCTGTTCAGGGCTTGAGAACCAGCGTCACCGGGCAATGGTCAGAGCCCATCACCCCGGTGTGGTTGATCACGTCTTCCACCTGCCCGAACAACCCTTCCGACACCAGGAAGTAATCTAACCGCCAGCCCACGTTCCGCGCGCGGGCATTGGAGATGAACGTCCACCAGGTGTATTCCACTTTCTCGGGGTAGAGACGGCGGAAGGCATCCACGAAGCCGTGCTCGAGGTATCGATCGATCCAGGCGCGTTCTTCCGGCAAAAAGCCCGTGTTGCGCGCGTTTTCACGCGGGTGGCGCAGGTCGATCTCCTTATGGCAGGTGTTGAAATCGCCGCAGAGGATCACCTGCTGTCCTTCGGCGTGCAGGCGGTCGCAGAGATCCAGCAAGCGGGCGTAGAAATCCAGCTTGAACGGCACGCGGCCCAGGTCGTGCTGGCCGTTGGGGAAGTAGATATTGAACAGCCAGAAGCCCGGGTAGCGCGAGGCGATCAGGCGGCCTTCCACGTCGAATTCGGCGCAGCCCAGGCCCGTCTCACTGGCCTGAGGTTGAATTCTCGCCCAGGTGGCGGTTCCGCTGTAACCGGGGCGCTGCGCCGGGTTCCAGGCCAGGTGGGCATACGCAGCCCGGATGCTTTCCAGGTGGGTCGCATCCAGTTGTTCAGGCCGGGTTTTGATTTCCTGCAGGCAGAGCACGTCGCTGTCGAGAGCGCGGACGCTTTTGAGCATTCCCTTACCGAGCGCCGCGCGCAATCCGTTGACATTCCAGGTTGTGATTCGCATGAATGTATTTTAGATGAGAACGACGATTGCAGGCGACGAAGCGGCCTGCAATCGTCGTTTTGGCTCAAACCGGCACCGTCTGTCCGTTGGACACTTCCAGGTAGATCATTTCTTCATCATCGTCATAAGCCAGCACCTCGGCATAGCGGCCCCAATCCACCAGGGTGTTGAGCTGCTGCTCGGCTTCCTCGGGCGGGAATTCCAGTTCGAGCGCCGATTGAATGACCCCCCACTTGAGCTTGCGCCCTTCCGATGCCCGCAGCAGGTTGATCACCCAGCGGAAAATCGGCAGCCGGCGAATGCGCGTGGCGAAAATCTCTTTGCGGGCCAGGATGCGCGCCTCGGCGAACGTCTCGCCCAGCGGGGTGAGAGCGATATCGCCTTTCTGGATCGTGGCGAAGCTCATCAACTCGGCGGCTTCGGTCAGGCGCAAGAGGTGGTCGGAATCAACCGAAAGCTCGGATGCCAGCCTGTAGATATCCATTGCCTTTTGCGGCTGGGTGGTGAGGTGTTCGAGCATCCCGGCCAGGTCGTTGATGGAAATCTCCGGCAGCGCGCGCGTCATGCCAGGCTCGCCGGGGGCGCTCCCCAGCTCGATTGCCTCCGGCTGGGTTTGACCGGCGAGGATGGCATAAGCCTGGTCCACCAGCGCCTGGAACTCGGGCGATTTGTGCTTGCGCGGGTGCGGAAGGGGCACCTCGAAATCGGCCACCACCCGCCCCGGGTTTTTATCCATCACCACAATGCGGTCGGCCATAAAGACCGCCTCTTCGATGTTGTGGCTCACCATCAAGATGGCCCGCGTGGGGATGCTCCCTCCCAGCCACAGCTCGAGCAGCTCGCCGCGCAGCGCCTCGGCCGAAAGCACGTCCAGCGCCGAGAAGGGTTCATCCAGGCAGAGCAGCTCCGGTTCAACCGCCATGGCGCGCGCAAAGCCTACCTTCTGGCGCATCCCGCCCGAAAGCTCGCGCGGGTAGGCCGTCTCGAAGCCGTCCAGGCCCACCCGGTCGAGCAGGTCGAGGGCGTGGGCGGTGCGCAGCGCAGCCGCCACGCCGCGCGCTTTGAGCGCCAGCTCCACGTTCTCCTGCACATTCAACCAGGGGAAAAGCGCAAACGTCTGGAAGACGATGGAAGCGTGCGGGTTGACCCCCGCCAACGGCTCGCCCCGGTAGAGCACGCGCCCTTCCGAGGGCTTTTGCAGCCCGGCGATGATGCGCAGCAAGGTGCTCTTGCCGCATCCCGAAGGGCCAAGCAAAGCCACAAATTCGCCCTCGGAGAGCGTCAGATTCACGCTTTGCACCGCCGTGAAGCGCTTTTCACCGCTCCCGTACTTCTGGGAAATGTTTTTTACTTCTAGCAAGACGTTATTCGTTTTCATGCGTCACTCCATGCGGTACATATCTTCAGCCAGGCGGTAAAGCGGCCGCCAGACGAGCCGGTTGATCAGCACCACCACCAGGACCATGCTCAACGTGGCCGCCAGCAGCAAGGGATAATCGCCGTTCGTGGTGGCCTGGGCAATGAGCGACCCGATGCCGGTTGTCTGGTAAGCCTTGCCCGCAAAGGTCACATATTCGGCCACGATGCTGGCGTTCCAGGCCCCGCCGCTGGCGGTGATGGCCCCGGTGACCAGGTAGGGGAACAGCGCCGGCAGGATGAGCGTCTTCCAGCGCTCGCTGCGGCTCAGGCGCAGCAGGGCGGTGGTGTATTTCAAATCCTGCGGGATGGCGTTGGCTCCGGCGATGATATTGAAGAGCAGATACCACTGCGTGCCGAGCAGCATCAGCAGCACGGCGGCCAGGTCCAGCCCGCCGGGGATGCGCAGGATGAACAACAGCAGCACCGGGAAGAGCGCCGTGGCCGGCACCGAAGCCATCACCTGCACCACCGGCTGGAGAAAGCCCGCCACGCGGCGGCTGGTGCCAATGGCCACCCCCACCGGGATCGTCCAGGCCAGCGCAACGAGCAGCGAAACGCCCACGCGCAAGGCGGTGGCCAGCACGCCCAGCCCCACCTGGCCCCATTCCGCCAGCGAGACGCGCCCCAGCAGCAGCACGCTCTGGCTGAGGGCGAACAGCAGGCCGCCGGCCAGCCCGGCCAGGAGGGCGCGGCTAACCCAGGCACGGGCTTTGCCCGGCTGAGCGCCTTCTTCCACGGGATGAAAACGCCGCACCAGCCACAGGTCGAGCCGGTCGAAGAGCGGCGCCCATACACGCTCGTTTGCCGCGCGCGCCAGGCGCGAGGCATGCAGCAGGTTATAAAACCAGGAGGAGGGCGGGTTGTCGCTCTCGACCATCTCCACCTTGAAGCGGTCCGACCAGGCAATCAACGGCCGCCAGACGAGCTGGTCGAGAGCCACAATAAGGAAGATGAGCGTGCCCAGCCCCCAGGCCACGGCACGCAGGTCGCCCTGCACCGAGGCCTCGTGCAGGTAGGCCCCCAGGCCGGGCAGGCGGAAGTCGCGCTGGCCGAGGGTGAAGATCTCGGCGGCCATCAAGAAGAACCAGCCGCCTGCCCAGCTCATCATGCTGTTCCAGATCAGGCTGATCAAACCAAAAGGGAACTCGAGCGTCTTGAAGCGCAGCCAGGTATTGAGCCGGAAGATCGCCCCCGCCTCGCGCAGCTCTTTGGGGATGGTCGTCAGCGACTGGTACCACGAGAAGGTCAGGTTCCACGCCTGGCTGGTGAAGATGAGCACCACCGAGGAGATCTCGGCTGCCACGCCCTGCGGGAAGATGGCGCTCAGGCCGAGCAGCACCACCGGCAGGAAGGAGAGGATTGGCACGCTTTGCAGCACATCCAGCAAGGGCATCAGCACACGCTCGGCCCCGCGGTGATACGCCGCCGCGCGCCCGTAGAACAGGCAGAACAGCAGCGAGAGCAGGTACGCCCCGGCCATGCGCGCCAGCGAAAAGAGCGCATACCAGGGCAGGATGCGCGGGTCGAGCGAGATGCTCGGCCCTTCAACGACTTGGGGAGCTCTGAAGGCCAGCCAGGTGCCGCCATAGAGCAAAGCCGCCAGGATCAGCAGCGCCAGCCAATCGGCGAAATGCAGGCTGCGCAGCCCGGCGCGGGTGCGGTCGAATCTTTGCCCGAAGGTCAGCTGCATTTCAGCCTCCTTTCGGGCCGCTCAACGGTAGGGTTAAAATGAAACGGCGCACAGTCCACCTCCTTCGCAGGAGAAAAAGTAACCCTCGCGCCGGCATCTGGCCGCGAGGGTGGACTTGCTGCGCCGTTAAAAAGGCTTCAGGCGAGAATGCACCCCGGCGGACCGCCGGCAGGATGGATTGTTAACCCCGGGCACAGATGACTACGGTCCGGTACGATCTCAGAAGCACTATCAGAAGACGTGTCCATAACTCCTCTTAACAAACTATGCCGATGATACGCTTAACACAGTGGTGCGTCAAGGGGACGTTTGCATTTTTGAAATGCGCGGTTATCCGGCTGCGGATTGTTCGCCCTATTCCGCCTCGATGATCCGCAGCGCCGCGCCTTTCACCTCATAGATGCGCACGGCATCGGCCCATAGGCTGGCATCGGCCGTCAGAATCACCTCTCCAGCCGGGCGCTCCACGCCGGTGATGCGCGCTTCGATCTTCATCTGCCGGTGAGACGGCAGGATCTGCCCGCGGTACTTCCAGGCCAGCGGGTGCCCCAGAACAGGGGCAAAGCAGGGCGAGCGGAAGCCTTCACCCAGCCCGCTGTGGAGCGCATAAACCTGCAGCGCCTCCAGGATGGCTTCCACCCCCAGCGAACCGGGCATGACCGGGTCCTGGTAAAAATGACAGGCGTAGAACCAGGCCTGCGGGTCATTCGCGCGCACGCCTGCAATGTAACCGGAAGCCGGGGCGATGAACACGCGGTCGAGGAAGTGCATGCGCCCGCCCGCCAGGCGATAAAACGGCTTGCCCGCAGGAGCATCGAAGTACCCGCCTGGCGCGGTCAGGTCGGCCCACTCACCCGCCAGGCCAATGGCCTCTTCCACGGCCGGGCGGGTTACCTTACCAGCATCCAGCCCCACCTGGTTGGCCATGCCCTCGGGCGGGAAAAAGCCAAAGATCGATTCCCCCTCGAAAACCGGCTCGCCCATGCAGGAAAGGCGGAAACTGAACTTCTGGATGATGGTGCTGCCGCTGGTCACCGTGGAAAGCAGCCTCGCAGCGCAGGTAATCGTCTTCCCGCGCACATCCACAACCCTCAGCATGCGCGCATGGCCGTCGAGGTTGCGGAAGTAGTAATCCACCTCCGGGAAGAGCAGCATCGTCCCCAGGTAGGCGCTCAAAAAACCGCACGGCTGGAGCGCCAGCTCCATCCACAGCGAATAGGGCAGCCCGGCGGTGTTCTGCCCGGCGAAGAACCACGCATCGGCAGGGACATCATACTCGGTGACGATTCCCGCCGGGCGCTCGAAGCCTCCCCGCAGGCCGTCGATCTCCACCACCCTGCTCATCAAGAGCAGGTCTCCGTTGGGGATGCGCGGGTGACGCCTTCCTTCGAAGCGCGCGAACTCGGCGCCAAAGCAGCGGGAGATCGAGCCGGAGGCGAACTCGGCCAGATCTTGCGCGGTGAACACCGGCAGGCGGCCCGGCGCAGGGGCGGGCGGCAGGGCCGGGGCACCTTGCGCAGCGATTTGCTCTTCGATCAACCGCCCCATCTGCTCCAGCGTGGCCCGCCGCAGCTGCAGGAACCGGCCGTGCAGGGGGTGCGCCCGGGCCGCCGACTCATGGCGGATGCGCTGCAGGCGCTCGGCGACGGATTTCGGGGTGTGGGTCATCGGGCAGGCCTTTCTGACGGAAAAAGTTGCTTAAACCATAACAGGTCAGGTGAGTTTCGCGAAAAACAGATCTGCGCGAGAGGCGCAGCCCCCCTGCCCGCACCTGTTTTTCGGGCTTCTTGGGGGGAATGGGTGAGCAGCTACCATTATCTAATAAATTCCACCACCCGACGGGTAAAGCGGGGTCAGGTCCAGCGGAACGCGGTGGCTGACCAGCCGGGCCAGCATGCGCAGCAGCGTGGTGTGGTCATCGGCGCCGCGGCGGTTGGCCGCCACAGCCGCATGCGGGCTGCCTTTGAGCGTCTCCTCGATCCACTTCGAGCAGTTGGCGTTGGCCCCCAGCTCGATGAACACGCGCGCCCCATCGGCATACACCTGGCGCACCAGGGCGGGGAAATCCAGGCACGAGCAAAGCATGGCCGAGATGCTCTCGGCAATCGCGCAGCTTTCGAGCGCCAGCGGACGGCATCCGGCGGCGCTGTAAAGGGCAATTTCGGGCCGGGCAGCCACCGGCCAGGTGTGAAGCGTCGTCATGCCCTCGTATTCACCGCGAATCGCTTCACAATGGAGGGCGAAATCGAACGGGGCCTTCAGCGAGGTGCACTTCAACGCCTCGATCACCCGCCGGCAGCCCAGTGGGTCGCCGCCGATGACCACCTGGCGCGGGGTGTTGACGTGCGTCAGGTACACGTGCGGTTCGGAGGCCAATGCACCGGCCACCTGCTCGGGCGGCGCCATGAGGAAATAATTGGCCCAGATTGCGCCCTGCGAAGCCCCGCCCTGCAAGCCCCAATGTTCGCGCACGGCCAGCTGGGGCCCCGCCAGGCGCGATTGGAAGAGCGGCGAAGCCCGCAAACGCTCGCGCGAGGCATCGGCCTCGGCCCACACCCCGGTGCCAAAGAGCATGGCGATCTCTCCCAGGCTGTAGCCAAACGCCGCAGCAGGCTGGATTTTGAAGATGTCGCGCACGATGATCGTATAAAGGACGGCGATCAGCGAGCCGGTGGTGATCATCGCCACCGGGTCCGCGCCGAGCTGCGCCTCCAGCCCGGCCAGCTGCGCGGGGTCGAGCGCCTCGAGGCTGCGCGGGTAGAGCCGCCGCGACTGGATGGTGGCGCTCAGGTCGGCCGTCACCCTGGATGCACGCTCGTACAGCCCGGGGAAGAGCAGGAACAGGTCGCGCCCCAGGCCGAGATAAGAGTTGAACGCGCCGGGGTAAACGAACGCCACCCCGCCCCGGCGGCCCACCGGCTGCGGCGTGAAATAGCTGCCCGCGGGGGTCTGCCAGGGGCGGTTCTGCGCCGCGGCAAGCGGCACATCGCGCAGGGCAAAATCCACCTCGCGACGGGCTTCATCCAGCCCTGCCGCCACCAGCGCAAGCGCGAACCCTGCCTCATCTCCGGCCAGTTGAAAGCGCTCAAAGTGTTCGCGGGCCAGTTCCGGCAGCCCCCCTGCCCCCCGGTCCAAGCGCTCCTGCAAAGCAGCCAGCGAATCGGCCAGCCTTTCGGGGCTGCTCGCCGCCAGGGGGATGAGCACGCCCGGCCGCGCTGCCAGGAAAACGCCGGCCGGCTCAGGCTCGCCCGGCGCCTCGCCGAGCAAGACGTGCGCACAGCGCGCATCCCTGCCCGGCAGGTTGACGGCGGCGATGCGCTGCGTCTGGCCGCTTTCCAGGAACCAGGTGCGCGCTGCCGTTTCCACGTAGAAGGGCGTCCCGGCCCACAGGTCGGGCTTCTTGGGCCCGCTCCACTGCCCGGCAGAGGGGATCACCCGCCTCCGCAGGCACAAAGCGGCCCGCGCCAGCGCCAGCACCCCCGCTGCGGTGAAGGTATAACCCGCATCCGCCTGGGCGCTGCCCAGCGCGCAGCTGAGGCCGCCGCCACCCGCGCGGTAAGCCCGCGCCAGCCCGCCGATCTCGGCCGAATCCAGCGGGGTGAACCCGCCGGCGAAGGCTTCCAGGTAGCCCACGTCGCCTGGCGCGCAGCCTGCCTGCGCGAAGGCCGAAAGGCAGCTTTCCAGCACCGTCTCGCTCGAGAGCAGACCCGGCGCGGTGCTCTTGCGCAGCCCGGGCAGGTCTTTCCCGCCCCACCCGGCGGCCAGCACCAGCGCATAGGCCTTGGTGCCCGGCCTGGCGCGCACCAGCACTACCGCCCCCGCCCCGTCGCCGGGCATCCATCCGTCCACCGAGCGCTCGAAGCCAAAAGCCGGGCCGCCCTGGTGCAGCCTTTCGGGCAGGCCGGAGAAGCTCCGGGCCAGGCTCGCGGCTGCGATGAGAACGGCCTCCGCCTCCCCCGCGGCGAGCAGGCGGCTCGCTTCCTCCAGCCCGGCTGCCAGCGGGTTGCCGTGCGCCGAAAGGTCCACCAGCGGGCCGCCCAGCTGCGCGGCGAGCGCGCTCAGAGCGGGGTCTTCGGCGGGCGGTTCCCCCGCGATGGATGCCGCCAACCGGCTGCCGAGCGCCGCCAGGAGCGCCACGCGCGCCCCCTCAGGCAGGCGCGCATCGGCCAGCGCGCTGCGGCAGACCTGCCGCAGCAGCTCATCCTCTTGCGGGGGCGGGCCCGGCCGCCTGGGCCTTTCCGCGCCGCGGTACAGCCCGCCCTCGAACCCCGCCAGCCCTTCGATTCCGGGCAGCCAGGCATCCATCCCGGCAATGGCCAGTTTGTCTGCGCTCATGGGAATGCGTTATACCGGCAAACGGGTCAACCTGCCGCCGCCGACCGCGCGCCGATCTTCTCATTCAGGCGCGGGCTGATCGTCCCCTGCAGGCCGGTGATGCGCACGTAGCTCTGCCCGGAAAGGTCCTGCACGGCCAGGTTGCCAACCACCGCCGTCTCAGACTGCGCCGTGATCTCAAGCTGGACGAGGATCGGCTCGCCGAAGGGAATGGCCCTGTACTGCTCGAGGCGCTCCATCGAAGACGGCAGGCAGGGAGCTTTATAGTAGGTTTGCGCCCAGATCAGCAGGCTCTGCACAATGGCATCATAGATGAAAGGGTTGCCGGTCTGTACGGGGAACTGTCCCTGCAGCCGCTCATCCAGCCTGGGGAGCACGCAGCGCATCACCAGCTTACCGCGGCTGACGTGCAGCACGCGTTCCACCCCCTGAAAGGCCGGCCCGTGGAAGAGCACGCCGCTGCGATACAGCTCGCTGCCTGAGATGGGCACTGCTTCCGGCTCGACGGGCAGGTCGAACTTGAGGCCGGGCGGCTGCGCCGGAGGTTCCTTCACCAGCGTCACCCGCAGGCTGTAATGGTACAGCGGGCGGCCGCGCCTGCCCTCGCTCCAGATCAACGCATCGAAGGTAATGTCGCCGGAAGGCGTTTTGGCGGTTTCCTTGAGGTCGAGGATGTAGTCATCGGCCAGGTTTTCATCGAAGACGATGCCCTTCAGCACCTTGTAATCTTCGATCGAGAAGAACGTGTGCGCCGGGTAGAGCTGCTCGCAGGCGCTCGCCACCCAGGTGGCCGCGCACGTGGCCGGCAAGACGGCATGCCGGCCGATGCGGTGATCGTTGAGGAAGGGGTTGGCGTCCAGGCTCAGCCGCCGGCGGATCCGGTATTTCCGCAGCGCATCGCCGCCCTCCTCGGGCGGGCGGACGGGGAAATTGCCCACCACCACCTGCGCCGCTTCCTCGCCCGAGGGCATCAGCTCGTTCACCAGCAGGTCGGCCCCCGCCTCGGCGGGGATGATCTGCACGTTGCGCTCTTCGAAGGCCTTCTTGAGCTCCGGCGTCACCATGCCCGAATCCCACGGCCCCCAGTCGATGGAGACGACATGGCAGGAAGGGTATTTGCGCTTGATGTAATGAGCGGTCTTATTGAGGATTTCATTTGCCATGGCGTAATCGGCCTGGCCCGCGTTGCCGTAGAAACCGACGATCGACGAGAAGAGCACGAGAAAATCGAGCTGGCTGACCGGCACGCAGGCAAGCATGTTCTCCAGGCCGTTCACCTTGGCCGAGAAGACGGCCTCGAAATCGCTCAGCGATTTCTTCTCGATCAGCTTATCGGCCAGGCTGCCTGCGCCGTGGATGATGCCGCTCACCGGCCCCAGGCGGTGCACCGGCTCGGCCAGTTTTGCCTGGAGCTCAGCACGGTTGGCAATATCCACCGCAATGTACTCGGCCTGCCCGCCGGCCTGGCGCACCGCCGCCAGGGTGGCTTCAATTTCGCGCCGCGCCTGGATGCCCTTGTAGATGTGCTGGACCTTCGGCGGGGTGGGTTTTTCGCCCCGCGCCATGAGGTCTTCCATGATGCAGCGCTTCAAGGATGCCTCATCGCGGCAATCCTTGGCAGCCTCCGGCTCGTCATCTTCGAGCGGTGAACGCCCCAGCAGCAGGTAGCTGCCCCCGGCGCGCTCCGCCAGCCTGACGACGCAGCGGGCGGTGATGCCCCGCGCCCCGCCGCTGACCAGGATGACCGAAGTGGGTTTGACCAGCGCCTGGTGCGTCATCAATTCACCCCTCCGGCCAGAACCTGCTCCACCACCAGCGTGGCGCGGCCGTTCGGGCTGTAACCCACCTCGGTGACCAGGCGGCTTGGGTCGAATAACTCGGCGATGATATAGCGCGCGGCCTGTTCGGCCTCGATCTGCGGGCTCAGGTCAATAGCGCGGCAGAAAACGGATTCCCATTCCAGGTTGAGCGTTTTGGCAAGGCCGAACAATCCGCCCGCCACGGGGTCAAAATCCACCTGGCTGCCCAGGCCGAACTCGCCGTCCATCCGCACCACCACCACAAAGGCCGCGTGCCCGCCAGCGGGGGCCTGCGTCAGCGGTTCTTTGAGATGCTTGGCAAGCAGGAAGACGTGCCGGACGATCTCTTTTTGCGCCTCCGAAAACAGACCGTCGCTTTGCCCGGCAGGCGGGTTGAGGTGGATGAACGCCCCCACCGGCCCGTGCTCGCGCGCGATGGCCGCCAGGGTCTGCCGGAGATGCTCCTCGCTCATATCGGCAAGCGCCACGCGCGCCACGCCCTCCGGCAGGTCTGCCCGGTTGGGCGCCAGCCCCTCCGGGAAGCCCAAGGCAACCACCTTCCAGCCGCGCCCGGTCAACTTGCGCGCCAGGGCCGCCGCCGTGGGGGTGCCGTCATCGCTCAGCAGGCAGACCCGGCCCTCCGGCAGGTGATATTCCGAAAAATCGGGTTGAGGCAGCGGCTTGAGGCCCACCACCCCGCGCGGAATCCCGGCGTAGGATGCGCCGTTCCGGCCGTTCGCGTCTTCGTGCTCCGGCGCAGGTTCGGGGCGGGGCGCTTCTCGCGCCGCCAGGTAAGCCACCACGTCGCCCAGGGTGCGCACCTCGGCGAAGGCCTCGGGGTCGGCCTGCGGAAGCGCCGGGTACTGCGCCCGGAGCGCGCCCATGATCTCCACGCGCTTGATCGAATCGATGCCCAAATCGGCTTCCATGTCGGCGCCGAGTTCAAGCATCTCGACCGGGTAACCGGTCTTTTCGCTCACCACTTCCAGGAGCGCACGCGTCAGCACCTCGACGCCATAACCGCCGGCGGCGGATTCGGGCGCGGCCTCCTGCGCGGGGGCGGGGACGGGTGCGTGAGCAGGCTGTTCGGGAGTTGCCGCCGCCTGGATGGGGGCAGCCCGGCGCGAGGTGATGTATTCCACCGTCTGGCCCAGCGTGCGCACCTCGGCGAAGGCTTCGGGGTCGGCCGGGGGCAGGCCGGGGAACCGCTCGCGCAGCGCGCCCATGATCTCGACGCGCTTGATCGAATCGATGCCCAAATCGGCTTCCATGTCGGCAGTGAGTTCGAGCATCTCGGCGGGGTAGCCGGTCTTCTCACTCACCACTTCCAGAAGCGCCTGGGTGAGCGCTGTGCTGTCCAGAGCGGCACCGGCGGCGGGCTGCGCAGCGGGCTTGAGCGCCGTTGCAGGCAGCGCAGGCTGCGGCGCGGCGGCTGCGTTGGTTGCCGCGCTGCGGCTGGTCATATACCGCACCGTCTGGCCCAGCGTGCGCACCTCGGCGAAGGCTTCGGGGTCGGCGGGCGGCAGGTTGGGGAATTGCTCGCGCAGCGCGCCCATAATCTCCACCCGTTTGATCGAATCGATGCCCAAATCGGCCTCCATGTCTGAATCCAGTTCGAGCATCTCAACGGGGTAGCCGGTCTTCTCACTCACCACCGCCAGGAGCGCCTGGGTGAGCGTTTCAGCATCGTAAACTGCAGCGGGGGCCTGCGCTGGAACAGGCGCCGGAGCAGGTTCCTCCGCCGCGGCGGCCTGACGGTGGCCGTTGCCGTTCGAGGCAGCAGGCGCAGGCGCCGAGAGACCCGCCTTCGGGGCAGGCTGCGGCGGTGGGGCAGCTTGCTGGAACCCGATCTGGCCGCCCTGGAGCGCCCCGGCCTGCTGATGCGCCAGCGCCGCCAGCGAGCGGGCATACTCTTCCTGGCTCTGCAGGTACTCGGCGTGGATTCGCAGCGTCTCGGCCTGCAGGTCGTGGAAGCGCTGCATGCTGCGCTCGAGGCTCTCGAATACCGGGCCTATCTGCGCGAGCTTCTCTGCCGGAGCGCCGCTCAACAGAGCGATCTGCTGCTCGGTGAGGCGCGCGAAGATTTTGCCATATTCTTCCTGGTTGCGCTGGTACTGCTCGTGCAGGCGCAGCACCTCGCCCTGGTGCCCGGCAAGCCGGGCCAGGCTCTCGCCCAGCGCCTGAGCCGCAGGCGCGGAGGCCGGGGGCGCGGCTTGCGCGGCCGGAAGGGCCTGCGCGGCAGGGGCGGGCGCCGGGGCAGCGGCGGGCCCGGCGGGCTGAGCCTGCGCGATGCGAAAACCATCGGCGAGGGCCTTCTCGAAACCCGCCTTCGTCTTCGGAGAGACATACAGCCCGCCGTTGAGCTTGACGGTCGCCAGGCTCTTCTTGCGCGCGGGCGGTTTGCGGGCCGGGGCCTGGTAGGGGTCCACGTCGCCCAGCGGCAGCCCGGCCACGCGCAATTGAACCGCCGCTTCGCGCAGCAGCCGGTCGCTGTCCTTCTTAGGGGTGGCGTTGAGCGCCACCGCCAGGTGCGGGCGGTCTTCGAGGATGCTCTTCACCAGGTTGGTCAGCACGTTCTTCGGCCCGAACTCGACGAAAATCCTCCCGCCGGCGGCATAAATGTTCTCGATTTCATCTTTGAAGAGCACGGGGTTGAGGATGTGCCCTTTGAGCGCCGCTCGGATCTCCTCCGGGTCGCTCGAATGAGCCTTGCCGGTGGTGTTGGAATACAGGCGCACCTTGGGCGCGTTGAACTTCACCTGATCAATGGCCTCGGCGAAGGGCTTCTGGGCGTGCCCCACCAGCGGCGTGTGGAACGCCGCCGAAACGGGCAGCTGCACCACCGAATATCCCAGGCCGGTCAGGTGCGCCTGCACCGCCGCGACGGCCGCCCTGGAACCCGCCAGCACCACCTGGGTGGGCGAGTTCCAGTTGGCCAGGGTGATTTCGGGGAACTGCGCAATGGCTTCTTTGACCTGGAGCGCGTCGCCCTTGACGGCCAGCATGGTTCCGCTGTCGAAGGTCGGGTCTTCGGGGGCAGCCATGGCCTTGCCGCGCGATTTCGCCAGGAAGCAGTAATCGCGGTCTTCCAGCACGCCCGCCGCCCAGAGCGCCGTCAGCTCGCCGAAGGAATGCCCGGCGGCAAAATCCGGCGCGAACCCGGCCTGCCGGAGCAGCCTGTACAGGCCCACGCTGAGCGAGCCGATCGCCGGCTGGGCATGCTCGGTGCGCGTGAGCACGTCGGAGAGCGCATCGCGCCGCGCCTGGTCAAAGACCGGCGGCGGGTACACCCGGCTGGAAAGCGGCTTCAGGCCGTCTTTGACGAACAGCTCATCCATCTCGGCGAACGCCTGGCGGATGGGAGGGAAGTTACAGGCCAGCTCGCGGCCCATTTCCAAGTACTGTGAACCCTGCCCGGAGAAGAGCGCCACCACCTTGCCTTGAGTCTCCAGGCCGGCCTTGCGGTAATAGATGCCCTTGGGGTGCTCCCAGGCCTCTGCATCCGGCTTCTGCTGGATGTACTCAATGGCCGCCTGGAGCAGTTCGGCGGCCTCGTGGGCGCTTTCGGCCACAAAGCCCACGCGCGCATGCCCCTGCGGCGGCGCGCCGGTTTGAGATTCGCGCGCCAGCTCGTTGAGGCTGCCCGATCCGCCTGCTCCTTGCAGTTTCGCCAGAGCAGCCTGGCAGGCTTTTGCCAGTTCTGCGGGGCCGGCAGCCGAAAGCAGCACCGCCTGGGGCACGCTGTGCACCCGGTAAGGGGCGGTGTGCTCGGCCTGGTATTCCTCAAGCGTTGTATGGAAATTCGTCCCGCCGAACCCGAAGGCGCTCACCCCGGCGCGGCGCGGCGTCTGCGGATCATGCCGGAACCAGGGGCGCACCTCGGTATTGATATAGAACGGCGAGTTCTCCACATCCAGCTTGGGGTTGGGCTTTTTGACGTTGATCGTCGGCGGAAGAATCTTGTGATGCAGCGCCAGGGCAATTTTGATCAACCCCGCCACGCCTGCGGCGCCCTTGGTGTGCGCGATTTGCGATTTCACCGACCCAAGCGCGATGTACTGCCGCTCGGGGTTGCCTGCCTCGAAGACCTCGCGCAGCCCGGCGAACTCGGCAGGGTCGCCCGCGGGGGTGCCTGTGCCGTGCGCTTCGATCAACCCCACGCTGGCTGGGGCGTAGCCCGCCTCGCGGTAAGCCCGCCGCAGCGCCTCGGCCTGCCCTGAAGGGCGCGGAGCGTAAATGCTCTTGTAGCGCCCGTCGCTCGACGAGCCGCTCCCGCGGATCACCGCGTAGATGCGGTCGCCGTCGCGTTCGGCGTCTTCCAGCCGCTTGAGCACCACCATGCCGATGCCCTCGCCCGCCATCATGCCGTCCGAGTCGGCATCGAAGGTGCGCACCGCTTCGCCCTTCGAGAAGGCGGGCGTCTTGCTGAAGCTCAGATACACGCCGATCGAGTTATCGGTATCCACCCCGCCGGTGATCATCATATCCGCGCGGTGCTCCACCAGCTCCATCAGCGCCATGCGGATGGCCGCCAACGAGGTGCCGCAGGCCGCATCGATGATGCAGTTCGTCCCGCCCAGGTCGAAGCGGTTGGCAATTCTACCGGCCACCACGTTGGCCAGCGACCCGGGGAAGGAATTCTCTTCCCAGCCGGCGTAGGCCAGCTTGATCTTCTCGATGATCTTCGCCGTATCGGCCGCCGAAACCCCGCTCGCGCGCAGCACCTTCTCCCACACGGGGTACTGCAGCCGCGCCATGAGCGGCACGTAAGATTTCATCGAGACGCCCACCACGCCCAGGATCACCCCCGTGGAGCTGCGATTCCATTCCCGCCCTTCACCGTAACCGGCATCCTCCAGCGCATCGCGGGCCACCACCAGCCCGAGCAGCTGCGAAACATCGGTCGCCTCCAGCAGGTTGGGGGGCAGGCCAAATTCGGTCGGGTCAAAATCAATATCCGGCAGGAACCCGCCGCGCTTGTTATACGATTTATCCGGCGCGGAGGGGTCGGGGTCGTAGTAATCGGCCACCGACCAGCGCGATTCGGGCACTTCGGTCAGGCAGTCAATTTTGTGCAGGATGTTGTCCCAATATTCCTGCACATCGGTCGCCTTTGGGAAGATCGACGCCAACCCGATGATCGCGACGGGTGTTTTGCGAAGCTGGTTGTTAAATTCGCGCGCGGGGTCGGTGGATGTAGACTTCATGAGATATCACTCCTGGTTCTGGCTGGGAATTAAAAGAGAACAGCCGCAGCGGCCATTCCCCCGTCAGGCATGATCGGTATCGGAAAGTGCTTCAATCGTTCTGTAAACCGGCGGCAAGCCCCTGATCTACAGAATAGACCAATGCAATCTGGTATCGTCACCATGTTAACCCATTCGGGCTGCGATGGTTGCGCTTTTTCGGCAGCCGGCCGGAAAACTGGGCCGGGGCCGCGATGCTATAATAATCCCACATTTCCCGGTGCCCGAAAGAAAGTACTGAAAGCTGCTACTTTGACAAATTCACTTTTCACCCCACCCTCGGCCCCGCCCCTCAAGGGGCGGGGAGTTTAGACTGTTCACCGTGAAGCATACACGCGCTCGAAAGAGAGGTCTCCTATGATTGAATTCGGTTGGCGCACGCCCGATTTCCCCGTGGATGGCAGCGACACGCTGTCTTTCCGCGACCAGCAGTTCGACTTCCTCGACGCCCTGCAAGGCAGCTTCGACTCGGCCTGGATTGCCGATCACTTTGTGCCGTGGATGGCCTCGCGCGATCAGAGCTCCGATAATTACGAGTGCTGGACCACGCTGACCTACTTCATGGCCAAATACCCGCGGATGAAGTTCGGCTCGATCGTCCTTTCGCAGGGCTACCGCCCGCCGGCCTTGCTGGCAAAGATGGCCTCCATCCTGCAGGTGCTTTCGGGCGGGCGGCTCATCCTCGGCATCGGCGCGGGCTGGAAGGAAGACGAATACCGCGCCTACGGCTATGACTTCCCGCCGGCCCCGGTGCGCATCCGCCAGCTGGCCGAAGCGGTGCAGATCATCCGCTCGATGTTCACCCAGCCGAAGACGACCTTCCACGGCGAATATTACCACACCCAGGATGCGATCTGCCAGCCCAAGCCCACCCCGCCCCCGCCGATCATGATCGGCGGCTCAGGCCGCAAGCTGACCCTGCGCGTGGTGGCGCAGTATGCCGACTGGTGGAACGGGGTAGGCATTTCTCCCGAGGAGTTCGCCGAAGTCAGCGAAGTGCTTGCCGGCCACTGCAAAGCCGTCGGCCGCGACCCGGCTTCGATCGTCAAAACCTATTCCACCGACTGCCTGGCCATCGCCCCCACCACGCAAGAGGCGCAGCGCCTGGCACAATCCAGCCCGTTCTACGCGCCGAAGAGCGGCATCATCGGCAACCCCGATGAAGTCGAGGCCCGCATCCGGCGCTACATGGCCCTTGGCGTGGAACACATCATCATGCGCTTCGTGGATTTCCCGCGCTTCGACGGTGCGCGCCTGTTCATCGATGAAGTTCTGCCGAGGTTCCGGTCATCATAGGATCAGCTTTTCCCCCTTCCCGGCCGGGAAGGGGGAAAGACCCAAAAACTCAATGAATCAGGAAACTTAAATGAAAATCACCAAACTGGAAACGTTCCTCGTCAAACCGCGCTGGCTGTTCCTGAAAATCCACACCGATGAAGGCCTGGTGGGCCTGGGCGAACCGATCCTCGAAGGCCGCGCACTCACCTGCGCCCAGGCCGTCGCCGAACTGGAACCTTACCTGATCGGCCAGGACCCCACCAAAATCATCCACCACTGGCAGGCCATGTACCGGCATGCCTTCTACCGCGGCGGGCCCATCCTCACCAGCGCGCTGAGCGGCGTGGAACAAGCGCTCTGGGACCTGACCGGTAAATCGCTCGGCGTGCCGGTGTACCGCCTGTTCGGCGGGCCCACCCGCGAGCGCATCCGCCTGTATAAACACGCCGGGGGCAGCCCGGAGGCGATCAAAGAATGGGCCGCCAAAGGCTTCAACGCCTTCAAGACCGGCATTTCCGGCGGTCGCCCGGCGCGCATCATCGAGACGAAAGGGTTTGTCGACCGGGCGGTGGAAAACTTCGCTGCGCTGCGCGAGGCTGCCGGGCCGGAGGTGGATATCGCCATTGACTTCCACGGCGCGGTCAGCCCGCAGACGGCCAAACTGCTCATCAAAGCCCTCGAACCCTACCAGCCCATGTTCATCGAAGAGCCCGTGCAGTGCCAGAACGTGGATGCCCTGGCGGAGATCGCCCGCGGCACGCATCTGCCCATCGCCGCCGGCGAGCGCATCTTCACCAAATGGGGCTTCCGCGAACTCCTCGAAAAGCACGCCGTCTCGGTCCTCCAGCCCGACCTGTGCCATGCGGGCGGCATCCACGAGGTGCACATCATCGCCGGGATGGCCGAGGCGTATTACGCCGCCGTTGCCCCGCATAACCCGCTTGGGCCTATTTCGCTGGCGGCCTGCATCCAGCTGGACGCGACCATCCCCAACTTTATCGCCCAGGAACACGTCTCACTCGGCGAGGGCTACTTGAAGAACCCGTTTGTGGTCAAAGAGGGGTTTGTCGACCTGCCGACCGGGCCCGGGTTGGGCATCGAGCTGGACGAAGATGCCCTGGCGGAGAAGATCGGCCACGATTGGACCAACCCCATGTCTTACCACCCAGACGATCACTCGGTGGTGGATTGGTAGGAATTTCCCATCGCTGCGTGCCATCTCACCGGTTTCAACACTGGTGAAGGTGGTGGTAACTTCTTTTGTTCCCCAGCCCCCTTCTCTCCTCGAAACGGCGAGAGAAGGGGGCGCTGCTGCAAATCGACCTAACCCACCCCGGGGATCAAATTCATCCCCCGCCTGCGCCCTGCCTCGCGGGGGGCTTCCTTCGCGGCGCCGGATGCATCCTCAGCCGCTTTGGGCAGCTCGCCCAGGCGGAATTGCAGCCGGTGCAGGTGCGCGTAAAGCCCGCCCGCGGCGATCAACTCGGCATGCGTGCCCAGCTCCACCAGCCTGCCTTCATCCAACACGGCGATGCGGTGCGCATTATGGATCGTCGAAAGGCGGTGCGCGATGACGATGCTGGTGCGCCCGGCCATCAGGCGTTCCAGCGCCTCCTGCACCAGTCCTTCGCTTTCGCTATCGAGCGATGAGGTGGCTTCATCCAGCAGCAGGATACGCGGATCCTTGAGGATGGCGCGCGCGATGGCAATGCGCTGGCGCTGGCCTCCGCTGAGCTTCACCCCGCGCTCGCCCACCGGCGTATCGTACCCCTTGGGCAGCGCCGAAATGAATTCGTGCGCATTGGCCGAACGCGCCGCGGCGATCACCTCATCTTGCGTGGCATCCAGCCGCCCATAGAGGATATTCTCGCCGACCGTGCTGCCAAAGAGCAGCGTTTCCTGCGGGACGATACCAATCTGGCTGCGCAGGCTTTCCACCTGCAGCGAGCGCAGGTCGCGCCCGTCGATGCGGATGCAGCCGGAGGAGGGGTCGAAAAAGCGCGGGATCAGGTTCACCAGGGTGGTCTTGCCGGCACCGCTCGGCCCCACCAGGGCGATCACCTCGCCCGGCTGGATCTCCAGTGAAACATCATCCAGGATCATTGTCTCAGGCTCATCCTGGTAGGCAAACGAAACCCTCTCCAGCGTGATGCGCCCTTCCACGCGCTGCAAAACCTCGGCGCCGGGCTGCTCGATAATATCCGACTGCGTATCGAGGATCTCGAACAGGCGGCGGGTGGCCCCAAGCGTCTCCTGCAGGCCCGTCCACAGCCCGCTGAACTGCCCGATCGAGCCTGCGATGGTCAGCGTGAGCACCAGGAACATGAACAACTGCCCGGCGGTGAGCCGGCCTGCCAGCACCTCGTGCCCGCCAAACCAGAAGATCGAGACGACCGCCGCAAAACCCAGGAAGGAAATCAACGGGCCAAAGAGCGCCGAAATGCGCGTGCGCTTCATCGCCAGCGAAAAGGTCTTTTCGATATTCTCACTGAAGCGCTTGATCTCGTAATGCTCGCGCACGAAAGACTGCACCACCCGAATGCCCCCCAGCGCCTCCTCCAGCACGGTGGTGGCGTTGGCGAGCTGGTCTTGCACCTGAGAGGAGAGCGCGCGCAGCCGCCGGCCAAAGAGCGTGGCAATGACGATCACCACCGGGATGAGCGCGAACATGAAGAGCGTCAGGCGCCAATCGGTGACCACAATTAAGATCAATGCGCCGATGAAGGTAAGCGCCTGTGAGAGCGCGGTGGAAATATCGCTCGTCACCAGCGCGCGGACGGTCGAAACGTCGTTGGTCAGGCGGCTCACCAGCTCGCCTGTGCGCCGCTCGTTGAAGAAGCTGAGCGAGAGAAACTGAAGGTGCGAGAAGAGCTTGATGCGCAGGTCGGCCATCACCCGCTCGCCGATGAACGAAAGCAGGTAAGCGCGCACGAAGTAAAACAGGCTCTGCAGCGCGAAGATGCCCACCAGGAGGAGCGTAATCTGGTTGAGCAGCTTCGGGTCGTTGTTCTTGAAGACTGCGTCGATGAGGAACTGCAGCGTATAAGGCCCTGCCAGCCCGAGCAGACTGCCCAGGGCGATGACGACCAGGGCAATATAAAGGCGGTAACGATGCGGCCGCACAAAAGCAAACAGCCGCCGGAACTGGCCGAGGCTGCGCAGCGGGCTGCCAGGAGCGGAAGCAGGTTCAACAGGTTGAGAGCTCATAGACCTTCTTTCCAATCGGTTCGTGAATTCTCCAATCGCGCAAGGTTACTTTACACCCTTTTGGTCAAAGCGGGGTTAAACCTGTCGAGGAGGCGCAGGCATGCCGGAACAATCTTATCGCGTTTACCCTTACCGCTGGGTCGTGCTGGGGGTCTTCATGCTGATCAACCTGACCATCCAGACCCTGTGGATCTGCTTTGCGCCCATCACCGGGCCGGCGGCGAAATTCTACGGCGTCTCCGATCTGCAGATCGGCTTCCTCGCCATGCTCTTTATGCTCGTTTACGTGCCGCTTTCCATCCCCATCTCATGGATGATCGACACCTACGGCTACCGCAAAGCGGTCGGGCTGGGGGCGGTTCTGTTTGGGGTCTTCGGGCTGCTGCGCGGGCTGGCAGCATCCAGCTACACCTGGGTGCTCCTCTTCACCATCGGCATCGCGGTGGCGCAGCCGTTCTTGCTCAACGCGGTCAGCACCGTGGCGGCCAAATGGTTTCCCATCGAAGAGCGCGCCACCGCAGCCGGGCTGGCGCTGGTTGCCGGGTTCATCGGCATCGCCATCGGGCAGGTCGCCTCGCCGCTGCTGGTGCTCAACTTCGGCATCCAGGCCATGCAGATGATCTTCGGCGCAGCCTCGGCCGCCTCGGTGGTCGTCTTCCTCATCTTCACGCGCGAGGCGCCGCCCACCCCGCCCTGCCCGCCCGGTCAGGAGGCGCGCGCCCTCATGCTCGACGGGCTGCGCAGTATGCTCAGGCTGAAGGATATGTGGCTGCTGATGTTCCTCTTCCTGGTGGGCATGGGCATCTTCAACGGGGTTTCGACCTGGATCGAGAACATCATCCGCCCGCGCGGCTTCAGCATCACCCAGGCCGGCGACCTGGGCGGGATTCTCCTGCTGGGCGGCATCGCCGGGGCAATCGTCATCCCGGCCCTGTCCGACAAGCTGCAGAAGCGCAAGGTCTTCCTGCTCCTCGGCATGCTTTTGGCCATCCCCGGCATGGTGGGGGTCACATTCGCCGCGAGTTACGCCTTGATGCTGGTGAGCATGTTCCTGCTGGGCTTCTTCTTGATGAGCCTCGCGCCGGTCGGCTACCAGTACGCCGCCGAGATCACCCACCCCGCCCCCGAAGGCACCTCCGCCGGGCTGCTGAACATGGTGGGGCAGGCGTCGGTGGTGTTCATCTTCGCCATGGACGCGCTCAAAGACTCGCACGGCGCGTTCACCCTCTCGTTGAGCGCCTTCATTGGGTTGATGATCCTGTGCTGCTTCTTCATCGTCCTGCTGAGCGAATCCCGGTTAGGGAAGCTGCAGGTGGAGAAAGAAAGCCCGCCCCTGACGCTCCACTAAAAAGAAAAAGGGGCTCTCCCAGAATTTAATGTGCATCTCTTCCCATACGTTGTGAGGCTTGCGCCACAACGTACGTGAAGAGATGCACGCTTTCCGGCATCCGGCTTTTCACCTCACCAGGCTTTTTCGCCGTCGCGGTAGGGCGCCCAAACCAGCGCCACCAGCCGCACGTCCAGGTCGGTCTTCTTCGGCCGCAGGGTGATCGTCTCGAGCGGTTCCGTCATCGGGTCGATCTTGCTGTCCAGTTCCTCTGCCTCGGCCTCGAACTGCCGGTTGAGTTCTTCATATTGCTTTTTATAGGTCTCCACCGTCTCTTTGGCGCGGGTCACGTCGCTCTGCTGCTGCACCGAGCGGCCAATTCCGCGCGCGGCGGTGGTGGCCTTGCCGACCGAGGACTTGAGGGCCGTCTTCTTCCCCAGCACCGCCCCCAGGAGCGTAGCCCCAAAGGAGATCGCCGTCTGCATCCTGGCCTGGCTGGCCTGGTCGGCCTCGCGGTCAACAGCCTGCTCGGCTTTGCGGATTTTCTCTTGATACGCGGCCAGTTTAGGGGCGTATTTGGCTTTGAGCGCCTCGGCCTGCTTATCGCGCAGCTCGCGCGCGGCCAGCTGCAGGCGCACGCGGAAATCGCGCTCCGTCTCCCCCGGCGCAGAGACCTGCCCCGTGCTTGGGCTGCGCAGCAGGGTCAGCTTCTGGCTGGCGTAGAGCCAATCGGTGAAATCGCGCGTCCAGGCGGCATAATTCTTCGCTTTTGCCGTCGCCGAGGGCAGGTCGGCAAAGCGCGCGCCGGGCACGGGCTGCTTTTCGAGGTCGCCCAAAGCCACCCCGGCCTCTTCGGCCTCCTCCCAGTTCACCGGCACCGCCCGGTCCACCACCGCGGTGAGGTAGGCCACGTCCTCGGCCTCGTCCACCTTGGTCTTCGCGTCATAGAAGCGCACCTTGGCGGCCCCTACCAGCGCAGGGCGGTAGATGATCTCGCCTCCGCCGCGCGGGGGGATGAAGAATTGCGGCACGTCCGGCGGCAGGGTGGGCTGCAAGCCCGGGGCGGCTGCGGCCGCAACGGGGGCCTGCGCGGCCGCGGCGGCATAAGCGGGCGCAGCCGGGGCCGCCGCACCGGTTGGCGCGGGCCGGGCCGCCGGTCGCTGCGACGCAGGCACCGCCACATAACTTGTGGCGGCTTTATAGGGGTCCATCAAGGTTTTGATCTGGCTACGAGTGAGCGGCCCGCGCAGGTACGACATGCTCCAGCGCGTCTGGAAGACGGTCGGCGCGTCATCGTGGGTGTTGTTCATCAAGAAAACCCGGCTGCCCAGCCCGGCGAGCATCTGCTCCATCTTCTGCCGGTCGAAGCTGCCGCCGGTGGTGGCAGCGGCGCCTTCCAGCCCGTCCATCACGCGGGCTTTATCGCGCTCGGTCTGCAAGCGGCCCAGGAACCATGTGCCGGTGTTCGACAGGCCTTTATAATCGAGGTCCACCGGGTTCTGCGTGGCCAGCACCACCCCCACGCCGAAAGCGCGCGCCTGTTTGAGCAGCGTGAGCAGGGGCTGCTTGGAAGGCGGGTTCGAAATGGGCGGGAAGTAGCCAAAGATCTCGTCCATATACACCAGCGCGCGCAGACTGGTGGTGCCGGGCTGCGTGCGCATCCATCCGAGCACCTGGTTGAGCAGCAGCGAGACGAAGAACATGCGCTCGGCATCGCCCAGGTGCGCCACCGAGAAGATCGCCACCCTGGGTTTGCCCTGCGGGGTGTGCAGAATCTGCCCGATGTCCAGCGGCTGCCCCTCAAGCCAGGCGTTGAAGCCCGGCGAAGCCAGCAGGTTGTTGAGCGCCATCACCAGGCTGAAGCGGTCTTTGGTGGGGTAGAAAGATTCGAGGTCGAGCACGCCGATCTTCGCCACCGGAGGGGTTTGGATTTGCGCGATCAATGCCGCCAGGTCAAGGTCTTGCCCCTGCCGCCAGATCTGCCCGATGATCGTCGAGAGCAGGATATGCTCGCGGCTCTGCAGCGGGTCGGCCGAGATGCCCAGCAGACCCAGCAGGCTGGTGACGGTGGTGTTGATGCGCTCCTGGAACAGCTCGCCGTCTTCGATGATCTCAGGCGGCGGAGCGGCGAAGGATTTGAGGATCGAAACCGGCACACCCGCCGAGCTTCCCGGGGTGTAAATCACAAACTCGGCGGCGCTGCGCAGGCGCTGGATGCGCTCTCCGCTCTCGCCCCAATCGGCCAGGCCCTTTTGCCAAAGCCCGGCCTGCTGCGCGGCGTATTCTTCCACCGTCAGGCCCTTGCGGGCAGCGTCCTCTGGGTTCACCCAGGGGAGAAACTCCTGGCTCGTCAACCCAGGGAAGGTGAGCAGCAGGTTGGTCAGGTCGCCTTTGGGGTCGATCAGGATAGAGGGAACGCCGTCGATGGCGGCTTCTTCGATCAGGTCGATGCACAGCCCGGTCTTGCCGCTGCCGGTCATCCCCACCACCACGGCGTGGGTGACGAGGTCGCGCGCGTCGTACAGCACCAGGTTTTCGCTGAGCGCCTTTGTGCCCAGGTCGTATTCGCGCCCAAGGTAAAATACGCCAAGCTTCTCGAAGTCCTGCATGGTTCGCCCTCCTTGTATACGTTAAGTATACTGAATTTATCCTATCGGGGCTGTCATTTCTCCATAATGAAGGGCGGATCAACCGCCCCATTTCGGCGGGTTTTCGGCCGGCTCCTGCGGCCGGGCGGCCGTGGAGCGGCCTACCCCGTGTTGCGCAGGCCCGCGGCGATGCCGTTGATCGTCAGCATAATCACCTCGCGGATCGCCGCGGCTTCTTCACCTGCAGGCTCTTCGTGCGAGCGCAGGCGGCGCAGCATCTCCACCTGGATGTAATTCAACGGGTCCACATAAGGGTTGCGCAGGCGGATCGAGCGCTGCATCACCCCCGCAGCCTGCATAAGCTCATCCTCGTCCTTCACCGCCATCACCATCCGCGAGGTGCGCGTGAACTCCTCCTGGATGCGCGCGAAGATGCTGTGCGCCAGGGCAGGGTCTTCCACCAACCCGGCATAGACCCCGGCGATGGTCATATCGGCTTTGGCCAGCGAAAGCTCGGCATTGTCGATCAGCAGCCGGAAGAACGGCCACCCGGCGTACATCTCCCGCAGCAATGCCAGCCCGTGCGGGCCTTCGGCGTGGAGAACTTCCAGACCGGCGCCCAGGCCATACCAGCCGGGCAGGTTGCAGCGGCTTTGCATCCACGAGAACACCCACGGGATAGCCCGTATGCGCGCCACCTGCTCGGCCCCGGCCTGCCGCGATGCCGGGCGCGAACCAATGGTCAGCTGCTTGATCTCTTCCAGCGGGGTGGCCGAGCGCCAGAATTCGTCGAAACCGGGCGTCTCATACACCAGCTCGCGGTAAGCCAGGAGGGCAGCCCTGGCCATGCGCTCCATCGCGGCGCGCCAGCTTTCCGGCAGGCTGGAAGGCGAAGCCCGGTGAGCCTGGGATATGCCGGGCAGCCCCTCGGGGGCCGAGGCCAGCAGCACCGCGCCAACAATTTGCTCCAGGTTGCGCAGCGCCAGGCCGATGTTCGAGTAGCGCGAGGTGAGGATTTCACCCTGTTCCGTCAGCCGGTAGCACCCCGCCACCGAACCGCCCGGCTGGGCAAGGATCGAGCGGTTGGTCGGCCCGCCGCCGCGCGCCACCGTGCCGCCGCGCCCGTGGAAAAGAGTCAGCTTCACACCGCGCTCGCGGCAGACGGCCGCCAGGCGCTCCTCGGCCCGGTAAATGGCCCAATTGGACATCAAATAGCCGCCGTCTTTGTTGCTGTCGGAATAGCCGACCATCACCATCAACCCATCCGGGCAGGTGGCCAGGTGCGCGCGGAAGAGATCCAGTTCGAGCAGTTCGGCCGTCACGCGCGGGGCAGCTTCCAGCGCATCGATGGTTTCGTAGAGCGGGACGATCTGCAGCCCTTCCGCGCAGCCGCTCCAGGCTGCAATCAACAGCACCGCCAGCACATCGGCGGCCGATTTCGCCATCGAGATGATCACCGGGCCAAACAACCCCCGGCCATAAAGCTCGCGCGCGCGCCGGATGAGCTGGAACACCGCCCAGGCCTGCGCGGCCTCCCCGGTGAAGCCGGGGTGCGGCGCCAGGGCGGGGGCGGGTTGGGCGAGCAGGCGTAAGAGCAGGTCGCGCCGGGCAGCCGGGTCGAGCTGTTCGAAGGCCGGTTCGATGCCGAGCGCGCGCAGCGCCTCGCCGAGCGCGGCATTCAACCTCCCGGCATCCTCGCGGATATCCAGGCGCGCGCCGTGCAGCTCAAAACATTCCATCTGGCGCAGCGCGCTCTGCAGCGGGCTGCCGGCTGCGTCGGCAGGCAGGGCAACGGCGATCTGCCGCAGCGGGGCTTCCAGTTCTTCCACGCGGATGCGCGCCGAGTGAGGCGCATCCGAGAGCAACCGGGCGGTCATATCGTCTTGCGAGGCCTCGGCCAGGTCGGCTGCCAGCAGCGAGAGGATCACCCGGTAAGGTTCGAACGGATAGCGCTGCCTGATCTGCGCGATGTGCGGCGGCAGGCTGCGGCGCTGTTCCAGCCAGCTTACCAGTTCTTCCGGCAGGGGCACCCGCCGCGAACTGACGCTCAGCCGCCGCGCCAGGTCTTGCAGGTTCTGGCGGTGGGTTTCCACGGCCAGGCCGCGGTGCAGCCGCAAGGTTTCGGCGGTCACCTCCGCCGTCACATAGGGGTTGCCGTCGCGGTCGCCGCCGATCCAGCTGGCCAGGCGCAGCCAGGCCCGCCGCAGCCCGAGGCCGGGGAAGGATTCGTCCAGCGCCGCCTGGAGATGCTCATGGATCAACGGAAGCGCCGTCCAAAACACCTGCCCGACGAAATACAGCGTGGTGCGCACCTCATCCGTCACCGCCGGGCGGCTGGTGCGCCCGCGTTCGGTGAGCCACAGGGTGGTGATCTCTTCGCGGATTTCCCGCTGGAGGCGCTCCACTTCTTCGGGCAGCAGCGGCCCGGCGTTGATGCGCCGCAGCGCGGCGGCGATGCGCTCGATCTTCGAGAGCACCGTCCGGCGGCGCGCCTCGGTGGGATGGGCCGTCAGCACGATCTCCACCTGGAGATTGGCAATCAGCTCAGCCATCTGCTCGTAGCGCATCCCGGCTGCCTTGAGCTCGCGCACCGCCTCGCGGATCGAATCGTGAATAGGCGCGGGCGCCTTCTCGAAAGCCTCCTGGCGCAGCGCATCGATGCGCGCGTTATCTTCGGCGGCGTTGACCAGGTCAAAATACACCGCGAAGGCCCCGGCAATGCCGCGCGCAGTGGGCACATCCAGGTCGGCAATCTCCAGCTGCATGGCGCGCGTCCCTTCGCGCACCTCAGCCGGGTTCAGCGAACGGCGCAGCTTGGCCGCGGCGCGGATGCGCTCTTCGGCCTCATACAGGCGCGGCGATTCTTGAGAGATCAGCACCTGGCCGAGCAAATAGCCTAACAGCCGGATCGTCTCAGCTAACTCCATGCGCATTCCTATACGATGCTGGCGGCGTTTTTTTCAACCCACGCCACCGAAAGCGGGCAGTGATCCGAAAGCTGCAGCCAGGCGGGCGGGTCGCCCACTTCGACCTGCTTCAAGCGGCGCAGCCAGCGCGTGGGGATATAGGCGTAATCGATGTGCGAAGGGCGGTCGGGTTTGCGTCCGCGAAAGTAGGTGAAGCGTGTTTCCTGCCCCTGGCGCTCGTGAAAGTAGAGGTGATAGGCGCTGATCATCCCCAGCCCCGCCAAAGCGTTGCTGAGGGTGGTGTGGTTGCCGATGCGCGAGCGCGGGGTGGTGCGCGGGCTGCTGTTGAAATCGCCCACGAAGAGCGTATCGGCTGCCAGGATGAACTCGCGGTAGGCGGCCACCGCCTGGTACACCTGGGCGCTGTAGCTCAAGCGATTATCGCGGTGGTCCATTGCCCAAACGGCCACGAGGTGAAACTGGAACGGCGCCCGCACACAGACCGGCGCGCAGTGACGGATGCTCGCATCCATGCCTTCCCACAGCCCAAATTCGAGGTTCGTCCAGGAGAAGACCCCCAGCCCGCGGGTGGGGTTTTCTCCCACCCACAGCGCCTGTGCGGGCGGGCTGCCTTGCTTCCACGGCAGGCGCTCGAGGCACTCGCATTCCTGAATCACCGCCAGGTCGGGCTTCAGGCCGGCGATGGCGGAGTATTTCTTGCGGAAGGCGCCCTGGCAGTTCCAGGTGATCAGCTTCATGGGTCTATTGTACCCTGCCTGACCGCCGTCACGTTTTTTACAGAATTGAAAATCGAGGGTGAAAATGGGGTGATTTTCTTGCGTACTTTCCGCCCTTGATATATAGTTGAAGCTCGTGCGTCCTTTTTCTGTAAATTACGGGGCAATCCCCACGATTTACAGATAAATCGAAGCCCGATCTGGTCGAACCCTGTACCGGTGATTTCTGTTGATCGAACGAGTGATGATGAGATGAGCCCACTTTCACCTTCCCCTTACCACGTCCGCGCCGTGCACTGCGATTACCGTTCCAGTGACGAAGAGGTTTACCAGGCACTCAAACGCGCCACCGACCCCCTCGCGCAGGCCTGGGAAAGACTCGCCCGCGCCCGCCGCATCGGCATCAAGTTCAACCAGGACTGGGTGCACGAACGCGTCGTTTACCACCAGGGCCACCGCCAGCAGCTGGTGAGTGACCCCGTGGCGCGCGCCGTGCTGCGCCTGCTGAGGGAGCGCACCCGGGCCGAGCTCTTCGCCATCGACATCGGCGTGGAAGGCCTGATGAACCACGTCACCGACGGCTCCAGCACCAACCTGGCGCATGTCTTCCGCGAGTTCGATGTGCCTTTCATCGAAGGCCACACCGATGCCGTCGATTGGGTGGATGTTCCGGGCGGCGGCTTGATGTTCGACCGCTACCCCGTGCCTCATTCCTGCGCCGAAGCTGATGAGATCATCTCGGTGCAAAAATTGAAGAACCACCAGTTCATGGGCATCACCCTCTGCTTGAAGAACCTGTTCGGGTTGATGCCCCTCCAGCCGCACGGACGGCCGCGCAGCTATTACCATCACCTGGTGCGCATGCCCTACATGCTGGTTGACCTGGGGCGCATCTACCACCCCGCTCTGAACATCCTCGACGGGCTGGTCACACAGGCCGGGGCCGAATGGGGGCCCGGCAACCACCCGCGCATCGCGAACGTGCTCGTGGCCGGCGACCATGTGGTGGCCACCGATACATGCGGCGCGCACCTGATGGGCCACGACCCGCAGGCCGATTGGCTCACCCCGCCCTTCCACCGCGACCGCAACGCCCTGTTGATCGCCGCGCGCAGCGGCTTCGGCACGGTCAGGCTGGAGGAGATCGACTTCCAATCGGAGGTGACCGCGCCGGTGGCGGAATTCTTTGCCAATGCCATCGATCCGCAGGAGATGGTGGTCAGCTGGCGGCGCACCACCGCCGAGCAGGGGCTGTACTTCCGCGATCACCGCCGGGAGCTGACCGCTCAATACGCCGGGAATTACATTCTCATGCAAATGGGCGAGGTGCGCTGGGCCGACCCAAGCGGCGTGCTGCGCATCAGCCGGCGCGTGCTGGCGGGCGAACACCCCGAACAGGCCCTCTTCCAGAAGTTCGTTGACCCAGAGGAAGACGAAGGCGAGCATTTCGAGGTTTACGAGCAGACTCTCAAGGAGATCGAGGCCCTGGGAGTCCAGTCTTCCAATACTCGGCCATAGAAAAATCCCTGCGGCTTACCCATCCCCCCTTCGCAGGAAGCGGGGAAAGAATCGCAAAATAGATGTTCGTGGGGCGCTTCTTGCCCCACGAACATCTATTTTTGGGTAAAGCTCCCGCCCCTTGAGGGGCGGGGCCGGGCGTGGGATTTAATGTGAAATTTTCCACGCAGTACCACTTACCTTAGAAATTCAACCATCAGCGGGTTGACCGCCTCCGGGCGCTCATAGGGCGAGGCGTGGCGCGCCCCGGGGATGATGCGCAAGTCTGCCTGCGGAATGGCTTCCTGGACGCGCGGCGCGTTCTCCACCGGGTTGGTCTGGTCCTGGTCGCCCCACAGCAGCAGCACCGGCACATCACGCTCGCCCACCTGGCGGTATTCATCGAACGGGTCGCCTTTCAACGTGCGCAGGGTGGAGATCAACGCCGCCCGGAAGCCCTTGTATTGCATCATATCCAGGTAGCGCTCGCGCCAGGTATCCGGCAGGCCAAAGGCAGCGAACTCGCCCTTCTTTTCCACCAACTGAAACGGCAGAATATACACGGTGAAGAGGTAATCGGCGACCCCCGGCATGACGGCAAAGCTGACGCTGGCGTTAGCGCCGATCGATTCGGTCTGCGGGGCGAGCAACACCATGCGCCGCACCCGCCCGGGGTGGCGGTTGTCATACGCCGCAGCCACGTAGCCGCCCATCGAAATCCCCACCAGGTCCACCGGCTGGCGGAGATCGAGCGCATCCAGCAGCTCATCCAGCTGCCGGACAAACAGGTCCATGTCATACGGCCCGGCGGGGCGGTCGGAATAACCCCGCCCGTACAGGTCATAGGCAAGCACGCGGAAGCCCGCTTCGGTCAGGGCGGGCACGTTGCGTTCCCAGGTGTAAGAAGCCACCGAAAACCCGTGGATCAAGACGACCACCTGCCCGTCCTCCGGCCCCTGGAGGGTGTAATGTGTGACCCCGTCGGAGAGGGCAACGAAATTACCCGGCAGGCCGGCGCGGGTTTCGTCCGAGAGGACGAGTCGCTCGCGGTCCATCACCAGGTAAGCCAGTGACAACAACACAACCAGACCAATCAGCCCCCCTGCCGCCGCGGTCAAACAACCCTTTGCTTTCATCCTGCCTCCGTTTCCGGGCAGCGGGCAGCCTTCACCACGCTGCGAGTCCCGAGGATTCGAAGGTGCAATAAGTATGCCCCTTTCGGCCGAATGGGTCTATAATTGCTGCATCTCTTGGTGGAAAAACCGATTTCGCTCTCTTCCGCCGGACGGCCGTGGTTGGATGAACGGCATGCGAGGCGGATTGCCTTTTATCAGCCGGAGGAATCATCGATGGGTGCAACAACGGCGGCGCTTGCCGCGCGCGTCTCGCGGATTTCGCGCGAGTTGAAGGTCTTTGCAGTCGCTTCGCTGGCGCTGGGTGTGGCCTACAGCATTATGGATTCGACTTTTAACAATTTCCTCAATGAGCGCTTCACGATGAGCGGCTTCGAGCGCTCCTTCCTTGAATTTCCGCGCGAACTGCCCGGCTTTTTGGTGGTTTTCGTCTCGGCGGCGCTCTGGTTCCTCAGTTCCAGGCGGCTGGGGGCCATCGCGCTGCTGGTTGGCGCGGCCGGCACGCTGCTGGTGGGTTTTGCCTCGCCGGTCTATGGCGTGATGGTCGTCTGGCTGTTCATCTACAGCCTCGGGCAGCACGTCTTCATGCCGCTGGCCTCCACCATCGGCATGGAACTGGCCAGCGAGGGCAAGACGGGGCAGCGTTTGGGGCAGCTCAACGCGCTGCGCAACATCGCCGCCATCCTGGGCAGCTTCATCGTCTTCCTGGGCTTCAAATACCTGGGCTTCACCTTCAGCCACACCTTCATCCTCACTGCCGCCGGGCTGGCGGTGGCCGGGCTGCTGATGTTCACGATGAAGTCCAACAAAGCCCAGCCCGCCACCACCTTCCTCAAGCTGCACAAGGAATACCGCCTTTATTACATCCTGGCGGTGCTCTACGGTTCGCGCAAGCAGCTTTTCATCACCTTTGCCCCCTGGGTGCTGGTAACGATCTTCAAACAGCCCACGCAGCTGATCGCCACTCTGTTGATGATCGGCGGGGTCATCGGCATCCTCTTCCAGCCCCTCCTCGGCTGGATGATTGACAAATTCGGCGAGCGCGTGGTGCTTGCCTCGGAGGCCGGGCTGCTCGTCGTGGTCTGCTTCGGCTACGGCTTCTCGCGCTCCGTCTTCCCGGAGGGGGTGGCCTTCATCATCGTGTGCGCCTGCTACCTGCTCGACCAGATGCTCATGTCGGTGCAGATGGCACGCTCTACCTATATGAAAAAGATCGCCAAGGAAGCCGGCGATATCCAGCCCGCGCTCTCTGCCGGGGTGACGATCGACCATATCTTCTCCATCTCCATCGCCCTGCTCGGCGGGGTTATCTGGAATGCTTTCGGCTTCCAGTACGTCTTCCTGATGGGCACGTTGATCGCGGCGGTCAACCTCTTTTTTGCCCTGCAGGTGCGCACTCCCAAACACGAGGCAGCCCCGGCCTCTTGACCTCTCGCCTCTGCCGGCATGCCATCCAGCGCAGACTCATCCGCCACTGCCAGAAGACCTCGCCTGCGGGTCTTTCGTGAAGCGTGGTTCTGGTTTTTCCTCAGTTTAACGGCCTATCTGGCGCTCATCCTCCCCACGGTGGGCCGTCAGGGCATCTCATGGGATGAGCAGACCGACCTGCTGATCACCCGTGCCTACCTGGCCGCGCCGGGCGGCTGGTTGACCGGCTCGCCCCTCGACCCAAGCCAGACTCGCCTGCCAATGGCCGCCGTGGCGCTGGTCTATGCGCTGCTCGGTCGGCAAGGCTTAACCACCGCGCGGCTGGTCAGCGTGCTGGCAGGCGGGTTCACCCTCCTGGGGGTCTTCCTGTATGGCAAACGCCGCTTCGGGGCTTTGCAGGGCGTGCTGGCCTGCTGGCTGCTTTCCATCAGCCCTTTCTTTCTCGCCTTCGCCCGCGTGGCCTTCACCGAAACGGATATCTACCTGGCGTGCGCCTTCATCTGGCTGCTCATCGGCATTGCGCGCTATCAAGACCGGCCCAGCTTCGCCCGCGCGGCCTGGGTGGGGCTGCTGCTTGGGTTATCGCTCTCGGTCAAATTCACCTCGCTGGCGGTGATCCCGGCGGCCTGGTTCGCCGTGCTTGCTTCCAGCCAACGCCGCGCCCGAAAGCTGGCTCAGGCCTGCCTGATGACCGGCCTGGCGGCCCTCACCTTCCTGCTCATCCCGCCGGAGCACCTTGCCAACCCCGCCATCCTGCGCAGCCTGCTCTGGCGCGCCGAGAACGAAATGAGCTTCAACCCCGGCTTCATGCTCGAATCAGCCGCGCTCCACGCGCTCTCGATCCTTTTCAAATCTTCGCCGCTCGCCGGAGCCGCCTTGCTCACGGCCCCCCTCCTGGCGGTTTCTCAATGGCGCAGGCGAGCAGTGCAGGCGCCGCTCGTGCTGGTCGGCCTTTATTCAGCCGGGCTGCTCATCCTGCCCATCTCGCAGACTTTTTACAGCGTGCCGCTGCTGCCCGCCCTGGCCCTGCTGGCAGCCGATGCCTTCGCCCGCCTCGCCTCGCGCCGCCGGGCTGCCGCGCTGGCCCTGGCCGGGCTGGCGCTGGCCTGGTGCTGCGTTGACCTGGCCTTGTGTTACCCCGATTTCAACCTGAGCGGCTACCCCTACCTGGGTGCCCGCCCACTGGCGGGCCGCTCCTCCATCGGTTATCGCAGCGTCGTCCAGACGCCGTCAGACGGCATCCAGCAGTGCATCGAATGGTTGAACGCCCACGCCGCCCCCGGCGACCGGGTGACGGCCTACGTCAGCCCGTGGCACATCGTCGAAGCCTTCGCGCCCGACCCGCCTTATTTCATTGCCAGCGGGATCGGACGGCGCTCCTTCGCCAGCCCGGAATACATCGTCACCAACATCGGCGACCAGCTCTGGCAGGGTTGGGGGCCAAACGATACCCCGCCCGCCAATATCTTTGCTTACCCGTACGACCCGGCCTGGCTGGAGGCCAATTACCGCGAGGTCTTTGCCGTCCGACGCGCCTTTGGCCTCACCGTGGCTCAGGTGTGGCAGCGCAAGTGAAGGGTTGAGAAACAGCCGCGGCGAGCACCCTCCCTAGGGGCTTTTAACCGGCACAAAGTGTACCGACCAATTCACCTGGGTTCCATCTTCGTCCAGAGAGCCGAATTCCTTGGTAAACTCTTCGCCTTTCATCACCCGCCGCCATGAGATCGCCCAGACCTGATCGGGCGGCAATAAGTCGGCGCCGCCAAGCCCTTCACAGCTGCCCAGGTGCCCGTCGCCGGCGCTGACAATCGTTTGAGCATCCATGTCGGAGCCCCAGACCTGGTAAGCCAGGTAAAGCTCCGGCCCTTCATCGAGCGGATCAGTTACCGGGGAAACCAGCTGCGGCAATTCGATCAACTCGCCCTTCGCAAAAGTTCTGACGTATAGATGCGTTTTGAACGGGTAAGGGCCTTCGGTCGCGGAACATTTATACACCTGGTCCGATTCGTAATTGGGGCACCAGGCATAATCGGCCAGTTCGGTGACGTTCCAATCCTCCCCGCCGGCAATCTCGCTCTCGAAAGGCGGAGTGCCAGTCCAACCGGCGGGCGGGGCAGTGAAGCGGATGTTATAGAAGACCGACACCCAGGCCAGCCGCGAAAACCCGCCCGCGTTTTGATCCCACCCGCATGGCGCGCCGGCACGGTTCATGCCGATGTAGATATCATAGACCGGCGAGAAGCCTTTCTTCAACGGTTGCGACAATGATGCGTAGTCTGAGGACGGTTGAGGGGTAGGTGCTGTGGATGTCTCTGCGGCTTCAGAAGGCTGCGCAGCCTGCGTCGACTGAGAAATGCCCGATGCAGTTGCAATGCTCAAAGGCGGAGCGCCGGTCTGCGTGGCTGTCGCAGGTGGTGACGGTTGAACAGCGCACCCCGTCAGAAGCAGAATCAGCACCGGTCCAACCCGATGAATCAGCGCATTCACAGAGATTGACTCGCGAATTGGTTCTTTCATGGCCAGCCTGCTCAAGCAGTTGAACTGCGAATCAAACGGATCACGGTTCGGCGAATGAATACAATTAAGCGCAACCCGCCAAAACGCCCTGAAACTACATGTAATTGAATTGACCTGGCTTTACCTGGGATTCGGATTGGATAAAACACAACCGGCCAAATGGTTTTCTCGCTAAATGACTGGATTTTTCCCTCACCCTAGCCCACCCCTACGGGTGCGCGAAGCGCGTCCCAAAGGGAGAGGGTTCTTCTGGAAATGTTTTGAACTTAGCCAGAAAACCACTAAATCATCTACCCGATGAGTAGATTTGAATAAATTGTATAGAAGAATGACCCCTGTTTCAAGGGATGAGAGACCAGGTTCACGGATCGAAACGAGCGAAACAGCCCGTCAAAATCGAAGCGACTTTTGACGGGCCGCGTGGAAGGGCGAAGTTCCCCAAAGCAGGGTTACAAATACGTCAACCGCCCGCGGTAGCGCTCTAACCAGCGCCGGTTGTGCTCGTCACCGCCGTCCAGGTTGGCGCTGAGGAACACCGGGCAGTCGCCGGTGCGCTGCAGCAGAAGCTCCGCCGCCTGCGCCACCACCGCGTTGAGAATCGCCGCGCCGGTGACGGTGGATGAAGGCCCCACGCGCTGCGGCAGCCCTGGCAGCGCCACCAGGGCATCGCCAATGGGGGCGCGGTTATCCAGCACCAGGTCGGCCACCTCGAACAGCCGCGGCGAACCCGCCTGGCGCGGCTGGACGGCGCGCGAATATTCCAGCGAAGTGACGGCGATCACATACGCCCCGCGCGCCCTGGCCGCCTGCGCCGCCTCGATCACCGCCGCGTTGCGCCCCGAAACGGAGTGTACGATCAGCACATCACCCGGCTCGATGGGGGTTTCGCCGATGATGCGCGCGCCAAAACCGGGCAGGCGCTCCAGCTGGCTGGTGAGCGTCACCGGGCGCACGTCGGTCGTCAGCCCGGGCGGGAGGATGGGGTTCACCGGCACCAGCCCGCCCGCGCGGTAGAACAGCTCCTGCGCCAGGATGCCCGCGTGCGTCGGCCCGAAGACATACACCAGGTGGTCGCGCTCGATCGCCTCGGCAATCACCCCCGCCGCCTGCCGGATGGCCTCGCGCTGCGTGGCGCGCACTTCCTCAAGTAGTTCGATCACCAGGTCGAGGTAATCCATCAATACCCCTTTCTCAGCGCTTCGGCTTCGGCCTGCCGGACGATCGTCCAGCCATCCGGGCGGTTGACGCTGGGCAGGATGGTGGGGGTAAGCCCGCGCGCCAGCATCTCTTCCACAATCCCCGCGCAGACTCCCCACAGCACCGCCGCCGCGCCGATGCCCGAAGCCGGGCAGATGGGATATTCCAGCCCGTCCACCGCCAGCATTGCATCGCCGTAGGGGGCGTGGTTATCCAGCACCAAATCGCCCACCTCGTAGAGGTGCTTGCCGGAGGGGTGCTCCGATTCCAGCTTCGAGCTGTAAGCCAGGGCGGTGACGACGATGACCTTCAACCCATGCGCACGCGCCTGCAGGGCCAGTTCGACCACGTTGGCCGTCTTGCCCGAAACGCTGCCCACAAAGAGTACGTCGCCCGGGCGCAGCTGGTCGGTCTCGAAGATATGCTCGATGTAGGCATACGAGAGCGTGCTCCCCGGCTGAGGGGGGCGCGCCGCGCGCGTGCGTACCGTGTTCGTCACGTTCAAGCCGAAGCTGAGCGCCGAAAGCGCTGCCAGCCCGCCGGCGCGGAAGATCAGCTCGCTGGAGATCATATGCCCGCTGTCGAAGATGTGCACCGCCCCGCCGCCCTCCAGCGCATCGGCACACATCTTCGCCGCCTGGCGGATGGGCGCGGTGTCGGCGGCAATTTCGGCGATCTTCGCCTGCAAGGCCGTAAAGTATTGTTCGATGATCATGCTTCCTCCTCAAGTGGGCTGTCGAAGAGCGCCAGCCTGCCGAGCGCGGCGGCCGGGGCTTCGACGCCGATTTTCAATTCCGCCTGCGGATACGCGCGAGCCAACTCGGCGCGCAGCGAGCCAAGGATCAACTCGCCTGCGTTGGTCAGGCCGCCGGCGACCACCACGTCGAAGCGCTCAGCCGGGGAGAACAGCTGCCGGGCGGCGTGCAGCGCCAGGGCAGCCAGGTCGGCGGCGGCCTGGGCAGTGATGCGCCGGGCCAGCGGGTCGCCTTCTGCGGCCAGGCGCGTGACCACCGCCGCCAGCCCGCCGATCTCGGCGCGGCTGAGCGGCTTTTGATAGGCCAGGTAGATCAACCCGTGGCGAAAGTCTTCCGGCGAGAGTTGAAAATGCTCGCACAGAGCCTGGACGATCCGGCTTTGGAGCTGCTCCCTGCCTTCAAAGACGCGCACCGCCGCGCGCAGCGCCTCCAGGCCAAGCGCGTAGGCGCTGCCTTCATCGCCCAGCAAAGAGCCCCACCCGCCGAACATCGCCTGCCGGCCGTCATCGGCGCGCATCCCAAATGCCGTGGCGCCTGTCGCCGCCACCAGGGCCACCCCGTGAGGCCGGTAAATGCCCGCGCGGGCAAAGACCACGTCGCGCTCGCTGTAATAGCGGAAAACGGCGCGCGGGCACAGCTCGCCGAACGTCTCCGGGCCAAAGCGCGGGCCTACCAGCGCCGAGACGAACACCTTCACATCCTCGCCGCGCACCCGTGCGGCATCCAGCGCGCCTTTCACGGCCGCCTGCACGGCGTGCTGGGCCTGCTCGAACGAGACGAAGTTGGTGTTCACATCGGTCGAGTCGCACACGTAGAGGATGTTCCCCCGGGCGTCGAGCAGCGCAGCCTGGCTGCGCGTGCCGCCGCCTTCGAGGGCCAGCAGATAGTTCGAAGGGCTCAATTCACGTCCTCACTCGGTGAAGCTGCGGAAATCCAACCGCGCCGGCGGCGGATTTAGCGCCTGCACCTCTTTTCGCAGCGCCTCATCCAGCGCCCGCCCGCTGCGGGCGGCCTCGCGCCGGGCGTGCAGTTCGAACCACAGGTCGGTAAGCACTGTTTCGCCCTCGCGCACGGTGGCAAATTCGCGATCGAGCACGCGCTCGACCGTCTCCAGATCGCCAAGCGCCATCGCCATCTGCCCGAGCAGAATTTGCACCCGCTCGGCCTCCTGCGCGGCAGGCGGCAGCGAGCGCAGCACCTGCATTCCGCGCGAATACTGCCCGGCCTCGCAGAGTTTCTGCAGGTATTCCACTGCCAAAGCCGCGGGCGGTGAGCCAGCCGCCTGGGCCGTCTCCCAGGCCAGCTCGTAAAGCCGGAAGCCCTCAGCCTGCTCGCCCTGGCGCAGCTTGAGCACGGCCAGGTTGCGGTAAGCCCAGGCCGAAGGTTGCAGCACGATCGATTCCTTCCAGGCGGCTTCGGCGCCGGGGTAATCGAAGCGCTCCATGCGCATCACCCCCAGGTGGAGCAGCGCAAGCCAGTTCCAGCCCGCCGGGCTTTTCAAGGAACGCTCCAGCAGGCGCAGCCACTCCTCCTGCACCATCCACTCGCCCGGGGGCCCCGCTGCGGGCTGTTCGGGGAGCACGCCGCGCTCGAGCAGCGCCAGCCACTTGAGCTGCTCGGGGCCGAGCGTCTCTGCAGGGAAGGCAAACGCCGGCGAGGGGCTGCTGCCTCCCGGCTCGCGTGCGCGGCGCGCCAGCTCCAGCGCGCCCCAGCCTGAACCGGCCTGGTAGATCGCCTCTCCGGGAAGGTCGGCGCGCGCGCGGCAGGCGGCTTCGAGCGCCAGCAGGCTGCTTTCGGGCAGGGCGGCTTTCAGCGCCGCATCCACGCTCTGCCAGGCGGTCGGCCAGTGTGGGTGGTGGGCAGCCGCAGGGTCGGCCTCCAGGTAGCCGAAGGCCTGCGTCCAATCCCAGGCGGCCCCGGCGGGCATGGGCAGGCCGTGTACCTGCGTGGGGGCCAGCCCGGCTTGAATTTCAAGGTAAGTCTCGCCGGGCTGCGCCAGGAACTCCTGCCAGTGCCGCCCGCCTGCGTGTGTGCCCCAGCAGAACAGCTTGCGGTACTTCAAGCGGGCGGTGGATGCCTCCACAAAGCCGCGCCCGTCGGCGTCGAGGGCGGCCTCCCAGGGCATGGAGGCCGTATCGCACTGGAAGAAGAATTCGTTGGCAAAGGTGGAATTAAACGAATAGGTGCCGTCTGCCCCGCCCAGCGAGGGCAGGCCGGGCAGGTCCGTCTCGCCGAAAGCGATGCCATCCTTCTCGAAGGCCGCGTAGAGCGCTTTTTCGGCCGGGGCCAGCACGCGCACGCCGGGACGCTCGTTCACCGCCACATTCGTCCACCAATACATCGCCGCCGCCTCGGGGTTGGGGTTGAGCACGCGCGTGTAGGCGAGCAGGAAAGGCAGCCCCGGCGGGAGGTAGAAATCGATCTGCCAGAACAGGCGCTTGCAGCGCTCGAACTCGTAGAGGCGCAGGCCCGGCGCGCCGGAGGCATGGCGGATGCCCGCGGCAAAGACCGGCGCGCAGGTGGTGAAGGTGTGGCCAAACTGCCCGATGTTCCACTCGATGCCCCCCGAGAACCACGCGTTGCGGATGGCCAGGTTGGCCGGCTGGAACACCGGGTTGACATGCAGCAGCTCGCGCCCGGCGCCTTTGTGGAACAGCGAAACCAGCCGCCCGCCCACTTCGGGCAGGAAGGTGGCTTTGAGGTGCTCGTTTTCCAGCACCAGGGCTGAAAAGCTCAACGGTTCGCGCCGGCGCGAGTAGCCGTCTTGCATGCGGTAGGGCAGCACGCGAAGGCCCGTCTCCCAGCCGAGGTAAGCGCGTTTCTCTGCCGGCAGCGAGTCGTAGGCTTTGACCTCCGTGTTCACCGCCGGGTCGCGGAAGACCGGCAGGGGGTTTTCCTCGCCGAGGCGGGCGCCCGGGAGGGTATAGGTTTCTTGGCGCAGTTCTGTCATATGAATTTTACGGCGGCTATCCCTTGAGCGCGCCAACCGTCAGGCCCTTTTCGATGCGCTCCTGGAAGATCACATAAATAATCAGCGTCGGGATCATCACCACCGAGACGGCCGCGAACATGCCGCTCCAGTCGTTCTGATACTGCTGCTGGATCTGCAGGAAGTACAGCCCCTGCGAGAGGACGAAGCGCGTCTGCCCTTCGGCCAGGCCGGTGTTATCCATCAACAGGGTGGGCAGGATGAACTGGTTCCACTGGCCGAGGAAGTTGAAAATTGCCATCGTCACCAGGCCGGGCTGCGCCAGCGGGAGCATCACCTTGAAGAAGGTCTGGGTATGCGTGGCCCCGTCGATGATCGAGGCTTCCATCAGCTCCTTTGGCAGGGTTTTAAAGAAAGCCACCAGGAAGAACACGGTGAACGGCAGCGAAAAGGCAATGTACACCAGGATCAACCCCCCGAAGGTGTTGCGCAGCTTCAAAAATTCCATCACGAAGTACAGCGGCACCAGGGCGAGGAAGATGGGGAACATCATCCCGGCCAGGAACATGTAATAGACCACCTGCTTGCCCTTGAAGGTGTAGCGCGCCAGGATATACGCCACCATCGCCGAGAGGAGCAGGGTGAAGAACAGTGATGGAATCACCACGAGGAGCGTGTTGAAGAAAAAGTCGCCGATCTGGGCTTTCGTCCAGGCGCGCACGTAGTTTTCGAAGTGCATTTGGGCGGGCAGGCCCCACGGCGTGAACATGATCTCGCGGTCGGTTCGCAGCGAGGAAAAGACCGTCCAGGCCAGCGGGTAGATCACAATCACCGCCCAGATCGAGAGGAAAAGATAGATCGGCGTGTTCTTCAGCCAGGTCAGCCGGGGTTTGGGTTTGGCGATCACAGAGGCCTCGTTCGCGCGGTCAGAAGGTTGCGTGGCGGTCATCCGGTCCTCCTCCTAGTACTCGATCGTTTCCTGGCTGCCGGCCCGCATGCCGATCATCGAGAGGCCCAGCACCAGCAGCATGAGCACCACGGCCAGCATGGTGGCGTAGCCGAAGTTCTGCCGCCTGAAGGCCTCGCCATACAGGTACGATGAAAGCACCTCTGCCGAACGCCCCGGCCCGCCTGTCTCGTTGGTCAGAATGGAAACGTAAGCGAACATATCCATGGCGCTCATCATCAAGAAGACGATCGCCGTGCGCAGCGAGTCGCGCATCAACGGCAGGGTGATGTTCCAGAACAGCGCCCACTCGCTCGCGCCGTCAATATTAGCCGCCTCATAGAACTCGACCGGGATGCTCTGCATGCTGGCGATAAACAGCACCATGTAGAAGCCGACCGCCTGCCAGATGGCCACGAAGATAACCGCCCAAAGGACGGTGCTCGTATCGCCCAGCCAGGGGAAGGTGGACAGCTCCTTGAAGCCCAGCGCGCCGAGCAGGCTGCTCAAGATGCCGATCGTCGGGTGATAGACAAAGCCGAAAAGCACCGAAACCACAGCCGCCGAGAGTACCTGCGGGAAGAAGAACGTGATGCGAAAGAAGCGCTGCCCGCGCAGCCCGCGCGCAAACAGCGCCGCGAAAAGCAGGCTCAGGCTGATGGTGATGATGGGCAGGGTGAAAAGGATGATGATGTTGTTCTTCAGCGCGTTCCAGAACAGCTCATCGCCCACCAGCCGGATGAGATTGTTCAGGCCGTTGAAGGTGATCGAAGACGAGACCCCGCGCCAGCGCGTGAAGGCGATGAGGATGGAACTGCCAAACGGCAAAATGACGAAGATGAAATAGAGAATGACGGGGATGACGAGAAACCCAAAGATAAAGCGCCTTTGACCGTATTTCATCGCTTCTCTCCTCCCGGCTGCCGGCGGCCAGCCAACCTTGGGGTAGAAATTCACGCCGGTGTACCCGTCCAACCAGCCTGCCTGGCCCCGGCAGGCATTGCGATGTACCTGTTAATCATACATCAAGCCTGCTCAATGCGTTGCTCGATTCGCAGGGCCAGTCTGCTCAAACCAGCACCTGGAAAGGGCTGCCCAAATCGTCCGCCTGGACAGCCCTTTCCAGTCTATCGTTTGTCAGCGTTCAGCATTCTTTAGGCTTCGCGCTTGTACTTCTTGATGTCCGGGTCCTTGGCCGTGTTATCGGCGGCTTTCTGGACCGCATCGCAGAACTCGGCGGGTTTGATCTTGCCGGTCAGCAGGTTCGTCGATTGGACTTCGATCTCCGACCACATGGCCGTGTACCACGTGCCGATGTGCTGGATGATCACCGCGCCTGCGGCGTTGTTGGCCATCTCAACCTGGGCCTTCATGAAGGTGGAGGCCTTGGCGCCTTCCAACCCGCCCTGGACGGCCGAAATGCTCAGCACGTTCTCGGCAAAGTACTTGGCTTCTGCCTTGCTCATCAAGAAGCGCAGGAATTCCATGCCGTGCTTGACGTTCTTGGCCTTCGAGGGCACGATGTAAGGCTCGCCGCCGCCGGTCTGCGCGGCCTTGGGGTTGCCCACACCGTCCTTGAACGGCGGCAGGATCGACATGGTGGTCTCGAAATCGGGCGGGAGAATGGTCTTCATTTCATTCTCGAGCCAGCCGCCGCACGGGATGAAGACCGCCTTGCCCTTGTAGAATTCGGCCTGCGAACCGGTGTGGTCGAGGCCCGCGGTGCCTTCCATCAGCCAGCCGCGGTCGTAGAGCATGTAGTAGTTCTCCACGGCGCGCAGCACGGCCGGGTCCTTCCAGACGTTCGGCTCGAGGTTGTCGATCTTGACAATCAGGTCGTTGCCGCCGGCCGAATAGATGAGCGGGAAGAGCACCATGTTCTGGACGTAATAGGGATACTTGGCCTGGTGCGTCCATGGGGCGATCTCGCCGTCTTTCTTGAGCTGATCGCAGAAGGTGATCATATCTTCCCAGGTGGCGGGGTAGGTCCAGCCCTTCTTATCGAACAGGGCCTTCGAGTAGCAGATGCCGTAGCCGGAGAAGACAAAATTGAGGGCCAGCTGCTTGCCGTTATACACCTGGTCGTCCTGCGAGCCCGGGATGAGCGATTCGCGCACGGTTTTTCCGGGCGTGTCGAGGGCGGGGGCATTCATCAGCTCTTCCAGGTCGGCCACCTGGCCATCGGCCACCAGCGCGGCCATATCGAGCTGGCCGGCGCCCGAGTTGTCGATCACATCCGGCGGGTTGCCGCCCACAAAGCGCGGTCGCAGCGTATCGCCGACGCGCTGGGTGGAGGTGACGTTGACCTTCATGCCCGGGTAAGCCTGCTCCATCATCTTGGCGCAGTATTTGATGTAATCGTCGCCGTAACCACCGGCGAAGAACACGCCGTCCACTTCCACATTCGTCAGGCCGAATGGATTTTCCGCTCCGGGTGCAATGGTGAACGGCAGTTCACCGCCCGAGGCGGCCGGGGCCGTGGTTGGAGCAGCCGTCGGGGTGGCAGCAGGCGCGCAAGCAGCCACAACAGCCGCGCCGCCGGCCAGGGCAGATGCCCTCAGGAAATCGCGTCGAGTGTACTTCTTCATGACTTGCCTCCTAGAAATTTCGAACAGCTTCTTTGCCAACTTGAATGGCGATGATTGGTTGGTTCTCGTTTTTCACCGGCTGAGGAACGCCTTCGCAATCTCGTATAACAGCAACCTCCTTCCCTTCGATTCGCTCCGGTTTCGGGTCCAAGGTCATCCAAAGCGCTTCAGGCGGCCGGTCACTTCTTGCGCAAACCGGCCGATGAGCGCCTCGCAAAATGCACTTGGGTCTTGGGCGGCGCCGTGGATGAGCGTGGTCATGTCCATCGCGAAGGACATGCCCAGCGAGGTATCCACCCCGTGCGACTCGAAGTACGTCGCATTCGCCCGGCGGCGCCCCATGGTGGCAAGGTCATAGCGCTTACCGCCGCTGATTTGAGAATCAAACACGCCCAGCAGCGCGGCCTGGAGGTTCTCGTGCAGCGAGAGATCGAGCGCCACCTTCTCGGAATCGGGCATCCAATCTAACGCGCGCCAGACCTCGCAGCCCAGCAGCCTTTGGGGGCGCTCGGCTTCCGGCAGGCTGCGGATGGCCGCGATGACGCGCAAGGCCGTGGCCACGTGTGAGTCATGCTTATCGGCCAGGTTGTGCGTGTAAACCACCTGCGGGCGGGCGGCCTTGAGCAGCGCGGCCAGGTCTTCCACCGGCCGCCGGTCGGCCGCGTCTTTGACGACCCGGCTGGGGTAATCGAGCAGCGCCTGGGCGGCATATTCGCCCACCGTGGCGGCCTTTTTCTGCTCCTTGATGCGCACCACGCGCATCTGCTCATCGTCATACGCCTGGTAGAGGCCGTCGCGCGGCGAGCCGCGCCCGTCGGTGACGACCACGCCGGTGAACCACAGGTCTTCGCGCTGGAAGCACTCAATGATCGGCGCCGCCGCCATGATTTCGATGTCATCCTGGTGTGCCGAGATGCCCATGTGGGTGGTGCGCGCCAGGGCGGTTGCTTCGGGCGCTCCATCGGGGATGAAGAGTTCAGCGGATTCCAGGTGAAAGTGCATACATACCCTCGTCAGGATGGTTTGATCTCCGGCAGGCTGGCCGCGGCGATGGACTGCCCCACGCGGCGGCTCTTCTCATCGGGGAGCTGCACCTGGATGCGCCCCGCCAGCTCGGGGAATTCAACGTCCAGCACGCGGCGGGCGTTTTCGAGGATCAGGCTCCCGCCGCTCCCCGAGGTGCAGCGCCCCAAAATGAGCGCATGCTTGAAGGTGTAAAACTCTGCATAATGCGCCAGGGCATAGCCCAGGTAAACGCCCATGCTCTCCCAAATCTGGCGCGCCCCGGCATGCCCGCCTTCGAGCTTTTCCTGGACGAACTTGAGCCGCGCCGCATCCGTCAGCCCGGAGGGGATTTCGATGCCCGCCTTCGGCGCCAGCCGGAAGACGCACTGCTGCGAAAAGTACAGCGCCCCCACCCCCGCATCACCAGACCACTCGTCGGTAGGGGCCTGGGGGTTGTAATCGACCGGGGCGAAGGCCAGCTCGCTCAGCCAGTTGAGGATGTGCCCTTGCATATCCACGTAGCCCGCCGCCTCGCTGGAACCCATCGCAATGCCCAGGATGCCGTTTTCTCCCAGCGACATCGCCCCGGCCAGGGCGGTCACATCGCCGTCGTTGATCACTTCCAGCGGCGCACCCATCTCGGCTTCGATGCGCAGGAACAGGCTGCGCACCTCATCAAAGCGCTCGGGGGGCACGCCGCGGAAGAGCGAGGCCACCATGGGGCGTTTATCAATGATGATGCCCGCCGAACTCCCGCCGATCGCATCCACGCGCGGCATCTTCGAGGCGGCCGTCTTGAGCGCGGTGAGGATTTCACGGTAGTGATACCCCGGGTCGGCCTGCTTGCGCGGCTCCCAAACGGTCTCTTCGGTGTAAACGACGTTGCCGTCGATCACAGCGCTCACTTTGCGGTCGGAGGCGCCCAGGTCGAACCCGATGCGGCAGCCGCTCAGGTGATGCCCAAGGTGCTTGCCGCTCTCGCGCCCGGCCGGAACCTGCTCGGGGGCGCAGCAGATCACCTCGAACGGGCGCTCATAGACCTGCTCGCCCAGGAAGCGTTCATCGAAGCTCCGCTCGCCCGAAGGCGAGTAGCACGCCTGCAGATGCCTGCCGACGCCCTCCGGCCCGCCCACGTAGAGCCGGTAACCCCCGCGCTGCCAGAGGAGGAACTTGACCAGCCGCTCGGCGTAGAACAGGTTGGCCGGAGCATTGGGGTGGCCCTCGGGGAAGGCAACCGTCTCATAGCGCGAGATCTCGCCGGACGGGCGCTCGAGGGCGAACACCAGCGGGGCTGCACCGGCTTCTTCAGCAGCCCGGCGGAAGGCGCGGTTGGCGAGCGAGGCAGGCCTGAAATCGTGGTCGAGCGGGGGGAGAATGCGGGGTTCGATCAGCCGGAAACCGTGGTTCACACCGGCCTCGTTTCGCGCTTAAGGAACAGCATCGAGTAATCGCTGGCCAGCGAAGCGGCTGCCCCCAGCAGGACGGCGTCATCGCTCAGGCTGGCGGAGTGGATACAGGCGTTCTGCGTCAGGCGCTTGAGCGCCGCGCCGTTCACCGCCTCGCGGATTGCATTCAGCCACGGCTCACCAAAGCGGGTCATCTCACCCATCAAGACGATGTGCTCGACGTTGAGCATGCCCACCAGCGAAGCAATGGCCAGGCCCATATAGCGCCCGGCGCGCGAAACCAGGCGCAGCGCATCAGTGTCGCCCCGCTCGAGGGCGGCTTTGAGCAGGTCGAGCGTCGTCTCGCCGCTGCCCAGGCCAAGCTGCTGCGCCTGCTGGGCCACCGCGCTGGCGCTGGCCACCGTCTCCAGGCAGCCGGTGTTCCCGCAGCGGCACGGCAGCCCGCCCTCGTGGACGGCCACCACATGGCCGATCTCTCCTGCGGCGCCGCCGTCGCCCTGGAAGAGCTGCCCGTTGAGAATGATCCCCGCACCGATGCCATGCCCGGCGCGCACCACAATCATATTGTTGGGGGCCGGGCGGCTCTTGCCATAGATGAACTCGCCCATCGCGGCGGCCTGGCAGTCGTTGAGCAGCACCACGGGCAGGCCGTAACGCTCCTCGAGGATGCGCGCCAGCGGCAGGTCGCTCCAGCCCAGGTTGACCGCGTTGATCACCCGCCCTTCCCGCGAATTCACCAGGCCGGGCGCGCCGACGCCGATCCCCAGGATGGGCTTGCAGGGCGTGCGCGTGAGCTGGTCGAGCATGGTGAACAGGGCCTGCAGCGATGCCTCGCCGCCCAGGCCGTCTGCGGGCAGGCAGATCAGGTTGCTGATCTGGCTTCGCAGGTTGATGATGGCGCCCGAGAACTTGTTGTAGGCCAGGTCCAGGCCGATGAAGTAGCGCGAATTTTCCACCAGGCTGAGCAGGATCGGCGTTTTGCCGCCGGTGGACGAGCCCATGCCCACCTCGGCCACCAGCCCTTCGTCGATCAAGTCGGCGACGATATCCGAGACGGTGGTGCGCGTCAGGTGTGTGATGCGCGCGATTTCCGCCCGGCTGATGCTGGCGTGCTCAAAGAACAACCTGAGAACCAGGTTGCGGTTCTGTTCCTTCGTTTGCTGCCGGGTGGCTTTTTGCATGGGGTGGTTTTGGCGGAGAACTTTGTAAGTCCAATGGACTTACAGATTTAGTATAGCACGCCAATCAACAAAGTCAATAACCAATCATGGAATTCAAGCAAAGTGAACGGAATAGAGAGGCTGGGTGGCGAAATTGCCGCTCAGAAAAAGCGCGAAGCCCGCTTTCACTCTCCCTCTTGCGGCTTTGTTATAATCAGGCAGCGTAACTGCTTTGGCAATGTCACATTCAACCCCACCCTCGGCCCCGGCCCTCAAGGGGCAGCGAGTTTAACCGCAATAAACAGGAGAGAACCCATGGCGCTAGAACTGCGGGTGTTAGGCAAGACGGGCCTTTCGGTGAGTCTCCTGGGGCTGGGCGGCGGCGGGAACAGCCGCCTGGGCCTCTCCAAAGGGCTGGATATTCATCATGCCGCCGATGTCGTCCGCGCTGCGCTCGACCTGGGCGTCACGCTCATCGACACCGCGCGCGTCTATCAAACGGAACACGCCGTCGGCCTGGCGCTGAGGGGCCGCCGCCGCGAACAGGTGGTCGTCTCTTCCAAAAGCCCTTACCTTGATTCCGATCACCGGCTGCTCTCGGCGCAGGCCTTCCGTGAGAACATCGAGGCCAGCCTGCGCGATCTGGGCCTGGAAACGATCGACATCTACTTCATCCACGGGCTGGCCCTGCCCTATTACGAGGCCTGCCGCGAGCGCTTTTTGCCGGTGCTGGAAGAAGCCCGCCGGGGCGGAAAAATCCGCTTCATCGGGCTGACGGAAGCCTTCGAGCGCGACACGCGCCATGAGATGCTCCAGCGTGCCGTTTTGGACCCTGAATGGGATGCCTTCATGGTCGGTTTCAACCTGCTCAACCCATCGGCCCGCGAGCGCGTGCTGGCCCGCACCCGCCAGAGCGGGGCCGCCACGCTCGGCATGTTCGCCGTGCGCCGCGGCCTCATCGATGAATCCCTGCTGCGCACCCTCCTCCAGCGGCTGGCTGCCAGTGGGGAGATCGACCCCGCCCTGGCCTCCGCGCCGGACCTCTTCGAGAGCCTGGGCCTGCGCGGGGTGAGCGAGACGCTCTCGGAGGCGGCCTACCGCTTCGCGGTCTTCGAGCCGGGCATGGATTGCGTGTTGAGCGGTACGAGCAGCGCCGAGCACCTGCGCGCCAACCTGGAGGCCGTGCGCCGCGGGCCGCTCCCCCCGCAGACGCTCGCCCGCCTGCAGGAACTGTTTGGCAAGCTCGACAGCCTCTCAGGCCAGGTGCGCGACGAATAATCGGCTACAATTAACCCAACGCACACCCATCAAAGGAAAACACATGAGCGCCACATCTCGACTGCTCGAACCGGTTCACTTCACCCGCGTTCAATTCACCGATGCCTTTTGGGCCCCGCGCATCGAAACCAACCGCACCGTCACCTTGCAGCACATCCACCGCAAGCTGGAAGAAACCGGGCGCATCAGCGCCTTCGACCTGAACTTCACCCGCAAGGTGCCGTCTTCCATCGTGCTCATCTTCGGCGATTCGGACCCGGCCAAGTGGATCGAAGCCGCCAGCTACGCCCTGGCCACCCGCCCCGATCCGCAGCTGGCGGCGCAGGTGGACGCCCTGGCCGATAAGATCATCGGCGCGCAGCAGCCCGACGGTTACCTCAACACGCATTTCATCCACGTTCAACCCGAAATGCGCTGGAAGAACCTGCGCGACCTGCACGAGCTCTACTGCGCCGGGCACCTGATCGAAGGCGCGGTGGCGCACGCCGAAGCCACCGGCAACCCCAAGCTGCTCCACGCCCTCGAACGCTACGCCGATCACATCGACCGCACCTTCGGGCGCGAGCCGGGCAAAAAGCGCGGTTACCCTGGCCACCCGGAGCTCGAACTCGCGCTCGTGAGGCTCTACCACGCCACTCAAAACCGGCGCTACCTCGACCTGGCCCGTTATTTTATCGATGAGCGCGGGCAGCATTCGCCGGAACGCCCGCATTACTATGATATCGAGGCCCTCGAGCGCGGAGACGACCCGCGCGCGTATTGGGCGAAATCCTATGAGTACTGCCAGGCCCACCAGCCCATCCGCGAACAGGCCAAGGTGGTGGGTCACGCCGTGCGCGCCATGTACCTGTTCAGCGCGGTTGCCGACCTGGCCGGCGAGACCGGCGACGAGAGCCTGCGCGAAACCTGCGACCGCTTGTGGGATAACCTGGTCAACTGCCGCATGTATCTCACCGGAGGCATCGGCCCTTCGCGCCACAACGAGGGCTTCACCACCGATTACGACCTGCCCGATGAGACGGCTTACGCGGAGACCTGCGCGACCATCGGCCTGATGATGTGGAACCACCGCTTGCTGCAGCTCGAAGCCCAGGCCCGCTTTGCCGATGTGCTCGAACGCGGCCTCTATAACGGCTTCCTCAGCGGTGTCTCGCTGGATGGCACGCACTTCCTCTACGAGAACCCGCTTTCTTCTGCCGGCGACCGCCATCGCGCCGAGTGGTTCGAATGCCCGTGCTGCCCGCCCAACCTGGCCCGCAACATCGCCTCGCTTGGCAAGTATTTCTATTCCACCAGCCCGGGCGGGCTGTGGGTGCACCTCTTCGCCGGCAGCCGCACCGTGCTGCGGCCGGGCAGGCAGGATGTGACCCTGGTGCAAGAGACAAACTACCCCTGGGATGGCGCCATTCACTTTGCCTTCCAGATGGCCGAACCGGAAGAGTTCACCCTGCACCTGCGCCTGCCCGGCTGGTGCGAGGGGTACACGCTGCGGGTGAACGGCGCCGATGCGCCGGCCCGGCCCGCAGCCAACGGTTACATTGAGATCCGCCGGGTATGGAAGCGCGGCGATGAGGTCGAGTACACCCTCGAAATGCCCGTGCGGGCCGTTTACGCTAACCCGGCCGTCCGCCAGCTGCAGGGGCGCGCCGCGCTGGAACGCGGGCCGCTGGTGTACTGCCTCGAAGGAGCCGACCATGGCAGCCTGGCCCTCGACCGGATTCAGGTGGAGCGGGCCTCCCTGCCGGGCGGCTTTACGCCTGAGTTCCGCCCCGGCCTGCTGGGCGGCGTGGTGACCCTGAAAGGCCGCGGGCAGGTGATCGATGCCGCCTCCTGGGGCAATGCGCTCTACCGCCCCGCCCCGCCTGCGCTCAAAGAGATCGATCTGCTGGCTGTGCCCTATTACGCCTGGGGCAACCGCGAGCCGGGCGAGATGCGCGTCTGGCTGCGCACCGTGTGACGACCGGCTGTACCCGAACCGCGCCGGCAGGTTGAACAGGCCTGCCGGCGCATTGTTTTTCTCAAACGCCACATCTTCCGCGCAGATATTCTAAGCGAATTGTTAACCAACGATTGTTGACTATGTTGATTGATTGAGTTATTATTACTTTGCTTTCATCACACCCATCATCCCAATCCTCATCCATCCAATCAAGACGTTTTCATCCGCGGGCCGGCGCGCCTGGGCTGGAGGCGTGTTCTAACAGAAAAGGCTGGAATCCTGAAAATCCTTTGGATGTCCGACAGCCCAACGGCCCCTTCCGGGTTCGGCAATGTGACTCGCTTTGTCTGCGCGGGTCTCGCTTCGCTGGGGCATCAAATTTCCATCCTCGGCTGGCAGGCGCGCGGAACCCCCTCCAACTGGCGCGGCATCCCGGTTTACCCGGTGCGCAACGATGCCCTCGGCGCCGACGTGCTGCTCACCTACCTGCAAAAGCTGCGGCCAGACGTGCTCGTCACCCTGGCGGATGTCTGGTGGCTCACCTACCTCGCCAACCCGTTGATCGCCAATTTCAGGCGCATGGCGGGCATCCCCTGGGCGCTCTATTACCCCATTGACGGCGACATGGGCGGCGGCCGCCTGCCCCCCAGCTGGCTGAGCATCCTGGAGAAGGTAGACCTGCCCATCGCGATGAGCCGCTACGGGCAGGAGATCACCCGCGCGGGCGGCGTCAACCCCGCTTACATCCCGCACGGGGTGGATCTGAGCGTCTTCCACCCGCCTGCCGATAAAGACGCCGCCAAAGCCGCGCTGGGTTACAGCGGGCGCTTCGTCATCCTCTCCGATGCGCGCAACCAGCCCCGCAAGATGATCCCCCGCACGCTGGAAATCTTCCGGCGCTTTGCCCGCGGCAAGCCGGATGCCCTCCTGCACCTGCACTGCGACCCCGCCGACCCGGCCTCGCGCGCGCCGGAATATTACTACGACCTGCGCGCCGATATCGCCTTCCTCGGTTTGGGCGGCCAGGTGCGCCTGACGGAAGGCATGTCCATCGAGGCAGGCCTCACGCTCGAGCGCCTGGCGGGCATTTACCAGGCCGCCGATGTGCACCTGCTCTCCTCCTGGGGCGAGGGCTTCGGCCTGCCCACCCTGCAGGCCGCCGCCGCCGGGGTGGTGCCGATGGCCTCCGATTACACCGCCAGCCGCGAACTCTGCCTGGGGCACGGCGAGCCGGTGACCGTGAAGCACTATCTGACCGACCAGTTTGGCATTCGCCGGGCATTGATCGACGTGGAGGACGCCGTCAGGCGGCTGGACAGGCTGTATGCCGACCGGGCGCTTCTGGCGGAGAAATCCGCCGCTGCCCGTCGTTTTGCGCAAGGTTATGACTGGCAGGCCGTCATCGCGCAGTGGCACGCCCTGCTCCAGGCCGAGGTGCCGCGCCTGCGCGCCCGCCTGCTGACCCCCCCGCCCGCCGAGCGCGTCACCCTGCGCGCCGCGGCGCCTGCATCCGGCGCAGCGGACCTGCTGCGCACCGTCCAGGCAGTGATGCCCGAACTGGCCGAGGGCATCAGCGTGACGCTCAACGTGGTCGCCAGCCAGGCCGGGCAACTGGCCGGCGAAGTGTACCGCGATGCCTTCGCCGGCGGGCACCTGCTCAGCATCCCGGCGGCCCTGCCGCCCGCCGGCCTCGCCCCGGCCAAAGCGCGCTCGGTGGGCAGCATCTACCTGGCATCCGAAGCGGATATTCCGGTCGTCCGCCTTCTCGCCGAAATCTTCCCGGCCATCACAGCCTGGTCGCCCGCGCCGCTCGACCTGGGAATCGGCAAGGCCAGCGGAAAGCCCGTGCGCACCCCCGCCTGCCCCCCCGGCGACCCGTCGTTCTCCGCCCGGCTGGCCGCCGCCACCCTGGCCCTCGACCTGGCCGGAACCGACGAGCGCTTGCCCTGGCTGGCTGCCGGGTCTGGCGTGCCGTGCATCGGCCTGCGCAGCGTCGCGGCACAGCGCGAGTTGTGGCCCGCCCTCAGCCTGGATTCTCCCGACGCAGCCGCCGCCGCAGAGCTGGCGCGGGGCCTCTTCACCGACCAGGGCGAAGCAGCCGCGGCCTGCGCCTGGGCAAGCGCCGCGCTGGAGCGCAGCCCGCTCATCGAGCAGCCCATCGAAGGAGCAGCATGACCATCCAGATGTACCTGATCCACCCGAAACAGAACGAGGATGACAGCGCGCGCGAAGAGCTGGCCGCCTACATCGCCCAGCGCCAGGGCTTTATCCTGATGGCCACCTCTTACGGCTCGCTGATCGCCGCCTTCGACGACAGCCTGTTCGAAGCCGTCAAAGCGCACCACCTGGTGGAATTTGCCAGCGGGGTGACGCTCAACCCCAACGCCCCTGGGGCGGCGGCGCTTCAACAGCTGTTCGTGCAAAACATGGCCGCCCAACTGATCGAGCGCGGCCAGGTCCAGCCAGGAGGGGGCCGGCCGGGAAGCACTCAACCACCGCGCGCCGCGCAGGCCGCTGACCGCTTCCCGCCGGGCTACCGTCCGTTACGCTGGGGTTCCCGGAATGATCTTGCCGACGACGAGGAAGGAGGTGAATGACGCAAGCGATATGCCAGCCGCGGCCCGGCCATCACCCGCGGTCTTGATTGATCTGTGGATGGCAATCCTTGTTCGCAATTGAAAAAGGAGACGAACCATGAGTATAGGCCAACAACTGCTGGACGTTCCATTCCCTGAGATGGTCTACAAACTGGCGAATGCGATTGCCCAGGGTCAACGCCGGCTCGACCGGGCGTCCTTAGATACCGCTAAGGCGCTGGCGAAAGCCAAGGTGAAGGTCATCCCCGAAATTTACGAGGTGATCCAACCGGGCGCGGTCAAGGATGTGGGCGGAGTGCCCGTGACCGGCGTGAACGTGACGACCACCTACGCCGACCCGGCCACCTACACCCTCCTCCAGGCCGGCCTCACGCCAACCTTCTACCAGTTCACTGAGACGTTGATCGAGGTGAAGATCTCCATCTCCCAGCGCACCGAGCTCTCCTCCGAGCTGGAAATCGGCTCTGAGTTCGAGTTCAGCACCGAGACGGAAGCCGAAGCGAGCGCCAACTTCTTCCTCTTTGGCGGAAGCACAAAGGTCAAGACATCCTCGACCTTCAGCTCGCACGTCAACTTCACCACCTCGGCGAAGTACTCCTATTCGGCCGAAGGGTCGAGCCTGCTGCGCACCACATTGAAGCCCGTCCCGCCTCCGCCGCGGCTGCTGCCGCGCGTGGTGACGGTCAACGCGCTCAAGCAGCCGCCCGAGGTCACGTTCTCGTAAGCCAACCGCATGGCCCGGCTCGATCGAGCGCAACGCAGACTCTCCACCGGCATGGCGCGGGCCGCCTGCCGCATCAGATTGTTCTTTGGCCGGCCAGGCGGCGGCCGGGGGTCCCCTCTGGCTGCCGCCCGCCCGGCCTGCCCCAGGCTTTGAGAGGCAGCGGATGAAGATCACAGCCTATATGCTTTCCTGCCCCGAGCGCGAACCCATCCGCGAGCAGACTCTCGCCAGCCTGAAAGCCAGCGACTGGAACCAGGCGCCCCGGCTGGTGATCGACAAAGCCACAACCGGCCGCCGGCAAGACCGCCAGGAGCAGGCCTCCTTCGCGCTGCTCCAGCGCGCCCATCAAGAAGGGCCTGAGCTGATCTTGTTCCTCGAAGACGACCTGGAATTCAACCGCCACCTGCGCTACAACCTGGAGCGCTGGGAACCGCTGGCCCAGTTGACGGCTGGGGCGCACTTCTTCGGCTCGCTCTACAACCCCAACGTGGGCGAGCTGGAACGCCGTCCCGAGCGCAACACGATGCTCGCCCGCCCCGAAACGGTATATGGCAGCCAGGCCGTGGTGCTTTCCAGGGCCACGCTGGGGCACCTGCTGGCGCACTGGGGCGAAGTGATCGGCATGCAGGATATTAAAATGTCGCGCCTGGCCTCCCGCGTCACGCCGCTCTATTACCACACGCCCTCGCTGGTGCAGCACACCGGCGTCAACAGCGTGTGGGGCGGGCACTTCCACACCGCCCGCGATTACAGCCCCGCCTGGAAGGCATCACCGCGCGTCGAGCGTCCGCTGCCCGCCGCCGGTGAACAGCCTGCCCGAGCCGCGAACCTGCCGCGCGAGGCAATCCTGCGGCGCATTCGCCCGGTGGAAGGCTGGCTGGATGAAGACGAAGCCGCTTTGCTCATCGAAACCACCGCGCAGGCCTCCCGCCTGGGGCGCCTGGATATGGTCGAGGTGGGCAGCTACTGCGGCAAAGCCACCCTTGCCATGGCCCTCACCCTCAAGGCCCTGGGCAGCCGCGCGCGCCTCACCGCCATAGACGCGTTCGATGGCACGGTCAGCATCCCCGGCGGGGCGGTGATGCACAACCCGCCCACTTACGAGCAGTTCACCCGCAACCTGCGCTCGGCAGGGGTGAGCTCGCGCGTGAGCGTCATCCGCGGGCGGAGCGCCGACGTGGAATGGGAGCGGCCCATCTCGCTGCTGCTCATTGACGGCCTGCACGACGCGCTGAACGTGGCCGCCGATTTCCACCGCTTCGCGCGCTGGCTGGCGCCGGCGGGGCTGGTGGCCTTCCACGATTACTCGGGCGGCTTCCCGAGCGTGTGCGTGTTCGTCGCCGGGCTGGTGCAGCAGGCGGGCTTCCGCCTGCGCGCGCAGGCGGGCAGCCTGGCCGTGCTGGAATAGAGGAGCTTATGCCCTTTTCGAGACGCATCCAGGAACGCAGGCAGGAACGCCTGGCCGAGCGCCGCCAGGCCAAACTCGACGCGCGGCTGGCGGAAGAGATCGAGCGCCAGAAGGAAGAGGCCCGCCGCGAGGAGGCCCGCCTGGAATATGAGGCCATGGTCGCCGCGCTCGAGGCCGCCAAAGCCCGCCGCGATGAACTGCTTGCGAAATTGCGCGCGCAGAAACTTGCCGAGCGCAAGGCTGCCGAACGCCAGACGGCCCGCCAGGCCGGGCTGCTGGAGATGCTTCGCCAGGCTTCCGCGCTGGCCGATGCGATCGAGCGGCAGAAGGAAGAGCAAGAGAAGGCGCGCCGCGAAGCCGCCCTGGAATCGGCGCGTAAAGAACGCCGGAAGGCAGAACCCGCCCAACAGAAAGCCCCCGCAAAGGAACGCCGGCCATCCGAGAAGGCCGTACCCCCGCGTGAAAAGGCGCCCCGCGCGCTTGAACCCGCGCCCCTCCCCGAGAAATCCGCAGCCAGGCAGCCCAAACAGCGCCAGGCCATTGTAGATGAGCGCCGCAGTGCGAAAAGGGAAAGCGCCCAGGGCAGCGCGCTGCGTGAAGCCCGGCTGGAGCGAAAAAAAGCCGAGGAACAGCGCGCCGCCGCGCAGGCGGCCAGGCTGGAGCGCCTCAAAGAACTGCGGCCGCCCGCAGCCCCCGCGGAGAAACCGCAAGAACCCTCCGCCCCCAAACCGCCCTCGGTGACTGAGCTGGAGAAAGCCGCCGAAAAGCGCCAGGCCGCCCTCCAGGCCCGCCTGGGCGAGCTGCGCCAGGCCGAAAAGGAGCGCGCCGCCGCGAACGAACGCCGCCTTTCGAGCCTGAACGAGCGCCTGGCCGCCCTGCGCAAGGCCGATGAAAACCGCCGCAAAGCCGCCGAACGGCGCACCGCGGCGCTCAAAGCCCGGCAGGAAGAAGCCGCCTCAGCCGAAAGCGAGCGCCGCCGGGCCGATGAGCAGCGCAAAGCCGCCCTGCAAGAGCGCCTCGCCAACCTCCAGGCCGCCGACCGGCCCAACAAGCTCCTCCGCCAGCCCCTGCCTGAGGCCCCCGCGCGCAACCCCCTGCTCGACCCGCTCGCCGGCGGGGTGCTTTCGGGCAGCCTGCCCTGGCTGCGCGCCACCGGCAACCGCATCACCACCATCAGCGGCGACCCGGTGCTGCTGCGTGGGGTGAACCTGCTGGGCATGGACAGCGCCCCCCCCGACCCCCGCCGCGGCTTCGCTGCGGGCGCGGGGATCACCCCCCAGGTCATCGAGGCGGCCCTCTCGTGGGGGACCAGGGTCATCCGCCTGGCCATCAACCGCGGGCGCGTGCTCGAAGGCGCCGGCGGCCTGCCCGCGAGCGCCTACCTGGAAGACCTGGATGAGCTCATCCGCCTGGCGGCGCAGGGCGGGGCTTACACGCTCCTTTCGCTTCGCCGCCTGGATGAAACCAGCGCCTTTGGCAGCCTGCCCGCCCCCGGCGGGGGTTCCATGCCCAACCGCCTGGCGCCCCAACCCGGGTTTGAGCATTTTGAACTGTGGCGTATCCTGGCCGGGCGCTATGCGCTCGAACCGGCCGTGCTGTACGACCTGTATGCCGCCCCGCACCCGCCCCTGCCGGGCGACGAGAGCGGCATCGAGAGCAACTGGGACCTCTGGACGCTGTGGGTGCAGATGAGCGTGGCCGATATCCGCCGCGTCAACCCCGGCGCGCTGTGCTTTGTCTGCGGGTTGGATTGGGGCGCCGACTTGAGCGGCTTCCCAGTACTCGGCACGGCGGGGCGGCCCATCCCCAACCTGGTCTATGCCGGGCGCCTCTTCCCGCGCCAGCCCAGCCCCTGGCCCGCCATGCAGGCGCTGGGGCGCGCCCACCCGCTCTTCATCACCGAATGGGGCGGGCAGCGGCTGGATACATCCTGGGGCGAGCGCACCGCCCAGCTGCTGCGCGCTGGCGGCATCGGCTGGGCTGCGGCCCACTGGAACGCCGAGCCGTCGCTCACCCGCACTGTGCGCGAGCGCATGTATCCATCCACTTTCGGCGCCCTGGTGCAGCGCGCCCTGGCGCTGGAAGGTGAGACCCTGGCCGCCACCCTGCCGGCCGAACCCGACACACTCCCAACACTTTCCGTTTTCTAGGAGGGAACCAACATGGCAATTGGAAAAGAACTGCTCGATGTACCCTTTGCAGAAATGGTGCGCAACCTGGCTTTCGCCATCGCCGAGGGCCAGCTGGCCCTCGACCGCAGCTCGATCGAAACCCTGCAGTTCCTCATCGAAAATGAGGTCGATATCGTCCCGGAAATCACCGAGATCATCGAACCCGCAGAGCGCTCGGTCGAAGTGGGCGGCAATACCATCCCCATCACCGGGGCCAACATCCGCGCCAGCGGCGCGCAGCCCATCCGGCTCAATCTGCTGCAGGCCGGTTTGCAGCCCACCTTTTACCAGTTCACCGAGGCCAGCCTGGAGGTGAAGATCTCCATCTCGATCAAACGCACCGAAGAGAGCGATGAAGCCCCGAACAGCTCCAACGTGCCCGTGAAGAGGCTGGCCACCACCCGGGCTTTCGTCTCGCCGGTGAACTACCGCACGGCCAACACCTACTCCTACACGGCCGAAGGCTCCAGCGTGCTGCGCGCCACCCTGCGTCCGGTGCCCCCGCCGCCGCGCCTCACCCCGCGCATTATCACCGTCAACGCGCTCAACACGCCGCCGGTCGTCACCATCAACGAATAGCTAAGGAGGCCCTCTCATGGCAGATAATGTCAGCCGTGTCACCGATATGCTCTCTGCTCCGATGGAGCAGGTCATCGTTGCGCTGGGCTCCGGCATCGCCCGGGCGCAGCGCGAACTCGACCGCTACGCGATCGACGCGCAGCGGGAAATTGACGAAGACCCCGTGCTCTCCGAAGCCGGGCTGCAGGCCACTTTCTACCAGATCCCGCGTGCCGAGCTGGAGCTGACCATCGCCATCGCGATGGAGCAGAATCCGCAGCCTGCCGGCAACGTCCGCGCGCTGGGTGCGGTTTCGGTGGCCCAGGCCCTGGCGATCAGGCAAATTCACTTGCAGCCGGTCAATGCCGCCTATACCAATCAGTTCAGCTACGATGTGAACGCCTCCAGCAAACTCAAGCTGACGGTCGTGCCCGTGCCGCCGCCGGGGGCCGAAACCGCCATCACCCCGCAGATGACGCAGGACAAGGTGATGGAGATCGCCAAACCCAACCTGGTGGAAGACAGCACCGCGCGGCTTTCGGTCAACTTCAACGGGCGCACGCGCGTCTGGGTGGTGCTGCAATACCGCCTGGTGGGAAGCGACACCGTCCGGCTGGTGCTGGTAGTCGTAGACGACCAGACCGGGCAGATCATCAAGCTGGATAAGTAATGTGTATCTGTTTTCCATAAATTGTGGGGCAAGCCCCACAATTTATGGAAATAATTGACATTACAATCCTGATAAGGCCAGTTAGGAGGCAAGATGAACCCGACCTTTGAGCGCCTGATCCAGCTGCTGAAGGAATGCAGCGACCGCAACGCCGCCATCATCGACCTGACGCGCCAGCTGCGCGATGTGCTGGCCTCGATCAGGAGCATCGACGAGCTGCGCAAGACGCCAATGGAAATTCTAAAGAAGATGGACGCGCTGGAAGCGCAGCAGGCCGACGCCCTCAAGGAAGCCCTTGCCATCGCCCAGGAACTGGCGGCAAGCCAGCCCGGCGGAGATGATAAAACGCCCCCGCCCGTCAAGGCCGTGGATGTAGCCGGGCAGTTCCGCTCGCTCATGGACAGCATCCAGTCCGACGCCCGCACCCCACGCGAAGGCGAGGTGGCCACCACCCTCAAGAGCCTGGATATCGAATTGAAGGGGTTGATCGTGGTGCAGAACAACGAGGCGCAGATCGCCCCACCCCCGCCGGGCAGCAAGGTGGACCCCGGCCTGCTCTCGACCATCCGCATGTCCTTTGGCACCATCCCGGTGCTGCGCCAGGCCGCCGAAACCCCGCCCCCCACCCCCGCCCCTCAGCCTGCCCCGGCCCCCAGCCCGTTCACCCCCGCGCCCACGCCCACCCCCGGCCCCAGGCCGCGCGGGCGCACCCCTCGGAAGCCCAAATGAGCGACCAGACCCCCGATGAATTACGTCGCCTGGTGCAAGAGCTCCGCAACCAGGTAGCGAAGCTGATCACCGAAAACCTGGAGCTTTCGCGCCAGCTCGAAGACCTGCACCGCGCTAAAACCGACGCCACCGTAGATGCCCTGGCGCTGAGCGCAATCAGCTCGGTGCGCACCGCCGAACAGGCCTTCGCCGACCTCTCGACCGATGGCACGCGCTACGTCGTCTCCGAACTGCAGACGCGCTACCAGGGCGTGATCCTCCCGCAGGGCGAGAAGCTCGCCTTCCGGGTGCCGCTCCCCGAATACGGCTCGGCCCCCGGCCACCTGGGCAGCGTGCAGATGACCTTCAAGCACGCCCCGCCCCCGGCCGCCGCCCAGGTTCAACCGCCTCCGCCGGACCGCCTGCGGGCAGCCCTTGAGCGGGCGCAATCGCTCTTCATGGGCTGGCCGCGCCGGGCCGGGGCCGCGCCGGCCGCGAAGATCGCCGACCTCATCACCCGCCTGCTGGGGGGTGAGCCGCTCGAACCGGGCGCGCTGCTCCAGCAGATCAACCTGCTCTCCGGCCTGCTCACGGCCTTCGCCAGGGGCATCCAAGCCGAACCTCCGGCAAGCGCCGTCGAGGCGCTCCAGGCAGCCGCCCGGCAGCTCGCCGCCCTCATCCGGGGCATCGACCCGGCCGCCGGGCTCAGCGAGCAGGACTTAGCAGCCCTCGCCGCGGCAATCGAGCAGGTGAACGAGAGCCTGGCCGGTTTCTGAGGATAGTGTTCAATTTTTCTATAAATTGTGGGGCAAGCCCCACAATTTACAGAAAAAGACATGCACGATCTTTTTGAGGATAGCAACAAGATAAAGAGGATGGACGCAGACCAGGAGTGAAAGCCTTCCGATCCGCGTTCATCCTCCCCATCTTTGTAAATCTTCTTCTCCTTCTCTTGCCCAATTTCCGATCACATCCAAATTCCCCCGATTCCGCCGTTATAATAGCCTTGTGCAGCGAAACCTTCTCACCCGCTGGCTCTTTGCACTGGGGCTGCTGCTAGGCCTGCTCAACCCGGCCGCCGCCGCGCAGGCCGGCCCGCCCCAGGCGCGCGCCGAACAATCTTCCTCGGTCACCGCCTACGACCTGATCATCGCCATGAACACCCTGCGCGTCTCTTATGGGCTGCCTGCGCTGATCGAAGACCCCATCATCGATGCCGTCGCCCAATCCACCGCCGAGATCATGGCCGCCAACCAGATGTCGTGGCATATCGGCGATGTCTCCGGGCGGCTGGCTGCGGCCGGTTACGGCGGCGGGGCCAAGGTGTGGGCCACCGAGAACTTTGCCATGGGCACCAGCTACTCCATCGATGAGATCATGGTCGTCTGGTCGGATGCCTCGCACATGATCCCGGCGGTCAACCCGGCCTACTGCAACGTCGGCGCGGGCGTCGCGCAATCATCCAACGGCATGACGTATTACGTCCTCCAGGCGGCCTATACCGCCAGCAAGTCCTGCGGAGAGTACCGCCCGCCCGCCGACTTCACCCCCCAGGCAGGCGGCAGCACCAACACCGGCGCGGGCGTGCCGGGGATCATCGTGCCGGTGAAGATCGCCACCCCCGATTCAGAAGGCAAGATCTATCACGTCGTCGAGGCGGGGCAGTCCTTCTGGGCCATCGCCGTGGCGTATAAGATCACCATCAAAGATATCGAGACCTGGAATAACATCTCGCGCGAGACGAAGCTGCAGATCGGCCAGCGCCTCTTCATCCCCGGCGAAAACACCGCCGGCTACGCCACCCCCACCCCGGTGGGGATGATCCAGGTGGCCACGCCGGATGCCGGGGGCAGGGTCATCCACACCGTGGCCGCCTACCAAACGCTCATCACCATCGCGCAGGCCTATAACACCTCGGTCGAAACCATCCTGGCCTACAACGGCCTGCAGGCCGATTGGCCGCTGCAGATCGGCCAAAAGCTGCTCATCGACCCCGGGCACGTCACCCCCAGCCCCACGCCGCGCCCGCTGACCGCCGTGGAAAGGCTCACCCCCGCCGCCGACGGCAAGTATTACCACGTCGTCCAGAGCGGCGAGACGGTCTCCTGGATCGCCGGCCTCTACGAAGTGAATATGTACGACCTGATGGCCTGGAACGGCCTGGATGCGGGCTCGATCCTTCACCCCGGCGACCAGCTCATCCTGCAGGTGACGCCCCCCGCCACCGCCACCTTCACGCCGGGGCCGCCCACCCTCACGCCCAGCGCGACCCGCGTGCCTCCCACGCTCACCGCCAGCCCCAGCCCCACCCTTCAGCAGGCCAGCCCGACCCCCGAACCCAATGCTCAATCGGGCGCCAACCGGACGATGACCATCCTCTTCGTTTCGGCCGGGGTGGCCGCCGGGGGGCTGTTCCTGCTTGCCTTCTTCACGCGCAAGCCCAAAGCCTGAGCTGCGTTCACCCGCTCGCCAGCGCCGCTTCCAGGCAGGAGCGCATCGCCCTCTCGATGACGGCGAGCGCTTTATATTCCTTCACGTCCTGCGGAGCGGTTTGGAGGACGTTCAGGATGCTCCGCGCGCGGGCCGGGTCGGCAGCCTCGTCCTCCAGGCGGCTCAGGTAAGTGTGGATGCCGAACAGGATCATCCCCGAGCGCGGCAGGCGCGTGAGCGTCTGGCGCTCGACGCGCAAGAAGACCTCTCTCCCCGCGCTTTGCCCCGTGAGCTGCGGGCCGCGCTCGCGCAGGTGCGCATCGTAGCGCGCCTGGTGGCGGGTTGAAAGGTCCAGTTCATCCGAAAGCTTGAAATTCCAGTTCAAGCGCCAGACGGTCTTGCCCGGCTTGAGGTTCTCCAGCAGGCGGTAACCGGCTTCGACGGCCGGGTAGGTGGTTTGCGGTGTGGGCGCGTGCAGCTCAAAGAACGATTTACCCGCGTGGCTGCCGAGAGACCAGCTATTGGCAAAGCACAGCTGCCCGCCCGCCACGCGGTGACGTTCATCCCCGCCGACCAGCACCAGGTCTTCCTGCACCTGGCGTCCGGCCCAATCCAGCGGCTCGAGAGGCAGGCTCGAACCCTCGCCAAAGCGGAATTCCGCCGCTTCGCCCAACAGCCGGTTGCGCCAGCGCCAGGCATCCCCTTGCTTTTCGAGCGTAAAGCCGGCCGGGTAGCTTTCGGCAAGGGATTCGAGCACCAGCGCCAGCACATCCCACTGCGCCGTCAGCGTTTCGGCGCCGCCGCGGAAGTATTCGGCGGGCATCTCGCTCAACAGGCGGCGTTTGAGGGCCACCTCGCCAGGGTAACGGTCAGGCTCCACGGCGCAGAGCGGCTCACCCGCCGCGAGCACGCGGGCGCCCATGCGCGCATCGAACGCATCGCCAAAAGGGAAGTATTCCAGCATGCAGGTGAATACCGTTAACTAGAAGACCTTGAGCTTGCTCTCCTCAGCCGCAGCCGTCAGGCCTGGGCTCCACTCGCCAAACACCTGCCCGGCAAGGCGCAGGTGACCGATGCCGAGCGGGTCGCGCCCCGAAAGCGCCGTGGCAAACGCATCCAATGCGATGATATCGCGGCTGGCAAATGCCGCCCCGCAGCCCGGTTTGACTTCGGTGCGCTCTTCCTCGGCCCCCAGGTAACCCGCCGAGCACACCGCTTCGATGACCCCGCTCACGGCAAACAGGCTGTGGTAGATCTTGTTGATGTCCACGATGCTCCGGTCGAGCTTCGCGTGCTCTTTGCCGTGGAACTTCCCCCGGCTTGGCCCGGGGATCAGGCCAAACAGGTTCTTCACCGCCATCGAAACACCCAGGGGATAGAAGACGATCTTATACTTCGCCAGGCTCAGCAGCGAGCCGCCGCGCAGCGCATACAGGCGCGCCGGCACCTTCTCATACAGCTCAGGAGATTCGAGCGGGTCATACTTCTCCTCCACCGCTTTGCGCACGGCCTCAGGCCCGGCGGTGCGTCCCGCCCAGACCTCCTCGGTCAGGTTGAGGTATTCCACGCGGTGGCGTTCGAGCACCTGGCGGAGGCCGGTGTAATCGAGGAACCAGCGGTCGCCTTTGCGCAGATTGGCCCTGGTGAATGGAATCTGCCTGCCCGCCAGCGCTTCTTCACTGCGCGCCCAGCCGTGGCTCTCGATGACGATCTTCTCGCCCGGGATGGCCGCGAGCGTCCAATCGAGCACTTTGGCCTCGGTGTAACACTCCACCGTGCCCCAGTTGGGCTTGATCAACACCGGGGGGGTCAGGTTCAACGCCCTTATAAGCGCGGCGAACTTCTCTCGGTCAACGTCCGGCTCGACCAGTACACTTCCGTATTGAATCATGTTGCTCCTTAATGATTGTGCTTCTATTTTCTCTAAATTGTGGGGCAAGCCCCGCAATTTAGAGAAAAGGATACACACGATCTCAAGAATTACCAGCGCGCGTGGTGTTCTTCGGTGAACCCCACCAGGTCGCGGATGGCGATCCGCTCGCCCTCGTCGGAGACGGCAAAGCCGCTGTAGCGGCCGAACGTCTGGTGCACTTCCGAGAAGATCACCCCCAGGTTGGTGCGCGCCACGCGCACCTTGAAAGGCGTCAGCGTCACGTCCAGGCGGCCTTCGCGGTCGGTGAAGCGCCAGGGCTTCATGTAATCCGATGGGTCGTACTCGAACTTTACCGCGCCCAGCTTGTGAATGCGTCCGTCAAGAATGAGAGCGTCTTCGGTCGCTGCGGAGGTATCACCAAAGCCGCAGCCCAGGTTGAGGCCCAGCGTGCGCCCATCGGGCAGGTAGCCCGATGCGCTTGCCCAGTTCCAGAAGCTCCGGTAATCCCAGACGCCGCGGCCCCAGTCCAGCGAGCCCAGGCACTCGGTAGGTTTGAGCGCCAGAGAGAGACTGCCGTAGCGCAGGCTGCCCTCGGCGGGCAGGCAATTCACCTTGCGGTTGAAGTAAAACCGCCGCCTGCCGATGGGGATGACGATGTTCATCGATTCGTGCTCGGGCTTGAGCAGCAGGTCGATCTCCGCCTGAATGCCCCGCCCCGCGTGGAACCCCGGCCAGTGGACGGAAACATGCCTGCCGGTTGGGGTGATTTTAAAATCCAAACAGGCACGCGCGTTCTCGAAGTGCGCGTCACCCTCGGTGCTGTTGCGCGGCAGGCTCACCCCTCTGGCCAGCGGAATCACCAGGCCCTCTTCCCAAAGATCGCCGGTTTCGTAATCCAGCGTGTACACAAAGACATTGCCCGCATAGCCCAGGTCGGCAATGGTCGCCGAAAAGAACCTGCCCGGGGTGAAGAGGGCGTAGTAATCCCAGCGCTTCAGGCGGAAGCGCTGGAAGGGGGTCAGGCGGTAGAAACGAGCGTTCTCGAGGTTGCAATCGAGCAGCGGCTGCGGCGACCAGCCCACCTGGTTCAGGCAGCCGCGAGAATCGAGCAGGGTTCCGGGTTGAGTCAACAGGTTTTGCATAGACCCCTCGATGGACAGAATTGCGGTTTAATGGCGGATGATATCTATTGTACGGCAAATCGCCCGCAGCCGGGCCGAAGCTGCCCTTTTGCCATCTGCAACCGAAGCCAAGCGATTGCGTTCACCCGATTCCGAAAACCTGTTCACGAAAGCTTGACACAATCAGACAAATGTTCTATATTGTAATCAGTCATGCAACCAAGGAGAAAGCATATGGAACCGCGTCTGGTCGATCTTGGCGAAATCCACCTCGTCGGGCTGCCCTACTACGGCGACCCATCGGGCGGGACGTTTGGGCAGGCCTGGGAGCGCTTCATGCAGAGCCAGCCGGAGGTCACCGCGAGGGTCAACCCAACCGTGGCGTATGGGGTCGAAGTGTATGGCCCCGAATTCATGCAAGAGCACAAATGGACGTATTTCCCCTCGGTGGAGGTGAGCAGCCTGGCAGACCTGCCGGTGCCGAGCGGATTGTTTGCCAAAACCCTCCCCGCCGCGAAGTACGCCGTCTTTCACGTCAAGGGCGGCCTCGCAAAAATCGGCGAGGTGTTCCGCTACGCCTACGATGAATGGCTGCCTGCCTCGCAGTACGAAGCAGCCTACCCGTATGATTTCGAATCCTACGGCGAAGACTTCAAGGGCGACGTGGACGAATCGGAGATGGATGTGTACATCCCGGTCAAGCCGAAAGCAGGTTGATCGCGCATGAAAAGCCTGCGCCCGCCCTTCAGCGGGCGCAGGCTTGATGGACAGCACAAAGCCCCTCAAAGCAGCCTGCCGGGCCGGCAGGATTTCCGTCACCTTTAGAGAAGGAAGATCGAGGCTCCCGCGTTATTTCGCCTGCAAAATCTGGTTCACTTCCTGAAGGTCGCTCTCGCTCAGCACCCAATCGGCGGCCTTGACGTTTTCCTGCACCTGCTCCAGCCGGGTGGCCCCGCAAATCACCGAAGGCACTTCCGGGCGGGCGATGAGCCACGCCAGGGCCAGCTCGCCGGTGGTGTGGCCGCGCTCCTCGGCCCACTTCGCAAGGCTGCCCAGGATGGCATAGTTGGCAGGGGTCATATAGCGCTGCACGTATTCGCTCGTCTCACCGCGCGAACCGGCGGGGGCGGGCTGGCCTTGCTTATATTTGCCCGTCAGGAATCCCCCGGCCAGCGGGAAGTAGGGGATTAGCCCCACCCCCTGGCTGCGGCAGAAGGGCAGCATTTCATTCTCGACCCCCCGCTCGAGCATATGATAATGGTTCTGGCAGACCACAAACGGCGACCAGCCGTGCACTTCGGCCAGCAGGTTGCAGCGCGCCACTGCCCAGGCCTGGAAATTGGACGCGCCGATATAGAGCACCTTCCCGGCGCGCACCAGGTCATCCAAACCGCGCAGCATTTCATCGAGGGGCGTGGTGGCGTCGAAGTTGTGCACGTAATACAGGTCGATATGATCGGTTTGCAGCCTGCGCAGGCTGGCCTCCACGGCTTCTACCAGGTGATAGCGCGACGCGCCCCAGTCATTGGGGCCGTCGCCGGTGCGGTTGAAGTATTTGGTGGCGATGACAAACTTGCTGCGCCGGCCTTTCAGCGCCGCGCCGATCGTCTCCTCCGAGCGCCCGCCGGTGTAAACATCGGCCGTGTCGAGGAAGTTGATCCCCCAATCCACCGCCGCCGCGAGCACGCGGTCCACCTCGTTTTGCGGCATGCGCTCGTAACCGAAGCGGTTCGTCCCCAGCCCGATGGCCGAAACGCGCGCGCCCGAACGACCCATCTGGCGATATAACATCCATAACCTCCGTACTCAATAGATTTGTTTCCCGGTTGATTCTATCTTAACCGGGCGGCTTGCCGCCAGCTTAAGAAACTGCTTTGGCAATGTCTCTTTTTCCATCCCCCTTTGTTCCTTCCCGGGGAAGGGGATCGTGTGTATCTTTTACTGTAGATTGTGGGGCAAGCCCCACAATTTACAGTGAAACTGATGCACTATCGGGAAGGGGATGAAACGATCCCAACGGAAGCGGTTTGCCCCCGTTGGGATCGAGTGTGTGCCTTTCAACCGATGCTCAACCGGCTGCCATCAGGCCAGGTCGAAGCGGTCCAGGTTCATCACCTTATTCCACACCGCCACGAAGTCGTGAACGAATTTCTCCTGTGAGTCCGCGCAGGCGTAGACTTCGGCCAGCGCCCGCAGCTGCGAGTTCGAGCCGAAAATCAAGTCAACGCGCGTCGCGGTCCACCGGAGCGCGCCCGTAGCGCGGTCGCGGCCCTCGAACACGTCGGCGTCATCCGAGGTCGGCGCCCACACCGTGCTCATGTCGAGCAGGTTCACGAAGAAATCGTTGGTGAGCGCGCCCGGCCGCCGGGTGAAGACCCCGTGCGGAGATTGCTTGTAATTGGCATTCAGTGCGCGCATCCCGCCGATGAGAACCGTCATCTCCGGGGCGGTCAACGTCAACAATTGCGCGCGGTCCACCAGCAGTTCCTCCGCCGAAACGCTGAATCTGGCCTTCTGGTAATTGCGGAAGCCATCCGCAGCCGGTTCGAGCACGGCAAACGATGCCACGTCGGTCTGCTCTTGCGAGGCATCCGTCCGCCCCGGGGTGAAGGGAACGGTCACGTCGAAACCCGCGTTCTTCGCGGCCTGCTCGACGCCCGCGCACCCACCCAGGACGATCAAATCGGCCAGCGAGACCTTCTTGCCGCCCGCCTGTGCGCCGTTGAATTCCTTTTGGATTCCTTCGAGGGTGCCCAGCACGGTTTTGAGCTGCTCCGGCTGGTTCACTTCCCAGTCCTTCTGCGGCGCAAGGCGGATGCGCGCGCCGTTCGCTCCACCGCGCTTGTCGGAACCGCGGAAGGTGGAAGCCGACGCCCAGGCCGTCGAGACAAGCTGCTCGACCGAAAGCCCCGAGGCCAGGATTTTCGCCTTCAGCTGCGCGATGTCGGCTGCGCCGATCAACTCATGATCGACTGCGGGAACGGGATCCTGCCAGATCAATTCCTCGGCGGGCACTTCCGGGCCAAGGTAGCGCGAGCGGGGGCCCATATCGCGGTGGGTCAGCTTGAACCATGCCCGGGCGAATGCATCGGCGAACTGGTCTGGGTTCTCCAGGAAGCGCCGGGCAATCTTCTCGTAAACGGGGTCGAACCGCAGGGCCAGGTCGGTGGTAAGCATGGCGGGCGCGTGGCGCTTAGAAGGGTCATGCGCGTCGGGCACGGAGCCGGCGCCCATACCATACTTTGGCACCCACTGGTGCGCGCCGGCCGGGCTTTTGGTCAGCTCCCATTCATAGCCGAACAGGTTCCAGAGGAAGTTGTTGCTCCAGCGGGTGGGCGTGGTGGTCCAGGTCACCTCCAGGCCGCTGGTGATCGCATCGCCGCCCTTGCCGGTTCCAAATTTGCTCTTCCAGCCAAGCCCTTGCTCCTCGATTGGGGCGGCTTCCGGTTCAGGCCCCACCAGCGAAGCATCGCCTGCGCCGTGAGTCTTGCCGAAGGTGTGCCCCCCGGCGATCAACGCCACAGTCTCCTCGTCGTTCATCGCCATGCGCGAGAACGTCTCGCGGATATCCCTGGCAGCGGCGAGCGGATCGGGGTTGCCGTTCGGGCCTTCCGGGTTCACATAGATCAGGCCCATCTGCACGGCCGCAAGCGGGTTTTCCAGCTCGCGGTCGCCTTTGTAGCGCCTGTCTTCGAGCCATTTGCTCTCGGCCCCCCAGTAGGTTTCATCCGGCTCCCAAACGTCCTCGCGCCCGCCGCCAAAGCCGAACGTCTTGAAACCCATCGATTCAAGGGCGCAGTTCCCCGCGAGGATCATCAAGTCGGCCCACGAAATTTTGCGGCCATATTTTTGCTTGATCGGCCAGAGCAGCCGGCGGGCCTTATCGAGGTTGGCGTTATCGGGCCAGCTGTTAAGCGGCGCGAAGCGCTGGTAACCGGCCCCCGCGCCTCCGCGGCCGTCGCCGATGCGGTAGGTGCCCGCGCTGTGCCAGGCCATGCGGATGAACAGCGGCCCGTAGTGGCCGAAGTCGGCGGGCCACCAATCCTGCGAATCCTTCATCAGCGCGTAGAGATCGTTCTTCAAAGCCTGAAAATCGAGCTTCTTGAATTCCTCGGCGTAATTGAAATCCTCACCCATGGGGTTGGACAAGGGAGAGTTCCGGTGGAGAATATCGAGGTTGAGCTGGTTCGGCCACCAATCGCGGTTCGTTGTCCCTTTGCCCGGAGGCTGGTGAAAGCCCATTACCGGGTGCTTGCGTTCTTCGCTCATCGTGCTTCTTCCTTTCTACCGTTTGCAGTCGGTTGGAGACAATTCGGGCAAAGCCCTTTGAAATAAACGTTCTTTTGGGTGATTTCGAACCGCTCCAGGCCTTCGATCGGCACCTGGTCGATGTTCACCCGGAAGTTGAAGATCGTTCCGCAGGCCTCGCACTGGAAATGCCCATGGTCGGCCAGGGTAACATCGTAGCGTTTCTCCCCGTCATCGATATCAACAACCCGCAGCAGGCCGGCCTTTACAAAAGTGTGCAGCGTGTTATACACCGTCACTTTCGACAGCGATGGGATATCGCCCGACAATGCGCGGAAAATGTCATCGGCGGTCGGGTGGCCCCCTTTTTGGTGCACGTATTCCAGCACTTTGATCCGCTGGTATGAGGGGCGAATCGCTTTACTTTTGAGCCGCCTGGTCAGGAATTCGATCGAGTAATCCATGGTGATTTCTTTGAGAACCTGTTCATTTTTGAAACGATTTCAAATTTATAATAATTAAATCCGAGTGCTTTGTCAAGCCACAATTCTCACTCTTTCGGTCGAAATTCTGGCGATTGAAATCGCCGCTCAAGAAAGCACGAAGCCTGCCTGCGCAGGCTTACTCAGCCGCCGAAGGCCGGCTTCGCGCATTCCCATGGCGCGATTTCCAACCGCCCTGGCCTCACCCACTGGCCTGTGGCGATTGAAATCACCGCTCAAGAAAGCACGAAGCCTGCCTGCGCAGGCTTACTCAGCCGCCGAAGGCCGGCTTCGCGCATTCTCATGGCGCGGTTTCCAACCGCCGCGCAAATGCCGAACAAAAAATCCCCACGGTTTTACCCGTGGGGATTTTGCTTGCGGATGGGTCTACAAATCTGAAAGGCTTAGTTGCCCTTTTTCGCTTTCCATTCGGCGTATTGCTTCTCGAGCTCGGCCTTCACGGTATCGAGGCCGGCATCTTTCAACGCCTGAATGTACTTGGGCAGTTCGACTGCGGGATCCACGCTGCCGGTCATCAACGCCCTCTGCATGCCGTCGGAGACAGCCTTAATGGCGGTCAGCTCAGCTGCCACGGGCTCGGTGCGGAAGCGGAAGCCCAGGGAAGGATGCGGGAGCGCGTCCTTCGAGTAATCGATCAACATCTGGTTCTTGGAGGGATCTTCCTTGTTGGTCACCTTCTGGATGGTGATGTCGGCCCAGACCCACGCGCCAGGATGCGCACCGAGCCAGCCGCTGTTGAGCACGTTCACGCGCCCATCGGGGTCAAGTGACCAGTGCGTGCCTTCGACGCCGTAGAGCATCATGTTGATCAGCTTGGAATCGGTGTGCATCAGGTTGATCAGTTTCATCGCTTCAACCGGATGTTCAGACACCGAGGGGATCGCCAGCATCGAGCCGCCGGTATCGCTGGAGACCACGATCTTGGGCATGCCATAGATCTCTTTCAACTTCAGGTCGGCGTTGCCGGAGGCAATCACCAGTTCCTGCGCTTTGATGTTGGCGCCCTTCAGCGGCATGGGCTGGATGAAGAATTTGCCCGCGTTCAACGATTCGCTGGTATTGAAGGTCGTCAGCGCGGCATCGGGGTTGATGTAACCCTTCTGGTACCAGTCGCGCATGGTCGTCAGGTATTCTTTCATCCAGTCGGTCTGGATCGGGCTGACGATCGTCTCATCCCAGGTGCCGTCGGCTTTCGGGGCGGCCGCCATATTCAGCCAGAAGTCATCGACGTTGGCGGCGAAGCTGTGAACCCACTGCATGAACCCAACGCTCCCGCCGTCGGTCAGGTACGGGTACTCATTGGGGCGGGCGGCCTTGGCTTTCGCCACCCAGGGTTCCAGGTCCTTGAAGCTCTTCACCTTGGCGGCTTCTTCATCGGTAAAACCGATCTCATCAGCCAATGTGGCGTTATAGACGAAGCCCCACGGCACCGAAAGCTCTTTGTTGGTGGGGACGGCATAGTTAACGCCATCGATCTGCGTGCCGGTGATGAAGGCCGGGTTCAGGCTCGAAAGGATGCCCTGGCCGTATTTCTCGAGCAGGTTGCCGTTGGGGCCGTTATCGTCGTTCAGCGGGGTGAACAGGCCTTCGCTGGCCAGCTGCATGTAGTAGTACCAGTCGGCGGTGAAGAAGATATCCATCTTCTCGCCGGCTTCGATGCCGGTGACGGCCTTCGAAGCCCAGTCGGCCCACGGGATGATGTGGAAAACGACCTTCGCGCCGATCAGAGGCTCAATATAGGCGTTGATCGCGTCTTCCACCAACGGGCGCTGATCGGTGTCGCCCGCGCCGACGATGTAGTAGTCTAAGACGACCGTTTCGGCCGGCGCCGGGGGCTTGGTCGGCTCGGCGGGGGCGGCAGTCGGTTCTGCGGGGGCGGTGGTCGGTTCGGCTTGCGGTGGCTGAGTCTCTTCGGTTGCCTGCTGGGTCGGTGCACAACCGAGCACCGAAGCGAGCAGGAAGACAAGCATTAGGATCGCAAGGATCTTCTTTTTCACTTTTCCTCTCCTTTTGGTACGTCGCAAAACAAATGACCCATCCCAATCTGTCTGTGATACCCAATTTACACTTGGGTTTGAACGGTTGCCTCAAAGAGGCGGCTTGCACTCAACCTTTAATGGCGCCGATCGTCAGACCACGGATAAAGTATCTCTGGAAGAAGGGATACGCAAAAATGATGGGCCCAACCGTCACCACCGCCATCGCCATGCGGAAGGTTTGTGACGGGAGTGCCGAGATGTTCACCAAACCTGCCATCTTGTCTGCGTTTTCGAGCAGGAAGCGGATGTTGTTCAGGGTGGTGTAGATGGTGAACTGCAGGCTGTAATACTTGGCTTCATCAACCAGCAGCAGGCAGTTGAAGAAGTTGTTCCAGATGCCAATCGCGCTGAACAGAGCAACCGTCGCCAGCCCGGGCACCGAAAGCGGCAGGACGATCTGGAACAGGGTGCGCCATTCGCTGGCCCCGTCCATGCGGGCTGCTTCGATTAGCTCGTTAGGCACGTTCGCCCGGTAAAAGGTGCGCATGACGATCACCCAGAACGGGCTGAAGGCGGAAGGCAGGAAGAGCGCCCAGAGCGAATTCTGAATTTGCAGCACCTGCCGGGTCACCATGTAATATGCCACCAGGCCGCCGCCGAACAACATCGTGAAGAAAGCGTAAAAGGTGAAGAAACCCTTGAACTTGAAATTCGGGCGCGAAATCGCGTACGCATACAACCCCACCATCGCCACCGAAATGGCCGTGCCCGCCAGGGTGGCAAGGATGGTGTTGATATAGGCAGTGATGATGATCGACCCCTGGCTGAACAGGAAGGTATAGGCGATGCCCGAAAATTCCGCAGGCCACAGGCGGTAGCCGTTTTCGGTCAGCGCCGCTTCCGAGGTGACCGACGCGATGACGATCACGTAAATCGGGATGAGCGCCAGGATGCAGACGATGATCATCAGGATATTCAAGATCGCATTGGCAGCCGGCGAGAGCGCCAGCATGTCTTTGGCCTTGCCCTTTTTTTCAGGGAGGAGAATCGGCAGGTCGGGGCCGATCGTCTTGTTCTTATCGAAGTTCAGTTCATTCGCCATCTTGGTCACCCTTATCCTTCGGAAATCCTTAGAACAACGCCAGTTCTGGTCTCGTCTTGCGCACAAAGAAATTGGTGACCAGGATGAGGATGAAGCCCACTACCGATTGCAGGAAGGCCGCCGCGGCCGGGTAGCCCAGCGGTGACCCGCTGCGCAGCATGTTGTAGACGAACACGTCCAGGGTGTAGGTCACATCCTTGACGACCGCCGCGCCGTTCGGGAGGGTGTAGAACATGTCGAAATCGGAGCCAAAGATGCGCCCAACCGCCAGAATCTGCAGCAGAACGATCACGGGTATCAGGTGCGGCAGGGTGATGTGGACGAATTGCCTCCACTTGGTTGCGCCGTCGATCGCCGCGGCTTCGTACAGCTCTCGGTCGATGCTCGTAATGGTGGCCAGGTAGATGATCGAGCCGTTGCCGGTGTACTTCCACAGGTTGGCGACCAGGAAGATGAACGGCCAGGCGGCTTTCATCTTATACACCTCGATCGTCTTCATCCCCATCTGCGTCAGCAGGTCGTTGATGATGCCATTGGAGCTGCCCATCGCGTACACCACGTACGCGACGACGATCCAGGAGATGAAATAGGGCAGGAATAAGATCGAGTGATACAGCTTGGCCCAAAACCGGTTGGTCAGCTCGTAGATGACGACAGCTAACGCCACCGACAGCACCAGCCCGACGACCATGAACAGCAGGTTGTACAAGACGGTGTTGCGGATGTACGTCAGCGTGGAGTCGATATTGGTGGGCAGAGTGAGGTACTCGAAATTCTTCAAGCCCACCCAGGGGCTCTTGAGGAGGCTGTAAACGAACTTGTTTTGAATCCAGAAATCCGCCGGAGGCCGTTGAAGGCGGTAAGTCTTGAATGCCATGATAATGCCGGGCATGGGCAGGTATGAGAACAGGAAGAGCCAGATTGCTCCGGGCAAGACCATAATCAGGTAGGAAATGTTGTTGTAAACCTTATCGGTAAACCAGCGTTTCTTCACCGTGTACTCAGGCCCACTTGATGTCAATGTTTCGGCTCCCATTTTCGGATCTCCTTTTCCATTAACAAACTGCCCAGAACCAACTTAGAGGTTGACCGCGCCGCAAGAATTGCGCACAACCAGCTCTGCCGGGAAGACCATCTGGCGCGGAAGAGTGGAGCCGGTTTCGATAATGTCAATGAGCGTTTCGGCGGCAACTGCGCCAATCCGCGTGATGGGCTGGCGCACGGTGGTGAGCGTCGGGGTGATTCGACTGGCTTCCGGTATATCGTCGAATCCAACCACGGCGATATCGTCTGGGACGCGCAGGCCGTATTTCTGGATGACCTGCATGGCCGCCATGGCCATGGTGTCGCTGGCGGCAAACACCGCATCGGGCTTGTGAGGCAGCAGGCGCTGCATGCTGATGTACCCGCTCGTGTCGGTGAAATCGCCCTCCGCCACCAGCTCGGGAATGACGGGCAAGTCGCGCTCGTGCAGCGCATCCAGGTAGCCCTGGTAGCGGTGGATGCCGGCGATCATGTTCTGCAGCCCGGTGATGGTGGCCACCCGCCGGCGGCCCGAGCGCAGCAGGTGCGTCACCGCCTGGAAGGCCCCACCGCGGTTGTCCACATCCAGGTAAGAGAGCTCGCTGTGCGCCGGATGGCGGCCGATCAACATAAACGGCAGCTTGCTCTGCTGCAGGCTGTCGATGATGGTGTCGTCCATCAGCATCGAGGCCACAATGACCCCATCCACCAGGCCGTTGTAAAGGATCTTGGTGATCATCCGCCGCTCGTAATCGGGCTCGGCCAGCCACAGCATCACGGAATAATCCAGGGCATTGCAGCGGGTAGATACTCCTTTGATGAGCATCGCAAAGAAGGGTTCTTCGAAGATCGCCTGAACGCCTTTGGGGATGACCAGGCCCAATATGCGGGTGTGACCCTTGGCCAGCCCGCGGGCCGCCATGTTGGGCTGAAAATTGTACTTCTGGATAACGTCTAATACGACCTGGCGCGTCCGTTCGCTCACGTTCAGATCACCGTTGATCACGCGAGAAACGGTGGAACGTGACACGCCGCACATATCAGCGATATCTTCGAGAGTCAGGGTCATAGGCGGGGGCCTGGGAGCGCTCTCAAACAAAATATGAAAAAAAGCCGTGAAAACGGTGGCGGGTAAGGGGGGCGTTCCCTCTTCTCCGTGGGAGCGCTCCCAAACATATATTAACAACTTTTAACCCGCCTGTCAATATGCAATTCCACTTTTTTACTTCGGTTGTCCAGACCTCCCGGTTGCTTTGCTGGAAACCCGCTTCCACGCCGCCCGCGATTCATCTTCCCGCACCGCTGAACCACGGCAAAAGGGGTACAATACCGTCAGACTGCGCCAATTCAATTCACCGAAGAGTGCCCGGAAAATGAAACCGCATCGTTTCTTCGCCCTGCTTTTAGCCCTTTCGGCTGCGCTGCCGGCGAGCTGCGCCCCGGCCCGGCCGTCCATCCAAAGCACGCCCGCGCTCGAGCCCACCCCCACACCGGTCGCGGCAACCCCCACGGCCGAAGCGCCCACGACAGCCGCCGATATCCCCCTCAACTGCCAGGACCTGGCTAAAGTGGATGCTGGTTCCTTCCGCGCAGAGAACAATACCTGGGGAAAGGGCACGTTGACGGGCTGGTCGCAGTGCATTGGTTTGCAACCGAACGCCGATGAAACCGTGGCGGCCCGCTGGACCTGGGATTGGCCGAACTCCGGCAGCAACGTGAAAGCCTATCCCGAGATCATCTTCGGCCAGAAACCCGGGACCACCTCCACCACCGACGCGCTGCCCAGGCAGGTAGACGGCCTGCGCGAGGTGCGCATCAAATACGATGTCGCCTCCACGCACACCGGCAGCGGGAACCTGGCATTCGATTTCTGGCTGACCAATACCGACAACCCGACCGCCTGGGGAGTGCCCCCGATCACCACCGAGATTATGATCTGGCTGGAATCTTACGGCTCGATGGCCCCCGGCGGCTCGTGGAAAGAGAAGACCACCATCGGCGGCACCCCCTACAGCGTGTACACCGCCAAGAACTGGGGCGACGGCTGGGATTACGTGGCCTTCTTCAGAACGAAGCCCCAGACCGGGGCCGGGGAACTCGACCTGGTCGATTTTCTCACGTACATGAAGACGGTCGGCCTGATCACCGGAGAGGAATACCTGGCATCGGTCGAATTTGGCAATGAAGTGGCGGGCGGCAGCGGCGAGACCAGCCTGAAGGCGCTGTCCGTCACGATCCGGTGAGAGGCAAACCGGCAATGCTTCGGTTTCTCAGAAAGTCGTAATGTTCGAGATTCACCCTCGATAAGAGTGCCAGACGATATTTTGATATTGGCGTGGCACTCCGTGCCACACCAATATCAAATTCGCGGTAAACTCCACGCCCGTAAAGAGGAGGGGGCGGGGTGTAATACGAAATTGCCAAAGCAGTGACCGTTAATCATTAAACTGGGGCAGCAGGTCCTGTTGCAAGGCGATCATCTCATTCATCATCTCGACGGCCTGCCGGTATGAATTCACCGTCGGGTCGAGGAGAAGCGCCTGGAGCAGCTTCTTCCGCGAACGTTCGGCGTAACATTCGACCAGCAGCTGCTGGATGCTGCACTGGGTCCGCATCAACGCGGCCAGGGCTTCGGGGAGCGGCTCCATTTTCAATGGCTTGATGCCGTTCTTATCCACATATGCCGGCACCTCAACCGTCGCTCCAACCGGCAGGTTCGGGATGTAGCCCTTGTTCTCGACGATCACCGCGTCCAGCTCTTTTGCCTTATCAAATAACAGGCCTTCCATGATTGGAATTGCCAGCTCGCCCGAAGGCCGCAGGGCCTGATCGTCGTGTTCATGGTGCTCGGTAACCGGAGATTGCTCTTCCGCCCGCCAGGGGCGGTTGGTATTCACCCCATCGATCGTATACACAAACTCGGGGATCTTTCCCGTCTCCCAGGGCTTGCCTTCCATCGCATCGTAGTAGTAATGCAGCTCGCTGGCCATGAATTCGGATGCCCAACGGATGTATTCACCGTAATGGTTGGTGGCCGGTGAAGGCCACAGGCCGAATGTGCGGAACAACACACGCCCGAGAGCAAGCTCATGCCATCGGGTTAGCCATGGCGCTTGCTGTTCCACCTTGCGCAAAGCCGGATATAAATCATCCCCGGTGTGCTTGTGCCTGATCTCTTGAAAGAACGTGAAGTGGTTCAGGCCGCAAGCTTTCGTTTGCAGCTGCTCTTGCGGGAGGCCCAGCATTTCAGCAATCTGATGCCTCCCCATAAAAACCCCGTGGCACAAACCGATATTTTTTATACGGGTCAGGCGGGTGACGGCCTCGCAAAGCCGCTGCTCAGGGTTGGAAAAATTCAACATCCAGGCGTCCGGGCACTGCCGCTCCATCTGCTTCGCCACCGCCACCACCGGGCCGATGTTTCTCAGCGCGTGGAACATGCTTCCGGGGCCGCCGTTTTCGCCGTAAACCTGATCGAAGCCGTATTTCCGGGGGATGTGAAAATCCATGCTCCAATATTTATAGCGATCGACCTCCAGCCCCACGATCACGAAACTCGCATGGTCCAACGCTTCGACCAAGGAGGTCGTTGTCGAAAGGCCGATTCTCCGGTTCAACTTTTCCATCGCCCAATGGGCATACTGCTCATTTTCGGGCAGGTGCTCGGGAACAATATCCATCAAGGCTAGCTCAACGCCTTCATCAACCAGCGCATCACTGAGCAGCAAATCGCGGATGACAGCCGGACCGAACGAGCGGCTGCCGGCGCCGATGAATGCAACTTTGATGGGTGCCATGTTTTCTCCTTCTGATCTTTGAGCGCACAGGAATTATATTTTAATCTTGGCTGGAACGACGCGTATAGAAGCTCGTTCGCTTCTCGCAGCGTCAGGCTGACTTACCAGGTCGTAGCGATGCCGGATGGCCATCCCGGAGCATTATAGCTTCTAACCCCATGAAGCAGAAAGACCTTGCGACTGTTAAATGACCGTGAAAACCAAGAGCCTTCCAGCAGGAAGGCTCATTTATAAATGCGATCGGGATACGGGCGTATCGCCCCGCCCAAATATTCAGTGATCCACCAGGGACTCGAACCCTGAACCCACTGATTAAGAGTCAGTTGCTCTGCCAGTTGAGCTAGTGGACCCGGCTCGTACAGCGCGCCGAATTATAAACCCAACCCAACCGGCTGTCAATAAACCTCCGTCAGCTCCACCTGCTGCGCCAGAGCGGCCAGCTCGGCCTCACCGGGCAGGCGCGCGCTGTGGTAGGCCAGCTTGCCCGCCGCCCAGGCCGTCGCCATGCGCGCCGTCTCTTCCAGCCCCAGCCCGCGCAGGCCGGCAGCCACCACCCCGGCAGCCAGCGCGTCTCCGGCGGCCACCGTGCTGCGGATCTCGCCCACCCGCGGCGGCCTGGCGAGCACCGCCCTGCCCTGCCGGATGAACCACGCCCCCCGCTCGCCCATCGAGACGATGACATGCTCGATGCCCCGCCCCAGCAGCCCGCGCCCGGCCTCTAAAGCGTCCGCCTCGTCCTCCAGGTGCCGCCCGGCCAGCTCTTCCAGCTCGCGCAGGTTGGGCTTGAGCGCCCACGGCCCGGCCTTCACCCCCTGGCGCAGCGCCTCGCCGCTGGTATCCAGCAAGGCGCGGCAGCCGGCCTTCTTCAGGCCGCTTATGATGCGCGCGTACACCCGTGCATCCACCCCGGGCGGGAGCGACCCCGAGAGGGCAAAGTACCCGCATTCGCCTGCCAGGCTGGCGATCCCTTCCAGCAGGGCTTCCAACGCCTCCGGCGCAGGCCGGGGCCCGGGCAGGTTGATGTCGGTTGTCGTCTGCGCCGCCGCATCCACCAGCTTGATCGACGTGCGCGCGGCCCCCGCGATGCGCACAAACCGGTCTTCGATCCCCAGCCGGGCAAAGTGGCGCTCGAACTCGTCCGCATTCTCCTGGCCCAGCAGGCCGGTCGCCGCCACGCGAAAGCCGCTCTGCGCCAGGAAAGACGCCACGTTCACGCCTTTCCCGCCGGCGCTCACCTGCAGCTCTGAAGCGCGGTTCACCTCGCCCAGGCGCAGGGCTTCGGCGCGCACGGTCAGGTCTAACGCAGGGTTCAGCGTCAGCGTGGCGGCGTGGAACCTCGCGGGCATAGCGCCTTATACCGCGCGGCCCAACAGCGGTGCCCGCTCCAGCGGGCCAAACGAGACGTTGATGCGCTGGTTGAGCGTCAGCCGGTCGCCGTCGAACTCGAAGGTGTGGGTTTGATAGAAGGGCGTGGTGTAGAGGCGCTGCAGCAAGACGAACGTGCGCTCATCTTTCCATGCCCCCGCCGAAGCCGCCGGCATGCTCTCCCCGCGGTCCCACGGGACGGCGCCGTTGCGCCACGCCCCATACCCCCAGGTGAGCTCAAACTTGCCGCCCTCGGCCTCCACCTCGGCACAGCCGCGCTCGAAATCGAGCACAAGCGACTGAACCTTGCTCTCATTCGGCTCGAAAACGTACTTTTTGCCGTTCAGCGAAGCTGCCAGCGGTGAACTCGGGCTGCCTTTCGGCAGGCGCAGCGCCAGCGATGCCAGCTTGCGCGCCAGCTTCTTCTGCGCGGCAGGGTCTTCCGGCAGGGGCGAGTCGCCCATCGGCAAAAGGATATGCTCCCAAACCAGGTTCATCACCGCCTGCATATCCGGCACACCGCTGGTGATGGCCAGCACGGCGTCTTGCGCGGGCATCACGATGCAATACTGCCCAAAGGCGCCGTCACCGCGATACGCCCCATGCCGGCAGCGCCAGAACTGGTAACCGTAGCCCTGCGCCCAATCGTTGGGGGTGGAGGGATCGCCGTTGCTCACCTGCTTGCGCGTGGCCTCCTGCACCCAGGCTTCCGGCAGGATGCGCTTGCCGTTCCACACGCCCTTCTGCAGATAGAGCTGCCCAAAGCGGGCGATATCCTCGGTGCGGATGTTGAGGCCCCACCCGCCCATGTTGATCCCGCGCGGGCATGATTCCCACGTCGCGCCTTCGATCCCCAGCGGCTCGAAAAGCCGCGGGGTGAGGTATTCCAGCAGCGTCTTACCGGTCACCTTTTGGACGATGGCTGAAAGCATATAGGACGCGCCGCTGTTATAGACAAACGGCGCGCCGGGCTCGTTTTCCACCGGCAGCGCCAGGAAGCCGCGCACGAAGTTATCGCCCCCGCCTTCGATCATCCGCCCGGTCGTATCTTCGGCGTGCCCGGTGGACATCGAAAGCAGGTGGCGGATGCGCATCTTCGCCAGGTTTGGGTCCACCTTCTTGGGCAGGTCATCGGGGAAGAACGAGATGACGAGGTCGTCCACCGTCAGGCGGCCTTCAGCCGCTGCCAGGCCCACCGCCGTGGAGGTGAAGCTCTTGCTCAGCGAGAAGAGGATATGCGGCAGGTGAGCGGCATAAGGCGCCCACCAGCCCTCGGCCACCACCTTGCCGTGGCGCAAGAGCATCATGCTGTGCAGCGCATCGATCTTCTTTTCGCACGCCTTGATGAACCCCAGCAAAGCAGTTGACGAAACCCCTTGGGATTCAGGGGTAGCCCGAGGTAAGCTCATATTTGCCATTTCTTGCTCCGCATCGGAAAAGGTTGTTTGTATCATACCCGGCCGCAGCGGGCCGTCACTCTATTGTACACCGGCTTAGAGGCGGTGCTCACATAAACCATCGCTCGTTTTCATCCTCGCGCGCTGCCCCTTTCCCTCGAAAATTCACGTACAATGAAGAGGCAATTCCTCTCCGAAAGGACAGCCCATGCAGCCCCTCCCACCCCTTTCCGCATTCTGGATCTGGACTCCGCAGGCGTCCTACACGCCCTACCAGCAGGCGATTTTCGCCAGCAAATCTTTCCGGCTGCCGGCTATTCAAGCGGCTGCACTGCGCATCACCGCAGACGGACAGTACCGCCTCATCGTCAACGGCGAATGGGTGGCCGACGGCCCGTGCCGGAGCTGGCCCGAGCACTTCCAGTATGACCAGATCGACCTGACCCCTTACCTCCAGGAGGGCCAAAACGAGCTTCTGGTCATTGCCCGGCACTGGAGCAGCGGCACCTTTCACGGCGTGCCGCAGCAGGCCGGGCTGCTGGCCCAGCTCGACCTCACCCTGGCCAACGGGCGAACCAGGCGCATCGTCACCGATTCGTCCTGGCAGGTGGCCGAAGCGCGCGCCTGGCTGCCGGATACGCCCCGCGCGAGCATCCAGATGGAGCCGCAGGAGTTCTACGACGCCCGCCTCGAGGATGATCTCTCCTTTGCCCCCGCCGCCGAACTCTTCGCGGCCGAGGGCGGCCCCTGGAAGGACCTCCACGCCCGCGACGTGGCCCTGATGGCGCGCAAACCGCTCGCCCCGCGCTGCCTGCTGGCCGCCAACCTGGTGCGCCATGCGCAAGACCTTGTCTTTTGCATGCCGGCGTCGCGCCTGGCCAACCCCGGCCTGGTGGAAGCCAACCGCTCGGTCGGCTGCGCCGGCGGCATGGCCACCCTGCTGGAATTAGACCAGCTGGCCGAGATCCGCTTCTCGCTGGACGGCTTCGCCGTTTCGGTGGACGGCGTGACCAACCCCGCCGGGGTTTATGCCCTGCCCGAAGGCCGGCATTTCGTCCTGGCCTTCTCGACCGGGTTGTTTGGGCACAACAAAGACCGCTCGCTGCGCCTGCTCGAGCCGCCCGCCGGGTTGATCCTGACCAACCCGCTCGACCCCGAGCACGACAACCCCTGGTGCCGCATCGACATGCCCGAATACGCCTGGCGCGGCGACGACCTCGTCTGGCCGGATAACCTCAACCTGGATGGCGAGCGCGAACGCCTGGCCGCTCGCTACGAGGAAGAGACCGCGCGCCTGCTCAAGAAGGTGCGCAACCTGACCACCTTCTTTGCGCAGCTCGGCCCCCGCGCTCGCTGCATGCCCAAAGAGGAAATGTTCGTCCGCGAGACGCACTGGCCGTTCATCAACCGCGCCCCCATTGGCCCGGCGTGGAAACAGGTGGATAACCCCGCCGCCGCGCTGCACGATAACGCCGACTTCACCACCATCCACCCCGCGCCCGAAGGCGATATCGAGCTGGTGTACGACCTCGGCGAGGAAAGCGTGGGCTATTTCAACCTCGACTTGATCGCCGCCGAGGGCACGCTGGTGGACCTTTACAGCGTGGAGTACATCGGCCCGAACGGCGAGGTCCAGCACACGTTCGGCAACGCCAACGGAATGCGCTACATCACGCGCGAAGGCGCCAACCGTTTCACCTCGCTCAAGCGGCGCGCCGGGCGTTACATCTTCGTCACCCTGCGCAACCAGCGCGCCCCGCTGCGCCTGCGCTTGCTCCAGATGATCGAATCCACCTACCCGGTGAACCAGCAGGCCCGCTTCGATTGTTCCGACAGCCGCCTTGGGCGCATCTGGGAGATTTCGGCGCGCACGCTCAAGCTGTGCATGGAAGATACCTTCACCGACTGCCCGCTCTACGAGCAGACCTATTGGGTGGGCGACGCGCGCAACGAAGCCATCTTTGCTTACGAGACCTTCGACGCGGTCGATATCGCCCGGCGCTGCATCCGCCTGGCTGCACAGTCTTTGGAGCGTTACCCCATCACCGGCTGCCAGGTGCCCTCCGGGTGGGATTGCCTCCTCCCCGCCTGGAGCTTCTTGTGGGGCATCTCGGTGTGGGATTACTATTTCTACACCGGCGATAAAGCCTTCGTCGCCGAAGTCTGGCCGGCGGTGATGCGCAACCTCGAAGGCGCCTCCGGCCTGCTGGATGAGCGCGGCCTGTTCAGCGGGCCGTTCTGGAACATGTTCGATTGGTCCGGCATCGACGACCGCCACGAAACCGTGCTGCACAACAGCATGCTCCTGGTGGGGGCCATCCAGGCCGCCGAAAGGCTGGCCTCCGTCCTCGGCGAAGCCGCGCACCTCGCCTGGCTGGCGGGTTTCCGCGCCCGGCTCGTGGAGAGCATCAACCGCCAGTGGGACCCTGAACGCGACGCCTTCCCAGACAGTTTCCACCCCGATGGCTCTGCCAGCCTGAGCACATCACTGCACACCAGCTTCCTGGCCCTGCTGTACGACATCCTCCCGCCCGACCGCGCCGTGGATGCCCTGGCCGACCTGCTCCACCCGCCGGAGAACGTCGTCAAGGTGGGCTCACCGTTTGCCAGTCTCTACCTCTATGAAGCCCTCGAGAAGTCCGGTCAGGCAGAGGCCGTGCTTGCCGCTATCTACCAGAATTACCTGCCCATGCTCGAGGCCGGGGCCACCACCGTCTGGGAGGTCTTCCCCGCCAGCCTTGAGTGGCTGGGAGGCTTCCCCACCCGCAGCCATTGCCACGCCTGGTCGGCCGCCCCGCTGCACTTCTTGCCGCGCATCCTGCTCGGCATCCGCCCGCTCGAGCCGGGCGGCGGGGTGGTGGAGATCAGCCCGCGCCTGGGGAACCTGACCTGGGCAAAAGGCGCAATCGCCACGCCGCGCGGGCGGGTGGAAGTCTCGTGGCAATTGGAAGGCAAGCACCTGCGCATCGAAGCCAGCGCACCGCCGGGAACCCGGCTGCAATTTGCCCCGAACCCCGATCTGAACAGGCTCAAGGTTGAGCGCAACTTCTAGCGCCTTCCAACCCTGTCCGGTGGGTTTCGCCGTCCATTTCACAACTGCCGCGCTCGAATGCTCTCCCGGCTTTCGAGTGAGGTCAACTCCGGCATGGATGGGGTAGAAACTCGAAACTCACAGTTATTCGTAGATACACACGACCATGCAGCGCCCCTGGAAGTGGTTCGACTACCTGCCCATCAGCGTGGAGTTCTTCGCAATCAGCGCCCGCGCGCAGACGCTCGCGCCGCTGGTGGTGCCGCTGCTCGTCCAGCAGTTCATCGGCGAGGGTGCCAAAGGCTCGGCCTACGGGGCCATCCGCCTGTGGGCGTTGATGGCCGGGCTGCTGGCCCAGGCCGCCTTTGGCTTGGTTTCAGACGGCACCCGTTCGCGCTGGGGCAGGCGGCGGATTTACATCGCAGGCGGCACCCTCGCCGAGGTGCTCGTGCTGGGCGCGATTGGGCTGCTCGGCAAGGCGCACGGAGCCTGGGCCGTCTGGCTGCTGGGCGGGCTGTACATCCTCTCGATGATCGCCTCCAACGCCGCCAACGCAGGCGCGCTTGGCTTCATCCCCGACCAGGTGCCGCCCAACCGCCGTGGGCTGGCCTCGGGCGTCAAGGTGCTCTTCGAGGCGCCGCTCGCGTTGATCTTCGTCGGGCTGGTCATCGGCCCGCTCGTCTCGCAGGGCCGCATGGCGGCAGCGCTCGGCGTGCTCGCTGCGGCCATGGTCGGGTGCCTGGCACTCACCTGGCTGGTGCGCGAAGGGCCTCTCAGCGGCCCCGGGCAGCCCCTGGCCTGGCAGCCGCTGCTGCGCCTGGCGGCCATGACGGCGCTGTTTTCGGGTGTCATCCTGGGGGCGGGCGCAGCTGTGCGCGCGCTGCTACCGCTCATCGAGCGCGCCGCCCTGCCGGGCCGGTTAATCGCGGCGGGCGGCACGGCGCTGCTGGCCATGGCCGCAGCGGTGGGCGCAGGGGTTTGGCTGGCGCTGCGCCTGAGCCTCGGCGCTGAGTTCAAAGCCAACCGTTCTTTCACCTGGTGGGTGATCAACCGCCTGGCCTGGCTGACGGCCTCCACCAACGCGGGGGGCTTTCTGCTCTACTACTTGCAGGAGAAATTCTCCACCTTACAGGCTGAACTGGCCGCCGGGCCGGTGGCGAAGGTGCTGCTCATCACGGGGACGGCCATGCTCGTCAGCGCGCTCGCCGGCGGGTGGCTGGCCGACCGGGCGAGCAAGCGAGCGCTCGTCGCCGCCAGCAGCCTGCTGGGGGCGCTGGGAACCTTCATACTCATCCTCGCGCCGGGGCTTGGGCTGGTCTATGCCGGGGGGGCCGTGCTGGGGCTGGGGGCGGGCCTGTTCTATTCGGCCAACTGGGCCCTGGGCACGGGGCTTGTCCCTGGCGGGAAAGCAGGTGAGTTTTTAGGCCTCTCTAACCTGGCCGGGGCAGGGGCCGGGGCGGTAGGCGCTTACCTGGGCGGCCCGCTCGCCGACCGGTTCGGCTACGAGCTGCTCCTGGTGGTTCTGGCGCTGATGTTCGTGCTCTCGAATGTGGCGCTGGCGCAAATCCGCGAACCGTAGGCGCATCTGGAGGGATGAGGGGACAGGCCCCGTGTTTGCGTACGCAATGTGTGGGCTAACCGTCTGCCAGCAAGGCAAGCACCTCGGGCAGCAAAACCTGCGTGGTCGCCAGGGCCTCGCGGGCGTAGATCGTCTCGCTGCCCTTCCAATCGCCAAAATAACCGCCCGCCTCGCGGAAGATCGGCGGGAACGGGCCGCAATCCCACACCTCCATCACCGGGTCGAGCATCACCTCGGCGCGCCCGGTGGCCACCAGCAGGTAACCGTAGGCGTCGCTCCAGCCGCCGCGGTGATAAGCCGCCTGCTTGAGGCGCTCCCAGGCGGCTCGACGGCCGGTTTTATCGAAGCTCAGCGGGTCGGTGCAGGTCACCCAGGCCTGGTCGAGGCTGGGCACCGCCGAGACGCGCGCCGGGCGGCCGTTCCACCAGCAGCCCAGGCCGTCGGCGGCGGCGAGCATCTCATCCAGCGCGGGGAAGTACGCCGCCCCGGCCGCCACGCGGCCTTCCACCTCCAGGCCGATCAAGACCGCATAGAGCGGGATGCCGCGCAAGAAAGACTTGGTGCCGTCAATCGGGTCGATGATCCAGCGGTGTGAAGCCCCTTCGGCTCCCTGGCTACCGAATTCTTCACCCAGGATGGCATGCGCGGGGTATTTGGCCTTCACCCGCGCGCGGATCAGCTCCTCCGCCGCGCGGTCGGCCAGGGTCACGGGGGTGCGGTCGGCCTTATAATCGGCCTGCACGCCGGTCTGGAAATGCGCCAGCGTTTTACGCCCGGCCAGGTAGGCCGTTTCCGTCAGGAAGTCGAGCAGTTCGCGCAGGGTTTCGGGCATTGTGGGCGGTTCCTCCGGCGCGAATCATACCACACCCGTTTCGGGCAGGTCTGCTTCCGGCTGGAAGGCACGCTCCTCTTGATGCGGCTTGCAAAGAACTTCCTCGATCTTTTCTTTCCCCATGGGACGATAAAACAAGAAACCCTGCGCAAAATTGCAGCCCAGGCGGCGGAGCTGCGCCAGCTGGGCCGGGGTTTCCACCCCCTCGGAAACCGTGCGCAGGTTCAGCCCGCGCGCCACCGACATGATCGCCTCGACCATATCCAGGCGGGTTTCCGAATCGACCGACCAGACAAAGCTGCGGTCGATTTTTATCGTGCGAATCGGGAAAGCCCGCAGGTATCCCAGCGAGGAATACCCCGTGCCGAAATCATCCAGCATACACTCGATGCCGATTCCCGTGAGGGCGTCGAAGACGGCTGTTGCGGCCTGCGTGCTGGCCAGGAAGACCGATTCGGTGATTTCCAGCTTCAGGTTGCGGCTCTGGAGCATGTTCTGGCGCAGCACCTCTTGCACCAGGTCGATCAACCCCGGGGCGAGGAACTCGCTCGAAGAAACGTTGATGCTGATGTAGCTTTCCGGCGAGACCAGCCCGCTGTGAAGCCAGCGGGCATATTGCCGCGCAGCCCGTGAAAGCACCCAGCGCCCGATGGGAAGGATCAGCCCGTTCTGCTCGGCCAGGGGGATAAACTCGGCCGGTGGAACCTGCCCGCGCCGCGGGTGATTCCAGCGCAGCAGCGCCTCGAACCCAACGATCTGCTCATCCTTCAGCGAGACGACCGGCTGGTAAACCAGGTCGAACTGGTCGTCATCCAGCGCGCGGCGCAGGTCGCGTTCGGCCTGCATGCGGTCGAGCGCCTCGGCGCGGTAGGCCGGATCGAACAGCTTAAAGCGCGAACGCCCCTCTTCCTTGGCTTTGTACATGGCGATATCTGCGTCGCGCAGAATTTCGGTCGGGTTGATGTACGAGCCAAGCTGGGTCACCACCCCGATGCTGGCTCCGAGATAGACCTCCTGACCCCGGGCGGAGAAAGGCTTCTTCAGCTCGGCCATCAGGCGCTCCGCCGCGCGCAGCGTCCCTTCGGCGCCGTTCGTTTCCGGCAGGTAAATGATGAACTCATCTCCGCCGAGGCGCGCCACCACGTCGTTCGAGCGCAGGCAGTCGCGGATGCGCTGCGCCACCTGCACCAGCACTTCGTCTCCGGCGACATGCCCCATGCTGTCATTGATGAGTTTGAAGTGGTCGCAGTCCAGGAACATCACCACCGAATGCGCATCCGGCCGGTCGCGCGCGGTTAGAATGGCATTTTGCAGGAAATCCATCAGATAGGTGCGGTTGGGCAGGCCGGTCAGGTGGTCGTGGTTGGCTTCATAGCTGAGGCGCACGCGCGCTTCCTGATGAGCGATGATTTGCACCTCCAAAGCCTTATTGGCCTGCTGAAGCTCTTCCGATTGATCCTTGACGAGTTCCAGGGCTTTGTTCAGGCGGAGGTTGAGGCGCTCATTCTCGGCCAGCGAGATGATCTGCCGCACCATGATCATCACAATCATCAGCCCGGTGAGCGCCACGTTGGTCTCGAAGCTCCACGGAAGCCCGTTGTAATGGCTGGGGATCAGCAGGCCAAAGACAAACAGCATCCAGATATACGGCATGTAGCTTTCCCAATGCACGCCATGCTGCTTGAGGCTCCGGCCCATAGCCTCGCGTGAACCGGCCGTCCGGGCGGAGTTGATCTGCAGCAGGCCGGCCCACCCGACAATCACATAAGCCAGCAGCCAGGCGTTATCCAGCAGCTTGCCGCTCATGTAGGTGCCGGCAAGCGTCTGCATGCTGTAGATCGTATCGGCAGCGCAGTAGATCGCGCTGCTGAGCGCCAGGAGCAGCACCGGCAGGCGGTCGAACTCGTTCGGGCGCATATAAATGAGCGCCACGCTGGTGGCAAACAAGAGAATATCGCCGATCGGGTAAGCCAGCGTGAGCACCTGCGTGAGCAGGGGTTCAGTTCGGATGGTGGCATAAACCGGGAAGATCATGAAGTGCAGGATGATCAACGTTCCAGCCAGCAGGATCGTCCCAAGGTCGAGCAGCGATTTGATGATATCCGGCGAGCGGGGAGCCTGCTTGGGGTAGACCAGCATGCCGATGAAGAACAGGAAGTAATACGTGACGTATGCCGCATCGGCAATGGAGGGATACGGCAACACATCGTTGCGGATCTCGATCCAGGCCCAGATCGTATCGCCCACCCCGCTCACCAGGATGCCCGCCGCGAAGATCTGCCAGGCCAGCGCCAGCTGCCGCGAGCGCCGCGCTGCCTGCCGCGCCGCCGCGAACAGCGTGACGCTGACAGCCATACAAACGATTGGGAAAAGAATGTCGGAAAGAATCGCCTGCAGGTTTTCGTCATGCACAAAGTAGGTGATCGAAAGCCCTACGGCAATAATTCCGAGCGAGATGATCAACGGGAGAATATACCAGCGATTCCCGGCCTTGCGTTCCAACATTTCCATTGCACCTGCCATAATGTCATACAATCGTAGTTCCTCTATTGTATGCGTTATCAGGCTCCATAAACCTACAGTTATGAAAGGTGAGCAGCAGGGATCTTTTTCGAACCGGCTTTCCCGTAGAGGAATAGCATGGTAAATATCGGATTTCATATTAAAATGAACTCCAGAGTAGGGCATCACTGGCCGAAGAAGAACGAAAGGAGCAGCTATGAGAGAAAACCCTGGCGAACGCATCCGCATGGAGGCAGGCAGGCTGGCCGTTCCGGCCAAACCGATCATCCCATTCATCATCGGTGACGGCACCGGGCCGGATATCTGGCGCGCCTCGCAGGCCGTGCTGGATGCCGCCGTCGAAAAGGCCTACCGCGGCGCGCGCAAGATTGTCTGGAGGGAAGTCCTGGCGGGCGAAAAGGCCTTCAACCAAACCGGCAACTGGCTGCCCGAAGAGACCCTGGCAACCTTCCGCGAATACCTGGTGGGCATCAAAGGCCCGCTCACCACCCCCATCGGCGGCGGGTTCCGTTCGCTCAACGTGGCGCTGCGCAAGGAACTCGACCTGTACGTCTGCCTGCGCCCGGTGCGTTACGTGCAGGGCGTGCCCTCGCCGGTGAAGCACCCCGAATACGTGGATATGGTGATCTTCCGCGAGAACACCGAAGATATCTACACGGGCATCGAGTTCGAGCAGGGCACCGAGGCCAACACGGCCTTCAAACGCCTGCTGCAAGAGCACTTCCCTAAGGAATATGCCAAGATCCGCTTCCCCGATTCCTCCGGTTTTGGCATCAAGCCCGTCTCGAAGGAAGGCACGTTCCGGTTGGTGCGCGCCGCCATCCGCTACGCGCTCGAAAACAAGCGCAAGAACGTCACCCTGGTACACAAAGGCAACATCATGAAGTATACCGAAGGGGCCTTCCGCAACTGGGGTTACGAGCTGGCCGAGAGTGAGTTCGCCGAGCAGACCTACACCTGGGCGCAGTGGGAACGCACCAAGGCCGCCCGCGGTGAAGATGCGGCCAACGCCGAGCAAGAGGCCGCGCTCAAAGCCGGCAAGCTGCTCATCAAAGATGTCATCGCCGACATCGTCTTCCAGCAGACGATCACCCGCGCGCGCGATTTCGACGTGCTGGCCACGATGAACCTGAACGGCGATTATCTTTCGGATGCGCTGGCCGCGCAGGTGGGGGGCATCGGCATTGCCCCGGGCGGGAACATCAATTACACCACCGGTCACGCCGTGTTCGAGGCCACCCACGGCACGGCCCCCAAGTATGCCGACAGAGACATGGTGAACCCCGGCTCGGTGATCCTCTCCGGCGAGATGATGCTGCGCTACCTGGGCTGGGGCGAAGCCGCCAACCTGGTGGTCAAAGGGCTGGAGGGCGCCATCAAAGCCCGCACGGTCACCTACGACTTCCACCGCCTGATGGAAGGCGCCACGCTGTTGAAGTGCTCCGAGTTCGGCCAGGCGATCATCCACCACATGGAAGATTAAGCTCTGCCCGGCCGAAAGCGGCGCCAACCCGGGCCGGCGAGGTATACAGTTACGCCTCTCCGGCCCGGCGGCGTTCTCCCGGCGTCCTTCAGGACGGGGTTTCTTTTTTTGTGCCGAAAATATATCACTTGCGTTGTAATCCGGCGGAATCGGCTATTTTTCGTCTTCTTGGCAATCTTGCGAAGATATAATAGTGAAAGATTGTGCCGGGAGACCGCCATGCACGTGCATCACAGCCCAAGAAACACCAACGAGAACCTTCGCGCGCGCGGCCAGGGGATGGTCGAATACGCGCTCATCATCGTGCTGGTCGTCATGGTCATCATCGGCGTTCTGACCTTATTTGGCCCGGCGATTAAGAATTCGTTCAGCAACATCCTGGAAGCCGTCGGCGGGCAGACGTTGACGCCCGGCCCGCCCGTCACCGACGAGCCCCCGTCCAACACCGTCGCACCGCCCACCGCCACGCAGTCCGTTCCCGCCACGGCCGCCCCCACCGCCACCGCCTCCCCCACCGCCACGGTCACCCCCTCGCTCACCTTCACCGTTGGCCCGACCGAAACCATCGCGCCAACCGACACCGAGGTCCCCACCGCCACGCTTACGCCCTACCCCACCGACACGCCCACGGCCACCCTCACGCCAACGCCCACCTTCACGGTGACCCCCACCTACACGCCCACCTTCACGTTTACCCCAACGGCAACGGCCACCTTCACGGCCACCGCCACGCGCACGGCCACGGCCACCCACACCGCCACGGTCACCGCCACTCCGGTCGGCGTCATCCTCACGCTCTCGGCCGCGCGCGGGTCGAACCGCAACCAGGTCATTGCCACAGCCAGCGTCAGCGCGCCGGTCAGCGTCACCTTCACCGATTCGCAGAGCGGAGACACCCAGACGGTGTTCTGCTCAAGCACCTGCTCGGTGACGTTCATGCCCGGCAAGAACGCCGGGACGATCACCGCCGTCACGCCCTTAGGGTCAACGAAAACCGCCGCTTACCCCGCCCGCTGAGCCGGTGCAGGCAAGGGGATCGTGCAGATCAGTTTCTGAAAATTGAAACACGATCGGCCAGGGCGGCGCCTCACTCGCCGGCCCCCAGCGAAAAACCGGCCTGCCCGTCGAACGCATACAGGTTTTCGGTCTTCACCACCTCAAGACCGGCCTCGTGCAGCCGCCGGAGAAGATCGAGCACCTGGCCGTAGCCGCCCAAGGGGGCACCCTCAGCGGCCTGGAAGCGGCAGCGCCAGTGATCGGTGCGGAACGTCTCAGGCAGGCCGCCTGGATAGACCTTCACCCCCCGGTTGGTGATCATTTTCAGCCGCAGGCCGTCGGCCCCCAGGGCTTCCACCCTGCGCCCGAGCACATCGGGGTCGCGCCCGGCGCCATCCCAATCAATGAACACATCCACCCCCACCAGGTCTTTGCGGCCGGCGGGCGGCGGCTGGAGGCGCACCTCGATGCCCGTGGAACGAAAGCGCGCGGGCTGCAGGCGCTCCGGGCCGCAGCCGAGGCGCTCGATGACGGCATCGGCAAACGCCTCGGTGCCCACCAGCTTGCGGCTCAACCCCTCACGGTAGATATCGCCGGTGTGAATTCCGCTCTCCAGCGTGCACAGCCAGGCGTTGTTGACGCGCTCGGCGGTCTCGGCCAGGCCGATGTGCACCAGCATCTGCACGGCGGCCTGGAGCAGCCCCGACGGGTTGGCGATGCCCTTGCCGGCAATATCCGGCGCGGAGCCGTGAATGGCCTCGAACATGGCCGCCTCGCGCCCGATGTTCGAGGAGCCCGCCAGCCCCACCGACCCGGCCAGCTGCGCCGCCACATCCGAGAGGATATCGCCATACAGGTTGGGGGTGACAATCACATCCAACGTCTCGGGCAATGCCGCCACGCGCGCCGCACCGATATCGATGATCTGGTGCTCCGCCTGGATATCGGTGTACTCACGCGCCACATCCTCGAAGACGCGGTGAAACAGGCCGTCGGTGATCTTCATGATGTTATCTTTGGTCATGCACGTCACCTTGCGCCGCCCATAAGCGCGCGCATATTCAAAGGCATAACGCACGATCGATTCGGTCCCGGGGTAGGAGATCAGCTTGAGCACCTGCGTCACCTCGCGCGTCTGGCGGTGTTCGATGCCCCCGTAGAGGTCTTCTTCGTTCTCGCGGATGATCACCAGGTCCATCAACGGGTGCGCCGTGGCCACAAACGGCGGGTAAGCCTTGCACGGGCGCACATTGGCGAACAGCCCAAGCGACTTGCGCAGCGTGACGTTGAGGCTCTTATACCCCCCGCCCTGCGGGGTGGTGATGGGCGCTTTCAGCAGCACCCGGCTCGCGCGGATCACCTCCCAGGCTTCGGGCGGGATGCCCGAAAGGACCCCCTTGCGGTACACCGCCTCGCCCATCTCGACGACCTGGATCTCCAGCGGAGCCTCGGCCGCCGCCAGGATGCGCAGCACGGCGCGCATAATCTCCGGGCCGATGCCGTCGCCATAGGTGACACTGATGCGAATCTTCTCCATGAGGGCCTCTCTAGATCAATTTGGATAATTTTGATTGTAACACGCCAGAATCGCCCCGCCGGCCCATCTTCTGCTCGATGAAGCGCCTTGAAAGACCCAGTCGCGCCATCAGCCTGAAAGACCCGCGCCCCCAATGCGACGGCCGCCCGGCGATATGGGAGTATCATATACGGCAGACCGTGCTTCAATTTTTCGATACATTGTGGGAGCTTGCCCCACAATGTACCGAAAAAGATACACACGAACCTGCGGCAAGCGGCTGTTTTAATCATTCCAGCAAGGAGACTAAATGCCAACCTCGACCCACCCAATCCACCTGGTCACCCCCGAAAGCGTGGGGCTCTCTTCCGAGCGCCTGGGCAGGATCCGGCGCGCCATGCAGGGCTACCTTGAGCGCGGCGAACTGGCCGGGATGATCACCCTCGTTGCCCGCCACGGGCAGGTTTGCCACCTCGAAACGCAGGGCTGGAGCGACCGCGAAGCCAACCGCCTGATGGAGCATGAGGATATCTTCCGCATCTACTCAATGACGAAGCCCATCACCAGCGTGGGCGTGATGATGCTCATCGAAGAAGGCCGCCTGCGCCTCACGGACCCGCTCGCGAGCTTCATCCCGGCTTTCAAGGAGATGAAGGTGTACCAGCCGCGCGGCAATGCCGATTACGACCTCGTCCCCGCCCGGCGCGCCATCACCATCCACGACCTGCTCACCCACACCGCCGGCCTGAGCTACGGCTTCGACGAGCATTCGGTGGTAGATGAAATGTACCGCAAGCACATCTGGGAGCGCATCGATAAAGACCCGGAGATGAACCTGGAGAAAGCCGTCAATGAAGTGGCAAAGCTCCCGCTCGCCAACCAGCCCGGCGAAGTCTTCCGCTACAGTTTTTCGATCGACGTGCTCGGGCGGGTGATCGAAGTTATCTCCGGCAAGCCCCTGGATGCCTTCTTCAAGGAACGCATCTTCGAGCCGCTCGGCATGCCGGATACCGATTTCTACGTCCCGCCCGAGAAGCACGCCCGTCTGACCACCGTTTACACCCCGGCGGAAGGCGGCGGTTTGAAACCCTCCGATAAAGCCGCCGATTCACCATACCTCAAGCCCGCCAGGGTGCTTTCGGGCGGCGGGGGGTTGGTCTCAACGGTCGCCGATTACACCCACTTTGCTCAGATGATCCTCAACAAGGGCCAGCTGGGCAGCGAGCGCCTGCTCGGGCGCAAGACGGTGGAATTGATGCTGCTCAACCAGCTGGATGGCGACGGCCGCCGCCCCGGTGAGCCCTGGACCGGCTTTGGCTATGGCGGCTCGGTGCTGCGCGACGTGGCCCTCAGCCGCGAGCCTGGGTCGGTAGGAGAATGGGGCTGGGGCGGCGCCGCCAACACCTGGTTCTGGGTGGACCCCGTGGAAGATTTGATCGGGGTGATCATGCTGCAATACATGCCGGCCTTCACGCTGCGGGTGACCAACAATTTCAAAACCGCGGTGTACCAGGCGCTGATTGATTAAGGACGATGCAGTGAATTTCTGAGATTGCCGAGGGCGTGCCTCAGATGGCGATGGAACCATCGCCTTCCAGTTGTTCCAGCAGGCGGAGGAACGTTTCCACCACGCGCGGGTCGAAGCTCTTCCCCGCCTGCTCCCTGATATAGGCGCGCACCTGCTCTTCAGGCCAGGCTTTGCGGTAAGGGCGGTCGGAGCGCAGCGCATCCCACACATCCACCACGGCAAAGATGCGCGCCGAGAGGGGGATTTCTTCGCCCTTCAAGCCGCGCGGGTAACCGCTGCCATCCCACTTCTCATGGTGGGCGTAGGGGATATCCAGCGCCAGGCGCAGGTAGCGCACCGGTTGAAGCATGTCATACGCCAAGGAAGGGTGATTCCTCATCACCGCCCACTCTTCATCTGAAAGCGGCCCCGGCTTGTTGAGGATCTCATCCGGCACGCCCATCTTGCCGATGTCGTGCAGCAGCGCCCCGCGGCGGATGTGAATGATCTCTTCCTGCGGGATCTGCATGGCCTCCGCAAGGCGCACGCTCATCTCGGTCACGCGCTGGGTATGCCCCTCGGTCTCGTGGTCGCGCATATCCATCGCGCGCGACCAGCCTTCGATCGTCTCGTTATAAGCCAGCAGCAGTTCGGCGTGAGAGCGCTGCATGCGGTCGAACAACCCCAGGTTTTCGATGGCAATCGCAGCCTGACCGGCCAGCGTCTCGAGGAAATCATACCAGTCGCTGTCGCGCCGGAGGGTTCCGCGCGAGAACAATTCCAGCACGCCGATCACCTGCCCCTTACCGAGCAGCGGCGTCGCGCAGACAGGCGTCAACCCTTCCGCGCGCAAGATGCCTGCCCGCTCAACCGGCTCTCGCGCCGCGCCAATCTGCTCCATGGTGATCATCCGCCGCTCCAGAGCGGCCGCCCCGGCCACCCCTTCGCCCAGCCTCAGGCGAACGGTTTCGATCCGCCGAGTCTGGAAGCCCGTCCCGGAGAGAAATTCAAGATGCTGCGTATGCTCGTTCAGGCGGCTGATGCAGGCGGCATCCACCTTCAACTGGTGCGTGGCGTGGTGCAGGATGGTCGAAAGCGTGGTGCCCAGATCGAGGCTGGAGGAGATGGCAATGTCAATCTCGTGCAGGGCGGCCATCTGCGCCAGGCCGCGTTGAGTCTGCTCCAGGAAGCGCATGCGTTGAATGGCCGTGCCTGCCATACCGCCGATCGTTTCGAGCAGGCTCACTTCAGGCGGGGTGAACCGCCGCGGATGCTCGGCGGCGAGGATGATCACCCCCAGCAGGCCCTCCTCGGACTGCATCGGCACCACCACCCCGCCCCACCCGGCAGGCACCAGGTGGCGGACTTCGTCGCGTACCCAGGGCTCGGCAGAAATTTCAGGCATCACCAGCGGCCTGCCCGCTGCCCGCACCGCCGCCACCAGGCCCTGCTGCGGGTGGATTTCCTCCGGGAAAGGCCCGGCCACCCATCCCCGCCCCTTCACATGGGTGACGCGCTCCATGTTGCCGTCGAACAGGGTGATTGCGCCCGTGCCGGCGGCGTAGAAATCGAGAATCTCAGCCAGCAGGCCGTCCAGCAGGGCATCCATCCCCTGGGCAGTGCGCAGGTTGGTCGAAATGCGGTTGAGCGCCTCCTGCTCGACGGCGCGGCGCTGGAGCTGTTCGCGCGCGCGGATATTCTGCACGCTCATCGAGAGCACGTTGGCCACCGACTGGAGAAAGCTGATATCTTGATCCGAAAAATGGCGCGGCGCATCGTGGTGCGCCGCCAGCACGCCGAAGGGCGTCTGCCCGCCGTTGATCAACACGCAGGCCCCGCTCACCACGCTCTGCTCACCCAGCAGTTTTGTGTTGCGAAAGCGCGGTTCGGCGCGCAAATCTCTCACCACCACCGGTTCGCCCGTCGCCAGGGTGAAGCCGGCCGGCGTGTCCATATCCACCCAGCCATTGGCGCCGGCCATCACGGCTTCATCCCACCCGATTCCTGCGGCTATACGCAGGCGGTTCTCGGCGGGGAGGAATTCCAGCACCGCGCTGTACCTCACCCCGAGCGTCTCGGCCGCCTGCGACACCGCCATTTGAAGGATGGTCTTCAGGTCGAGCGCCTTCAGCGCAAGCTGGCCGATTTGCGCCACCGCGGCATGCTGGCGAGCACGGTTGTTCAACTCCGTCTCGGCCAGTTTGCGCGTCGTGATATCCTGCGTTACGGCGATGTGATAGGTGGGGCTTTCACCCGGCTCCCACAATCCAGAAACAGTGAGCAGCACCCACACGACTTCCCCATCTTTGCGGATATAGCGTTTTTCGAGCGAAAACTCGCGGATTTTGCCCGCGTATAAATCTTCCATCAAGGAAAGGTCGGCTACGAGGTCATCCGGGTGCGTCACGTCCATATAGGTCATGTGGAGCAGCTCGTCCTCGCTGTACCCGACGATTCTGCACAACTCGCGGTTGACACGCACGTACCTGCCGGTCTGATATTCGGTGATATTGACGCCCACGCCGGCCTGCTCGAAGATGGCGCGGAAGCGCTTTTCGCTCTGGCGCAGAGCCTCCTCCTGCCGCCGGGCGGCGGTCACATCCACGCCGATGGCCCACGAAGGCCAGCCCGGGATCTTCACCAGGCCGGAGATATTCGACCAGGAAATCGTCTTCACCTCGCCGTTTTTGCAGGTCAACGCCAGGTCGAGGTCGCGGAAGTTCTGCCCGAGGCCGGCGATGTTTTCCAGCATGGCCTGGCGCTGCGCCGGGTCGGGGTAGAGCATCTCCAGCGCGTGCGGGTTGCCGATGATCTCATCGGCGCGGTAACCGGTGATGCGCTCGCACTCCAGGTTCCAGGCCAGAAACCGGTTCTGCTCATCCAGCGCGTCGAGCATCACCGGCATATTCTGGATGATCTCGCTCAGGCGAACCTGCCCGGCCCTGGCTTCCACCTCGGCATGCCTGCGTTCTTGAAGGTTCCGCTCGAAGTAGAGGACGAACACGCCGAAGGCGATCACCATCTCGAACACCGCGCTGAGCAAGAATCCCCACGGCGCGGCTTCGGGGATGGGCCGCAGGAGCGGGTAATCGAATTTATGCAGGCCCCAGAGGATGAAAATCCAGCCGATCATCCGGCTGCTGGCGCGCCCAAAGCCCTGGTAGCGCAGGAAGGTGTAGCCGGTCCAGATATAAATGGCCCCCAGCAAGGTGAAGGAAGGCAGGGTGATGAACAGGAAGGAAAGATCGAGCAGCGCCGCCACCAGCGACCAGGACGCCCCGATCGCCCCGAGGATGAGCCACGTGAGCGGCATTCTCCGCCCAAAGAGTAGACGCGCCCCCCACAGCAGCAGCAGGCCGCTGGTAAGGTTGGTGATCTCGTGCCCCACTTGCAGGAAATTGGTGGAAACGACGTTTGCCTGGATCAGCTCAAAGACGAACCGCAGGGCATAGAACCCCCAGCCGAGCGCCCACAGCCCCAGGTAACGCTCTCCATACTTTTGGTACAGATAGAGACTGGCAAGGGCCAGAAACAGCGTACTTGCCAGAGCAGCTATCAACGACGGGACAAGCCAACCAGCCACCCCACTACTCCCGGTTACTTGCTTATCTCGCGCGTGTGAAGATCGCTTCGTACCCCTGATCTAATGAACGACGAGATACTGATCATGATAGAATCATATTTGTTAAATTATAGCCTCAAATTATCCAATTGAACTTGTCTGAACGAGATTATATGACACCTTCCAAAATTGAAAGCTGAGACCTTCGTATGAGCGAAAAATCCACCGAGAAACCAGAAACCATTGAGTACAAAGATAATCTTGTCGAGACGAAGCACTCCATCGTCCTCGACCAGCGCGAACTGCGCTACACCGTGACCGCCGGAACGATGATCTTGAAGGAAGAGGCCGAAAAGAAAGGCGAGGAAGAAGGCGCCTCGGAAGGAGAGAAAGCCAAGGCCGCCGTGTTTTTCATCGCCTACACCCTCGACGACGTGGCCGATAAAGCCGCCCGCCCGCTCACGTTTGCCTTCAACGGCGGGCCGGGGTCGTCGTCCGTCTGGCTGCACCTGGGGCTGCTTGGGCCGCGGCGCGTGTTGATGCAGGACGATGGCAGCCCGCTCCCGCCGCCCTACCGCCTGGTGGATAACCCCTTCTCGCTGCTGGCCGAGACCGACCTGGTGTTCATCGACCCCGTCTCCACCGGCTACAGCCGCCCCGTGCCGGGCGAGCGCGCCCGCGAGTTCCACGGCTTCAAGAAAGATATCGAGTCGGTCGGCGATTTTATCCGCCTGTACACCACGCGCTACCAGCGCTGGACTTCACCCAAGTTCCTGGCCGGCGAGAGCTACGGCACCACCCGCGCGGCGGGCCTCTCGGGTTATTTGCAAGACAGGCACGGCATGTACCTGAACGGGTTGATCCTCATCTCGGCCGTGCTCGACTTCATGACCCTTGAGTTCGATTACAACAACGAACTGCCCTACATCCTCTTCCTGCCCACCTACACGGCCACGGCCTGGTATCATCACCGGCTGGAACCCCGCCTTCAGAAAGACCTGCGCGCCGCGGTGAAAGAAGCCACAGAGTTTGCCTCCGGCGAGTATGCCCTGGCGCTGCTGAAAGGCTCGGCCCTGCCTGCCCGCGAGCGGGCGCGCATCGCCGCCCGGCTGGCGCGCCTGACGGGCCTCTCGCGCGAGTATATCGAGCGCACCAACCTGCGCATTCAAGATCACCGCTTCACCAAAGAGCTGCTGCGCGCCGAGCGCCAGACGGTGGGGCGCATCGACAGCCGCTTCAAAGGGCAAGACCGCGACGCGGCCGGCGAGCGCTATGAATTCGACCCATCCATGGCCGTCATCACCGGGCCGTATACCGCCACGTTCTATGATTACGTGCGCGGCGAGTTGAACTTCGAGAGCGACCTGCCGTATGAGATCCTCACCCCGCGCGTGTGGCCCTGGCGCTTCGACGACCATGAGAACCGTTACCTCTACGTGGCCGAAACGCTGCGCCACGCCATCACCACCAACCCGCATCTCCGGGTGTTCGTCGCCAACGGCTATTACGACCTCGCCACCCCCTTCCTGGCCACCGAGTACACCTTCAACCACCTCGGACTGGATGAAAAGCTGGCGCAAAACATCCGCATGGCCTATTACGAGGCCGGGCACATGATGTACATTCACCTGCCGTCGCTGGAACGCCTGCACGCCGACCTGGCCGAGTTCATCCAAAGCGCAGCGAAAGCTTAAGCGCCACCTGGGCTATAATGGCTGTACTTTCACACACGAGGTTTTTCTATGATTAAGATTGCCGAGGTATTGCCCCCGCGCCCCACCCCGTTATGGCGGATGGTCCAACAGTGCGGCATCAAGTACGTGGTCGGCGGAATGGACTTCAGCCGCGGCCTGAATGTGCCCAAAGAAGACCTGCCGTGGAGTTACATGTCGCTGCTGCGCATCAAAACGGCCTACGAAGACGGCGGCTTCAAGCTGGCCGTGCTGGAAAGCCGCCCCCCCACCAACAAAGCCAAGCTCGGGCTGCCAGGGCGCGATGAAGAGATCGAATACACCATCACGCTGGTGCGCAACCTGGGCAAACTGGGCGTGCCGGTCTACTGTTATGAGTGGATGCCGGTCTTCAACTGGATGCGCACCTCCACCACCGCCCCGGCGCGCGGCGGGGCGCTGGCCACGGCCTATGACCACTCGTTGATGAAAGACGCGCCCCTCACCGAATACGGCGAGGTGAGCGAAGAGACCCTGTGGCAGAACCTCGAGTATTTCCTCAAGGCCGTCGTCCCCGAAGCCGAGAAGGCCGGCGTGCAGCTGGCCATGCACCCCGATGACCCGCCCCTTTCGCCCATCCGCGGCATCGGGCGCATCATGCGCAGCATCGAGAACTACCAGCGCCTGCTCGACCTTTACCCCAGCCCCGTCAACGGGATTGCCCTCTGCCAGGGCAACTTCACCCTGATGACTGACGACCTGCCGGGGGTGATCCGTCACTTCGGCAAGCAGGGCAAGATTTTCTTCGCCCACTTCCGCGATGTGCGCGGGACGGCCGAGAAATTCGTCGAGACCTTCCATGACGAGGGCAAGACGAACATGCTTGAATGCATGAAGGCCTACCGCGACATCGGCTTTGAAGGCGTTCTGCGCCCGGACCACGTGCCCACGATGGAAGGCGACAGCAATGACAACCCCTCCTACTCCTCGGTCGGGCGTCTCTTCGCCATCGGCTATATCAAAGGCCTGCGCGAGGCCGTTTATGGCAGCAAAGATGAGAATTGAGGCCGCATGGACACCTTGTATTACCTGACGGTAAACGCCAGCCACCAGGGCGAACTGGTGGGCGAAGGCGGCAAGAAGGTCAACGCCAGGGGCATCCCCATCCTGGGCTACAGCTTTGGGGTGGAAGTGCCGCAGATTGGCGGCGGCTCGGGGCAGGCCTCGGGCAAGCGGGACTACGAGCCATTCAGCATCTACAAGGCCGCCGGCCCGGCGAGCACGCAGCTATTCCAGGCGCTGGTGACCGGCGAGACGCTCTTGCGGGTGGAAGTGCTGGCCTATAAGACCGGCAAGAACGGCAAGGAGAGCCTGTACTTCAAGATCACGCTCACCAATGCCCATATCACCGCCCTGCAGCACGAGCCAGGCAGCGCCGGCGAACCGGCAGAGATCGAGACCGTCACGTTCAGCTTCCAGAAGATCGAGCTGAACAACCTGCAGGCGGGCACCAGCGCGACGGATGACCTTCAGCAATCGCCCTGAGTGAATCAATGAGCCAATTCCTGCACATTGCGAGGTTCGCCCCGCAATGTGCAGGAATAGGGTCTCTTATGGGGTGATTTTCACCTGCACGCTGAAGATCTGCGCGGGTTCGATGCCCGTTTCCCATGAGCGGCGGTAAACCAGTTTGAGGGTGGTCTCTCCGGCGGCAATTGCGCTGAACCGGAAGGTTTCCGTCCCGCCTGCCCCGACGATATTCTCGCCGGCGGTTTTATCCGGCTGGTATTCGGCATCGCCCTCCTGCCGGAGCAGGGCCGGGTCCACCTCATCGACCACCCAGGCGTAACCTGTGCTGGGGTTCGATTCGAGCGTCACCGCCAGGGCCTGCCCGGATTTTAACTCCACCGATCCGCCGTTCGAATCAACGCCGATCTTCACAACATCGCCCGGGGCGCACGTTGTGAGCACCAGCATAACCGCCCCCAGCCCAACCAAAAGCAAAAAAAGCCGCAATTTCCCGCCCATCGTGTACTCCTTCCATCAACGATAAGACGGCAACCTGCGCGAAAATGTTCCTTATCCCCACCATTTGAGCCATGCGGCCAGGGAAAAGGCAGGCGGAGGGTTAATCCGGTTTCCGGTAATTGACCTCGAGCAGATCCAGCCGCCGCAGGTGCGCCTGCAGGCGGCGGTGGAACGCGTCGTAGTCTTTCTGCGCCGGGGGAGTCCAGGCCGTTTCGGCCAGCGCGCACAGGCGCGGGTAAGCCATGTATTCGCACGCTTCCGGCGTGGCGATATACTCCGTCCAGAGCTGCCCCTGCGTGCCCAGGACGTGATGCTGCTTTAGCGGGTCGATCGCCTCAGGAATGGGCTCGTACTCATAGACCTTCTCCAGCGGGATCAACCCGCCGATCGCCAGCGGCTCTTTGCTCTCGTCGGCCGACTGGTAGTAATCCAGGTAGGTGGAATGGTAGGGCGCCATCACCACATCGTGCCCGGCGTTGGCCGCGGCGATGCCCCCCTCCTCGCCCCGCCACGACATGACCGCCGCGTTTTCGGCCAGCCCGCCTTCGAGGATCTCGTCCCAGCCGATCAAGCGCCGCCCGCGCCCGCTCAGGTGGCGGTCCATGTGGCGGATGAAGTAGCTCTGCAGTTCGTGTTCATCCGCCAACCCCAGCGCCTGCCTGCGCGCCTGGGCAGCGGGGCTTTCTTTCCATTCCTTCTTCGGGCATTCGTCGCCGCCGACGTGGATGAACGCGCCCGGGAAGAGTTCCATCACCTCGTCCAGCACGTCGGTAAGGAAGTTGAGCGTGCTCTCCTCCACGTTGAAGACATGCTCGTGAACCCCCCAAACCTGGCTCACTTCCAGCGGTTCGGCGAGGTTGCCCAGCTGCGGGTAGGCCGCGATAGCCGCCTGGGCGTGGCCGGGCATCTCGACCTCCGGCACCACGTTGATGTGGCGAGCCCGGGCGTAGGCCACCACTTCGCGGATCTCCTCCTGGGTGTAAAAGCCGCCGTGCGGGGTGCCGTCGTAGATCACGCCCTCCAGCGTGTCATAAAAGCGCCCCACCACCGTCTGCTTGCGCCAGGCTCCCACTTCCGTCAGGCGCGGATACTTCTTGATCTCGATGCGCCAGCCCTGGTCGTCGGTGAGGTGCCAGTGGAAGGAATTGAGCTTGTGGAGGGCCATCAGGTCGATGAACTTGAGCACGAAGTCCTTGGGCATGAAGTGCCTGGCGCTGTCGAGCATGGCCCCGCGCCAGCCAAACCGCGGCAAGTCCTCGATCTCCACGCAGGGCAGGCTCCAATCCACGCCGGGCACGCGCTCCGGGCTAAAAATCTCGGCGGGCAGGAGCTGCTTCAGGCTCTGCAGGGCATAGAACAGCCCTGGGGCTTGCGCGGCGCGCGCCAGCACGCGGGTGGGGGTCACTTCCAGCCGGTAGCCCTCGCTGCCCAGGCGACCCAGAGACGAGTCCAGCCGGAATTCGATCACCCCGCTGCCGGGCTGCGCCTGAGCGGGCAGGTCGAACCCGGCGACGCGCAGCAAATCGGCCTTCAGCCAGGCTGCCGCCGCTTCTGCGCCGGCGCTCGCAAGGAGCGCGGTCTGCGCATCGATGATAAAGCGGCCCGGCAAGGCCTTGAGAGCAGCCGGCTGAGGGATGATAGCGATGGCGTGTGTCATTCGATCGGCTCCTTGTGGTAACAGCGGTCGATGATGGCCTCCATGAGGCCCATCTGGTCTTCCATTTCCTGCAGCATGCGGATCTGCGTGCGCGCCCGCTCCAGGTTGTGCTGCGGGCGGTGGATTTTGTAATAGGTATCTCCGTTGAGGTAATCGCCCAAAAAGCGCAGCGCCTGCTCATAGGTGATCAGCTTGGCGGCGAAAGCCAGCAGCTCGATCTCCGCCAGGGTTAAAAAGTCGCGCACGGCGCTCACATACCCGCGCGCGAGCTGGGTGAACAGGCTCAGGTCAAAGCCCGCCTTTGCCGGGTCGGGCTCGTCTTCGGCGCCGCGCGCCGCGCCTGCGCGCACCATGTCGCCAAAATCATACAGCGCCGAGCCGGGCATGACGGTATCGAGGTCGATCACGCACAGCGCACGGCCGGAGGAACCATCGAAGAGCACATTGTTAATCTTGGTATCGTTGTGCGTCACGCGCTCGGGCAGGCGTCCCTGGGCCAGCAGGTCCACCACCACCGAAGCATCGGCCTCGCGCTTGAGGAGAAAATCGATTTCCTCCTTCACTCCGGCCGCGCGCCCGGCGGCATCGGCCTGCACCGCGCCGAGGAAAGCCTCGAAGCGCTTGCGCGTGTGATGGAAGTTAGGGATCGTCTCGTGCAAACGCCCGCCCGGCAGGCCCGCCACCAGCTTCTGAAACGCCCCGAAGGCGTAGGCGGCCTCATAGACCGCGTGGAGGTCGGGCGCGGTATCGTAGGTGCGCGTGCCGTCCACGTAGAGGTAAGTGCGCCAGTAACCGCCCGCCGAATCGCGTGTGAAGTCGCCTCCCTCGCGGGTGGGGACGAGGGTCATCGCCTCGCGCTCGGGGTTGCCCCCCGCGGCGCGGATCTGCTCACGGGCATAATCGGTGACGCGCCGGATGTTCTCCATCAACAGCTCGGGCTGCTTGAACACGTTGTGGTTGATGCGCTGGTGGATGAAGCGCTCCGTCCCGCGCGGCGTGTGATACACCGCCAGGTAGGTATCGTTGATGTGGCCCGACCCGTGCGGAGCAGCTCCCACCAGCCGGCCTTCGATGTGAAACTCCGGCGCGATCTCCGCCAGGAAGTGTGTCGGATCGTTGGTCATCATTCCTTTCATACCACCCCGTCGTTGATCTGGCAGCGAGCCATACCGCTCGGTGCCCGGTTCACCAGAGGCGGGCCGGGTAAACGCCTGCCTCCACCAGCCCGGCGATCCCTGCCCGCACGCCCGGCAGGTCGGCCGGATAGGTGACGCCGAACCAGCGCGCCGCGGTGGGCAGCACGCGCACCCGCAGGCGCCCCTCGCCGATCATCTCTCCTGCCACGTTGGGCAGGAAGTACTCCGCTTTGAGCAGGTCGGGGCTGCGCCGCAAGAAGGCCGGGAAGCGCGCCTCCAACTCGGCGAAGATGCCGGGCGTGAAGCCCCACATGTTCATCGAGACGGTCGTCTGCGGGGCCAGCGGGCGCCAGTGAACGCCATCCTGGCTGGTCACCACCGCGCCATCGCTGGGCCGGATGTGCAAATGTTCCTCCACGCTCTCCAGCCAGCCATCCGGTGAAAGGGTGCACACCCCGCGCGCCACGCTGCCGTGCTCGGAGAGCGTGTTGGCCAGCACGTAACCGGCCATACAGCCCTCCAGCCGGCCGGCGGAATCCACCAGTCCGCGCAGGTACCCTCCAAGCGCCTCGAAGGACTCGCGCCCGTAAAAATCATCGGCGTTGATGGCGGCGAAAGGCTCGTGAACCAACGCGCGGCAGCTCAGCACTGCGTGCGCCGTGCCCCACGGCTTGACGCGCCCTGCCGGGACGGAGAACCCCGCGGGCAGGTCCTCCAGGCGTTGAAAGGCATAGGCCGTCTCGATGCTGCCCTCGACCCGCGCGCCGACCTTTTCACGAAAGAGCGCCAGCATCTCCTCGCGGATCAAAAAGACCACTTTGCTAAAACCGGCCCGCAGCGCGTCGTAGATCGAATACTCGATCACCAGCTCGCCGTGCGGCCCCACCGGCTCCACCTGCTTCAGCCCGCCAAAGCGGCTGCCGATGCCCGCCGCCATGATGATGAGGGTTGGAGCTGCCATCACAGATCCACGACTTGGCGTTCCAGGCGGGCGCGCTCGGCGGCGAAGACCATGCGGTGCGTCTCGAGCGATTCATCCGGCCCGGAAAGGATCAACCCCTGGTCGCCGGCAGCCACCGCGGCCACAAAGCGGTCCATCAAGCCGTAATCGCCGCCGCCATGCCCGCCGAGGATGCCCCCATCGAGGGTGTTGGTGTCGATCACCGAGGTTTGGTCGGTGAGGAAGTCGAAGTGCTCCAGGCGCTCGCCGTCGCCGTAGATTTCGCCCAGGGTGCCAAAGATGCGCGTCTTGCGGTGCGCCGCGCGGTTAAAGGCCGTCATGGTGAAGACGGCGCTCTGCCCGCCCGCGAACTCCAGGTTGACCACCTGGTGATCGACCACATCGTTATCGCATTCATAGACGCAGCGCCCATAAGGCCCCGTGCGCAGCGCCTCGAGCAGCGCGGCTTCGGTGGGGTTGGGGCAAACCACATCCACCGGCCAGCCTGTGTCGCCGCTGCGCAGGCGGCCGAGGTAAATTTTGAGCGCCGAAAAGGGGCAGCGCGGCTCGAAGGCGCAATCGGTGCAGCGCAATGCATCCGCGGCTTCGGCGGGCTTTTCGGAGCGTTTGAAGTGGAACAGCGAGCCGAAGGATGAGACCGACTTACAGCGCTCGCCGACGATGTAGCGCAGCCAGTCCAGATCGTGGCAGGATTTGGCCAGCAGCATCGGCGAGGATTGCGCCGAGTTGCGCCAGTTGCCGCGCACGAAGGAATGTGCCTGGTGCCAGTAGCCCACCGGCTCGAGGTGCTGCACGCTGACCACCTGCCCGATGGCGCCCGAGTCGAGCAGCTTCTTGAGCGCCTGGGTGTAGGTGGTGTAACGCATCACATGGCAGACGCCAAACAGCACTCCGGCGCGCTTCACTGCCTGCACGATCTGCTCGCACCCGGCTTCATCGGGAGCCATGGGCTTTTCCAGCAGCAGCGCGTAGCCCTTCTCGGCCAGGGCAACGGCCGGTTCAACGTGCATCTGGTCTTGCGTGGCGATGATGGCGGCGTCGGCCATGCGCGGCCGCGCGGCCAGGTCGCGCCAGTCGGTGAAGACGGCTTCGGGCGCAATGCCGTGCGTGGCTGCCAGGCGGCTGCGATACCATTCGCGCGGCTCGGCCACGCCGACGATCTTGAGACGCCCGGGGTTCTCGCTGGCAAACAGGGCGTAGGTGGTGCCGCGCCCGCCTGCGCCAACCACGACGGCGGTGACCGGTTTGAGTGGGGGTGTCATGTGTGCTGCTCCGTATTTGGGATATGGATATTATACCCGCGAAGGACCGTTCCTTCTCTTCTGTACGCTGCGGGGCATGCCACGCAGCGTACCGGAAATGGATACCCACCGCTTCCGCGGCCCGCGAAGCACCTCCCAGAGAGCGAAGGGAGCAGATTCTTCCCATCTCCCGGCGGGAGAGGGCAGGGTGAGGGTCCTTTGAGAACGCCATGGCCCGCGGTGCGTGGAATCTCCCCCAAATCCTATAATTGTGATAAATTTGACTTCTTGGATGATGATAGCCGTTTGGATAGAAACTTGATAGAAGGAAGCACGCATGGGCCTGCCAACCGATTTCCGTTATGACTTTATTGGGAAAATCCTCATCACGCCTGAGCAGATCGAAAAGCGCGTCACCCAGCTGGGCATGGAGATCACCGAAGATTACCAGGATTCAGAGAAGCTCATGCTCCTCGGGCTGCTGCGCGGCAGCGTGATGTTCATCACCGACCTGATGCGCCGCATTCACCGCCCGCTCACGATGGATTTCATGTCCGTTTCCTCGTATGCCGGAAGCACCACCTCCGGCTTCGTGCGCATCGACCACGACCACAAGGCCTCCATCGAGGGCTGGGACGTGATTCTGGTGGATGATATCATCGACACCGGCCTGACGATCCACACGGTGCACAAGCTGCTGCTCGACCGCAACCCCCGCAGCCTGAAGATCTGCGCCTTGCTCGATAAACCCGAGCGCCACAAGCGCAGCATGCACATCGATTACTGCGGCTTTTCCATTCCCGATGAGTTTGTCGTCGGCTACGGGCTGGATATCGACGAGAAGGGGCGCAACCTGCCCTACATCGCCTCGGTGGACTTAAAGAAATACCGCCGCGAAGCCTGAGCAGATCCTCAGGGTTTGCCCGGTCTCTCCCCGGAACCCTCACCCTGCCCTCTCCCAAAAGGAGAGGGCTTTGATGTCTGTGGTCCGCGTCACAGCGCGCTTTGAAACCTTTCCGGCGGGTGCGCGTATATCCTTGTAGAACCAACCAACCGGGTAAACCCCCAGGCCTGAAGCCTGAGAAAAGGAACCTTCTGATGACTTCTCTAACCCGCAAGAACCCCGTTTTTTACGCCGCCGTGCTGCTGGCGATCCTCGTGCTCACCTCCATTGCCTGCTCGGTGGGCGGCCTGACGCTTGGCAAGAACTCCGCCGAGGTCGAAATCACCCTCAACGAAGACAAACTCAACAAACTCATCCAAAATAGCGACGTGCATGTCAATACGCCCGATGACGTCTTGCTGGAAAACGTCACCAAAGTGGAGATGCACGACGGCTTCATGCGCGTCTTCGGCACCGGCAAGACCCCCTCTGGGGCCGAAGTGGACGGCAGCTACGATGTAAGCTTCGGCGTGGAAAACGACGTCCTGGCCGTGAAGATCATCGCCGTGGATATCGAAGGCATCACCCTCGATGACCCGCGCATCGTCAAGGCCAACGAGGAAATCGCCAAAGGCCTGATCGAATCGGTGACCGAATCGAACGGCGAAGTGACCTACAAAGAGGCCTACATCAAAGACGGCCAGCTGCACATGAAGGTGCTGGTGAAGTTCAACGTGAAGTGACCCCCTCTTGTGGGTAATAGAACAGCGGGCGTCTCTGGATGGCGCCCGCTGTTTTCTATTGGTTTCGCAGGTTAATTGGCGGCCGGTAGCGCCTGGCCCGCCGGCGCGGCGCCGTCATTCCCGGGCAGCGCGCCGGTCTGTCCGTCGTGGCGGAACTGGCTCATGTACAGGTTGTAATAGAAGCCCTGCTTCGCCAGCAGCTCATCGTGCCGCCCCGATTCCACAATCTGCCCGTCGTCGATCACCAGCACCAGGTCGGCGTTGCGGATGGTGCTGAGGCGGTGGGCGATGACAAAGGAAGTGCGCCCCCTCAGCAGCGTCTCCAGCGCCTTTTGGATCAGGCGCTCGGTGCGCGTATCGACGCTCGAGGTGGCCTCATCGAGGATCAAGATGCGCGGGTTGGCCAGCGCGGCGCGCGCAATGGCCAGCAACTGGCGCTGACCCTGCGAAAGGCCGCTGCCCCGCTCGCCCAAAACAGTCTCATACTTTTCCGGCAGACGCTCGATGAACGTGTCGGCGTAAGCCAGCCTGGCGGCAGCCTTCACCTCCTCATCGCTGGCGTCCAGCCGCCCAAAGCGGATGTTCTCCAGCACCGAGGCGCTGAACAGGAAGGTATCTTGCAAGACGATGCCGATCTGCCTGCGCAGGCTTTCGGCCGTCACGCTGCGCACGTCAATGCCGTCGATCAGCACGGCGCCCTCGCTCACATCGTAGAAGCGCGGGATCAGGTTGATGATCGTCGTCTTGCCCGCGCCGGTCGGGCCGACGATGGCAATCGTCTGGCCAGGCTCGGCGGTGAAGCTGACGTTGCAGAGCACATTCTGCCCCTTGATGTAAGCCGCCGAAACGTTGCGGAATTCCACCCGCCCTTCGATCGCCGGCATCTGCACGGCGCCGGGGGCATCTTGCACCTCGGCGCGCTCATCCAGCAGGCCGAAGATGCGCTCGGCTCCGGCGATGGCGTTTTGGATGTTCGTCCACAGCACCGAAATCTGCTGAATGGGCTGGTTGAAGCGCTGCACATAGCCCAGGAAGGCGATCACCACGCCCAGCGAAATGGCCGCCCCGCCAAAGGAAATGCGCCCCAGCAGGGCAAACCCGCCCACCACCGTCACGACCGCCAGCGCAAGGTAACCCATCGCCTCGAGGATCGGCGAGAGCGCGCTGGTATAGGCCACGGCGGTCACGTTGGCGTCACGGTTGGCGGCGTTCACCTGGCGGAAGTTCTCGATGTTCTCTTCGGCGCGGTTGAAAGCCTGCACCTCGCGCACGGCGGCGATGCTCTCCTGCAGCTCGGCGTTGACGTTGCCCATCTCTTTGCGCGAGCGGCGGAAGGCTTTGCGCGCCTGCGAGGAGAACCACACTGTCGCCAGCACCATGAAGGGCGTCACCGCCATGCTCAGCAGCGCGAAGGTGACATTCTTCGTCAGCATGTTGTAGGCGATCCACACCAGCAGGATCACCCCGCTGACCACATTCATCAGCGCAAAGTTCACCGCCTGACCGATCGTCTCGGTGTCGTTGGTGATCCGGCTCATCAAGTCGCCGGCTTCATGCTCGGCGTAATAGCCCAGGTGCAGCCGGTGCAGGTGGGCAAAGACCTGCACGCGCAGCTCGCGCAGCACGTGCTGCCCGGCCCAGGTGATGCCAAAGAACATCAGCCCGGAGGTGAGCGCACCGAGCAGATACAGGCCGATGAGCACCAGGATGACCCGCCCCAAACCGGCGATGCGTGCGGCCTGGTCCATCGAGCCGTCCAGCGCCGGGGCCTTGAACCCTCCCAGGGTGAAGGCGCTTTTGATGATCTTCTGGGTCAGCCCGGCAGGCTCTCCGCCCAGCCAGCAGTTCGAAGCCGACTGGCTGGAAATTTGCAGCCCCGGAAGGCCTCCGCCGGTGGCCTGCGAGAGGCCCGGCGTGAGGTAGCAGTCAACGATCTGCCCCGAGATATCCGGGCTGGTCACCTGCGCCCAGGTCGAGACCAGCACCAGGACGATGATCATCACCCCGATCAACCAATAAGGTTTAAAGTACGCGCCCAGCCGGACGAGAGTCTGCAAGGTGTTCTTCGGCTTGGAACTCTCCTGGGCCATCATGTGACGCGGTCCACCACCCATCATATGCGTTTCTCCTTATCGCGAGCCCGGGCAGGCCTAGCCGCGAAACTCCGTTTTATCTTCACCCATCAACTGCGAGTTGTAGATCTCGGCATAAATTTCATTGTCTTCGAGCAGGTCGGCATGCCGCCCGCGGGCCACAATCCGGCCCTTATCAAGCACCAGAATCTGGTCGGCGTTCATCACTGTGCTGATGCGCTGGGCGATGACGAAGCTCGTGCGCCCTTTCATCAGCTCGTCGAGCGCCGCCTGGATCTGCGCTTCCGTCGCCAGGTCAACCGAGCTGGTCGAGTCATCGAGGATGAGGATGCGCGGGTCGAGCAGCAGGGCGCGCGCGATGGCGATGCGCTGCTTCTGCCCGCCCGAAAGCGTGGCGCCGCGCTCGCCCACCGGCGTGTCATAGCCCTGCGGGAATTCCATAATGAACTCATGCGCGGCAGCCGCCTTTGCCGCCGCCTGGATGTCTTCCAGCGAGGCGTCCGGCCGCCCAAAGGCAATGTTCTCGCGGATTGTCCCCGCGAAAAGGGTCGTCTCCTGCAAGACGATGCCGATCTGCGCGCGCAGCGATTCAATCGTCACATCGCGGATATCATACCCGTCGATGGTGATTCTCCCCTCCGTCGGGTCGTAGAAGCGCGGCAGCAGGTTGATGATCGAGGTCTTCCCAGAGCCGGTCGCACCCAGCAGGGCGATCGTCTGGCCCGGCTCGGCCTCGAACGAGACGTTCTGGAGCACCGGGTCGCCTCCGCCGACGTACCGGAACGACACATTTTCGAACTTCACCCGTCCCTGCACCTTGGGCAGCTCGATCGCCCCGGGTTTATCGGCCACATCCACTTTGGCGTCGAGGATCTCGAAAATCCGCGCCGCCGAAGCGGAAGCCTGCCCGAACTGGGTGATGATGAAGCCAAACTGGGCGATGGGCAGAAAGAGGTAGATCAAATACAGGCTGAATTCCTGCCACTCGCCGAGGGTGAGCGTGCCGCGGATGATCTGCTGCCCGCCGATGTACAGCGTGGTGGCCTGCCCCAGGTTGGCGATGAGGAAAATGAATGGGAACAGGAAGCTGAACGTGCGCGAGATGATGATTTGCTGGTTGCGCAGGTTGGTGGCTGCATCGCCGAACTTTTTCTGCTCCATCGGCTCGCGCGTGAAGGCCTTGACCACCTTGATGCCTGCCAGGTTCTCCTGCAGGATGGTATTCAAAATCGAAAGGCGCTGCTGCACCACGCGGAAGAGCGGCTGCGCCACCGAGGAAAAGATGATGAAGAGGATCAGCGCCGCGGGTAAAATCCACAAGGTGTAGAGTGCCAGGTGCGCGTTGGTGGAGAAGATGATCACCAGCGTGCCGCCCAGCAGCAGAACGGCCCCCACCAGTTGCAGCAGCCCCTGGCCCAAAAAGAGGCGCACCTTTTCCACGTCGTCCGTCGCGCGGATCATCAACTGCCCGGTCTGGTTCTGATCGTGATATGAGAACGACAGGCGCTGGATCTTCGCATACAGGTCGTTGCGCAGGTCAAAGGCCACGCTCTGCGAGTTGCGCTCGGCCCAGTAGGCCTGCAAGAAGGCAAACAGCGCGCGCAGGGCCGCAAAGGCGACGATCGTCACCCCGGCGGTGAGCAAGGCGCGCGGGGCATCAGCCTGCTGCGAATTCAGATGAGCCTGCACCTGCGAGAAGGTCCAGCCGGTGGGCAGGTTGAGAAATTCAAGGATCTTCGGCATGGCCTGGTCAATGAAAGCCTGCGGAATTTTCGGCAGCGCCTCGAGGAGGGCTTTTGCCGTCACGCCGCTGGTCACCGCATCGATCATGTTGCGCACCAGGCGCGGCACGGCCAGCTGCGAGAGCGTGGCTACCAGCAAAAACAGGTAAGGCAGGGCCACCTGCCCGCGGTTGCGCAGCAGGTATTGGGCCGCGCGCTTCATCGTTCCGCGCGGGGCAGCCTGCAGGCGAGCTTGCGCGGCGCGGCGCTGCTTGATTGTGACGCTGTTTTCCATAAAATTGTTACCTCTCAAAGGATGGGTGGTGGGGTCCCGCCGGATCACCCGCCTGAGCCTCGGCCTCGAGGCGCCGGGCTGCTTCGATGAGCACTTCCAGCGCCGAGGCGACCGTCTGCTGCTGTTCCGGAGAAAGCTCGCCGGTCAGGCGCTCCATCCAGCGCCGGCGCTGGGCTATGACGCTTTCCACCAGCTCGGCCCCGGCTGGGGTCAGGCACACGCGCCTGGCGCGCCGGTCGGTGGGGTCTTCGCTGCGTTCCACCATGCGGCGCTGAACCAGCTTTTCCACCATCTGGCTGGCGGCCGGGTCGGTGACGCCCAAATGCCCGGCGATATCGGAAACGCCGCACATCCCGCCGAAATGCAGCCGGAAGAGCGTGCTCATCTGCGATGGCGAAAGCTCCGCCTGCTCGATGGCATCGCGGAAATCGCGGAAGTTCTGGCGGGCCAGCACCGCGGTCCATTCATGCAGAATATGTGGGAGCGATTTTTCCGCAGACATAGTTAATTCCCTTTATTAGTTAAGCGGGCTTATGTATACACCTCCACAGGGACGATGTCAAGACCCCAAAAAAAATCATTCCAGTCCTTTCCGGTAACGCGACCTTAAACTGTGGAAGTCAATTAAAAGCACAAAACCGCGCCAGGGCGGTTTTGTGAGAACGTGCGTTTCTTTGGATTGCTCAGGCAGACTTACCGGCCAGCCCCAGGTAGCGCCGGTAGGCCTCATCCCAGGGGGCCGTGGCCTGCGGTTCGAACACGCTCATCTCGAAGGATTTGCGCACCAGCGCGCGGCCTTCGGCCAGCGTGGTCAGGTGGCCCAGCGCGAGCATCTGCGCGAGGACGTTCCCCGCTGCGGTAGCCTCCACCGGCCCGGCCACCACGCGGCAGCCGGTGGCATCGGCGGTGAACTGGTTGAGCAGGCGGTTGCGCGAACCCCCGCCGATGATGTGAATCACCCCCAGCCGCCGCCCGTTGAGCAGCTCGAGGCTCTCTTTGATCCGCCGGTATTCCAGGGCCAGGCTTTCGAGGATGCAGCGCACCACTTCGCCGGGCTGCTGCGGAACAGGCTGGCCGCTTTCGGCGCAGAAAGCCTGCACACGCCCCGCCATCGCGCCGGGCGGCAAGAAGCGCGCATCTTTGGGGTCGATGAGCGAGCGCAACGCCGGAGCGCCAGCAGCGAGGGCCGTCAGGTCGTCATACGAATAGCTCTGCCCGGCGCGCGCCCACTCGCGGCGGCACTCTTGCAGCGGCCACATGCCCATGATGTTCTTGAGGAAGCGGAAGGTGTGATTCAACCCGCCTTCATTGGTAAAGTCGTGCGCCAGGGTGTCACTGTTGACCAGCGCCTGGGTGTTCTCCACCCCCATCAGCGACCATGTGCCCGAGCTGATGTAGATAAAGTCGTTCCCCTCCGCCGGGACGGCCGCCACCGCCGAAGCGGTGTCGTGGCTGCCGACCGCCACCACCGGGATGGATGGGCAGCCCGCTTCGTCGGCGAGCGGCTCGCGCAGCAGTTCCAGCACGCTGCACGGGCGGGTGACCTCTTGAAACAGCCGCACGGGGATATCCAGCCGCTCCAGCAGGCTCTCGGCCCAGGCCCCGCGCCGGGTATCGTAGCACTGCGTGGTGGTGGCGTTGGTGAATTCATTCGTCTTCACCCCGCTCAGCCAGAAGTTGAACAGGTCCGGCATCGTCAGCAGGGTGCGGGCCATTTGCAGGGCGGGCGAGCCGGCGCGCACCATGGCATACAGTTGAAAGAGCGTGTTGAATTGCAGGAACTGGATGCCCGTTTGAGCGTAGATTTCTTCTCGCGGCACCACCCGGCAGGCGGCCTCGATGATGCCGTTGGTGCGGCTGTCGCGGTAGTGATAGGGGTTGCCGATCAGCGTATCATCCGCTGCCAGGAGCGCGAAATCCACCCCCCAGGTATCCAGCCCGAGGCTGGCCAGGCTCTCGCCATAGGCGCCGGCCGCCTTGGCCAGGCCGGTTTGGATCTCACACCAAAAGCGCAGCACATCCCAATGCAGGCTGTCGAGGATGCGCACCGGCCCGGTGGGGAAGCGGTGCAGCTCTTCGAGCGCCAGCCGCTCTCCGTCGAAGCTCGCGCCCATGGCGCGCCCGCTCTCGGCGCCCAGGTCAAAGGCAAGGTAGCGAACCGGAGTTGAAGCCAACTGCGTCCTCCACTTTTCCCGTCCTTCCCTCCACTCAACCTGGGATGGAAGGACAGGGAGACGAATTACCCATACAGCGGCCCGAAGCTCGCGCAGGCGCGGTAATCGGCGCCCTCCAGGTCGGCGGTGCCAAAGGCATTCCACGCACTGGGCCGGAAGATCTTCTCGGCGGGCACGTTGTGCATACAGACAGGGATGCGCAGGATGGCGGCCAGCGCGAGCAGATCGGAGCCGATGTGCCCGTAGCTGATCGCCCCGTGGTTGGCGCCCCAATGAGCCATCACCGAATAGACATCGCGGAAGGCCCCCGCCCCGGTGACGCGCGGCACGAACCAATGCGTCGGCCAGGCCGGGTCGGTGCGCTCGTTGAGCGTGTGGTAAACGTGCTCGGGCAGGTCAACCGTCCAGCCTTCGGCCACCTGGAGCACCGGCCCCAGCCCTTTGACGAGGTTGAGGCGCAGCATGGTCATTGGCATGCTGCCGCGGGTGAGGAACCCCGAGGAGAACCCGCCGCCGCGCATATAGCCGGTGGGCGCCGGGTAGAAGCTGGTCGCAGCGAGGGCGTCTTCCACTTCGGCGGGGGTGATCTCCCAGAAAGGCTTCATCACCGGCTGGCCGTCGCGCTTGAAGGCCCCGGTCGCGTCCAGCGTGGCGGCCCCGGAATTGATCAGGTGAATAAACCCGCCCTCCGCCAGCCCGCTCAACTGGTGGCCGGTGACGCGTTTGACCGCCTCGGGGCTCCAGTAGGTGCGCACATCGGCAAAGATGGAAGCGCTGTTCGTCAGCAGGTGCCCAAAGAGCATGCTCGCCGCGTTGAGCGAGTCGTTCTCGGTAGCGAAGATATACGGTTGGCGGATGCCGTTCCAATCGAAGGAAGAGTTGAGCATCGCCTCCATGAAATCGCCGTCGGGGAAGTGATCGGTCCACTGGCGCTGGCCCTGGAACCCCCCGGCGATGGCGTTGTGGCCCAGGGCTTCTTCGCCAAAGCCCAGCTCGGCCAGGCGCGGGTTGCCCACCATCATGTCGCGCGCGATCATCGTCATCTTGACGACGAACTCCCAGTCTTTGTCCTTCTGCGCGCGCGTACGCTGCTTCTCCGGCGGGTTGTAATCTTTACCTTCGCGGCATTTGGCCTTCACCCAGGCAATCGCCCGCGCGTATTCTTCGGGGTCAAAGATGTTCTCCTCGATGCGGCGGATGAACTCGCTCATATCGGCCACCTCGACGCGCATGCCGAAGTAGCTTTCGAACAGGTCATGGTCCACAATCGAACCGGCGATGCCCATCGAAACGCCGCCCAGCGCCAGGTAGCTCTTGCCGCGCATCAATGCGGCGGCCAGCCCGGCGCGCGCAAAACGCAGCAGCTTCTCGCGCACATCTTCGGGGATGGATGCATCGCCCGCATCCTGCACATCACGGCCGTAAATGGAAAAGGCAGGCAGGCCCTTTTGGTTATGGGCCGCCAGCACCGCCGCCAGGTACACCGCGCCGGGGCGCTCGGTGCCGTTGAAGCCCCATACCGCTTTGGGGATGAGCGGGTCCATGTCCATCGTCTCCGAGCCGTAGCACCAGCACGGGGTGACGGTGATCGATAGGCCCACACCCTCGCGGGCAAACTTTTCGGCGCACAAGGCCGCTTCGGCCACCCCGCCGATGGTCGTGTCGGCGATGACGCACTCCACCTGCTGCCCGTTGGGGTAGCGCAGGTTCTCGCTGAGCAGGTTCGCCACCGATTTCGCCATCGTCATCGTCTGCTCTTCCAGCGACTCACGAACGCCATTCCGCCGCCCGTCGATTGCCGGGCGGATGCCGATCTTCGGCAGGCTGCCGATCCAGCGGTTGGTAGTTTCAAAAGCTGCCATCGTTACCTCCTGTTAGTAAATCTGTGCGGCGGTAGCGCCGCGCATACTCGCATAGCGTTGATCCATCCGGCCCGGCTCAAGGCTCAGCGCCGTAACGGAACATCTGCGTAGGCCCCACCCGAACCGGCCTTTGCGCCATCCCCGCCTCCCGCAGGTCCTGCAATTCCATCAACGCCATTACCGGCCTCTTCTGTGCCTGCTCTTTGGCGTAAGCGATCAGCGATTGGGCCATCAAGCCGCGCGTCGAGAAGGGGATCGGCTCCACGAAGGCCAGGTCGGTGCGTCCCTGCTCCACGCAGGCGGCGTAATAATACGCGTACAGGTTATACCAGTCGGCAAAGACGAGCGCGTTTTCAGGCAGGCTGCGCACTGTCGCAGAAATCAACCGGTACCACCCGGCGCGATCGGTCTTGGAAGGGAAGCCCCTGCCTTCGAAGGCAGCCTCACCATCGCCGATGAACATCATCCCGCGCCCCGCGATCGGCGCAAGCGTGACGATCACGGCTGCCAGTCCCAGCGCCAGGCTCAACCCGGCCTGCCAGCGCGGGAGCCGCCGCCCAACCTCACGCAGAACCCACCCCAGCCCGGCGGCTGCCAGCGCGCATAAGTAGGGAAACCAGGGCAGGTAAAAGGCGTAGATATCACCGATGGGGTAATTGAACACAAAGAAATGATGCGCCAGCCCGGCGAGGAGGAAGAACGCCCCCAGGCGCGGCCTGCGCGGCCAGAGCGCGAGAAAGCCCACCCCCGCCAGGGCCAGCACCAGCGGTGAGAACTCTCCGGGCAGGCTGGTGTAATATTGTTTCGCCTGGCCGGGCATAATCCGCACCGGGTCCTGGAACATAAATGTGTTCCACTGGCGCGAGGAAATCAAGAACAGAAAGCGCCCTTCAGGCCGTTGCAGCTCTTCGAGCGTAGAGCCAAAATTGGAGCGCGAGGGGATGTAGATGCTGCTCATCGTGTTGTAGGGGGCCTGGTTCGCATCGCAAACGGCAAACGCCCCCAGCAGCAGCGCCAGCCCGAGCGCGCCCCCGCCCAGAACGGGCCGCCAGATGCGCCGCCATTCGGGCTTGCCCGCCAGCACCAGCAGCGCCGCCGCGGGGGCCATCAGAACGATCGTCCCATGCACGCCCGGCCCAAGCGCACCGGCCAGCGCCGCCCAAAAGAGCAGGCTGTTCTTGCGGGTCTGTTCCCAGGCCAGCAGCAGCACCAGCACCAGCGCAGCGAAGGCGCTGCCGGCGGTATAGACCTCGGCGATGATCGCTTGCGACCAGAAGGTGGCGCTCACCGCCAGGGCCAGCGCGCCCAGCGCCCCCGCCCAGCGGCTGCCGCTGAGCATGCGCCCGGCCAGATAGGTGCAGGCCACGGTGACCCCGCCCATCAGCGCCGAGAAGAGGCTCACGCGCGTGGCGATATCGGCCAGCGGCAGGAGGGTGAAGGCTTTCACCATCAGCAGGTACACCCAATACCCCGGGTTGTGGGCATGGGCGGGCAGGTAACCCAGCACCTGGAACTCGCCGCTGTCGCTGGGGAGCATACCGGTGGCCAGGGTGCGCGCGTATAAGGCCAGGGCCAGCCCGCCCGCCAGCAGGGCGAGCAGAGCGTCGATGCGCCCCAGGTTGAAAGCGGGTTTAGCAGTTTCTTGATTCACTGTGCAGCTTCCTCGTAGAGGGCCAGGATGTTTTCGACTGGCGTGATGGCCTGGATGTTGTGGCACGGAGCAATGATCAGCCCGGTGCCATCGGCCCCCAGGGTGGCCTTGAGCCGCCGCACCTCGGCGCGCACCTCGTCCGGCGTGCCAAAGGGCAGCGTCTCCTGGTTATCCACCCCGCCGTGGAAGCACAACCGCGCACCATAGGAGGCTTTAAGCTCGGCCAGGTCCCAGTTGCCGCAGCGCCACTGGATGGGATTGAGCACCTCGATGCCCATCTCCACCAGGCGGGGGATGAGCCGGCGGTTGTCGCCGTCGTCGTGGTGAAAGACGAGTATACCGTAAGAATGCGCCAGGTCGATGGCCTGCTGCAGCGAAGCGCGGTAGAACGTGTCGAAGATGCGCGGGCTGATCATCAACCCGTTTTGCGAGCCGAAATCATCCGTCACCTGGGTGAGGTGAACCAACCCCCTGGCGGCCTCGAAGCAGCGCCGGTGATACTCGGCGAAGAACTCCGAGACGCGCTCCACCAGGTAGCGGGTGATCGCCGGTTCAACCAGCCCGTCCATCAACGAGGCTTCCAGGCCGCGCAGGCGGTTGTGCCAGTAAAAAACGGCCCAGTAACCGCACAGAATGGCGCGGTTGGGGTGGCGTGCGGCCTGCTCCGGCAGGCCGGGGTAGTCGTAATCGTCCGGCGATGGCCAGGGGAACTTCTGCAAATCGGCCACCGATTCCGCATGCTTCAGCGGGAAGTACACCTGCTCTTCGTACACCCCGCCGGCATATTCCTGCGGGGCGTAACCGAAGCCCCATTCGTCGTAGCGCAGGGAGGAATCCGGCCCCTGAATGACCGGCCCGTGATAGGCCGGGCTGATGCCCATGATGCCGTCTATTGCCAGGCGGTCGTAGACTTCGAGGTCATCTTCCACCTCAAAATGCTCGCGCAGTTTGCGCCAGGTTTCGGGCACAGCCCAGATGTCGGTCGGGAAGCGATCCAACGGCTGATGCCGGACGGCCGCCAGGATGCGTTCGCGGGAGGTCATCGGCGGCATGCTATTCGAAGCCTCCCAGGCCGCCCTCGGTGCGGAAGAGCTGCACCAGGCCGCACCACTCTTCATTATCGAGCTTCAACTCCTCGAAATTCCCGCCTGTGTAGCGGTCGATCACCGTGTGCCAGAAGCGCTGCGCCGGGAGGTTGGCCTCCTCTTCGGCCACGCGCCAGCGCCCGGGGAAAAGGTCAAACAACCGGCAGGCCACCGAGCGGCCCACCCCGCGGCGGCGATATTTCTTCATGATGAAGAACTCGGCCACCGAATGAGTGGGGCTGCCGGGGGTGTCGTGGATCTCGCGCAGCAGCGCGAAGCCCGCCAGGCGGCCATCCACGCGCACCAGAAACGCATGCCGCCCCGGCTCGGTCCAGTAGTGGTCGAGGTAACGGTAACCGTACAGGCCATGCTCGTCTACATCTGAGTTTTCATACTCACTGAAGTCGTAGTTATACAATTCCATCAAGTTGCGCAAAACGGGCTTATCATTGATGGTTGCTGCCTGTACCTCGATCTCCATCCGCAGCTCCTTGGTATGCTTATTGCACTTCTTACCGATATCCTTATTTTACCCTCCAGGCGCAAAACCCATGAACCGATTTCTCCCGCGCGTTCTTCTCATAATGGTGTTTTTGGCCGGCTTCGGGGGCATGGCCGGTTCGCTTACCGCTGCCCAGGGGGCCGAAACTCCCCCCGGCCCCGCCGCCGCGGGCGCGTACGCTTATTACCTGCCCGCGGTGGAAAAGAGCGAGCCGCCGGCCTGGCTCGGGCCGTTCGGCGGAAGCGTGGTTGTGCTCCTGCCCGACCCGGTCAACACCAATATCGTTTACGCCGGCACCTGGGGCGCCGGAGTGTATAAGAGCACCGATAACGGCAATTCCTGGCTGCCTGCGCGCGGCGGGCTGTGGAACTTGCAGATCAACTCGATGGCGATCGATCCGCTCAACCCCACTATCGTCTATGCCGGGACGTATGGTTCGGGGGTGTTCAAATCGGATAACGGCGGCGAGACGTGGGTGCAGGCCAGCTCCGGCATGCAAGACGGCGCGATCGTTTACGCGATGGCCGTGGACCCCGAAGCGCCCAACCGGCTCTACGCCAGCACGCGCGCTCAAGGCACGGGCGAACCTCCCTGGAAGGGCATCCTCTACAAAAGCGAAGATGGAGGCATCTCCTGGCGGGCCGTGCTGCAGAACATCGGCGGGAGCGGCGCGCAAGACTGGGTGTATGCCATCGCCGTGCTCCCGCGCGACCCGAACCTGATCCTGGCGGCCAGCCACGAACACGGCGTTTACCGAAGCTGGAATTACGGCGAGACCTGGGCGCCCGCCAACAACGGCATCCTCAACGGCTCGGGGAGGGGCATCGTCTTCGACCCCTCGAAGCGCTCGCCCAGCACGGCCTACTATGGCGAATGGCACCGCGACGGGGCTTACAAAACCACCGACGACGGCAACACCTGGAGCCTGCTGGCAAACGGCATCGAGAACACCAAGATTTACAGCATGTCGATCGACTGGACCGACCCCCGCTACGTCTACGCCGCCACGATGGTTGCTTCTGCGGGCGATACCGGCGGGGTGCTGCGCTCCAGCGACTCGGGAGCCGGCTGGAGCCTGGTTGGGCTGAAGGGTCTTTCGGTCTATGCCGTGGCGCCCAACCGCGCCAGCGGCAGCCAGCTCTATGCCGGGGTGATCGGCAATGCCGGGGTGTATCGCAGCGAAGACCACGGCTCCACCTGGGCTTCGAGCAACTACGGCATGTCGAACCTCCCGGCCACATCCATCCTGGTGCAGCCTGGCGCGCCAAACATTCTCTACACCAGCAACACCGCTGTTTACCGGTCCACCGACCGGGGCGCGAGCTGGGCCGCGCTGGGGAGCGGGCTGCCCGGCAGCACGATCAACGCGCTGGTGATGCACCCCTCCAACCCCGGCCTGCTCTTCGCGCTGACCGAATCGGGCCTTTACCGGCTGGATATTTCATCCGGCAGCGCATGGAGCAAGGTGAACGGCCTGCCCGAAGGCAGCGCGCTGCAGGCCGCCCCGCACCCGCTCGAACGGCCTGACGAGCTGCAGGCATTGATGCCCGATGAACCCGCCGCACCCGCGCCGGCCAGCGCGCCGAACTCGCCCATCAAGTGCATGGTTTTCGCGCCTTCCAACGCTTCGGTTGTTTACCTGGGCAGCGGCGGGGCGGGTGTGTATCGCAGCAGCGACGGCGGCCTCACCTGGAACCAGGCCGGCCTGAGCGGCCAGACGGTGTGGAGCCTGGCGGTTGACCCCGCCAACCCAAACGCCGTCTATGCCGCCACCAACACCGCCGCGACGGTGAAATTCAGCCCAGACGGCGGAGCCACCTGGGCCGATACCGCCACGCCGGGGGTGATCGCCTATTCCCTGGCGTTCGACTCCGCCGACCCGGCCCGCCTGCTGGCCGGGACGAGCAGCGGAGTGTACGCCCGCAAGGGCGGGGGCGCCTGGGCGCTCCTCGGCCTGGCCGGACGGACGGTGACGGCGCTGGCGCCGCACCCGGCGCGCAAGGGGTTGATCTTCGCCGGCACGGCTGCCGGGGCAATGTTCAGCCCCGACGGCGGCATCACCTGGCTGAGCGGCCCTTCCGCGCTCGACACGCTGGGCATCGAAGCAATGGCCTTCGAATCGGCCTCGGGGGCGGTCATGTATTACGCCACCAGCAACAGCGGGGTTTACCGCACGCCGTTCAACTCGCATTGAGTTTCCCCCCTCCCAAACCCTCTCGTAGGCGCAAACTCACCCCCTCCCAACCCTCCCCCAAGATCGCGGCGATCTTGGGGGACACCCTGGGTGCGCCCGAAGGGGCGGGGCCAGGGGTGGGGGTCGAACGGCTGCTTTCGCGCATTTCTGCTACACTTAAATCACCCCACCCTGCCCGGAGGTTACCATGCCCTTCAAAATCGCCCTGATCGGCGCGGGGAGCGGTGCCTTCTCGCTCTCCCTCATCCGCGACCTGTGCCTGACCCGCTCGCTGGAAGGCTGCACGCTCAGCTTCATGGATATCGACCCCGCCCGCCTGGACGGCAGCTTCAACCTCTGCCGCCGTTACGCCGCCGAGCTGGGCGTGGAATTCCGGTTCGAGAAAACCACCCAGCGCCAGGAATGCCTGGACGGCGCCGATTTCGTCATCAACACTGCCCTGGCGGCCGGGCACGCGCGTCTGCGGGCCGGCTGGGAGGTGGCCCGCCGCCACGGCTATCGCTGGGGCGGCTCGCTGGCCATCATGCACGACGAAGCCTTCTGGATCAACTTCTACCAGCTGCGCCTGTTCGAGTCGATCGCCCAGGATATCCTGCGCATCTGCCCGCAGGCCTGGTACCTGCAGGTGGCCAACCCGGTGCTCGGCGGTACCACTTACCTGACACGCAAGTACCCGGCCCTCAAAATGACCGGCCTGTGCCACGGCTTCAGCGGGGTATATCACCTGGCGTCGCTGGCCTTGGGCCCCGGGTACGATCAGAGCCGGCTCACCTTCGAGCTGCCGGGCGTCAACCACTTCCTCTGGCTGACCAGGCTGTTCTACCAGGGCCAGGACGCTATGCCGCTCTTCGATGAATGGGTGAGGGAAAAATCGGCAGCGTATTTCGAGACGTGCCCCGAAAGCGACGATATGGGCCCGAAACCGGTGGATCTCTACCGCCGCATCGGGGCCATGCCCATCGGCGACACAGCCACCGTGGGCGGCGGGGCGTGGGGCTGGTGGTATCACCTCGATGACGCCACCGAGCGCCGCTGGAAGGAAAACCCGGCCAGGTGGTGGGACGGCTACTTCTCGTGGGTGGACAAGGTGGCGCGCGAAAACGCGCGCATCAGCGCCGACCCGCAGGCCTGCATGACCGATTACCTCAAGCCCGAACTTTCCGGCGAGCAGATGGTGCCGCTCATCGAGGCCATCGCCCTCGACAAACCGCGCACGTTCATCGTCAACATCCTCAACCGCGGGGGGTATGTGCCCGGGCTGCCGGCGAATTTTGCCGTGGAGGTGCCTGCGCTCGTCAGCGCGCGCGGCATCCAGGGCATCCAGACGGGCGGGCTGCCACCCCTGGCGCTGGCTTATACCCTGCGCGACCGGGTTGCCCCGGTCGAACTCGAACTGCAGGCCTACGCGCAGGGCAGCCGCCGCATGCTCGAAGAGCTGATCTGCCTCGACCCGTGGACGCGCTCCACCGACCAGGCGCGGGCCTTCCTCGAGGAAATCCTGGCGATGGATATCCACGCCGAGATGCGCGCGCACTACCGTTGAGTGCTAATATTCGATCATCTCCTTCACATCTTCGGGCAGCTCGCGCTCGCGGTCCACGGTGACAGGCGTGCCGCCCGAGCGCACCGCCGTCACCAGCTTGCCGCCGCTTGGCACCAGACGCACGAACGTACCGCCGTAGCGCACGATCCTCACCGGCACGCCGCCCTGGCGCACAAAGGTGACGTATTCTCCCTGGCGAATTTCCTCAGCCATGCTCCCTCCTGGTGGTTGAAAGGCTCATCCCCGGCCATTGGGGCTGCGGGTCTGGCCGCCTCTGACCGGGGATGAGCGTCTTTAGATATGAATAGGCTTCGATTAAATTCTCGGGCGGCACTTCCACCCCGCTGACGTTGCTGGTGAACAGGAACATCCCCCGCCCGCCTTCGGTGATGTCAAGGAAGTAATCCACTTCCGCGCGGATGTCTTCGCGGGTGCCGAAAGGCAGCGTGCGCGAGACGCTCAAGCCGGTGAAGAGCAGCAGTTCCTCGCCCAACCGGCTGCGGCGGCGCCGGAACTGCGCCGGATCCACGCCCAGCTCGTATTGGAATCCCTGCAAGCCGCTGAAGCCCAGCTCGATGAAATCATCCACCACCGCGCGCACGTCGCCGTCGCAGTGATGGATCAGGCGCACGCCTGCATCCACCAGCGGTTCGATGATCATCCGCACTGTCGGGAAGTAATGCGCCCGGAGGAACGCCGGCGAGACCATCGGCCCGCTGTTGTTGCACACATCCTCGCCGCAGAAGAGCAGCGGCACGAGGTCATATTCCCGGTACAGCCGCACGAGGATTTTCGCCCGCTCGCGCGAGTGCAGCGCCCTGGCCCAGTAAATCTTCCCGACCGCCTCCGGGTAGAGGGCGCAGGCCATCCAGAAAGCGGTGTAGCCGAACTCGGTGTAGAGCGGGAAGTGCCCGCCGATCTCCCAAAAGGTGGGGATGGGCTGGATGCCGCCCCAGTTCGCCAGCGCGTGCTCGATCGTCCGCCGGTAACGCCGCTCTTCGGCAACGGCATCGAAGCTCGCCAGCACCTCGCGCTCTCCCTCCGGCAGAGAGCCGGCCAGCCGCAGCAGCGCCTCCGGCTCGACGCCCGCAAACTGCGCCTCTTGCACCAAGCCGGTACGAATCTGCTCGAGCGCCGTGGGGATGACCGGCCCGGTGACCATGCCATCCACGCCCAGCGCCAGGTGAGCCAGCAGCATGCCGCGTTCGGGGTTGGTCAGGTATTCCGCCTCGCCAATCCCGGCGATGCTCGCCAGCACCCGCGCCCCGCCGATCCAGCCGCCCAGGGCAGGCACACGGTCCACTTCCAGGCCGCGCGCCTGCCGGGTGAGTCGTTCTTTTGGCGTGAGGGGATGAGTCATCTGGCAAGAGGGTGTTGAGATAGCCCTATTTTAACCCGGTTTCCTCCGTGCGGATGGTGCCGCCGTAACGCTGCTCGTAATGATTCGCAGATGGGCGCATGGCAGAATGAACCTGGAAGGATCGTTTTTGCTTGTAAGGAGGCGCTATGGCTTCACGCGGCGGCATTCTGTTACGCAAAGAAACCACCTCCGGCGACAGCGCCGTGAGCGGCCTGCTCAACGGGCTGCTGGGCGGTGGGGCCATGGCCATCGTCACCGCCGCCGCCAGCCTGCTGGCAGGGCGCGGCCTGGCTTACCTTACCTACTTCAGCGCCGATAAGCCCGTCCCGCCGCTGCAAGGCTTGATGGTCCACCTGGCCGTTGCAGGCACTTATGGCATGCTGTACGGCCTGCTGCGGCGCTGGCTTGGGCTGGAGCGTTCGCGCTTCCCGCGCGCTATCAGCGGCTTGATCTACGGAATGGGGTTGTGGGCGTTGGCCGCAGGGTTGCTCTTGCCCTCGGCTCACTCGCCCCTGCAGAGCATCCCCTGGCCGGCCTTCCTCGCGGCGCACCTCGTGTATGGGTGGGTGCTCGGGAGCAGGCAGGCCCCATGAGCCGCCGCCGTTCCACCGCTTGCCCGGTGGTCATTCCCCGCGCAGCGAGAGAACGTCTTCAAGGGGCTTGCCGTTGATGAAAATGGCCGTGCTCTTCACCGTTGAGAACTGCAGCGCGGTTTGCTCCAACTGCGCCTGGATGCGCGGGCTGTCGCACTCGCCGCCCTGCTGCAAGGTGCCGCTCAGCTCGATGACCGCCTTCCCGTCCTCGATGCGCACGCCATCCACCCGCAGATCCGATTGGTACAGCGCGTTGTACAGGCCCGACTCGCCTAAAAACTGGTCTTTCATCGAGAGCAGCTTCTCCAATGCGGCGCGCAGCACCCCCTCGGTGCGCGGGAGCATCACCGCCACCGGCACGACGCTGTCGCCGCAGCCCACCGCCGGGCCGGATTTTCCGCCATCTTCGAGCGCGATGAGGAACACGAACACGCGCATCCCGGCAAGGTCAGGCGTTGCGGTGGCATCCGAAGCCGGATGCGTGGCGGTCAGGTCGGGCGTGTGGATTGGCGTGATCGGCGGCTGGCTGGGCAGGGCATCCGGCGGGGGCAGCGTGGCCGCAGGCGGGGTGACTTCGGGCGCTTTCGTCGCCGCGGGGGCGGCAGCCAGCGGCAGCGCGCAGGCCAGCCCTGCGAGCACCCAGCTCAATCCAACCACAACAGGCAGCAGGTATTTACGCATCCAACTCGATTATAGTGAGTCCCGTGCGCGAATACCAGCCGCGCCGCCCCGTTCACCGAGGTGGAAATGCCCCCTGTGAGCCGTTCCTCTGCCGGTTGGCTGCGCGCTGCCCGCGCGGCCTGGCTGGCTTACTGCCTGGCAGCGCTCTGCCTGTTCGCCTTTGGGCTGACGGTGCGCTACCACGAGGTGATCGACCTGGATACCTACCGCTTCGGCGATTCCCTCCGGCAGCTCGGCTTGAGCCTGGAATTCTTCGCCGTTTACACCACGGTGTTGAATACCCTCACCGCCGCCGCGTTCACGGGCATCTCGCTGATCGTCTTCTTCCGCCGCAAGGATGATTGGGTGGCGCTGGCCACCTCGCTGACCTGCTTCAACGTGATCATCGGCCTCATCCCCTGGATTCCCCAATCCGATGCGCACGGCGCCGCCTGGTACAGCGCGGCGATCTTCCTGCGCGCTTTTGGCTTCTCCACCGCCATCTTCTTCTTTTATATCTTCCCGGACGGCCGGTTCTACCCCGCCTGGGCGCGCCCCCTGGCGGTTGCGCTGGCGGTCTACGCCCTCTCGTGGGGCTTCCTGCCCGAAGCCATGCCACCCATGGATTTTGCCGCGCTCAATGTGCTGCACCGTGCGCCCGCCCTGGGGGTGGCCGTCGCGTTCCTGGCTTCCGGCGTGCTCGCCCAGGTGCTGCGCTACCGCACCAACCCCGACCCGCTCAAACGCCAGCAGACGCGCTGGGTGCTCTTCGGCAGCCTGGCGGTGTTCGCCAGCTTCGCCCTCGTCACCCTGCCGATGCTGGTTTACCCAGAGCTGCGCAAGCCCGGCATGCTCAACACCGGCTATTTGATTACCATCATCCCCATCTTGATCGCCAGCCTGATCATGCTGCCGGTGAGCATGGCCGTTTCCATCCTGCGCTTCCGCCTGTGGGATATCGACCTGATCATCCGCCGCACGCTGGTGTACAGCCTGCTCAGCGCCGTGTCGATCCTGCTCTATCTGGGCAGCGTCATCCTGCTGCAGCGCGCCTCGCGCCTGGCCTTCGGGGCCGAAACCAGCCTGACGGTGGTGATTTCCACGCTGGCGATTGCGGCGCTGTTCAACCCGCTGCGCAGACGCATCCAACTGTTCATCGACCGGCGCTTCTACCGCCAGAAGTACGACGCTCAGCGCGCCCTGGATGAGTTTTCCTCCGCCGCCCGCAGCGAAGTGAGCCTGGAGAACCTCACCGCCCGCCTGGTGAGTGTGGTGGATGAGACCGTCAGCCCGGAGGCCACATGGATCTGGATTCGAGAGACTACCCGCAAGAGCCGCCCGTGATGCTGAAGCAGATCGCCTGGTACGACCTTCTGCCCATCAAGAGCGCAGTGCGGCTGGCGCTCATCGCTTACGCGCTGTATATCGTGGCGCTTTCCATCATTGGCATCTGGCTCTTCCCGGCCTACGCGCGCAGCCATGCCTCGCTGTTTCTGGCGTTCAACTCCTGGACACTTGCGCAGATGCAATCGGGCCTCAGCCAGCTGGGCTGGCCGATCACCGCACCGGCCTATGTGGAGCTGGCACAGAACATCTTCTTATTGATCGCCGGGGGAGGCGTGGGGCTGCTGCTGCTGTGGAAAAAGGGTGGCGACTGGTTCGGCCTGTACCTGGCATTCACTTTCCTCTCGATCTCGGCGGGAAGCTCGCTGTTCATCCCGCTGCTGGCCTACCTGCCCTGGCTGCAACCGCTAAACCAGTTCTTCGGCGCCGCAAGCTGGCAATTCTTCTTCATCATCTTTTACTTCTTCCCTAACGGGCAGGCCGAACCGCGCTGGGCGCGCTGGCTGGGATTTGGCTGGCTGGGACTGGTTTTGCTGGAAATTCCCTTTCCCCAGCTGGAAGGCTCCTTTTGGATCACCCCCCTGGCGTTTGCATTCCCATTCAGCGCCATCGGCTGCCAGGTTTACCGCTACCTGCGCCGCTCCGATGCGCTCCAGCGCCAGCAGACCAAGTGGGTGATCAGCGCCATCGGCGCAATGATGCTTGCCATCTTCTGGCTGGTTTTCCAGTTCTCGCCGCCCCGCCAGGAAGAATTCCTCGGTCAGGCGCTGGCCGCCGTGGTGATCGGCCTGCTTTTCTTCGCCTTCACCATTGGCCTGGTCCCGCTGGCCATTGCCGCTGCCATCCTGCGCTACCGCCTGTGGGACATCGACCTGATCATCCGCCGCACGCTGCTTTACGGGCTGATCACCGGGCTGCTCGGTCTGGTATATTTTGGAAGCGTGGTCCTGCTGCGCCAGCTCCTCGGCGGCGTGGTGGGCAATTCCTCCGCGGCCGTCATCCTTTCTACTCTGTTGATCTACGCGCTCTTCAACCCGCTGCGCCGAAGGCTGCAAGAGACGATCGACCGGCGCTTTTACCGCCGCAAGTACGACACCGAACAGGCCGTGGCGGCATTTTCGTCGGCCTCGCGCAACAACCTGGCCCTCGAAGAGATCAACAACAGCCTGATTGACATCATCAACCAGACCCTTGAACCCCAAACCGCCTCCGTGTGGATTAAGAACATGCCCGCGCGCCCGCCCGGTAACGCTTCTCGTAACGGGTGACGGACTCGGGCTGCTTAGAATTGTAAGCAGGCAGGGAATTTCACCTGCTCCAGGCGGATGGATCGACTCATGTGGTTTTACTTCTGTAAATTATGGGGCAAACCCCGTAATTTACAGAAAAAGACAGAAGCGCTGCCATGGATCGGCTCAAGGAGGAACGATGAGCGACCAAGAGAGTTCCCACGAACCGGAAAACCGCGAACAGGCCCATTGGGCGCCCCTGGTGGAGCGCTTGAAAGTCTCTGAAGTGCCCGCCGGCGGGCTCGCGCTGAACCTGGACGGCCACCAGATGGTCAGCCCGCTGCAAGGCTTTGGGCGCATGTTCCGGCGCACCTACCGCGTGCGCCTGGAAGGAGCCGCACCGACCCCGGCCCAGGTGGTGGAAGATTGGAAGGCCAATTTTGCCGTCTTCCAGCCGCCGCAGAACCAGTTCTACCCGCCGCTCACCGGCATCAAGCCCGGCGAGGTGGTGTTCATCAACACGCGCCTGCCCCCCGCCCCGGGCATGCCGGGGTTGATCCCGATGAAAAGCGGCGTGATGATCCTCTATTCCGATGATGAGCAGTTCACGGTGATGACCCCCGAGGGCTTCCCCATCTCCGGCTGGAACACCTTCTCGGCTTACGAGGAAGACGGCTGCGTGGTCGCCCAGGTGCAGGGCCTGATCCGCGCCTCCGACCCCATCTACGAGTTCGGCTTCCGCTACATGGGCGGCGAACGCGAGGAAGATAAGACCTGGTTCGCCGTGCTCGAAAACCTTGCCGCGCGCTGGGGGGTCAAAGGCCGGGTGACGCTCGAACGCACCCTGGTGGACCCCAACCTGCAATGGAAATTCGCCCGCAACGTCTGGAAGAACGCCGCCATCCGCACGTTCTTCTACATCCTTGCCACGCCCTTCCGCTGGGTTGCGAACCTGGGGAAGAAACGTTAAACCCCGCGAAGCCGTAAAGAGGGTCAGGTTTATTCTTCTGTCTTCGGGTGATACAAACCGAAGAACGCCTGGTAATCTGCCAGCCGGGTGAAACCCACCTTTTCCGCCACAACCACCGAGGGGCGGTTGTTCGTCCAGGCATCCCAATGCGGAACCAGCCCGCGCGCGGCGCTCGCTTCGATGAACGCCTGGGCGGCCAGCTTCGCCAGGCCTTTGCCCTGCCAGGCCTCCTCGGTGAGAATGCCAATGCCGCATTTGCCCGGGCTGAGGTATTCGGCCGTGCAGCGCGAGACGATCTCCTCCCCCCGCAGCACGCACATCCCAAAGCCGCGCGCGAGGAAATGCTCCACCGATGGCCAGCATTCCTCGATCTCCTCCACCAGCCCGGCCATGTTGCCCAGTTCGCGCCGCGCAAGCAGCGCGCGGTCAATCGGCCGCACCTCGAAACCCTCCGGCACGCGCTCCCGCCAGCCTGCATCTACCGGCGCGCCGCCGAAGAAGACGCGCGGGAAAACCTCCACCGGCAGCGGCGCAAACACCTGCCGCCCCTCCTTCGCCCCCCAGCCCGCGCCGGAACCGACCGCCTTGAAAACGCTCAAGCCCCGCGCGCGGGCCTCTGGAAGGATGACGTTCGAGAAGATGTCATTCATCGCGCAGGCCGCCTCGCTTGAGGCTTCGCCGCCCAGGTAAAAGCAGTGCCGTCCATCCCAAAGCAAGGCCGCGCGGGGTTGGGCCGGGTCATCGGCCCACAGCCGGCCCATGCTGTTCCCGGCGATCACGCCGTCGATGACCAGCTCAAGGTGCGCGCCCTGGAACAAGCCGCGCGCTGCAGGGAGCCCGGCCGCGGGCAGTTGAATCAGCTTCAATTCGGTTTACCCCTTGATAGTGTTTCTATTTTTCTGTACATCCTGGGGCAAGCCCCACACTGTACAGAAAAAGATACACATGATCTACCCCTTCACGTAGGAATACTTGGCGGCAATTTTACCCCCGCGCAGGTGGAACACATCCACGCCGCGCACATGCCCGCTTTCCGACCAGCGGTACAGCCAGGTCTGCGCAGCGCGCTCGCCGGCGGCAAAGAGTTCTTCGATCTCGATGCGCGCGTTGGGCGCTTCGGCGAAGAATTCCTCCCAAAAACGCCGCACCTCGGCCTGGCCCTCGAACCGCGCGCCGTCAGGCGGCGGGTACGTGTTTTCGAAGGTGCAGTCATCCGTCATCAATGCCATCATCCCGTCCACATCGTGGCGGTTGAAGGCCGCATTGAACCGTTCGAGCAGGTCGATCACAGGGTCTTTCATCTTCACTTCTCCCCTTCCAGCCGCCGCAAGACGATCAACGCCACGTCATCCTGGCGCGGCAGGCTGCCGAGGAAGCGATGCACTTCGGCCAGAATCGCATCATGGATCTCACGCGCGCTCGCGCCCGCCCTGGAGAGCGCCGCCTCGAGCACCCGCTCCTCGCCGAAGAAGTCTCCAGCCTCGTTTTGCGCCTCGGTGATCCCGTCGGTGTAGAGCACGAGAAAATCACCCGCCCCAAGGCGCACCTCCTTCTGCCGCCAGCGCGATTGCTCATCCACGCCCAGGGCCATGCCGGTCAGGCGCAGGCGCTCGATCGACTCCTTGCCGCGGTGCAGGCTGACCAGAAAGCCCGGCGGGTGGCCCGCATTGGCAAAGACCATCCGGCCGGTGTGCTGCTCAAGGTTGCCGAGGAAAGCGGTGATGAACATCCCGCCGCGCGTATCGGAAAGGATGCGCTGGTTGATGGTATCGAGGGTGACGGCCGGCAGGGTGGGGTAGCGCACCGCGAAGGTTCGGAAGAGCGTGCTGGCCAGCGCCATCAACAGGGCCGCCCCCATGCCCTTATCGCTCACATCGGCAATGACGATGCCCCATTTGCGCGGCCCGAGGGGGATGAAATCGTAAAAATCGCCCGAAGTTTCGCGCGCCGGCGAGAGCGTGGCGGCGATCTCCCACCCGCGGATCACCGGCGGCTCTTCCGGCAGGATATCGGATTGAATCTTCCCGGCCATCAGAAGCTCGCGCGCCATCACTTCTTCGCTGGAAGGCACGGCGCTGCGATAGATGATGTGGCCGTGCTCCTCAGGCTCTTGCGAAGCAAGTTCGCCGCCGGTTGGCTTGCCCGCCTGTGCCGGGTCGTCCGGGCCGTCCGGGCCGGGCGCATCCAGCGCTTTGGTTATGGCCGTCTTGAACTCCTCCTCGTTCAGATCGCGCGAGAAGAAGAACACCGGCAGCCCGGCCAGCGCGCCGTTATCGGGCTGCGAGTCCTGCGTGCTCTGCAGCACGACTATGCGGGTGAGAGGCGATTGAGAATGGATCTGCTGCAGCAACTGCGGGCCATCGTCCAGCGCCAGCACAAGCAAGTGCGGCGCAGTCATCTGGCAAAGCTGCAGAGCTTCTTCGCCGCAGCAACCCTCGCCCACCAGGTGGAATCCCTTCAAGCCGCTCACCAGCGCGTTCAGCCCGCGCAAGAAGATCGGCTGGTCGGAAACAAGGGCAATCCGGGCAGGTCGCTGGTCGTTCATGGTTGCATCTGGCACTGAATATCCGTCGGACGTATTGTACCGGATGCCGGGCTTAATGGGGAATGATTGCGTAACGCACGGGCGTGTACCCGGCGAGGGCAAAGCCAAGCTTCTCGGCCAGCGCAATCGACGGATGGTTCTCGCTCCAGCATGACCAATGCGGCGCGAGGCCTTGCTCCAGGCAATCCTCGATGAGCGCGGCAGCAGCCAGCCAAGCCAGCCCCCGGCGGCGATGAGCTTCTGCGGTTTCCACGTCAATTTCCACCTGTCCGGCGCCGATCACCACGCTGCAGCAATGAGAGAGCGTTCCCTGCGGCCCGACCACCTGGAAGCCGACCCCCCGCTGGAGGAAACCCTCCACGCTGCCCCAAAACGGGCTCAGCCAACCGATTTGTTCCGCCGCAGCGCGGTCGATGCGCTCCACCCGCAGCCCGGCCGGGATGTTCGCCCGCCAGCCCGCCAGCCGCGCTGCCCCCGAAGGGGGCAGCTCAAACTCGGCGCGCTTTGCCCAGCCGCCTTCATACCCTTGCGCGAGGCGCTCGATCGCTCCGCTCCAGTCCTCGCCCGGCCCGCTCAAGAAGACGGTCGCCATCGAGCGGGCCATTTCATTAAAGACCAGCGCCTTTATTTCCTCCAGGAAGCGCGGGCAGGATGCCTGCCCCGCAAAGAAATTAAACTCCGTCGCCGAAGCCACAAACGCGGCGGCAGGCGAATCGGTGTCATCCACAAAAACTCGCCCCGGGTTGCATCCATCGAGCACCGAGAACACGAGCGCCCGTTGATAGGGGTAATCTGCAAAGAGCGGCCTGGCGCGATGATAATTCTCCAAATTCAACTCAGGCATTCTTCAATTCCTTCCAGGTTGACCGGCTCGCTGCCGGCCTGTGTAAGCTCAACGAAACCGAACAACGGCAAGAAAGCGATGCCGGGCATGGCTCTTCGCAGGCCTACACCTGGCAAACCGGAGCCTCACGGCCACGGCTCGATGAAATAGACGCCGTCCTCGCCTTCCATCACCCAGCCGCCGATCGCGCCGTCCTTCGTCTGCATGCGCCACCAAACGCCCCGGTCGGCGCACTTGGGGCCTTCGATGATGTACATCTCGGTTCCTTCGGGGATGGTCTTGAGGATTTTCGCGCTCTTCCCGGCGTCTTCACGCACGCGCAGGGGGGTGCCATCGGTGAAGGTCACCCGCGCGCGCGAGGCCGGGGCGAGGCGGCTGGCCTGCGCGCCCGGGCAACTGAAGGCGCGCACCGCCGGGGTCTTCAGGGTCACCGTCGGGCTGACGATCAGGCTGCTCACCAGCGCGTCCAGGTTATTCAAGTCCGGCAAGAAGGCCTGGGGGCTGGCGGAAGCCAGCAGCTGGCTCACCTCGCCGAGGTAAGAAGCGTAGAGCGTGTTATCGGCCATCACCGCGTTCCATTTTTGATCCGCGGCGCCGGTGTGCAGGTCGGGCAGGTCCACCGGCAGGATGGCGCTGACGTAATACTTGCCGTCGGATGTAAGCCCTTGAAACGTGTAGAACAGGCAGCCTGCATCGATGCGCACCAAGGCCTGGGCGTAGCACGTCAGGTAGCGGATGCCCTGGCCGCTGCGGAAACTGAGGATCTGCGGGCGGGCATAGAACACCTGGCCCGCATTCCACATCGGCAGGAAGGGCAGGTGATCGACCCCCGCCTGCACCGCGCGCAGGAGGTTATCGAGCCGGGCGGCGATCTCCCCGGCAGGGGCGTTCACAGCGGCATATTCCTGGATGGGGAACACCAGGATTTGCGGCTTGATCCACGGCTGCGCCAGCGGGTAGCCCTGCAGCTCGAAGCGGATATCCTCCGGCGCGGGGCCGGGCCAGCCGGTCATGCCGGCCTCGCCTTCCTGAAGCGGGTCGATCGTTCCGGCTGCCGAACTGAGCACCCCCGGCACGACCTCAAAGCTCACCCCGCCAAAGCTCACGCGCGGCCCATCGGTCGGCGCTGCCGTTGCGGTGGGCGTGGCGGGCGCGGACGGCGTGTCCGTCGGGAAGAGCGGCGGCGGCTCGGTGTAGAGGTCTGCGGTGGCGGGCTGCGGGGGTGTTTCGGTGGGCGGGGCAGGGGTGGCCGCGCCAAACGGCAGGTTGCAGGCCAGCGCCGCCAGAGCCAGGATGCACGGCGCGGCCAGGATGCGGATAGAAGGTGACAGGCGGTGGTTCAATTCGTCCTCCGTGGGCTGACCGGGTTGGAAAGGTGACGTGCACCGGAATGAACAGGCGGCAGATGTCTATATTATAGGCTCACTCGCCCTGCGGTGATGCATCCATTGGTTCCCTCACCCTGCCCTCTCCCGCTGGGAGAGGGAGCAGGAGGTGCTTCCGCCTTACACATTGCAGAGGAACCCCGAGCGGCATGTCTCGGGCAGGCATCCACAAAAAAGGGCCCCCCTCTCATCCTCAAGGCCAGGAATGAAAGGGGGGCGTAGGAGGAGAAGAAAACTCAATCCTGCGCAGCGGCGGGGACGGCCGCCGGTTCGCCCGCCTGAACTGCGTTATTCGTGCCCATATCGTCTTCGAGCGTCTGCATCGGGCGGATAAAGAACCCGCTCACGCCCATCGCCAGGCAGACCATGCCCGCGATATAGAACCAGAAGCGAATGCCCAGCAGGTCTGAGACGGGGGCCGCCAATGCCAGCCCGATGGGGCTGGCGGCGCCGGCCAGGCTGCCCACCAGCGTGAAGACGCGCCCCTGCATTTCGGGCGAGATGTGCGACTGCAGCAAGGCAAAGAGCGGCCCGTTGGCGATCGGGTTCATCAACCCGACGATTGCCATGCCGGCCACCGCCACCGGGAAGAGGCTGGAGGGAGCCGCGCCGAGGATCAGCACGCCCAGGCTCATCCCCACCAGGCCGGTCATCGAGGTGTGCAGCTTCTTCTTGAAGCCGCCCCACGCCCCCAGCCCCAGGCCGCCGAGAATGACGCCCACGCCGAAGAACGAGTTGATGATGCCAAGCTGCATGGCCTGGCCGTTGAACTCGCGCGTGATCATCAACGGCATCAGGCTGAAGGCCGGGTTGAAGAACATGTTGATCAGCGTGGCCATGCCGAGCACAATCATAATGCCGGGGAAGGCCGAGATGTAGCGGAAGCCGTCGCGCACGTCCAGCAGCACCTGGCGCGGGGTGACCATGCCTTCCAGCTTCTTCGCAGGCTGAGGAATGTGCACGAAGGTGAGCGGTAAAATCGCCAACAGGGCCGTGCCGATGTCGATCGACAGCACAAAGTGGATCGGCAGAAGGCCCATCAAGAAGGCGCCCAGCGGCGGCGCGACGATCCCCAGCACGCCCTGAAGGGCCTGGTTGATGCCTGCCACGCGCGAGAGGTGCTTATCGGGCACCATCAGCGAGGTGGAGGCCGACATGGCCGGCCAATGGAACGCTCCGCCCAGCGCGCGGATGAACTCGGCGACGTAGAGATGCCAGATCTGGATTTGCCCGGTGAAGAACAGGATCACCAGCCCCAGCGTGGTCAGGGCCGTCACGCCGTCTGCGACGATCATTACCAGTTTGCGGTTCCAGCGGTCCACCAGCGCGCCGGCAAACGGGCCGAGGAAAATCCCCGGCAGGATCGAAATCACCGTCGCGGTGGCGAGCACGGCGGCAGAACCGGTCTTTTCGGTCATCCACCAGACGAGAGCGAACTGCACCAGCTGGCTGCCGACGATCGAAAACGCCTGGCCGGTCCAGATCAAGAAGAAAGTCTTCTTCCAATCGGCTTCAACCCGAGATTCCTGCGCCATACCATCCTCCTGGCATCCATAAACCGCAAGAGAAGACCATGCGGATCTTCTTCTGAAATTTATGGGCTTGCCCCCGCAAATTACAGAGGAAGATACACAGTCCAAGAAAACAGGCGGTGCAAACAGGTGCTGCGCACCCGCTTGCACCGCCTGGAATAACCCGCTACAGGTACGTTATCCTTTACGATCTACGTGAGCCGGCGGGAAAAGTTGCGGTTATTCGAGGAAAACCTCGACGTGTTCGCCGTCTTTGTCATCCTGTACGTCCACAATCTGCCCGATTTCGCCCGATTCGATCATGCGCATCAGCTCGTTGGGATCCATGCCTTCGATCTCCGGCGAGAACTTCGAACCCATCTTGAGGCCGATGCCCACCATGCTGAGCGGCAGGCGCACGTTGACGCGCGGGCGGCCGGAATCGGTGTCGGTGACGCGCACGCGGAACCAGCGCGGCTTTCGGCCAGGCGCGGTCGGCTCGACGGCTTTACCCGCAGGCGAGCTTTCGGCGCGCGCGGTCTCTTCCAATGCTTCCAGCAACTGGGCGGCCTCCTCGGCCGATATTTTCCCTTCCTGCACCATCTGTAAGATCTTGATCCGTTCTTCCACGGTTGCCATACTCTTATCTCCTGCCGCGTTAAGCGACGCTTTCATCGGGTTTGACTTCTTCACGCACGCCCTTCAGGCGCCGGCGGGCCTCTTGCAGTGTGATTACCCCCTTGTCCAGATCATCCAAAATGCGCTTGCGCTCGGCCGGGCTGGGAAGCGAGACGGAAGGCGTCACTTCCTCGCGCGCCGGCTCGTACCCCATGGCGCGCAGAATATCGTTCATGCGGTTGCGCAGAGTCGGGTACGAAAGGTTGAGCTCTTCCTCCATGCGGTTGAAGCGTCCCTCGCAGCGGATGAATGTGAGGATGAACTGCATCTGCTCATTGTTCAGGCGCGTGAACGGCAGCAGCCACTTGAGCTGTTCGGGGGTAAAGGAGCCTTGCAGGCTGCCCCCTACCGGCTGGAAACTCCCTTCGATGGTCGTTTCGCACGTCGGGCAGGAGAGGCGGGTGACCACCAGGTCTCCGCCACAAACCGGGCATTTCGTCAGCATTGGGTTCATAAAAGCTCCTCTACTTTCTATTTTCTAAACATATTTTACACCGTATTTTATAATTGTCAAGATTTAGTTGAAAAATATTGATCTGATTTTTAGAATATTTAAAGAAAAACGGGCCTGCCGGCCCGTTCCACCCCGTTTCAGCCCCATTCGCAATAGATCAACCACTTCCCTTTGCGGTCGGAGGCATCTTCCGGCGCGCGGTCATAGTACAATTCAAAGACGCGCCCGTCCTGCACCTTCACCCTGAAGTGAAAGCGCCCCACCCCCCACGAACCCCTCGAAGCGGCCCGCCAGGCATGCGACGGGCGCATATTGCGTTCCGAGCGCCCGCGGCGGGCATAATCGTGGTATTCCTCGAGCAGTTCCACCACGCGGAATTCTTCATCCCGCCATTTGAAGCCATCCGGGCAGGGGGGCGTCTTTTCCAGCTTTGGCGGGCTGTCAAAGCTGGGCTCGATGATTTCATCGTAGAAATGGATTGGGCGCAGCGCCATGCCGGCTCCTGGGAGAGAAAACCTCAAGAGCAATTATACCGGCAGTGGCCGCCCGGCCGCCCTTGTTTTAGAACAGACTGAGTTCCCCATTGGCTGCATGAAACAGCCGCCTTTTAAAATAAGAATGTGCTTGCTTTAACGAATCATGCCCGGCACAGGAAGGTTATTGAGACTTCAAGCAAACAGGCCGGGCTGGAACGGCGGGCGGCGGCCGTTCAACAGGATGAACGGCGCCGCGCGCGAGGCGATCACCCCCAGGGCCTTCAGGTCGTCCAGCGAGCGCAGCCGGTTCTTGCGCCGCGCCGCCAGGATGGCCAGCGCCCCCTTCGGGCCGATGCCGGGGATGCGCAGCAGCTGAACCCGGTCGGCGCGGTTCACTTCCAGCGGCGCTTCGAGCAAATTGCTGCGCGCCCAGGCCAGCTTCGGGTCTGTCTCCAAGGGCAGGTTGCCGCCGTTCTGGAAGGGCAGCTCTTCCACATCGAAGCCGTAATCGCGCAGCAAGAAGGAGGCCTGGTACAGGCGGTGTTCGCGCCAGGGATTGCACTCCGGCAGGTTCTCGAAGGGCGTACCGGGCGTGGGCGAGAAGTGCGAGTAGTACCCGCGCGCCAGGCGCACGGTTTTGTTCAGGTAAGCGGTCGTGTTGAGCAACTCCAGATCGCTCTCGCCCACCGCGCCCACCACGAACTGGGTGGTGCTCGAAGGCCAGCGCCCGTTCCAGCCCTGCCGGCCGGGCAGCGACTGGCGGATCTGTTCCACCCAGCGCAGCGGCTGGAGCAGCTCTTCCATGAAGACCTTTTGCGGCGCGAGGGCCTCCAGCCGCCGGGGGTTGGGCCCCTCCAGGTTGACCGAGACGCGGTCGGCCAGCTGCATGGCGCGCAGCACCTGGTCGTATTCGGCGCCGGGCATCAGCTTGAGGTGCAAATAACCGCGGTAGTGCAGCTTGAGGCGCAGGTGCTCGGCAAAAGCGATCAGTTTATCCTGCGTGCGCATCCCGCCGCCGGCGATGCCCGAGCTGATGAAAGCCCCTTTGATCAACCCCTTCTCCGTCAGGCGCACCACCGCCCCGGCCATTTCTTCGGGCTTGAAGGTCACGCGCCTGGAATCGCGCCCGGCGCGGAAGCAGCAGTAATTGCAATTGCGCTCGCAGGCCGAGGTGATCAGCGATTTGAGGATGGGCATGCGCTGGCCGTTGGGCAGTGCCGCCAGCGTGATGGGGAAGCCTTCGGCGGGGTCGTCGCACCCCCCGGCCGATGGGCGTGGCTGCGCCGCACCGCGGGCAGGCTCGGGCCTGAAGGCGGGGCAGGCGGGCGGGGAATCGAGCCGGGCTTCTTCGGCCCGCTCGACTTTCATCTCCTGGTTGAGCGCCGCCAGCTTCTCGAACGTATCCATAAATACATTATAGAACGATTGTTCACCGGTTTCAAGATGATTTTTCGCCTGCTGCGCATCTCATCGCGCGCGTCATGCCTGGGGCACTCTTGCCTTATAATCAGATAGACCCAACTACGTTTCTGCCCAAGCAAGCACATGCTCCCTCCACACCCTATGACTCTCTTTGACTCGATCCAAAAACCCACCCTGCTGCTCGATGAAACCGCCGCGCGCGCCAACATCCGGCGCATGGCCGCCAAGGCGCGCGCTTCGGGCGCGGCCTTCAGGCCGCACTTCAAGACCCACCAATCCGCCGAAATCGGCGAGTGGTTCCGCGCCGAAGGGGTGCGCGCCATCACCGTCTCCTCGCTGGATATGGCCCTGTACTTCGCCGACCACGGCTGGGATGACATCACCCTGGCCTTCCCGGCCAACCTGCGCCAGCTTGCCGGTTTGAACGAGCTGGCCGGCCGCGTGCGCCTGGGGCTGCTGGTCGAATCCCGCGAGGCAGCCCTGGGGTTGTCGCAGGGCTTGAGTGCAAGTGTGGATATCTGGCTCAAGGTCGATTCCGGCCTGGGCCGCACCGGCATCCACTGGCAGGATGCCCCCGCGGCGGCAGCCCTGGCCGGTTTCATCCGCTCGCTGCCGCACCTGCGCCTGCGCGGGCTGCTGACTCACGCCGGGAACACCTACGAGGCCCCCGGCCCGGCCCAGGCTGCCGCGCTGCACCGCCAGGCCACCTCCCGGCTGGATGCGCTGCGCCGCGAGCTGGCAGGCCTGGGAACCGAGGATCTGCTCGTCTCGGTCGGCGACACGCCCGGCTGCTCGGCGGTGGAGAGCTTCGCCCCGGCGGATGAAATCCGCCCGGGGAATTTCGTCTTCTACGATGCCGAGCAGTACCTGTTTGGCGCGTGCGGCTGGGAGCAGGTGGCGGTGGCGCTGGCCTGCCCGGTGGTGGCACTCCACCCCGAGCGCGGCGAAGCGGTCATCTACGGCGGGGCCATCCACCTCTCCAAGGATTTCTACCAGCAGGGCGGCCGGCGCATCTACGGGCTGGTGTGCTTGCCGGAGGGTGAGCGCTGGGGCGCCCCTCTGGCCGACGCCTGGGTGGAGCGTGTCTCGCAGGAGCACGGCGTCTTGCGCCTCGCTCAGGCCGACCTGGCGCGCCTGCAGGTAGGCGGGCTGGTGTGCATCCTGCCGGCGCATTCCTGCCTGACGGCGCAGTGCATGGGCCGCTACCTGGCCCTCGACGGCCGCTGGGTCGAGATGATGGGCGTGCGCTGACCTCGCGCGCGGGTGGAAATGCTCCAGGTGCTCGTCTGGTGGGTCATCCTCACCCTGCTTGGCTGGGCGGCCTGGCCGCTCGGCTTTCGGCTGTTTGGCAGGCTGCCCGGGCGCGGTTATGCCTTCAGCCGCGCGCTCGGGCTGCTGCTGGCCTCTTACCTGCTGTGGGCAGGCGCATCGCTGCGCATCCTGCAAAACGACCTGGGCGGCATCACCCTCAGCCTGCTCAGCGTCGCCGCGGTCTCGCTCTGGCTGCTCCTGCGCCCGGCGGGCAGCCTGCCGGAGATGCGCGCCTTCGTTAGAGAGCATTGGCGCATGCTCGCCGCCGCCGAGCTGCTCTTCGCCCTTGCCTTCGCCGCCTGGGCGCTGCTGCGCGCCGGAGCCGCCGATAAGATCATGCCTGCCGGCGGCGAGAAATTCATGGAGATGGCCTTTGTCAACGGCATCCTCAACAGCCGCCAGTTCCCACCGCTCGACCCCTGGCTCTCCGGCTACGCCATCTCCTATTATTATTTCGGCTATGTGATGATCGCCCTGCTGGCGCGCCTCTCGGGGGCGGCGGCGGGCGTGGCTTTTGAACTCAATGATGCGCTGCTCTTCGCGCTCACCCTGCTGGGGGCCTTCGGGCTGGTGTACGACCTCGCCGCCGCAAGCCGGGCCTCGCGGCGCGGCAGCACGCTGGCCGGGCTGCTCGGAGCGCTGCTGGCGGCCGGGGTGGGCAACCTGCAGGGCTTCCTGGAGGTGCTCTATGCGCGCGGCTGGCTTCCGGCGGGCTTCGCGCGCTGGCTGGCGGTGCCGGGCTTCCCCGAACAGGCGCAGGTAACCGGCACGTTCGACCCAGGCAGCTTCTTCGGCTGGGCCTGGCGCGCCTCGCGCGTGTTGAACGACCTCGACCTCGCCGGCAAGCCCGTGCCTTACCAGCCCATCACCGAGTTTCCGGCCTTCAGCTTCTTGCTCGGCGATAACCATCCGCATGTGCTGGCTCTGCCCTTTGCGCTGCTGGCAGCCGGGGCAGCCTTGCAGCTCCACCTCACCGCCCTGCAGGGCGGGCGTCTCCGGTTCGGCCAAACCGCGTGGATGGGGCTGCTGCTCGGCGCGTTGATCTTCCTCAACACCTGGGATTACCCCATTTACCTCGGCCTGGCGCTGCTGGCCTGGCTGGCAGGCGCTTATGCCGCCGAAGGCGCCCTGAACCTGCGGCAGGCCTGGCAGGCGGCGCGCCTTGGGCTGGCGCTGGCGGGCTGGGGCCTGCTCTTCTACCTGCCTTTCCTGACCGGCTTCTCCTCGCAGGCGGGCGGCCTGCTGCCCTATATCTTCCCGCCCACCCGCCTGGCGCAGTACCTGGTAATGTTCGCCCCGTTCATCTTCGTGCTGGCGCTCTTTCTGCCCGCTTCGCTCGCCCGGCAGAACCCCGGTTCGGCCCGGCCCTTCACGCTGCGCCGATGCCTGCTCTGGTGGCTGCGCCTGGCAGGCGGGCTGGCGGCTTTCTTCGGCCTGCTGCTGGCCCTGACGGCGCTGGTGCTGGCGCTCGATGGCGCACGCGGAGGGCAGCTCAACGCCGCGCTGGCCCCCTACCTGGGCGGGAGCCTGCGCGAGGCCGCCCGGCAGGCCCTGCTGCAGCGCCTGAGCAGCCCCTGGCTGTTCCTGCTGCTCAGCGCGCTCATCACCCTCGCCGCGGCGGGGGTTTGGAGCGCTCCGCGCTCGCCCACAGATGGGGCGCGCCAGCCCGCCGACCCCGGGCTGCTCTTCGCCCGCCTGCTGGCGCTAACGGGCCTGGCGCTCACCTTCCTGGTCGAGTTTGTCTATCTGCGCGACGGCTTCGGCCTGCGCATGAACAGCGTGTTCAAGTTTTACTTCCAGGGCTGGGTGCTGCTCGCCTGCGCATCCGCATACGCCGCGTGGTGGCTGGTTGCGCGGCTACCGCGGTCTTCGCCCTTGCGCACCGCGTTCCTGGTTGGCGGTGCGGCCTTGCTGCTGGCGGGGCTGGTCTTCCCGCTCGCGGGCGTTTCCAGCCGCACCAACGGGTTCACCACACCGCTCAACCTGGATGGAACGAGCAACTTGCGGCGCGAAAACCCCGATGACTGGGCCGCCATCGACTGGCTGCTGGAACATGGGCGCGAGGACGGGCAGCCCCCGCTGCTCCTCGAAGCCCCTGGCGCCTCTTACACCTACGCCGGGCGCATATCGGCCTTCACCGGCTACCCGGCGCTGCTGGGCTGGGCCGTGCATGAGATGCAATGGCGCGGCAGCTACGCGGTGCAGGGCGCGCGCGAGGGTGAAATCGCCGAAATCTACACCACCCCCGACCCTGGCCAGGCCCTCGCCCGCCTGCGCGCGCTGGGGGTTCGCTATGTGATCCTCGGCGGGCCGGAACGCGAATACATCCGGCAGCAATGCAGCCTGCCCGAGCGCGCCTGCAGCCCGGCGCAGGCCGAGGCCAAGTTCGATTCTGCGCTGATCACCGCCTTCCGCCAGGGCTCCGTCACCGTGTACCGCGTGCCCTGAAGCCGCCGCCCCGGGCAGGATCATTGCAAATTTCGTTCAATTTGCCATGCCCGCTTTTCGAATACCTGCTATGCTATAATTTGCCAAGGAGGGTTACCCAATATGAGCCGAATTTGCGTTATCGGTACCGGTTATGTGGGCCTGGTGACGGGCGCCTGCTTTGCAGACCTGGGGAACACCGTCGTCTGCCTGGATGTCGATGAAACCCGCATCAACCGCCTCAAGAGCGGCATCATGCCCATCTACGAACCGGGACTGGAGCAGATCGTTGACCAGAACGTGCGCCACGGGCGCCTGAGCTTCACCACCGATTACCCCGAAGCGCTGAAGAACGCCGAGTTTGCTTTCATCGCGGTCGGCACCCCTTCTGGCGTGGACGGCGAAGCCGATTTGCAGTACGTGCGCCAGGCGGCCGAATCGATCGCCGACCTGGTGGAGTGGCCGATCATCGTGGTCAACAAATCCACCGTGCCTGTTGGAACCGGCGACTGGGTGGCCGAGGTCATCACCCGCCGGCGCAACGGCCGCCCGCTGGATTTCAACGTGGTCTCCAACCCCGAGTTCCTGCGCGAAGGCTCGGCCATCCTCGATTTTATGTCGCCAGACCGGGTGGTGCTTGGCTCGCTGCACCGCGAGGCTGCCGAAAAGGTGGCCCGCCTCTACCTCAGCCTGCGCTGCCCGATCATGATCACTGACCTGCGCACCGCCGAGATGGTCAAGTACGCCTCCAACGCCTTCCTGGCCACGCGCATCTCCTTTATCAATGAAATTGCCAACATCTGCGAGGAGCTTGGCGCCGACGTGCGCGAGGTGGCTCGCGGCATGGGCCTGGATAAGCGCATCGGGCCGTCTTTCCTGGATGCCGGGCTGGGCTGGGGCGGGAGCTGCTTCCCAAAGGATGTCAAAGCCCTGGCGCACATGGCCGTGCTGCACGGCACGCACCCGCAGTTGCTCCAGGCCGTCATGGATATCAACCGCAACCAACGCCGCCGCGTGGTCGTCAAGCTGCGCCGCGCGCTCGGCACGCTTGACCAGAAGGTGATCGGCGTGCTCGGCCTCTCGTTCAAACCCAACACCGATGACATCCGCGAGGCCCCCGCGCTGGAAGTGATCCACCTGCTGGAAAATGAAGGCGCCAGCGTGCGCGCATACGACCCGCAGGCCATGCAGGCGGCCGCGTCCGTCTTGCCGCGCGTGCGCCTGTGCGAAACCGCCTACGAAGTGGCCGAGGGCGCCGACGGCCTGCTGCTGGCAACCGAATGGAACGAATTTAAGCAGCTCGATTTCGGCATCATCCGCCAGACCATGCGCACGCCCATCATCATGGATTCGCGCAACCTGTGGGACGGCGAGCAACTGCGCGCCATGGGCTTCACCTACTTCTCCATTGGCCGCGGCTCGAAAACAAACGGCCATACCCAAGGATAAGAGGATTGACCGCAGGCCAGGTGGGCCGCAAGAGCCGGCCAAAGGGGGAACCGTGCCTCGATCGAAAAGACGCGAATCAGTTCATCAGCCTGATGGGGCTGTTGAACCGCAGGCTTCTCTGCCCGATGCGCTGCTGCCCGTTTTAACCGCCACGCGCGCTTCGGCCGACCGCCTGGCCGACCCCATCTACCTGCTCGATTCCACGGGCATCGTCCGCTATGCCAACAAGGCGCTGCTCAAATTCAACCTGGACCCAAAGGAAGTGGTCGGCAGGCATTTCCTGGAATTTATCCAGCCGGACGAGCGCGACGAGATGAGCCTGGCCTTCCAGCGCGAGACGCACGGCGCCGCAGAGGTGCTGGAATTCCACCTGCTCGACGGCAGCCAGACCCCGCGCTTCGTGCGCGCCTACAGCCAGCCAATTGTGCGCGAAAGGCGCTTTGTGGGCATCGAAGGCGTGCTCCTCACGGCAGATTCCTCATGCGAGTTCGGCGCCATGCTCGAGCGCCGGGCGGCTCAACTGGCAATCTTGAACCAGATTGGCGCGGCCTTTTCCTCGGCCCTGGAAGTGGAAGACGTCCTCAAAACATCGGTCGAGATCCTGCACAACCGGTTCGGCTTCTTCCACGTGGCGGTCTTCTTGCCCGCCGATGAACCCGGCATGCTGCACATGGCCGCCCGCGCGGGTCACTTTGCCGGCCTCTTCCCACCCAAACACCTTCTCAAGGATGATCAAGGCCTGGTCGGCTGGGTTTTCCAAAACCGCCAGACGGCCCTGGTGGGGGACGTGCGCCGCGACCCGCGCTACATCAACTTCTTCCCAGACCGCATCCCCACCTCCTCCGAACTGGCGGTGCCCGTCCTGGCGGGCGAAAACGTGCTGGGCGTGCTGGATATCCAAAGCCCATCGCCCAATGCGTTCGACCAAAACGACAGCATGGTCATCGAAACCGTCGCCGGGCAGCTCGCGCTGGCGCTCCAAAACGCCCGGCTGTACCAGCAGGTGCGCCGGCGCCTGGAAGACCAGGAACACGCCGAAGCGTTGATGCGCTTGCAGCGCGATTTACTCAGCAGGCTGAGTTCCGTCCAGGATTACCCGGAAGCCATCGAGGTCATCTTGAGTGCCCTCGCCTGCATACCGGGCATCGACTGTGGCAGCATTTACCTGGTGGATGAACACGGCGGACTCGACCAGGTGGCTCATTCCGGCCTGACGCCGGCCTTTGCCGCGGTGGTCTCTTACCTACCGCCGCAAGCGCACAAGAGCCAGTTCGTGCGCGAAGGCCGCGCCGGTTACCTGCGCTACTCCGAATTGAACCTCGACCCGCGCATCCCGGCCGATGTGCGCAGCCGCGAAGCCATCCTTTGCCTGGCGGTGCTGCCAATTCACTTTCAATCGCGCGTGTTCGCCAACCTCACCCTCGGCTCGCACACCCTGCCGGATTTCCCCGCCGAGGCGCGCGGCGTGCTCGAAGCCGTTGCCGCCCACCTGGGGGCCGTGCTGGCGCGCATCAAAGCCGAAAAAGCCCTGAGAGCCAGCGAGGCGTATGCCTCGGCGCTCCTGGCGGCCATCCCCGATACGTTCGTCGTGGTCGATTGCAGCGGCCGGCTGGTCAGCTTCAAACCGGGCGAAAACCCTCTCTTCAACCGGCCGATGAAAGACCTGGTTGGCCGGTTCATCGGCGAGCTGCTCCCGGCCGATGTGGCGGACCTGGCCCTTCAGGCGATCCGTAAAGCCGTGGCCGGGCACAAAACGGTCGGCTTCACCTATACGCTCCCCTGCGGGCAGGGCGGGGCAGCGGCCGCCTTCGATGCGCGCGTCAGCGCAATCAACGACGAACTGGCCATCGCCGTCATCCGCGAGCTTGCCGGCCCGGAAAATGCAGGCGGGAAATCCAGGTAAAATCCACCGAATTTTACGCCGGAACGGATTTGATTTATAATTGCATCAACCTGTTCATCTGACGCGGAGGCTAGCCCGATGGAAATTACGCACACCCAGTACAAGCACTGTGACCTGGTCAAGGTCAAAGGCCGCATCGATAGCTACACGGCTCCCCAGCTCGCCGAAACCTTCTCCAAGATCACCGAAGACGGACGTTTCAAAATCGCCCTGGAGATGAGCGAGCTCGAGTTCATGTCCAGCGCCGGCCTGCGCGCCTTGATCAACACCCAAAAGGTGTGTAAACGCTATAACCGTGGCGAGCTTGTGCTGGTGAAGGTGCCCGAGAATATCCACGCCGCGTTAGACCTGGCAGGGTTTATCCCCCTGTTCAAAATTTTCGATGATGTGTTGACAGCCGTTGGAAATTTCTAACCAATCGATCACTCCTCTCGTTGTCACCCGCTCCTTCCCTGGGCGCTATGACAGCCTGGCATCCATCGGTGATTTTATCCGCGGGATTGCCCATAAAGCCGGGCTTGGCAGCTTCGCGGCCTACACAGTGGAAATGGCGGTGGATGAAGCGTGCTCGAACATCATCGAGCACGCTTATGGCAGTGAGGATAAGGGGCAGATCACCTGCACCTGCAAAGTTACCAAAGAAGGGTTGACCATCATTCTCGAAGATCACGGCCGGCCATTCGACCCCGACCTGATCGGCGCGCCCGACATCAGCGGCGGCCTGGAAGACAGGCCCACCCACGGCCTGGGGCTCTTCTTCATCCGCCAGTGGATGGACAAAGTGGATTTCGATTTCAAAACCGGCAACGGCAACCGCCTGACTCTCTTCAAGAAACGGCAAGCTTCCCCAGAATCTAAACCAACCAAAAAAAGATGACCGCCAGGCCTTCTACCAGGCAGACTGCTGAGCCGGAGTGGAAACGCTTCCTTCGTTTGGGCGAACAGCTCGTCCGCCAGCCTGAGACCCTCTCTCAGTGCCGGGCGATCGAATCGGCGCTCGCCGAAATGCTTGGCGGGCAGGCGCGCGTCTGGCTCTCGAAGCCTTATTACCCCTTGCCCGGCGAAGAGGAGATGGACGTGCTCCCCAGCGCCCCCGCCCCAGACCTGGTGCAGCGCGCCCGCCTGGATGGCAAACTGATCTGCTCCGACAGCCAGGTGACGGTAGACGGCGCGTGCACCCCCGGCGCAGTCTGGCAGGCGGCCATCCCGCTGCGCTCTAACGCCAACCTGCTCGGCATCATCCAGTTCGAGCGCTCGCCCGATGCGCCCATCAAGCCCAAAGAGTTTGAGCTCCTCGAAGGGTTGGCGGCGCATGCCGCCTCGGCCATGGAGATCACCCGCCAGGAAAAGCTGAAGAACTGGCGGCTCGAGCAGCTCGGCCTGGTGCGCAAAGTGAGCGGGCAGATCGCCAGCCTGCTCAACCTGGAACAGCTCTACGGGCGCGTCACCGAGTTGATCCAGAACACCTTCAATTACTATTACGTCGCCATTTTCGTCAACAGCGGCGAACCGCCGCGCCTGGAGTTCCGCGCATCGGCGTCGCCGAGCAGCAGCCTGCCCTTCCGGCCGGGCGACGTCATCCAGCCGGGCGAGGGGTTGATCGGCTCCGCGGCCCAGACGGGCGAGCAAATCGTCGTCGCCGATGCGCTCATCGACCCGCGCTTCCACTACAACGAAGCCCTGCCCGAGACGCTCTCCGAGGCCTGTTTCCCGCTCAAAATCGAAAACCATGTCCTCGGCGTGCTGGATGTGCAGAGCGATATCCTCGACGGCTTCCACGACACCGATGTCCTCGTCCTGGGCGCCCTGGCCGATAACATCGCCCTGGCCATTCAAACCGCCCGCCTCTACACCGACCTGGAAACCCGCGCAAGCCAGATTTCCTCGGTCACCGAGGTCAGCCACGCGCTTAATTCGATCCTGGAGATCGACCAGTTGCTGGCCGAGGTCGTCCAACTCATCCAGCGCCGCTTCGGTTACCCGCACGTCCACCTCTATTCAGTGCACCCCGGCAGGCGCCTGGTCATCTACCAGGCCGGGTCAGGCGAGCGCAGCGAGGCGATGCACAGCCAGGAAGTGGCCTACTCGCTGGACTCCGAAGTGGGCATCATCCCTGCCGTCGCGCGCAGCGGGAAATCCATCCTGGTCAACGACGTGTCCAAAGAGCCCCTCTACGTGGCCCCGCTGCTGCCCCCCGATGACACGCATTCCGAGCTGGCCGTGCCGCTGCTCTACGGCGAAGAGGTGATCGGCGTGCTCGATATCCAGAGCACCGAAACCAACGCATTTGGCGAATCGGACCTGTCGCTGTTCGAAGCCCTGGCCTCGACCATCGCCATCTCGTATCGCAATGCCACCCTCTACCGCTCGGAAAAGTGGCGCCGCCAGGTGGCGGAGGGCTTCCGCGACGTGGCGGCTCAGATTTCCAACAACGCAGACCTCACCACCCTCCTGGATATGATCCTCGAGCGGCTGCAGGCTAACCTGCCCTGCGACTCGGCGGCGATCTGGCTGGTGAAAGATGCCGAGGGCCACAACGGGCAGAACCTTTCGCTGGAGCTGGCAGCCTCTCGCGGCATCGACCCGGCGGAACTCAACCGCGCCATCGCCGAAAACCCCGACGTGCGTCTGGTGCTGGATGAGCAAATTCAAATCCAGGAACCGTTCATCCGCACCGCCGAAGACCCCATGGGGCCGATCGGCCACGCCCTGCACTACCCGCAGGACTACTCGGCCCTGGCTGTGCCGATGCGCTCGGGGAACCTGACCCTCGGGCTGCTCGTCCTGGCGCATCAGTCGCCCGGGCGCTACGGCAGCGAAGCCTCCTCCATGACGGCCACCTTTGCCGGGTATGCGGCTGTGGCCATTCAGAATGCGCGCCTGTTCAGCGAAGCCCAGGAACAGGCCTGGGTTGCCACCATGCTCGTCCAGGTGGCCGAAGCCACCCAGAGCGTGCTCTCGGTAGATGACCTGCTGGCCACCATGCTACGCCTGACGCGACTGCTGGTGGGCGTGCGCAAGTGCCTCTTCCTGCTGCGCCAGGAGAACCGCCCCTATTATGAGCTGAAGGCCTGGTACGGCTTCGAGCCTGCCAACGGCGGGCCGCACCTCTACCCGGTGGCAATGCCCGGCCTGGTGCGCCTGGAAGAAGAGCACGCCATGGTTTACCTGGTTGATACTGCGCTGGAGTTGGGCCTGCCGGAGGCCGCCATCACCGACGGGCCTTCGCTGCAGGTAATGCTCCCGCTGATGGTGCGCGGGCAGATCACCGGGGCCTTCCTCGTCTCGCTCCAGGTGGAGCGCCTTTCGGCAGACGACCCCACCCTCGACCCCAAATCGCTTTCCATCCTGCAGGGCATTGCCCACCAGACTTCGGTGACGGTGGAAAACCTGCGCCTGCTCGAGGCGCGCCAGGAAGAAGCCTACGTCACCGCCGCGCTGCTCCAGGTGGCCCAGGCGGTGGTCTCATCCAACGACCTGCCGGACGTGCTCGAGAACATCGTCCACCTGGTGCCCATCCTGGTGGGCATCGATGTTTGCATGATCTACCGCTGGGATGAAGACCTGCAGGTCTTCCGCCCGACCAACGCCCACGGCGAGAACCGCCGCCAGGAGCGCTTCTTGCTCGATAACGCCTACCTGCCCGGCGAGCACCGCCTGCTCGATGCCGTGCTTGCAACCGCCGCGCCGCACATCTGCCCGGTGGCGCAGGCCGGCCTGCCCGAGGAAGAATGGCCCGAACTCTACTGCGAGGCGCTCGAAACCTACCAGCAGGATACTCACATGGTGGAGGGCGATTGGCTGCTGGCCTTTCCGCTCATCGTCCAGGGGCGTGTGCACGGCATTCTGCTGGTGCGCGAGCGCAACGCCACCCCGGCCTTCCGCGAGCGGCGGCTCGAAATCCTCAACGGCATCGCCCAGCAGACCAGCCTGGCCCTGCAAAACGACCTGGTGAAGCGCGAGATGGTGCAAAACGAGCGCATCGAGCGCGAAATCCAGCTCGCCAGGCAGATTCAAGAGACCTTCCTGCCAGACCAGGTGCCCGCCTTCCACGGCTGGGAGATCGACATGCGCTGGCAGACGGCGCGCCAGGTGGGCGGCGACTTCTATGACATCTTCGAGCTCAGCAATGGCCGGGTTGGCCTGGTGGTGGCGGATGTATCCGATAAAGGGCTGCCCGCGGCGCTGTACATGACGGTGGCGCGCACCCTCATCCGCGCCTCGGTGCGCAACCATGACGACCCCGCGGATGTCTTCGAGGAAGTCAACCAGCTGCTCTTCAGCGAATCGCCCGAGTCGATGTTCATCACCGCGGTGTATGCCATCCTGGATACGAGCAAAGGCGAGCTCGTCTATGCCAACGCCGGTCACAACCTGCCGTTCGTTTACCGCGCGGCGCAGCACAGCGTGGAACAGCTGCCCAAGGGCGGCATGGCCCTGGGAGTCTTGCCGGAAGTCGCCTACGAAGACCACACCTTCCAGGTGGCCCCCGGCGATGCGCTGCTGCTTTACACCGACGGAGCCACCGATTCACTCGACCCGGAAGGCGCCGACTTTGGCGAGGAACGCCTGCGCGAAGCGGTGCTAGCCAGCGGGGCGCTCTCGGCCGGCGGGCTGCTCACCGGCATCGATGAGGCCCTCTCCGGCTTCCGGCAGGGCACCCCCCTGGCCGATGACATCACGCTGGTGGCGGTGCGCCGCACCCCTCTTCCTCCAGACAAGTAAACCTCCCGTCGGGTGCGGTCGATTTTATGACCGCACCTCACCAAACCTCCCGTAGGGTGCGGTCGATTGTATGACCGCACCCCACCAGGCCTCCGTCGGGTGCAGTCGATTGCATGACCGCGCCTCACCAAACCTCCCGTAGGGTGCGGTCGATTGCATGACCGCGCCTCATCAGCCTCCGTAGGGTGCGGTCGATTGTTTGACCGCACCTCACCAGGCCTCCCGTCGGGTGCGGTCGATTTTATGACCGCGCCTCACCAAACCTCCCGTAGGGTGCGGTCGATTGTATGACCGCAACTCCTCGATGGGTGAGAAAGAGGGTGCGGCCCAAAGCGACCACACCCCATAAAGCTATATTGTTTTTCAAAAGAATGCTGATTTACTGGTCGAAGAAAAGCGCCCACCAGACCTGCCAGTTGAGCGGTGCACTGGGGGTGGGCGTTTGGGAAACAGGCGTGGGGGTGGGGTTGCCTGCGGGGGCAAACGGCACCACCAGCACTTCTCCTTCTCGGATCATGTGCGCTTCGCGGGCGTAATCCTCTGCGGCCTGGTCGGATTTGGAGTAGGCCACCTGGGTTTGAAGCACCTGCTGGGTGACCTCCAGGTTGGCCACCCGCGTGCTCAGATCATCGCGCTCCGAGCTCAGGCGGTAAAACTCGCTCAGGCGGCTGTTGAGGTTGAGCATCACCAGCACCAGAATCACCGCTGCGGCGATCACCACCCCCTGGCGGGCCAGCTTTTGCCATTCGAGCGAGCGCCGGCTGCCCTTGCGGGGCTCTTTTTCTTCGACCGCCTGGGTTTCCACCCGCGGGGTTTCGGCCTGGTTTCGGTTGCGTCGCGGCATATACCTATATTACCCTGTCTGTGTTGTCGGATCAAGTCTTTTAGCAGCGCCTGCGCATCCACAGGCACGCAAGGGGGAAAAGAAAAATCCCCATGACAGGATGGGGACTGTGCCGAAGGAGGGAGTTGAACCCTCACGAGATTGCTCTCACTAAGCCCTGAACCTAGCGCGTCTGCCAATTCCGCCACTTCGGCTGAAGTGAGGGTATTTTATCCCAATCCCCAATTTTGTCAAGTAGAGAACAGCGTTGCCAGAATTGTGCCAGCCCGGTTCGGCCTTCACCCGGCCATCTCTTAAGATTGTGTGTACCTTTTCCTGGAAATTGGGGCAGGCCCCCAATTTCCTGGTTTTCTCGCTAAATTCCCAGTTTTTTCCCTCACCCTACCCTCACCCCTGCGGATGCGCGAAGCGCGTCCCAGAGGGAGAAGGGCCGGGGATGAGGTGGAATGTTTTGAACTTAGCGAGAAAACCATTTACAGGAAAATAGAAACACATTCTCTACTACTTCTGCACCTTTGGCGCGTAGAAGCGCACCGCCCAGCTGCCCGAACCGGGCTTTTGCCTGGCCATGTCGGAATACAGCTCGGAATCGACCGTTTCGTAATAGGGCGTATAGGTCGGCACCAGCTCCACCCACGTCTGGCCCGGTTTGAGCGCAAAGGGGTTGCCCTGCCCGTCCACGAAGCGGATCGGGCGCAGCTTGCCCGTGGTGCGTTCGTAGGCTTCGTTCTTCGTTGTCCAGAAGGCTTCATACATCTTCCCGTCGCGGAAGATGAGCGCTTTCTGGGGGTTCTGGTACATCAGGTCCACATCGATGAGCGTCTCGGCTTTGGCGGTGTGCTTGGCAAACAAGATCACCACGTTTTCAAAGGCCAGCGGTTGTTTGGTCAGGCGGTCGGCGGCCTGCAAGAAGGTCTTGCCGTCGGCGTCATCCTGGTAGCGCAGGTAAGCCCCGCTCGCCGGGTCATAGCGCCAGATCACCTGGTTGAGGTAGTTATACGGGATCCAGACGCGCGTGCCCGCCACGCCGCCGGCCGGGGGCTGCGGGTCGAAGCGGTAAGCGTTCAGATTGGCCTTGCCGTACAGGCTGCTCTGGTTCTTCTCGGCAATCTTCTCCAGGTCGGTCACCTTGATCATTGCGCTGTTGACATCGCTGTTATCCGAGCCGAACACGTTGGTGAACTGGCTCAGGTTGGCCGCCACGCCCGACCAGGCCGAGGCCATCACCAAAAAGCCGCCGTACTGCTTGCGGATCGGCTCATACGTCAGGCGGCCCGAGCGCACCGGCCCCACCGTATAATCCACGGTCACGGCCGAATCGGCGCCGTTTTGCGGGTTCAGGTCGGCTTCGGATGGGAAATCGCCGTAGAACATCGCCAAGAAGCGCGTCATCCCCTCGCCGATATACAGCTCAAAGACGAACGGGCTGTACGAGAGCCCGGCTTGCGGGCGGGCCGTCACCGGGAAGTTGGTGATCGAAACCAGCGCGGGCGGCAGGTCGAGGTTCTTCGGGTTTTTCACCGGAAGGCCGGTGAGGGGGTTCACCCCCGCCGGGAAGGAATCCGGCCCGACGGCGCCCGAACCGGGAACTGGCATAGAAGTTGCAGTCTGTGTAGGCGTGGGTTGTGCTGCCAGGCTGCTGCGGGCAGGCGCGATCAGCAGGCCCGCCAGGAGCACGGCGGCAGACAACGCAAGTTGCACTCGAAAACGCATGGCTGGATCTCCTCAGAGGAATTTCACCTGCCCTGGCGCAAAGCGCGGCGAACCAACACAATCTTGCCGGGCTGCGGCCTGGAAGGTGAAAAGCAGGCAGAATTAACGCTGTCGTTATAAATTAGTCGCAAAACGGGTTGATAGGTTACTTCTCCTGATACTCTGCAAGGCTCCGTGCTATAATCGCTTAAGTAGACATAATTTCTATTAATATGGATACCATTCTTCGGCAGCTCTTGAGCATCCTGGTCGCCCCGCCCGGGAACCTGATCTACCACCTGACGCTGGCTTTTGCCGTCTTCGCCAGCCTGCAGGTGGCTTTGATCAGCCGCCGCGCGGGCCCTGCCGGCCAGCCGGCCGGCCGCTCGCTCCTCGGGTTGAACGTGCTGCTGGTCGCCCAGATCGCGCTCTTTCTCAGCAGCGGCCTGGCGTGGCAGGGCGTGCTCGACCCGCACACCTTCCTGCCCATCTTTGACCGCGCGGTGGTGCTCTTCAGCCTCATCTGGATCGGCTGGCTGTGGGCCTTCCCGAACGCGTCCCGTGCCGCCGATATCCTCACCGGGCTGCTCAACCTGGGGGTGGTCGTCCTGTTCTTCTTCACCTACACCCAATGGCTGCTGGAAGACCCCTCGCTGCCCTTCAACGCCTCCTGGCAAGATTGGACCTGGGTCATCACCAGCGGGGGCGTGGCCGTGCTGACCATTTTGCTCCTGCTCCTGCGCCGGCCCGAAAACTTTGGCGTGGGCCTGGGCATGATGGCCTTCATCCTCGCCGGGCTGCTGGCGCATCTCTTCCTGGAACCGACCGGGAACGACTTTTCGGGCTATATCCGCGTGGCGCAGCTGGCCGCGTACCCCCTGCTGCCCAGCCTGCTGGTACATGCGCCCAAAGAGACCGCCGCCTCCACGGCGCACAGCGGCGACCAGCCGGTGGCGCAATCACCCCGCGCGATTGACCTGCGCGCGGTGCACGCCTGGCTCGACCTGAGCCTGCAGACCGACCCCGATAAAACCTGCACCGCCGTGGCGCGCGCCGTGGCCCAAACCCTGCAGGCCGACCTGTGCCTGGTGTTCTCGGCCCCCGCCACACCCACCGCCCCGGTGATCATGCAGGGCGGCTTCGATTCGCTGCGCGAAGAAGAGATCGCCGGCACGCTCCTCGACCAATCCACCATCCCGGCCATCTCCAACGCGCTTGCCAAAGGCAAGCACCTGCGCATCCTCGCCAGCGAGACGCAGCCCCCCGACCTGACGGCCCTGGGCATCGCCCTCGGCCTGCCGGATGTGGGCAATGTGCTGCTCATTCCGCTGATGCAGAACGCGGTGCCGTGGGGCGGGCTGGTTCTGCTCAGCGCCTATTCGAAGCGCGCCTGGAGCACAGACGACCAGAACGCCCTGGCCTCCGAGACGGAACCGATCGTACAATTGCTCAAGCGCAACCAATCGCTCTCGGAGCACAAGGGCGATGCCGACCAGTTCAAGGCCACGCTGAGCGCGCTGGGCGCCGAGCTCGATGAGCTGCGCAAAGAAAACCAATCGCTCACCACGCAGCTCGAGAACCTGCGCCGGGCAGCGGCCGAACCCCCCTCAGGCGGCGCTTCGCCTGCCCGCGAACAGGCCTCTGCCGACCTGGAAAGCCTGCTCGCCCTCCAGCGCGAGTCGCAGGAAGCGATCACGCGGCTGCAGGCCGAGAACGCGCGCATGAAGTCGCAGATGGGGCGCGCGCCCGGCGAAGACGGCGAAGTGCTGGCGCGCTTTGAGATCCTCAAATCCGGCGGAGAGCTGCGCGCCGAAAGCGGGCTGCCCGAGGCCACCGGCGCGGCCCAGCTCGAAACCGAGCTGCGCGCCACGCTCGAAGAAGTGGCCCGCCTGCAAAACATGCTGGCCTCATCCAACATCCGCTCGCTCGAGCTCGAACGCAAGCTCAACCAGAGCATCATGCTCACCCCCGAAGACCACGAGGTGATCTCCTCCATCGTGCAGGAGCTGCGCCAGCCGATGGCCTCGGTGATGGGCTATACCGACCTGCTGCTGGCGGAGACGGTCGGCATCCTGGGCAACTTGCAGCGCAAATTCCTCGAGCGCGTGCGCGCCGCCACCGAGCGTCTGCGGGCATTGATGGACGACCTCATCCAGGTGACCACCGCCGGCAATGCGGCCCTTGAACTCGTCCACCAGCCGGTGGACCTGAGCGCGGTCATCGACACCGCCCTCACCGAGATCAGCGCGCGCCTGCGCGAGAAGAACATCAACCTGCGCATCGAGACGCCCGACGAGCTGCCGCTGCTCAACGCCGACCGCGAAGGCCTGCAGCAGATCGTCGGCCAGTTGCTGCAAAACGCCCTCCTGGCCACCCCCGCCGATGGGACGATCACGCTTTCGGCAGGCCTGACCAAAGAAGACCGGAGTGAATTCCTCATTCTGCGGGTGACCGACGAGGGCGGGGGAATCGCCCCGGAAGACCTGCCGAACGTGTTCAACCGGCGTTTCCGCGCCGATAATGTGCTCATCCAGGGCGTGGGCGATACGGGCGTGGGGCTTTCGATCGCCCGCTCGCTGGTCGAAGCGCACGGCGGGCGCATCTGGGTGGAGAGCACCGCGGGCTTTTCCAGCACCTTCAGCGTGCTGCTGCCCATCCACCCCGCCAGGGCCGCTGAGGCGGCCGGGCCATGAGCTTCATCCGCCAGCTCGTTACCGGCCTGTTGACCGCGCTGGTCTCCGGTGTGATCGTTTTGGGGGCGCTATCCCTCGCTTCCGCCGAGGGATCGCTGCAATTTACGGCCACGCCGACGGTCACCCACACGCCGGGCCTGCCGCAGCCCGGTCAGGCCACCGAAACCGCCCAACCCAGCGCGACGCCGGTGCCCCCCACTGCCTGCCCGCCCCCGCAGGGCTGGGTTGCCTACGAAGTGCAGGCCGGCGACACGCTCGAGACCCTCGCCGCATTGCACGGCATCACCGCCGAGCAGGTCATCCAGGCCAACTGCCTGCTCTCCGGCACGCTCATGCCCGGCAGCAACCTCTACCTGCCGCCGCTGCCCACGGCCACGCCCACCCCCACCCTACCGCCCAACCAGACTCCCACCGAAGCGCCCTCCGCAACGCCGCGCCCCACCATCCGCCCGTGCGGGCCCCCCTCCGGCTGGGTGACTTATATCGTCCAGCCGGGCGATACGCTCTACAGCCTGAGCCGCATCTTTGGCGTTTCGGTGGCAGAGCTGCAATTTGCCAACTGCCTGGCAAACCCCAACGACATCAAGGCCGGGTCCACACTGTATGTTCCGTTCATCCCGGCACGCAGCGCAACGCCCACCCGCACCACCGCGGCGCCATCGAACACCCCCAAGGCGCCCACCAGCACGCCCCGGCCCGCCACCGCTACCCCCACGGCTTCCTTCACGGCCGCCCCGCCAAGCGCCACGCCTTCTTTCACCCCGTCCGATACGCCTGCGCCGACCGATACGCCCACCTTCACCCCGCAGCCGACGGATACACACACGCCTACCCCGACCGAAACGCCGACCCTCCCGCCCCCTTAACCTTCGATTACCCGTGAACCAATGAAGCTACGCTCGATCGCCTTCCTGCTCCTCATCCTTCTGCTCACCGCGCAGGCCTGCACGCTGCCTTGGGCCGGCACCGAAGCCTCTGCGGCGCCCGCCGTCGCCAGCTTCACCCCCACCCAAACGCGCCCGGCCAACCTGCTCGTCACCGATGCGCCCGACGCCACCGCCACGCCCACCCCGTTCCGCCCGCTGGCCCCCACGCCCACGCCGGAGCCGACCAACACGCCCACCCCCACGCTAACCCCCACGCTGGCGATCGATGCGCCCGAAGCCACCATGCCGCCCTCGTATTACAACGTCCAGGAAGGCGGCCCGCTGCCGGACGGCGTGGTGAACATCCTGGTCTTGGGTTCGGATGCGCGCCCGGGCGGGGGCTTCCGCACCGATGTGATCGTGCTCGTATCCATCAACCGCAACCAGAACACGGTCAGCCTGGTGTCCTTCCCGCGCGACCTGTACGTGAACATCCCCGGCTGGATGACCAACCGCATCAACACCGCCCAGGCAGCCGGCGGGTTCTACACCATGCAGAACACGTTCGAGTCGAACTTTGGCGTGCGGCCTTCCTATTACGTGATGACCAACATGGAAGGCTTCACCGGCATCATCGACAGCATGAACGGCATCAACGTCAAAGTGCGCCAGTCGCTCTCCGATAAATGCGACCTGCCCTGGGCCGACGGCCACGGCATCTGCACCATTGATGCGCCTGCCACCGTCCCGATGGACGGCAAGACGGCGCTGTGGTATGTGCGTTCGCGCTACTCCACCAGCGATTTCGACCGCCTCCGCCGGGCCCAGGAGGTGCTGCAGGGTCTGTTCGCCAAATTGATGAGCATCGACGGCGTCTTGCGCGCGCCGGAGATCTTCCAGATTTACAAGAACAACGTCGAGACGAACCTGACCCTCGATACGCTCCTCCCGCTGGTGCCGGTGGCCCAGGCGGTGATGAACGACCCGGGCCTCATCCGCCGCTACACGCTGACCCCCGCCGAAGCCTACCCTTATATCACGCCCGAGGGCGCCTGGGTGCTCTGGCCCAACCTGGACGCCATCCGCTCGATCGTTTACCAGGCGGTTTACCAGTAGGCTGCGCATGTTCTTTTGAGCAAAAATGCCCGGCGCACCGGGCATTTTTGCTTAAAGATTCCCGCTTTTCCCGTTTGACAATTCATCCGAAACGTTGTAGACTCTCCATACCTATACGAAAATCCCCGGAACGTGGAGTTTTTTATGCCCGCCGAACCATCGCACGCAGTCGCCCATCTCACCCCACAGACCCCGCTGCTCCCCTCCATCCACGCCTGGGAAATCTTCCTCAAAGATCAGGGCCGCTCGCTGTACACCATCAAAGCCTTCATCGGGGACCTCAACCTGCTGGCCGGCTACCTGCCCCCCGACCGCACGCTCGGCAGCGTGACGACCAACGACCTGAATCACTTCCTCCAATGGCTTCAAAAAGGCCGCGGCGTGCCGTGCAGCCCCAAGAGCCTGGCGCGGCGCATCACGTCCATCAAAGCCTTCTTCCGCTGGCTGCAGCGCGGCGGCGTACTGCTCACCGACCCGGCCGTGAAGGTCGTTCAGCAGTCGGTGATGAGCCCGCTGCCGGTCGTCCTCACCCAGGAAGAGGTGCTGAAGGTGATCGAGGTGGCCAACGCCATGCGCAGCGCCAAAAAACCCGATTCGCGCCCCTACCTGCTGCTCTCCCTCCTGCTCGAAACGGGCATTAAGAAAGGCGAGTGCCTGGCCATCACCCGCAATCACATCGACCTGGAAGCCCCCAACGGCCCCATCCTCTTCGTGCGCTACGCCAGCCCTTCCAGCCGCTACAAAGAGCGCAAGATCGAGCTCTCGTCCGACTGGGTGGCGGCCTACCAGGAATACCTGATGCAGTACAACCCCGCCGACCACATCTTCCCCTGGTCGCCGCGCCGGCTCGAATACCTGCTCGAAGACCTGGGCGAAGCCGCCGGGCTGGAAAAACACCTCTCGTTCGATATGTGCCGCTGGACCTGCGCGCTGGATGACTGGAAATCCGGCAACGAGCCGGAGAAGATCCGCCAGAAGCTGGGGATATCGAAGATCCAATGGCGCGAAGTCTCCCTCAAGCTGCGCCAGCTGGCAGGCGAAAGTGTGGAATAAGCATCAATAAGCCCCGTCAAGCGGGGCTTTTCTTTTCGAAAGCGCGGTTTTTTTTATAAATCGTGGGGGTCGCCCCGCCAATACCGTCAAATCAATCCACAGCCGGCTTTTCCAGCACCAGGTGAATGGCCTGCCGGGTTTCCCCGCTCACCTTGAAGCGCTCGTCCAGGCGATAGCCCGGCACCCAGGCCACCGCCCCGCCCGAAAGCACCAGCGGCCACCCGCTGCGCGCCCGGCGCGGCAGGCGCACATTGATCCACAAATCGGCGATCTTTTGCGAGCGCCCGCCCAGCCCAAGCGGCTGGAAGCGCTCGCCCGGCCGCGCGGAACGCACCTCCAGCGGCAGTTCCACCTGGGCGGAGTCCAGCCAGGCTTCCCAGCGCCCGGCCTCCGAAAAGCCAGCCGGCGGTTCGGCCGGCTCGGCGCGCAGCACCCAGCCCTGCCCCACAGGAAGCTCGCCTGGCACATCCAGGCGCAAGAGGGCGCCCGGCTGCACCTGCGGCCAGCTGCGGTCCAGCAAGGTTGCGTCCCACTCGGCGAGGTAGATCACCCCCCCGGCCTGCTCCAGGCGCAGGCCCTGGGCCAGGCTCAGGCTGCCCGAGCGAGTGGGGCGACGGATGAACCCCAGGCCCCGCTCGACGGTCTGATAGTCAATATCGCGCAGGGCCGGGCGCAGCCGCTGGATGGCCCGGCGCAGCACGGCGCGCTGCAACCCCACCGGCAGATCCAGCAGCGCCTCGCGCCTGAGGGCGCAGAGATCGGGTTCGCAGCGCTCCACAACCCCCCCCCAGGCCGCCTGGGCCGCCTGAGCCAGTACCTCGGCCTCTCCGGCCAGCACATCGGCCGTGCGCCACAGCACCTGCTTCACCTGGGGGTTATAACGCGCGAGGAAAGGAATCAGTTCGTGCCGCAGGCGGTTGCGGTAGAAGGCCGGGTCGGCGTTGGTGGCATCTTGCAGCGGCTGAAGGCCCCTTTCGCGGCAGTAGGCTTCGATCTCCTCCCGCCAGAAGCCAAGCAGCGGGCGGGCCAGGGGGATGGAAGCATCGAAGCCTTCGTGCAGGCTGCGCGCGCTCATGCCCTTCAGTCCGGCCAGCCCGGCGCCGCGCAGCAGGTGCATCAGCACCGTTTCCACCTGGTCGTCGGCGGTATGCCCCACCGCCACCGCCTGGGCGCCGGTTCGGCGGGCCGCCGCGAAGAGAAAGCGGTAGCGGGCTTCGCGGGCGGCCTCTTCGAGCGAAAGCCCGGCCTCACCGGCGTAAGCCGCCACATCCAGGCGGCCCAATTCAAAGTCCAGCCCGCGCCCGGCGGCCAGTTCGGCCACTTTTTCGGCATCCCTGGCCGATTCCGCGCGCAGGCAGTGATCGAAATGCGCCACCAGCGGCCTGAAGCCGCACTGCAGCAGGCAATCGAGCAGGCACAGGCTGTCGGGCCCGCCCGAAACGCCCACCACGAGCGGCAGGGAAGCATCCAGCCGGCAGGATTCCAACGCAGCGGCGCGGAAGCGCTCGATGAACATACGCTCGTATTATAATGGATATGTATCCCCCCTCTAAGGAGCGTAAAATGGCCGACATCACCCTCATCGGAGCCGGAAGTTACGTCTTCACACGCAATTTGTGCAACGACATCCTGCTCACCCCGGCGCTGCAAGAGAGCACGATCACCCTGATGGATATCGACCCCGTGCGACTGGCCTGGGCGCGCGACCTGGTGCAGGCGCTCGTCGAGCGGCGCGGGCTGAAGGCGCGCGTAAAGGCCACCACCGACCGGCGCGAGGCGGTCATGGGCGCCGATTACGTCATCACCACCTTCCAGCAGGGCGGCCTGGCAGCCTACGAGCTGGATATCGAAATTCCGCGCAAATACGGCGTGGAACAGTGCGTGGGTGATACGCTCGGCCCGGGCGGGGTCTTCCGCGCGCTGCGCACCATCCCCGTCTTGCTCGACCTGTGCGACGAGCTGGACGAGGTGGCCCCCGACGCCCTGATCCTCAATTACGTCAACCCGATGGCCGCCAACTGCTGGGGCATCAGCGCGGGCACGGGACGGCCTTTCGTCGGGCTGTGCCACTCGGTGCAGGGCACCAGCGAAATGCTCGCCCGCTGGGCCGGCGCGCCGTATGAGGAGGTGAATTTCGTCTGCGCGGGGATCAATCACCAGTCGTTCTTCCTTGAGTTTCGCCAGGGCAAAGAAGATCTCTACCCCAAGATCTGGAAAGCCATCGAAGACCCGGCCATCTACGGCAGCGAGCCGGTGCGCATCGAGTTGATGAAGCACTTTGGCTATTTCGTCACCGAATCGAGCGGCCACGCCAGCGAATACGTGCCCTACTTCCGCAAGAGCGCGCGCATGGTCGAGGAGGAGCTGGTGCCCCTCTTCAAAAACCCCGGCGATCAATGGTTCGATTTTGGGCGCACCGGCGGCTATCTGCGCCACTGCCAGCAGGCCGCCCAAACCATGGCGCAGGAATTCAAAGAGGTGATGGAAGGCACACGCGCGCTGAACGCCGTGCGCAGCCACGAATACGGATCGGCGATCATCGAGGCCGTCGAGACCAACCGCCCCGTCCGCATCAACGGCAACGTGCCGAACTTCGGGCTGATCACCAACCTCCCGGAGGGCTGCACGGTGGAGGTGCCCTGCCTCGTGGACGCGAGCGGCATCCAGCCGGTGGTGATCGGCGACCTGCCGCCCCAGCTGGCGGCGCTCAACCGCACCAACATCAACGTGCAGGAGCTGATCGTCGAAGCCGCCCTCTCCGGCGATACCGAAGCCGTTTACCACGCCGTCATGCTCGACCCGCTCACCGCCGCGGTCTGCACCCTGCCGCAAATCCGCGCCATGGTCACCGAGCTTCTGGCCGCCGAAAAACAGTGGCTGCCACAGTTCAAGCTCTAGAAAAGCTCATTCCTACCCAACCCAATCACAGGAGGATCGGATGCCAAAGATCACATTCATCGGGGCCGGCTCGACCGTTTTCGCCAAGAATCTTCTCGGCGACATTCTCAGCTTCCCCGAGCTGGCCGAGTCTACCATCAGCCTGATGGATATTGATGAGACGCGCCTCTTCACCACTCAAAAGGTGGCCGAGCGCATCGCCCGCAGCCTGGGCGCCCACCCCCGGCTGGAGGTGACCACCGACCGCCGCCGCGCGCTGGACGGCGCGCAGTACGCCGTCTCGATGTTCCAGATCGGCGGCTACCGCCCCAGCACCGTCATTGATTTCGAGATCCCCAAGAAGTACGGCCTGCGCCAGACTATCGGCGACACGCTGGGCATCGGCGGCATCATGCGCGCCCTGCGCACCATCCCCGTGCTGCTGTCAACCTGCAAGGATATGGAAGAACTCTGCCCCGACGCCACCTTCTTGAATTACGTGAACCCGATGGCGATGAACATGTGGGCGATCAACCGCGCCAGCAAGATCAAGAACGTCGGCCTGTGCCATTCGGTGCAGGGCACCGCCCACCAGCTTGCCGAAGATATCGGCGTGCCGCCGGAAGAGGTCAATTACATCTGCGCAGGGATCAACCACATGGCCTTTTACCTGAAGTTCGAGCGCAAGCAGGGCGATGCGGTGGAAGACCTCTACCCGCGCATCCGGCGCATCGCCGCAGAAGGGCGCGCGCCCGCCTGGAACCGTGTGCGCTATGAAGTCTGCAAGCGCACGGGCTACTTCGTGACCGAATCGAGCGAGCACTTCAGCGAGTACGTGCCCTGGTTCATCAAGCGCGACCGCCCCGACCTGATCGAGAAGTTCAACGTGCCCATTGACGAGTACATCCGCCGCTGCGAGGTGCAACTGGCCGGCTGGGAGATGACCCAAGACATCATCGAGAACCCCGGCACACCGCTGGATGTGGAAAAGGCGCGCGAGAAGCTGCTGGCGGCAGGGGCCGGGCCGGAAGAAGTGGGCTGGATCCTCGAAGAAGCGCTCAACTTCGATGAGATCGAAAAATCGCACGAATACGGCTCCTACATCATCCACAGCCTGGAAACGGGCGTCCCGCGCGTGGTGTATGGGAACGTCGCCAACCGCGGGCTGATCGACAACCTGCCTGAAGGCTGCACGGTGGAAGTGCCCGTGCTGGTGGATAAGAACGGCCTGCAGCCAACGCACATCGGCACCATTCCGCCGCACCTGGCGGCGATGATGCAGACCAACATCAATGTGCAATCGCTGACGGTGGAAGCCGCGTTGAGCGGCAAGCGCGAGCACATCTACCACGCCGCCATGCTCGACCCGCACACCGCCGCCGAGCTCGACCTGGAGCAGATCTGGAACCTGGTGGATGACCTGATCGCCGCCCACGGCGACATGCTGCCGGTTTATCACTAGCCCTGGCTGAAACCCATTGGGGCGGACCTGCGTGTCCGTCCCCTTTTTTTATTAAGGCATGAGGAAAGGCTGCAAGGGGGTTGACTTTTGGTAAATCAAAGGCATACTTGACAAATATTGTGGGATTTGATAATATTTTGATGTCAAACGATTTGATATCAAGACAGTACCGCCCTTTGAAAGGATAAAACCGCATGTCCATCCTCGGCCTGCACCACATTACCCTCGTATCTTCCGACGCGCAGCGCACCCTCGATTTTTACACGCGCGTTCTGGGCCTGCGCCTCGTTAAACAAACGGTCAATTTTGACGATCCGGGCGCATACCACCTCTATTTCGGCGACCGCACCGGACGCCCTGGCACGGCTGTCACCTTCTTCGAGTGGAAGGGCCTGCCGCATGGCCGCCCCGGCATCGGCGGAACGCATCACCTGGCCCTTCAGGTGGCCGATTACAGCGGCCTGCTGGCCTGGAAGCGCCGCCTGACCGACCTCGGCCTGCGCGTCACCGGGCCTTATGACCGGAACTACTTTACATCCATCTACTTCAGCGATCCAGACGGCATGATTCTCGAAATCGCCACGCGCGGCCCCGGCTGGACGATAGATGAAGATGCCGCCGCCCTGGGCACGCACCTGCTGCCCCCGCCGCCCGAGATGACCGTGCGCAACCGCGACGAAGAGCGCATCCGCGCCGAAACGTGGCCAGAGCCTGTGCCGGAGATCACCCCGCCCATCAGCCTGCACGAGGGAATGCACCACATCACCGCCATTGGCAGCAACATTGCCCGCACGCATGCTTTCTTCGGCGGGCTGCTCGGCATGCGCCTGCTCAAACGCACACTCAACTTCGACGACCCAAACTCGGCGCACTGGTATTGGGGGGTCGGCGAGGGCGCTCCCGGCACGTTGATCACCTACTTCGAGCGCGACCCGGCCAAAGAACCGCGCGTGCGCATGGGCGTGGGCCAGACACATCACTTTGCCCTGGCCGTCAAAGATGAAGCCGCGCAGCTCGAGTGGCGCGAAAAGCTGCTCTCGGCCGGGCTGCGCGTCTCGCCGGTGATGGACCGCGTGTACTTCAAGAGCATTTACACCAACGACCCAGACGGGCACATCGTAGAGCTTGCCACGCTCGGGCCGGGCTTCCTGGCCGATGAAGACGAAGCCTCGCTGGGGCGCAGCCTGAAGCTCCCGCCCTGGCTGGAAACGGACCGCGCCGAGATCGAGCGCGGCCTTACCCCGCTGCGCCTGCCCGAAGGCAGCCTGGAGGCCGGGCATGGATAAGTTATTTCCGCTTGCAAGCCCCGGCCCGCACCAGGGTCAGCCCGTCTACGCCTGCGGAACGCCGCTTGCGCAGGCCCGCGCCGCGTTGGTGATGGCGCACGGGCGCGGGGCGGGCGCCGGCGATATGCTCGCCTTTGCCGAAAAGCTGGCCCGCCCGGGCTTTGCCTTTCTGGCTCCGCAGGCCGCCGCGAGCCATTGGTACCCCAACCGCTTCAGCGCTTCATTGGAGAGCAACGAACCCTGGCTGAGCGCGGCGCTGGAAGCGTTTGGCGAGGTGGTCGCCCGCGTCGAAGCGGCGGGCATCCCCGCCGGGCGCATCCTCCTGCTTGGCTTCTCACAAGGTGCGTGCCTGGCGCTGGAATATGCCGCGCGTAATGCGCGCCGTTATGGCGGCGTGGCGGGCCTGGCCGGAAGCTTGATCGGCCCCGCCGAGGCGCCCCGCGAATACGCCGGTTCGCTGGATGGCACGCCGGTCTTCCTGGGCTGCTCGGATACCGATCCCTTCATCCCCTCGGAGCGCGTGCTGGGCAGCGCCGCCGTGCTGGAGCGCCTGGGCGGGGCCGTGACCATGCGGCTCTACCCTAACCTCGACCACCGCATCAACCTGGATGAGACCCGCGCCGTGCAGGAGATGATGGAGCGCCTGGCATGACCAGCCTCACCCCCGCCGACCTGCCCGCGCGCGAGGCCTACCGGCTGCTCACCAGCCTGGTGGTGCCGCGCCCAATCGCCTGGGTTTCCACCTGCGGCGCAAGCGGGGCGCTGAACCTGGCGCCCTTCTCGTTCTTCAACGCCGTGGCGGGCAGCCCGCCCACCGTGATGGTTTCGATCGGCCGGCGTAAAGGCGCGCCGAAAGACAGCCTGCGCAACATCCTGGAGACGGGCGAATTCGTGGTCAACCTGGTGAGTGAAGAACTGGTGGAAGCGATGAACCGCACCTCGGGGGAATATGACTACGATGTGGACGAATTCGCGCTGGCTGGCCTCGAGACGGCCCCCTCCATCGATGTGCGCCCGCCGCGCGTCGCGCGGGCTGCGGCGGCTCTTGAATGTCGCACCTCGCAGATCATCCCTGTGGAAGGCAGTATCTATACGCTGGTGCTGGGGCGTGTGCTGCGCTATCACCTGCGAGAGGGCCTGCTGGGGCCGGATGGGCGCGCCGATTTACAGGTTTTACGCCCGGTGGCCCGCCTGAGCGGTGACGAGTATGCCTCGCTCGGGCCGGTCTTCAGCCTGTCACGCCCTTCCGCAACGTGAGGGCAGTTCACCCCCTCCCTGGCCGCCCACCCCCACCCATCCCTCCCCCGAGATCGCAGCGATTTCGGGGGACACCCCGGGTGCGCCCGCAGGGGCGGTGTTGGGAGGGGGTTGATTTCAGTTCGGTGGGGGTATCGCTACTTGATCGCCGACACGTCCGGCCTTTCGCCGAACGGTGCGCTGAAGAACGGATTCTCATAACGCGGGTAGCCGCGCAGGGGCACCTCCCGCCCCGCCACGCGCAGCCCCCCGCGCCAGCCGAACTCGAACCTGCCCAGCGACGGCGAATCATACCTCACCCGCAGCCCATGGAAGGCAAGCGGCGCGGCGCAGATGCGCTCGATGAAGCGCTCGAAAGGCCCATCCACCGCCGCGCGGCTCAGCTCGCACAGCCAGATGCACCTCAACCCTTCCGAGATCACCTCCTCGCCGCCCTCGCCCGCCCAGCGGTAGCCGTTGGACGCACGCAGCGCCAGGTAACCCTCCCCCTTGCGTGCGAAGATCCACCCCCCGCGCTCGGCCACCGCGTCGAAAGCGGCTCGCGGCAGCCAGGCATGGGTGAAGCGCAGCCGGTTGGTGTGATACAACCCCGGCGCAGTGGAGATGCGGTACACCGCCGCCAGCACGTTCTTATATTGCCCCACGCGCGGCAGGCTGCCCGAGCCGGTCCAATAATTCGGCGAGTCGCCTTCCAGCCTGGCCGGATGGGTGGTGAAGCACACCGCCCCCGGCCCCAGCGTTGCCTGCCAGATGGACTGCTGGTCGCCGCCGAAGCCGGGGCGGTAATCTTGCGCAGAGGAAAGCAGGTAATCGGGCGTGCGGTAGGTGTAGATGTTCACTTCCTCGCGCGTGTTGCGGCACAGGTCGCGCTCGGCCAGCCGCGCCAGGGGCTTCATCAGGCCCCGGCGGCGCAGCGCGTCAATCAGCCTCCGGCGGCGGGCAAACGGCTCGAAGTACAGGTTCTCCCACCAGTTCCACGCATCGAACATGCGCAGAGTTAAATCCACAGTACGCGGGTGGGTGTACGCCTCCAGGCTGAGATACACCATCCCGTCCTCGAAAGACTCAAAGCCCAGGCCCCAGCGTTCCGCTTCGGCCAGGCGGATGCCCATGCGCTGGCGGTTTTCCATCTCGGGCAGGCCGCGCCCGGCGGCAATCTCCTGCGCCCAGGCAGGCGGCGTGAACGCGGGGCTCAGCGCGCAGCAGGCCGCGCTCATCGAGTCCTCGCTGGAAAAGCTGCCCATGCCGAAGACCAGCTTGCTCAGCGCCGAGGTGGCTTCTTGATCGGCCTGCATCTTGGCGATGGCATAGCTGCGCCCGTGCGTGCTGCCGAACACCCCCTTGAAGCTGTTCAAGGCGATATCCAGCAGGATCAGGTCGATCACCCGCCCGGCGCGGGCGCGCAACTCGCCGTCCTCGCAAAAATCGGCCAGCGCCAGGAGGGCCGTCAGGTCCTCGTCGTAATAAACGTTCGAAAGCCACTCGCTGAAGCCGGTGCGCTCGCGCAGCTCCAGCCAGCGCAGAATGCGCGGGCGAGCCAGGGCCATCTTCTCGGCGCCGCTCTGCCCCGAGTTGGTAAAGCGCTCCTCCGGGAAGAGCTGCCCGGCCAGGTAACCCGCCGAGGCGAAGAGAATCTGGTGGTTCTCCGTCCAGGTGCACATCGAATCCACCCCGGGCTCATCGGGCCAATACTTGAAGCCCAGCACGGTGGCGAAAACGCGCTCATAGAGGTGCGGGCTGAGGCGCGGGTGCACGTTGAACTGGTAAAGCAGGCGCAGCAGCGCGTGCAAGACGAAATCCGAGCAGTCTTTGCGCCCATCCACGTATTCGCAAGCGCCCAGCAAGATGCCCTCGTGCGGCTGCCCGCCCGCCGCCAGGCGCACGAGCTCGAAGTAAGGCGCTTTGAAGTTGGGCGGGGCCGGGTTGGCCAGCACATACGCCTGGTAGGCCTGCTTGCGGGCCGCATAGGTGGGCGCGAAGCTCGCCTGCGAGAAGGCATCCCGAACGGCCTGCCTGGGGTAGTCCGCAGGGGCCGGGCCGAGGATCGTCAGGCCGAAATCGCGGTGCGGGCGGGTTTCTCCCGCCGGAATGTCATACAGGCGGGCCAAGCGCTCACCCCACCAGTTCGCGGCGCAGGCTCTCGGCCTCGGCCAGCCGTTCGGGCGTCTCAGGCTCGCCGGCCCGGCGGGCCGCCAGGAGCGTGTTCAGGCGCGCGTGCCGCTGCGGGCTGAGCGGGAAGCGCACCGCGAAGAACAGCGCCGCCCCAACCAGCACGGGCGTGAGGAAGGCAAAGATCAACCTCAGCGCCAGGATGAAACTGGCCGGCTGGGGCTGCTCGATCAACCGGGTGACGCCGTTTGCCACCTGCTCCACCGGGCGCACATAACCCGCCAGCCCTATGGCCTGCGAGACGAGGAAGATCGCCAGCGCCGAGCTGAGCTTGCGCATGAAGGTCACCATCGAGGAGTAGATCCCTTCGCGGCGCTGGCGCGAGACCAGCTCATCCACATCGGGGATATCCGGGAAGATGGCGTACATCATCACCACAATCCCGCCGGTGCCAAAACCGACCAGGCTGGCGAAGACATAAACGGCAAACCCCGGGGTAGATGGGGTGATCAACAGGCTGACGAGCATCATCGCGATCCAGATCACCGCACCCAGCATGTAGGCGCGCGTCTTGCCGATGCGCTTGCTGAGCAGCACGTAGAACGGCAGGGCCACCACCTGCACCACCAGCAGCGTCCCCGAGACGAAGCTCGTCTCATCGCCGCGCTGCAGGTAGTACTTCATAAAATACACGATCACGCTCGAGACCGTGTCGATGGCGACGAACGCCAGCAGGTACATCATCAGCGAATAGACAAAGGTGCGCACGCGGAACGGCGCGAGGAAGACGCGCCAGTCGAAGCGCCCGGGCGGCTGCTGGAATTCCTTGCGCTCTTTCGTGGCCGCGACGGTGGCGATGAACGGCAGCGCAAAGAAGGCTGCGAAGACCAGCGCCATCACGATATACCCCTGGCGCACATCTGCAAACCGGTCAACGATTTCCAGCGGCAGGAGCGCGCACAGGATGGAAGACAGGGTGGAGAAGAATATGCGCACCGAGCTGAGCGCCGTGCGCTCGTTATAGTCGAGGGTCAGTTCGGCGTGCAGAGCGTTGTAATTGAGCATCACCAGGCTGACGACGGTGGAAAAGAACAGGTAGGTGAAAACAACGAACCCAAAGCGCGCCATCTCGGAAGAGGCGTTGGCGGGGTAAAAGAGCAGGAAGAACGAGAGGAACACGAACGGGATGCCAAACAGCAGGTAGGGCTTGCGCCGGCCCAGGCGCGTGCGCGTGCGGTCGGCGATGAGCCCCTCGAACGGGTCGGTGATCGAGTCGTACACCTTGCTGATGAGGATCACCGTCCCTGCCAGGCCCGGGGCCAGGCGCACCACGTCGGTGAGGAAGTACAGGTAGTAGAAGCCGATCAACGTGCCGCTGCCGCCGCCATAGATATCGCCCAGGCCGTAGCCGATCTTCTGCCACCAGCTCAAACGCTCGGGGTTTTCTGCCATGTGTGCTCCTGTGCTTCTATTCTACCTGCGCCTGTAAAATCGGCCGTCACATTCTCCCACCCGCCGCTGGCAGCCGCGCGGTAGAGCGCATCCACCGCGGCGAGCGTGACGAGCGCCTCGCCCGCCGGGGCCAGGTGCGGCGGGCCGCCCTGCGCCCACCTGCGGAAAGCCTCCAAACTGCGCGCCAGGGCGTGCACGCCCCTCACCGGGGGTGCTTTGCGGTGCGGGCGGGCGCCGCGGAACTCCAGCTTGGGCCGCAGCCCGGCCCGGTAGAGGGCCGTGCCCCGCTCGCAATAGACTTCGATCGTCGCCGCCTGTTCGGGGCTGGCCACCATGCTCGAGCAGACCTGCAGCAGCGCGCCGCTTTCCAGCTCGAGCGTGCCAAGCGCCAGGTCTTCCACCTCGGCCTCCTTGAAGACCACCCGCCGCACCAGCCCCTGCGCCCGCGCCGGGGGGCTGGCGCAGGCCCACAACAGCACATCCAAAAAGTGGCTGCCCTGGGTGAGCAGCGTTCCCCCGCCCGAACGCGCCAGCAAAGCATGCCAGCCGGCGCTGCGCGTGAAATACCCGCTCTCGCGCCGCCAGGGGATGTTGCAGCGCGCGTAACGCACCTGCCCCAGCGCGCCCTCGCGCACCGCCTGCGCCAGCGCGTAGCAGGCCGCGTCGTAGCGGTACTGGTAATTGACCGCCAGGCAGGCCCCCGGCGCGGCGGCCAGCCCGGCCAGCTCCAGCCCTTCCGCCAGCGTGGCCGCCAGGGGCTTCTCGAGCAGCACCGCCAGTCCGCGCCGCAGGGCTTCACGCGCCATCGGCAGGTGCAGATCGTGCGGCACCGCCAGGTAAACGGCCTCGAACCCGCCCTCGGCGAGCATGGCGGCATAATCATCATATGCGCGACGGATGCCATGCCGCCGCGCAAAACGCCCGGCGGTGAGTTCGTCGCGGTCGCAGCAGGCCGCCAGGCGGATGCCCCCGTTCAGGCGCGCGAAACCGGCCGTGTAATTGGCCACGTCGCCGCAGCCGACCACCGCCAGGCGCAGCGGCCCGCTCACGCTTCGCCTCCGGCGGCCCAGGCCAGCCCTTCGAGGATGATGCGGCGCACCGCCGGGTGGCGCAGGCTTTCGAGGGTGTGCCCGGCGGCGCAGTAGCACACCCGCCCGGCTCCATGCAGGCGCGTCCAGACGAACGGCTCAGGCTTCCCGCCGGCCAGCGAGGCATAATGCACGCGCACTTCGCTAGCCAGCCGGTGCAGGTAGCGCTCGTCGCGCAGCGAGAACAGCCCGCGCTGCGAGAAGATCTCATCTTCCACCTGCCCGGGCTGGACCGAAAAGCGCTCCACCGGCCCGTGGGTGAAGAAGCTGCCGCCCAGCAGGGCATGGTAACGCGCCTCGGCCTTGAAGGAAGCCGCCGCGCTGTGCAAGGCCAGCAGCCCCCCGCCGCGGCGCACGAAGCGCTCCAGGCAATCCAGCGCGGCGGGCGAGATGGCCTTCTGGTGGATGTACAGCACCAGCGCGTGGAATCTCTCCATGTCCAACCCGGGGAGCCGCTCCAGTGAGGCCGCCCGCACGAGCTCAAAGCGGCGCGCGCCGCCGAGCAAACCCAGCAGGGCCAGCCGGCACGGCAGGCTGGGGTGGAAAAGACCGCTCGAAACCAGGAGCACTCTGTTCATCGCACCTGCGCCCCCACCCACCTCACTGCCGCCGGTATGCCCTCTTCTCGGCGCACGGCAGCCCCAAGCTGTTCCGCCCGCGAGCGCATCTTGGCATCGCTCACCAGGCTGCTCAAACTGCGCGCCAGGCGCCCGGCAGTCAACCGCTTGAACGGCAATGGGAGGGGCCCGTTGCCGAGCTCGGCAAAGCGCAACCCCCAGGTGAACTGGTCGAAGGCAAACGGCACAACCAATGCCGGGATACCCGAACGGGCGGCAAAGTGGACCGAACCCGCTCCGCCGTGAATCACCAGCCCCCGCATGCAGGGGAACAGCCAGCCGTACGGGGCATAATCGATGCAGAACACATTCCTGGGCAGGTTCGAACCGCCTAGCCCTGCCCACCCGGCATGCAGCACTGCCCGCAGCCCGGTTTGCTCCAGGGCGCTCAGCACGGTGCGTGTGGCCTGCGCCGGGTCGCGCACGGGCATGCTGCCAAAGCCAATGAACACAGGCGCAGCCCCTTCTTCGATGAACCTTTGCAGGCCCACAGGAGGCTGCCAGCCATCATCAGATGGGTACCAGTAGCCGGTGAAGGTCACCTCCGGGGGCCAATCGGGTTGAGGGGACATGAGCTGTGGACTCGCGCCGATGAGCCAGGGACAGGCCGCCGTTCCCAGCTCTTCCAACCGGCCGCCCGGCTTCTGCGGAGGCAGGCCCAGCACACTCGCCCGCCAACGGTTGACCGGCCCCTGGAAGTACATCCACACAACCTGCGCGGCGAGGCGGTACGTCAGGCGGTTGTAACCCGGCAGCGCAGAAAACAGGCGTGGGAAGGCCATCATCGGGTAGGCGCGTGTGGGCAGGAGCGGCAGATAAGCCAGGGCCACGTGTGGCACGCCGGCCTTTTCGGCCAGGTCCCATCCAAACAGCCCGCCCGGAAGCTGGTTGAGGACCAAATCCGTCTCCAGCAGCTCCGGCGCCGAAAAGCCGGAGCAGTATTGGCGGGCCAGATTGATGAAGCCAAACAGCAGGCGCGCAAAGCTGGAACTTCCGGCACTCACCAATGCCTGGGCATCGCCTTCCACGCAGGTAAAAGCCAGGCCGTTGTGCCGGGCCATTGAGGCGAAATTCTCAAAGGTCGCCAGCCTCACCTGGTGACCGGCGCGAACCAGCCCGCCGCCTAACGCCGCGCAGGGCGCCACATCGCCTGTCGAGCCGAGTGCCAGGATTGTGATTCTCATGGCAGCCAGATCACCCGGTTGCCGCAATCGGCCAGGAAGGCCATCAACCCGGTAAAACTGACCTGCAGCGTGGCCGTGTTGACGTTGGGATGGAAGCCGATCGCCTCGGCGCCCTCCAGCTTGCGGTCGAGGAGCACCACCACCTGCCGCTCGCGGTCGTTGAGCAGCCCAAACGGCCCCACCGCCCCCGGCGAAACCCCCAGCAGGCGCTCGAGGCGCTCCGGCGAGGCCAGCCCCAGGCGCCCCGCCTCCAGCCGGGCGGCCAGGGCGCGTAAATCTAACGGGGTGGATTGCTCCAGCAGCGCCAGGAAATGCCGGTCGCCCTTTTTGTTGCGCAGGAACAGGTTTTTACAATGCACGCCGCCCGCCTGCGAATCGTAAAGCAGCGCCTCCGCCACTGTGTAAACGGGCGGGTGGGCGCGGCGCGTGAAGGGAATTCCCAGCCGCGCCAGGGCTGCATGCACGGCCTGTTCGGCATCTGGGAGCACAGGCATGATTATATATCAGGTCGGCGGCAGCCCGTGAGAACCGGAGAAGAGTGATTCACGCGCACCAATCTCAGCCAGCCGAAAGCGATTGTGCTAGAATCAGATGCTTAAAGGAATTCCCCCCGTGTCCATCTCCGAACGTGTCGCTCGTTTGAAGCAGCAAAGCCTGCAAGCGCCCCCCACGCTCTCGCCGGAGCGTGCCCGGCTGATGACCGATTTCTACGCCCAATCCACCGGGCTGCTCTCGAAGCCGGTGGAACGCGCGCTTTCTTTCCAGTACCTGCTCGAACACAAGGCAATCTGCATCCAGCCTGGAGAGTTAATCGTCGGCGAGAAGGGCCCCGCCCCCAAAGCCACCCCCACCTACCCCGAGCTGTGCTGCCACAGCCTGCAAGACCTCGACCTCCTCAATTCGCGCCCGAAGATTCCCTTCGCCGTGAAGCCGGAAACGCGCCGGCTCTACGCCGAGCGGATCATTCCCTTTTGGCGGGGGCGCAGCCTGCGCGAGTTGATCTTCCAGGAGATGACCCCCGAATGGCTGGAGGCCTACGAGGCAGGCATCTTCACCGAGTTCATGGAGCAGCGCGCCCCGGGCCACACCGTGCTGGATGATAAAATCTACCGGCTCGGCATGCTCGACTTCATCGCGCAGATCGACTCTCACCTTTCTCGGCTGGATTACCTGAACGACCCCGCCGCCTACGAAAAGCAGGAAGAACTCAAGGCCATGCGCATCTGCGCCAGGGCGCTCATCGGCTTCGCAAACCGCCATGCCGCCCTGGCCCGCGCTCTGGCCGCCGCCGAGGCCGACCCCGCCCGCCGGGCCGAGCTCGAACGCATCGCCGCCGTGTGTGACTGGGTGCCCGCCCACGCCCCGCGCGATTTCTGGGAAGCCCTCCAGGCTTACTGGTTCGTCCACCTGGGCGTCACCACCGAGCTCAACACGTGGGATTCCTTCTCGCCCGGCCACCTCGACCAGCACCTCACCCCCTTCTACCGCGCAGGGATTCAAGATGGAACGCTCAGCGAGGATTTCGCCCGCGAGCTCTTGCAGTGCTTTTGGATCAAGTTCAACAACCAGCCCGCACCGCCCAAGGTGGGGGTCACGGCTGCTGAATCGGGCACCTATACCGATTTTGCGCAGATCAACCTGGGGGGCATCCTGCCGGACGGCTCGGATGCGGTCAGCGAGGTCACTTACCTGATCCTGGACGTGGTCGAAGAGCTGCGCCTGCTGCAGCCGAGCGCCACGCTGCAAGTCTCGAAGAAGAACCCCGATAAGCTGCTCCTGCGGGCGGGCAAGATCATCCGCACCGGCTACGGGCAGCCCTCCATCTTCAACGCCGACCTCATCGTTCAAGAGCTGGTGCGCCAGGGCAAGACGGTGGAAGATGCCCGCCTGGGCGGGTCTTCGGGCTGCGTGGAAGTGGGCGTTTTCGGCCACGAGAACTATAACCTGACCGGCTACTTCAACCTGCCCAAACTGCTCGAGCTGACCCTGCACAACGGGGTAGACCCGCGCACCGGCAGGCAGCTCGGCCCGCAGACGGGCGACCCGCGCTCCTTCGCAAGCTTCGATGACCTGTTCGCCGCCTTCGAGCGCCAGGTGCGCCACTTTGTAGATGTGAAAATCCGCGGCAACCACATCATCGAGCGCCTCTACGCCCTCTACATGCCCGCCCCGTTCCTCTCGCTGCTCATCGATGATTGCATCGCCCGCGGGAAGGATTACCATGCCGGCGGCGCGCGTTATAACACCTCCTATATCCAGGGCGTCGGCGTGGGAACCGTCACCGATTGCCTTTCGGCGCTCAAACATCACGTCTACGAGCGCCGCGACATCGGCATGCCGGAACTGCTCGCCGCGCTGGATGCAGACTTTGCCGGCAGCGAGCCGCTGCGCCGCGCGCTCCTGAACCGCACGCCGCGCTTCGGCAACGACGATGACGCCGCCGACTCACTCATGCGGCGCGTCTTCGAGGTGTATTTCAACGCCATTGACGGGCGGCCGAACATGCGCGGCGGCGAATATCACATCAACCTGCTGCCCACCACCTGCCACGTTTACTTTGGCTCGGTCACCGGCGCCACCCCCGATGGGCGGCGCGCCTTCACACCCGTCAGCGAGGGCGTCTCGCCGGTGCAGGGCGCCGACCGCTGCGGGCCAACCGCGGTGATCAAATCCCTCGCCAAGATGGACCACGCCCGCACCGGCGGCACGCTGCTCAACCAGAAGCTTACCCCGCAGCTGCTCAAAGACGACGCCGGGCTGGAACACCTGGCGCAGCTCGTGCGCGCCTACTTCAAGCTCGACGGCCACCACATCCAGTTCAACGTGGTGGATGCCGCTACGCTGCTCAAAGCCAAACAGCACCCCGAGCAGTACCGCGACCTGATCGTGCGCGTGGCGGGCTATTCGGATTACTTCGTGGATTTAAGCGAGGCGCTGCAGGATGAAATCATTGCGCGCACCGAGCACCAGGCTTTTGGAGGCGCGTAGCCCTGGAATTACCTCGATTGATTTAGAACTTATGTTCATTATTTTGTAGTATAATTCGCGGTGCTCATTAGTTTCCATCCAAGCCCGCACAATCGAAGCCAACGACGGAGTAACAAAGATGACCTGGACGACGGTAACCCCCATTCTAGTTTGGGCCGGCCTGTTTATCCCCCTGGCGGTTGCGCTCTGGCTCTTCCGCCCAGCCAGCAAATTCATCGCCTATTTGCTGATACTCGACTACACCGCGGCGAATTTCTTCTTCGTCATGACGGTCAATTGGGCGCTGATCAACTACTACCTGCGCTTCCTCTGCGTGCCGATCATCCTCGCGCTGCTCATCCGCCACGCGAGGATCGAACAGCGGCGGCCCTTCTTCCCCGGCAAGAACCTGCGCGGCTGGGCAGCCGTGGCGGCGGCGCTGGCCGTTTTGGCACCGATGATTTACGTGAACGTGCTGGTGATGCGCTCTTTCGACTATGAGAGCTATTACAAAGAAGATGCCACCCTGGTGCTCTTCCCCTTGCGCGAGGGCATGTACGTGGTGACCAACGGCGGCAACGGCCTCTACGGCCTGGGCATGAACGACCATGTCAAAAGCCTGTTCGGCGCGCCCAAGCCCGGCAAACTCAACCAGACCTACGCCGTGGACATCATGAAGATGACCATCCGCGGTTCCGTCTCGAGCGGTATCCTGCCGCGCGATTACCGCAAGTATCAGATCTTCAACGAGCGCGTGTACAGCCCGTGCCGCGGCCAGGTGTACTACGTGGAAGACGGCCACCCCGATGTGCAGGTGGGCGCCGAGACGACCGAGCTGGGCAATTACGTGGTGCTCAAGTGCTTCGAGTGGTACATGACCCTCTCCAACTTCCGCGAGGGCAGCTTCTATGTCAAAGCCGGCGACCCGATTAACCTGGGCCAGGTGATCGGCCTGGTGGGCAATTCAGCCGCCCCGGCCATCCCGCACCTGCACATGCATGTGACGCGCGATTTCCCCGATGAATCGGGCCCGGCCGTGCCGATTCTCTTCGAGCTGCGCTTTTCGGCCCGCAACGCGGTGTATATCCCGCAGTAACGCAGCGCAAACATCCGGTTAAGCGGCACGAATGCGGCGCAAGGTGCGCCGCATTCGTGCCGTTCATTCTATTTACGCGGATATTTACCCTTCGCTCAGCACCCGCACGCCTTTCGGCTCCAGGCGCAGGGCGCCTTCCACCCTGCCGCCCGCCAGAAGGTCTTCATAGACCCCGTCCAGCGTCACGAACTGCTCGGCATCACCGTGGTTGAGCAGGAAGAGCAGTTTACGCTCGCCATGCCAGCGCGTCACCGCCTCCACCCCGGCAGGGGCGGCCAGGGCGGGCTTCACCCCGGCCTGTTCGGCGGTCCACTGCGCCACCACATCTTGCAAGGGCTGGCCGCCGAAAGCGCCCACGTAGATCACCCGCCCCTTGCCATAGCGGTTCACCGTCACCGCAGCGCGCCCGGCATAGTATTGCCCGGCATAGGTGGCGAGCACCTCGGCTGAACCGGGCGCGAGCACATCGGCCCACCACTCGGCTTCGGCCGTGCGGGCTTCGGGCAGTTTGAATTCCAGCGGCACACTCACCCCGCCGGGGAGCAGGTCATATTCCTCCACCTCGGCCCCGGCCGCCCGGCCGAGCAGGCCCGGCAGCGGCAGGTCTACCACCGCATTGGCTTCATCCTTCACCCCGCTGCGCGCGGTGAGGATCAACGTCCCGCCATTCTCGGCAAAGGAGACCAGGTTGGCTGCTTCGGCCTCGCTGAGCACATAAACCGCCGGAGCCACCACCAGTTTGTAGCGGCTCAGGTCGGCCTCAGGCGCAGCGATATCCAGGCCGATGTTGCGCGCGTGGAAAGCCTTGAACCAGCTCAGGTAATACTGCGTATACTTGAAGCCCTCGTGGTGCGGCTGGATGCGCCAGGCCCAGCGCGTGTCGTAATCCAGCAGCATGGCCGCCTCAGGGCGCGACTCTGCGCCCAGCAGCCGGTCGCCGATTCGCTTCAATTCCCCGCCGATGCGCTTCAACTCGGCATAACGCCGGCGCGGCTGGCCGTGGTGATCGAGCACGCCGTGCCAGTACTGCTCGGTGCCGTGCCGCGCCGTGCGCCAGCGGAAGTACACCATCCCATCCGCGCCGTGAGCGATGGCCTGGTACGTCCAAAGGCGCATCTCGCCCGGCCGCGGGGTGACGGCCTGGTAGTGCCAGCCGCCCGCGCCGGATTGCTCCTCCATCAGCCAGAAGGGCTGGTTCTTCACCCCGCGCATGGTGGCGTGCCCGAGCGCCGCGGCGGCAGGGTCCACCTCGGGCCGCGGGTTCCAGAAGCCGCGCGGGTAGTTATCCCAGGCGACGAAATCCAGCGGCCGGGCCAGGTCGAAGTAATTCACCGTCTCGGCGTTGAAGCCCATCAAGTTGTGGGTGATGAAGTGCCCCGGGCAGGTCTGGCGCAGAATATCGATGTGCTCCTGCTGGAAGGCCACGTTCACGTCCGAGGTAAAGCGGGCAAAGTCGAGCGCCAGGCCGGGGTTAGGCACCCCGCCCGTCTCGAGCGGCACGGGGATCTGCTCCCAGGCCGTGTAAATGTGGCTCCAAAAAACGGTGCCCCAGGCCGCATTGAGCGCATCGAGCGAGCCGTAGCGCCGGCGCAGCCAGTCCTGAAAACTCGCCTGACAGGCGGGGCAGTAGCAGGTGGAGCCGAACTCGTTATCGGTCTGCCAGCCAATCACCCCCGGGTGGTCGCGGTAATGGTCGGCCATCGCCTGAGTGATGATCTTGCCGCGTTCGCGGAAGCCCAGGTGAGTCTGGCAATGGTTGACGCGGTTGCCGTAGGTCTGGCGGTGGCCGCTGGGCAGCACCTTGAAGGCATCGGGGAACAGCTCCATCACCCAGGGCGGCGCGGAGGCCGTCGGCGTGCCGAGGATGGCCTGGATTCCGTGCGCCCCCAGCACATCCAGGGCGCGGTCGAGCCAGGCAAAGTCGAAGCAGCCCTGGCGCGGCTCGAGGCGCGCCCAGGCGAACTCGGCCAGCCGCACCACGTTGATGCCGGCTTCCTGCATCAGCCGCGCGTCGGTGGGCCAGCGCTCTTCCGGCCAGTGTTCGGGGTAATAATCAACGCCAAAACGATACATCGGTGCTCCTTTCCATCTGCCATACATCCGGCCGGGTAAAAGATCGTGCGGTTCCTTTTCTGTAAATTGACGCGCTGCCGTCTATAAAACACCGGCAATGCCCTCGCGGGCCAGTCCGGCCAGGTCTTCGCCGGCCTTCACCGGGCGCAGGCGGAAGGCAAATTCGTAGCGCCCCGGCGGGATGCGGAACTCGGGGTGCACGGGCGCGTTCCAGCCGTCGTCGCCGCCCACGCCCATGTGGCGTGCATCCAGGTGCAGAATGGCCTGGGGGATGCGCGTCAACTCATACGGATGGCCCGCCCGTTCCAGATCTTTGACGGCGTAATGCAGCGCGTCGAAGTGCAACGGCTCGCGGCCGATTGCCAGCAGACCGCAGCCTTCGTCATCCAGCAGCGCCACCCAACGCGCGTCTTCCTTGCCGCCGCTTTCGCCTGGATAGACATAAGGGGTGAACTGTTCGTCCACCGTGCTCTCATACATGCCCACCGCCGCGCCGAGCTTGCGGTCGGCGTAATTCTCGTGCGGGCCGCGCCCATACCACACCAGGCGCTCGAAGGCCGCCGGAAGGGTCATCTCCAGCCCAACGCGCGGCAGGTAGGGCATGCGCGGGTCGATCACCACCGCGTTTTCCACCAGCACCTGGCCGTCGCCAAAGACGTGGTAGCTCACCAGGCTGTCGATCGCCTCTTGCTTGCCCGCGGCCTGCAGCCGGGCGCGCACGCGCACAATCACTTCTTCCAGGCTCACCTGGCCCCACTCAAAGCTCAGCACGCAGCGCTCGAGCCGGTCGATCCCGGCCGCCTGCCACTTGTGAATGCTGGCCGGGGCGCGGTGCATCAGCAGGTCAATATCCGTTGGCGCGCGGTAATACTGCTCCACCGGCCCGCTGTGGATCAAATCCCGCCCGTTGGCGTGGAAGGCCGCGATGCTGCCCTGCGCTTTATCGAAGAGCACCAAAAAGTCACGCCCTTCCACGGCCAGGCGCTCGGCGTTCTCTTCCACCGCCAGGGTGGGGAAGCTCCTCGGCTCAGCCAGCGGCCTGGGCGGTACGGCGAACGGCAGGCGGAACTGCTCCCACGTCACTTCGTGGCCTGCGTTGGCCCAGGGGGCGTCTTCGGCGAGCACGAAATGCACATTGAGGAAGTATTCCGCCCCGGGTGTGAGCTTCGGCTGCGCAAAAGGCACGTGCAGCTCGCCCTTTTGCCCGGCTTCGAGGTCCAGCGGCGGCAGCCCGCCCGATTGCACCACGCGCCCGTCTTCCAGCAATTCCCAGCGGATGGCCAGGTGCTCCAGGCTGAGCGCCAGGTGCTTGTTCCACACCGTCAGGCGGCCTTCGAGGGCATGCGCATCGCTGAGCGTGCTCACGCTCACGGGGGCCTGCACCTTCTTCACCTCCCATGCGCCGGGGTGCGGGGTGAGGTCCGGCCCGACGATGCCGTTGCAGCACATCTGCGGGTCTTCATTGCCCTGGTAGAACAGGGAATAATCGAAATCGTCGCCGAAATCGCCGCCATAGGCATAGAACGGCTCACCCCTGGCGTTGGTCTTGAGCAGGGCTTTATCGGACCAATCCCAGATGCAGCCGCCCTGAAAGCGCGGCTCTTTATCAACCAGCTCCCAGAACTTGAAGAAGTTGCCCGTGCTGTTGCCCTTGGCATAAGCGTATTCGCACATCATGATCGGGCGGGTCATGGCGGGGTTGGCCAGCAGGCTGCGCATTTCATCCAGGTTGGGGTACATGACCGAGAACACATCACTCACCTGCGGGTGGTGCCGCCCGCCTTCGTAATGCACCAGGCGGGTCGGGTCGGTCATGCGCAGCCAGGCGGCCATCGCGCCGTGGTTGGGCCCGCAGCCCGATTCATTGCCCAGCGACCACATCAACACGCTGGGGTGGTTGCGGTCGCGCAGGGCCATGCGCGCGGCGCGCTCCAGGTAAGCGTGCAGCCACTGCGGGTTGCAGCTCAGCTCGGAAGAGACCCCGTGCGTCTCCAGGTTGGCCTCGTCGATCAGGTAGATGCCGTACTCGTCGCACAGGTCATACCAGCAGGGATGGGCCGGGTAGTGGCTGGTGCGCACGGTGTTGAAGTTGAGCTGCTTCATCAGGATGATCTCGCGGCGCATATCCTCGCGCGTGAGGGCACGCCCGCGCACAGGGTGATGCTCGTGGCGGTCCACCCCGCGCATCACCAGCCGCCGCCCGTTCAGCAGGATGATGCCGTTCTTGATCTCCACCTGGCGAAAGCCCACCCGGCAGCTTTCGAAATCCACCGCCGCGCCATCGGCATTCCTCAGCGTCAGCACCAGCCGGTAGAGGTAGGGCGTCTCGGCCGTCCACTGGCGCGGGGCGCTCACCATCACACGGGCCATCGCGGCGGCGGTTTTATGCTCGGCCGGATAGAAGTAAGAAGTCCGGTTGCTCACCGGCATCGAAAGGGGTGCACCCCAAACCGCCCGGCCTTCCGCATCAAAAAGCTCCGCCTCGATCGAATATGCAGCCGCCCACTGCACCCGGGTGATCTGCACCTCGAGCGAAAGCTCCGCGTCGCGGTAGTTCTCGTCGAAGTGAGTCTGCACCACAAAGTCTTCGATTGCCACCTGCGGCTTGCTGTAGAGCGTCACATCGCGCTGGATACCGCTCATCAGCCAGAAGTCCTGGTCTTCCAGGTAGGTTCCGTCGCTGTAGCGCATCACCTGCACCGCCAGGCTGTTCTGGCCCGTGTGGGCCAGCGCGGTGGCATCGAACTCGGCGGGCAGGCGGCTGTCCTGGCTGTAACCGAGGAACTGGCCGTTCACCCAGGCGTAAAAGGCCGAATCCACCGCCTCGAAGAGCAGGAAGATGCGCCGCCCTTCCCACCCGGCGGGCACCTCGAAGTTGGTGCGGTAGCAGCCCGTGGGGTTCTCCTCGGGCACAAACGGCGGGTTGGGGTGGAACGGGTAGGCCACGTTGGTGTAGATTGGGCGGTCGTCGAAGCCCTGCAGCTGCCAGTTGCCCGGCACGGTGATGCCGTCCCACGCCGAGTCGTCGAAGCCCGCGGCCCAGAATTGCTCCGGCACGGCCTCGGGGCTTTTGGCCAGGTGAAAGCGCCACACACCGTTCAGCGAGCGCACGTAAGGTGAAGCCGACCTCTCGCAGCCCAGGGCCATGGCGGCGCTTGGGTAAGCCCCCAGCGGCGTGTGCCCGGCGCGCTTATGAATCCCAACCACCTGCGGGTCTTCCCAATCGCGTTGTCCACTCATCTGGCTCTCTCTCCAAGCGGCAGTCCTCGCCCGTCCCCCTTCACAGGGGGTATGCGGGGCCGGGCGAGGACATACAAGCATCCGGTTCCGGCCGGTTGAACATCAATTCGTCACCGCTCACCCACCGCCCGTTTCGCCCCTCCCTCGTGTGGGAGAGGGGCCGGGGCCAAGGGCCTGAGCAGTACCATCAATTCAACGAAATATCTTCTTCCTTCAGCGTCTTGAGGAAGGCCTCCGCTTCTTCGGGCGTGAAGATGCCCTCTTCCCAGGCATTGACCAACAGTAAAAAGCCCTTACCGCCCAGCTCGCGCACGATGCGCCGCGCCCCCTGCGGGCTGACGGACACCTGGCAGAGCTTGCCGCCATCGCGAATGCGCTTGAGCAGCGGCAGCCAGTGATCGGGCGAGGGCTGCCCATCGCCCGGGATCCACTGAATGCCGCGCAGGCGCTCGATCCCCAGCAGCAGATCCAGGTGCGGAATCTCGCCCTTGCCGTCCAGGTGATAGAACCCGTGCGTCAGGTGCGCGCAGCAGGCTTCCAGGTCGGGCAGCACAAAGCGCTCGAACATGGCCGGCGAGATCATATACGAGAAGTCGCATTGCAGCATGTAGGTCGTGCCGGTAGACCAGATGGGCGTCCAGCAGCTCGTCCCGCGGCAGGCCGGCCGGATGATGGCGTCCAGCTCGTCGTAATAGCGGATCCACAGCGCGGTGATCTGCCGCACCAGCCGGTCCACCTCTTCGGGGTAGTCGATCAGGTCAAACAGCAGGGCCTGCGTATCGCGGAAGGAAGCCAGGATATCGAGGTTACCGCCCAGGTCGGTGTGTGCGACGGCCAGCATCCCCTCCGAGCGCGCTGCCAGTTCGGCGGTGATGGCCTTGACACGCTTCCACCAGGGGTTCTGCGCATCGTAAGCCAGGTTGATCTCGCGGATGGGCTTTTCCTCCGCCGGGGTGAACCAGACCGTCTCGGAAGGGTCAACCACCGAATTGACCTTGCAGCCGAGAAAGCCCGCCGCGATGCCCGGGCCAAAGTTCACCCACAGATGCGGAAAGGCGTCGCCGTAATAATGGACGTGCTCCAGCACGGCTGTGTATCGATCCACCAGCTCTTCGACGGGCATTTCGGCCGGGTAATTGCTCATGTAGCCAAAGGTGGTGGGGGCGGCGGGGTCGGTCACCGCCAGGTGCACCAGCGGCCGCTCGAGCTCGCCCGCCCACCAGGCCATTGTGTCGCGCTCCACGCGCTGCCAGTCTTCCGGGGTAAAGTGAAGCTTCATTGTTCCACTCCCATCTAGCCAAGCACCTGTTTGCTCAATTCCACCGCGCTCTCCACCCGCCCGTCGAAGGGGCGCAACCGCAATCCAAAGCGGACTTCCTCGGCTTTGAGCTGGTATTTCTCCAACCGGCCCGGCCCGCAGCTCGCGCTGCCCAGGCCCGATTGCGCGTAATCCAGATTGAGCTCCACCTCGTCCAGGCGGGTCAGCTCGAACGGGTGGCGGCTGCGCTCCAGGTCGGCGGTGGTGTAATGCAGGGCGTTGAAGCTGAACCAGGGCGCCCCGATTGCCAGCAGCCCGCGGCCATCCGCCGCGCTCAGGCCCGCCCAGCGCACTTCGGTGTGAGCGCCGTTCTCTTGCGGGACGACATACGGCACGAACTGGTCATCCACCGTACCGGAATAGACACCCACGCGGGCGCCATCCTGCCGGTCGGGGTACGTCTCATGCGGGCCGCGCCCATACCAACTCACCTGCTCGAAACCGCCCGCCAGGAGCATCTGCAGCCCCACCCGCGGCAAGAAGGGCAGGCCTTCCACCTCGGGGAGCACGTGCGTTTCCACCAGGATGTCGCCGCTGCCGTGCACCGTGTAGGTATATTCAACGGCGAAGCTCGCCGGTTGGGGGGCCGCAGGGGCCGTCTCGAAGCCGCCGGCCGCCACCGCTTCTTCCACCTCGGGCGGAACGGGCTCTCCGGCAGCCACGAGCATCTCGCGCAGGGCAAGGATCATCTCATAGACGCGGTTTTGGGCCGCCAGCGCGCCCAACAGGTGCCTGATTTTTTCCATCTTGCCTGCCTCGGCGCCTTCGGGCAGACTCACCTGCATCTTCGCCGCCAGCGCGTCAAGCTGCGGCTCGGTAAGCAGCATGTTCAGGCCAAAGCCGAGCATGCGCATGCGCTGTTCGGGCGTTTCCAAAGGCGGCAGTTCGGCGCCCTCCTTCACTTTGACCTGCGACCTGACCTCGATGCGCACCGTGGAAGGCGAAACCCTCTCCACCGTGCAGCCCTGCGGGTGCTCGACGAGCTGGTCATAGCCCACCGCGCGCCAGCGGATCGCCGCGCGTTCCTCGCCCCAGGTGTTCAGGTCATTTTCCGTCGGCGCGCGCCAGAAGTTGACCCGCGGGCCTTCCTTGAGCAGCTCGCGCCCGCCCTGTTTGAGCGAGACGATGCGCCCCTCTTCTTTATCGAAGATCAGGCTGAAGCCCGGCCCGCTCAAAACCGAGCGTGCCAATGATTCCTCCAGCTTCAATTCCGGCAGGCCCGCCTGGGGCAGCGCCGGAGCGGCCGGCGCCGAAACCGGCAGCTGGAACTGCACCCAACCCACCTCGTGGCCTTTCGACGCCCAGGGGGCGTCCGCGGCCAGCGTGAAGCTCATCTCCAGCCAGTACTCGGTGCAGGCCGAGAGCTCCAGCCGCGGGAGCGGAAGGGTCACCTCTTCCGCTGCGCCCGCCGGGGTGTGCAGCGGCGCGAGCGTGCCTTCGGCCAGGGTCTTGCCGTCGGCTGTCACCTTCCAGGATGGCTGCAGGTAGGCCAGGTCGGAGAAATAATGCTTGTTCACCACCTTCACCCGCCCGGCGGCAAGATCAACCGGCTGCACCGTCACCGGCTGGTAAACCTTTTTCATCTCGAACAGCGCGGGGTGCGGCTTCCGGTCGGGGAAGAGCAGCCCGTTGCAGCAGAAGGAAAAGTCGGTGGGCTGGTCGCCAAAATCGCCGCCGTAGGCAAACCAGGTGCGCCCGTCTTCCGTCTTGCGGGCAATACCCTGGTCCGCCCAATCCCACACAAAGCCGCCGCGCAGGCGCGGGTAGGCCTCGATGACCTCCCAGTATTCGGTGAAGTTGCCGGGGCTGTTGCCCATCGAGTGAGCATATTCGCACATGATGAACGGGCGCGTCTCGCCGGGGACGGTGGCAAATTCGATCAGTTTGGATACCTTGGGGTACATGGTGGAAACGATATCCACATACGGCTCATCTTCGGCCGATTCGTAGTGCACCGGGCGGGTCTTGTCGCGCGCGTGGATCCAATCGGCCAGCGCGGCGTGGTTAGGCCCGTGGCCCGATTCGTTGCCCATCGACCAGATCACCACCGAGGGGTGGTTTTTATCGCGTTCCACCATGCGGCTGCCGCGCTCCAGGAAGGACAGCTTCCAGGCGGGGTCTTTCGTCGGGCGGTCCCAAAAGCCGTGCGTCTCGATGTTGGCCTCGTCGATCAGGTACAGGCCGTACTGGTCGCACAGGTCGTACCAGCGCGGGTCATCGGGGTAGTGGCAGGTGCGCACCGCGTTCACATTGGCGCGCTTCATGATCAAGATATCTTCCAGCATCGATTCGACCGTCACCGCGTGCCCGCGGTCGGGCATGTGCTCGTGGCGGTTGACGCCGCGGAAGTGCACCGCCGCGCCGTTGACCAAAATCTTGCCATCGCGGATCTCCACCTGGCGGAAGCCCACCTGGCAGCGCTCCACCTCCAGCACCGCGCCGGAAGCGTCCTTGAGCGTCAACACCAGCGTGTAAAGGTTGGGGAATTCGGCCGACCACTGCGCCGGAGCCTTCACCGGGCCGGCCAGCTCGAGCGCGGCTTCCTCTCCGCCCTTCAGCGAAAGCTCGCCCGCCTGCGCCCAGCCGTGAGCCGGTTTGCCTTTGGCATTGAACAGCGCCGCCTCCACGCGCAGGCCTTTGGCGGCGCGCCCGGCATAATTGCGCACGTGGGCAGTCACCTTCAACTCGGCGTCGCGGTAGGCGGCATCGAAGCTGGTGCGCGCCCAAAAATCGCGCAGGTGCACCGCCGGGGTGGAGAAGAGATACACATCGCGGAAGATGCCGCTCAGGAACCACATATCCTGGTCTTCCAGATACGATCCATCCGACCAGCGGTAGACGCGCACGGCCAGCTCGTTCTCGCCGGGCTTGACGAAGCGGGTGATGTTGAACTCGGCGGGCAGGCGGCTGTCTTTTGAGAAGCCCACTTCCTTGCCGTTCACCCACAGGTAAAAGGCCGAATCCACGCCGTCAAAGACGATGAAGATTTGGCGGCCTTTCCACTCCTCCGGGATGCTGAAACGCTTGCGATAGCTGCCCGTCTCGTTGGTGTCGGCGGGCACCTTCGGGCACGCCGAGGTATCGAAGGCGTAGCTGTTGGCCAGGTAGCGCGGCAGGCCGTAGCCCAGCATCTGCCAGTTGGAAGGCACGGCGATGTTATCCCAGGCGGAATCATCGAACTTCTTCTCGAAGAACCCCTCCGGGGCCTGCGCCGGGGTGGGCGCAAAATGGAATTTCCACTCCCCGTTCAGCAGGCGGAAGTAGGGTGATTTCTCGCGCGCGCCCCGCAGCGCCGTTGGAACATCTGCATAAGGCAGCAGCGTCGCGTGCGCCGGCTCGCGGTTGATCCCTTGCACAGCGGGGTTTTCCCAATCATTGATTTGTTCGCTCACGGTTTTGCTCCTTTTCTGGCATGAAAAACCTGGTGAAGGAAGGCCCCACCAGGTCTTGATTTCATCACGGGCTACCTTTCGGGCTGGCCTGGGCGCCTACCGGTTGGCAAGGATTTCGGCCACCCCGTTGAGCGAAAGCTCGCGGGCGCGGTGGCACTTGACGAAATGCCCCGGCTTCACTTCCTCAAAGGCCGGTTCGGTGCTCTTGCAGATATCCACGCAGTAGCTGCAGCGCGGGTGGAAGTAACAGCCCGAAGGCGGGTTGGCCGGGTTGGCCACTTCGCCGGAGAGATAAACGCGCTTTTCGCGTTTGCGCGGGTCGGGCAGGGGAATGGCCGACATGAGCGCTTCGGTGTAGGGGTGCATCGGGTTGGTGTAGAGTTCCTGGGTGTTGGCCAGCTCCACCATCTTGCCCACGTACATCACCGCCACCCGGTCGCTGATGTGCGCCACCACGCTCAGGTCGTGCGCCACAAACAGGTACGTCAGGCCGAGGTCCACCTGCAGGTCTTGCAGCAGGTTGAGGATTTGCGCCTGCACCGAAACATCCAGCGCCGAAACAGGCTCATCGCAGACGATGAACTTGGGGTTGGGCGCCAGGGCGCGCGCCAGACCGATGCGCTGGCGCTGCCCGCCCGAAAAGGCATGCGGGTAACGGCGCATATATTCGGGGCGCAGCCCCACGCGGCGCAGCATCTCGGCCACGCGTTCTTCCAGCTCCTTACCCGATGCCAGCTTCATGGCCCGCAGCGGCGCGCCGACGATATCCAGCAGCGTCATGCGCGGGTTCAACGATGCGTACGGGTCCTGGAAAATCATGCGCATATTGCGCCTGACGGCGATGAGTTGATCCTGGTCGAGGGTCGCCACGTCCACCTTGCCCAGGGTCGGGTCGCGGAAGAGGATCTTGCCGCTCGAAGGCGGGATGGCGCGCAGGATCGACCGCCCCGCGGTGGTCTTCCCGCAGCCGCTTTCGCCTACCAGCCCGAGCGTCTCACCCTCGCGGATGAAGAAGCTCAGGTTATCCACCGCCTTCACCTGCCCCACCACGCGCTTGAAGAATCCGCGCCTGATCGGGAAATACTTCTTGAGCTCGATCACCTCCAGCAAGGGCTCTTTCGTGAGTGCTTGATCAGACATAACCTACCATCCTCTCTGATAAAGTCGGTGCGCGTTGCCCGGTCTGGAGGGCTAGCCGTAGAGGTGACATTTGACCGTGTGGCCCGGCTCCGGCTCCACCATGCGCGGTTCGACTTCGTCGCATACCCCGGCGATGAACTTGGGGCAGCGCGGGTGGAAGGGACAGCCCTTGAGCCGCGAATAGGGGTCGGGGACCATGCCTTTGATCACGTCCAGGCGCTTGTGTTCCTTGCGCGAGAGGGCATCTTTGAGCTGCGGGATGGACTGGTGCAGCCCCTGGGTGTAGGGGTGCAGCGGGTTATAGAAGATCGTGCTCACATCCGCCTGCTCGACGACCCGCCCCATGTACATGACGGCCACGTTATCGGCCATTTCGGCAATCACCCCCAGGTTGTGGGTGATGTACATGATCGCCATGCCGAATTCATCCTGCAGGTCGCGCATCAGGTTGAGGATCTGCGCCTCGGTGGTCACATCCAGCGCCGTGGTCGGCTCATCGGCGATGAGCAGGCTCGGGCGGCAGCACAGCGCCATGGCGATCACCGCGCGCTGGCGCATGCCGCCGGAAAGCTGGAAGGGATAATCGTCAATGACGCGTTCCGGGTTCGACATGCGCACCCGGCGGAGCATTTCGATGGTCTGCTTGCGCGCCTCCTCTTTGCTCACCTTCTGGTGCAGGATGATCGCTTCCATGATCTGCTGGCCCACCGTGCGCACCGGGCTCATCGCCGTCATCGGCTCCTGGAACACCATAGAGATGTAGTTGCCGCGGATATTGCGGATTTCCGAGCCGTTTGGGTCGAGCTTGGTCAGGTTGACGATCTCGGCCTGGTTGGTGCTGCCATCCTTGGGGGTTTTATAAAACAGGATTTCGCCTGCTTCGATCTTCCCCGGCGGAGGCACCAGCCGCAGCATCGAATAAGCCGAGATGCTCTTGCCGCAGCCGCTTTCGCCCACAATGCCGAGTGTCTCTTTGCGGTGCATCTTCAGATCCACACCGTCCACCGCGTGCACAACGCCTTCTGCCAGGTGGAAGTAAGTCCGCAGGCCCTTGATTTCGAGAAGGAGGTTTTGATCTTGTTCTGGCATGGGGCACCTGTTAGGTAACGTAGGGGTCGGCGGCGTCGCGCATGCCGTCGCCCAGGAAGTTGAACATCAACACAGCCAGGACGACGAAGAAGCACGGCCACAGCAGCCAGGGGAGCAGGGCCACCGATTGCAGGCTCTGCGCATCTTGCAGCATCACCCCCCAACTGATCGTCGGTGCGCGCAGGCCGATCCCCAAAAAGCTCAGCGAGGTTTCACCCAGGATCATGCCCGGGATGGAGATGGTCAGCGAGACGATGATATAGCTGGCAAAGCCGGGCAGCATGTAGCGCGTGATGATGCTCCACTCGCTCTCGCCGTCCAGCTTGGCCGCCATGACGTAATCTTCTTCGCGGGTAGAGAGCATCTTGCCGCGCACGGTGCGCGCCAGGCTCGTCCAGCCGAAGATCGAAAGGATGATGGTGACGAAGAAATACAGGCGCAGCTGCGGCCAGTCTTGCGGCAGGGCGGCCGCCAGCGACATCCACAGCGGAATCTGCGGCAGCGAGACGAGCACGTCGATGATGCGCATGAGCACTTCATCCAGCACGCCGCCGAAGAAGCCCGCCAGCCCGCCCAGGATGAGGCCGAGGAAGAACGCCAGGAAGACGCCGATCAACCCCACCGTCAGCGAGATGCGGCTGCCGTAGATGATCCGCGAGAAGACGTCGCGCCCGAGGCTGTCGCTGCCGAAGATGAAATAGGGCGTGAGTTCCGCCGAGTTTGTGCCGGTTTCGGTGCCGAACAGGTGCACATTCCAGGCGAACAGGCCCCACAGCTTGTACTCGTCGCCCTTGGCGAACAGTTTGATCGGGTAGATGCTGTTGGGGTCTTCGACATACATCGGGCGCAGGGTCACGGGGTCGCGCGCCATTTTGATCCCGTAAACAAACGGGCCGTGGAACTTGCCGGTGGTGTCGAAGAGGCGCAGGTTGCTGGGCGGCATCGCGGCGAATTCTTTCATGCGGTGCAGCGGGTCGTAGGGGGTGATGATCTCGGCGAACAGGGCGCAGAAGTAGAAAATGCCCAACACGATCATCGCGAAGCGCGCCAGTTTGTGCCGGCGGAACTTCCACCACACCAGCTGCCACTGCCCGGCGCGGTAGAAAGCCTCGTCTTTCGTATCGATCGCCTTGCCCTTCTTCTTCTGGATGGGCTTGCTTTCTTCCAATGGAGGTGCGGTTGTCTCGCTCATCATGCCTCCAGGCCGCCGAAGCGAACGCGCGGGTCGATGGCCGCCAGCAGCAGGTCGGAGATCAGGCTGCCGATGGCCGTCAGGAAACCGACGATCACGATATACGCGCCTGCGGTGTACATATCTTGGGTCATCAAGGCGCGCCACAACATCGGCCCGGCGGTATCCAGGTTGAGCACGATCTCAACCACCGTCCCGCCGGAGAAGAACCACACCAGCAGCCACCCGAAGGTGCTGACGATGGGGTTGATGGCGATGCGCACCGGGTAGAGCATGAGCACCTTGAACTCAGAAAGGCCCTTGGCGCGCGCCACGGTGACGTACTGCTTGCGCAGCTCGTCGAGCATCGTCGCGCGCAGGGTGCGGATCAGGTTGGCCGTGCCGCCGATCGCCAGGATGATCACCGGCAGCCAGATGTGCTTGAGGAAGTCCACGAACTTCGCCCAGCTCCACGGCGCCAGGATCATTTCCTGCGAGAATAACCCGCCCACTTTGAGGCCGAAATATTCAAAGGAAACATACATCAACACCAGGGCCAGCAGGAACCCCGGTGTGGCCAGGCCGATGAACCCCAGGAAGGTGAAGAAGTAATCGATGACCGAATACTGCTTCACCGCCACCAGGATTCCGACCGGAATCGCAAACGACCAGCAAACCACGAAAGCCAGGAAGGAGATAAAGAAGGTCATCCCCATTCGAGAGCCGATGATTTCGTTGACGTCTCTGGCAAACGTCCAGGAATAGCCAAAATCACCCTTGGTGATGATATTGGTGATCCACTTGATATACTGGGCGGCCATCGGCTGGTCGAGCCCGTACATCTTCGTCAGGCGTTCAACTTCCGCATTATCAACGGTCAGACCGGTTGCCTTTAAACGGTTGATGCGCTCGGTGAGGAAATCGCCCGGCGGAAGCTGGATGATCACAAACGCCAGCACCGAGATGATCAACATCTGTGGGATCATCCGCAGCAAACGCAAGAGAATGTAATTTACCATGGAAGTACACCTCCTTGCCGTTGGCGAACGCCGGAAACCCCGCCGTTCTATGAACTACCGGATGCAGGCAATCGCTCACCTGCATCCGGTCGTTTGTATTCACTCAACAGGCGCTACGCACGAACTCCGCCCTCATAGAAGAAGGCTTCGGGGTGGTAGGTGGAGAGGCCGTAGGAGTCCCAGCCGATGTAGGTTTTGGGCTTCGGCAGGTTGCGAAGGTTCTTGTTGAACAGCAGCGGGGCCGGGCATTCCAGGATCAGGCCGACTTCCAGCGGGTTGTCCTTCAGGTAGTCGAAGATCTGCTGGCCAAGCTTGACGCGCTCGTCCTCAGAAACCACAGCGGTCATCTGATCGAAGATCGAGAGCAGGTTCTGGATATCTTCCGGCGGGGCGATCAAACCCTCGGCAGACCGGTCGGGCGCCTGGTACCAATTGACCCACTTGGGCGAGGGGCCGGCCTGGCCGCCGTTGGAGGTGGGGATGAACCAGCAGGGTTCGATGTGCAGGAGCATGTCGGTGCAGCGGTCGGCGTGCCAGACGGTCACCTGAACCTGCGAGTTGTTCTTGCGCTCAGAGAGCAGGCTGTCCTGGATTTCCTTGGTGGTGGCATCGATGCCCACTTCGCGCCAGTAGCCCACGATCATCTCGGTCACCTTGGGGACGGCCGGGCCGACGCGGATGCCGGAGTGCTCGAGGTTGTAGGTCAGCTTCGACCCATCCGGGAAGGTGCGCATGCCATCGGCGCCCTTCTTGAGGCCCAGTTCGTCCAGCAGGCGGTTGGCCTCTTCGGGGTTGTACTCGGCCCAGGCAGTGCCGTATTCGGGCTTGTAGTACTTGGAGGCAGGCATCGGGCACATCGCGCCCATGCGGGCGGTGCCGAAGAAGACGCTCTGGTTGATCTCCTCGCGGTCGATCGCCAGCGAAAGCGCCTTCGTCCAGCGGTAATCCTGAACAATCTTGGTCAGGGCCTCATCGGGCTTGCCGTCATCGGTGAAGGGCGTGTGGTTGGGGAACACCGTCACGCGGTCGCCCATCGAGGAGATGTAATCGCCGACCACGTAATTGGCCTTGGGTTCGTTCTCCTTGTAGAACGGGTACTCCATCATGGTCACTTCGTGCTGGCCGACGATGTCGAGTTCGCTCTGGGCGATCTTCAGCTTGGTCACCTCGGTGTTGGCCGAGTATTCCAGGCGCACGGTGTCGATGTAGGGGAGCTGGTTGCCTTCCACATCCACCTTCCAATAGAAGGGGTTGCGCTCCCACATATAGAGGCCTTCCTGCGGCTTGGAAACCGGGATCATGGGCATCAGTTTCGGGAATTCGAAGATGCCTTCCGGGCCGCCCCAGACGCCGGCGACTTTCTTGGCGCCAAAGAGCTGCACCCAGGTCTCCAGCTTCTGTTCCTTGGCCATTTCCACCAGTTTCGCTTCATCGGTGTATTTGGCGTGGAACTGCTTCATATAGTGGGCCGGCAGGATCATATCTTCGCCGCTGCCCCACCGGGTGAGGTGCGCCGCGAAGTTGCCGAACGGCCGGGCGAACGTGAAGCGGAACGAGAACTCGTCCAGGATCTCAACCTTCATCGGCTCGCCGCCAAAGCGGAACTGCCACCATGGATTCGAATTGATATTCTTATCCATCTGGAAGTCTTCCCACCAGAAGCGGATATCCTCAGAGGTCAGCGGCTCGCCATCGGACCACTTCATGCCCTTGCGCAGCTTGAACGACCAGACCTTGCCTTCGGGGTCCACTTCCCAGCTCTCGAACACGTTGGGGACGATGGTCTTGCCGTCTTCGGCGTAGGTCAGCATGCGCTCGACGATCTGATCATAGTAGCTCACCCACCATACCGGGTCGAAGCTGTTCATGCGCAGCTCGCCGCCATACACGCCAATGGCTTCGCGGTCGGTCACCACGAGCGGATTCTCGCCCACGCGCTCTTCCTTGGGGGGCAGCGCACCGCTGGCCACTTTGTCGGCCAGGAACGGCGGTTCGACGCTCTTTGGGGCCTCGGGGGCTTTGGTGGCTTCGGCGGCGGGGGCCTTGGTCGGCTCGGCGGGGGCTTTGGTTGGTTCAGCGGCCGGGGCCTCGGTGGCTACCGGCGTCGGCTGAGGGGCACAGGCAACCGCCACAGCCCCTAACAACGCCACAGATGAAGCTTTCAAAAACTCTCGACGTTTCAACTTGCGATCCATTCTCTTTCCTCCAGTGCTCGAAAAAAATGGAATGTAGAAACACGTTGGGTGCAAAGCACCATGCCGGGCCTACATGGCCGCGCAGCTTAACAGTAGCAAAGTCGAACGCTCAATACTTCAACTTAAAGGACAAGGTTTTCGATTATTGGGACACAACGCCCCCGAAGCCTGTCCTACCTCCCATGTCTGCTCAAGCCTGATCGGAAAAATCAAGCTTCAGGATATATTCCCCGGTGTGGATCTCCATCTCCTCGCACGGCAGCGTGGCCGTGGTGTAAGGGTTCTCATAGTGCGGATACCCGTTCAACGCCTGCGCCTTACCGTTCACCAGCAACGGGCCTTCCCACCCAAACGAGACCTGCTCGCCGCGCAGGGTCTCCAGCGTGAGCTGCAGACCCTCGGCTGAGACGGGCTTTGCCAGCACGCTCTCCTGGAAGGCCGCGAAGTCGCCGTCCAGCGCGGCGCGCCCAAGCCGGCAGACCCAGGCCCCGCTGCCCCAGGCGCGCAGCTCGCGCCAGGCGGTGCGGCCGCTCTCCAGCAGCTCCAGCCCGTGGGTGGCTGTCAGCGCCAGGTAACCTTCGCCCTTGCGCGCGAAGGCCGTACCATCGCGGATGACATACTCGTCAAATTCGTACGTGGGGAAGTAAGCGTGGGTAAAGCCCATCCGGTCGTCTTCCGGCAGGCGGTAGAGCGCGACCAGCGTGTCTTTCCACTGCGCCACGCGCGGCAGCACGGCGTTCCCCAGCCAGAAGTTCGGCGCGTGGGCATCCTTTTCGGTGGAGCAGCCCGGGTGGTTGGTAAAGACCAAACACTGCGGTCCAAAGGTGGCCTGCCAGATGTGCTCGCGCCCGCCGGGACGGCCGGGGGTGTAATCCTGCGCGGATGAAAGCATGCCGTCGGGCGTGCGGTAGGTGATCTTGTTCACCACCCGCTCGCCGATCGCCTGCTGCTCGCGGTCGAGCATTTCCTCCTCGGCGCCCAGGGCAATCTCGGCGAAAATGGGCGGAAGGTCGTACTTGCGCATGCAGGCCAGGCTCACCAGCGGCGCGATCTGCTGGTTCCAGCCGCCCGTGCCCCACATCAGGCGAGTGATGCCCGAAAGGGCCTGCAGCTGCCCGCTCTTGAGCGCGCTGGCGCGGGTCCGTCCCTGGCTGGGGCCAAAAACCCCCTTGTAAGAGTTGACTGCGATGGAAAAGAAGAACTTATCCATCAGCACCGATGCCAGCCCCCAAACCTCCTCGTTTTTCGCGGCATCGACCAGGTATGACAGCCCCATCAACGCCTCTGCCAGGACGGATTCACTGTCCCAATCCTCCAGGCCTCCGCGTCCGCGGGCGCGCATCCAGGCCAGGGCGTGCTGCTCGCCCTGCTGGCGAAGCTGTACGCCCGTCTGCCCGCCGGCAAAGACCGCCTGCGGATAAAGCTGGCCCGCGATGAGCTGGCTGGCGGCGTAGAGCAGCCCCCCGCCCTCATGGCTGAAGCCCGGGGCCGCCATCCAGCAGGCGAGCTGGAGGATGCGCTCGCGCACGGTTTTCATCAACGGGCGCGGGAATTCCTTGCGGTGGCCGAAGCGATGCAGCATCCCCACCAGCCCCAGCAGCAGCACTTCGCAGCCGGCAGCCTGCTGCTCCAGCGCTTCCAGCGCCTGCAAAATCACCATAGGCTCCAGGGCATTCCACTTCCCGGAGGCCATGCGGGCGACCTCGGCAAAGAGATTTCCCTGGCAGCTCTGCGCGTGAGCCAGCGCCTCGGCGCGCCTCTCGGCGAGGGTGCCATACGGAGCGCTCGAAAAGCGGTTCCGGCCTAACACATAGCAATCCAGCTGCCTGGTGATGCGAATCTGCGACTCGTAAAACTCCCAGGCGCGCGGCATCAGGATGGCATGGTAGGGCCCCTCCGACAGGGCGGCGGAATTGCCAAGCTGCGTGCGCGAATCAGGCTTGCCCACATCTTCGGCGTTCGCGTAAATGCTGCCCGCCGCGGCCTGCAGGCGCACGTCCTGGTAGGCCAGGGTATCTTCATCCCTGGGCGGCCAGCAGATGAAAATCTTCTGGTCGAACCCATAAACGTCGCGGTCGAGGTAGACCTTTTCATTCACAGCTTCGAGGGCATTGCGCCGCTCCAGGCTGGGGATGAGCGAGGGCATGCTGGCGTTTGCCCCGTCCGCCTCCACCCGCAGAGACATCGCCAGCACCAGCGCCGGGGCCGCCAGCCCTTCCATGCGCACCAGCACTTCGTTATGGCCTTCGTTCAGCTCCACGTCAAAGGCAGCCTCGCCCGGCTCTTCCAGGCGGCAGGCATGCTCGCCATTCACCCACACATCGGCGGCGCAGAGGGCCAAGAGCCTGAACCCGGCCCGCCCGCCCGCCGCGCTTTCCAGGCCGCTGAAGGCCCAGGCGCGCACATACTGCGGGGTGGAATATTCCACAGAGAGATCCACCAGGTGATCTTCGCGGCAGCGGTAATACTCCCAGGCCCCCTGGCGGCCTTCGACCCGGTACAGGCCTTCGGTCAACGGCCCTTGTTCCACGGGCCGCCCTTCTATCTGCGGCCGGTTCGAATATTTAGACTTGACCCACTCCTGCAGGTTGCCGGGCCGGCCGGCGGTTTCGGCCACGGGGCCGGCCGTCAACCAGTTGTGAATGAAGCCGTCTTGCAGCTTGAATGTATTGAACAGAACGGGCATTTATTGGACTCCGGTAAAGGGGGTGAGGTTAGGCGCCTGGCCGGCCGGCTTGCGCCGGAAGCCAAACCAGGTGATCGCCACGCCGGCGACCAGCTCGAACAGCAGAACCGCCCAACGGGCGATGCCGGCCGCGCCAAACCCCAGCATAAACGCCAGGGCGAAATCGGCCAGCCAGATGAGAAGCACGGCCGGGCCGGTGCAGCGCGCCATGCGGCGGGCAAGGTTGCCTTTCGAGGCGCCGGTTCGCAGGTAGGCTTCCGAGACGAGCATATACACCAGCAGCGCCAGACCGAGGAAAATGTTGAACATCTGGTCCAAGAAGCGCACCGACATGAGCCGCTGGAAGCTGCCGGTCAGGTAATACTTCGCGATCCAACCTTGAAACGCCTGGCGGGCGAGCAGAAAGAACCAGACCCCCAGGGCAAGGTCCACAATCCAGGTCAGATAGGCAATCACATAGTGCATGATCTTCGGCTTATTCATCCCACACCTCTACCGGCCAACGAGCGGCCGGCCTCATTCACATTCAAAGTGTTTGCAGGATCGAGACCTGCAAACCCCAATCCTTTGGAACGTTCATTCACCGTCGTTTCGCTGTTTATGAAACGCCCGGGGCCGCTTTCACATTCAAGCCGATCTTCGCCAGCGCGGATTGGAAGTCATAGAGCATGGCGGGCATGTGCAGGCAGGCACTCGCCCCTTCGGCCAGGGCGCGTTCGTCTTCATCCAGCCAGGTACAGAGCACCACCGGGATGGAACTGGTTCTGTGGTCCGTCTTCAAGGCCTTCAACAGATCCCACGAAGGGCCTTCAGCCAGGTCGAGGGCCAGGATGACGGCTGCCGGCTGGTGCTGTTCTGCCTGCAGGAGCACATCATCCCCCAACCCGGCAAACTCCACCCGGTAGGCGCTTTGGCTGGCGTAACGACGCATCAGGTATTGGAAATTCGCATCATGCCCTACAACCAAAATCCACCCGGCAGCGTGATCCATAGGCCATCCTACTGCGTTTGAGATGACTGCTCCAACCCCGCTTCTCACCCTGCGAATGCCGGGTGAGCTCCCTATGTTCTACTTTAACGGGTTCTTCGCAGGAATACTTATGATTTTAGGACGAAGACATGAATTTATAGGACAAGAATTGCCGCCCAGGCGCTCACTTGCCCTGCAAAAAAGCGCGCGGAGAGAGGCCCGTCTCGTCGCGGAACACTTTGGTGAAGTAACCGCTGTTCGAGAAGCCCACTTCCAGGGCAATTTCGGTGATGCTGGTCTTCCCCAGCTGCATCAATTCCTTGGCCTGCTGGACGCGGAAGCGGTTCAGGTAGGTGATCGGCGTCAGGCCCGTCTCCTGGTGGAAGCAGCGCGTCAGGTGGCGCTCGCTCAGGCCCACATGAGCGGCCACGTCGCGGCGCGAGATGCCGTCGGCGTAGTGCGCCTGGATAAACGCCATCGCTTTCATCACCGCGCGGTGAGCCTCGCTGCCCGGCCGGCGCCTGCGCTCCAGCACCGCCGAGACGTGCTCCAGCGTTTCTTCCGGCGAGAACATGCCTTTGCGCAGCACGCTGGAAACGCCCTGGTTGAGGCGCTGCATATCTTCCTCGGTCAGCACCTGCCCGGTGACGACGATCACCGGCGTGCTGCGGATGGATGCATCGGCGCGCAGCGCTTCGAGCACGCCGAAGCCGTTCAGCCCGGGCATCATCAGGTCGAGCAGCACCAGCGCCGGGTGGTGCTCGCGGATCAATGCCAGGGCCTGCTCGCCGCCCTGTGCCTGGAGGATGGTGAAATCGGCCGAGAGTGCCTGCACCTGCCGGACGTGCAGCGCGAGCACCTCGGGGTCGTCATCCACCACCAGGATGGAGCGCCGGCTGTGGCTGCCGTTGCTGTTGAGCAGCCCCTGTGAAGAAAGCGCCTGCGCCAGATCCACGCCCGAGACGGGTTTGGAAAGGTAGTTCATTTCCAGCAGGCTGCCACAATCGTCTTCTTTGCCAAGCGAGTAGAACATGACGGGCAGGTCCTGCGTGGATGGGTTTTCTTTGAGCAGCTTGAGGATCTCCCAGCCGCTCTGCGAAGTCAACCCAAAATCGAGAACGACGGCCTGCGGGTCTTCGAGGATCACCCACGAGAGCCAGTCTGAGTCGCGGTCCACCACGTAGATCGAGGAGGTGATCTGTTGAAGGGCGAACTGAGCCTGAATCCACTCGCCCGCCTGGCGGTCACTCACCAGCAGGACGACGTGTTCGCCCCCCGCAAGGCCCGGGTGAACCTGCTGCGCGGGCTGCTCCTTGAGCACCGGCAGGGTGAAGAAAAAGGTGGAACCCTGGCCCTCGCTCCCCGACGAAGTCACTTTGATCTTCCCGCCGTGCAGCTCCACCAGCCGCCGGCAGATGGCCAGCCCCAGCCCCAGTCCGCCGTAACCGCGCGCTGCCGTCCGGTCCGATTGGGTGAATTCATCGAAAATGCTGTCCTGCTCCTCCGGCGGGATGCCCAAACCCGTGTCCTTCACCGAGACGACCACTTCATCGCCGCGCAGGTAAGCCGAAAGGAGCACCTCGCCGTGAGAGGTGAACTTGACCGCGTTGTTGATCATGTTGAGGATCACCTGGCGCAGGCGGGTCCGGTCGCCGTTCACGCGCGGCAGGTCGGGCTGGATCTCTTCACGCCAGGCCAGGCCCTTATCGCGCGCCAGCTTTTCGCCGATCATCGCCACGGCGTCGAAGACCTCGCTCAGGTTGAGCGGTTCGCAGGTGAGGTTGAGCTTGCCAACGTCGATGCGCGCCAGGTCGAGCACATCGCGGATCAGGCTGTCGAGGTGCTGGGCGCTGATGAAGATGCGCTCGAGGTCGTCCCAATTGACGTGCGCGCCTTCCGCCTCGCCTTCGGCCTCGCCCACCCGCCGGTCTTTGAGCAGCATGTTGCTCAGCCCGGAGATCAGGTTGAGCGGCGTGCGCAGCTCGTGGCTGACCACCGAAAGGAAGCGCCCCTTCATGCGGTTGGCTTCTTCGGCGTGGCGGCGCTCTTCCACGGCGGTGCGGTAGAGCCGGATGCCCCTCAGCGCCGCCATGAGCTGCGTGGTGATCAGCGCGTTCCATTCCAGCACATCGCCCTTGAAGGCAATGTAACCGATGGAGCCTTCGAGCGTCTGCAAGGGCAGCAAAGCCAGGCTGTAGGGCTGGTCGGATGGGTAAAACCCTTGCGGGGGGAAGCTGCGCGTGGCGAACCAGCCCGCCCCGGCCTCGCCGGCGGGGGCGCCTTCACGGCGGCTGAGGGCCACGGGGTCGTCACCCTCGGCCTCGTAGAAGAACGCCGCCGCATGTTGAATGCCAATCCAGGGCAGGTAGCGGTTCAGCACATCGAACAGTTCGGTTTCATCGGTGGCCGAGAAGAAGTGCGCCACCATCTGCCCGTTGACCTGCGCCGCCCGCGATGCCGCCACCAGGCTGCGCGATGATTCGCGCTGGGCAATGTTGCTGATCTCGATGCGCGCCTGGTCGAGATACTCCACGGCGCAGGCTTCTTTGCTTTCCAGGCCGTCGGCCAGCAGATCGGCCAGGCGTGCCCGCAGCACGGTGACGGCTTTCTGCCACGTTTCGATCTCATCTCCCTCGGCCGCGGTGTATTCAAGCAGGCGCTGGACGGCGCCGCGGAATGGAGCGGGGTCTGGCTTTTCCAGGCAGGCCAGGAACTCCTCAAGGATCTGGCGGCTGAAGCGGCTCACCTCGCGCAGGCCCAGGCGGTGAACGTCGTTGTACACTTCGGCGGTGATCTCGCGCTCAATTTCCGCGAGCAGCGCAGCGCGGGCTTCGGGCCTGGGCAGGCTGCCATCCGGGTGGATAGGCTGCCCCGGCACGCACCCGCAGGATTCGCGGATCACCAGCCGGGTGGGCAGGGTGATCAGGTCGCTTCCAAGCCGTTTCTCGCGGAGGTAGCCATACAGCAGCTCTAAGGTGCGATAGCCCAGCTCGAACATCGGGAAATGCACGCTGGTGAGCGCGGGCACCTGCGCGCGCGCTTCCAGGCGGTCATCGAAGCCGATCAGCGCCACATCCTGCGGCACCGAAAGGCCCGCCTCATTCAATGCAGACTGCGCCCCGATGGCCGATTGATCGTTGCTGGCAACGATGGCGGTGAACTTTTGCCCGCGCGCCAGCAGGCGCTCGGCGGCGGCCTTGCCGCCCTCGTCATCGTGCAGGCCGTGCTCCACCAGGCCGGGGTCGAAGGGCAAACCGGCTTCTTCCAGCGCGCGCCGGTAACCCACGTAGCGGTATTCGCTGTCGCCGCCGGAGCGCCGGTTTCCGGCGATGAAGGCAATCTGCCGGTGGCCGTGCTCCACTAGGTGAAGGACGGCCTGGCGGATGCCTTCTTCATTATCCACCATCACGCCCGGCCCGGCTTTGCGGTCGCCGGCATAGACCACCGGGTAGCCGCCCGCCAGCAGCCCCTGAAAGTACTCCAGCACGGCGGGCTTTTCGATGGGCGGAATGGCAATCAACCCGTCGCAGTTCCACGGGCCGATGGGGATAAAATCCACATCCGGGATAAGCAGCGGCAGGGCCGGGCGGTTGGTGGTGGTGAACATGCCCGGCTGCAACACGCCGCAGCCGATCATCAGGTTGCAATCCAGCCGGTGAGCCGCCGCCTGGATGCCGCGAATGACCTGCCCCAGGAAGCTATCCAGCGTTCCAGAGTAGGCCTGCCAGCCCGGCAGAACCCCGATAGTCGGTCGTGAAGGCCGATGCAGGGTATCCATCTAAACGGTTTTATGGATGAAGAAAGGCACAATAAGAGGGTTGTCTTCTCTCTTGGAGCATTTTAACACCTTATCTGGACGGCAACATTAAAAGATTCTCATGCTTGCGCCGCCGTGCCGTTAAAGCGCGCCGTATTCCTTGAGCGTGACCAGCGCCTGCAACGCCCCCCAGCCGCGCCACTCCAGCTCCACCGCCGCCGAAATGGGCGTCCAGCCGATGCCCCAGCCCCCATCCGGCAGCTGCGCCGCCTTGAGCGCGTCGAGGTCGGCCCGGATGACGGCATCGCTGAACAACCGGCGGCAGAAGGAACGCGGGGTGGGCGCCCAGTCCAGCGGGAACTGGTAATACCCTTCGAGCGAACGGTCATACGCCACCAGGTTTTGCCGCCGGATCATCTCCAGACAGCGCGCCAGCTCCTGCCCGGCAGCCTCGCGCTCGGGGGCATTCTCCAGGAAAGCGATCATCGGCAGCAGGTCGTGATACTGGCGGGTCTCGTAACGGGGGATGACCTCCCAGCAGTAAGCCTTGCCGCGCTCCACCCAGGGGTGACGCACGCCCGATTTGAGCAGCATGCCCACGATGGCCGCCGTGGGGTTGATCGCCGCGGGCGGGTTTTCGCCGGTCACCCACCACTCGGCGGCCGGGTAATGCTTCACCTCCGGCAAAGTAAAGGGCACGCCGCCCTCGGGCGTGGCAATTGATTCGAGCCAGTTGCACGCCGGGAGGATCAGCTCGGCCTGCACGGCGGGGTCGTGCAGCATCCCGGCCCGGTCGAGGAACTCGAGGGCGTGCTGGGTATCCACCGGCGTCGAGCCTGGGCAGCGCTTATCCGGCTCGAGGGCGTTGCCGAAGCCGCCATCGGGGTTCTGGTAAGCGCGCAGGGCATTCACCACCCCCTGCGCCGAGCCGCCTTGAAAATAGAAAGCAAACAGCCGCCGTTCGAGCAGGCGCGCGTTTTTCCAGATGAAATCCTCGGCAAGCGAGAAGGAAAAGGTGCTCATCGAAGCCTCTGATCGGGAAAGAACGTCCAGGAACCGGGTATAGCAAGGTGCACGTTCTATCCGGTGAGATAAACCGAAAAAACTTTTGTAAATACGTGGAGTTATTCTAGCACTTGAATGTACTGGAAAGGGCACGGAAATCCCTGCGGAGATGGTTGGACAGGGCGATGCCCCACCGGCTCGCAGGCGGTGCGAGGCGGATAACGGCACCTCCGGCTGTAAGAGGTTTTTGGTTTACCCGAACCCTTGACACCCTCAAAAAAACCATGATAAACTCACTCCAGGAATTGAAAAAAGCGATGTTGTACTTGATCAGCCCTGTTGCGCCCCTTGTCCTCACCGCCAATGCTGGCGGTGTTGGTGATTCCTTCTCGGAGTGCGCCTGCTGATCGCATAGCTACACGAAGTAGTTCCCGGCCGCGGCGCGCTCAAGCCCGCGGCCGTTTTTTCTCTCCTACCCTCTCTCCGGCCCGGGCCTACCCCTGGCCGGTTTTGTTTTCTTAGCGAGTTTTGTGTCTGATTTGAGGTGTACCATGTCTGTTCTTACCGCCGACAACCTGGGTGTTTCCTTCGGCGCCTTCGATCTCTTTCGAGGCATCACCTTTTCGATTGCCCCAGACGCCAAGATCGGTCTCATCGGTCCCAACGGCATCGGCAAGACCACCCTGCTGCTCATCCTGGCGGGCATCAACCAGCCCACCACCGGGCGCGTCAACATCGCCCGCGGGCGGCGCATCGGCTATCTGCGCCAGGAGGCCGTGGAGGCCTTCGCCGACCGCGACAACACCGTCTATAACGAGATGCTCACCGTCTTTGGCGACCTGCAGGCCCGGCAAGCCCGCCTGAACGCCCTGGAAGATCAGATGGCCTCGGGCAGCTTCTGCGATGCCCTGCTCGACGAATACGGGCGCCTGCAGGAGGCCTTCGAGCAAGCCGGCGGTTATGAATACGACCTGCGCATCCAGCAAACGCTCGAAGGCCTCGGCCTGGGCAAGGATGCCTGGCACATGCCGCTCAACCATCTTTCCGGCGGGCAAAAGACGCGCGCCCTGCTGGCGCGCCTGCTGCTCGAAAAGCCCGACCTGTTGATGCTCGACGAACCCACCAACCACCTGGATATCGAGGCGGTGGAGTGGCTCGAGCGCATCCTGCGCGAATGGGAAGGCGCCGTGCTGATCGTCAGCCACGACCGCTTCTTCCTAGACAACACGGTCAACACCATTTGGGAGATGTCGCGCTCGGGCATCGAGAGCTACTCCGGCAACTACAGCGCCTACCTGCTCCAGCGCCAGGAGCGCTGGGAGTACTACGAGCGCGTCTTCGAAGAAGAAAAGGCCCGCCTGTTGAAAGAGGTGGATTACATCCAGCGCAACTGGGTGCGCGAAAGCACCCACGCCCAGGCCCTGGGCCGCCTGCGCCGCCTGACGCGCGACCTGACGATCGTCGAGCATTACGGCATCAAGGCCCTGCGCAGCGGCATCTCGTGGCTGGAGTGGACCAAGCTCTATGACTTAAGCGAACCTCCGCCATTGGATGTGATCGACGCGATTCGCAAGGTCAACGCCATCTCCATGCCTTCGGGGCGGCCGCCGGCCATCAAGCCGCGCCTGCCCTCGGCGCACACCAGCGGCACCTACGTCCTGCGCGCGCAGAACGTCACCATCGGCTACCCCAGGCGTGCGCTTTTCACCATCCAAAACCTGGAGCTGCGCCGCGGCGAGTGCGCCGCATTGATCGGCCCCAACGGCAGCGGCAAGACCACCTTCCTCAAGGTGCTCCTCGGCCAGCTCGAGCCGCTCAAGGGCGCGCTCCAGCCCGGCGCCAGCCTGAAGATCGGTTACTTTGCCCAGGCGCACGACGGGCTGGATGGCAGCCGCTCGGTGCTCGATGAGCTGCTCAGCCGCAAGGAGATGGACGCCGGCAAGGCCCGCAGCCACCTGGCGCAGTACCTCTTCCGGGGAGAAGACGTCTTCAAGCCGGTGAGCGCGCTTTCGGGCGGCGAGCGGGCGCGCCTGGCCCTGGCTATCCTGGCGCTGGAAGGCTCCAACTTCCTGCTCCTCGATGAGCCGACCAACCACCTCGATATCCCCGCGCGCGAGGCGCTCCAGGAAGTGCTGGAAAACTACACCGGCACGATCCTGCTCGTCTCGCACGACCGTTATTTGATCGACCGGCTGGCCACGCACATCTGGGAGCTGCGCGACGGCAAGCTGAACACCTTCCACGGCAGCTACCGCGAGTTTGTCTTGCGCCGCGCGGCCTTCAAGCCCTACGCCCCGGGGCGCCAGGTGCTCCTGCCGCCCAAGCCGCTCGCGCGCGATAACAGCAAAGAGACTCGCCGGCGCATGCTCTCGCTCAGCCTGCTCGAGGAGAAGATCCGCGAGCACGAGGCCAGCATCCAGCGCCTTTCGAGCGAGCTGCAGCGGGCCGGCGATGCGCAGAATTACGAGCGCGCCCACAAGCTGAGCTGGCAGATTGCCCAGGCCCAGAACGCCCTCGAGCAGTTGATGGGCGAGTGGGAAAAGCTGGCGGCGTGAATGTCGCGCCCCTCCGGTTGCCTTAATAAAAACCCCGCCCCCCTTGAGGGGACTGTGCTTTTGATTTTCTATAATTTGTGGGGTTTGCCCCACAAATTACAGAAAAGAACCACACAATCCTTGAGGGGCGGGGTCTGTTAAGATATCGCCAGCGCCGTTACGGCCTTTATTCGCTTTCCACCACCCGCACCTGCCCGAACAGGCCCCACGGCCAGAAGACGTATTCAGGCGTGTAGGTTTCATCGGTGCGGCGGAAGGAGCGCCAGTCGGTCCAGCCCTCGTGCTCGGCGGCGCGGTGCAGCGGCCCAAGCATGTTGCGCGGGCTGCCCACCACCTCGATGTCGATGCGGTTCGCGCCCGGCACGAGCAGCGGGGTGATCTCCAACCCGTTGGCCGCGCGCCAGGGGATGTGCCCCGCCGGTTTGCCGTTGACATGCACCGCCACATCCACGGCGCTGTACTCGCCCAGGTAGATGCGCACCCGCCGCCCGGGCGTATAGTCCAGGCTGCCGTGATACACCATGCTCCCGGCGTAATGCGGGTATCCCTGCGCGGTCCAATCGCCAAAGTGGAGGCGGCCCGGCTCCGAGATGATCTCGCGCGCCAGCGAAACGCCAAAATCGCCGATCAGATAGCAGTCTTCCAGTTCCATGTAATTGGTGTAGGCGCAAGAAAGCACCAACTCGTTCTCGCCTGCGCGCAGGCCGGGCAGCGCCACGCGCGTCATCGCCCGGTCGAGGTACCACCCCGCCATTGTGTTGACCACACTCTGCCCGTTGAGCTTCACCCTGAAGCGCTCGGCGCTCTCCAGCAGCAGGTACACCTGCCCGGCGGGAACATCGCGCACGCCAAAGGTGAAACGCAGCTCCACCCGCGCCCCGTCGCGCGGGTGCGCGCTGAGCGCCCAGCGGTAGCGCTGCGGCAGGCCGTTGTAATAATTCGAGCGCATGCCCAGGCTGCGGCGCAGGGCATCCTGCGCGCGCCACACCTCCGTCGCGGCGCTCCACGCGCCGCCCTCCATGCGCCACTGGCAGGTATCCAGCGTGAGCACGTTCGGGTCGGTGCGCGAAAATTCCACCGCCGGGCCGATGAAGCGCACGCTCTCGCCCGGCCTGCTGCGCCACGTTTCTTCCTGCAAAAAGCTCCCCTCCGCTGCGCGGGCAGGCTGGCCTTGTGGATCAACCACGAAGAGCCTTGACCCGGCCGGGCCGAAGTAGGTGTGGAAGCGCAGCATCCCGTCTTTTTCTTCCGCCGGCAGGGCGCAGGTCTCGCCAGTCAGCGGGTCCCATTCCTCCAGGCGGCCGCTGCCCTGCAGGGATGCCTCCACCGCATAGCCGGTGTGGCGGTCGTTGTTGACGATGAAATACACCTGCTTCCCGGCGATGTCGCGCTGCATCACCAGCAGGCGCGCGGCCTGCTGCCCCTGCTTCGTCACCAGCGACACGCGCCGCGGCAAGGCCGTCTCGAGCGCGCCCTCCAGCTGGGCCGGGCTTTCCAGCACCGTCAGGCCGGGTTTGCTCCACAGCGCATCCAGGCGCGCATCCGGCCGGGCTTCCACCCATTCGGGCAGCGGGTCGAAGGCCAGCACCTTGCCGCCCGCGTCCAAGAAGCGGTCAAGCAGTTCCACCGTCGAGCCCAGCAGCGTTCGCGTTCCAGGCGGAATGACCACCACGCGGTAAGGCGCGCGGCCCACCACCACCTCGGCCCCCGCTGCTTTGCCATCGGATGCCAGGATCTGCTCGTCGCCAAAGTCGAAGTCATAGTGCGTGGCCAGCTGCGCCTGGATGAACTCGTTCAGCCCCTCGCCGAAGGCGTTCACCCGGGCGGCGCTTTCTTCCCCTTCGCCGAGCATGGCCCAGCCCGTGGCGACCGGGTGGATCATCAGCACGTCGCGCACGGCGTGGCCTTCGCTCAGCACGCAGCCCAGGCGGGCAAAGTAATCTTCTACCACGCCGTTGTACTTCCACCAGGTGGTGTTGTAATTGAAGGCGGGCGGGTAATCGCGCTTGCGGCAGCCGCGCAGCGAGTAGAGCGCCAGGTGCTGGCAGCGCAGGTTCACCCCCAGCACATACTGCCAGTCGCCGTTCCACTTCTGGCCCTCAAAGGTGAACTCCCAGCCCGAGCAGCCGTAGGTTTCGGAGAGCACGCGTTTGCGGTCGAACTGGTTGGCCACGCTGCTGCACTGCTTGATGGTGAGGAACTCATGGTTTTGCTCGGTGAGCATATCAATGCCCGGCACCTGCTGGTAACGGTAATGCGGCATGATCGCCCCGCCGCGCAGCGTTCCATGGCCCATCTCGGCCTCATTGAGGAAGTGCCCGGTGAAGGCCAGCCCGTGCTCTTCGCACCACTCGCCAAGCTGTTTCGAATAGGCCTCGGTGAAGCGCTGGCTGATGGTGTACCAGTAATCGTGCCGGGCCCTGGCCGCCCCTTCACCCTCATAAAACAGCCAGGGCAGGATCTCCAGCAGGTCATAGCCGCGCCGCTCGCGGAAGTAACCCGGCAGGCCGTCCGTCCAGGGCAGGCCGGGCCGCCCGGCCGGTGAATGATTGCTGGAGATGTTCGGCTCATCGGTGAAGATGCCCGGCACGGCCTTGCCAAACTGCTCGCCGACCTCGCGGTTGTAGGCCTCGTAAGTGATGTCGATGAACGCCGCGACGGAATCGGGGTTGAGGTTGTCGGCGTAGGCGTCGTCGTTGAACCATTCGCTCGCTCCAGAGACCTCGCGGCGGAAAATCAACCCCACCTCGCCCGGCTGCAAGCCCGCCTGTGCAGAGGGCAGACGGCGCAGCGAGAGGATCGCCTTCCCGTCCTGGCTCAAGCGGGCAGCGAAGAGCGCCAGCGCCCCCTCGGCATCGGCCGGGAGCGGCGCGGCTGCCTCCAGCGTGACCATCTTGGCGCGGAAGGCATCTCCGCCGCGCGCCGGCACCAGCCCCCCGGCAAAACCCGATGGCCAGCGGTCTTCATCGTACAGCCAGGCGTTCATGCCCGTCTCGGCGGCGGTTTTCACCGTCTCGCGGATGCACTCCATCCACTCGGCGCCCATGTAGGGCGTCTCGAGCCCTTCGCGCGAGTGCATAAAAAAGCCCCCCATGCCGTGGGCTTTCATGTCCTTCACCTGCCGGATGAGTTCCTCCACGCGCAGGTGATCGTTCCACGACCAGAACGGCGCCCCGCGAAACGCCGTGGATGGCGAACCGAATTCTTTACGCAAGTTTTCCATTTAGCGCCTCCTTCCACCGCTCCTGCGCCGCCGGGCGTGGTCGGGCGGTTGAGTTCGCGCGCCCCGCGAGGGGGCTGCCTCGGCATCCGGCGGGACGAGAGGCGCGTGGAAGGTTTCCTGGTAGAAGTCATCGAGCAGCATCGCCAGCAAACCCGCCCCATCTTCGCTCTCGCTGAGCCTGCGCGCCAGGCCAAAGAAGCGCTGCATGCGCTCGGTTTGCAGGCGGTCGCGCCCGCGCAGGCGCGCTTCCAGCAGGGCAATCACCCGCTCGGAGACGACGCGCTCCACGTCTTCGTCGCTGGGCAGCTCGCGCTCCTGCAGGGCGATGGAAAACTGCCGGCTGATGCGCGTGACGGCCGATTTTTCGGCGGCGTTGACCAGCATCACCGCCGTGCCGCTGGCCCCGGCCCGCCCGGTGCGGCCCGCGCGGTGGATATACGCTTCGGCGTCTTCGGGCGGCTCGTATTGGAACACGTGCGAAAGCTCCGGCAGGTCGATCCCGCGCGCCGCCACGTCGGTGGCGACCAGGAAGCGCAGCTGGCCTTTGCGCACGCGCTCCATCACCTTTTCGCGCGCCGGCTGCGAGAGGTCGGAGGTCAGATCGTCGGCATCGTAGCCAAAGCGCTGCAGCACGGCGGTGACGTACTCCACCCGCTGCTTGGTGTTGCAGAAGATCAGCGCCGAGGGCGGGTTTTCCACCTCGATGATGCGGACGAGGCTGCGATCCTTATCCATGCCCGGCACCACGTAATAGACGTGCTCCGTCTCGGTGACGTGCACGTGGTCGCTGCTCAGGTTCAAAAAGCCCGGTTTGGTGAGGAATTGATCTGCCAGGCGGATGACCGGCAGCGGGAAGGTGGCCGAGAACATATAGGTGCTGATGCGTCGATTCGGCAGGTAGCCCTGCACACGGCGCATATCGGGGTAGAAGCCCATCGAAAGCATGCGGTCGGCTTCGTCGAAGACAAGGTATTTGAGCGCATCGAGGCTGAGCGAGCGGCGCAGGAGGTGATCGAGCACGCGCCCCGGCGTGCCGATGACGATATGCGCGCCCGCTTTGAAGGCGTCCAGCTGCTCGCGGTAGCCTACCCCGCCATAAACGGCCACACTGCGCACGCCGGTGGCCCCGCCAAGCAGCGCGGCTTCGGCGGCCACCTGGTGCGCCAGTTCGCGGGTGGGCACCAGCACCAGCGCCTGGGTGGCAGGCTCGTGCTCGTTGACCAGCTCGAGCATCGGCAGCAGGTAAGCGCCTGTCTTGCCGCTGCCGGTGCGCGATTGGATCATCATATCCCGGCCTGAGAACAGGTAGGGAATGGCCCTGGCCTGGACGGGCATCAGCTCGGTCCAGCCGGCCAGGGCGGCCCCCCGGCGCAGCTTTTCGGGCAGGTCTGCCAATGTAGCCACGGGCAGGTCTTCCGGAAGGGGCTGGCCGATGGGCGAAGCGGCTTCGGGTTGGGTGAATTGTGAATCTTCCATAGCAGATTAAGTGTACTACACAGCCGGAGAGGGGGATAGGCGGATGAATGATGCTCTTTTCATCCGCGAAGATGGTTGACAATTGACCCTGTATTTGTACAATAGAGGTAGATTTTGTTAGTTTTTGTGCCCAAACCAGGAGGACGGATGGTGAACGATCCTCTCGCCCCCCGCTCGATCATCCAGGCAGATGAATACGAGCAGTATTATGCCCCCTCCGTGCTCGTCTATGCCACTCCGCCGCTCCTCGAGCGCGCCGCGCCGCGCCCCGGCGAACGCGTGCTGGATGTGGCCTGCGGAACGGGCATCGCCGCGCGCATGGCCGCCCCCATGGTCGAACCGCGCGGCGAGGTGGTGGGGGTGGATGCCAGCCCCGATATGCTGAGGGTGGCCCGCCGCAGCAGCGGTAACGAAGCCATTCTATGGAAGGAAGCCGCGCTCGAAAACCTGCCCTTCCGCAGCCGCACCTTCGACCTGGCGCTCTGCCAGCACGGCCTCGAAACCCTGGGCGACCGCCTGGCCATCCTCTACGAGATGCACCGCGTGCTCAAGCCGGGCGGGCGCGCTGCCATCAGCCTGTGGCAGTCGCTGGAGCAAAACCCCGTCATTCAGATCATCGAGGAAGTCATCGCGCAGAACATCCGCCGGCCGGTGCCCTTGTTATCCCGCTCCTTCTCGTGCGGCAACTGCGACGAAGTGTCCGATTGGCTGACGCAGGCCGGCTTCAGGCGGGTGAGGGTCTTTCCGGTCACCCACCCGGTGAGGTTTGCCGATTCCCCGCGCTTCATCGAGTTCATCATCCGCTTCAGCACGAGCATGATGCCGGTCTATGCCGAGGGACTCACCATCGCCAACCGGGCGCTGTTCCAGAAGATCGCTTATGAAATCGCCTGGGTGGTGCAGAAATTCACCCACCACAACACGCTGCGCTTTAATATGAGCGCAAACATTTTCGTGGCAATTCGATAAAGCGTTCCCTGCCCGGTTGCCTCACGGCACCGAGAGCGGGCTGATCAACCCCGCGGCGACTTCTTTCATAATCCCTTCCACCAGTTCCTGCCGGCCCGGCGAGAGCACATCGGGGTTCACGTTGCTCAGGCTGAGGGGCGCGCTGATGCTGCCCATGCTCCGCCCGGCCAGGGCTTCGGGCAGGGCCTGGCGCAATGCGGCAAGCGAGTCGAACCCCACGGTGGCGGCCCACTGCCCGCGCAATTCATCAGGCGGGGGCAGCGCGCCGGTGACCACCACGGTGGTCTCGAACTGCGCGCGCCCGGCCAGGTAGGCAATCACCTCCGGGCGGGCGGCCTGTTCGGAAAGATAGAAGGATTCCACCTTGCCGTTATCGAAGAAATCCGCCGCCACAGCCGCCCAGGCGGGGCCGTCGGCGGGCGCGGCGGCCCCGGCCGCCAGCGGGAAGTTCACCCCCAGGGGCCAGCCCGGCGCGCATACCCCGCAAAAGTAGCGCCCGCCGTTGGCGAAGGCCTCTTGCAGGGCGGGGCTTTCGGATGGAATCAGCCCGCCAGCGCGCCAGTCGTCCGAGAGGATCGTGGCGAGGTATCCGGCGACGAAGGCCTGCTGCTCGGGCTGCAGGCGGATGACGGTGAGGTTGACGGCCGGTTCCAGCGGCTCGCCGCTGAGGACGACGAACTGCGCCTGCGGGGCCGCGGCCAGCAGGTCGGGCAGGTTGGCCGGGCGCGCCAGGGCAGCCACGAGCTTCACCTCGGCAGTGAGCGCCGATGGTTCGAGCGCGGGGGCGGTTTCTACCGTCAATCCGGCGGGCGCGGCCAGTTCAACGAGCAGCGCCTGAGCCTCGGCGGCCGCAGCCTGGCTCACGCTGTCCGGCGCCAGCAAGACGGCCCGCCCGGGCAGCGGCGTGGGGGTGCTGCTGGGCGCGGGGGTGGCGGAGGCCCCTGCGGTGGGTTCGGCAGGCGCGGTTAAGGTTGCCTGCGGCCCGCTGCAGGCGGCCAGCAGCGCGGCAATGAGCAAGAAGAGGGCAGGGATCAGTCGCTTCATGGGAATGACCGTGCGGCCGGCTACTGCACCGTGAACGAAACGACCTGGTCCAGCACTCCGTTGACCGAGATCTCCACCTTGTAGCTGCCCGCGGGCAGGTTGGAATCGGGCGTCAGGTTAAAATCGATATTGCGGGTGCCGTCGGTCTCCACGTCATATTGGGCCAGCACCGAGTTGCAGCTGGCCGGGTCGCCGATGTCGATCACCTTCCAGGTGGCGGTGAAGCGCGTGCCCAGCGGGGCATCTTTGACGCTCACCACCGCGTGGACCACATCGGCGGGGGCGAAGGCGGTGGTGGGGTCGGAAGGCTCTTTGTTATCGCCCGTCACACCGCGCGCCATGGTCACCGAGAGGATCAAGCCGGAAGGCTTGGGGGCCTGGGCGCCGTTGACCGGGCACCCGGCAGGGGCGCCGGTCTGCTCAAAGGCCCCGGCCGCCGAGGATTCTGCGGCGGTGGGCGCGGGAGTGGTTTCCAACGGCCGGAGCGGTAGCGAACAGGCCCATTGAGCCAGGCAGAGCGCCAGGACGGCAAGCGAAATACGCAGCAGTCGTGAGGTCATATCGTTCCTTAAGAGTGTGAGTCCGCCCGGCGGCAAGGTGCGTCCAATGCCATTCGGCGGCCAGGCCCCGCCGGAGCGGGCCTGAGAGTGTATTATAATATCATCCATGATCGAGTTGAACATACCCGGAGGGGGGGCCATCCGGCTGGAGCACCTGGTCTGTGACGTGAACGGCACCCTCGCGGTAGACGGCAGGCTGGTCGATGGGGTAGCTCGCTCGATCGGCGCGCTGCGCGACCGCCTGGAAGTTCACCTCATCACCGCCGATACCCATGGGCGGCAGTCCATCATCGATCAGCAGCTCAACCTGAAGGCCGTGCGCCTGCAGCCCGGCGATGAAGCCGGCCAGAAGGCGGCCTTTGTGCGCAGCCTGGGCGCAGGCGGCGTGGTGGCGATCGGCCAGGGCGCCAACGACGCGGGCATGCTCGCCGAGGCGGCGATCGGCATCTGCGTGCTTTCGCCCGAAGGCACGGCAATTGCAACCCTTCAATCAGCCGATGTCCTGGCCAGGGATATCCTCTCGGCCCTTGAATTGATCGAAAAACCTCTCCGATTGGTAGCCACCTTACGCAAATGAGCCTGCCAACCAGCGAACCGATCCCGATGCCCGAAGAAGAACTGCCGCCCGCCCGCAGGCGGCGGATGAAACGCCTGGTGATTCCAGACGGCGGCGTCGAGCAGCAGCAACTGCTCGATGAGCTTGGCCGCGCCGCCACGCCGGGCGCCGAGTTCTACACCTCGGCGCTGCTGGCCGGGCTGGTGGCCGGGCTGGGCTTCCTGCTCGATTCCCCCGCGCTGGTCATCCTGGCGGCGCTGCTTGCGCCCTTCATGGGGCCGCTGATGGGCGTTTCGCTGGCGACCATCGCCGGCTCGATGCGCTTCATGGCCGGTTCGCTGGGCAGCCTGCTGATCGGCGCGGTGATCTTCCTGCTCACCGGCTCGCTGGCCGGCTGGGTGGCGCGCATCTTCCCGCCGCAATCGGCTGCTCAGGCTGCCTACCACCTGGCCATCACCTGGCCGGACCTGCTGCTCCTGGTGATCGGCATGGTGCTCTCGCTCGTGCTGTTGGTGCGCTCCACTCAGCAGCGCCCGCTCGTCAGCAGCGTGGCAGTGGCATATACCATTTACCTGCCGCTGGCGGCCGCCGGCTACGGCCTCACCTCAGGCATCGCGCTGGCCTGGGAGGGCGGGCTGCTCGTCTTCGTCGGCCATCTGATCGTCGCCGGGCTGGCCGGCACATTGACCCTGGTGACGCTCGGCCTGCGCCCGATGCGCGCCTCCAGTTACCTGCTCACGGGGGTTTACGCCCTGGCCTGCCTGGCGGGCGGGCTGGTCTTCTTCCTTTCCAGCAGCACGGTGGTCGGCGCCCCGGCCCCCTTGCAGGTGACGGTGCCCGCCGCAGCCGTGCCGCGCCCAAGCGCCACGCCGCAGCCCCTGGCCGCCGCCGCGCAGGCCCCTTCGGCCACCTACACCCTCACCCAGCTGCCCCAGCCCAGCCCCACCCTCGAGCCCACACACACGCTCGTGCCGACCAAAACCCCCACCATCACCGTGACCCCCGAACCCACGCCCGTGTGGGCGCGCATCAACGCCAAGGGCGGCAACGGGGCGTTCATCCGCAGCGAAGCCAGGTATGACTCGCTCATCGTCACCAGCCTGCTCAACGGCAACGTGGTGGAGGTGCTCCCCGACGTTTTGGTGGCCGATGGCGTCACCTGGGTGAAGGTGCGCACCGCCGACGGGCGCGAGGGCTGGATCGTCCGCTCGCTGCTGGCCACCGCCACCCCAGCGCCAAACTGGTAAAATAAACGGGTTTCACAGATTCTTTGTAGATACCTGCGCCTCACCCTGAATTGGGAGGGGATTGCGAAATCACATCGCCCGGCCCCTTGAGAGCCGGACAAAAAAACCAAAAGAGGGAGATTACATTCAATGCCGATTCATTTTGGGACCGACGGCTGGCGCGCGGTCATCTCAGACACCTTCACCTTTCACAACCTGCGCATGGTCGCCCAGGCCATCGCAGACGCAGTGGCCAGCGGCTCGTGGATCAACGGGGGGATGCAAGGCCGCGAGGTCAACCCGCAGCGCATGGTGGTCGGGTTCGACACACGCTTCCTTTCGGACCGTTTCGCGGGCGACGTGGCGCGCGTCCTGGCGGCCAATGGGTTCACCACCTACCTGGCGCACGCCGACGCCCCCACCCCGGCGATTTCCTATTCGGTGTACAACCTGAACGCGATCGGCGGGGTGATGATCACCGCATCGCACAACGCCCCGCGCTACAACGGCGTGAAGCTGAAATCGGCCTACGGCGGCTCGGCCCTGCCGGAACAGTGCCGGCAGGTGGAAGTCTTCCTCAACGACAACGAAAACACGGCGCGCGGGCCGAACCTGGTGGAGCTTGAGCATGCCCTGGAAGAGAAGAAAATTATCCGCTTCAACCCCATCCCGGCCTATAACGATCACCTGCGCAAGCTGATCAATTTCGATGCCATCGCCAACAACCCGCCGCACATCGTGATCGATTCGATGTTCGGATCGGGGCGCGGCGTGATTCGCGGCATCCTGCAAGGCACCGGCTGCGAGGTGCGCGAAATCCGCGGCGAGATGAACCCCGGCTTCGGCGGCGTGCATCCCGAGCCGATCATGCGTTACCTGGGCGCGCTCAGCGGGGCCATCGGCAGCGGGATGGGCGGTTTTGGCCTGGCCACCGACGGCGACGCCGACCGCATCGGCGCGATGGACGAGGCCGGCGCGTTTATTGACCCGCACAAGATCATGGCGCTGGCACTGCGCTACCTGGTGGAAAAGCGCGGGCTGCGCGGCTCGGTGGTGCGCACCGTCTCGACCACCCGCATGATCGACCGCCTGGCGAAGAAATACGGCCTGCCTCTGCACGAAACCCCGGTCGGCTTCAACCATATCGCCGATTACATGCTCAAAGAAGACGTGCTGATCGGCGGCGAGGAATCCGGCGGGATTTCCTTCAAGGGCCACATCCCCGAAGGCGACGGCATCCTCATGGGGCTGCTGGTGGTGGAAATGGTGGCGGCTTATGGGACGAGTCTGCGCGAACTCGTCAACGACCTGCTCAAGGATGTGGGCCCGGCGTTCTACGACCGCACCGATTTGCGCCTCAAGCGCCCTGTTTCCAAAGCCGCCATGACCGAAAAGCTCTATAACGAGCCTCCGGCGGCGATCGGCGGTGAAAGCGTGAGCGAAATTGCCTGCACCGACGGCGTCAAATACATCATGGCAGATGATTCCTGGCTGTTGATCCGCCCATCGGGCACCGAGCCGGTGCTGCGCGTCTATGCCGAGGGGCGCTCGCCGGAGATGGTGCGCGCGCTGCTCGGTTTTGGCGAGCAGGTCGCCGCTTCGGTGGCGTAGGCCCTCCGCCTGCCTGAGAAAAGGTTCTCGCGGCGCTTTACTCCGCGAGAACCTTATTTAAATTCCAATCCTGTTGGTTTTAAATCAATGGATTGGCGGTTTACCCGCCAACCCATTCGGAACAAGCAACCCCAGCCTTGCGGAAGTGCTTCAGGTTACCTGTGCTTGGGGGGCATTTCTCACAAGCACAGGAACTTGAAAACCCAACCCCTAGACCGCCGTGTTCGAGCGCAGGCGGCGCGCCAGGAAGATGATCAGAATGAGCGCCAGGCCCAGCCCGAACAGGCCCGGCAGCCCCACTTCATCCGCAAAACCGGTGGAAGGCAGGGCCGTGGAGGTGGCGATCACTGTGGCGGTGAACTTCCCCGAAGCCAGCTGTGTCTGCTGGGCCGAAAGCGTGGCCCTTTGCGCATCGCTCACCGAGGTGGCCGTGGGCGTGGAGGTGGAGATGGGCGCGACGACCGGCGTGTTGGTGGCCGTGGCCTTGGGGGGCGTGGCGGTCGGTTCCAGCGTGGCGGAAGGCGTTAAGAGCTGGATGGCCCTGAAGGCCTCATCGGTGGCGGCCTGGGCGGTGGCAGTGTTGGCCGCCAGTTGAGCGGTGGTTTGCGCAGTGCGCGCCGCATTCCGGCCCGGTAAAACGAACAGCACCAACACGACAAGCGCAGCCGCGACGAGAACAAAGATGCCGCCCAGGATGCCCAGGGCGATCAGAAAATTGCGGTTGGAGGGTTTCTTCTCCTCGGGCGGTTCGCCGCCGGGCGGCGTGCTCTCCCCGAAATCCAGTTCCTCCAGGTCATTATCATTTGCATTAGCCATTTGCGCTTCTCCTCATGTTGGGTTGCGGTTTATTCGATCACTTCAAGGTTCGCCAGCGGGATGATCACCTGAGTTTCCGGCTCCAGGCGCACATCGGCCGCCGGCGCACGCACGCCGTTGGGTAAAACAGTGAGGCCCGGACGGACCTGCACGATGCTGCCGACCCTCCCCCGGTAAGGCTCGCCCTGGATGCGCACACTCTGGTTGGGAGCAAAGTACACCGAATCGGGGGCCATCTGCCCGGTGGTGGGCAGCGGGATGAACAGCTCGGGGCGCTCGCCTGCGGCCAGGTTGAACGGCGCGTACACCGAGACGTCGCGCTTGTCGCTGGTGGTCAGCAGCCGGAAGGCCGCCTCGTTCATGGGGACACGCCCAAACCCCTCGATGACCATGATGGGGAACTCCATGCCCCTGGCCACCGCGATCAGGTCCGATGACATGCTGGCCAGCACCAGCGCGCGCACCGGCAGGCTGGCAGCCACGCGCAGCGCCTCGGGGTCTTTGCAATGCCCGCCGACGACGACCGCGCCGCGCAGCGAGACTTCGAGGTCGGTGCGCTGCAACTCGTCTTCGGGCGTCTTGAGCAGAATCACCATCAGCCCCTCGCCGACCATGGGGCCGTTCCCCCAGGCCCCCTGGATGAGCGCGCCGGAAGACTCTATTGCCGCGCCCCGCTCGGGGTAAACCTCGGTCACCACGCCGGAGATGCCCGAGAGCACCTGCACGGGCCGGCTTTCCACCTGCATCAGCACGCGCCCGGCTGTGATCGTCACGATGACCCCGTCCGAAGGGGCGCGGATGATGCGCGAGAAGAGCCCGCCGGTCTCGGCGATCACATCGCCTTCTTGCACGCGCTCGCCCTCGTGCCGGACGATGACGCGCTCGGCCTCATCCACCCGGGTGTAGCCCAGCCAGCGGCGCACGTCCAGCAAGACATGGCGCGTGGCGGTGTCGGCTTCGGCGATGACATCGGCGGCATGCACCCGCTGGCCCGGCGAGACGAGCACGCGCCCCGCCACCGGCAGGGTGCGCGTTCGCCGGATGTTTGTGAGGCCGAGGATGTGAGTTACCTGTGCCAGCATGTTATCACTCCGTTGCAATCCTCATGCCGGGCGGCGCGATTCGATCGCCTGGCTCCAGCGCAAAAGGCTCTCGCGGCGCCTGCCGGGGTCTTCCGGCAGGGCCAGCGGGCGCCCGCGCGCGTCAATGAGAGCGCCGCACACCCCGCCGATGATCTTGAACCCTCCCGAAGTGCGCCGGCGCGGGTCGATCTGCGTGCCGTGCAGCGCTTCCAGGTACACCCGCGCGGTCTGCCCGTGGCGCACCGGCAGAGGCACCAGGCTGCCCTGTTTCACGTCCAGGCGGGTTTCGTTGCCGTCTTCGAAGACCAGCCGCGCCCGGAGGATCGTCGTGCCGGGGCGGGCATCGCTGACCGGGCAAATGACCGCGCCCAGGTTCTGGAACGCGCCGGATTCGAGGATTTGCACCGGTAAGATGCTGTTCGATGGGGCCACCGCCCCCAGGGCAGCCATCAACCCGTAGGGGTCAATGAAAATCGTCGTCAGCCCGCTCGGCTGAAGCCCATCCAGCAGCGTGAGCAGGGCCTGGGCAGGCGTGGCTGCCTGTGCCAGGGCCGCCCCGCCGGCAAAAATCGGCTCGAAGGTCATGTTCAAGGCCGGGTAGCGCTCGATCATTTGATTGGAAGCCAGGCGCAGAATCTCGCGCGCCGCCGCCAGCTCGATGGCCAGGGTGGTGGAGGTCATCGGCAGCGAGGCGGGGTAGAGCGTCTTCTGCCAGAGGTAATCCACCACCTCGCCGGGGGTGATGTCGATGGGCAGCCAGCGCAGCAGCTGCTCGGGCTGCACCTGCTGGAGCAGCCCGGCCAGCCCGGCACCCATGCCCAGCGGCCTTGAGACGTTCAGGTTGAGCCTGCCGGCCACGGCGGCGGCCAGCGTGGTGGAGCTTGCGCCCAGGTCCACCCCCAGCACGCCTTTGGAGGCATCATACAGTTCGCTGAGGAAGCGGATCAAGCGGCCCATCGCGTAAGCCGTCTGGGTGAGGGGAGCGGCGCTGAGTTGCGCAAGAGCATCCAGGCCGCTCATCTGCTGCCCGCGCAGGCTGGTGACGGCACGGGTGAGCGTATCGGTAGCCGGGCCGAGGTCTTCCAGGTCGATGCTCGGGCGGATGTTGGGGGTCACCTCCACATCGGTGTATTTGCCGAGCACCTCTTTGATCTTCCTGGCCAGCACCTGGTTGCCGCTGTAGAGGACGCGCGGGCGCTTTTCGGTTGGCAGGGTGCGCGCAGCCAGCAGGAGCAGTTCCACCAGCTTGGAAACGGAGCGTGTCGCGCCGCGCTCGGTCCCGCCCGCCAGGATCACCAAATCCGCGCCCGACCTGAGGATGGCATCCAGCTGCACATCCTGACGGCGTGTGTCGTTGAGGCTGATCGCCTCGACGATGCTGCCGTAGGTGGTGGCGGCCAGGCGGCGCGCGCTGTCGAGCGAGACGTCGTTGAGCAGGCCCATGACGAGAATTTGCACATCACGCCCGGCCGACATGGTCACCACCATGCGGTCCACACCCGACCCATCGGGCTGGGTGGGGATTTGCAGGCGGTTTTCGCTGCCCAACAGCGGGCGCGAGGTGATCTCCTGCAAACGCGAGACGGCCAAATGCACCCCTTCGCCGACGTCGAAGAAAGGCGCGCCCCAAGAGCTGGGGGCCATGCCTGCCGCCAGGAAGTGATATTGCCCGTCCACCGCGTCGAAGAGCAGGGCGCGGGTGTTGACCGAACCGATATCAATGGCTAGCAAGGAGTCTGCATCTACGACCGATGTCATGGTGGCGGTTTATCCCGAAATGAACTGCGCGATTACGGTGAGCAAGAACTGCAGGCGGTCGAGCAGCGCGGTGAGCGCCGCCGAATAGACGCCTGCGAAGACTGCCCCCAGCGTGATGCCGATGAACACCTGCCCGGCGAGCGAAAGCCCTTCGACCACCGGCGAGCGCCGCGCCGGCTGGGCTGCGCGGCTGGAAGCCGTGAACTGGAAGTATGCCAGCGTGCCCACCGTGCCGACCAGGACTAGCGCGCCCTCCAGCATCCGCCCGGCGGAGGCATCGGCTTTGGTCAGGTTGAACGGGCTGGCCGCGCCGCTGATCTGCCCGAGAAGCGTGCCGAACACCGCCCCGCCGATCGCTACCGCCGCGCCAACACCCACCAGGTAAGCCATCGGGAACTTGCCCAGCCCGGCGAAATGCGGTGAGATTTTGGTGAGCAGCAGGGCCGCCATCACGAGCGGGATGATCACCAGGGCGCGTTCCACGAAACCGCCCTGCATCAGCGGGAGGATCAGGCGCGGCAAAAGCACCTGGTAGAATACAACCACGGCCACGTAGCCTGCCGAAACGCCCACGAAGATGTACGAGGCAATGCGGAAGAGGAAGTTATCTCCAAACAGGTAGGAGAAAACCATCAGGGTGAGGACAAAAGCAACCAGAGTCCAGATCAGGTCTTGCATATGCGTCTATGCCTTGCCTTTCTGGGTCGGTTTGCGGCCTGAAAGGCCAAGGACCGCGGAAATGATCCCCCCGATCAACAGGAGGAACAGCCCGGCCAGCGACCCGCTCTGGTACGCGCCCCAGAAGCGGTTGGCCAGGTTCACCCGCCCCGAGCGCTGCTCATAGAGGGCTCCGCCCTGCAGCCCCACGCTCATGCCCAGCACCTGCCCCGAGTCGAAGTAGGGCTGGAGCATCGGCCCGGCCTGGGCGCTGGTGACCATGCTGAGCGGCACATCGCCGAGCACCGGCTGAACCTGTTCCACCCAGGCGCGGCCCGTCTCGGGGCTGTCGGTGAGCACAATCACCAGGGCATAATCGCGCAGCGAGCTGATGCCAAGCACGGCGCTGTGCTGCCAGGCGGCGATGCCCGAAAGCGGCGTATCGAGCGAGGACGGCGTGGCGCCCTGGGGGTTATGCGCAAATTCGAGCAGCGAGGTCGTCCCGCCGGGCAGGTAGCCCAGGTTGACGGTGCGCTCGACAAGCTGGTACTCGGGCCGGCGGTTGTGAACTTCGGCCAGCAGGTCATCGGCAAGGATCGGCCCGGTGGGGATGGTGGAGATATAGGCCATCCGGCTGTTCTTGACCATCAAATGCTCGATCACCGCTCCCGCGGCGTAGCGCATCTCGCCTGCCAGGGCGGGCTCGTAATCGAAGGCCAGCAGCACGGGGGCGTCGGCAGGGAGGGCTTCCACCCGGTCGTAAAGGGCCGTGAGAGCGGGCGGGTAGACCGCCGTCGGCTTGACGAGCGTGAAATCGGGCAGAAGCATCGTCAACAGCGAGAGGATAAGCAGCAGGGCGATGATCACGCGCAGGATGATCTGCGGAGCGCGCGACGGCTCGGAGGAGACCTGCTTGGGCGAGGTTTCCAGGCCGATCAGGTTCTCAAGGATGGCGGCCTGCGAGCGCTGGCGTTCCGAAACGCGCAGCCGGGCCGAATAGACCGGCGGCTTGCGGTACCGCGTGGCGAGTTCCTCGCTTTGCAGCACGCCGCGCATACCTGCCAGCGGCCCGGCCTTTTCGACGACCGTCTCGCCGGCGTCGGCGTGCATCTCGCCAGGGATGACCGATTCCAGCGGGCGCAGGTCTTCCACCCAGCTGGGAAGCTCGGCCCTGGCCAGTTCTTCGGCAGGCTCGGCGGCGGCCTCCTCGCCGGGCATCGCCTCGGCGGCGGGCGGGGCGGCTTCGCCCTCCTGCTCCGAGCCTAGCCATTCAGGCAGTTCCACCTGGAAGGGAGCGCTCAGTTCAGGGGCAGGTTCGGGCTGCTCGAGGAGCGGCGAAACGCCCGCTTCGGCGGCCTCGGCGGCCGGCGGTTGGATGTTATCCAGCCAGGCGGGCAGCTCTTCATCCACAAACGGCGCGGCGCCTTCCACGGGGGCCTCGGCGCCGGGGGCTTCACCGGCTGCCGAAAAGTCCTTCAACCAGCCGGGCACTTCCTCGGCGGGGGGTTCTTCGGCCGCGGGTTCCGGCCCGGCGGGCTCTGCCAGAGAGCTCATCCACTCCGGCACTTCCTCAGCCTGCGGCGCAGGTTCGGCAGGAGCGGATTCTTCGCCCATCCAGGCGGGGGCCTCGGCGGGGGTCTCTTCCTCACCGGCAGTCTCGAGCGAGGCCAGGGCGGAGAAGTCGGGCAGTTCGGCGGCGGGCTCTTCCTGACTCACCGGTTCAGGCGCGGCGGGCTCTTCACTCTCCGCGGGCGGGGTTTCCTCCACAAAGAGCGTGGAAAGGTCAAAGGCGGCGGCCCCGGCTTCAGGCAGGGGGGCTTCTTCTTGCGGGGCCCCAAGCTGGCTGAGGAAGCTCAAGTCTTCTCCGGCGGGCGCTTCGGGTAAAGGCTCTTCGGCAGGGGCTGCGGCGCTCGCCAGCCAGTCGGGCAGGCTCTCCTCCGGCGTCGAAGGCCCGGCGGCGGCTTCCGGCTCCGCAGGGGCAGCCTCGCTCTTCAACCACTCGGGAACCTCGGCGGCAGGCTCGCTCTTCTCGGCAGTTTCTTCGCTAAAGCCGGTCAGCCATTCGGGCAATCCGGCTTCCCCGCCCTCCTGCAAGGGGGGTTCGCCCTCGGCGGGGGTTTCAGGGAGGCCGGGCATCTGCGCGAACCAATCGGGCACGGCGGCTTCCGGCTCTGGCTCCGGCGCTGAGGGGGCCGGTTCTTCGGGGGGCTGCCAGCCGCCCAGGCTGCTCAGCCACTCATCGGCGGCCGGTTCGGGGGCGGCTGCTTCGGCGGGGGGTTCGGTTTCTTCGGCGGGCGGTTCGGGGGCCTCGGCGGGGGGTTCCTCGCCCCGCAGGCCCTTCAGCCAGTCTTCGCCGCTCAGCCCGAGCGGGACGGCAGGCTCTCCGGCGCCCTGCGAGAGCCAATCATCGGCGCTGCCCTCGGTCTGCTCGGGGGCGCCGCCCAGGGCTTTGAGCCAATCCAGGTCTTCTTCGGGTTCGGGCTGCCCGGCCGGGGGTTCCGCCGGTTCTTCGGTCGGTTCTTCCTGGCTGCGAGCGCGCACCCGCGCCAGCCAATCGGGCACTTCCTCGGCAGGGGAGGGTTCTTCAGGCTCGCTCGCCGGTTCGGAAGGGATTTGCCAATCGCCGGAACGCAGCCCCGAAAGCCAGTCTTCCGATTCATCGGCCGGGGAAGTCGCTTCCCCGGGCAGGAGGGGTTTACCGCAGAAGAGGCACGTTTCGGCGTCCGGCGGGTTGCTCTTGCCACAATGAGGACAAAGCACATCAGCCATAGGGTTACCCGCTGTAAGGCCGGTCGGCGCCCAATAAGACGCGCAAACCGGCGGTGAGGCTGCCCAGCGCAATTCCGAGCAGGATACCGCGCCCGCCGGCCACCGGCAGGCGCTGGAAGAAGCCAAGAATGCCGCCAATCCCGGGCACTTCCTGGAGCGGGGCAAGCAGGCCGCTGCCCACCAGCAGGAAGAACACCGCCGAGATGGCGAAGACGACCGCCATCAACCCCTTGCGGCGCTGGAAGAGGCGGAAGCTGGCAAAAGTGAGCGTCACGGCCAGGATGCCCATCAGCGAAGCCTCAACCGGCACCTGGATGGCGGTGACGACCTTCTGGTAGTTCGGGTCGGCGGGGGTAAGGTACAGCCCAAAACCGAGCGAGAGGATGAAAAAAACCACCAGCAGGATGCTGTAACGGTCGGGGTTGCGTTTGGCGGTCATGCGCGCCACGTGCACCAGGAAGAGGTTCAACACCCCCACCAGGGCGGCCACCCCGGCCAGGATCACCGCCCACCCCACCAGGATCGAGCGAATGGTAAGGATGAAACCGAATTGAGCCAGTTCCGGCGGGATGAAGTAACCCAGCAGGACGATCAGGCCGATGGAGATGGCGACGGCGGTCCAGACGGGGGCTCTCATAGCAGCGTCACTCCCAGGAAGGCCAGCAAGGCGGCCAGGAGGATCAACCCCACCACCACCCAGCGCAGCACATCCTGCAGGCGCAAACTGGCCTGGTGGATCACGCCGGTTTGCAGATAAGCCGGCAGGGCGAAGAGTTCCTCGCCGATGAGCGTCTCTTCGGCCACGGCGTAGAGGACGGCCTGCGAAGCCAGCGCATCCGACGTGGCCAGCGTGAAGGCGTTCTCCTGGTCGGAGGCGTCGGCCAGCAGGCCCACCTCCGGGCCGAAGTTGCCCACCAGGATATTGGTGGAGACGCGCTCGTCGCGGATGATCGGGAAGGTGCCGGCGATATACGAAAACGGCGTGGCACCGGCCAGGCGACCGCGGTCGGGGTCATATTGCTCGGGGACGTTGGCGATGCGGTACGCCGCGCGCAGGGTATCCTGGCTGAGGACGGAGAGCGTCCCGTCGCCGCTGGTGGCCACGGGCGGGCGGTCACTGACCAGGCTGAGCTGCGCCACGCGCTCCAGGGTGCTCAGGCCCACCAGGGCCGAGGCGTTGGTGGCGCTGAAGATGCTGGATTTGCCGATCGAGACGTGCAGGCGCGTGCCGTCTTCCACCGCCAGGCCGATGGCGCGGCGCAGGCGCTGCAGGGCAGTGATGGGCCGCAGCGTGCTGCGTCCCTGCCGGAAGCGCGGGAGGGCAAACACGAGCATCAAGCCGGCTGAGATGACGACCAGCGCCAGACCGATGAAGGATTCAAGCCAGATCACGCGAGTTTTCCTCCCTGAGAAAGTAAGCGAAGGACCGGCTTTCTTCCTGGTCTTCGAACAGCAGGGCCAGGGCCTGCAACCGGCTGCCGGGTATCACCCCCCTCAACAACGGCTGGCTGATGTACACCAGTTGGGCCAGAAGGATGGTCAGCGGGCCGGCTGATTCTAGCAGGGCGGCGGTTATATCTTTCAAACCCCAACGTTGCAAGAGTCGAGCCCATTCCGGCCAGAACGAGCGGTCCGGTTGCATAGTACCAGTATAGCACAAGATATCTAATCTATAGTCAAATAAAAGCGCATCTTTTCTATTTTTTATCAAAATTACCCCCATCTATGGGGGGTAATTTGCGGGTCGGCGGCACCCCTAGGGGTTGGGGGGCCGCCGTATAGCCAGAAGAACCCCGGCACGGCTTCCTTCCCAGGCTCGCGGTCAATCGAGCAGGTCATCCAGCTCTTGCCTGAGCCGGATGCCCAGCCCAGCGGCCCAGGCTTCGGCCCCGCTCCAGAAGGCGTTCACGGCGGCGGCCACCTGCGCGGGGTCGTCCAGCCGCCCGGCCATCACCATGCGGGCCAGTGCATCGTAACCGGCGGGCTGCCCCGGCAGGGCAAGCGACTCGCTGTAGATGGTGGACCCGCTCCGGTACACGTGGCGGTTGCTCAGCCCCACCAGGCAGGCCCCGAAGCGCGCCGCCGCCAGCGCGAAAGGCGCGATGAGTTCCGGCCGCTGGAGCGCAAGCCCGTTGCGCACTTTCCCGACCGCCTCATACAGGTCGCCGACCAGCACCTCGCCGATCAACCCGTTGAATTCCGCGTCGGTGTGCCCCAGGGCGGCGGCGCGCCCGTGCGCGAAGATTTCCCCGGCATCCATGAACGGCGCGTTATAGAGAAACGCCCCGTGCGTGACCGGCCAGTCGCCGTCCAGCTCGCGCGCCTGGGCAAAGAAGACGTCTTCCGAAAGGACGTTCACCTCGGCTTTCCACGGCCCGGCCGACCATTCATAGTTGCGCTCGAATTGTTCGCCTGCCACCACGAACATCATCTCGATATCCGAAAACGGCCCGTCGCTGCCGCGCGCCAGCGAGCCATAGAACGCGCCGCCCAGCAACCGCCCGGCATAGTGGCTTGAGAAGCGCCCGGCGATCTCCTGCGCGCGCCGCAGGCGCTCGGCGTGGTCGAAAGGCTGCGGGCCGTCGGGCGGGTGGGGCAAAGAGGTCCATGACATGCTACAATATTACCATGCTCACCGGTTCGCTCCTCCTCGCCCGGTTCGGCGCGACGGAAATCCGCCTGCACTGGTCGATGATCCTGATCATCCCTTACGTGCTGATCACCTTTCAGCCAACCTCGCTGATCGGCGGCGCGCGCGCCTTCCTGCTGGTGGGGCTGGTCTTCTTTTTTGTGCTCCTGCACGAGCTCGGCCACACCCTGGTGGCGCGCGCCTTTGGCATCCGCGTGCCGAGCGTGGTGCTCTGGCCGCTGGGCGGGGCCGCCATGACCGAGCGCGAAGCCGAAAAACCCCTCGGCGACCTGCTCATCGCCGCCGCCGGCCCGCTGGTGAACATCCTCCTGGGCGGGGCGCTCATGCTGCTCGTGCTGGCCACGGGCGCTTCCGGCTTCCTCGGCTCAACAGTGACCTTCCCCGAAGTGTTCCCGCGCCGCTCGCTGGCCTTCCTGGCGGTGACCAACCTGGTGCTCGGCCTGACCAACCTGATCCCCATCTACCCGCTCGACGGCGGGCGCATCTTCCGCGCCGTGACGAACATGATCTTCGGGCAGGAGCGCTCGAACCTGGCCACCTTCTGGCTCAGCCTGGTGCTCGGCGGGGCCATGCTGGTTTGGGCGGTCTTCGCGCGCTCGTGGCTGCTGGCCTTCACCGCCGTGCTGCTGCTGGCGGGGGCGGCCTCGCTCAACCAGCCCTTCCTCGCCGGTGCGCTGCGCCTTTATGCGCGCCTGACTCACCGCCCCGAGGTCTACCTGCGCCTGGCCGATTTCGATCCCGCCCTGGCCCTGCTCAGCGAGCGCATCGACGCCTTCCCGCGCGACCCGGTCGCCTACCTGCAGCGCGGCTACATCTACTTCACCATGGACGACCTGCTGCACGCCATGGCCGACGCCGACCGCGCCCTGAACCTGGAGCCGAACTACCTCCAGGCGGTCTTGCTCAAAGGCGCGCTGTATTACGCCATGGAGAACCCCGCCGGGGCGTGGATGTGCGTGGAGCGCGCCGAGATGATCCGCCCGGATTGGTCCATGACGTGGGTGAACCGCGCCATTCTGCACCGCGACGAAGGCAACCTGGATACCGCCGCGGGCGATATCCGCCGGGCCCTCGAACGGGCGGCGGAAGAGCAGGACCGCGCCGGGCTGCAGCTCATCCACCTGGTGCGCAGTTCCATCCTCTACCGGCAGGGACGGGTCGAAGAAGCCCAGGCAGCCTGGGAAGATGCCTACAACACCGCCCCGCGCGACGCGGTGATCTTCCCATCCGACCGGCAGCGCATCTTTTCAAGCGACTGGGGCTGGGTGAGCGGCTATTTCGCCTTTTTGGAGAGCAAAACCCCCGCCGCGCCGCTCATCCCCGTGATGCGGGGTGAGATCGCCCTGCGCGCCGGGCAGTGGCAGCAGGCGGTAGATGACTTCACCCGCGCCATGAAGCAGCAATCGGTCATGCAGGATATCTGCCTCTACCGGGGGCAGGCCTATGAGCAGCTGGGCCGGGCCGACCTGGCCGAGCAGGATTACCGCACCGCCATCAAGGTGACTCAGCGCGCACATATCCGCCGCCAGGCGCAGGCCCGCCTGAAAGCCCTGCCCACCGCAGCCTGATCCTTTATTCAGGCGGATGGCGGCATGATATGTATCTGCTCAGGCCCTCATCCTCCCCATTGCGAAAACTCCCTGCCCCTTGAGGGGCAAGGCCGGGGGTGAGGTGTTATGTGACATTGTCAAAGTCGTTACCGTGATTTTTCTGTCAATTGAGAGACTTGCCCGCAATTTACAGAAAAAGATACACACAACCTTCAGGAGGACAGCATGGAATATCGTTCTTTAGGACGGACAGGCGTGATGGTATCGCCGCTTTGCCTGGGCGCAATGAATTTTGGCGGCCCGACGCCGGAAGACGAGTCGATCGCCATCATCAACCGAGCGCTGGACGGCGGGTTCAATTTCATCGACACGGCCAACGTCTATGTCGGCGGTGAGAGCGAGCGCATCGTCGGTAAGGCGCTCAAAGAGAACGGCAAACGAAAGGATGTCATCCTGGCCACCAAGGTGTACAGCCGGGTGGGCGACGGCCCCAACGACGCGGGCGCCTCGCGCGTGCACATCCTGCGGGCGGTGGAAGATTCGCTGCGCCGCCTGCAGACCGATTACATCGATCTCTACCAGCTTCACCGCCCAAGCCTGACCATCCCGGTGGATGAGACGCTGCGCGCCTTCGACGACCTGGTGCACTCCGGCAAGGTGCGCTACATTGGCGCCTCAACCCACCCGGCCTGGATGGTGATGGAAGCCCTGGCCACGAGCGAGCGGTACGGCCTGGCGCGCTACATCAGCGAGCAGCCCCCTTACAACCTGCTCGACCGGCGCATCGAAAACGAACTGGTTCCGTTGTGCCAGAAGTACGGCCTGGCCATTCTGCCCTGGTCACCGCTGGCGATGGGCATCCTGGCGGGGCGCTACCCGCTCGATGGCGCAGTGCCCGCCGATTCGCGCGCGGCGCGTTCGAACTTCCCTGCCGCGCGCGAGCGCCTCTCGAGGCGCGGGCTGGAAGTGGGCGCCCAGGTGAGCGAAATGGCCAAAGCCCGCGGGATGACGGCAGCGCAGCTCGCGCTGCTGTGGTGCAAAGACCAGCCCGGCATCACCGCGCCCATCGTCGGCCCGCGCACGATGGCCCACCTCGAAGAGTTCCTGCCGGTGCTGGAGATGCGCCTCAACGACCAGGACCGCCCGCTCTTCGACGCGCTGGTCCACCCCGGCAACGCCGTGGCCGATTTCTTCAACTCGAACGAGTGGATGAAGGCAAGAATCTAGTCATTCACCCAACCTCACACCCCGCCCTCACAGGCGGGGTGTGCGTTTAATAAAAAAAAGCGAGGTTGTCACCTCGCTGACGCACGGCCGGGATTCGAACCCTGCAAAACAGATTCCGTAGCAGCAACAGCAGCAGTAACAGAAGCGGATGCTCTGACAACTCGTACGCTTCCCGGTAATCCAAACGCCTGTACCAACAGATTGGCCGTGCACTTTCATTATAGACGAGATTATTGACCTGTCAAGTAGATAAATCTCGTAAAAAACCGGGTGAACGCATTCCAATCTCTTGCGATTGAAATCGCGGCTCGGAACGCGCGAAGCCTGCCTGCGCAGGTCGGCTTTGCGCTTGTTCTTGGTGCGGTTTCCAACCGCCGCGGCAAGGGCGAAGCTGCCTCTTCGGTTCGCCGCGCCGATCACTTCACAATGATCGGCGTGAAGACGTTCTCCCAGAACTCCACCCAGTAGCCGCCCAACAGGCTGGATGTGCTGCCCTGGCTGCCGCCGGCTTCGGTGATTCCGGCCGTGGCATTCAGCGCATACACCGCGCTGGAGCTTTCACCCCCGCCGCCGGCAAACGTGTACCATGAGATGTCATAGGCACCCCCGGCGGCGGAAACGAACGGCGCCACCGCCAGAATGAGCGCCAGCGCAAGTACGACCCATAACCAGCGTCGTCGTTTCATAGGCATCCCTACTGGGTCTGGATGATCAGGATGTTAAATTTCATCCCGGCAGCGAGGTTCCCGCTGTTCCGGCAGAGATACCACCCCCCGCCGTCTTCGGTCCAGTAATGGACATGGACATCCACGTAAGGGACTATGGCCCCCGGTTCGATGGCCGTGGGGGTGACAAAGATGAGCGCATTGGGGTTGCCGTTTGCCAGCGGGCTGTCAATCTTCGCGCACGAGGCTGTAGACGGCACCGTCAGCACGAACGCCGGTTTGACCGATCCGCTCACTGTGATGCCCCCGCCATAAACATACAAGGCGGTGTTGGGCGTGGAGACGCTGTTATTGCCTTTTGCCAGAACTCCAATGCCGGTGGAAGTCGTGCCGTAACCGACCACACCCGCCGCGCTGCCTTCTCCGTAGATCGCCCAGGCATAGCTGCCGGTGACCGCCTTCACATCCAGCCCGTCGCCGTTCGTGGTGATCGATTCCAGGTATAGAACACCGCTGCCCATAACACCCGGCCCGATGACCCTCGTCCCGGCGCGCAGCCCGAGCGCGTATGGCGCCGGGTAGAGCACCGTGCGCGGCGCGAGGGTCTCATAGGTGCCGCTGCCGGCCGGGCAGCGCAGGCGGATTTCGATATAGCGGTAATCGCCGGTGAAGTGGTTGGTGGCAAAGCTCAGGTTGGTGGCGAAGAGGCCTTTGTTGACGGCCGTCGGTTCAGGCAGGTCGGTGGCCGTTTCCAGCAGAGTGCCCCCGCTGAAGGAATCATACAGGCCGAATTCCATGTCGCAGGTGCCGGTATAAGGCAGGCCGTTCTTCTTCACCTGCCCCTGGAAGTTGAACGCCAGCGCCATCGGCCCGCTCCCGCCGGCCTGCGGGACGGCCGACGCCCCTTCGATCGTCAACCCCCGCGCCGCCGGGCCGCGCTCATCGGGCGGTTCGCCCTGCGCCTGCACCAGGCTGAAGAGACCGACCGCCAGTGCAACGGCCAGCACCCCCGCCATCAGCCCAAACCAAAATGAACCCCGGTTCATGGTTCCCGCCCTCTATAGCTGACATCCTATTTAGTTGTTCTCTTCCGGAAAAAACTCCTGTTTACTTCACACATTTATCATAGCACGACGGCCGGGCACAGGCAACCGCCACTGACACTCTCCGGCCCCGGCCTACCCCACGTTGTTGGCCTGGGTCACCGTCGCCGGGGCCTGGACGGGCGTGGCGGCGCGCTCGGCGATATTCTCGCTGACGATCCACAAACGCGAGGCCGGCATGGGGGTGGCCGGGCGGCTGAGCGGCTCCACCAGGATGCCCACGCGGAAGGCGCTCAGGTGGTTCGCGCGCACCAGCAAGCGCGGGCCAAAGAAGCCGTGCAGCAATATGCCCTGCACCTCGTAGCGCTCCGAACCCTTGCGCCGGTCGAGGATCACGCGGTTATTTTCCACCAGCAGGCTGGCGGCGTTGCCGATGAAAATACCGTGCCGCGCTTCGGCCAGCGCATCGAACGTCAATCGCAGAACGATGCGGTTGCCCGCCACGCTCACCGAGCCGGCCAGGTCCGGCGCGCCGGGGGCGCTCTCGCGGTGGCTGAGACCGATATGCACGCCCTGGCGGAAGCCCAGGATGGTGTTGTTGAGCACCCGCACCTCGGCGGCGACCCGCCCCGCCACCACAATGCCCTGCTGGGCGGCGGCAGCCGCCGAAGCCAGCAAATCGGCGATGAAGTTGCGGATGGTCGGCACGGCTTCACGCACCTTATCATCCACCAGCACTTTTCCAGCCAGCCGGTCGACATACTTCTGCAGCCCGGCCGCATCCACCACGCGCTGCGGCGGGTAGAGATCCAGCAGCGGCTGCCACGACTTCTTAAGAGCCGAGGAGGTGAGGAAGCTGATCGAAATGTTCCCCGATTTGACGATCACATTGGCACCTGCGCCTGCCCCCGCGGCAGGGTCGGCGGCGCGGGCGTTGGAGAAGAGCATGCGCGAAAGGCGTGCGCGGTAGCGCCGCCCCGAGACGAGGTCCGAAAGCTTCACCGCTCCGGTAAATTCGACCACCTCGAGCAGGTTGTCTTCCACCTGCGAACGTTCCACGTTCACCAGCAGCACACCGGCCTGGTCGTTGCCCACGTAAAAGCGGCTGCGCAGCACGCGCGCCACGCGCGCCCCCGCGCCCGAATCGGCTCCGGCGGGCGGGCGCACCGCCAGGCAGGCCGCGATGGTATCGGTGGCGTGCGAGCAGCGCAATTCCACCGCCTCCACGTGCACCTCGCCGCAGCCGAGGAAGGTGAGCACGCCGTTCAGGTGCGGCTCGATGCCCCCCTGCGCGCGGCTCTCGGCGGCCAGGTCGCGCACCAGCACGCTCTCGCAGCCCTCAAAGACCAGGGCAGCCTCGGCTTTGTTGATGACCAGCCGGGTGCCGGTGCCGGCCCCGGTGAGTTTGAGGCGCCCCTTGTTCTTGAGCGTCACCGGCCCGGCCAGGGTGTAGCTGCCGGCCTGGAAGCAAATCGAGGCGTCGCCGTGCTCGGGTATCTGGTTCAACACGGCTTGCAGGTCTTGCCCGGGTTTGAGCACCACGGTGCAGGCGCCCTCGCGCTGCTGGCAGAGCTGCTCGAGGGCCTGCTGGACGTTCTCCGCCCCCGGAAGCTGGCAGGCGTTGTTATCGAAGCTGACGTCGGCGGCGCGCAGGTCGGTGAGCGGCGGGAAGACCGGCCGGCAGTCGGTGATCTGCGCATTGAATGGGGCGTTGGCCACCGCCTGCCAGGTGACCAGCGCAAGCGGGGCATAAACGTGCGTGATGCCGTGCGGCAGGGCATTGTTAACCGGCTCGATCTCGCCGGTGGTATTGTCGCGCACGGCGGCGCGCGCCGCGAAGGTCCAGTAATCACCGCTGGCATAGCTGCCCGCCGCAAAGGAGACGCGGATGCCGTCTTCGAGGAGGATCGGCCCCGGGGTGAGTGGAATCGCCCCCGAGGGCTGATCCCAGCGGCGCACTTTGAGGCCCTGTTCGGCGAAGTGCGCCGAGACGTCATCCGTCAGGATGAGGATGGTGCCGGCCTGGTCGAGGTCCTCCACCTGGGTGAGGGTGCCGGGCTGCAGCGCCAGGTCGCGCGTGTCGCTGGTCACTTCCACCCAATCGCCGCGCCGGATGGAGAGAAACGCATCGCGCCCGGCCTGGAGCAGGCGCACGCGCCGGGGAGCCGCGCCGCCGCCCGATTCGGCCACGCTGGCCGCCGGGTAGAGCACGGCGCCGTTGTCGCGCGACCATTTGAAGGTGGCGGTGGCCGAATTCCCCGCCTTGTGGATTTCCACGCGGTAGAGGCGGTTTTCGAGGCCGCTGTAACCGCCCGTGGGGGTGAGGTCGCACTCGTTCCCCGGCTGCGGGCCGGCTTCCACCCAGGCCGTCAGGCGGCCGGTGGAGGGCTGCGGCACGAGCGCCTGCCAGCCGGAAGCGCAGTCGAAGATCTGGTTGGCCGCCAGGCGCCGCGCGCGCACCTGCCAGACGGTCTGCAGGCGGGTGGCAGTGTCGGCCCCGCCCAGTGCCGCCTCGCGGATGGAAGGGTCTTCCACGGCCGTCATGTGGCGCTGCCAGACATCCATGTAGATGAAATCGCGCTGCTGGTCGGCCGGAACGGGCGCGGGCGGCTTGAAGTGCGGCTGGTTATCCAGGGTCACCGCAGCGTCCAGCTCGCACAGCAGCCCGTTGACGTAGAAATGCCCCGGCGCGAGGCGCAGCTGCCCGGCCTCGTAATACACCATGAAGCTGCCGCGCCCGCCGGGAGAGCCTGCGAAGGGGTCGCGCGGGGCGCCGCTCGGCCCGATCACATCGGTGGTGCGAGTAGCCTCCTGATATTCGCGGATGGCGGCCTGCTCGTTCCAATCGGCGTCCAGGTCCACGCGGCCCTGCTGTTTGAGCACGCGCGTATAGCGTTTGGTTTTATTGAACGTAAAGCGGGTGAAATCGCCTTTCATAGCCCAATTCTCCCTTCTGAGCTGCGGTGGTGGTCGAAATCCGGCGGGCGGATGAATGCTCTGGGCAATCGTTCTTCACTTTTCCGGTGCTTTTCGGGGCCTGCCCCGCAAAGCGCAGGAAAATGAACGCACAATCCTTTAAGGGTCATAAATGAACCCGATATCCATGCCAAAGGGCAGGTAACCCGGCAGGGCCTGGCGCAGGTTGGCCTCGCGCCGGGGCTGCTGCAGGCGGTTGAACGCGCCCATTTCGCTGCCCTGCTCGCCGCCCGAGCGAATCTCAACGGCGCAGCCCAGCGAAAGCTGCGCGTAACCCGGCGAGGCAAAACGCTCGGAGGTGAACTCGGGCTTGACGCAGGCCAGGATGCGCGCCCGCTCGGCGGCGGGCAGCGCGGAAGGCCCGCTGAGCTTGAGGGCAGCGGCGCGCTCCTCCAGGGCCAGGGCAGGCTGGCAGCGGAACGGCGCGGGCACCAGGCTGGCGCCATCCGGCAGGTAGCTGAAGCGCACGCAGCCCGTCTGGCGGCGCTCAGCCGTCACCGCGCCGGTGAAGATCGCCTCCGAGGCCAGGTCCAACTGCCGGGCATGGACTTTCCCAAACACGGTGACGCGTTCGAGCGAGAGCGGCGGGCCAGGCTCGCTGCCGTCCAGCCCGGCGGCGAAGGCCGCCTGCTCTGCGCCGGCTGCATCCGGCGGGGCGTGCAGGATGCAATCTTTCAGGCTGACCGCTTCGACCTCCTCCGGCAGGGTAATCGGCCCGCAGATGCTCGCCGCGAGGTGAACGCGCATCCCGGCCAGGCCGCTGCCGGCGGCGGTGATGCTCGCCCGGCCGGGGAAGGCCGCCGAACCGTCTTCGGCCAGCCCCTGCCCCGGGACGAGTGTGGAATGGCGCACGTCCAGGCGCAGGCCGCCGCCCAGTTCCAGCCCGCCCTCGATCAGCAGGCCTTCCAGCGCCAGGGCTGCCCCCTCGGCAGGCGCCGAGGCGCGCAGGGCCGCCGTGAAGCGCAGGTGCGGGAAGAGCTCCGGCGCGGCCTGGATGCGCAGCCAGCCCGAAGCGGGCAGGTCGATGACGGGTGATTCCTCATACGGGCCGTTGTCTTGAATCTCGATCACGCTCGGCCGCTTGCCGCCGTTTGCCCAGGCCTGCAACGCTTTGGCGAGCGTATCGGTGGCGCTGCCTTGCCTGACGGCAATCAACGCCGCCTCGGGGCGCTCATCGGCCGGGTCGCGCCGCCGCAGGTACGGCCCGCCGCCCAGGTCGGCGCTGAACCCGTAGCTGTAGGCCGCCCGCACCGAAGCCGGGTCGGCCGGTTCCCCGCCGAGGGGAAAGGCGATGCGACCCAGGCGCACGTCCAGGCCGATTTTGTCGGCCAGGCCGAATTGCTCCACAGTGGCGCGGTCAGCGGCGGCGGCCGAAAAGGCCACCCGTGCGCCATCCACGCCCGCGAGCACGAGCAGGCGCTGCTGGATGAGCAGCACCCGCGCGCCGGTGAACTCGGCCTCCGGCCCGGCCGCCTGGAGCGCGCTTTCGAGCAGCCCGCGCGCCTCGGCTGGCGAGTTGGGCCGCGCGCTCAGCGTGATGAGCCGGGGCCCGGCCGATCCGGCCTGCGCCATCAGGCGCGGGTTGGCGTCTGCCGGGCCGGGCAGCCAGGAAAGGTCGGCGGAGAGGGTTCCCAGCATCGCCGTTGAGCTGCCCGCGTCCAGCTTGAGCGCGGCGGCCGTGGCTGCATCGGCAGCCGAAGGGCCAAAAGAGACGCTCGCGCCCGCCTGCCCTGGCAGGATGAGCAGGCGGTTACCGTCCAACAGGACGAAGGCGCGCGCAAAGGCCGGGGCCGGGTGCGCGCCGCGCAGGGCGCTTTCGAGCGCCGAGCGGCAGGCGGGCAGGTCGGCAGGCGGCCCGGCCAGCGCCAGGGTGAAAGGCCCCAGGCCGCCGATTGTCACCTCCACCTCCGGGCCGGCCGGCAGGGCAGGGAAGGCGCTCAGGTCGCCCGAGAAGAGCCCGCTCACACCTGCAGGGGGGCGGTCCCAGGCGGCCAGGTCCCAGGCGGTGATCTCCAGCGGCTGGATGGCGCGCCCGTCGGCCGAGAGGCTCAGGCTGCGGTCGGGGCCGTAATAGCGCGTGTTCTCGGGGCGCCGGTCGGGCGCGCGGGCGGCCTGCTCCTGGCGGTAGCGCGCCAGATCGAGGGCGAAATCCAACGGGCGGATCGCCCCCGGCACATCCGTCTCCGCCGTCAGGCGGCTGAGCTCGCCGGGCGCCTGCGGCTGGTTGAAGAGCGGCTGCGATGCCCCAAGCGGGTTGAACGTGTAGCCGTACGGGTGGCCGGGGCTGCGCCGCGCGCGCACGCCCGAAAGCGGGTAAGCTTTGAGCCGCCAGAGGAACAGCCCGATGCGCTTGAGGTTGTGCCAGCCGGAAGCCTGCTCCGGCGGGCGCACATCCGGCGTGTGAGCAAGCCCGTCGAACGGGCCGTTCAGCCTGTCGAGGGCATCCGGGTCGCGCAGGTCCACGCTCGTGCGGTTGGGCAGGGGGTGGTTGAGGTTCTGGCTCACCTGCACGCGCTGGAAGAACTCCACCGAGCGGGCCGGCCAGCCGCTGACGGCCCGGGCCAGGTCTTCGAGCACGGCGGAGGTGCCCTTGCGCCGGCGGTAAGCCAGGGTGTTGGCCACGTAGGCGCGCAGGCTGAAGCCCGCATCGCCCTCCACCGCGTGGAGCGGCTGGACTCCGAGCAGGTCGCCGATGTAAGGGATCACCCATTCCTCGGCCGTCTCGATGAACCAGTTCTTGTAGAGCTGGTCGATATCGTCTTCGATCAGGTCGAGCTGCCCGGCGATCACCTCCAGCAAGGCGCGCAGCTGGCCGCCGGTCGCATCGTCGCGCAGGCGGTAAATGGCCGGCAGCAGGTCATAGAGGCGCTTCAACGGGGTTTCATCGGTCATGCGGTCTCCGGTTAGATCACCAGGATCAGGTCGAGCTTGCTCTCATCCAGGGTGAGCAGCTCGGCCGGGTGGATGACGCCCGCCGAATCGCGCCGGGCGGGTTGGGCAGGCAGGGGCGGCAGCGGCAGGCTGGTGCCGGGGGCGGTGCCAGCCAGGTAGAGCGTGTTGAGGTCGGCCATCAGCACGCCGGGCACGTTCTGAATGACCGCCAGCACCTGGCTGGAGGCCACGCCATGGGCGAAGTCGCGCGCATCAAAGCCGAAGGCGGCGCGCAGGGCCGCGCGCACGTCTTCCAGCACAACGTCGGGCGTGCGCAGAGGGTCCACCTCTACCCGCGCCTGCAGCCCAAACTGCAGCGGCGCGTACGCGGCAACCTGGTACGGCTGGTAGGGCAGGCCATAGCGCCCGATGGCCTTCACCAGGCTGTCGTAGGTGCGCTCGCCGGGGTTGACGGGCAGGCCGTTCGGCCCCGCCACGGTGATGAACACCGTGCGCTGCCCGCCGTCCCACAGCCAGGCGGCCTGGGCTTTGGCGACCCCGGCGAAAGCGCGGGTGAAGTCTTCATAATCTTGCAGCGAGACGAGCCGGTCGAGCGTCAACGTGGTGAGGGGCGCGTTGCGGCGGGCCATATCACGCGGCTCGGGGTCGTCTCCTCCGGCGGCTGGCAAGGGGTTCGAGACGCCCTTCAAGCCGAGCGGGCGGCTCTGCAGCAGGCTCACCTGCCCGGCAGCCACGTTCCCCGCCAGCCCGCTGCCCACGCGGTACACCGCCACGATGTTCTCGCTCCCGCTGGGCGGGCGCGCTCCGTTCAGGCCGTCGCCGAACTGCACGCTCGTCTTGCCGTCATCGTCCTGGCGGGTGATGTACTTTTGCGCGTCCGGCCCAAGCGCATAGAGCGAAGGGGCCTCTTCCCACAACAGGTCGTTGATGCGCACCTGCAGGGTGCTCTGCGCCCCCGTGGGCGTATCGGCGGAGATGTACGTGAGCGGCAGCTGCTTGAGGGCAAAGCGCTGGAAAGCCCGCCCGGCATCGGCGCTGCCGAGCACCTCGCGGCGCGTTTCACCGTGGGTGGCCAGGGCCAAATTGCCCTGGATGCTCACCGTGGCGCGGTCGAAGCTGTGCACAAGCGGCTTTTGCAGCTCGATTTTCGTCCTCACCTCGTCATCGGCCAGCGAACAGCGCTCCACGCGCGCCACCTCGCTGATGAGCGGGTCCGCCGCCTCGGCAGGGGCCAGCTCCACCTGCCCGGCAGAAACGTCCACGCTGCCCGTAAATCCGGCCTTATCCTGAAGGGTCAGGCGCAGCAGGCCGCTATCCAGGCGCTGCGGCGAGGCGAGCATGAGCAGGCTTTCGCCCCTCGCCGCCGTCTTGACGGCCCCGCCCGTCCCCGCCAGCGTGAGCGAAGCCGCCGCCACACGCGCGCGCATGCACCTTCCGGAGACAGCCAGGGCGCGCTCGTGGGGCAGGTTGCTCACCACGCCGGAGAGCAGAATCTCCCCGCCTTCGAGCGGCGGCAGAGCGCCCGGGGCCAGCGCCAGCCCGTAACAGGGCGCGGCCGGGTCGATCGCTTCCAGCGGGCTTTCGGCAATCTCCAATTCCTCGCTCTGCGCATAGAGGAGCGCCGAGCGGCGCGCCTTGAGGAACTTGTCGAAATTCTCCATCTCCAGCTTGAGGTGGGTGGTCTTGGCGGTCAGCCCAAAGTTGGCCTGCGCGCGCTCACTCACCTCGAGCACGCGGCACAATTCGGCGTAATCGGGCCCGCCGAGCACCGCCCAGCTTCCCGGCACGATGGACGGGTAGAGCGCATCCAGGTCGAGCTCGTTCGAGCTGATATCGAGGTCGAAGCCGGGCCAGTTCTCATAAGTTGCGACGAACCGCCCGGCTTTCCGCATAGGCGTGAGGGGTTTGAAGCGGTCCTGGATGTCATCGGGCAGCAGACGCCAATCGGGGGCATTGTGGCCGAAGAGCGCAGCGCGCGTGCGGAAGGCGTAAGCGCGCACGTTCTTCGCGGCCGGGTTGACCACATAGGGCGGCAGCTCCCAGCCCAAAGCCTCGCTGAAGGTCACCATCGTGACCTGCTTTTCCGCATCCAGGCGCACCGATTCGATCCGCCGGACGTCCCACTGCTCGGAGGCCACATTGTTCAGGCGCTCGTCGCCGACGATGAGCAGAAAATCTCCCGCCTTGAGGTTGGTGGCAACCCCCTTGAGCGTCACCGAGCGCGTCTGGCGGGTGGGCCGGAAGGGCAGGCTCGTCTGCGGTTTGAAGCTGTTCCACTCACCGCGCGCCTCGATCTTCTCGATCGTCTCGAACGTCTGCGGCTGCTCGCCCGGGCCGGGCACGCTCTGGGCGCGCACGCCGGGTTCGAAGGTGAGCGAGGGCGGTGAACCGGGGGCGGTTTCGAGCTCAAAGGCCAGGTGCGCGCTGGCAGCCACGCCGGGGCGCAGTTCATAGCCGATGCTGCGCGCCAGTTCGAGCAACGAAAGGCGCTCTACGGCAGTGCGCAAATAGCCTTCGTTGGCAATGCGCTCCTGGTAGAAGGTCAGCACGTCCATCATCACGGCGGCGCTGTCGATGAGGCCCAGGGCGGGGTCGTCGTCATCGCGCGTGGTCAGGCCCTGCAGGGCAGGCTGCCTGGAGAGAGCGGCCTTCATCGCCGCCTTGAAGGCGGTATACCTGCCCAACCGGTACGAGAGAGAGGGCTGCCCCGGCAGGTTGCTGCGCGCTTCAGGGGTGTGCGGGGTGGGGTCCTGGCAGCAGGGGTCGCTCATAAGCCTCCCTTGAGTGTCAAGCTGAGCTGGCCGTTTTCGGGGAAGTTGCGGTCGTTATCCAGCCGGGCCACTTCCAACGCGCCAAGCTCGATGACGCCGTTTTGCAGTTCCTGGTTGGCGGTTTTGCCCCAGCGTTGAAAGCGCAGCGCCTCCACCGTCTCCACACCGTCCACCTGCAGCGCGGCGGTGATAAGGCGGCTCAGGTACACCGGCTGCCCAAAGGTGAAGGCATCGGGGTGGAAGAAGCCGCGCCTGCCGCCGGGAAGGCTGCGGCTGCCGAGCGCATCGAGCAGCGCACGCTTGACATCCGCCTGGAAGTACCCCCGCTTGACGCACACGACCAGCGCCACATCCAGCGGCACATAGCTGGGGCCGTTCACTTCCAGGTCGTGCCCGGCCAGGCGGAACGGCTCGAGGAAGTCCAGCAGCCCGGCGCGGAAGTCTTCATCTACGGCGCGCCCGCCGGCGCGGTCAACCGTCACGTAAACGGTGTGCCACGAGCCGTTCCAGCGCAGGGTGGCCTGGGCACGCTGCACATCCGGGTACCTGCCGGCCGCGGCGGCGTAATCCTCGGCGGTGACGGCGCGCTCCTGCCGCCGGAAAGCCTGCGGAGCGTACTGGCGCACTTCCTCCATGCTTTCAGGGTCGCGCCCGCCCTGCGCCGGAAGGGGGTTGCGCAGCGAGCGGATGCCATTCAGCGAGGTGAGCACGTGGAGGATCGTCTCGCGGCCCACGTTGCCCGCCAGGCCGTTGCCGACGCGGTAAACAGCCTGCAAGGCGCCCAGGTCGGCGGGCCGGCGGCCGAAGACGCCGTCGCCAAAGCGCAGGCGCGCCTCACCGCTGCTCTCCACCTCCACGACAAACGCCCTGGAGAAGCGGTCGCTCGCCAGCAAATCGCGCCTGGGCTGCCAGCGCGGGCCGCCTTCGTTGAGGGTGATGGCGGGCAGGGCGTCTCCGGGCTGCCAGGAGAAGGCGCCCGCGGCCGGGGCGGAGGGGTCGAAGGGGGCTGTTTCGCCGTCAGGAAGGCGCACGCGCCCCTGCTGGGTGAGCGGCCCAAGCTTGAGGGTCGGGCGCAGCGCGTCGCCAAATGCCGGCGGCTCGAGCACCTCAGGCAATTCGCCGAGCGCGGGGTGCGGCATGGTGCGCCCGTGGTCGGCCAGGGCAACGTTCCCGCGCGCCACGGCCATATCCGCCACCGGCTGGCCGTCGATCTCCGCCGCCAGGCACAGGTCGAAGGGCAGCGCATCTGCGGCGGCCCATTCGATCTCCACAACCGCCTGGCCGGTGAGCGGGTCGGTGCGCAGCGGGCCGTGGTTGCGCACGGGCAGGCCCCCGCCGCCTGTGTCCAGGCTGGCCGAAGGCTCGGCGCGCGTGATGCGCACGGCATGCCGGTGAGCAGGGTCGGCGTCCGGCTCCAGCCCGGAAGCCGGGCCGAGCACCTCTTCGAGAATGAGCACGTCGCCCGCCATGAGCAGCAGGCGGCTGGCGGGGTCGTCCTTCAGCCAGGCGCGCGTGGCCCCGGCAGGCAGGCAGGCGTTCGTCTCGCCCCAGGTGTAGAAGCGCAGCTCGTTGTGCGCGGCGTAGAGCATCAGGTCGTGCATCGTCTCGAAGGGCTGCGCGCCCAAATTGAGCGCCGCCGAGAGGTTGGCAGGGTCGAAGACTCCGCCCGGTCCGTCGGCTCCGGCCAGCAGGAGCGTGCCGGGGGTCGATTCCCCCGGTCCGGGCAGGATTTTGCCGTCGGCGGCGGAAGTCACCTCGAAGACGACCCAGGCGCGGGCGTTGCAGCCATCGTGCATGGAATAATCGAGCAACCGGGCATGCCTGCGCAGTGAAGTGCGCTGGCGGGCCGTGCCCAGGTAGGCTTCGGTGGCCACCGCGTCTTGATAGTAGCTGAGCTGGTCGCCCGCGTAGGCCAGCAGCTCCACCAGCGCCACCATCTGGTCGGCGGGGCTGCGCTCGCTCTGCGCCGGGGCCGCGGCGCTCAGCCGGTCGAGCATCAGGCGGCGAAACGAGGCGTAATCCCTGGCGAGGTAATCGACCGGCGGCGAGGGAAGTGCTGCGGGCGGCCCGGCAGGCGGTTCCTCGCAATCGAAGCCTGAGGGGCAATCTACCTTGAAGGAAAAATCCACCTGCGAGAGCAGCGGGTCGAAGCCGTCCGGCGGCGATTCGCTGCCGGCCTCGCGCACCAGCCGCAGCGTGTAGGTGGAAAAATCGCCCGGCTGGCTGGCAACGACGGTGAGCACCTTGCCCGCGGCGTGCAGCGAAACGGCCTTGATGCCCGTGATGCGCACCCCGCCGGCGATCTCCACATTCCCCGGCCCGAAGCCGGTGGGGTGGCCGCCGCCGTCCGCGGGGATATCCTGGAAGAAGGTGACGCGCAGGGTTTGCTGGTCGGGGTCAACCTCAAGGAAATCGATGGCAAAAGGCACGGGCAGGCCCTGCTGGATGCGGTTGCGCATCAGCGTGCGGCGGCCTTCGTTGGTGGTGGGGTAAGCGCTCATGCGGTTTACACTTCCCTGCTGAACTCTGCCACCTGGCGTTCCTGGCTGCGCCGGATGACATACTGCACCGACACGCGCAGCGATGCATCTTCGCTCTCCACCTGCACCCCCTCCACCAGGATGACATCGCCCAGCCACTGTTGCAGCGCCCCCTGGACGAGCATCTGCGTGGCGGCGGCCAGTTCGGGGCTGTTGGGCGCAAAGACCAGCTGCAGCAGGCCCGAACCGAAGGTGGGGCGCATCACCCGCTCTCCGGGCGAGGTGAAGAGCACCTGCTCGATCATGTTGCGAATGTGCTGCTCATCGGTGGCGAGGGCGGTGCGCCCCAGACTGCTGGCATGGAATGGATAATCTGCGTTCATCAGGTTCCCTGTACGCGCATTTGAGTGACGATCACGCTGGCCGGGCCGGGCGCGGGGCTGCCCACGCACAGGCTGGCGCTGGTGTTGAGGATGACCGGCGCGCCCAGCACCTGCACGCGCGCGGCCGGGGCCAGCCACTGCACCGTCAGGCAGGGCTGCGGCGTGCCGCCGGGGGTGGTCATGGGGCAGCCCGCCACCAGGTGGCTACCTGCCAGGGTGACCACCGGCTGGCCGCTCACCAGCACGCGCGTGTTGGGCGTGATCTCTTGCACCTGCCCGCCGTGAGGGCAAATGGCACTCGCGCCGACGTGATAGAGCATTCCCGGCATGGCAGGTTCCTCCTCAGGTCACCGTGAGAGCGCCAAGGTTCAGGTTCACCACCGGGCCGTTCATCGTCACCGATGCTCCCTGCCCGTTTTGGATGGTGATGCCCGTCTGGTTCACCATGATGGTCGCCCCGCTGTTGAGCTTGATCAGCAATCCCCCGGCCGGGCCGGGCGTGTCGCTGATCAGCAGGGTGTTCTGCGAGGTGGTCTGGAGGACGAACCCCGAAAGGCCGGGGAGAATCGTCTGCGCCAGGGCGGGCACTTCGGCGGCGCTGCCCCAAAACCCGCCCGTCCAGATGGGATAATCCGGGTCGCCCTGCTCGAACTCCACCCACACGCCCGCGCCCACCGGCGGGACGGTGTAGAAGCCCATCTGCGGCCCGGCCACCGGCACGCAGGGCATGGCCCAGGAAGATATCGACACCCCGCCGACATCCGGCACCATCACCTGCACGCGCCCGATGCGCAGCGGGTCGATGTTGTTGATCACGCTGCCGCGGTATTTACCGTAGAATTTTCTCGTTTCGCTCATCTTATACGCTCGCTACCGTGGATACCAAACCGTTGCGGGTGAGGGTGAAGCGCTGCTTGAAGGACCCGCGCTCGAGGGTGTGGGTGACGCTCTTGACGTAATACAGCCCGTCGAAGAGCGTGCCCGCGCCGCGCAGACCCACCAAACCGCGCGAACGCAGCACGTGCCCGTAGCGCACCACATCCAGGCTGCCCGTGGCCGAAACGGCCTCGCTCATCCGCGAGCGGCGCGCCAGCCCAAAGAGCAGCGCCTGCACGGGGTTGGCCTTGGCCAGCCCGGTGATGGGCGTGACGCGCTTGGGGATGGGCGGCACCAGCCCGAGCGGCGGATTGATCAGGCTCACATCCGGCACCGGGATGGGGATGGGCACTTTGGTAAAGCTGTTTTGGATATACACCACGGGCAGTTCGGCCTGGCGATCGTCATAGGCAAAGTTGATCGACTCGACGTTGGTCTGCACATCGGCGTTCACATGGAGGGCAGGCTGGGCCGGGCCAACCTTGATATCCGGCCCCCAATAGGCGTGGCTGACGCCCGGCAGCGGCCCCGGCTCGACGTAAAACACATAGCCCGCCTGCTCGGCCAGCTCGTTGATATAGGCCAGGTCGGTGCCGTTGTGCCGCGGAATGCGCTCGAGCGGGTTGGGCACGTCCAGAAAGGCCGTTGGGATGACCATCGGGACGATGCCAAAGACGGCATACTTGCCCAGGATGGCCAGCACGCGCAGCTCGGGGGGCATGGCGGGGTAGGGCAGGCCCGAAAAATCAACGAAGTTCATCACCCTTGAGAGGTCTTCTCCGGTGACGGTGAGGGTGGCTTTGCCATCGCCTCCGCCCGGGTTGAGCTGGTGATGGGTCATCACCCCGTCCATCAGCACTTCGGTCACGCCGTTCAGCGTCACCGCAATGATCACCCGCACCAGCGGCACCGGCGAGCCGCCCGAAAGCAAAAAGAGCGCCGCGATGGGTGAATCGCGCTCGAGCTTGAAGGTGAGTTGAAACCCGCTTGGCTGCCCGGCGGCCGAGGTGACCTCCACCTTATCGAGCGCGTCGAGCACATCCTTGCCGACCGGGATAGGCACGGCAGGGCCGATCATCAGGCTGAGGTTCACGCCGTCAAGCATCCTGGCTCCCGTTCATGCCTTCCGGCAGGGCAATGCGCAGGCGCTCGCCGGGGCGGCCCTCGGCCTCGAGCGGGTGAAGCACGTTGTTGGCGTCGAGGATGCGCCAGGCCAGCTCGGGGTCGCCCAGGTACTGCGCCGCGAGGTTGTCGATGCGGTCGCCCTCGCGCAGGGTGTGCTCCACCAGGGTGGGCAGCCGGTCGGCCTGCGGCAGAAAGCGCCGCTTCAGGTAGGGCAGCTTGCGCCCGTCGGGCTGTTCGAGCAGGCCGCGCTCCACCAGGTGATAGCGGCTGTTGGGCGGGAAGAGGTTTGTGTCGCCCAGCAGCTTGAGCAGAGCTTCGAGGGGGTCGCTCATGGAATGCCTCCAATCCCGAGCATGTCGAAATTGCCGCTTTCGAGCATGCGGGCCAATTCTTCCTTCTTTTGCTGGTACACCATATAGAGCGTGCCGCCTTTGTGGCCAAAGCCCAGGTCTGAGACGGTGAGCACGCGCATCTCGATGCGCACCCTGGCGCGGATGGGGTTGAGCTGCGTGTCGAAGGCCTCTTCGACGATGTTCAGGCCCGTCAGGCGCACCGGGATAATGCGGTTCTTGCTCCACACAAAGAGCACCAGGGCGGCCTGCAAGGGGATGATGTTCAGCACGCCGCGCTGGGCCAGGCGCTCGTTCTCGATCAACTGCCCGCTCGAAGGGTAGAGGATCTCTTCCAGCGCCGAGAGGATGGGCAAAACCGTCAGCCCGGGGCCGCCGGAAAAGCGGGAGGGCTGCTCGAGGCGGTCGGATGCATCCACCTCGGCCTCCAGTTGAATGGTCTCCACCGGCGGGCCCTTATAGCGCACAGCCGAGTTTTCGGCGGCGGCCTGCGGCGAGAGCGAGCGGCTGAGGCTGTCGGGGTTATATTGCAGGATGATGATGCGCCGCACGGCCGAGGTGGCCGGGTCGATCAGCACCAGGCCGCCTTTGATCAATCGGGGAGAGAGCGGAGAAGTTGCCATGTCAGTTGGTCATTTCTGCGTCGCCGCTGATGTTCCACACCACGCCGAGGATATTGCCTGTGGACGGGTCAACGTTCACGCCGGCCATGTCGGTGCCGTTATCCACAAACGCCTCGGCGGTGCGCGAGCGGGCCTCATCCACCAGCTTGTGCGAGGCCATCCCGTTGGCGATCTCCGTCCACCAGGTCTGGATCAGGTTGGCAAAATCCTCGGCCGTGCCGGGCGAATAGACCTTGCTTTCGGATTTCCGCTGCGGGTCGAGGGCGCGCATCATCTTGCGATAGTTGCCGCGGTGCGAGTGATCGGCATGCCGGTACTCGTGCGACTGCGTGCCGGAAAGGATGGCAGCCCCGTTGAGCAGCGGGAAGGGGTCCCAGCTGCCGCGCTGGGTGATGGCAGGTGCGGGGAGGGGGTCGGTGGCCGAGAGGTGCAGCGCGGCGCGGATGTGCGGGTCGGCGGCAGCCGAGATGGTGATGTTCGAGTCGCGCGCGTTCGTGTCTAGGCTCCATTCGGCATCCGGCACGGTGTAGGTGTTCCCGCCCTGCGCGTAACGGATGGTGATGAAACGCTGACGCTTGTAAAAAGCTTCCCACTGCGGCACAGAAAAATCGCGCGTGTTGCCGCCGGTGATCGAGAAGGTCACCGCCGGGTCGCTGACGCGCACGCGCGCGCCCGTGGGCGGAACGAGGAAGAGCAGCCCCGCTGCCTGGTGGAAGCGGCGGAAGGCGCTGGCGGGGTTGGTCAGGTCGGGGTGAATGCGCGGCTGCGAAATATAGCTGCCCGCCGTCAGGCTGGCGGCGAAAGTGAAGTCCTTGTTGGGGCCCGAGGCAATGGCGCTGGCGGTCACGCGCGGCAGGGTGGTGCCATCCACCTGGTGCACGCCCAGCTGCGAGAAGATGCGCGGCGGCGAGGGCTGCCCGCTGAAAGGCGCTTCGGCGCGCTCGGTGATGGACGATTCCCACGGCGTCCCCGTCCGGTCGTTCACGGTGATGGCCTGCCTCAGGTGCTGTTCGGCGCCCTGCGTTGCTCCCTGGTCGATGCGGTACGTCAGGTCGAGTGTGCCCGAAACGGCCATCACCCCCGACCAGCTGCTGTTGAAGTTTGGGTCGCCGGCGGGCCGGTTCACCACATCCGAGCCTGCCGTGTAGCTCCAGCCGACCACCGTCAGCGTGGAGCCCGCCGAGGGGGTGAAGTTGATCGTAGCGGTGAGCGTGGTGCCGCGCACCAGCGTCGTCGCGGGCGCAAAGGTGAGCGTGGGGGCCGCCGGAGGCTGCTGCTGAGGGGTCTGCGCAGGCACGGCCCCGCCGCCTTCGCCTTCCACCGGCGTAGCGGCGGGGGGCACCTCGGTCGGCACGGGCTGAGGCACCGGGCTGCTGCCGGTCTCTTCCATGGTGACGGCAGGCGTCGGGCCGGTTTGCGGCACGATGGCAACGTCGCCCGCCTCGCCCGCCGAGCGCCCCTCGGGGCTGCGCGGCAGGATGCGCACCTGCCGGAAGGCATGCACCGGCGGAGCAGACTCATGCGCGGCCCGTTCGGGCGGCAGCGCCATGGCGCGCCGGGGGCTTTCCGGTTCAGAGCGGGTGAGCAGGGCGTTTTTTGGGCTCATTGGAACAGCGCCGATGAGACAAACCCGGCATCCACCATCGACCAAAAGTCCGCCGCCAGCCCGGCCTCGATGTAATCATAAGGCAGCCAGCCGTAGCCGCCCTCGCCCCACTCGGCGCCCCACGAATTGCGGATGAGCAGCGCGCCCTTCGACTTGCCGATCTTCTTCTGGTCGTCAAAGCCCACCGTGAGGACGGCATGCCCCCCCAGCAGGCTGTCGCCCTCGTGCGGGAAGGGAATCTCACCCTTGCCGTCGCCGGCAGGCGGCATGGAGGTGTACACCGAGAAGCCGAACATGGTCGGCAGCCCGGCCATCAGGTACCGCCTCGTTTGGAGGAGCACATCCTTAGGCTTCGAGCCGGGCGGGTCGAGGCGGTAGTAGCGGATGGCCTTGTAGTTGGAAGCAAACGCATAACAGAACGGCGGGGGCTCGTTCTCGAAATCGGCAATTTTATACTGCCAGTAGCGTTCGGGGGGCACGCCGAAGAGCACCAGCGCGCGCATGGTGGAGCGCAGGTAAGCCCCCGTGTCGCCCGTCCACTCGAGCAGGTTGCGCGTCACCTTATACAGGAAGAGGCGCGAGGCATCCAGGTACTCGCCCTTGGTGCGCTTCTGGTAATATTCCACCATGCCGATGGCCGCATGCGCGGTGCAAGCGCCCAGGCTGCCCTGGTTTTCCACCGGCGAGCACCACTGGCGCAGGTCCACTTTCCCCACCCCGCGCGCAGCCATTGCTTTGCCGAGCGGCTCGGAATGCTCGAGGATATCCTGCACTTCCTTGTGCTCGGGGGTGTAATCGCGGTAGTCCGGCAGGTCGCGCTGCCAGCCCAGGCCGTTGACGTGAACATCAATCATGTTGGTTTCCTCGCAGTGCTTTGACGATGGAATGAAACAGCGACCGGGCGATCTGCGCGCCGATCGAGGCGGGAGCCGCCCCGCGCGCAAGCTTGAGGCTGCCCCCATCCAGGCGCGGCAGGTCCAGGCGGCCATCCTGGGCGGGCGGCAGGCCTTCGGTTTCGATCAGGCGCGCCAGCTCGCTCTGAAAGGCCGCGGTGATGCGGTAGCGGTCGGCAGGGTCGAAGCCGTCGAGCGAGAGGCTCTCGATTTCCACTTCGACCGGTGTGCGTCCGTCTGAGGTGATCATGCCGGTTCTCCTTGCTGGAATGGAAACGGTTTTTCAAGGCGCATAAACTCGCCCCGCGCCGCCTCCAGAATGTGCGGCATGCGCACGGGGCCGCCCGTCTCGGCGGCGAGGAAAGCGGCGTGCAGGGCAATGTTGTAGATGCTCCCGCCGGCCACGTCCAGGCGGGCCAGGGCGGCGTAATCCAACCCATCCAGCGGGGTGGCAGCCGGGAAGATGCGCCGCCAGATCTCGGCGCGCTGCTCTTCGGCAGGAAAGGGAAAGTGCACCACAAAGCGCACGCGGCGCAAGAAAGCCGGGTCGAGCGCTTCGGGCATGTTGGTCGCCAGGATCGACAACCCCCGGTAAGCCTCCATGCGCTGCAGCAGGTAACTCACCTCGATGTTGGCGTAGCGGTCGTGGCTGTCTTTCACTTCGCTGCGCCTGCCGAAGAGCGCATCGGCTTCATCGAAGAAGAGAATTGCCCCGCCTTCTTCGGCGGCATCGAACAGGCGGCGCAGGTTCTTCTCCGTCTCGCCGATGTACTTGCTCACCACCGCCGCGAGGTCGATGCGGTACAGATCGAGCTGAAGCTCGCCCGCCAGCACCTCGGCGGCGAGCGTCTTGCCGGTGCCGCTCGGCCCGGCAAAGACGGCGCTGGTTCCCAGCCCGCGCGAGGAGCGCGCGGCGAAGCCCCACGCTTCATAGACGAGGTCGCGGCGGCGCACGTGCGCCGCCAGCTGCCGCAGCAAGCCCTCCTGGAGAGGCGGCAAAACGAGGTCTTCCCAGCCTGCGGTGGATTGAATGCGCTGGGCCAGGTCGTCCATGCGCGGGCGGGCCTGCTCGCGGCAGGCCTGCCAGAGCTGCTCCATGCCGCCTGCGCTGCCCCGGTAAGCGGCGCAGGCGGCGCGGATGCCCGGCGCCGAAAGGTTGAACTGCGCCGTCAGGCGGTCGAGGTCCAGGCCATCGGCGCCGCCCAGCCCCTGCCTCCAAAGGGCCGCCTGCTCGGCGCGGCTGACGGGCGGGGCTTCCAGGTTGACCAGCGGGCGCTCGAGCGCGGGCCAGCGAGTCTGCCCGGAGAGGATTAACCCGCTTTGCATCGACTCCACCAGCCGGGCAAGCGCGGCAAATTGCGGGTGCGCGGCCTCCAGGCCCGCCCAGTCGATGAGCAGGGCGCAGCCGCCCAGCAGGGCTTCGCGCTCCCACAGGCGCAGCAACTGCTCCTGCTCTTGCGGGCCACCGGGCAGCAGGTGCGCGGGCATCTCATAGAGGCGCAGCCCGAGGTCCGCGCAGGCCAGCGCGGCAGCGGCGCGGCGCGAAGGGGCATCGGCCCCCGAAAGCGCGATGACCGGCAAAGCCGTTGTTTCCTCTGCGCCGCGCCACACTTCGGCCAGGCCGGCGGCGAAGGTTCGCAGGCTGGGCGTGGACCAGCCCGGTTCCTCCGCCGGGCTGAGATACCCCGCCAGGCGCTCATCCATCTGCGGAGCGCCCACCAGCTCGTGGAGAATGCGCTCGTCGATGCGCAGCGCGGCGGTAGTCAACCCGCCGGGCTGCGAAAGTTCCACCAGCCGCCAGTAGCGCAGCGGGCGGCGCGGCGAGAGGGCGCTCCAATGCGCATCGGGCAGGGCAGCCATCGCCAGGCTGAAGGTCATCCAGGGGCGCGAAGGCTCGCGCTGGGCGGCAGAGATAGTCTGAGCAAAGCGGGCGTCCAGCTCAGCCCCGGCGCAGCACACCAGCAGGCGCAGCTCGAAGGGAGTCAGGTCGAAGAGCAGGCGCACGCGCTCGAGCGCGGGGGCAGCGGGCATGGCCTCCAGGGCGGCGGCCAGCGCGGATGCAGCCTCCTCACCGGAGGGGCCGCCCGGCCCGGCAAAGCGCGCCAGCGCGGCGCGCTCCACCTCCAGCGCAGCGGCCAGGTAGCGCTGGTTGGCCTCCAGCCACTGCTCGTAGAGATGCCCGCTCACGGAATCACCACCTTGGGGCCGGTCATCTGCCCAAAGGTCGGGCTGACGGGGTTGAGGTCGATCAGCGGGCTTTCAGCGCCATCCACCTGCAGGCGCACGTAGTATTCACCGGCGGGAACCTTCTCGGCCTTGATCGCCGCCGAGGGCGAATCGGCGGCCAGCGGCGGGATGCTGAAGGCAAACTCGCCCGCCCCGGCGGTGCGGTTGAGCAGCAGCGCCACCCGCTGACCTTCGCGCAGCTGCGGCTGGGCGGTGATGGTGAGGGTAAAGCTGAACAGCCCTCCGCTGGCGGCGACGCCCGATTTGACGATGCCGCCGATCACCGGCTGAAGCACCACCCCGACGACGTTGGATTCAAAACCGCGGTGCTCGGCGGGCGGCGAGCCCATCAGCAGCTTGTGAACCACCTGCAGCCCGTTCAACCCGGCCTTCAACCCGGCGGGCAGCGCGGCCTGGATGCGCGTGGGGGTCACCTGGCCTGAGGGCGGGGAGGCTTCCAGGCCGCCCATGACGATGCGCGTCACCTCGCCGCGCAGGTTCTGGCCTTCGATGACCAGCTCAGCCCCGGCCACCAGCGGCATGCCTTCGCCGAGCAGCGAATAGACCTTCTCGACCAGCGGCTCGGCAAAGGGCCGCACGTAGAGCAGCGGCTCGCGCACCGGCAGGGAGGGTTTGGGGGTCAGGTCTGCCGGTTCGATAATCACCACCGCCGCGCGGTACACCACACCCAGGCTGGCGGGGGTTTGCGCATAGAGCGACCACAGACGGGTCAACTCATCCTGGCTGACCGATTCAAGGATAAAGCGCACCTGCTCGGCCTGACCGGGCAAGTCCGACTGGCCCAAAAAGTGGCGCGGGTCGCTATCGGGGGCCGAGGCAGCCGGGGTGATCACATTGTCCTTAATCTCCTTCGAAGTGAGCAGCGGGCGGGCGTTGAGGTTGCTCACCACCGCCCCAAGCAGGCGCTGCGGCTCGAGGGTTTTATCCTCTCCGTGGAAGGTGATCAGGTAATGCAGGTCAAGCACCACCTGCGGCTTTTGGCGCAGCGAGCCATCGGAGCGGCGCGCGGGCAGGTCGGCGTTGCGATATTGCGGGTTGGCCGTCACCTGGTAGAGGAAGATGTTGACGCCCTTCTTCTTATCCTTCTCGCGCTGGTCGGGGCGGTCGGTGGTGACGAAGGCATTGCTCACGCCCGAGGCAGCCGCAGCCCGGATAAGGCGCTGCTGGAGGGCGGCGGTGACCGTGGCGACGGCCAGGTGGTTGCTCATTGGTTTTCCTCGTTGAGGCGGCGCAGGTATTCATCCAGGCTCAGGCCCGGGCGCGGCTGGGTGTGCGGGGCCGATGGGGGCTGCGGGGCGGGCTGGGCGGCATGAACCTCCACCCGCCCAATGGTGATGCGCACCGGCGCGGGCGAAGGCCCTTCGCCAGGAGCGGCGCCCGTGCCCTGCGGCTGCGGCCCTTGCGCGGGCCGGGTGAGCAGGCGCGCCGGAGGCGGCTGGGGCGGCAGGAGCAGCGCCTCGGGGGGCGGTTCGGCGGGCGGCTGCGGCGCGCGCTCCACGGCAGTCGCCGGGGCAGGCGCCTGGGCCGCCGGGCGGCGGCGTGGAACCGCCTCGGTGGAAGGCTCGTCCATGGCCGAGACGGGGTGGCGGATCGTCACCTGGGGCGTCGGGGCTTCGGCAGGGGGCAGGGCACGGGCAGGCGGCTCCGGCGGCAGAACCGGCGGAATGGCCCGGGTCTGCGCGATTGGCACAGGGCCTTCACCCGGGCGCACCTGCGGAGGGTTACCCGGCACAGGCGGGGAGGCCTTAACCTGCGCCTGCGAAGCGCGTTGGGCCGGTCCTTCAGGCGCAGCCGCGGCTGGGCGGGCGGCGGGGGAGAGGGCGGCTTCTTCCACCAGCCCGGGGCCGGGCGCTCCGCCGAGGGGCGGCGCAAAGAGCGGCGGCACCAGCGGGCGCAGCGTGCCCGCTTCGCCGCGGGCGCGGCGGGCCAGGCGGGCCAAAAAGCCGGGGCTCATCCTGCCATCTCCAGGTAGGCCTGGCGGCGCTGCGCCCCCAGGGCCAGGATCTCGCCCTCGCTCCAGCCATAGGCGGCAGCGAGGGTGTGGACCTCAACCAGCAGGCGCCGAGCGCGCGCCGCCACCTGCGCCCAAAAGAAGCCCGGCACATCCAGGCTCTCCTGCCAGGCGTGCGCACAGGCGGGGCAGCTCAGGTTGAAAAGCAGTTCGGCCTGCGGGTCGCTTTCGGCGATGCGCTCTTCAAGCGCTTCAGCCACCGCTTCCGGCAGGTCGCCCGCGCCGACGGCCCGCCCGCCGCGCCGCGCGCCGAGAACGCAGCGCGTGAGGAGCAGCCTGCTTGCGCTGGTTTCATCGGGGGCCTGGGCCGCGGCAGCCAGGTCGAGGCTGTTGGGCGGGCGAAAGGTGATGCTGTAATCGCCGCTCTTGAGGATGTTCCCTCCCTCGCCTGCGGCCGGGGAGCCGCCCGCCAGCCCGGCGGTATCCACCGAAAATTCGAGCTGTGCGCCGCAGGCCGGGCAGGCAGCGATTCCCTCCAGGCGCGCGCCAAAACAAAGCCGGTAGGCCTCCAGCAGCCGCGCGTCACGCTGCCCAAGGGGCAGCTCGGCCAGGCCGAGCCGGGTCTGGCCCGGTTCGAGCGCGAGCAGGAAGGTCAGGGCGCGGTCCACCGGATGCTGGACAATCCCGCTTTCCCATAATTCCAGCAGCTGCGCATCGGTGAAGGGGCGCATGCGCATTCCTACGGCTCGGTGAAGGTCGGTTCGGTCGGCTCAGAGACCTCGTAGTCGCGTTCCCAGCCTTCGTTTTCGAGCTTGATGTGCTGAATGGCGACGGCGTTGGCGTTGGCGTCCAGGTCGGGCAGGGCCTGGTATTCGGAGACCCAGCAGCGGTAGACTTTGTAAGCCAGGACGAGCTGGCCCGCTTCGTTGTACATCTCGATGATGATATCCTTGCGGAAATCCTTGAGCGAGACCTCCGCTCCCAGGCCGGAACCGAAATTCCAGACCTTGTTGGCCCACTGCTCGAACTCCACGTCGTGCGTCACCCCGCGCTCGAGGGTGATGGCCTCGTACTTGGTGCGCCCTGGCAATTTCCGCGAACTGCTTGGGTCACCGCCCTCGCGGTGCTCCACCACTTCGGTGGAGCGCTTGAGCGGGCTGACCTTGCTGATGCCCGCCACGTAACGCCCGTCCCATTTGACGCGGAACTTGAAGTTCTTATAAGGGTCGAAACGGTGGGTGTTGACGGAAAACTGTGCCATTGCGCCCTCCTATGCCTGGAGCTGTCCAGCCATCTGCTGGATTTGGATGATGACGAATTCGGCCGGCTTGAGCGGCGCGAAGCCGACCAGGATGTTCACCACGCCGCGGTTGACATCGTCTTGCGTGGTGGTCTCGCGGTCGCATTTGACAAAGTAAGCCTCGGCGGGCGTCACCCCGGCAAAAGCGCCGCGGCGGAAGAGGCTGTGCATGAACGCGCCGACGTTGAGGCGGATCTGCGCCCAAAGCGGTTCGTCGTTCGGCTCGAAGACCACCCACTGCACGCCGCGGAAGAGGCTCTCTTCGATAAACAGGGCCGTGCGCCGGACGGGAATGTATTTATACTCGTCGGCCATCTGGTCCGATCCGCGCAGGGTGCGCGCGCCCCACGCCACCGCGCCGAAGACGGGCAAAACCCGCAGGCAGTTGGCGCCCTCGGGGTTGAGCGTGCCGTTTTCCAGGTCGGTGAGCGTGTAAGCCAGCCCCTGCACCCCCGCCAGGGTCGCTTCGGTACCGGCGGGGGCCTTCCAGACCCCGCGCTGAGCATCGGTGCGCGCGTACAGCCCCGCCACGGTGCCGCTTGGGGCGCTCAGCCGCAGCTTGCCGCCCTTGAGCGGGTCGGCGATCTTGATCCACGGGAAGTACACCGCGGCGTCTTTGGTCTTGGGCAGGTCTGCCCCTTGAATCTTGGCGAGCATCTCGGCGGGGGTGTCGGTCTCGGCAGGCGGGTCGATGATCATAAAAGCGCGCCGCGAGGTGCAGTACGAAGCCGCGTCGGCCAGGATGCCGGGGTCTGAGATGCCCGGCAGGCAGAGCAGGTTGAACGATTGCACGGCCTCGAGCGCGTAAATGCCCTCGCGTTTGGCCTGGCTGCCGATGAACAGCGGGTAGGCCTCATTTTCGGTGAAGGGGCTTTCCGCGCCGTTGATCAGGTACACATTCGCCCCCTCGGCCGAAACGCTGCCCGCCAGCAGGTGAAACTCGTTGGCGATGCTGTTCGCGGCGGCGGCCGTCACGGCCACGGCAGAGCCGGCTCCGCGCGTGCCGGAGGCCAGCACGAGCTGGCTGCCGCTGACCGTGCAGGTGAACTTGGTGAAAGCCGGGGTGGGCTTGAGCGCGCGCACGGCCGCCTGGATGGCATCGGCCGCTTTGCCGATCTTCACCGCCGCGCTGCCGCCGCTGAAGGGCGCAGACCCCACGAAGACTTCTTCGGGCCGCCCGCCGTCGAGCGAGATCAGGAAGGAAGTGTGCGTGCCGTCGGGGAAGCTGTTCATATCGCCGGCCGAAAGCGCCCCGCTGGTGAGCGTGCCCGGCGCGGGGATCTCCTTGGGGCGGATCGCCCCGGCTGCGTCCGTTTCCTCGAAGCCCAGCTTGAGTCGCGCGGAGCAGTCGTTGGCCGGGCCGGGCAGCACCCGCACGCTGGAAAACTCGCCCGCCTGCCCGGAAGTCATCAAGATGGCATTGCCCGATTTGGCGCACGTGAAGCCCGAAAGCGCCGCCTTGCCGCCCGCAACCGCCTGCACTTTGGCCTGGATGGCCGCGCACAGGTTGGTGAGCGCATCGCCCCCGCCTGAAAGATCACCCGGCAGGGCAATCGTCACCTTCACCGGCGGCAGGCCGTTCACCACCACCTGAAAGGTGTTGTGAGTCGCGTCCAGCAGGGTCGAAATATCCAGCGGGTTGCCGCCGCCGTCAACGAGATCGGCGCTCTTGCTGGTACCGCTGCCCAGCCCGCCCAAAGCCGCCACGCGCTCGGCCGAAACCAGCTCGGAGGTCTTGAGCATATCGACGACGTAACGGGGGTCGGCGCTGTTCATCGAGAGGTTCGAGAAGGTCTCGCTGCGCCGGTCGGAGGGCAGGTCGGGGTTAGCGTAGTTGAGGGTGAGGTTGAAGGTGCTGGTGGGGCGCGCGGTCTGGAAATCCACGCGCACCTCGATGTTGTTGCCGCTGGCGCCCTTATCGAGAGCGGTTAGGGTGAGGACGTCATTGCCGTCGCCGTTCTTGAGGGTGAGCGCGGCGGCGGTGGCGTTCTTGGCCACGCGCACCACCCAGGCGTCGCTGCCGCCGTTGGCGTAGAACTGGCGCACGGCGTAGCTCATCTCGGAATCAGGGTCGAGCCCGCCGAAGCGGCGCTCGAAATCGGAAAAGCTGAGGATGCGGGTAGCTTTATCGACCGGGCCGCGCCTGGCCGCCCCCACGAAGGCTGTCACAGAGGTCGAAGCGGCGCTGATGGTGCGCACCCCGCTGGGTACCTCTTCGATATACACGCCCGGGAATGTTGGATTGACAGGCATTGAGCCATCTCCTTTCTTTGAGCAGCAACGGATCGAACCAGCGGGCGAAAAGAAGAGCGCTGCCTCACCGGGTTGGTGTGGCAACCGCCCTTCTCTTCTCTCCGGCGATATTAAGTTGATATTGTCTATCTATTTTAATGAGGGAGTGGTTTGATTACAATCGAACAAATGTTTATAAAATATATCATTAATCAAATCATTTATTTGGCATGCGGCTGACGCCGCTCAAGCAGTGCGAGCCGGCAGGGGCCGGCTTCGTGGTTTTCGAGGGGCAGTTTCCAACTGCCGCGAAAAGATCGAAGAACCGGCCTCGCCAAATGCAATCGCCCTGCCGGGAGAGGGCAGGGTGAGGGTGAAGGCCCGGGGGCGCTCAGTCCATCTCGATGTAAATGCGCTTGTTGATCTTGCCCTTGCTTTTGTAATCCGTCACGCGGATGCGCCCCACCTCGGCGGTGTTGCGCACGTGCGTGCCGCCGTCGGCCTGCAAATCGAGCCCCGCCAGCTCGACGGTGCGCACGTGGCTGATCTCAGGCGGGAGCAGGTTGATCTTGGTGCGGATCAAATCCGGGATGCGGAAAGCCTCTTCACGCGGCAGGATGGCCACGCGCACCTCGCGCGCGGCGGCCACCTCGCGGTTGATCGCCTCCTCGATGACGCCGACCAGGTCCCCGGTGAGCGACTCGAACTCAAAATCCATGCGCCCGTGCAAAGGCTCCATATCGCCGCCGGTGACCAGGGCGCCGAAATCGCGGAAGACCACCCCGCAGAGGATGTGCAGAGCGGTGTGCGTGCGCATCAGGGCATAGCGGCGCTCCCAATCCAGCGCGCCGCGGGCAGGCGCGCCGGGCTGCGGCAGCGGGGCCTCGCCGCCCAGCAGGTGCCAGATGCCCTCCGGCCCTTTGCGCGCGCGGATGAGCGGGTATGCCACAGCGCCCACGCTGAGCGTTCCGCCGTCGGCGGGCTGGCCGCCCCCTCCGGGGTAAAAAGCGGTGCGGTCCAGCTGCACGGCGCGCGTTTCAGCATCCACGGCCTGAATGGAAGCGTCGAACTCGCGCAGGTACGAATCGGTCTGGTACAGCAGGTCAGTCATATCGGTTTTCCTGGTCGTGTGGTTCTTTTTCTGTAAATTGTGGGGCAACCCCCACAATTTACAGAAAACTGAAGCACTTTCGTTTTCCTGAGGGGGCGAATCCCCTCTCCCGATGGGAGAGAGACAGGGTGAGGGTCTTCGGTTGGGTTGGCACTGAAGATAATATCATTGAATGCCGCCGCCATTTTAGGGAAAGGTTAAGGGCCTTCGGCTGGGCCGGCAGGCCGGCAAGAGCTTTGCCTTTCTGATCCCATTATAAACTTATTGACGCTCCAAACGGTGCGTGATACAATCTCTGCGCAATCCGGGCGTGTAGCTCAATGGTAGAGCAGTGGCCTTTTAAGCCATTGGTTCAGGGTTCGAGCCCCTGCACGCTCACTTTTTTATGGCTTACAATTGGGGGCACGTCCATCGGCAAGGTTGCGCGCTCAGGATGTGACCATCGAGGTGCTCCGCCCCATGAGAGCGCGGCGCGCCGCCCTCAGCCTGAGAACCCAAGCACCCCCGCCTCCTTTCGGGTGCTTGCTTTGTTAAACTAGAGGATTCAATTTTATGACCAACGAACCTGCAGCAGCGCCCAGCAATTTCATCCTCGAGGCCGTTGCGGAAGACCTGAAGACCGGGCGCTTCACCTCGGTGCGCACCCGCTTCCCCCCCGAACCGAACGGCTACCTGCACATCGGGCACGCCAAGGCCATCTGCATCGATTTCGGCACCGCCGAAGCCTTCGGCGGCACGTGCAACCTGCGCTTTGACGACACCAACCCGGTCAAAGAAGACGTGGAATATGTCGAATCGATCAAGGCCGATATCCGCTGGCTGGGTTTCGACTGGCAGGACCGCGAGTACTACGCCTCCGATTACTTCGAGCAGCTCTACGAGTTCGCCGTGCGCCTGATCAAAAAGGGCAAGGCCTATGTGGACGACCTGACCGCCGACCAGATCCGCGAATACCGCGGCACGCTCACCGAGCCGGGCAAAGAAAGCCCCTTCCGCAACCGCTCGGTGGAAGAGAACCTCGATCTCTTCGCCCGCATGCGCGCCGGCGAATTCCCCGATGGCGCGCGCGTCTTGCGCGCCAAGATCGACATGGCCTCGGGCAACATCAACCTGCGCGACCCGGTGATGTACCGCATCCTGCACAACCCGCCCCACCACCGCACCGGCACCCGCTGGTGCATCTACCCGATGTACGACTTCGCCCACGGCCAGTGCGACTCGATCGAGCAGGTCACCCACTCGCTGTGCGACCTGGCATATGAAGACCACCGCCCGCTCTACGAGTGGTTCATCGAAGAACTGGGCATCTTCAAGACCCGGCAGATCGAATTTGCCCGCCTGAACCTGACGTACACCGTGCTGAGCAAGCGCTTCCTCAAGCAGCTCGTCGAAGGCGGCCACGTGAAGGGCTGGGACGACCCGCGCATGCCCACGCTGAGCGGGATGCGACGGCGCGGCTACACCCCGGCCGCGGTGCGGAACTTCATCGACCAGGTGGGCGTGGCCAAGAACGAGAACCTGATCGATATCGCCCTGCTGGAACACTGCGTGCGCGAAGACCTGAACAAACATGCCCTGCGCGTGATGGGCGTGCTCGACCCCGTCCGCCTGGTGCTCGATAACTACCCCGAGGGGCAGGTGGAAGAGCTGGAAGCGGTCAACAACCCCGAAGACCCCTCTGCCGGCACGCGCAAGGTGCCCTTCTCGAAGGTGCTGTACATCGAGCGCGATGATTTCCGCGAGGAGCCGCCGCCCAAGTACTTCCGGCTGGCCCCCGGCCGAGAGGTGCGCCTGCGCTACGGCTACATTATCAAATGTGTCGGCTTTGTCAAAAACCCCCAGACCGGCGCGGTGGAAGAAATTCACTGCACCTTCGACCCTGAGACGCGCGGCGGTTACGCCCCAGACGGGCGCAAGGTGCAGGGCACCATCCATTGGGTCTCGGCCCAGCATGCCCTCGATGCCGAGGTGCGCATCTACGACCGGCTGTTCAACGTGCCCAACCCCAACCGTCCCGAGGAGGGCAAGACCTTCCTGGATTACCTCAACCCCGATTCCCTCAAGGTGCTGAGCGGCTGCAAGCTCGAGCCGAGCGTGGCCGGTGCGGCGGCCGGGACCGGCTATCAATTCGAGCGCAAGGGTTTCTTCTGCGTCGATCCCGATTCCGCGCCCGGCAGGCTGGTCTTTAACCAGACGGTGCCGCTGCGCGACACCTGGGCGAAGATCGAGACCCAGCGCTCCGGCTAGTTTTCCCCGTTGAACTCCACCGCCGTGGCCTGGCCCGGCTGGTTGATGCCCTCGCGTTTGATCACCTTCCAGGCGGTCAGCGCGAGGATTTTTAAATCCAGCCAGAAGGACCAGTGATCCACATACCACACGTCCAGGCGGAATTTATCCTGCCAGCTCAAGGCGTTGCGGCCGTTCACCTGCGCCCAGCCGGTGATGCCGGGCAGCACATCGTGGCGGCGCATCTGCTCGGGCGAATACAGGGGCAGGTACTTCACCAGCAGCGGGCGCGGGCCCACCAGGCTCATCTCGCCCTGCAGCACGTTGAGCAGTTCAGGCAATTCATCCAGGCTGGAAGCGCGCAAGAAGCGCCCCAGGCGGGTCAGCCGCTGCGCATCCGGCAGCAGGCGGCCGGAGGGGTCGCGCAGGTCGCGCATCGTTGCAAATTTATACAGGGTGAAGATGCGCCCGCGGTAGCCCGGGCGCTGCTGGCGGAAGAACACCGGCCTGCCCTGGAAGATCAGCACCGCCAGCCCCACCAACAGGAAAACCGGCGAGAGCACCACCAGCCCCGCCAGGGTGAGGAGCAGATCGAACAGGCGCTTCGAAAGCGGCACGCCGCCCGGGAAGAGTGAAACTGCCATTGGGGCTCAGTTTATGGCGGAAAATTCACCTGGTAGCGCGACGCCGAATTCCGCTTCTGGTGTTTGGATTGGTACATGCGGTCATCGGCAACGCGCTGCGCTTCCACCAGGCTCATCCCCTGGCGCGTGGTGGCCGCCCCCAGCGAAATTTGCAGCTGCGGCCCGGTGTAAAAGCTGTTGTTCAGCTCGGTCAGGCGCTGGATGCGTTCGATCGAACGCAGTGCTGCGGCTTCGTCCGTCTCCGCCAGGAGGATCCCAAATTCGTCGCCGCCCAGGCGCGCCACCACATCTTCGGCGCGGAAGCTTGCCTTGAGCACTTCGGCCGCGCGGCGCAGCAGTTCATCGCCCGCGGCGTGGCCGTAGGTATCGTTGACTTCCTTGAGCCTGTCCAGGTCGCCGATGATCACACTCACCGGGAAGCGCCGCCCCGCATCCAGCCGGTCGCGCTCTTCCTCGAAGAAGGCGCGGTTATACAAACCGGTGAGCACATCGTGCGTGCCCAGGTAGGTGAGGTAACGCTCGGCTTTCTTGCGCGCAGTGATGTCGCTGATCGAAACGAGCACCCTGCCAAGGCTGTCTTCGTAGCCGGGCAAGACGGTCCAATGCAGGTTGATGTCGATCATCGTGCCGTTCAAGGCATAATTGACGCCTTCGCGCTCATATGAGAGCCGCCCCTCCCACATATCCAGCAGCTCTTCTTTGAAATGCAGGCTCATATCATCGCGGAAGATGTGCGCCAGGTTCGCCACCAGCGTGGCCTGGTCGGGGGCGCCAAAGAGTTCGAGCGTTTTCCGGTTCACATCCAGCACCGCAATCAACGCCATGCAGTCCAGCACCACTTCGGGGTGTTCCTCCATGTAAGCGCTCAGGTCGGTCACGCCCTCCGAGCGCAGCCGGTCGAGGTAGCATTTGACCTGGCTGTAATCCTCCTCCCACAAGGAAATGGGGGCGAATTCAAACAGGTCGCGGTAGTGAGTCTCTTGATCGGGTTCCATACATCATCTCACACCAAAAGAGCCGCCCTGGCCGGGGCGTAGCCGGGAAAAACGGGGTTGATATATTATAATAACACTCATCCACTCCGCCGGAGAATTCGTATGCTGCTCAACATTTCGATCACCTATTGTGCAGTCTGACATTATGGCGAGCGCGCCGCCGGTCTGGCGGCCGAACTGTTGCAGGCGTTTGAGCCGCACATCGAAGCACTCACGCTGGTGCCATCCGAAGGCGGGCGCTTCGAGGTAGTCGTCAACGGCCAAAAACTCTATTCCAAGCTGGCGACCGGCCGCCATGCCAACCCCGGCGAAGTGGCCGAGCTGGTGCGGAACTACATCAAGAAGGGATAACTGCGCGCCGCAAACCGGCCCGCGCAGGCCAAGATGTGAAAGTGCTTCTATCTTCTGTAAACCTGGGGGTTGCCCCCCTTGTTTACAGTGATCCAATACGGAATCCAGGAAAGGCAAAGCATGGCAAAAAAGGGTCGAGTATTTTCGGGGGCGCGCCCCACAGGGCGGCAGCACCTGGGCAACTACCTGGGCGCGGTGAAGAATTACGTCGCGCTGCAGGCCGATTACGACTGCATCTACTGCGTGGTGGACCTGCACGCCCTGACCACGCTGGAAACCACCCGCGACCTGAAGAATAACACCTACGAAATGGCCCTCGACTGGCTGGCCGCCGGGATCGACCCCAGCCAGACGATCGTCTTCGTCCAATCGCACGTGCCGCAGGTCACCGAGCTGTTCACCATCCTCTCCATGGTGTCACCCCTCGGCAAACTGACCGACCTGCCCACGTTCAAAGACAAGGTGCGCGAGAACCCCAACAACGTCAATCTCGGCCTGGTGGGTTACCCGGTGCTGATGGCCGCCGATATCGTCCTCTACAAGGCCGATTGGGTGCCGGTGGGCATCGACCAGCAGCCGCACATCGAATTTACCCGCGAGACGGTGCGCTCCTTCAACTACCGCTACAACTGCAGCGTGCTCAAAGAGCCGGGCATGAAGGTCACCGAAGTGCCCAAGGTCATCGGCACCGACGGGCAGCAAAAGATGAGCAAGAGCCTCAACAACCAAATCGAGCTGGCCCTCACCGCCGAAGAGACTCAAAAAGTCGTCATGACCATGGTCACCGACCCGGCGCGCATCCGCCGCACCGACCCCGGCAACCCCGATGTGTGCAACGTCTTCAGCATGCACAAGGTCTTCTCCTCGCCGGAGGAGATCGCCATGGTCAACATCGAATGCCGCAGGGCGGGCATCGGCTGTGTGGATTGCAAGAAGCTGCTCGCCAGGAACATGAACACTCACCTGGCCCCCCTGCGCGAGCGGCGCGCCGAGCTGGCCAAACGGCCCGACGATATCTGGGACACGCTCAAAGACGGGGCCAACCGCGCGCGCGCCATCGCCGAGCAGACGATGAGCGAGGTGCGCGCCGCCGTCGGCCTGCCATAATCGGCCTGGCCGGGTCGTGTTTGCTCTCCGATCCATGGTGAGCGGCCGGAAAATAGAAGCTCGAATTCCAGGAGGGAACATGCCTCACGTGGCCTACGAACACCGATATGAGAACATGCGCTACAACCGCTGCGGGCGCTCTGGCCTCAAGCTGCCCGCCATCTCGCTCGGGCTGTGGCACAATTTTGGCGGCGTCAACCAGCTCGAAAACGCGCGCGCGATGGTGCGCCGGGCTTTTGACCTGGGCATCACCCACTTCGACCTTGCCAACAACTACGGCCCCCCGCCCGGCTCGGCCGAAGAAACCTTCGGCAAGATCCTGCAGAAGGATATGGCCCCCTACCGCGATGAGATGATCATCTCCACCAAGGCCGGTTACGATATGTGGCCCGGCCCCTACGGCGAGTGGGGTTCGCGCAAGTACCTGCTCGCCAGCCTCGACCAAAGCCTCAGGCGCATGGGCCTGGACTACGTGGATATCTTCTACAGCCACCGGCCCGACCCCGAAACGCCCCTCGAAGAGACGATGGGCGCGCTCGATACCGCCGTGCGCAGCGGGCGCGCGCTCTATGCGGGCATCTCCAACTACCCCCCTGAGATGACCCGCCAGGCCGCGCACATCCTGCGCTCGCTGGGCACCCCCTGCCTGATCCACCAACCCTCCTACAACATGTTCGATCGCTGGATCGAAAACGGCCTCACCCAGGTGCTGGAAGAAGAAGGCATCGGCTGCATCGCCTTCTCGCCGCTGGCACAGGGCCTACTCACCAACCGCTACCTGGAGGGCCTGCCCGCCGATTCGCGCGCCGTCGCCGACGGGCGTTTCCTCAGCCCGGAGGCGATCACCCCCGGGAAGATCGCCAAAGTGCGCAAGCTGAACGAACTCGCCTCTGCGCGCGGGCAGAGCATGGCGCAGATGGCCCTGGCCTGGGTGCTGCGCCTGCCTCAGGTCACCTCGGCGCTGATCGGCGCCAGCAAGGTGAGCCAGGTGGAAGACGCCGCCGCGACGGTGGATAAGTTGGAATGGAGTGAAGAGGAACTCTCCAGGATTGAGGCAATCTTGCAGGGATGAAGACGCTCAGGAATTGGGCGCTTAGGGTACGTTGATCCATTAAACGAAGCGACGAGTGAGGAAACATCTCACTCGTCGCTTGATCTTAACTTGGTTAATCTTCGTCTCAAGCGCCTGGGTAACAGAGTGCCCGGTCCCTCTCCTACCACCTCAAATACTGCGCCTGGGCGGCCAGCAGGTCGTCGGCAAGCGCCACGGCAGTATCGGGCGATTGCACCGCTCCATCCAGGATCAATGCCTGGATGAACTTATCACGGCTGCGCTCGAGGGCTGCCTCCACCGTCGTCTCCACCCATTGGAAGCGCGTCGCCAGCGTTCCGGCCACGGCAGCCGGCAGCGGGGGCGTCTGGACGGGGTGCAGCCCGCGCGAATCGCTCACCGCGGGGGCCTCTAAAACCGCCTCCAGCGGCAGGTTGGGCACCTGCCCCTTGTTGGGTAAATTGGCCGAATAGAGGCGCGGCGTGTTGGTGCGGATGGCATGGATGATCTCGATCACCTGTTCGTGCTCGCCGCCCGCGCGCTGGAAGTAATCGTCTGCCAGCGGCTCGGGGCCGGCGGCGTCGGCGGTCATCTGGGCGTAGATCTCGTCGCCAACGGCAATGGTGCCTTCAAAGGAAAACTCATCCACGCCGAGCGTTTTGCCGTAATACTGGCCTTCACGGAAGAACTGCGGGAAGAACTCGCACACGTGCCGGTCGAGCGGGGCCGGGAAGGCGTTGAACCACTTGAGGCACTGCCAGCTGAACGGGAAGCGCAGCGATGATTCGAACGGGCTGCCGCAGTGCGGCATGGGCTTGCCGGCTTTGTGCGCCGCCCGCGCTTCTTCCAGGCTGCCCAGCACATCGTCGGCGATGGCATGCATGCGCGGCATGGCATCCACGCCGTTCACCTTCAGCTCGGTGAACCACGTCAGGTGGTTGATGCCCACCGCGTTGTACGAGAGCGAGGCCAGCGGCACGCCCAGCAGGTTCGCAAGCCAGCGCGCCGTGTCGATCACCCCGTGGCAGAGGCCGGTCATCTTCACGCCGGTGGCCTTGATCACCCCGCGGCAGACCACCGACATGGGGTTGGCATAGTTAAAAAAGAGCGCGTCTGGGGCCAGGTCCATCACATCGCGGGCAATATCCACCATATCTGGGATCATGCGCAGCGCCCTTGAGGTGCCGCCGGGGCCGACCGTATCGCCCACCGGCATGTAGATGCCGTACTTGCGCGGCACGAACACATCTTGCTCCCAGGCCCGCCGTTTGCCCACCCCGATGGTGGTGATCACCACCGTGGCGCCGGGCAACACATCCTTGCGGTCGAGCGAAGCGCTCAGGCGGATGGGCGCCTTCTTGGCGGCGATCATCTTGCGCACCAGCTGCTCGGCGGTCTTGAGCGCCTGCGGGTCGATATCCACCAGGGCCACCTCGCACTCCTGCCCGGTGGCAAGCAGGTCGCTCACCAGCCCGCGGGTGAACATGGCGCTGCCTGCGCCGATCAAAACAAACTTTTCATGCGAACTCATGCATCCTCCTTGAAATGGTAAACAGGTCGATCTTCCACCTGAAAGAATATCTTCACGCCGGTGGGCACGTTGACGAGTATAAACCCCGCCTGCGCAGCCCCGGGCAGGCAGCGCTCAAAGTGCACCGGCCGGTCGGGCAGGCCGGCGCGGATTATCGCCGCGCGTCGGCAGGCGGGGGTTCACCACGCCCGGCCCTCATACTCAGCCAGGGCCTGCCCCATGGCGCTGAAGGTCTTCTCGAACTGCTCCTGCGGGAAGTCCTCGGTGCAGCCCAGCACAAAACGCCCGCCGGGGGCGGCATCTTGCAGCAGTTCGAGGGTGTAGTTGTAAATGCGTTCGTAGGGTTCCACGAACAGCGCCCCGGGGAAGTTCACGCACACCACCTTATCGGGCCAGGCGGCTTTGGCCTCGCTCACGCTCAGGTCGCCCCAGGGCGGCGGCGTGAAGGCCTCGATCACCGGCAGGCCGGTGCGCGCCAGGTTCTTCACCAGCGGGCGGTTCGAGCCGTCGTAATGCGCGATCGGGAACTTGCCCGCGCTCTTCAGCACCGGCAGGCTGCGCGCGTACACCGGCGCGACATAGCGCTCGAACAGACGCGGTGAGATGATCGACCCGGTGACGTTATCGCCCCACCAGATCACCTCCGCCGGGCTTTCAGCGGCCAGTTCGTTCTGGCGGTCGTAGTGCGCGTCCAGCGCGTCTAGAAGGGCCTCGAAGTCTCCGGTGTGGTCGTAAATCCCCTCCACCATCGTCTCCACGCCCATCCACGAGACCATCAACGTCATGATCGGCACCGGCATCACCTCGCCGATGACGAATCCGCCGTCGCCCAGCTCGGCGTCGGCCTGCCGCCAGGGTTCAAAATCAGGCTCGAAGGTGGTGTGCCTGAAGAAGAATTCGGCGGCGGGGTAATCGGCAATTGAGGTGATGAAATGCTTACGGATCCACGTGCTGCCGTAACCGCGCTCCACCACCGCATCCTGCGTGAGCGTCCCGCGGGGCGTCTCGATCTTGGTGAAGATGCGCCGCTCGCCATCTACCACGCGCTCCTCGCGCGCGTAGGTCACCTCGTGGAAGATCTCGCGGTAAATGCGGCGCGTGTTCATGTAGCTGAGGCCTTTGGCGTGCAGGCGGCGGGCGGCCTCGGTGGGGGGCACCAGCCAGCCGTACACGTTCCAGGGAATGCGCTCCGAAGTGCCGCCGCGCAGCACCGTCATCAAATTCTCGCGTAAGTTCATCGGCTCAACCTGTGCCATTGGCGCTCAAATCGCCCGGCTGGGCCGGGCGATTGGAATGCCGGTGAGAGGAATTTCTATTTGAAACCGGTCAGGGCAATTCCGCGCACGATCCAGCGCTGGAAGAAGAAGTAGATCACCACGATCGGCAAGATCACCAGCACCGAGGCGGCCATCGTCAGGTCGAAGCGCGAGCCATGCTGCGAGTTATACCAGGTGAGCATGATCGGCAGCGTGCGCTTTTCGGTGGTGGTGATGACGATCAGCGGCCAGAGGTAATCGTTCCAGGTGCCCATGAACTGGAAGATGCCCAGGGTGGCCAGCGCGGCGCCCATCTGCGGGAGGATCACCTGCCAGTAGATGCCAAATTCGCTCGCCCCGTCAATGCGCGCCGCGTCGATCAGCTCGGAGGGGATGCTCTCGATGAACTGGCGCATCAAGAAAATGCCGAAGGCGCTTGTCGCCCCAGGGACAATCAGCCCGAGGAGCGAATCGGTGATTCCCAGCTTCACCAGCACCAGGTAGAGCGGAATCATGATCACCTGGAAGGGGATCATCATCGTCGCCAGGATCAACGTGAACCACAGGTTCTTGCCGAAGAAGGTGTACTTGGCGAAGACAAACCCGGCCAGCGAACTGGTGAAGAGCACCATCGCCACGATGCTGAAGGTGACGATGATGCTGTTGAGGTAGAAGCGCGCCAGCGGTACACTCGGATCGGTGAAAATCGTCCTGTAGCTCGAGAGCGTGAACTTCTCAGGGATCAGCGTGGGGGGCATGCGCACAATCTCGGTGGACGATTTGAACGACGTCCCGAGCATCCACAAGAAAGGCAGCAGCGTGTAGAGAATGCCGACAATCAGGATGATGTAGATGATCACCTGGCCCGCGCTCAAGCGCGCCCGGCTGCGCCTCTGCTGTGCGGGGGCTTCTTTCAAAAGAGTGGAGGTTCGATCCAGGATCGCCATGGTTTAGTACTCCCAATCTTTGCGCAGCAGCCGCAACTGAAGCAGGGTTGTGATCATGATGATCAAGAAGAGAACCATCGCCACGGTGGCGGCCAGACCCATCTCCTGGTAACGGAAAGCCGTCTCATAAATGTGCAAAACGAGCACGCGCGTCAGGTTCGACGGCCCGCCGCGGTTTGTCAGGACGAAGAACAATACAAACACCTGCCAGGCCGAAAGCATCGTCATGACCATCACGAAGGTAAGCGTCGAGCGCAGCAACGGTAAAGTGATGTACCAGAAGCGCTGCCAGGCGTTCGCGCCATCTACCAGCGCGGCCTCGCGGTACACATCGGGGATGCCCTGCAGCCCGGCCATGAAGATGACCAGGTTGTAGCCCATGTCCGACCACAGGTAGGTGATGAGCACGCAGATCATCGGCAGGGGGATGCCAAGCACCGTTGTCTGCGGGTCGGTCAGCCAGGCATAGCCCGTCAGGCCCAGGGCGCGCAGCCCCAAATTGAGCAGGCCGAAGGTGGGGTTGTAGATTACGCCCCACACCAGCGAAACAGCCACGGCCGAGGTGACGGTGGGCAGGAAGTAGATCGTGCGGAAGAAACTCTTCGCGCGCTGAGTCACCGATTCGATGAAGACAGCCAGCGGCAAGGTGACCACCAGGTTGAGCGGCACGTAAACCAGCGAGAAGATGAGCGTATTCTTCAGCGAAAGGCGGAATAACACCCCGTTGGGAGAGTTGGAGAAGAGATCGAGGTAATTCTCGATGCCGACGAAGGGGTTGCCGCCGCCCAATCCCAGGAACGGCCCGCCTGCCCGCGTGGGGCTGTAGCGGAAGAAGGTGATCAGCACACCCCACAGCATCGGTAGCAGGGTGAAGAGCATCATGTAGATCATCACCGGAGTGACCGTTGTGCCCGCGAAGATGTGCTGCCTGCGGAACAAACTGCCTTTTCTTGGTAGGGTCGTGGCCATTCGCCCGTCCTTTCCTGTAAACGAACTACACCTCTCTCATCCCCCAGCCTGGCGCTCGCCCTGGCGGGCGGGGCAGAAGGCCAGGGAGATGAGAGAGGGTTCGAACGGCAAAACGATCAGGCTTTGATCTTGCTGTCGATCAACGCATTCGCCTCATCGTGCATCAGCTGCATGGTCTCATCCACCGAGCGCTGGTTCTGCAGGCATTCGGTGATGTGCGTGGCGACCACGGTGTACCAGATGTAGTCGCGGTCCTGGAGCATGCCCACGTAACGGCCGTAGGGCAGCACCTTGAGGCTGGGGCCAAGCCAGTTGATGTCGTTGAGCAGGGTCGGGTCTTCGGCCACCGATTTGAGCGCCGGCACGGTGCCCGTGGCGACGTTCCACTGCCGGTGGTTGGCCGGGTCCATCGTCATGAAGGCCGAGAACTTCCAGGCCTCTTTGATGTTCTTGGTGTTCGGCGAGACGACCTTGCCCCACCCGGAATCGGCGGCGAACTTGCGTTCGGAGCCAAAGTGCGGCGACTCGACGTGATCCCACGGGTCCTTGAAGTCTGGGTAGTTGCGGCGGCCTTCCGGGACGATCCACGGCCCGATGTAGCCGATGGCGACCAGTCCCTGGAAGAACGAGGTTCCCACCCAGTTCACGTCGCCGTTGAAGGTCAAGGGGTCTACCACCTTGTCCTTGTTGGCCATGTCGTACATCCACTGGACGGTCTCTTTGGCCTGCGGGGTGAGCAGGTTGAGGTGCACGCCGTCGTCTGCGAAGTATTCGGCGCCCTTCTCGAGGATGCCTTCCCAGAAGAGGAAGCCCAGGCCGTCGCCGGTGACGTAATCGAAGCCGGCGACCGTCATGACGTTGTTCTCCACCTTGGTCATCTTCTTGGCGTCCGCCACCAGCTCGTCCCAGCTGGCCCAGGTGGGCGGGTAAGTCAGGCCGGCTTCATCGAACATGCGCTTGTTCGCCAGCACGCCGCCCACTTCCAGGTTATATTCGTTCGGCAGACCGTAGAGTTTGCCTTCCCACACGTAGCCGTCCAGCGGGGCCGCGTAGAACAGCTCCTGGGCCTTGGCGAGGGTCGTCACGCTTTCATCGACCACAGCCAGCGTGCCGCCCTTGGCATAAGACTGCACCCAGCTGCCGAACATCTCCATCACATCGGCCTCGGTCTTGGCGGCCATGGAGGTTTGAATGTTGGTGATGAAATCGGCATACGGGAAGTTCTCGTACTTGATCTCGACGTTGGGGTTCTGATCTTTGTACTTGGCGATCAACTGTTCATTGGCGCCCACGAAGGATGGGTTCTGGTGCGACCACAGGCGCAGGGTAACTTTCTCTCCGGAAGGAGCCTGGCCACCGGTTGCCTCGGTCGGCGTGGTTGTTGGGGCGCAGGCAGCCGCCAGCGCGCCGGCGGCCGTCAGGCCGGCCATGCGCAAGAAGGTTCGGCGGGACAGTTTACTAGACTCAGACATCACTTCCTCCTTTGACGGTTGGTAGAATACGACCGGTTCGTAAATACAAACAGGTTCGAACCATTCAAAAGGCTTTTCGCTTCTTCACTCACCTCCTTCACGCTGCGCCAGATGCAACTCTCGCTCAGAAGCCATGGCGGCTGCGGCCGTGATGTCCGGTAAAATGAGCACACACCGTTATGCAATGGTCAAGGTTACGGTCCGCCCCGGCGCTTATACGACGATAAGCTGGACGCCCAGGCCCTTGATTTGCTCGGCCATTTCGGGGTCGATCTCCGAGTCGGTGATGATCACCTGCGCGGCGCTCACCGGGGCGACAAATACCGAGCAGATGCGCCCGAACTTGGTGTGATCGGCGACCACCACCACCTGCGAGGCGATCTCGAGGATCTTCCGGTCGGTCAAAATCTCGGGCATATAGTCGTTGGTGAAACCCCGTTGAGGATCGATTGCCCGCATACCGATAAAAGTCCGGTCTGAGCGGAACTCGCTCAGCGCCTGGTCGGCCGGGTGGCCCACCATCGAGAGCTCGTCCTGGCGGAACATGCCGCCGATGACTACCAGCTCGATGTGCCTCCGCCCGGCCAGCGCGTTGATCACCGGCAGCGAATTGGAGATGACGGTCAGATGGGTGTTATCAGGCAGATTGCGCGCCACTTCGAGGGCGGTCGTCCCGCTGCTGATGAAGATGGTCTCGCCGGGCTGGACCATGCTCGCCGCGGCCCGGCCGATGCGCTGCTTGATTTCGGCCTGTTCGGGGATGCGCTGGAAGACGGGCAGCTCATGGGTGGGAGAGACGTTGAACAACGCGCCGCCGTGAGTGCGGCGCAGCCAGTCGCCGTCCAGCTCGTCCAGGTCGCGGCGGATCGTCGCCTCGCTGACGTGGAGCAATGCGCTCAACTCGGCGACCGTGACCCGCTTCTTTTCCTCCAACAACTTGCGAATCTGTACCTGGCGTCCTAATTTCACGGGCAGCTCGCTTGGGATGAAAACCGGAGGGAAAAGCACAATTCTTGCAGAATTAAACATAGTCTAGCAACAATACGAACAAAATTCAAGTCCTTTCAAGCAAATTCATGCAGCTTTGCCGGCAAAACTCGAATAATCCTGAACCGCGTCCCTTCGCGGTTAAATTCATAAGGCGCGGGGACAAGCCCCGCGCCTACGGATACAAATTATTTCGCGTCCCTTCGCGGTTCATCCTCCTCTTCTCTTCTCCACCCTCATCTTCTCCGTGCCCTCCGTGCGCTCTGTGGTTCACTCTTCCTCTTCCTCCATCAGCCCCGCGAACCTCGCCCGGATGCGCTCATAGTGCGAACCCTTCCAATAGATTTGCCCGCAGCCCGGGCAGATGTGAAACTCATCGAAATACGCCTTCGTGAGCGGCTCGAGGCGCTCGAGCACCTGGGCCTTTTCCACCGCCCGCAGCGGAGCATTGCAGCGCGGGCAGCGCCGGAAAGGCCGCAGCCAGCCCGCCAGAGCGTAGCGCTGCATCACCTCGAGCAGCTGGGCTTGCGGGTCGGTCGAGCGCATCCAGTGCCCCTGCCGGATGGCCTTGCGCATCAGCAGCCGCCGGTCGCGGGTGAGCAAAACCCGCCCCTCCTGCTCGGCGATCCGCGCCAGCTCGTCATCCTGGTAATCGTTGCGGTAGAGAGCATCGAGCCCCAGGATGCGCAGCAGCGAAGCCAGCTTGCCCAGGTGATTATCCAGCACAAAGCGCGGGGCCTCGCCCCCGCCCGGCGCGGCAGGCTCGCACGGCAGCACATCGATCTGCTCTCCCCCGGCGAGGTGATACCCCAGCCCCACCGGCTGCCCCGCCGAACGCACCGCGCCCACCTCGGTGTGCGGCACCCCAAGCGCCTCGATGAGGTGTTTGAGCGCCGGCCGGCCCGTAAAGCTCACCTCGAACGGCCCGTTGCGGTGCGCCAGGGTGAGAAAGGGGGCGAAAGATGGGTGAAAATGGAAACTCGCGCTTGGCATGGCGATTCTATTGTACGAACCCTGCCCGGCGGATTCAACCCGGCGCAGAAAGTGCATCCATCCGTCTGCCAGGTTGCCGCGAACGGCAAAGGATTCATTCCATTGCTCACCCGGGTTTCGTTACCTATGGCATGTCATGGAACGCCCGGCCGTGCGTATATAACCTGGGCGGCGCAATCCGCCGGACTCACCGCCGGAACCCGCGAGTTAGAATTGTGTAGATTCTGGCATCACATTTACGGTTGGCGTTAAAAGTAACGATATATAATAAAATGGTCGTTTCCCAGGCAGGGTTCACAGGTTAATGGTTGGCATGGACAGCCGCATTCCCATCCTCAACACCAAGGTCGTGGTCCCACGCAGGCGGGAGGAAATCCTCCCCCGCCAGCGCTTGCTGGAATTGCTCGGCGAGCTCCTCGACCTGCGCCTGATTATCGTTGCGGCCCCTGCCGGCTACGGAAAAACCTCGCTGCTCGTCGATTTCGTCCCCTTTTCCAGGCTGCCTGCCTGCTGGTTTTCGATCGACCCGCTCGATCAGGATGTCCAGCGGTTTGCTGCCCACCTCGTCACCAGCATCAACAACCGCTTCCCTGCGTTCGGCCTCACCAGCATGGCGGCCGTGCAAAACTATAACCAGGACCATGCCGATACCGACTCTTTGGCTTCGCTAATCGCCAACGATATCTACGAGCACATCCACGAGCACTTCGCCATCATCCTCGATGACTATCACCTCGTGGAAGAAAGCCGCGCGGTCACCAGCCTGATCAACCAGCTCGTGCAGCACGTGGATGAAAACTGCCATTTCATCATCGCCTCGCGCACGCTGCTCAACCTGCCGGATATGGCTCTTCTGGTGGCGCGTTCGCAGGTTGGCGGCCTCTCCTTTGAAGAACTGGCTTTCCAGCCGGAGGAAATTCAAGACCTGTGGCTGAACAACTTCCACCTCAGCCTGTCCGCTAGCGAAGCCGCCGAGCTGGCCCGCCAGACCGAAGGCTGGATCACCGGGCTTCTGTTAACCCACCAGGCGAAAAGCTTGCCTTCAGACCGGCTGCGCGGCGCGCGCGTGGCCGGGGTGGGGCTTTACGAATACCTTGTGCAGCAGGTGATGGAGCGCCAGCCGCCCGCTTTGCAGCGCTTCCTCCTGCGCACCTCCCTGCTCGAAGAGTTCGACGTGGCTTTGTGCCAGGAAGTCCTCGGCGGAGCGCTGGGCCAGGATGAGAACTGGGCCGAACTGATAGACGGCGTTCTGCATGCCAATCTCTTCATCCAGCCGGTTGGCGAAGAGCACATCTACCTGCGTTACCACCACCTGTTCCGCGATTTTCTCCAGTCGCGCATGCAGCGTGATTATCCCGCCGAGGCGGCGCGCATCCTGGCCGGGCTGGCCGAAACCTGGGCGCACCGCGGCGAATGGGAGCGCAGCTACCGCGTTTATGCCCAGCTGGGGCAGACGGAGGCGCTTGCCGCACTGGTAGAGCGGGCCGGGCCCGATATGGTCGCCCGCGGCCGCATGACCACTCTGGCTGAATGGCTGGATTCCCTGCCCGAGAGCTACGCCCAGCGGCCGGCGCTCGTTTCGCTGCGCGGCGCCGTGTTTGCGGTGCGCGGGCGCTGCGAAGAAGGCATCCGGCTCTTCGACCAGGCCATCCAGGCCTTCGAGGCTGCCGGAGACCGGCTGAACCTGAGCCAATCCCTCACCCGCCGAGGCACGGCGCACCGCCTGCTCGGGCACTATGACGCCTCCCTGGCGGATATGCAGCGCGCGCTGGAGGTCATCCAGGGCCTGCCGGGCGCCGATACCATCCGCGCCGATGCCCTGGCCGGGGTCGGCACGGCCTATTACCACCTGGGCAACCTGAACCAGGCCCTCCAGTGGATGAACACGGCTTACCGCGCCTTTGAGGAACTAAAAGATGGCGAGAGCATGGCCAAAACGGCCATGCAGATCGGCATGACCACGCGCGTGCTCGGCCAGTACCAGGCATCCGAGCGCGCCTACCAGCGCGCGCTCGATTACTACCAGGCCAGCGGCAACCTGATCTGGCAGGCCAATGTGCTCAACAACCTGGGCGTGTTGCAGCACCTGCGCGGCAACATCGAAGGCGCGGCCTCCTCGTTCGAAAAAGCCATCCAATACGCGCGCATCGGCGGTTACGCCCGCCTGGAAGCCTACGCGCTGGCTTCCATCGGCGACCTCTACCGCGACCTGGACGCTCCCCAGGAAGCCCAGGAGGCCTACCAGCAGGCCAGGCCGATCGCCATCCGCGTCAACGACCGCTACCTCACCTTCTACCTGGACTTAATGGAAGCCGCGTTGGCGCGTCTGCTCGGGCAGCCCGAGCGCGCCTTGCGCCTGGTCGATGTGGCCTGGCAATCCGCCGAAAAGAGCCGCTCGGAATACCAGTTCAACCTCTGCCGCCTCGAGCGCAGCGCCATTGCCCTCAGCCGCCGCTCGCCCGGCGAGGCCGCCGCCGAATTGGAAACGGCCCTGGCTTTCTTTGAGAAAGAAGGCCACCGCGCCGAGAGCCTGCGCGCCCACTTTTACCTGGCTGTGGCGCGCCGCTCGCTTGCCGAGCGGCAGGCTGCCCTGGCTCACCTCGAGGTGGTCTATGCCGCCTCCGCCGAGCAGGGCGCCAGCAACCCCATCGTCGTCACCGGGCACGAACAGCGTTTTCACCTCGAAGCCATGTTGAGCGACCCCGATTTCGAACGCCAGGCCGGGGCCATCCTGCGGCTGGTGGAAATCTTCGAACGCAAAGTGCCTGCCTTGCGCCGCCAGCTGCGCCGCCAATCCCAGACCATCCCTCTCGGCCCGCCCAGGCTGGTTATTCACACGCTGGGGAAGATCCAGGTGAAAGTCAACGGGCGCATCGTCACCAACGCCGATTGGCTCACCCAAACGGCGCGCGACCTGTTCCTGCTCATCGTCGCACACCCCGAAGGGCTGTCCAAAGAAGAAATCGGCGCCATCTTGTGGCCCGATTCCTCCCCCGCAGAGTTGAAGATGCGCTTCAAGAACACCATCTACCGCCTGCGCCGCGCAGCCGGCAAGGAGCTGATCCTCTTCGACGAGGACGAAGATATCTACCGCTTCGACCGCAGCCTCGATTACGACGAAGATTCCGAATCTTTCTTGCGCGAGCTCGACCTGGCCGAGAAAGCCTCCACCCTGGAGGAGAAAATCTACCATTACCGCGCCGCCCACAAGTATTACAAGGGCGACTACCTGCCCGATCTGAATGAGAACTGGGTGATTGTGCGCCGCGAGCAGCTCAACCGCCGCTTTGTCGACAGCCTGCTCAAACTGGCCAGCCTGGAAATGGAAACCCGCCAGTATGAATCGGCGCTGAATTGCGTCCAGCGGCTGCTGACCCTCGACCCCTGCCTCGAAGAAGCCCACCGCCTGGCGATGCTCATTCACGCCGCCATGGGCAACCGCGCCGGCGTGATACGCCAGTATGAGCTGTGCCGCCAGGCCCTTCAGCAAGAGTTCAACACCGCCCCCAGCGTGCAGACTCAGAACCTCTATCACACCCTCATCCGTTGAGCCTGCCAGCCGAAGGCGGCAAACCGGCGGCTCGCTCTACTTCCAGGTGCGCGTCCGCTCCGGCGTCAGCTTGATCAGCAAATTCTCCGGGTCTTTGATCCACGATTGCGGGTCGGCGGCCAGCACCCCCTCCGGCCCCAGGTAGCGCGTGTACACCCAGGCGGTTCTTTCCTCCAGCAAATCCTGCGGGCCGGTCACCAGTTCGGCCTTGCCCTCCATGAGGACGGCGCGCAGGCCGGTCACATCGCCGTCCACGTCAATGACGATCGAGACGCGCGGGTTCTTGAGCAGTTCCTTCACCTTGCGCGTGCTGCGAAACGCGCTGATCCACAGGCTCTGCCCATCCCACCCATACCAGACGGGCACCACGTGCGGCTGCAGCGTCTGCGGGTCGGCCGTGGCCAGGCGCGCCAGCAGCGGGCGGGCCAGGAATTCATCCATCTCGTCGCTCATGTTTCCCTCCACATTAATTGTACCGGAGAACGCCAGGGCAGGCTCACGGCGGAATGCGCTCACAAAAAAAACCTCCTCCGCTTTCGGAGGAGGGTTGAAGAATCATCTCTCAATTTTATTGGAAACGCCTATTCAAAGGTAAGCGGCCGGGCGAAGACGCGCTGGCCGTTCACGCTCATCGGCACGCGCACCAGCTTGTTCGGCTGGGCCAGCAGCCCCCAGCGCGACGCGCCCAGGTAGAGGATTTCCAGGATCAGATCGGTGTAACTCAGGCTTTCGGCACCGGCCAGCACGCACAGGTCGCTGAAGCCGGGCGTCAGGCCGGGCAGCGTGTTGATCTCCAGCAGGCGCGGGCGGCCTTCGGCGTCGAGGCGCACATCCACCCGCGAGACGTCTAACGCACCGATCGCCTGATGCGCGCGGATCGCCAGGCTGCGCATCTCTTCTGCCAGGGGGGCATCCACCCTGGCCGGGCAGATGAACCCCGGGATGCCCTCATCGCCCGGGTGAAGCGTCTTGGCCAGGTGGCCATATACGCCCGGCGTCACCGTGTTGTTGTTATCCACCTCCAGCACCGGGAAGCGGTGAAAGCCGTCGGCGCGGTACAGGCGGGGGTTGCGCGTCCACTGGCGGGCATCCGCGCGGCCCAGCACGCCGATGGTGAACTCGCGGCCAGGCAGGTAGGCTTCGACCAGCGCGGGCTGGTGGTACGAGCGCACAACCCAAAGCACCCGCTCGCGCAGTTCGGCCTCGTTGCGCACGATCGACTTTTCAGACATGCCCATGCCGGTGCCCTCGCGCGCGGGCTTGACGAAGAGCGGGAAAGCCAGCTCCGCGTCCAGCGGCTCGCTGCCGGTGACGAACTCCTGGAAAGGCGCCGTCGGGATGCCGTGGTCGCGCCAGATGCGCTTGGTCATGGTCTTGTCCAGGCCGACGGCGTTCGCCAGCACGCGCGAAGCCGTGTAGGGGATGCGCAGCATCTCCAGCAAGGCCGGAACCTGCGCCTCGCGGCCGTCGCCCATGATGCCTTCGGCGATGTTAAAGCAAATATCCGGGCGGTACTCCCGGAGCGTATCCATTAAACTTTCGTCGGCAGAAAGGAAACGGGTAGAATGTCCGTCGGATTCGATCGCGTCCTGAATGGCCTGGATCGTTTCCCTGCGGTCGAATTCCGCGCCGGCGTCGGCTGGTGCATCGATCGGTAACGGCGTCTCCCCCTTTACGTTCGCGATGACTGCCACCCGCCACGGTCGGACCGGTCGCGGATGATAACTGGGAGGCTTTTCGGCTTCTTGCTCCTGTTCTTGTTGTTCCTGCAGCAAATTGAGGCTCATGGTCTGTTCCTTATCGGTTTCTGAAGCTAATCTTGAGGGCTTTTTGGGCCATCAAATCGGCTATTATATCACTCGTTTTTAAAATCAATATCTCAATTTGGTCAAGGATTCATTATAAGTAAATTAGAAACTGCTTTGAAAATGTCATATTACACCCCGCCCCCGGAGAATGTCTTTTTTCGGCTTGCCTTCGCACCCCGGTTGGTGGAAAATGGTAGCATGGAACTCGAACCTACGCTGCACGTCACCTCCCGCGCAGAATGGCGCGCCTGGCTGGAGGCAAACAGCCGCACTCGGCGCGAGGTGTGGCTGATCTACTTCAAATCTCACACCGGCGCCCCGGCCCTCCCCTACGAGGATTCGGTGGAAGAGGCGCTTTGCTTCGGCTGGATCGACAGCCTGATCCGCCGCATCGATGACCAGCGCTACGCCCGCCTGTTCACCCCGCGCCGCGCCGGCAGCCCGTGGTCCGAAACCAACCGCCGCCGCTTTGCGAAGATGGTGCGCGAAGGCCGGATGACCGAACAGGGCAAAGCGCTCTACCCCTTCCCGATCACCGAGGAAGACCCCGGCCCGCCTCCCAGGCGCAGCACCCCCGGCCTCTCCGCCGACCTGCTCGCCGCGTTGCAGGCCAGCCCCCTGGCCTGGGAAAACTTCCAAAAACTGCCGCCTTCGGCCCGGCGCCTCTATTGCGGCTGGGTGATGTCGGCCAAGCGGGAGGAAACCCGCCTCAAGCGCCTGCAAGAAGCCATCGGCCTGCTCGAGCAAGGCAAGCGCTTGGAGGGCAAGTAGGATGTAATTGGGCGCTCAGGCACTCGGCGATGGGGCGTGGGTCACAGGAAATTGCTCAGCGCCCAGGCGCCCGTTTACAAAGTTCCCGCTTACGAATTGACTTATTTCCTCCCCTCCGGTATGCTTAAGCTGGGGATGGATGAGTCCCGGTGGGCTTCCCGGTCTTCAAAACCGTTGGCGGGTCGCGTTGCGGGCCGCGGTGGGTTCGACTCCCATCCATTCCCGCCTTTTTTTCTATCCAACCAGCAGGGAAAACCTGAGAAGAGAGCGGGCTTGCAGGCCCGTTTTTGCGCCTACACCAGCGCCAGCACCGCCACGGCGAAGAACCACAGCACCGTCGAAAAGAAGATGCACCACTCCACCGCCGGTAAAGCCCAGAAGCGCGGGCGTTCGGCCTGTGCTTCGGGGTCTAGAATATTCGGCACATGGTCGCGCGCGCTCCTGCCGCGCACCAGCGCCAGGAAGCCCGCGTAAGACGCGCAGGCCAGCAGGCTGAACAGCAGCGAGGCTTTGGGGACGGCCACCCTCCCGGCCGGCTGCGCGGCAATCGCAATGGTAAAGAACAGCACCATCGCCAGTCCGGCGCGGAAGTACGTCATGGCGGCCCAGGTGTGCGGGGTGAGGTTATTCATCGGCAAGGCCCCCACACCGATGCAGGCTGCCGCCGTCACCACCCCCGCCGCGGCGCCCAAACCGGCCCAGGCCCCGCCCAGGCGCGCCGCCAGCCCCACGATGAACGGCACAAAGCACACCCCCGCCGCGATCAACCCCGCGTTGAACACGTCTGCCCTGGCAGAAACGCCTCGCTCGCCCAGCTCGGAGATGAAATGGTTGAAGGCCGAGTACGCCTCGCCGCGCCTGCCCCGGTAAGCCAGCCCGCTGACCGCCGTGGTGATGAGGATGACGGCGCAGCCGGCCAGCCCGAAATAGGGGAACGCCCCGGCCAGGAACCCCAGCGCCGTCATTTTACTGCCCCTCTAAGGCCATCACTTCATACGCGCCCAGGCTCAGGTCGGCGCACGGAACGCTCCGCCCGCTGAGCAGATCGGTGAACGCATAGCTCAGGCCGTAGAGCCGCAGCAAGTTGGCGCGCACCTCCTGCGGTTCTTCGCTGAAGTTGGCCAGCACCAGCGCGCGCCGTCCCTCGTTCGTGCGCAGGTAAGCGAACACGGCCGGGCTGAGGGCATCCACCACCTGCATTTCACCCCCGGCAAACACCGGGTTGGCTTTGCGCGCCTCGATGATGCGTCTCAATCCGCTGAAAATCCGCTCTTCGATCGCTCCCGCCTGGCTGCGCCGGGCGTAACTCGCCGGGTCGGCTTTGGGGCGGTGCACCCAGCGGCTGTCGCGCGCACGGGATGGGTCTTGCCGGAAAGAATAATCGTTGAGCGTGCCGATCTCGTCGCCCAGGTAGAGCAGCGGTACGCCGCCGATCGTCATGATGACGGTGTGCAGAAGCAAAATGCGCCTGACGGCCAGGTCAACCTCGCGCTCCGTCTCCTCGCGCAAGGCCTTTTCCAATCCGGCCAGCGAAGCGCACGTGCCCGAAATGCGGCAGTCGCCCGTCTTGGGGTTTTCCTGGAAGGGCAGCCCGCGGGCAAAACTGCCTTTGAAGCGCCCGGTGTAAAAATCGTTCAAGAAGCGCCGGTGGGTAAAGCCGTTGATTCCCAACCGCCCCGCATCCTCGTCCGAGAAGGTCCAGCCAATGTCATCGTGGCAGCGCACATAATTCACCCAGGCCGTCCCCGGCTGGATGTGAAAACGGTCGCGCATCGAAGCGGTCAGCAGGTTCACCTTGCGCGTCGCCAGGCTTTCCCACAACAGAGCCATCAAGAGCGGGTTGTACGAGAGCTGGCATTCCTCCAGGCTGATATAGCGCGCCACGTCATCCGGGTGGACGATGGCCTCGCTCTTGAAGAGCAGCGCCGGGGCCGCGATGCGCGCCGCCGCATTGAACGCTTGAATCAAGAGGTGCGCTTCAGGCAGGTTCTCGCAATTCGTGCCCAGCTGCTTCCAGATGAATGCCACCGCGTCCAGGCGCAGCACCTCCACACCGGCGTTAGCCAGGGCCAGCATCTCCTGCGCCATGGCGGTGAAAACCGCCGGGTTGGCGTAATTCAGATCCCACTGGTAAGAGTGAAACGTCGTCCAGACCCATTTGCCGATCTCGGCAAAGTAGGTGAACGCGCCGGGGTGCTCATCGGGGAAGATTTCGCGCAGGGTCTGTTCATACCGGTCGGGCCAGGTGCGGTCGGGGTACATGCGGTAGTAGGCCTGGAAGTCGGGGTCGCCGGCGCGCGCTTTGAGGGCCCATTCATGCTCGTGGGCAGTGTGGTTGAAGACGAAATCCAACACCAGGCTGATGCCGTTGGCGCGCAGCTCTTCCGCCAGGGCCGATAGTTCCTGCATGCTGCCCAGCGCCGGGTTTACCTCGCGGTAAGAGCTGATGGCATAGCCCCCGTCGTTTTCGGGTTCGGGCACCTTGAAGAGCGGCATGAGGTGCAGGTAGGTCAGCCCAAGCTCCTTGAAGTACGGGATCTGCGCGCGCACCCCCGCCAGGTTCCCGGCGAAGAGATCAACGTAGATGACCCCGCCGAGCATCCGGTTCGATTGGAACCAGCCGGGATCGCCCTCGCGGGCCAGGTCCAGCGCTTTAAGGGCTTCGGGGCGCTCGAGCCATTGTTGACCCAGCGCCACGAGCAGTTCCTCGAGGTGGTAGAAGAAGTCATACTGGTCGCCATAAACGCGGTAAAGCAGGCCAAACAGGCGCGCGAAGTGCTTCTCCAGGCGGCCGGAGAAGCCCGCCCAGGCTTCCGGCGGGCCGGCAAAACGCGCGCGCAGACGCGGTATGAGCCGCCGGTAAGACCGGTCGATCACCTCTTGAGTCGCTTCTGCCAGCATATTGGAAACCCCTCTCGCATGCGGAGTATAATGTGATCTGCTTGATACCAGACAACTAACACAATTATAGTGAAAGAAAGCCGCTCTGATGATGGATACTGGTCTTGACTTTACGCCAATCGATGCCCTGGTGGCGCGCGTGATGAAAGTGGAAGACAAAACCGCCGGCGGCGAGAAGGACCGCTACCTGTTGCGCTACCGCGGCCACCTTTATAGTGAAGACACCGCCACCGCCTTCGACCAGCTGCAAACAGCGCTGCGCCCCCACAACCTCACCCCCCTCTTCCGCTGGGATCAAAAGCGCCACGCGGTGCTGCTCGTCCCTTCGCAGGCCCAGCCCAAGCCGGGCAACCCGCGCCTCAACCTGATCCTCTTCATCGCCACGCTCATCAGCGTGCTGTTGACCGGGATGAACTTCGGCCAGGCCGATCTGCCGCAGGGCTTCCTGCCCGCGGCGGGTGCGCTCATCCGTTCCAGCCTGCCCTTCACCATCAGCTTCATCGCCATCCTCAGCGCGCATGAATTCGGCCATTACCTGGTGGGGCGCTTCCACGGCGTGCGCCTCAGCCTGCCGTACTTCCTGCCCCTGCCGTTCATCAGCCTGTTTGGCACCTTCGGCGCGATGATCAACATGCGCGAACAGCCCAAAAACCGCCGCATCCTGCTGGATATCGGCCTGGCAGGGCCGCTCGCCGGGCTGGTGGTGACCGTGGCGGTGCTGGCGATCGGCCTTTCGCTTTCCAACCTCAACACGCTGCCGGCCGCCGCCGGTTCAACGCCGGGGCTGATGATGGAAGGCAACTCGCTGCTCTACCTGATCCTCAAATACCTGCGCTTCGGCCAGCTTCTGCCCGCGCCGGCAGGCTACGGCGGCGTGCCCCCGCTGCTCTACTGGCTGCGCTATTTCTTCTCCGGCCAGCCCTTCCCCTTCGGCGGCACCGATGTCACCATCCACCCGGTGGCCTGGGCCGGCTGGGGCGGCATGTTGATCACCTCGCTCAACCTGATCCCGGCCGGGCAGCTCGACGGCGGGCACGTGCTCTACGTGCTGCTCGGCCGCGAGCGCGCCGCCCGCCTCAGGCCGCTCATCCTCGTCCTGCTGGTGGGGCTGGGCTTCTTCTGGAACGGCTGGTGGCTGTGGGCGGTGTTGATCTTCTTCCTCGGGCGCTTCTATGCCGAGCCTCTGGATGAGATCACCCCGCTCGATCCGCCGCGCAAGGCCCTGGCCGTGCTGGGGATCATCCTCTTCATACTCGTCTTCATCCCCGTTCCGCTGGTGCTGGTGTAGAAGAGGCCCCTCCCCCAACAGGCAAGGTGAGTGCCAGAGACGGATGGCCAGCGGCGGGCCAAGGCCCCTACCCCAACCCCTCCAACAACAGGCAAGGTGAGTGCTAGAGACGGATGGCCAGCGGTGGGCCAAGGCCCCCACCCCAACCCCTCCAACAACAGGCAAGGTGAGTGCCAGAGACGGATGGCCAGCGGTGGGCCAAGGCCCCCACCCCAACCCCTCCAACAACAGGCAAGGTGAGTGCTAGAGACGGATGGCCAGCGGTGGGCCAAGGCCACCACCCCAACCCCTCCCACAACAGGC
>JARKPU010000001.1 GCA_029975055.1 Anaerolinea sp.
TACGCCCGAAATTCCGCCGACCCTAAAAACGAACAGTACTTCGTGATCGCCGCCGTCAACGTCGTCTTCCCGTGGTCGATGTGCCCCATCGTCCCTACGTTCAGGTGCGGTTTCGATCGATCAAATTTCTGCTTGGCCATGATAATGACGCTCCTCTAGAATGTAGCTAGTTTCGCAGGACTTTGTATTGTCCCTTAGTTTAAGATTTTCATCGCCACCGAAGCGCTGACCGGCGCGTAGTGGTCGAATTCCATCGAGAACACACCGCGGCCTTGCGTGGCCGATCGTAGCTCGGTTGCGTAGCCGAACATCTCAGCCAGGGGGACCATCGCATGGGCGGCTTGCGCATTCCCGGGGCGCACTTCCATCCCCTGAATCTCGCCGCGCCGGGCGCTGATCTGCCCCAGCACATCGCCAATATATTCCTCCGGCACCACCACCTCGATCTTCATGATCGGCTCCAGCAGCACAGGGTTGCCCTGCTGCACGCCTTCTTTGAAGCCCAGGATGGCCGCCATGCGGAATGCCATTTCATTCGAGTCTACCTCGTGGAACGAACCGTCCACCAGGGTCACGCGAATGTCCGTCACGGGGTATCCGCCCAGCACACCGCTTTCGGCGGCTTCAAGCACGCCTTTCTGAATGGCGGGGATGAATTCAGACGGAATCGCTCCGCCGGTGATGGCATTTTCGAACACCACGCCGTTACCGCGCTCCGCCGGTTCCATGCGGAAGACCACGTGCGCATACATGCCTTTGCCGCCGGTCTGCTTCACATAACGATAAACCAGTTTTTCAACCGGAGTGGTGATCGTCTCGCGGTATGAGACCCGCGGCTTGCCCACGTTGGCCTGCACGCGGAACTCGCGCATCATGCGGTCAACGATCACATCCAGATGAAGCTCGCCCATGCCGGAGATGATCGTCTGCCCGGTGTTCTCGTCGGTGCGCACGCGGAAGGTGGGGTCTTCCTCCGAAAGCTTCCGCAGTGCCTCGCCCATCTTGTCCTGGTCGGCCGAGGTCTTCGGCTCGATGGCAACGTAAATCACCGGTTCCGGGAAGGAGATGCTTTCCAGGACGATCGGATTCTGCGGGTCGCACAGCGTATCCCCGGTGAAGCTTTCTTTCAGCCCAAGCACCGCGCCGATATCGCCCGCCGGAATCTCCGTCACATCTTCGCGCCGGTCGGCATACATGCGCAGCAGCCGGCCGATGCGCTCCTTGCGGCCTTTGACCACATTCAAGGCCGCCACGTTGGTCGAGACCTTCCCCGAGTACACGCGGAAGTAGGCCAGCCGGCCCACGTAGGGGTCGGTGACGATTTTGAACACCAGCGCGCTCATCGGGGCATCATCATCGGCCGGGCGGCGAATTTCCTCGCCGGTATCGGGGTGGTGCCCCACGACCGGCGGAATGTCGACCGGCGAGGGCAGGTAATCCACCACGGCGTCGAGCAAGGGCTGCACGCCTTTGTTGCGCAGCGAGCTTCCGCAGAACACCGCGGTCGCCTTGTTGGCGATCACTGCCCGGCGCAGCGCGGCTTTCAGCTCGTCGATGCTGATGTCTTCGCCTTCGAGGAACTTGACCGTCAGGTCATCGTCCAGCTCACAAATGCGCTCGACCAGCGTCGCCCGGGCGGCTTCGGCCTCGGCCTTCATCTCTTCGGGGATCTCGCGCACCACCGGGTCGCGCCCCATTTCATCTTCCCAATAGATCGCCTGGAGGGTCAGCAGGTCGATGACGCCGCTGAAGCCGGCCTCGCTGCCGATCGGCATCTGCATCGCGAGCGGGTTGGCGCCCAGCCGCGAGCGGATCGTCTCGATCGAATATTCGAACGAGGCGCCGATGCGGTCCATTTTGTTGATGAAGCAAATGCGCGGGACGTTATACCGGTCGGCCTGTCGCCAGACGGTTTCACTCTGCGGCTCGACCCCCTGCGTGGCATCGAACACGACAATACCGCCGTCGAGCACGCGCAGCGAGCGCTGCACTTCGGCGGTGAAGTCGATATGCCCCGGGGTGTCGATAATATTAAATTGGTGGTCCTTCCACTCTGCTGTGACGGCCGCGGAGACGATCGTGATCCCCCGTTCGCGCTCCTGAACCATCCAATCCGTTACCGTGGTGCCTTCGTCCACCGAACCGATCCGGTACGTTTTACCTGTATAAAACAGGATTCGCTCGGTCGTCGTGGTCTTACCGGCGTCGATGTGAGCGATTATTCCGATGTTACGGCACCGTTCTAACGGAAAGGTTCGTGCCATGAGTCACCTACAAATAAAGCCTGCCTGCCCGCGCTCCTATACACGGTAGTGAGAGAATGCGCGGTTGGCCTCAGCCATTTTGTGCGTCTCTTCGCGTTTTCGGACGGCCGCGCCCTGATTGTTCAGCGCGTCGAGCAGTTCGCTGGCGAGCTTCTCGGAGAAGGATTTTCCAGAGCGCGCGCGCGCAGAAGAGATGATCCAGCGCATGGCCAGGGTAAGCCGGCGTGAGGAGGGAACCTCCAGCGGCACCTGGTAGGTGGCGCCACCCACGCGGCGAGGGCGGACTTCCATGACCGGGCCCACATTCTTGAGAGCCTGTTCGAGGACATCCATCGCCGGGCGGCCGGATTTTTCGGCCGCAAGATCGAGCGCATTGTAAACGAGGCGGGTTGCCACGCTGGTCTTGCCGCGCTTCATGATGTGGTGGATTAAATTCTGCACCACCGTACTGTTATAGCGTACGTCGGGGTTTAAAGGTCGTTTTTCGGGGTTGTTACGCCGCATTCTTTCTTACTCCCTCATCTCTTCGTGTTTACTTGGGTCGCTTGGTGCCGTACTTCGAGCGCGCCTGCCGGCGTTTCGTGACGCCGGTCGTATCCAGCGTGCCGCGCACAATGTGGTAGCGGACGCCCGGCAGGTCTTTCACACGGCCGCCGCGCACCAGCACCACCGAGTGCTCCTGAAGCTGATGCCCTTCGCCCGGGATATACGCCGTGACGTCGATGCCGTTGGTCAGGTGCACGCGGGCAATTTTCCGCAGCGCCGAATTCGGCTTTTTGGGGGTCATCGTGCGCACCACGGTGCACACCCCGCGCTTCTGCGGCGAACCTTCATCCACCCGGATGCGGCGCTGCTTGTAGAGGTTCAGAATGTACTGCAGCGCGGGCGCTTTGCTCTTCGCCTTCTTGGATACGCGACCTTTTCGGATCAATTGATTGATTGTTGGCACGTCTTTTGCCTCCGACTAAACTGTAGACTGCATCAAATCCATTTTTTCATAAAGCGAGGCCATCAGGACCTTCATAGATGGCCTCTCTTCGTTCAAGACAGCGAGCAGGACAACGGGGATGGATTATAACACGACTTTTCGCGGATCACAAGTCATCCAGGTCATCCAGCTCTTGCCCGAGCCCCAACAGGCCGGTTTCGATCTTCGGCGGGCGCACCCGCTCTTCATCCTTCCCGAAGCGCACCGTCTCACCGTTATCCATCACGGCTTCCACGGCCACGCCCAGGCTCTGGAGCTCCTTCACCAGCACCCGGAAGGAAGCCGGGATGCTCGGTTCTTCGATCGGCTCACCCTTGACAATGGCTTCATACGTCGCCACGCGGCCTTGCACGTCGTCGGACTTCACCGTCAGCATTTCCTGCAGGGTGTAGGCCGCGCCGTAGGCTTCCAGCGCCCACACTTCCATCTCGCCGAAGCGCTGCCCGCCAAATTGAGCCTTACCGCCCAACGGCTGCTGGGTCACCAGGCTGTACGGGCCGGTGGAGCGCGCGTGAACTTTATCTTCCACCAGGTGATGGAGCTTCATCATCGTCATCACGCCAACGGTCACGGGCTGATCATAGAGGGTGCCCGTCTTGCCGTCGCGCAGGCGCTGCTTGCCCAGGATGGGCATCGGGCGGCCCGATTCGCGCATATAGGCTTCGGCGGTGGCGCGGACTTCGGCATCGGCCAACGCGCTGGTGTCCTGGCCTTCTTCTTCCAGCCACAGGCGCAGGCAAACGTTGATCACCTTGAGGTCGCCTTCGGAGACCGCCGGGGCATTGTAGCCCACATCGTTGAAATTCAGCAATTCGTCGGGCACAAAGCCCTTTTCGCGCAGCCATTCGGTCAGCGTTACCCGCCGGGCATAATTCTTATCGCTCTTCAGGTCATCCAACCGGGCGCCTTTGTCGCCGAGCCACTGCTCAAGGAAGAGCAGGCGCACTTCTTCGTCATCCTCGATCATTTCAGGCTGGTACTCGCCCTCTTTGATCCATTCCCAGGCGCGGTCGGCCGTCTTGGCCCAGGCCAGGTCCATCAGGTAGGCCCGCGCCAGTTCGGCTTCGATCTCCGTCTCGTTGGCGCCGTCGAACACCGGCGTGATGGCCCTGAAGCCCATCCGGTTGGCGGCCCAGCCGAGGTGAGTTTCGAGCACCTGGCCGATGTTCATGCGGCCCGGAACGCCGAGCGGGTTGAGGATGATATCCACCGGCGTACCGTCTTCGAGGAACGGCATATCTTCCACTGCCACCACGCGGGAGACGACGCCCTTATTGCCATGCCGGCCCGCCATCTTATCACCCGCGGTGATCTTGCGGCGCTGCGCCACCGAGACGCGCACCATCATATCGACGCCGGCGGCCAGGTCGGTGTTATCTTCACGGGTGAAGACTTTCACATCCACCACTTTGCCGCGCTCGCCGTGCGGCATGCGCAGCGAAGTGTCCTTCACATCGCGCGACTTCTCGCCGAAGATCGCCCTCAGCAGGCGCTCTTCGGGGGTCAGCTCTTTCTCGCCCTTCGGGGTGATCTTGCCCACCAGGATGTCGTTCGGCCCCACTTCCGCGCCAATGCGGATGATGCCGTGCTCGTCGAGGTCCTTGATGGCTTCGTCGCCCACATTGGGGATATCGCGTGTGATTTCCTCAGGCCCGAGCTTGGTATCTCGCGCCTCCACCTCGTACTTTTCGATATGCACCGAGGTGAATTTATCGTCCTGGACCAGCTTCTCGGAGATCAGAATCGCATCTTCGAAGTTGCCGCCTTCCCAGGAAAGGAACGCCACGACGATGTTCTGCCCAAGCGCGAGGTTGCCGGTGACGGTCGAAGACGAATCGGCCAGCACGTCGCCCTTGTGCACCACCTGCCCTTTGACCACCGCAGGGCGCTGGTCAATGCAGGTGCTCTGGTTCGAGCGTTGATACTTGCGCAGGTTGTAAACGCGCGTCCCGTTGGCTGTGCGCAGGATCACCTGCCGCCCGGTGACGGAAATCACCTCGCCGTCTTCTTCGGCCACCAGCACCTGCCCAGAATCGCGCGCGGCATAGGCTTCCATGCCGGTCGAGATGAGCGGTACTTCCGGCTGGATCAACGGCACGGCCTGCGCCTGCATGTTCGAGCCCATCAAGGCGCGGTTGGCGTCGTCATGCTCGAGGAAGGGGATGAGCGCCGCGCTGATGCCCACCACCTGGTTCGGCGCCACATCCATGAAATTGATATTGTCGGACGAAGTAACGGTAAAGTCGGAGTGCTGGCGGCAGGAGATGTGGTTGCTGGTGAACTCGTTGTACTGATCCAGTTCCGAGTTCGCCTGGGCGATGACAAATTTGTCTTCCGCATCGGCAGAAAGATACTCGACATCATCCGAGACGAACGGGACGATGAAAACCAGCTTCTTCTCGAGCTTCGCCAGGGCCGGCAGCATATCGGCCGTCACGCGCTCGTTCTCTTTGACGATCACCTCGCCGGTGACCGGGTCGGTGAGCGTTTCCCTCACCTTGCGGCCCTGCATGCGCGGGTCATTGGCAGGCAGTTGTTTGATCACCCTGCGGTACGGCGTCTCGATGAAACCGTATTCGTTGACACGCGAGAACGACGCCAGGCGGCCGATCAGGCCGATATTCGGGCCTTCGGGCGTTTCGATCGGGCAGATGCGGCCATAGTGCGAGTGGTGCACATCGCGCACATCAAAGCCAGCGCGCTCGCGGCGCAGGCCGCCGGGGCCGAGCGCCGAAAGGGTACGCTTGTGGCGCAGCTCGGCCAGCGGGTTGGTCTGGTCCATGAATTGCGAGAGCTGGCTGGAGCCAAAGAACTCGCGCAGCGCAGCCACAACCGGCCGGATGTTCACCAGGCTGACCGGGGTCACCTGATCCTGGTCGCGGATCGACATGCGCTCTTTGATCACACGCTCCATGCGGCGCAGGCCGATGCGCAGTTTGTTCTGGATCAACTCGCCCACCGTCTTCACACGGCGGTTGCCGAGGTGGTCAATATCGTCGCGGTCAACCACCTGGTTGTTGATCTGGATCATGCGGCGGGTCAGGTTGACGATATCCCACTTGGTGATCGTGCGGTGAGATACCGGGATATGCTCGGTGAGGTCGAGTTTCTGGTTGAGCTTGTAGCGTCCCACGCGCTCCAGGTCGTAATGGCGCTGGTCGAAAAGCTGTTCGGTGAGGAAAGCGCGGGCGTTATCGAGCGTGGCGGGGTCGCCGGGGCGCATGCGCTTGAAGAACTCCAGCAAAGCCGCTTCTGCGATGCTCAAGCCGCCGGTCAGGTCCCAGACGGGTTCCTGGCGTAAGGTGGAGGCAATGAACTGGCGCTCGGTGGAGTTATCCACATCCTGGAAAATCGAAAGCAGTTCTTCGTCGCTACCATCTTTGAGCGGCGGATCGCCCGCCAGCCCGTCATCCACAGCCGCCATGGCGCGCAGGAAGATGGTGATGGGCACGGTGCGCTTGCGGTTGAATTTCAAGATCAGATAATCATTCTTGCGCGTCTCGAACTCCATCCAGGCGCCGCGGTCGGGGATCAGCTTGGCCATCGCCAGCGGCCGGCCAGTGGCGCGGTCCACCGGAGCTTCGAAGTAAACGCCCGGCGAGCGGATCAACTGCGAGACGACCACGCGCTCGGTGCCGTTGATGATGAAGGTGCCCTTCTCGGTCATCTCGGGAAAATCGCCCAGGAAGATATCCTGACGGATCGGTTCGGGAATTTCCGGCCCGGCCAGCAGGACCGACACATACAGCGGGCTGGCGAAGGTGAGGTCTTTCTCGACGCATTCATCAATGGAATGCTTGGGCGTCTCGAACCAGAAGCGCAGGCCGAACTGCTGAGCTTCTTCCGACCGCCCCGGGAAGTACAGCTTCATCCCCTTGTTATAGGACTCAATCGGCGAAATTTCATCAAACAGGTCAGACAGGCCTTCCTTCTTCAAACGCTGGAAGGATTCGACCTGGACTTCGATCAAATCTGGTAAATCAAAAACCACCGGGATACGCGCGTAAGACTTCTTGTTTGGCATATCGGAAGCCATGCTGATCTCCTGCTACTAAAATCCAGTCCACCCGAAACCGAACGAAACGTGCGCGAGGCACATTAGGGCATTTTACGCAAAAGTTGATTATACCGAACTTCTTTTATATAGTCAAGAAATGGATGAGATATTTTAAGGTTTTCACGCACTGCGAGCAAGCCGCTTGAGAATTTGCGGCATCCCGTTGGCCAGGTGCCGGTCGATCTCATCGGCGGTCTTTTCATACCGTTCGAGCGCCATGCCGTAAGGGTCTGCCACCGGCAGAGGCGGTCCGCTCAATTCGCTGAGCAGAAATACCCGCCCGGCTGTTTGCGGGAACTCGACCGTGAGCGCCTCTTTATGGCCGGGCTCCATCACAAGAATGAGATCGAAGCCTTCGAGCAACTCGCGGGTCACCGTCCGCGAACGATGCGCGCTGATATCTACCCCGCGCGAGGCCATCACCTTGACGGAATTCTCCGACGCCCGCTGCCCGTCGCTGGCCCACGTTCCAGCCGATTCCACCCGCCAGGTGTCTCCGCCTGGAACATCGCGCAGGCGCAGTTTGAACAGCGCCTCCGCCATGGGCGAGCGGCAAATGTTGGCCGTGCAGACGAACAAGACGGCCGGAGGCCTGGCAGGCGTTGCGTTCATCGGTGTTGGCTCCCCCAATCGTCCGGGTCAGTGATCATCCATCGAGACGACCTGCCGATCCCAGCGGTGCCAGGTGCCGAAGCGCTCTTCCACCACCGCCCGACCTTCGCCGGGGCAATCGAGACCTACCAGTTCCAGGTCGGCATCCACCATGATGCGCACCAATTCCTGGAAGCGCACCCGCGGCTGCCAGCCGAGTTTTTCCCGCGCTTTGCTCGGGTCCGAGAGCAGGTAATCCACCTCGGTGGGGCGGAAGTAGCGCGGATCGATCTGGACGTATTCGTGCCAATCCATATTCAGGTAGCCGAAGGCCTCGTCGAGGAATTCGCGGATGGTGTGGGCTTCGCCCGTGCCGATGACAAAGTCCTCCGGCTCATCGCGGTTGAGCATCAGCCACATCGCCTCGATGTATTCCGGGGCATAGCCCCAGTCGCGGCGTGAATCGAGGTTGCCCAGGTAGAGCTTCTTCTGCTTGCCGGCTTTGATCGCCGCCAGCGCGCGCGTGATTTTGCGCGTCACGAAGGTCTCGCCGCGGCGCGGGCTTTCGTGGTTGAACAGGATGCCGTTGACCGCATAGATCTGATACGCCTCGCGGTAGTTGCGCGTCAACCAATAGGCATACAGCTTGGCCGCGGCATACGGGCTGCGCGGCTCGAAAGGCGTCGCCTCGCTCTGCGGGGGTTTGGCGCCGCCGAACATTTCGCTGGAAGAGGCCTGGTAGAAGCGCGCCTTCACCCCGCTCTTGCGGATCGCTTCCAGGATGCGCACCGTGCCGAGGCCGGTCACATCGCCGGTGAATTCGGGCATCTCGAAGCTCACCTTCACGTGGCTTTGCGCGCCGAGGTGGTAAATTTCATCCGGGCGGATGTTGTAGATGATGTCCAGCAGCGTGTCCGAGGCGGTCAGGTCGCCGTAGTGCAGGTAGAGGTGAACATGGTCGCCGTTGCCGTGCGGGTCGCGGTAGATGTGGTCGATGCGCCGTGTGTTGAAGGTGCTGGCGCGGCGGATCATGCCGTGAACTTCGTAGTCCTTGGATAGCAGCAGCTCCGCCAGGTATGAACCATCCTGGCCGGTGATGCCGGTGATCAAAGCTTTTTTCAAATTGAAACTCCCACTGTTGCCTGGTCAGGTCGCAAACCTGAAGTATAACCAGGGGTGCGTATTCTGGCAAGGTAAACCAAGAATACTGCATTCCCAATCACCGGCCGTCCTGATTTTTCCCCTTCCGGGTGTTGAAAGGGCTTATAAAACGAAAAACGCCATCAAAGATTTTTGTTCTCAGTGGTGTTATCTTCAGTGTGTGCCCCCACAGAGATTCGAACTCTGGTTTGGGCACCCGCACCCTTCCGGGTGTTGAAAGGGCTTATAAAACGAAAAACACCTTTAGAGATTTATGTTCTCAGTGGCGTTATCTGTAATGTGTGCCCCCACAGAGATTCGAACTCTGGTTTGGGCACCCGCACCCTTCCGGGTGTTGAAAGGGCTTATAAAACGAAAAACGCCTTCAGAGATTTATGTTCTCAGTGGCGTTATCTTCAGTGTGTGCCCCCACAGAGATTCGAACTCTGGTTTTAGCCTTGAAAGGGCTGCGTCCTGGTCCCCTAGACGATGGGGGCAACGGGGTGTATTCTACCATCCAAAGCCCGGCCGGTCAAGAAATCCGTTGGTTAATTCTCGACTTTTCGTTCCATGCTCAAGCGCTCGCGCACCTGATCGTATTCCAAAACCAGGGTGGGCAGCAGCTTGCGCGCAGATTGAATATCATTATTCCGCGCGGCGAGTTCCATCTCATAACACAGCCTGGAGAACGCGTTGGCTCCCAGGTTTCCGCTGCTTCCCTTCAAGGTATGCGCCGCATTGCGCACCCGGTTGACTTCGCCTTCCTTCACCGCAGACCGGATTTCCTCTACGAGGCGGGCCGAATCTTCCAGGTAAATATCGATCAACTCCGTCAAGAAGTCCGGCTCGCCTTCTTCTTGCAGGTCGCGCAGCCCTGCCAGCACATTCTCATCCAGCGGGTTGTATGGTGACGGCATCGCCTGGATGGGGGCAGTGTCGCCCTTCTGCTCGTAGAGCGCTTCCTTCATGCGGCTCAGAACCGTGCGCAGGCTCTCGAGGGAAACGGGCTTGCTCACATATTCATCCATCCCGGCCTCGATGCAGGCTTCGCGGTCGCCCTGCATGGCATTGGCCGTCATGGCGATAATCGGAATGTGCCCGCCGGTTTCTTTCTCTGCCGCCCGGATGCGTTTCGTCGCCTCGAAGCCATCCATCACCGGCATCTGGCAATCCATCAGGATCATGGCATATTTATCCGGCGCATTCAAGTAGGCCGCCAAAGCCTGCCCGCCATTGGAAGCCAGCTCGGCCTGGTATCCAAGCCGCTTAAGCTGCACCGTCGCAAGCCGCTGGTTGGCCGGGTTATCTTCAGCCAGCAAAATCAACCCTGCACCAACCGGCTGGATGGTCTCTGGCTCCACCAGGTTTTCGGGCACATCCTGACCAACCGTCAACACCCGGCGCTGTTCTTGAGACAGGTCGGCATTTTCGAAGATATTCGCAATCAAGTCAAAGAAGACCGATTGCCGTACCGGCTTCACCAGATAAGCGGCTCGCCTGCCTCTGATGAGCGACTCAGCCAGATCGCGTTGGTCATAACCGGCCAAAAAGATGAAGATCGTCTGCCCGGCCTGCCCGCCCAAGCCATAGATCACGCGCTCCAACTCGGCCGGGTCGAGGCTCGGTGAGTTGAGGTCGTAAATAATCAACTGATACCCCTGGTTGCCGTTTCTTGCCGCCGAAGTGATCAATTCGATCGCCGTGGCGTCGTCCCAGGCCGTATCCGGTTCAACCCCGCCCCACGACCGAATGAACGTGCTCATCAGGCGTCTTTGCGCCGGGTGGCCGTCGATGATCAACACGCGCGAATGGCTCAAGTCGGGTGATTTGCGTACAGAGGCGCTTTCCTCGGCTGCATTCACCCCCAGGGTGACGGTGAACCAGAACGTTGACCCAACCCCCTCCACGCTCTTCACACCAATCTCACCGCCCATCAGCTCTACCAGGCGGCGCGAAATAGCCAGGCCCAACCCCGTCCCGCCGTACTTTCGGGTGGTGCTGCCATCGGCCTGCGTAAACGGGTTGAAGAGGCGCTTGCGGGCCACATCCGAAAGGCCGATGCCCGAATCACTCACCTTGAAGAGCAGTTCGGCCTTCTCCCCCTGGCGTTTTCTCAAGTCCACCCGCAGAACGACTTCTCCGTTATCTGTGAACTTTACGCCGTTGCCCACCAGGTTGGTCAGCACCTGGCGCAGCCGGCCCGGGTCGCCGGATAACACAGCGGGCACCTCCGGCGAGACGAAACTGTACAGCCCGATGCCCTTCTTTTGGACGGCCTGCGCGAACATATCTAAAACGCTGTCAACCAGCGGAAGAATTTCGAAATCCACCGTCTCCAGCGCCATGCGCCCGGCTTCGATCTTCGAGAAGTCGAGAATATCATTGATAATCGTGAGCAGCGAGCGCCCCGATTCACGGATGATGCGGGTGAAATCTGCCTGCTCGGCGTTCAACGGCGTTTCCATGAGCAGTTCAGCCATGCCGATCACCGCGTTGAGCGGTGTGCGGATCTCATGGCTCATCGTTGCGAGGAATTCAGACTTCAAACGCGAGGCTTCCAGCGCCTGGTCGCGTGCTTCGGCCAGCTGCCGGCTCTTTTCGGCAATCTCTTCGTTAAAAGCCTGCAACTGGCGGGTGTAGCGCATCCGCTCGATCTCAGAGCCGATCCATTGAGCCATCAGGCGCACAAATTCCTTCTCCGCCAATGAAAAAGCGCTCGCACGCGCACTCTGATGGTAGAAGGCCAGCACCCCGTACACATCTTTATCTACCATCACCGATGTGCCGAGGTATGCCAGGATGCCCCCTTCGGTGCACGCCGGGTGGTTTGCCCAATCGGAAGCGGTTACATTCTCCAACCCAAGCGGTTCGTTGGCCCGCAGAGTCTCCCTGGTAAAGGTCAGGCCGATTTCCACCTTTTGCGGCTGCGAATGACCCATTTCAGGGAAGGCATATTCGAGGATCAACTCATCGCCTTCCACGCGCCCCAGGTAGCCGAAATCGAGTTCAAAGGTCTGTGCGCCCATCATCAACAGGTTGCGCAGCTTCTTTTCGAAGGTGAGTGAAAGCGATGACGTGATGTCATACAGCGAGCGCAACGCTTCCTCATTGTGGCGCAGGATGTACTCGATGCGCTTGTACGAAGTGATATCCACCAGCGTGCCGGCAATCATCTGCCCGCTGCCCGAAGGGTCGGCCACGATGCGAATATATGCGTCCAGCCAGACGGTTCTATCATGCACGTTCTTGATGGTAATCGTCTGGTGGTAGCGGTCGGTGACGTGTTCGCGCAAAATGCGGAAACCCGCGCCCAGTTCCTGCACCATACTCTCGGGAGCGGCTTTCCAGAAAGGAAGCCCAACCGTATCTTCCACCTTCAATCCGGTGATCGTCTCCCAGGCGGGGTTAAGGAAGGTGAACCGCCCGGTCATATCGATCTGGAAAATCACATCGCGGGCGTTTTCCACAACCAGGCGGTAGTGGCTCTCGCTTTCAGAGAGGGCTTCCGAAGTCTCGATGCGCTCACGCGTCATCGAGACGGCCGCAGCAGCCGCCTGGAGCAGGCCGGCCTGAAGCTCATCCCAATGCCGAGCCGGAGAGGAAGAATCGAAGCTTATGATGCCTTTCAACTCGCTGCGCTGATACAGCGGAAGGATCAGCATCGACCTGGCGCCCGCCTGCCCGAAGACGCGCCGCAAGGCCTCGGGCAATCCATCCAATCCGCCTGAAACCAATTGCCCGCTTTGAAGGTCACCCAAAAGCGCCTCGAGGTCGCCGATTACCGCGAAGCTGTCTGTAATCGCCTGAAGCTGCGAGGCTGTGTCCGGCGCGATCCACGAGTTCATTGGGCGCAGGTAAGCATGGCCGTCGGCGCTGGGGAACAGCTCAAAAACGGTTGCGCGTTCCATCCCGGTCAGCGCCCCCAGCAAGGGCAGCACCTGGTCATAGACGTTGACGCCCTTCTCCAGGCTGAGCAGGTCCATCAACACATTGACCAGCTCTTCGAGATAGCGCTTGCGTTTATCAAGGGTGGCTTCCGCTTCTTGCCGCCGGGCAAGCTCATCCTGCAGGTTGTGGTACAACGCGGTCACTTCATAAGCGCGGCTGGCAGCCAGGGCCATGTGCTGCGCCAGGCGCACCTCTTCTTCGTCGAATTGCCGCGCAGCAGTATCTTCCAGCACCAGCCAGCCAATGATTTCGTCGCGAACGATCAACGGCACCAGCAAGGCCGATTCCGTCCCGCGTTTTTCCAGCAGGTCGCGCAGTTCGGGCGAAGCCGGGTCGGACTGGTTGATATCGATTTGCAGCGGGTCGAAATGCGTCAGCGCATTCTCCAGCCCGGCGACGCCCCGCACCTCGATCTTCATCCCAATCGAAGACGGAATCCGCCGCTTGGTGTATTCGGCGACGACTTCCAGCCCGGTGCGCCCGGCATCGAAGAGCGCCAACGCCGACTGCGGCAGCCCCAGGTTTACCGAAAGCTCGCGGCAGACCGTCTCGAATACCGCCGTCGGTTCCAGGTTCGAGGTGGTGACCGCGATCACCTGGTTGAGCAGCGTCGTTTCGCGCAGCTGGTCTTTTAAGGTCTCTTCGAGCTGCTTGCGCTCGCTCACATCGCGCAGCAGGGCATAGAGGTACCGGTTCTGGCCTGCAAGGATCGGGCTGATGCTGATCTCCACATCACGGTCCAGGCCGTGCAGCTTCACCTCTTGCTCGCGCAGGCGCGCTTTGCCTTCGGCCACTTCGGTTTCCGAGGCGAGCAGCTTTTGGGCCACTTCGGCATCTACCCACCGGCCAATTAACTGATGAAAACTCACCTCAGGTTCCTGCTGCCTGTCCCAGGCAAGCAAGTTAATAAATTCCTGGTTGGCTTCCAGAATCTGCAGGCTGTCTGGGTCGAGAATTGCGAAACCTTCTCTGGCCTGTTCGAACAGGCGGGTATATAAGGTCTGGCGGTCCAGGCTCTCTTGCTGGGTCTGCTGCGCGCGCACCAGAACCGTCTCCAGCGGTTCGCTGATGACTTGAAGCTCCACAGGGCGGTCGGCCAGGGTTTGAATCTGCTCTTCGAGGTTCGAGGCCTGCTTCACCCGCAGGGTCAACTGTTCGAGCGGCCTGAACAGCAAGAAATTGGTGATCAGCAGGTTCACCAGCAGCGCCGCCGCACCGATCAGAATCATGCCTCCAAGCAGGTAGCGAACAGCGACCGAGCCTTCGGTAAAAATCGTCCGCTCAAGCTGGACTTCGAGCAGCCCGGTCGTCTCGCCGGATGCGCCCGCCAGTCGAATGTACGATCTTTCCATCGTCTCGGCCGGGTCGTGAAAGAGGATGCGCGGGTCGTAACCCGGCTTCGGCATTGCCTGTCGGTAATCCGGCGGGGCAGAATCAGGGAAGTAGAACTGGATCGTTTCTACGCCGCTATCCACCCGCATTGTGTCGAGCAGGCTTTCATCGAGCTCACGCCCAAAGAGAAGCACGCCGGAGGACTCACCCTGGCCGGAGGTCGGGTAAACCGCCCGGCCTGTGACCAGGTACGGGTGGTCGTCGATCCTCAGCAACACTTCCGGAGCATCGTGCCCCGGGTCAAAGTTCGAGAACAGCCCGCCCGGGCTGACCAGGTTTGCCACCTGCCCTTCGACCGGCACCAACTGGTCGGTCTCCAGGTCGAACCGCTGGGCAAAATGGACTTTCCCCTGGGAATCGGCTAAGATGACAAGGTTAATCCCGAGTGTTCGGAAGAGGTCCGGGTTGAAATTCTCTTCGATGAAGTCAGGGCGGTCACCTTTTAGATACTGGTCGGTATCATCCCAGGTGGCCCAGTCGATGGCCAGGTTGCCGATTTCGGCGTAAACCCTGTCGATCGATTTGATAACCTGGTAGAGGTCTTTCTGGTGAATGCTCGCTTCGAGGCGGGTGAAATGGCTTCTTAGATAATCCTGAGAAAGCAAGAAGATCCCCCCTCCCATGACGATCAGGGTGATTGCGGTAAGGAGAATCGTCTTGATTTTTACCGACATAGCAATCTATACGCTCAAAGCCCCTGGATTATCCGCTCACCGGCAAAATCAGCTCAGGGCCGTCGCGGGCGGGCGTGTTGACCGCCCTTGAAACCGGATGCGCGCTCATCAGAGCCGGGTCGAGTGGCGCGAGGAGGCCTTGCAGCTTCTCGGCAGGGCCTGGGAGCAGCCAATCGAACGACCGGTCGGCTGGAAGCATCACCGGCATGCGGTTGTGGACCTGCGCAACCAGCTCGTTGGCCGCGCAGGTGATGATCGTGCAGGTGCGCAGCTCGTCGCCTTCCGGTGAGCGCCAGAGCTCCCACAACCCCGCGAAGGCGAACGGCTTTCCGTCGGCCAGGCGAAAGTAATACGGGATCGAAGGCGTCTTGCCTTCTCCGCGTTTCCATTCATAGAACCCGTCCGCCAGGATCAAACAGCGCCGGCGGTGAAATGCATTACGGAAAGACGGCTTTTCCAGCAGGGTTTCAGAGCGCGCGTTGATTAATTTGTTGCCGATTTCGGGGTCTTTCGCCCAGGATGGCACCAGCCCCCAGCGCATCCACTCCACCTTGCGGTTTTCAGCCTGGGTCACCACGGCCAGCGGCATGGTAGGCGCAATGTTATACCTCGCCGTGTAATCGCCCGGGACCTCGACCAGGCCAAATTCATCGCGCAGGGTCTCTGCGTCCAGGAACAAGGTAAAGCGTCCGCACATAACCCACCTGCCTTGAGCCGCCCTCCTTGCGGCGGGCGCCTCCATGAATCGCCATTTCTATGTATTTTAGCACGTCTGTACAACAGACCATGAAAATGCCTATACAATTTTGTGAAGTATAATTGCGCTATCTTCCCCCAAGAGGCGACACATGCCCGACCCATTAGTAGAGTGCATCCCAAATTTTTCCGAAGCCCGCCGCCCCGAAGTCGTCAGCGCCATCATTCAATCGATCCAATCGGTGCCGCAGGTGAGCGTGCTCGACCAGCATTCCGATCACGACCACAACCGTACCGTGGTGACGCTGATCGGCCCTCCCGGGCCCGTCGAGGAAGCGGTTTACCGTGCCATTGAGAAAGCCGCCGGACTGATCGACCTCAATCACCACTCCGGCGAACACCCGCGCATCGGCGCCACCGATGTCGTCCCCTTCGTGCCGATCCGCGACATGACCATGCAGGAATGTGTCGAGATGGCGCGCCGCCTTGGCCGCCGCGTGGGAGAAGAACTGCACATTCCCGTCTATTTATATGAAGAAGCCGCCACCCGCCCATCGCGCAAGAACCTTGAAGATATCCGCCGTGGCGAGTATGAAGCCTTGAAGGACGAAATCGGCGTCAACCCTGAGCGCGAGCCCGATTTCGGCCCCGCAGCGGTCGGGCCTGCCGGGGCCACCGTCATCGGCGCGCGCCAGCCGTTGATCGCCTTCAACGTTTACCTCACTACCGATGATGTCTCGATCGCCAGCAAAATCGCCCGCGCCGTGCGCTTCTCTTCGGGCGGGCTTCGCTTCGTCAAGGCCATGGGCGTGCTCGTCGAGGGCCGCGCCCAGGTTTCGATGAACCTGACGAACTTCCGCCAGACGCCCGTCTATCGCGTCGTCGAGATGGTTCGCCGTGAAGCGGCCCGCTACGGCGTGGGCATCCATCACAGCGAGCTGGTGGGGTTGATCCCCCAGGAAGCGTTGGTCGATTCAGCCGTCTGGTTCTTGCAGCTAGACGGCTTCGAGCCAGAACAAATCCTCGAGCAGCGCATGGCTTCAGCCCTCGGCGCTGCCGAGCCGAAACCTGTGCTGCAAACCGGCTTTCTCGATGACCTTGCGCGCGCCACGCCAACCCCGGGCGGAGGGTCGGCCTCGGCCTTCGGCGGGGCGGCAGCGGCAGCCCTGGTGGCCATGGTGGCGCGCCTGACTGTCGGGAAGAAAAAGTATGCCGATGTGGAACCGCGCATGTGGCAGATCATCGAACAGGCCGATGCATTGCGCCAGGCCCTGACGGCCGCCATTGAGGAAGATGCCGCGGCGTTTGACGCATACCTGGCGGCCTCCAAACTGCCGAAGGACACCCCCGAGCAGCAATCCGCCCGCGAGCAGGCTGTGCAGGCAGCCACGCAGGGGGCCATCCGCGTGCCGCTCGGTGTGGCCTCCAAAGCGGTGGAGGTGCTGCGCCTGGCGCTGGAAGTGGCCCGCACGGGCAACCTCAACGCCATTTCCGATGCGGGCAGCGCCGCCGCGCTGGCGCGCGCATCGCTCACCGGCGCAGGCCTGAACGTGCGCATCAACTGCCTCAACCTGGCCGATGACGCAGCCAAAACCGAGTTCCTGCGCGCCCTGCACGAGCTGGATTGCCAGGCCGATGAAATCGAAGCTGCCATGAAGCAGGTCCTGGTAGAGCGCGGGCGGCTGGCCTTTTAGGCGCCGTTCTGCCGGCACCCTCGCCGCCTTCACGATGAACCCCCGCCGGATTTTCTCAGCCCTCATTCGGCTGGCGCTTTTAAACTGCCTGCTCGCCGCGTGCACCCCCGCTCCGGGGGCTGCCAACCCGGCTGTGACGGCAACCGCGCCGACGCCCGGCCCAACCTTCACCTTCAGCCCCGCCGCCCCCCTGCCCACCCCCACCTCTGAGCCGCCTTCCATCTGGCTGGCCCCCTACCTGCCCCAGGCGCTGCGCGATGCCCTGCGCCTCCCGCCGGGGTGGCTGCAGCAAGAAAACCCAGAATCGGCGGGGCTGCGCCTGACGGCGGAACCGGAAGTTCCGCTCTCGGCCTGGGTGTATGCCCTGGCAGCCCGCTTCCCCACCATCGCCGATGAGCTCTCGCTCGCAGACCTGCGCGCGCTTTGGCAGGACACGAAGCAGCCGGAGGGCGGCCCCAGGTCCATCCTTGTGGATCCGTCCACCGAGGCCGTGTTCACCCTGCTATGGGGAGCGCCCTCCGGGGCCGTCCTGGCGCAGCCTGCCGAAAGGCTGCTCGAGCTTGCCTGGGCCGATGAAACCGCCTGGGCCATCGTCCCCTTCGAACACCTCGAGCCGCGCTGGAAAGTGATTGCCATCGACGGGCAGAACCCTTTGCACAAGGATTTCGACCCCCAGACCTACCCCCTCACCGTCCGCTTTGGGCTGACCGGCAACGGCCTGGATGCACAGGCGGCCGCGACAGTTTATGGGCCGTCCGCTCCGGCGCCGCTCCTGCCGGAATCCAACCGGTTAACCGGAAAACTCACCACCGTCATGCTCACCGGGGTGACGGCGCTGGTGCGCGCCACCGCCGCCTACATGGAGAGCTTCGGCATGGATTACCCCGCCACCGACCTCGGCCCGCTACTGCGCGATGCCGATATCCTCCACATCAGCAACGAAGTTGCCTTTGCCCCCAATTGCCCTTCGCCCTCCAACTGGGACGGCCTGAAGTTTTGCTCTCAGGCGCGCTACATTCAACTTCTGGATGACATCGGGACGGACGTGATCGACCTCGCGGGCGATCACTTTGCCGATTGGGGGCCCGAAGCAATGCTCTTCTCGCTGGATCTGTATGCCCGCCGCGGCTGGCCCGTCTATGGCGGCGGGGTGAACCAGGCCGCCGCTGAGCAGCCCGCCCGCTTCGAACACAACGGCAACAAGATTGCTTTCCTGGGCTGCAATGCTAAAGAAATCGGTTATGCCACCGCCGGGCCGGATTCGCCTGGTGCAGTCCACTGCGACTCAGCCTGGCTGCTGCCCGCCATTCGCAAGGTGAAGGAGCAGGGCTACCTGCCCATCGTCACCTTCCAGCACCAGGAATACTACGAATTCATCGCCCGCCCGCAGCTTCAGGCGGATTTCCGCGCCGCGGCCGGTGCGGGCGCGGTGATCGTCAGCGGCAGCCAGGCCCACCAGCCCCACACCTTCGAGTTCACGCCCGGCGGGTCGTTCTTGCATTACGGCCTGGGGAACCTGTTCTTCGACCAGGTCTTCAGCATGGACGCCACCGACGAGGCCTTCCTCGACCGGCACGTGTTCTACGATGGGCGCTACATCGGCACCGAATTGCTCACCATCCAGTTTGTCGATTACGCCCGTGCCCGGCTGATGACCCCCGCCGAGCGCGCCGCGCTGCTGGCCAAAGTCTTCGCGGCCGGCGGCTGGGGAGCGGCCGCACCAGGGAATTAAGCGTTCTATCGTTCATTAACCGAAAAGGATCTTTATGGAACCCAAATGGCTGCTTTGGAGCCGGAAGCTGCATTCGATCGCGCAGGCGGGCCTGACCTACTCGCAGAACGCATTCGACCTTGAGCGTTACCACGCCATCCAAACACTCGCCGCCGAAATTGCCTCCGACGGTGCAGGGGTAGAGCCCGGCCTCGTCCTTGACCTGTTCAACGGCGACGCCGGTTACCTGACCCCGAAAGTGGATGTGCGCGGGGGCGTCTTCCAGGACGGGCGCATCTTGCTCGTCCGCGAAACCCTCGACCACGGCCTTTGGACGGTACCGGGCGGTTGGGTGGACCCCGGCGATTCCCCCGGCGAAGCTGCCGAACGCGAGGTGTGGGAAGAAACCGGTTACCAGGTCGCCGCGCGCAAGCTTGCCGCCGTGTATGACCGCGCCCGCCACGGGCACCCGGCTTACCTGTACTCGATCTATAAAATGTTCTTTATCTGTGAGTTAACCGGCGGAAGCCCCAAAGCGAGCATCGAGACAGGCGAATCGGGTTTCTTTCATGAGGATGAGCTGCCCGAGCTTTCGGCCGCGCGCATCACCCCGGAGGAAATCCACATGCTCTTCCGCCATTACCGCTGCCCGGACCTGCCGACCGAGTTCGATTGATCCCCCGCTTCAGCCGACCAGTTCTCTCCGGGCCAGATAAACGTAAAGCAAGCAGGTGGCCGCAACCAGCACCCCAACGATGAGCGGCAGCCCAAGCCAGGTGTCTGCAAAGACTTCTTGAAAGCGTTCGAGCGGAGAAAGATATGCCACCAACGGCACTGCCAGCAGAGGCGACGCCAGGGTGGATAGATCGGGACGGCGGCCAAGCCGGGCCATCAACACCAGCAGCAGAAATGCCAGGGCCAGCACCAGCCACAGCCCCAGAATGATAGACGAGTGTGCCGAACGTAAGAAAAACTGGTTGCGATACACGAGCAGGAAGAGGCCTGCCAGCCCGGCGGCGGCGGCCACCGGCGCGAGGAGTAAAACCGCGAGAATGGCCTTGATCCGCCTGCCTGTTGCGAGGTGCAAGATTGCCTCTCGGTTTGGCCTGAGCTGCCTCAGGCTGCGCCCGAGCAGGTACACGCTCAAAAGCCCGATCACACAGAGACCGACCGGCAGCAATCCCATATTTATCGTGCGTTCACCGGGTTGAAAGGACAGACCAAGATATGGATCTCCCGCCCAAGCGTATTGGCAATTTCTATCCCAAAACAGGTTCATTATACCCGTAATTGCGGGCTCGGGGCCATCCAGGTACAATCGGTGGAGTGAGACATCCTTTGGTTATTTACCGGCGGATTCGCCTTGTTCTGCACGTCTGCGCCTGGATACCACTCGCCGTGCTGGCCTTCGATGCCGCCACCGCGAACCTGACGATCAACCCAATCCAGGCCGCCGAGCAGCGCACCGGAGACACGGCTATCACCTTCTTGATCCTCTCGCTGGCCTGCACGCCGCTCCACCTGGTGTATGGCGCTCCCTGGCTGATGAAACTCAGCCGCCCGCTCGGGTTGTACGCCTTCCTGTATGCCGCCGTCCACGTCTCGATCTTCATCGGCATCGATTACGGCTTCGATTTCACCCTGCTGCTCCAGGAGCTTGCGCAAAAGCCCTATATCATCGTCGGCGCAACCTGCCTCTTGATCCTCTCCGCGCTGGCGCTCACCTCTTTCGACCGCGCCAAGCTGATCCTGCGCAAGCGCTGGAAGCAGCTCCACCGGCTGGTGTATCTTGCCGGGCTGCTCGCCGTCCTTCACTTCGGGTGGGCCAGCAAGGGCAATCTTTTTTCCTTCAGCGGTGATATCTTCCGCCCTCTGCTGGCCGGAGCGCTTGTCCTCACATTGTTGATCATACGCCTGCCGCCGGTAAGGCGCTGGTTGATTCAACGCCGGTAGATTGCCCTTTGGCCCTGCATTCTTCCCCCCCGAAAAACCCCTTTCATACTATAATTAAACAACCCGACTGTTATCGATAACGGAAGCCGGCTCGATTCCGCTGCCCGACTTTGCCAATACACCAACAGGAGACTCGCATGCTGGACAGACGATTCCCGGATGGATTCGTGTGGGGCGCATCCACGGCTGCTTATCAAATCGAAGGCGCCTGGAATGAAGATGGAAAAGGCGAAAGTATCTGGGACCGGCTTACCCACCAGCCTTACAGGGTTGTGGACGGCCAGACAGCCGATGTGGCCTGCGACCATTACCATCGTATGCCCGAAGACGTGCAATTGATGGCCCGGCTCGGCTTGAAAGGTTATCGCTTTTCCATTGCCTGGACGCGCATCCTCCCGGAAGGCCGCGGCAGGGTCAACCCAAAGGGCCTGGATTTCTACGACCGGCTGCTGGACGAACTTGGCAAGGCGGGCATCCTCGCCAATATCACGCTCAATCATTGGGACCTGCCCCAGGCTCTGCAAGACCTGGGCGGCTGGAACAACCGCGACTGCGCCGACTGGTTTGCCGATTATGCGCGCATCGCCTTCGAGCGCCTGGGCGACCGGGCAGCCCTGTGGGCCACGCACAACGAACCCGGCGTGGTGGCCTCGGGCTATTCCTCCGGCATGATGGCCCCCGCCCTCGCAGACGCCACCCAGGGTTACCGGGTGATCCATCACCTGCTTCTCGCGCACGGAAAGGCCGTCCAGGCTTACCACCAGGGCGGTTACCCGGGCAAAATTGGCATCGCCCTCGACCTGCAGAATCTCATCCCCGCCAGCGATTCCGAAGCCGACCGGATGGCCGCCCAGCGCGAGATCGAAAACCACCACAATCTCTGGCTCGACCCGATTTTCCGCGGCACCTACCCGCAGCACCTGCTCGAATGGCTGGGGCCGCATGCCCCGCAGCCCCGGTCCGGCGATATGGAGCAAATCCGCCAGCCGTTGGACTTCCTGGGCATCAACCATTATTTCACCGATAAAATCAGCTTCAACCCGGGCGGTGGCCTGCTGCGCACCCACTCCGAAGCCTACAGCGCGCCATTGTGGGGCCGCACCGAAGTCGGCTGGGGGGTGAACCCCTCGGGCCTGACGAAAATCCTGCTCAAGGTGAAAGATGAGTATGGCAACCCGCCCATGTACATCACCGAGAGCGGCACCGCAGCGCTGGACGTTCCAGACGCCAACGGTTTTGTGACCGACCGCGAGCGCATCGCCTACCTGCGGAGTCACTTCATCGCCGCGCACGACGCCATCGAAGCCGGAGCCAACCTGAAAGGCTATTTCGTTTGGAGCTTGATGGACAACTTCGAGTGGCTGGCCGGTTACCGCCCGCGCTTTGGCCTTGTGCGCGTCGATTACCCCACCCAAAAGCGCATTCCCAAGTTGAGCGCCCTCTGGTATCAAGAGGTTATTTCCCGCAACAGTGTTTATGAATAACAGGAGGTATATGCCGCCCGTGCGAGTCGCCATCATTGGCGCCGGTGGGATGGCCCGCCATCACATCCGGCAGATGCTCCAGCAAGCCGAAACAACCCAAATCGCCGCCCTGTGCGAACCTTCCGCCCGCCAGTACGAGCTTTCGGCCGGCATCTTCAAAGAAGCCGGCCTGGCCCCGCCGCCCAACCAGCCTGACCTGGCCCGCCTGTTGAAAGAACACGAGCTGGATGCGGCCTTTATCATCACCCCCCACGCCTATCATTACGAACAAACCCTGGCCTGCCTGCAGGCCGGGCTGGATGTGCTCCTCGAAAAGCCCATGGTGATGAACGCCGCCGAAGCGCGCGGCCTCATCGAAGCCCGCGACCGGGCCGGGCGGCTTCTGGTGGTGGCATTTCCGGGCAGCCTTTCGCCGCAAATCCGCAAGGCGCGCGCCATGCTGGCCGGCGGTAGCCTGGGGAAGCTCGTTTCGATCAGCGCCACCGTCTGGCAGAACTGGGGGCCGGGCACCGTCGGCTCCTGGCGGCAAGATCCGCCCATTTCGGGCGGAGGGTTCCTCTTCGACACCGGCGCGCACATGCTCAACACCGTGGTGGACCTGGCCGGTGAGGAATTCGATGAAGTCGCAGCATTTCTCGATACCTGCGGGCGGCCGGTGGAGACCCTGGGCGTGGTCATTGGCCGCTTGAAATCCGGTGCGCTGGTCACGCTGCACGGCTGCGGCGAAGCCATCCCTTCGTGCGCCTCCAGTATCTACCTGTTCGCCAGCGGGGCGATCTTGCGCACCGGCATCTGGGGCGAGTGCCTCGATATTCAGAAATCCGGCCAGAACACCTTCCGCAAAGTGCGCGTCCCGGCTCACCTGGGCGTTTGGGAGCAGTTCCTCGACGTCCGCGCCGGGAGGCTTGCCAACCCATGCCCGCCTGAAGTTGGGCTGCGCATGGCCCGCCTGTATGATGCCATTCGGGCTTCGGCCGAACAACACGGCCGGCCTGTCCAATGCTAACCCACCATCCATCCTCCCCGCCTGCCGGAGAGGAAATCCAACCAAGGAGTTGCTATGCCTTCCCCAATTCGAGTCACCGTCTGGAATGAAAACCGCCACGAAAAGACGCACGAAGAAGTGCGCAGAGTGTATCCGAATGGCATCCACAACGCGCTGGCCGATGCGCTCAAGGGCGCGGGGTTTTCAACCCGCACCGCCACGCTGGACGAACCCGAGCACGGCCTGACCGAGCAGGTGCTGGCCGAAACCGATGTGCTCACCTGGTGGGGCCACATGGCCCACGGCGAGGTGAAAGATGAAATCGTCGAACGCGTGGCAAAACGCGTGCTGGCCGGCATGGGGTTGATCGTGCTGCATTCAGGCCACATGTCCAAGCCTTTCCTGCGCCTGATGGGCACCAGCGGCGCGCTCAAGTGGCGCGAAGCCGGTGAAAACGAGCGCCTGTGGGTGGTGGACCCCAGCCACCCGATCGCCGCCGGCCTGCCGGAGCGCATCGAACTGCCGCACGAAGAGATGTACGGCGAGCACTTCGACGTGCCCGCCCCCGACCAGCTCGTCTTCATCAGCTGGTTCAAAGGCGGAGAAGTGTTCCGCTCCGGCTGCTGCTGGACGCGCGGCGCAGGCAAGATCTTCTACTTCCGCCCCGGTCACGAAACCTTCCCCACCTATTACCAGAAGGAAATCCAGCAGGTCATCATCAACGCTGTTCAATGGGCCGCGCCCGGCAAGCTGCCGGAGGTGACCTACTGGCACAAGCCCGAACCGCTGGAAAAACTCGACTGAAAGGAGCACCCCATGCCCCGACCCGTCACTTTGTTCACCGGCCAATGGGCCGACCTGACGTTCGACACCGTCTGCGCCAAGGCCAAATCCTTTGGTTATGACGGCGTGGAAATCGCCTGCTGGGGCGATCATTTCGACGTGGAAAAGGCGCTCAGTTCCGATGCCTACCTGCGCTCGCGCCAGGATATCCTCGCCAAACACGGCCTCAAGTGCTTCGCCATCAGCAATCACCTGGTGGGCCAGGCCGTCTGCGACCGGATCGATGAGCGCCACAAGGGCATCCTCCCCGAACGCGTATGGGGCGATGGAAAAGAAGACGGCGTTCGCCGGCGCGCAGCCGAAGAAATGAAGCTCACCGCCCGCGCCGCCGCCAAACTGGGCGTGAAGGTGGTGCCGGGCTTCACCGGCTCGCCTATCTGGCCTTACCTGTATTCCTTCCCGCCGAACTCCGCCGACCTGGTGGAGAAGGGCTACGCCTTCTTCGCTGAAATGTGGAACCCCATCCTGGATGTCTTCGACGAAGTCGGCGTGCGCTTCGCCCTCGAGGCACACCCCACCGAAATCGCCTTCGACCTGGCAAGCGCCGAAATGGCCGTGGCCGCCCTCGACGGCCGGCCCGCTTTCGGCTTCAATTACGACCCCAGCCACTTCGGTTACCAGGGCGTCGATTACGTGGCGTTCATCACGCGCCTGGGTGCCCGCATCTACCACGTCCACATGAAGGACGTGTACTGGTCGGATAAGCCCACCGAAGCGGGCGTCTTTGGCGGCCACTTGAATTTCGGCGACCGGCGCCGCTACTGGGATTTCCGCTCGCTTGGCCGGGGCCGGATTAACTTTGAAGAGATCATCCGCGCCCTGAATGCGGTCAATTATCAGGGGCCGCTCTCGGTGGAATGGGAAGACGGCGGCATGGATCGCGAGTTCGGGGCCGCCGAGGCCTGCGCTTTCGTCCGGCGGGTAGATTTCCCCTCCTCGGCAATTGCCTTTGACGCCGCGTTCGAACGCAAGTAACCTGTTCAGGCCCTGAAGGTTCGAAACGAACCTTCAGGGCCTTCCCTAAGGAGCCAGACATGTCAGACGAAGTCGGATTTGTCAGCATGGCCGGTGCGAAGGCCGCCGGCGAGGCGCCCGAAATCGGCGTTGGGATGATGGGGTACGCCTTCATGGGTAAAGCCCATACCAACGCGTTCAAGAAGCTGCCCTACATGGTCTACCCGCCGCCGGCCATCCCCAGGCTGGTCGCCATTGCCGGGCGCAGCGAAGACGCGGTGAAGGAAGCCGCCAAACGCTACGGTTACGAAAGCTACACCACCGATTGGCGCAAGCTGGTCGGCGATGAGCGCATCCAGCTCTTCGATAACGGCGGCCCGAACGACGCGCACGCCGAACCGTGCATCGCCGCTGCCCAGGCCGGAAAACACATCCTGTGCGAGAAGCCCCTGGCCCGCACGGCCAAAGAGGCCGCCTCGATGCTCGAGGCCGCTGAAAAGGCCGGTGTGGTGCACATGGTGGCGCATAATTACCGCTTCGTCCCGGCTATCCGCCTGGCCCGCAAATTGATCGAAACAGGCCGCCTGGGCGAGATCTACCATTTCCGCGCCGTATACCTGCAGGAATGGATCATGGATCCCAACTTCCAGTTCGTCTGGCGGTTGGATAAGAACATCGCCGGCTCAGGCGCCCTCGGCGACCTTGGGTCTCACATCATCGACCTGGCGCGCTTCCTGGTCGGCGAGCCGCGAAAAGTCTCTGCCATGGCCAAGACGTTCATCAAGCAGCGCCCCATCCCCGGCGGCGGGACGGGCGAGGTGACCGTGGACGATGCTTTTGTGGCCAACGTGGAATTCGAAAACGGCGCCATCGGCACCCTGGAATCATCGCGCTTCTGCGCCGGGCGCAAGAACCACCAGGTGCTGGAAGTGAACGGCTCGAAAGGCACTCTGGTTTTCAACCTGGAGCGCCTCAACGAGCTGGAGGTGTTCTGGAAGGACGAAAGCCCGCGCGAGACGCAGGGCTTTCACAACGTGCTGGTCAGCGAATCGTACCATCCCTGGTGGAAGAACTGGTGGCCGCAGGGGCATATGATCGGCTGGGAGCACACCTTCGTCCACGAGATCGCCCACCTGCTGGATGCCATCGTGAACAAAAAGCCCGTCGCACCCTACGGCGCGGATTTCCTCGACGGCTATAAGAACGCCGTCATCTGCGATGCCATCTTGCAATCGGCTCAACACGAAAAGACCATCACCATTCAATACTGACAAAGGAACCTCAATGCCCCCCAAAATTGCTTTGCAGCTCTACACCCTGCGCGACCTGACCCGCAATGACTTCGAAGGCGTGGTGCGGAAAGTGGCCGCCATGGGCTACGACGGCGTGGAAACCGCCGGGTTCGATGGCAGCAGCCTCGAGGCCGCGAAGAAGCTGTTCGCCCAGTTGCACCTCGAAGTCTGCGGGACGCACGTTCCCATGCCGCTGAGTGAGAAGAAGAAGGAAGTCATCGAAACAGCCCTGGCCTTTGGGTGCAAATACCTCACCGTCCCGCACATCGGCCCCAATGACGTCAAAGACCTGGACGCCGTCAAAGACCTGTGCGACCGGCTCAACCAGAGCCAGGCCGTGGCCAAGGAAAACGGTCTGACGCTCGCCATTCACAACCACTGGTGGGAATACGCCCGCCTGGATGGCAGGCTGATCGCCGACATTATGCTCGAACTGCTCGACCCGGCCGTCTGCTTCGAACTGGATACCTACTGGATCCTCGTCGGCGGTTCCGACCCGGCCGAGCGCGTGGCGAAAATCGGCGCGCGGGCGCCCCTGCTGCACATCAAAGACGGCCCCGGCGTGCGCGAAGCCGCTCAAACCGCCATCGGTGATGGCGTCATGGACTTCAAGGCCATCCGCAAAGCGGGCGGCGCGCACACCGAGTGGTGGATCATGGAAGCCGACCGCGTGGACGGCGACCCGCTCGCCGCGGTGGAAAAGAGCCTCAAGGCGATGAAAGGGCTGCTGCAATGAAAAAAGCGTTGTTCGTCTGGGGCGGCTGGGATGGGCACGAGCCCCGTCAATGCACCGAGATCTTCGCTCCCATCCTCGAGCGCGAAGGCTTTAAGGTCGAGATCAGCGATACCCTCGACTCGTACCTGAACGTGGAAAACCTGCTCTCGAAGGATTTGATCGTCCAGGTCTTCACCATGGCGAAGATCACCAACGAGCAGCTCAAAGGCCTGCAAGGGGCGGTGGCCAGCGGAGTGGGCTTTGGCGGCTGGCACGGCGGCGCCGGAGATTCCTTCCGCGAGAGCACCGATTACCAGTACATGGTCGGCGGGCAATGGGTGGCGCACCCCGGCGGGGTGATCGACTACACCGTTCAGATCACCGATCACATCGACCCGATCACCGCCGGCCTGAAAGACTTCGCCATGCACTCCGAGCAGTATTACATGCATGTCGATCCGGGCAACCACGTGCTGGCGACCACCACCTTCAACGACCAGATCCATCCCTGGATCTCGGGAACCGTCATGCCGGTGGCCTGGAAACGCCTGTGGGATAAAGGCAAGGTCTTCTATTCCTCGTTGGGCCATGTCGCCAAGGATTTCGACGTGCCCGAGGCCCGCGAAATCGTCCGGCGCGGGCTGCTGTGGGCTGCGCGGTGAGCCGCCGGTTTGCTCCCTGACGGCGGGAATGAAAGAGATGCGCGCCGGAAAATGCGGTTCGCATCTCTTTTTCTGTTGCATAAATACATAGAAACAAGGAACTAGCGCATGAAAAAAGTGAAGATCGGCATCATCGGTTGCGGGAATATCAGCGGCATCTACATGCAGCAATCGCAAACCTTCGATATCCTCGAGCTCTACGCCTGCGCCGATATCGTCCCCGAGCGGGCGCGCGCCCAGGCGGAGAAATACCACATCCCTTGCGTCATGTCGGTGGAAGAACTGCTGGCCGACCCGCAGATCGAGATCGTCGTCAACCTGACGATTCCCAATGCGCACGCCTCGGTGGCGCTGGCGGCCCTGCAGGCGGGGAAATCGGTATATAACGAGAAGCCACTCGCAATTTCACGCGAAGACGGGCAGAAGATGCTCCGCCTGGCCGCCGAAAAGGGCTTGAGGATAGGCTGCGCCCCTGATACCTTCATGGGAGCGGGTATCCAGACCTGCGTCAAACTCATCAACGACGGCGTAATCGGCCGCCCGGTGGCCGCCACGGCCTTCATGATGTGCCACGGGCATGAGAGCTGGCACCCGGACCCCGAGTTCTATTACAAAGTCGGCGGGGGGCCGCTCTTCGATATGGGGCCCTACTACCTGACGGCGCTGATTTCGATGCTCGGCCCCGTGGCGCGCGTCTCTGGCTCGGCTCAGGCCAGCTTCTCAACCCGCACCATCACCAGCCAGCCCAAGCACGGCACGGTTATCAGCGTGGATACCCCCACGCACCTTTCCGCCACGCTCGATTTTGCCTCCGGCGCGGTGGCCACGATGGTCACCAGCTTCGACGTCTGGGCGCACCACCTGCCGTGCATCGAGGTGCACGGCACCACCGGCTCGCTCAGCGTGCCCGACCCGAACGGGTTCGGCGGTAAGGTGCAGCTCTGGACGAGCGAGAACCGCCGCTGGGACGAAGTCCCCCTGGTGCCGATCCGCGCCGAAAACAGCCGCAGCATCGGCGTGGCCGATATGGCTCATGCCATCCGCAGCGGAAGGCCGCACCGCGCCAACGGTGAAATGGCCTACCACGTGCTCGATATCATGCACGCCGTCCACGACGCCTCAAAATCCGGCCGGTATGTGACGCTCGAAAGCACCTGCCGGCGCCCCGCGCCCATGCCGGTTGACCTGCCGGCCAATTTGCTGGACGATTGAGGCGCATTGCGAACGGAGCAGCACCCAGGTTGCGTTTGCGAGGAACAGGGGGGCGGGCAAGCCGCTTGAAGAAGCGTGCGTCCGCCCCGTCCTTACCCCGCTCGTGCGCCTGCCGGGTTGTGACCAACCCCTGTCTGTGTTCGTATATAATACAGGCACATGCAGTTCGAGCAACCCCTGGTGCACCTTTATTGGAGACGCATGGCGGATATTGAGGATATCGAGAGGATCGAAGGCGGGCAAAAGACCCATTCCATTCGCAACCTGGTGTTCAGCCTGCTCATCATGGCGGTGGCGGTGTTTTTCGTTTCCAAGGATATGGAGAACATCCATCGCTTCATAGAGGAAAACAAGACCTGGGGGTTGATCGTTGCCGTCGCCGTATACGGGGTCTTGGGGGCATCGCTGATCCCTTCCGAACCGCTCACCGTGTTGATCGGCGCGATCTTCGGCCCGTGGATCGCCACGCTCATCGCCACGCTGGGGAATATGCTGGCTGCGTATGTCGAATATTTCCTCGGAAAGCGGCTCGGCAAGGCCGCCAACTTCGCCAGGAACCGCGAGAAACTACCGTTTGGCTTGAACCGGCTGCCGGTCCAATCGCCCGTGTTCTTGATCGTCGGGCGGATGGTTCCCGGCGCTGGGCCAAAACTGGTCAGCTTCCTGGCAGGCATCTACCATGTGCCCCTGGCAAGATACTTCTGGACGACCCTGATCCCAACCAGTCTTGGAGCGGCCATTTTTGCTTTTGGCGGCTTTGGGATTTTCCAACTGATCCAATTCTAACCCATCCATGGATGCTCTCTTCCCGGAAATACAACCCTACCGCACCGGTCACCTGAAGGTCTGCGCTCCACACCGGCTGTATTACGAGGAATCCGGCAACCCGCAGGGCAGGCCGGTGGTCTTCTTGCACGGCGGGCCGGGAGCCGGCACCTCTGCGCCATACCGGCGCTTCTTCGACCCCGATTTTTACCGCATCATTCTCTACGACCAGCGCGGTGCCGGCCAGAGCACCCCGTACGCCGCGCTGGAGGCCAACACCACCTGGGACCTGGTGGAAGACCTCGAACGCCTCCGCCTTCACCTTGGCGTCGAGCGCTGGCTGGTGCTGGGCGGGAGCTGGGGCAGCACGCTGGCGCTGGCGTATGCCATCCGCCACCCCGAGCCGGTGATTGGCCTGATCCTGCGCGGCATCTACCTTGGCCGCCGTTGGGAAAACCTCTGGCTCTACCAGGAAGGTGCATCGCACTTCTTCCCGGAGGCGTGGCAGAAGTTCATCGCGCCGATCCCCCTGGAAGAGCGCGGAGATCTAATCGGCGCCTACCACCGCCGCCTGACCGACCCCGACCCGCAGGTTCACCTCCCAGCCGCCGCCTTCAGCGCCTGGGAATCATCCATATCGCGTCTCAGGCCGGAGCCGCCTGCCGAAACCGCCGCCCAGGAAGACCCCGCAAAGCACCTGGCCATCGCGCGCATCGAATGCCATTACTTCGTCAACAACCTGTTCTTTCCCACCGATCATTACCTGCTCGAAGCCGCCGATGCCATCCGCCACATTCCATGCCGGATTGTGCACGGGCGGTATGACCTGATCTGCCCGGTGCGGAACGCCTTCGAACTGCACGCACGGCTTCCGCAATCCGATCTGACGGTCGTGCCGGATGCCGGCCATGCCAGCCTGGAACCGGGAATTTCCCGTGAGCTGGTGGAAGCGACGCAAGATTTCAAATCACTTTTTGAGAGGACCAAATGACCGATACCACCACCCTGAAGCCCCCCCGCTGGGATCTCACCAATGTCTATTCCGGCCTGGATTCCCCCAGCCTGGCCGAGGATATGCAGGCGCTGGCAAAGAAGATCGCCGCCCTGCAGGCTCTAATCGCCGCTTTGCCCGAAGGCGTTTCAAGCACACCGGCCCAGGAACTGGCCGGGCAAACCGGTACAGCGATCGACCGGATGAATGAGGTGATGGAGCTTGCCACCACCCTGCAGGCATATATCTACTCGTTCGTCTCAACCGACTCGTACAACCAGGCCGCGATGCGCCTGCTCTCTCGGTTTGAACAGGTGGCTGTCGGCTTGCAGCAGTGCCAGACTCGCCTCACCGCCTGGCTGGGTAAGCTCAGCCCGCGCCTGGAGGAAGTGCTGGCTTCCAGCCCGACGGCGCGCGCCCACGAATACTACCTGCGCCACGCCGCCGAGCAAAGCCGTTTCTTGATGAGCGGCGACCTCGAAGACCTTGCCGCCGAGTTGAACCTGAGCGGCGGGAACGCCTGGGGCAAGCTGCAGGGCACCGTCACCTCTCAACTGAGCGTGGAATTCGAGCTTGACGGCGAAATGAAGACCCTGCCCATGCCGGCATTGATCAACCTGCATTCACACCCCGATGAATCCGTCCGCCGCAGGGCGTATGAGGCGGAGATGAATGCCTGGAAGAGCGTGGAGGAACCCCTCGCGGCGTGCATGAACGGCGTGAAGGGCTGGGCCGTCACACTCAACAAGCGCCGCGGGCGTGAAGACGCCCTTCACAGCGCCATCGACAGCGCCCACATCGACCGCGCCACGCTGGAAGCCATGCTCGAAGCCATGCAAGCCTCGCTCCCGGTCTTCTGGCGCTACTTCCGCGCCAAAGCCGCACGCATCGGCAAGGAGAAGCTGGCCTGGTGGGATATCTTCGCCCCAACCGGCAAGGCCGACCGGGTCTATTCCTTCGATGAGGCCCGCGCCTTGATCCTGGAGAACTTCGCCCGCTTCTCGCCCGGCCTGGAAGCCTTCGCCCGCCGCGCCTTCGATAACCGCTGGATCGACGCCGAGCAGCGCAAGGGCAAGCGCGGCGGTGCCTTCTGCATGCCCGTCCCGCGCGTCAAAGAGTCGCGCGTGCTATGCAATTTCGATGGTTCCTTCGACCAGGTCTCCACGGTGGCGCACGAGCTTGGGCATGGCTTCCACAACGCCTGCCTGTACGCCGCCGGGAAGACCGAGCTGCAAGCCGACACCCCCATGACGCTGGCGGAAACGGCTTCGATCATGTGCGAGACGATCGTGATGAACGCCGTCTTGAAAGAAGCGCAAGACGACCAGGAGCGCCTGGCGATCCTCGAAACCGGGTTGATCGGCGATGCTCAGGTGATCGTCGATATCTATTCGCGCTATCTCTTCGAAAAAGAGGTCTTCGAACGGCGCGAGAAATCCGAACTAAGCGCCGCCGAACTGTGCGAGATCATGGAACGCGCACAGAAGGCCGCCTACGGCGACGGGCTGGATGAGCGCTACCTGCACAAACACATGTGGACCTGGAAGCCGCATTACTACGAACCTTCCCTGTCCTTCTACAATTTCCCATACGCCTTTGGGCTGCTGTTTGGCACCGGGCTGTATGCCATCTACCAGCAGCGCGGCAGTGCATTCGTGCCCGATTACGTCAACCTGCTGGCTTCCACCGGCGAAGCCCCCGCAGCCGACCTGGCGGCGCGCTTTGGCATCGATATTCGCCAGCGCCGCTTCTGGGAAGACAGCCTGGCGATCATCGCCCAGCGAATCGATCACTACACGCAAATTTAGGGGTGAAATTCAGCCGGAGAGCGGTCGTTCATTACCGCTCTCCGGCTGCCTCTACTGCCCGCCGGTAATCCTCCGGGTCGTCAATATCCAGCAGGATGCGTTCATCGGGCCAGTCCACCGCCTGGAACCCCCACTTGCCCAGAATCTGCCTCCCCCCGGCCTCTCCGCGCAGCGCCGAGAGGTCATCGAACGTGCACCTGTCAAAGAGCACCGGATTGGCCCGCCGCCCCCCGCTCACCGGGGCCGCAGCCGGGCACTGTGTTTCGGCGTGACACCGGATCAATGCCTCGATCAGACCGGCGCTCGCAAAGGGCTGGTCGGCCAGCAAGAAGACCGCCCCGCCCGTCTGCGCGGGCAGGCCGAGTAATCCTGCCCTCACCGAACTGCTCTGCCCTTCCCTCCAGTCCGGATTATTGACTACACGCAAATTCAGGCCCGCCAGCGCCGACTCCAGCTCCGCCTGGTAGGCCCCGCCCACCACCACCACCGGGCTCAGGCCCGCTTCCAGCGCCGTCCGCGCAGCCCTGCGCACCAGCGGCTCGCCCTGCCAATCCAGCAGCTGCTTGGGGTGCCCCATGCGCACCGCCGCCCCTGCCGCGAGGATCACCCCGGCGATGGGCCGGTACACGGCGTGCACCTGCGGCTCCGTGCCCGGCTCGCCCGGTCCGCGCAAAGAAGCCACCACCACCCGCTCGAACTCAATCGTCAGATGCCGGGCCAGCCCGCCTGCGGAGGCCTGCAGACCGGCCGAATCGGCCTGGTTGAGCAGCGCCAGCCGCCGCGCCCCCGGCGGGATGTTCTTCAGCCCGCCCATCGGGTGCAGCAGTACCCGCTCCAGCCCGGCGGCGCTCACGGCCTCCCCGAGGGGAATGCCCGAAAGGCGGCTGAAGTCCTCCGGACGGTAAACCCATTCTTCGCTGAGCGGTTTGCCAAGGCCGCTCAGCCCCGCACAGGTGATGACGCAACCGGCAATCAACGGGATGGGCGGCTCCCAATCGGCGGGTGCTTTCAACGGCCGTCCGCGCGAACCATCGGCCTCGATGAACAGCGGGGCATTCGAGCGCACGGCCAGCTCGTGAACCCGTTCGAGCAAGGCGTCCTTCAGGCCCTGGGTGCGCCCGCGCGCGTCTGCCGGGCCCGTGATGAGCGTCACCCCGTCCGGCAGGCCGGTCTCAAAGGCCGGAAGGTCGCCCGGCCGTTCCGCCCGGAACACCCGGTCGGCAAAGCGGCCCTGTTCCACCGCCAGGTGCGCGGTGTTGGTCACCAGCGCAGCCGGGCCGCTTGCGCGCGCCAGGCGGAACAAGGCGGAAGTCTTCCCGCCAGCGCCGGTGAGGGCGACCACTCGCTCCTGTGCAAGGCCGAATGCCGCGGCCAGGGAGATGGAATGACCCACCTACACCTTCCCTTCCTGTTGAAGTTTCGAGAGGAAGTAAGGTAATTGCTTACGCCACCAGGGCCAGTCGTGGTTCACATCATGCCCCCAAAAGTCGAACCAGGCAGGCACCCCCTTCGCATCGAGGATGGCCTGCAAGTGAGCCGCATCCGCTCGCATTTCATCTTCCCAGGCCCCCTGCCCGGCGCAAATGATGATATCGCTCTGGCGGTACTGGTCCAGGTACCAGGGGTCCTCTAAGCCGGGCAGGTATTGCAGCGGAGCGTTGAAGTACACCAGCTCGTCCATATAATCGCCGATGAAGTGCCGCAGGCTGAAGAGCCCGCTCAGGCTGATCACCCCATTGAAGAGATCGGGGTGGCGGAAGAAGAAATTGGCGCAGTGGTACCCGCCCATGCTGCAGCCGGTGCTGATGGCTTTTTGCCCGCCATGGCGCTGCTGGAAGAACGGCCCCACTTCCTGGGTGATGTAACGGTCATACTCCTCATGCCGCGCGGCGCGGTCGTGCGGGTGCGCCGCGAAGTTTGCCCAGGTCTGCGAATCCACGCTGTCAACCGTGTAGAGCGTGATCAGGCCGTTCTCGATGAACGGGCCCACGGCTTCTACCATCCCGAAGTTTTCAAAATCGAAGAACCGCCCCGACTGTGCCGGAAAGACGAGCACCGGCCGCCCTGCGTGGCCATAGACTTTCAACTCCATCTCCTGGCCGAGGTTGGAACTGTACCAGCGGTGATATTCGATGTTCATGCTGCGGCTGTTTTGGCGTGGATGAAATCGGCAATTTCCATAATCTTCTCGAACTCCGGCGAGCGCGCCAGGTAACCGAAGTTGCCCAGCGCCTGGCTGAACACCCCCGAGATCGCTTCGGAATGGACGATCTCCTCGTGGTAGCGCTTCATGATTTCTTCGTGCGAATGCAGATAAGGCAGGTTCCACTTGCGGCCCACATAAGCGCAGTGATACGGCCTTGAAAATGTGGCCGTGAAGCGGTTATGCAGGATGATATTCGCCCACTCGTGATAAATATCGATGTCGTTGGCATAGTTGAACATATCCGTCGTCAACCCGCCCGGCGGCCGCATGTTCACTTCCAGGCCCATCAGGCCGCCATCCGGCAGGCGGAAAAATTCGAAGTGAAAGAAGCGTTTGCGCACCCGGTAGGTTTTCACCACGCTGCGCCCGGCATGCTGTAAATCGAGCGGAATTTCACGCAAGGTGTAATAGTAAATATCTTTGTTATCGTTGACCGTTTCCATGATCCCCTGGCTGTATTCCAGCGATGAGCTGAACACGATGTCGCCGTTCTGGTCGGTCAGGCCGTCGAAGGTTTGGATCTTGCCAAAAATGAACTTTTCCAGGTAGTAATTAATGGGCGGAAGCGGATTAAGAAAGCTCTCCAGTTGGTCTGCATCTTCGAATTTATACGTCTGGGCTGCGCCAACGCCGATATCTGGCTTGGCGATCAACGGGAAGCCCTGCTCGCGGGCAAAACGCCGGGCCTGGGCTGCGTTCCGCACCACAATGCCGGGGGCAGTGGCCACGCCGGCCTTCTTGAACATGCCTTTCATCAACGATTTTCGTTTGATCGCCGGAATATCGGCCGTTTTGATGCCGTCGATGTTGAAGTCGGTGCGCAGGCGGGCTTCGGTCTCCAGCCAGTATTCGCTGTGCGAGTCCAACCCGTCGATCTTGCCGTAATGATGCGTGAAGTAGCCAAGCGCGCGCAGTAGGTCATCGTAATTGTGCATGTTGGGGACGTAATAATATTCGGTGAGCGCACTGCGCAGCTCCCAGGAGAGATTTTCGTAAGGTTCATCCGCCAATCCCAGCACATTGGCCCCTAAGGCGCGCAAATGGACGCAGAACTGGTAATAGTTGGGCGGAAAATGCGGAGAAAGGTAGACGAAGTTCATAATTACCCTCCGGAATGCATGCAATCCTAACAAATGCAGAGCCGAAAGTCAATCCCGCCAGAATCCAAGCGGGGAACCTCCCTGCCCGGGCGGTTCCCCGCTGCATGCCAGATGCGCCTTACTCTCCGCGCTGGTAGTTGGGCGCCTCGCGGGTGATGGTCACGTTATGCGGATGGCTTTCCAGCAAGCCCGCGTTGGAAATCATCACCAGTTTTGTGCGCTGGCGCAGGTCATCCAGGTTGCGCGCCCCGGCATACCCCATCCCCGAGCGCAGACCGCCCACCACCTGATACACATATTCCGAAAGCGGGCCTTTATAAGGCACCATGCCTTCCACGCCTTCCGGGACGAGCTTGCGCGCGCTCTCCTGGCCGGTGGCGTAGCGGTCGCGGCCGTATCCCTGCAAGGCGCCCAGGCTGCCCATGCCGCGATAACTCTTATACTGCCGCCCTTCGTAGAGGATCACCTCGCCCGGCGCCTCCTCCAGCCCGGCCAGCAGGCTGCCGAGCATCACCGTTTCGGCGCCGGCTGTGATGGCCTTGACGATGTCGCCTGAATACTTCACCCCGCCGTCGGCAATCACCGGGATGCCGCTCCTGGCAGCCGCCCGGGCGCAGGTGAAGATGGCGCTCATCTGTGGCATGCCCGCCCCCGAGACGATGCGCGTCGTGCAAATTGAACCCGCCCCAATGCCCACCTTCACCGCGTCTGCTCCGGCTTCGATCAGCGCGCAGGTGCCCTCTTCGGTCACCACGTTCCCGGCGATCACCGGCAGGTCGGGCCAGGCCGACTTGATGCGCCGCACCGCGCGGATGACGCCCGCCGAATGACCGTGAGACGTATCGACAACCACCACATCTACGCCTGCCTTCACCAGGCCATCCACGCGCTTTTCCAGGTCTGCGCCCACCCCCACCGCCGCGCCGCACAGCAGGCGGCCCTGGCTGTCGTTGGCTGCGTTCGGGTAATCGCGCTTCTTCTGGATGTCCTTCACGGTGATCAAACCGATCAGACGGCCGGAATCATCCACCAGGGGGAGCTTTTCGATGCGGTGCTGCTGCAAGATGCGCTTGGCCTGTTCGAGGGTGGTGCCCTGCCGGGCGGTGACCAGGTTCTGGCAGGTCATAAAATCGCTCACCGGGCGGTTCAGGTCGGCCGGCTCAGCAAAACGGATGTCGCGGTTGGTCAAAATGCCAACCAGGCAGCCATCCGGTTCGACAATGGGCACTCCGCTGATGTGAAAACGCCCCATCAACGCCTCGGCATCGGCCAGGGTGGCATCGCGCCCCAGGGTGACGGGGTTGGTGATCATCCCGGCCGTTGAGCGTTTGACGGTATCCACTTCAGCGGCCTGCGCCTCAGGCGAGAGGTTGCGGTGGATGATGCCAATGCCGCCTTCACGCGCCAGGGCGATCGCCATCCTGGATTCAGTCACCGTGTCCATCGCCGCCGAAACCAGCGGAATGTTCAATTCGATCGTGCGCGTCAGGCGGGCGCGCACGTCGGTCTCACTCGGCAGCAGCTCCGAGTAACCCGGGACGATCAACAGATCGTCAAAGGTCAGCGCCTGGTGGTTCGTAAAAAGCTCTTCGTTCATTTCACCTCTGTTCCTGCGCCTGTCGCCTTAAGCCTAATGGCGGAAGTGCCGCACGCCGGTGGTCACCATGGCCATCCCGGCGGCGTCTGCGGCGGCGATCGATTCGGCATCGCGCACCGAACCTCCCGGGTGGACAACGGCAGTCACCCCGGCTTCGGCAGCCACCTGAACGGAATCGGCAAAGGGGAAGAAAGCATCCGAAGCCATCACCGCCCCGCGGGCGCGTTCGCCGGCGCGCTGGATGGCGATGCGCACGCAATCCACCCGGTTGGGCTGCCCCCCGCCGATGCCAACCGTGGCGGTGCCGCGCGCGAAGACAATCGCGTTCGATTTGACGTGCTGGCAGGCTTTCCAGGCAAAGCGCAGGGCCGCCCATTCTTCAGCAGACGGCTCGCGCTTCGAGACGACCTTCCACTCCGTGCCGGGCGGGTCGCCGTAATCAACCGATTGTCGCAGCACGCCGCGCGTGATCGAGCGCAGCTCGAACTCAGGCTCAACCTGCAGGTCGGGCATTTCCACCAGGCGGAGGTTTTTCTTGGCCGTGAGGATCTCCAGCGCCGCTTCCGAAAACCCTGGCGCGATGATGCATTCCACGAACAATTCCTTCATCAAAGCAGCCGCTTCGCGGCTCACCGGACGGTTGCAGGCGATGATCCCTCCATAGGCCGAGACGGGGTCCGAAGCCAATGCCAGCCGGTAAGCCTCTTCCAGGCTGGCGGCCACGGCGATACCGCATGGAGAAAGGTGCTTCACGATGGCCACTGCCGTCTCCGCATGGCAAACGGCCGCCCGCCAGGCCGCGTCCAGGTCGAGCAGGTTGTTATATGAAAGCTCCTTGCCGTGCAGCACCTTCCCGCCGAGCGGCCCGTCACCTTTGTGGTACGCAAACAGATCCGCCGATTGGTGCGGGTTCTCGCCGTAGCGCAGAGTCTGCACGTGGTGAAGGTTCAACGCCAGCCCGCTTTCGCCGCCGAGGTAAGCCATGATCGCCGCATCGTAAGCTGCCGTCATGGCAAAGCCTTTCACGGCCAGCTCCCGGCGGGTTGCGGGAGTCACACCGCCGGCGGTGAGTTCCTGCAGAATGACAGGGTAATCGGCCGGGTCACAGGCCAGCGTGACCCGCTCGAAATTCTTCGCCGCCGCGCGGATCAACGTCACCCCGCCGATGTCGATATTTTCAACGGCGTCGGCCAGCGCAGCCCCCGGTCGGGCGACGGTCGCCTCGAAGGGATACAGGTTGACCACCGCAAGGTCAATGAAGTCCCAGCCCAGGCCAAGGAGTTCGGCCCGGTCGGCTTCGGTGGGGCGCGCGAGCAGGCCGCCATGCACCGCCGGGTGGAGGGTCTTCACCCGCCCGTCGAGAATTTCAGGTGAGTGGGTGTACTCACTCACCTCCGTGACGGTCAGCCCGCCCTCGCGCAAGGTTCGCGCCGTCCCGCCGGAGGCGATCAAATCCCAACCCAGCCCGGCAAGCCCGGCAGCGAATTCCACCAGGCCGGTTTTGTCATACACAGAAAGGATAGCTCTTGGCATCTTCAGGTCCTTGGGAGAATTTCTGGCTCTGAAAGGATTTTACGGATGGCGGCGACCAGCAATTCATGTTCAACTGCATGCATGCGGGCAGTCAGCGATTCGAGCGTGTCGCCAGGGCCGATCGGCACTTCCGCCTGAGCGATCACCGGGCCGCTGTCCACACCTTCATCCGGCACGAGGTGCACCATCACGCCTGTCCGGGTGAGTTGGCCGCGCCGGTACGCCTCAAATGCGCGTTCGATCGCATCAGTCCCAGGGAACTCGCCCGGCAGCGCCGGATGGAGGTTGATGACCCGGCCCGGGAAGAATTCCAAAAATGCCGAACTGAGCAGGCGCATCCAGCCCGCCAGGACGACCCAATCCGGCTGGTAAGATTGCACCGCCTGCGCCAGGCGCAAGTCATAGGCCCTGCGGTCTTCTTCTTTCGGTTTCGGGAAGTACACCGCAGGCACCCCGGCGCGGTGAGCGCGCTCCAGCCCGTAAGCCTCGCCCTTGTTGGAGAAGACCGCTGCCACGCTCGCTGCCAGGCTGCCCCCGGCGCAGGCATCCAGGATGGCCTGCAGGTTCGAGCCATTCCCCGAGATGAGCACCACCAGGCGGGCCGGGCGAACGCTCATTGAACCACCACCCGCCTCTCACCCGCGGCCAGGCGGCCGATCACCCACGCTTCTTCAGGGAGCAGCTCCATCACAAAGCGCGCATCGGCCTCGCTCACGATCATCACCATGCCGATGCCCAGGTTGAACACGCGCAGCATCTCTGCCGAAGAGATCTCCCCGCGAGTCTGGATCAGCCCGAACAGCGGCGGGATGGGCCAGCTCCCGGCCTGAAGGACTGCTCCCAGCCCATGCGGCAGCACGCGCGGGATGTTCTCGATGAACCCCCCGCCCGTCAGGTGCGCCAGCGCTTTGACGGGGTGAGCGGGGTGCTCCAGCAGCGGTTGCACCAGCGGCAGGTAAGAACGGTGCGGCGCGAGCAGCGCATCGCCAAGCGGCAAGCCTAACTCTGGGAACGCGGTATCAAGAGGCACATCCGCGAATACCTTGCGGATGAGCGAATAACCGTTGGTATGCGGCCCCGAGGAACGCAGGCCGATCAACACATCCCCCGCCTGCAAGTCGGCGCGCGGGAGAATGCGCTCACGCTCCACCAGCCCGACGATCGTCCCCGCCACATCGAACTCGCCCGGCGCATATACCCCGGGCATCTCGGCCGTCTCACCGCCCAGGAGCGCGCAGCCTGCCTCGCGGCACGCCGCTGCCATGCCGCCGACGATCTCGGCGGTCACCTCCGGCCGCAGCTTTGAAGTGGCAAAGTAATCCAGGAAGAAGAGCGGCGCTGCGCCTTGTACGAGGATATCGTTGATGCAGTGGTTGACGATATCCACGCCCAGCCCGCGGTAACGCCCGGCTTGCGCCGCCAGCCTGACTTTTGTGCCCACCCCGTCTGTGGAGGCCACCAGCACCGGCTGCGCGCAATCTTTGAGCGCCTGCGCATCGAACAGGCCCCCGAATGCGCCGATCCCGGCCAGCACGCTGGCAGAGTAGGTGGATTTCACCGCCGCGCTCATCAGCTCCACCGCGCGGCTGCCCGCATCGATGCTCACCCCGGCGCGTGCGTAGGCCGAGTTCCCGCCCGCGGCCAGGGCCTGGTAGGCGATATCTTTGCGGTACTGCATCCCCTCAAAATGAACCCGCTCTACCGCCCCGTAGGCACGGCTGAGCGCCGTTTCCAGGGTCTCGCCCCAGCCGGTGATGCCCAGCACGCGCCCCCCGGCGGCCACCAACCGGCCATCGACGAGTTTCGTTCCGGCGTGGAAACAGGCACAATTTTCGGGCATCTCCTCTGCGCCGGTGATCGGCTGCCCGCTTTCGGGCTTCAGCGGGTAGCCTTTGGAGGCCAGCACCACGCAGGCTGCGCTGCCTGCATGCCACTCGATGGGCGTCTCGGCCAATCGTCCCTCCACGCAGGCCAGCGCCACCTCCAGCAGGTCGCTCTTCAGCAAGGGCAGCAGCGCCTGAGTCTCGGGGTCGCCGAAGCGGCAGTTGAATTCCAGCACCTGCAGGCCCGCGCCGGTGAGCATCAACCCGGCATACAGAACGCCAACATAAGGCCTGCCCTCGGCGGCCAGCCCATCCACCGCCGGCTGCAGCACCCTTTGGAGGGCCTCGGCGGCCATTTCGGCGTTGAATACCGGCGCTGGGGCGTAAGCCCCCATTCCGCCGGTGTTGGGGCCGCGGTCGCCATCCAGCAGGCGCTTGTGGTCTTGCGCCGCCAGCATCGGGCACACGGTTTTACCATCGGTGAAGGCCAGCAGCGAGACTTCCGGCCCGCTCAAGCGTTCCTCGATGACCGCTTCACGCCCGGCGTCGCCGAACTCGCGCTCTTCCAGCACCGCGCGCAGGGCATGGCGGGCTTCATCGGGCGTTTCGGGCATCAGCACGCCCTTCCCGGCGGCCAGCCCGGAGGCTTTGATCACCACCGGCGCCTCCAGCCGGTTGAGGTAACTCAGGGCGGGGCCGACCTCGTTGAACACGGCGAACCGCGCGGTGGGAATTCCATGCCGCTGCATGAAAGCCTTTGCAAATGCCTTAGAGGATTCAATCTGCGCGGCCCTCGCGCCCGGCCCAAAGACCTTGATCCCGCCCTCGCGCAGCGCATCGGCAAGCCCCTCCGCCAGCGGTGCTTCCGGCCCGATGATCACCAGCCCAACCTCGCGCGCCTGGCAGAACGCCAGCAGCCCGGCGCGGTCGCCCGCAGAGATGGGCACATTTTCGCCCAGGCTCGCGGTGCCGGGGTTCCCCGGCGCGACAAAGAGCCTGCCCAGGCGTGGAGATTGGGCCAGCTTCCAGGCAATGGCGTGCTCGCGCCCGCCCGAGCCGACCACCAAAACGTTCACGCTCATACGATCACCTTCTCGAAACCGGTCTTCACGCTGCCCAGGTTCACCTCCAGCGGATATTTGCCTGTGAAGCAGGCGTTGCAATAGCCGTCGCTGCGCCCGATGGCGCGCATCATCCCCTCCAACGAGAGGTAGCGCAGCGAATCGGCCCCGACCAGCTCGCAGATCTCATCCACGTGCAGGCGGTGGGCAATCAATTCGTCATACGTGCCCATATCCACGCCCATGAAGCACGGGTGAGTGATCGGAGGGCAGGTGATGCGCACATGCACCTCGCGCGCGCCTGCCTCGCGGAGCAGCTTAACCAGCGGGCCGGTGGTGTTGCCGCGCACGATGCTGTCATCGATCATCACCACGCGTTTGCCTTTCACGTTTTCGGTGACGACGTTGAACTTCAAGGCCACGCCCTGGCGGCGCAGCGTATCGGTCGGCTCGATGAACGTCCGCCCGATGTAGCGGTTCTTGATGAACCCATCGTTGTACGGGATCGCCTCCGCCTGTGCGTAGCCGATTGCTGCCGGAATGGACGAATCCGGCACCGGAACTACCACATCCGCCGCCACGCCGTTCTCGTGGGCCAGCTCGATGCCCAGTCGCTGCCGCACCTGGTGCACGCTGCGGCCGTCCCAGACGGAATCGGGCCTCGAAAAGTAAATATGCTCAAAGGTGCAGCGCGCCAGCGGCTTTTGCGGTGCGAGTGCCTGCTGCACGGTCAATGCATTGTTGCTCAGCGAGATTATCTCGCCCGGCTGCACCTCGCGGATGGCCTGGCAGCCGATCGTGCGCAGCGCGCCCGTCTCAGAGGCGCAGGCGTGCCCCCCGCTCGGCAGAATGCCCACGCTCAGCGGCCTGAAGCCCCACGGATCGCGCACGGCAAACACGCCCGTGAGAGTGAGGATCACCAGCGAGAAAGCCCCGCGCCACTTGGCCATGCTGGTGCGGATGCGTTCCATCCAGGTGGCCCCTTCGGCCCCGGCCAGCATCATCGTGATCACTTCCGAGTCCGACGAGGCCTGCAGCCCCACCCCACGGCGCAGCAACTCCTGGCGCAGCTCCGCCGAGTTGACCAGGTTGCCGTTGTGCGCCACGGCCACCGGCCCGTAGAGGGTTTCGATCATAAAAGGCTGCGCATTGCGCGCCGAACTGGAACCCGTGGTGGAATAGCGCGTGTGGCCGATGGCGTAATCGCCGCGCATTGGCGCGAGGTGCTCAGGGGTGAAGACCTGCGCCACCAGCCCGGTGTCTTTATGCAGGCGCATCGAGCGCCCATCCGAAACCGCCAGCCCGGCGGCTTCTTGCCCGCGGTGCTGCAAGGCGAACAGGCCAAAAAAGGCCATGCGCGCCACGTCTTCATTCGGGGCAAAGATACCAATAACGCCGCATTCTTCCTGCGGCCGGTCGTCAATCTGCATCGTAGTGATATCCTTTTTCCATCTCTTGCTGCCGCAGCCCGGTGTCATCCGAAATCACCTTATCGGCCTGCCCGGCCTGGAAAGCCTTCACTGCCGCCTTCACGCGCGGGTCGGCCAGCCCCAGCATCTTCGCCGCCAGCAGGGCCGCATTGGCCGGCTCGAGCACCACCGCGGGGGCCACCCCCGAAGGCATGCGCAGCGAGGAAAACACATCCGCACCGCCGAATGCCTCGCTATACGGCGGGCAGGCGATCACCGGCGCGCTCACCGCCCCATCCACAAAGCCCGAAAGCGCATTGCTCCTGCCCGCCACGCTGATATACACCTTTGGGCGCGGGTCTTTCTCGTACTCTTCCAGCAGGCTCAACACATGCGCGGGGGTTTTATGCGCTGAACCGATGCGCAGATGCACATCCAGCCCGAAGGAACGCGCCGCCTCGGCGATCTTTTGGCAGTGAGCCTCATCGGCGCGCGAACCCATCAGGATAACAACCAATGCATCGCTCATAGCAGGCCTCCTTCGCGCAAGTTGCGCTCCAGGCGCGGTTCCACCGGATACTCGCCCGGGATAAACGGCGCCCCGGTCAACAGCTCGTAAATGCTGATATAGCGCTGGCTGGCCGCCGCCCAAAGCGCATCCGGCACCTCCGGCGGAGCCCCGTCGCCGCGGTAGCCGCGAGCGGCATATTCCAGTCGAATGAACTCTTTGTCGAAGTTCTCCGGTTCCTCGCCGCTTTCGAAGCGCTGCGGGTAGGTCTCGGCCCGCCAGAAGCGCGAGGAATCGGGCGTGTGAATCTCATCGATAAGCAGCACCTCGCCGCCGGGGCCGACGCCAAATTCATACTTGGTATCCACCAGGATCAGACCCGCCTTACCGGCCAGCTCCTGCCCGCGCCTGAAGAGCCTCAATGCAGCGGTCTGCACTCGCTCCCAGGTAGCTTCGCCCAGCAGGCCTTTCTCCACCACCTCCGCGCAGGTCAGGCGTTCGTCATGCCCGGTGAGGCCGCCTTTGGTGGTGGGAGTGATGATCGGCTCGGGCAGCGCCTGGTTCTTGCGCAGCCCGTCTGGGAAGCGGTAGCCATAAATGTCGCGCTCGCCGAGCGAGTAGCGGTACCACAGCGCCGTGGATGTGACCCCGGTGATGTACCCGCGCACGATCACTTCCACCAGGATCGGCTCGGCCTCACGCACCACGGCGGCATTCGGGTCAGGCTCGCTGATCAGGTGGTGGGCGATGATGTCCTCGCAGCGGCGCATCCACCAGTTGGAGAGCTGGTTGAGCACCTGCCCCTTGTAGGGCACTTTCGCCAGGATGCGGTCGAAGGCCGAGAGCCGGTCGGTGGTGATGATCAACCGCCGCCCGCCCGCCAGAGGGTACCAGTCGCGCACCTTGCCGGCTGCACGCCCGCCCAGGGGCAGGCTGGAGGCTTCAAACGCCTGCGGTAAAAGCGCCATCAATGTTTGCCGGTCCATCCAATCCTCCTAGAGCGCTTTCATGCCATTTTGGAACAATTTCAAACCGAGGCATCCGCCCGCGCCGCGCGTCCAGCGCGGATGCTGGTGCGGGAGAATATGATCTTCAGGGTGCGGCATCAACCCGAGGACGTTGCCCTGCGGGTTGCATACCCCGGCGATATCGCCGATCGATCCGTTGGGGTTGTGCGGGTAAACGCCCTCAGCGGCCCGCCCGCCGGGCCCGGCATACACCAGGGCTACCTGCCCGGCAGCCAGCAGCGCGGCCAGGCGGGCAGCATCTGCCAGCGTGAAGCGCCCCTCGCCGTGCGCCACCGGGCAATCGACTGGCTCTGTTAACCCGCGCGTCCACAGGCAGGTTTCTGAGCGCGGCAGCAGGCGCACCCACCGGCACTCGAAATGGCCGCTCTGGTTGAACGTCAGGGTGGCTTGCACATCACTGCGTCCCGGCAAGACGCCCGCCTTCACCAGCGCCTGGAACCCATTGCAAATGCCGATGACCGGCTTGCCCGCGTCAACGAAGGCGTTCACCTCTTCGGCAAAGTAGCTGGTCAAATCCAGCGCCATCAGCTTGCCTGCGCCCAGCGCATCGGCATACGAGAATCCGCCCGGGACGACCAGCATCTGGAAATCCTCCCAGCGCGTTCGCTCAGACCGCAACTGGTTCACGTGGCGGATTTCGGCCTGCCCCCCTGCCAGTTCCACCGCCTGCGCGGCATCCAGGTCGCGGTTGGTGCCGGTGGCATGAAGGATCAACACGCGCGGTTTGTGCATCTTCTCAACCCTCCCGCTTCCAGGCGCGCACCAGCGCCGCCACCGGCAGGTCGATCAACCCCCTGCCGTTCATGCTCACGCGGAACTCCTCATCTCCGCGCACATGCCCTAACCGCTGGAACGACAGACCCTCGAAGGCCGCCTCGAATGCGGCCTCATGCTCGGGTCTCACCTCCGCCAGCAGGCAGCCGTTCGTCTCGCCGAAAAGCGCGCAGAGCGGCTCACCCCCCGCCAGTTCGATCTCAGCTCCCAGCCGCCCGCCGATGCACATCTCGGCTGCTGCTACGCCCAGGCCGCCTTCCGAGAGGTCATGGCACGCGCGCACCAAACCTTTTTGGATGGCCGCGTGCAGCGCCCGATACACCGCCGGGGCCGAAGCATCCAGCGGTGGCACTTCACCATCATAAGCCTCCTGCGCACCGCCGGCCAGCCGGTAGTGGCTGGCCCCCAGGCGCGGATCATGCCTGCCAACCAGGTACAGCGCATCTCCGGCCTGCTTCAAATCCATGCTAACGGCCTTGCTCAAGTCATCCATCACCCCCAGCGCCGAAACCACCAGCGTGGGCGGGATGCTGTGGCGCAGCCCATCGGCGGCCAGGTATTCGTTATTGAGCGAGTCCTTGCCGGAAATGAACGGCGCGCCAAACAACAGCGCCGTCTCATAGCAGGCCCGCGCGGCTTCGAGCAGGCTGCCCATCGTCTCCGGGCGGGTTGGGTCGCCCCAGCAAAAGTTATCCAGCAGCGAGATGCGCGCCGGGTCCGCGCCGACGGCAACCGCGTTGCGCAGCGCTTCGTCTATGACGCTGGCGGCCATGCGGTAAGCATCCAGCTTGCCGTATTCCGGGTTCACCCCGTTGCTCAACACAATGGCGTGCGGCCCCACGGCGCCGAGCGGGCGCAGCACCGCCGCATCGGATGGCCCATCATCTTCCGCGCCGGTGAGCGGCTTGATCAGCGTGCCTCCCTGTACCTCGTGGTCATAGATGCGCACCACGCCCGCTTTGGAGGCAATGTTCGGGTGCGAAAGCAGGGCGAGCAGCCCGGCGGTGTAATCCACATTTTCCGTGTACCCGCCGCGGCAGCAGTCCTCCCCGGGGCAATGCCCGGCTGCAAGCGGGATGCGCGCCTTCAAGTTGCGCTGCGGGATGCCATGGTGGAGGAAGCGGTTATCCAGGTCAAGCACGGCCTTGCCGGAGTATGTCACCACCAGGCGGCCCCCGGCAGTGAATTCGCCGATATCGGTCAACTCCACATCGAAAACGGAGCAGATTTCGGCAAAGCGGGCCATGTTCTTTGGCGGAATTGCCAGCACCATGCGTTCTTGAGCTTCCGACAGCCAGATCTCCCACGGGGCCAGGCCGGGATACTTCAGGCGCACATCGCTCAATTCCACCTTCGCCCCCAGGCTGGAAGACATCTCGCCCACCGCAGAGGATAGCCCGCCCGCGCCGCAGTCGGTGATGGCCGAATACAGGCCTTCATCGCGCGCGCGCACCACCACTTCGATCAACCCCTTCTCGGTGATCGGCGCGCCAATCTGCACCGAAGCGCCCGAAACCTCACCCGTCTGTGCGTCCATGGTCATCGAAGAGAAGGTGGCCCCCCGCAGCCCGTCCCGCCCGGTGCGCCCGCCAATGACCACCACCCGGTCGCCGGGATGGGGCGTTCGCCGGTGAAGGTTCAGCGGGGCGATGCCAACGCAGCCGCAATAGACCAGCGGGTTAGAGGTGAAGCCCTCGTCAAAGAGCACCGCCCCGTTGACCGTCGGGATGCCGATTTTATTGCCATAATCCTGGACGCCTGCGACCACCCCGGAAAAAATCCGCCGCGGGTGCAGCACGCCTTCCGGCAGGCGCTCGAAAGGCAGCTCCTGCGGCCCAAAGCACAGCACATCGGTAGCGGCGATGGGCCTGGCAGAGACGCCAAGCACATCGCGGATCACCCCGCCCACGCCCGTGTTCGCCCCGCCGAACGGCTCGATGGCCGAAGGGTGATTGTGCGTCTCCACCTTGAACGAAATTTCGTTCGCGCCGTCAAACGCGACGATCCCGGCATTATCCACAAACGCCGAGCGCACCCAGGGGGCCGCGATCCGGTCGGTGGCGGCCTTTAGAAACGTGCGCATCAGGTTATCGACCACACCGCCCGGGTATGCGCCTTTGAATTGCGCCGGCAGGTCGGCATAGTTTTCGATCTCCACGCGCGCCTTGAAGGTCTTATGTACGCAGTGTTCGCTCCACGTCTGGGCAATCATCTCAAATTCGATGTCGGTCAGGTCGCGGCCTTCCGCTTCGCAGTAGCGTTGAATGGCGCGCATCTCCGTCAGGTCGAGCGCCGCGCGGCGCTCCTGTGAGAGAGCCAGCAAGGCCTCATCATCGCAGCCACAGATGCGCAGCCGGTCCACGCGCGCCGAGGCCTCCGCTTCAGACGGGAAGGACGGCTCGATGGAGCCCAGTTCGTAGCGCTGCGTCACCGGGTTGGCCAGCAGGCGCTTCGCCAGCAGGTGCAGGCCTTCTTCGTCCAACGTGGGGCAGTGAATCAAAAAGCGCTGCCCGGTTGAGGCGCGCCTGACCCCCTGGATGTGCATCACCCGGGCGGCACGGACGATCTGCTCGGCCACCGGGTCGGTGACCCCGGCGCGCAGGGCTGTTTCCACAACCCAAACCTGCCGGCCTGCTTGCGCCCCATCTGCAACCGCCCCAATTTGAACAGCCTGCGTCACCGGGTCGCTCAAGAGGCGCTCAGCCAGGGCTTTCTGGTCTTCAGGCGTGAGCTGCCCTTCGATGAAGTACAGGTCCTGCACCGCGATCGATTGGATGCCCGTGAAGCCCAGTGCGTGCGCATCGGCCAGGCAGGCATCAGAGCGCGGATCGGTTGCCGACCGAGGCCGGACGGTGAAACGGTAAACCCTCAGGGCATCCTGAAGCATGGTGCGAAGTCATTCCTTTGGAAAGGTGGTGGAATAGCGGGATTCTACTCCGATCACCCTGTCTAGTCAACTTAAAGAATCGGTTTTTTTGATCCGATTCATGCGCTTCCGGCTCACTCGCCGCGGATGTCGGAGCGGGCGCCCAGGTTGAGGTTCTTGCGGATCAACCCGATGCGCTGCTGCACGCAGGCATACGAGCGCAGGCCGTCCGGCGGGGTGTTGATCACATAATCCAGCATGCGGTCGATGCTCGTCTCTGCCACGTGCGTGCGCGTGTCGGACGAGCCGTAATAGATATACAGGCTGCCGTCCTCGCGGGCCACGGCCCCGTTGCAGAACACCACGTTTGAGACATCTCCCACCCGCTCGTCGAACTCGGGCGCCAGCAGGTAACCGCCCGGCTTCGCCACCACCTTCCAGGGCTCGTGCAGGTCGCAGAGGAAGGCGTAAAGCACATAGCGCAGCCCGGCCGCCGTTCCACGCACCCCGTGGGCAATGTGCAGCCAGCCCATCGGCGTTTTGATCGGCACCGCCCCGGCGCCATTTTTGGATTCCTTGATGGTGTGGTAGATGCGCTCGTCAATGATGGTCTCTTCGGCAATTTCGGCCCGGGTGATATCAGCGCACAACCCCCAGCCGATTCCTCCGCCCCGCCCGGCTTCGATAAAGGAATCCTGCGGGCGAGTATAAAAGGCGTATTTACCGTCCACAAATTCGGGGTGCAGCACCACGTTGCGCTGCTGCGCCGAGGCGGTCTTCAGGTCTGGCAGGCGCTCCCAGTAAACCAGATCTTTCGTGCGGGCCAGCCCGGCCTGCGCCACCGCGCTGGAAAGATCGCCCGGGGCGGCGGCGGGGTCTTTGCGCTCGGTGCAAAACACGCCATAGATCCACCCGTCGGCGTGCTTCGTCAGGCGCATATCATACACATTGGTATCGGGGTCGTCCGTTTCGGGCATGAGGACGGGGAAATCCCAGAACCGGAACCTTTCTACCGGGCTGTCGCTCTCTGCCACTGCGAAGAAAGATTTGCGATCCACCCCTTCTACCCGCAGCATGAGCAGGATCTTCCCATTCAGCTCGATCGCGCCGGTGTTGAACGCCGCATTGACGCCCAAGCGCTCCATCAAGTAAGGATTGGTGCGTTCATCGAAATCATACCGCCAGAAGAGCGGCGTATGCGCCGCCGTCACCACCGGGTGCAGGTAGCGCTCGAATACGCCGTTGTTCCAGCGCAGGTCGATGTTGTTGGGCTGGTTGATCAATGCGTCGTGCTCCGCCTGGAGTCTTTGAAGTCTTTGTTGAAAGGTCAACATGGCAATTTTCCTTCCGGTCAATGAATGATCTATGCTGTTCTATGAAAATAAACCGCGCCGGCGCCGTTGGGGTCATCAGGCGCAGGCGAGTTGAGGCTTCAGCCTGGCATCACTCCGATCAGGATTTAGCCGGGCCGGTGCTGCCCCGCACGACCAGCTCCGGGCAGATCACCTTTCGCTGGCAAGGCGTCGATGGATTTTCGATCAGTTCGATCAGATATTCGATCCCCTGGCGGGCCTGCTCCTGGAAATCCTGCCGCACCGTCGTCAACGGCGGCTCGAAATACGCCACCGAGACTTCATCGTCGAAACCCACCACCGATACATCCTCCGGCACGCGCAGGCCGGCCTCGTGCAGCGCCCGCAGCGCTCCAAGGGCCATCTGGTCGTTCCCGCAGATCAAGGCGGTGAAGCTGGCCCCCTGCTCGAGCAGCCGCCGGGTTTGCTCGTATCCGCTGGGAACCCTGAAATCACCCTCCAGCCAGGGGCCTGGCGCCAGCCCGCGCTGTTCCATCATCTCCACATAGGTATCATGGCGGATGCGTCCGTCCACCTTGGTGAACATACCGGTCACTTCGGCGATCCGCGTGTGCCCAAGCTCAAAAAGGTGGTGCATGATCTGCTGCATCCCGTAACGCTGGTCAAAGACCACCGCCGGCACCTGCATATCGGGGTCGGCGCCCAATTGAACATACGGGATGCCGCGGCACAGGCGGTTGAGCAGGCTCACATCCACCGGCACATCCATCGCGAACAGGATGAACCCGTCCACAATCCGCGAGGTGATCTCGTCAAACAGGCGGCTTAACTCCGTCGGCGAATCGGGGGTGCGCAGCGTCGAAACCCCCACCTGGTATCCGTGTTCGGCGGCGCGGGCGATGATCGGCGGGATTGGCGTGAGGTAGTAGGCGTCGAAATCGATCACCTGCAAGGTCTGCGAGCGCCCGGTGATCAGGCTCCGCGCTGCCCGGTTGGGCCGGTAATTCAAGGATCGAATCGCCTGGCGCACCCGCTCGCGCGTTTCTTTGGCCACATTCGGGCTGTCGTTGATCACCCGCGAGACGGTCTGGTGCGACACATGTGCCAGCCTGGCTACATCATGTAAGGTGGCTTGTTTCCCTGGCATGGAATCCTCGTGGAGGGCTGTAAATCTATCCTGGCCTGCATTTTCACTTTATCACAATTCCGGCGAATAAGCCTATTGATTTTTTGTTTGAATATGTTATGATTCTACCCAACAACCGAATAAATGACACTCTTATCAAGAGAGGTGGAGGGACGGGCCCGATGATACCTCGACAACCAGCCAGGCGAAGGCATGGTGCCAATTCCCGCGGATATCAAACTGAGAGATGAGAGGGTTTGAGCGCATCTTGCTGACCCCTTCTTGTTGACCAGGAGGGGTTTTTCTTATCCCCTTCACAGTGTTGTGATTTAGAAGCCTGCCAATCCACTCCAGGCGGAGGTAATATCGATGCCAATAAAAATACCAAACACGCTCCCGGCCAGAGAAATTCTGCTCGGTGAAAACATCTTCGTGATGGACGAAGATCGCGCAGTTCACCAGGATATTCGCGAGCTGCAGATCGCCATTCTCAATCTAATGCCCACCAAGATAGCTACCGAGACGCAATTCCTCCGCCTGCTGGGCAATTCGCCGCTTCAGGTGGAGGTGACCCTCATGCGCACCGGCTCGCACCAGAGCAAGAACACCCCCGAAGAGCATCTGCTGACCTTCTACCAGACGTTCGACGAGCTGGCCCACCGCCGCTTCGATGGTCTCATCATCACCGGCGCTCCGGTCGAGAACCTGCCTTTCGAAGAGGTGGATTACTGGCCTGAACTGGTCGAGATCATCGAGTGGAGCAAGCGCAACGTCTATTCCACGCTGTTCGTCTGCTGGGGCGCGCAGGCGGGGCTTTATCACCAGTATGGCATCCCCAAGTATCCGCTGCCCGAGAAGATGTTTGGAGTCTTCGAGCACACCATCAACCGGCCCAACGTACCGCTTCTGCGCGGGTTCGATGATCTGTTCTACGCACCGCATTCACGCCACACCGAGATCCGCCGCGAAGATATCGAGCACGTGCCCGACCTCGAACTGCTCTCCGAATCGCCCATTGCAGGCGTGTACATCGTCGGGCGGCGCGACGGCAGGCAAATTTTCGTCACCGGGCATTCGGAATACGACCCGCTCACGCTCAAAGCGGAATACGACCGCGACGTGCGCCTTGGCCTGCCGATTAAAATCCCGCGCAATTACTACCCCAACGATGACCCCGCCGCCCACCCGGTGGTGCGCTGGCGCGGTCATTCGAACCTGCTCTTTTCCAACTGGCTGAATTATTATGTTTACCAGGAAACGCCCTACAACCTGGATGAACTGCCCTGAGCCGTGCCTGTGCCGAGTTGCGCGCGGAGCCGCTTCACCCCGCACGCTGCTGGCCTGAACCGATCGTGCTCCAATTCTGTTGAAGATTGTTGAGCGAGCCTCACTGCCTTCTCCCTCTGGGAGAAGGCAGTGAAAACCCTCTCCCTCTGAGACGCGTTTCGCGCACCCGTAGGGGTGGGGCAGGGTGAGGGTTAGATCCAGGAATTTTGCGAGAAAACCACGTAAACGGTGGTTAAAACAACGCATTGGCCGATTCGCGCGTTTCGCCGTTTTCATACGCTACGTCTGGAGGCAAATGAGGCTTGCGGGCCGCCTGGTTCGAAAGCCGGTCGCAGCGCTCGTTCTCCGGATCGCCGGCATGCCCTTCCACCCAGACCATCTCCACCTGGTGCTTCGCGCACAGCTCCAACAGGCGTTCCCACAGGTCCACGTTTTGTGCCGATTGCTTACGCCCGCGCATCCAGCCGTTAGCCTGCCAGCGCCGGGCATCTCCGCGGTTGAAGCTGTCCACCAGGTAGCGCGAATCGGAGTACAGGCGCACCCGCGCAGGCGCCTTCAGCGCTTCTAAACCGGCGATGGCTGCCATCAACTCCATGCGGTTGTTGGTCGTCAGGCGATATCCGCCGGCAAGCTCCTTGCGCTTTCCACCGCTCAGCAGCACCACCCCATAACCGCCCGGGCCAGGGTTCCCCAGGCAGGCTCCATCGGTGTAAATTGTTACAGATCGCGTTAATGAATCAGTCATGGAGATGATTATAATGGGTCAACAGCCTTTAGGCGGAGCAAACCGCCCGGTGCGGCAGGCCGGAACGATTATTTGTAGATGTGGCTCAAACCACCAGAAAGGATATACGCATGAGTGCAAACCGAATGCCGGTTTTATTTATCGGTCACGGCAGCCCGATGAACGCCATTGAGTTGAACCCCTTCAGCCGGGCCTGGATCGAAATCGGCCGCGCGCTCCCACGCCCCAAAGCCATCCTGTGCGTCTCGGCGCATTGGGAGACTTCCGGCTCGAGCGTCACCGCCGAAGAGAGCCCGCGCACGATCTACGACTTCTACGGCTTCCCCAAGGAATTGTACGAAGTCAGCTACCCTGCCCCCGGCGCACCCGACCTGGCCATGCAGGTGCAGGGCATGGTACAGGCCCCGGTGCGCACCGACCTCTCCTGGGGCCTCGACCACGGCGCGTGGTCGGTATTAACGCGCCTCTACCCCGAGGCCAACGTTCCTGTGGTGCAGCTCAGCCTCAACCGCAGCCTCACCCCCCAGCAGCATTACGACCTGGCTCGCCAGCTCAGGCCCCTGCGCGATCAAGGCGTGTTGATTCTCGGCAGCGGTAACGCCGTCCACAACCTGCGCATCATGCGCTGGGGCGATTCGGCCTACGAATGGGCCGAGGAATTCGACCGCCGGGTCAAAGGCTGGATCGAAACCCGCGACCACGATGCGCTCGTTCATTACGAACGCGCCGGGAAGGAAGCCAGCCTTTCGATCCCAACCAACGAGCACTACCTGCCGCTGCTCTACGCGCTGGCCCTGCAAGAGAGAGACGAACCCGTGCGCTTCTTCGCCGAGGGGGTCACCCTGGGCTCCATCTCGATGCGCTCGGTGCTGATCGGCTAGGCCTCGGCCCGGCTGCGAATGGCGTGCAGCCGGCTGGCGTTCACCACAATCAAGATGCCCGCGAAGATCATCCCCGCCGCCAGGTAGTACACCGGGCGGGGCTTTTCATTGAAGAAGATGAACCCCATCAAGCCCGCAAAAAGCGGCTGGGCCAGGTTCGTCACGCTCACCACCTGCCCCCTGAAGTGCTTCAACGAAAAGTTCAAGATCGTGTGCCCAAAAACCGTGGGGATCAACCCCAGCCCGACCATGAAGAGGATATTCTCCAGGCTGTAGGGTTTAATCGGGTTGATGAAAAAGAGGGCGCACAGCAGACAGATCACCCCGGCGGTGAAGTAGAGCGGTACCATGTACAACCACAGGCTGAGCCGTCCCCCGTTCCTTCGGCCCAGCGCGAGGTACATGGCGAAGGCCAGCATCGACCCAAAGCAGATTACGTCGCCGGTGAAGTCAGCCTTATCTACGCGCAGGTTGCTGCCGGTGAGCACCGCCAGCCCCGCCAGGGTGAAGGCGGTTCCAACCACTTCCTGCCGGTTGATTTTCTCGCTGAAGAATATCCATACGAAAAACGGCATCGCCACCGGGGTGAGGTTGGCGATCAAACTGGCGTTGGCCACCTGCGTCATGCGCGCGCCGATCACCCAGCTCATGAAGTGCACCGCCAGGGCAACCGCCGGCAGCAGCGACCAGGAAAATTCCCGCCAGCCGTAATGGCCCTCAAAATTGCGCAGGTCGCGCAAGAAGAATGGCGAAAGCACCAGCGCGGCCACCAGCAGCCGGTAGGAAGAGACGAGGAATGGATGCTCCGTGCTGGCTTTGATCATGATCACAGCCGTCGCACCCATCATCACCCCCAAGATCAGGAGCAGAAAGCGCGGAGCAGTGCGGTCGGACGGTTTGGGCATTGTGGCTGTAGGCTCGGTTTGGAGCAGGATCAGCCAATTATACAGGAAATCACCCCGTTGAAATACCCGGCGTTTTCCGATTGACGCCCTCCCCCGGCCTTGCTAGAATACATCCGTCCACATTCACAGAGAGGGTCCGTTGAGCGCCAGATTCATCCTTGCCCACGATGTCGGCACCACCGGCAACAAGGCTTCACTGTTCGATGAACAGGGCAACGTCCTTGCCAGCGCTTTCCAAGGCTACGCCACCGCTTACCCGCACCCGGGCTGGGTGGAACAGAACCCCGAGGATTGGTGGCAGGCCGTCTGCCTTTCCACACGGTCGCTGCTCGAGTCTTCCGGCATCCACCCGCGCGAGGTGGCTTGCGTGGCCTTCAGCGGGCAGATGATGGGCTGCGTGGCCGTGGACAGGCTTGCCCGGCCGCTGCGCAGCGCGATCATCTGGGCGGATACGCGCGCCGCAGAAGAAGAGCGCTGGATGATCGCGCGCGCCGGCATGCAGGAAACCTACCGCATCACCGGGCACCGGGCCAGCGCCTCCTACTCGGCCGCGAAAATCCTCTGGCTGCGCCGCCGCCAGCCCGAACTATTCGCGCAGGTGCATAAATTCCTGCACGCCAAAGATTTCATCGCCGCCCGGTTGACAGGCCGGTTTACCACAGACCATTCCGATGCATCGGGAATGAACCTGTTCGACCTGCAAGCGCGGGATTGGTCGCCCGTGCTGCTCGAAGCATTCCAGCTAGACCCTCGCCTGCTGCCAGACCTGCACAACTCCACCGATGTGATCGGCGAAGTGCAGCCGCAAGCCGCCGAAGAGACAGGCCTGCTGCCAGGCACGCCGGTAGTCATCGGCGGCGGAGACGGATCCTGCGCGGCCACGGGCGCGGGCGTCGTCCGCGAAGGCAGCGCTTACCTGTATATCGGCTCATCATCCTGGATCGGCATTGCCACCCGCCAGCCGATCTTCGACCCGCAGCTGCGCACCTTCACCTGGGCGCACCTCGTCCCTGGCCTGTACTCCCCCACCGGCACCATGCAGGCAGCCGGCGGCTCTTACCAGTGGCTGCGCGATACCATCTGCGCCTCGGAAAAGCAAGCCGCCGAGGCGCACGGCCTCAGCCCGTATGAACTGATGAACGAACTCGCGGAGCAATCGCCGCCCGGGGCCAACTGCCTGCTCTTCTTCCCCTACCTGTTGGGCGAGCGCAGCCCGCGCTGGAACCCGGACGCGCGCGGAGCCTACTTTGGCCTGGCGATGTCACATACCCGCGCCGACCTGGTGCGCGCCGCGCTGGAGGGCATCTCGCTCAATTTGCGCGTGATCCTCGAAGCTTTTCGCGAACAGGGCGCCGAAATCCCCGCCATGCGCGTGATCGGCGGGGGCGCGAAAGGGCGCATCTGGCGGCAGATCCTGGCGGATATCTTCGGCATTCCCATCCAGCGGCCCACGCTGCTCGCCGAAGCCACTTCGCTGGGCGCGGCGCTGGCGGGTGGGATCGGCGCGGGCGTTTACCCCGGCTGGGAGATGATCGAGCGCCTCACGCCGGTGGTCGAACAACAGCTGCCCGATGCCTCGCTGCGCCCGCTCTACGACCGGCTCTACCGCCTGTTCAATCAGGCGTACGAAGCCTTTGTCCCTCTTTACCATGCCATGGCACATGAGGAAGAATGACCCAAGGAGATTATCATGGCGATTAACGCGAAACAAGCCTTAGATCAGGGCGAAGGTATCTTGCGGATGGCCCCCAACTGGGTGCCGCGCACGTTCTGCATTCCGGGCAGGCGCATCAAGCTCCACCCGGCCGATTATTATGCTTTTGGGGCAAACCGCGGGGGCATTGATGAGCGCTGGTTCGCTTCCACCCAGCCCGCCGAGAACGGCCCGCTCACCCTGCCGGATGAAGGCCTCAGCTATGTGGCCGCCGGCAAAGGCAGCCGGGCCGCAAAGCTGCTTTTCCGAAAGGTCGTCGCCGAACTGGGCGCAGCGCTGCTCGGCGAGCGCATGTGGCAGGCCTACCACGGCTGGCCGGTGTTTGCCAAGTTCTTCGATAACCAGGGCGCCCTTCCCCACCACCTGCATCACCGCCAGGAGCACGCCGCGCTGGTGGGCAAGCGCACCAAGCCCGAAGCCTATTATTTCCCGCCGCAGATGAACAACCACGGCGGCGACTTCCCCTACACCTTCTTCGGCCTGGAGGCCGGGGTCACCCGCGAGGACGTCCGCCGCTGCCTCGAGAACTGGAATAAGGGCGATAACGGCATTCTCTTCCTCTCGCGCGCCTTCAAGCTCCAGCTTGGAACCGGGTGGGACATCCCGGCGGGGATCCTCCACGCGCCAGGCAGCCTGTGCACCTACGAGCCGCAATGGGCCAGCGACATCGCCGCCATGTTCCAATCGCTGGTCAACGATATGCCGATGAGCTGGGACGCGCTCGTTTCCAGCGTCCCTGAAGAGAAAAAGCACGACCTGGATTACATCATCTCGCTCATCGACTGGGACGCCAACACCGACCCGGCCTTCCGCAAGAACCGCCTGCTCATCCCCAAACCCGCACTCCCCGAAGCCGAAATGACCGATGCCGGTTATATCGACCGCTGGGTGGTGTACGGTAGCCCGCTGTTCTCCTCGAAGGAGCTCACCATCCTCCCCGGCCGCACGGCAACCATCCGCGACCCCGGCCCCTACAGCGCCATCGTCATCCAGGGACGCGGGCAGATGGGCGTTTGGGATGTAGAAAGCCCAACTTTGATCCGCTTTGGGGAATTGACCAACGATGAGTTCTTCGTCTCGGCTTCCGCCGCCGGGCAGGGTGTGCTGATGCGCAATCCCAGCGATTCGGAACCGCTGGTGCTGCTCAAAACCTTCGGCCCGGCCTGATCAGGTTGCTTCTTAAATACAGCACCGGTGCCGATCTCGGCACCGGTGCTGCTTCTGCCCGCAGCTCACCGCCGGCTTAATTCCTCATACACATCCAGGTAATACATCACGTTATCGGCCGGAGTGTTGGGCGGGATGTGATTGCCAACCGCCATGAAGAACCCCGGGCAGCCTTTACCGATCCGCATACAGCGCTCCACTTCGGCGCGGATGTCTTCTCGCGTGCCGTTCAACAGGATGCGCGTGTCGGCATTGCCGATGAAGACGTGCGTCCGGCCATAACGCTCGGCGATGGCAGCCATATCGGTGGTCGGCTCCATCACAAACCCGTGCACCCCGCTGGCGGCGATATCATCAATGAAACGGGTAAAGTTCCCGTCCGAAGTGAACATGATCTTCTTCCCGGCTTCGCGCAAGGGGGCGAACAGGCGGGCGTAATTGGGGAAGATATACTGCCGGTACCACTTCGGCGCGAAGATCGGCCCCGAAGTCCACACCATGTCATCGTGGATCATCACCACCGGCACGCTTGATTCTGCCAGCGCCTGGAAGAACTGCGATACCCAGCCCGCATAACGGTTGGCAACCTCGCCGAACTTGAGCGGGTCGGTGCCCGCCGCCAGCAAGAGCATCTCCCATCCGAAGATTTCGATCAAGCCCGAAACCAGGGTGGTATAAATGCCGGTCATGTTCACCAAATCCGGCGCCTCGCGGCAGTTCTGAGCATAGCTTTCTTCGAACTGCCGGGTCCAATACGCCCGGTCCACCTCGCCGTATGCCTGGTAGAAATCGAATTCCAGCACCTCCTCGGGCGTCTTGAACGGGCAATAGATGTGCTCGCGCCAGTCGGTTCCGCCCTCCTGGTACACCGCATGGCCCATATCGGTGCGCAGGTCGCCGAAAGCCTGGTTGGAAAGCAGGGTGCTCCAACGGAAATCAAAATTCAACGCTTTGACAAGCGCCAAACCTGCCTCGCGCTTCACTTCTTCCGGGCTGGCCGGGGTCACCTCCAGCCCGGTGCAGCGCCTCACCACCTCCCAATGGCTCTCGATCGAATACTCGGTATGCGGCACGCGCGGCGGCATCTCCAGGTGGATCGCCGCCCAACCATCATCAAAAGACATATCAATCCTTCCCGAATAGAACGGTGCCCGTCAGGCCCCAACGAATATCCGCCGGGGGGTTCTCCAGGCGGATACGGACTTTATAGAGTATATCACCGCTTTTTTCGGTGTAGGTGCGCGCCACGCTGGTCACCTCGCCGGTGAACTCTTCGCCGGGGATGGCATCCAGCGTTACACTCACTTTATCTCCCTCGTGGATGCGAACCACATCCAGCTCGGTCAGGTCGGTCGTCTCGATATACCAGTTGGATGTGTCGGCGAGCGTTGCCACCGGCTGCCCTGCCGAAACCCACATCCCTGGCTCCAGTTGCTTCACCTCCAGCAACACGCCGGCGAATGGCGCGCGCAGGTCCATGTTGGCCAGCGCGCGGGCTGCCGCATCCGATTGCGCCTTCGCGGCTTTCAAGCGGGCCTCTGCCTGGGCCTTCAAGTCGGGGTCGGGGCCGGCCGCCAGGTCGTCGAGGTCGCGCTGTGCCTGCGCGAGGGCCTGCCTTGCTTCTTCCAGGGCGGCCTTCGCCGTGTCGCGCTGGCTGCGAAGCTGATCGCGCTCGTAGAGAGCCGTGTTGTAATCCTCCAGCGCCGCGTCGTAATTATCCTGCGCACTCACCCGGGTGGGGTTGTTTTCATCCAGATCGAGATATTTATCGAGGGTCTCTTTCCGGTCATCGAGGGTGGTCTTCCGGTCTTGAAGAGTCTCCTCTCTCGCGTCGAGCCGGTCGGTGAATTCGCGCTTCAACGTGTCATTGTAAGCTTTCTGCGCCTCGACCAGCTTCGCCCTGGCCTGCTCCACGGCCAGCGCCGCCCGGCTGCGCTGCAGGTCGGCGTTTTGCGTCAAATCATCGAGCGCCTGCTGGGCCGCCTCCACCTCGGCATCCGCCGCTGCCTGGGCTGCCAGGGCCTGCTCACGCTCGCCAAGCGAAGCCAACAGGGCGTCCTTCTCCACTTCGGCGCCTTCCTGCGCCTGGATGGATTCCAACCGCCCTGGGCTGGGGAAGAACAACGTGGTGAAGGTTTCGGGCACCACCCGCCCCTCCGCCGAGACCGGAGCCTTTCCTTCCACCACCGGCAGCGGGGTCGGTTCAGCCTGCGCGGGGTTCAACGCATTCGCGATACCCGCGCAGCCTGCCAGGAAGAGCGCCCCCGGCATCAAGAGCAACCACCAGTGATTTTGTCGCTTCGCTTTGATCATGGTTCACCTGCCTGTATAGATGACATCGTTTAGATTCCGATATGCTCAATGCATTACTCGTATGCCAGGATCTCACGGATGGTCATGCGCACTGCGCTGCGCGCCGGGAGGAAGCTGGCGACGAACGAAAACAGCAGAATGACCCCCGACCAGATCGCCGGGCCGGTCAAGACGTATTGGAACGGGAGCGGCGTGCCAAAAATCGAGGAGCCGATGGCGCGGGCAAGCCCTGCACTCACCGGAAAGGCCGCCGCAAGGCTGATGGCCCAGCTGATCAGGCCGATGAGGATGCCTTCCGCCAGGACGATGCGGAATATTTCGCGGTCCGATGCGCCAATGGCGCGCATCACGCCGATCTCACGCGTGCGCTCGAGCACATTCAGGCTCATGGTTCCCATCAGCCCGATGCTGCCCACCGAGGCCATCAACATCGAGAGGAACAGCAGGAAGTTGGTCAGCGCGTCCAGGCCGCCGGTCGTCCTGCCGCGGATCGTCTGCCCCGCGCGCGATTCCTTGACCTTGTACCCCAGACCGGTCAGGTACGCTTCCACCCGCAGGCTCATCGCCTCCTGCTCTGCCAGGCTCAGCCCCTTGCGCGTGGACGTGGCGCGGATATCGACCGATTTGCCGTAGGTGTGCGTCTCACGGGAAAGGGAATCATAGTTGGTGTAGGCCATCAGGCCGATATTCTTCCCGGCGAACTGGAAGAACCCAACCACGGTCCATTCGCTCTCTTTCCCGCCTATTTTGAGTTTGATCGTGTCGCCGATGTCCACATCCGGGAACCGGGTCAGGAAATACTCATTGAGCGCCACGGCATGCCGGTCGCCCGGGAGAATCCAGCGTCCCTTCAGCATGATCGGCTTGACCAGCACCGAACCATCGGGCGGCCCCTGGATGAGGACCGTCTCGCCGGCCTGCCCATCCGGCAGCACGATCTGCCCGCTGGCGGTGGCCCAGCCCTCCACGGTTTCCACCTCGGGCAGCCGCTTCAAGGCCGCCTGGATTTCTCCGACCCGGTAAGGCTCGTTCAGCGTCACGATGATGTCGGCGATGAAGTAATTCCCCAGCCGGCTGATGAAGCTTTCCAGCGAAGCGCGCATGTTGAACGTGCCGATGAAAATCGCCCCGCCGAGCGCCAGGGTGAGCAGCGTCAGGGCCAGGCGCACCCGCTGGCGGAAGGTGTTGCGCAGTGAAATCGCCATCGGGCGCGAAGAGCCTTTCAGGCGCGAAAGCCAGAGCGTGAGGCGGTCCATTTCCATCTCAGCCGATGATCCTGCGCCGCTCAAGGCGCGCTGGATGGGCAGGCCTGTTCCACGCAATACCGGGTAGAGCGCCGCCGCCTGCGGTACCAGAAAAGCGATCACCACCTGGATGACCAGCGATTCCGGCACCAGGCGCGCCCCGCGCGCGATGAAATTCAACGTCGGGGCGATATCTCCCAGCTCATAATAGGCCACCAGGTTGGCCAGCGGAATCGCCAGCACCAGCCCAAGCAGACTGAAGACGAGCACCAGCGCGAGGTAAATCCCAATCACTGCGAAGCGCGTGGCCCCGAAGGTCTTCATCACGCCAATCTGCTCGATCTGCTGGTTGAGCAGCGCCGAGAGTGTGTTGATGATAAGAAAGCCGCTCAAGAACAACACCAGGAAGCTCAACAGGTACAAGACGGCCTTGATCGCCTCAATGTACGGCGCGTTTGGATGGTCGGTGGAGCGCCTGACGACCACCCCCGAGGTGGCCACTCCGTCGCGCTCGAACTCCTGCAGCACCCGGTCGGCAACGGCCTGGATGTGCGCAAGGTCGTTCTGCCCTTCGGAAACCGTCAGGTGAACGCCGGTCATCTCATCCGGCTGGCCCAGGTATTCGAGCGTCCCGCGCGTGATATACCCCTGGATGGGCGCAAGGAAGAACCCCGCACCGCCGCCATCCGAACCGATCGTCTGATCGTTGACGATTCCCACCAGCCGCAGCGAGCGCAGCGTTCCGTTCGCCAGTTTGATCTCCACCAAATCACCCACCCGGTATTTCACATCAACCATCCGGTTGGCTTCGAGCGCAATTTCCTTTTCGCCGGGGGGCCAGCGCCCTTCGACGAGGCGCACGCGGTCAATCACGGCTGATTGGATATCTGCAAAAGCCTTGATGCGGATTGATTTGAACTGCTCTGCGCCGCTTCGAATGCGCAGGTCGAAGACGCGTAAGCCTTCGGCATCCTGCACCCCCGGCAGGTGGGTGAGATGGCGGATGAAATCGTCGTCAACCGGCACCGAGCGCACCTGGATATTGGCCGGGTTGACGGCCTGATACCCCTCCCGCAGGTCGTCGGACACCGTGCGGTGGAGGATGGTGATCATCCCCACGGCGACCAGGCCGATCATAATCGACGCGACTACCAGGAGCGAGCGCACCGGGTTGCCGAACAGGTCTGCCAGCACTTTTCGCCAGCGCGGACGCATCAGTGCCCTCCGTGGGTTGGCTTCATGCCCAATCGTGGTGCGGCAATCCGGTCGAATTCATCCCCGCCGATCCAGAGATAAACCGCCGGGCCATCCGGCCAGGCTTCCAGGCACGCACCGGGTTCACAATCGCCGGCAGCCTTGCGCAGGTCGAGCCACTGCCCGGGAAGAATGCGGGCCGGCTCGCCGCTTTCGCCAGCGAATGCCGGGCAGCCCTTCAACAGCAGCGCACCGTCGCGCACCACTACCACGCCGGGCTGCTCCAACGCGACCGGTTCGGATGGCCTGCAAGCCCGGCTGGCGGCCGCGTGCGAAAGCTGGAGCAGCGCTTCATCCGGCAGGTTCGGAAAGGCCCGGGCGATGTTCTCGTCCACCAGCTCGCCGTCTGAAAGCAGCACCGAGCGCATGGCCTGGCGCGCCAATGAGCGATCATGCGTCACCATCAGAATCGTCTTCCCCTGGCCGACGAGTTCATGAAACAACCGCATCACAACCTCGGCGGAAGCCGAATCAAGGTTGCCGGTTGGCTCATCGGCCACCAGGATCGGCGGGTCATTGGCCAGGGCGCGCGCCACCGCAGCCGCCTGCTGCTGCCCGCCTGAGACGGCTCCCGGCAGTTTATGCGCCTGCGCCTCCAACCCAACCCGCGCAAGCAGCGCCAGGGCGCGCGGCTCGCGCTCGGCCGGGGGATACATATTGCAGAAATCCATCGGGAGGAGCACATTTTCCAGCAGCGAGAGAGTCGGCAGAAGCTGGAAGAACTGGAAGACGATTCCCAGCATCCGCCCGCGCCATTCGGCCATTTTGCCTTCCGCCAGCTTCTCCAGGAACGTATCGCCGATGCGCACATGCCCGGCAGTGGGGTGATCGATGCCGGTGAGCATGTTGATGAGCGTGGATTTTCCGCTGCCAGATCTGCCGATGATGCTCACAAATTCCCCATACGCAACCTGAAGGTTAATCTGCTTGAGCACCTGCACCTGCCCGGCGGGCGTTTTGAACACTTTATCGAGGCCGGAAACCTCGATGAGCGGCGCCGGCTTCTGCCAGATGAACTCGGGGTAGGTAAAATTCCTAGGCGGCATCCAGCACCCCGTCTCTCAATTGCAGCACCCGGTCCACGCGCTCCACCAGGCCCTGGTCGTGCGTCACCATAACGATCGTTTTGCCGCGGCGCACCAACCCCGCGAAAATCTCGAAGATAACTTCCGCAGTCACCGAATCCAACCGGCCGGTGGGCTCGTCGGCGATAATCACCGGCGGGTCGTTCGCCAGGGCGCGGGCAATCGCCACGCGCTGCTGCTGCCCGCCTGAGATCTCAGAGGGCAGTTTCAGGGCATGCTGCTCCAATTCCACCTCCCTGAGGAGTTCTACCGCGCGCGCACGGCTCTCACGCGGCCGAAACTGCCCGCAGAAATCCATCGGGAGCATCACATTGTCGATCAACGAGAGTGACGGCATCAGGTGAAACGACTGGTAAACCACCCCGATATTGCGCCCGCGCCAGCGAGAGCGCCGGTCTTCGCTCATCCGGTGCACCGCCACATCTCCCACCCACACCTCGCCCGAAGTGATCTGGTCCGTTCCGGTGATCATATTGACCAGCGTCGTCTTCCCTGCGCCTGATTTACCCGTGATCCCCACGAACTCTCCGGCTTTCACCTCAAACGAAACGGATTTCAGAGCCGCAAAAGGCCCTGAAGCAGTGGAATAGGATTTGCAGACTCCCTCCAGGCGGATAAGTGCCCGGCTGCCGTTTGGCGTGGGATGGAATTGCATCAATTCATCCTCGCAATTTAATGAACATTATGTATATAATCATACAAACCATTCAAATTATAAGGCCGGCCGTCCGGCTGTCAACCGGCAACCCGAGGTAGCTGTCGAATAATGAACACAGAAAGCGATACCGTTCATCACCGGCAAGACCGGCGCGTCAGCCGCACCCGCCGGCAGCTCCGCTCAGCGCTGATGACCCTGATCATCGAAAAAGGCTATGACGCCGTGACGATCGAGGATATCACCGAGCGCGCCGACCTGGGCCGGACGACCTTTTACCTGCATTACAAAGATAAAGAGGAACTGCTCCTCGAAAGCATCGAGAACACCGCCCGCGAGCTATACGAGCAGGTCGTGGCTGCCGCGCCTCCGGCCGCAGAACGCAGCCGCGAAGCCGGCCTGCATGCCATTGATATCGTTTTCCAACATGCCGGGGCCAATTCCATCTTCTATCAGATCATCCTGCAGGGCGGCGCAGCCCGGAAAGTGCGCAGCTATATCCTCGCCTTCCTCAGCGAAGCTGTCCGCCCGTATTTCGAGAGCGAACAGGCCTTGCCTGCTTCAGTGCAGGTGCCGCTTGCGGTGTTATCCAGCTACTTCGCCACCTCCCTGCTTGGTTTTATGACCTGGTGGCTGGAGACCAAGGCTCCCTACAGCCCCGAACAGGCCTCGAAATTCTTCACCTTCATGTTTTTCAACGGCATACCCGGCCTGCGCGAGGCATAACCGCATCGGCGATGACCGACCTCAATCCCGCGTGCTTTATTTTTATATTTAAGGTATTATTTACCCTATAATCATCGCCGATAGGGTGGAGGTCAACATGAGCGTCAACGATATCCTGGCCTGGGCTGCGGCTAACCAGGCGATGGCTTTGGGAGGGGTGTTCCTCCTCAGCCTGCTGCTCTTCCTTTTTACACGTTTCGGCATCGCGCGCGGCATTGTCTCGCTCGCTGCGCGCAGCGCCTCGAAGATCGATGATATTCTCGTGCGCAACCTGCAGCCGGCGCGGATCGCCTGGATGGCCCCGCTGGCGCTCATCTACACGCTGGCTATCCTGTTCCCCGGTTATGAAAAGCTGATCCAAAAGGCTTCTCTTTTCATCATTCTATGGCTCTCGGTGTTCACCCTGAGCGGCCTGTTGAACGCCATCAACGAGCTTTACGAGAACCGGCCCAATTACAGGGGCGTCAGCATCCAGAGTTACCTCGACATCGCCAAGATCCTCTTTGTCCTGGTGGCAATCGTTCTTTCCGTCACCCTGCTGACGGGAGAATCGCCGGTCGTACTGCTCACCGGGCTGGGGGCGCTCACGGCCGTGCTGCTGCTCATCTTTCAAAACACCATTCTTTCGCTGGTCGCCAGTATTAAAATCGCCGCGCATGACCTGATTAAAGAAGGCGATTGGATCGAGGTGCCAAGTTATGACGCCGATGGTGATGTGGTCAATATCAGCCTGCACACGATCAAAATCCGCAACTTCGATATGACCTACACCGTCATCCCCACCTACAAGATCGTCGATGTGGCCTTCAAGAACTGGCGCGGGATGAAAGAGAGCGGTGGGCGGCGCATCCAGCGCTCGCTCTCCGTCGATATGATCAGCATCAAATTCTGCGACCCCGAGATGCTCGAGCGGCTCAGCAGGATCGACCTGATCCATAACTTCGTGCTCGAAAAGATCAAGCAGATCGAAGCTTATCGCCTTGAGCACCAGGATCATTATGATTCGCCCCTGGATGGGCCGCAAATCACCAACATCGAGGTGTTCCGCGTGTACATCGCGGCTTATCTGCGCACCCGCGCCGATATCCATAAAGAAAGCATGCCTTTCCTCGTCCGCGTGCTGGCGCCAACCCCCACGGGGCTTCCGGTGGAGCTGTATATCTTCGCAAACACCACCGATTGGGCCACGTATGAGTTGATCCAGGCGGAGATTTTCGATCACCTGCTCGGCGCAGCGCCGAACTTCGACCTGCGCGTCTTTCAGGAGCCGACCGGCCTCGACTTCTCTTCCTTTGCCCGATCGCTCACTTCTTCGTAGTTTCATTACTTTAAATAAAAAGCGGAGGCTGGCTCTTGAACCAACCTCCGCTTTTGTGTCACCTTTACGGAACTACTTCGCCGACATCGTGTTCTTCTTGATCGGCTCCATGGGCTTTTCACCCTCGGCGCTCCCTTTCTTCTCGCGGGCATAATAATACGGCATGTAGTACCGGTATTCGCCGTAATAACCGGTCTTCGTCATCGGGATACGGTTCATCACCACGCCAAGCACGTGCGCCTGCACCGACGCAAGCCGCTCCTTCACCAGCGCGGCGAGTTCCTTGTTGGTCGTCCCGGGGCGGACAACCAAAAGCACCCCATCGACCTTGGTCGCAAAGATCATCGTATCGGCAATCATGAAGGGCGGGTTATCGATGATCACCACATCGGCCAGGCTCTTCAGCTTCTCGAGCAAGTGAGCGACGTTATCGGGGTTCAGGTATTGGTCCACCAGGTCGTTGCCCGCCCCGGCGGTAATGATGTTCAGCTTCCCGTCTTCCCACTTGTGCATGATCGATTCGGCCTTCATCGTCCCTTTGAGCAGGTCGGTCAGGCCCAACCGGTCTTCGATCCCGAAACATTTATGCACCTTTGGGCGGCGCATGTCTCCATCCACCAGCAAGACGCGCTTGCCGCTCTGCACCATGCTGACTGCCAGGTTGACGGCGACGAAGGATTTCCCATCACTCGCATCCGGGCTTGTCACCAGGAGGGTTTTGGCCCCCGATTCGAGCATGCTGATCTCCAGGCTGGCGCGCAGGTTGCGGAAAGCCTCGGCCATGAACGAGCGGGGATGTTCTGCCACATACAGGCTGTATTTTTCCCTTCGGCTGAGGTTCATCAGGTATCCCAAGATCGGGTAACCCAGCAGGCGTTCCACATCCTTTGGCCGCTTGATCGTATCGTCCAGGCTTTCCAACAGGTAGCTGCCTCCAACACCCAGCACAAGCCCGGCTATCGCGGCGACCGCCACCAGGAGATACTTGTTCAAACCGGAGGGTTTCGTCGGCAGCGCAGCCGGTTCCAAAACCGAAAGGATATTCGAGGCCGTGTGCTCCGAATTGTTGAGCAAATTGGCGTAATTGGTGCGCAGAAGCGTCAGCTTATCCTGCAGAGCCTGGAGATCCTGCCTTGCCACCGCGAGCTCCTTGGCGCTTTCCAGGCTGCCAAACTCGAGCTGCTTATCGGCAATTTGCTTTTGAGTTTCCAGAATCTGTTTCTGCGTTTCAACCAGTTGTTGATCGGTAAAGGCCTCGCGGGTTGGGTCGCCGGTGATCGTGGCGCCCGGGCTGGCTTTGATGAGCTGCCTGGCCAGCTCTTGCGCCACCAGCATCGCTCGCTGCGGGTCGGTATCGGTGACGTTGATCTCAAGGAATTGGTTGTTTCCTTGTGGTTTCACCACGTATTTTGGCAGCCACGTCAGGCCCAGGTTCTGCATCGCTGCGGCGGTGATCGGCTCACGGTACGCGTAATCGGTGTAGAAACTGCTCAACTGCTGGTTCAGCCAGAGTTCATTGCTGGTCGGGTTAGGATTCGTGATCGTCTGCCCGATGATCAATGTGGTGCGCGCGGTGTAGACGGGCGGCTGGTTCCGCACAGCCATATAGGTTGTGCCGGCCGCCAGGAGCATGGCTACAAAGATCAACCACCACCACTTCAATAACGGTTGAAAATACGGACGGAGATCCATGGGTTAGGGTTTCATGCGCGAAAAGATCTGGAATGTCAGGAATACCGCCACTGACGATAACAGGCTCAGGTCAGCTTCGGTGAACTGTTCATTCTGGTGCCTGGCCAACGATAACAACCCTGTGACCTGCTTATTCACAATCAACGGGACGCAAATAACCGAACGAGAATTGTTCCGCCCTTCCTCCCAGTTTCTCGGCAGCCAGCGCGGGTCATCTTGTGTATCCGTCACGAGAACCGCCTGCTGGTTCCTGATCACCCATCCGGCCAGGCCGTCTCTGAACACATTGACCAGTTCCTTCTTCGGGCTGGGCCTGACCTGCCCTCCATACGCGAGCAGACCGTCGGTAATTTCGCCATCGGGATTGACCAACAAGAAACTTCCGCTGGATGCGCCAATGCTATCGACCGTGAGCTGCAAGATATTGTGCAGTAGATCATACAGCCCGCCGTGGCTCTGCAACTCCTTGCTGATAGCGCCCAGCAGGTCGTAAGTCTCGCGGATAGGCCGCGTCTCCGTTTCGGATGCGGCGCTCCGGTTGAGAAGTGCCCGCTTATTGCGTGCAAACATATCTTGAATCTGGTCGATGAAGGCGGTCTTCTGCGTCGTATCTTTGATCGCCGAAATCACCATGTGCTCGATCATCAGGTGAATGTCTTCTACCTGCTCGATGCGGTTGCTTGGCACATGGATATGCAGTTTCACCATCGGCCCCAATTCACCCCCGGTAAAGCCGGTCAACCCAATCGTGTAGGCGCCATGACAGTTGGCATACTCCACAGCGCGCAGAACGTTGGGCGAGTTCCCGCTGGCGGAGATCGCAATCACGATGTCGCCTGGGTTCATCAGCCCGGAGAGCTGCTGCACGAATATTTTATCGTACCCTTCGTCGTTTGCATACGCCGTGATCGACGCGATATTATCGGTTAAGCCCACCACCTTGAAGTGCGGCAGCCCGGCCACCCGGGTATTTTTGGATAGATCGGCGACGAAATGCGAAGCCGTGGTTGCGCTCCCCCCGTTGCCCATGACGAACACTTGCTTGTCGGAAAGCCGCGCATCTAGCAAGACATCCACCATCTGCTGGACGCTCTGTAATGGAATATCATCCAGTGTTTGATGAAGATCGTTGACGTAAATTTGATAGTGATCCATATTGAACCTCCTCACCTCACCAACGAAGCGATAATGGTCACCGCCTGTAGTTGAAGATGATCTTCGTGCCATCCTGTTCCAGGCGGAAGGGCAGCTCCTGCAAGCCCTTCAAAGCACCGCGAACCGCATCCTGTTTCACAGGCGGGCAATACAGAAGCAAAAAGCCGCCGCCGCCGGCCCCGGTGATCTTCCCGCCCAGGGCGCCGGCTTTCCGCGCGGCAGCGTACATTTCGTCGATCGGGCCGTTGCTGATCTTGCTGGCCAGCCGTTTCTTCAGCCCCCAGCTGTAATCCAGCATCTCACCAAACGAATCGAGGTTGCCCCGTTCGAGCTGTTCGCGCGCCTCGTGCGCCAACGCTTTAATCTCGCGCAAGACGGGCAGACTGTCGCCGATATTGGCCTTTTGCTCCCCAAGGATCGAATCGGATTGGCGGTTGATGCCGGTATAGAACAGGAGGAAGCTCTCATCCAGTTTCCGGCACAGGTCATCGCCCAGGCGGATTTTCCGGTTGAGCACTGTGCCATCAGGGCAGAACTCAAAGAAGCGCAAGCCCCCATAAGCAATCGCGTATTGGTCTTGAATACCGATCGGCTTTTTCAAGATGTCAAGCTCTATCTTGCAGGCTTCTTTCGCGAGCTGCTCGGCCGTCACCATTTCCCCCAGGTAAGCATACATTGCGTGCAAGGATCCTACCGTCACCGCGCTTGAGGACCCTAAACCCGAGCCGGCTGATGGGATATCACCCATCGTCGTGATCTCAACCCCCAGTTGAATTCCTGTCAATCGGAGGGCTTCACGAATTAATTCATGCTTTATCTGGTCGACTTTGTCGACCATTTCGGTCTCAGTATACCCAATCCTCAGTTTGGAGTCAAACCGCTGCTTGATCGTGACGAAAATGCACTTATCAATGGTGGACGAAAGCACGCAACCTCCCTCGTTCATGAAAAAGTCAGGGAAGTCGGTGCCGCCGCCAAAGAAGCTGATCCGCAGCGGGCTTTGAACGATGATCACATGCCCCTCTCAGCCACTTTTTGATACTCTACCGTCAACCGCAACCCTTCCTCCAGGGTTACGCTCGGAGTCCAGCCCATCATCGTTTTCGCCTTGCTGGCATCTAAGTAGATGAAGCGCGTCTCGCCCACCTTGGCCGGGCCGTGGATTGCCTCTAAGGGATACGCTGTGATGGTCTTCAACGCCTCAAAGATCTGGTTGATCGAAGTGCCGATCCCATATCCAAGGTTGTAGATCCCCACCGGCGCCTTCAGGCCAAGCCAGTTGCCCAGGGCGCAATCGCCCACATAGACAAAATCGCGCTGCTGCTCGCCATCGCCGGTGATGGTCACCTGCTGCCCGGCCAGCATCTGCCCGACGAAGATCGCCACCACGCCGGCCTCGCCGTGCGGGTCTTGCCGTGGACCGTAAACATTGGGGTAGCGCAGCACGGTATATTCCATCCCGTAATTCAGGTGATAGAGGTAGAGATAATGCTCGACCGTATGCTTGCTGACCCCATACTGGCAGATCGGGGCGACCGGGTGGTTCTCGTCACATGGCAGGTACTGCGGTTCGCCGTAAACCGTTCCCCCGCTCGAAATGTACACGAAGCGCTTTACCCCTGTTTGCCGGGCAGCTTCGATCAGGTTCAATGAACCCACAATATTCACATCGGCATCATATAACGGTTCGGCTACCGACCGGCGCACATCCATCTGAGCCGCGTGGTGGCTGACGTAATCGGGTTTCTCCGCTCTGAAGAGATCCAGCAGCTTCGGGTCGCGGATATCTACCTGGTAGAACTTCGCGGCGGGGTTCAGATTGGAGAGCCTGCCTGTGGCGAGGTTATCCACGACCACCACTTCGAGGCCTTTCGAGATCATCAAATCGACAACGTGAGAGCCAATGAAGCCAGCCCCACCGGTAACGAGAATTTTCATCACATCCTCCTTAAATCATCATGTCGCCGCAATGTCTTGAAGGATCGCACCGATCCGGCTAATAAGCGCCTCTGCGCGAAAGAACCGCCGGTATGGTTCGGAAAATGATCTGGATGTCTAACCAGACGGTCCAGTTGCGAATGTAATACATATCCAGGCGCACGCGCTCCTGGTACGATACGTCCGAGCGTCCGCTCACCTGCCAGAGCCCTGTGATGCCAGGGCGGATCGTCAGCAGGTTCATCCCCCACTTGCTGTATTCCTTCAATTCCGGCGGTGAGATCATCCGCGGGCCGACGATCGACATTTCGTTGCGCAGTACATTGATCAATTGGGGCAGTTCATCCAGGCTGAATTTGCGGATGAACCTGCCCACACGGGTGATCCGCGGGTCATCCTTGAGCTTATGGTTGCGGGCCAGTTCTTCCTTCAATTCGGGATAACGCTCAAGAATTTCATCGCCGTTGACATACATAGTGCGGAATTTGAAGGCATCGAAGGTGCGGCCGTTCACGCCCATCACCCTGCGGCGGTGAAACACCGGCCCGGGCGAATCGAGCTTGATCGCCAGACTCAAGATCAAGAAGAGCGGAACCGATAAAAGGGAGGCAACAATCCCAATCCCGTAATCGAGTAGGAATTTGAACACCTGGTCATACCCCGTCAGGCGGACCTTGTTCACATTCACGAGCGGAACGCTGTTGATCTCCCTCACCTCCAGGCCGGTTGTGATGATCTCATACAGGCCGGAGGAGAGGCGCAGGTTCACTCCCCTCGCAACTCCATACTTATCGAACAGCTTGAGCAGGTCGTCGCGCGTCACCGCGCTGGAGGCGACAATCAATTCTTTGATCCCATACTCTTCGATCAGGCGGTCGAGGGCCGATAGGTTTCCTAGAATGGGCAAATCATGCCGGGCTGCGCGCTCACCCGGCTGCTGATCGACGAAACCCATCACGTTCAGGCCAGAATATTGCCATTTTGAGAGCTGCTCCGAGAGCAGCCTGGCTTCTTCGTTGGCGCCAATGATCAAAGCCGGAGAAATGAAAAAACCCCTCCGCCGTGCTGCATAGACAACCCGGCGTAAGAAGAATCGCCCCAGGCAGGTGAGGAAGATGACCAGCAGCCAGGAGACCACCAGCCAGCCGCGCGCGATCACAAATTCGGGCCCAAAGAAACCTGCGATGATCACCAGCAGCATGCCAATCGATGCTGCCGAGAAGATCTTCGAATACTCCTTCGTGCCCCCCAGTAAATTCTGGGGGTTATACAATCCCATGAAGGCATGCAATACCAGCCAGCCGGGGATCAAAATGTACACGATATTCGTGTAATACTCCATTGACGGAACCACATCGAGCTTGAAAATGCCGATGCCGGCCTCGAACCGGATGAAGTAAGCCAGCCTGAAGGCAAGGCCAACGGCAAGAAAATCCAACACCACCAGCGAGACTACAAAGACCACCCATTGGAAGGAATGACCAAACAGGCTGGTCACCCGGTTGACATTGGATTGAAGCGTTTCTCTATTCATTGGTGAGGCGGGAACCTTGGATAACCTCATCGTATACCTCCTCAAGGCGCGCTGCGATATTTGCCCATAAATGCTGCTTCTCGACGTACCTCCTGCCTGCCTGACCGATTCGCGACCTCAACGCAGGATCATCCAGCAAAGCAACAACCGCATTCGCAAAATCCTCCGGGCCGTTCGCCACGATAAGATCCTGGCCCGGTGTTACCGCCAGCGCCGATACGGCTTGCGGTGAGGTGACCACCGGCAGCCCGCAAGCCATCGCTTCGAGCACTTTATTTTGGATTCCCGCACCGTAAGTGATCGGGGCCACGGCAAGCGTGGCTCGATGCAAGTACGGGCGGATGTCTTCCACCGTCCCGGTCACTTCGATCGCCGGGTTCTTCGCCAGGCCGCGCAGCTCAGGGGCGGGGTCTTTGCCGACCAGGACAAGCCGCGCGTCTTTCTTGCGCTGCCAGATGATCGGCATCGTCTCTTCGACGAATTTTAGCGACATGGTGACGTTGGCGTGGTAGCTCATCTTCCCGCTGATCACCAGCGTGGCGTCCTCCCTGGCCGTTGTCTGCTGCGGCGGGGCAAAGTAATCCACATCCACGCCGTTCGGCAGAACAACGACCTGGTCTTCGGGCGTTCCCAGCGGAGCGAGCGACATCAATGCCGTGCGATCGTTTTTGGAGGTGACCAGCACTTTATCGAACTGGTTGACCAGCCGGCCTTCATATCGGCTTGTTCGGCGCAAGTCAAACCGCGTGACCCAGCGGAAGAACCGCCTCTTGCTGTGGTGGGCCGCCTGTTTGAACAGCATGCTGATGCAATCCACGCTGTCCCAAACGACCGGTAATGGATGCCGCTCCCTGGCCGATTGGACGCCCTGCGCTGCGAGAACTTCCAGCCCAAACCTGGCCCCGCGCAAGTGCTCGACGTGCACCACATCAAACCGGCAGGACCCGGCCAGCTGCCGCAGTTCCGCGGCCATGGCAGGCTGCCAGCAATAGACGGATTGCAGAGGCAATGCCGAGGGAAGCGCCAGCAGGCTGTTCAAAAGTGAACGCGAGCGCGTCAATGGGAATGCGTGGATTGCCGCGCACGCCTCTTTGAGCTGCGCCAACTCGGCCTTTTCATCTTCTGAGGAATAAAGGGTTACCAGCGTGATCTCATTTCCGCGCCCGGCCAGATGGGTGATCAGGTTGTACGGCCGCACCCGGATTAAGTCAGGAACGTAAGGGACCACGAACAAAATTTTCAACGCAATATCCTCAGGTCTTAACGCTTTCTCAAGACGGCAATCAGGACAATCCCGGCCACAAACAAAGCCGAAGGGAACAATGCTTTTGCCAGAAGCGCCAGGTAATCTGTCTCGTTCAACGGCAAGGTATCCGGCGGTTTCACATTGTTCAGGTGAATCGTAGGCTCCGGCGTGTTCGCCGGGGTCGGAGTTTCTGCGCCTGGGGTTTGAGCATCCATTTCAGCGAGGGTCGCCTCGAGCGTCGGTGTCGGAGAGGGAGCGGTCTTCGGCGGGATATACGGCGCGGAGGCCTGCCCCTTGGAGTACCACACCTGGTACACGCCATGGTCCGAATCCCAGACATGGGCTTCATCGCGCACGAACCAGACCACATTCACCTGGTTCCCGTTGCTGATGGCCACCCGGGGCCATTCTGGCACATCGCCCTGATACGTTGCGATCACTTCGGGCGGCGACCAATCCGAGCCATTCCAGACAAGATCGAGCACGTTGAGGGATTGCCCTGCTTCACTGGTTTTCCCGACCGCGACCAGGTGGATTTTCCCCGAGCTGTCGTTTGCCATGGAATACGTATCGAGGTTCGATTGATAGAGCGGGGCGGCCCCCCAAACCCCGGGGATCGGCGCAGCCTCAGACCAGGTGTGACCGTTGTCTTCTGAAATCAGGAACTGAATCGTGTTTTGCGGCAGCAACCAGTAGGCAACGACAAGATGGCCGTTCCTGTCCACTCCAATGGTGATATTCTTTGCCATCTCGTCTTGCCCCAATGGGAACTGGAAAGGCTCGGCCCATGTGCGCCCGCCGTCATACGACACGCTATAGGAGACGCTCGTTGGGTTCGCAAGCTGCCCTAACCCGCCGCCGCGCCCCGATTCCCACACGAGGTGAATGTTCTTCTCGTCATCGACCACGAATTGAGGTTTTACGGCCCCGTTCTGATTCTTGCTCAAATCCACGCTATCGGTCCAGGTCTCACCGTTGTCTTTAGATTGACGGTAATACACATGATACGCAACCGCATTGCTCGATGACGGGGTGTTCTCCGTGTAGGCCAGGTGCAACGTGCCATCTTGATCCACCACCAGCCGGGAGAAGTAGGCGATTTGCTTGCCGCTCATCAGTTGCATCGGCGCCCAGCTTTGGGCAGACATCGCATCGGTTGTCGAATTATTCGAATAGTAAACCGAGGTCAAATCGGCAAACGTGAGATGCAATTTCGACTTGCCATCAAAAAGGATGCACGGCCGGGTAGCGGCGCTGTTGATGCCCACTTGAGGCAGTGAGAATATATCGTTCGGCTTCGTCCAGGACGTGCCGTCGTTTGATGTTGTATAGAATACCGAGTCGTATCCGATGTATCCAGACGCATACGCCACGTGAATATTGCCAAAGGCATCAGTGGTGATATCGGGGAACCAGGAATACCCGCCTGAAGGCGATAACGGCTCCGGGGGAGACCAACTGACGACCTGGGCTTCCGGCACCAAGAGCGGCGATGATGCCAGATGCAGCAGCCCGGCCATCACTAGCGTGGCGATGATCCTGAAGGATATGGAAAAGAGACTCTTGAGCCTCATTTCTCCTCCATCCCAAACGATTGGCCCGATAAAGTGAACTCGGCGCTCCCTGAGAATTCCATCACCCCCATCTCACTCTTCGAGGAGAGAGCGAGTCGCCGGATCAACTGCGGTGTGGATGCATACTCGATCAACGCAGGGTCAAAAATCAAAACCGAGTTTCGAGCAGATGACAACCCAAAATGCGCAGGCGTGCCGGCCTGGGCGGTCACTGCAACCGGAGCACCTTCATCGAGCTCCCACTTCGAACCAATCGTGAAGGGGAGCACCCGATACTCGGGCAGGTAATACTGCACATGATGCCAGTTCGAGGCCACGATCAACGTGCTGGCCGGCGGGAAATTCGCCCGGATCGCCTGAAACCGTTCCAGGTAGTAACGGTCGGAATTGGCGATGGTCTGCCTGGTCAGTAACCTCTGACCGGTTGAACCGAAGGGATATTCAGGCAGGGTCAAGAAGATGGCGCCATTAAGCAAGACAAGCAACAGCGCGCCTGTCAACGCAAGCCGCCCGGAAGTAGACGCGAACATTTCCATGCCTGCCGCCCCCAAGATAATCCATGCAGGTAGGAACACAAAGACCAGGCCCTGTTGTCCCATATGTACCAATAAGTAATACATGAATGCCGGCAAGATCCATAAACCGATAAAAACCGCGCGCTCATCCAACCGCCTTCTCGTACCGTGAAAGAATGGATGAACCACTGCGTAAGCTGTCGGTAATAAAACTATACCGCATCCGTACACAAAATAGAGTATTAATTTGATTGCATTTCGCTTCAGGCCAAAAAGGCCGGCGCCTTCGAAAATCGATGTCGTTTTCTGGAAGCGGTCGGTGAAATTGCCCATCACCTGAAGGTAGCTGTTCAACCCGCCGCTCAGTGAAATGAGCGGGATGAACCATGCCAGGCACGCCGCTGCCCCCACCACGCCCGCCACAATGAATTTCTTCCACCCGACACGCCGGATCGAATAGAGAAAAACCGGCGCCAGGAAAACGAGTGTTTGCTGTCGCACCCCGCCCGCCACCGCCAGGACAAGCACGGATGGAATGAGATAGCGGTGTTCTCCCTTCATGGTCTTATACATGAACAAAGCGCCCAGGATGACAAGAAAAGCGTCCAGCGAATGCGGCAAGGCGATTTCGTTATAGAACCAGAACAAAGGCGAGGTTGCCAGAAACGCCGCACCGATCCAGCCGGTCCGCGCCGTGTACATGGCTTCGCCTAAGAAGAACATCGCCATCACGGCCCCTACCCCGGCCGCGATGCCGACGGCGACCATCACGGTTTGAGGGTCATGGACCAGCCAGTTCAGCGCCCGGCACAGCCAGACGTAGAGAATGTACCCGGGCGGTTGAGGCTGCTCTTTTGCCAGGTTGAATTCACTCAACGCATACGCGAAATTCACCGAGTCCCAGTGGTATAAAACTTTGGAAGCGAACGGAATCCGGCTGGCGAGAGTGACTGCCGCCAGAATGCCCAGGCCCGCCAGCTTGCCCGACGGCCTGTTCATGAAAATGGAAATCGCCTTTGAATTTGAGGATTTGCTCTGCAACGTTGATGCCTGGTGATGCTCAACTTTCATCGCGTAAACCGGTAAATTGTGACCTTGCTATTCTCGTACACGGGCGCCAGGCCATAAATGCCATCCAAACGGTCCGAACCAAGCGCCTTTTCGGCAGGCCCGAAGAAGACAAAAGCGACATTCCCCTCAGCCAGAATTTGCTTCTTCGAGGAGGCATCCAGCCCGGGCGAGAAGAAGTCCTCTACCGCCTGCGATTTTGCATAAAAATCCAGCGTTTGCGCCCAATGAGCCAGGTATGCGTGCGAACCGGTGAGCATCGGCACATATTGGCCCGTCGTCAGCGAGGAGAAGATCACATCATCCGGCCGGCTGTTCTCGTCCAGCCAGGCCATCGCCTGCAGCTCATCTTGATACAGGTAATACGGGTAATCATGCCGCGAAAGATCCAGGAACCGCCAGGCAAACAGGTAGAGGTTTGTCGGGATGACAAGCGCGATGACCAAAGCAACCGCCAGCCTGCGGACCTGCTCCGTGGTAATTGACTGCCGTTTCAGAAGCAGGCGCTCGACCCATGGCAGGATGTAGTCTTGCATCCCAAACACTGCCAGGAAGGCCATCGGCACCTGCCAGCCGTTGAGCAGGTGGATCTGGTAATCCACTGGAAGGTAAATGATCAGGAAGGTCACCAAGAACCAGCCCACAAGGAAAAGTCGGTTATCGTCCAACGTGTTGAGCCGCAAGGGATTCATCCGCACGGTTGCGTAAACGGCGAGCAGGAAAGTGAACCCGAACAGAATCGGCAGGTGTAAAAGATTGGGCGTGTACACCCCTGCGTTGGCAAATTGCTTGAGCACATCTTTCCAGATCGGATCCATGCTGGTCAGTAAAACCGAGTAAATCGCAGGCCAGACCGAGATACCCCCAACGATCAACCCGCTTTTTATCATATACACCGGCAGCTTTCGATCTCTCAGCCACTGGAGAATGGCATACGCCAGGAGAACGGCATATACCGAGACGAGATCATACGCATGCTGCCATCCGAGGAACAGGGCAACCAGCCCGGCCCAGACCGCATAGCGCAGCTGCTGTTTCGACTGCCCGCGGAGAAGCAAGTCAAAACAGAAGATATACAGCGCCGCGGCGATGAAATGCGGATACCCTAAAATCCCTAAGAAAGTGTTCCCTTCGGCGATATAGACATCCAACGGGAAGAGCAGCTCTTTTCCGGTCAGGTACTTGAGGAGCACCAGCACCCAGCCCCAACCGGAAGTGAAGGTGACCAGAAGGAACGCCGTTTTCCGCATCGCCGGGTTAGAAAAGAACCAGCAGCACATCCGGTAAACCAGCAGCAAGAACAAGATGGTCGCGCCAACGCGCAGCACCTGGAACATGACCGCATAATCCAACCCAAGCAGGCTGCCCGCGCGGCCCAGTCCCCACCAAAGCAGGTTGAAGAACAGCGGCCGGTTTGCCTCTGGGGTCATCTTGTTCGATGCCAGGTTCTGCGTAGCCAGCTCACGCATCCAGGAGAAATATTGCGCATGGTCCGGCACATCCAGCATGATTCCCATGAATTGCTTATCTGGCGGGGTCGTCAGGTAGCCAAACAAGAATGGAAGGCTTGTGACTGCCAAGACTATTGCAATGACCAGGATGACGAAGCGCCTTTCGGCCGCAGACCATTCCGTGTGAAACGCCAGGCTTTTCTGTAAAGGCAGATCGTTGATGGGTGCGCTGGTATTCGCCATATTAATAAGAAGCCGTAATTTCCTTCTCTCCAACATGAATGCGTCTGGATGTCCGGGCCATCAGCCAGTTGCCGCCCAGCAGGACACACACATAAATCCCCAGCGGAAGCAGGCTGGCCAAACCTTTCAGACCCAGAATCGTCCCGTAATTACGGGCAATGTTCCCGGCCTGCCAGTTTGGCAGTGCGTACCCCAGGAGCGGATTGAGAATCTGATCCGATGGGAAGGACTGCCCGGCAATCGTCAGGCCCCAGGTAGCCATGAGCGACCAGGCGGCCAGAACCAAAGCGCTCACCTTGAACCAGGGCTTCGCTTGCCATGCCTGCGCAGCGAAGGCTGCCGCCAGGCCGATGAACGGCACTGCCGGGAGGAAATAACGCGGGCCGACTGCGAATCCACCCCACCACATGATCGAAGAAGCGTTGAACAGGAACATCGCCAGCGTGGCTGCCAGCGCCGTCCAAAACTCGGCGCGGAAACGACCGCTTCTCCACCACAGGTAAAAGCCGGGCAATCCGAACAGTAAAATGGGTGAAAGGAAAAACAACCCGCGGAATGGACTGAATGTGATGCCCCAGATAGCATCCCAAGTAGGAGCTACCAGGCTCATAAAGCCGGTCGAGTGTTGAGCAGTCCATAATTCGGAGTATTCGTAACCCAATTTCAATGGGCCGCCAAATACGGCATTGTTGTACAGCATCAATCCTGCGCCAACTGCTCCGGCCGAAATCGCCATCCAGATGATGCGAGGCCAGCTTCTGAGGCGGATCAAGCGGATTGCCGAATACACGAATAAAACACAGGCGACCAGGATGACCGAATACTCCGTCAACACGGCGTACCCCAGGCAAAAACCGGCCAGCAGCAGCCTGCCAGCGCCGAGGTTGCCATTGCCCCGGATAAGGTAAAACCCAAGAACCAACAGCGCGGCACTGACCATGTGGCTGTAATACTCGCCTGCATAAGCGAAAACCGGCGTGAGCAGCCCAACACAAAGCACCGCCGCCAGGCTCACCCGACGGTCGATCTGATAATCGAGGAGAATCCGGTAAAGCAGCAGCGCGAGCAGAATCGAGGCCATAACCGGGATCGCCAGCGTCAAAGCCACCTGGGCAATGGCAAAATGCACTTTTTCCAGGTAAACGCCCGATCCGCCCTCCCGCAGGGTGGCCTGGAAGGCCTGGTTCGTCGAAAGTTTCTCGACCAGCCGGGCCAGCATGGGGGTCTGCAGCACAGCTTTCAGCCCGGCATAGACCGGTATTCCAAGGAAAGCCGAGCCGGGGGGTTTATCGCTGTAATAATGCCCGCCAACTTTCGCGTAATCGACGGTGTTCTCCACATATTTGTCGATCATTAACGTGCCATCGTCCACAACGGCAACGACCATATCCAGGCGCGAATTTTGGTTTGGGTCGGCCCAGCGCGGGAAGAAATACGCATAGCACCCAAAGAGCAGGAGAACGATGAGGATTTCGTTTCGGTAAGAAGGCCGGGCGTTCGCTTTGTTCATGACGTTCGAGGATTTCACCCGTAAGCCTGTTCCAGCGTGGCGCACACAGTCTGCAGGTCGTAGCAGGTCTTGATGAATGCCCTGCCGTTTTCACCCAGCCGGTCTGCCAGGCTGCGATGATCGAGTAAACGCACCACTGCATCCGCAAAGTCTTGCGGCTGGTCGGCAATGAGTACATGCTTGCCATCCTCAACGGAAATGCCCTCGCAGCCGATGGTCGTTGTGACGACGGGGAGCGCTTGCGATAATGCGTTGAGAATCTTCACCCGCATCCCGCCGCCTGCGCGCAGCGGGACAATCATCACCCCGGCGCGCGCCAGATAAGGCTCCACGTCTTCGACATAACCCGTCACGTGAGTTCGCCGGTCTCTCTGCTCCAGCTCGATCACTTCTTGCGGCGGCCTGGCGCCGATAATATCGAACTCGACATCCGGTTTAGAGCGCCGGATGATCGGCAGCACTTCACGGGCAAACCACAGGATACCGTCCACATTCGGCGGCCAGAACATCGTCCCGACGTGCACAATCCGGTTTGCATCTTCTGCGCGCCGGATCGGGCGAAATTCATCGGTATCGACGGCAATCGGCATGACAAACAGCCGCGCCGAATCGCCGGCCACTTCGCGCAGAGCGTCGCGGTCCACATCGCTGACCGCGATCACCGCATTGAACTCGCGGCAGATGCGCCCTTCGTAGGTGCGCAGCAAACGCCAGTCGCGCTCCAACAGCCATTTCTTCAGCCCTTGAGGCATCGTCTCTGCCATGCGCCGATAAAGCAGCCACATCGCATTGTGCTCGTCGAGCACGCGTTTGCTTGCCTTCACGGGTTCGGCATATTGCGCCATGTTCAATTGATCGGCGTGCACCACGTCGAATTGTTCCTCTTGGGTGACCTTCGATATCAGTTCGTGCATACCGGTCCGCCGGTCGCGCGAAATCAGCCAGGGCTGGCCGGTGAGAAGGCTTTCCAGCAAGGCCAAACCGTCATTGAGCAGCCCGCGTTCCATTGGGATCGCATGCACCGCGTTACAAAATTTCTTCAAGTGCTCAATTTCTTTCGACTGGTCGCCCCGCACAAACGAGACCAGGGTCACCTCGTGGTGCAAACGCAGATATTTAAGCACATTCCAGGTCTTCACCTTTGGCCCGCTGTCCGGCGGGTAGGGCAGCACCTGGGTCAATAGCAGGATCTTCAAACTTCGCCCCTGGATAACGAGCCTTTAGAAAGCATGGACCTTTCGGAAAAGCTGCCCATATCCTTGAGATTTTTCCCTCAAATTTTGGCTATGCGTAAGAGCAGAGACCAGCCGGCCGCTCACCCAGCGGGTAAAGCTGTTCACCCATAACAGCCCTTTGTACAGAGCGGCAGGTATTTCGCCGTAGTGCTTGCGGAAGAACTGCACGCGGCTGCGATAAAGCCGGAGCAGCGTCTCGGCTTTTACCTTTTGAGAACTGCCCCCCCAGATGTGAACCGCCCGGGCATCCGGCACATAACGGACTGCCCAGCCTTTCTTGTGCAGCCGATAGCACAGATCGACTTCTTCTGAATACATAAAAAAGCGTTCGTCGAAAAGGCTTTCCCCTTCCAGCGCCGACCGGCGAACCAGCATGCAGGCACCCATCACCACATCCACGACCCTGTAATCGTCCATCGCCCAGTACGTCATCCGGTATTTCCCAAAAACCCTGGAGCGGGGGAACAGCCGGTCGAGCCAGAGCGTCTGCCATAATTCCGTCGCCAGGGTGGGGAATGAGTAACAAGAACGTTGAAGGCTGCCGTCCTCATTCAACAGCCGGGCCCCGGCAGCGCCTGTGCCCGGGAACTGCTCCATCACATCCAGAAGCATCTGGATGCACCCCGGCTGCACGAAGGCATCCGAGTTGAGGAGTAGGAGGTATTCGCCTGTCGAAACCCCGTAAACCTGGTTATTGGCCTTCACAAACCCGGCGTTTTCACGGTTGGCGATCAACCGAACCTCAGGGAATTGCCGGCGGACCATCTCTGTGCTGCCATCCGACGAGCCATTATCCACCACCCAGACGACCATCTCCGCGGTATGGCGGTCGGCAAAGAGCGCGGCCAGGCAGCGCTCCAGGTAAGCCTGCGTATTCCAGTTCACAATGATGACATCCAGGCGAGGAGTCATCCCTCCCCCGCCGGTTCCGACTGCCGCGCGGGCGATGTCATCGCATCCAATGAAAGGATGGTGCCCATGAACAGCCAGTTGTACACGGTGTAGTTGAAGCCGGCGATCGTCTGGGTATACGCGAATGGAAGCAGCCAGTCGCCGAAAGCCATGATGACGATGCAGCCAACCGTTCCCCCTAGAGCCGCCAGGCTCAATGCTTCGATGAAATTCCGCTGCCCTTTCACGCGCAGATACACCACCACACCTCTCCAGGTCAGTACGCCCAAGGCCGCCAGGTAGAATGCAGACCCAACAATCCCGGTCTGCGAAAGCAAGTCAATGTAGTTATTGTGCGTCGCCATCGCATCGAGGGGATAATAGGTCATGTAATAGACCGCATACCCGGCCGGGCCCATTCCGAATAGAAGATGCTGGCTTGTGAAGCGCCAGTTGATTTGCCAGGCCAATAGCCTCGTATCACCGCTGGTCAGGGTCTCTTGCCCGAACCAGCTTTCGATGATCTGAGTGTTCAGCAGCAAATACATAAGAAGGAGGATCGAGCAGACCAGCAGCAGCCGCTTCGAACGGATAAACAAGATCACCCCGCCGCTGACAAAAACCGGGAGCCAGCCCGCTATCCAGGACAGGTTGCGGATAAAGCCCCAATATACCCAAAGAGCCGCCAAGACAAGGAACAACCCCCTTGTGAATTTAGGCGTTCGCGCATCGCACAGGGCAATTGAAACGCATAACCCAACAATCCACATGGAAGCCTGCCCGCCTGTGTTTGCCGGTAAGTTGATCGAAAGCAGGTTGGCAAGGATGCCAACCGCCCCCGACGCGAGCATGATCCAGGCCATCCATTTGAGCCATTTCTCATCGGTAACCTGATTCGCCATGAATAAGAGCAGCCCTGGCGACACAATCATAATGACCGCCGATGCCGCTTGCACAAAAACAAACGAATTGGGCACAAACAGAAGCGGGTCGCGAAAGAGGTTGCTCCACGCCCACGAAACCAGAACGACCGCACAGAAACCAAGCACCGGCGCGTTGATCGGTGAACGGCGCAGCCGGATTTTCTTTTCGAACACCGCCATGCGGAAGACCCAGAGGAACAACAGCCCAGCGGCTAAAATCAGGCTGATCACCAGCCGGCTGCCGGTGCCGGTCGGCAGGCTGAAGGGGACGAAAGCAGCCGCCGCCAGGATGATTACCGGGGTGAGGTAGAGCCTCTCTTCCATGAACAGGAAGAACGCCACCCCGAAGGGAAGGATGGTGAGGATGATCCCATACAGCGGGTCTTTCAGAGCGATGAGCAGGCTCACCCCCACCACAAAAGCCAGCACGCCGATCGCAGCCAGGATGCGCAGCAGCGTGATGCGGTGCTTCTCCAACTGGATCGCCACGGCAACGCTCAGGCCGACTTCGCGGATCATTTCAATGCTCTGCTTGATTTTCAAACCGGCACCAGCGCGCATCAGGCTGCAGACTCCGGAACCCCGTTCCCGACGGTTACCTGCCGAATGTAATCTTCCAGTTGAGCGACAATCAACTTCCAGTCATACTGCTCGACCACAGTTTTCCGCCCGTTGGCGGCCAGCCTGCGCCGAAAATCGCCATCTTCTAAAATTCGAAGCACAGACTGAGCAAATTCTTCCGGCTGGTCGGCGAGCAAGAGGTCGCGCCCGTTCACCAGCTTCAAACCCTCCGCGCCAATCGAGGTGGAGACCACGGGCAACCCCGCCGCCAGCGACTCGAGGATTTTGAGCCGCGTCCCGCCGCCCACCGTCAACGGGACCACATTCACGCTGCAGCGATGCAAAACTTTCCGGATGTCATCCACGTAGCCCGTGAATATGACGTTCTCATGCGCCGGAAGACGCTCGATCAATGCCCGGTTGATCTTTCCTGTAACGATCAGGTGAGTTCCAGGCCGCTTCGCGCGGATCAACGGGAAGATCCGCTCGATGAAGTATGCCACCGCCTGGAAATTCACCGGATACGTGATCGCGCCGTTATACACGAGGGTATCCGGTTCCACCGCCACGCCCGGGTCTGGTTTTATTCGCTCGGTATCGACCCCGTTCGGGATGACAGCGGGGTTCACCTGCGGGACGACCGATGTGACCGCATCGCGCTCCTGCTCCGAAACGACCGTGCATCCGTCGAACGCAGGCAGCGTCCGCGAAAGGTAGCTCGCCAGCTTCATCCAGGTCATCCCGCTGCGCATCTTCTTCATCCAGCGGGCTTCCTGCTGGAATGGGGCGCGGATTTTCGTGACCTCCAGCTCCTCGAGGACCTTCTTAGGCCCTCGCACCGGCAGCGCATAGGCCAGCATATCGAATTCCGAAGCAATCATCAGGTCAAAACGGTTCCCTTGCATGGCTTCCCGAACGGAGGCCGCAAACTCGCGGCTGTGCGTATCCAGGATCGAGCGTGGAGCAGCCGAAAGATACCCCAACACTGCCTTCAACCGGCCTGGCCGGAATCCCTGGTATGGGATCGCCTGGACATTCTCGCAGAATTTCCGCAGTTCGGGCAGGCAGGCCGCGACCGTTTCATCTTCGTAAAAGGTGATCAAATCAACCCGATGGTTATCGGACAGCCCTTTGAGCAGGTGAAAGATCCTGATTTTTGCCCCGTTATCGGGCGGGTATGGGAACCAGCGCGAGAGGAACAGGATGCGCATCTCTAGGAGACTCGGTCTCTCACGAACTCAGATCTCCCCGGCGCGGCCCCTTTGCGCTCGAGAAGCTGAAGGTAAATCTTCTCGATCTCATCCAATTCCTCGCGGAAAGGCTTCACAGGGGTGATGCCTTCCGAAAGCCTGGCCAAAAGCCCGGGGGTCTCCACCACCTGGCGCAATATTCGCGCCAAATCGCCGGAGTCGCCGGGTTCGAACAAAAAACCATCGACTCCATCTTTGACCATCTCCGCCATGCCGCCCATGTTCGATGCAATCACCGGCCTGCCGCGCGAGAAGGCTTCCATAATGACAGTCGGCCGGTTCTCGAACCAGAGCGATGGAACTACCACCACATCCAGGTTCTTCAAGATGCTTCCGGTTTCATCCGCCGGGTAAGGGCCCTCAAAGAAGACTCCCGGGCGCCCATTGGCGAGTTTCGCCAGCCTGGATGAATACTCCGGCCATTGCTCGAGCTTGCCGTAGATATGCAGCTCAGCCTGTTCCGGCGGCAGGCCGGCCTTCAAGAAGGCTCGCAGCAACACCTCCACGCCTTTATGGGGTGCCACCTGGCCGGTGTACCCGATGCGCACAGGCCCGCGATGCTCGCCTGTCGAGCCGGGCTGCTCTTCCGTGGAAGGTTCCAGGCCGTTCGGCAGGTAAATCATTCGTTCACCCGAGATGCCGTAATCCGTCACCTTTTTCATCAAAAAGCGCGAGTGGGTGATGACCGCGTCTGCGTTTTCGAGGGTGTTCTTCAGATACGCGCGCCGCTCTTCTATTTGCTCGATTCCAGACCGGGCACCCGCCAGCTTCGCCAGCCACGAGGCTTGACCAATCCGTGAAAACAACTCTCCAGGCAGGCCGCCCAGAGATTGATCGAGGTAGCGGTAGCGCCGCTTGCCGGAGCGCAAGCACCATTCGCAGCGCGCCGCGGGCACGGGGTCGGCGCAGAGGTCGCCGTTGGCGCGCATCAGTGTGATCAAGGGGCAGATGAACCAATAATCCAACAGTGTGATGACAACGGGGATCGAATACTCGCGGGCGGCCTCAGCCACGCAGCCCGAGATAAGGTAACCAGAGAGCAAATGCACCACATCGGGCGCTTCGGCCTGGAGGAATTGCCTCAACCAGGCCTCGATCAGCGGATTCCGATAAGCCCACCTCAACCGGTCGCCGGCTCGAGATAGATCCACGCCAAGCCGGTGAACCCAGATGCCATTCTCATAAGCCGTATCGCAAACCAATTCGTCAGAGTCTGCATTCACCGAATCCACGCAAACCACATGCACCTGGTGGCCGCGTTCACTGAGCGCCGATGCCATTCTTTGCGCTATCCGTTCGGTCCCGCCGATATACCTGGGCGGAAAATGGGGGGCGGCGATCAACAACTTCATTGTGCGGCTTCCCGGGCCTTGCGAGAGAGCAGCTCTCTGAGAATGCGCATCTCCTGCCTGCCAATCACCTGAAAGGCTGCCAGCAGCCCCACATACACCAATCCGCCGGCCAGGACATTCAAGACCAGTGGGATGACGCCATGCAGAGCCAGCACAAGCCCGCCCATGATCAGCGCAGAGAAGACGGGGTACAACAGCGATTTGCGCAATTGAAACCCGGCCAGGATGGCGCGGAGCTCCCAGACATACTGCCCTACGAGAACCAGTTCGGTGATGACTGTCATCGCCGCCGCTGCGAATATCCCAAAGCGGGGCACCAGCAGCAGGTTGATGACCACATTCAAGCCCGTGCTGACCAGGACTGCCCGGGCGGCTTTCCTTTCTTTGCCGGAGATCAGCACAATATACCCAAAGAATTCGGAAACGAACATCGCCGGAACCACCCAGATGACAATCCGCAAGGCCGGGATTGCCGGCCCAAACGACGCGGTGAACAGGAATGGGATGATCTCATCGGCGAGCGCCCAGATCCCCACCGTGATGGGCAGAGCGAACAAAACCAGATAACGGAACGACCGCTCGTAGCTGTGATTCAGGCGCCCGGGGTCGTTGATCGATTGACGCGATAGAGACGGGTAGAGCGCCGTGTTGATTACGTTGGAGAGCAGAACCGTGGAAAATACGAGGTTATAAGCCGCGTTGTAGAAGCCCGTCTCGGCATCACTCCGGAAGATATTCAACAAAACCGAGTCGAACCGGTAAGAAAGGCCAAGCGCGAATCCGATGATCCCGAAAGGCAGGCTGGCCTTCAAGAGCTTGAGCCAAACCCGGTAATCCGGCCTGAGCGGCTGGATGTTTAAAGATCGAACTCCCCTCCAGCATGCAACAGCCATCACGCCAATCCCGGCCAGGGTCGCCAGGATCAGCCCGTAATAGCCCCAACCCAGGAAGAGGAAGAGCCCCCCCAAGAGGACGAAGGTGAGTTGGTTGAACACCTTGGCCATCGAGGTGATATCGAGGCGCTCAAAGCCCATCAGCAGCGCTTCGCTGGAACCCTGGAAGCCATAAAGGAACAGGCCTAACGAGTTCAAGGCAATCGCGCCAATCATGATCAAAGGTCTGCCGGTCAGCCAGGCCGCGCCCACCACGATGACCAGCGTGACGGCCGAAAGCAGGATTCGCAGCGTGAGCACATTGCCGTATAAGCGCCGTGATTTTTCGATTCCGTCCGGCTGATCGCGGAACCGGGCCACCTCGCGCACCGTGTAGGCTCCAAGCCCCAGATCCGAAAGGAACGAAAAGGTGACCCCAAATGCCAGCACCGCCGCATACTGGCCGAAGGATTCGGCGCCCAGGTTGCGGATGATCAAGATCGAGAAGCAGAAAGAGAGAATCTTGATCAGCACCTGGGCGGCCATCCCAAATGCCGAGTTCTTGAGCACGATGCTGGCAAATCTATTCATTGGCTATGGATAGGTCGCTAACGTGCCGACTTTATACCGCCGGATCGAGTAGTATGGCGAATCGATCGTGATCGAAGACGCCAGGTGGTACCCATCGTTGAAATTTACGGTCACACCGCCGTTTTGCACGGCAGACGAATTAAATGTGGTGTTGATGATGTTTGTGTGCCAGGTGTTTGCGCTGGCATCGTAGAAGCTGGCTTTCACGTCCAGTTGAGTCGCGCTCACCTGCTCCCAACGAACGCGGATGATATCGCCCGGTTCGGGGATATGCATCGAACCGGTCGAGGCCGCCGGGAGCGGCCAGCCTGCCAGGAATACCGGGCCTCCATTCACCCAGGCTTCCAACACCAGGTCTGCCAGCCCCCCGCCCCGGCCGATGGGGATCACCTCAAGGTTTTCTTCCCGGTTGATCTCCTTGCGGAACCCCACCATCGGGCCATAATATCCCGATGCAATATTCGGCGGGGTGCCTTGCGGCCAATCCACCTCGATCTCCGCCCATCCGCTTTGAAGGCTGGGCATCCGGTCGATGTTGCGGCCCGATTGCAGGCGCGAGGTGGCGGAATAGAGCCCGAATCTGGGATCCATGCGCAGATCCAACCCCCAGGTTGACCAATCGATCTGCCATTGAATTCCACTCAATGAACGGTAGTTTTGCTCCTGAACCGCCGCCGTGGGCCGGTTATCCGGCCCGGCCGGGAACTGGCCGGTGGTCACCGCCCGCCAGGCATCGATAAATACCTGCAAGGGGGCGGCGCGGTTTGTATCCAGAATGCCAATCGCAGCGCGGTTATAAACCTCGGCCTGCATATGCCCCTGGTGATACCAGCCGTAAAAGCTGCCGTTGATCAAAAAGGCAAAGGCGCGCTTCACCCCGGGGCCGTATTGCGAATGCAGGCCAAGGGTCAACTCCGCCCATTGGTTCTGCGGGAACGTGCCATACACCCGGAACTCTTTGGCGTTTCCATCGCTGTCGTACCCATACACGTAGAGCTGCCCGCCCTGGCGAACGCGCAGCCACCACCCAAACGTCCCGCCCGCGCTGGGCCAGAACCCACCCAGCGTCAGGTAATCGCCGGCTCCCAGTTGATTCACCGTCGCGGAGGGCAGATACACGCTGGCCTGCTGCCAGTACCAGGTGCCGGGTCGTTCCTGCCACATGCCGACAGGGGCGCTGAAGCTCACCTGCGCCATCGCTTTTGCGCCCGAACCGTTCGTCGATGCAAGCGCCGAATAGCTGCCGGTATTCGCCAGTGCACTGCTGCGGGTGACGCTTCCACTTCCGGTGGTAACTTTCGTGACCACCCAGGAAGTATCCGCGCCCTCGAAGGATTCCAAAACCAGGCTGGTCGCCACGGGGGTAGCAGAAACCGCTGTGGCCGTGGGGGTGCGCGTGGGTGTGCTGGTGGGGGTTGATGTGGGCGTTGGCGTCGGTTGCGGATTAACCACCAGCGGCAGGTAAGACTCGCTGGTAGAAGCCGCCGCGGGGGCAGATTCCGAACCTCCGTTTAAGCGGTTGGCATTCGATTTTTGCAGCAAGAGCATGACGCCTGCGGCCAGCCCAACGAAAACGATCATCACAACCAATAACAATCTTTTACCCATTAATCGATTCTCCGGTAAAGAAGGGTTTCTCATCGCTGTGAAACCCTTACGGATTATTCCCAACCAGCGGCATGAAAAGCACCTGGTATATATCCGTCGTTAAGACAGAGGTGTTGTTACTCATCACGGGGTCTGTGGTCGCCGATTGGACAGATGCTTCGGCGCTCAAGGAATTGCCACTTGCCGGGACAAGTAAATCGATATAGACCGGGCTTGCCGGTGAGACGCCCAGTTGCGGCAGCGTGCAGGTGACGAGCCCGCTCGAAATGCCGCACGCCCAGCCCGACCCGGCCGCGCCGAAATAGGCGACACCCGGCGAAACCTGGAAAGTCAACGTCACGGCTTCCGCCACGCTCACCCCCAGGTTCTCGACCAAAACCGTGTATTGGAGTGGGTTGCCCGCCCTGGCCGGATCAAGACTGCTGGAGAGCGATACTTTCAGGTCGGCCAGCGGGGTCACCTGGGTCGTCGAACCGGCCGTGTTGTTCGCAGGGGTCGCATCGGGGGTGCTCGAGCCGACCGTCACCTGGTTGGAGAGGGTGCCTTGCGTGATCGAAACCGTCACAACCATCTCGATAGTGCCGCTGTACCCCGGCGCAAGCTGGCGCGGATCGCAAGAGAAGGTGCCCCCCGCGTGCCCGCATATCCAATCGGCGCTGCTATAACGCTGATATGTGACCTCCGCCGGCAGCACATCGGTGAGGGTGACGGCTTCGGCAAAGCTTGGCCCCAGGTTTTGGATGGTGAACGTATAGGTCAACTCCCCGCCCGCCGCCACCGGGTCCGGCGCGTCAGCAATTGTGAGAGATACATCGGCCTGGCGTGAAACGCCCGTGCTCGTGGAGCTGCTGTTGTTACCGCTCGCGGGGTCAGGCTCAGAAGCCCCTACACTGGCGCTGGAGTTGAGCGGCCCATGCTCGCCGGGGTTGACGGTCACTGCAACGGTCAGCGTAGAGGCGGCGCCCACCCCCAGGCTGGCCAAAGAGCAGCTCACGTTCCCGCTTCCGGGTGTGCAGGCCCAGCCTGTTCCGGAGCCATTCACATAGCTCACACCCGGGGGCAGAACCTGCGTCAGGGTGATTGCCGTGGCTGTGCTCGGCCCGGCGTTCTGGATATTGAGCGTGTAGGTCAGCGTCGTCCCGGCAATCACCGGGTCGGGCGAATCGCCGAGTGTGACCGAAAGGTCGGCGCTGCGTGTGACGGATGTCGTTTCCGAATCGGCATTATTGCCCGGGTTGGCATCATTCTCGGCTGCGCTCAAGGTCGCCGTGGCAGCCAGGCTGCCGGTTTGATCGGCGTTCACCAGCATGTGAACGGTGAGATTCGAGCCGGCATTGACGCCAAGCGACCCGCCGAGATTGCACGTCAAAGAGCCGCTGCCCGGGGTGCAGGCCCAGCCGCTTCCCGCGGCTCCGGCATAGCTCGCACCGGCAGGCAAGGGCAGCGTGATGCTCACCCCTGTGGCGGTGCTGGGCCCGGCATTGGCCGCCGTCAAAAGATAATCGAACCCGCTTCCCGCTGTCGCCGGGTCGGGAGCATCGCTGATGGAAATCGATACATCGGCCGAGGCCGTCACCCCGGTGACGGAAGTGGAAGAATTATTCGCCGGGTTGGGGTCGTAAACCTGCCCGGAGACTTCAGCGGTGTTCGAAAGCGCCAGCCGTTGAGCCGGACTCACGTTTACGGTGATCGTCACGCCCGCCGCACCGCCAGAAGCTATGCTGCCCAGGTTGCAGTTGATGGTCGCCGTCCCCGAGCAGCTCCCCTGAGTCGAGACAGCCGAAACCAGCGACACTCCCGCGGGCAGGGCGTCCGAGACCGTCACCGCATCCGCGGAATCGGGGCCTGAATTGGTGATGTTCATTGTGTAAGTCAACGGCTGCCCTGCCACGACCGGGTCGGGCGCACCGCCTTTGGTAATGACCAGATCGGCCACAGGCAGATAGCGGGCTGTAAAACTGTGGTTCCCCGCTGGGACGGTCACAAAAGCCGTCTGCCGCCCTTTGACCGGCGATTGCGTGAAGGCCGCCGGGGCCCCGTCCACCGTCACCTCACGCAGAGTCTTGCCAGCATAGGTTACCGGCAGGAGGGTGCTCAAGGAGACCGCAGGGGAAGCGGACGAGTTCAGGTTGAACGACAGATCTCCGGTGGCCGCGTTCCAGGAGATGTTGGAATAGCTCGATGCGCTGCGCAATTCGGTGAAGGCAAGCCACTCATCCGCATTCCAGATGGGGATGCCCTGGTTGTTGGCATAATCCATCGTGCCTTCGGCCCAAATTCTGACATCCTCATTGGAATAATAATCAACATGAAATTGAGCGATAAATGCGGAGTAGAAACCGGCCTGGCTGGCGTCGATCATGTCTCGCGTGACTTGCAGCGCCTGGGCCCCGGTAAGGTTCTCGAACAATGGGTCGCCGGGCTGGGTATAAATGCCGGTGATCATCTGCTCATCGGTCAGTTGAGTCGCCTGCTGGTAAACCGGGGTGATCGTTCCATCCAGTTTCACAAATTTCATCGGCAGGCCGCTGCCGGTGATGTACCCGCGCGCCCAGGAGCCATCGCCTCTCTGCAGCCAGGTGCCCCAATGGTAATAATTGGTGTCCATCCGGATCCCATACGACGCCTCCAGATCGACCGCATCGGTCCATCCAAGCCAGACCACGCGGTGATGCCGCACCGTCGCAGACATCCCGTCATCAAAAGTCATCTGGAACCAGTTGTAAAAAGTGTCGTACCCTTGAGCCAGGCTGGTGATTGGGGGCACGAAATCCGGCTGCTTGTCATACGGGTGGATCCCAAACGAATGACCTTGGGCGCGCCAGCCCTGGACGTCGGCATAAGCCGGCTCTCCCGCCTGGGAGAGGTAGACCGTTGAGTGCGCGCCTTTGCTGTTCAAGCTGTCGATCAATAGCTGGATATACGAAGTCGGGTTGGCGTGCGCGTCGCTGGTCACAACCAGCATCGTTTTGGTAATCCCCGGGAAATACCACACCTGCGGGAGCGGCATGCCCGAAAGCTGCTTCACCAGCCTGCCCAAGAAGCGCACCTGCTCATCGGCCTGGGGAAGCGGGACTTTGTCGAGGTCCAGGTAGGCGGCCCCGCCCGAAGTGCCCTGGAACAGGTCGGTCGTCCTGAACACCGTATCGCCATCCACATCCACATTGGCATTGGCCGGGTTCCCCTGGCGGGTATAGATGAGGTTGAGCGGTAAATCGTAGGTGAAGGCAACGACACGGCCTGCCCCCGCAACCTTCCCGATCACCGCCGGGTACCCCGTGGGCGTGCTCGCGCCGCTGTACAGCTCTGCCAGCATCACCGTGCCTGAACCCATGGTGAACCGGTCTGCGCTGCCGTGCAGCTGCAGCGTCTGAGAGGTCAGGCCGCTTCCAGGGGTCTGGCCATCGAGGCTGGCATTGTTGATGATTTTCAGGTAGCCGTTCACCTGCTGCCCTGCCCCGGCGACAAGCCCTGCCAGGCCGTTCAATTGCGCATCCGGCCGGATCGCCACCAGGCTGCCCCCGCCGTTCACGTAATTGGTCAGGTTCGTCACCTGGGTGGAATTCAAAGAACTCCGCCCGAGGATTACAACCCGGTACGGGGCCAGCAAAGCGGGGGTCATCGAGCTGATATCAGCCATATCGAAAGAATTGATGCCTTCGGCTTTCAGGATCTCACCGACATATTGGCCATAGATGCCATTGCCGAGAGGGCTGTAAAGCACCAGGATGGGCGCGCTCGGAGACTGCGCTTTAGAGATCGATGTCGTGAGTAAGAGCAAGCCCACGAGTATAGACACAATGAGCGGTCGCGATGATCGTTTCAAATTTCCCTCCCTGTTTGGTGGATAATCGTCAGGTTTTCACCCCTCAACGAGCTAACGATTACCGCCCCCAAAATCATCCATGATCATCTGTGAACCGTTATCGATCCATAAGCCGATATAACCACCCTGATTGTTGAACGTCCATGCGGCAACGGAGCGCGTGCCCAGCAAGAGGCCGTTGCGATAAACGCTCACCGTGCCATTCGGGGCCACCCTTGCACCGAACTGGTCGCCATCCAAGAAGGTGACCGGAATTGCCGCCCCGTATTGCACCCATCCCTGCGCCGTGCTGAAGGTGTACACCGAAACGGCCTGATCAACCGGCGAATAGAACACCTCGATCACGCCCTGCCCCCACCAGGTGTTGGACTGGGATTTCAACAGCAGATCGATCTCCGCGGCATCCGGGTCTATCTGCGTCAGGGTGACAAAGACCTCCTGGCCCGTTCCGAAGATGCCCGTCCAATACACATCGCCACCCACCGAAACATCCAACTGGTTAATGGAAACGGTATAGTCGTTCACCCGCCCGGCCCAGTTGGCGCCAATCGGGCCATTGGCGCGGTTGAAGTTATCCAGGATGGCAGTTCCAGGGAAGTCGCTCAACGTTGCCGTGGGGGTGGGCGGGAGGGGCGTGCTGGTGGCTGTCGGAGGCAGCGGCGTGTTCGTGGCGGTCGGCAGAAGAAGCGTGCCTGTGCTGGTGGCAGTGGGCGGCAGGGGCGTATTCGTCGCCGTGGGCGGTAATGGCGTGGCGGTGGGTGTGCTCGTCGGCGTGGAGGTCGGCAACGGTCCGACCGTGATATTGCCGGCCCCAAAATCATCCAGGAAGGTGTTGTTCCCATGGACCACCCAGAAGCCTGTGTATCCGCCCAGGCTGTTATACGTCCATCCGGCGACCGAGCGCGTGGCTAACAAGAGGCCGTTCTTGTACACGCTCACCGTCCCATCGGCGGTTGCGCTCGCGCCGAACTGGTCGCCGTTGGCAAACGTCACCGGGATGTTCGCCCCGCGCTGCACCCAGTTCTGCGCATTGGAGTACGTCCAGACCTCGACCCGATTCAGCGCGGGAGCGTACAAAACTTCGATCACCCCTTGCTGGTAGTTGTTATTGGATTGAGCCTTGAGGAGCAGGTCGATCTCCGACGCATTGACGTCAATGGTGCTCAGGGTGATGAACACCTCCTGGTTCACGCCAAAAGCTGTATTCCGGTAAATATCGCCATCGCGAATGACATCCACCCGGTTCGAGGCAATCTGGTAGCTGGAAGTGGCTCCCCGCCAGCTCGTGCCAAGGCTGCCGTTAGCGCGGTTGAAGTTATCCAAAACCGGGTTCTGTGGGAACCCAGCCGAAACCTGCGTGGGCGTGGCTGTGGGCGGCAGCGGTGTGGCCGTGGGCGGGAGAGGCGTGGCGGTGGGCGGCAGAGGCGTGGCCGTGGGCGGCAGAGGCGTGGCCGTGGCAGGCGGGTTGCCGGTGGGCGTTGCCGTGGGCGGCAAGGGGGTAGAGGTGGCCGTGGGCGGCAGCGGTGTGGCGGTGGGCGGCGCAGGCACCAGGGCAAACCCAAGCGTCACCGAGTTCACCAGCGGTGATTGAGCAGGGTCGATCGTCCCAAGGCTCAAGCGGTATTGAGCAAACTGCATCGGCGCCGCAAGCAGCGTTTCGGCAGGGCTGGCGGCGGCAGTCCAGGCAGACCAAACCGCGCCGTCTGCCGAAGTGCGATATTCCACCAGCGTGCTGGTGCCAGCCGGTGCCGCAGCATCCCAAGAGATCGAGTTCCACGTATATCCCGCGCCGGCATCCAGCACGCAGGATGTGTACGTTCCAGAGCTTAGATAGGTAGGCGCGAGCTGGATCGAATCGACCCTCAGCGCGGGCGCGTCGAGCGCGTTCGACATGTACACATAGAAGTTTGCAGCCCCGGCGTTCGGGACGGCCATCTGAGCCACCTGAACGCCATCCAGGAAGAAAGTCACCTGGTCGGTCGCGGCATCCAGGGCCGTCCACTCGATGCGGTAGCGGTGCATCCCGGCAAGCAGCACGCCCAGGTCTACGTTCTGCTCCGAGGTGTTATTGTTGGCGCGGGCATACAGGTGACCGTTGCCGCTGAACGTGCTGAAGAGGAAATAACGGTTGGCGACGAACCCATCGGACCCAAAACCGATATGTTGGTACGCGCCATTCCCAAATTCGGCGACTGCTTCGATCGTCCCGTGGGTGAAGGCCGGAACCGAGCGCACCCAGCCGCCCAGCGGGGCGTTCACCTGCAAGATACCCAGGTTTGGCAGCGGGGTGTAAGCGCCGCCGCTCCAGTTGCCTGAGGCCCAGAGCGTGCCGTCGAGCGCCGCGCCGTTGAAGTCATCCGCAAAGGCAGCCGCCAGCGCTACCGCCCCGCCGCCGATATCGGTGATGTGCGTGTTGGCCGTCACCGCGCAGGCCTGGCCGAAATCGGCAAAGCTGGTTTGGGTGACCGACCCATTGGTCGGGATGGGCGTTGGGGTGGCCGTGGGAGGCAGCGGTGTGTTGGTGGCCGTGGCCGTCGGCGGGAGCGGGGTTGCAGTGAACGTAGGCGTCAGCGTCGGCCCGCCGGGGGTGATCGTCGCCGTGGGCGTCGCGGTGGGTGGCGCGGGCTGGTATTGAACGCTGAAGCTGTGGTTCCCGGCCGGAACGCTCACAACCGCCATCTGCACGCCTTTCACGAGCATCGTCTGAAAGGCCGTGTTCACCCCATCAACCTGAACGCCAACCAGGTTCTTCCCGCCATAGGCAGCGGGCAGCAGGGTGCTCAATTGAATGCCGGAAGTTGCCGCGGAGTTGAGGTTGAACGTCAACTGGCCGCTGAGTGCATTCCATGCCAGGTTGGAATAGCTCGCATCGTGGCGGGTTTCGGTGAACGAAAGCCAGCGGTCGGCGTTCCACATCGGGATTCCCAGGCTCTGAGCGTAGGCCATCGTCTGTTCGGCCCAGACCCGGGCATCTGCGCTGTAATAATCAATATGGAATTGCGTCATCAAGGCCGAATAGTACCCGGCCTGGCTGGCATCGATCAGGGCTTTCGAGACGGCCTGCCCTTGAACGCCGGTCAGGTTCTCGAAGTGATTTCCCGCCCCCAAGATCATCTGCTCATCCACCAGTTGAGTGTTCTGCTGGAAAACCGGCAGGATGGTGCCATCCAGTTTTACAAATTTCATCGGCAGCCCGCTGCCGGTTGTGTACCCGTGCGCCCAGGTGCCGTCGGCCTTCTGCAGCCAGGTGCCCCAGGCGTAGAAGTTCGTGTCGAGTGCGATATTGTGCGCTGCCTGGATATCCACAGCATCGGTGTATCCCAGCCAGGCGATCTGATGGTTCCTCACCGTGCGTGATTTGGGGCTCGAAAAGGTGAGTGAAAACCAGGTCTCCATCGCGTTGTACCCTTCCGACAGGTTGGTCACATTGTAGGGAGGGTACGAATCCGGCTTGTAAGCATAGGGGTGGATGCCAAACTCATGGCCTTGTGACCGCCAGGTCTGCACATTGGTATCGGTAGGCTCACCGGCAATCGACATGTACAGGGTGATCTTCGCGCCGTAGGCGTTGATGCTCGAAAGCTCCGTCTGGTAATACGAGGTCGGGTTCGCGTGCGCATCGCCTGTCAGGATCAGCATTGTCTTGGACGTGCCAGGGAAATACCACAACTGCGGGAGAGGCGCAACCGCAAGCTGCCTGACAAGCCGCGCAAAGAACCGCTGTTGCTCATCGGCCTGGGGAATGGGAACCCTGTTCAGATCCACCCAGGGCGCTCCGCCGCCCTGGCGTTGGAAAAGGTCGATCGTCCGCAAAATCCCGTCGCCGTCGGCGTCAATATTCGCATTGGCCGGGTTTCCCTGGCGGGTGAGGATGATATTCTCCGGCAGGTCGTACAGGAAGGCCACCGCCTGCCCGGAACCATAAACGAAGGCAGAGACGGCCGGGTAGCCGCTGCCCGTGGTGGCGCCGGTGTAGAGTTCCGCCAGCATCACCGATCCGCCCATCAGGTTATACCGGTCGGAGGTGCCGTGGATTTGCAGGCTCTGAGTTTCCAGCCCGGCGCCGGGGGTCTGCCCGTCGAACACCGCAGCGTTCTGGATCTTCATGTATCCATCGGTCTGCGTGCCGACCGCCCCCCCCAGCCCGAACAGGTCGGCAATCTGCGCATCCGGCCGGAACGCGATGAGCCTGCCGCCGCCATTCACATAAGCGCGCAAGTCATTCGCCTGGGCGGAGGTCAACGCGGTTCTGCCCAGGATGACCAGGCTGTATTGAGCCAGCAAGGCAGCATTCATGCTGCCAATGGCCGCCTGGTCGTATCCGTTCAGGCCTTCTGCGCGGAGGATTTCGCCAATAAACGGCCCGTATTTACCACCTCCGCTGCTGTTGACGACCAGCAGCACCGGTGACGGCTGAGTCTGAGCTGCTGCGGCCGGCACCCTCCCCAACAGGCCGGCAAGTAAGGTGAAGGCAACGGCAAATTGAACGATCGCCTTAATAACTTTCATCTCAAACTCCTCGTTCCAACCTCTAGTGGCATGAACCCTTATTTTTGGCGGGCATACAGCTCATACCCGCCAATGATGGTTTCCAACGTGTAATGCGAACGGAGAAAATCGGCCGGGTAGAGCTGTACCCAGCGGGAAAACTCGCCAACCAGAACGTAATCCGGCTGTTCGGTTTCGACGAAGTGATAGTTTTCAGCCGGCGAGGCCTGACCCAGCCAGATGTAACTCACCGCCTGATACAGCAGCCCGGGCGGAGGGAAATGGTAGTTGTGGTCGGTCAGGAAACCCATCTCCGGCTCCCAGGTTTCGACCAGCGCCGACTGAGAGACATGCTGCTCCATATAGGCTGCCATGGCCTGGGGAGCGTTGAACTCTGGCCGGATGATATTCAATGCGTTTTGGCCGAGGGGAATCACCAGCATCAACGCAAGCCACCCCAGGAGGACGACTCGAAGCGCCTGTTCTGCGGCGGCCGGTTGGCCGCTGCGCAGGCGCTGGACGATTCCGCGCCAGTCGAGGTGAAAGCCGCCGGTTAAATCTGCAAAGAGGCGCGCCACGAAGAGGCTTGCGAAGGCCAGCCCTGGGAATGCGTAGCGGATCCAGCTGATCGAAGCCGTCACATACCAGACCAGGTTCGAGACCGCCAGCAGGAAGACCACCCCCCAGCGCAGGCCGTCTTTGCTGCGCGGAAGCGAAAGGAAAATGCCGTATCCCAATGCCGGAACCAGGAAACCCAGGAACACCTTCAAACTCAACAGCTCGCTGATACTGCGCTTCATCAATGCGGGCGAGAACACCAGCGCCGCCCCCGCGGCGCCTTCGCGCAGCAGAGCAAAGTTTTCGCCGGCTGTAGCAGGCCCCAGGTAAAAGACCTGGTACGCCTGCCAGGCCGCGTAGCAAAGGGCCGTCACCCCGCCGGTGATCAGAATCGCCCTTTGCGGAACCGACCGGTAATAGAGCAGGTTGGCCGCCCAGGCAATCATCAGCGCCGGCGCAATGACCAGCAGGTATTGGTTCTTGGTGACGGTGCTCAGGCCGATCAACAGACCTGCCGCCGCCAGCGATGCAGTTTTCGGCTTTTCCCACGCGCGGAACCACACGATCAGCCCCGCCAGAAGGAAGAACAAACCCGGCACCTCGCCAAGCACCTGGCGGCCATACTCAAGGAATGCCGTGCCGCGCGAGACGACCAGCAGCGCCGTGGCCAGGAAGGCGAAGACCCCACCGCCGAAGAACCGTGCCAGCCTGTAAAAGCAGGCCGCAGCCGCCAGCATGTACAGCGCCATCACGATGCGCGCCTGTAAAAGGCCAATGCCAAAGACCTTGAAGACCGCCGCGATCGGCAGAAACACCGTCGGGCCAATGCCGACCGTCGGGCCATAATAGCGGAAGCCTTCGCTCGAATAATCGGCATACACGCCAAAGCGGATCAGCGTTTTGGGCACGTGCAGGTGGCTGCCTTCATCGTACCAGGTGAGTGGGTATCCGGTCAGATGGTAGAACGCCAGGAAGAGCAGCGTGAGTACAGCGGCAAGCATGGCGGCCTGCTGCCAGCGAGCTTTCGAGAGCACCTGTAAACTGCTTTTCATAGGATTGTGTAGAGGTTTAGGAACGGCCCCTTCGGTTTGGGCTTTCATCCAACGGCCTGCCGGGCTGCCAGTCCGGCCAGAACAACCCCGGCCGATTGCTCGGCATGCCGGCTGACCGATTCACCGTTCGTCAGCGCGGGGTAGATCTGCGCCGTGGTTGAAAGGAACAGGCCCTCGACCGGGGTCTTCACCTGGGGGATGAGGTCGAACGAGTTGAGGTAGTGCAAGGGTTCCACGTAGCGCTCACGGTGGATCAGGAAGTACCGGATGGATTTCTCGTCAAAATCCGGGAACATCATCTTCAGGTATTTCATCCAGGTGGCGCGGACTTCATCATCGGGCATTTTGGCCCATTCGCTGCCGGGCGCCGTGTACTTGGGCAGATAGACAAGATGGTGCCCGCCGACGTATTTTGGGTCGATGTAAGCCGTGGTTTCAATCACCCCGGTGAAGGGAATGCGGTCGTCGGTGATGTTGAGCGTCCAGAAGCCCGTCAAGGGCCGGTCAAGGACAATCAAAGGGCAGACGATGCCGATATAATCGGTCTTCGCCAGGAAATCCAGGTAACCGGCGGGCGCAGCGGGGATGAGCCGACGGAAGATCGGCGTTTGCATGGTGACGACCACCGCGTCAAATTCGGCCACGCTCTCCGCCAGGCGGATGCCCTTTGCCCGGCCATCTTCGATCACCACCTCCTGCGCCGGGCACGAGAGATGGATCTTCCCGCCCGCGGCTTCGATTTTCTGCGCCAGGGCTTTCATCAGAGTCGGGTATCCACCGATCAGGTGGCCGGCCTCTTCCTTTTGGTTCGCTCCGCTGCGCGCAGAAGACATGCGCACCAGCCGCGCCCAGATGTACGTCGCCGGGGTGTTCTCGAAGCCGCCGTCGAACTTGGCCTTGAGCATCGGCCGCCAGATATTCATGAACGTGTTGCGCCCGCTCAGGCGGATCAGCCAATCTTCGACATTCACGCCTTCGAGCCTGCGGAAATCCTTCACCAGTTGCGCGGCCACCACCGTCAACCCCAGGCGGAAGCGGTCGATCCATCCCAACGGGGGGAAACGCAGGAAATCGACCATGTTGTTCATCGGATGGATCGCCCCCTGGTAGAAGAAACCCATCTTCGTCTCTTTAAAACGCAGCTGGTCTGCGATGCCGATTTCCTCGCACAGCCGGCGTAAATGCGCATCGCTCGATAAGATGGCATGGTAGAATCGGTCAACCGCGGTCCCATCTTCCAGCACGAGCGGTCCGGCCAGCCCGCCCAGAACAGGCGAGGCTTCGAAAATCTCCACCTGCACGCCCTGCTTCGAGAGGTAATATCCAAGGCAAATGCCCATAATACCGCCGCCGATGATGCCGACGCGCTTCGCGGCCTGTTGTTCAGCGCCCATGATCATTGCGAAACTCCTGGTTCTTTGGTCGTGATGATGCCGTTCCGCCTGCCGTCGGGCGCGAACCGCACCGGCCCCGCATCGAGGATGCCCGCGATTTTGCGGCTGGCGTTCCCGTCACCGAAGATCGGCGGCTGATCGGCGGGAGGGGTGAAGCTCCGCCACGCCGCCAGCACCTGCTCAGGCTCCACGCCGACCAGCAGGTTCCAGCCCGCCTGTGCCGTCTCGACCCATTCCGTCTCATCGCGCAAGGTCAGGCACGGGACGCGCATAAAGTAAGCCTCGCGCTGCACCCCGCCGGAATCGGTGGCGATCAGGCGCGCATTTTCCTCCAGGATCATCATGTCGAAATACCCTACCGGCTCGATCAAACGCACATGCGGTTTGAATTCAAGGCCCAGGTCGGCCAATGCCTTGCGGGTGCGCGGATGAGCCGGGAAAATCACCGTCTCATCCACCGCGTTGAGCGCCGAGACGATCTTCGCCAGGCGCTGCGGGTCATCGGTGTTTGCTGCGCGGTGAACCGTCACCAGCGCATACGCACCCTTCACAAGCTGGAGTTGTTCCAGCACTTTCGACTTTTCGCGCGCGATGGGCCGGTTGGCGTGCATCGCATCGAGCATCACGTCACCCACCCAATGCACCCCGCTTGTGATTCCTTCGGCGGCCAGGTGCCCAAGCGCCGCATGGCTGACGCAAAACAGCAGGTCCGAGAGCCGGTCGGCTACCAGCCGGTTAATCTCTTCGGGCATACGGCGGTCGAAGCTGCGTTCGCCTGCCTCGACGTGAGCCGCAGGGATATGCAGCTTGCTGGCGGCAAGCGCCCCGGCGAGCGTTGAGTTCGTGTCGCCGCGCACGATCACCAGGTCGGGCTTCTCTTTGAGCAGCACCTCTTCCATGCGGCTGAGGATTTCAGCCGTCTGCCGCCCGTGGCTGCCTGAGCCAACCTCCAGGTTGTAATCGGGGGCGGGGATGCGCAGCTCGTCGAAGAAAGTCTGCGACATCAGGTAGTCATAATGCTGGCCGGTGTGAACCAGCAGCTCCTGGTGATGCTTGCGTAATTCACGGCTAAGAGGCGCGGCCTGGATAAATTCGGGCCTCGCCCCCACAACGGAAATGATCTTCATGTTCGATTTTTCAGCAGCCTTTGCTGGTTTTGAGCCTCAAACGAGTTGGATCAGATGCAGCCGGTGTAAGAACACCTGCCATTGGAAAGTCAAGTGCGCCCAGATCGTGCGCGCCAGTTTCGCTTTGGAAACGCCAAACATCCGCGAATAGAGCACGGCGGGATACTCCGCCACCTTGTATCCTTTGAGCATCCCTTTCACCATGATCTCTGTGCCGGCCAGGAATCCGTTCGACTGGAAGGTGACCGTGTCGATCACCTTCCGCCGGTAGATCCTGAACAGGCAGGTATAGGTATGCACCTTCCAGCTGACCAGCACGCGGTATAAAAAGGAAGCGCCCTGGCTGAGGACCAGGCGGTATCTCGGCACGCCCACCACGTTCCCCTCGGGGTGGTAGGGAGAGGCAGTCACCATATCGATATCCGGCGTCAGGCGCTCGATCAGCGCCGGAATGGATGAGAACTTATACGTGCCATCGCTGTCGGTGGTGACGATCAGATCGCCTGCCGCCCCCGCAAACCCGGTGCGCAGCGCCGCGCCCAGCCCCCGGTTGACTTCATGTTTCAGGAACGTAAACTCGATCCGCGCGAGGTTCAGGCAGCCGAACGTCTCCTGGAGCTTCGCCAGGGTTTGGTCTCTGCTTCCATCGTCCACGAAGATTACCTGCAGGTCATACTGCTCGCTGAGTGACAGCAGCACCGGCAAAAGCTCCGAGTGCATCTTCTGGACATTCTCTTCTTCGTTGTAGCACGGAATGATGACGCTTAGTTTCATGCTTGCCGCATTGGGTAGGGGAAGGTTATAACAGGACGTTCGTCTCGGTCAATTGCTCGTAGCACGCATCGCGGATGGCGGTCGCCAGTTTGAGGGCCTTCAAGCCGTCCTCCGCCGAAACCGCCGTCTGGCATTCGCCCAGGATGCAGTCCACGAAGTGCTGCAATTCCAGCATCAACGGTTCGGAGCCGGGGATGAAGATCTTCTCCACAATGCTCTCCTGGCGATATTTCACCCCGCGGCTGTTCAGGCTTTGATATTCGCCGATGGTCGAGCGGTTGACCAGGATCGACTTATTTAACAGGTCGCATTGCAGAAAGGCCTGGCGGCAGGCCACATCGAGCGAGCGCACTTTCTGCTCGGTGATGCGCGAAGACGTCATGGTGACGAGGATGTTGTTGGGGAAGGAAAGCGTCGCTACCACATGGTCGAGGTTATCCGAGAACACCTTTACCCCATGCGCGTGCATCGAGACGGGCGCCTGCCCGACCAGGTCGAGTACCAGGTTGGTGTCGTGGATCATCAGGTCGAGCACCACATCCACATCCTTGTTGCTGCCCTCAAACGGGCTCAGGCGGCGCAAGTCGAAGGTGATCACGTCCATGCTTTCGACAACGTTCTTCAACTCCATATAAGCCGGGTTGAAGCGCTCGATGTGCCCGATGGTCACCACCAGCCCGCTCTTCTCGGCTGCTTCCGCCAACAATTCAGCCTGCTCCACCGTTTCGGTGATCGGCTTTTCGATCAGCACATTCACCCCGCGGTTGAGGCACATCATGGCGTAATCGAAGTGCAGTGGGGTGGGCACCGCAAGGCTGACGGCATCTACCTGCGAGAGCAGCTCATCGGGGTCTTTGAAGTAGGGCACATCATACATCTTCGCCACTTTGACGCCGACCTCGGGGTTCTTATCGCTGACCCCAAACAGGTGCACCTTGCGCATGTTCGAATAGACACGGCAATGGCGCTGCCCCATGCGGCCAACACCCAGCACGCCAACTTTCAACTGGCTGTTTTTGTTGATCATCTCAACCTCAATTCATGCTCACAATCGCCGCAACGATCTCTTCCAGGTTCTCCTGGCTCAAGCCCGGGTGCACAGGGATCGAAAGCACATGCCGGCTGGCGGCTTCGGCGACCGGGAGCGTCACGTCATAACCGAGGTCTTTATACAGCGGCTGCTGGTGAATGGGGATCGGGTAGTAAACGCCCGAACCAATCCCCTTCTTTCCCAGGTGGTCCAGCAGCTCATCGCGGTTCTCGACACGGAGCGTGTACTGGTGAAACACGTGCTCGCTGCCCTGCCGCACCTTTGGAGTGGTAACCCCCGAAACGGATTGCAGTTTTTCGGTCAGGAATGCCGCGTTGGCCTTTCGTTGGGCATTCCAGGCCTCCAGCTTTTGCAATTGCACCAGGCCGATCGCGGCTTGCAGGTCGGTCATGCGAAAGTTGTAACCCAGCGATGCGTGCAGGTAGCGCTTTGGGCTGCCATGGTTGCGAATCAGGCGGGCGCGCTCGGCAATTTCGGCGTCATCGGTGGTGATCATTCCGCCCTCGATGGTCGTCATGTTCTTGGTCGGATAGAAGGAATAGCAGGTGGTGCCCCATGAACCGACCATCTGCCCCCGGTACTTTGCCCCATGCGACTGGCACGCATCTTCGATGATCGCCAGGTGGTGCCGTGCGGCAATCTCGGCGATTGGCCCCATATCGGCGGCCTGCCCAAACAAATGCACCGGAAGGATCGCTTTCGTCCGCGGGGTGATCGCTTTCTCCAGCGCGTCCGGATCGAGCATGAAATACTCCGGCTCGATATCGGCAAACACCGGCTTCGCGCCCGCATAGAGAACGCAGTTGGCCGATGCGATAAAGCTGAACGGCGTTGTGACCACCTCATCCCCGGCCCCTATGCCGTGCGCCAGCATCGCAATGTGCAGGGCCGTGGTGCCCGATGAGGTTGCAACGGCAAATTTCCTGCCCGCCCAGGCGGCAAACTGCTCCTCGAACTCCTTCACCCGCGGCCCCTGGGCAAGCTGCCCCGAACCCAGAACCTGGAGGACGGCCGCTTTCTCTTCATCACCAATGTGAGGCTGCGAAATGGAGATCATGGTTTTACCTCGGGTTGGAACGTCCAGTCACAGGTTTTGCAATAGTAGGAGTCGCCTTGTTGGGTCATCCTCCGGCCGCATTTGCAGACATAGCCGATCAACCGCGCCGGCACGCCTGCCACCAGGCCATGGTCGGGCACCGAGCGGTTGACGACTGCCCCGGCGGCCACGAGGGCAAAGCGCCCAACGGTCACGTTCGGGATGATGATCGCCCCGCAGCCAATCGATGCGCCGTAGCGGATCACGATCGGCCCGACCTCCCAATCCGAGTTCCCTTTCAACGAGCCATCCAGGTTGATTGCCCTGGGGTAGACGTCGTTGGTGAACACGGCGCGCGGCCCGATGAACACCCCGTCTTCCACCGTCAGCCCATGGTAAAGGTACGCGCCATTCTGGATCTTCACATTGTTCCCCACCTTGACATCAAAGTCAATGTAAACATCCTTGCCGACGATGCAGTTCTCGCCCAAGACAGCGCCCTCGCGGATCTGGACATAATGCCAGATGCTGCTGCCGGCGCCGATAACCGCTTTCGGCGAGACTTCCGCGGTGGCATGGATGCGCGCCGCAGGCTTAACAACCACAGGTGTCTCAGTCATGCTTGGTTCCCTCCCAATGTAAAAACATCCAACTCCCCCCGGTCAGGCAACTTCCTCGTCTTTCGCCTGCCAGGATAACGTTTGCAGGCCGACACTGACTGCAGATTTAAAGGTGTAAATATCGGAGAACAGCATCTTCAGGTAGGTGAAGATCGGCCCGGGGCGAAGCGCCCATTCGCGGAATGCACGCTTCTGCCAGTAGAGCAGCCGCTCGGCCGGGAGACCCGGGTAATCGAGCACCGTGCCTTTATCCATATCCACCTGCTCCCAGCGCGTGCCTTTGCGGAACCATCCTTCGCGCACCACCTCGAAGAAGAAGGGCGTGCCCGGGTACGGCGCGGCCACGTGGAAGAGGGCAATATCCAGCGGGAGTTTCTTGGCAAATTGGATCGTCTGTTGGATGGTCTCTTCCGTCTCGGTCGGCAGGCCGATGATGAAGTAGCCCCAGTTCTTGATCCCGGCCTTGTGCGCCCAGACAAGCGCCCGCTCGGCTTTATCAGGGTACGCGCCTTTCTTGGCGTGGCGCAGCACCTGCTCGCTGCCGCTCTCGATGCCCCAGGAGATCAGCCAGCAGCCGGCCTTGCCCATCATCTGGAGCATCTCTTCATCCACGTAATCCACGCGGCTGTTGGAAGTCCAGCGCACCTTCAAGCCCGATTCGATGATCAGGCGGCAGATTTCCATCACCTGCTCGCGGCTGGCGGTGAACAGGTCGGCGTACATGTGGATGTTGTTGATGCCCAGCTTCTTGAGCACCCACATCTCTTCCACCACCTTTTCCGGTGAGCGCAGCCGCACCGAATACTGGTACGATACGTGTTTGATGCAGTAAATGCAGCCCGCCGTGCAGCCGCGGCTGGTGACCATGAAGGTGAAGGGTCCCTTGATCCACGGCATGCGGTATTTCATCAACGGGAGGCGGTCGTGCAGCGGGATGGGCAGATCGTCCAGGTCCTTGATAAACGGCCGCGTGCGGTTGACGACGATCTCTCCCTTGTTCCGCCAGGCAATGCCCGCAATCCCGGCCAGCTCCACGCTGCCGTCTTCCTTGAAGGAAGGCTTATAGTCGGGGTCGTGGTCGGCAATCATCTTGACGATGAGCGGCGGGCGCTCCTCAATTTTGTGTTCGAAGTGATCGAGCAGGTCGCGGATGGTCAGGTCCGGCTCGCCCACCAGGGCAATATCGAGGGCCGGGAATGCGCGCATCGTCTCCACCGGGATGGGGGTCACATGCGTCCCAAAGACCATCGTGGTCGCCCCGCGCGCCTTGGCCAGGAACACGCCGTACATATCGTTTTCCAGCGTCGGGGCGGTGAGCTGAGAAAGGTAATACTTCGGCTGATATTTATCCAGCAGCCGGGTAAATTCCTTCCAGCTCATCCGCTCGGCGTTTGCATCAATGATCTGAAACGTATAGGTCGGGTGGAGCAGGGCAGCCATCTGAGCCAGCGACACTTGCGGCCAGACCATGTTCTCGCGCGTCCTGCGGCCAACCCGGTGCTGGGTGCGAATCCACAACCCGCCGTCTGGCGTGGGGGGGTTCACCAGCAGGATATCGACCGCATCTTTCGAGCGCGGCCGTTCGAGCAGCCCCTTCCGCACAATGTCATCGGCGTTGGGGAATTTCGCCATGCGAAGCTCCGGGAGACGTGAAGTTCCCAGGTTAATCTTTCCAGTGATCTGCGGTTTTTCGTCCATTTCGTGCTCCTTTAAATACCGTTAGTTCAGCGGGAAGCAGCATCCAGGTCTTGCCTGGCCTGGAATTCCCGCTGGCTTAGATCTTCCAAAACGCGCATCAGCAGCCAGTAGATGATGAGCTGCACGCCCACCAGGATGAACAGGGCGCTGCCGATCAGGTAAAGCCACAGGCGGTTGAAATCCCACCCGGAGAGGCCCAAAACCAGGCTGAGGATGCCAATGACCAGCCCGGCCAGGAAGCTCAGGCTGCCCATCCACCCGAACTGGCGGTCGAGCGGGGTTTTGAAAATCGGCTTGCCGAACAACCCCTGGCGGATGGGACGCTGGTAAAACAGCGAGACGAGGTAATTGAACGTGGCCCCCAAAGAGAAGATGCTGATGCCCGCCACGCCCGAAACCAGCGCCCAGAAGATGCCGGCGATCATCCAGGGAGAGAGGGTGGTGACTCCCTGAAGGCGAGCCAGCACCAGGATTACGCCAATCACAAAGGCGAAAGCCACCCCGCCCAGGCCGATCAGACCCAGGATGCGGATCGGGTTATAGGATAGAGCCGTCCAGAGGATAGACTGCAGGAAGACCGACCCATCGCGGATGACGCTCAACTTGGAACGCCCAAGCCGTTCGCTGTAGGGGATGGGCACCTCGGCAATCTTGACCCCTTCATGAATGGCACGGGTGCTCATCACCGGTGTCAGGTTCAGCCCATCGGGAAGCGGGTAGAGCTGAGAGAGTATGCTGCGCTTGAAAACCCGCATCCCGCTGGCGCTGTCGGTCACCTTCTGGCGGCCAACCAGAGAAAGCAGGTTGGCGAAGAGGAAATTCCCCACGCGGCGAGTGGCAGGCATCTGGCTTTCGGCGCCTGCCATGCGCGAACCGATCACCAGGTCGAAACCTGCCAGGGCTTCTTTACAGAGCTGCGGGAAATATTCGGGCGGGTAGGTGCCGTCGGCATCGAGAAAGCCGATCAATTCGCCTTTGGACTGCGAAAAACCGTTCTTGAGCGCTCCGCCGTATCCGCGATTCCTGGCGTGGCGGATCAAGCGCACGCCCTCGATGCCGGAGACGATCTCGGCAGTGCGGTCTTTCGAGCCGTCATCCACGACCAGCAGTTCCAATTCATCCACGCCCACCGCGGCCAGCGCCGGCTCTACCGCAAGCACCCGCTTGACGATATCGGCAATTCCTTCTTCCTCGTTATATGCCGGGATCACTACAGATAAGGTCGTCATTGCGCCCCCTCAGCCTCTGCAAAATAAACCAATTTCGTTTCCCTTTCATCCTTCGATCCGTCGATCGTTTTGATCACTCTTGCCGGAACCCCGGCGACCACCGTGTGCGGCGCCACATCGCGCGTCACCACCGCGCCGGCAGCCACAACCGCGCCTTTGCCGATGTGAACGCCATCCGTCACCACCGCGCCTGCCCCCAGCCACACGTCATCTTCGATCACGATCCCCTCGGCCGTGATGCCTTGCTCGATAAAAGGCCGCTGCGGATCGGAGAACACATGGTTGACCGCGATGATCTGCGTGAACGGAGAGGTGTACACCCGGTCGCCGATCTTCACCCCCCCTTGCCCGCGAATGACCGTATATTCGCCGATCAGGCTGTCCGCGCCGATCTGAATGCCCGATTGCGGCATCTTGCGGAAGTTATACACGTGCAGCACCGCGCCGTGCATGACAATCGTCCGGGGGCCGATCCGGATGCCATTCGGGCAGGCGTGCAGGTAAGTTCCCTGGTCGAGGTAGCAGCCGTGGCCCAGGCGAATCTGGTCGGCAAAGCGCAGCCTCACCCCGCTCTCAATCGCTGCCATCCCGTCCATTTTCAAGATCAACCGGTAGAGGACTCCACGAATGCCAATCCCTATGATGGTAGGAATCCAGCCGAAGAGGAAATAGAGAGCCTGCTCCAACACATAGCGACCGATGCTCGAAGCCTGCCGACTCAGATATAGTTTTATACTTTCACTGGTCGATCCCTGCTCAGTTTCCTTCAAAGAACCTCGCAAACGGGGTTTTTCCACGCTCCGCCATTTCGACATTAAAACGAATGTCGATTCCCTACAACCTCCAGGCACGTTGAATTCCACCCTGAACCCGGCCTGTGTTTATCTAGGAGCTTGCAGGTTCCCTGCCATTCCTGCAAAATCACCATTGTCTTCTCTCTTTTGATGACAGGCTTAATTGAGCCGCGTGCCTGTCCATCCGAACCGTAGGATATGCTGGCCCTCTTCCCCTTGCACCAATAAGCCGCCTACCGCCGATCTGCATTGTCAACGATAAATCTTATAAATTATGTCGTATTTACACCAATAAATAAACCGGCAAAACAAACTGTGTTGACGGTGAACCTATTTTACAAGTCTTGGAGGTCAAAATATATACCCCCTTGGTCAAATTCCATTACAGTATCGTTGAAGTATGCCACAATTAACAAAATAACCGGCTTTCATAGAAAGTCGGTTTCGCTATTGGCTCTGCGGATGCTTTCGCGCCACTTGCGCTAAGCGACCATGTTAGGCACCCGCTTCACTGCCCCTTACTGCAGAGGTTTTTCTCTCTACAGCCATTTGTATCATGATGTTAACAAAAATGCCAATGTAAGTCAATAAGGTTGGTTAAATATTAGGTTAAGAATCTGTTTCAATCTCGTGAAAACCACCACGGGCTTACAAAAACCTAACCGGTGCGGATGATATAATCTCCGCATGCAGCCAGCCATTTTCATCGACCGCGACGGCGTAATCATCGAGAACCGCGACCTATACGTCCGCTCCTGGGCAGATGTGGAAATCCTCCCAGGCGCATTGGAGGCGCTCCGCGAGGCGGCAGGGAATCCGCATAAAATCGTTATCATCACCAACCAGGCCGCCATCGGGAAAGGGTTGGTCTCTCATGAGACAGTGCGTGAGATCAACGCACGGCTCAAGTCGATCATCGAAGGCGCAGGCGGCCGGGTGGATGGCGTTTACCTCTGCCCGCACACCGCCGAAGAAAGCTGCATGTGCCGGAAACCCGAACCGGGCCTGCTGATCCAGGCTGCCAAAGACCTCTCGATCGACCTGGCCGAATCCGTCATGATCGGCGATGCGCTGACGGATATCCAGGCGGGCCAGCGCGCCGGAGTCAGGCAGTCGATCCTGGTCTTGACAGGCCGCGGGGCTCAACAATCCAGGCTGGAAGAGGCAAGCCGCATCGGGCAATTCCTCACCTGTAAAGACTTGCGAGAGGCAATCTCCTGCCTGCTCGCGCGCTCTCCGAAGTGAGTTCCCCGCCCCATAAAGCGCTTTCTGCGTAAAATGCAATGCATTTGCAATTCTGTGAGGTGAGAAGTATGTCTCACCTCTTCGTTTTTCCCCCTGTTACAATGCGAAAACAAAGACAGAAAACCATCGCGCAAGAATCCCGCGTGCCAGACAGCCGTCATCATTATTGTTTTTATTGCGACTTCTTTCACCTTACAAGATCATTACCCTGATTTGGGAAAGTCACCTGAACGGTCGCAAGCCGGCAGTTGGTATTTGACCCTGCCTGGAGCATTGGCGCGCGGCTGAAAGCCTACGGACAAGGAGAAAACAGGCCCGATGAAACGGCTGATCCAATTACTGGCGATTTTATTGCTCTCGGCTGCATCTCTAACCCATCCGGCGATGGCAGCCGATGCACCGAAGTCAATCGTAGGACAATCGGGAGGCGGCGGTTCCATTTTCCTCCCCTACATCATGAACACCGACTTCTCGAAGTATTCCGTGCGGGTGAACGTGCCTTATTTTAGCGACAACGCCGCAACTCATTTCAGCGAAGCCGCCATCTTTTGGTTTGGCAGGGTAACGCCCTCCGAGAATTATGCCGATATCCGCTTTGCGTACGATAACACCAAATTATGGGTGTATCTTTCGACCTTCGACCAGTACCTTTGGTACGACCCCACTCCAAGCGTAACTGACCTCACCCAGTATGACAGCGCGACATTGCAGATCAACCTCAAGGGCAACCTCGGCGCCAGCCTGGATTCCTCCTCCTATCGGTTTGACGCCGCGATGAGCTGGTGGGAGACTGATCGATCGCAGTATCAGGTTGCTTATCAATGGCAGAACAATCAATGGATCAGGGTTGGCCTGTCCTTAGCCACCGTGGCCGGTTATGACGGCTTCTTCAATGACAACAGCAAGGGAACCCGCGGCTGGGCAATTACCTTCGAGGTGCCGTTCTCCAGCCTGGGTTTGAGCGGGCGACCGGCCGATGGCGCCATCTGGGGCATCAGCATGACGATGCACGACCGCGACAGTCAGGCCGGCCCTCCCTTGGCCGATAAATCCTGGCCTGCCAATGTGAACCTGAACCAGCCCTCCAGCTGGGCTCAGCTGCATTTTGGCCTGCCCAACTACGGCGCGATCGCAGGCACGCAAACCGGTTCTGCATTGATTCGCCGCCAGGTTTCGACAAGCTCCGAAGTCCCTGATGCCGGAGTCGGGGGCACCACTCCTTACCTTTGCAACGATTCCGCCCTCTGGACGACCTGGCCTAACCAGAACCTGGGAAGAGAACGTGATTTCAACATCCAAAACCAATCGAAAATCACCGACTGGCCGTGCTACTCGAAGTACTACGTCACCTTCCCGTTATCTGCGATTCCACCCAACAAGACCATCTTATCGGCGCGGTTGATCTTGCATCACACCGGTTCTTCCGGAGCCCCAGGCGAAGCGTTCCATTCATTGATCCAGGTGTTTACCGTGTCGCCCGATTGGAACGAAACGACCATCACCTGGAACAACGCGCCGGCCGCCCAGGAAAATGTCAGCCAGGCCTGGGTAGAGGTGCCCATCACCAACAACAACTGGCCGAAGGATGCCTATTCCTGGGATGTGACGGCGGCGGCCAGCCGGGCCTACCTGTCTGGTTTGCCGCTGAGCCTGGCGCTCTACGAAGCAGATTCCGACTATCACAGCGGCAAGTATTTCAGCTCATCCGAAACCGGAGATTACCCCGAAGGGTGGAATATCAACGGCCGCCCGGCGCTGGAGGTCAAATGGGGCGATCGGTGAGTAAAGAGAGAGGCCGCTTATGAAACACGTAATAGCCCGCATCATCCTGGCCGTGTCGATGCTGACATCGCTGGCGGCCGCTTCAGCACCCGGAGACCAGACGGAGGCAAACCAACCTGCTGCGGTCGGAACTGGCAAGGTATATATTCCGATCGTCATGAACCGATCCGTCAGTGCGGCCTCCGGGCTCGATTGGCCGCAGCTTGCCCATGACCCCCAGCGAACCAATGCGACCCCCGAACAGGTCGATCCGCCGTATTGCTATGCCTGGAAGTGGAATGCCGTCCCGATCGCATCGCAGGCTCAGCCCGTCGTCATGAATGGCATGCTCTACATCGGCGGGATGGACGGCAGGCTGTACGCCAGAGACGCCACTACCGGCGCTGGAATCTGGAATTTCACCACGGGCGGGCCAATCCGGCATTCGGCGGCGGCTTCCGGCTCGCTGGTCATCACCGGTTCGTATGACGGTTACACCTACGCACTTGGCGCGCTGAGCGGCGATTTGATCTGGGAGACATTTACCGGCTCGAGCGCGACCGCCCCGTTGATCGATGAGGCCCAGCAGCGCGTGTACGTCGCATCAACCGACGGCAAGTTGACCGCGCTCGACTTGAACACCGGCGACAGGCTCTGGACGTACGACTCCGGTTATGCCATTTTGACTTCTCCCGCATTGAGCGCCGACGGGAGCACGGTTTACTTCGGGAACGAAGCCGTCAAAGCGATCGCCTTAGATGCGGCCACCGGCGGGCTGCGCTGGCAGGCATCCCTGCAAGGGCAGAGCCTGGCGGGCAGGCACCCGGTCGTCAGCGGGTCGGTGGTCATGTATCGCTCGCAGCCGTATTACTTCTTCCACCACCTGCTCCAGGGTTGGGGAGACGATGTGATGGATCAGGCCGGGGCGGTGAATTCCTCCTGGAGCGCCGATTGGGCGAACGTCAGGCCGAAAATTACGTCGTTTCTGAACGCCAACCCCAGCATGCAGACCTTCTTCGCATTGAATGCCTCCAATGGAGCGAGCCTTGGAACAGTCCCGGTCTTGTGGACGTATGGCTCGAATGAAATTCCGAATTCGCCGGTGGTTTCATCCGGCGGGGTGTTCGTGACGTACCGAGCGCGGCACGGCATTCAAACCGATTCGAAGACCGTGCATGTCTCCACCAAATATGACGCCGAGCTTGGCCAACTGAACCTGGGCAACCTCGATATCACCGGGCTGACCGCCTCGAGTCCACTCGCCATCCCCAACTGGGGCGGGCCGTCTTTCCGCATGACATCGGACGAAGCCGGCGACCTGACCATGGGCGGCAATATCCTCTGGATCGACAACTGGGAACGCCTGGGCGGCATCAACGTGCAAAACGGGCAGATCGTCCACGCGGGCAACGTCTCGAACGACTGGCCTGCTTGCGGCGCGCAGTGTGGGACGGCCGGCCCGCACCCGTTTTTCCCTCTGAGCGGGAAATCCACCGATCCGGCCTATCCCTTCCCCGGCCCGCAGACCACCGAGAGCGGCCCGCGGAGCGGGGCCGTCATCGCGAACGGAATGGTGTTTTGGAAGGCCACCGCATCCGGTTTGGGAGCCTTCAAGCACTCCGCATCGAGCAGCTGTTCATCACCCGCGGTCTGGACCGACTCCGGCGGGCCGATCCCAATGACAACCGACATCCCGGCCGTCGAACCCCAACCCGCTGCTCCGGCGCTCTCCACGTATGTAACCACCGACCTGACAGCACCGGCAGCGATCACCGCACAGAATCAAGACCTGGTGAACCGCCTGAACGACGAAGTTGCGAGAATGCTGCAAGCCGCCAACGGCGGGCACCTGATGCCTTATTACATCGAAAGAGGCTTTTCCAGCCCCAGGGTCTGGCCTTACAACTCCACCCAAAGCGGGCTGCCGGAAATTTCCGTCACCTCGCACGGCAACAGCTTCTGGCATGATCCCGGCGAGCTGCTGTACAGCATGGCGCTGGCGTATCCCTACCTGAATTCGGCCTTGCAGGCCCAGGTCAAGAGTTACATGCAGGCCGAGATGAACCGCTTCCCGCCGATGCAGAACCTGCCCTATTCGAGCACGCCAACCGCAAACGACTGGATGCGGGCAGGCTCAGCCAGGGAGCCGTATCCGCTGGCCATCCGCCAGAACATGAACAACTGGCCGCCGGTGGCCGCCAACCTCTCGGCGATCTACGCGCTATGGCTATGGTCAAAGAACACCAATGACTGGTCATACGCGACGCAGAACTGGTCGCAGGTTCAGAGTCTGTTCAATGCGCGCTCGCCGGTCGCCAATATGAAGTATTACGCCGACATCGCCGGGGCGATCGGTTATTATCGCCTTGCCACGCGGCTCGGCAAAACGACTGAAGCCCAACGGGGGATGGATGCGGCAGTGGCTGCCATGCAAGCCGGTTTGAACTTCGCCGCCTATCGCGACCGCGCGAAAGCCGATTACCTCGACCCCAGAGACCAGGCGACCGGCTGGTCGGCCCCGGTGTTCTTCGGGCTGACGCCCGAGGTCGGGCTCTATTTGCGCGAACAACTGGGAGGGCAGGCATCTGCCTACCTGGTCGGGCTCGAAAGCCTGGACAGCGGCGGCAACGGCCTCCTGTGGTGGTACCTGACGCGCGCCGGCGAGCATGCCGAAGTGGGCGAGACTTCCTTCCTCCTGCCGCACACCGCCTGGTCGCACTTCCTGGGCCATGCCTATATCATCGGCGACGGCCAGGCGAACCTGCGCAAATGGCTCGACCGGCCCTGGGTGCCCGGCGACCTGTACTCGCTCCAAAAAATTGTCGCGACGATCCAGGCCCCGCCTTGAAGGGCAGGCCCGGGAAATTCCACGGATAGAACCTGCCGGGGCAATCCCTTCTATTGCCCCAAAGGGCGAAAGTAAATCCGAAGAGCTGCGGCTTTCGTGCCGCAGCTTTTTCATCGTATCAAATCACGGTAACTGCTCAGGCTCCCACGCCCGTATACCGGTAAACAGAGCATTCCGAAAAAGCGGAACGCGCAGGGGGCTGCGCATGCGCACTCCGGTTTTTCGAGTTTCATCTCCCCTTGCCGGCCGGGCAGGGGGATAAAGGGGTGATGGGTGAGTAGCTAATAAAATTGCGATTATTGATCAGACATCTTGACAGTTTCTTTTTACAATTTACAATAAAGGGCAATCAACGGGAAAGGGCTTGAGAAGGCAGCCTCTTCCCGTGCTCCATCGGGGAAATTTATACGATGGCCGGAAACCTGAGCGACAATCTGCTTTAGCAAAGGAGCTCCATGGAAAACGTCTTGGTCACCGGCGGCGCCGGGTTTATCGGTTCACATGTCGCCATTCATCTGGCAAACCAGGGCTTTAACGTCGTCGCCCTCGACGACCTGAGCGGCGGGTTCCGCGAAAACCTGCCTGAAAACATCCACCTTGAGGTGGGCTCGATTCTAGATAGAGACCTGATCGAGCGGTTGTTCTCGACCTATTCCTTCCAGTATGTCTTTCACCTGGCGGCTTACGCAGCCGAAGGCCTCAGCCACTTCATCAAGCACTTCAATTACCAGAACAACCTGATCGGCACCGTCAACCTGATCAATGCCTCGGTCAATCACAAAGTGCGGTGCTTTGTGTTCACCTCATCGATCGCGGTGTACGGGAAGGGCCAGCTCCCGATGACCGAAGACATGCAGCCCATGCCCGAGGATTCCTACGGCATCGCCAAATTCGCCGCCGAGATGGAATTGAAGGTTTCGCATGAGATGTTCGGCTTGAACTACATCATCTTCCGCCCGCATAATGTGTACGGCGAGCACCAGAACATCGGCGACCGCTACCGCAATGTGATCGGCATCTTCATGAACCAAATCATGCAAGGCCTGCCGATGACGATCTTTGGCGATGGCGAGCAGACTCGCGCATTCTCATATATCGCCGACGTTGCCCCGCTCATCGCGCAATCCATTCAGATCCCCGAAGCGTACAACCAGATCTTCAACGTCGGCGCCGACCAGCCCTACACGGTGAACGAACTGGCCAGGGTGGTGGCAAAGGCGATGGGGGTGGAGCCGAACGTCAAGCATCTGCCGGCGCGCAACGAGGTGGTGCATGCCTTCAGCTCGCACGAGAAGATCGCGCGCGTCTTTCACGTGAGGCCTCACACCACGCTGGAAGAGGGCGTGCAAAGAATGGCAGATTGGGCGCGGAAAGTCGGCGCGCGGAAAAGCTCGACTTTTAACAATATCGAAATTCCCATCGGCTTGCCGGCCAGTTGGAAGACGTAAGCCATTGACAGCAGCCGGCAGCATGTCCCTCACAGACCTGCCTAAAGTTACAGCGGTAATCCTCAACACGAACAAACGCGAGGATACCCTGGCGTGCCTGGATTCACTGGTTCGCAATGACTACGCGAACCTCTCGATCATCGTCTTGGATAACGCTTCGACCGATGGCTCGGTTGAGGCAATCCGGCTCAAGTATCCCCAGGTGTCCATCCTCCAGCTGGTCGAAAATAAGGGCTACGCCGGTAACAACAATGTCGGCATCCAGGCCGCTCTGGATACTGCCGCCGATTGGGTCTTTATCCTCAACGAAGACACCATCCTTGCGCCCACATGCATTTCAGAGCTGGTCAGGCATGCGCAAGCGCAGGCTGAGGTCGGGATCGTCGGGCCGCTGGTATACCATGCCGACGAACCCGCTGTCATCCAATCTGCCGGAGGGTATTTTGATTCCTGCTGGCATACGCTTCACCGCGGGATCAATACACTCGACGAAGGCCAATACAGCTCACCGATCGATACGGATTGGATTTCGGGATGCGGGCTTTTAATAAGGAAGGAAGCGCTGCAACAAGCCGGCCTCATTGATGAGCGTTTCTTTTACTATAACGAGGAAGTGGAATTATGTTACCGCGTGCATCGCGCCGGGTGGAAAATCCGCATGGTGCCCACGGCGAAACTGTGGCACAAAGGCGTGCAGCGGAATTACACGCCCTCTGCCAACATCACCTACTACAAAGTCCGTAATTTCCTCTTGTTCTTATCGCTTCACAACGCTCCCCTCAAAGTGAAAGGCTGCGCCTGGCTGGAAAACATCCGCACCCTGGCCAGCTACACGCTGCGCCCCAGGTGGAAACACAAACGCGACCATCGCGACGCCATCTTCCAGGGCATGCGGGATTTTCTCCTCAAACGCTGGGGAAAACGCCCTTAACGGCTATACGCAGCGCGTGAGTCACTCCGCCACACTCACGAACACCGCCCCGGTAACCCCCACCCCAAAGAACTTCTCCATCCCGTCAACCAGAACCCGGCTCGTTCCATCCAGCGGGTTGCGCTCTACCACCTCCACGCCCTTCCCGGGGTGCAGCCCGATCTCGCCCAGGTAAGCCAGCAGCTCCTGCGGCCCGGCAGTGACCCGGCGCACTACGGCTTTCTTGCCAACCGGCAGCAGCGAAAGCGGGATGATCGACTCATCCTGCGTCACTTCCAGGTCACGGTTCGGGATGGGTTCGCCGTGCGGGTCAAAGGCCGGTTCGCCCAGGAACTCCGCCAGCCGGTCCTCGAAGTAGGGCGAGATGACGTGTTCCAGTTCTTCGGCCTCCGAATGGACTCTGTCCCAGCTATATCCCAGCACCTCATACAGGAACTGTTCGATCAGCCTGTGCCGGCGGATCACCCTCAAGGCTTCTTTCTCGCCGTCTTCCGTCAGCGAGACGCCGTGATGCTTCTGGTAATTCACCAGCCGGGGCTCAAACTCATCCAGCTTCTGGAGCATATTCGTCACCGAGGCAGGCTTCACATCCAAGGCCTCCGCCAACCCCAACGTGCTCACCGGCCGGTTCTCGCGGGTATGCGAGTAGATCACCTTCAAGTAGTTTTGAATGGAACGGCTGAACGGTTCGTCTTTTCGGCTTATCATCCGGTTACCCATCCGATCGCTCTGGCAAGGGTGGCCGTGGTAAACGTCACCAGAAAGGCCAGCCCCAGCGTGATAATAACACTTAACGCAGCCCACTTGAAGCTCTTCGTTTCCTTGTAGATGGTCATGATCGTCGTCGCGCAGGGGTTATGCAGCAGCGAGAAGAGCATCAGGTTCACGGCCGTCAGCAGGGTCCAGCCATGGCCGTCGATCAGCAGCGAGCGCAGCTCGGTGAACCCGGGCAGGTCGGTCATCATCCCCACGCCCATATAGACCATCATCATCGTCGGCACCACGATTTCATTGGCCGGAATGGCAATGATGTATGCCAGGAGGATCACCCCATCCAGGCCGATCAGCAGCCCCAGCGGGTTGAGGAAGTTCGCCACGTGCTGCGCCAGGTTCAGGCCCCCCACGTTGATGTTCCCCAGGATCCAGATAACCGCCCCAGCCGGAGCGGCGGTTTGCATGGCCCGCCAGAGGACGAAGATCGTGCGGTCGATCACCGATGTGTAAAATATGCGGGCGATGTTCGGGCGGCGGTACGGCGGCAGCTCCAGGGTGAAGGCAGAAGCCTCCCCTTTCAACAGGGTTTTCGAAAGCGCCCAGGAGACGAGCAAGGTGAAGAACACCCCCACCAGAACGACCCCGACGACCGACCCCGCCGCTACGAAGGACGCCACCGCAGGCGGGAATGACGCCGCGACAAACACCGTGGCGAGCATTATTAATGTAGGGAAGCGCCCATTGCACGGCACAAAGTTGTTCGTCAGGATGGCAATCAGCCGCTCGCGGGGCGAATCGATCACCCGCGTGGCGATCACCCCGGCCGCGTTGCAGCCAAAGCCCATCGCCATGGTCAGCGATTGCTTGCCGTGCGCCCCGGCGCGCTTGAACAGCCAGTCGAGGTTGAAGGCCACCCGTGGGAGGTAGCCCAGGTCTTCCAGGATGGTGAAGATCGGGAAGAAGATTGCCATCGGCGGGAGCATCACCGAAACGACCCAGGCCAGCCCGCGGAAAACACCGTGCCAGAGGAACCCCGTCACCCACCAGGGCAGGCCAAGCTGGGTGAACAGGCCGGCGGCTTTGTCTTCAATGAAAAACAATCCATCTGCCAGGAGTTTAGACGGCACATTTGCCCCGACGATCGTCACCCAAAAGACTGCCGCCAGCAGAAGCAGCATGATCGGCAGGCCCAACATCGGCGACGTGACCAACCGGTCAATGCGCTGGTCGAGGTCCCACTTGCGGTCGGCAGGCGTGTGAACCGCCCGGCGGGTAATGTGCTCCACCTCGTTGTAGATCGACTTAACCATCTCGTCGCGAAAACCGTTCTCGAGCTGCGGCCGCAGGCTTTCAGCGCGGTTGAGAATATCTTGCGGTGAAATGCTGGTGCTCATGGATAGCGCTCCTCACTGGCGTCCTTCGACGGCCATCTTTCTGCTGAAGCTGACGTCCGAGCGCTGCTGCGAACCGACCAGATCGGCAATCTCACCGCTGAGCAGCGCCTGCTGCACCCGATCGTCGCCATCCAGCAGGCGAATCGCCAGCCAGCGCGCGTTAGGGATGCCCGGGTAAACCTGTTCGATCTGGCTGGTTAGATCCTTCACGACACGCTGGAATTCCTCGGTGCCGGCCACGCGCAGCGGGTTGGTGGATACCGCGCCGCTGATCACATCGCTGATCGTTGCCAGCATGGTGGACATGCCCTCCCCTGTGCGCGCCACAATCGGCACCGCCGGCACGCCCAGGTCGCGCGATAAGCTGCGCGTATCGACCTCGATGCCCTTCCGGCGGGCTTCATCCATCAAGTTCACCGCCACAACCACCTTGTCGGTGATCTCCATCACCTGGATGACCAGGTTCAAGTTGCGTTCCAGGGCAGTCGCATCGGTCACCACCACGGTGCAGTCGGGCTGGCCAAACAGGATGAAATTTCGCGCCACTTCTTCATCTTGCGAAGCCGAAAGCAGCGAGTAGGTGCCCGGCAGGTCAACCAGTTTGTAGCGCACGCCGTTGAACTCATACCCTCCCTCGGCGCGGGTCACGGTCTTGCCGGGCCAGTTGCCGGTATGCTGCTTCAAGCCGGTGAGAGCGTTGAACACGGTTGATTTTCCCGTGTTGGGGTTGCCCGCCAGTGCCACCACCCTGTCGAATTTATCGATCTTCAAGCCCATCTGCTCCAGCTGCGTGTGCGCCGGGCAGGTGGCGCAGTTTTCAGCCGGTAATTTCATTTTCACTCTCTCGGTCATATCCATACCTCGTAGCGTTCTAGTACGTCTGGTCCAACGGCTTTACCCAAACCTGGGCCGCCTGCTCTTTACGCAGAGCGATCAACGTTCCCCGCACGCGGTATGCGCGCGGTTCTTTGAAGGCATTATCCAGCTCTGGGAAAATGCGCGTGCCGGGCGTCAGGCCCAGGTCGAGGAAGCGCCTGCGTGTGAAACCCTGGCAGCGCTCGTCCAGCTCGACCACCTCGGCCAGCGCCCGGCCGGGCAGTTCGCTCAGCGGGATGCTTCCGGCGGTTTTCGCCGCCGGTTCTTCAACCGGTTCGAGGAACACATTCGCGGCGATCGGCCTGGCGATGACCAGCTCATTCTCCCCATCCGTCAGCACCAGCTTACCGGGGGCCGTCTCGAGCACGGTGATCACCTTGCCCACCTGCAGGCCGCCTGCCAGAAGCTGGGCATACGCCGCCGGGGGTTCATCCTCCAGGTGGGTGATCTTCCCACGCCGTCCGGGCGCCAGATCGGTAAGGTTGAAGCTCGCGTTCGCCGGTTGGCGCAGGCTGCCCTGCGCGCTGGGGATCGGGTCACCATGCGGGTCGCTGACGGGGTGCCCCAGCGCGGCATCGAGGGCGTTGACCTCGGCGAGAGTCATGCCATGTTCGCGCTGGTGCGCAACGCCATGGATCTCAGCGAGGGGCATGCGCGCCTCATCGGCAAGGTAACGCTCCCACAGGCGGTGGGCGCGCACCACCTGCAGCGCAAGGCGCTGGCCCGGCGGCGTGAGTGACCAGCTCCGTCCGCTCTGCTCGAGCAGCCCCTGGGCCTGCATGCGGCCGACCAGAGCGAGCACCGCACGGCCTGAAAGCTGCAGCGCTCCGCCGATCGCATCGCTCGAGACGCTGCGCCCCTCTTGCAGTTCATTGAACAGGTATTTCAACGCGTCTTCCACCTGCTGGCGTTGAACTGCCTGGCGCCAGCGCTTCCAGCGCCCCGCCAGCCCGCCATTCGGGAAGAATACGAAGACGGAAAGCGCCAGTGCAGCGCCAGCTATCAGCCATATAACACCCGGGGACATATTCATATCCCACTCCTTTAATTAGCCATAAAATAAAAATAATTTAGCCTGGACTAAATTAAACAGAAAATGTCCGAATTTGTCAAGCCCCCAATTCGGACCGGCAATATCTACAGTTACTTTGGTTCAGAGAAAGGATGAATGACCGGTTCTGCTAGCGTGCCGCCCCCGCCTGCACACTGGTTTGCTGGATGTCCTTATCCCCATTCCACAAGATGGTGACCAGATCGTTCTTATCTACGGCCAGCGCGTGGCCCCAAACGCTCCCGCCGGTGTTGGAGACCTGGTATTCCGGCAGCCAGGTCCCATCCGCTTTTTGCTCGATGAAAAGCATGCCAAACCAGCAGCTCGAAGCGACTCGCCCCAATCCTGTTGCGTTCAAAACGAGCTTGACCTCACAGTTATGCGAACTGATCTTCACCGGCTCGTTCCACCCGCCGGCCGGAGACCAGCGCCGGTAATAGGTGTTGCCGCCGAAACCTGGCCATACCAGAACAAGGTTCCCTGCCGCATCGGCGGCCAGCCCAAACCTGCTGCTTGGCACATTCTCCTCTGTGGTGAGGCGGGTCGGGCTGCTCCAGGTGGCGCCCCCGTCGCCGGAAGTGCTGTACTCCAGGCTGTACGGGTCGCCGGCGCGGAACCAAACCAGGTGAAGCAGGCCGTTCGCATCGCGGACCAGGGTTGGATCCATCGCGCTGGCCTTATCATCCGAGAGGGTCTGCCCGTTGACATAGATTCCACCCCCGACGCGGGCATACACCGTCAGGATCTTACCATCCGGCAAGATCAAGGGAGAAAAACCGGCCCGCGTATCGAATTCACGCTTCTGCCAGGGCTGCGCCGGGCTGAAAGAGCCGTCCTTCCTCTGGCAGCGCTCGAAGTAATTCTCTTCGCGCGAGCGCACACCGGCAAAGAGGACGCACACCCGGCCGTCCGGCGAAGGAACCAACCGCAGATCGCTCCATAAAATCTCAAAACCGTCGGTCAGCTGTTCAGGTGCGCCCCACGAACCTCCCGGCGCCATTTGCATGTGGAAGTAATCGCCGCTCGATCGTAAGGCCCGGCTGTAAAACACCAGGTGCAGGTTCCCATCCGCGTCATACAGCAGGTTGACATAGTCATACCCGCCTTCGCGGTTGTTCGTCAGGTTCACCGAAGAAGGCTGCGTGGGCGTGGGCGTGAGGGTCGGCGGGGCAAACACCATACCCCCGGCCTGGGTAGAAGCCGGGGCGCCGCCCTCAGCCTGGTTGCTGGCCGGTTGGGGCGTCTCCTCAAAAGAAGCCGGAGGCTCCTGGTTGCCCGATGCCTGCTTGGAGGTGGCAGCCGGTTCGAGGACGGTTCCCTTCGGCTTCACCAGCCGGAGCAGCTGCCCGCAGATCACCAGCACAATCAGGAAGAGAACACCGGCTCCCGCGAGCAGGAAAACCAGCCTTTTGCGCGCCGCGGCAGCGCTTGCCGCGGCAGGCCCAGATGGAGCGGGCGCCGTTGCGCGGGCGGCGGCCTGACGGCGCAGCGCTGCAAGCCGCGCTTCAAGGTCTGCAATCTCCGCTTGGGTCTCGCGCTCTTCTTTAATGATCTCCAGCGGGACGTCTGTATCCAGCACGTACTGGCTCTTGCGCTCCTGGATGAGCAACAGGTGTTCGCGCTTGTTCGCAAGCTGGTGCTCGAGCGAGCGGATCTCATCATCGATGCTCATGGTGTGTCCCTCTGCTTCAACCGTGCCTCAAGGTCGTTGATCTGCGCGAGCGTGGAGCGCTTGTTTTTTACCAGCTGGAGTGGGATTTCCTGGTATTCCACGTATTCGCTCATGCGCTCCTCGATGAGGAGCAGATTGTCACGGTAATTGGCCAGCATTCGCATCCAGGTTTCGGCCTGGCTGCCGGGCCAATCCGCCGCTTTGCTCATCCCCCCTGCCGGCCAATCCAGCCCTTTGGGCTGCGCGGCCCCGGCTGCGTAGAAGGCCAGGGCGTAATTTTCCTCCAGGTTGGCCACCTTGATGATCGGGTGCTGGCGGTCGCCGGTGCGTTCCGGCACCATGCGCCCCACATACATCGCCAGGTCCAGCACCCGTGCATATCCGTCTGGTTCGAACACGCCGTAACCGGAAAATGCCTCCAACAGAGCGGTGGTGAAGACGCTGTGCGGCTGGCCTGCATAAGAAACCTCGTCTTTGCGCGAGGAGGCGATCACCACCCGGCCGCTGCCTCGTTGCAGCTCATTCAGCACTTCCGGCGGGACGGGCGAGGGCGCCCCAAGCGCCGCCTTCGCATCAGCCTGCCCGGCTGCATGGCAGGTATCCAGCAGGATAACCACCTTGCGCGCCTGGATGGCCCGCAGCCGTTCGTTGAATTCCTTCCCTGAGAGGGCCGTGTTGCGCAGGTCATCCAGCCGGTACCCAAACGGCATCAGGTAAGACTCGGGGAGTTCCAGCCCATGGCCCGAGAAATACACAACAGCCGTCGCCTCAGGGTCTGCCCCGGTTTGTTGAACAAGGGAATCGAGCGCCGCAAGCACGTGTGAGCGGCTTGCATCTTCACCGGTCAGCAGCGCAACATGGTCTGGAGGGTACGCGCAGCGGGTTGGATCGCGCAGGAGGCTGGAAACGGCAGCCGCATCGTCGATGGTGACCGGTAGATCCGCCCCGGCACCGATCACCACCGCATAACCATGTTGAAACTGCCCTTCCATGACGAATCCGTGTTGCTTTCTGCCCGGCTCGTGCCGGGCAACCAGGCGGTTAAGCTAACAAATTCTATCTAAATTGTAAACCAATCGGAAAAGGGTGTCAAATTGATCTTTCGCCGCCGAAGGGATGGTCAGCCCAGGCGCACAGGATCTAATCGAAGGATCGGCCGCATGCAAAAGAGGCAGGGGATGCCCCTGCCTCTGCAACGCACTACCGAACCAGGTTGGAGGTTTCGTCTGAGAGGGGTTACACCCCTGCGCCCACCTCCGCCTTCACACGCCGGATGATCGTCTCGACCTGCGCCTGCACCGCCGGGGTAAGCTCCAGGCCTGTCTCGAGCGACTCGGGCTGGATGCCGAACACCACCACCTGCTGCGGGTAAATGCCGATCAACCGGGCGGCAAAGAGCAGCTCGGGCAGGTTGATCTCGTGCGGCGAGGTCTTCAGCCCCAAAAAGGCCGGCACCTGTTCGCCCTCGATGCGCCGGATCGTCCCCGCCGGCTGCCCCATGCGCGCAGCATCTACAATGACCAGCCGTTCAACCCCCTCCAGGTATTGCAAAAGGTCCAGTCCGCAGGTTCCACCGTCCACCAGGCGGATTTCCTCCCCCAGCCCGCCTTCCTTCTGCAAATGGTGAATGACATGAATGCCCACCCCGTCGTCCGAGAGGAGCAGGTTGCCCACGCCCATCACCATCGTCTGGCCCATGCGCTAATCCATCACAATCACTTTGGTGATCTCCTTGCCCTCGGCATCCAGCACATGCACCGCGCAGGCCATGCAGGGGTCAAAGGAGTGCACCGTTCGCAGGATTTCGACCGGCTGGTTCGGGTCGGCGACCGGCGTGCCCACCAGAGCGGCCTCGTAAGCCCCTGGCAGCCCGTTTGCGTCGCGCGGAGAACCGTTCCAGGTGGATGGCACAATCGCCTGGTAATTGGCGATCTTCCGGTCTTTGATGTGGATCCAGTGGCCCAAAGCGCCGCGCGGAGCCTCCGACCAGCCCCACCCCATCGCCTCGGCGGGCCAGGTCTCGGGGTACCAGCGCGAGCCTTCGTGGATGCGCAGGTCGCCTGTGGCGATGTTGGCCGCCAGTTCGCGCGTCCACGGCTCGAGCTGCTCGGCCAGGACGATCGTCTCCACGCAGCGCGCCGCCACCCGCCCGAGGGTGGAGAACAACGCGCTTGCCGGTGCGTTCAGCTTTTGCAGCACGGCATCCACCCAATACTTCACCCGCTCGTGGCCCGAGACGTAGGCGATCAACATGCGCGCCAGCGGCCCGACTTCCATCGATTTACCGTCGTAGCGCGGCGACTTGAGCCAGGAATACTTGCCCTCGGTGTCGAGGAATTCATAAGGCGGTTTTGGCCCGGTGTAATTGGGGGTCGTCTCGCCCGCCGAGGGGTGAAGGCCGGCGCTCTCATCGGCGTAGCTGAACCACGAATGGGTGACATACTCGTTGATCTTTTGCGGGTCAAGCGGAAGCACCTGGCTGAGGTCGCGGTTCAGGATAATCCCGCGCGGGAAGAACAGGTGGCTGGGGTTGTTGGGGTCGAAGTCGTCGATGAGCGGCAGGTCGCCGTAGGCCAGGAAGTTCCCCAGCCCCTCGCCAAGCCCGGCCCACTCCAGGTAGAACGGCGCCACCGCCAGCACATCCGGCAGGTACACCTTCTCGACAAACTCTTTGGCTTTCGCGAAGAGCGAGAGCAGCTGGGCGATTTTATCTGCATTGATCGCCGCCTGGCTGTTCGGGTCGATCGGCGTGGCCATCCCGCCCACCAGGTAGGTTTGCAGGTGCGGGTTCTTGGCCCCCAGGATGGCATGCGCGCGGATCACCTCGCGCTGCCAGTCGAGTGCTTCCAGGTAGTGCGCCACGGCCATCAGGTTGGCTTCGGCAGGGAGCTTATACGCCGGGTGGCCCCAATAGGCGTTCCCAAACGGCCCCAATTGCCCGCTGGCGACGTAATTCTTGATCTTATCCTGCATCGCTTTGAAGTAATCCGCGCTCGACTTTGGCCAATCGGAAATCGATTGAGCCAGTTGCGAGGTTGCTTCGGGGTCGGCTTCCAGCGCTTTGGTGATATCCACCCAATCCAGCGCATGCAGGTGGTAGAAATGGACAACGTGATCCTGCACGTATTGAATGGCCTCGATGATGTTGCGGATCAGGCGCGCATTGGTCGGGATTTTAATCCCCAGGGCATCTTCGACAGCTCGCACGGAGCTGAGTGCATGTACCGTCGTTCAAACACCGCAGATGCGCTGCGTCAGCGTCCAGGCTTCGCGCGGGTCTCTTCCTTTAAGAATGATCTCGATCCCGCGGAACATGGTGCTGCTGCTCCACGCTTTGGTGACCTTGCCATCGTTCACTTCCACTTCGATGCGTAGATGGCCTTCGATGCGGGTGATGGGGTCGATCGCTATCTTCGTCATGCGTCTGCTCCTTGTTCACTAATCTGGTCATAACTGTTTCGTCACTTCCGGCTTCGGTTCAGGGAACATTGGCAGGAAGCGCACGGCCAGGTCGAATAAGATGATTCCCAGGCAGGTCAGGCCGACGGTGACGGCCAGCTCAGACCAGCTCGGCAGGTAAAAAGCGCCTTTGAAGAAGATCAAGGCCGAGTTGAGGCGGTTGAGGATCAGCCCGCCCATGGTGAAGAATGCCGCCCAAACCAATCCGTTCGGATCGTTGCGGGTTTTCGGGTCGGCGAAGAAAAGAATGGGGATCAACACCCCGCCGATCATCTCGATCAGGTACATCAGCGCCGGGGCGCCGTCTTGCATCAGGTAGACGTATTTGCCGGTGATGAAGAGCTCTCCCACGCGCACCGCCAGGTAAACGCCCAGCACCCAGGGAATTGCTTTGGTGAGGCTCGATAACATCTTCAGCTCGAACGGGTACCCGTAGGTACGCGAAGAGTGGTAGGACTCATACACCGTCATCGCCAGCCCGGCGGCAATGGCCGTCAGGTAAAAATAGAGCGGAAAGAGCGGTGAATACCATAACGGGTGGATGCGGCCCGGCAGGATGGTCAGCATCGTCCCCAGGGTGGATTGGTGCAGGGTGGAAAGGGTGATTCCGGCGATGATGAGCGGGATGGTGATCGCCCGGATGAGCTTGAGCGGCGCCTTCCATCCCAAAGCGCCAAAGAGCACCGGGCTGAATTCCAGCGCCAACACGGTGGTATAGGCCATCACGCACCAGCCGATCTCAAACAGCGGCGAATGGATGTTCCCGTAGATGATCAGGTGCCAGATGCGCTGCGGCTGCCCCAGGTCCACCAGCAAAGTGAATGCCGCCAGGATATAGCTGATGAACCCCGTCAGGATGGAAGGGCGGACGATCGGGTAGAACTGCTTCAGGTTGAAAATATAGACCACCGCCGCCACCGTGAAGGCCCCCGCCGCCAGACCGATGCCGCTCATCATATCGAAGCTGATCCAGATGCCCCAGCCGCGCCCATCGCTGAGGTTGGTGGTCGGCCCCAGACCCACGATCCAGCGCCAGACGGCAACCCCCAGCCCAAGCGCGCCAAGCGCCCAGATCAACACCATCCCCGGCCCCACCGGGTAACGCCGCAGGTAAAGCTGGGGGAAGCGCCGGGCGGGTGCCTGCTCAACTTGCGCTGCCATCATGCTCCTCCTTGCCTGTCGCATGGACGTCCAGGCGATGCGTGCGGAAGTAAATGCCCGTGGCAAGGGTTGCCACAATGCCCACCACCCACGGCACGGCTTTCATATACGGCCAGGTGATCGATGGCAGGTCGAGGTCGCTCACCTCTGGGAACCCCAGGCTGGCAAACTTCAGCTTCGAGATATACAGCATCGAGGTTCCCCCGGCTTCCGTCTCGCCATACACATGCTGGATAAAATTCGAGTCGTTTTCCAGGCGCGTATGGGCGGTGGATAGCATCTCGCGGCGCTGCCCGTAGATCAACGCGCCGGTCGGGCAGGCCGCGCCGCAAGCAGGCTCCTCGCCCCTGGCCAGCCGGTCGGCGCAGAAGTCACACTTTTGGATGAGCGGGAAAGTCTTCTCCCATTGGCTCTTGGGGATGCCAAACGGGCAGGCCGCCATGCAATACCGGCAGCCGATGCAGCGCTCCTTGTGATAGATCACCGGGCCGGCAGCCGTCTTTTCCAGCGCCGCCACCGGGCAGACCGAAACGCAGGCCGGGTCGATGCAGTGCATGCACTGGTTTTTGACGAAGGACATGCCGTCATCGCCCTTATACAGCTTGATCAACGTCCAGGTATCGGCGGTCAGATCGGTCGGCGCCTCATAAAGGTTCTGTGAATCGGTCTCGTGCGGCAGGCCTGAACGCCGCTTGCAGGCCGTCTGGCAGGCCCGGCAGCCCACGCACAGGCTGGCATCGTAGAGCATGGAGGCGCTCTCATCGGCCTGGAGGGGCTTCGCCGAAACGGGGGCGGCCGTGGCGGAGATTGCCAGCGCGCCCAGGCCGGTCCCGGCCAGTTTCAAGAAGTTTCTCCGGCTGATCGGCATGGCGTCTCTCCTTTTACTCGGGGTGGCTTTCTTCATGTTCGCCCTCCCCTGCCTCTTTGGTGTTCACCTCCGGAGAGATCCCCTTGGCCCGGTTGGTCATCACGGCGTAGCCAAAGGCCAGCGCCGCGCCGACGATGACCCCCACCGCGCCGCCGGTGAGCGCCGCGCCCTCGGCGGTGATGGGTTTCTGCGCCTCGCTGCCCACCTGCGGATACGAGCTTGGCGGCAGATAATCTTGCAGCTTGATCGGTTCGTAGGTCGGCACGTCCCAGAAGCCGGGTTCCGAGCAGCCGATGCATGGGTGGCCTGCGCCGATCGGCCAGGAGGTGCCGTCGTTGTAGCGCACCGTCGGGCAGTTGTGGAAAGACATCGGCCCCTTGCAGCCCATCTTATACAGGCACCAGCCCGCCCGGTGGCCGGCATCGCCCCAGGCCCAGACGAACTCACCCGCATCGAAATGCCCGCGCCGCTCGCAGTTGTTATGGATCAACTGCCCAAATGCGAAGAGCGGCCGGTGCAGCTTATCCATCTCGGGCAAAGCCCCAAAGGTGAGGTAATGCACCACGGTGGCCGTCAGGTTCACCGGGTTGAGCGGGCAGCCGGGGATGTTCAACACGGGTTTATCGGTGATGATATCCATCACCCCCACAGCCTGGGTGGGGTTCGGGCTGGCTTTCGGGATGCCTCCGAAGGTGGCGCAGTTGCCAACCGCGATGACCGCCACGGCATTGGCCGCCGCCTCGCGCAAAAGGTCTTCCGATGAGCGCCCCCCGATGCAGCAATACACGCCATCGTCGCCCAGCGAGACCGACCCCTCCACCACCAATAAGTAACCGCCGGCTTTGATGGTGGCGGCTTTGGCTTCTTCGGCCTGTTTCCCCGCGGCCGCCATGATCGTCTCATGGTAATCTACCGAAAGCACATCCAGCACAATCTCCGCCGCGGTGGGGTTCGAAGAGCGCAAGAAAGCCTCCGAGCATCCGGCGCAATCCTGCAGCTCCAGCCAGACAACCGGCGTGCGGCGCGCAGAGGCCAGGGCGCGGTCGATCAACCCGGCGACCTCCTTGGGCATCGCCAGCGCGCCGGCCATCAAGGTGCAGAACTTGAGGAAATCTCGCCTCGAAACACCGCGCTGCAACAATGTTTCCTTAATGCTTTCCCTCGGATATGACATAAAGCACTCCTCCCTGAGCAAGCAGAATCAAAAAAGTATTCACTTGTTGGTAATGGGGGTTTCACCGGTAATTGTGAAATTTTTCTCAAATAGGCAAATACGATCAAGTTTCTAATATTAATTTAACATAAACGATCTTTCAAAACAATAGATACGCCTCGACGATTGTCATATCTTTATGTGACATTTGTCAGGAACAGATTAGCCCAGGCACCAGCCCGCCGCTGCGGGTTCGCGCAAGGTTGGTCAGAACAGCGTGCCGGGAATTGCCGGTTACTATATAATCCTCTCAATTGGGTTTGCTGAGCACCCTGACAATTGCGGGTTGATGGGATATTTGCCTCAAAATTCCCCATCGGATTTTATCTGACTGGCGACTGAGGAGACCATGCAGGAAAAATTGCAATTCAACATTCACATCGAGCGCTCACAGCAAGGGACGTACTTCACGGTTCCTTTCCAGGTGACGGAGGAAGTTCAATCCCTGACGCTGGAGTACGAGTACCCGCGCCGGCCGCAATCCAATCAGGTGCTGGCCAACGGCGTCTTCACCGCCCGCCCCGAGGTGAACATCATCGACCTGGGCCTGATCGCGCCCGACGGAGCCCAGGTGGGAGCTTCCGGTTCGGATAAGACCCGCATCCGGGTCAGCGAGACCGGTTCCACGCCCGGTTACCGCCCCTGGCGGATTGACCCCGGCGAATGGCAGATCCTGGTGGGAGCTTACAAGGTCGCCCCGGAGGGCGTGACGGTGCAATATACCGTCACCCTTGAGCGTAAAGCCGTGCGCCTGCTGAAAGGCGACCTGCACACGCACACTCTGGCCTCAGACGGCGTGCACACGCTCGATGAACTGGCCTTTAAGGCCAGGCGCAGCGGGCTGGATTTCATTGCCATCACCGACCACAACCAGATGATCTCGCCCGACGCCCTGCCGCAAATCGACGGGGTGACGATGATCCCCGGCATCGAATGGACACATTACCAGGGGCACGCCAACTTCCTCGGCTCGGCGCGGCCTTACGATGGCTCGTTCGCGGCCAACACGCCCGAAGAGGCGCGCCGGCGTTTCCAATCGGCGCGCGAACGCGGTGCGACCATCACCATCAACCATCCATACGAAGAGAATTATGGCTTCCACTTCGATTTGAACGAGCTGCCCTTCGATGCCTATGAAATCTGGAACGGCCCGATGCGCGAAGCCAACCTGCGCGCAGTGGCCGCCTGGCACCAGATGCTCTGCGCCGGGCAGAAGGTGCCCGCCTGCGGCGGCAGCGATTACCACCGCGACACGCCTTTCATCTTCTTGGGCGGCCCAACGATGTGCGTCTATGCGAATTCTAACGGCCCATCCGACATCCTGGAGGCCGTTCGCCGCGGGCGTTCTTTCATCACCTTTGCGCCCGATGGGCCGCTCCTCAACCTCTCCGCTGGAGATGCCCCCCTGGGCGGTTCGGTGAAATGGGAAGAGCACCCCGAGCTTCAAATCAGCGCCGAGAATTTAAAAGCCGGCGATACCGTGCGTGTGGTGACGGGTGCGCGCGCCGACCTGCTCTTCCAGGCCCCCGCCGATGGTGAGGTTGAATTGACGTGCCGGATGGAATCGCCGGGCTTTGCGCGCATTGAGATTCTGCGCGCATTCCTCCCCGGTCTGCCGATGCTGCCGGCGCTGCTCTCGAACCCGATTTACTTTGAGAAGTAGCCCTCAACCGAGAGCAATCTACGGGCACGAAGCCGCTTACATCACATCGTCGAGCACCTGGCGCAGCGATGAAATGTCCAGATCCTTTTTATCCAGGAAGGCCACCGCGCCCGAGAGCAGCCCCAGCCGGTGAAATTCGCGGTCTGGGTAAGCGCTGATCAGCACGATGCGGCTCTGCGAGCGGATGGCTTTGATGCGCCGCGCGCAGGAGATGCCGTCTTCTTCCCCCAAAACGACGTCGATCAACGCCAGCTGCAGGTTGATCTGCTGCGCCGTCTGCACGGCCTCCTGGATGTTCTCGGCCTCATAAATCGTTACCTGCGGGCAAAGCTTGCCGATCATCCTCAAAAGCTGGCTGCGGTAGCGCGGGTTATCATCCACCACCAGGATATCGGCGCTTTTCTGCCCGCACGGCGTGAAAACCGGTTCGCTCTGCGCTGCCGCCTGCCCCGGAAGCCCGAGGATTTGCGGGTAACGGTTGATGAAATTCACCGCCTCCAGGCGGCTTTTCACCCCCAGCTGGCGATACAGGCGCGTCAGGTGATTCTCCACCGTCTTCACGCTCAGGCCCGTTTCCTGAGCGATCGTCTGATTGTCATAACCCTGATTGAGCAGCTGGAGCAAAGATCGCTGGCGGTTCGTCAACACCGGCAGCCGCAACTGTCCCTGCGCCTGGCCGACCAGCTTTGAAATCAACGGGCTGGAAACCCAGCGCTCGCCCGCCAGCACGCGCTCCACGGCCAGTTTAAGGTCGTTGAGCGGCTGGTCTTTGAGGTGATAGCCATCCACGCCCGCCCCGAGCAGTCCCTGGACGTAGATATCGTCGTCGTAGGCGCTCACCACCAGGATTTTCAAGTCAGGGTAAAGCTTGCGGATTTTACTCACGGCCCTGATCGGGTCAAAGTCCGGCATGGTCACATCGATGAGCAGCAGCCCAATCGAGCCCTCCTCCAGCGCCGAAAAGACCTCCGAACCGGTGCCCACCTCACCAACCACCTCCAGGCCTGAGATTTCCTCCACCATTTTACGAATCCCGGCCCGCACAATCGCATGGTCGTCTGCCAATAAAACTTTCACCTGAATTCCATCCATAATTTAAGTATAATTCTATTCTACAAGGAACGAAGAAAACACCTGCGGGTGAACGGCGAACGATATGCAACCGCAACTGCGCGTTAAAAACATCTCGAAATCTTTTGGCAGCCTGCCAATCTTGCAGCAGGTCAGCTTTGACATCCACAAAGGAGAGGTCGTAGGTCTGGCGGGGAGCATCGGCTCGGGGAAATCCGTCTTGATGATGATGCTGGCGGGGATGTACGAGCCGGACGAAGGCGAGATCTACTTCAACCAGAAGCGCCTGAGCTGGCCGTTCTCGGCCCAGTCGTTGGGAATCGGGGTAATCCAGCAGCGGCCCACCCTGGTGGAGCACCTTGATATCGTCGGGAATATCTTTCTGGGGAATGAAATCGGCTGGCCGAATCGCTTCAAGGCCCTGCGTGTCCTGGATGAGGATAAGATGTTCCGAAAAGCGGAACAGATTATGCTTCAGCTCGGCATGCAGCCCGACTTGCTGCGCGCCAGGCTGAGCGATCTTTCCATCGAGCAGCGCCAGATGATCGCCATTGCCCGCGCACTCACCATCCCGGCGAAAATGTACTTCATCGATGAGCCGACCATCGTCCTCAGTTACCCCAACCAGCAGCGCCTGCTCAGTTTGATCCAGAGCTGGCAGAAGCAGGGCGTGGCCGTTTTGTTCAGCAGCAACAACCTCGACCATCTGTTCGCGGTGACCGACCGCATCATCATCCTGCGTCAGACGCATATTGCCGCCGACCTGCGCACCGATGAAACCACCCGCGAAGCCGTGGTCAGCCTGCTGTTGGGCGCAGAGCCGCCCTCGCAGGCCGTGCCGACCATCTGGGATTACGACGCCTATAACGACTTCCGCAAGAACACCGAGCGGCTTCATTACAACCAGATCTTGCTGGAGAAGAACCTGGCCGGAGAAGACAGCCTCAACCGCCAGCTCACGCGCCAGCTCGCCGACCAGGTGCAGGTGCTCGACCAGGTCAACACTGCCTTATTGGAAGCGCAGCGCCGCTTGATGACCGAGCGCGAAGAGGAACGCAAGCACCTGGCGCGCGAAATTCACGATCAGGTGATCCAAGACCTGCTGAGCATCAATTACGAACTGGAAGAACTGGAACTCGACCCGCAAATCTCCCCCAACCTGGCCGACAGCCTGGAGGAATCGCGCCAGAGCATCCGCGCGTTGGTCGAAAACTTGAGGCAGATATGCAGCAACCTGCGCCCGCTCACCATCGACAGCCTCGGCCTGGGCGCGGCGCTGCAATCCTACACGCGCGAATGGTCGGCGCGAACAGGCATCAAGGTGGACTTGAGCCTGGATGAGAACCTGGGCCGCCTGCCCGAAGAAAGCGAAATGTCCATCTTCCGCATCATTCAGGAAGGCTTGAACAACGTCAAACGCCACGCGCAGGCCACCCAGGTTAAGATCAGCCTGCAGCACACCACCCCCCGCTCGTTGATGATCTCGCTGCGCGACAACGGCAAGGGCATCGCCGAGGAATTCGATTTGAGCCTGCTGAGCCTGAAGGGGCACTACGGCCTGTTGGGAATTTCCGAGCGGGTGACTCTTCTGGGCGGGCGCTTCCGCCTGCAGCGCATCCCCGAAGGCGGCCTGCTGCTTCAGGTGGAGATCCCCCACCCGCGCGTGGAGGCAGAACTGGGCCCGGAACGCTCAAATTAGGGGGAATCCCCCTAACAGGTTGAGGGATTCAGGTTAGACACAACCTTACAGACTCCTTACACTTAACAGGTACGTTCGTGTTCCTAAACCGATCTGTTTCAGTTTAAGGAGGAATCGCAAGATGAAGAAGAGCAAAATCTTTTCCGTGATTGCGCTCATCTCCGTGTTGGCCATGGTCCTGGCAGCCTGCGCTCCAGCCGCCACCAGCACACCTGCACCAACCACCGAAGCCACCCAGGCGCCCGCGGGGACCAAGCTTCAGGTTGGCATCGTCCTTCCGACGAAGGATGAACCGCGCTGGATCCAGGACGAGACCCGCTTCAAGGACGCACTCACCAAAGCCGGGTACGATGTCCAGATCCTCTTCAGCCAGGGTGACTCGGCCAAGGAGAAAGACAACG
>JARKPU010000005.1 GCA_029975055.1 Anaerolinea sp.
GTGTGGGCTGGGGGCCGGCCCCCTGCGCACACCTGTTTTTCGGGTAACGCCCCATCCCTTCACCCCACCTTGTCCATTTCTTTATTCACCGTGTAGTGCAGACTCTCCGCGCGCAGGTCTGATAGCGCGTAGCACGGCCCATACGTGCTCGCCAGGGTCTTTCCGCAACCTGCTCCACGATACCAAATTAGCTGCATTTACGTTCTCCTGCTAACGTTAGCGCACAACTTAATAGGAAAATTTATAAGGGTATATACTCATCCTAACACCTTCTTCGGACGTTACAATTGAGGAGATTGGGCCATGTGCATTATCATCTATAATGCTTCGGTCGAAGAACGCCGCCAGGCGATGCCGGGCGACTCGATTGTGCCAGATCCAATCTACATTGAGACCCGCGCCCTCACCATCCACGCGCCGGTGGAGCGCGTCTGGCCCTGGCTGGCGCAGATGGGTTCCGGCCGCGCCGGGTGGTATGCCTTCGACTTCATCGATAATGACGGCACCCCGAGCGCCAAGTCGATCTTGCCAGAATTCCAGCATATCATGCCCGGAGATACCCTGCCCGCGTTGCCGGGGATGAAGGATATTTTCCATGTTGAGGAAGTCGATCCTCCGTACCGTTTGATACTCACCGTCCCCGATGCAGACTCCAAGAGCCGCGTCAGCTGGGAGTTCCTCCTCAAGCCGCTTGAGGGCGGGCACACCCGTCTGATCGAACGGGGCCGAATTTCACCCAACTGGCTGGCTGCCGATTCCCAGGAAAGCCCCACAAAACCGGGTCGAAAAACGTTGATCGAGCATATTTACGGCCTGTTGGCGCGCCTTCCAATGCCGATCATGGTTGCAGCCGCGAGTTTCGGGCATGGCCTCATGGAAACCCGCCAGCTCCACGGCATCAAGATCCGCGCGGAAATGTAGCTATTCAGCCGTCGCTCCGAAGGCCAGCTTAACCCTGATAGCCGCCCCTCGGGTTCCAAACGCCGAAAGGCCCACGGTTCTCCACTCGTTCTCCTCCAAAACGGGCCAGCCTTGCGGCTGACCCGTTCGTTGTTGCTCGCTTATGGTTGGCTATGCTACCCCACCACTTCACACAGCCTTATCCATTTCTTTCTTCACCGTGTAGTATAAACTCTCCGCGCGCAGGTCGGATAGCGCGTAGCACGGCCCCTTGAGGTGATCGGCCAGGTCTTGCGCCAGGCCCTGGTCGAAGGCGGCGTGCTCCATGTTGATCACCACGCTGTGGATGTTCTCCTCGGCGATGCGCTCGGCCACCCAGCGGGCCTCTTCCAGCGGCGGCAAATGGCCCATCGAGACGTTCCCCGCCCCGTCGGTCAGGACGATCAACAGCGGCAGCACATCGGGGTGAAGCAGCTTTTCGCGCCGCAGCACGCCGTAAGCCAGGTCCAGCCCGGCAGAGAGGGGCGTCTTGCCGCCCACGGGGATATCCTGCAGGGCGCGCTCGGCCAGCTGCACCGAGTTGGTGGGCGTGAGGATGAGCGTGGCCCGGTCGCGCTGGAAGGTGATCAGCCCCACGCGGTCGCGGCGCTGGTAGGCATCGTTGAGCAGCGAGAGGATGGCCCCCTTGGTGGCGATCATGCGCTCGGCCACCGCCATCGACCAGGAAGCATCCACCAGAAAGAGCACCAGGTTGGCGGCGCGCTTGACGCGCACCTTGCGCTGGTAATCGGCCGGGCGCACGGCAAAGGCCACGCGGTTGCGGCGCTTGATATCCTCGCGCTGGCGCTGGAAGGGCGCCGCCGCGCGGATGGTGGCGTCGAAGGCCAGGTCGTCGCGCTTGCGCCCGGCCGGGCGCGCCATGATATAGCGCCCGCGCTTGCGGTCGGTGTAGGTGCGCGAACGCCTGCCGGCGTTGCGGCGCATCATCTTATCCAGGGGGGTATCCAGGCGGCGCGGCTCGAAGGACTCGCCCACCTTCACCTGCTTACCGCCGTCCCACCAGGTCTGGTTGCCCTGGTCGAAGATATCCTGGCGCGCAGGTTCGGTCTGGTTGGGCTGCTGGTCGGCCTCGCCCTGCTCGCCGTCAGTTACGTTTTTTTTTCTGCGCGGTCTTCCTGGACGGTGGTGTTGCTCTCGCGCGGCTCGCCCTGCGTGGCGCGGCCCTGGAGCTGCTCCAGGCGTTCGGCCAGCTCTTCCATCGTGGTGGAAGCCTGCTGGAAGGGCGAGTGCTTCAGGCGGTGCGGCAGGGCCAGTTCGGCGGCCAGCGCGATATCGCGCGCGTTGATCGCCGTGCGCCCCTCAAAAGCTGCCTGGGCGCGCGCCGCTTTCAAGATCACCAGGTCAGGCCGGTGCCCGTCCACGTTCAGCGAGGCGGTCAGCGAGGCAATCGAGAGCAGGTCGCGGCTGGTATAAGTGACCTTGCCGACCAGCTTCCGCCCGGCTTCGATCTGCTGGGTGAGTTCGTTTTCTTTCTCTTTCCACTGCGCCGAGAAGCCCTCGGGGTCGCTCTCGAAGGCCAGGTTGCGCTCCATGATCATCACGCGCTCGCGCGCGTCGCGGATGCCGTGAATTTCCACCGAGAGGGCAAAGCGGTCCAGCAGCTGCGGGCGCAGGTCGCCTTCTTCGGGGTTCATCGTCCCCACCAGGATGAAGCGTGACGGGTGGCTGAAGGAAATGCCCTCGCGCTCGACGATGTTCATGCCCATCGCCGCCGCGTCCAGCAGCAGGTCCACCACGTGGTCGTCCAGCAGGTTGACTTCATCAATGTAGAGCAGCCCGCGGTTGGCGGCGGCCAGCACACCCGGCTCGAAATGCCGCTCGCCGCGCTGGATGGCGGCTTCGATATCCAGCGTGCCCACCACGCGGTCTTCGGTGGCCGAGACGGGCAGGTTGATGAAGGCAATCTGGCGCACGTGCGAAGGGAGCTGCTCCCCGCCGGCGGCGCGCTCGCGGCACTCGGTGCACCAGGTGGAGGGCGAATCTGGGTCGCAGCCGAAGCGGCAATCCGAGACGACCTTCACCCTCGGCAGCAGGGCCGCCAGGGCGCGCGCCGCGGTGGATTTGGCCGTACCGCGCTCGCCGCGGATCAAGACACCGCCGATGCGCGGGTCTACGGCGTTGAGGATCAGGCCCCGGCGCATACGCTCCTGGCCGACAATGGCAGTGAATGGATAAATGGCTGGCATGCTGTCCTTGTCTGACAAATCAATTAATCAAATTAAGTGTACCACGAATGAAGGCCCTCAACCACGGTGGATTGGCACATGCATAGGGCTTTCTCAGAGGCGGCATAGAACACTCACCCAGCCCTCTCTCAGAGGGGAAGGAACCTGTCCCCCTTCGCCCGCCTGTAGAAGGGCCGGGGATGAGGGCGCTATTTTAACGAATCGAACGCCATGCAGTTTTCAGCACGATGCAGGCGAATTTCCAGGCGGATTGTGCAGATTCCAGGTTTTTTTTGTACAATAAAGTATCAACCTGATCCCTTTCGGCGGGGCTATGCTTGTAACAAACAGAAAGGGCCGTCCGATGAGTCGTTTTCTCCGCCCGGCTGCACTCAGCCTGCTCCCGGCCGCCCTGCTGGCGGCGGCTCTCTTCTTCCTTCAGCCCGCAGCTTCGCTGCCCGCCCTCGGCCAGGCCGAGCTCCCCATCTATGGCTGGACGGTCTGCGGCGACGCCGGAATCGGCCCGGTGCCGGGCGTGGGAAACGTCCAGCGCGTGGATCTCTGCCAGGGCTCCGGCTGGGAGGTGCGAGCTTACTGCCTCGACCCAGGCAAGCCCGTGCCGGCGGTTGGCACCGTCTGCTCGATGGTCAATTCCACCGATTTCTGGTGCGGCGACAGCGTGCAGCAACTGCGCGAGTTCCAGATCCTCCAAACCCCGGCGCCGCCCACCCCGGCCCCTTCGGCCACGCCCATCACGCCGCAGCCCAGCCTCACGCCGCAGCCCCCAACGGCCACCTCTGCCCCGCCCACGCCCAACGCCCCGGCTCCTTCGGCCACCCCGCAGCCCACGCTCTTTGTGCGCCCGCGCCCCGGCGGGCCCGGCAACCTGCTGGTGGTGCTTTCTGCCGCCACCATCGCCTGGGGAGCGGTCATCCTCGGCGCGGCGATTCTGCTGCTGCGCCGCCGGTCTGGCAACCCCGGGCACGGCCGATGAGCCCGGCAAGGCGCCACCGGCGCATCCTACCGCGTGAACCGGCCTGGCTGCTGGCCGGGCTGGGCGCGCTGCTGATCGTCGCCGGGCTTTCCGGCTTCATCCGCTTCGCATCGGCGGCATCGGGCGCGCCAGGCGGCAGCTTTACGGCGGCTACACGCACACCCTTCGCCGCGCCGCCTTCGCCCACCCCCACACCCTTCCGCGCCCAGCCGCCCACCTCCACACCGCTGCCTACCACCACCCCAACCCCTTCGCCCACCCCGCAGCGCCCTCACTTTGCCGTCCGCCTGGTTGATGGCCTTGGACGGCCCGCGCAGATCCGCATCCTCCCGCCTGCGGACGTGGGCGGCGGTCGCGAGATCGAACTCAGCTTTGCCCCCGCCTCCGACTGCCCCTTTGGCAACGGCACCGCCTGCATCAGCCGCCACCGCTCCGGGCAGGTGATCCTCCTCACCGTACACTCCGGCCTCACCGGGCAGGCCGAAGCCTTCCGCCGGGCCGTGGAAGGCACCGGGCTGGATTCAGCCATCTTCTCGCTGGAACGCATCGGCGCCAACCTCACCGCGCTGCAGGGCGCGCCGGTCACCCTCCAGGTCGGCGCGGATTCGCTGGACGGGCTGGAGCTTGCGGCCGTGGCGCGCATCCCGCCCGCCAGGCTGGAGGACTACTTCAACCTGCCGTTCGATGATGCCCTCGCGCTGGCCGCCCAATCCGACCCGGCCGTTGCCGCCGCGCTGGCCTCGGGCGAGAACCTGCTCGTCTTCGAGGCCTGCGGCTGGGTGGTGCCCGGCGAGGGCTGGGCGCCGGGCGTCACCTCCACCACCGGCTCGATCTACCTGGGCTTTATTCGGGATCGTTAGCCCGCCTCGCTTCCAACCTGAAAGGGATGGCCGGCATTCGACGGCCATCCCTTTCTCTATATTCCTCCTTCTCCCGCCGAGAGAAGGGCCAGGGGATGAGGGGCTTACGACAGAGCTTCAATTTTTGTGTAAATTGTGGGGCAAGCCCCACAAATTACACAAAAAGATACACACGATCGGCTTACGTGTATGACTCGTACAGCGAGCGCACGCGCAGCGCCTTCTTCACCCTGGCCAGGCTCCAACCTGCCGGGATGGGGCAGGTCACCCGCACCTTCCACCCGGCGGGAACATCCACATAATTATCGCTGAAGACCGTGTCCGCCCCCTCCAGCTTGAGTTCCACGAAGCGCGCGAGCGACCGGGCGCCGATCTCAAAAACTGCCAGCCTGCCCTCTTTGCGCACCTCCACCGCAAGCTGCGGGTCCTTCAGCTCCAGGTGCTTGTTGGGCACAAAGGTCGCCAAACTGCTGGAGACCTGCTCCCCGCCCTGGAAGAGCTGCGCCAGGAAGACCAGCTCGCGCCTGCGCGCCGGGCTGCTCTCCACATCTGCCGCGAAGTCCAGCGAGCAGGCCAGGGCTGAGGCCAGCGCCGGAACCTTCACCCCGGCCTCGCCAGAGCGCACCACCTCGCCGCCGAGCGTGAGCAGCTGCCAGCGCACCGTCCCTTCCCAGGGCGCGTTCACATCGCTGGTCACGTGCACGTCCATGCGCGGGGGGGCATCTTCGATCGAAAGCAGCACCGGCGCATAGAAGCGTTTGGCCGCGTAGTGCAGCGCCTTCCAGCGCCCGTAGTAATCGATGCTCGACCAGGAAGCCACCGGCCAGCAGTCGTTAAGCTGCCAGATGAGCGTGCCGCTGACGCGGTGCTTGTTGCGCCGCCAGTGCTCCACCCCGTAGCGGATGCCCTCGGCCTGCAGCACCATGCTCAGGTAGCTCAGCGCGGCGAAGTCCTTGGGCATGCGGAAGGTATCCGTCATCTGGCCGATCATCAAGCCGTTGCCGTTGCCGCTGCGCTGGTGGTGCTCCATGATGTACGAAGTCATGTTCCAGTCTTTCGGCTCGGCGTAAGTGGCGATCGTCTCCAAAGGCGGCAGCGACTGGAAGCCAAACTCGCTCATAAAGCGCGGGTACTGCTGGCGGTAGGCCGTGAAGGGCTTGCGGCCGTGCCACACATCCCAGTAGTGCATGTCGCCGCGCTCGGCGCTGTTGGGCTTTTCGAACGGCACATTGGAAGAAGCCGAGCTGGGCCAGTAGAAATGGTCGGGGTCGAGCTCCGCCACCCATTCCGGCAGGGTATGGTAGAAGAAGCGCTCGTAGGCCGCGCGCTCCAGCACGCGCAGCGGGTCCTCGGGGCGTGTCCAGCCCCAATCGGCCCAGCCCTGTTCCATCTCGTTGTTGCCGCACCACAGCGCCAGGCAGGCGCGGTGACGCAGGCGGCGCACATTATCCACCACCTCATGGCGAATGTTTTCGATGAACGCGTCTTCGTCGTGCGGGTAAATGTAACAGGCGAACATGAAATCATGCCAGAGCAGGATGCCGTAGCGGTCGCACAGGTCGTAGAAGCGCTCGTCCTCATAGAACCCGCCGCCCCAAATGCGCAGCATGTTCTGGTGCGCCTCGGCCGCCGAGCGGATGAGATGCTCGTAGCGCTCCTGCGTCATGCGCGTGGGGAAGGAGTCGGCGGGGATCCAGTCGGAGCCTTTCATGAAGACCGGCACGCCGTTGACCACGAAGGTGAAGGACTGCCCCCACTCGTCCGGCCCCTGGCGCACCTCCACCGTGCGCAGGCCCACCTGGAAGGTTTTCACATCCTGCGCCTCGCCGCCGGCTTCGAGGGTGACTTCCACCTTGTAGAGCGGCTGCGCGCCGTAGCCGTTCGGCCACCACAGCTCGGGCTTCTTCACCGCCACGCTCACAGCGGCCTTCCCGCCCGCCAGCGGTGCCGAAGCCTCGAAGCGCTTCTTCCCGTTCGGGCTCGTCACAACCATCCTGACCGAAAGCGGCGCAGCATCCCAGCTTTCGGCCTGCACCGAGGCCGAAAGCGTCACGCCGTTCTTGCCGTGCTGCTGGCGCACGTGCACATCCTCCAGCCGGGCGTGGGCGTAACCTTCCAGGCGCAGGTCGCGCCAGATGCCGACTGGCGGGAGCATGGGGCCCCAATCCCAGCCAAAGTGGCAGGGCGCTTTGCGCACGAACACCCCGCCCTCCAGTGACATGCCGCTCTTGGGCGTGAGGGGCTTCTCGGCGTTGCGCGCCGCGCAGTAATTCACCGCCGAGGCGAAGGTGACGAGCAGCTCGTTCCGGCCCGCCTTCAGCAGGCCGGCCACGTCCCAACGGTAGGTGCGGAACATGTTCTCGGCCTTGCCAAGCAGCGTGCCGTTGAGGCGCACCTCGGCCAGTGTATCCAGCCCGTCTGCCACCAGGAAGAGGTGCGCCGCCGCGAGCGCCTGGGCCGAAGGCTCGAAAATGCCGCGGTACTCCCAATCGGCCTGGGCCACCCACTGCACGGCGATTTCATTATCGCCAACAAACGGGTCTGGGATGCGCTCAAGCGCCAGCAGGTCGGTATGCGCCCCGCCGGGGACGCTGGCGTGCATCCAGGCTTGCTCGCCGCGCCGGCGAAAGGCCCACTGCGCTCCGGCAGCGGAGGTGATCGATTGTTGGATCATGGAATGGAGGGGAGGTCCTTTCGTGAAGATTGTTCAGGTGATTCTACATCAAAATTCCCCCTTGACAAAACGGCGGGAGCGCGATATTATTTCGATATCAAATGATTTGATATGGAGATTCTTGATGCCAACCCATTTCAAAGGCGACCCGAAGACCGTTCTGGCGCTGGACACTTTCATCAAATTCACCCGCGCCGCCAGCGCGCTGGAAAACCGCCTGGCGCACCACAATGTGCTGGGCGATTTGACGATGACCCAGTTCGGCGTGCTCGAGACGCTCTATCACCTCGGTCCGCTTTGCCAGGGGGCGATCAGCTCCAAGCTGCTCAAATCCACCGGCAACATCACCCTGGTGCTCGATAACCTCGAGCGGCACGGCCTCGTGCGCCGCGAGCGCGACGCGCAAGACCGCCGCATGGTGAACCTTTCGCTCACCCCCAAAGGCGAAGAGCTGATCGCGCGCATCTTCCCGCTCCAGGCCGCCATCATCGCCGAAGAATTGGCCGTCCTCGAGCCTGCGGAGCAAGAACTGCTCGGCAGGCTTTGCAAAAAGCTCGGCCTTGGCAAACAAGCAGATCCAGCCGTTAACCGTACCCTTTCATCGTCCGAAGAACCGCATTAGGAGGTAGATTTATGTCCTGGCAGATTGACCCCGCCCACACGCACATCCTGTTCACCGCCCGCCACATGATGGTCAGCAAGGTGCGCGGCCTTTTCGAGAAGTTCCACGGCACCGTTTTGCTCGATGAAGCGCACCCCGAGAACACCAGCGTGGAGATCGCCATCGAGACCGCCAGCATCAACACCCGCGATGCCCAGCGCGACGCACACCTGCGCTCGGCCGATTTTTTCAACGCCGAGGTTTACCCTGTCATGACCTTCAAGAGCAAGCGCGTCGAGCGCACGGGCGAGAACTCCGCCCGGTTGATCGGCGACCTGACCATCCGCGATGTGACCCGCGAAGTGGCGCTCAACGTGGAATTCAACGGCTTCAACAAGAACCCCTGGGGCAAGACGATCGCCGGTTTTGACGCCTCCGCGCGCATCAACCGCAAGGATTGGGGGCTGGTCTGGAACGTGGCCCTCGAGACAGGCGGCGTGCTGGTCAGCGAGGAGATCGACCTGTCCATCGAGCTGGAGTTGATCAAAATGACCGAACCCGCCCCCGTGGCGTAGGCAATCCGCGCTTTCGGCCTATCCGCTCGCAGAGTAAAGCGGCCGGTTGCGGCGATGTCTGCCGCAACCGGCCTCTGTTGTGAACCTGCCGCCCGCCGGAGGGCCCCTCCCTACGGGCGGATCACCGCCTGGTTCCCCAGCACCGACCACGAACTCAAGAAGCGGTCAAGCGAAACGTTGTAGTACAGGTTGTTATCCACGATGGCAACCGTCGAGGCGGTGTAGCCGTTGACGATGACGGTGTGCTCAAAGGGGGCCACGCGCACGGTCTGGCCGTCGGAGGCGGTGTAATCCACCGCGCGCCCGCCGGCCCACACGCCCCCATACACCCACACCACCACCGGCTCGCCGGAGGCGATCTCTTTGCGCAGGTCGTCCCAGCTCATCCCGCGCCGGTCTTCCGCCGGAACGCCATAGGCGCGCAGCAGCGCCGCCACCGGCGCAGCGTGCACCCCGTAGGGGTTGGGCGGAATCTGCCCCCAGGCCCCCGCCGGGTTGCCCACAAACCCCACCTCGGGGTTATCGCTGCGCGGCAGGCCCCCCAGGAATTCCAGCTCGCCGATGTTCCAGCCGAAGAACTGCGCCCAATCCACCGCCGAGCGCGATTCGCAGCTCAGGCCCAGGCTCTGCACGTGCCCCACCACACCGCTCACCGAGGCCTCTTCGGGGATCTCCGGCTGGGCCGGAGGCGGAGGCGGCGGGGGCGGCTGGGTGTTCGTCGGCTCGGGGGTGAATGTGGCGGTGGGCAGCGGTGTGGGCGTGGCGGTGGGGGTTGCCGTCGGCGTGGAGGTGTAGGCCGCCGGGCGGAAGGGCGTGCGTGTCGGCGTCGCGGGCGGGCCGCCGCGCTCTGCAACCGTCACAGGCTCATGCGGGGCCGCCTGCGCAGGCGGCGCAGACGTGAAATCCACCTGGATATACCCCAGCAGCATTCCGGCTGCCCCGGCCGCGCCCACCACGAAGGTGACCGGCAGCAATACCCATAAAATATTCTTCAACGGTGTCGGCTTCAGCGGTTTCATAACGCAATGAGACGATTGTACATGAGATTATCCAATATAATGAACGCATGAGCGTGCTGGTTGGTTCCGTGCAAGACTCCTGCCACCCGCTTCTATTCATTCCCACGTGCCCGAGGTGATGCGATGCGGCGCAGCTTTTCCATCCCCGTCGTGGTGTTCCTGCTCGTGCGGGTGAGCATCCTGCTCGCCCTGCCCTATGACGGCCTGCGCGGTTACGGCGATTTCAATCACTTTTACAACCTCGCCGCCCTGCCCGGGCTGCCCTACCTGCACTATTGGGCCGAGTTCCCGCCGCTCTTCCCCTTCCTCTCGGAGCTTCTCCTGGCCGTTTCCGGCGGGCAGGAGCACATCTACAGCTACCTGCTCATCCTGCTGCTCTTCGCCGCCGACCTTGGCAGCCTGCTGCTCTTCTCGCGCCTGGCCGCCCGCCTTGAAGCGCAAACACCCGCCCCCGCCTGGCGCGCGCTGATCTACGCCGCCATCCTCGGCGGGCTGGCCTACACCTGGTGGTACTTCGACAGCCTGGCGGTGTTTTTCACCCTCCTCGCGCTCGAGCTTTCCTTCTCGCGCCGCCCGCCCGCCCTGGCGGGCGCCGCGCTGGGGCTGGGCATCCTCACCAAGCTCTTCCCGGCCCTCCTCCTGCCTGCGCTGTGGCGCTGGCTGCCTGCCCGCCGCGCCGCCTGGGTGAGCGGGGTGGGGCTTGGCCTGGCGATCGCGGTCTATGGCGGTTTGCTGGCTGCTTCGCCGCAATACACGCTGGCCTCGCTCCAGTCGCAGGCGGCCAAGGGCTCGTGGGAAACGCCCTGGGCCTTGCTGGACGGCAACTTCGCCACCGGCAACTTTGGCCCCGAGGTCGAGCGTCTCGACCCGGCCAAAGCCCTTGCACCCATGGGGAACCCGGCGCGCATCCCCGCCTGGGCCGGCCTGCCAGTCTTCGGCGCGCTGGGGTTGCTGCTCTGGCTGCGTTTCCGGCCCACCGCCCCGCGCGAGGCGCTGGCCTTCGCCGGGCTCACCTGGGTCATCTTCTTGCTCTGGTCGCCCGGCTGGAGCCCGCAATGGGTGCTCTACCTCGTCCCGCTCATCCTGCTGGCCCTGCCGGAACGCCTGGCGCTGCTGCTGGCGGGCGCCCTGCTGCTGGTGAACCTGCTGGAATGGCCGGTGATGCTCTCGCGCGGCTACTTTCAATCCCTGCCGCTCACCATCTTGCTGCGCACGCTGCTCCTGGCGCTGCTGGGCGTGCAGTTCTGGGTCGAATCGCGCGCGCAACTTCCAGGCCAGCAAAAGCGTATAGAGGGTGGTTAATCGTATCCTTCACTTTTGAGTTACCTGAGACCCACGAAAGGAGTCTTCTCATGAGCGATTTCACCAACTCTGCCGGTCAGCGCCTCGACCTGCCCGACCCGGTCGTCACCCTCAGCGGGCGCACCGTCGGCGGCGCCGATTTTCAAATCATCGGGACGATCATGCAGGCTATCACCCTGCGCCTGCGCACCGGGCAGGCCTTCTATTCGGAGGTCGGCTCGCTCTCGTGGATGAGCGACGGCATCAAGATGGACACCAACCTCGGCTCCGGCGGGCTGCTGGGCGCGCTCGGGCGCGTGGTCACCGGCGAATCGCTCTTCGTCGTCAACTACACTTCCAGCATAGATGGGGCCGTCGCCACCTTTTCGAGCGACTTCCCCGGCAAGATCATCCCGGTGAACCTGGCGCAGGGGCAGGCGATGATCGCCCAAAAAGATACTTTGCTGGTGGCCGAAAAGAGCGTCAACCTCTCCATCGCCTTCCAGAAGCGCCTGGGTGCGGGCCTGTTCGGCGGCGAGGGGTTCATCCTGCAAAAATTCGAAGGCCCCGGCACGTTCTTCGCCTCGTTCGACGGCGAGATCGTCGAATACACCCTCCAGGCGGGCCAGCGCATGCTGGTGGATACCGGCCACCTGGCGATGTTCGAACCCAGCGTGACCTACGACATCACCATGGTCAAGGGCATCCGCAACCTGATCTTCGGCGGCGAAGGGCTTTTCCTGGTCAGCCTCACCGGGCCTGGGCGCATCTGGCTGCAGACCATGCCGATGTCCAAGCTGGCGGGGGCGATCCGCAAGTATATGCCCCACGCCGAGGGGAAGGCCTCCGGCCCTGGCGTGAACTTGAATTTCGGCTAGAAAGAACGAACGGCAAAAAACAGCGCCGGCCTCGTCCGATCAACAGGCCGGCGCTTTTTTTAACGAGCCAACCGCCTTCGAGCGGGTCAGCCTTCCTGCAACTTCACCTGCGCCAGCTGCTCGATGATCTCGATCACGGCAGAGTTATCCAGGTCGCCCAATCCCTGGGCGACCATGGCGTTAAAGAGCTGGCTGTTCACCGCCGTGACCGGCAGGGGGATGGCAAATTCACGCGCGGTTTCGAGGATGATATTCAGGTCCTTGGCCTGCATGCGCGCCTTGAAGCCCGGCTGGCGGTTGCCCGCGAACAGGCGCTGCGGCTTCACGTCCAGCGTCCAGCACTGCGCCGCGCCGCGCTTGATGGCCTCCACCACCCTGGCCGGGTCGGCTCCGGCTTTCTGCGCGAAGATCAATAATTCGCCCATCGCCGCCATCTGCGCCGCCACCATGATCTGGTTGGCCGCTTTGGCGATCTGCCCGGCCCCCGGCCCGCCGATGTGCGTCACCGTCTTGCCGACGGCCTGAAAGACCGGGCGGGCGATCTCCAGCGCTTCTTGAGGCCCGCCCACCATGATCGTCAGCGTGCCGTCGCGCGCGCCGATATCCCCGCCGCTCACCGGCGCGTCCAGCGCCAGCACGCCCTTCTCGGCCAGGCGTTCGGCCACCAGCCGCGCCGTGGCGGGCTTGATCGTCGAGTGATCCACGAAGACCAGCCCCGCGTGCGCGCCCTCGATGACCCCGTCCTTGCCCAGCGCCACGCGCTCCACGTCCGGCGAATCGGGCAGGTTGGTGCAGACCAGGTCTACCTGCGCGGCCACCTCGGCGGGCGAAAAGGCTGCCACGGCCCCTTCCGCCGCCAGTTCGGCCACCGCCGCGCGGCTGCGGTTGTGCACCACCAGCGGGAAGCCTGCCTTGAGAATGTTGCGGGCCATCGACTTGCCCATGATGCCCAATCCAATGAAACCGACTTTGATCATGCTGCCCTCACTTGAATGGATACTCTTCATCCGATTCCCATACCGAAGTAACGCTCCACCAGGCCCATCCATTCCCCTTGAATCGTCTCCCCCGCCGGGGTGAGATGCGCCTCTCCATCAATTACCTCCCCAAAGACCGGCTTGCGCCCGTTCATGCAAATCGGAATGAAATAAGCACCCGGTTGCGAATAATCATAATGAACGAGCCTGCGAATCCCTGGAAATCGCTTCATTTGCGGGTGGGCACCCAATCACTTATACTGCAGCCGGTACCCCACCCCCGGCTCGGTGAGAACGTACTGCGGCTGGTCGGGGTTGGGTTCGATCTTGCGGCGCAGATTGCTGATATTCACCCGCAGCAGGTGCGCCTCTTCCTCATACGCCGCGCCCCACACCTGCCGGAGGAGCTGTTTATGCGTCATCACTTTGCCGGCGTTCTGCACCAGGGCGCGCAGCAGGTCATACTCGGTCGGGGTCAGCGCCACACGCTCGCCTTTCAAGGCCACCTCGCGGCGCGCCAGGTCAACGCGCAGGTCATCCACCTCATAGACCGGTTCATCGCTGGCGTGCACGCTGTGGCGCATCGCCACGCGGATGCGCGCCAGCAGCTCGCCCATCCCAAACGGCTTGGTGAGGTAATCGTCGGCCCCGGCATCCAGCGCTGCCACCTTGTCGTCTTCGCGGTCGCGCACCGAGAGGATCAGGATAGGCAGCTTGCTCCACTCGCGCAGGCGGCGCACCACCTCCACGCCGTCCAGGTCGGGCAGGCCCAGGTCGAGGATCACCAGGTCGAGCCGCTCGCGCACGGCCTCGCGCAGCGCCTCCTCACCCGAGGCCGCTTCCAGCACCGTATAACCGCGCGCCGTCAACGACGTGTGCAAATAACGCCGGATGGCGCGCTCGTCATCCACCACCAGGATGCGCAACCCCGTTTCTTCCATGACGCTCCTCCTAAGCCGCTTCCTCTGCCTGAAGCGGCAGCGTGAAAGACACATTTGCCCCGCCCCCCGAGCGGTTTTCGGCCCAAATGCGCCCGCCGTGCACTTCGATGATCCCGCGGCAGATCGAAAGCCCCAGCCCCGTGCCTCCCACACCGTCGGGGCGCTGCACGCGGTAGAACTTGCCAAAAATCCGCTCCAGGTCGTCCGGCGGGATGCCCAGCCCCCGGTCGCCCACCGTGATGCGCAATTCACGGCCCACCACGGCGGCGGTCACTTCGATCTCGCTGCCCGCGGGCGAGTACTTGGCGGCATTATCGAGCAGGTTGAAGAGCACCTGCACGATCAAGACGAAATCCACCGCCACGGGGGGCAAATCGGCAGGGATGCGGGTGACGAGCGGCCGCCCGGCCAGTTGCCTGCCGGCCTGCACGAGCGCCGAACCGATCAAATCCTGCACGTCGCTCAGGCGCTTGCGCACGCGCATGGCCCCGGCCTCGAGGCGGGTCATATCCAGCAGGTTGCCCACCAGCCGGTTGAGCCGGTCGGCCTCCTCGTCTGCGTTTTCGAGCAGGTCGAGGCGGGCGGCAGGCTCGAGTTTTTCTCCGGCCTGTTCGGCTTCCAGCAGGCTCGAAATGGCCCCGCTGACGGTGGAAAGCGGTGTGCGCAGGTCGTGCGAGATCGAATTGAGCAGCGCGGCCTGCAGCTTCTCGGTCGTCTGCAGGATGGCCGCCTGCTGTGCCTGTTCGTTGAGGCGGGCGCGCTCGATCGCCAGCGCGGCCAGGCTGTCGAAACCCTCCAGCAATTCACGCTGGTCGGGCGCGAGGAACTGGTCCGGCTCATGGGGGGCCACGGCCAGCACGCCCACCGCGCCGGTTCGCGTTTCGAGGGGCAGGCAGCGCGCCTGCGCCCCGGGCAGCGTATCGGTGCCCGCCCCGGCCGGCTGGCGGTTCGCGAACGCCCATTCGGCGGCCGCCAGGTCGGTGGGGCTCAAGGTCATCTCCGGCGAGGCGGCCCTGACGGCCAGGCGGCCCACTTCCGGCAGCAGCACCGCCGCCGAGCAGTTAAAAGTCTGGCCCACATGCCGGGTGACGGCGCCCAGCATTTCATCCAGGGTCAGGGCCACGGTCAGGTCACGGCTGAGCGCGTTCAGCGACGCCGATTGGATCTCACGCCGCCGCGCGGCCCGCACCTGCGCCCGCAGCCAGCCGGTAAGCGTGCCCACCACCAGCCCGGTCGCCAGCAGCCCGCCCAGAGTCACCAGGTGCCGTGCCCCCTCAGGCACCAGGAGGAGCGTCGGCTCGTCAAACAGCCAGGCAAACACCCCCGTAGAAAGCAGCGCCGCCAGGATGCTCGGCCCCCGCCCCAGCAGTGCGGCCGCCAGCATCACCCCGGCCAGGTAAAACATGACCAGGTTGGATGGCACAAACCAGCGCTGCAGCCACAACCCGAGCAGCGTGATAAGCCCGATCAGCCCGGCCGCCAGCAGGTAGCTGCGCAGCGGGGCGCGCAGCCCCCGCAGAAACGGCGCCGCCAGGCCCGGCTGGGCGCGGCGGTCTTCGTCGCTGATCACATACACATCCATGTTGCCGCAGCGGTCCAGCAGCCGGTCCACCCGCGAGCCGTGCATCAGTTCCAGCCAGCGCGAGCGGCGCGGTTTGCCGATGACAATGCGGGTCACGTTCTGCGTGCGGGCGAAATCGAGCAGCGCTTCCACCACCGATTCCCCCGTCAGCATCACCGGGCGCGCGCCCATCTCTTCGGCCACGCGCAGGTTATGCAGCACGCGTGCGCGCTCTGCGGCTTCGATCTGCAAATGGCGCGGGGTCTCCACGAAGACCACAAACCACTCTGCGTGGATGGCCTCGGCCATCCGCCGCCCCGCGCGGATCAGCCGGTCGCCGATGGGGTGCGTGCCCAGGCAGACCATCACCCGCTCGGCCGCGGGCCACGGCCCCTGGATGGCCTGGTCGGCCATGTAATCGCGCATGTCGAGGTCAACGCGCTCGGCCGTCTCGCGCAAGGCCATCTGGCGCAGGGCTGCCAGCTCGCCGATGCGCGTGGAAGCGCCCACCGCGGGCGTTTTGCCGTCCTGCAGGCGCTGGAGCAGCTCTTCGGGCGGCAGGTCCACCATCTCCAGCTCATCGGCCTCGTCCACCAGCCCGTCGGGCACCGTCTCCACCACCCGCAGCCCGGTGATCTGCTGGACGATATCGTTCAGGCTTTCCAGGCTCTGCACGTTCAGGGTGGTATAGACCCCGATGCCTGCCTGGAGCAGCTCGAGCACATCCTGGTAGCGGTGGGTATGGCGGGAGCCCGGCACGTTTTGATGCGCCAGGTCGTCCACCAGCGCCAGTTGCGGCCTGCGGCGCAGCACCGCATCAATGTCCATCTCCTGCGGGCCGCCCTCCACGGTTGCCCGCCCGGCGATGCGTTCCAGCCCGCTCACCAGCGCGTCGGTGGCCGATTGCCGGTAGGTCTCCACCCAGGCGGCAACCACGTCCAAGCCTTCGGCCTTGCGGTCGAGCCCGGCCTGCAGCATGGCATAGGTCTTGCCGACGCCGTCGGCATACCCCAGGAAGATCTTCAGCTTTCCGCGCGGAGCAGGTTCCATCCTGGGAATATTATAAGGCAGCTATCTGCCGGACGCGATCCGCTTTCCGCGATCCGCTTTCAGCTGTCCGCTATCAGCTTTCCGCGATCCGCTTTCCGCTGTCAGCCGTCAGCCGTCAGCTATCAGCTACTTGTACGCTTCGCGCCCTTTGCGGCGAATTTTCCTCATTTCCCATACTTCTCATCAATCTGTGGTTTAATGTACTTTCAATCCACGACCGCGCCTCAACATCCATGCTTCAGCGCCTCTTGCCCTTCCTCTCTGACCGCGACTACATGCGCGGCCTCTCCGCCATCGCCGTGCCGATCATCCTCCAGCAGGCCATTTCGGCCAGCCTCAACGTGGTGGATGTGCTCATGCTCGGGCAGCTTGGCGAGGTCTCGGTCGCCTCGGTTGGGCTTGCCAACCAGGTGATGTTCCTCATGTTCTTCCTGCTCTTTGGCATCGGCAGCGGAGCGGGGGTCTTCTCGGCCCAATACTGGGGCAAGCGCGACCTGCCCAACATCCACCGCACGCTCGGCATCGCCCTGATGATGGGCCTGGCCAGCAGCCTGGGCTTCACCATTCTGGCGGTCGGCTTCCCTCAGGCAGCGCTGCGCATCTTCTCGGCCGATGAGCAGGTCATCTCGGCCGGCAGCAGCTACCTGCGCATCCTCGGCCTCTCCTTCCTCTTCTCGGCGGTGACGAACAGCTACGCCATGGTGCATCGCAGCACGGGGCACGTGCGCCTGCCCACCACCGTCGGCATGGTCGCCATCGCGCTCAAGTCGTTTTTCAGCTTCGGGTTGATCTTCGGCAACTTCGGCCTGCCGCGCATCGGCATTGTCGGCGCGGGCATCGCCACGCTCATCGCCCGCGCCATCGAATGCGCCGTGGTGCTGGGCATCACCTATTGGCGCCGGCTGCCTGCCGCCGCGCCCATCCGAGCGATGTTCAGCTTCAACCTCAAGTTCCTCAAAGCCTTCCTGGTCGTTTCGCTGCCGGTGGTGGCTAACGAGACGCTCTGGTCGCTGGGCATCAGCACCTACAACGCCATCTACGCGCGCATCGGCACCGATTCCATCGCGGCTTATAACATCGCCAGCACCATCGAGGGCATGGCGTTCGTCATCTTCATCGGCCTGATGGACGCCTGCGCGATTATGGTCGGCAACAAAATCGGCGCCGGCGACCATCCCACCGCCATCCGCTACGGCGACCGCTCCATCCGCATCGCCACGGCCTTCGGCGTGCTGGTGGGCCTGCTGATCATCCTCGTCTCGACCTTCATCACCAACTTCTATAAAATCTCGCCGGAGGCCGCCCTTTACGCGCGCAACATCATGCTCGTGATGGGCTGCTGCATGTGGATCCGCGCCACGAACATGATCGCCATCATCGGGGTGATCCGCGCAGGCGGCGACACGCGCTTTGGCTTCCTGCTGGATGCCGGGACCGTTTGGATGATCGGCGTTCCCAGCGCGCTGCTGGGAGCCTTTGTTTTCCACCTGAACGTCTATTGGGTCGTCTTGATGGTGATGAGCGAGGAATTTGTCAAAATGTTCATCGCCCTCTGGCGGGTGCGCTCGCGGCGCTGGCTGCGCGACCTGACGCAAACCCCGCAACCCGGGTAAGGAGCCCGCATGAACCCACCCGCAGCATCGCCCGCCTCTGCCTTAGCCGCCAGGTTTGCCCGCTGGATCGGCCGCTGGCCGGTGCTGGCCTTCGTGCTGCTCACGTTCGCCTTTTCGTGGCTGCTCTGGCTGGTGCCGTTCGCCCTGGGCGTGACCGAGCCGGTCACCTTCCGCCACCTCAACACCCTCGGCGCGTTTGGCCCTGCGCTGGCTGCGCTGATCCTCACCCGTGTGCTGCACCTGGCCGAAGCGCTGCCGCCCCGGCCCAGGCCGCTGGAGGCTTTTGCCCTCGCCACGGCGGCCGCCGGCGCGCTCTACTTCATCTGCCTGCCCTATGCCTCCAGCCTGCCCGTCGAGGCAGGGCTTTCGGGCTGGCTGGTGCGCATCCTGTTGTTTTGCGCGGCGGGGCTGGTGCTGGCCGCGGGGCTTTCGGGGCCACCCTCCTGGAAGCGCCTGTTCCTCTCGCCGCCGGGCGAGCGCCCGCGCCCGGCCTGGTACCTTGCCGCCGCGCTGGCCTACCCGCTCATCCTGCTCGCCGGGCTTGGGCTGGATGCTCTCTCCGGCCAATCTTACCGCCTGAACCTCACCGGCCAGGACGTGCCCGCTTTCCTGCTGCGGGCGGGGGCTTCCTTTATCTACATCTTGCTCTTCGGCGGGCCGCTCAATGAAGAAGGCGGCTGGCGCGGCTTCATGCTGCCCATGCTCCAGCGCCGCATCAACCCGCTGCTCTCCACGCTCATTCTGGGCGGTGTGTGGGGAATCTGGCACTTCCCGATGCACCTGAACGGCTTTTACCCTTCCGGCGGGGCCGCCGAGCTCCCGGCAGAGCTGGCCACCCGCATGCTCACCACCATGCTGGCGGCCGTCCTGCTCACCTGGTTCTACAACAAAACCAGGGGCAGCGTGCTGGTGTGCATCCTGCTGCATGCCGGGTTCAACACCGCCTCGGCGTTCATCCCCACCTCGCCGCTTTCGACGGGGCTGCTGGTTTGCCTGGCGGCTGCCTTGATCATCGAAAGCAGAATGTGGAAGCTGGCCGCCCCACCCTCCCAGGGCGGGCCCGGCAGCCTCCCAACCGCTTAAACAAGAAAAAGCGGTGAGCCAAAGTGCGCTGGCTCACCGCTCCTCCGATTGGGGTTTTCTGAAAGGTCAGCGCCCCACCGGGAGCACCGGGGCCAGCAAGATGGGCCGGTGAGTCTGGCCGATCACCCGGGCTGCCGCGCTGCCCGACCAGAACGCCCCCATCCCGGCCCGCCCGTGCGTGCCCAGCACGATCACATCGCTGCCCGATTCCTCCGCCTCCAGCGCCAGTTCGCGCGGAACGTCGCCGCGGCGCACGCGCGTCGTCACCGCAAGCCCGCGCTCACGCCACGGGCCGGCCTGCCCATCGAGGTACTCCTGCGCCGAGGCGGCGGTCATATCCAGCATCGCCATGGCCGTGGCCGGGAGCAGTTTACCCGCCGCAGCCCGCTCGCCGCGCAGCGTATCCACCGTCTGCACCACGTTGACAAGGTGCAGCGCTGCACTCATCCGCTCGGCCAGCTCGCCCGCCAGCGCCAGGCAGCGCTCATGTTCGGGGACTCCGTCTAACCCCACCATCACTTTGCGCAGCGCGAACTCTTCAGTCCCGCTTGCCTCCTCCGGCTGGAGCAGCAGCACGGGCGTTTTACCCATGCCGATCACCTGCTGGGCAATGCTGCCCACCATCAAGTTGCGCAGGCCGCCGTGGCCGTGCGCGCACATGACGATCAAATCCGGCTCGAACTCGGCGGCGTGGTCGGTGATGCTGCGCGCCAGGTGGCGCACCTCTTCGCTGTGCACGTGCGTTTCCACCTCCACGCGCCCGCCAAAAGCCCGCTGCGCCACCTCGTCGAGGTAGCGGCAGGCATCTTCTTCGTTGGTCAGGTGCCGCTCGCCATGGATCTCATGCGGAGCGTTCTTCTCGATCACGTGGATCAGCATCACGCTGGCCCCCAGCCGCCCGGCCAGCAGAACCGCCGGGCGCAGGGCTTCTTCTGCCAGGCGCGACCCATCGAGCGGGATGAGCAAATGTTTGAACATTGCGCTAACCTCCGAAGAAGGTCAGGTAGAGGAGGTAAAAATTCAACGCCACAATGATCGCCGCCACCAGCCCGGCCAGCACGCTCGTCAGCTTGCGGTTGACCAGCACGCCCATCAATTCTTTACGGCTGGTGAACATCACCAGCGGAATGATGGCAAACGGCAGCCCAAAGCTCAACACCACCTGGCTGATCACCAGCGTGCGCGTCGGGTCGAGGCCCACGGCGATGACGATCAACGATGGGACCATCGTCACCAGGCGGCGCACCCAGATGGGAATCTCGGCGTGCAGGAACCCCTGCATGATCACCTGCCCGGCCATCGTGCCCACCGAGGCCGAGCTGAGCCCCGAAGCCAGCAGCGAGATGGCGAACACCGCTCCGGCCGCGTTGCCCAAGAGCGGTTTGAGCGTGAGGTAGGCTTCCTGGATGGTGCCGACCGTTTTGAACCCCTGGGCGTGGAAGGTGGAGGCCGACATCACCAGCATGGCCCCGTTCACCAGGCTGGCCACCCCCATGGCAATCACCACGTCAATCTGCTCGAAGCGGAACAGGCGCTTCAACAGGTGCGGTTCGCGCACCACGATGCGCCCCTGGGTGAGCGCCGAATGCAGGAAGATGGCGTGCGGCATCACCGTGGCCCCCAGGATGCCCGCCGCCAGCAGGATGCTCTCGGGCCCGTTGAACTGCGGCACCACCGCGTGGTAGGCCACGCTCGACCAATCGGGCCGGTCGAGAACCGTCTCGACCACATACGAGATGGCCACGATTGCCACGAAGCCGGTGATGACGGCCTCCAGCGGGCGGAAGCCGTAGCGCTCCAACCCCAGGATCAAGAAGGTGATGATGCCGGTGAGGATGCCCGCCACCCACAGCGGGATGCCGAAGAGCAGATTCAACCCGAGCGCGGCCCCCAGGAACTCGGCCAGGTCGGTAGCCATCGCCACCAGCTCCATCAGCGCCCACATCACCCACACCATCGGGCGCGGGAAGTGATTGCGGCACTGCTCGGCAAGGTTATAACCGGTGGCGATGCCCAGCTTGGCCGAGAGCGATTGGATCAGCATCGCCATCAGGTTGCTCGCCACGATCACCCACAGCAGGGTATAGCCAAACTGCGCGCCCCCCGCGATGTTGGTGGCAAAGTTGCCCGGGTCCACATAGGCTACCGAGGCGATGAAGGCCGGCCCCAAGAAGGGCAGCAGGCGCGCCAGGCCGCTCTTCTTGCTCGTCCCATCGAGAATGCTGCTGGCGTCTTCCAGAAAATCGGTCTTGGGTGGACTGTGAGGTTTGGGCTGCGGGTTGGACATGCGAATCTCCCAATCGAATTATACTTCCGCGCGCCGCAATGCAAGGGACCGAAAGCTCAAAACAGCCCAGGCCAGGCTGTAAATGAAGATGAACCCCTGTTTGCAGGGGTTCGGCTTCATTTACAGAACGAATCAGACAGCCTTTGAGAGATGAAGAGGGGCGAAAGATTACCTTTCCCGGCCCGGGAGGGCCGGCTCGTCCTTGAACGCTGCTTCCTTCTCCAGCGCCTCGGCCAGGGCCAGGTACTTCTCGTGCACGCCTTCGCCGGTCTCTTCGTGCTCCACGCGCTCAAAGCCCTCGAAGACGGCTTCATGCTCGGCGGCGGGGATGACTTGCTCGGCCATCGGGAAGAGCACATGATCTTCTTTGAGGATGTGCTGGCGCAGCAGCGAGGCATAACCGCGCGCGTTGCTCACCACCTCGGGCGCGGCGGAACGGTCGCCATCCTGCAGGCGGGCGGCTGCCTCGCGCAGGCGGCGGATATACCCGCGGCCTTGCTCGTGCTCGTAGAGCATCGCCGCCACCGGGCCTTGCTCGGTGGACATGCCGTTATCGACCATCGTCCTGAAGAGCACCTGCTCCTCTTTCAGATGATGGCAGCCATCCGCGAAACCTCGCACGAAGCCCGCCGAATCGAGGAAGAATCCCGGGCGCACGTCCTCGCCGGCTTCCAGGCGGCCGGATGCCTGTTCCAGCGCCGCGATCACGCGCTCGATCACGCGGTGTTCCGAGCTTAGAATTTCGGTTGCTTTCATTTCATACGCTCCTGTGGTTGGTTGAAACTCCAGGCGGTGCGGCGCGCCGGCAGCGATTGCCCGGCCCGCCATGCCCCGGAATAATTCGGATAACTATTGTCAGTTTAATCCACCCACGCATTGGCATCTTTGCGCTGGAGCAATTTCGAGTAGAAGCGGGCAAATCGTGTAGATGCGGTCGATTGTATGGCCGCACCCTACAATTCCCCGTAGGGTGCGGTCGATTTTTATGACCGCACCGTTTCGTGGGTACAAAGATGGTGCGGCCCAAAGCGACTGCAACCTACAAAAAAAGCGGACAGCTTCTTCACTGTGGGCGCGGAGGGACTCGAAGTTCATCCCCTTCCGGGGACCCCCGACCTCTCAAAATAACAAAAAAGCCCTCAGCATTTCGCTGAAAGCTTCTTATCTGGTGGGCGCGGAGGGACTCGAACCCCCGACCTCGTGTGTGTGATACACGCGCTCTAACCAGCTGAGCCACGCGCCCCAGGTGCCTGGATTATAGCAGAACCCCCCGCGCTTGACAAGAGCTTTGCCCCGGGCGCAGACCGCTCCGCTACCCGAACCGCCCGGTGACGTAATCGGATGTGCGCCGGTCTTTCGGGTTGATGAAAAGCGTCTTCCCCTCACCCGTCTCCACCAGCTCGCCCTGCAAAAAGAAAGCCGCGAAGTCGGCCATGCGCGCGGCCTGCTGGACGTTGTGCGGCACCCAAACAATGGTGTACTGCTCCTTCAGCTCCTGCATCAACCCTTCGATGCGCGCCGTCGAGACGGGGTCGAGCGCCGAGGTGGGCTCATCGAGCATGATCACCTCCGGCTCCAGCGCGAGCGCCCGCGCCAGGCACAGGCGCTGCTGCTGCCCGCCGGAGATGGCGATGGCCGGGTCGTGCAGGCGGTCATACACCTCATCCCACAGCACCGCCTGCTTGAGCGCGCGCTCCACGGCCTCATCCAGGCGGCTCTTGCGCCGCTCGCCCATCAACTCAAGCGGGTAGCTCACATTCTGATAAACGGTCATCGGCAGCGGCACCGGCCGCGAAAAGACGATGCCGATCTTGCGGCGCAGCTCCACCACGTCGGTCTTCGGGTCGAGAATATCCACGCCGTTGAACAGAATCCGCCCCGAGGTTTCGGCCACGTCGGCCAGGTCGTTCAGGCGGTTGATCGCCCTGAGCAGGGTAGATTTGCCCCCTCCCGCCGGCCCAAACAGCACCGTGATGGCGTTCGCCCGGATCGAAAAGTTGATGTCGCGCAGGCTTTCCACGCCGTCTTCGTAGCGGATGTTGAAATGGTCGAAGACAATCTTATCCATGCGTCACCACATCCGGCGTGCGCGCGCCCGCTGGCGGATGAACGTGGCGATTAAGTTCATCCCCAGCACGAACACCAGCAGCACCAGCACCGTGCCATATTGGATCTTCACCGGCATGCCCGGCACCGAAGTGGAAATGACGAAGATATGGTATGGCAGCGCCATGGTCGAATCGAGCAGCGAAGCCGGCAGGCGCGGCAGGAAGAACGTCACCCCGGTGAAGAGAATCGGGGCGGTCTCACCCGCGGCGCGCTCCAGGCCCAGGATCACCCCGGTGAGGATGCCCGGCAGGGCCTGCGGCAGGACAATGCGCCAGATCGTCTGCCAGCGCGTGGCCCCCAGCGAGATGCTCACCGTGCGGAAGCTCTGCGGCACGCTGCGCATGGCCTCTTCGGCGGTCGAGATGATCACCGGCAAGGTCATGATCGAAAGCGTCATCGAAGCCGCCAGGATGCTCGTGCCAAAGTTGAGGAAGAGCACGAACAACCCCAGCCCGAACAGCCCGTAGACCACCGAAGGGATGCCCGCCAGGTTGATGATCGTGATGCGGATCAGGCGCGTCCAGGCGTTATCCGGCGCATATTCGGCGATGTAGATCGCTGCCGCCACCCCCAGCGGCACCGAAAATACCGCCGTGCCGAGCGTCAGGTAAAAAGTGCCCACAATGGCCGGCCAGACGCCCCCCTCGCGCATCCCGCTGCGCGGCATTTGCGTCAGGAATTCCCAGGTGATCGCCGGCGCGCCTTTGATCACAATATAGACAATGATCGCCACCACCGGCAGCACCGTCAGGAAGGTGATCAGGCGCAGCAGGTTGTTGCCAAGCATCTCCTGCAATCGGGCGCGGGTGAACGAGCGGTTCATGAGAGCACCCTCTCCGAGCGCGTGCGCCCGCGCAGGCTCATCGACGAAGCCACAATGTTGACCGCCAGCGAAAGCACAAAGAGCACGATCCCGATGAAGAAGAGCACCTGGTAATGCGGGCTGCCGTTGGCCACCTCGCCCATTTCGGAGGCGATCGTGGCGGTCATCGTCCGCACCGGCTTGAAGAGCGCATCCAGCCCGTGCGGAAGCACCGCCGCGTTGCCCGTCACCATCATCACCGCCATCGTCTCGCCGATCGAGCGCCCCACGCCCAGCATCACCGCGGTGAGGATGCCCGAGCGCGCCGCCGGAACGGTGACGCCCCAGATCGTCTGCCAGCGCGTGGCCCCCAATGCCAGGGCCGCCTGCCGGTAGGAAACCGGCACCGTGTTGAGCGCGTCTTCGGTGATCGAGACGATGGTGGGCGTGGCGATGAGCGCCAGCAGCACCGCCCCGGTGAAGGCCGAAAGCCCGGTGGGCAGGTCGAGCAGGCGGCGCAAGAAGGGCGCCGCCACCTGGATGCCCAGGAACCCCAGCACAACCGAGGGCAGCCCGGCGAGAATTTCGATCACCGGCTTGATGATGTTGTTCAGCCACGGCGGGGCGATCTCCGAGATGAACACGCTCGTCCCCACGCCAAAGGGGATGCCGATGAGCAGCGCGCCCAGCGTGACGATCACCGAGCCGAACAGCAGCGGCCAGATGCCGAAATACCCTTCGATCGGGTACCAGCGCGCGCCGAAAATGCTGCTCAGCGGAGCGTTCGCCAGCGCGGGCAGGCCTTCGCGCATCAGAAAGAGGAAAATCAGCGTGACGAACAGGATGCTCGAATAACCCGATACCTTGATGACCAGGTTAATCACCCACTCCTGCCGAGTCACGCTGTGTTCTTGCCTTTTCACTCCCTGCCCGCCTTCCTGTCCAGCCAGAAGCTTTTGGATTCCTCGATTCAGTATACGGTCACGGGTTGACCGGCACAAACCCCAGGTCGGTCACAATGGCCTGCGCTTCGGGGCCAAGAATCCAATCCATATAGTCGCGAATTGCCTGGCTCGCATCGGCATGAGTGTACATATACAGGTCGCGCGAGATGGCATATTTCCCGTCGTTGACCGTCTCCGCCGAGGGCAGCACGTAGGCTTCACCGGCGCGGCTGGCCACTGCCACCACCTTCACTTCAGAGGTGACGTAGCCCAGCCCATCGTAACCGATCGCATTCGGGTTGTCGCGCACCTCCGAGATGATGCCCTCAGAAGAGGGCAGCAGCAGCGTCTCGGGTGCGAAGATCGTTTTATCGCTCTTGTTGCCCAGGCGCACCACCGACTCCAGGAAGTACACATGCGTCCCAGAGTTCGTCTCGCGCGAGAGCAGCACAATCGGCCGGTCATCGCCGCCCACTTCCATCCAGTTGGTGATCACCCCGCGGTAGATTAACGAAATCTGTTCGAGCGTGAGCCGGTTCACCGGGTTTTCGGGGTTGACGATCACCGCGATGGCGTCTCGCGCGATGACATATTCTTTGGGTTCGATTCCATTGGCCTTCGCCGCGTCGATCTCCTCGGCCTTCATCGCGCGCGAGGCGTTGGCAATGTCCACCGTCCCGTCGATCAACCCGGTGATGCCCGTGCCGCTCCCGCCGCCCGTCACCGAAATGCGCGTCTCCGGGTGCAGCGCCTGGTAACGCTCTGCCCAGGCCAGCGCCAGGTTGACAATGGTATCGGACCCCTTATTTTGGATGCTGACCGTGGCCTCTGAGGAAGCCCCCTCCGCGGCTCCCTGAGCGCTGGAAACTGTACAGCCCGCCAGGAGCAGGAGGAGGAGCAGGTAGGTGACGAAGAGGTGGCGCTTCATGCCGTGTGAATTATAGCGGATTAACCATCGCTTAATCTCGGGGGTTTCATCCTTAACAACCCGTTAACGAATCAATCTCGCGCCCCACCCCAGCAGCAGCCCCGCCGCCGAGATGAACATGATCTGCACCGCTGAGATCAGCGCCACGAAAGCGCTGGTCGGCTCAGGCAGAGTCCAGGCGGCCCGCCAGCCGTTGAGCGCGTAACCGGCCAGCACCGGCAGGAGCAGCACATAGGCCAGGCTGAGCGACAGGCGCATCAGCGCAGCGGTTCGTTCAGCGCGCGCCAGCCTGAAGAGGCCCCCTCGCCATGCGAAGACGCCCGCCGCCGCCGCGAAGGCCCCCAGCGCCCAGCCCCCGCCCGCCGTCAAAACATCCACCGGCCCGCCCACCGAGCTGAGCGAGTACGTCCGCGCCGAGACGAGCAGGTACCCCAGGTTGAACACCGCCAGGAAGGCCCCCGCCGCCAGCAGCCGCGCCGTTCGCTCTTCCTTCACCCCCCACACCAGCCGCCCAAGCGCCAGGGCCAGCAGCAGCGCTACCAGCGCCCTGGGCGCGCGCTCGCGCACCAGCCGCGCCGCCCGCGCCCGCTCGATGCCCTCTGCCCCGGCGGTTTCATCCGCCCAGGCCGGCGGCGTCATGCCGATCGCCTTGCGGTACGCCCCGGCCAGGGCTGCCTGCTGGCTTTCCCACGCCGCCTTAAGCGAAGCTTCATCGCCTGCGCCCAGCGAAAGCATTTCCACCAGCGGGCGGCCTTCGGCGGAAGCCGGCAGCCCCACCCCGAGCAGCGCCGCCAGCGTGGGAGCCAGGTCCACCATCTGCACATCGCCATACACGCCGGGCTTCACCCCTGCCCCGGCCAGCACCAGCGGTTCCACCAGCGTCACCGGTTCGTTACCGCCGTGCCCGCCCCGGTCAATCTGCCCGTGGTCCGAAAACACCGCCAGCGTATCCTTCGAAAGGTCCAGCCCGGCCAGCACCTGCGCCAGCAGACCGTCTGCCCGCGCCGCGGCTTCCTTCCAGCGCGGATCCTGCGGGCCGCCTTCGTGGTGGCCGGCGTAATCCACCTGGTCCAGGTGAATCAGCACCAGCTGCTCGCCGCCTGAGCGCAGCCAGGGCAGCGCGGCAGCCAGCACGGCCTCATCGGCGGCAGCATCCTCGCCGGGCGTGTAAAAGAAGGCGTCAACCGCTGCCTGCGGGACGAGCTTCTCGAACCAGTAGTAGCCGGAAATGCCCGTCTTGAGCCCCGCGCGGTGAGCCGATGAAAACAGGTCGTCCTGCGTGAAGGCGTGGATCTGCTCATAGGCCAGGTTGATCGGCGGGCCGTCGTTGATATCCGGCCAGGCGCCCGTCAACAGGGTGGTATAGCCCGGCTCGGAGTAAGAGGGCGGGCGGCTGTGCATCGTCGCCGAGGCGCCCACGGCGCGCAGCCTGGCCAGCGTGGGCATCACTGCCGCATCTTGCGAGGTATCCAACCGCAGCGCATCGATCAACACCAGCACGGCCCGGCCCGTCAGAGGGCGGTTCGCGCTCGCCACGGGCGCCGGGGGGTCCTCTTTGAGCGGTGAGCGGTAGGCAAACTGCGCCTGCATCATGCCGGAGGCCCAGTAGTAACCGGCCACCACAAGCGCAACCGAGGCCACCAGCCCGCCGTACACCCAAACCATCGTCGAAATGCGCGTATCAGGCTTCAATTTCGGCCTTGAACTCCTTCCCGTCGCGATTGCAGATCATCTGCAGCAGCGTGCGCGCCGAAAAGGCCGCGCTGGGCACTCCGCCGATGATCTCTACCCACTGCCCCGCCAGGTAGAAGCGCTCCAGCCCGGGCAGGGTCTTCTTGCTGAACCAGGCAGTGCCGTTGGATGCCTGCGGGGTGGGCACCCACCCCTGGCTGGAACCCTGCCAGTTGCCGGTATAACGCTCGAAGGTGACGGGGGTGGCCACATCCACCATTTCTACCTGGGCAGCCAGGCCGGGGTAGCGCGCGTCCAGCGCGGTGATCACTTCGCCCGCCACGCGCCGCTTCTCAGCCTCGTAAAGCTCGGGCATCTCGCGCAGCTTCTTCCAGAAGGTATAGTCGCCGTAGAGGTTGGTGCGGATCACCGTCTTGCCCTCCGGCGCCGCCGTGGGGTCATAATTGAACACCTGGATATTGATCATCTCCTGCGGGCGTCCGTAGAGCACCACCGGCGTCCTCGGCCTGAAGGACACGCCGGAGACGGTGGAAGGCGATTCTTCCACCCGCATCTTCACCCCCAGCGTCACCTGCAGCGGAGAGCCAATGACCGGCACGTTCTCGAACCAGGCGCGCGACTCATCGGTCAGGTACCTGCCTTCCAGCATATCGTACATGGTCGCGTGCAGGTCGGCCGTGGAGATCACCGTCACATCTTCGCCGCGCACCTCGCGCCCGTCATCCAGCAGCAGCCCCACAGCCCGGCCTTCCTCCACCAGGATGCGCTTCACCCTGGCATTGTATTCGATCTCCCCGCCCAGCCCCAAGAAGCGCCGTTCGATCGAGCGCGCGAATTCCAGCGAGCCGCCGATCGGGTAGCCGGAAGATTTCTGGCTGGCATAGGCCAGCGGGAGCAAGAAGAAGAAGACCGGCATCCACGCCCCCGTCAGGGCGCTGAAGGCGCGCCGCAGCTTGGGGCTGCGCAGCCGGTCCATAAAGTAAGCCATGGTGGTGGTGTTCCACTTCTGCATGAAGCCGCCGAATTCCTCCCAGCGGGCCGGTTCGGCGCCCTTGGGAGGCAGCCAGGCGGCCTGCATGAGCGCCTCGTGGCGCACGAAATCGCGCACGGCTTCGATCAGCTCTTGGATCACCTCTTCGTCTTCAGGCCCCAATTCGACCAGGTATTCTTCCAGCTGGTCGAGGTCGGTGTAGAGCGTGAAGGTCATTTCGGGCAGTTCGATGCGGCTGAGCGCGGTGTGATCCACATAGCGAATATCTTTCGCCGGGCCGAGTTCCTGCCAAAGGCGGTGGATCGTCATCCGCGGCCCCGACCCGCACAGCCAGTGAATGCAGCCATCCACCAGGTAGCCCTTGCGCTGCCATGCCGTGCACAAACCGCCGGGCTGTGAATGCATCTCAAAGATGCGCGCCTTGTAACCGTTCATGCGCCCGTACACGCCCGCCGAAAGGCCGGCGATACCCCCGCCGATGATGAGCAAAGTTCCAGTCATGGTCTCTCCTCGAGCCGACGACCTGCATCAAGACTTGCTGCAAGTATAGCCCGGTTTCCCAAATCGCCACTGTGAAGAGCCGGCGCGGATGTATTCTCCCTTCCGCCCGGGGCACTTTCGCCTCCGATTCCAGCGCCGGTTTGGTATAATAGACAGGTTACGCACAAGGCGAGGAAAATCTTATGGACATTGGTACGGTTCAATCGGTAGACATCGATAACGAGATGCGCTCGGCATACCTCGATTACGCCATGAGCGTGATCGTCTCCCGAGCGCTGCCCGACGCCCGCGACGGCCTGAAACCCGTCCACCGCCGCATCCTCTACGCCATGGAGGATATGGGCATCCGCGCCAACACGGCCTATAAAAAATCGGCCAGAATCGTCGGCGAGGTGCTCGGCAAGTACCATCCCCACGGCGATATCGCCGTCTATGACGCGATGGCGCGCATGGCCCAGGATTTCGCCATGCGCTACCCCCTCATCGATGGCCAGGGCAACTTCGGCTCGATTGACGGCGACTCTCCGGCTGCCATGCGTTACACCGAGGCCCGCCTGGCTGCCATGGCCGGCGAGATGCTGGCCGATATCGATAAAGACACGGTGGACTTCACCGATAACTTCGACAGCACGCTCAAAGAGCCCGCCGTGCTGCCCGCGCGCCTGCCAAACCTGCTCCTCAACGGCTCTTCGGGCATCGCCGTCGGCATGGCCACCAACATCCCGCCGCACAACCTCACCGAGCTGTGCGCCGCCCTCGACTATCTGATCGAAAACTACGACCACGCCGATGACATCACCGCCGAAGACCTGATGCGCTTCGTCCCCGGCCCCGACTTCCCCACCGGGGGAATCATCGTCGGTCACGAGGGCATCGTGCACGCCTACAGCACCGGGCGCGGGCGCCTCACCGTGCGCGGACTGGCGCGCATCGAGGAGCAAAAAGGCGGGCGCTACAACATCATCATCAACGAGATCCCTTACCAGGTTAATAAAACCGGGCTGATCGAACGCATCGCCGAACTGGTACGCGAGGATAAACTCGACCAGATCAGCGACCTGCGCGATGAATCGGACCGGCGCGGGATGAGCATCGTCATCGAGCTCAAGCGCGGCGCGCAGCCCCGCCAGGTGCTCAACCAATTGTATAAATACACCCCGCTGCAATCCACCTTCAGCGTCAATATGCTTGCGCTGGTGGGCAACGAGCCGCGGCTGCTGCCGCTCAAACGCGCTCTGACCATCTTCATCGACCACCGTCAGGAGGTCATCACCCGCCGCTCCAACTTTGAGCTGGCCAAGGCGCGCGCCCGCGCTCACATCCTCGACGGCCTGTTGATCGCCCTGGCCAACCTCGATGCCGTCATCGAGACGATCCGCCAATCGCCGGATGTGGATACGGCCCGCGCCCGCCTGGTCGAGCGCTTCAAGCTCAGCGAGGTGCAGGCGCAGGCCATCCTCGATATGCAGCTGCGCCGCCTGGCAGCCCTTGAACGCCAGAAGATCGAGGATGAGCACAAAGAAGTCCTCGGCAACATCGCCTACCTGGAAGACCTGCTCGCCAACCCGCGCAAAATCCTCCAGGTGATCCAGGCCGATCTGAAAGAAATCGCCGAGAAGTACGGCGACGAACGCCGCACGCGCATCGCCGCCGATGCGCGCGAAGACTTCAGCGAAGAAGACCTGGTGGCCGACGAGCCGGTGCTCGTCACAATCACCGCCCGCGGCTACATCAAGCGCGTAGACACTACCGCCTACCGCACGCAAAACCGCGGCGGGCGCGGTGTGACCGGCCAGGAGGTGCGCGAAGAAGACGAGGTGGCGCTCATGCTCGCCGCGCGCACCCTCGATACGCTGCTTTTCTTCTCCGACCACGGCAAGGTCTATTCGCTCAAGGCTCACCAGGTCACTGAAGGCGGTCGCACCGACCGCGGTGTGCCAGCCATCAACCTGCTGGCGCTGGAGGCTTCCGAGCGCATCACCGCCATCGTGGCGGTGAAGGACTTCAGCCGGGCCAATTATTGCACCATGGCCACCCTGCGCGGGCGCGTCAAGCGCGTGGCGCTGAGTGAGTTCGCCAGCGTGCGCCCCTCCGGGCTGATCGCCATCACCCTCGACCAGGGCGACGAGCTTGGCTGGGCGCGCCTGACCTCGGGGCAAGACCACATCCTGCTCATCACCGCCAACGGCCAGGCCCTGCGCTTCGAGGAAGAATCCATCCGGCCCATGGGCCGCCAGGCCGCCGGGGTGACGGGCATCGACCTCAAGCCCGGCGACCGCGTGACTTCGATGGAGATCGTCGAGCCGGGCGGCAGCCTGCTGGTGGTCACCGAGCAAGGCTTCGGCAAGCGCACCCCGCTGGAAGAATACCCCCTCAAAGGACGCGCCACCGGCGGCGTGGTCACCATCGACCGCGATGCCCTCGGGAAAATCGGCAAAGTCGCTTCGGCGCGGGTCGTCCAGCCGACGGATGAAGTGACCTTCATCAGCGCCAACGGGGTGGCCCTGCGCCTGAAGGTGGAGCAGATCAATACGACCGGCCGCTCGACGCGCGGGGTGCACCTTGTCAACATCGGCAATGGAGACCACCTCGCCGCCATTGCCCGCCTGCCGGCCGAGAGCTAATCCCGGCCCTCTACCCGTAGGCGCGGGGCCTGTCACCTCGTTTGCACTCCCCCACCCAACCCTCCCCCGAAATCGCAGCGATTTCGGGGGAGGGCCAGGGAGGGCGTGAAGGGCTACAGGGTGAGGGTAAACCTCTACACCCCCATCCACTTCGCAAGCACCGGCATCAGGTCGGCGACCGAGGCGCGGCGGCCCTCGATGAGCGCGCCCGTCTCTTCGCGCAGGCGCCCGGCCTGCCCGCCCGAAGCCCCCACCCACCCCAAAGAAGCCACGCACAGGGACTCGCCCGGGTGCAGCCCGCCGTGCATGCCCGGCATCGGGTTGGCAAAGTAAAATCCCTCGCCGGAATTGGCCACCAGCAGCAGATCGCCCGCGTGCGGACCGGCCAGGCGCTCCAGGCGGGATTCGGCCTCCACCGTTTCGATCTCCGGGTGACCGGCCAGGAACTCGCCCACCCCCAGCATGCGCCCCTCGGGGGTGAGCGCCCGGTAGCCGGCCTGCCAACCCTCCGCTTCCACATTCCGCGCCAGGATCATCGCCAACGCCCCCTGCAGGTCGGGCGCGTGCCTGCCCGTCAGGTTGGCGTCCCAAAAAGCCATGCCCGCCCGCAGCACATCGGCCTGGAAGCGCGGCGCATCCGCCCAGCCGCCCTCGCGGTGACGCAGGTAAACGTGCGCCAGCCCGCCATTGCTCGCCGCCACCGCGTCGCAATCGGGGTCTTCGCCGGGCTTGTCGTGCACATCCAGCCCGAGCGCGTCGAAGAGATAGCCCATCTCCCGGTCGAACGGGAAGCTCATGCGCAGCGAATGGCGGTCATCGGGCGTCACACCCACCTGGCCGTGATCCGAAACCACCGCCGCCAGCGCGCCATCCAACAGTCCGGCCCGGTCATACTCGGCGAGGAATTCGCCCAGCAGCCCGTCCACATCGGCCAGGGCGGCAGGCTGGTCCTGCGGGCCGTGCTGGTGTGAACGGTGATCCACCCCCATGAAGTAGAGCGTGAGCACATCGGGCCGCGCGCCCCCGCGCAGGTGCCGGGCGGCCTTTTCGACCATCTGCCGGTCGAACTCCAGCGCGCTCAGGCCCAGCAAGCCGCCGCCCTTGGTGAAGCGCGCGATATCGGCCAGGTTGGGGCGCAGCCAGGCATCGGCCCCGCGCCCGAGCATGTGATGCGCCACCGCCGAGCTCAGACCGCGCCGCGCGGCCCGCTCATAGAGCGTGAGGATGCCCGGGTTGGCCGCCTTCCCCAACAGGCCCTCGGCCCCGCTGAACACCAGCACGGCGTCATCCACCGCCAGCGTATCGCCGATGTCGAAGGCATAAAAGCGCGCCCGGCCGCGCGTCTGCGCACCGAAACGGTCGAAGAACTGGTTGCCCGCAATGCCGTGTTCATCGGACTGCGCGCCGGTGAACAGGCTGGTCTGCGCGCAAAAGGTGATGCTCGGGGCGGTGGAGACGGGGTCGAGGTGCACGCCGCCCGAAAGCAGCCCTGCCAGGTGCGGAGCGCTCCCATCTACCATCGCGGCGTGGAAGACATCCTGGCGCAATCCGTCAATATCGATCACCAGCAAGCGGTCGGGGAATTCATTCATCGCGGGAGGGCCTCCTGTTCTGTCCCTCTGCGGGGGCGCACCGGCCCGCCGCGCTGATTCATTTTACCCATTCTCAGGCAGGATTTTGCACAAAACAGGTGATTCTTGCCTGAATCTCACCTCCCCTTGACTTGCGCGAAAAACCAATTATTGCTATAATCCACGTAACAACCTTGACAGATGATGTTTGATGCTTGAAAGAGAGGGTTGCTCTGGCCGCAGGATGGGGTAAGCCAGGCAGCCTGAACTCGCTCCCAACTATGCATTGATCAATCTACGCCGATCCACCATCCTGCGCCCGCAGGAGAACGTTGGACTATTCCCAATTCTGCCGGAGATCATTGTACCCTGCATATGATGAACATACTCGAGCTCGAAAATGAACCCCTGGCCAAACTGCGCCAGATCGGGCAGTCGTTTAACATCCCCAATGCACAACGACTGAAAAAAGAACTGCTGATCCTCAAGATCCGGCAGGTGGAAGCCGAACGCGAAGGCCTCGAAGTGCGCGGCGGCATCCTTGAAATCATGAACGAAGGCGTCGGCTTCCTGCGCACCGATTACCGCATCGGCCCGGATGACGTGTACGTCTCTCAGGCCCAGCTGCGCCGCTACGAGCTGCGCAACGGCGACCTGGTGATCGGCCACGTGCGCCCGCCGCGCGAATCGGAGCGCCATTATGGGCTGATCAAAGTCGAATCGATCAACGGTCTCTCGCCCGAAGATGCCCGCCGCCGTCCAAGCTTCGAGGACCAGACGCCGATCTTCCCAGACAAGCGCTACGACCTCGAAACCGACCGCACGATCCTCTCCACGCGCATCATCAACCTCATCGCCCCCATCGGGCGCGGCCAGCGCGGCATGATCGTCTCGCCGCCCAAAGCCGGCAAGACCACCATCCTCAAACACCTGGCCAACGCCATCTCGCAAAATTACCCCGAAGTCCACCTCATCGTCGCGCTCATCGGCGAGCGCCCTGAAGAAGTGACCGATATGGACCGCTCGGTGGACGGCGAGGTGGTGGCTTCCACCTTCGATGAACCCGTCACCAGCCACGTGCGCACCGCCGAGATCACCCTCGAGCGCGCCAAGCGCCTCACCGAGATCGGCCGCGACGTGGTCATCCTGATGGATTCGCTCACCCGCCTGGCGCGCGCCTACAACCTGGTGGTCAACCCTTCCGGGCGCACCCTCTCCGGCGGCATGGACCCCTCGGCCCTCTACCCGCCCAAGCGCTTCTTCGGCGCCGCGCGCAACCTCGAGGAAGGCGGTTCGCTGACCATCATCGCCACCGCCCTGGTGGATACCGGCTCGCGCCTGGACGACGTGGTCTATGAAGAGTTCAAAGGCACCGGCAACATGGAGCTGCACCTCTCGCGCCGCCTGCAGGAACGCCGCATCTTCCCCGCCATCGACATCGAGCGTTCCTCCACCCGCCGCGAAGACCTGCTCCTCGGCCCCGATATCCTCCAGCGCTCCTGGCTGATGCGCCGCATGTACCTGCAGATGACCGGCACCCCGCCCCAGGGCGCGGGCATGGATCCCGCCGTGGCGACCGAGGCCATCTTGCAGCGCATGTCGCGCACGCGCAACAACCAGGAATTCCTGGAAAATCTCACGGAGGATGCGTGATCCGAAGGAAATCCATTGCGGTGAAGCCGTCTGGATTTTCGGCCGCCGCGCCCCGCAGCTTCGGCGCCGCTTACTGGCTCAGCTGGGTTGCGGCGGTTTTCATGCTCGCCTGGCTGGGATATGTGATCCTCCTGCGCGTGGGCGTCGTCCAGGCGGCCCGCGAAGCCTCTCAAACCAATACGGAGCTGGCCGCTGCCGTCCCTGAACAGGCCGGCCAGAGCGCGCCGATGCCCGAGTTCTCGCTCGAGGGCAGCGTGGCCTCGCTGGAGCGCGCCGCCGACCTGCACACCATCATCCCCACCCGCCCGCGCACGGCCCCGCAGAAATACACCGTCGAGGCCGGCGATTCGGTCTTCGGCATCGCCAAGTCCTTCGACCTCGAGCCCGAGACGGTGCTGTGGGCCAATTACACGCTCCTCAACGACAACCCCAACATGCTTTCGGTCGGCCAGGAATTGATCATCCCGGCCGAAGACGGCGTGCTGTACGAAGTCAAGGCCGGCGATACCATCGAGAGCGTGGCCAGGCAGTTCCAGGCCACCCCGGAGGATATCATCAGCTGGCCCGATAACAAGATCGACATCGCCGACCCCAAGCTGGTGGCGGGGACGGAAATTATGATCCCGGGCGGCAAGCGCGAGATGCGCTCGTGGGTGGTGCCCACCATCTGGCGCGCCAATTCGGGCGCCAACCGCTCGATCAGCACCGCCTGCGACACCTCCGGCGCAACCGCCTACGGCACGGGCTACTTCATGTGGCCGGCCGACAACCACTCGATCTCCGGCAACACCTTCTGGTCGGGCCACCTGGGCATTGATATCGCCGCGGCGACGGGCGCCCCCGTCTATGCCGCCGACAGCGGCGTGGTGGTCTATGCCGGGCCCATCGGCGGCGGATACGGGTTGATGGTGATGATTGACCACGGCAACGGCTTCCACACGCTGTATGCGCATAACAGCCAGATCCTCACCCGCTGCGGCGCGAACGTGGCCAAAGGCCAGGTGATCGCCTACGCCGGTTCCACCGGCAATTCCACCGGCCCGCACCTGCACTTCGAAATCCGCTACCTGGGCGCTTTCGTCAACCCGCTGGATTATGTAAATTAACCTCATTTGCTCCACCAATGAACCCGCCCTTCCGGGCGGGTTTTTTTATATGCCGAATGATGGCCTCCGCGCTTAGAATTGCCCCTTGACATTCTCAAAATCGAGAATATAATATGATTATATTATCGAATATGATAATATAAGGAGAGAGAGCGATAACATGACCGAGAACCCCTCGCAGACCCTGCTCGAAGCCATGCTTCACCCCGTGCGGATGCAGATCATGCTGGCGCTGGCCGGCAGCCAGGGCATGACGGCCCTGCAGATCGCCGAACGGCTGGAAGGCGTGCCGCAGGCCACTCTCTACCGCCACATCAACCGGCTGGCGAAAGCCGGGCTCCTGCTGGTGGCAAAAGAACGCCCGGTGCGCGGCACGGTCGAAAAGGTGTACACCCTGAACAACGCCGTCCAGACTGACCTCGGGCAAGAGGCCTTTGCCGCAGCGAGCAAAACCGACCACCTGAAGTACTTCACGGCCTTTGCCATGACCCTGATCGACGAATTCTCGCGCTATCTCAACAACACCCCCGTTGTTGACCTCGCCGCGGACGGAGTCGGGTATCACCAGATTGCGCTGTTCATGAGCGATGAAGAGCTGCAGGCCTTTGCCCTCGCACTCAACCAGGCGTTGATGCCCTACATCCAGGCCGCCGACGCGCCTGGCCGCCGGAAACGGATTTTTTCGACAATCTTAATGCCGGATGTCTCTGGCAAAGAATCTTAAAGAAGGAAAGAATGAACGACTATCCCTGGACCATTTTCTACATTCTGCTGGTTGCCGGCGTGCTTGCCACGCTGGCCGTCATCCCCTATTCGCTGGCGATGAAGCCGGAGGCAATCGACACGCTGAAGAAGCAGCTTGAGGCCAAAGGCAAGTCCACCAACCCCATGTTGGTCGTCTTCCTTGCCAGTTCAGTGCAGGGCGGGCTTCTGGTGGCGGTGGCCGCGTTCGTGGGCCTGTTAGCCACACGCGCCATTGGCCTGGGCACGCCGATCCTCCAGGAAGCTGTGGCGGGCCGGCCTTTTACAGGGCAGATCCTGGCGTTTTTGCCCATCTCGCTCCTGGTGGGGTTCATCGGCGGGGCGGCCGTCCTCGGGCTGGAGCATTTCGTCTTCCAACCGCGCATGCCCGAAGAGCTGAAGCAGGCCTCGGCCCGCACAGGTTTCTGGAAGAGCATGATGGCCTGCTTTTACGGCGGGATCGTGGAAGAAATCCTCATGCGGTTGTTCGTGATGTCCGGCTTCACCTGGCTGCTCGGCCTGGTCTGGAAGGCGCCTGACGGCGGGCCCGCCGCGGGAGCCTTTTGGCTGGCTAACCTGCTCGCCACCCTGCTCTTTGGGTTGGGCCACCTGCCCGCCACCCGCCAGATAACGAAACTCACCCCTCTGGTGGTGACGCGCGCGGTCGTCCTGAACGGTCTCGCCGGGTTGATGTTTGGCGCCCTGTTCATCTTCTACGGGCTGGAGGCGGCCATCCTGGCCCATTTCTGCATGGACATCATCATGCACCTCATTTACCCGGCGTTGAAGCCGTCTGGCCCGGTCGGCTCGCAGGTCCAATCGGCCGGTTCGTAAAGCCGCGCCGCCTTCCATGAGTCATCGCTCGCCTTTGAGCAAAAGGTGAAGCCAAAGACCAGCCCGTTCTCACACAAATAGACCCCCGCCCGGCGACCTGGGCGGGGGTCTTGTCTGGAGGAGGGTCAGGGGAAACCTCCTCCGAAGGCTTCAGGGGGTCGGGTTCTTCCAGTAAGACATCTCATCCACCATGACGGCAAAATCATCCGTCGCGCTGGAACCCACGTACAGGCCGAAGTAGCCGCTCGTCCAGGTGCCGTCGCTCACCTCGCCCAGTAATTGTCCGTTGGCATACATCAACAGGCGCGTGCCCACCATCATCAGGCCCATGCGGTTGACCTGGTTGGTGCCCTTCAGGATCGCGTCGCTTGCGGTCCAATCCTTCAGGCGCGTCAGCTTGCCTTTAGCGCCGTCCAGGCCGTCCCACTTGCGCAGCGAGTAACGCCCGTCGCAGGTGAAGCCGAACAGGTAGCCCCGGTCGGCATCGGCCAGCACCGGCACGCGCACGATCATCCCATACTGGTCTCCGGCGCTGCAATCGGTGGGCTTGAAGGTCGCCTCCAGGTAGAGGTCGCCAAAGGCGGCCCCCTCGGGGTTGGCCAGGCGCCAGGCCAGTTTATCCGTCAGGCCGGTGAGGATCATCCAGCCGTCGTTGAAGATCAGCGCCGAAAAGTCATCCGGCCCGGCCGGCCAGACCCAGGCCAGCGCATCGTCCATCCCATCGGTCGAACTGGGCCTGCCGAGGTGGCTGCGCGGGTCGCCGGGGGCCGGGGTGAAGGCCGGGCCGGTGGTGGCCGTGGGCGGCGGGTTGGTGGCGGTGGGCTGCGGCGGCTCCGGCGTGGAGGTCGCAGTCGGCTGCGCCGGGGCGGTGGTGTTGGTGGGCTGGTCGGGCGAGTGCGTGGCCGTCACAATGACCAGCCCGGGCGTTTCGGTGGGCTGGGTCTGCGGCGCCGAGGTCTGCGTGGGCATGGCCGTCAGCACCATGGCGAGCTGGGTTTGCATCTCCACATCCGAAAGCGTGGGCTGGGTGGAGGGGTTCTCTGGGGGCCTGGAGGAAGGCAGAACGCACCCGGCCAGCAGGACGGCGACCATCAGGAATGGCAAAAACTTCTTCATCCGATCTCCTTAAAAACCAAACGACCAGGCTGGAACACAGTGATGCCCCTATGACGCGCCAAAGCGCGATTTGTTCCCTCGCCTGCGGGCCGCGCGGATTCTTGCTCCTGGAAAAAAGTATATACCCGAATCCAGGAACGGCCCCTTCGGGCGGCTTCAGGCAAGCTGCGTTTACGCCTTATAGCCGATCATCCGCAAGAAGCCCTTGCGCCAGGCGATGTCTTCTTCGCCCTCCACCCCCTTGGGACTTTCGCCGTCGATCACGCCGAGGATTCCGCGCCCGCCGGCTTCTTCCGCCACCAGCACGCGGGTGGGGTTGGCCGTTGCGCAGAAGATGCGGCACACCTCCGGCACGGCCTGCACCGCCTTGAGCACGTTGACCGGGTAGAACCCCTGGCCCAGGAAGAGGATGAAGCTGTGCCCCGCGCCGATTGCCAGCGCATTCTTCTGCGCCAGCGCGATCATGCCCTCATCCGTCCCCGTCCAGCGCACCAGGCACTTGCCCGAGGCCTCGCAAAAGGCCAGCCCGAACTTGATCCCCGGCACGCCGCCCACCAGCGCCTCGTGGATATCTTCGACCGTCTTGATAAAATGCGACTGCCCCAGGATGAAGTTGATCTCTTCCGGCTTTTCGATCAGCACGCTGTGAATATTCATCGCAACCTCCGGCAAAATCCAGGTGAATCGCCTCGATCGGGCGATCAATTTCCCATATTGTACCTGCAAACCCATGCGCCAATTCTCGGGCGCGTTTGTCAAATATCTCTTTCTCGTGTAAGATAACTTTGTGAGAGCAAGTGAAATCCCCTTCCTGGCGGACTGGTTCGCCATCTCCTTCCGCTGGCTCATCCTGTTTGTGCTGTCCATCACCCTGGCGCTGGCGGGCAGCCTGAGCGGCTGGGCGATCTTCGTGCTGGCCCTGCCGGTGCTCTGGAACCTGGTGATGAGCGTCCTGGCGGTCTTCAACCGCCGCCTGGCGGGGCACCGCGCCATCAACGTGGCCGTGGACCTGATCGGCGCCATGCTCATCTTCGCCGTCAGCGGCGACGTGAGCGGCCCGGCCCTGTGGGTGGGCACGCTGGCCATCGCCCCTGCTGCCATTTTCTACGAGCTGCGCGGCTCGGTTATCTCGGCCGTGGTGATCACCGTGCTGGAGGGGGCCTTCCTATACTTCATCCGCCCGGAATACTTTGCCAACCCGCCGCTGCTCACGCTGGTGACGATCAACGCGGCGGCGGCCCTCTCGCTTGGGCTGCTCAGCCTACCGCTCATCAAGCGCCTGCGCGGCACCTATCAAGAGCTGGTGCGCCGCCGCCGCGAGGTCGAACAGCGCATCCAGATCCGCGAGCGCGACCGCATGCGCGCCCTCAGCGAGATGATCGCCACCTTCAGCGCCACGCTCAATTACAAAACCGCGCTCGAAGCGGCGATGAACTCGAGCATTTCTACGATGGGCCTCACCGATGACGAGGCCACCCCGCTGCTGTGCGCTTTCTTCCTGTTCGAAGACGCCGGGTTGAAGTACGCCGTCGGCCGGGGGTTCACCGCTCATGAGCAGGCCATGCAGCTCCCCGCGCAAAGCGGGCTGCTGCAGGAAGTGCTCCAGACCGGCGAACACCGCCTGCACATCAGCGACTCCTGCGACGACCCGGAGCTGAGCTCGCTCATCTCGCTGCACACCTGCAAGGCGGTGCTCCTCCTGCCCCTCATCCGCGGCATGAACGCCTACGGCGTGCTGCTCTATGCCCACCCCAGCCCGGCCTTCTTCAACGATGACCGCACCGAGCTGCTCGTGACCGTCGCCAACCAGGCCGTGATCGCCATCCAAAACGCGCGCCTCTACCAGGACCTGGCCGCCGAAAAAGAGCGCCTGATCCAGACTCAGGAAGAAGCACAGCGCAAGCTGGCGCGCGACCTGCACGACGGCCCCACCCAATCGGTTTCGTCCATCGCCATGCGCATCGGCATCGCCCGCAAGCTCTTCGAGCGCAATCCCCAATCGGCGCTGGAAGAGCTGGCCAAGGTGGAAGAACTGGCCCGCCGCACCACCTCCGAAATCCGCCACATGCTCTTCACCCTGCGCCCGCTGGTGCTGGAATCGGAAGGGCTTTCGGCGGCGCTGAACACCATGGCCGAGAAGATGCGCGACCTCTACCAGCAGAGCGTGAAGCTGGAGATCGACCCGCAGGTGGTGAACGCGCTGGATGCCAGCCGCCAGACGGTGATTTTCTACCTCGTCGAGGAAGCCGTGAACAATGCGCGCAAGCACGCCCAGGCCTCGCAGATCACCGTGCGGCTCAAGTTCATCACCAACGATAGCAGCATGGCCGGGCTGGAGATCAGCGACAACGGGGTTGGGTTCAACGTGGATGAAGTGATGGGCGGTTACGACCAGCGCGGCAGCCTGGGGATGATCAACCTGCGCGAGCGCGCCGATATGATCTCCGGGCTGTTGAAGATCGACTCGGCCCCCGGCAAGGGCACGCGCGTGCGCGTCTATATTCCACTCACCGAGGCCGCCGAAGACCGGCTGCACGGCGCGCGCTAACACAGGCAGCCGCGAAGCCGAAGCAGCGGCCTAAACTCCAAACAATTCGTGCAATATCGGGATCGCAGCGCGCACGGCCAGCGCGCGATGACTCAGGCGGTTCTTCTCGGCGCTCTCCAGCTCGGCCATCGTCTCTGCCCGGCCTTCGAGCTGAAAGATGGGGTCATAGCCGAACCCGCCCGTGCCGCGCTCAGTGGGGATGATCTCGCCCGGGCAGTTGCCCACGCAGAGCTTCACCCCCCTGCCCGGCGCGGCTACCGCCACCGTGCAATGGAAGCGCGCCTTCCAGGGCCTGGCCACCCCCTTCAGGTTCGCCAGCAGATGCGCGCGCCGGTCGGCGTCGGTGGCCCCGGCGATGGGCGAATAGCGCGCCGAATAAAGCCCCGGCGCGCCGCCCAGCGCTTCCACCTCCAGCCCGGAATCATCCGCCAGCGTCACCAGCCCGGCGGCCTGGCAGTAGGCCAGCGCCTTTTTGGCCGCGTTCTCGGCGTAGGTGGCGCCGTCTTCTTCTACCTCTAAGAAAATGCCCAACTGCGCCGGCAGGAGCAGCTCGAACGGCTCGCCGCCGAGGATCTCTTGAAACTCGCGCAGCTTGCCCGGGTTGGTGGAAGCGATCAATAATTGCGGCATGGTTGTTATTTCGCTAATTTTTATGATATTTTTATTAAATACTTGACTTGCAGAATCCCGCGTGCTATAATTTGCGTGTATTATTATATCCCAATGACCCCAAACTTATTACTGTGAACCTTCCGCGACACCCGCTGCGCATCAATGTTGGATTCCTGCTCAATGCGCCAATAGGCTACAGCCGGGATATCCACTTTGAGTACCCTGCTATCCGGTTAGAAGAAGAAACCTACGTCGATTTTAACGGCGTGGTGCGGGTGAACCGCACGCCGCAGGGCATTCTGGCCGTGTGCGATTTTCACGCCACGGCCGCTCTCGAATGCGTGCGCTGCCTGAAGGGCTTCGAGCGGGCCCTCCATGCCGAGTTCAGCGAGTTGTACGCCTTCAACGTCCGCTCGACGACCGAATCCGACCTCATCTTGCGCGAAGACGGCAACATCGACCTCGAACCTCTCGCGCGCGAGTACCTGTTGATCGAAGTTCCCATCTCGCCGCTCTGCCGGCCCGACTGCAAAGGCCTGTGCATCGAGTGCGGCGAAGACCTCAACCTGGGCACCTGCGAACACAATGTTCGCGTAACTTATTAACCGGTTTTTTTGTTGTTGCTTCTGCGTCGGTGGGTCATGTGAACGGTCAACTTATCCATAAAACCAGGCAGAAACGAGTGGACCGGGATCTGTCATATCGGGAGGGTGGAATAAATGACAAATCCGGGGCGACATAAACGCAATATCGAAATCCTCAGCATGCTGCTCGAAAAGGCAGACATCCAGGGTTACCTGACGACGGAAGACCTCATGGAGGTTTACCCCAACGTCACCGAAGACCGCGATCACTTCGAGGCCATTCTCGTCGCCCTGCGGCGGCGCGGCGTGGATATCCTCGACCATGACGAGAGCGAGTCGGTTTTCGACGAGATCGACGACAGCCTCTCGGACGACTTCACCCCCCTTTCCGACCTGACGCGCATCTCCAGCGACGATACGGTGGGGCTGTACCTCAAAGAAATGTCGCGCGTCCCGCTGCTCACCAGCGAAGAAGAAATGGACCTGGCCAGGCGCATCGAGAAGGGCCGCTCGGCCAAGCGTGAACTCTGCCGCACCAACGGAAGCACCCAGCCCGCCCGCCGCTGCGAGCTGGAAAACCTGATGAACGACGGCCTGCTGGCCCGCGAGCACCTCATCAAAGCCAACACGCGCCTGGTCGTCTCCATCGCCAAGCGCTACATCGGGCGCGGCGTGCCCTTCCTCGACCTGATCCAGGAGGGCAACCTCGGCCTGATGAAAGCCGTCGAGAAATACGAATATCAACGCGGCTTCCGCTTCTCCACCTACGCCACCTGGTGGATCCGCCAGACCATCACGCGCTCCATCGCCGACCAGGGCCGCACGATCCGTGTGCCCGTCCACATGGTTGACCGCATCCGCCAGCTCTACCGCACCACCCACGAGATGGAGCAAAAACTCGGGCGCTCGCCCACCAACGACGAGATCGCCGAAGCCATCGGGGTTAAATCGAACAAGGTGGATTGGATGCTGCGCGTTTCGTGGCTGCCGCTCTCGCTGGAAAGCCCGATCAACGACGACGAGGAAGACTCGGAGCTGGGCATGTTCGTCGAGGACCAGGTCACGCCCTCGCCCATCCAGAGCACCTACACCAGCCTGCTGCGCGAGAAAATCCAGGAGGTGCTCGATACCCTCCCGCCGCGCGAATCGCGCATCCTGCGACTGCGCTTTGGGCTGGAAAACGGGCGCGCCTACACGCTCGAAGAGGTGGGGCAGAAGTTCGGCCTCACCCGCGAGCGCATCCGGCAGATCGAAAGCAAAGCTCTGCGCCGCCTCAGGCACCCGCGCCGCGCGCGCCAGTTGAAGGATTACCTGTGAGCGCCAAGGCGGCACAACCCATGGGGTGAAATTCCAGACATTGGGGTGACTTGCCTCAATGTCTGGTTGCATTTATCTACCGATTGTGATTGCTTGACCATGACGGGGGGACCGATGAGCGATCTGGACCTGGCGATTGAACTGCTCGAACAGGGCATGCGGGCCGAGGCTGTGAAGGAACTGGAGCGCATCCTGAGCGCCGATATCGATAACATCTCGGCCTGGCGGCTGCTGGCCCAGGCTGTCACCGACCCGCAGGAGGTGAAGGAGTGCTACGAGCACGTCCTTCGCCTCGATCCGCACGACCGCGAAGCCGCCATCGCCCTGCAAGAGATGGGCGTGGAGGAGGCAGACCTCACCAGCGACGTGCCGCCCTTCTTCCATGAGGATGTCGAAGAACTGGGCTACCAGTGGCAGCCCGAAGAACCTCCGCGCGAGCCGGGCGTCGATACCGCGCCGCTCAAGATGAAGGACGCCTACCCTGTTATTGAGCCCCCGGCAGATGCTCTCGCCCAAGCCGAAGAAAACCACGAAGCGCTCAAACGCGCCGAGGCCGCCCTCTTTGATGAAGAGGAAGAAGCCCCCGCCGTCCCCGAAAAGCAAGCCCCCTCGGGCAGCATCCTGGAGAATGACTCGTTCTTCTACACCGCCGTTGTCGTCATCCTCCTCATCCTCGCCGTGGTCGTCATCTACATCTTCCGCCAATCCATCTGGGAATTCATCCAGGCCAATCTGCCGTTCCTGTTCAACAAGTGATCCGCTGCGCAGGCTGCCCCTAAAAGAGAGCGGAACCATGCTTCCTGGCAAAGCCTGCGCAGGCAGGCTTCGCGCCCCCCTTGCCGCGGTTTCAACCGCCCGGAACTCGCCTGCGCCCGCCCTTTGAGCCTACGCAGGCAGGCTTCGCGCCCCCTCTTGCCGCGGTTTCAACCGCCCAGGACTCGCCTGCACCCGCCCTTTGAGCCTGCGCAGGCAGGCTTCGTGCCCCTTTTGCAGCGGTTTCAACCGCCCGGAACTCGCCTGCGCCCGCCCTTTGAGCCTGCGCAGGCAGGCTTCGCGCCCCCTCTTGCCGCGGTGTCAACCGCCCGGAACTCGCCTGCACCCGCCCTAACCAAACCGGTTTCGGTTGAAATTCTCCCCCTTCTATGCTATGATTGGGTCTGCAAGGGAGTCACGATGTGCCTGATGATGAGCATGCGCATGACAATGATGATGCGTGGGAGAAACCCCTCTCCGCCGTGTCAGGCTGCCTGAAACACCCTGCGTGAATTCGGCCCGGCTGGCGGAATGCCAGCCGGTTTTGTGTTAACCACTCTGCCAACATCCTTGAGGTGCCCTATGTCTGAACCGGAATACATCCTCGTCTCAATTGCCTGGCCCTATGCCAACGCCGAAATCCACGTCGGCAATATCACCGGCTCTCACCTGCCCGGCGATATCGTCGCGCGCTACCACCGCCTCAAGGGCAACCATGTGCTGATGGTCTCGGGCACCGATTCGCACGGCACGCCCGTCACGCTGCGCGCCGATGCCGAGGGCAAGCCCATCGAGGAGGTCTACAAGCGCTACCACGACGGCTTCCTCGATCTCTTCCAGCAGGCCGGCATTTCCTTCGACCTCTTCACCACCACCCACACCGAGAACCACTTCAAGGTCTCGCAGAGCATCTTCCTGGCCCTGCTCAAGAACGGCTACCTCTATACCGAGACGCGCCCGCAGTGGTATTCACCCGCTGCCAAACGCTTCCTGCCCGACCGCTACGTGGAAGGCACCTGCTACATCTGCGGCTTCGAAAACGCGCGCAGCGACCAGTGCGACCGCTGCGGCAACGTCCTCGAGCCCGAAAAGCTGCTCAACCCCCGCTCCAAGGTCGATTCCTCCACCCCTGAGCTGCGCGAAACCCAGCATTATTACCTCGACCTTTCCAAGCTCGAGCCCGAAGTGGCCGAGTTCCTGCGTGAGCGCCAGTCTTACTGGCGCGAGACGGTCATCCGTCAGTCGCTCGGGCAGATCGAGAGCGAGGGCCTGCGCAGCCGGCCGATCACCCGCGACCTCGACTGGGGCATCCCCGTGCCGGTGAACGGCTGGGAAGGCAAGTGCCTGTATGTGTGGTTCGAGGCGGTCATTGGCTACCTGTCCGCCTCCATCGAGTGGGCGCAGCTGGCCGGCGCGCCCAAAGAGTGGAAGCACTGGTGGACGAACCCCAACGCGAAAGCCTTCTACTTCATCGGCAAAGATAACATCTTCTTCCACGCCGCCTTCTGGCCCGCCCAGCTCCTGGGCGTCGGCGAGCAGTTCCTCGAGGTCTTCGCCGGCGAATACGGCCAGCCCCTCACCCTGCCGTACGACGTCCCAGCCAACCAGTTCATGAACCTGGAGGGCGAGAAGATCTCCGGCAGCCGCAACTGGGCCGTTTGGGGGCGCGATTTCCTCACCCGCTACGACCCCGACCCGCTGCGTTATTACCTGACGGCCAATATGCCCGAGCTGCGCGACACCGACTGGGATTGGGAAGATTTTTATCACCGCAACAACGACGAGCTGGTGGCCACCTGGGGCAACCTGGCCAACCGCGTGCTGGCCTTCGCGGTGAAGAACTTCGAGGGCAAAGTGCCAGAGCCTGGCCCGCTCACCGCGCAGGATGAAGAAATCTTACGCACCGTGGAGGGCGGTTTCGCCTCGGTGGGCGCCGAGCTAGAGGCGGTGCACCTGCGCAGCGCGCTGGCCGAGGCCATCCGCCTGGCCACCGAAGTCAACCGCTACCTCGACCAGACCGCCCCCTGGAAGGCGATCAAAACCGACCGCCCCGCCGCGGCGCGCGCGGTGTACACGGCCCTGCGCTGCATTGACAACCTCTCGGTGCTCCTGGCGCCCTTCCTGCCGCACACCAGCGAAAAGCTGCACAGCTTCTTCGCCTACGAAACGCCGCTTTTCGGCAAGCAGGCCACCCAGCAGGTGAGCGACGGGCTGGGCACGCACAACGTCTTGCGTTACGATCCAGACGGCGCCTCCGGCCGGTGGGAGCCAAGCAAGCTCCGGCCCGGCAGCCCGCTCATCGAGCCGCAGCCGCTCTTCAAGAAGCTGGATGCATCCATCATCGCGGAGGAACGCGCCCGCTTGGGCAGAAAGTAAAATCAAGGTCTCTGCGGCCCTCCAAGCTGGTGCGGTCCAAAGCGCCTCTTGTAGGGTGCGGTCGATTTTATGACCGCACCCTTTTTGGCAGTAAAAGATGGTGCGGCCCAAAGCGGCCGCACCCTACAAGGCTACCCATGGCAGGTGCGGCCCAAAGTGACCGCACCCTGCAAGGCTTAGGGCGTGATCAGCGCCTTCACCTGCTCCCACGTCGCGCCGCCGTCGGCGGTGTGGAGCAAGGCCTTGCCCACCTGCGAACCGCCTGCCACCCAGCCGTTCTGCGCATCGGCAAAATTCACCGGCCCGCTCCAATCGATGGCCGCCAGCTCGGCCCAGGTCGCGCCGCCATCGGTGGTGTGGTAAACCTTCGTCCCCACGGTCGAGTCCGGCGCTGGCGGGGCGATATACCAGCCCTGGTTCTCGTCCAGGAAGGTGATCTCACCCAGCGGGGCCGGCAGCAGCGCCGACGACCAGCTCTGCCCGCCGTCAACCGTGCGGTAAAGCCAGCGCCGTGCCTGCATGCTGTTCATATCGGTGCAGCGCACCAGCAGGCTGCCGTGCTGCGCGTCGGTAAAGAGCAGGTCGGTACCCTCGCACATCGACATCTCGTCCGTGTAAGCACCCGGCACTTCGTCCGGGGCGGGCAGCGCAGCCTCGTTCCAGGTTTCGCCGCCGTCGGCGGTGTCATACAGGTACAGCCCCGCCATCACTCCGTCGCACGTGCCCACCGCATACCCGTGCAATTCGTCGCGGAACCAGACGCCGTTCTTCTGGCAAGACATCCACAGGTTGTCTTTCGTCGGGTCAACGATGTACTCCCAGCTTGCGCCGCCGTCTTGCGTGGTCAGCACGGCCACATAATCGTGGTTCATGCCCACGCCCAGGTGAACCAGCATCCAGCCGTGCCCGGCATCGCGGAAGGCGATCTGCCCGGGATAGAAAAAGTCCATCATCAACCCGCTGCTGTCGATGGTCGCCGGCTGCCAGGTGGCCCCGCCGTCGGCCGTGCGCCAGACGGTGGCATTCACCAGCTCCGGCCCAGGCTCGCCCACATAGATCACCCAGGCGTGCCGGTCATCCATGAAGAAGGCCGTCACGCGCCCGTTGGGGGGCCGCACGGCCTCCGGCGGGTTGGCCGGGGCCCAGGTCTGCCCGCCGTCGCTGGTGCGCGCCACCTCGGGCACATGCTCCACCCCGCGCGACCCGGCCCCCCAGCCGTGCAGCGCATCCAGCATCTTCACCTGCCCAAGCTCGAAGGGCGGAATCTCCGCCGTGGGGCTTGGCTCGGGGGTGGGGCTGGGGGGCAGCACGGTGGGAGTCGGCGCGGCCAGGGTTTCCGTCGGTGTGGCGGTGGGCGGCAGGGGGGGAACCTGCCTGCCGAGAGAGCAGCCTGCCAGGAGCAGGCCGCCGAGGAATGCAAACAGGAAGAATTTAGTGAATTTGCTCATCATTTGTAGGACGCTTTACCCTTGAAATAGTTCCGGGCGCGCGCAGCCCAGCCAGCCGGGCAGCGCGTCCAGCAGATCCCCCATCACGCGGCGTGCGCCGTCGTGGAACACTTCCGGCGCGCCGTAAGCCTCCCCACCGCCCTCCCCCACCAGGTCGGTCACCCCTCGCAGAATCAAGCACGGCTTCGCGCTGCGCGCCGCCACCCAGGCAATCGCGCCGCTTTCCCAATCGGCCGCCGCCGCGCCGAAACGCTCGCGCAGCGCGGCAATCTCTGCGGGGACAATATCCCGGTCGCCCGAGACGAGCAGCCCCCGCCTCACTTTCTGCGGATACGGCTCGCGCAGCCACGAAAGATCCATGCGGGTGGCATAGTGCCGGATAGCCGCTTCCGGGTCGGTCATTTGCTCGAGGATGTCATAGACCAGCGTGCGCTCCACCAGGATGACCTCGCCGCGCTCGATCTGCCCGGCAAAGCCGCCGCAGGTGCCCAGGTTGACCACCAGCTTCGGCTGCCAGCGGTCGATCGCATACTGCGCCGAGGCCGCCGCCGAGATCTTCCCCCACCCGCCGCGGGCATAAACCACGCACCGCCCGCCCACAGAGCCTTCAAAGAACTCGCCGAAAGGCGTGAGCCCGCCTTGCAGGCCGGCGAACCGCTCGCGCGCGGCGCGCCATTCGGCATCGGCGGAGATGAGCACTGCCACGTCGGTCATCTCAGCGCTCCGGCGATTTCAGATCCTTGGTGTCGCCCCAGCGCACTTTGTTGCGGTTGAACAGGTCGATCAAGGTGGGCCGGCTGAACGCATGCCGGTGCGATAAGCGCCCGCGCAGGGCCGCCTGGTAGGCCAGCTCGGCCACTTCCAGCGCCGCGCGCGGCCGCCCGAGCTTCGCCGCGGTTTGGGCGCGCTCCTTCAAAAGCAGGCCGTCGTTTTGCATCCAGTGCGAGAAGGTCTCCAGCACTTCCATGTCGCTCTGGGCCAGGTCGCCGGCGCCGTTGGCCACCACGTACTCGGCATTGCCCGTCTCCTGCCCGGCGATCACGTCGATCAGCAGCATCGGGCAGCCGGCAGCCAGCGCTTCCGTCACCACCAGCCCCCCGGCCTTGCACACCAGGCAATCGGCGGCGCGCATCATCTCGGGCACGTTGGTCACATACTCATACAGGTGCGCCGGCACGTGCCAGTCCAGTTCTTCCAGCGCAGTGTAAAGCTCCAGGTCTTTGCCCGCCACCACCGCCAGTTGCAGCGGTGCGCCAAAGTGGTTGAGCACGTTGAGCGTATCCAGCAAACGATCCACCCGCTTGCTGCCCACCGCCAGCACGGTGGTCAGGTCGCTGCGCCAGCCCAGGGCGGCCCGAATTTCGGCGCGGCTGCGCTGATCGCTGGCCAGGTCGGGGTTGACCGGAATGCCCGTCACGCGCACCTGCTCTTCCGAAAGGCCAAAATGCAGCGCCTGGTCGCGCACGATGGTGGTCGGCACCAGGCAGGCATCCACCGTGCGGTTGAACCAGATACGGTGCACGTTGGCCAGGTCGGTGACCACTGTCAGCAGCGGTACGTCGTGCCCGCTCATGGTGAAGTACGCCTCCAGCGGGCTTTGATAGAGCGGGTAGGTGCTGACGATCGCGTCCGGCTGGTTGTAGCGCACGGCATCGCGGATAACCTCGTAGAGCAGCACGGTCAGCGCGCTTTCGACGATGGCGCTGGTGACGGTGGTATCGGAGGCATCATACCCAAAGCGGTAAAGCTCGGGCACGTTCTGGATCAGCCGGTCGTAATCGGTGCCCGAGTCGCGCAGGAAGAAGGGCGTGCGCCGGTCTTCGAGCGGGTTGAGCACCACGGTTTCGCAGGTGTCGGCAAAGTTCAGGTTCAGTGCGGCGGCAATCGCGTTCGCGGCGCTGCGATGCCCAAACCCCGCATCAGCCGTCAGGATGAGGATGCGTTTCTTCTGGGCTGTCATAGGTCACCCCGCAAGCGGCCCGGCCGGCGGGCGAACCTGCCATGCCAGGGCAGGAGTGAGGATCAATTCATACACAGCCGCGCCGCCCACCGTGCAAAGGATGTGGCAGCCGGTATCGTCGCGCCAGGAGCGTCCCACCGAGTCCACCTGCCAGCTGCGCCCGCCCCACGAGAAGCGCAGCGGAGAGATCGCCCCATCTTTCTCCCAGCGCACCAGAATTTCATCAACCGGTGAGATCATACGCCTTCTCTTGTAGAATTTTGCAGGAAATCGATCAGGATGCGCAGCGCCTCGCGCGCCGACTGGCGTTTGTTTTCGATCCGCCCGCCGCCCCAAGTGAAGCAATGCGCCCGTTCCACGCCCGGCCCGCTGAGGCCGATCCACGTCAGGCCTACCGGCTTGCCCGGCAAGGCTCCGCCCGGCCCGGCGATACCGCTCACCGCAAGAGCCACCACCCCGGCGGGGTCATAGGCTTCTGCCAGCATTTCGCGCGCGCCGCGGGCCATCTCGCGCACGGTTTCTTCGCTCACCGCGCCGAACTGCGCCAGCATACCGGGCGGAACGCCAAGCAGGGCCGTTTTCGCTTCGTAGGAATAGGCCGTCACGCCGCCCAGGTAGTAATCGGAGGAGCCCGGCACGTTGGTAATCCAGTCTCCGATCAACCCGCCCGTGCAGGATTCAGCCGTCACCAGTTTAAGCCCGCGCCTGCGCAGCCATTCGCCGGCCAGCGCCGAAAGGTTGTCATCTTCGTTGGTCATTAAATTGATTATACCGTTTTGAAGCGGGTTAAGCGAAATTACCGTTTCGCGTCCCTGAGCGGTTCTGTTTCTTAACCGCGAAAGGACGCGAAAACACGCTAAGAAGAAGGAAGCACCTGCTTTTTTATTTTTCGCGTTCCTTCGTATTTCAATGCTAAAGACACGAGGACATGCCCCGGCCTGCGGATTCGTCTTCTTTCGCGGTGAATTTCTATTACAACCCGCTCAGGCCGTGGCTGGTCTCTCGCAGCGCCGGGTACAGCCCGCGGTAGAGCGTGTAAACCTTCTCGTAGAATTCCACCTGCCCTGGCCGCGGTTCGGTCGCGCCGGTCTGGCGCACGGTAGATTGGCAGGCGCTGTCCACATCGGCCCAGGCGCCCACCCCCACCCCAGCCAGGAGCGCCGCGCCGTAAGCCGCCCCTTCGGTCGTATTGACCGTCACCAGCTCGGCATTGAACACATCCGCCAGGATCTGCCGCCACAGCGCACTGCGCGCCCCACCGCCAGAGACGCGCACCTGGTCAATCGAACTCAACCCCGCCGACTTGATCAGCTCGAAGCTGTCGCGCAGGCCAAAAGCCACCCCTTCCAGCACGGCGCGCGTCAGGTGCGCCATGCCGTGCCGCACCGTCATCCCAACAAAAGCGCCGCGCGCCAGCGGGTCGGGGTGCGGGGTGCGCTCGCCCGTCAGGTAGGGCAGGAAGAGCAGCCCCTCTGCCCCCGGCTGGACCCCCGCCGCCGGGGCCAGCAGGTCGTCATACCCCATGCCGGGGGCCAGGGTATCGCGATACCAGCGCAGGCTGCCCGCCGCCGAAAGCATCACGCCCATCAGGTGCCAGCGTCCCGGCGCCGAATGGCAGAAAGCGTGCAGCCGGCCCTCCGGCTCGATGAATGCCTGCCCGGTGGTGGCAAACACCACCCCCGAAGTGCCCAGCGTGAGCGCCACAATGCCCGGCCTGACGGCCCCCACCCCCACCGCCTGAGCAGCCTGGTCGCCGCCTCCGGCAACCACGGGTGTGCCTTCCTTCAGCCCGGTCAGCCGGGCGGCTTCTGCACTCACCCGACCGGTCACCTCCGGGCCTTCGAAGGTCTTGGGCAGCCACGCCGCAGGGATGCCCAGCGCCGCCAGCACCTCCGGCGACCAATCGCGCGTCTTGAGGTCAAAGAGAATCGTCCCGGCTCCGTCGGCGCGGTCCACAGCGAACCCGTCCGTCAGCCGGTAGCGCACATAATCCTTCGGCAGCAGGATATGCGCAACCCGCGCGTAAACCTCAGGCTCGTTCTCCTGCACCCAGAGGATCTTCGGCGCGGTGAAGCCCGTCAGCGCGTCGTTGCCCGTCACCTGGATCAGATGCGCCCGGCCCAATCGCCGGCGGATCTCGTCGCACTGCGCGCCGGTGCGCTGATCGTTCCACAGGATGGCCGGGCGCAGCACCTCCCCGGCGGCATCGAGCAGCGTCAACCCGTGCATCTGCCCGGTGAGGCCAATGCCCCCCACCTCGGCCCCGCCGACGCCTGTGTCGGCGAGCACCTTGCGGATGCTCCGAACCGCCCCATCCCACCAATCGTGCGGGTCCTGCTCGCTCCACAGGGGTTTGGGGGTTGAAAGCGGCAGATCGCTGGTGGCGCTGCCGGCAACGTTGCCCTGCCGGTCCACCAAAAGGGCCTTCACGCCCGTGGTCGAAACATCAATGCCCAAAAAGTAATTCATCGCACTCTCCTTCTCCCTCGCTCCAGGGGTTACACCGGCCAGAGCGCCTGCAGGAACTTCAATTTGGCCTCGCTCTGCAGCGTGCCGCCGCCCTCGTGGTTGTTATATTCGTAAATGCGGATCTCCTTCGGCCCGGCATAGTGATTGTACGCCGCATAAACCGTCGAAGGCGGGCAGGTGGTGTCCATCAGCCCCACCGAGAAGAGCGCCTTTGCCCTGGCGCGCGCCGCGAAGCTCATCCCGTCGAAGTACGCCAGTGTGCGGAAGACCGTCTCCACCTTTTCGCGATGCACCTTGAGGAAATTGCCAATCTCCTGGTAGGGGTAGGTGTCCACAATCTGCGTGGCGCGCCGGTAGTGGCACAGGAAGGGTACATCCGGCATGGCAACCTTCACCTCGGCCGAGAGGCCCGCCGCCGCCAGGGTAATCCCCCCGCCCTGGCTGCCGCCGGTGACGGCAATACGCGCGGCATCTACCCCCTCAAAGCTCTGCGCCGCCTCGATGGCGCGCACCGCGTCGGTGAACACGCGCCGGTAATAATAGGTGCGCGGGTTGAGCACGCCGCGCGTCATAAAGCCGGGATGCTGCGGGTTGGCGCCTTCGGGCTCGGGGTCGGGCGTGTCGCCGGGCTGCCAGGTGCTGCCCTGGCCGCGCGTGTCCATCACAAAGGTGGCGTAACCGGCGCAGGGCCACGTGAGGTAATTGAGCGGCGAGCCGCGCCCCCCGCCGTAGCCGATATATTCCACCACGCAGGGCAGCTTGCCCGCCCGCCCGCGCGGGAGCATCAGCCAGCCTTTGATATCCTGCCCGCCGTAACCGGCAAACGTGGCGTCGCTTACGTCCAGCGTCTTGAGGCCGATGTCGTATGGCTCGAAGCGCGGATGGAGCGGGTGCGCCCTGGCTTCGGCAAGGGTTTCCTGCCAGAAAGCGTCGAAATCGCCCGGCTCGTTGCGCGGCGGCTTATACGCCACCAGTTCTTCGTATGGGAAATCAAAGAATGCCATGGGGGAATCTCCACCTGAGGGAATGATGTATTCATGATTATAGTCAAGAAGTCGGTGAGTGATAAAGACAACGTGAGGATGAGACCGCGCCGGGCCCTGGCTCTACTCCTCGGCTTCATCTCTCATCGACTAATCCTCTCTTCGACTTCATCTCTTATCGGCTCCCCCCAAATTCTTGACACTTCCACTCCATATATGGTACAGTTTCTACCAGGGTATAACGTGTAAACACGGAGGCTGCGATGACGACCAAACTTTGCAACAGAATGGATTCTGGCATATGAGCGTGCCTGCAGCCCGGTTTTCCTGAGGCTCCATCTTGAGCCAGGTAAAATCAGAAGCCGCCGGCGCCTCATGCCCGCGGTTTTTTGATTCCCCCTGCCCCCCGCAGGATTGCGCCTGTTCATTTCTGTAAAATGTGAGACTGATCCCTCATTTTGCTGGAAGAACCATGCACAATCCCCGGCAGCCGGGTTCACAACCAAGATTGGAGCTTACCCATTTATGAGCGATCTTGCGCTCGAACCGGCCCTTAAAAAACCTCCGGCGGCTTCCTTCCGCCTCGTCGCCCGCGCGCTTCGCCCGCATGCCGGGCAGGCGGCCTGGATGACCGCCCTGCTCCTGGGCGGCATCGCCCTTCAACTGGCCAACCCCCAGGTGATGCGTTACTTCCTCGATACGGCCCAGGCCGGCGGAGCCTTGCCTGTGCTCACCCGCGCTGCGGCCGTCTTCATCTTCTTTGCGCTCCTGCAGCAAGCCCTTAGACTGGCGGCCGGGTACGTCAGCCAGGATGTGGCCTGGCGTGCCACCAACCGCCTGCGCGCCGACCTTGCCTTGCACTGCCTGCGCCTGGACATGCCCTTTCACAAGCAGCACACCCCCGGCGAATTGATCGACCGCCTGGACGGCGACGTGGAGCGCCTTTCGAACCTCTTCTCCGAGTTCTTCGTGCATGTGGTGGGCAACGGCCTGCTCGTGCTGGGCATCCTCGCCCTGCTCTTCCGCGAAGATGCCGCCGTGGGCGCGGGCATGCTCGCCTACACGGCCGTGGTAGCCCTGGTGCTCGGCCGGATTCAAAAAATTGCCGTGCCGCGCTGGGCGGCCCAGCGCCAGGCCAGCGCCGAGCTGAACGGTTACCTCGAAGAGCGCATCAGCGGTGCAGAGGAAATCCGCGCTGCCGGCGCCGAGGCCCACGCCATGCGCCGCCTCGATGCGCTCATGCGCGTCTTCACCCAACGGGCCCGCGCTGCGGTGGTCGTCTCGAGCCTCGCCTTCAACCTGACCAACCTGGTGCATGTGCTGGGCTACGCCGCCGGGCTGGTGCTGGCGGTGTACCTGTACCTGCAGGGCAAAGCCAGCCTAGGCGCGGCGTACCTGATCACCTACTACATCGGCATGCTCTCCGGGCCTCTCCAGGCCATCCGCGGGCAGTTCGAAGACCTGCAGCAGTCCACGGCCAGCCTCAGGCGCGTCCAGGAGCTGTTCGGTTTACGGCCCCAGGTAGCCGACCCCCAGCCGCCCGGTGCGATTCTCCCTCTGCCGCCGGGTGCGTTATCCGTCGAATTTGACGGCGTCTCCTTTCATTACACTGATGCGCCCGGAGCAATCGAACCGGGCGCACAGGTGCTGCGCGGGGTGAGCTTCGCCATCCCGCCCGGGCGCGTTTTAGGCGTCCTCGGGCGCACCGGCAGCGGTAAAACCACCCTCACCCGCCTGCTCTTCCGCCTCTATGACCCGGCCGTGGGCTGCGTGCGCCTGGGCGGCGTGGACCTGCGCCAGGCTGCTCTGGCCGATCTGCGCCGCCGCGTGGGCATGGTCACCCAGGATGTGCAGCTCTTCCAGGCTACCCTGCGTGAGAACCTCACCTTCTTCAATGCAGAAGTGCCTGATGAGAAGCTCCAGGAAGTGCTGCGCACCCTCCACCTGTGGGATTGGGTGTCTTCCCTCCCGCAAGGGCTGGAGACGCCCATCGCCGCCGGGGGGCAGGGCCTTTCGGCGGGCGAAGCGCAGCTCCTGGCCTTTGCGCGCGTCTTCCTCAAAGACCCCGGCCTGCTGATCCTCGATGAAGCCTCCTCGCGGCTCGATCCCTCCACCGAAACCTTGATGGAGCGCGCCATCGACCGGCTCTTCGCCGGGCGCACCGGCGTGGTCATCGCCCACCGCCTGGCCACCGTCGAGCGCGCCGATGACATCCTCATCCTCGAAGGCGGCCGCGTGGTCGAATACGGCCCGCGCGCCGCGCTCGCCGCCGACCCTGCCTCGCGCTTCTACCGCCTGCTGCAGGCCGGCCTGGAGGAGGTGATGGCATGAGCGCCCCCGCCACCATCTCTACTCTCCGGCTCAATTGGCAGCTCATCCGCAGCCAGCCGTGGCCTTTCGCCATTCATTCGTTCCTCACGCTGCTGATCTTCGCCGAGCAGCTCGTCCCCGGGTTGATCACCAAAGCCGTCTTCGACCGTCTCGCCGCCCCAGCCTCCGCCCAGGCCGAAAGCTTCCTGGGCCTCAGCCTGCTCTGGTGGTTCATTATCCTCTACCTGGCAGTCGAAATTGCCCGCGTGCTCATCGCCATCGGCTACGAATGGTTCGGCATGACCTTTCGCCTGAACAACATCGCCCTGCTGCGCGCCAACCTTTTTGCCAGCATCCTGCGCCGCAGCGGCGACCAGCCCCTGCCCGTCGCGCCGGGAGAGGCGGTGAACCGCTTCAGCTGGCACGGCGACATGGGCGAGATCACCGACTTCCCAACCTGGCTGCCCGACCAACTCGGCAAATGGGTGGCCGCGGGCATCGCGGTGGTTATCATGGCGCGCATCAATCTGCCCATCACGCTGGTCATCTTCCTGCCGCTCATCGGGGTGATGTTCCTCACGCGCCTCTTTTGGGGGCGCATGCTGGAGGGCTACAAGACCACCCAGGCCGCCGCCGATGCCTCCGCCGGGTTCCTCGGCGAGTCGTTCGGCTCGGTGCTGGCGATTAAAATCGCCGGCGCCGAAGAGGACGTTGCGGCCCGCCTCAGCCGCCTCAATGAGCGCCGCCGCGCGCTGGAACTGCGCCTGTGGCTCAGCCGCGGGCTGCTCAACGGCCTCAACGAGTCGATCGTCAATTTTGGCATCGGCGTCATGCTCCTCATGGCGGGCGCGGCCATCAGCGGTGGAACCTTCTCCGTGGGCGATTTCGCCCTCTTCGTCAGCTACCTGGGCTTCACCACTCAGGTGCCCTCCGAACTGGGCACCTTCTATGGCGACTACAAGACGCAAGCCATCTCCATCGAACGCCTGCTCGAATTGATCCGCCCGCAGCCGGTGGAGCGGCTGGTGGAGCTTCACCCCGGCGATGGGCGCGGCCCGCTCGCAGAGGGTGCGCCGCCGCAGAGCGAGCCGCCCGGCCGCCTGGAAAGGCTGGAGGTGCGCGGCGTGAGCTTCGCCTTCCCTGCCGACGGCAAGGGCATAAAACAGGTCAGTTTCTCGGTGGAACGCGGGGCGTTTGTGGTCATCACCGGGCGGGTCGGGTCGGGGAAGACCACCCTCCTGCGCGCGCTCCTCGGCCTCTTGCCCTTGCAGGGGGGAGAAATCCGCTGGAACGGCGCCCGCGTGGAAGACCCGGCGGCTTTCTTCCGCCCGCCGCGCTGCGCCGCCACCGCCCAGGTGCCGCGCCTGTTCTCAGACACGCTGCGCGAGAATATCCTCATGGGCCTGCCTGAAAATGAGGCGGACCTGCCGGGCACCATCAACGCCGCCGTGCTGGAACCCGACATCGCCGCCCTGGAAAACGGCCTGGATACGCTGGTCGGCCCCCGCGGCGTGCGCCTTTCGGGCGGGCAGGTTCAGCGCGCGGCGGCGGCGCGCATGTTCGTGCGCGCGCCTGAGCTGCTCGTCTTTGACGACCTTTCCAGCGCGCTGGATGTGGAGACCGAGCGCCAGTTGTGGCAGCGCCTCGATGCGCGCCGCGCCGCCGGAGAGGGCGCGACCTGCCTGGTGGTCTCGCACCGCCGGGCCGCCCTGCGCCGCGCCGATTGGATTGTGGTGCTCAAGGACGGGCAGGTGGAAGCCCAGGGCCGCCTGGAAGAACTGCTCGAATCTTCGGATGAACTGCGCCGCCTTTGGAAGGGCGAGGTGGAATAATCGATCCACACGATCCAGGGACCGATGGGCACCCCCCGCCCACCGGTCCCTGCCCAGGTGCTTCTATTGGCACAAGGATATATAATGGACGCAAGAAAGGGGAACCCCATGGACACCTACCGCGTCAAACCCGGCGAAAAGATCGACCTCGATCAGCTCAACCCCGGCTCCACCGGCGCGTTCAAAGGCGAGAAAGAAGAAGCGCTCGCCGCCACCCAAAAGCTCAACGCCCAGCTCGAAGAACTCCAGGAACGCCTGTATGCCGAGCATAAACACCGTCTGCTCGTCGTCCTCCAGGGCATGGATACCAGCGGTAAAGACGGCGTGATCCGCTCGGTGTTCGAGGGCGTCAACCCGCAGGGCGTGCGCGTGGCAAGCTTCAAAGTGCCCACCCCCGCCGAACTCGACCACGATTATCTTTGGCGCATCCATGCCCAGGTTCCCGGCCGCGGCGAGATCGTCATCTTCAACCGCAGCCATTACGAGGATGTGCTGGTCGTGCGCGTCCACGAGCTGGTGCCCGAAGCCGTCTGGGGCAGGCGCTTCGAGCAGATCAACCACTTCGAGCGCATGCTGGCCGATGAGGGCGTCACGATCCTCAAATTCTTCCTCCATATCGACCTCGACGAGCAAAAACAACGCTTCCTCGACCGCCTGAACGACCCCGCCAAACAGTGGAAGTTCAACCCGGGCGATCTCAAAGAACGCGCGCTCTGGAAGGCTTACCAGAAAGCCTACGAGGACGTCCTTGAGAAGACTTCCACCCCCTGGGCGCCGTGGTATATCGTCCCGGCCAACAAGAAGTGGTACCGCAACTGGGTGATCAGCACCGTGCTGGTGGAAGCGCTCAAGGCCCTGGAAATCAAGCTCCCGCCGGTCTTCTCTGAAGAAGAAACCGCCAGCTACCGCGCCCAGCTGGCAGCGGAATGAGATGAGCGCGAGGGGGTTCATCGGCCGCCGCCTCGAGGTGCTCATCGACCGCCCCCTCGGCTCGCATCACCCGCAGCATGGCTTTCTCTACCCGGTCAATTACGGCTACCTGCCCGGCTGCCCCGCGCCCGATGGCGAAGACCTGGATGCCTACGTGCTGGGCGTTGGCGAACCGCTTGAACGCTTCACCGGCGATTGCATTGCCGTCATTCACCGGCTGGATGACGCCGATGACAAGCTGGTCATCGTCCCGTCCGGGCTGGCCCTGAGCGATGAGCAGATCCGCGCGCAAACGCATTTTCAGGAGCAGTTCTTCGCCTCCATCATCCTGCGCTGAGATCCGCTGCTGCATCTCCTCTCCTACCGGGAGAGGGCAGGGTGAGGGCACCCCACCCTTCAAAATCGTCAACACGCTCAGGCCCGAACTTCGATTACAATAGAGGCGATCAGGCGTCTAAGCCCGCACCTGGGCGGCCGCCTTAAGCTGGATAGACAATCGTAAGTTTTCCTTGCAACGGAGTCTGGATATGCCGCAGAACAGCACGACCAACAAATCGAAGATGACCCGCGAGCAGCGCACGCTGCGCCGCAACCAGCTCATCTTCGTCGGGTTCTCCCTTCTTCTGATCATCTCGATGCTCATTTCGCTGGTGCGCTTCTAATGCTCAAGCGCTGGCAGTTCTGGGCCGGCTTGCTCATCAGCGCGGTCTTCCTTTACCTCGCCCTGCGCGGCCTGAAGCTCGCCGATGTTTGGGAGAGCATGCGCGGAGCGCGTTACGGCTGGCTTCTGCCGGGCATCGCGGTGTATTTTGTTGCCGTGTGGGCGCGCTCCTGGCGCTGGCACTACATGCTCCGGCCGCTCAAGAAGATCTCCACCGCGGTGATGTTCCCCATCGTCACCATCGGCTACATGGGCAACAACATCTACCCCGCGCGCGCCGGCGAAGTGCTGCGCGCGGTGATCCTCAAGCAGCGCGAGGGCGTGCCCGTCTCGGCCTCGCTTGCCACCGTGATCGTCGAGCGCATCTTCGACGGCGTCGTCATGCTCGGTTTTGTCTTCGTCAACCTGCCCGAGCTGGCCCGCCTGACGCACGATTCGGGGCTGATCGGCAACATCGATATCCGCACCCTCGCCCTGGTCGGTTCGCTGGCCTTCTTCGGGGCGCTTGGCATCTTCCTGCTGGCGGCCATGTTCCCCCGCCAGACCGAACGCCTCATCGACCGGCTCCTGCCGGTGCTGCCCGGGCGCTTCCGTGAGAAGGTGCGCGCCGTTGCCCTGCGCTTCCTCTCCGGCCTGCAGGCGTTGCGCTCGCCCGCCGAAGCGTTGATGATCTTCCTCACCACGGTGATCATCTGGCTGCTCGAGACGGCCAAGTACTGGTTCGTCATGCACGCTTTCAACTTCAACATCGGCTTCTTCGGGCTGATGTTGATGAACGGCATCGTAAACCTGGCCACCACCCTGCCCTCGGCGCCCGGCTATGTGGGCACCTTCGATGCGCCCGGCATCGCCGTCCTGGCGGCCTACGGCGTGCCCGGCGAGACCGCCGCAGGCTACACGCTCGTCCTGCACGCCGCGCTGTGGTTCCCCATCACCCTGCTCGGCGCCTATTATTACCTGCGCCAGCCGCTGCGCTGGGGCAAGCAGGTGCAAACGCTCAAAGGGGAAGCCTGAGCCATGAAACACATCGCCATCATCGGAGCCGGCCTCGGCGGCATGGCGGCAGCCTTCGACCTGCGCCGCGCCGGGAATTCCGTCACCATCCTCGAAGCCGCCGATTACGTGGGCGGGCTGGCGGCGGGCTTCAAGCAGCCTCATTGGGATTGGTCGGTCGAACGCTTCTACCATCACTGGTTCACCAGCGATCAGTCTATCTTCGGCCTGCTCGGCGAGCTGGGCCTCTCGGACCATGTGGTCATCCCCCGCCCGAAGACGGTGGCCTATTACAACGGGCGCTTCTACCCGCTGGATAGCCCCCTGGCGGCGCTCACTTTCCCCGGTTTCAGCTTCCCCTTCGGCGTGGTCCGCTTCGGCCTGGTCACCGCCTACCTGCGCTACCTGGCGCAGTGGCCCGCGCTGGAAAAGCACCTCGCTGATTCCTGGATGCGCAAGTGGTATGGCGAGCGCCTCTATACCGCCATGCTCGAGCCGCTCCTGGTGGGCAAGTTCGGCCGCCACTCCACCGAGGTGAACATGGCCTGGATGTGGGCGCGCCTCAAAGCCCGCACCACCCGCCTGGCCACCTTCCGCGGCGGGTTCCAGGCCTTCTGCGACCTGTTCGCCGGGCGCCTGCGCCGCGACGGTGTTACCCTGCGCCTTTCCACGCCCGTCGAGCGCATCGAGCCGCTCGAAGGCGGCCGCCTGCGCCTGCACCTGCCCTCCGGCCCGGAGGAGTTCGACCAGGCGCTCTCCACCACCTCGCCGGGGCTGCTGGCGCGCATGGCCCCCGCCCTCCCCGAGGGCTACCTCAAGGGGCTGTTGAGCCTGCAGCACATGGGCGCGGTGGTGCTCACCCTGTCGCTCCGCCACCAGCTCTCCACCGAAGGCTACTACTGGTATAACCTGCCTAAATCGGCCGGTTACCCCTTCCTGGCCCTGGTGGAGCACACCAACTTCCTCTCGCCCAGCTACTTTGGCGGCGACCACATCGTCTACTGCGGCGATTACCTCGACCCCGACCACGAGTACTTCTCGCTCGGCAAAGAGCAGCTCCTCGAGCGCTTCCTGCCCGCCCTCGCGCGCATCAACCCGCAGTTCTCACCCGATTGGCTGCAAGATGCCTGGCTCTGGCGCACCACCTATGCTCAGCCGATTCCGCTCGTCAACCATTCGCGCAACATCCCCGCCATCCAGACGCCCATCCCCAACCTCTACTTCGCCAGCATGAGCCAGGTTTACCCCTGGGACCGGGGAACGAACTTCGCCGTGGAGATTGGCCGGCGGGCCGCCGGGATGATGAATCGCAGCGTATAGTCGAGATTTAAAAATTGGCTTTTGACTCTACGAAAATCGCCCGCGAACACTATTGCAAATCCTTTTGGAATCACCCCAATTTATGGGATTAATTTTCTATTTTGGCGTATAACCCCCATATATGGCGGTGGTACAACCCCTGAACCCTCACATGTGGAATAATTATTACCTAACCGGTACAATTTAGAATTTCTATTTGGTTGCATTTCCTTAAGATTTTCGACCTTAAAATTCCGGGTATTTTTAGGCTGGCGTAGGGTTTTCGCCTTGCCGTGTGTTGCCCTTTTTGTTAGAATTTCAACTGAGAGAACACAAGGGAGCACATTTCGCCCTTTTTCACCTGCAAGACCACGGAATTCCATAGGGGGCTCTCATCCCGCTGCAAAAACGGTGCAGCGGGTTTCTGCGCCCTTGCGCGTGGAGCCAAAATCTACCGCTGGAGGATTGCACATGAACGCGACTCAAGCATGGCAGGCGACACTCGGCCAGTTGCAGATGGACATGCCCAAAGCTTCCTTTGAAACCTGGGTGCGCGATGCACGTGTGCTCGACCATTCCAACGGCGTGTTTACAATCGGCGTGCAAAACGCCTATGCGCGCGATTGGCTCGACAGCCGCCTTGCCAGCACCGTCTCCCGCCTGCTCACCGGGCTGATGGGCAGCACGCAGGAGGTGCGCTTCACCGTCAGCACCCACGAAGAAACCGAACCCGAGCCCGCCGCCCTGGAAGAACCCCTTCAGCCCGACTCTGCCGTTCTGCGCGTCACCAACTACACCATCAACCCGCGCTACACCTTCGATAACTTCGTCGTCGGCCCCTCGAACCGCCTGGCGCACGCCGCCTGCATGGCGGTGGCCGAAAGCCCTGCGCGCGCCTACAACCCGCTCTTCCTCTACGGCGGTGTGGGCCTCGGCAAGACGCATCTGCTGCACGCCATCGGCAACGCCGCGCACAGCCAGGGGCTGCAGGTGCTCTACACCTCCTCCGAAGAGTTCACCAACGACCTGATCAACGCGATCCGCACGCACAACACGCCCGCCTTCCGCGAGCGCTACCGCCGCATCGACGTGCTGCTCATTGACGACATCCAGTTCATCGCCGGCAAGGAATCTACCCAGGAAGAGTTCTTCCACACCTTCAACACCCTCCACGGGCAGGATAAGCAGATCGTCATCTCCTCCGACCGGCCCCCCAAGGCCATGGTCACCCTCGAAGAGCGCCTGCGCTCGCGCTTCGAATGGGGCCTCACCGCCGATATCCAGCCGCCCGATCTCGAGACGCGCATCGCCATCCTGCGCTCGAAGGCCGAGCGCAACAACAAGCAGGTTCCTGCCCTCATTCTCGAGACGATCGCCCGCCTGGTGCAATCGAACATCCGCGAACTGGAAGGCGCGCTCACCCGGGTGCTGGCCTTCTCCGACCTCAGCGGCCTGCCCCTCTCGCCGCAGCTGGTGCAGACGGCCCTGGCCGATCTCCTCCCGCAGCGCGGCAGCCTGGAGACGTCTCATGTGCTCGAGGCCGTCGCCGGCGTATTCGGCATCTCTTCCGAAGACCTCACCGGGCGCAGCCGCACCCGCGATGTGGCCCTGCCGCGCCAGGTGGCCATGTACATCATGCGCGAGGAGGCCAACATCTCCCTCCCGCAGATCGGCGAAGCCCTCGGCGGGCGCGACCACACCACCGTCATGTACGCCTGCGAGAAGGTCGCCGATATGATCGAGCGCGACGACCGCCTGCGCCGCCAGGTCATTCAAATCCGCGAGCGGCTCTACGGGCGCACGGCTCTGGCTTCATAAGGCAAGCGCTTCTTTTTTTGTCATTTGAAGGGGGATGGGTGAGTTCTTGCTCTGCGGGCAGGGTAAACGCATCCGGGCTTCGCTTTTTTTTTGACAAATCCGCTCGATTGTGGTATCATTCCACCCGTAAGGCCGGGCAACCGGTGATCTAAAACGTTTGTTTTGGACCATTTTTAGGGATTTCACGCCCTGGCTGCAAAGCCGGGGCTTTTTTTATGCAACCATAGAGGTTTTGAATGAGTTCGAATGTTTTACGCGTCATCCCGCTGGGCGGGTTAGGTGAAGTCGGGCGCAACTTGATGGTGTACGAGTATGACGGCGAGATTCTGGTCGTCGATGCCGGCCTCATGTTCCCCGAAAACGACATGCTCGGGGTTGATTACATCATCCCCGACCTGACCTACCTTTCGCAGCACCGCGACCGCGTGCGCGGCATCGTCATCACCCACGGTCACGAAGACCACATCGGCGCCATCCACCACCTGCTCAACGAGGTCAGCGCGCCCATTTATGCCACCCCGCTCACCCGCGGCCTGCTCGAGGTCAAGCTCGGGCGCAACGGCCTGGGCAGCAAAGCCGACCTGCGCACCGTCCAGGCCGGCGAGACGGTGGAAATCGGCCCCTTCCAGGTCGAGTTCTACCACGTCTGCCACTCCATCCCCGATGGCGTCGGGCTGGGCATCCAAACCCCCGCGGGGCTGATCGTCCATTCCGGCGACTACAAGTTCGACCACACCCCCGTGGACGGCAAACCCAGCGATTACGCCCGCCTGGCCGAATACTCGCAGCGCGGCGTGCTGGCCTTGCTGGCCGATTCGACCAACTCCGAGCGCCCCGGCTGGACTCCATCCGAGAAGGTGGTCGATGCTGGGCTTGAGGATGTGTTCAACAAGGCTGCCGGGCGCATCATCATCGCCAGTTTTGCCTCGCTCATTTCGCGCATGCAGCAGGTGGCCAACGCCGCCAGCCGCCACAACCGCAAGCTGGCCTTCGTTGGCGCAAGCATGATCGACAACATGAAGATGGCCAGCAAGCTGGGTTATCTTGATTTCCCCGAAACGCTCGTCGTGCCCATCGACCAGGCCCTCAACCTGCCGGACGAGAAGGTCGTCATCATGTGCACCGGCTCTCAGGGCGAGCCGACCTCCATCCTGGGGCGGCTTTCCACCGGCAGCAACCGCCTGTTCGACATCCAGCAGGGCGACACGGTGGTGCTCTCTTCGCACCCCATCCCGGGCAATGAAGAGAACGTTTACCGCGTGGTCAACCGCCTCTTCCAGCGCGGCGCAGACGTCATCTATGAAGCCATCGCGCCGGTGCACGTCTCGGGGCACGCCAGCCAGGAAGAGATGAAGCTGCTCATCCACCTCACCCGCCCCAGGTACTTCATCCCCATGCACGGCGAGCTGCGCCAGCTGCACCGCCACGCCGGGCTGGGCGAAGAAGTCGGCATCCCGCGCGAGAATATCGCCGTCATCGAGAACGGCCAGGTGATCGAGTTCAAAGACGGCAAGATGACCGTCACCAACGAGCGCGTCCCCGCGCAATTGGTCTTCGTGGATGGCTCGGGCGTGGGCGATGTGGACCCCGAGGTGATGCGCGAGCGCGAGGCCCTCTCGCGTGACGGCATCGTGCTCGTCAACCTGACGATGACCAAAGAATTCAACGCCGTGGTGTACGAGCCGGATATCATCACGCGCGGTTTCATCCTCTCGCGCGAAGGCGATGAGCTGCTCACCGCCGCCCGCAAGCAGATCATCCAGGCCGCCGGCCGCGCCAACGGCAACGTCAGGCGCGTGGTGGAAGATACCGTGCGCGACTTCATCTATAATGAAACGCGCCGCCGCCCGATGGTCTTCGTCAACATCAACCGCGTCGTGTAAACGGCGGGTTCTCCCCCTAAGTGAAACGAGAGGGGGTTCGGCGTAAAACGCGCCGAACCCCCTCTCGATTCAAATTTCCCTGCTCCTCGAGGGGCAGGGTGTGCCTTTTCCTCACATCCACTCGGCGTGGCGCTCCCACTCGTCCTCGCCCCAGCCCGAAGCCCCGCGCAGCGGCACGAACACCACCGGGAAGATCGACTCCACCTCGAAGCGGTCGCCCTCGCGCACCCAGCGTTGAAGGTCTTGCCCGTCGCGCCCGCCCACAGGGATCACCAGCCTCCCGCCCGGCGCGAGCTGCTCCAGCAACGCTTTGGGGGCAGTCGGCGCCGCCGCCGTGACGATGATGCCCTCGTACGGCGCGCCCTCCGGCCAGCCCAAAGAGCCGTCGCCCACGTGGACGATCACATTGCCGAACCCCAGGCGGCGCAGCGTTTCCTGCGCCCGGCGCGCCAGGCCTTCGAAGCGCTCGATGGTGTGCACGCAGCCGGCCAGCTTCGCCAGCACGGCCGCTTGGTAGCCCGAGCCGGTGCCCACCTCCAGGACGGTTTCGCCGCCCTTCAGTTCCAGCAGGTCGGTCATCACCGCCACGATATACGGCTGCGAGATCGTCTGCCCGCTGCCGATCTTGAGCGGCCCGTCCTGGTAGGCAAACTCGGCTTCATCCGGCGGCACGAACAGGTGCCGCGGCACGCTGCGCATCGCCGCCAGCAGGCGTGCATCGCTGATGCCGCGCCGTTCGATCTGATTGCGCACCATGCGCTCACGCTGCAGGGCAAATTCCTCATCGCTGAGCATCAGGCCGGCTCCTTCAGGCGCTCTGCGATTTGCCGGTCGATCTTCCCCATGGCAAAGCGCTCCAGTTCGCCCGGCCGGGCCCAGCGCAGCTCGCTGTGATGCAGCGCCTGCGGCTCACCGCCCTCCAGCGCGCATTCAAAGGCGTGCAGCGTCACCCTGAAGTGCGTGTACGCGTGCCGGAAGACGCCGATTTCGGCCCCCACCGCCGCCTGCGCGCCCAGTTCCTCCCGCAGCTCGCGCCGCAGGCATTCCGGCAGGCTCTCACCGTCTTCCACCTTCCCGCCGGGGAACTCCCACAGCCCGCCCAGCAGGCCGTGAGACGGCCGCCGGGCAATTAACACGCGCTCTTCGCGTCGGATCACCCCGGCCGTCACGGTGTGGTGGGGCACGGCGGGCCTCTCCGGCAAGACGGGGCGCGCATCCTGCACGCCAAGCGCGCGGGCCTGGCACACGTCATCCAGCGGGCAGACCGGGCAGGCAGGCTTGCGCGGCAGGCAGATCGTCGCCCCCAGGTCCATCCAGGCCTGGTTGGCGTCGCCGGCGCGCCCCGGGGGAAGGTGCTCGCGCGCCAGGGCCCATAGCCTGCGTTCGCCTTCCGGCGAACGTGCCGGCAGGTCCATGTTGAACACGCGCGCCAGCACCCGCCGGATGTTGCCATCCAGCGCGGGTTCATCTGCGCCAAAAGCGATGGAAGCAATCGCCCCGGCGGTGTACGCGCCAATGCCGGGCAGCTTTTCCAGTTCCGCCCGTCCGGCAGGCAGGCTGCCGCCGTATTCAGCCAGCACCTGCCGCGCGGCGCGGTGCAGGCTGCGCGCCCGGCTGTAATAACCCAGGCCTTCCCACAGGCGCAAGACCTCGCCTTCGGGGGCTTCGGCCAATTCCCGCAGGGTGGGGAATCGCTTCATCCAGCGTTCGTAATAGGGGATGACCGTCTCGACGCGGGTTTGCTGGAGCATGACCTCCGAGACCCAAACCGCATACGGGTCGCCGCTCCCGCGCCAGGGCAGCCGCCGGGCGGCATGCGCATACCATTCCAGCAGGCGGCGGGAGACCTCGCTCAACATGCCTTCCTCAGAACTGGAAACCTCCCTGGGCTTCCACGACCTTCTGGGTGTAATTTTGCACAAAATCCTGCAACTGGTTATTCAGCCGCTTCCATTCTTCCGATTGCAGCACCTTTTGGATGCGCGCCAGCGATGGCAGGGTGGCTCCAATCATGATCTGCGGGCGCGAGCCGTAAATCGTCGCCCAGGCATCCGGCAGCTCGAACCCAAGGCGCTGCACGCCGGGGATAAACTCGCGCACCACAAACTCAAAGTATTCCTGCTCACGTTCAGGCAGAATGTCCCAGGTCATGATGAGTTTATATGCCATTAAACGCTCCTTCACCCATGCTGGTAATCCAGAATCACCACCCGGGTATCTTCAGGGAGGCTGCTGTTCCCGCTGATTTTCAGCGATGGCATCGTTTCCACATCGGTTAAACCCATCTCCTTGAGGAATTTGCTGATCGGGTCCAGCTTGAGCATGCAACCCGGAGTCTGGTAATGCATCGGGATCACATAATTGGGGTCGATCAGGCTGATCACCTCGGCGGCTTTAGCGGCGTTCAGGCTGGCGCCATCGCCCACCGGCACCAGCAGCACGTTGACCGTTTCGAGGGCTTCCACTTCCGTCTGGGTGGGCACATGGTTCACATCGCCCAGGTGGGCCACGGTGATCCCGTTATAGTCGAAGACATACAGCGTGTTGCGCAGCGTGTCTTCTTTGCCGCTGCGGTGGTTGGTTTGCACCCCGGTGACGAACACCCCGCCGATCTCGAATTCTCCCGGGCCGGTAATGAGGTGCTCGACACCCTTCACCCCCTCGATGAAATTGTGCGAGGGGTGATCGTGGCTGATCGTGACAATATCTGCGCGCAGTTTGAGGGCATCATAACCCGTCACGCGGTGGTCGTAAGGGTCGGTGACGACCGTAGCCAGGCCGCGTTCGACCAGGCGAAAACATGAATGCCCGTACCAGGTAATCTCCATGCAACCTCCGATGATGCGATAAATTATATCGCAGAATGGGCGCGTCGTTGTTACCCCCCGCCTGTTCATCCGCAGGCGAGGGGCTCGTGGCCGCGTTAGAGCCCCCCACCCCTGGCCCGTTATTAGAGCCCCCACCCCTGGCCCCGCCCCTGCGGGCGCACCCCGGGTGTCCCCCAAAATCGCGGCGATTTTGGGGGAGGGGTTGGGGGAGGGGGTGAGAAGGAGACAACCCCCTCTGCCTTAAAAACCCCCTCCCGGCCTTGACGATCCACCCTTCTTTTGATAGACTCCAGCCTCGTGCGCAAGGCCGCCCAGGCCGGGATGAGCAATAGTCTTGTCGAAGCACAAGACCTTTGGTATAATCTGTGCGCTTAAGGCTTCTTTAACAATTCATCGCGCCGACGTAGCTCAACCGGCAGAGCAACCGCCTTGTAAGTGGTAGGTTACGGGTTCAATTCCCGTCGTCGGCTCCAGTTGCGGGCTGGCAAGCGAGGTTGTTCAAAAACCACCTCGCTTTCGAGCCGGCAACGGTTCGCCCGGGTAGTTAGCCAAGTGGCCAAAGGCGACTGACTGTAAATCAGTTGGGGACACCCCTTCGGAGGTTCGAATCCTTCACTACCCACTAGGCGCAAGGCCCGCGCGGGGCTTCACAACCCTGCACTCGTCCGGCAACGCCTTTCGTTATACATCACCCGCCAGGGTGAGAGACGGCAAGCCCTCATAGCTCAGATGGTAGAGCGTGCCCTTGGTAAGGGCAAGGTCATGGGTTCGATTCCCATTGAGGGCTCTTTGAGCCGTTTATACAAGGAATTTGACCTCGTTACACGCTCTTTGAAGGAGACAGGCAAGCATGGCCAAGCAGAAATTTGATCGATCGAAACCGCACCTGAACGTAGGGACGATGGGGCACATCGACCACGGGAAGACGACGTTGACGGCGGCGATCACGAAGTACTGTTCGTTTTTAGGGTCGGCGGAATTTCGGGCGTA
>JARKPU010000015.1 GCA_029975055.1 Anaerolinea sp.
CAATTCGGGCCGAGCCAGGGCCGCCCGCGCGGCGAACTCGGCTCCAAGCGAGAGCGCCACCACATCCACCGGCTCTTTGAACTGGCTCTCGAGAAACTCCACAATCGCATCGGTATACAGCACGGGTGAGTAGATGCGCTCGGAGCGCTCCGAAAAGCCAAACCCGGGCAGGTCGAGAGCGTAAACGGGGCGCATCGAGCGGTAATGCCCGAAGATCGGACCCATCTCGTAGGCGCTGGCCGCTGCATTAACGCTGTGGATGAGCACCAACGGGCGGCCGGAGGCCTGGCGGTCGACGTAATAATTGAGCCGCCCGCTGTTCTTGGTGTAGAAGTTTTCTCGAGTAGCCGGGATGGCATCGGCGATTGGCATGTGGTGGTTGATGGCATAGTGGCTGTATACCATCCACCCGCCGGCGGCTGCCAGCAGTAACCCGCCGAAAGATGAACCTCTTCGTGTTGATCTGGCCTGTCTTCTACCCATTCCGCACCTCCTGAGCACGGCTTGCACTTTGATTATAATGACTTTTCCGTCCGCCGTATGACCTGGCCGGAGATTTTCGTTTGAATTCGCCAAAGAGGGGAGCGCAAGGGGGTCAGGTCTCCGCCCAGGCGCGCCAGTCGATGCCCCAGCCCTCCAGCGTTTCCTGGGCGATCCAGTTATCCTGGGCGCGCCGGCTGGCCCACGCGATGACATCCGGTGCGCGGGCAGGCATGGTGCACAACCTGGCCGGATGCGGAGCAATGCCCACGCGCATCAAGTCGAGCCGGTCTGCATCCCAGCAGGTCTGAACGGTTGCTTCTGCTTCGCACCTGCCATCGGTGTGGCCGCGGATGGCTTCGAGCAGCTGGCTGAAGCCTCCATCGTCGAGGTCGATCCAATCTCCCCTCAGGCCGGCGGTGAACTCGGCGGCGCGCGGGCCGTGCTGGTAATCGCCGCCATCGTGAAAGCGCCGGGAATCGTGCAACAGGGCGAAATACTCGATCACATCCATTCGCGCGCCGGTCTCAGCGGCCAGGCGGCGGCCGTTTTCAAACACGCGCGCCCAATGAAAGATTCCATGGATTCCGTTGGGCTTGAGGGGCAGTTGGGCAATGATCAGGTGGACGAGGGCAGGTTTGACCATGTGTGAGGCTTATTATACGTGATCTTAAATTCATGATACACTTTCGTGAGCCGCTCCGACCTCCCCGGCCCGCAATGAACCGAAAGCCCCTGCGACTACTTTCCCTTCTCCTCCTGGCTGTTGTCTGCGCAACCGCCCTGAGCGGGCTTGTGTCTGCGGGGCGCGCGCAGGCCGGTTCCGAGGCGGCCGCCGACCTGCAGGAGGCCACCGGTTACCCTGGCGCCCCCACCGAGCCTGCTTACAACCCCCCGTCGGATGCCTCCTCGCCCTCGCCCGGCCCAAGCCCCACGCTCATCGGCCCCGTGCAGTCTTCAGGCACTCCCTCTGCCACCGTGGCGGGTTTTGTGACCCCCACGCCCAACCCGCTCACCCCCAGCCCAACGGCCGGGCGCGACCTGTTTGGCACCGAAGATTCGGAGATCGGCAGTTCACGCGTCACACCCCCGCCGAGCGAGACGCCCCGGCCTCTGGGAACCGCCACTTTGCCGCCCAGCCTCACGCCAACCTCCGGCGGGCTGCAAGGCTTTTCGCTCAACCGCGGGTTGTTCGCCATAGGCTTCTTGCTGCCGGTGGGGTTGTTCCTGCTGGGCCTGATCGGTTACCGCCTGTTGCGGTCGCCGGAGTTTTCAACGAAAAAGTGAAAAATATCTACTATTTTTCTCCGATTATTGTATAATAGAGGAGTAATTTACCGTTATCAACATCATCACCAAGGAGAGGTCGAAATGTCTGAAGGAACTTGCGCTTGTGGCGGAACATGCGGTTGCGGCGGGGATCACGCCCACGCCGAACAGGTTTACCTGACCAAAGAAGATTACGTCCTCCGGCTCGAGCAATATCTCAAGGACTTGAAGGCTGAGATCGTCGCCGTCGAAGAAGAATTGGCGCAGCTGCGCGAAGCCGTGTAACGCCGGGAGACTCATTTAGTGAACCGGAAAGCCAGCCGCGCGGCTGGCTTTCCGGTTTGTTATTCAAGCTAACGATTCTGTTAACTGGGCCGGGATGCTTGTATGATTTAATAAAGATGCTCGAATCGTCTATCGGATTTATCAGCGTTCAAAGGTTTTCATCCTCTGGCGGTTTGACTGTACCGCCGGGCCGAGCCGCCGATGCGTGTTCAAAACCGCCTGCTATTCCTCTCGGGCATCCTTGGAATCCTGTTCCTGGCAGGTTTCTATTTCATTAACCAGGCACAAATTAATAATATCAAGCACCTCATTGCCGGGGAGCGCGGACAGGTTCAACAGCTCTTCAACAAGCTGGTCAGCCTGGAAGGCGAACCGATGGAGATGCTGGTTTTCGATTACACCTATTGGGACGAACTGGTCGATTTCGTCAAAACCCGCGACGCCAGTTTTGCCGCGAACACGCTGGATGAATCGCTCAAAGGATATGACGTCGATGCCATTTGGGTGTTCACCCCGCAATTCGAGCCGGTCTACTTCACCAGCCGCAGCACAAAGCAAGAAGACCTGGCTTTCCCTCTCAGCGCGGCGCAGGTCGAAACCGCCTTTGCCGGCACGGCTTTCACGCATTTCTATTACCAGGCCCCTGCCGGTTTTTTAATTGAAGTTCGAGGGGCCACGATCCATCCCACTGCCGATGTGGCGCATGCCACCCCCGGCCAGGGCTACATGTTCGTCGGGCGGATTTGGGATGCCGAACGCCTGACCCTTCTCTCCGAGCTGACCGGCAGCCAGGTGACGGTCGCCCCTCCAACCGGCCCGCCTTCCGCCGGCGCCGACGTCATGGATGATATCCTCGTGGATTACCCGGTTTACGGGTTTGATGGCGCGCTCGCGGCTTACCTGGTGGGCCGCTTCGAGAACCAGTTTGCCGAGGGTTTTCAGATTGCCAACCAGCGCGATATCCTGCTTTACCTCTTCTTCGCCCTCGGGCTGCTGCTGGTGGAGTTCATCGGCCTGTCGTGGTGGATCATGCGGCCGGTGAAGAGCCTTTCTACCAGCCTGACGAAGGAAACGACTGCCCCGCTGCGAAAACTGGTCACCGAGCGTTCCGAGTTCGGGCACATTGCCCGCCTGATCCAATCGACCTTCGACCAGCGCGAAGTGATGGCTGCCGCGATCCAGCGGCATGAGAGCACCGAGCTGGCCCTGCGCGAATCCGAAGAACGTTACCGCATCGTCACCGAGCTCACATCCGATGCCGCCTATGCCGTGCGCACGACCGGCACCGGGAAGATCACCTTCGAATGGGGGGAAGAGGGCGTTGCACGCCTGACGGGTTTCCCTGCAGAAGCGATTGACACGCTGGAGAAAATCCAGTCGGTGATTTACCCCGATGATTGGAGCGCCGTGGCTTCTCAGCTGCAGGCGATTGCCGAGGGCATCCCGGCGGCCATCGAGTTCAGAATGCTGAACGGCCGCGGGAAGGTGCGCTGGCTTCGCAACCATATCTACCCGGTGCGCGACGCGAACAGCGGGGCGGTTACGTGGTTCTACGGGGCATTGCAAGACATCAGCGCCGAGAAGAACGCCCAGGAAGCCTACCATACCCTGGTGGATAACTCGCCGTTCGGCCTGGCGATCTACCAGGATGGCGCGATCTGTTTTGCCAACCTGGCCTTGATGCGCATGACGGGCTATTCGGGAGAGGAGCTTCTCTCCCTGACGGAAGGGCAAATCCTCAGCCTGATTCACCCGGGCGACCGGATTGGTGTGGATGCCGACATCCAGCTCGCTTTTCAGGACGAACAGGGTATCAGCCCGCGCGAGCTGCGCCTGCGCTTCAAAGACGGCGCATGGCATTGGGTGGATGTCTCGGCGGTGCGCATCGAATACCAGAGTCGGCCGGCTCTGCAGATTACCTTCCATGATGTCTCCGACCGCCGGCGGGCCGAGCAAGCTCTCGACCAGCAGCAGCAGTATTCGACGGCGATTCTGAACACGGTGGAAGCCCTGGTGATGGTGCTCGATCCGCATGGGACGGTCGTCAGCTGCAACCCGGCCGGGCTGGCCTTGCTGCGCCTGCAGAACCAGGACCTGTATGGCAAATCGCTGTGGGATGTGATCAACGTGGAGGATACCAGCCCCATCGCACCGAAAAACTTCGCCGCGCTGGTGGCATCCGGTACGACCGTCCACGATGTTGACCTTTTTGTGCGTCACCCCGAGGGGCGCGTCTGGCTGACCTGGTCGCAGACTTACCTGACCGGCGACGACGGCAATGTGACCGCCGTGATCGGCACGGCCAATGACATCAGCGAGCGGAAAATCCGCGAGCGGCAGCGCGAATCGATCGCCGCCATTGCCTCGGCGGTGCGCGCCAGCTCCACCCGGAGGGAAATTGCGCAGGCCACCCTGCAGGCGATCAACGAGTTCCTGCAGGTTGAATCGGTGGCCGTGGGCTTCCCTGACGCGAATTTGAAATCCCTCAAGCTCGAGTTCGTCACCGGGGCGCTCAAGCAGCGGCTTGAGGGGCAGCAACTACCCATCGATGAGGGCATTTCGGGCGAGGTGTTCCATTCAGGCAAGCCCTACCTGACCAACGACCTGCAAAACGAGCGGCATTTTTACACCAAAGACCTGCTCGAGAGCCTGACCGCCGCGGCCTGGGTGCCGATGGTGGTGGATGGCGCCGTCACCGGGGTGATTCTCATCGGCAGCAGCCGGCCGATCGACCAGGCCGAGTTCGCCGCCTTGATCCCGATCGCCGATATGGCTGCGGGGGCAATTCACCGCGCCAAGCTGGCCGACCAGATGCAGCAGCGCCTCCAGCAATTGACGGCTTTGCGCGCGCTCAATATCTCCATCGGCTCGAGTTTCGACCTGAACGTCACCCTCAACGTGCTGGTCAACCAGGTCCACAGCCACCTTGGCGTGGATGCGGTCTGCGTCCTGTTGCTGGAGCCGGACACGCGCCTGCTCAAATATGCCGCAGGCAGCGGTTTCCGCTCGCCGGCAATCGAACAGCTGACCTTCTGGGCGGGAGAAGGCCTTGCCGGGCGCACGACCCTCGAACGGCACACGCAGCATGTTTACGATCCCGAAGGGCTGGTTTCGTACTTTGAACAGCGCGAATGGCTGGTCGGCGAGAACTTCGTTGCCTACTACGCCGTGCCGATGATCGTCAAGGGCGAAGTGAAGGGCGTGCTCGAGACCTTCCACCGCGCCCCATTCACACCTCAGCCCGATTTCCAGCAGCTTCTCGAGGCCCTGGCGCAAGAAACCGCCATCGCCATCGATAAAGCCGAGTTAATGACCCAGCTGCAGATTTCCAACCAGGACCTGATCATCGCCTACGATAAGACGATCGAGGGGTGGGCGCGCGCGCTGGAACTGCGTGATGAAGAGACCGAGGGCCACACCCGCCGCGTGGCGGAATGCACCATGCGCCTGGCGCAGGCTTACGGCATTACCGGTGACCGGTTGATGCACATCCGGCGCGGAGCGCTGCTGCACGACCTGGGGAAGATTGCCATCCCAGACCGGATTCTGCTCAAGCCCTCCGACCTTTCACCCGAGGAGTGGGAGATCATGCGCCAGCACCCGCGGCTGGCTTACGAGATGCTGTCGTCCATCGAATTCCTGCGCCCGGCGCTCGATATTCCCTATTGCCACCACGAACACTGGGATGGCAGCGGTTACCCGCGCGGGCTGGCCGGCGAGGAAATTCCAGTCGCCGCCCGCTTATTCTCGGTGATCGATATCTGGGATGCCCTCCGCCACAAACGCCCTTACCGCGACGCGTGGCCGGAGGAACAGGTGGTCGCACATATCAAAGAACAGGCCGGGAAGATCCTGGACCCGGAGATCGTGCGCATCTTCCTGGAGATTCGCCCGTTGATCATCCGCCAGGGAGGATAACCGGTTATATCGGCAGGACGATCTTCTCGAAGGCGATCAGGCAGAAGGCCCCCAGCAGGCAGACCATCATGAACAGCAGCAGCGCGATGACGAAGCGCTGCCCGGGGGTCATCCCCATGAACTGCGAGTGCCGGCGCCGGCGGGGAGCCAGCTCGGCCAGTTCGTTTTCGGCTTCGGGGGTCTCGTTCGTTTCTTCGAAGGATGATTTGGCCTCGTTGCGCAGATCATCTAACATAGCGACACCTCATTCGACTCAAACCAGTGGATCATGCGATCGGTGATTCTCCTCTGCCGGCCGCAAATGCACATCACCCGCGGCGATGTTGACCTTTCCACCCCCGGGCAGAACCAGGATGAGGTTGCCTTCCCGGTCCACCCCGGCCACCTGCCCGTGGATGGCATCTCCATGCGGGGGGGAGACGGTGACAGCCTCGCCCATGAAGGCCAGGCGCGCCTGCCAGGCTTCCTGGAAGGCCGGGCCGCCAAGCGCGGGCCGCCAGCGCAGCAGGTGATGAACAATCCGCGCCAGCAGCCGTTCTCGTTCCACGGGGCGGTCCAGCTCGGCCTCCACACAGGTGGCCGGGTAGATGACTTCATCATCCGGCGGTACGGAATCGGGTGCAACATTTACGCCAATTCCAAGCGCCAGGCCGCCCAGCCGGTCGCCGTTCCAGGAGGCTTCGCCGAGAATGCCGCAGACCTTTCGCCGCTTGAGCAGCACGTCATTCGGCCACTTGACGAGCGTCTCCAGCCCCAGTTCCTCCAGGGCAGAGGCCACCGCCAGCGCCCCCAGCGGGGAGAACAGGCTGGTGTGTTTCATCTCGCCGGGCGAGGGGCGCAGCACCAGGGTGAAGGCCAGCGATGCGCCGGGGGTCGTCACCCAGCGGCGGCCCATGCGCCCACGCCCGCTGGTTTGCAGGTCGGCTGCCACCAGCGACAGGTCTTCCGCGCCTTCCTGCGCCCACCCGAGGGCATCGTCGTTCGTCGAGCCGATCGACGGGTAAAACCGCACAGCCGGGATGGGCAAACCTGCCAGCGCTACCTTTAAGGTTCGTAAATCCATACGAATCATTGTACACGAAAACCCGCATTCGCACCTTGCCTGCCCAGGCGGTGTAATCGACAGTTTTGATAGGAATTTGACGTAAAAAGAAGAGCATCGCCCTTATAATCATGCTGGAGAGGAGAAAGGCTTTATGAATATTCAATCGTTGACGGGTGTTTTGGTCGGCGCCGCCTGGCTGGCCGTGGCGGTGTCGGTTGTGATCGTCGTCATGCGCACCTCGCGCAACCAGGATAACCGCGGCGGCGGGCGGATCATCGTCGGGCTGGCCATCGTCGCCATCCTGCTCACCACGCTCAGTTCCGGGCTGGTGTTCATCCAGCCGGAAGAGCGCGGCATTGTCATTTCGGCCGTCGCCCCAAAAGGCTATCGTGAGCAGGCCTTAGAGCCCGGCCTGCGTTTCATCATTCCCTTCGCCGAGCATGTGACGACTTACCCCATCTCGCGCCAGAACTACACCATGTCCATCGCGCCCAACGAAGGCGCGAACCAGGGCGACGACTCGATCACCGCGCGCACCTCTGATGGGCAGCAGATTTTGGTTGATGCTTCGGTGATCTTCCAGATCGACCCGTCCAAGATCATCCAGGTGCACATCGAGTGGCAGAACCGCTACATCAACGACCTGGTGCGCCCGCAGGCGCGCGGCATCATCCGCGACGTCGTCTCGATGTACCGCGTGGATGAAGTGGTGAGCACCAAGCGCGATGAGATGACAGCCGCCATGAACGAGCGCATGGCGAAGAAGCTGCAAGATAATGGCTTCATATTGATCGATTTCGTCCTGCGGAACATCACCTTCTCGGATGAATACGCCGCCTCGGTGGAACAGAAGCAGATCGCCGAGCAGCAGGCTCAGCAGGCCAAGTTCGTGGTGGAGCAGAAGAAGCAGGAGGCCGAGCAGGCGCGCCAGGTGGCCCAGGGCGCGGCGGATGCGGTGGTGATCCGCGCCAAGGCAGATGCCGAATCGCGCTTGATCCAGGCGGAAGCCGAGGCCAAGGCGCTCCAGTTGATTGCCCAGGCCTTGAAGGATAACCCCGACCTGCTCAATTACCAGTACATCAGCAAGCTATCGCCGAACCTGCAAGTGATGCTGGTTCCGAGCAACAGCCCCTTCTTGCTGCCGTTCCCCTCCAGCCTGACGCCGACGCCGGCTCCAACCTCGGCCGCCCCGGCGCCCACGCAGACGGCGCCGTAAGCCCGGCCGGCTTTTGTGAAATTCGAGGGTGATGTGAAGCGCCGCTTCGCACCACCCTCGCCTGTTTTCTGTGCTCATCGGGGTATAATCATGCCATGCCTGAATCCCTTGCCCCCGCACCGGGTGGGAAGCAAATCCGCCTCACCAGCCTCTCCAGCTGCGCGGGTTGAGCTTCGAAACTCAACGCGGAAACGCTGGCGCACGTGCTGCGCCCGGTCCAAAAACTGTTTGACCCGGCCGATTACCCCGATCTGCTGGTCGGCCTAGATTCGCCGGACGATGCCGCGGTGTGGCGCATCGGCGATGACCGCGCCATTGTGCTCACCACCGACTTCTTCACGCCGGTGGTCGATGACGCTTATGATTACGGCGCAATCGCCGCGGCGAACAGCCTTTCGGATGTGTACGCGATGGGCGGGCAGCCTTTCCTGGCGCTCAACATTGCCGCCCTTCCGCCCGACCTGCCCGCCGAACTGCTGGGGGAGATCTTGCGCGGCGGCGCTGAAAAGGCGCGCGAGGCGGGCGTGGTGGTCGCCGGCGGGCACACCGTGCAGGATAAAGAGCCCAAGTATGGGCTGGTGGTGGCGGGGTTTGTGGATCCGCGCCGGACGCTCACCAAGCGCGGCGCCAAACCCGGCGACCGCCTGGTGCTCACCAAGCCGCTCGGTTTTGGGGTGACCACCACCGCGCTCAAGCGTGATCTTGCTGCGCCGGAAGACGTGGCCGAGGCAGTGGGCTGGATGAAGCGCCTCAACCGCGAGGCTGCCCGGCTGGCGGGTGCTTTTGGCCTGCGCTGCGGCACCGATGTGACCGGTTTCAGCCTGCTCGGGCACGGGCTGGAAGTGGCGCAGGCCTCCGACGTGGGGCTGCGCATCGCTTTTGAGCGCGTGCCTTTCCTCGCTTGCGCGCGCAAGTACGCGGAGCAGTGGGCTTTCCCCGGCGGGGCGGCCGACAACCGCCTTTACTTTGGCTCGCAGGTGCGCTTCGAGCCGGACCTGGCCGAGGACGAGCAGATGCTGCTCTTCGACCCGCAGACGAGCGGGGGGCTGCTGCTGTGCGTCCCTGAAAGCGTGCTGGAGAGCTTCCTGGAAGAAGCGCAGCGGGCCGGCCAACCGGCCTGGGAGATCGGCGAGGTGATCGAAGGCGGAGGGATCGAGGTTACCCGCTCTTCATAACCCAACTTGCGTTGATTACCATCCTGAGCGGATGGAATATTATAAAATATCAGTTCCGTTTCTAACGTATGGGGCAGGCCCCACAGCTTGCCCGAAAACCAATCCTGAATCCAGATCAAAGGGTCTCTATGAATTTAAACAACTTCGAAAACAATTCGCGCCGCGCGCCGGTGGTCAGCCGGTATGGAATCGTGGGGGCTTCGCAGCCGCTGGCTGTGGCCGCCGGGCTGAAGATCCTTGCGCAGGGGGGCAATGCCGCCGATGCTGCCGTGGCCGTGGCGGCCGCGTTGAACGTCACCGAGCCATGCAACACCGGCCTGGGCGGCGATGCCTTCTGCCTCTTCTTCGACTCATCCACCCGCCAGGTGCACGCCTTGAACGGATCGGGGCGCGCCCCGGCGGCCCTGACGCTCGAACGCATCCAGCGTGAAGGCCTCGGCGGCGGGCTGCCGCGCTTCCACCCGTACACCGTCACCGTGCCGGGGGCGTGCGCCGCCTGGTGCGACGTGTCGGCGCGCTTTGGCAAGCTGGCGCTCAGCCAGGTGCTCGCACCGGCCATCGAGCTGGCGCATGAGGGCTTCCCTGTGGCCCCGCATACCTCCCTCAGCTGGCAAAACGCCGCCGAACGCGGGCAGCTGGGCACTTCGGTCAACGGCCGCGAGCTGACCCTTGACGGGCGCGGCCCGCGCCCCGGCGAGATTTACCGCAACCCGGGGCTGGCCAAAGCGCTCACGCTGATCGCCTTTGAGGGCAAGGACGCTTACTATAAAGGGCCGATTGCGCAAAGCATTGTGGATGTGCTGCGCGAGGCAGGCGGCTGCATGGAGCTGGAGGACCTCGCCGCGCACACCAGCACCTGGGACGAGGCCATCTCGACCACGTACCGCGGGCTGCGCTTCTGGGAATGCCCGCCGAACGGGCAGGGCATCACCGCGCTGATGGCCCTCAACATCCTGGAGGGCTTCGACCTCGGCTCCCAGCAGCCCCTTTCTGCGCAGCGCCTTCACCTGCTCATCGAGGCGATGCGCCTGGCCTTCAGCGACGCGCGCCGTTATGTGGCCGACCCGCGCGTGGCGCAGGTGCCCATCGCCGAGCTGCTCAGCAAGGAATACGCCGCGTCGCGCCGCAAGCTGATCAACCCCAACCGGGCCAACCCCGCCGTGGAGCACGGCACCCCCATCGGTTCCAGCGACACGGTGTACTTCAGCGTGGTGGATGCGCAGGGCAATGCCTGCTCGTTCATCAACAGCAATTACATGGGCTTTGGCACGGGGATCGTCCCGCGAGGGTGGGGCTTCAGCCTGCAGAACCGCGGGCATAACTTCAGCCTGGTGCCGGGCCACCCCAACCAGGTGGAGCCGCGCAAGCGGCCGTACCACACCATCATTCCGGGCATGGTCACGCGCGAGGCCGATGGCAGCCTGTTCGCCAGCTATGGCGTGATGGGCGGCTTCATGCAACCCCAGGGGCACATGCAGGTGGGCGTGGCGCTGGTAGATGATGAAGTAGACCCGCAGTCGGCGCTCGACCGGCCGCGCTTCTGCATCGAGCCGGATGAAGCCGGCAGCGTCGTCTCGCTGGAGGAGGGCATCTCGCTGAAGGTCATGTCTGAACTGGCCGATATGGGCCACCGCGTGCGCCCCGTCGCCGGGGGCGGGCGGCTGCTGTTTGGCCGCGGCCAGGTGATCTACCGCGACCATGAAACCGGCGTGCTGTGGGGCGGGTCGGACCCGCGCGCCGACGGCTGCGCGATGACGGCGATGTAGAGCCTGCTCCCCTGGCAGGGCAGGCGAGAAGCCTCAGCGGTTGATGGGCTGGTTGAGCATGAAAGCGGCTCAACCAGCCCTTTTTCTCGAAAAATCCCCTTGACCAATTGAACAAATGTACTATAATAATCTATACTGAACCAGTCAACCGAACTTGCTGGCTTTCGATATATAATTAAGTGAACAGGAGACTCAAATGGCCCGCAAATCTCAACCCCCCGCCCCGCCCCCGATGGATAACTCGATGAACGAAGCCCGCCGGGCTGTCCTCGACAAGGCGCTCGGCGATATTACCAAACGGTATGGAGAAGGCGCGATTATGCGCCTGGGAGAAGCCTCTCACATGCAGGTGGAGGCAATCCCCACTGGATCGCTCTCGCTGGATATTGCCCTGGGGGTGGGGGGCATCCCGCGCGGCAGGATCACCGAAATCTACGGCCCGGAGTCCTCTGGGAAGACGACCATCTGCCAGCACATTGTGGCCGAGGCCCAGCGCCTGGGCGGAATGGCGGGCTATATCGACATGGAACACGCCCTCGACCCGGCTTATGCGGCCCGCTGCGGCGTGGACATCGATAACCTGCTCATCTCGCAGCCCGATACCGG
>JARKPU010000042.1 GCA_029975055.1 Anaerolinea sp.
GTCCCGGCCAGCGCCCAGATGGATGCCATCCGGCGGCGTGACTGATCGCCCGGATCGTTCACTGCAATCACCTCCAATCCCTCTGCCTCCGCGACAGCCCGGACCAATGGCTCCAAGTCCATGTACAGGTTCGAAAGGTGCAGGGCGATGATGCCCGTCGGCTTTGTGTGGCGGCGATAAATTCGCATCGCCTGCCTCGTGAGCAGGTGCACCGGAATCGACTCTCCTGAAAACGCGTCCACAGCCAGCACGTCGAAATCCTGCGCTGGTTCGGAATCCAGCAGCAGCCGGCCGTCCCCTGTCCGTATCTCCACTACCGCCGGTGTGTGGGAGAGGTAGCTGAAATACCGTTGCGCATAATCCACCACCATCGGATTTAGCTCATAAATGCGAACCACGTCCCCAGGCCGGCCATAGGCAACCAGTGATCCCGTCCCCAGTCCAATCAAGCCGATTCGGCGCGGCTCTCTCATCCTCGCCAGCACCTGCCCGGCTCCACTCGAAGGCGTGTAATACGAGAGCGGCTCGCGGCTGCGGATCGCGTCCATGTACTGTTCGCCATGGTTGATGGAGCCGTGCACCAGCTTTCGGATTCCCGGATGCCCATCCTTTGGCGGAAACTCCTCCACCCGCAAGCTGCCATGGAAGTTGCGGCTTGCGGCGATCCGCCCCTTCGATGACAGCATTGGCGCAAGGGCCAGTACCGCCACAGCGACCGCGCACCCAGTGACCAGGAGATCCGTGAGCAGCCGCTTGCCATATACAGTCATCAACATCGCCATTGCACACAACACCATGGCAATGGGGAACTCCGCGTATTGCGTGAACAACGCCGGTGCTCCGAAGGCGACCAGCAGGGAGCCAAGCGCTCCGCCCGCCGCAATCATCACGTAGAATTCCGTCAGGTGCCTGTCGCCGGGCTTCCGTAGCGCCAATTCCCCATGGCAAAAGAAGCAGGTGAAAAACAGTCCGGCGCTGTAAATGGGAATCCCGGGCCCCAAGACCTGCCCCGGCGGCAGGTAGACGTAAACACATCCCATTGCCAGTAGCGCCGCTCCAGCCAGCCCGACGCCGCGCGCGCGTGTGTACCACTCGCGCTCGAAACAAGCCACGAACGTCAGCAGATAAACCAGGAGCGGCACCGTCCACAGGAATGGAATCGGGGCAATCATCTGGCAGAGGTGGTTGGTCACCCCCATCAGCAGAATCGAGCCCAGGGCGGAGAAGAACAGCCATTGCGCGTGCTGGCGCCATCCGGGAGTTTCGCCCGCGGGCGCTTCCCCTGCCGGCACTTTACGCTGGCCATTCTGTCTCCAGACGAGGGCCGCCGAAACCGCCAGCAGCAACGCCGTACCGCCATACCCCCAACTCCACCAGAGGTTCAGAGTGCGTAGTGCCAGCAGCGGCTCCAGAACGAATGGGAAACTCAGCAGCGCCAGCGCACAGCTCAGATTCGACCAGCCGAAGAGCCGATATGCGCGGCCGTCCGGATACAACTGCGCGTACCAGGCCTGCAGCAGCGGGCTCGTGGAGGAGAGTAGGCAGTACGGAATGCCGATTGTCCGAAACAGCACCTCCACCACCATCCATCCTGGGCCGGCCGCATCCGGCGCCTGCAAACGATCCAGACCCACCGGCAGCGACATGAGGCTCAACGCAAGCGCCACCCAGTGCACTGCCGCCTGCGTCCTCGGCTTCAGGAACTTAGTCAGCGCGTGGGCATACAGATACCCCCCCAGCAGCATCGCCTGATAAAACACCATACAGCTTGACCAGACGGCTGCTGATCCGCCGAACCACGGCAGCATCTGTTT
>JARKPU010000043.1 GCA_029975055.1 Anaerolinea sp.
CACGGCGTGCAGGAAGCCGGTGCCCGTACCCTTTACGAGTCGAGAGTGCCTTGACAATGATATAGCCACACGTTATCTTACCAATGGTTTTGTCCGAACCGAGTCCAGCAAAGAGGGAGTGCCTCATTCCACCGAACGAGAACCAGCTCACCTGATAGGAGATAAAAGAGAATGGAGCCGCTCGACAAGCGACTGGCAGAACGCAGCAAAGAGGAGCTGATCGCGCTGGTCAAGGAGATGATCGCCCAGCAGCCCGAGCTCGCGCGCTTGTTGGATCTGCCCCTGCGCCCGGGCAGTTCAGTGCCTCTCGATCTCGATGTTGTATGCAAGCAGGTTGGTTACGCTCTTGCTCGAGAGGATGCCGAATGGGCCGGCCGCGAATTGAGACGCCTGGCGGAGATGGCCGATCGCTATCTGGAAGCGGGCTCTCCTGAGACGGCCGGCGCCCTCTACCACCTCATCCTGGCAGAGACGCTCTCGCGCTTTGAGGATTGGTGGCTGGACTGGGACAGGGGCGCCGACATCCAGAGGGTCCTGGGAGACTGTGCCGAAGGGCTGGAGCAGTGCCTGGAGCAGGTGAGTGACCCCGCGATCCGGCGACCCTGGCTGGAGGCGCTGTTGGAAGCCAAGTTGGAGGACACTCGCCTGGGCGGTGTGGATTTCGCATGGCCAGCGGGAGAGGTCGTGCTGCGCCAGGCGACCGACGAAGAGTGGGGCTGGATTGAAGCCCGGGTGCAGCAGGAAATACAAAAGGCGCGAGATTGGGCGCACGGCGTGCTGGTGGAGTTCATCAACACGCGGCTGGCCGAATCCGGACGGGAGGCTGAGGCAGAAGCCTTTACACTTGCGCAGGGAACGCCGAGCCAGCAGGCCTTTCTGCTCGTGCGCCTGGACCGGGTTGAGGAAGCGGTCGAAATCGCCCGGCAACACTTCACCAAGCTGCCCGGCCTGGTCATCGATTTCGCCAACGCCCTGGTGGAAGCCGGCCATGGCGAGGTGGCCGCAGCCTACATGGTCGAGCAGTCACGCCGTGAGCGTTTCGCCGGATCCTATCTCTCCTGGTTGGCTCGTTACTTTGAGGAACACGGAGACAGGCCGGCGGCGCTGGATGCACGGCGCCGCCAGTTTGAGGAATCGCCCGAACTCGAAACCTACCGGGAGCTGCGCCGGTTGGCCGGTGAGCTGGGCACCTGGCCGAGCCTGCGCCCGGCGCTGTTGAACATGCTCGACCCCATACGCCAAGCGCGGTTGTTGCTGGACATCGCGCTGGACGAGGGGGACGTGGCCTGGGGGCTGGAGATCGCCTCCCGGCGAGGGGTATGGCTCGGCCGCGAAGCATACAGCCGTCTCGCGCAAGCCGCCGAAGCTGACCATCCGCGAGCGGCCTTGGAGATCTATCGCTCGCTGGCAGAGCAAACCATTGCCGCGCGGGACCGAGGAAACTACCGGGCCGCCGCTGGCCACCTGCTGCGCGTGCGCGAGCTGTACCGGGGGCTGGACGAAGAGGCCGCATGGCAGACGTATATCGCCGGCCTGCGCGAGGGAAACCGCCGGCTGCGGGCGCTGCGGGAAGAGCTGGACAGGGTAGGGCTGTAATTGCGCTGCCTATTGACATCCTATACGATGCACCAGGTGAAGGAGGCCATGGCCTTTATCTGCCCGAATGCTTGCCTGACATCTCTACCACTGAGAGCGGGCTTGGTCCCAGGGAAGCGCCTGCGCCTCCTCCGGTCCTTGGCGCAAACGCGCGAGAGCGCTCTTTACCAGGGCGTGATCCTCAAGATGCTCGATATAATCCAGCAGCGCGACCCAATCCTCGATACTGAGCTGCACCGCTGCTCGCCGGCCCTTTTGGTCGATGACATAGCTCACATTTTTCAACACGGCAGAATCTTGCATGGTGCCCCCTTCCTTGCCTTCACTATAACATCCAACTCGATTAGGGTCAAGCTGGTGAAGCCCAGGGTGCAGTCCAAGGTTGGGGCAGGCCTGGCTATCTCTGCGCTAGTGCCGGCGCTACCCAGGTCTGCCCCCAACGCGCACCCGCTTTGACAAATGCAGCATTGGCCAGTTATACTCACATTGCGCTGTCCTTTCTATGCCTGCCG
>JARKPU010000059.1 GCA_029975055.1 Anaerolinea sp.
CCAGCATGCCCCATGCGCCTCCGGTCTCACCCATGTCATCGAAGCAGCCGACGGCCAGCAGCGCGAGGCCGACGATGAGGACAGGAACCGCGAGTTGCTCGACAAACAGCGGCAGCTCGCTGCTTCTCAGGATAGCGATGGCTGCCGCCAGAGCCAGACCGCCAACGAGATATGGCCCGGTTCCTGAATACACGTTTTGTCCCAGCACCAGGCCTATCAGGAGGAAAAGCGGGATGGCCGCGAACCAGGCGCCGATGGCGGTGAGCAGGATGACGGGCCACGGTCGGGAGTTGCCCGGTGGGATGGCTGCGTCGTCCGGCAGAAACCCGGCGTGGATTCCGGCGAGCAGCGCTTTGCGGGCGGATGTGCTGGCCTTCGGGTTCATGCGGCCTCTCCCTCGGCTTCGGGCACGGTGTTGTAGCGGCGGGAGATTTTCAGAATACCTGTAACCGATCCGGCCAGCAGTGCGGTGGCCGTGATGGTAATCAGCAACAGCCCGCCAAACCAGTCGTCATGCCACAGGCTGGCGCCGAGCGTACTCGCCAATCTGCAGATCACCAGTGTAATGAGGCCCAGTGCCGTTGTGCTGAGGGCGAATAGGTCAAATCCTTTGCGCGTGCTGAGCCAGGCCGCGCACGCGGCCAGGAGCAGCAGGCCAAAATGGAAAGCGGGCAGGGCCTTGCCATCGAACAGCCCGGAAAGCGCCGTCGTGGTGATCGCTGATACCGTCAGCGCAGCGGCAAGCCGAAAGCTCCACATGCCGGCTCCCGTGACTCTGTGCCCCTGGGGACATACCAGCCCGACCATCAAGAGCGAAGCAAGCCAGCCGGTCAGATGGGTGCGAAGCAGCGCGGGGGTTACATACCAGCGATAGCCGGAGTAGGTGTGAATCCATAGCGCGATGGCGGTTGCCGTGATCAGGATCCAGGGTGTCCACAGCAGATCGCTGCGCGCTCCCCAGCATAAAGGGAGTGACAGCACCGACCAGAGGGCAAAGAGCTGCCAGGGGTCGGCTCCCGTCTGATAGGTTTGCCCGAAACAGGCGAACAGTGCGCCGATGCCGAGTTGTGCAAGCAGCGTGAGCGGGGGGCGCATGTTCGGGCGGAGGGCGGCTCCCAATCCCGCGGACAGCACCAGTCCTTGCAACAGTGCGAACTGGGAGGGGCGTCCAATCTGTTCCCAGTTGGCTGCGATCCACATCACGACGCCCAATCCGCCAAGAGCGGCCGCCAACGCTGCAACGACTCGCGGCAGCTTTGCGTCCAGTCCATCAGGCTCAGCGCCCAGTTGCGCCTCATCGAGCAAAAGCCGCGTCTGTTGCGGGTTGAGTTCGTATTTCGCTGCGACTTCAAGCAGGTCGTGTCGGAGATCCATTCGTTGTTGAGGTGAGAAAGGGGTGGGTCAATAACCGGGGCTCTCGTTCTCCAGGGCTGGCGTGCTGCGCATCGGAGCCACCGCAGGGGAGGCACGGCCCCGCAGCTTCATACGCTGGGCGACGCCCGGCTCATAAAGAAAAAACGGCGGAATGGTAGCAGGCGGAAGCGTTATGATCCAGTCATTTTTCTTCCGGGCTGGCGGTGGCGCTGCGCCGT
>JARKPU010000064.1 GCA_029975055.1 Anaerolinea sp.
GACGAGAATCTCCAGACCAAGCGCGACCCGGCCCTACAACGCCAGGCGGTGCCTGAGGAGGAGGAAGAGACGCTCCAAACCAGGCGGGAGCCCGCTCTACAGCGCCAGGAGCTTACCGAAGAGGAGGATGAGGAACCCCCGCTCCAGGTCAAGGCGCAGAGGGAAGAAGTGCCTGAGGAGGAGGAAGCCTGATGGGCCAGCCCGCCGCCCGCCTGGGCGACCCAACCGTGCATGGCGGCGTCATCGTCGCCGGTTTTCCGACCGTCCTGATCGGCGGCCAGCCCGCGGCGCGCATGGGCGACATGCACACCTGTCCCATGGCCACGCCCGGCACGCCGCCCATCCCCCACGTGGGTGGCCCGATCACCCTCGGCAGCGCCACGGTCCTGATCGGCGGCCAGCCTGCCGCCCGCCAGGGTGACATGGCGACCTGCACCGGCCCGCCGGACAGCATTGCGGCAGGGTACCCGACGGTGATGATTGGCGGGTAGGAGCGAGGCGCCATGATCAGTGAGCTCGACGAGGTCCTGCGACAGTTGCTGATCCGCGACATGCCGATCAGGACCGGCGAAGTGAACATCGAGTTCGACCAGCCCAAACGGGAGTGGTCCTCGCGGCTCAGCCGGCCCACCCTGAACCTGTTCCTGCACCACCTGTGCGAGAACACGACGCTGCGCGCGCCCGAGTGGGAAATCCAGCGCAACGGCGACGGCACGGCCACGCGGCGGCGCACGCCCGTGCGGATGGACCTGCATTACATGATCACGGCCTGGGCCACCGAGCCCGAGGACGAGCACCGCCTGCTGACGCGCGCCCTGTTGGCCCTCTACCGCAACGCCACCCTGCCGGAGGACCTGTTGCCGGAGAGTCTGCACGGCCAGCCGGTGCCGATCCCGCTCCTCATCGCCGATCCGGATCACCTGCGCAACCCGGCCGATATCTGGAGCGCCCTCGATAATGAGCTGCGGCCGGCGATCTCCTGCATCGTTACGCTGGCGCTGAACCCGTACCAGGTGCTCACCGGCCCACTCGTGCGCACGCGCGACCTGCGCCTCGGGCAATCGGCGTTGCCGGCCGGTCAGGATCGCTTTTGGATGGTGGGGGGCCGGCTGCGGGCGGCGGGCCCGCCCGCACACCTGCGCCTGACGCTCGTCGAGCGCGGGCAGGATGTGCAGGTGCAGGCCGATGGGCGCTTTGTTATCGGCAACCTGGAGGCCGGCGACTATACCCTCGAAATCGCGGCCGAGGAAGGTGTAGCGAAACGCTACAAGGTCACAGTCCCGGCAAAGGACTATGACATCGAGTTCCCCTGAGTGCGACATGGCCCGCAGGCCATGTAAAACTGCGGATGACGTCCGCAGACGTCATGAGCAGTACCCCAGGGCGGGCCACACCCTGCGCAGCCCTGATTGACTGCGGAGCGCCGGCACTAGCGCAGGCGATAGCCTGTCGCGCTGCCAGCCCAATGGCGCTAACTTTTGGTGATCGCAGCTCTCTGCGGATTGACCGGCACCGGGGAGTCCCTCGGCATCGTTGCAGGGACTCGCTCATAGCGTGGGGCGGGCTTTCAGCCTGCCGGCGGTGCGCCTTGGCGCTGTGCCACACCCTGTGCAGCCCTGATTGACTGCGGAGCGCCGGCTGCTAGGTCTAGTAGAAGTTTGCCCGAATCATAGGGACGGCGCCCGCGATACGATGCCAGAAGCGACCGAAACGCCCCACTCAGCGGCATTTTTCAGCCTGAATATG
>JARKPU010000070.1 GCA_029975055.1 Anaerolinea sp.
TGTGCATTATCACCGTCAATGAGCATCGCGATGCGGCGGTTGCGGACGGCGGTCAATTCTTGATCCATACGATGAAATGTTCTCTCCTGTCATCAAAACAAACTGGTATATTTTAACACGTATTCGAATAAATTACACGCAGTTTTTTTTCAGGGCCGCGCCACGCAGGGAACCCGCTCACAAAAAAAAGAGGGGCGGACAGGCGTGTCCGCCCCTGCATGGTTCTTTTCGGGCAGCCTCCGAGGTGGGTGTGACCTCGCGGCTCAATCAACCTATGGCCGCCTCGCGGAGGGTAACCCCACGCATGGCGGGGAGGGGTCAGGTTTCATCGCGCATGCGGAACTGGATGAACAGCCCGATCATCCCCAGCAGCAGCCAGACGATCAAAATCCACAACCCGCGGGATGGGTTGGTGCGCATCGCGTTGAGCAGCGTGCCGGTCAGCCCGCTCACCACGCCCGCCGCGCCGAGGAAGGCCGTGGACGCGCTGATCATGAACTTTTGGAAACTGATCGAAAACCCGCCGATGATCAACCCAAAGACCACCATGAACACAATCTGCGTGGTGGTTTCGATGCGCGGCGGGAAGGTCATCGCCGCCAGCTCGGTGAGTGCCCGCACCGAAACCTGCCCGCCGGAAACCGACAGGTACGAGCCAAACACCAGGCCAATGAGGGCGCCCATCGCCGCCCCCGAGACGAAGATCGTCACATAATACAACGGGGTGGCAACCAGCGCCCCAATGATCCCGCCGATGACGAACGAAACGGCCTGCACGACGATCTCCTGCGAAGCCGGCACGTGAACCACCAGCGGTATCAGCAGCGTGGCGGCGAACCCGCCCAGGATGAACCCCCACAGCGGTAGCATCGAGCGGAAGATGCTGTAGCCGGTGAAGCAAACCAGAATGCCAAAGATTACCTCTACGATCCCTAACGGCGTCAACATTTCAACCTCCTCGCAAGGTCCTCCCCATGGTTGAAAGATCGCCCGCCCGGCGCTTTCTCACTTCCCCTCCGGCGAGCAACAGATCAGATCGTGCGCTTCTTCTTCCTCTACATTGTGCGGCAAGCGCCACAATGCAGAGAAAACGATGCACTGCACCAAATAATACGGCTTAATTCTACGAGGTTGCGGGGTTGAATGCAACCGCTACGGGCCATTTGTTATGCATGTCCAACTGGCGGAGCGATGTATAATCATGCCCATTCGAGATTTTACGAGGTGGAGAATGCGAGCGTTTATTGACCCCGATACCTGCCTGGGATGTGGCGTGTGTGAGAGCATTGCGCCGAAGGTCTTCCGGCTGGGCGTGGAACCCTATGCCAAAGTAATTGCCGATCCCGTCCCACAGGCAGATGAAGCGAAAGTCCGCGAGGCCGAAGCCTCTTGCCCCGAACAGGCGATCAGCATCGAAGAACAGAATTAACCGCCATCACCTGGCGCGCGGTGTAAGCGCGCTGAAAAATTCCGCCGGCTAGATGCGCGAAAGCGCCCGCGCCACGTCGCCCAGGCGGTTTTGGCGTTGGCAGGAAAGAAGGATCGCCTCAGCCTGTTGCTGCCGCCCGGGTGCGGCGGGTTCAGGCAGGCCGAGCGCGGCGGCGATGGCCTTCAATTGGGCTTCATCCAGGTGCGAGGCCAGCTCAACCGCCAGCAGAGCGGCATCATAGAGCGGCGGGCTGCCTGCCGCGCTGCTCACCAGCCCCAGCATCGCTTCGGGCAGCGGATCGATCTTGCGCGTCTGGGGGTCGTAAATGCCCACTTCGCTCTCGCCAGGGATCTCGGCCACATCGCCCAGCAGCGGCATGGTCGAGGCGCTGCTGCCTTCCAGCGAAGCCGGCACGCCTTCATAGCTCAAGCCATTGGGCATTTGAACCACCCCCGTCACGCGGAACTCCTCGCTCGAGCGCAGCAACAGCCCCCGGCTGCCCGGCAAAATCACGCGCTCCATGCCGTCTGGAATCTTCACTTCCATTGCGCTAAAGCCAGGTTCGCTCACCGGTTCATCCAGCGCCGTCGCGCAGATTTCTCCCAGCGCCGCCCGCCCCGCCGGGTTTACCGCAACCACCTTTTGCGTGGCCGCCAGCAGGCAGGCTTCCAACAAGACCCGCCCAAGCAGTTCAGGCGCCAGCAGGCGCGATGAAAGCCGCAGGCTGCCATACACCTGGTCGAAAACCGCCAGGAAAGGCCGCTGTGCGCCGATTAACGGCGGGCGGGCCTGCCGGAATTCGTCCACCGCCCAGCCTATATCTTGCCGGTCGAAGGGCACCAGCAGCAAGAAAGCCTCGTAGAGCAGTTCGCCGAGCGCGGGGAGGAAGACCCCCGGCCTTTCCAGCGCCGGGTGGCTGACCGCCACCCCCGTGGTGAAGTAATTGCGGTTGAAGAAAGGCTGGTCCTGGTAGAAGCCCAACTCGCGCGGCAAGGGGTAGGGGTAGATGCTTTCGTTGCCGCCGCGCTGCTCCGTCACCCCGTTGATCGTCTCGCGCACCAGCAGCTGGCACTCCAGGCTGATCATCTCGCCCTGCTGCCGGATGCCGTACACCCCGCTCGGGTTGAGGCGCGGAAACACCCGGTCGGGCAGGCGGTTGGGGCGGGTGGTATAGCGCTTCTCGCGCCGCACCTGCACCTGGCGGGTTTTCAGGTTCACGCGCGTCACACGGTAGGGCTGGGTGGCGTAGTAATAGATTGCCCCGGGGTAAGCCTCGCGCATCAACTGGCCAAAAGAAAGCGAACCCATCGCCACGGGGGTCGGTCCCTGGGCGCGCTCCACCTTGAACTGGCTTTCCACCTCGCGCAGCGGGAAGGCATAATTGGGCCGTTCGTGCGCCTCGCTCTTCATCCCAAGCAGGTCGCGCGGAGTCTGCCCGGCGCGCTCCAGCTTGCAGAGTTCAATGAAATTCTCCGGCCAGCGCACCGGCGTGACAAATTCCTTATCCACCAGGCGGCGGGCGTGCATCACCTGGGCATGCTCGCCGTTCTCGCGCGCCAGGCAAAGCGCATGGAT
>JARKPU010000047.1 GCA_029975055.1 Anaerolinea sp.
TTCATCACCGTGGCGAGCATGCCCATGTAATCGGCGGTGGCCGGGTCCATGCCGCGGTTCTGCCCCACGCGCCCGCGCCACAGGTTGCCGGCGCCGATGACGATGGCCACGTCCACGCCCATCTCGCGCACATCGCGCACGCGCCTGGCGATATCGGATGCGCGCGTGGGGTCAATGCCAAAGGTGCTGTCGCCGGCCAGGGCTTCTCCGCTCAGCTTGAGCAGGATGCGGTGGTACTTCAGATCATCCATGGTTTCTCCTGGGACCCTCAAAAAAAGAGGCCAACCGGAGTGTTGGCCTCTGCTTGTTCAATTGGATGCCTCGCCAAGTCCCCAGCGGACAAACCGCCGGACGACGATGTTCTCTTTGAGCGCCACGACCAGCTCGTTGTAGAGATCCTGGACGGTGCGGCTCTCGTCGCGGATGTACTTCTGGCGCATAAGGACGACCTCGTCCTTGTATTTGTTCAGGGCGCCTTCGACGATGCGCGGGATGATCGCTTCGGGCTTGCCGTCTTCGCGCGCGCGCGCAGCGGCGATATCGGCCTCGCGCTGGAGCATATCGGCGGGAATGTCTTCTTCTTTGACGAAGAGCGGGGAGGCCGCGGCGATCTGCAGGGCCAGTTCGTGGGCGAAGCGCCGGAAGGACTCTTCACGGGCGACGAAATCGCTCTCGCAGTTGACTTCCACCACCACCGCCACGCGCCCGTTGCCGTGCGAGTAGACTTCGATCACACCCTCCGAAGCGGAGCGGTCGGAACGCTTGGCAGCCTGCGCGAGACCCTTTTCGCGCAGGAAATCGACGGCCTTCTCGTAGTCGCCGTCGGCCTGTTCGAGCGCCTTGCGGCAGTCGAGGATGCCTGCGCCGGTCGCTTCGCGCAGCTGCTTGATCATCTCAGTTGTAATTGCCATGCCACTATCCTGTCTGTTGAGTGTACACCGGTGACCGGTTGATTGTTCGGTGAAGCTTATTGCAGTTGATTATTCTGCAGCCTCGGACGTGTCGGAGGTCTCGGCGGCTTCTTCGGCCTGGGGGGCCTCTTCGGCGGCGCGCGGGCTCATCTTGGCCAGGGTGGCCTCGCCGAGCAGGGCTTCGTCATCGAGTTCTTCTTCGATCAGGCTGCTGCGCGGGCCGCCAAAGTCCTCGGCGACCGGGGCATTGGCCAGCGCTTCGGTCAGCTCTTCCTTGCGGAAGGCGCGGCCTTCGAGCACGGCATCGGCAATTTTGCCAACCAGCAGTTTGATCGCGCGGATGGCGTCATCGTTGGAGGGGATGACGTAATCGACGCCGGAGGGGTCGCAGTTGGTATCGACGAGGGCCAGCACGGGGATGTTGAGCTTGTTGGCCTCGCGAATGGCCGTCTCCTCGCGGGTGACATCCACCACGAAGATCAGGTCGGGCAGTTTTTTCATGTTGCGCACACCGCTCAGGCGCACGAGCAGGCGGTCGATCTCGCGCTGGATCAGCAGGCCTTCCTTTTTGGTCAGGCGCAGGATCTCGCCGGTGTCGCGCATTTTTTCCATGCGCTCCAGTTCCATCAGGCGCTGGAAGAAGGTGACCCAGTTGGTCAGCAGGCCGCCCATCCAGCGCTCGGTGACGTAGGGCATGCCGCAGCGGATGGCTTCTTCCTTGACGGTTTCTTGCGCCTGGCGCTTGGTGCCGACGAAGAGCACCGTCCCGCCCGCGGCGACAGTGTCGCGCACGACGTTATAGGCGGTATTGAGCGATTTGACGGTTTGCTGGAGGTCGATGATGTGGATGCCGTTGCGCTCGGTGAAGATGAACGGGCGCATGCGGGGGTTCCACTTGTTGGTGCGGTGACCGAAGTGTACACCGCTCTCCAAGAGGGCTTTCATGGAGATCACAGTAGCCATTTATTCAAACTCCTTGCGTTGTTCTTCCGCGGCCCTCATCCGCTCCCCTCACCCCGAAGGGCACGCAGGGAGCGTCGGGCGGCGTGCAGGATAGATTCGCCTGCCGGGTGGCAAGCCGATGGATTTTACCACAAGACCGGCGAAATGCGCAAGGAAAGAGCCTTGCGTGAGTTTCTTGACGTCTCTGGCGGGGCAGATTATACTCGGTTTACCCGGGGTGTGGCTCAGTTGGCAGAGCACCGCGTTTGGGACGCGGGGGTCGGCGGTTCAAGTCCGCCCACCCCGACACAACCTGATGAATGTGCCGATCTGAGGTGATTCGCGATAGGATCACCTCAAATTGGGACAAGACCTAACGCATCGGGGCAGGGAATATGGCAAAATCGAGGCAGATCGAGGGGGTCGTTGAAGCGGTGCGCGTGGCGCCGGACGGAGACGTGCAGCTCGTTCGGGTCTATGAACGGATGGGCCCGGCGTTTTCAGACCGCAAGCTGCTGACGCGCGAGCAATTTCTCGAGCGCCTGAAGGCCGGCAAGCTGTATGTGGCCGGCAAGCGCGAAGAACTCCACGGCTTCACGTTCAAGCCCGGCGACGAGATCACCCTGGCCCAGGCGGGCGGGCGGCCCGTGCTGCGCAGCGCAGCCGCGGCCGGGTCGGACCGGACCCATGACGACCTGAAGGGCGTGCCGCTCTTCTAGCACCCGGCTGGAAACGCGCGTGTCTGCAATCCATCTGTCGATCATCCTCCCCGCGCACAACGAAGAACACCGCCTTGGCCCTTCGTTGGAGAAGGTGGATGCCTTCTTGCGCGCCCAGGCCTACAACGCCGAGGTGATCGTGGTGGAGAACGGCAGCACCGACCGCACCTTCGAAGTGGCTGCTTCCTTCCAGGAACGCATGCCCCAGTTGCGGGTGATCCGCGACCCCGGCCGTGGGAAGGGGCTGGCCGTGCGGCGGGGAATGCTCGCCGCCCAGGGGGATTACCGCATTTTCTGCGACGTGGATTTTTCGATGCCGGTGGAGGAGATCAACCGCTTCATCCCCCCGGCTCTGCCGGAGATGGATGTGGCGATTGCCTCGCGCGAGGCCAAAGGCGCGGTGCGCTACAACGAGCCGCCGCTCAGGCACTTCATCGGGCGCGGTTTCAACACGCTGGTGCGCTGGATGACGCTGCCCGGCCTGCAGGATACGCAGTGCGGCTTCAAGTGCTTCCGGCGCGAGGTGGCCGAGCGCGTCTTCCCGCTGCAGACGATCGACGGCTGGACGTTCGATGTGGAAGTGCTGTTCATCGCGCGGCGCATGGGTTATTCCATCGTCGAGGTGCCCATCCCCTGGTATTACATGGCAGACAGCAAAGTGCGCGTGGTGAAAGACTCGATCCACATGTTCACCGACCTCGTCACCATCCGGCGCAACGCGCGGCGAGGGCTGTATGCGAACTCCCCGCTTCAACCGCGCTGAGATTCCCCCCGTTCCCAACCTGGTTTACGAACAAGCCCTGTGGGCGGGCGGCGTGGCCCACCCTGCCGGCCTGGATGAGGCCGGGCGCGGGGCGTGGGCCGGGCCGGTGGCCGCCGCGGCGGTGATCCTCCCGCCGGATTCGCACCTGGCCGAACGGCTGGCCGGTGTGCGCGATTCGAAGCAGATGACGGCCCCCCAGCGCGAGCATTGGGCGGCGGAGATCCGCGCCGCGGCAGCGGCCTGGGGGGTGGGGTTTGCCAGCCACGCCGAGATCGATTCGCTGGGCATCCTGGGGGCGACGCGCCTGGCGATGACGCGCGCCCTGGAACGCTGCGGGCTGGCGGCCGGGCATTTGCTCATCGACGCGCTGCGCCTGCCGGGGGTGGCCCTGCCGCAGACGGCGCTGATCAAGGGCGACTGCCGCTCGCTGAGCATCGCGGCGGCTTCGGTGCTGGCCAAGACGGCGCGCGACGCGCTGCTGGCCGAGCTGGATGCGGCCTACCCCGGCTATGGGTTAGCCCGCCACAAGGGGTATGGCACGGCTTTGCACCGCGCCGCCCTTGCGCGGCTGGGGCCGTGCGCCATCCATCGCATGAGTTTCGCGCCGCTGCGGGCGAAGCTGTTCACCGATTGAAAACCCGGGGCAAGACCAATTGCCTGCAGGCTTTGCAGGGTGCGGCCGCCTTGGACCGCACCAATTTGATTTGGTGCGGTCATAAAATCGACCGCACCGTACGGGGAACAGATTTTGTAGGGTGCGGTCGCCTTGGACCGCACCAGCTGGACTTGCCTTGGTGCGGCCATAAAATCGACCGCACCCTACGGGGGAGCAGGCTTTGTAGGGTGCGGCCGCCTTGGACCGCACCGTTTTTATCGTTATGGTGCGGTCATAAAATCGACCGCACCCTACGGGGAGAGGAAACCGGTGGTTTCCAGGTCGAGGTAATTGCGGATCACGCGCAAGACGCCGGGGCAGCCCTGCAGGCTTTCCGCGGGGAAGGTGGTGGCCAAGGCGATGGACTGCATGCCGGCGCGGTGAGCGGCTTCGAGGCCGGAGGGCGAGTCTTCGAAGACCAGGCAGGCTTGCGGCTGCACCCCCAGGCGCGCGGCGGCTTTGAGGAAGATTTCAGGGTCGGGCTTGCCGCGCGTCACATCCTCGGCGGTGACGAGCGCGTCGAAGACCGTTTCGATCCCCAGGCTTTTCAAAACGAAATCCACATTTTCGCGCCCGGCCGAGGTGGCCAGGGCCAAGGGCCGCCCGGCGGCGCGCAGGCGGGCGAGGAAGCCGGTCAGGCCGGGCACCACCGCCTGCGAAGGGTCGAAGCGCGCGCGGTAGAGGGTCTCTTTTTGCTGCGAATAGACCTCCACCTCGGCGTCCGTCAGGTCTGGGCGGACCATCTCGCGCAGGATTTCGGCGTTGATCTTGCCGACGGTGCGGCGGCGCATCGTCTCCGCGCTCACCGGCGCGCCGATGGAGGTGAGGAACTCGGACCAGATGCGGTTATGGAAGCCCATGTTGTCGATCAGGGTTCCATCCATGTCAAAAATACAGGCCTGAAAATGCATGGGCTGGATTATACCTCACCCGGTTGCGGCCGGGGCGGCTTCGGAAGCCTGCTGGAGGGGCGCATCAGCCCAGCGCCGCCGCCAGGGCGGCCAGCACCTGCGGCAAGTTCCTGCGCCCCAGCCCGACGCGGAAATAACCGCCCGCGAAGGCAAACATGCCGCCGGGGACGAACATCACGCCGTGGCGCTCCACCATTTGCTCGGCGAGCTGCTCCAGCGGGGGTTCGCCCAGCCAGCGGGGGAAGGCCACCGAACCGGCGTCCGGCTCGAGCCAGTCGAACAGCCGGGGGCGGGCCGAGAAGAAAGCCCGCGCGGCCGCCAGGTTGGCACTCACGATGCCCCGGTTGCGCTGGAGGATGCTTTCGGCGGCGCGCAGGGCGATGAGCGAGAGCACCTCGCCGGGGGCGCTGGCGCAGATGGTGATGTAATCTTTGTAGGCCTGGAACTCGGCCAGCAGCGGGGCTTCGCGGCAGGCCAGCCAGCCCGAGCGCAGCCCGGGCAGCCCAAAGGCCTTGGAAAGCCCCGCCAGGCTGACGGCGCGCTCATAAGCGGTGCAGGCCGGTGGCAGGCGCAGCTCGGGCCGCGGCTCGAGCAGACGGTACATCTCATCGGAGAAGAGATAGGCCCCGCTGGCGGCGACCAGCGCGAGGAGATCCTGCCATTCCCCGGCGGTAGGCAGGAAGCCGGTGGGGTTGTTGGGGAAGTTGACCACCACCAGGCGGGCGGGCGTGCGCAGCAGGTCTGCCAGGCGGTCGAGGTCGAGGGCCCAGCGGCCTGAGCGCGGGCGGAGCGGCCACTCGTCCACCCGGCAGCCGATGGCGCGCGCCAGGCTGTGCAGCGATTGGTAAGCCGGGGTGAGCACCACGGCGCGGTCGCCCGGGCGCAGGAGGACGTTCATGGCGATGAAGATGGCCTCCTCGGGGGCGGCGGTGAGGATGTGACCCGCCCCGAGGCCTGGGTAGGCGCGGGCGATCTCTTCCCGCAGGAGCGGGTGGCCCTGCGATTCGGTGTAGCCGAGGCCGAGCCCTTCCCACAGTGCGCGCGCTTCGGGGTCGGCCAGGGCGAGGAGTTCTTGCATGGAGAGGCTCTCGCAATCGGAGGGGCCGAGCAGGAAGCGGGCGGAAAATTCATGGCGCGCGAAGTAGCGCTCGAGTTCGAAAGGCTGGATTTGCATGGCGGGTCATCCTTCAGGATACTGGTAAGCCGGTCTGGAGGGGTTGGGGGGTGTTTCAGGTTTTTTTGAAAAAGATAAACACGATGATAGATTGTACCAAAGGAGGGGGGGCAACCGGCTCTCAAAGGTTCAGGGTCATGGTTTTCTTAAGGTTGAAAAAGAGCCCTCACCCTGCCCTCTCCCGGCGGGAGAGGGGAAGAAATCTGCTCCGTTTGCCCTCGGGGACGTGCTTCGCGCACCCGCAGGGATGATGAGATCGGGGATAATCGACGTGCCTGGCGGCTTTGAGAGGGCTATGGGTCTGTGGAACCCCCGGCGGCCGGGGAGGGCGCAAACTCGCCGCGCATTGCCTCGGGCAGCAGGGCGGCGATGGCGCGCATGACGGCTGCGCTCACGGCCCGGTCGAGCGCGGCGGGCGAGCTCTGGCTGCATGCGGCCAGGTCGAGCGGCGGCCCCAGGCGCAGGCAGAGCACGCCGCCCTCCTCGCAGACGCCCACCGGGATGACCGCCAGCCCCAGCCGGTGCAGCGCGCCGATGAAGCGCCCCGCGCCGGGCGGGGGCCAGCCGAGGGTTCCGCCGGGGATGTCGCGCCCCTCTGGAGAGAGGAGGATGAGCGGATCGGGCCGCGAACGGGCATAGGCGAAAACACGCCGCACCGCCTGTGCGCGTAAGGCGTTTTCAAAGGGGCGCGGCGGCATGGGCGGCATGGCGGTAAAGCCATACACGCGCGCCGTGCGGCCGAAGGCCCAGGCGGTGAGCGGCTCGAGCACCGTGCGGCGCAGCCCAGGCGGGTAGGTCCAACCGCCGGCCATGATGCAGTGCGCCTCGCGCGGCAGGGCGGCCGCGAGCGCCAGGGCGGGCCACCAGGCCCCCAGGCCGGGGCGGGTGTAGTGGTTGAGGGCGAGCAGGCAGCCGCCGGGCGGGATGCGCTCCAGGCCGCTTACGCAAGGGGGGCTTTCTAGCGTGCGCACGGCGGCCTGAGAATCGGCCAGGAAGGAGCGCCTGCCCCCGCTCAATGCAGCCAGGGCCACTTGCAGCAAAAGAGGGCGGGGCAGAGCGTAGCGCACGGCTCAGGCGCCCGAAATGATGCGGTCCACCACCAGCTGCCGGAAGCGCGGCGAGAGGCTGGCAAAGTAGGCGCTGAAGCCGGTGACGCGCACGATCAGGTCGGGGTAAAGGGTGGGGTCGCGGTGGGCGGCGAGGACCTTCTCAGCGTCCATCACGTTGAGGTTGATCTGCGTGCCGCCGAGGAGGAAATGGGTGCGGATGAGGCTCTCGACGACCTCCACGCCGCCTTCCTCGCGGGTGATGGTGGGGTCAAGCTCGATCTGCATGGGGGCGGTGTTGCCGTAACCGGGCTGCACGGCGGCGATGGCCGCGGCCAGGGCGGTGGGGGCGCCGTCCTGCCGGAAGCCGGGGTCGGGGTTGGCGCCGTGCGAGATCGGGTCGTGCGCAAAGCGCCCGTTGGGGGTGGCGCCCACGTCTTGCCCCATGGGGATGGTGTTGGCCCAGGAGAACAGGCCCGGCACCAGGCGGCAGCCCTGCGGGGTGCGCGCCCCGGCCACCCGCTCTGCGAAGATGCGCGCCAGCCCAATGGCGTATTCATCGGCGCGCGAACCGCCCGAGCCGTAGCGCGGGACGCTTTTGAGCATGAGGCGGGCGCGCTCGCCCTCGGGCCCGGCCCAGTTGGCGCGCAGATGAGCCTGGACCTCCTGCCAGGTGAGGCGGCCTTCCTGCTCCACGCGCTGCTCGAGGGCGGCGAACGAATCGGCCACCGTCGCCAGGGCGGCGCCGTCGATGCACAGGTTGTAGAATTCCACCCCGCCGTGCGAGGCGTCCTCGCCAAGCTCGATGGGCCCGTGGCAGGCCAGGTCGAGCACCAGCTCGGGGAAGACGGCGTGCATGTGTTCGAGGTGGAAGCCGATGCAGCGCGCGGTGACCTCGATGGCGCGTTCGAGGTGGGCGGTGTAGCGCTGCAAGAGGGCCGCCGTGGAGGGCTGCGAGGCGGTATCGGCCAGCATTTCATCGAAGGCCACCTCGAAGATGCGCGCGAAATTGATCTTCACGCAATCGTTGAGGGTGTATTCGCGCCCCGGGATGGCCGACCAGTGGCAGCCCGAATAGGCGCGCTGGCGGCCTAGCTCGATGGGGTAACCCAGGCGGGCGAAGCCCTGGGCGGTGCGGTCAATGCCGAGGAATTTGGGGTAGCCGGCCCGGTCGGCGAACTGGATCTCCACGGCGCGGCGCAGCAGGCGAGGGTCGGTGTTCTCGCCGACGCACACGCCCACGTTGGCCGGGATGCGCAGGCGGTGCCCGGCTTCCAGGACGAGGAAGGAGAGGGGGCCGGTCTGGTCGTTCCCGGCGGCATCGGGCCCGCCGAGTTGAATGTAGGCCGTATCGCGCAGGAGCAGGCAGGCGATGTGGAAGACGGCTTCTTCATCGTCGAGCACTCCTGCGGCGAGGTCGCGCTGGTAGAAGGGCTGGAGCAGCACGTCCAGCCGGCCAAGCGAGCCGGAACCGTTGTACATGCGCGCGGTGACCTGGAACCAGAGGATCCACTGGCAGGCTTCGCGGAAGGTGCGCGGTGGTTCGTTCACCAGGCGGGCGTTGATGGCGGCGATTTCCTCCAGGTTAAGGCGCAGGGCTGCATCCGGCTCGCTCTCGGCCAGGCGCGCGGCTTCGGCGGCGTGGCGGGCGATCCACCCCTGCACGCCGAGCACCACCGCCTCCAGCCCGGCGTAGAAGTCCTCGCCGCGCGGGGCGTTGAGCCAGCGGTAGTGGCGGATCTTCTTGAGCAGGCCGCCCCAGCCCAGTTCGAGGCCGATCTGCAGATCCTGACAGAAGTGCTGCGTGGCGCCGATGCCCGGCAGGAGGCGGTAGCGTTCGATCTCGGCTGCGAACTCGCCCGCGGACAGGTCGGGGTTCCAATGCGGCTTGCGGTAAGACATGAAGTTGACCATGTAACCGCCGGCCAGCGACGAGAGCGGGTCGAGATAGACGGGGTGGGCGTCGAGCAGGCGGCGGAAGTTCTCGCCCGCAGCGCGCGGCCCGAAGAACCCGCCCGAGGGGTGGTTGGGAACGGGTTCGTAGCCTTCTAACGTGCAATCGGTGATGGGCATGCCCGAAGAGCTCAGCGTGCGGACGACCTTGCGCCGTTCGGGCGGGGGAAGGATGAGTCCCCAGTCGTCGTGGTCCATCGCGCCGAGTAAGGCCTGCTTTTCGGCGGTCTGGGCCAGCTTGGCGGCGCGCAGGGCGTCGAGACGGTCGCTGTACGTGAGGGGGGCAGGAGGTTCCATGGCTCTATTGTAGGATATTGTTTCAGTTTTCTGTAAATGCTGGGGCTTGCCCCGCAATTCACAGAAAAGATACACGCGATCTATTGTAGCGGCAACGGGCTGAAAGGGGGGCCGCGATCCGCGCCGGAAATTCGCGCTCTGCCTTCCTTACCGGCCGCGCACCGCGGTGAGGTGGGCCGAGGCGGCCTCGAGCAGCGCGGCCATCTGCTCTTTGGATGGCGGGATAAGCTCCGCGGCGGGATATTCCAGCCCCAGGCTGTGGTATTTCTCCTCGGCCAGGCGGTGGAAGGCCAGCAGCTCGTAGGAAAGGCCCTTCAGCCCGCCCGGGCGGCCAAGCGCCAGCCCGGAGATGAACGCGGCGATGGCCCCCACCTCGGCGGGCGTGTCGTTGACGCCCGGCACGACCGGCGTGCGGAAGATGACCGGCTTGCCGGTGCGGGCCAGGCGGGCGATGTTTTCGAGGATCGGCCGGTTGGAGACGCCCGTGGCGGCCCTGTGTCTGGCGTCGTCGAGGTGCTTGATATCCACCATGAAGAGGTCGGTGAGGGGCAGGGCGGCTTCGATCAATTCCCAGCGGCACAGCAGGGTGGATTCGATGGCGGTTTGCAGGCCCTCGGCCTTGCAGGCGGCCAGCAGCGCGAGCGAGAACTCGGGCTGGAGCATCGGCTCGCCGCCCGAGAGCGTCAGCCCGCCGCCGGAGGTCTCGTAGAAGACGCGGTCGGCGAGGATCTCGCGCAGTAGGCCGGAGACGCTCACCTCGCGCCCGGTGATCTGCAGGCTTTCGGCGAAGCAGGCCTCCACGCACTCGCCGCAGGTGATGCAGCGCTCGCGGTGATAGACGCGCTCGCCCGAGGGGAGCAGCTCCTGCGCGCCCTGCGGGCAAATGCGCGCGCATTCGCCGCAGCCGATGCAGCGCGAGGAGTGGAACTGCACTTCGAGCCTGGGGTAGACGCCTTCGGGGTTGTGGCACCAAAAGCAGCGCAGCGGGCAGCCTTTGAGGAACGCCGTGGTGCGGATGCCGGGGCCGTCATGGATGGAGAAGCGCTGGACGTTAAAAACCAAACCGGTAGGGTCGGCCATCTTCGTTATTGTACCCCAGGGGAGAGAGAATCAACCACGAAGAAGGGTAGCCTCGATGGGTGTGAAGAGTTCGACCAGGGCTTCGTGAGCCTGGCGGTTTTTCGTCTTCGCAGTTGATCTCACTTTCACCCTGCCGCGGCGGGTTCTGCCTCAGGGGCTTTCTCGGGCTTGAGGCGCGAAGCCAGGTAAACCAGCAGCGCCCCGATGGCAAAGAGGCCGATGTTGAGGATGAAAGGCAGGTTGCGGTCGATGCTCGAAAGCAGCCCGCCGATCCAGCCAAAGGGCGAGGTAAGCCCCACCTGGATGACCAGCAGGATGGCGAGGATGCGCGCGCGCTCCTGCGCATCGACGGTGACGACCAGCATGCGGTCGATTTGCGTGCCGAGGATGGCGTAAGAGCACGTCTCGAGGAGGACTTCGAGCAGGAGGAGCGCGTAGCCGCGCTCGGGGATGTTCACCAGCAGCGCCTGCGCCGCAATGAAGCCCGCCAGGCCGATGAGCATGGGGTTGCGGAAGTGCATATCGCGCACGCGCGGGTTGATGATGAAGAAGAAGACCAGCATGATGACCGATTTGGCGAAGGGGAAGAGCGCCAGGTGCTCGGCCGGGATGAGCAGCTTGCCGGTGACGAGGATGGACCAGAAGGTGCCGGTGATGGTGGTGGCGATGCTCATGACGAGCATGATGCCCAGGGTGTAGAGCGTCTGCGGGGAGGCGAGGATCTGGCGGAAGACGCCGCGATAGCCGGCCAGCATGGAGAAGAGGCTCTGGCCCCTCGTCTCTTGCATGCGCACCACGCCCTGGCGCGTCTCGGTGACCATGGCGTTCATGGCGATGAACTTGATCGTCATCATCAGGCAGGCGAAGAGATACAGCCCGCGCATGGTGGGCACCAGGCTGAAGCGGTCGATGAGCAGGCCCGCCAGGGGCGCGAAGAAGACGACCAGCTGGCCGGAGATGTAGATCCAGGTGTAGATATCCACCAGCAGGTCGGGGTCGGCGTCTTCGACGAGCACGCAGCTCCAGGAGTTGTGGGTGATGCGCCAGAGCGAGTTGATCACCGCGGCGACGACGAAGTAGGTGAAGTTCTGCGCCACGGCCCAGATGAGGGTGGGCACCGACCAGGAGAGGATATCGAAGATGAAGGTGGTGCGCTTGCGCCCGAGTTTATCGGTGATGGCGCCGCTGAGCAGCGAGAAGAAGACCTGCCCAACCAGGCTGATGGATGAGATCAGGCCGATCTGGCGGTCGGTGAGGCCGAAGGCGAGCATATAGACGGAGACGTAGGGGGCGTAGAGGTTGTAGGGGATGCCCCACAGCGGCTCGGTGAAGACCGCGCCGCGGGCGTTTCCGCGCAGGCCGACGAGCGTGCGCACCAGCGGGTGAGAGGTGAGTTTCATGCGGGTTCGGGCGACCATCCGTTTCTGCGATTCGTGAGAAAAGGGTTGTCCAAAAAGAACCGCTTCAACAAGAGAACCGGTATACGGGCAGGGGCGGACCCGCGTGTCCGCCCTCTTTTTAGACAACCCCTTTCCAGGCGACTATATTGTAACCGCTCGCGGGTCGGCGGTAGGCTTTTTTAAGATTGGGAGGCCTGCGCAGCGCCGATCGCCTGATCCCTCTTGCCAGATACCAGGGAGTATTCATGGATTGGGCGTCCGCGAGGCGGAATCCGGTTGTTTTTCGGGGGTGAGTCGAGTATACTAAAAATGGATAAGATTGATGCGATTAGAAAAGGAGGCAACGATGCTTACCACTGCGCGACACCTGCTTGAAGTCAAAGGACCGGATGTGTGGTCCATCTCGCCGAACGCTTCGGTTTATGATGCGCTGCGCATGATGGCCGATAAAGACGTGGGGGCGCTGCTGGTGATGGAGGATGATAAACTGGTGGGGATCATCTCGGAGCGCGATTACGCGCGCAAGATCATCCTGGCGGGCAAGACCTCGCGCGATACGCTGGTGCGCGAGATCATGAGCAGCAAGCTCTACACCATCCACCCCGATCAGACGGTGGAAGAGGCGATGGAGATCATGACCAACCGGCGCGTGCGCCACCTGCCGGTGGTGGTGGATGATCACTGCCTGGGGGTGATTTCCATCGGCGACGTGGTGAAGAACATCATCTACCGCCAGCGCGAGACGATTAAAAACCTGAGCAAGTGACCCGTTGAACCCCCAAGATTGGCCGGCAAACGCCGGCCATTTTTTGGTTCGAAACAAAGTTTCTATAGTACAATCCCCCGCGTGGATATCCTCAACGACCTCAACCCCCAGCAGCGCGCCGCGGTGGCGGCGCGGCCCGGGCCGGTGCTCGTGCTGGCCGGGCCCGGTTCCGGCAAGACGCGCGTCCTCACCCACCGCATCGCGTATCTGATCAACCAGATGGGCGTCAGCCCCTACCACATCCTGGCAGTGACCTTCACCAACAAGGCCTCGCGCGAGATGCAAAGCCGGGTGGAAAAGCTGCTCGACCGCTCGGTGCAGGGGCTTTGGCTGGGTACCTTCCACGCCATGTGCGCGCGCATCCTGCGCCGCGAGCAGCAATTCCTGCCTTTTACGTCCAGCTTCGTCATCTTTGACGACGACGACCAGACTTCTTTGATCAAGCGCGCCATCAAAGACCTCAACCTGGACGAAAAGCTTTACAAGCCCACCAGCGTGCATGCGGCCATCTCCAACGCCAAGAACAACCTGCTCCAGCCCAAAGATTACCCCGCTTCCACTTACCGCGACGAGGTGATCGGGCGCATTTACCGGCGTTACCAGGAGCTACTGCTGGCTTCCAACGCGCTGGATTTCGACGACCTGCTGCTCTATACCTGGAAGCTGCTGGACGAAAACCCTGCCGTGCGCGAGAGTTACGCGCGGCGCTTCGAGCATGTGCTGGTGGACGAGTTTCAAGATACCAACCTGGTGCAGTACGAATTGCTGCGCCACCTGGCCTCGGTTCACCAGAACATCTTCGTTGTCGGCGATGAAGATCAATCCATCTACCGCTGGCGCGGGGCCGATTACCGCAACGTGCTGCGCTTCGAAGAGGATTACCGCAACGGGCAGAAGATCCTCCTGGAGCAGAATTACCGCTCGACGCAAACCGTGCTGGATGCCGCCCAGGCGGTGATCGAGCGCAACCGCCACCGCACGCCCAAGAAGCTGCGCTCAATGCCCGAGCGCGGCACAGGCGAAAAGCTCACGCTCTTCGAGGCGGTGGATGATTACGGCGAGGCGGCCTACGTGGTGGATATGATCCAACAGCTCACCAGCAGCCGGCGCGCCCGGCTGGGAGATTTCGCGGTGATGTACCGCACCAACGCGCAATCGCGCCTGCTGGAAGAGGCCTTCTTGCGGGCCGGGCTGCCCTACCGGCTGGTGGGGGCGCAGCGCTTCTATGGGCGGCGCGAAATCAAAGATATGATCGCCTACCTGCGCCTGGTGCAAAACCCGGCCGATGAGGTGAGCCTGGCGCGGGTGATCAACGTGCCGCCGCGCGGCATCGGCGATAAGGCTCAGGTGGGGCTGCAGGTGGCGGCGCGCCAGGCGCAGGTGAGCGCCGGGCAGGTGCTGCTGGCGCTCTCGGAAGAGGGCAAGGATTCGCCGTATTGGGGGCAGGTGGGGCGCGCCGCGGCGCTGCTGGCCGATTTCGGCGCCATGCTGGCGGGCTGGCGCGCGCAGGCGCAGGCTCTGCCCTTGCCGGCGCTCTTCGGGCGCATGCTCGAAGAGCTGGGCTACGAGGAATATATCAACGACGGCACCGAAGAAGGCCAAAGCCGCTGGGAAAACGTGGAAGAACTGCGCCGCCTGACGTATGAATATGAGGATCGCGGGCTGAGCGCCTTCCTGGAGAACCTGGCGCTGGTCTCGGATCAGGATACCGTGCCGGAGGAAGCCGAGGCCCCCACGCTGCTCACGCTGCATGCCGCCAAGGGGCTGGAGTTCCCGGTGGTGTTCATCGTCGGGCTGGATGACGGCACGCTGCCGCACAACCGCTCGCTGGACGACCCCGAAGAGATGGCCGAAGAGCGCCGCCTGTTCTACGTGGGCCTGACGCGCGCCAAGAACCGCGTTTACCTGGTGCGCGCGGCGCAGCGCAACACCTTTGGCAGCTTTCAAGATTCGATTCCATCGCGCTTCCTGGATGACATCCCCGTAAACCTGCTGCAAGAAGGCGGCGGCCTGCGGCGCGGCTTCCAGGCGCGGCGCAGCAGCACCGCGCTGTGGGACGGCGGCAGCCAGCGCTCCGGCCCGCCGCAGGCCGCCCGCGCCGGCTCGGCGCCCATCCTCCAGCCGCGCTACCGGGCCGGGATGCGCGTGAGCCACCCCTCGTGGGGCGAGGGGTTGGTGGTGGACAGCCGGATTCAGGATGACGATGAGCGGGTGGATGTGTTCTTCGACAGCGTGGGGTTCAAGCGCCTGGCAGCCTCGCTGGCGAATTTAGAGATTATCAAGTAAGGTCGGGGAAAAAGCAGCCCCCGCCCAACCTTCCCCCAAAGGATCGTGTTTCAATTTTCCTGAAAATTGTGGGGCTTGCTCCACAATTTTCGGAAAGAGATTTTGACGATCCCCTAAGTCACTCGCGTGCTGGGGAGGCCGGGCAGGGGCCGCAGGTTGGTCTCCGGTCAGCCCTGGTTTTCGGCGAAGGGGTCGTAGGCGGGGTTGGTGCCGGCCCACACGCAGGAGGCCTCTTTGAGCAGGCCGCATTCCACGCCGCGCGAGCAGCGGTGGGCAACGATGCGCGGCGGGGTATCGGGCATGTGGTCGTCGGGGTAGAGCACCTGAGCTTCGAGCGCCACGTCATCGCCGGCGTGCTCGCAATGTGTCACTTTGATTTTTTGCCAGACTTTTTTCGCCATCGGCATATCTCCTCAAATGATTATATCAAGAAGCGGCCGGTTGGCTCAGTGATGAAGGTAACCCGCGAACAGGGTAAAAACGCCCTTTTTACTCGCGATATTCTCCGCCTGGGAGGCGAAACCACACCCTCTCACGGGGTCCTGGCCTCCAGCTTCAACACCGAGCCGCTGCGCTGGTCGAGCAGGTAAAGCTCGCCGGAGGCATCCTGCCCGAACGAGCTGAGGTTGGTGCCCGTCTCGAAGAGGAGCCTGTTCTGCCAGCCGCCATCGGGGGCGCGCAGCAGGCCCCAAATGCGGCCGTTGCAGTAATCGCCATAGAGGTAAATACCGTTGAGCGCGGGCAGGGCGGCGCCGCGGTAAACGAAGCCGCCCGTCACCGAGCAACCCTCGGGGTGCGGGTATTGGGCCACAGGCTCGATGAGTTGAACGCCCGCCGGGGCCTCGCCGCGGAAGGGGTTGGCGCCCTCGCGGATGTTCCAGCCGAAGTTCGCCCCGCCCGGCGCGCCGGCAGGTAGATAATCCACCTCTTCCCAGGCGTTTTGGCCCACGTCGGCGATGTACAGGTCGCCGGTGGCGCGGTCGAAGGAGAAGCGCCAGGGGTTGCGCAGCCCGTAAGCCCAGATCTCCGCGCGGCCCGATTCGCCGTTCGCAAAGGGGTTATCCGGCGGGATGGCATAAGGCTCGCCGGAATCCACATCAATGCGCAATATCTTGCCCAGCAGGGTGCTCAGCTTCTGGCCGTTTCCCTGCGGGTCGCCGCCCGACCCGCCGTCGCCCATGCCGATATAGAGGTAGCCATCAGGCCCGAAGGCCAGCGAGCCGCCGTTGTGATTGGCAAAGGGCTGGTCGGTGTTGAGCAGAGCGCGCTCCGAGGCTGCGTCGGCCTGCAAAGCTCCGGGCGGCGCGTAGAAGCGGGCGACGACCGTATCGCCGTTCAGGTCGGTGTAGTCGAGGTAGAAGAAGCCGTTGGAGGCAAACTGCGGGTGCAGGGCGATGCCCAGCAGCCCCTGCTCGTTACCGCTCGAGCCAACCCTGGCGGTGAGGTCAAGGAAAGCATCCGGCAGGAGCTGCCCGCCGGAGATGACGCGCACCCGGCCGGGCTGTTCGAGCACCAGCAGGCGCCCGCCGCCTGCATCGGCGAAGTCGGTGGGGCGCACCAGGCCGGAGACGAGCGGGGCCCAGGTGAAGGCGGCCGGGTCGGGGAAGCTGCTCACGCCGCCGCCGGGCGAGGCGGGCGGGGGGGCGGTTGTGGCGGTTTCGGCGGGGAGCGGCGAAGGGGCCTGGGTGGCGGGCGGGGCCGAGAAGAGCGTGGCGGTGGGGGGCAGCGGGGTGGCGGTGGAGGTGGGCGGCAGGGTGCGGCCCGGGCTGGGGGTGATGGGCACGGGGGCCGCCTGCGGCGAGCAGGCCGCCAGGCTGAGGGCGATCACTGCCGCGGCGCAGCGGCGGGCAAGGGGTAGGCGGAACATGCGCGGAAGGCCTCCTGTTTTCTTAACGGCGCGCGTTTCGAAGGCGAACCCCCGAAACGCGGAAAGCGGTCTGATCAGCCGGCAGGCGAGGCAGGGCAGCGCCTCGGTTTGACCTCCTCAGGGTTTATCCGGCCCCAGGTCTTCGAACTCGGCGTCCACCACATCGGGCTGGGGCTTTTCGGGCGCGGGCGCAGGTGAAGCGGCGGGGTCGAGCACGTTGGCGGCTTTTTGAATTTGCTCCCAATGCTCCTGGACGACATCCTGCGGGCAGAGCTCGACGAACAGGTACGAGCCAAACCAGAGCACCGCGGCGTCATCCACGGGGATGATTGGCATCAAGTCGGTGGGGATGACGAGGTAAACCAGCGCGCCGATCGGCAGCAGCTTGAGCAGCGGGCTGACGCGCCGGTCGCCCATCAGGCGCACGATCAGGCGCACCCGGTTGGATATCCCCTGGAAAAAGCCGGGGGTGGTCAGGCTGCGGGGTTTATCGGGCATTGGCACTCCATTTGGTACATTATAACGCCTTCGGCGGCAAGCCGGGATTAGGATGCTTTTAATTATATACGCCGGAGGCCGGGCGGGGTTGCACGGGCCGCCCGAGCGGCCAATCACAGGCTGTGAGCGGCCTTTTACGATGCCACCAGCCTGCGGCGTTTCCAGCGGATGTAAGGGCCGGCCAGGATGCGCAGGTAATACTTGAGCACGATCGGCGCGAGCGGCCCCCCGCCCAGGCGGCGGTGGACGCGCAGCATCTCGGGCCAGCAGCGATCATCGGCGGCCAGGGTTTTGGCGTCTGCGTGCAGACGAAAGCCCGCCCACGGCCTGCCCGGCACGTAGATCAGCGGGGCGAGGGCCGCCAGGCGCACCCACAGGTCATAATCCATGGCGAAGTAAAAGCTTGGGTCGAGGGGGCCCACCTGCCGCCAGAGGCTCGCGCGCCAGAAGGCCGCCTGCTGCGGAATGTGCACGTACCCCCGGCGCAGGCGGGCGTAATCGGTCTGCGCGGCGGGGAAGCGCCCGATGACCCGCCCGGCCTCGTTGATGTAATCGGCGTCGCCGTAGACCATGGCGGCTTCGGGGTGGGCGTTCAGCGCCGCCACCGCGGCGCTCACCGCGCCGGGGTAGAAGATGTCATCCGAGTTCAGCCAGGCCAGCACATCGCCGCGCGCGCGGGCAAAGCCTTTGTTGATCGCGTCCGTCTGGCCGCGGTCCGGCTCGGAAACCCACCAGGCCAGGCGCGGGGCGTAGCGCTCGATGACCTCGCGCGTGCCGTCGGTGGAGCCGCCATCGACGATGATGTATTCGATGGCGGGGTAATCCTGCTCGAGCACCGAGCGGATGGTGGCTTCGATGAAGCGGGCATGGTTGAACGAGGGGGTGACGACGGTAACCAGCATGGCGGCTCTCACTGAGGGTTGGCGGTGATTGAATCGACCTGATAATAACGCGCGGCGCAGCCGTTGACCCAACCGGCCGGGTCGGGGCCGAGGTCTTCGAGGCCCTGGACGACATCCGTCTCCTGCACCTGCACGGCGCGCACCCCCGCCCCGGCCTGGGCGCGGATCTGCGCGTCGCGCCCGTCCCAGCGGGCGGCCTTGAGCGACAGCACCGAAATCTCGGCGCGCTGTGCGGGCAGCGCGCGCAGCGGGTAGATGCACCCCGCCAGCAGCAGCAGGGCCGCCAGGGTGCGCAGCGCGCTCCAGCGCGGCTGTGGAACCGCCCGGCGCGCCGCCAGCCCGGCGAAGACCGCCGCGCCACCCAGTCCGAGCAGGAAGGCGAAGCGGGCCGTCATCAACGCACGGTCGGGCGGGTAGAGCAGCGCGCCGTAGGCGCTGGGGGCCATGCAGCAGACCACCAGCACAAAACCGCTTCCCAGGGCAACTGCCGCGCCCGCCAGGGCGGTGCGGAGGGGCACCCGCCCGGCCAGCTCCCCGCCCGCCAGGAAGGCAATGAGGGCTGCCAGCCCGGCAAAGACCAGGTTGGGCAGCGGCTGGGCGCGCAGCGAGAGGGTCGTAAAATCCAGCGCGTAGCGCAGGCTGTAGGTGAGCACGTCGAAGAGGTTATCGGGCGGCGGCATGACGGCCTGGCGCATGGCATTGGAAGGGGCCAGGGCCAGGGCCGCCAGGGCGAGCAATGCGCCGGTGAACGCGCCGCCGGCCGGCCCAAGGGCGCGCGCCATCGCTTCGCGCCCGCCCGGCGGGGGCAGTGTTTCAACTTTTCGGTCATGGGCGGGGCCTGCCCGGCCAATGACCGAAAAAGATACCCACGCCCCCGCCAGAACCAGCCCAAGCAGCCCGGCCTGGAAGGCGGCAAAGGTCTCCGAAAGGCCGCCGGCGAAGAATGCCAGCAGCCCGCTGCCGAGCGCAACCCCGGCGGCGGGGCCGCGCTGCCGGCGCGCGGCCAGCCAGCCCAGGTTGAGCAACAGCAAGGCCAGCGGGAGGCTGTAATGGAAGGCGCCCATGCGCCAGTAAACGGATTGGAGACGGTCCGGCGCGAGCAGGACGTTGAAATAGACCAGTACGCACCCCAGCAGCACCAGCCAGCGGCGCGAACCCTGCCATCCCAGCGCGCCGCACAGGCGCGCCAGGAAGAAGACCCATGCGCCCAGCCACAGCGCCAGGATGAAGGCCGGAACGAAGGAGACGGAGCGCGGGCCGAAAAGCTCGCTCACCGCCACCGGCACCAGCGTGGAAAAGCGGTTGCCCAGGTGAATATACCAGCTCCACAGGCCGGGGAGCAGGCTGTTCTCGCGCACGAAGTAGCCGTAGCAGTAATCGTCAGACCAGTAGCGCGCGTAGCTGCCGGCATAGGCGAAGAGCGCCAGCCCGGCCAGGAAGACCAGCGCGCCCAGCACGGCGGCCGAAAGCTCCACGGGGGTGGCCTTGCGAGCAGGTTCGAGCGTCACCGGGTGCCTCGCAGGTCGTAGATGAGGTAGCCGGGGCCCTGCGCGAAGAGCGGGAAGCGCCCGGCGAGCATGGATTTCAATTCGGGCTGGGCATCCAGCTCTTCGGGCATTGTCACCAGGAAGAACTGCTTGCCGGCGGTGAGGGAATCGAAGAGGGCGGCAACGTCGAACTGCTGCCCGGCCGTGCGGCGCAGGTCGAACTCGGCGGCGGTGAGCCAGTTGGCGGAGTTGATCCAGCCGTAATACGCCAGGCGCGCGCCGTAATCCTGCGTGATGCCCGCCACCGAAGCGTCGCGGCCCATCGTCTCGGCCAAACCGGCCCAGAAGGCAGGCTCGGCGCGGTAATCGGCGCGCTTGAGGGCCGTGCGCGCCTGCCAGGTGCTCAAACCTGCGGTGGCCAGCAGCGCCAGCCCGGCCAGCGCAGAGAGCACCGCCCGCGGCTGGGGGATGGCGCGCAGAGCGGCCTCGGCGATGGCGGCCAGCCCCAACCCCAGCAGGGGGATGAGCGGCAGGCTGTAGTAATCATGCGTGGAAATGTGGTGCGAGAGGGCCAGCCCCAGCAGCAGGTAACCGGCCCAGCCGCCCCAGGCCAGCCCACGCGCGGCCTTGCCGGGCAGAAGGAGCGCGCCCAGCAGCCCCAGCGCCAGCCACGGCAGGCTGAAGGCGCCCTCCAGCAGGTTGTACCAGCGCAGGTAGAAGACGGGGTCGGCCCAATAGCCGGGGAAGAAGCGCAGGCTGAACTGCCCCTGCAAAAAACCGCTGACCGCCACGCCCCACAGCGTGTACAGCCCGTAGGGCAGCAGGGCAAGCCCGGCGATGAGCCAGGCCTGGCGCTCGCGCAGGGCGGCCCTGAAGGTGCGCGCCGCCAGCAGCATGCCCGCGAAGCCCCCGGCGATAAAGAACACCGCCGTGCCCTTGACGAGCAGCGCCGCACCGCCCAGCAGCCCGCTCAGCACGGCTTTACCCCAGGTGGGGGCGTCCAGCCAGGCGGCAAAGGCCCACCAGGCAAACACGATGAGGGCCGTCATGAGCGGGTCGGGCATGAAGGCGCGGCTGGCGTAGATTCCATAAGGCAGGGCCGCGGCAAAGCCCAGCGCCACCAGCGCCGCCGGCGGCGAGAGGAACCGGCGGGCCAGCCCAAGCAGGCCCAGAGCGCCCGCCAGCCAGGCCGCGATGGAAAAAACCCGCCCGGCGCCGGGCAGCTCGCGCCCGGCCAGGCGATAGACAAAGGCCGCCAGGCGCTCAAGGATGGGCGGCTCGATGATGCCTTCGGCGCGGCCCATCTGCACGGCGCGCTCGCGCTGCCAGGCCGGAACGGAGAGGGGGGCCGTCTCGTAATACATGCCGCGCGCCAGGATGAGCGAGTGCAGCTGGCGGGTGGGGTGAAAATCCAACGGCGGGTCCGAAAGATCGTAAAGGCGCACGGCCAGCCCAAGCGCGAGCAGCAGCGCCGCCGCCAGCGCCCAGAGGATGCCGAGAGCGCGCGGGGCGCGGGAGCGGGGGGTGGGGGCGGGTGCATCAGCCATGGGCAGGGGTCAATCGAGGTGAAATTCCTTGCGGATCAGGTCGGGGTAGGCCTGGATTTCCCAGACCAGCAAGTTACCGAAGGCAGAAACCTGCTGCAGGGTGCCAAAGTTGAAGAAGGCCGCCTCGGGGCCGCGGTAGGCGATCAACCCCTCGGCAGTCTGGCCTTCGGCGGGGCGCAGCAGCAAAAAGGCGCGGAAGAAGGGGCGGTCTTTGCGGAAGTAGTCCTTCGAGAGGCCCTCCTGCCGGAAATAATACCACAGCGGGGCGTCGCTGGGCGATTCCACCAGCACCAGGTCGGTTTCGGCGAGGCGCGGCGCCAGGTAGGCCGCGGCCCGCTCTTCCTCGCCGGGCTGGCAGGCAAGCGCGGGGCATTCACGCAGGTTGGCGGCAGCCCCCAGCGCGAGCGCTCCCAGCACCAGCGCGGCCAGGGCCGCCGGGAGGAGCCTGCCGCGCAGCCGGCCCTGGGGGAGGAACCCGGCCAGCCCCAGCAGCCCGCCCGCCGAAAACACCAGCGCGAGCGGGTAGAGGTAGCTCCACACGCGCGGCCAGGGGTTGGGGTGCTGGATGAGCATCACCGGGGCCACCCAGAGGAAGACCGCCGCGAGCGGATGCACCCGGTAAGGTGAGGCGCGGCGGTGGAGCGCCAGCGAGGCGAGCACCCCGGCCGCCAGGAGCAGCGCCGCGGGCAGCCCCCAGCCGCGCGAAAATTCGGCCCAGGTTTCGGGCAGGCGCGATTGGACGAGCGTGGGCCAAAAATCGGCCCAGGGCAGCGGGAGGACGAACTGGTTGCCAAAGAGCGCGCCCGGCCCGGATTTGAGCAGCACCGGGGCGTAGAGCAGCAGCGAAAGCAGCCCGGCCGAAAGCCCCGCTGCAGCCAGGTATTTCAATAGCCCCCACGGGCCGCCATAAGGCCGGGCGGCCGAACGGTCCATCAGCGCGGAGAGGAAGATCCACGCGCACACTCCGCCGAAGGGATAGAGCATCATCGGCACGGTCCAGAAGCCCAGCCCGGCCGCCAGGATGAGCGCCAGCCAGCCGGCCAGGTTCTTACCCCGCAGCAGCGCAGCCGCCAGCCAGAAGGCCAGCAGGCTGAAGAGCATGAAGAGCGTGTACCCGCGCGCGTTCGTGGAATAATCGGCCAGGATGGGCGCGGCAGCCGCCAGCCCGGCCCCCAGCAGCCCGGCCCCGCGCCCATAGAGCCGCCGCCCAAAGGCATGCGCCAGCGGGATGAGCAGCGCCCCCGCCAGGTAAGCCGGCAGGCGGATCATCCACGGGCGGCTGCCGAGGGTGTTCAACACGATGCGCACCAGCAGCGTGTGGAAGATGTGGTTATTGGGCAGGTGATAATCTTCCACGGCGTAGCGCAGCGAACCGGAGGCCCACGTCTCGACGGTGTAGGCTTCGTCGTGGGTGACGGGACGGTCGAGCAGGGGCAGGCGCACGAGGAGAACGGCCAGGAAGAGCACCGTCACCAGCCAGCGCTCGAGCGGCGCGGGCTTTTCGGCCCTCGGCAGGCCGGGGAGCGCGCGCAGGTCGGCCCAGAAGGTGCGCACAAACCAGCCCGGCGAGCGCCACAGCCATTTGAAGGCGCGCCAGGCAGAGGCCGGGCGGGCGAGGCTCCACGCGGCCAGCGCCAGCCCGAGCAGCCCAAGGACGCGGGCCGGCCAGGCCAGCGCGGATTGCACCGCGGGGGTGAGTGAATCGAAGCTGCCGTCGCGGGCAATTGGGTCCGCCAGGGCGCGCCACGCGGCGTGCGGCTGGAAGGAGAGCCAGAGCAGGAAGAGCCCCGCCAGGAGGGAGAGCGCGGAAAGGACGAGGAGCAGGCTGCGGGCGGGGCGGGTCATGCGTTCTAGCGCCCTTCCAGGCGCTTCTTGCGGGCTTCCAGGTAGTTTTGCTTGAAGCGCTCGGGGTTGATGAACAGGCCCGCGAAGGCATAGAGCATGCGCCGCCACTCGGCCAGGGCGGTGGGCGGGTGAGCGGCCAGGCTGCGCAGGTAAGCCGCCAGGGCGGCGCGGTGCTGGCCGCCGTCTTGCAGGTAGCGCGCATCGAAGCGGTAGGCCCCGGCCCAGATGCGCCGCTCCAGGCGGCGGAAAGGCTCTGCCAGGGCGGGCTGGGTGGGCATCCAGGCGACGATGCGGTAGGCCTCGCGCCCAAAGGCGGCGGCCTGGGCCACGTTCTTGGCCGCGGGGTGGAAGCGCGCCGCCGCCATGCGCTGCGGCAGGTAGAGCGCAGGGGCCAGGGCCGCCGCGCGCAGCCAGAGGTGATGATCGAGCAGGTAGTGGTAAGACGGGTCGAGCAGCCCGGCGCGCTCGAGGAGCGAGCGGCGCAGGAAGACCCCCGGCTGGCTGATGATGTTGAAGCACAGCAGATCTTCCAACGAGCGCGGGCCGAAGGTCATCACGTTGAAGGCCTGTCCGGCGGCATCGATGGAGACCACATCGCCAAAGACAAGCCCGGCTTCGGGATGCTCCTCGAAGGCGCGCGCGGCTGCGCTGAGCGCACCGGGCAGGTAGAGGTCATCCGAGTTGAGCCAGGCGATGTACTCCCCGCGGGCGCGGGCGAAGCCTTTGTTGATGGCCTCGGCCTGCCCGCCATCCGGTTCGGAGACCCACCAGGCCAGCCGCGCGGCGTAGCGGGAGATGACCTCGACGCTGCCGTCGGTGGAGGCCCCGTCGGCGACGAGGTATTCGACGGCGGGGTAATCCTGCTCGAGCACCGAGCGCAGGGTTTGCTCCAGGTAGGCGGCCTGGTTATAAGACGGGGTGACGATGGAGAAGAGCGGCGGGGTCAAGGCCTGCCCCCCGGCCCCCTCCCTTTTAGGGAGGGGGAGAATGAATTTACGGGGTGAGCCGCTTTAGAACAGGCTCGCATAATCCACTTTCGGGAAGACCGTCAGCTTGCCGCCTATGGTGGCATCCAACACCCGGCGGCCGGCGGCTTCATAGGCCGCGCGGGCCATGCGGTAGCCGCGCTCGGAGGTTTCCAGGTCGGGCAATTGCCAGCGGAAGCCCGCGCCGAAGTAGCCCGGCGAGAAGTGGTTGGGGTCGGCCCCGTTGGAGACGACGGTGGTGTTGGGCTTGCCCTTGGTCTCGAAGTTGTGGTCCACGCCGATGAGGATCACCTCGCTGAAGCCCAGGTAGAAAGCCGCCTGGAGGGCCACGTTGGTGACCGTCGCGCCCTCCCACAGGCGCCCGCGCAGGTCGGTGGAGAAGCGCGGGCCGGTGTAGGTGGTGTGGAGGAAATAGAGGTTTTCGGCGGGCTTCAGCCATTTGCGCGCGCGCCAGGAGACGAAGCGCGGCAGGTCGAGCGATTGAATTTCGGCGGCGCACTGTTCGATCACCAGGTCGTTGACCGAGAGCAGGTAGGTCGTCTGAAAGCCCAACTCGGGGAACATCAGGTAAATGCGGTTCATCCCCAGGGTGAACTCTCCGCGCAGCTTGCTCATATCGGTCTGGCGCAGGCTGGGCCCGTTGCCGATGATGAAGCAGCGCTGCCCGCGGTGGATGTCTTTGAGGGCAGCCAGGCGGCGGATGGTATCCAGCCGCCAGGGGTGAAAGGCCGCCGCCGGCCACTGGCGGGCGCGGTCGAGGGCATCGAACCCCTCGCCGATGGCGCGCTTGACGGGCCGGGGGATGGATCGTTTGAGTGCTTCGCCCAATGCGCTCATCACTCGGTGCTCAACTTGGCCGTTGCCCCGCCATCCACCACCAGGGCCTGGCCGGTCATAAAGGAAGACTGGGTCGCATCGGCCAGGAAGTAGATCGCGTGGGCGATCTCTTCCGGCTGAGCCACGCGCCCGTTGACGGTTTTGCGGGCCAGGTTTTCGAGCCGGTCGAGCACGCTGCTGCCTTCCAGCGCGCCGCGTTCCATGCTGGCGCGCAGCATGGGGGTATCCACCGCGCCCGGCAGGATGGCGTTGGCGCGGATGTCATCGGCGGCAAACTCGATGGCCATGGCGCGGGTGAGCGCCAGCAGCCCGCCCTTGCTGGCTGCATAGGAGGAGATGTTGGGCGAGGTGCAGATGGCGTGCACCGACGAGACGTTGACGATGGCCCCGCCCCCGCCCGCCTTGAGCAGCGGGTGCGCCATTTTCACGCTCAAAAAGGCCGAGCGCAGGTTGTTGGCGATGGTCTGATCCCACTCTTCCACGCTGGTTTCCAGCAGTGGTTTTGCGATCTGAATACCGGCGTTGTTGACGAGCGCATCCAGCGAGGGGGTGAAGGCGGCAACCTGCTCGAAGATGCGGCGCAGGTGCTCGGGGTCGGCGATATCCGCCAGGATATAGAGGCCGCCGGCCGGGAAACGCTCGCCGAATTCGCGCCGGTCCACGCCGATGACATGCCAGCCGTGCCCGGCAAAGACTTTCACCGTGGCGCGGCCAATGCCCCCCGCCGCGCCGGTGATGAGAACCGTTCGGTGTTCAGTTTTCTCGAAGCTCATATGCCTTTTCCCAGAGAATGTAGGGAGATCCTTTCTTGAAATACATGGTGTGCCCGTTCAGCTTGATTCTCTCGTAGTTATCCAGGTAGCGCTCGCCGATGTCGTAGGTGCTGACGCGCAGCTCGACGACCACATCCGGCTGGAGTTGGCCGAGAGAGTAATCGTAATTGAACTTGATGTGCCCGGGGCGCAGCTCCAGCCAGTCGCCGTAAGGGTTCACCTGGATGCCCCCGCGCGCCACGACGGGGTCGCTCTTGCCGAGCAGGTCGATGGCGTAGCGGTGCATGAAGTAGGGCGTGCTGCCCGCCGCCACCACCGCGATGCGCGCCTGGGGGGCCGTCACCTGGCGCAGGATCAGTCCGTCGCGGGTGTAGCGCTCGTTGCCGGGGACGTAGATGGAGCGCTCCTGCAGGAGGAAGAAGCGCAGCGCGCCTGAGGCGGGGCTGCGCAGGTTGGTGATGAAGCTGCCGTTATCCACCAGGCGGTTCATCATCAGCACGCTGAGGATGACGAACACGCCCGCCCCCGCTGCGACCAGGGCGCGCGCCGGCCCTCTGAGGCGCGGGGCCAGGCGCATGGCCGCGCCCTGCACCCAGCCGGAGAGGCGGAAGACGGCCAGGCTGAAGAGCAGGAAAAAGGCCGGCATGGCCTGGGCGATGAAGCGGTTGGCCCCGCCGCGGTGCTCCCAGGCGTCACCGCCCACATAAACGCTGTAGGCGCACTGCGCCAGGAAGACCAGCGCCAGGAGGAGCACTTTGCGGTCGCGCCGGAAGAAAGCCAGCACGGCCGGGAAGAGCGCCAGCGGCCAGAACAGCCCGCGCGCAAAATAGTAAAGGGCGATCGCCCCGCGGCGGGCGCGCGCCAGCAGCGGCAGGCCTTCCATCTTGAGGTAGTAGGTCATGGGCAGCCATTCGCCGTAATAGAGCCTGCGCCAGGCCGTCTGCCCGCCGATGAACAGCGCCAGCATGCCCAGCCCCCAGGCCAGGTGCTTGCGCCGGTTGGGGCGGTCAAAGAGGAACAGCCAGCCGAGCACCGTCAGGTGGAGCACGGCGGCATCCAGGCGCACCAGGGTGGCCCCGCCGAGCAGCACGTACAGCCAGGGCGAAAAGCGCCCCCCGGCCTGCATGCGCAGCGCCCACCAGACCGCCGCGCCGGAGATGAGCAGCAGCAGGCTCACCTCGTTGCCCAGCCACGACCAGTTGGTGAGCGGGTAGTAGAACGCCGTCAGCAAGACGGCCAGCAGCGCCGCCCCGGCGCGGCCGGGTTCCACCTCTTCGGCGGCCTTTTTGAGGAAGAACAGGCTGGCGATGAAGAAAAGCCCGCCCGCCACCTGGATATACAGGCTGATCCAGTTCTCCGGGATGGGCAGCAGGTGGAAGCCCGCCATAAAGACCACCCACAGCGGGTTGGAGTAACCTTCCACGCGCTCGCCGGGGTTCCACACCGGGCCGTAGCCCTGGGCCAGGTTGCGCGCGTAGGTCATGGAGATCATCGCGTCGTCGAAGAGCGCCGAATAGGGCTGCCCCTGAGCCGTGAAGATCGTCTTGGCGGTGAAGACGGCCGCGTAAGCGGCATAGGCCAGGAGGATGAGGATAAAGAGCCAGCGCGAGGCGGGTTTCATGATCAATCACACAAGGCTTTGGCCGCGGCGGAGGTGCGCGGGCCGCTCAAGCGGCAGTAACCGGCGGCAGCGGTGGAATCGGTGCGGATGCGGTCGGCCAGCAGGGCGGCCTGGGCCTCGTCGCCGAGGGTGTAGAAGGCCTCGTAGAAGGGCAGCCACTCGATGGCGTCCTGCGCGGCAAGCCCGGCGGCCTCGGCCTCGGCATACAGGCGTATCACCGCCTGCCAGTCGCCGCGCTGACGCGAAAGATCGGCCTGCTGGTAGTAATAGCACCAGCCGTGCTCAGGCTCGCTGCCGAAGACGGCCTCCAGCGGCCGGGGCGGGGCGGCGGAGGTGTCTATCTGACCGATCTGCGAGTAGCGCCCCACCCAATAGAGGAGCGGGTCGCTTTGGGCGGAGAGTTCGAGGCGCGCGCCGTCGATGAAATGCGCGCAGGAACCTCCGCCGGGCCAATCCACGATGAGCGTCTTCTTAAAATCGCGCGTCATCTCGAAGAAGCGGATGAAGCGGTAGCCTTCTACCCCCAGGGCCACCTCGCGGGCCGTGTCGGCGTTGAGCACCTCGCCGTAGATGCGGAAGGAGCTTTCGGCGGGGTGATAAACCAGGTTGGCGGCCGAGAAGACCTCATAATCTTCGGCCAGGCGGTAATTTTTGGGGAGAAGCGGCATGAGCACCGTGCCGTCGGCGAGCATGGGCGCGCGCCAGGCCGCCTGCCACCAGAACTCGCGCTGAACTTCCCAGGCGCGGCTCCAATAGACGGCGTTGAGGTAATGCGCCGGGATGGCCAGCCCCACCAGCAGGGCCAGCGCCGCCGCGCGCAGGCGCGGGCGCAGCGCATAGAAGAGCAGCCCGCCGAGCAGCAACCCAACCCCGGCGGTGGCGTGCAAGGTGTAGCGGTCGAACTGGTCCTGAAAGGCGATGTTCCGCCCGGCGGCGAGCACCGGAAGGAGCGCGGCCAGCAGGCTGAGCGCGCCCGCCCCGAGCGCCTGGCCAGCCCAGCCCCGCGGGGCAGGCGGTTCGGAACCATCCCAGCCGCTTTCGGCGGGGCGGCGGCGCGCGTAGAATGCCACGCCCAGCGCGGCGGCGGCCCCCAGCAACAACCCCAGGGCCACGTCGAGCGGGCGGGCGGTGTTCCACAGGTTGTAGAGGGGGACGCTCCAGGCCATCCAGAGCGCCTCGGCAAAGTCTTTCAACGCGTCTGCCAGCAGGCCCGCCAGCATGGGCAGCGGCGCGGCGAGGTACTTGCCCGCCAGCAGCTCGGTGTTGGTGGCGGGGCGGTCGCTGGAGAAGATGAACAGGCGCCAGGCCAAAAAGGCCAGCACCACCGCCAGGTAGGGCAGGTATTCGATCAAGGCGCGGCCGAGGGCTTTCTTCCAGGGCCGGGGGGGCGCCGCATCTTGCGCGGAGGGGCGCAGCACCAGGGCCGCGGCCAGCAGGCGCAGCGCCTCCAGGCCCAGCATGTATTCGTAGATGAGCAGGTATCCGGCGGTGAAGAGCAGCGCCAGGGCGGTGAGGGCGGCCCCCCTCCAGCCGCGCAGGCGCAGCGCGGCCGCCGTGAGCGCGATGGAAGTGAGCGCCAGGCCGTAACCGATGAAGTGATTCTGGAAGGTGGCCGCGTTCGGCAGCTGTAAAAAGCCGGGGTAGGCGGCAAAGAGCAGGGCCATCACCAGGGCGGGGTAACGCAGGCGCGGCCAGATCAGGCGCAGGAGCACATAGAAGGCCAGCACGCCCTCCAGCCGGGCGGCAAAGGCGAACAGGCTCCAGGCCAGGGGGCTGTCGCCGAGGATGCGGTAGGTGAGGCTGTTGAGGCGGCCCATCATCGGGCGGTCAATGAGGAAGGAATCGGTGATGCGGTTCGGGCCGAAGGCATGGCCGTTGTAGATCATGTGCCAGTCGTCTTTATAGAAGCCGAACTGGTCAATGCGCGGCAGGTAAGCCAGGGCAAAGACGAAGAGGATGAGCAGCACAGGCAGCAGCTCGGCAGCGCCAACCCACTTCACCTTCCGTTCGAGCATCATATCGACTCGCCAGCCTCCGGCTGCATCAGGCGGATATTGAGAAGCGCTCCCGCAGACTCTCCAGGTCGTCATGCGGGATCGAAAGCCCCACCAGCAGGTTGCGGATGGTGTTCCAATGCACGCGCTCCCAGGCCGCCGGGCTGGAATTGGCATTATGCGGGGCAAGCATGACGTTATCGAGCCTGCACAGGGGCGAAGCGGGGGGCAGCGGCTCGGCTTCGTACACATCCAGGGCGGCCCCGGCGATCTGCCCGGATTGCAGCGCGGCGACGAGCGCGGATTCATCCACCATGGGGCCGCGGGCGGTGTTGATCAACACGGCGGTGGGCTTCATCAACGCCAGGGTGGCGGCGTTGATGATCTTGCGGCTGGTGGGGTTGAGGTCGCAGTTGACGCTGACGAAATCGGCCCGCGCGAGCAGGTCGGGCAGAGAGGTCATTTCCAGGCCGTTTTCGGCGATAAAATCGGGGGCGATTGGGACGATATCGTTGCCCAGCAGGCGCATGCCAAAAGCGCGCGCGCGCCGGATGACCGCCTTGCCGATGTTGCCGACGCCGATGACGCCCAGGGTGCACTCGCTGAGCGATCGCCCGGGGATCTTCTCCCACACGCCGGCTTTCATCGCCCGGTCCATCCAGGGCTGGCGGCGGGCAAAGGCCAGGATGTAGCCCATGACGGTATCGGCGACGGGCAGGGTGAAGGCATTGGGGGTGTTGCCCACCATCACGCCCAGGCGCTGCGCGGCGGCGCGGTCGATCGAATCGATGCCGGTGCCCCATTTGGAGATCACCTTCAGGCGCGGCGCGCAGGCCTGCAAGACGCGCTCGGTGTAGCGGTCGTCGCCGCAGACGGCGCCGTCGAACTGCCCGGCCAGGGCCAGGATCTGCTCTTCTTCCAGGCGCTCCTGCACGGGCGCGACGATCAGCTCGATGCCATAGTGCTGGAAGACGGGGCGAAAGCGTTCCAGCGAAGGGATGAGATAGGGGGCTGAAAGCAGGACGGTGGGCATGCAAAAATCTCCGGTAGAGGGGCGGCGGGCCTCAAGCGAGGCGCGCGCGCATGAGGGTTTCGACGACCTGGAAGGTGCTTTCCTCGTCAATATCCCAGGCTTCGGCGGGGTCCACCTCGAACATCAGCGGGCGCTCGCCAATGCGGTTGCGGCGCTGCTCGAGGGTTTGGCGGGTGAAGAGGTAAACGCACGAGTTCTCCATGAAGACGGGCGGCAGGTCTTGCGTGCGCAGGAGGATGGCCGGGTTGTGGTTGATGGGCCGGGCCAGCTGGTCCCACAGGCGCACCTGCAGGCGCGTGACACCAAAGAGCGAGTCGTGGGCGGGGTAAGAAGCGCGCAGAGCCTGGATGGCGCGTGAGAGCGTCTCAGCCTTGAGCAGCGGGTTGGTGGAATGAGTCTGAAGGTAGAGGTCGGCGGGGGCCAGGGCGGTATCGTGGAGGAGAATCTCATTCATCGGGATGGTGCCTGCGCGCAGGTGTTCGGGGCGCTCTAAGATCATCACCTGGGGGTAGTTCTGCCGCAGACCGGAGATGATCACCGGGCTGTCGGTATCGACGACCACGCGGCTCACCTCCGCCACGGCCAGGAGCGTCTCGATGATGTGGGCGTAAAGGGGCTTGCCCGCCAGGGGGCGGTAATTCTTGCCGGGCACGCGCTCGGATGTGTGGCGCATGGGCACGAGGGCGGTGATGGTTTCGAGGCTCAAGGGCACCTCCGGGGGGCCTCACCCTTTCCCCGAGTGGGGTGAAGGGGGGTGGGAGAAGTTCTTACTCTTCCAGCAAAAACGGCTTGCCTTCCAAAATGCCGTCCACAATGGTCTTGAGGACGATGGAATTGTGCGGGTCGAAGGAAGACCAGGGCAGGTCTTTGAAGCGCACATAACCGGGCCAGATTCCGTCTTCCTCCAGGAGCGAATCGAAGGGCAGGGAGGTGCGGAAGAGCTGGTAGTAGAGGAAGCGGCGCGCGTTGCGCTTGAAAGCCGGCGGGACCATGATCTTCTCAGCCGCCAGGAAGGCCTCGGCCTGGCGCTGGTAGTCATCGGGGGTGGAGGGGAAGAAGACGGTGGGCAGCTGGGTGAAGCGCGCCTTGCCCCCGCACAGAACCGGCGCGCCCATCAGTGAGGCCTCCAGCCCGATGGTTGAATTATAGACCATGACGAACTTGGAGCGCTGGATCAATTCGTACGAGCTGATATATTCGCGCGAATCGACGAAGACCACGTTGCGCAACGTCACCAGGCGGTTGCGGCGGGCCCAATCGGCCACGCTTTCTTCCGAAGCCTTGCCCGCGCGGGCTTCATCGGGGTGGGCGCGCACCACGAAGAGCGTCTCGGGGTGTGCGCGGATGACGCGCAGGACGAGATCGAGCCAGGCGAACATGTGCGGGAAGACCACGTTCGAGTGCGGCTGGCTGGTGTCGAAGATCACATTGGTGAAGACGGGCACCACCTGCTTGAACTGCGCCAGCCGCGCCAGGAAGGAGTCATCCAGGCCGCGCATCTCGGGCCAGAAGCGAACGCCCGCCATGCTGAAGTTGCCCTGCAGGCGCTGCTCCAGGTAGGCATCCAGGCGGGCGTCTTGCTCGGGCGAGAGCTCGAACTCGTCGGGAATGTCGATCGGGTAGGCGGTGGCTTCGCCCTCCGTGAAGTAGGCCGAGAAGGGCAGCAGGCCCACCTCGTGGGAGATGACGCGCACCCCGCGCTTTTGGGCCTGCCAGCGCGCCACGGCTTCGGGGTAGAACATGCCGTTGAAGACGACCACCGCGCGCGGGTTCACCGCATCGAGCAGCGCGCCGAATTCCTGCGCCACGCGCCAGGCCGAGAGGATGTACTCGCGCAGGAAGAAGCGGGTGGGTTCGTCATCTTCCAGGTGGTGGCGGCGCAGCATCCAGCGCAGCGCGGGCAGGCACAAGCGCCCCAACGGAACGCCCTCCCAGACCAGGGCCGAAAGGGTGGCAAGGTCGAGTCGCTGCAGGGCGACCTGCAAGGCGGGGTCGGGCTTATAGACGAACCAGCGCGCGTCGGCGTGCGCGTAGAGCGGCCTGGACTGCTCGATGCAGGCCGGGCAGGGGGGCAGGGCCTGCGGGTCTTCGCGGTTCGAGCCCAGCACGCAGCGGCTCAGCCCGCCCTGGCAGGCAAAGTGAATGACCGGCGCGCCCGCCAGGCGCACGGCCCAGGCCGAAGCCTGCTGGAAGGCTGCGTTCAGGCTCATCCCCAGCAGGCGGGTGGATGCGTTGAAGAACACCACCGGCTTTTCGCCGGGGCGCAGCGCGGCGGCTTTGGCCACCTGCTCGCCCAGGCGCAGGATGCGCGCGTTGCTGCGCGCGTGCACCCAGCGGCGCTTCAATCCGCGCCGGATTCGCTCCAACGGTTCTTGCATGGCTACTGGAACCTGCGCAGTTTCTTCAGCGAGGAAAGCTCGCTGTCATAGACTTTCTTCACGCCGTCGCCCAGCGAGGCTTCGGTGACGCGGATGTACTTCACCAGGCGCTCGAAGCCGGTCGGCTCGACGGAGGCGGCCTGGTCGGAGCCCCACATGGCGCGGTCGAGGGTGATGTGGCGTTCGATCACGCAGGCGCCCATCGCCACGGCCACCACCGAGGGGATGAGGCCCACCTCGTGGCCCGAATAGCCGATTGGGCAGGGGAAGGCTTCGCGCAGCGACTGGATGACCTTGAGGTTGAGTTCCTCCGGGTCGCAGGGGTAGGTGCTGGTGGCGTGGGTGATGACCAGCCGGTCCAGGTCCAGCAGGGCCACTGCGGCGCGGATCTGCTCCATGCTCGACATGCCGGTGGAGAGGATCAGCGGGCGGCCGGTGGCGCGCAGCTTGCGCAGCAGGCCGGAATCGGTGAGCGCGGCCGAGGGAATTTTATAGGCAATCGGGTCGAACTGCTCCATGAAGTCCACCGAAGGCTCGTCCCACACCGAGGCGAACCAATCGATGCCCAGTTCCTTGCAGTAGCGGTCGATCTCGGCATATTCTTTCTGCCCAAATTCCATCTTGCGGCGATACTCGATGTAGCTGATGTATCCCCAGGGCGTCTCGCGCATGATGTCCCATTGGTCGCGCGGCACGCAGATTTCCGGTGTGCGCTTTTGGAACTTGACCGAGTCCACGCCGGTGCGGAAGGCCTCGAAGATCATCTTTTTGGCGATCTCAAGGTCGCCGTTGTGGTTGATGCCGATCTCGGCGGTGATGTAGGTTGGGTGACCGTCGCCGATCAGACGGTTGCCGATTTTCACTTCTCGTGCCATGAGTGCTCCTTAAGGAAGAAAAGGATTGGTGATCGGGCGCCCGGCTCGCGCGAATGCGTTCCGATGCCTGAGCGCCCGGGCGCCGGGGGCTTACCTGTCATACCTCTCCATCAACAGATCTAACAGCTCGCGCACCGCGCCGTGGCCGCCCGCCCGGCTGAGGACGATATCGGCGGCGCGCCTGGCGGCCGGCTGCGCATCGGCCACGGCCACCGCGCAGCCCACCAGCGGGAAGCACGGCACATCGTTGATGTCGTTGCCCACGTAAACCGCGTGCGCCGGATCGACGCCCAGCTTTTGGAGGATCTCCGGCAGGGCCCCGGCTTTATCCCACACGCCCTGGTAAGCCGGGATCTGCATCTTCTTGCAGCGCGCCGAGACGACCGGGTTGGTCTCGGTGGAGAGGACGATCATCTTGAGGCCGCGGTTGCGCAGGTGCGCCACGCCCAGGCTGTCGGAGCGGTTGGCGGCGACCATCTCGCGGCCGTCTTCATCCACCCACACGCGGTTATCCGTCAAGACGCCGTCGAAGTCGAAGATCACCAGCTCCACCTTTTCGGGCAGCGGGCGGCGGCGCCTGCCGGGGTAGATGATCTCCAGGTCGGAGTGCCACACCAGCCACTCGGCGCGCGCCCAATCCTTGGGGGTGTCGATATCCACCGTGTAGGCCGGGTCAACCATCACCGGCAGGATGACCTTTCCGCTCATCGAGCCGGAGCGGATGGCGCGCGGGCGGATGGCATCGATGTGCCCGGTCTGCCAGTATACCGGCGGGAGGGCCTGGCGCGGGGCATTGTAGGGTTCATCCACGCCGGGCACATCCAGCAGGTTGCGCATGCGGCCGGTTTGGGGGTCGATGCGCCACATCTTGTGCGGGTTCTGCCCTGCCGGCACCACCCCGCGCACCGAATCGGCCTCGGGGTTGGCCAGGAGCAGCTCCACGGCTTCATCTACCAGGGTGGGCGGGCGCACCGGCGAGGTGGGCCGCAGCTGGACGACGACCTCGGGCCGGTAGCCCTCGTTTTGGGCCAGCCAGTCGAGGGCGTGCTGGAAGACGGGCAGGTCGAGCGTGCGGTCTTGGGCCAGTTCGGCCGGGCGCAGGAAGGGCGTCTGAGCGCCGTATTCGCGCGCGCAGCGGGCGATCTCTTCGTCATCGGTGGAGACGATCACCCGCGTGACGGTGCGGGCCTGCAAACCCGCGGCGATGCTGTAGGCGATGAGCGGGTGCCCGGCGAAGGGTTTGATGTTCTTGCGCGGGATGCCCTTCGAGCCGCCGCGCGCCGGGATGATGGCCAGCACCTCGGGTTTTACCATACCGTCCAGCCTCCATCGACGATGACGTTCCCGCCGGTCATATAGGATGAAGCCGATGAGGCCAGGAAGAGCAGCGCGCCGTTCATCTCGTCGCGCCGGGCCATGCGCCCCATGATGGTGCGGTAGGAGTAATTGCGCGTGAAGGTCTCATCATGGTTATTATATACGCCGCCCGGCGTGAGGCAGTTGGCGCGGATCTGCGTTCCGGCGTAGTAGGAGGCGATGTACTTGGTCAGGCCGAGCACACCGGCCTTGGTGGTGGTGTAGAAGGCGGGCTTGAACTGCCTGGGCTGTCCGGGCTTTTCGTAGATGCGCTGGTCGGGGGGCACCAGGCCGTAGGTGGAGCAAATGTTGATGATCGAGCCGCGGGCGCCCTGGGCCACCATCTGGCGCGCGGCGGCCTGGCAGCAGAGGAACACGCCTGTCAGGTTCACGTCCAGGGCTTGCTGCCACTGGGCCAGGGGGTAATCTTCGAAGGTGTTGCCGTGGCGCCCGGCCTGCGAGGCATCGAACTTGGGGTCCATCGCCGCGCTGTTGACGATCACATCCAGCGAGCCGAAGGCCTCCACGGCGGCGCGGACCATCGCCTCGGCGGATTCGGGGCGGGTCACATCCACGCCAAACGGCCTGGCCTGCAGGCCTTCGGCGCGCAGCTCTTCGGCCACCTTCTCGGCGGCGGTGAAGTTGAGGTCTGCCACCAGCACGCCCGCGCCGGCCTGGGCCAGGGTGCGGCAGAACTCGGCGCCCAGCAGCCCGCCCCCGCCGGTGACCACGGCCGACTGGCCCTGTAAACTGAATTTGTCCATGATATGGCTCATGCGAAGCTCCACGTTCAATGATGGTCGAAAATAACTCTGCCCGATTGCTGCTCCCGCTAAGGAATCTGGTACAGGGCCTTCAAGCGCGCCCACTGCTCGGGCGTGCAGGAAGCGAAATCGAGCGACATATCGGGGCAGGTGTGCACCGAAAAGTACGGCCCGCAGGCATCGGTGCAGGTAGCCACGATGCACGGGTTGCCGGAAGGGTCGATGCGGCATTCCGTCTCGCAGGAGACGTTCTGCCCGCGCCGGTCGCAGCCGGTAGAAGCCCATCCCGCCGGGGTGGGGCGCACCATGAGCGCGGTCGGGATGAGCAGGGTCGATTCATACACCACCGCGCCGCTTTGCGGGTCTGAAAAGGTGAGGCTCAATTGCGCGTCAAAGGGCGGTTTGGCCAGCCCCTGGCAGAAGAGCCGCCCCGGATATTGGGCATCTACGCTGCAGTCGTAGCGGTTGCCGCCCAGGGTGAGCGAGAGCGGCTTCTCGGCGCCGGGAACGGCGAGGGTGAGCATCCAGCCGCCGACGCGGTTCTCTAAGGCCAGCACCTTGAGCTGCTCGAATGCCACAGCCTGGGTGGCGGTGAGGCTGGGGGCAGGCGTGAAGGTGCGCGTGACGGTTGCGCTGGGGGCCAGGGTGGCCGTGGCGGTGAGGCTGGCGGCCGGGGTGGCCGTGGCGCTTGGCGCGGGCGATGGAGCAGCCTGCGTGGGGGCTTCTATGACGGCAGGCGGCGGGGTCTGCCGGGCGCAGCCCGCCAGCCAGAAGAGCGCCAGAGCCAGGAGCAGCCCGGTTCTACGGAATGCCATATTTCTTCTTGGCCTCAGCCCACTGGTCGGGGTTGCAGACGATGGACGGCAGGGGCATATCCTGCGGGCAGGAATGCACCGAGCGGTAGAGGCCGCAGGCATCGGTGCAGGTGGCCACGATGCAGGGGTTGCCGTCGTAATCGAGGCGGCATTCCGTCTCGCAAGAGATGTTCTTGCCGCGGTCGGGGCAGTTGGTGTTGCCATAGCCCTCGGGCAGGGCGGTGGGCAAGACGGCCGAGCTAAGCACCACTTTGCTTTCGAACACCACCTGGTTGGTGGCCGGGTCGAGGAAAGCCTCGGTGAGGGTGATATCCAGCGCGGGGCGCGCCAGCCCCCAGCAGACGAGCCAATCGGGGTGTTGCGCATCGAGCTGGCAATCGTAGCGCGTGCCGCCGAGGATGAGGTTATAGGGGGCAGTCAGGTTGGGGATGCGCAGCACCACGCTGTAGCCGCCAATGCCGTTGTTGATCTGGATCACCTGAGCCTGGTCGAGGGCCGCCGCCGCGGTGGGCGAAGGGCTGGCGGTGAAGGTGGCGGTGAAGGTGGGTGTGAAGGTCACGGTCGGCGAGGCGGTGAGCGTGGCCGTGGGGGGCAGCGTGGGCAGGGGGATGGCCGTTGCGCCGGTGACGGCGATGATCACGGTGGGGGCGGGCGTGGCCGGTGCGCCCGCGCAGGCCGCCAGGAGGAACAGCCCGGTGAAGAAGGGAAGGGATTTCAACAGGAGTTTGAGCATTTTATGGGATGTTATAGCGGGCTTTCAAGTCGGCCAGCTGCGCATCGCTGCACATGCTCCAGGTGGAAACCCCCGCCGGGCAGCTATCGACCGAGAAGTAGGGGCCGCAGGCGTCAAAACAAGAGGAAACCATGCAGGGCGTTCCGTCTGGGGCCACGCGGCATTCCGTCTCGCAGGTGACGTTCTTTCCGCGGTCGGGGCAGTCGTAGGCGCTGTAACCCGATGGCACCGGCGTGGGCAGGGCGGCGGAGGCGAAAACCGTCTGCATCTGGAAGACCACTGTGCGGGAGGTTTGGTCGAGGAAGGCCAGGGTGATGGTCTGGTCGAGCGGGGGGCGGGCCAGGCCGTAGCAGAAGAGCAGGCCGATGTACTGCGCGTCGAAGGAGCAGTTGAACTCGATGCCTGCGGCGATCACATCATAAACCTGGGCAAGGTTGGGAACGCTGAGGGTGAGCTTCCAGCCGCCGACCCCGCTGGCGAGCGCGATGGCTTTGGCCTGGTCGAAGGCCGCCAGGGGCGTCGGCGAGGGCTGCGGGGTGAAGGTGGGCGAGGCGGTGAAGGTGACGGTGGGGGTGAGGGTGTGCGTGGCCGTGGGGGCAGGCGAGGCCGTCTGCGTGGGGGCCGGGGTGCTGCTCGGGGCCGGGGTGAGGGTGGCGGCGGGCGAAGGCGCCGCAGGCGAACAGGCCGCCAGCAAGAGGGCCGGCGCGAGGAGCAGGAAAACAAATAAACGCATCAGAGGTTGTTTCACCGATTGAAAAAGATCTCCATGGGGAGTTTTCGACCACCCATTATAACGCCTTAAGCGCGGCGCGGGCAGAAAGGGCCAGTTCGAGGGCGCGCACGCCGTCGGCGAGGGTGCAGAGCGGTTCGGCGCGGCCCTGGGCCACAGCGATGAAGTGGCGCATTTCATCCAGGAAGAGCCGGTTGCGCTCGAAGCCCTCCGGCGCTTCGATGACACGCCAGCCGCCGCCCCCGGCCTGGTAGAGCGCGAGGGAAGCATCGGCGTTGTTCCAGCGCAGCGTGCCCTGTGTGCCGATCACTTCCAGGGTGTGCGCGGCGGGCTGCTGGAGGTAATCGAGGTGGAGGGTGCCGGCAGCGCCGCTTTCAAAGCGCAGGCCCACCTCGGCGCTGTCTTCCACGGGCAGGTCCAGCCCAAGCGAGCCGCCCGCGGCCCATTCCACGCGGTATTCGCCCAGCAGCCAGCGCAGGTAATCGAAGGGGTGGCAGAGGGTGAGGATCACCCCGCCGCCCAGGTCGGGGCGGGCGGCGTAGCCCTGGCGGTAGTCTTCCCAGGGGTGCCAGCCGGGCAGGTATTCGCCCCAGTGGGCGCGCACCGAGGTGACGCGCCCGATGGCCCCATCGGCGAGCAGACCGGCGGCCTGCTGCAGGGTGGGGTGAAAGCGGAATTGAAAGCCCACGAGGAGCTTCGCGCCGCCGCGCCGCAGGGCCGCCTGGAGTTCGGGGATGCGCGCCAGGTCGTGGGCGATGGGCTTTTCGAGCAGGATGGCGCAGCCCTGCTCGGCGGCCGGGATGGCCACATCCAGGTGCAGGGCGGTGGGGTTGGAGATGATGACGGCATCCGGCCGGCGGGCGAGCGCGGCGGCCAGGTCGGTATCCACTGGCAGGGAGGCGATTTCCTCTTCGGGAAGGGTGCTGCGGCGTGAGCGGTAGAGGGAGATCTCTTGCTCGCCGAGGGTTTGCAAATTGCGCAGGTGCCTGCGCCCGATCGAACCGTATCCGGCAATGAGAAATTTCATTGTGTTATCTCCAAGGAAGAGGAAGAAAGAACCACAGAGCACACAGAGGGCACAGAGCAGAGAATAGGCGATAAAGAGGAGGAGGAAGAAGGAATCACAGCGGACTCAGGGAAAGGGTTAAGTGAAGGAAATGAATAATGCCTGGCAAATCTGCAGGTATCTACGGAAGACCTTTGGAACGGAGGAAAAGTCATGGCTGCATGACAGCAATCTATAAGACAAAGCGCTCGTTTCCTTTTTTTAGAAGCTCAACGTTGAAATTGATCAGCAAGCCGGTTTGAATGCCCGCCAGCTTCATATAGGTCAAGACCTGGGCTCTATGGACGGGGGCAATTTGCTCAACAGCCTTTAATTCGATCAATACGCGTTGATCTACAATAAGATCAGCACGGAAACCACAATCGATTTGGATTTCACCATACATCACAGCGATCCCTTTTTGGCGCTCGAAAGGGATCGCTCTTTGACTCAATTCGTAAGCCAGGCATTCCTCATAAACCGATTCTAGAAGCCCGGGACCAAGTTGACGGTGAACTGCAATCGCCGCCCCGATGATTTTACCTGTTAAGTCGTCCGACGCCATGGAAGCCTTCCCTCACTCTCCGGCTAATCGCTTGTGGCAAGATCGCGATCAGCCCCGCACTTTTTCGATCTTTCTTTTTCTCGTTTCTCTCAGTGACCTCGGTGATCTCTGTGGTTCAAATCAATGTTTTAAGGAATTCACCGGTGCGGCGGCCGGCGGAGCCGTCGGTGAAGGTGCATTCCTCGCGGATGAACTTGCGGCGCTGCTCGCTATCGGCCGAGGGGTTGGCGAGGTAGAAGTTCAACGCCTGCTGCAGCTCGCGCTGGTTGAAGGTCACGCGCCCGGCCCCCGCCGCGCGGAAGCGCTGGTGAGTGGGCCACTCGCCGATCTCGGCGAGCGAGAGCGAGAACTTGCCGGGGGTGTTCCAGCCGCCCGGCACATCGATGCACACGCTGATGATCGGCCGGTCGTGAATGGCCGTCTCCACCACCATCGTCGAGTAAACCGTCAGGAAGACATCCGCATAAGCCATCATCGAGGCCTTCTCGGGCATATCCTCGCCGGAATAGTAACCCAGCTCGCCGCCCAGCGGCACCGGCTCCACCAGGTGCACGTGCGGCATGTCTTTGATGAGCGCGCGCACCTGCTGCGCCTCGCCTTCGTAGAGCGAGCCGGGCATGAAGTGGTTGGGGTGCAGGCGGATGAGCAGCTGGGCCGGTTCGCACAGCGCATCGGCGTTCACCAGCTCGGCCAGGGCGCGGATGTTGGCGAAGTTGGGCGAGAAGGTGACGAACGAGCAGGCAAAGGCGAGCAGCTTGCGGCGCGGGTCGAGGTTGTGCAGGGCGTAGTATTCTTCTCTGGGCATTTGCCAGGTGCGCTTGAAGTAGCCGTCGTAAGATGGAATGCCGCCGATGTTGACCCGCCCGGCGGGCCAATCGGCGCCAAGCACCAGCTCTTGCTTTTGGATCTCGGACCAGCAATTGACCCAGTTCACCGGCGCGCCGGGCAGGCGGTAACTGGACGGGTTGTCCCACCCGACGATCGCCGCGGCGGTGTTGATGCCCCGCGCGGCGGCTTCGCGCAGCAGGTAACGATCCCAGCGCCAGCCCGGCGTGGAAGCCACCACCAGCGAGGGGCGGTACTTCTCGAACAGGTCGGGGTAGAGGCTGGGGGTGAAGCGGTTCTGAAAGCCCATCAACGCATTGCGGGCCAGGCGCGAGCGGCGCAGGGCATAGGTGAGGGCGCGGATGAGCGGCATGATGCGCTTGCCGCGCGGCGAGGCTTCGTAGCCCATCTGGCGCAGGTGGCCGTCCATGGCGTTGGTGTTGATGCGCTGCGAGCCGCCCATCCAGCGCAGGAAATGCACCCAATGCTGGAGCGAATGCGAGGAGCTTTCGAAATACTGCCTGCACTGCTTGAAGCGCAGCCCTTCGACAACCAGGTTTGGCTGGGCGAAGCGCTGTTTGATCTGCTCGGTGAGGCCGTCATCGGTGAGGAGCACCACCCTGGCCCCGCTTTCGAGCAGCGTGGGCAGCACATCGGTCTGCAAGAAGTAAACCAGCGAAAGGCCGTGGTCGGCGGAGATGAAGACGGTTTTATCGGTCATAATACCAGCGGAAGATCGAGTCGTAGAGTGAAAGCAGCGCCTTCTTGAGCGGGGGGAAATCCAGCAGGCGGTTCGAGCGCGCTTTGGGCTTTGCAGGGGCTGTCGCGGTGATGCCTGCGGCCCGCACGCCGCGCAGGGTGTTGCTCATGTTCATGGCCAGGGGCTCGGGAGTCATCAGGCGCAGCAGGCCGGCGGCGTTCATGCGCTCATCGAGCTGCTTCACCTGGCCCATCGGGCGGTCCATGCTGAAGGGCAAAAAGGCCTGCAGGGTGCTTTTGCGGGCGGTGAACTGCCAGTGCGAGGCCCCGGCGTAGGCCTGTATGCCGCGGTAGGTGAGGCGCACGTCCTGCGTGGAATCGTAATGGCGGCGGATTTCCTCTTCCGTCTGGCCCAGGCTGAGGTCGAACTCCAGGAAGGTCTGCCAGGGCACCAGCGCGCCTTGTTCGAGCAGCACTTCCGGCGTAGAGCGCGCCCAATCGAGCGTGGCGGTGTAATATTCCGCGCGGGTGCGGAAAGGCCGCGCGGTGACCATGCCCACCTGCGGGTAGCCCTCGAGGATTTGCAGCGAGCGGCCCAGCCAGCCGGGCGAGAAGAGCACGTCGCTGTCGGCATAGGCGATCACCTCGCCCGGCGCGCCGCCGAGGATGACGTTCCACGCGCCGCCCTTGCCGAGGTTCTTCTCGGAGAGGATCAGGTACTGGATGCGGCCGGCCTGGTGCTCATCCAGCAGCCACTGGCGGGCCTCTTCGCACGAGCCGTTGTCGAAGACGAGCAGGTCCATTTCGGCGCCGGGGTCGCGGCGGGCGCTCTCCAGGCAGACTTTGAGCACATCCAGCGCCTCGGCGTAGAATCCGCTCAGGAAAGGGATGTAGTTCAGCACCGCCGTGGTGACGCGGGCGGGCCGGCTGACTTCTTTGACATATTTTGCCGGGTTCTGTCCGATGCGCATGAGTCTCCTGGTTTGTTATCCCGCCCCGCCGCCGCGGAACTCGCGGTAAGCTTTGAGCGGGTGGAAAAGAGCGAAGAAAGCCTGCCCGAGGGCGTAAGAATGCAGGCGCACGAGGGGGAAGATCTCCACCTCGCGCCAGAAGCGCCGCCAGGTGAGCGGCATGCGGCGCAGCCGCCCGCCCGAAAGGCGGTGCGAGGCGTCTGGCAGCTCGAAGATGGCGCGTTTGCCGCCGGCCAGGCGCACGTTCTCGAAAGTCTCCGGGTGACGGTAATGGGGCTGCCCGCCGGGCAGGTGGGCGTAATCGTGATCCTGGTGGATGATCTGGATGCTCTCGGTGGCGTCGATCACCGGCCAGAGGCGCGAGCGCCCGGCGTAGATCATCCAGTTATCCCACCCGGCGCGCCCGATGGCGAAGCGCGGCATATCGGTGTAGCACTCGCGCGGGAAGATGAAGTAATCGGAGCCGGTGGCCTTGTGCAGGCGTCCCTGCTCGGCGGCGCGGCGGCGCAGGGCGTCCTCCCAGCCGGGGCCAAAGTCGAGCGGCTCGGTCACGGCCAGGTCATAGCGCTGGCCCACAATGAGGAAGCGCTGCCGGCGGGCTGCCACCGCCTGCGCGGCCGAAACGACCTCGGGCAGGAAGAGAATATCGGCGTTGACACAGCACAGCAGCGGGGCCGAGCCGTGTTGGCGGGCGAGCGCGAACATCGAGGAAACGAGCGGCGTGCCGGCGGGGGTGCGCTCCACCTCGCGGATGTGGCGCACGCCCAGTTCGGCGGCGGCTTCGGCCAGGCCGGGCTCATCGCCGAGCAGGATCACTTCCACCTGCTCGCCGAGCGCCAGCCAGGAGCGCACCGCGTTGCGCTGGATGACGGCGATGTGCGGGTGGGTGAAAGGCTTGGGGGCCGAGAAGATCGTCAGGGCAGGAGGCATAGGCGGCTTCACTTCATGCGCGCGTCAACATCGGCGCCGGTTTTATGCTGCACGCGGGCGTTGATCTGAGCCAGCTCCGGCTCGCGCTCGAAGAGGGCCAGCACATCCAGCCAGGAGGCATCGAGGCGGCTGCCCAGTCGCAGGGCAAGCGCGCGCAGCAGCTCGAGGTCTTCGGGCGTGTCCAGCGTCCAGCGGTGAAACCCATAATCGGGGTCGTGCTCGAGGATGGCCACCTTGAAGCGGCCGGGCGTGTCGTAGAAATAGGGCATGACGTGCTCGCGCTCGTGCTTCTCGGCGGCTTCGCGCCAGGCGCGCTCTAACCCGGCGAAGGCGCAGACCTCGGTATCCAGCCCGATGGGCCAGGTGCGGTGCCAGGGCGGAGGCAGGCGGTTGGCGGCAAAGTCGGCGCCGGTGCGGTGGAATTCGGCCACCACCGCGTCGATCACGGACGGGTCGATCAGCGGGCAGTCGGCGGTGACGCGCACGATGACGCCCGCCCCGAAGGCGAGCGCGGCCTGGTAAAAACGGTCGAGCACGTCGAACTGGCTGCCGCGGAAGCAGTTCCAGCCGCGTTCGGCGCACAGGTTGGCGACCGGGTCGTCGGCGGGGTCGGTGGTGGTGGCGACGATCACCTGCTGCACGCTTTTGGCCATGCGGCAGCGCTCCACGGCCCAGGCGAGCACCGGCTGCCCGCCGAGGTCTTTGAGCACCTTGCCGGGCAGGCGGCTGGAGGCCATGCGGGCCTGGATGATGACGACGGTCTTCGGGTCTGGTTGGGTCATACGGGTTGGCTAAGAGTTCTCCGTGGGGGGGATTTTCGCCCGCCGAAGCGCCGGAAGATGTCAGGATCGGCGGCGGAGGCGATCACGGCGCGGCGGGGCCTTTCCGGCGCTCGACGGCCATGCGGTAAGCTTCGAGCAGTCGGCGCGAGTTGGCCGACCAGTCGGCGCGGCGCTCGGCCAGGGCGCGGGCAGCCGCGCGGCAGGGCGCAAGGTCTTCCAGCGCCGCGGCGCGCAGGATGCCCCCGGCCAGAGCGTCTGCGTCGCCATCGGGGAAGAGCCAGCCGGGGCTTCCATCGCCGGGGGTCACCCATTCGCGGTTGCCTGGAATATCCGAGACGAGCACCGGAAGCCCGCTGGCGAGCGCTTCCAGCAGCGAGACGGACGAGCCGTCGCTGTGCGAGGCGCTCACGTAGAGATCGGCCGCGTGGTAGACCTCGGGCAGGCGCTCCTGGCTTACCTGCCCGCCGAGGTGGACGCGCCCGTGAAGCTGGTGCTGGTGGAGCAGCGATTGCACCTGCCCGGCCAGCGACCCGCCGCCGAGCAGGATGAGCCGCAGGCGCGGCTCGGCGGCCGCAGCCCGGGCGAAAGCCTTCACGACCACGTCCACGCCGTAGACCGGCTCCCACGAGCGCAGCGAAAGCACCACGAAGCAATCCTGCCAGCCCAGGCGCGCGCGCAGGGGGCTGGGGCCGGGGGGCGCGGGGGTGAAGGTGCGCAGATCCACCCCCCACGGGAAGAGCACCACCCGCCCGGCGGGGAAGCCGAAGCCCGCCGCGGCCTGCTGCACGGCGGCGCAGTCGCCGATGAGCACATCCGAGCCGCGCAGGGCCAGGCGCGTGGCCAGCTTCATCCAGGGCGAGGTGCGCGCGTCGATGAGGAGATCGGACCCCCAAGACATGCCCGCCAGCGGGCGCGCCCCGGCCAGAGAAGCGATCAGGGCGCAGGTTTGCAGCGGCCCGGCGTGGACGACATGCGGGCGGACATCGCGCAGCACCCGGCGCAGGGCCAGGGTCAGGGCGGGCAGGCTGCGCCAGCGGAAGGGAGCTTTGCCGCCCGGCCAGTTCACCTGCGTCACCCCGGGGGGCAGAGGGCGGTCTTCCAGCTGGTGGGGGCGGCGCTCCAGGCGCAGGTAGAAGGCCTCGGCGCCGCTTTGGGCCAGCGCGGCCAGAAAGCGGTGATCGTGGGGGGTGTAATCGCGGGTGAAGTAAAGGATGCGCATGAGCAACGAGGCAGACCCCTCCGCGCCGGGCGGGGCAGGCGGGCGGGCTAGGCGCCCAGGTCGGTCCAGCAGAATTCTTCGCCCGGGCGCTTTTCCACCAGCAGGCGTTTGCCGATCACCTTATCCAGGTCGAAGGGCATGATGGCATGGGCCGGGGCCGGGCGCAGCACGTCGATATCGGCGCGGGTGAGCACCTCGCCGGGCCGGAGGGCGCGGGCGGCGCGCAGGCAGCGGCGCTGCAGCACCACCGTCTCTTGCTCGTTGGCGGCGACGAATTTATCGGCCGAGCCGAGGGCCAGCTCGAGGCGGCGGGTGTTGAGCACCATCTCGGCCCAATCCTTGGGGTTCATGGCGAACTTGTGATCGGGGCCGACGCGGTCGTTCGAGTCGGTGAAATGCTTTTCGATCACGCGCGCGCCCAGCGCCACCGCCCCAAGCACGGCGGCGTGCCCGGGGGTGTGGTCCGAAAGGCCCAGCACCACCTGCGGGAACATGGTGGCATAGGTTTTGAGCACGTTGAGGTGCATGTGGCGGAAGTTTTCGATGCTGGCGGTGTAGTTGGTGTTGCACTGCATCAGCACGAGCTGCGGGTTGATGGAGGTGATCAACCGCACGGCCGCCGCCACCTCGCCGATATCGGACGCGCCGGTGGCGAGGATGACCGGCAGGCCCTTTTCGGCGATCCAGGCCAGCGCCTCGGGCCAGCTCACCTCGCCCGAGCCGATTTTGATCGCCGGGACGTAGGGGACGAGGAAATCGGTGGCTTCGAAGTCATAGGGCGAGGAGAAGTAATCGATGCCGACCTCGTCGCAGACCGCCTTGAGTTCGGGCGTCCACTCGAAGGGCACCGAGGCATCGGCGTAGACTTCGAAGACGCTCTTCTTCCAGCTGGCCTGGTGTGAATGCTGCCCGCCGAGCGCTTTGAAGCCGTAATCGGAGACGATCTTCGGGGCGCGGAAGTTCTGGAACTTGGCCGCGTCAGCCCCGGCTTCTTTGGCCAGGCGGATGAGCATTTTGGCGCGCTCCAGGTCGCCGTCGTGGTTGGCGGCGATATCGGCGATGAAATAGGTGGGGTGGTCTTCCCCAACGGTATGGTTGCCGATTCGAATTTGCATAGAGAACCTCGCATTCAGCTATCAGCGGTCAGCTTCCGATATATCCTCTCTTGCGGGGAGAGGGAACATCACCCTTCGCCGGCCAGGCGCTTCAGCCGCTGGGGGAAGCCACTCTGCCACTCGGCGTGCAGGCGCTCGAGGCCTTCCGCCAGGGTGGGCATGGGGTGACCGAGGGCCGCTTCGATGCGCTCTACGCTGAGCGTGAGGTTGGGCGAGCGCTTGGCCACCAGCCCCGAATCGAACACCGAGATGGGGTCGATCAGGTCGGTATCGAGGTTGAAGCGGCGCGCCAGGGCCATGCCGAAGGCATACTTGCTCTGGTGCTCGCGGCTGAGCACGTGATACACCCCGCCGAGGCCCCTGGCGAGCATTTCGAGGAGGATTTCTCCCAGGGCGCCGGCATGCAGCGGGCAAAAGAGCACGTCGGTGAAGCCGCGCACGGGCCTGCCCGCGGCGAGGTTGTAGTAGAAGAACTCCGCCAGGCTGCGCTGCCCCTGCAGGCTCCAGCCATAGAAGTTGACGCGCGCGATGGCGGCTTCGGGGTAAGCCTGCTGCACGGCGCGCTCGCCGGCCAGCTTATCGCGCGCATAGACACCCTGCGGGTTGGGCTGGTCGGTCTCGGTGTAACCGCCGGCGACGCCGTCAAACACCGCATCGGTGGAGACGTGCACCAGGCGCACGCCCGCCTCGCAGCAGGCCCAGGCCACCTCGCCGGGCAGGTCGGCGTTCATGCGCGCCGAGGCAGCCGGGTCCTTCTCGCAGGCATCCACATTGGCGAGCGCTGCGGCGTGCACCACCCAGTCGGGCTTCGCGGCCTTGAGGGCGCGCGCAAATTCACCCGGGCGGGTGAGATCGGCCTGGAGAACCGTGAAGGGAGCGCCCGGCAGGGCATGCTGGTTGACCAACCCGGTCACTTCGTATCGGCCGGCGGCGGCCAGGCTCAGGTTGAGCCCCAGCAGCCCGCTCGCGCCGGTGATGAGCAGTTTCTTCATTCGTTTCCTCCCTGTGCATGTTCGATTTCGATTGGGCGGATCATTTCGCGGATCTGATCGACGGTGAGCCACTGAGGGTTGTTGTTTGAGGCGTAGCGGAAGCCATCCGGCAGGGGACGGCCGGTGGTTTCCCAGTCCCAGCCGAAGGGGCGGGCCCAGATGCGCTCGGCGGGCATGACCACGAAGCGGTCGTCGAGTTCGACGGTGTGGCGGGCTTCATCTTCCGAGATGAGCACCTCGTGCAGCTTCTCGCCGGGGCGGATGCCGATGATTTCGATCTCCTGCTCGGGGGCCACGGCGCGCGCCAGGTCGATGACGGCCATGCTGGGGATCTTCGGCACGAAGACCTCGCCGCCGTGCATCTGCTCCAGGCTGCCGGCCACAAAGCGCACGCCCTGTTCGAGGGTCAGCCAAAAGCGCGTCATGCGCTCATCGGTGACGGTGACCTTGCCGTTCTGGCGCTGCTTGAGGAAGACGGGCACCACGCTGCCGCGGCTGCCGACGACGTTGCCGTAGCGCACGCAGCTCAGGCGGGTGACTTTGCCGCCCGCGTAGGCGTTGGATTGGATGATCAGCTTCTCGGCGGCCAGCTTGGTGGCGCCGTAGAGGTTGACCGGGTTGACGGCTTTATCGGTGCTGAGGGCGAGGACCTTCTGCACGCCGGTGTCGAGCGCGGCATCCACCACGTTGCTGCTGCCGAGGATGTTGGTCTTGATGGCTTCCATCGGGTTGTATTCGCAGGCGGGCACCTGTTTGAGGGCGGCGGCGTGCACCACAATATCCACGCCTTCGCAGGCGCGCTTCATGCGGTCTTTATCGCGGATATCGCCGAGGAAGTAGCGCAGCGAGGGGTGGTCGTAGCCGGCCTGGCGCATCTCGTGTTGTTTGAGCTCGTCGCGGCTGAAGACGATCAGCTTGGCGGGGTGATATTCATGGAGCATGAGCTCGATGAACTTCTTGCCAAACGAGCCGGTCCCGCCGGTGATCAAGATGACTTGCTTTGTCCAATCCATGCGTTCCTCCAGGAGGAAGTCGATGAGGGATGAAGTCAATGAGTGATGAGAGGATGTTCTCCGCTCGTCGTCTCGTTACTGTCTTTCCACACCACCACCAGCGGGTACTGCCCGTGCTCGCCGAACCAGCGCGGGAAGCGCTCTTCGAGCCGGAAAAGCAGGCGCAGGAAAAGCCTGCCGCCGGTGGCGGAATGCACCAGCGCGCGCAGCCAGCGCACGCTGACCGAGCGCCAGACGTAGATCTCGCAGCGCATCTTGCCGGCCAGCAGGCCGCGCAGCCAGGGGGCGTCCAGCTTGTTGACAAAGGTGCCGGTGGGTTCGGGCTGCTTGCCCTGCGCCGCGGGGGGCTCTTTTTGCGGCGCGCGTCCGCGCAGCCGGGCCGCCAGGAGCCCCGCGCCCTCGGCCAGCTTCACCAGCCAGGCGGTGCGGTGCATCAGGCCGGATTCCGTCCAGCCGTTGACCACCACGGCGCTGCGCCCGGGCGCCAGCACGCGCTGCAGCTCGCCGTAGGCGTTGCCCTGCTCGGCGAGCGGCAGGTGGTGAAAGGTATGCAGCGAGACGGCCCCATCGAAGGTATCCGGCGCGAAGGGCAGGTTGGCCACATCGGCCACCACGCACAGGGCGTGCGCTCCCAGGCGGCGGCGCGCTTCCTGCAGGGCCACGATCGAAAGATCGGCGCAGACGCGGTAAGCGTAGCCCTGCGAGTAGGTCAGGTATTCGGCGTACTGCACCGGGCCGGAACCGGCATCGAGCAAAAAGCGCCCGGCAGGGGCCAGGTGGCGCCCGACGCGCAGGTGGCAGCGGTGGATATACTCGGCCGAAACCGGGCGCAGGTCTTCATAACGCGCGTTTTGATACAGGTCGCCGGGGGTCTTCTGCCAGCCGACCTGGTCATAGAACTCGCGCACATGCTGCTTGACCTGGCCTTCGCTCATGCGCCTGCCTGCAGGATGGACTTCCAATCCACCGCCTCGCCCAGCAGGTAACGGAAGGTATCTCCGTACTGCGCGCGGCCTTCATCACTGAACACGGCGCTCAGCGGGCGGGCTTTGTAATCGTCCCACAGGCGCACCAGGTGCCAGGGGAAGGGCCGGGGATACTCGAAGAAGAAGCGGTAGGCGTATTCCCAGGCGCTTTCCACCTGCTGTCGGCTGAGCTTGAAGGCCGCGGGCTTGACGAGCATCTGCCCGAGCAGCTTGTAGTAATTCACCCATGAATCCGGGTCGTAGGTGAAGCCGCGCCCGCGGTAATGGGTGGAGCCGGCGACGATAACCGGCGCGCCGTACATGGCCATCTCCAGGCCGACGGTGGTGGTGTAAACCAGGCCTACATCGGCCACTTCGACCAGGTCGTAGGTGTTCACCTTTTCCTTCGCGCCGATCAGGTGGATGTGCTCGGGCAGGCGCGGCAGCACCTGGCGGACGACATCGGCCATTGACTGGCCGTGGGTGAGCACTTCGCCGGGGTGGATGCGGATGACGAGCTGCGAATCGGGCCGCCCGCTGAAGTACTGCACGGTGCGCTCGATCCAATCGGCCATGCTCTGCGAGAAGACCTGCCTTCCCAGCGTCAGGCTGTCGCCCAAGACGTTGGTAGCCAGCAAGACGAGCGGGCGCTCATCGAGGCCGAGTTCGGCGCGGATTTTGCTGCCGCCCTGGGCGGGCGTGCCCTGCCAGGCGCGGGCGAAGTTCTCCCACAAGGCGCCGCGCTGGCGCGCCATGAAGAGGCTGCGCATGCGCTCGAACTGCTCGGCGGTGAGCGATGTGCCGTTGCGGGCCGCCCACAGCGCGGTGGTATCCTGGCGCATCACCTCGGCGTTGTGCGCCAGCCAGATGCGCTGGCGCTGATCGCCGAATTCGTAGGTGACGGTGGGAATGCCCATCTGGCGGGCGACGCGGTAAACGATGCCCAGCTCCTGGATGGTGCCGTTGGGGATGATGACCACATCGGGGCGGTTGGCTTTGAAGTAGGTGTAGGCGGCGCGCGCGGCTTCGGTGTTGCGTTCCAGGCGCAGCTTGAAGATCTCGCTCTGCGGGTCCACATTCTCCATTTGCAGCGTGTACTGGGCATCGTAGGTGGTCACCAGGCGCACGGCCTCCATGATGGGGTCGGGCAGGCGCACCAGGCTGGTGCGCATGGTGAGGAAGGAAAGCGGCTCGATCAGCGGGCTGGCCTGTTCGAGGACGCGGCGGGCATAAACGTTCTGGCGGCGCAGGTCAAAGCGATTGATCGGCTCGCGCCATTCGGCGTAGGGCAGGTAACCGAGCGTCACCTGGTGGCCCTGGGCCGCCATGGCGATGCCGAGCAGCGCGGTGTGTTCGATCCAGTAATGCAGGGTGGCGAAGATGAAGACCTTCTTCCCCGAAGGGGCTCCGCGGCGCAGCTCGACGGCCTGGGCGACGATCTCGGGCAGTTCGGCCTGTAAATGCTTGAGCGAAAAGCGCGTCTGGATAGGCCGGCCGTTCTGGCGCATCAGCCAATAAAGCTCGGCGGTGAAGGGGATTTGCCCCAGGAGATTCTTGATGACTTGCTTTCCTGCGACTTTCATGAGTCAATCACCTCAATTTTCCAATCAAGGCGTGGGCGCGTCGGCCCCAGGCGCGGCTCGGGCCACTGCATGCCCGGCGCGCCGGTCGCGTCCACCGTAAAGTTAAGTGCCTGCTCGTCTTGAAAGTAGCGCCGCACGCGGTACGAGCTGGCATTTATCCCCAGCGTGTAGCGGCCCTCGTTGAGCAAGTCGGCCGGGATGGTGCAGCGGCTGACATAGCGCCCGGCAGGGCGGACCGGGTAGCGCTCGAAGCGCGCGGGGTCGTCGGTGTCGAACGAGGTAAAGATGTATTCTCCGCGCGTGCTCATCAGGTAAATGCCCACGCGCAGGCCGGTGATGGGCGCCGAAAGGCAGTATTCCACCTCCACCTGGAAAGGCTCGGTGGAGCGCACCGAATCGCAGGCCCGGCAGCCCGGCCCGAGGATGCGCACCGCCAGCGGGCGGAAGGGGGCGGCTTCGGGGGGCACTTCGTCGGCGTCCCAGGTGCGCTGGCCTTCCTGCGAAAAGCCCTGCGAGAGGTAGTAATCCACCGCTTCGGGGGTGGGCGCGCGCAGCTTGAGGCGGCCTTTCTCGATCACCAATGTTTCGGTGGTGAGGCGCAGAATGGCCGACATGTTGTGGCTGACGAAGAGCACCGTGCGGCCTTGCTGGGCCACGTCGCTCATCTTGCCCAGGCACTTGCGCTGGAACTCGGCATCGCCCACCGCCAGAACTTCGTCAACGACGAGGATTTCCGGCTCGAGGTGCGCCGCCACCGCGAAGGCCAGCCGCAGGTACATGCCGGAGGAGTAACGCTTGACGGGCGTGTCGATGAACTGCCCCACCTCCGAAAAATCCACGATTTCATCGAACTTGCGCTGGATCTCGGCGCGCTGCATGCCGAGGATGGCGCCGTTGAGGAAGATGTTCTCGCGCCCGGTCAGTTCGGGGTGGAAGCCCGTGCCCACCTCCAGCAGCGAGCCCACCCGCCCGCGGATCTCGCCGATGCCCTCGGTGGGGTCGGTGACGCGCGAGAGGATCTTGAGCAGGGTGCTCTTGCCGGCGCCGTTGCGCCCGACGATGCCCAGCACCGTGCCCTGGGCCACCTCGAAGGAGACGTCCTTGAGGGCCCAAATGCGCCCGCCGGGGGTGCTGCCGTTGCGCTGGAAGAGCGTGGAGAGTGAATCGCGCAGCGTCTGGTAGCGCTGGTTGTTCAGCGTGCCGATGCGGTATTGCTTTCCCAGGTTTTCGACGCGTATCGCCAGGTCGCTCATACCATGTCCGCGAAGGTGCGTTCCATGTGGCGGAAGTAATACAGACCGCTGACCAATAAGACCACCACCACACCGATGGAGATCCATAAAATGCGGTCGGGAGGGTTGAGACCAAAGAGAGCCCAGCGGAAGCCCTGGATGACCCCGGCCATCGGGTTGAGCGCGTAAATCACCCGCCAGGGGCCGGAAGCAGGAATGACATCCAGCGAGTAGGCCACCGGCGAAGCGTACATCCAGGCCTGGATGAGGAAAGGCACCATCTGCTGCACGTCGCGGTACTGCACGTTCAGCGCCGCCAGCCACAGGCCCACCGCCAGCGCCGCCAGCAGGGCCAGCAGCACCAGGGGGATGAGCCAGAGCAGCTTCCAGGTGAAGGCCACCTGGAAGTAGAGCATCAGCCCGCCCAGGACGAGGAAGGCAAAGAAGAAATCCACCAGCCCGGCGGCCGCCGCCGAGAAGGGGATAATCAGGCGCGGGAAGTACACCTTGGTGAGCAGGTTGGAGTTCTGCACCAGGCTGATGCTGGCGCGCTGCAGCGCTCCCTGGAAGAGCTGCATGGGCAGCAAGGCCGCAAAGCTGAAGACCGGGTAGAGCGCTTCGGGGATGCCCGCATCGGGCTTGAGGCCGGCGAGCTTCGCAAAGATGACCGTGAAGATGACCATGTGCAGCACCGGCTGGAGGATGGCCCAGCCGATGCCCAGCGCCGCCTGCTTGTAGCGCACTTTGATGTCGCGCCAGGTGAGGAAGTACACCAGCTCGCGGTATGCCCACAGGTCCGCCAGGTTGAGCGGAATCCAGCCTTTGCTCGGGCGGAGATAGGTGACGGGGACCTGATCGGCGCGGATGGTCATAGGCGTTGAGGCATTACCTGTTCTCGCGGTACCACGCGATGGTTTGCTTGAGGCCTTCCTCGAAGGTGGTGCGGGCCTGGAAGCCGAAATACTCGCGGGCGCGGGTGGTGTCCAGCCCGCGGCGCGGCTGGCCGTTGGGCTTGCTCGTGTCCCAGACGATGCGCCCGGTAAAACCCGTCAGGCGGGCGATCAACCCGGCCAGGTCTTTGATGCTGATCTCCATGCCCGAGCCCAGGTTGACCGGTTCGGGGCCGTTATAGGCCTCGGCGGCCATGACGATGCCCTCGGCGGCGTCTTCAGCATAGATGAACTCGCGCGTGGGCGAGCCATCGCCCCACAGCGTCACCTCGTTGCTGCCGTCTTCCTGGGCGGTGATGAACTTGCGGATCATGGCCGGGATGACGTGCGAGGAGGCCAAATCGAAGTTATCGCCCGGGCCGTACAGGTTGACCGGCAGCAGGTAGATGGCATTGAAGCCGTACTGCTGGCGGTAGGCCTGCGCCTGGACGAGCAGCATCTTCTTGGCCAGGCCGTAGGGCGCGTTGGTCTCTTCGGGGTAGCCGTTCCACAGGTCGTCTTCTTTGAAGGGCACCGGGGTGAACTTGGGGTAGGCGCAGACCGTGCCGATGGCGACGAACTTGCCGACGCCCTGCTTCCAGGCCTCGTGCATCAATTGCACGCCCATCATCAGGTTATCGTAGAAGAACTCGGCCGGGTGCTCGCGGTTGGCGCCGATGCCCCCCACGTGCGCCGCCAGGTGGATGATGACATCCGGCCGGGAGTCGGCGAGCATGCGGCGGATGTCGGCGAGTTCGACCAGGTTGTAATCCTGAATGCGGGGGATGAACAGGTCGCGGGCGCCGTGGGCAGCCAGCCGGCGCTGCACATATTGCCCAAGGAAACCCGCTCCGCCGGTGACGCAAACGCGCTTACCGGCCCAGAAGGTGTCAGTCATGCTGCTGCTCCTCAGAAGGGGATGGCGCGCCGGGGTGGCCCGCTGTACCGTTCCATTCGATGAAGATTTTGAGACCCTGGATGCGCAAAACGGGCGAGTCGCCATCGCCGTCGAGGGTCATGCCGCGCTCCAGGCAGGTGAGGCGGCAGACTTCGGCCACATCGCCCTCGCCCTCCAGGCGGATGGACCGCCTGCCGCTCAATTCCACCTGTTCGAGCGCTTCGACCATGCGCTCGCGCACCAGGCGGTAGAGCCGGAAGGAGTTCTGGATGTAATCAATGGTCAGGCGGGCGCGCAGGGCCAGCCCTTCGGGGGTGATGATGTAGCGCAGCTTGCGGCGCTCTACCCGCCGGACTTTGACGTAGCCTTTGTCAATCAGCCGCTTGATGTGCCAGTTGACCGTGCCGACAGCCACCCCAAGCTGCGCCGCCAGGCTGGCTTGCGACGAATCGGGGTTTTGTTCGATATGCTCGAGGATGACCAGGTCGCGATCGGTTTCGGTTTGAATGGCCATGACGCCTTTCAATATTCAATCGTTGAATTATAAACGCTTGGACAATCCCGGTCAAGGGTGGATTTTAAAGGCGGACAAAGAGGGGATGGGTGAGCAGGAACAAATTGAAAGGCAGCGGTTTTAGAGAACGTTTTTTTGTAAATTGCGGGGCTTGCCCCACAATTTACAAAAAAAGATATGCTGTCGTTTTGGGAGGGCCGGAGGGGGGATTGACCGGCTCAGGATTCCTGCCTGGAGCCTGCTCGCTTGAGCGCGCTCAACCCGGGCAAGAAAGCCGCCCCCGGCAGGCTGGCAAACAGGAAGACCAGCCGCAGCAGTACCGCCAGGGCCAGGCCGGTCTCCATGGGCGCGCCGCCGAAGTGCGAATAGAGGTAGGCGATCGAGACTTCTTGCAGGCCAAGCCCGTTGATCGAAAAAGGCGCGAGCGAGACGAAGTAACTGAAGCTCCACAGCCCGCCGATCACCCAAAGCGGCAGCGGCGAGCCCATGCCCGCCAGCAGCGTGGAGATGATCAGATAAGTGAAGAGCTGGTGCCCAAAGGTGCACAACAAGGCCCACCCCAGGCTGGCGGGGTGTTTGAGCCAATAAACCGAGCTGGAGAGCAGGCTGCGCAGGAACGCCAGCAGCTTTTGGCGGGCCTTCGCAGCCCATGCCTGCAGGCCAGGCAGCCACCCTGCCGCCATCGAGATGCCCGCCCCGCCTGCCGCGCCCGCCTTGAGCACCACCCCCAGGCCTGCCGGCAGCAGGAGAGCCATCCCGGCCATGCCCACCAGCCGGTCCACCAGCAGCGAGGCCGCGCTCATGCCGGGATCGATGCGCAGCGCCACCGCGCCGGCCAGCCGGACCAGGTCGCCGCCCACCGTGGAGGGCAGAAAGTTCGAGGAAAACAGGCCGATGAAGACCAGTTTGACCACCTGCCCGAAGCCCACCCGCGCGTTGGCCCCGCGCAGCAGCACATACCAGCGCAGGGCCACGCACAGCCGCGAGCACAGCACCAGCCCGAGGGCCAGCAAAAAGGCGCTCAGGGGCAGCCGCTTCATGGCCTGGGCAAACTCGGCCCACCCCTGCCGGTAGACCAGGTAGGCCAGCAGGCCGATGGAGATCAGGCTCCCGGCGATGCGGGCGAATGAAGGGTGTTTTGGGGGCGGCGAGGTGCTCACGCGGGCGGGGTGCTTTCAGCCTTTTTGGCAGGTGAACACGCTGAGGAAGCACCACGCGGGCAGCGCGAACAGGCGGTTGTACAGCCGGTGCAGCGGCACCGACCAGGCGGGCTTCTTGACGGTCAGGAGCGAGATCAACGGGAAGGTGGGGAAGATGCCCTCGCAGGCGCGGATGGTGAAGTGGCGTTTGAGCAGTTCGCGGTATTCACCGATGGGCCGGTCGCCGGGGTGGCGCTCGATGCTGGAGGTGCGGATGAGCTTGCCCCGCACCAGGAAGGACAGCCGCGATGCAAGGTGCGCCAGGTTGGGCACCGTGAGCAGCAGCGTTCCGCCGCTGCGCAGCAGGCGCGCCATCTCGGCGACGGCGCGCTCCTGGTCGGCGAAGCCGAGATGTTCGATCACGTCCAGGCACAGCACCAGGTCGAACGATCCGCCGGGCAGACCCGTCTCGAGGATGCTGCCCTGCCGCACCCACTCGGAGGAATAATTCAGGTCCATGCCGGTGATGTTGTAGCCGCGCTCGCGGAAGGCGCGCACCAACACGCCTTCGCCGCAGCCCAGGTCGATGATGCGTGCTTCTTTGAAACCGGCGAGGAAGCGCTCCACGCGCTCCTTTTTGGCTAAATACACGGGCAGGTAAACCCAATCGGGGCGCATCTCCTCGTGGTAGTTGCCGCGCTCGGCGTATTCTCCGCTGCGATTTTGCATCGAACCTCTCAAACTGCCCCTATCTGATCGTGCATATCTTTTTCTGTAAATTGTGAGGCTTGCCCCACTATTTACGGAAAAATTGAAACACTATCCCCTATCTCGGCACGTAGATGACGATTCCAAATTCGTCGAGGGTCAGGCTTTCTTTGTAGTATTGCAGAATCTGAGTGGAAATGTGCTCCACCCAGGCGTTGTTTTCCTCGGAAAACGGGGCCACGGCCGGGTCTTTGATGATCGTGTTCTGCGGGCTGGCGATGATGACGGCAAAGCGGTGACTGCGCAGGTCTTGATAGAAGCGCTGCAGGTAGGCCCGGTTGTTGGAGATGGCCATCTCCGAGAGCGTCAGCACTTCATACTCGGGCACCATGCGCACGCGGGTGATCTCGCCAAAGGTGAGCAGCTGGCGCTGGGTGATGAAGAGCACTTCGCCTTCCGGCGCGGCTTTATCGAGGATTTGCTGGATGCCGCGGACGGTCTCGAAGGCTTTGGCGGTCGGGCGCTGGACGAAGGGGTAGAGGTCCGCCAGGTTCCAGGTGACGGGGATGGCGGCGATGAGCAGGGTGAGCAGCCACGGCTTCCAGGCCGGCAGGCGCGCCCCGCGTTCGGGCGCTCCGCGGCCCAGCCATGCGTAACTGCCCAACACCAGCGCCAGCACGAGGAAGGCATCCAGGTTGTGAATGTTGCTGCCCCCGCCGATCTTTGTGCTCACCACCGCCCCGACCGCCAGCAGCGCCAGGGCCATTGCGCCGAGGCCGAGCAGGCGCAGGGCATGCCACCGGTCTTTTGCGCGCAGCAAGCTGCCCCCCGCCGCTGCCAGGAGCGGAGCGGTGATGAGCAGGATGGCCGGCAGCACGCCCAGACGGTAGGTGGGGCTGGGCAGCAGGCGGTACCACAGCAGGTCGGAGGTGAAGCTGGAGCCGAAAGCGCTGGCCTCGTGCCCCGAGATGGGAATATAGGCCGCCTGGGCCGCCAGCGCCGCCAGAAGGCCCCCCGCCCCCCACCCGGCGGGCTTGAGCAGGTACCTGGCCCAGCCGCCTGCCGGGCCGAGCGGCGCTTCCAGCAGGTAGAGAGTGGCCGCCAGCATGGCCGGGACGGGGAACCAGTTGACGCGGCTGATCCCGGCCCACAGCGAGGCCAGCACCACCACCCCCAGGCTGCGCCAGAAGCGCTTTGGATCGAACCACAAGAGCAGGGGGATCACGCACACCAGCAGGTGGTAATAGACCGGCCCCTGCAGCAAGAAGAGCGCCGCCCAAAGCGCGCCGAGCACCGTGGGGGCTCCGCCAGGCAGGCGCAGGCGGCGGGCCAGCGCCAGGCCCGTTCCCAGGCTGAGCGCCAGCCAGAGCAGCACCTGCCAGAGCCGGTGCATGAAGAGCGTGGTGCCGGGGATCAGATAAGGCAGGCCGAGCAGCAGGTAACGGCTGGGGTGCCAGGGCGAAAGCGGGATGCTCATGCCGTACAACCGCTCGGCGTAGGGCAGCGATGCATAATAGAAGCGGCTGGCCTCCGACCATTCCAGCGTGAAGGGGTAGGAGGTCACATCCGGCAGGTAACCGAGGGCCTTGAGCGCCGCGCCGTAGATCACCGCCGAGGCGGTCAGCGCCCAGAGGGCGGGCAGGTTCTTCCGGGCAGCCGCCAGGAAGACGGCCCCCAGGCAGGCCGCTGCCCAGAACAGCCAGGCACGCTCGGCGAAGTGAGGGAACTGCCTGCCGAAGCGCCACAGCACGCCGAGCACATAAACCAGCCAGACGGCGGCAAACGCCAGCCAGTTCGCGGCCCCCAGGCGGGCCAGGCCGCCGAAAGCGCGCCCCGCCGCGCCAGCCAGCCGCCCCGAAGGCCGGACGAGCAAGAGAACAAACCCGGCCAGCGAAGCGCCCGCCAGCAGGCAGGCCCCCGCCAGCAAGAGCGTCCATTGCAGCGAATAGGTGCCCGCGAAGCTTCCCGAACGGTAGCCGGTGGAAAACAGGTTAGGCAGGGCAAACGCCGCCAGGATGCTCAGCCCGGCCAGCGCAGCGCGCGCGACGTCCAGGGGGGCGGGCGCCGGAGGCCCCTCCACAGGTGCGGGGTTATCCAACGCTTTCACGTTCTTGAGGTTCGAGGTTGATGACCGCGCGCACCGTGTAGGTGGGTTTGCCCTGCGATTCGTGGTAGGTGCGCGCCAGGAGCTCGGCGATGAGCCCCATGAGGATGGACTGGAAGCCCAGGATGGCGATCATCGTGCTCATCTGGAAGAAAGGCGAGCCAAGCACCGGCACGCCGAAGAAGACCCGGCGCACAAACAGGTAGAGCATCACCAGCAGCGCCAGGGCGATGAGGACGATGCCCGCCCCGCCGAACAGGTAAATGGGCTTGTTGGCGTAGCTGCTGAGGAACTTGACCGTGAACAGGTCGAGGATGACCTTGACGGTGCGTTCGAGGCCGTATTTGGCCTTGCCGAAGCGGCGCGGATGGTGCCGCACGGGCATCTCGATGATGCGCGCGCCGACCGAATTGGCATAGACTGGGATGAAGCGGTGCATCTCGCCGTAGAGCTTGAAGCCGGTGATCACCTCGCGGCGGTAGGCCTTGAGGGTGCAGCCGTAATCGTGCAGGTGCACGCCGGTGACCGAGGAGATCAACCCGTTGGCCAGGCGCGAGGGCAGGCGGCGCGAAAGGTCGTCTTGCCGGCTGATGCGCCAGCCTGAGACCACGTCGTAGCCGGCGTTGATCTTCTCGAGCATCATGGGGATGTCGGCCGGGTCGTTCTGCAGGTCGGCGTCGATGAGGACGACGACCTCGCCGCAGGAGTAGTCGATTCCCGCAGCGATGGCGGCCGTCTGGCCGAAGTTGCGGCGCAGTTCGATCACCCGCACGTGGGCGGGGTCTTCGGCAGCCAGCCTGCGCAGAACTTCCAGGCTGCCGTCGCTGCTGCCGTCATCCACCAGGATCACTTCCCACTCCAGCCCAAGCGGAGCCACCGCGGCGGTGATGGCCTGGTGGAGCAGGGGGACGTTTTCTTCTTCGTTATAAACTGGAGCGACAATTGAGAGGTCCATAAGGCGCTGGATGAATTATATCTCAAACCCCGCCCGGCCCGCCGCCTTTGGGGCGGTGTGTGTCTTTTTCTGTAAACCGTGGGGCTTGCCCAACAGTCTACAAAATAACCAGGTAATTACTCCCCCATCCCCCCTTTGCCCCCTTCCCGGCAGGAAAGGGGGGAAGAAATCCGAAAAACAGGTGCGGGCAGGGGCGCAGCCCCTGCGCACACCTGTTTTTCGGGAAACGCAGGGCGGGGTTTGAGCATTTTTTTAAACGAAAACACTCTCGGTTTATACAAAGGGTTCAGGCGGGGCGCTTCTTATGGAGCAGGTCCCAGGCCAGGCCGCCCAGCAGCACCAGGGCGCTCAAGCCGAGGATCAGGCCGGTCATCACGAAGATATCCAGCTTGGCGCCGATGTTGAAGTAGCGGCTGAAGTACCAGTGGGTGAAGAAGCCGAGGAAGATGCCCTCCACCAGCAGCCAGCGCCCCAGCCAGGGGTCGCGGCGCGAGCGTGCCCAATCCAGCGCCCAGCCGACGGCCAGGGCGATGAAAACGAGGAAGAGCATGCGGTAACGCGGGTTATCGGTCATATCGCCGCCGGCGCGCAGCGAGGCCACGCAGGCCCAGGCGGCGGTGGAAAGCACCGCCCACAGCACCAGCCGCCGGGCGGGGGGCTGCTCCTTCCAGGCGCTGAAGGCCGCATAGAGCAGCACCGGCACGGCCAGGTACCAGCCCAGCGAGCGCAGGATGACGATGCCCTTCCAGAGCGGGATGCCCGGCTCGGCGATGGCGGCGGGCAAGACGGGCTGCGTGAGGCCGTACACCAGCAGGAAGGGAATGCGGAAGCGGTCGCCGATGCGGTCGAGCACGCGCGCGGCCATGCCCGAATTGCGCAGCGTGAGCACCTGGTCCCAGACGGAAGCCCAGCGGAACCATTCCCAGGTGAGGGCCAGCCCCGCCGCGGCCCCTACGGCCAGCCCGGCCCAGCCGAGCCATTTCCAGGCCTTCCCGCTGCGGGAGGAGGTGTAATCGAGCCAGAAGAGGATGGCCAGCACGCCGAGGATGAAGAGCGCCGAGCGGGTGGAGAAGAAGAGCATCCCCGCCAGGCTGAAGGCGAAGGCCCCCAGCGCGCCGCGCAGGTTGAGGCGCCAGGCCAGCACCGCCCAGAGGGCCATGGCGCTCAGGCCGAGCATGAACGGTTCGCGCATCTGCGAGGCGGTGAAGAACAGGCCGTCGGGGTAGAGCACATACACCCAGGCGGCGATGAGCCCCGCGCGCGCCGAAAGGCGCAGCCCGGCGGCCCGCCAGAGGAAGGGCACCCCCAGGGCGAAGAAGAAGCTGCCGAGGATGAGGATGAGGAAGGGGCGCTGCGCATCTGGGCTGAGGTAGCGATAGACGGCCGCGCTGGTGAGTCCCAGCCCCCCGTACTGGTCGGACGAGAGCGAGAGCTGCGGGTTGAAGAGCAGGCGCTCGCCCGAAATGCCCAGGTTGTAGGCCTCGCGGTCGCGCTCGTAGGCATCGGGGAAGAGGTAGCCGGCCCGCTGCACCTCTTCATCGTAGCCGAAGACGGGCAGCGCCAGGCTGAGGCCCACCCCCGCGGCCAGGCGCAGGAGAAAGGCTGCCGTGATGAGCGCCCCCAGCATGCGCCCGCCGCCGCCCCAGCGCCAGGCCGAGCCGAGCAGGTAGGCGCTCAGCGCAGTGAGTATTGCCGCGGCCAGCCAGCCGCGCAGAAACCCCCCAGGGCTCAGCAGCGCCACCGGCAGGCTCAGCAGCAGCCCGGCGGCGAGGCTCCAGGCGGCGCGGTGCAGGCGCGGCGAATCCGAGCCGCTCACAAAATTCCTTGCAGGCATGTGCGCTCCCGTTCCAACCAGGTGTAGCCCCGGGCCAGCTCTTGCGCGCGGGCCGCGAGCCGCTCGCGCAGCCCTTCATCTCCGGCCAGGCGCGCCAGGGCTTCCGTCCAGGCGGGCAGGTCATCGGGCGGGGCAAAGACCGCGCTGGATTCATCCAGCACCTCGCGGATCACCGGCAGGTCGCTGGTGAGGATGGCGCGCCCCGCGCCGAGGTAATCGAAGAGTTTCATCGGGCTGGCAATTTCCGCCGAATTGCCCCCCCCGCTGCCGGCGATGGCCCGCCCGTAGGGCATGAGCAGGATATCCGCCGCGGCCTGGTAGAGCGGCAGGCGCGCGTTGGCGACAAAGCCGGTGAAGGTGACGTTTTCCAGCCCGGCGGCTTCGGCGCGGGCGCGCCAGGCCGAAACGTCTTCTTCGCGCCCGCCCACCCACACAAAGTTGACAGAGCGGATGGCCCCGGCCAGCCCAAGGAAAAGCTCGCCGCCGCGCCCGGCATAGAGGTGGCCCGAGCAGAGGGCGGTGGTATTTTCGGGCAGGCCCAGCCACCGGCGGGCTTTGAGCGGCCCCGGCAGGCCCTGGTAGCGCTCCAGGTCGAGGCCGTTGGGGGCGATGACCGTCTGCGCGGGGGACAGCCGCCCATAAAGGCGCTCGAGGGCGCGCTGCAGCGCGCGGGTGATGAGCGCCAGGCGCTTGCGCCCCGGCAGGGCCAGGTAAGCGCGCAGCCAGAGCGGCCCCAGGCGGCCGGTGGGCAGGTCATGGGCCTCGTAGAGGGCCGGCTGCCCGCCGAGCAAGGCAAACACGGCAGCCTGGATCGTCCAGGTGTAAACCAGGGCGGCCTTTTGGCGGCGCGCGCGCCGCGCGGCGGCCCAGGCGAAGTCGATGCGGCGCAGGCGCGCGCCGGCCCGGACGCGTTCGATCTCGAACCTTTCGCTCAGCCCGTAGAGTTCGGCAAGCGCGGGCCAATCGGGTTCGCCCTCGCCGGGCAGGTACAGGCGCACGGCGTGCCCAAGCTGCGCCAGGGCCTGGCAGACCTTCATCACCTGGATGGAGTTGGCGGTCGTCGAGGGGACTTGGGCGGTCGAAATGGCGGCGATTTGCATGGGGAGGGGATCAGGCACTCAGGGCTAAGGTACTGGGCGCCCAGTGGCCTAAGCGCCTTTCCTCAATTATAAATCCACGACCGCCCAAACCGGGTAGTGATCGGAAGGCCAGCGGTCGGGGCCGCCGGTGCGGTCGATGCCGGCCTCGAGGACGCGCCAGTGGGGCGAGACGAGCAGCCAATCGATGGCCTGAGCGAAGGGCAGTTTGCCGAAGGCGTGGAAGGTGCCTTCCTTGCGCTCGCCGGGGTGAGCCAGGCGGAAGGCATCGGCGAGCGGGCGGGGAGAACCCGCTCCGAGCAGCTCGCGGTAGGCCGCCGAGCGCTTGCCGGCGTTGAAATCGCCGTTCACCAGCACGGGCAGTTCAAGGGGCAGGGCTTCCACCTGGCGGCGCAGCAGGCGGGCGCTTTCGCGCACGGCGATGGGGGTGTAATCGAAATGCGTGTTGATCCAGGCCAGCTCGAGGCCGCTCGTGCGATGGCGCAGGCGCAATTGCACCGCCGAACGCACATAGGCGCTGCCCCAGCTGGTGCTGCCCGGCACTTCGGGCGTGCGGCTGAGCCAGAAGATGCGCCGTTCGAGGACTTCAAAGGCGTCTTTGCGCACCAGCGCGGGGGTCATCTCTAAGGGGGCGGGCGGCACGCCGCGCCGCACGCCGATGAACTCATAACCGGCCAGTTCGGCGCGGATATCGGCGGCCTGCTGCGCGTCGTGGCATTCCTGCAGGCCGAGCAGGTGAGGGTCGAAGGCGCGGATGCGCTCGAAGGCCAGCTCGCGGCGCAAGGGCCAGGCGTTTTCGCCGTCGGCGGCTTCGGCGGTGCGCAGGTTGAAGGTCATCACGCGGATCATACCGGCTGCTCCATGCTGCACAGGCCGCTCAGCCCGCGCCAGACCATCACCCCCACCGAGGCGGCAAAATACAGCGAGAGGAAGCCCGCCTCGGCCAGGTACCCGGCGCGGGGCAAGAACAGCACGCCCAAAGCCAGCTTGCCGAGCATGGCCCAAAAGCTCACTGCCAGGGCGAAATCGGCCATCCCGCGCGCCAGGAGCAGCGGGCGGCTCCAGAAGAGCGTGTTGGCCACGCCGTAACCGATGAGCAGGATGAGCAGCACCGGGAAGGCCGGTTCATAGACCGGCTTGTAGATGTGGAAGGAGCGCCCGAAGAGTTGCCAGGTGGAGAAGAGCGCCTGCCGCCCGAAGAGCACCAGCCCGAGCGCCACCGCGCCCGTCCATCCGCCGGCGATGAGGCTCACCCGGCGCAGCAGGTCGCGCAGGCGCTGCCAGGCGCGCTCGGCCACGGCGCGGGTGATCTCAGGAAAAGTGGTGCTGATGAAGGGGTTGATCGGCATGACCAGCAGGTTGATCACCTGCAGGGCAGTCTTGTAATAGCCCGCGATGGTGGCGTTGAAGAAGAGGCCCACCCAGGGCACTTCGCTGTCGCGCGCCACCAGGTTGATGGTGGCCGAGAAGTTGGTGCTGAGGGCAAAGCGGGCCAGCTCGCGCCAGGGCGGCAAGGCCGAGAACGAAGCCTGCCACCAGTTGCGGCGGATGGCCCGCGGCAGCCAGTAGAGCGCCGCCGCCACCGGCCCCGCCCCCAGGATGAATTTGCCGATCAGATAGGCCCACAGCACGTCCATCAACCCGCCGCCGCGCAGCGCCGCCGCGATGATCAGCGCCGCCACGATCACACTCTGCGCCAGGTTGATGAGCGCCTGGGTGCGGAAGTGCCCCGTCACCTGCAGCACGCCGGTGGAGGTTTCGTAATTCAGGTTGGCGAGGATCGACAGCCCGTAGAGGATGAAGAGCGGCGCAAGGGCGGCATCTTTGGCGAAGAAGCGCGCCCCCAGCGGGGCGAGCAGGGCCAGCACGCCAAAGGCCGCCAGCGAGGTGAGCGCTTCGGCCAGCCCGGCGGCTTTGACCACCGCCGCGGCGCGCTCCTTTTTGCCCTGCGCCATGGCCTCGCCCACGTAGCGCACGACCACATCGTTCATGCGAAAGGAGAGCAGGCGGTTCACATCGGCCACAAAGCCGGTGATGATGCCCAGGGTGCCAAACACCGCCACCCCGAGCAGGTTGGCGGTGACGATGCCCAGCACCGCCGCGATGACGTTGCTGGCGAACAGGTAGGTGGAATTTCGCACCACCCGGCGCAGCAGGCGGTCGCCTGCAAAGGCGCGCGCCTTCTCCAGCCAGGAACTCATGCAGTGACGACCTGGCTGGCCCAGCTGCGCTCGGCCAGGTACCAATCCACCATGCGGCGCATGCCCTCGGCGAGCGAGACCTGCGGTTCCCAGCCGAGCAGGGCGCGCGCCTTAGTGATATCGGCCTGGTTGGCGAGCATATCGGCTTTGTGGGCGGGCAGGTGCTCCACCTGCGCCTTCGCGCCGAGCAGGTCTTCCAGGCGGGCGATCATCGCGTTCATGCTGATCACCTCATGCCCGCCGAGGTTGATGATTTCATAACCGAGCGGCTTTTGCCCGAGGATGGTGCCGCGGGCGATGTCATCCACGTAGGTGAAGCCGCGCGATTGCTCGCCGTCACCGTTGAGATAGACCGGACGGCCTTCTTTGATCCACTGCACGAAGCGGAACATGACCATATCCGGGCGGCCGGCGGGGCCGTAAACCGTGAAGTAACGGAAGATGGTCACGTCGATGCCGTAGAGGAAATGGTAGGCGTGGCACATAGCCTCGGCGCCCTTCTTGCTGGCCGAATAGGGCTGCAAGGGACGGTCGGAAGAGGCCGTCTCGGGGGTGGGCAGGGGGGCGTCGTTGCCGTAGATGCTGGAGGTGGAGGCGAGGATGAACTTGGGGATTCCGCGCCGGCGGGCGGCTTCGAGCAGGTTGAGCGTGCCGGTCATATTGGTGTTGACGAAGACCCACGGGTTTTCCACCGAGGCGCGCACCCCGGCGCGCGCCGCCAGGTTGAAAATGGCGGCGAACTTCTCGCCCGAGGAGACGAGAGCTTCCACGCCGGCCCGGTCGGAGATATCCAGCGCGTTGAAGGTGAAGCCGGGGCGGTCGAGCAGGCGCTTGAGGCGGTAGTGCTTGAGGCGCACATCGTACGCGTCGCAGAGGTTATCCACCCCGGCCACCTCGTGGCCTTCTTCGAGGAGCATTTCGCAGACGCGCGAGGCGATGAACCCGGCTGCGCCGGTGACGAGGTAGCGCGCCATCAAAGCCTCGTCACTTTGGGGTTGTGCTTGCCGGCGGCGCCCAGGGCGTTGCGCGTATCAACCACCAGCGCGGCGGCCTCGAGGATGGCGGAGTAGTCGTAGCGCTTGTGGTTGGTGACGATCACCACCGCATCGGCGGCCCTCACCTCGGCCATCAGGTCGGCCACCGATTCCATGGCGATGCCTTCGTGGTCGAAGCGCGGCACGTAGGGATCGTGGTATTGGACCAGCGCGCCCTTCTGCTGCAAGAGGTGGATGACATCGAGGGCCGGGCTTTCGCGCATATCGTCAATATCGGGCTTGTAGGCCACGCCGAGGATGAGGATGCGGCTGCCCTTGACGGCTTTTCCGCGCTCATTGAGCGCGTCTTGCACCTTGCTCACCGCGAAGCGCGGCATGTTGGTGTTGATCTCGCTGGCCAGCTCGATGAAACGCGCGTTGTAGTTGAGGGCTTTCATCTTCCAGGAGAGGTAGAGCGGGTCGATGGGGATGCAGTGCCCGCCGATGCCCGGGCCGGGGGTGAACTTCATGAAGCCGAAGGGTTTGGTGGCGGCCGCGTCGATCACCTCCCAAACGTCCACGCCCAGCCGGTCGCACATGATGGCCAGCTCGTTGACCAGGCCGAGGTTGATCATGCGGAAGGTGTTTTCGAGCAGCTTGGCCATCTCGGCCACTTCGGTGGATGAAACGCGCACCACCGTATCGAGCGCCTGGGCATACCAGGCGGCGGCTACATCCGAGCAGTCTTCGGTGATCCCGCCGATCACCTTGGGGGTGTTCTTGGTGGTCCAATCGGTGCGGCCGGGGTCAACCCGCTCGGGCGAAAAGGCGATGAAGATCTCCTGCCCGGCTTTGAGGCCCGATTTCACCGTCAGGCGCGGGAGGACCATCTCGCGGGTGGTGCCGGGGTAAGTGGAGGATTCGAGCACCACCACCATGCCGGGGTGAACATAAGGGGCCAGGCCTTCGGTGGCGGAGATGATGAAGGAAAGGTCGGGGTCGCCGGTTTTGCGCAGCGGGGTCGGCACGCAGATCGAAACCGCATCCACCCCGCGGCATGCGGCGAAGTCGGTGGTGGCAGAGAGCCTGCCGGCCTTCACCAGCCGCGCAACCGTCTCGGAGGGCACGTCGAGCACGTAGCTTTCGCCGCGGTTGACCATATCCACCTTTTCGGATACGGGGTCAACGCCGATGACTTTGAAGCCCGCCTCGGCGAAGACGGCCGCCAGCGGCAGCCCCACGTAGCCCAGGCCGAGCACGGCGAGGGTGGCAGAGCGGGTGTCGAGCTTGTAGAGTAACTCTTGCTTGATTGGGTTCACATTTCCTCGAGGGTGCGAGCGGGTTTTTCAATTCGAGGCGCGGGTGCGCGCCTCAAAGCGGAAATTTTACTTCGATCGGTGGTTTTAGAACAGGCTCAGCTGAGTGGGCTTATCTTCCTTGGGCGGCTCGGGGGCGGGTTCTTCGGGGGCCTGGGGGGCGGCCCGGCTGGCTGCGGCGCGCGCCTGCTGGATGAATTCGGTCAGGCGGGCGAAATCGCGCTCCACGCTGACTTTGAGGGAGGGCTGGTGCAGGGCCGCCGCCGGGTGATACATGGGCACCACCAGGCGCGAACGGTTCCAGAAAGGCTGGCCGTGGACTTCGCTGATGCGCGCGTTGGGCAGGAACTTGGCCATCGAGAAGCGCCCCAGGGTGACGATGACGCGCGGGTTGATCGCCTCGATCTGCCGGTCGAGGTACCCGCTGCAAGCCGCCAGCTCCTCGGGCAGCGGGTCGCGGTTGCCCGGCGGGCGGCATTTGACCACGTTGGTGATGAAGACCTCGGCGCGCTTCACGCCGCCCTTCTCGAGCAGTTCGTCGAGAAACTTGCCCGCCGCGCCGACGAACGGCCGGCCCTGCTCGTTCTCGTAGAAGCCGGGGCCTTCGCCGATCAACATCACTTCGGCGTCGGCCGGGCCCTCGCCCGGGACGGCCTTCTTGCGCGAGTAGTGCAGCTGGCAGTGCGTGCAAACGGCCACCTGCCCGGCGATTTCGGCCAACTCTTTCCTGGAGTCCACGCGTTCACCTCCAAAAATGAAAAGTGCTCTGGTTTGCAGGATACCTTGCCAGGTATCGAGAAACGAACATGCGATTTCTACCCCGGCTGCAGCTCGCGGAGGCGCGCCGGGTCGATTGGGTTGAGCGTCATCAAGAGCGCGTCTTCGAAGTTATCCTGGTAATAACGCGGGCGGAGGCCATCGACCGTGAAGCCAAAGCGTGCATACATGGCCTGAGCGGCGGTGTTGGAGACGCGCACCTCCAGGTAGGCCAGGCGCCCGCCGCGCTCATAACCCGCCAGCAGCCCGTGGGCCAGCAGCCTGCGGGCGATGCCCAGCCTGCGGTAAGCCGGGTGCACGGCGATGGTGGCGATGTGGATTTCGTCGAGGATGATCCAGTTGACGATCATCCCCACCACCCCGGCGGGAGCGGGGGCCTCGGCCACCCAGCAGGAGGCGTTGGGGTTCTGACTCACCTCGAAGCGGTAGCTGCGCTCGGGCCACGGCAGGCTGAAGGAAAGCACGTCAATCTCGTGCACGCGCGGAACGTCCTCGAGGGTCATCGCGCGCAGGCGCACATCCAACCCGGTTGGAACGTCACTCACGACGGAATCGCCTCCGCCACGTGCAGGTAAATGGGAGACAGCCCCACCACCTCGTCGGTCTTGCCGGCTTTCCAGCGCTCCCAGGCCATTTCGGCCAGGAAGGTGGGCCGCCGGACCGATTCGGCGGGCGAGGTGAGCAGGGCGATGCGGCGCTTGCGCCCGAAGACCTGGCGCTCGGCGGCCGTCAACTCTCCCACCACCAGCGTGGGCGTTTCGATCTGCTCGGCGAGGGCTTCGGCGGTGGTGATCTGCGGCAACCCCTGGGGCTGCCATTTGCCCTTGTGCGCGCGGAACCAGACCAGGGCCAGGCGGCCGCGCCCGGCCTGCAGGAGGGCGGCCATGGGCAGGTCGCGCACGGGCTGGGCGGCGGCGAGAAAATCCAGCGTGGGCACGCCCACCACCGGCACGTGCAGGCTGAGGGCCATGCCCTTCACAAAGGCCAGGCCGATGCGCAGGCTGGTGAAGGAGCCCGGCCCCAGGGCCACGCCCAGGCACTCGATCTCGCCGGGCTGGTAGCCGCCCTGCTTGAGCAGCCGGTCGACGGCCGGGGCCAGCTCGACGGTGTGATGGCTGCGGGTGATCCAGCAGGTTTCGGCCAGCGCCTGGCTGCCGTCGTAGAGCGCGAGGCCGGTCCATTGGGTGGAAGTATCGACCGCCAGTAGCATCTCAGCCTCCGAAGATCTTCTGGCGGAACTCGCCGAGCATGGCCTCGTACTGTGCGCCGCGCGCGGTGATGGCCATGCCGCGCTGCTCGTCGGCCAGCCAGCGCAGGTCCACCCACAGGCGTTCTTGCGGCAGGATGGTTTTAATGCGCTCGGCCCATTCGATCACCAGCGCGCCGGTCTCGAGCATCTGGATCAGGTCAAGGTCCTCGGCCTCCAGCGCGTCGCGCAGGCGGTAGGCATCCAGGTGGTAGAGGCACTGGCCATCGGGGCGGCGGTAAGTGTTGACCAGCACGAAAGTGGGGCTGGAAACGGGGTCGAGCGTGCCCCAGCCCTGGGCCACGCCCTGCACCATGGTGGTCTTACCGCTGCCGAGGTCGCCGGAGAGGCAGAGCAGGTGGCCGGGCTGGAGCAGCGTGCCCAGGCGGGCGCCCAGTCGGCGGGTTTGTTCGGGGCTGCGGCTGATGAACTCGAAGGTGCGCGGGTCGAGGATGGGCATAGATGAATTATATAGCAAAAAGGATTCCGGGTTCGCCCGATCTCCCTCTTCCTTGCGGGCGATCCCCCGCCCCGGCCCCTGCCTCGTGATCGCTGCGATGTTATGGAAGGGTGGGGATGGGTTGGTTCCGGTTCGATTACTCGACCCAGGAGCCTTTGTCTTCCCCGCCGCCCGAGGGATAGAGGCCGATTTTTGCCGCCAGGATGCGCGCGATCTCGCGCGCGGCGTGCGGGCGGGCCAGCCGGCGGCAGACCGAAGCAGCCTGCCAGCGCTCCTCGGGGCATTCAACCCAGCGCCGGATGGCCGCGGCGGCCTCTTCCGGCTGGGGGGCCCACACCCCGGCGCCGCTCTCCACCACGAACGTCACGTTGCCGTCTTCCTGCCCGGGCATGCGGCTGTAGAGCACCATCGGCAGGCCAGAGATGAACCCCTCGCTGATCGTCCCCGGCCCGGCTTTGGTGACGAGGATATCGGCGGCGCGCATGAAGGCGGGCATTTCGGTGACGAAGCCGTAGATTTTGACCGGATTGTGCCAGCGGAGCCGCTCGAGACGCGCCCTGAGCGCCTGGTTGCGCCCGGTGACGATTGCCAGCGCCAGGGGCAGCTTTTGGCGGTCGATGGCCGCGGCCATTTGCTCGATAGGCCCCATGCCCTCGCCGCCGCCGACCATCAACACCACGGGCAGGTCTTCGGGCCAGCCCAGCCGCCGGCGGATGGCCGGGCGCTCATCCAGCGGCTGGCAGAAGCGGTCTGCAACGGGCATGCCCACCACGCTCATCTGTTCCGGCCGGATGCCGGCCTTTAGCCCGCGCCGAAAGGCCGCCTCGGTGGGGACGATGATGTGCGTGGCGCGGGTGGCATACCAGGCGGCGTGGGTGGTGACCATGTCGGTGACCACGGTGATGAAGGGCAGCCCGCGCGCAGAAGCCAGGCGCGCCACAGGCACGTTGATGAGCTGGTGGACGGAGACGACCAGTTCGCAGGGGTGCTCGTTGAGCAGCTCGCGCAAATTGCGCCGCACGTAGGGCCAGAGCACGTTGTAGAACACGCGCGTGCGGCGCGGGCCGTCGCTCAGGCGGTAGCCCATGCCCCACAGGGTGGGCATGCGCGAGAGCGGCGGGTAGATGCGCGGGGCCAGGTTGAGCGGTGGCGGCGCGTATTCTTTGAAGATGTCGATCATCTCGCAGGCCGCGCGCCCGGGGAACTGCAGGTCGATGGCCTCGATGATGGCCTCGGCGGCGCTGCGGTGGCCCCCGCCTGTGTCTGAAAAGAGGAAGAGAATGCGCGGCGTTTCAGGCGGCGGGCTCATCGGCGACCCCCGGCTCGATGCGTTTGGCGCGGCGGGCCAGCTCGCGGCGCGCCAGCAGGACGACGCGCTTGCAGGTCAGGCATTCCAGGCCGATATCCGCCCCCAGCCGGACGACCTTCCAACGATACCCTCCGCACGGGTGGGGCTTGCGCAGCGTGACGACGTCGTTCAATTTGAGATCGGGGAGCACAAGCGAATTATAATGCGATTATCGCCGAAGCGGTTTCTCTCCTTCGACTGGAAAGGCGGGTGTATGCTGCTCCGAAGCGTTTTTGCCCTTTCCCTGGCGCTGGCCCTGGCCGCCTGCGGGGTTCAACCCGCCGCCCGGCCCACGCCGACACCCTTCACGGGCACGCCGCGCCCGGTCATCGTCGATACCGATATGGCCGGCGATGACTGGCTGGCCATCCTGTACCTGCTCAACCGCCCCGATGTCCACGTCGAAGCGATCACCGTTTCGGGGACGGGTGAAGCCCACTGCGAGCCGGGAGTCCGCAATGCGATGAGCCTGGCCGCTTTGGCCGGGCAGCCGGGGGTTCCCGTCAGCTGCGGGCGCGCCACCCCCCTGCAGGGCGAACATACCTTCCCGGCGGATTGGCGCACCAGGGTGGACGCTCTGGCCGGGCTGAGCCTTCAGCCGAACCCCGCTGCCCCTGCGACTCTCCCCGCCGCCCAGCTGCTGGCGGGCACAATCAATGCCCTGCCCGGCAAGGCGACTGTCTTGACCCTCGGCCCGCTGACCAACCTGGCGGAAGCGCTGCAGCTTGCCCCGGAGATCAAAGAGAAAATCGAGATGGTGTACATCATGGGCGGCGCGGTGGATGTGCCCGGCAACGTGGGGGCTTCCGGCGCGGGCATCGAAAACCCCGCGGCGGAGTGGAATATCTATGTCGATCCGCGCGCGGCAGGCATCGTGCTGCAATCCGGCGTGCCGGTCACCCTCGTCCCGCTGGACGCGACCAATCATGCCCCGGTGACCACCCAATTCTACAAGCGCCTCAAGGCGGAGCACACAACGCCCGAAGCAAAGTTTGCCTTCGATGTGTTGACGCAATATGCCGATTTTATCCGTTCCGGCGGGTATTATTTTTGGGATCCGCTCGCGGCGGCCATTCTCACCGATGCCTCGCTGGCATCCTTCGAAACCCGCAGCCTGACCGTCATCGAAGAGGAGGGCAGCCAGAGCGGGCGCACCCTGGCCGTTGAGGGCGGCGCCCCGGCCAGGGTGGCGGTGAATGTTGAGGCCGAACGCTTCGAGCAGGTATTTTTGGATACGTTGAACGCTCCCGAGAAGTAGAGTTTTTTTGTAGGGTGCGGCCGCCTTGGGCCGCACCATCTTGCCGGGTCGAAGGCGGTGCGGTCATAAAATCGACCGCACCCTACGGGAGGTTCTGTAGGGTGCGGCCGCTTTGGGCCGCACCAACTCACAGGCCGAAGGCGGTGCGGTCATACAATCGACCGCACCCTACGGGAGGTTCTGTAGGGTG
>JARKPU010000061.1 GCA_029975055.1 Anaerolinea sp.
GAGGGCGGAGAAGTGGCGGGCGAGCTGGGCGATGGAGGCAGAGTGGAAGAGATCGGTGTTGAACTCGAAGGCGGCGGAGAGAGCGGGGGGAGCGTCGTGGCAGATGAGGGAGAGGTCGAACATGGCCAGGCGGGTGTCAACGTCGAGGGGCTGGAGGGAGAGGCCGGGCAGCGCGAGGGAGGCGGAGGGGCCGCTCTGCACCACCAGCATCACCTGGAAGAGAGGGTTGCGGCTCAGGTCACGTTCGATCTGCAGCAGGTCGATCAACTTCTCGAACGGCATTTCCTGGTGGGCATAGGCTCCGAGGCAGGTCTCGCGGACTCTCTTCAACAATTCCCTGAAGGTCGGCGCCCCATGCAGGTTGGCGCGCAAGGCCAGCGTGTTGACGAAGAAGCCCACCACGTTTTCCACTTCAGGCAGCCCGCGGTTGGCCACGGGGGTGCCGATGCAGAAGTCCTCCTGCCCGGTGTACCGGAAGAGCAGCAACTCGAACGCCGCCAGAAGCAGCATAAAGGGGGTGACGCCTTCCTGCCGGGCGAAATCTCGCAGCGAACGGGTAAGCTCGGGGTCGAACTCAAAGCGGTAATTCCCGCCGCTTGAGGTCTGCACGGGGGGGCGGGGGCGGTCGGTGGGCAGGTCGAGGTAGGGCGGGCAGTCGGCGAGTTGGGCTTTCCAGTACTCCGCTTCTGCTTCGAGGACAGGCCCTTGCAGCCATTCGCGCTGCCAGACGGCGTAATCGGCATACTGGACGGGCAGTTCGGGCAGGGCGGGAGGTTTTCCCTCGACCAGGCTCGTGTAGCAGGCCTGGAGGTCGTGGATGAGGATGTTGTTCGACCAGCCGTCGGAGATAATGTGGTGCATGCTGAAGGCGGCGATCGTCTCGGTCGGCCCCATGCGCATAAGCGTGACGCGCATGAGCGGGGCGGCCGCAAGGTCGAAGGGCCGGGCGGCTTCGGCTTCCAACAGCCGGGTCAGTTTGGCCTGGCGCTCGGCTTCGTGGTCACCGGAGAGGTCAATAACCTCCAGCGGGATGCGCACCTCGGGAAGAATCACCTGGATGGCCGCGCCCTCTTGCGACTGGAAGGCGGTGTGCAGGGATTCGTGCCGCAAGGCGACCATCTGCAGTGCTGCTCTGAAGGTTTCCACATCGAGCTCGCCGCGCATACGCAGCGCCATAAAGAGGTTGTAGGATGGGTTTTCAGGCTCGTAATGGTACAGGAACCACAGGCGCTGTTGCGCAAAGGAAAGCGGCAGGCGCGCCCGGTCTTCTACCCGCCGGATGGGAGGTTTGACCCGCTTTTGGCCGGATTGCATGGCAGCCTCGACCGCACGGGTGAACGCGCTCAGCGTGGGAGCCTCGAACAGGCTGCGGATGGGGATATCCACGCCAAAGAGGGAGCGCACGTGCATCACAAGACGGGTGGCCAGCAGCGAATGACCGCCGATGGCAAAGAAGTTGTCTGTGCGGCCGACGGTTTGCACCCCAAGCACCTGCGCCCAGGTTTCAGCCATCAGCTCTTCCAGGGGCGTGGCCGGGGCTTCCTGACCGGTGCCGGGGGCGAGCAGGCCGATGCGCCGGGCGGATGCCAGGGCTTTGCGGTCCACCTTGGTATTTGGGGTGAGGGGCATATCTTCCAGCAGCACAAAGGCTGCCGGGAGCATATATTCCGGCAGGCTGACTTTGAGGAAATCCTGCAGATCAATGAAGCCGGGCGGGTTGGAGGGGTCGTTCAAGACAAGATAAGCGGTAAGCTTTTGATCGGCACCCTGCGCGCCTTCGAGCAGCACCGCGGCCTGCCTGACGGCCGGGTGCGTGACGAGCACCGTCTCGATCTCCCCCAGTTCCACGCGGAAGCCGCGCAGCTTCACCTGGAAATCGATCCGCCCGAGGAACTCGATGCTGCCGTCCGGCAGCCAGCGCACCAGGTCGCCCGAGCGGTACATCAAGGCGGTGGGGGCGGGGTCGAACGGGTCTTTGATGAAGCGTTCCGCGCTGAGTTCCGGCCGCTGGAGATACCCGCCTGCCAGGCCGACCCCGGCAATGTACAACTCGCCGGGCACCCCGGCTGGGACGGGCTGCTGGTGGCGGTCGAGCACATACACGCGCGTGTTGGCAACCGGCTTGCCGATCGAGGGCGGCTGGGCGGGGGCCTGCGCGCTCGGCGGCACGATGCCTGCAGTCGTGACGACGGTGGATTCGGTCGGGCCGTAGTTGTTGACCAGTTCAAAGGGCAGGCCGGGCGGCGGGTAGATGTGCAGCCGGTCGCCGCCCGTCAGGATGTAACGCAGGCGCGTCTCGGGCGGCCAATCGAGGGTGAGCATCGTTTCCGCCATAGGGGTGGGCAGGAAACTGATCGTGATGCCTTCGCGCACCAGCCAATCGCGGAGCTGAAGCGGGGAAGAACGGGTTTCTTCATCCGGCACGAAGACGCTTGCGCCCGCTGCCAGGTAGGGCCAGATTTCCCACACCGAGGCATCGAACCCCTGCCCGGCCAGCTGCGTGGCCCGGTCTGCCGCCGAGACGCCAAAGGCACGCTGAGTCCAGAAGACCAGGTTGAGGAGCGACTCGTGACGGATGGGCACGCCCTTGGGGCGGCCTGTCGAGCCGGAGGTGTAGATCACATAAGCCAGGTCGCGGATGGTTGCCTGGTTGGCAGGGTTGTCATCCGGTTCGGCAGCAATGGCGGGCCAATCGGCGTCCAGCCTGACTACGCTCAGACCGGCCGGGAGAGCTGCGGCGACCTGGGGCGTGAGGACGCTCGCCTGGGTGACCAGGGCAGCCGCGCCGGAATCGGCCAGCATGAAGGCCAGGCGCTCCGGCGGGTAGGTTGGGTCGAGCGGCTGATAAGCCGCGCCGGTTTTGAGGATGGCGAGCGCGGCGGTGATCAAACCCAGCGAGCGCTCGGCCAGCAGGCCCACCAGCCTGCCCGGCCCGGCGCCGAGTTTCAACAGGTGATGCGCCAGCCGGTTGGCGCGGCGGTTAAGCTCAGGGTAGGTGAGTTCCTCGCCCTTGCACGAAGCCGCCAGGGCAGAAGGGGCCTGGGCCGCGCGGAGTTCGACCAGCTGGTGTACGCACAGATCGCGGGGGAAGGGCGAGCCGGTGGCATTCCACTCGACCAGGATTTTTTCCCGTTCTTCAGGGCTCAACAGCGATAGGTCGCCGACACGGTCTTGCGGGTGATCCAGAATATTCGCGAGCAGCGTGGCGAAGTGCGCACGCATGCGGCGCACGGTGTCTGGCAGGAAGAGATCGGCATCATATTCGAAATAGCCATGGAGCGCATCACCGCGGTAGTTGAGGACGAGCAGCAGATCGAACTTGGCCGTGCCCGTTTCGTTTTCCACCTGCGAGATTTGCAGCCCGGGCAGCCGCAAGAGGTTCATCGGGTCTTCTTGGAAGGCGAACATGGCCTGGAAGACGGGGTTGACGCTCAGATCGCGGTCGAGGTGCAAACGCTCGACGAGCAGCTCGAAGGGCGTCTCTGAATGCGCATAGGCGTCGAGGCATTCCTCCCGCACGGCCTTGAGGTATTCGATGAACGGCGGGTTGTCATCCAGGCGGCTGCGCAGGACGACGGTATTCACGAACATGCCGATCAACCCGTCCAACCCGGGCGCATTGCGGTTGGCAACCGGCGTGCCCACGCACAGATCGGCCTGGCCGCTGTATTTGTGCAAGAAAAGCTGGAAGGCCGCCAGCAGCAGCATGTAGGGCGTGACGCCTTCGCGCCGGCACAGTTCGCGCACACGAGCAGTCTCCGCAGGCGAGACCTGCACTTCCAGGTGACCGCCGCGATGGCGTGGCTGCGCCGGGCGGGGAAGGTCGGCCGGCAGTTCCAGATGGAAAGCGGCGCCCTCGAGCCTGGCGAGCCAGTGCTCGAGCTCCCCTTCCAGCCGGGCGGCCTGCCCCGGGCTGTATTGCCATTCGGCGTAGTCGGCGTATTGAACCGGTAAATCGGGCAGGCCGGGTTCCGTACCCGCGTGATGCGCCTCGTAGCAGGCCGCTAACTCATGCACGAAAACGCCCATCGACCAGCCGTCAGAGACGATGTGATGGAGAGTCAACAGCAGGAGGTGCTCGCAAGGCGAGCATTTGAGCAGCACGGCACGGATCAGCGGACCGGCCGCCAGGTCGAAGTGGAAATTGGCCTCGGCTTCGATGTGCCCGCGTTTTTGCTCCTCGCGCTCTGCCGGAGAGAGGGGTGACAGGTCCACCACCGGCAGCGTAAAGCCGGCCGGCGGATCGATGACCTGCAGCGGTTCGGCGGGCGTGGAGACGAAGCGCGTGCGCAGCACGGCGTGCCGGTTGATGATCTTGCCAAGCCCGGCTTCCAGGGCGGGCACATCCAGCGCGCCTTCGAAGCGCACAACCGCAGGGATGTTATAAACCGGATTGCCCGGATCGAGCTGGTCAAGGAACCAGAGGCGCCGTTGAGCGAACGACAAACGCGCCCGCTCCTGGTCCTCACGGGGTGGGATCTTCTCCAGCCGGTCATCTGCCTGGCGCTGCTCTCGCAAACGCCTGGCCAGCAGCGCGACCTTCTCTGGAGAAAGGTTCGCTATACGCCTTTCAGTTAAATCCATTCTCGGCCCCCAAGCCTGAAAAACCTAACGCGCTCCCGGGTCTGGTCCTCCATCCTCCTTTACAATTGTTTCGCTTTCGATTTCGTCCAGTAAAGCTTCCAGCGCCTGCTCATCCAGGCCCTCGGCCATGGCCTGGGTGATGGCAAGCGCCAATCCTGCGACGGTCGGCGTTTCGAACAGCCGGCGCAGGGGTAATTCGACCTGGTACTGCTCTTCGATTCGCGCGATGAGCCGGGTTGCCAGCAGCGAATGGCCACCGAGCGCGAAGAAGTCATCGTAAATGCCCACCCGGTCCACGTGTAAAACCTCGGCCCAGAGCTTTGCGAGGTCGCTCTCCAGTTCGTTGCGCGGGGCTGCATACCCGTCGGGCCGGCTGGAAAGCTGCAAGCGCGAAGACCGGGCAATCTCCTGGCGGTCGAGCTTCCCGCCCGGGGTGAGCGGCAGCGAACTTCGGGTAAAGATGGCCCCAGGCACCATGTAGGAGGGAAGCTGGCGCGACAGGAAGTCATGCAGCTGGGCCGCATCCAGGTTCTGGCCCTGGCGCAGAACCAGGCAGGCCGCCAGTTGAGGGCCGGTCTCGGCTTCGTCCACGAAGACAATGCCGTCTTCCACCGCAGGGTGCTGGCGGAGGAGGGCTTCGACTTCGCCGGGTTCGATGCGAATTCCGCGGACTTTGATTTGCCTGTCGATGCGCCCGTCAAAGACGATGTTGCCGTCTGGGAGGTAATGCGCCAGGTCGCCGGTCTTATACAGGCGCGCGCCCGGGTGCGGCGTAAATGGGTCGGCGATGAATTTCGCGCGGGTTAACTCGGGCTGGTTGAGATAGCCGCGCGCCAGGCAGTTCCCGCCGATGTGAAGTTCACCCGGAATGCCCACCGGCTGGGGCTGGAGAAGCGGGTCGAGGATATACGCCGTCCGCCCGGCGAGAGGGCGGCCGATCGGCACGCGCCACATACCGGCGCCTCCGCCGCGCGGAACGTCATAGGCTGTGGCTGTGATGGTCGTTTCGGTAGGCCCGTAGGCGTTGATCAACCGCGCTGAGGCATACGGCGAGCGTTCCCACAGGCGCAGGATATCCGGGTCGAGCACGTCGCCGCCGATGATGACCAGCCTCAGGCGCGAATTGGCCGGAGCTTCGGGCAGGCGAGAACCGGCCTGCACCCATTGCTGCCAGTAGGCGGGCGGAACGTTGACGACCGTCAGCCCGAGCCGGTCGATTTTCTCGGAAAATTCCGCCGGGTTCCACAGGTCGGCGTCGCGAAGGCACAGGGCGGCCCCTGAGATCAAGCAGGTGAAGATCTGTTCCAGCGAAGCATCGAAGTTCAGCGAGGCAAACTGGAGGATGCGGTCTTGGCGGGTGAGTTCGTAGTAGCGGCTCATGAAGCGGCAATGGCTTGCGATGGCCCCGTGCGGGATGAGCACGCCCTTGGGTTTGCCGGTCGAACCGGAGGTGTACATCAGGTAAGCCAGGTTTTCCGGCCTGACCTCCGGCTGCGCCCCCGCTGCCGCGCCGGAGCGCTGCGCCGCCGCCTCGATAGCAGGCCAGTCGCTATCCAGGCAGAGGAGCTGCACCGGCTGCTCATGCAGGCGGCCGGCGAGCTTCGCCTGGGTCAGGATCATCCGCACCCCGGCGTCGGCGACCATATACCCCAGGCGCTCGGCGGGGAAGTCCGGGTCAAGCGGCAGGAACGCCCCGCCGGCCATCAGGATGCCAAGCAGGCCGGTCACCATTTCGGGCGAGCGCTCCAGGCTGACGCCCACCACCACCTCCGGCCCGACGCCCGAGGCGCGCAGGCAGGCCGCCAGGGCGAGGCTGCGCTCGCAAAGCTCGCGGTAGGTGAGCCGCCTTTCGCCCTGCACCAGGGCGGTTGATTCGGGCTGTTCCCGCGCCGCGGTGAGGATCATCTCGTGGATCAAAGCGCCTTGATCCTCCGGCAAGTCGTCTGCAGGCCGGTTCCACTCCTCTAGCAGCTGGCGCGTTTCTTCTGCGGTGAGGATGGGCAGGCTGGCAACCGGCTGGTTGGGGTCGGCTAAAACCGCCTCGAGGATGGTGAGCAGGTGGCCGCTCATGCGCTCGATGGTGGCGCGCTCGAAGAGATCGACGTTGTATTCGAAGGTCATTTTCAAGTCGTCATCGCTCTCGGCCACCAGCAGCGCCAGGTCGGTGGGTGTGACGCGGTCTTTGAGCGGGTAGGATTCAATCCGCAGCCCGTTTAAATCCACCTGGATGTTTTCTTCTCCAAGCGCAAATGCGGTGATGCCGCGGCTGTCGACCAGGCGGTTGGTTTTCTGCCAGGAATAGAAGACCTGGAAGAGCGAGCCGACGCTCAATTCCCGTTTCGGGCGCAGGCGCTCCACCAGCAGCGGGAAGGGGTAGGCATCGTGCTGGAAATCGGCCTGCACGTTCTTGTGAACCTGCGCCAGGAACCCGGCGTAGGTGGGTTTGGCGCTCAAATCGGCGCGAATGACGACCGGGTTGATGAAGTACCCGATCACCCCTGCGTTGCTGCGGTTCCGGCAGGCTTTGGGGGTGCCGATGAGCAGGTCCTCCTGGCCGGTGTAGCGCGCCAGCAGCGCATAAAAAGCTGCCAGAACGCTCGCAAAGAGGTTGGCGCCCAGGCCCTGGGAGAGCTTTTTGAGCGCGGCGGTCCTTTCGACCCCCAGGCAGAAGGTGTGGGCGGCGGCGCGGGCGCTCAACACGGCCGGGCGGGGGTGGTCGGTGGGCAGGTTGAGCACGGGCAGGTCGCCCGAGAGCCTTTCCTTCCAGTAAGCCCAATGCGCCTCGCCATCCGGCCCGGCGAGCATTTCGGCTTCCCACTGCACGTGGTCGGCGTACTGGCAGGGCATGGGCTTGATCTCGGCAGGCGAACCGCTCAACTCGGCGGCATAGAACAGGCCGAGTTCATGCAGGAAAACCGCCATCGACCACAGATCGGTGACAATGTGATGCAGCGCAAGGATGATGATGGTGCGCTCCGCGCTCTGGCGGAACAGGGTGACGCGGATGAGCGGCCCGGTTTGCAGGTTGAACGGCCGGAACACTTCGGCGGCGATGCGCTCATCCAGTTCGGCGGGGCTCCAGGCCGAGGCCTCGACGAGTTCGTAAGGCACTTCGCCGTGGGGGTGGACGCGCTGGATCACCTGCCCGTCCTTCTCGTGGAAGGTGGAGCGCAAGGTGGCGTGCCGTTCCACAACCTGCCCAAATGCCCCGCGCAGGGCTTGCAGGTCGGTTTCGGGGTGCAGCACGGCCCCATAGACGATGTTGTGCGCCGCGCTCTCGGGCGTCAGCTGCTGAACGAACCAGAGCGCCCTCTGGCCGTGGGTGAGGGGGTATTCGCGCGTTTCCTCCGGGGGTTCGGCGCCTGGGGCCGGGGGCGCACCCGCGCCGCCCAGCCCGGCGAGGATTTGAGCGGCCAGGTCCTGCAAGGTGGCGCCCTTGTAGATGCTCTCCAGCGATATGCGCACACCCAGCGCCGATTCCACAGCCTCGGCCAGCTCTACCGAGGAGATCGAATCCAGCCCAAGGTCGGTCAACGGCGCGCCCGGCTCCACTTGCGCGGGGGCAATGTTCAACAACCCGGCAATGCGCCCGGCCAGGTGAGAGAGAAGCAGACTCTGCCCTTTTTCGGGTCCCAAGGCCAGCAGCGCATCGTGGAGCAGGCTGCCTTCGCGGGCGGGTTTCGCAGCGGCTGTGAGGTCGGCGCCGGAGGGCACAGGTTTGATCGTGCTGGTGTGAAGCGTCTTGAGCCCGCCTTCCAGGAAGAGCTTCCGGCAGGCCTGGCGCGGCACCTTGCCGGAGACCGTCTTGGGGATGCTGAACGGCTCGACGAGGACGATCTTGCTCGCCGCGAGGTCGTGGTGCAATGAAACGGCCTGGCGGATCGAGCTGCACACGGCGGCGAAATCCGGTCGGGCGCGCGGGTCAACCTCCTGGACGATCACCAGTTGTTCCTCACCGGCCATATCCACCGAAAACGCCGCCCCGCCGCCAGGGATCAACGCCGGGTGGCAGCTCTCGACGGTCTTTTCGATATCTTGCGGGTAGTGGTTGCGCCCGCGGATGATAATCAAGTCTTTGATGCGGCCGACGATGAGGACTTCGCCGCCCACCGTGCAGGCCAGGTCGCCGGTGCGCAGGTACGGCCCGGCCTGTGAGGGGGCGAGGTAACCCTGGAAGGTTTCGGCCGTTTCCTGGGGGTGGTTCCAGTAGCCGTTTGCGATGCTCGGGCCGGAGAGCCACAACTCACCCGCCTGCCCCGGCGCGGCGGGAACGCAAGTCTCCGGGTCAACGATCAGCGCCTGCTGGCCGGGCAGCGAGGTTCCACAGCCGACCACGGGTTTCGTCCTTGGGCTGGGCTGAGGCTGCAGCACCAGCTTCTTTTCCAGCAGGGGTGCCTTTTCAACGTGGAAAATCACCGGGCCTGCCCGGCGCTCGCCGCCCGAAGCCAGCAGAGTGGCCTCTGCCAGGCCGTAGCACGGGAAGAAAGCCTGCTTTTTGAAGCCGAATGGAGCATAAGCCGCGCTGAACGCCTCGATCGTTTCTGCGCGCACCGGCTCTGCGCCGTTGAAGGCCAGGTCCCAGGAGCTCAAATCCAGGCCGTGCCGCGCTTCGGCGGGGATGCGGTGGACGCACAGGTCGTAGGCGAAGTTCGGCCCGCCGCTGACGGTGGCTTTGAAGCGCGAAATGGCCTTGAGCCAGAGCAGCGGGTTTTGCAGGAAGACCTGCGGCGGCATCAGAATGCAGCGCACGCCGCTGAAGAAGGGCTGCAGGATGCCCCCGATAAGCCCCATGTTATGCTGGGCCGGAAGCCAGATGACCGCCGTATCTTCTTCGCTGAGCGCGAACTTCCGGCTGATGCCGAGCGTGTTATGAATCAAGTTGGCGTGCGTCAGCATCACGCCGCGAGGGTTGCGCGTCGATCCGGAGGTGTATTGCAGGTAAGCCAGGTCGCCCGGCTTGGGGAGAGGGCTTTCCCACCCGGAAGGCTCATCCCCCGGCAGGGTGTCGGTTATGACCCACTTCAATGGGGCCGCTTCCACGGCTTGCGGCGCCAGGCTGCGCAGCAGCTTCACCACGGGGGAGGTTGTCAGAGCCACGCTGACCTGCCCATCGGCCAGGACGCCTTGCAGCCGAAGGAGGCCCTGCTCCAGGTGGGCGGGGTCGGGCAGGTAACCGGGGATGGCCGTCACCCCGGAATAGAGGCAGCCGAAGAAAGCCGGGATCAGATCGAGGCCGGGCGGGTAAAGCAGGATGGCTCGCTGCCCGCGGGTTTGCAGGGCCTCAAGATGAGCGGCAATGCGCCTGGATTGATCATCCAGTGCACGGTAATCGAGGGTAGGGCCGGCTTCCTGCCCGTCTGGCAAGAAGGTGTAGATCGTCTGATCCGGTTGAGTGCGTGCTTTCTCACGGAGTATGTGTAGGATCGTCTCGTGCTTGAAATCAAGTTCTTGCTCGATTACAAACCCATTCATTCACACCCCCAGGTGGGTTTCGACGGCGAAGGAACACTAAGGCTGGCGGAATATCCAGGTCATTCAGGGAACACAGCCCCGGCAGAGCTTCTCGCGCATTTGGGCGGGCGCTGGTCCTGTCTGGAATAATGGCGATGTGCGGTCGAATCCTTAAAGCATCAATTCCGAGGGAATCCTCCTCTCGGTTCACTTTCCACCCTGCAATCCGGCTCGCGATACTTCATCAGATGCACAACCAGTCTAAACAACCATCCGGTCAGGCACCACATCACATACCGTAAAATATTCAATTGTCCGTAAAGTTAAGGAAATCTACCTCATGAACCCCTGTACATTCATTATAGTGCACCGCGGGGCAAAGTCAATAAGCGCGGAAAGGTGTTTACCGTTCTCAACGTTGAAGACTCGTTGTGGTTTCCGGGCGGCGTTCCAAAGCGCATGTCATTTCTTCGCCTCCCAGGCGAGGGCAAAGTAGCCCCACCCGCTGGTGTTGCAGCTCAGGCGGCCGTGGTCGCCCTGCTTTTCATCGAATGACAAATCGGGGCAGGGTTCCCAGGCATGGTCGAGCGGGTCGTAGGTGAAAATGGTGATTTTCTCCGGTTCCGTATCGAACACCCTGCGTTCGTAGGCGGTGAGGTCGAAGTATAGCTGCTTGGGGGCGCACGAATCGGAGGAGTCGATCACACCGCTCCGGTACTGGCGCAATTCGGCTCCCTGGCGGTAAAAGTTGAGCTGCTCGCGCTGCGGCAGGTAGTTGACCGGCACCCGGCAGAACCGTTCCTTCGCTGCCTGGCAGGCCGAACCCTTGGGGTTGATCACCCCGCCCCAGCGCGCCGGGCTGGCGCTCGCGCGAGAGAAAAAGAAGAACAGGTGCAGAGGTTTCGCCTTGCCAAGCGTCCCCGAAAGGCACTCGCTTTCGCCAAGCGGAGAAGATGGTTTCGGCGTGGATTCCGGCCGGCGAGGTTGGGCGGTCGGGATGGTAAATTGCGCGGAGGCCGCCGCCCAGTTCCCTCCCAGAAGAACGAGCACGAGAACCACCGTGCTGATGCAGGCGGAGATGAGCAACCTGGTTTTCATTCCGCATCCCCCGTACAATCAAGCTCTTTCATCCAGGCTACTGACAGGCAGCCTTACGAATATTAAAGGTCAGCCTGCATACATTATACAGGCTGACCCTTCGAAAGGTTGCTGGAGCGCGTTATCTGCGACGTTCTTGTGATTCTATCCCCGCCCTGCCCGCGCAAAGCCTGCCGCTCACAGCCAGCCGCGTAGGCGGTAGGCCAGCATGCCGAGATATTCCTTCAGGGCATTGGTCGTCAGGCTCAGGTTGCTGGTGCTGGGCAGAAGGTTCACCAGCTGGCCTGCCAGGCCGGCATCGGTGTATTTGGACCAGCTTTCCTGGGTGACGGAAAAATCGGCAGGCGCCGGGATGACCTGGATGCCCTGTTTCTCGAAGAGCGCCACCGAGCGCGGCATATGCAGCGCCGAGGTGACAAGGATGACCTGCGTGATGCCGCGTTCCTTCAGGATCTGCGCGCAGTAAAAGGCGTCTTCGTAGGTGTTCTGCGAATTGGGCTGCTGGAGGATCGCCTCCGCGGGCACGCCCAGCATCTCCAGGATGGTCGTCATCTCGTCGGCGGGCGTGGATGGGCGTGTTCCCAGCCAGGTGATGTTCCCGCCGCTGGCGAGGATGAGCGGAGCCTTCCCCTGGCGGTAGAGCTGCGCGGCGTAGAGGATGCGGTCGCCGGCGCCGTTCAACTCGACCATCGGCCGCGGGGGAATAGCCGCATCGGTGCCGCCGCCGAGGAGCACGATCGCCGGGGCCGATGGTACCTCGCCCTGCGGCAGGTAGCGCCATTCCAGCGAGCGCGCCAGCCCAAGGGCCACCCAGCCGTTGGATGCTGCCAACAAGACCAGCAGCGAGAGGATCAGCGCGGTGTTGCGCAGCCCGGCGCGTTTGTGGAAGACCAGCGCGAAGGCCAGCAAGATGATCGCCAGGCCGAGCGGGTAGAGCAGCGGTGGCAGGAACTTGGAAAGGAAGACGAACATGCTGCCCGCCTAGGCCAGGGCTTCTTCGTACGATTTGCCCTGGTCGAACACCAGCGAGACCTGTTCGAGCAGGTCGGAGATCGGCAGGTGCTGCGGGCATTTGCTCTCGCACTCCTGGCATTTCAGGCAGTTCTCGGCGCGCTTGCCTGGCTCCACCCAGTGGTTGTACATATCGCGGACGTGCTTGAGCACATCGTACATATGCCCGGCGTTGTAAAGCTCGAACATGAGCGGGATGTTCAGGCCGTTCGGGCAGGGCTGGCAGTAATTGCAGCCGGTGCAGGAGACCAGGCACAGCTTCCGGTAAGCCTCGCGCACACGGTCCACCACCGCCAGCTCCGGCGGGGTGAGCAGGCCAGGGCGAGAAGCATCGGCGTATTGCAGGTTTTCTTCCACCTGGCGCATGCGGCTCATACCGCTGAGCACCACCGAAACCTCCGGCTGGCTCCACAGCCATTGCAGGGCCCATTCCACCCGTCGGCGGCGGATGGGCGATTTATCCCATATTCTTTGCACCGCCTCCTGCCTGACGGCCAGCCTGCCGCCCAGCAGGGGTTCCATCACCACCACGCCAAGGCCCTTTGCGGCGGCATATTGCAGCCCGCGCGTACCGGCCTGCTCCTCGATATCCATGTAGTTATATTGAATCTGGCAGAAGGCCCAATCGTAACCGTCCACGATGTTTTTGAAGGTCTCGAAATCGTCGTGGAAGGAAAAGCCCAGGTGGCGGATGCGCCCTTCGGCGATGCGCTTCTCGGCCCAGGAAAAGACATCCCAAGACTTGACCTTCTCCCAGGAGCGCTTATCCAGCCCGTGAAGCAGGTAAAAATCGACATACTCGGTCTGCAGGCGTTCGAGCTGCTCGGCGAAGATGCGGTCGAAATCTTCCGGGCCAGACATCAGCCAGTGGGGCATTTTCGTCGCCAGGCGTACTTTCTCGCGCCAGCCGCCCTTCAGCGTGCGGCCCAGGAAGGGTTCGCTCTTCTGGCGATGGTAGCCGTAGGCCGTGTCGATGTAATTGACACCGCCTTCGATGGCGCGGTAGATCAGGCGGGCAGCTTCTTTTTCGGCGATTGCCGAGCCAAACTCGCGCGTGCGCGTGGGCAGGCGCATCGCGCCAAAGCCGAGCGCCGAGACCTGCCAATCCAGCCGGCCAAATGGACGGTACTGCATGTTTTCACCTCGGAATGGATAGATGGATGTATTATAAGCTATTCGTGAAAATCTGAACGGGGTGAGGCGAACGGCGTATGAACGATGTCATCGGCAGAGGACGCACGGCGGAGATCATTGCCTGGGGCGACGGCAAGGTGCTCAAGCTCTTTATGGATTGGACCGAACCGGCCTGGGCGGAACAGGAGTTCCTGGCCTCGCGGCTGGCTTTTGAGGGCGGGGCGCCCGTGCCGGAGCCGTATGAGATCATCGTCCACGAAGGCCGCCGGGGCATCCTCTTCGAGCGCGTGGATGGACAGACGGCGCTGTGGATTATGCGCACGCAGCCCTGGCGCTTTTACGAGATCACCCGCATGATGGCCAGGGTGCAATCCACCTACCTGAAGGCGCCGGGAACCGGCCTGCGCTCGAACAAGGCCAGCCTCGAGTGGACCATCCGCAGGGTGATCGAGAACGGCCTGGGCGAAGAGCGCGGCGGGCGCATCCTGGCGGCGCTGGCCGCTCTGCCGGAGGGCGACCGCCTGTGCCACATGGACTTTCACCCCGATAACCTCATGCTCAGCCGGCGCGGCTGGGTGATTCTGGATTGGATGAACGCGCGCAGCGGTGCGCCGCTTGCGGACGTGGCGCGCAGCAGCCTGATGTTCCGCGTGGGCGAGCCGCCCGAAGATCGCCCCGGCAACGCCTTGATGATGCGCTTCGTGCGCCTGGCCAGGTGGAGTTACCACCGCGCCATCCGGGCCAGGCTTGGCTTCAACGATGCGGAGCTGGAAGCCTGGCTGCTGCCGGTGGCGGCGGCGCGCCTTTGGGAGAACATCCCTGGGGAGCGTGAGAAGCTGGTGCGCCTCATCGATGGGCTGCTGAGCGCTTCACCAGGTTAATCGCCAGGTATTTGCGCCTTCAGGCCGGGCCGCTCTTTTTCTTCTTGCGGGCAGCCGCTTCTGCGAGGGTTTCGGTTACCCGGAAGGCGACGATCTGGGCGATCAGATCATACGGGATGGGCTTGCTGAGCGGGAACCTCACCGACCCTTTCGCTCCCTGGTAAGCAGAAAGCTCCTCCTTGAACTTCGCTGTGCCGCTGGGGGTGGGGTAGAAGCCGATGTGGTTCTTGAATGCGCCAAAGTGCACCAGGTTTCTGCCCATCAAGGTGAAGGTCGGCAGCCGGTATTTCATCGCTTCCTGGGCGCCGGGCGCGCTTTGACGGATGACGGCCCTGATTTGCTGCAGAATGGCCTGGACTTCAGGGCTGCATTCTGCGATATACTCGTCGATCGTCGCGGGTTGATTCTGGTCGGTATCCATACTTTCTCCATGAGCCAAAGCGGAGCGGATTGGCTTTCCATGCCTGACAGGTCTGCCAATTATGGATAATTCTAATCTAATTTTTGTGGCGGCAGGCTGCGTGGTGAGATTCCGAACGAAACCTCCACATAATCTAGAACATAAATTCTTTTCATCTCTGTTATAATACATGATTACGCTTTCCATTAGCCTGTTCAGCCCGCAGGGCTGTGTTGGAGGTTGGGCGGTATGACGCAAAATGTGATCCGTGTGGTTGGCGCCCGTGAGCACAACCTGAAGAATATCACGGTTGAGATCCCGCGCGATAAATTAGTGGTGATCACCGGTCTTTCCGGTTCGGGGAAGTCCTCGCTGGCGTTCGATACGATCTTCGCCGAGGGCCAGCGGCGCTATGTCGAGTCGCTCTCGGCCTACGCGCGGCAGTTCCTGGGGCAAATGGACAAGCCCGACGTGGACGCCATCGAGGGGCTTTCGCCGGCGGTCTCGATTGACCAGAAGGCCACCTCGCACAACCCGCGTTCGACGGTGGGCACGGTGACCGAGATTTACGATTACCTGCGCCTGCTCTTCGCACGCGTGGGCATTCCGCACTGCCCCGTCTGCGGGCGCGAGGTGGCGCGGCAATCGGCGCAGGAGATTGTCGATGCCATCCTGCGCATGGAGCCCGGAAGCCGCCTGCTGGTGCTCGCGCCGGTCATCCGCGGGCGCAAGGGCACCTACCAGGCCGTCTTCGATGAAATCCGCAAAGCGGGCTTTGTGCGCGTGCGGGTGGATGGCACGGTGCACAACCTGGACGAAGAAATCACCCTCGACCGTTATAAGATTCACACCATCGAGGCCGTGGTTGACCGCATCGTCTTGCCGGGGGCGGGCGCGGGAAGCGATGCGCAGACCTTCAGCTCGCGCCTGACCGATTCGGTCGAGACGGCCCTCAAGGTAGGCGAGGGTTACCTGACCCTGCAGAACCTCTCGACCGACCCGCCGCAAGACCTGTTCTTCTCCGAGCACTTCGCCTGCCCGGAGCACGGGGTAAGCCTGCCGGAGATCGAGCCGCGCACCTTTTCTTTTAACACGCCTCACGGCGCCTGCCCCGATTGCCAGGGCCTGGGCAGCCGCCTGGAGATCGACCCCAACCTGCTGATCCCCGATGACGAGCGCTCGCTCAACGAAGGCGCCATCGCTGCGCTGGATTGGGCCAGCACGCCTGCGCAGGGCGGCTATTACTGGCAGATGATCGAAGCGGTGGCCAGGCAGTACCACATTGACCTGGATAAGCCCGTGCGCGAGATCCCGGCTGAGAAGATGGAAAAGATCCTCTACGGCACCGGAACCGAAGAGGTGCAGGTGCGCATGGAGGGCAAGAACGGGCGCGAATCGTTCTTTAACACGCCATTCGAAGGGGTGATCACCAACCTGATGCGCCGCTACCGCGACACCGGCTCGGACTATTTACGCAACAAGGTGGCCGAATTCATGACCGACCGGCCTTGCCCCACCTGCAACGGCACGCGCCTGCGCAAAGAGGCCCTGGCGGTGACGGTCAACGGCGCAAACATCATCGAAGTGACCGGCTGGCCCGTCTTGAAGACGCTGGATTGGGTGAACGAGCTTTACAGCGGCAATGTGCTCACCCCGCGCCAGCTGGCCATCGCCGAGCGCATTCTCAAAGAAATCCGCGAGCGGTTGGGCTTCCTCAACAACGTCGGGCTCGACTATCTGACGCTTGGCCGCTCGGCGGGGTCGCTCTCCGGCGGCGAGGCGCAGCGCATCCGCCTGGCCACGCAGATCGGGTCGCGGCTGATGGGCGTGCTCTACGTGCTCGATGAGCCGTCCATTGGGCTGCACCCGCGCGATAACGCCCGCCTGCTCAACACGCTCAAAGAGATGCGCGACCTGGGCAACACCGTCCTGGTCGTCGAGCATGACGAGGAGACGATCCAATCGGCCGATGGGATCATCGACCTGGGGCCGGGGGCGGGCGAACAGGGCGGCAAAGTGGTGGCCGAAGGGACGCTGAAAGACATCCTCTCCAGCCCGGAGTCGCTCACGGGGGCTTATCTTTCCAGGCGCGCCAGGGTGCCCATGCCGCCCAAACGGCGCACCGGCAACGGCAAACACCTCACCGTGGTGGGGGCGCGCGCCAACAACCTGAAAAATGTGCGCGTAGAGATTCCCCTGGGCAAGCTGGTGTGCATCACGGGGGTATCCGGTTCGGGTAAGTCCACGTTGATGGTGGATATCCTCTACAGCGCCCTGGCGCGCGAGCTGCACGGCGCGCACACCCAGCCGGGCGAGTATGATCGCATCGAGGGCCTGGAGAACATCGACAAAATCATCAATATTGACCAGTCGCCCATCGGGCGCACGCCGCGCTCGAACCCCGGCACCTACACGGGGGTGTTCGACGAGGTGCGCTCGCTCTTCGCCGAGATGCCCGAAAGCAAGATCCGCGGGTATAAATCGGGGCGCTTCTCGTTCAATGTGCACGGCGGGCGCTGCGAAGCCTGCCAGGGCCAGGGGCAATTGCGCATCGAAATGCAGTTCCTGCCGGATATCTACGTGCCGTGCGATGTTTGCCACGGCGCGCGCTTCAACCGCGAGACGCTGCAGGTGCGCTTCAAAGGCCTCAACATCGCCGAGGTGCTCGATACGACCGTGGATTCGGGGGTGGAACTCTTCGCGGCCTTCCCGTCCATCCTCAACAAGCTGCGCACCCTGCAAGACGTCGGGCTGGGGTACGTGCGTATCGGTCAGCCTGCCCCCACGCTTTCAGGCGGGGAGGCGCAGCGTGTGAAGCTGGCCAAGGAGCTTTCGCGGCGGGCGACCGGCAAGACGCTGTATGTGCTCGATGAGCCGTCGGTCGGCCTCCACGCCGCCGATGTGCACAAGCTCATCGAAGTGCTGCAGCGGTTGGTTGATGCCGGAAATTCGGTCTTGATCATCGAGCATAATCTCGATATCATCAAGATTGCCGATTACCTGATCGACCTTGGGCCTGAAGGCGGCGACCGCGGCGGGGAGGTGATTGCCGTCGGGACGCCAGAAGAGGTCTGCGAGGTCGAAAGATCCTATACGGGCCGGTTCTTGAAGCAATACCTGCAAGATGAGCGAGAAACCGAGAGACTCGCACAATCGAATATTCTCTAGTAAAATGACTCAAGCCGAGCCCAATCGGGCCGCAGTTCACCGGACTGCGGCACAACCAGGCAAAACTACTCAACAGGATAAAAAATGATAGGCAAAGATTCGCCACAAAGCGTGATCGATTCCTACCGCAAGCGCCAGCATATGATGCCATTCCTCGTTTGGGGGTTGGTGGTGCTGCTGGTGGTTGTAGGGATCATCATTCTGGTGGTCTGGTTTGTCGGGCCGGGGAAGGGTGCGGTCAGTCTGTTCGCATCGCCCACGCCCACTGCCACCAGTACGTTCACCCCCACGCCGACAACCCCCACGGCAACGCCCACGAACACGCCCACCGAAACGCTCACGCCGACCATCACCGAAACGCCCACGCCCAGCGGGCCGTTCGAATACACCGTTCAGGAGAACGACACCTGCTGGGATATCGCCGTGAAGTATGAAGTCGAGCTGGAGGTGCTGCTGGCTTTGAATAACTTCGGCAACACCTGTCCGATCGTCCCCGGCGATAAGATTTTGATCCCGCTCAAGGGGCAGCAGCTTCCCACCGAGACGCCGCTGCCGACGGACTTCCCGCGCGGGCAGAGGATCGAATACATCGTCAAAACCGGCGAAACGCTGGCGATCATCGCCGCACGGTTCAATTCGACGGTCGCTTCGATCGTCCAGCTCAATAAACTGACGAACGAAAACGCCATTTCAGCCGGGCAAAAGCTGATCATCGCGGTGAACATCGTCACCCCCACGCCGACGCGCGCGCCGACGAACACAGTCACGCCGGGCGGGCCGACGTTCACGCCTGTTCCGCCGACGGCAACGGCGACCCCGTGAGCCCCTTGAAGGCAGTCCGGGCCGGTTAATCATGAGTGGTGGTGCGGCATAAGGCACCACCACTTTCTTCTTCCTTAATTATGAGGTTCTCTTCAAGGCCGGTTCGACTGGCGCTCTATCTTTCCCTTGGCCTGTTGGGCCTGCTCGCGGGCCTCTGGCTGGCATGGCGGTTGGCGGCGGGCGGTTCGCCCGAATCGGCCCCAAGTGAACGCGCCGCCGGGCTGGCGTATCTCGCGCCCAGCCGGCAGCCCGAGCTTTGGCTGGACGACCTCCGGGGCGGCCAGCCGCGCCGACTCACCGACACGGGCGGCAGGGTGTACGACTTCGCCGTCGCGCCGGATGGCGAGCACCTGGCTTATTCGCGCTTCAACGAACTGGGAGGCGTCAGCCTGTGGCTGGTGGACCGCGCCGGGCGCTCGCAGGCGCTCCTCGAGTGCGGCGCGGATTGGTGCATCAACCCGGGCTACTCGCCGGACGGCGCCCGCCTGGCCTATGCCCGGCGAACCGCCGGAGCGGCCGCGGGCAGTTCACCGGGCTTGCCTCGCATCTGGGTGATGAACCTTGCCAGCGGTGAAACGCAAGCCCTCACGGCCAACCCTGGCATCTCAGGCTCCGGGCCGGCCTTCTCACCGGACGGGCGCCGGCTCGTTTTCTACGACGATTCCTCGCAAGGGCTGAGGGTGTTCGACCTCGGAACAGGCAATTCCACGCTGCTGCCCTCCGAGGCGGGGATGAGCGGCAGGTGGGCCCCGGATGGTGAAACCCTGTATTACCTCAAACCCGCGCTCTCAGAATCCACCGGTTATGAGGAACTCTACCGGTATTCCATCCGGTCGGGCGATAGCGGCCCCGCCCTGGGCACAGAAACCGATTTATTGGATTACGCCCCCGTGAGCTTTGCCCCCGGCGGCGAGTGGCTGGTCGTTCCGGCGCGCGAGGTGGGGGGCAGCCCGGCCCGCCAGCTCTGGCTGATGCGCATCGATGGGTCGGAGCGGCGGCAACTGACCGGCGACCCGCTGGTCAACGCCGGGGCCGCCCAATGGGATCCGCACGGCGGGCGGGTGGCTTTCCAGTCGCTGGAGCTGGGCGGCTCGGACCGGCTGCCAAAGGTGATGGTCTGGTCGCAGGGCAGCGGTGAGTTCCGCACCGTGGCCGAAGATGCCGCCCTCCCGCAGTGGGTTCCATGAGTCCGCAGGCGTTCAGTTGCTTCGCCGATCCCGTGACCGATTACCCCGCCCGGCGGTAGGGCTTCAATTACAGAAGTAGATATCCACTATCCGCCTGGCTGCCCGGGTGAACCCGCATCCAACGCCGCGCGGATCTCTGCAATCACATCCGGTGAATTTTCCAACCGGAGGGCTTTCTCCAACGCCGCGAGCGCCGGGCGGGTGCCGATCTGCCCCAGCGCCCAGGCTGCATGGGCGCGCACCAGCGGCTCAAGATCTTCCATGAGGCATTCGGCGAGCGCCTGCACCGCCCCCGCATCGCCGCTGTTGCCCAGCGCCACCGCCACGTTGCGCAGGTAACCGCGCCGTTTGGCGCGCATCTGCGGCGCGCCTTTGAACTTGCGGTTGAAGGCCGCCGGGTCGAGGCGGAGTTCATCGACCAAGCCCGGCTGCGCCTGCCTTGCCCGCGGCGAGAGCGCCGGGCTGCCCGTGGGGCCGGCAAAGCGCAGGTTCCACGGGCAAACCTGCTGGCACACGTCGCATCCGAATACCCAATCTCCCATCAGGGGGCGCAGTTCCGGCGGGATGGCCCCTTTGTGTTCGATCGTCAGGTAAGAGATGCAGCGCCCGGCCTCGAGCGTGCGGTCCGGCCGGATGCAGGCCGTTGGACAGGCTTCGATGCACCGCCGGCACGAACCGCACTGGTCGCTGGTGAAGGGTGGGTCGGGCTCCAGCGCCACGTCTAACAGCAGCTCGCCGAGTAAAAAGTACGAGCCGTGCCGGGGAGAGATCAGGCAGGTGTTCTTGCCGATCCATCCCAGCCCGGCGGTTGAAGCGAAATCGCGTTCGAGGATCGGGCCGGTATCGGTGTAGGCCCGCCAGGCCGCGGGTCTGCCCAGCCAGGCGGCGGTTTGGCGGGCGGCCTGTTCGAGCAGGGGGACGATCACCTCGTGGTAATCGGCGCCCCAGGCGTAAGCCGCCACCCGCCCGTGCGGAGAATCGCCTTCCGGCTCGGGCGGATGCGCCGGGTTTGCATACCGCAGCCCCACCACGACTACCGTTCTCACTTCCGGCAACAGCAAGGCGGGGTCTGCCCGGCAGGCCAGGCTGCGTTCGGAGGCCAGGTAGACCATCCCGGCGTGCAGGCCCTGCCCGACCCAGCCTTCGAAGGCGGCAAAGTGCGCGGGCGGGTCTGGGCGGCAAAATCCGACCAGCTCGAAGCCGAGTTCGCGCAGGTAGCCCGCCAGCCTGCGTTTCAACTCCTGATGCTCGATAATGACTGTCTCTCTCAGCGCGTCACCCTTCCACGTCCAGGATCACGCCTTCGTATGGGCGCAGTTCCAGGGCATCCAGCGTTACCCCGGCGGGCGCATCGGGGTGCGTGGAGAGCGCCAGGCGGGCCTTCCCGCTCAAACCGGCCTGCAGCCTGAGCGGCTTTGCCGAAAAGTTGAGCGCCACCAGTTTCCTTTCGCTGCCCGACTCGCGCCAGTAAACAAAGCAGTCGCCGGGTGCATCCACCGGCCGGTAGCTTCCGCCGAAGAGCGCGGGCGAGCCTTTCCGCAGCCAGAAGAGCCTGCGGTAGAAGCTGAGCATTGAGTTGGGGTCGGTCGATTCGGCGGCAACATTGCGCGTAGTATAATCGGCGGAGACCGGCAGCCAGGGCTCCACATCCGAGAACCCGGCGAAGGGCGAGGAATCCCACTGCATGGGCGTCCGGCAGACGTCGCGCGAACGCTCGGCGCCCAGGTTCTTCCCCTGCGGATCGACGATCTTTTCCGGCGGGATGACGCCGTTCTCCAGGCCGATTTCATCGCCATAATAGACGGTCGGCGTGCCGCGCAGGGTGAGGAGCATCATTCCGGCCAGGCGAGCCTGCGCCAGCCCGCCAAAGCGCGAGGCGAAGCGCGGCTGGTCGTGGTTGCCCAGCACGTAATTCGGCCAGGCAAAGGGCGGCAGGGCCGCTTCCAGTTCGTCCACGCTGGCGCGCATGGCCTGGGCGCTCCACGGCTGCTGCATCAGCCTGAAGTTAAAGGGCAGTTGCAGCTCCTCGCCGTTTTTGCCATAATAGCGCACCCAGCGGTCGAGCGGCCCCCACAGCTCGCCGATCCCAACCCGGTCGTCGAATTCGTCCAGCGTGCTGCGGATCCTCCTGACCATCTCGTGCACCTCGTCCTGGTCCATGTTATAGACTTGCAGCAGCCGCGAGAAGAGGTCGTTGGGCGGGAGGTTCGCGGGCGGGTTGGGGTTGAGCGGGTTGTCGCGCAGGTCTTTATCCTTGATGATCAGCCCGATCACATCCATGCGGAAGCCGTCAACGCCGCGTTTCATCCAGAAGCGCAGCACGTCCAGCATGGCCTGGACGACCTCGGGGTTGCGCCAGTTGAGCTCGGGCTGCTCTTTGACGAACTGGTGCAGGTAATACTGCCCGGTGGCGGGGTCGAACGTCCAGGCCGGGCCGCCAAAGAAGCTGCCCCAGTTGTTGGGCAGCGAGCCATCGGGCTTGGGGTCGCGCCAGATGTACCAATCGCGCTTGGGGTTGGTGCGGCTGGAGCGGGACTCGATGAACCAGGGGTGCTGGTCGGAGGTGTGATTTGGGACGTAATCAATGATGATCTTGATTCCCCGCCGGTGCGCCTCGGCCGTCAGGCGGTCGAAATCGGCCAGGGTGCCGAACAGCGGGTCAACATCGCAATAGTCGGAGACGTCATAGCCGAAATCGGCCATCGGCGAGCGCTGGAAGGGGCTGAGCCAGATGGCGTCTATGCCAAGCGAGTTGGGGGTGCCGTCGTTCAGGTAGTCGAGCTTCTCGATGATGCCGTTCAAGTCGCCGACTCCGTCGTGGTTGGTATCTTTGAAGCTGCGCGGGTAAATCTGGTAAACGACGCCGCGCTGCCACCATTTGAGGGTGGATGGGGGGAGTGTCATGTTGAACCTCCATTTTGAACAGGCCTGGATGGGATGATGTTGGATAACCGGATTTCGTCCGGCTCCATTATAAATCCTCCGCCGGTCTTTTAAGAGACAAGCGGCTTATCTCGCTGAACGGGCTGGCCGGCCGCCCCGTTGGGGCGGGGTGCTTAAAGCAAAATGGCGCGCGTGAATGCGCGCCATTTCCGTTCTTCCACCTGCCGGCTCAGTCGACGATCTCGAGCTCCATATAGACGGAGTAGAAATTGATCCCGTCGGCGTTGGTCATCACCCAGATGGTGTTGGTGGTGCCCTTCGTAGAGGGGGCAGTCATCAAGAAGGTGATTTCCACCGTCTCGTTCGGTTTCACGTCCTTCGTCAGGTTCAGGTCGTTGGGGCTGCCCATCTTATCGCCCGCGTAATAGCGGAAGGTGTATTTGGGCGTCCAGGTGGTGGTGCCCACGTTCTTGAGCACGAACTTCACCGTGATATCCGTGCCCTTGGTGATCTGTGTCTTATCAGCCGGGCTTTGCGATACCCATTCGGCTTTATCGGCCACCGAAGGCTGGCCGCCGGCCGGCTTGGTGGCGGAGGGGACGATGACACCCGTGCCTGCAGTCGGCGAAGGCGTGCCGGGGAGGAAGGTGGCCGTGACGGTTCCGGCCCCGGGCACGGGCAGCGTGGCGCTGGGGGTCAGGTCGATGGTGCTCGTGGGCGTGAAGGTGGGCGGTTGGGGGGTGGCCGAAGGCTGCGAAGCCTGAGTCTGGGCCAGCCCGGCGGCAACCGTGGCGGCGGCCTGGGTGTAGATGGCGTTTGCGTCCAGTGTCGGCGCAACCGGCGTGGCCGATTGGCAGGCCGCGAGCAGGAAAGCGGCCGCCATTATGACCAACCCGCCGGCTTTTACTTTCGATTTCAACATGATGTAGAACCTCCTTGCAATGATCCCTTGGAGTGTATCACAGAACAAGCCGGTTCAAGGAAATCCGTCCCCCCGGGTTGTTCATTGAAGGTGGATTCTCTTGCCAGTTGGGGGAATTGTCAAGGGTGCGTTCAGGGCCTGGGGGTTGGCAGCAGGTCTTGAATGGCAGGCAGGGGGGGCAGATCGGTGGTGAAGCGCTTCTCACCGCGGAAGGTGAAGTAAGAAATGGCCCCAGGGCGGATGGTGATATCCTGTGTGTAGCGCTTCTCAAGGTAATCGATGATGATGGTGTAATCGCCGGCGGGCAGGTCGCTCAAAACCAGGTTTTCCTGGTAGTAGGGGTCGCTGTTGACCGCAGTTTTCCCATACGTGCGCACGGTCCACTTCTGGCCGGTGGCCTTGTTTTGGACGACCACATCCTGCTCGGTGAGGATCGAGCCGTTGGTGTTGCGCAGCTGCCCCACCAGCACGCCCCAGCCGATCGGCGGTGCGAGCCAAAGCTCGGGGTTCAGCGTGGTGAAGTAGCTGTTGCGGTCGGTGCGGACTTCGAAGTGCAGGTGCGGCCCGGTGGTCAGGCCGGTGGTGCCCACCAGACCGATCTCCTCGCCGGCCTGCACCAACTGGCCGGTGACCACCTCGATCTTTTCCAGGTGTGCGTAGACGGTGTACAGCCGTTCTCCATGGAAGCCGAAATCGTGGCGGATGGTGATGGCCTGCCCGTAGGGGTCGTTGGGGTTGTTGCTGCCATAATACAGGCCGTACCCGGCCCAAACCACCTTGCCGGAGGCTGCCGCCAGGACGGGCGTGTTGCGCGGCACGGGGATATCCACGCCGGTGTGGACGATATCGGAGCTGAAGAAGATGCCCCCGTAGCGGTAATCGGCCAGGGGCCAGTTCACCTCGTCGGCACCGATGGGGCGCGAGAAGTAAAAGTGGTCGAACGGCCCCAGCGCCCAGGGCACCTCGTAGAGCGCAGGCCGCCAGAGCGATTTCGGCGCGGGCGGCGGCGTGGGGAAGGTGAAGCGCAGCGGGACGCTGCCGCCTTCAGGCCCGGCGGCATCTCCGGCGGCCTCGAGCGTTTCTTCATTCTCTGGCGCAAGGGCCGGGGTGGCGGTGGGGGCGGGCTGTTCCACCGGCGATTGCGGCAGAGCAGCCTGCCCGCAAGCGCTCAGCAGCAAAGCCCCCAGAAGGAACGCCCCGGCCAACCGGTTCATTGATCCTCGCCGGGAAGGGGGGTGAGGGTGGGCGGCGAGGTTGGCGTGGGGGTGGTGCGCACGAAGCGCGTGCGCGTGGGTACGAGGGTGAAGGTGGGCGTGTTGGTGTAGGTCGGGATCGACGTGGGGGTGGCCAGCGCTTCGGGCGGGTAGATCTCCGCCATCGCCTGGTTCCAATCCAGCCCGTTGCGGATGACGAACTGGTTGAAGCGGATTCCGGCGAAGAAGCTGCGCCAGTTCGGGCGGGCGGGCAGGCGCTCCCAGCCGTAACGCCGGGCCAGCTCGGTCAGGTCGATCCAGTATCCCGATGGCACGCCGTCAGGCTCGCCGCCCTGTTCGTAGGCAGCCGGGTCGCCGCTGAAGCGGCTGTTGATATCCCAGACGGGCATGGTCAGGGGAACGCCCGCCGAGCCATCCTGGAAGCGCGCTTTCAAGTACAGCCGCCAGTACGTCTGCCCGTTGATGTCCTCACGCACCACGGCCATCCAGCCGGCCGAAAGAATGAGCGGGTTGAGCGAGAACGCCCGCCCGGTGTACAGCCAATCATCTTTCAAGCTGGGCTCGGGGGGTGAGGTGAGTGGTATGAACGCGTTTTCCAGGCTGGAGAGCACATCCCAGCCCGATTCCTCGGCTGCCTCGGCGCGCAAGGCCTGGAAAGCCTCGTCCACTGCGTCGTGGATCATCGCCTGCGGAGCCGAGACATCCTCCAGCGGCACCATGCTCATGCGCCCCTGGGGCTGCCCCGGGAAGAGCGTGAGGATGGGCTGGACCGCCACCGAACGCGGGGAGCTATCGGCCTTCAGGATGGCGTCCCACAGCCAGCCGCTCAAGGGGCCGGGAATCCACTCCATCCCGTAGATCATCCCCGGCAGGTCGAGGGGCGGCATGCGCTGGAGGCCGCTTCCCAGGCTGTAAGCCGTAAGAATTTCCTGGTTGGGCTGGATGAGCGCGCCGAACAACAGGTCGCCCTGTGGGCTCCAGGCCAGCCAGTCTCCGCTGCCGGCCTGGCCCGCACTGGAAGGGGGAATGGCGCTGTTCTGCGACTGCCAGACCAGGATGCGATGGTCTCCGCTTTGCTCGGAAGTCCAGGCCAGGCGCGACCCATCCGGCGACCAGGCCGGGTGCCGGTCGGCCGACTCGCTGTTCCGGCTGAGGTTGGAGAAGCGCCCTTCCGTCCGGTCCAGGTCGGCCAGCCAGATGTCGGCTTCTCCACCGCGGTTGGAGACGAAGGCGATCTGCCGCCCGCCCGGCGACCAGGCCGGGCTGGAATCGGCGGCCTCATCAGCGGTGAGGTTGATCGGCGCGGTGTTTGGGTCGGTCAGCGAGCGCAGGTAGATATCCAGGCTGCCATCCCGATAGGCTTCATAGGCCAGCCACTGACCGTCGGGCGACCAGGTGGGCGACCCCTCATAGTCCATGGTTTCGGTCACCCGCTCGATCTCGCCGGTCTGCAGGTTGCGAATGTAGAGGTCCCAGTAACCGTCCTGGTGTGAGCTGTAGGCAAGCCGGGTGCCATCGGGGCTGAGGGCGGGGTGAATTTCATCCCAGGCGGTGTCGGTGATGCGCGTGAGGGGCAGCAGGTCGGGGTGGTAGGCAAACAGGTGCACATTTTCCCCGTCGCGCAGGGCCAGGAGGAGCACGCCCTGCTCCTGCAGGCTGGCGGCCGCGCCGGGGTTGCCGATGTGCAGCGGAACAGGGGTGAAGGTGGCGGTGGCCGGGATGCTTGTGGCCGTGGGGGTGGGCGAAGCAACTGGTTCGGGCTGGTCTCCGGCCGGGGCGGCGGTGGAGCTTTCGGGAGCAGGCGGCGCCTGGCGGTTCTGCTGGAAGGCCGGCCAGCCCAAGAAGGCGACGGCCGAACCGTTGAGGATGACCAACAGCAGCAGGATTAATGCGATCAGGCCAGGGGTTACGCGCGCGCTTTGCTTCATCAGACGCCTATTCGATAGAATCGAAGCACGTTTCGATTTTAGCATGATTACCCGCGGCCCTGGCGGGGCGCAGTTTACAATTCATTGACAGAATCGCGGGCCATCCAGGCCTTGTGTTGCAAGAGGGAGGCCAATGAAGCACCTGATTCTGGCCTGAGGAGTTGAACGGGACGGCGCCTCTCACGGCGCGGCGGGCAGTTCGAGCAGCAGCAGCGGGTCGAAGGCCTGGAACGCCCCGCTCAGCCGCCAGAGGCAGTAATTGCGCATCTCCTCCACGCTGGCGCTGGTATCGTAGTGCGCCAGCGAGCTGAAGGTCACTCCAGAAGGCCCGATGCGCGATTCGAAATGCAGATGCGCGTTGACCGATTTCCCCGTGCTGCCCACCCGGCCGATTTCCTCTCCGCAGGCGACGGAATCGCCCACGCGGAAGGCCGGCCTGTTCTGCAGGTGCGCGTAGAGCGTGTAGATGCTGAGCGCGCCCGAGGGCGGGGTGAAGTCGTAGTCCGGGCAGGTCAGGCTGAGCGGAGGTTGCAGCGGGGCGGAAAGGTCATAACCCTGAAAGGGCAAGGCCGCGCGCCACGCGGGGGGGAGTTGTTCGATGGACGTCTCGAGGATGAGCATATTGCCGTAGGGCATGCGTTCTTCCACCACGGCGGCGATAGTGGCATCCAGCGCGGCGCGGACTGGAAGCCCCAGCATCGCAGAGCCGTCTGCGGCGGTCCAGTAGGCAAAATCCACGCCGAAGTGGCCGCCGTCGTCGCCCGGGCGCGGGGGCTGGAAGGGGTTCTTCAGCAGGTCGGGGCTGGTCAGGTCGGCCAGGCTTTCGCCTTCCAGCGGAGAACAGATTGGGGTGTAATTCTGCTCGGCCGGGGTGGGCGATGGTTCCGGCAGGGTGGAGTGCGGCCGGGCGGATGCGGTTGGCGAAGGTGCCGCCCCCGAAAGGGTTGGCCGGGCAGGCACCGGCGTGGCGGGCGGGGGGGCGGCGGCTGTTGGCGCGCAGGCAGCCAGCACGATCAGCGCAGCCAGGGAAAAGATCGAATGCAGGCGGTTTCGCATCTCCCGCATGATAACACGGCTGGATGATTTATAATCGGTGGAATTTGAACCTCTCAAAACGGCAGCACGGAGTTGGCATGGCGCTACAGGCAATTATCTTTGATATCGATGGATTGATGATCGACTCGGAGCGTGTATCGCAGCGCTCCTGGACGCAGACGCTCGGCTCGGCCGGTTATGTGCTCAGCGAAGCAACATACCTGCAGATGATCGGCCGCACAGAGAAGGACGTCAGGCACATTCTTGCCGACGCGTTCGGGGCGGCCTTTCCCTTCGATGAAATGTACTCGAAGCGCGAAGTGCGCTTTCGCGAACTGATCTCCGGGGGCATCGCGGTGAAGCCTGGGCTGGCTGAGCTGCTGGCGCATCTGGATGCCCTGGGCTTGAAGAAAGCGGTTGCTTCTTCGACCTACCGGAAGCTGGCCGAGCTCAAGCTGGAATCGGCAGGCATCCGCGCGCATTTCAGCGACATTGTCACCGGCGACGAGGTGGCGCGCGGTAAGCCCGCGCCTGACCTGTTCCTGGCGGCGGCGCGCAAAATCGGCGTGGAGCCGCCCGCCTGCCTGGTGTTGGAGGATTCACAGGCGGGCATCCAGGCGGCGCATGCGGCGGGGATGCGCTCGATCCTCGTGCCGGACATGCAGCCTGTGGACGAGGCTACCCGCAGCCTGGCCTACCGCACCGTTGCAAGCCTGCATGAAGTGATTCCGCTCCTGCCGGAGCTGATGGCATAGCCGGCAACGTTATCCTCTGGCTGGTTTCCATTTACGTGGGCAGGAAAATCGCATCAAAACGTTTTTCTTTGAAAAAAACACGAGAATGCAGCATCCGGCGGTACAGTTTGTACCGCCGGATGCTGCATTCTCGTTAAGGAATTTACACCCCCCTCTTCGCGGCATTATCGGCGCGGAGAGGGGGCCGGGGGGAGTGGAAAGGGTTGAAAACGTATCTGGCAATCTCGATGCGTATACCCTGTTTGTATAGACGACCGAGTGTTCTTCCGCTCCACTCTGATGTAGAATCCTTTCATGGCGGTTTTACACGGCTGGCGTGAAAGGCTGCAGGCCTGGCGGCGCGAACCGGGAGTCATCTGGCGGCGCGTGGAAGAAGCCAAAGACACCCGGGTCGAAGTGCGCCAGTGGCTCGCCCTGCCGGTTCTGCTGGTGCTGTTGGTCTGGTATATCGCCGCGCCTTCGGCCACCGTGGCGGCATTGCTGGCCAGCGTGGCCGCGCTGCTGGGGCTTGCTTATGCCTGGGCTTCCCGGCTGGCTCGCTGCCTCGGCGCGCGCCGCCAGCTGGAATCGGCGGCCATGCAGGTGGGCGACGAACTGGAAGAGCAGGTCAGCCTGGGCAACGCCTCCTTCTTCCCGGCCCTTTGGGTGGAACTGGTGGATCATTCCAACCTGCCGGGGTATGTGGTTTCGGGGGTGCGGGGGCTGGGGGGCTTTAGCAGCACTTCCTGGCGGGCGCACACGATCTGCAGCCTGCGCGGCGTGTACCGCCTGGGCCCGTGGGAACTGCGCACCGGCGACCCGTTTGGCATCTTCGCGGTGACACAGGTGTACCGTCACCGGCAGGAGGTGTTGGTTTACCCCCCGCTTGCGCCGCTGCCCCCCGACTTGATGCCTCACCGCGGCTTGCAGGGCGACCATCGCCCTCTGCGCCAGCCGATCCAATCCGAGACGATCGACAGCATGACGGTGCGCCCCTACCAGCCAGGCGACCCGCTGCGGCACATCCATTGGCTGACGAGTGCGCGGTTGCAGGCCCCGTATGTGAAAGTCTTCGAGCCGCAGACGGTTTCGCGCATCTGGCTCGTGCCAGATCTCGACCCGACGGCACAGTGGGGCGAGGGGGTTGATTCGACCGAAGAAACGATGATTTTGCTGGCGGCTTCGCTGGCGGCAGATCTCCTGCGCCAGAAGTTCACCTCCGGCCTGTTCGCAGGCGGGGATTCTCCGCAGGCCGTCTTGCCCCAAAACGGGGTCATTCACCTGTGGCCGATTCTCGAATGCCTGGCCCCGCTTCACCCGCAGCCGGGCGTCAGCCTGGCGCGCTCGCTGGAACAGATCCGCCCTTTGCTCACCCAGCGCGACCTGCTGGTGCTCATCACCGCTGCTTTGCGCGAGGACTGGGTCTTGGCGGCGCGCCGCCTGTTAGGCGGGCGCAGCGGCACCTTTGCGCGTGCCTTATTGCTCGACCCGGCTTCTTTCGGCGGCCCCGCGCACGCCGAAGCCTTCCTTCCGGCGCTCGCAGATGCCGGGCTGGAGGGCAAGATTATCCGCCGTGGAGAGCTCCAGGCCATCGCCGGAGCCTACGGGCCGCTCAGCCGCTGGGAGTTCACCACCTCGGGCACGGGCCGCGCGGTGGCCCGCCTGACTCCACGGCGGGCAGCGGCGATCTTTGCCGGGCAGAAGGCGGTGGATTGATGGCCGCGCATGCGTCAATCCGTGAACGGTTCAATGCTTTCGTCCGGCAGGGCTGGCCAAGTTTCGTCTTGCTCCTGGCGCTCACCACCAGCCTGGCGCTTTCGGTCGAGAAGGCTGCCTGGGTGAAGTACGACCACACGATCAGCCTGATGGTTTTTGAAGGCCTGGCGGTCGGTTCGCTGCTGGCGGCCTCGCGCTGGAAGGGCTCTCAGGCAGCGCTCTATTCGCTTGGGTTGTCGCTGCTGGTGGCCTGCCAGGCGGTGGGGAGGCTGATCCCTCCATTGGAGCGCCTGTTCGAGCAGCCCTTCCTCGCGGAGCTGGAGGCGGCGCGCCTGCGGGCGTTTGCCTTTGGGCTGCGTGCCGAAGGGTGGGTGCAAAACCTGCAGGCGGGCAAACCGGTCGATGATACCGGGCTGTTCGTGCTCCTGTTTGCCTTCCTGGGCTGGAATTGCCTGGTCTGGCTGACCTGGTGGGCGCTGCGGCGCGGGAACCCGCTCGCGGGGCTGATCCCTGTTAGCGTTTTGATGGCGGTGAATGTGCACCTCAGCCGCCAGGCTGCCATGACGCTGGTGTTCTATCTCTTTCTGGCCCTGCTGCTGGCGGCGCGCGGCACGTTCACCGCTCACCGGCGCGGATGGACCGAGCGGGGCGTGGATTACGCGGAAGACCTCGGCTGGGATTGGGGCAGCGGCGCGGCGCTGGGGGCGGTTGCGGTGGCGGCTTTTGCGCTGTTCTACTCGTGGATCGGCACGCCCGAGGGCTGGCGGGCCTTCAGTGAGATGGTCGAACGCTCGCGCCAGCGCATGGCCGATACGGCCGAGCAGCTCTTTGGCGGGGTGAGCACGCCTATCCCTTCGGAAAACGACATTCAGCGGCGGCCAACGGTGAAACTGCCCGACCTGCGGGAGATCGGTTCGCCCCTGCCGCAAGGCAGCGAGACGGTCTTGCGCGTGTGGATTTCAGACCCGCCCCCGCTGCCGGAAGGCCGCGGCGGAGACCCGACCATCGCGGCGCGCAAGCACTACTGGCGCAGCCGCGTCTTCGAGCAATACACCGGGCGCGGCTGGGAGGCCGCCTTGGATGCGGGCGCCATCGCCGCCCAACCCGAAGAACTGCCGGGCCGCTACCGCCTGGAACAGCGTTATGAGCTGCTCGCATTTTCCTTTGGGGCGCTGTTTGCGGTCAACCAGCCGGTCAGCGCCAGTGAAGGCGCGCTTTTGCAGGCCGTCGGCGGCGATGCCAGCCTGGTCGCCGTGGGTGTGGCGAGCAATTACCAGGTCGTTTCGCTGGCGACCGATGTGACTGTTACCCAGATGCAAAGCGCCGGTGAGATTTACCCGCAGGCTGTTTTGCAGGCCGGCCTGCAGCTGCCCGAGAGCCTCCCCGAGCGCGTGCGCTCACTTGCCCGCGAAGTGGCCGGCGAAGGAACGCCCTATGAAAAATCGGTGCGCATCCAGGATTATTTGCGCGCGAATTACCGCTACGATTTGAACGTGCGCCCGCCTTCGGAGGGCAAAGATGTGGTGGATGAATTCCTCTTCGACGGGCGGGCGGGGTTCTGCAGCCATTTTGCCTCGGCGATGGCGGTGATGCTGCGTGCGGCTGGCGTGCCGGCGCGCGTCACCGCGGGGTATGCGATGGGCAGCTTCAGCCCCTCGCTCATGCAGTATATTGTTCCGGCTTCGGCGTCGCACGCCTGGGTGGAGGTGTATTTCCCGGGCTACGGATGGGTGGAGTTCGAGCCGACCCCGGCATACTCCGTCTTCACCTATCCGGAGGGAGCGCAAGCGCAGCCTGGGACGGGCGGGCCGGCCCCCGCGCCCCAGGCTGAGGCCGGGGCGGGGCTTTCGCCGGTCGTCTGGATCGGCGCGCCGCTTGGGCTGGTGGCTGTTCTATGGGCGGCATTCTTTTGGGTTCGCTCCAGGAGGTTGAAACCGGCGCAGGCGGGCGCACTGGCCGAGCAGGCTTATCTGCAGGCGCGCCGCGAGCTGGCCTGGGCCGGGCTGGCGGCTGCTCCCAGCCAGACGCCGCTGGAATACCTGCACGCCAGCCTGGCCGGGCTGGAAGGCTACCCGCGCCTGGCCGATTCGCTCCGGCGGTTGACCGCTGCCTATCTGCAGGCCGTTTACCGGGCCGTGCCGCCGGATTATGGCGACGTGCGCATGGGGCAGTGGGCCTGGCGGCAGGCAGGCTGGGAGCGCGCGCGGTTGATCTTGCGCGAAAAGCTCTTCGTTGGAAGGAAATAAAGCGGGTTCACCTCCGGCGAGGATGAGCCGCCAGGAAGGCGTCGATCTCCTCACGGGTGGGGAGCGAAGGTTGAGCCCCGGCGCGGGTGACCGAAATGGCCCCGGCCGCGTTGCCGCGCTCGGCGGCCTCGCGCAGAGAGCGCCCCTCTGAGATGGCCACCGCAAAAGCACCCACAAAAGCATCGCCCGCCGCGACGGTATCCACCACCGGCACCGGGTGGCTGGCAATTTGGAAGGTCTCGCTGCCCCGGTGGACCACCACGCCGTTGCCGCCGAGGGTGACGATCACCGCGCCGGTGCCCAGGCTTTGCACGGCATCGGCAGCCAGCGAGATGACCTGCATGCCGGTCAGCAGGGCCAGCTCGAACTGGTTGGGTATCAGGTAATCCACCTGCGCCAGCAGGCTGCCCGGCAGCCCCTGCGCAGGGGCGGGGTTGAGGATCACCTTCACGCCGTGGAATTTGGCCAGCGCCATCGCCTTGGCGACCGTTTCGAGCGGAATCTCGAGCTGAAGCACCAGCACGGAAGCCCCTTCGAAGACGGGCGAGAACTCGCGGATATCTTGCGGTGTGAGCAGGCTGTTGGCCCCTGCGGCGACCACGATGGTGTTCTGGCCTTCGGAATCGAGGGTGATCAATGCCACGCCGCTGGCGGCCCCGGGCGTGTGCAGCACGCAGGTGGTATCGACGCCGTTCTCGACCAGCCCGGCTTCGAGCCGCTCTGAGAAGGCATCATCGCCGATGCGGCCGATCATCTTCACCCTGCCGCCTGCGCGGGCCGCGGCCACGGCCTGGTTGGCGCCCTTCCCGCCGGGGAAGGTCTGGAAACGAGAGCCGAGAACCGTCTCGCCGGGCTGCGGGTGGCGTTCGGTGTGCACGACGAGGTCCATGTTGATGCTGCCAACGACCACGATATGTCCGCTCATGGATGAAACCCTCCGTTGGGTTGTATTATAGCAAGGGAATTGTTTCGCAGGTATAATCCTGTGGCGAAAGAGAGGCCTCATGCAGGAAGCACAACTCCGAACGCTGCTCGAAGCGGTTCGAGATGGAAAGACGCAGATTAACGATGCTTTGCAGCGCCTGCGCGCGCTGCCGTTTGAAGATGTGGAGCAAATTGCCCGGCTGGATAACCACCGCGCGCTGCGCTGCGGGTTCCCCGAAGTGGTCTTTGGGCAGGGGAAATCGCCCGAGCAGGTGATTAAAATTGTGCGGCGGCTGGCCGAGCAGAACGACCGGGTGCTGGTCACGCGCGTCTCCGCCGAGATGTACGCCGCCATCCAGGCCGATCTTCCCGACCTGACTTATCACCCCACCCCGCGCCTGCTGGTGTTGGATAAAAGCGACCCCTCGGCGCGCATCCCGGGGGTGGTGGTCGCCACCGGCGGAACGGCGGATATCCCCGTGGCTGAAGAAGCCGCCATGACGGCTGAACTGATGGGCTCGCAGGTGGACCGCGTGTATGACGTGGGCGTGGCGGGCATTCACCGCTTGCTGGGCCAGGTGGAGCGCATCCAAAAAGCGAACGCCATTGTGGTGGTGGCGGGCATGGAAGGGGCGCTGGCAAGTGTCATCGGCGGGCTGGTGGCGGCGCCGGTGATCGCCGTGCCGACTTCGGTCGGGTATGGGGCCAGTTTTGGCGGGCTGGCGGCGCTGCTGGCCATGCTCAACTCGTGCGCCACGGGTGTTTCGGTGGTCAATATTGATAACGGTTTTGGGGCCGGTTACCTGGCAGGGATGATCAACCGCCAGTCGGTTCCGCGGAAAGAGTGCTGATGGACGATCTACTCGCTCGAAAGTATCGCGCGCTCAAACAAAGGCTGGCGGCAAGCGAGTCGCTGGTGGTGGCCTTCTCCGGCGGGGTGGATAGCGGCCTGTTGGCGGCAGTGGCCTTCGAAGCCCTGGGGGAGCGCATGCTGGCGGTGACGGTGCGCTCGCCCGTGGAGACGCCGGAGGGAGTCGAAGCGGCTGCGGCCCTGGCCGGGCAGGTGGGCTTCAGGCACCGCGTGTTGGATTACGACGACCTGGCCAACCACATGTTCACCAGCAACCCGCCCGACCGCTGCTACCATTGCAAGCTGGAACGCCTGGGCGAGCTGGTCCGGCTGGCGGGCAGGGAGGGGTATGCCGCGGTGGCTGAAGGCTCGAACGCCGATGACGGCAGCGAGTACCGGCCCGGCAAGCGCGCCGTCGCCGAGCTGGGCGTGCTCAGCCCGCTGGCTGAGATGGGCTTCACCAAAGCCGAGGTGCGCGCGCTGGCCAGGGAACTTGGGCTGGCGTTGTGGAACAGGCCAAGCGCTCCATGCCTGGCAACCCGTTTCCCCTATGGCACGCCGGTGACGCTGGCGGGCATCGAGCAGATCGCCAGAGGCGAAGCTTTCTTGCGCGGGCGCGGCTTCGAGCCTGTGCGCGTGCGCCATTACGGCAGCCTGGCGCGCCTGGAAGTTGCCCCGGAGGCTATCCAGCGGCTGGTGGCCGAGCGGGAAGACATCTCCGCGTACTTCAAAAGCCTTGGGTTCTCGCATGTGGCGGTTGATCTGCTGGGGTACCGCTCGGGGAGCCTCAACGAAGGGGTGGTTTCATGAAGCTTGCCTATGTGGATGCGTTTTCGGGCGTCAGCGGCGATATGTTCCTGGCTGCTCTGCTGGATGCCGGTCTTTCGCTGGACCTTCTGCGCGAGCAGCTTGCATTGCTCGACCTGCCCGAACGGGTGGACGTGCGCGTGGAGGAAACCCATAAAGGGGCGCTGCGCGCCGCCCTCCTCACCGTGGATGCGCCCGAAAGCCACCATCACCGCCACCTGGAAGACATCCGGGCGATGATCACCGCCAGCCGCCTGCCCGAGCCGGTCCAGCAGGCCAGCCTGAGCGTCTTTCAGGCGCTGGCCGAAGCCGAGGCGCGCGTGCACGGCATTGAAGTGGAGCATGTCCACTTTCACGAGGTAGGCGCGCTGGATTCGATTGTGGACGTGGTCGGCGCGGCGATCGGCCTGCACGCGCTGGGCATCGAACGCCTGTATGCGTCGGCGCTGCCCTACGGCGGGGGGCAGGTGCAAAGTGAGCACGGCGCGCTGCCTTTGCCTGCTCCCGCCACGCTCGAATTGCTCAGCCGGGCGCATGCTCCGCTGGTGGCATCACCGGCGCGCGCCGAGCTGGTCACGCCTACCGGGGCGGCCATCCTGGCGGCGCTGGCCACCTTCGAACGGCCGGAGATCCTGCTCGAACGCGTGGGGGTGGGGGCCGGGCGCAAAGACCTGCCCTGGCCCAACGTGCTGCGCCTGTGGGTGGGGAGGTCGCCCGCCGGGGCAGATTCGCCCATGCTGGTGCTGGAGACCAACATTGACGACATGAACCCGCAACTCTTCGGCAGCGTGATGAGCCGTCTCTTCGAAGCCGGGGCGCGCGATGTGTACTTCACCCCTATTTATATGAAGAAGAACCGCCCGGCCACGATGCTTTCTGTGATTGCCCGGCAGAGCGAAGAAGCCGCACTGGCGCGCATTCTGCTGGAACAGACCTCCACGCTTGGCTTGCGCGTTCAGCCGGTGTACCGCATCGAAGCCGAGCGCGAGTTCAAAGAGGTGGATACGCTTTACGGGCGCATCCCGGTGAAGGTCAAGCTGCTGGATGGCCGGCGGGTGCAGGCTCAGCCGGAATACGAGGCCTGCCTCAAGGCTGCCGAAGCGCAGCATGTTCCGGTCGGCGAGGTGTATGCGGCGGCGCTCCTGGCCGGCAGGGCGGTGCTGGATTAATTTCAGGATGAAGTCCTGGACGATCCTTCCCGTCGGTGATTCGGCGCTGCTGGTGAAGCTGGGCGAGGGCATCGATTTAGCGACCAACCGGCAGGCGCATGCTCTGGCGCGCAGCCTTGCGGAAGGCGGCGAGGCGGGCCTGGGCGAATGCGTCCCTTCTTACACCTCCGTGCTCGTGCATTACAACCCGCTCGCCTTGACGTATGCGCAGGCTGCGCGGGCGGTGGAAGCCGCGGTCGAGTCGCTCGCTGCGCTGCCTGACTGGCAGCCGCGCGTGGTGGAGATTCCGGTGGTATATGGGGGTGAGTTTGGGCCCGACCTTGAGTTCGTGGCCCGGCACAACCGATTGAGCGAGGAAGAGGTCATCCGCCTGCACTGCCTGCCGGATTACCCGGTCTATATGATGGGTTTTTCCCCGGGCTTCCCCTACCTGGGCGGGCTCGACCCGCGCATCACCGCGCCGCGCCTGGAAAGGCCGCGCGAGCGCGTGGCAGCCGGTTCGGTGGGCATTGCCGGAGCGCAGACCGGCGTGTACCCGATCGAATCGCCCGGCGGTTGGCGTATCATTGGCCGCACGCCGCTGCGCCTGTTCGATCTGCGCCGCGAGCCGCCTTTTCTGCTTGCGCCCGGCGATGTGGTGCGCTTCGTTCCCATCGAAAGGATGCCGGATGGCCCTATGGGTGCTTGAACCGGGGATGCTCGCCACGCTGCAAGACGAAGGCCGGCCCGGTTATGAGCGCTTCGGCGTGCCGCCTTCGGGCGCGATGGATTGGTTCGCACTGCGGGCGGCTAACCTGCTCGTGGGCAACCCCGCGGGGGCGGCTGCCCTGGAATTTGCCCTCCACGGCCCGACCCTCCAGGCCGACCGCGACTGCCTGGTGAGTGTGTGCGGCAGCGGGTTCCGTCTGCGCATAGGTGAGCGCGACATGCCTGCGTGGATGGCGGTGAGAGTGGCAGCGGGCGAGGTGCTGCGCGTAGCCAGTGATACCAGCGAGAATTGGGGCTACCTGGCCGTTTCTGGAGGGTTCGCCGTGCCGAAGGTGCTGGGTTCAGCGTCCACCTACCTGCGCGGAGGCTTTGGCGGCCTGGATGGGCGCACGCTGCAGCCCGGCGATTGCCTGCGCCCGGCGGTGGAAGGCGCGGGGCGGGTTGAGCTGGCGGGCAGCCGGCTATCGGCGGGGGCGGTTCCGGTTCGCCTTCAGCAGGCCGAGGTGCGCGTGGTGACAGGCCCGCAGGCCGAGTGGTTTGGCGAGGATGGGCTTGCGGTTTTCCTCGGCCAGGCCTATCGCATTGGGGTGCAGTCCGACCGCATGGGGTACCGTCTGGAAGGTCCGCCCGTGCCGCGCCGCCAGGGCGACCTGCTCTCGGAAGGAATGGCCTTCGGCAGCGTGCAGGTGCCGCCCGACGGCCAGCCGATTGTGATGATGGCCGATCGTCCGGCCACGGGAGGGTACCCGAAGATCGCCACGGTCATCCGCGCCGACCTGCCTGCTCTGGCTCAACTGCAGGCCGGGGTGGGGCAGGTTCGCTTCAAGGCGGTGACGTTGGCCGAAGCCCAGGCGGCCTATCGTGCGATGATCCAATCGCTTCAGGTAGAAACGGACACGGATGAATTATGGATGACAGCTTGAGCATTGATCTGAACTGTGACATGGGCGAGAGTTTCGGGCGCTACGCGCTCGGGGCTGATTCACAGGTGCTGGAATGGGTCACCTCGGCCAACATTGCCTGCGGGCTGCATGCCGGCGACCCGCTGGTGATGCAGCAGACCGTCTCTCTGGCCGCCCGGCGCGGCGCAGCCATCGGCGCGCACCCCGGTTACCCCGACCTGCAGGGCTTTGGTCGGCGCGTGATGGACCTGACGGCTGAAGAGGTGGAAGCCTTTGTGCTCTACCAGGTGGGGGCGCTGGCGGCCTTCACCCGCGCGGCGGGCGCCGAGCTGGTGCATGTCAAGCCGCACGGTGCGCTCTACAACCAGGCCGCCAGAGATGCCGCGCTGGCAGCCGCCATCGCGCGCGGTGTGGCGCGCTTCAGCCGCGGGCTTATCCTGGTGGGGCTGGCGGGGTCGCGCCTGCCCGAAGCCGGGCTGGAGGCGGGCCTGCAGGTGGCGAGCGAAGGTTTCCCCGACCGGGCCTATAACCCAGACGGCAGCCTGAGGTCGCGCCGCGAAGCCGGTGCGGTGCTCGAGTCGGTCGAAGCCGTCTGCGCGCAGGCGCTGCGACTAGTGCGCGAAGGCCCGGGCGCTGGAATCCGCGTCGAGACGCTTTGCATCCACGGCGATGGACCGCACGCGCCCGAGTTCGCCCGCGCCGTCCGGCAAACACTCGAAGCTGCGGGCATCCGGGTGCTGCCGCTGGCGGGGTGACGCCCGCAGGGGCATAAAATTCGGGCGGCAGTTGGCCGGCGTTGGCAATAGGTTATAATTTCGACATGAAGATCATCAAGCGGCTTTTACTGGCAGCCGGGGCGCTCCTTCTCCTGGTGGTCATCTCCCTGGCAATTCCCCCGCTGCGCGAGCGCATCCTCTACCGCGTCAACGAATGGAGTATCCGGCTCCAGTATGCTCTCGACCCTCCTGAGGAACAGGTTTTTGTGCCCCTGGCGACGCCGGAATTGACCATTGAGCAGTTGGAGACTTCGGTGGCCGGGGCCGTCACACCCACCCTCGCGCCCACCCCCTCCGTCACGCCGGTGGTCGATCTTCCTTCCGCGCAGCCTTCTCCCACGCCCCTGCCGCTGCCCGCCCAGGCCAGCATTTCGGGGGTGAAGTATGTGGATCAGCACGGCCTGTGGAATTACTGCGCCCCCGCCAACCTGGCCATGGCGCTCTCTTTCTGGGGCTGGCAGGGCGACCGGACAGACATTGGCAAGTGGGTGAAGCCCTATGAAAAGGACAAGAACGTCATGCCCTACGAGCTGGCCGACTACGTCACTGCCAACACGAACCTTTCGGTGGCGGTGCGCTCGGGGGGCACGCTGACGTTGATTAAAACCTTCGTGGCCGCGGGTTACCCGGTGTTGATCGAGAAGGGCGCGGTGATGCAAGACATCTCGGGCAAGAATTCCTGGATGGGGCATTACACCGTCGTCACAGGCTACGATGACGCCGCCTCGGTTTTCACCACCCAGGATTCGTACTACGAAGCCAATTACCCGGTCGATTATTCCACGCTGCTGGGGGGCTGGCGCTCGTTCAATTATGTGTTTCTGATCGTTTACCCGCCCGAGCGCGAAGACCAGGTGATGGCGCTGCTTGGGCCGTACGCCGATGCGACCCAGGCGCTGCAGATCGCCGCGCAGACGGCCTCGGAAGAAATTTACACCACCTCGGGCAACGACTTGTTCTTTGCCTGGTATAACCGCGGAACCAGCCTGGTAGGCCTGCAAGATTACCTGGGCGCTGCCTCGGCTTATGATGAGGCTTTCCGCGTCTATGCCGGCCTCCCCGCCAAAGACCGCCCGTGGCGAATCGTCTGGTACCAGACCGGGCCGTATTTTGCCTATTACTTCAGCGGGCGGTATGCCGATGTGAACGCGCTTGCCACCCAGACGATCGATGCGGCCAGCGAGCCGTATATCGAAGAGAGCTTCTACTGGCGGGCGCGGGCGCGTGAAGCCATGGGCGACCGCGACGGCGCCGTGGCCGACCTGCGAACCAGCCTGGAATATCACCCGGGCTTCCAACCCAGCCTGGGCGAGATGACCGCCCTGGGCGTGACCCCTTGACCACCTGACCGGAAAATTACCTGCCACATGAGAATCTTGCATTTTGCCGACGCGCACATTGATATCTCCACCACGGGCCGGCATGATCCGGTTACCGGGTTGACCGTTCGCACGATGGATTTCCTCAAAGCGCTCGATACGATCATCGAAGCGGCCGTTTCAGAACAGGTGGACCTGGTGCTCTTCGCCGGAGATGCCTATAAAGACCGCACGCCCGTGCCGACCTTCCAGCGCGAGTGGGGCAAGCGGATGATGCGCCTCTCGCAGGCGAAGATTCCCGCCTTGCTGCTGGTGGGCAACCACGATCTTTCACCCGCCAGCGGGCGGGCGCACGCGCTGCAAGAGTATGAAACCCTGGCGGTGCCGTTCGTGCAGGTGGCCTCGAAGCCGCATTTCTACCCGCCCGAAGAACTCAACGGCCTACCGCTCCAGGTGCTGGCGCTGCCGTGGGTGAACCGCTCGAGCCTGATGGCCTCGCAGGAGATGAGCGCCGCGCAGCCGGAGGAAATCTACCGCGGCCTGGAAGAAAGGCTTGGCGAACTGGTGCAGGTCTGGCTCGACCAGGCCGACCCATCTCTCCCGCTGGTGCTGGCGGCTCACGCCTCGGTGCAGGGGGCGCTCTATGGCGGTGAGCGCAGCGTGATGCTCGGCTCGGACCTGGTGCTGCCCGGTTCGCTGGTGCGCGACCCCCGCCTCGATTACGTTGCCCTCGGGCACATCCACAAGCCGCAAGACTTGAACGAGGGCGGCCACCACCCGGTGATCTACCCGGGATCGATCGAGCGGGTGGACTTCGGCGAGGTGGATGACGAGAAGTTCTACGTCATCGCCGATGTGCGCAAGGACGGGGGCACGCGGGTCGAGTGGCACAAGCTGAACGGGCGGCGCTTCATCGACCGCTACGTGCGCCTCGCAACGCCCGAAGACTTTACCACCCGCCTCCCTGCAGCGCTGCCCCCGGCCGAGCAGATGGCCGACGCAGTCGTGCGCCTGACGGTGGAATACCCGTTTGAGTTCGAGAGCCTGCTCGATGAAGCTGCGTTGCGCCAGCAAGGCGAGGTGTGCCTGGAATTCCATCTGCTGCGCCGCCCGCAGCGCGAAACGCGCGTGCGCCTGCCAGAAGGCGCGGTGATGAGCAGCATGGCGCCGCTCGACCTGGTGAAAATCTACTGGGATGCAATCGGCGCCGAGGGTGATGTGGAAGAATTGCAGAAGCTGGCCGCCGAGGTGATTCAATCGGCGGGCGGAGGGATGACCAGCGCGGGGTAACCCTGCGTTCGCGTGCGTATGCCGGCCGTCATCATCGAAATCATCGTCATCCTGTTGTTGATCGCAGCCAACGGCATCTTTTCGATGTCGGAAATCGCGGTCATTTCTTCGCGCAAGCTGCGCCTGCAGCAGCGCGCTGAAGACGGCGACACAGGGGCGCGGGCTGCCCTCGAACTGGCCGAATCGCCAAACCGCTTTCTCTCCACCGTCCAGGTGGGCATCACGCTCATCGGCATTCTGTCCGGTGCGGTGGGCGGTGCGACGCTCTCTCAACCGCTGGCCGCGTGGATCGCGCAGGTTCCGGCGCTCAAGGCTTCCAGCCGGGAGCTCGCGGTGGGCATCGTCGTCCTGCTCATCACGTACCTTTCGCTGGTGATCGGCGAATTGCTCCCCAAGCGCCTTGGATTGGCCGACCCCGAGCGCGTGGCGAGCCGGCTGGCGGCGCCGATGAAGTTCCTATCACAGACGCTTTACCCGGTTGTGCAGCTTCTCACCGCTTCCACCGACACGGCTGTGCGCTTTTTGCGCATCAAACCGCCCGATGAGCCGCCCGTGACCGAAGATGAGATCAAAGGGTTGATGGAGCAGGGTGAACAGGTGGGCGTTTTCGAGGAAGCCGAGACCGATCTGGTAGAGGGCGTCTTCCGGCTGGCGGGGCGCATGGTGGGCGCTTTGATGACCCCGCGCACCGAGATCGAATGGCTCGATCTGAATGACAGCCTGGACGAAAACCTGGCGAAGATCCTCAGCAGCCCGCACGAACACTTTCCGGTCGCAGACGGCAACCTCGATAATGTGCTTGGCATTGTGAGGGCAAAAGACCTGCTCGGGATGATCCACGACCGGGCCGTTGACCTGCGCGCGCTGGCCCAGCCGGCGCTGTTCATCCCTGAGAGCACCACCGCGTTGAAGCTGCTCGATCAGCTGCGCACTGCAAGCGGCAACCTGGCGCTGGTGATGGATGAGTTTGGCGGCCTGCTCGGCATGGTGACCCTGTTTGACGTGATGGAGGCCATCGTCGGCGAAATCTCCGTGCTTGGAAGGGCGGTGGAACCGCTGGCCACGCAGCGCGAAGACGGCTCCTGGTTGATCGACGGCGCGCTGCCGGTGGACCGCTTCAAGGAGCTGCTCGGAGTGGATGCGCTGCCCGATGAAGAGCGCGTGGGATACCAGACGGTAGCCGGCTTCATGCTGGCGCGCCTCGGCGCCATCCCGCGCCCGGGCGAGCACTTCGAGTGGGGCGCTTTTCACTTCGAGGTGGTTGATATGGACGGGCTGCGGGTTGACAAGGTGCTGGTCGATAAACGCGATACAATAGAACAGGCCGAGGCGAAATGATCCTTTTTTCTGTTTCCGCGAACCTGGCATATGATCCCAAATAAGTTGCGCGTCTCGGGTTTTCTTTCTTATCAAGACCCGGTGGAGTTGGATTTCACCGGCCTGGAACTGGCCTGCATCTCCGGCTCGAACGGAGCCGGGAAGAGCTCGCTGCTGGATGCCATCACCTGGGCACTGTTTGGCGAGGCGCGCTGCCGCGAGGATGATGCGCTGATCAACAGCCATGTGGGCGCCGCGGAGGTGATCTTCGACTTCGATTACGAAGGCCAGCTTTACCGCATCCAGCGCAGCAAACCGCGCGGGAAGACCACTCTGCTCGAATTTTACGTGCTCTCGCCCGACGGGACATGGCGCACGCTGACCGAAAAATCGGTGCGCGAGACTGAGAACCGCCTGCGCCAGATTCTGCGGCTCGATTACGAAACCTTCATCAACGCTTCGTTCTTCCTGCAGGGCAAAGCCGACCAGTTCGCTCAGCAGCAGCCCGCCAACCGGAAAAGAGTGCTGAGCAGCGTGCTGGGCCTGGAGATTTGGGAAACCTACCGCGCGCAGGCCGTGGAGCGCCGCAAAGAGGTGGAATCGGCGCTGCACGGCGTGGATGCGCAGCTGGAGGAGATCGAAAAGGAACTGGCCCTCGAAAATGAACGGAAAGCCCGCCTGGAAGACACCGAGCGCCGCCTGGAGCAATTGAGCAGCCTGCGCCTTGCGAAAGAGAGTGAGCTTGCCACCTTGCAGCGCCTGGCGGCCTCGCTGGTGGAGCAAAAACGCCTGCTGGATGTGCTGCGCAGCCAGCTGGACGAAACCCGGGCGCGCTGCGAGCGTATGCGAGATCAAGCGCGCGAGCTGGAAGGCGAACGGGCGCGCATCCAGGAGCAGCTGGCTCGCGCGGATGAGATCGAACGGGCTTACCAGCGCTGGCTGGCCGACCGGGCCGAGCTGGAGCGGTTGGACGCAGTCTCAGCCAGTTTCCATGAGGTCAACGCGCGCCGGGCAGAACCGCTGGCGGAGATTGCGAGCGTACAATCGCGGCTGGAAGAGGAGCGCCGCGCGCTGGCAGAACGGGCGAACCTGGCGCGGCAGGAGCAGCAACGCCTGGAGGCGCACCTGGCCGAACTGCCGCTCCTCGCGGATGGGATTGAGGCGATCCAAACCAGGTTGAAACAGCGCGCCGAGCTGGAGGCCGAAGCCCAATCGCTCCAGCAGCAGATGGCCGGTTGGAGTGTTGAGAATGCTCAATTGAAAACCGAAATGAACGAACTGCGCGAGCGGATCACCACGCTCAAGGAGGTGGAAGGGGCCGCCTGCCCGCTGTGCGGGCAGCCGCTCTCGCCTAAAGACCGCGCCGCCCTCATCGCCAGCCTGGAAAGCGAAGGCAAGCGCAAGGGAGATGCCTTCCGCGCCAACCAGCAGGCCCGCCAGCAGGGCGAAGAACGCCTGCGCGAACTGCGCACGCTGACTGCCGAGTTGAGCCGGTTGGATGACGACCTGCGCGCGCAAAGCCGCAAGCACGATCTTGTCGAGAGCGAAGTGCGGCGGCTGCGGCAATCGTTGGAAGACTGGCAGGCCGCGGGCGCGGCCCGGCTGGCAGCGCTGGAGACGATCCTCTCGGAAGGCTCATTTGCGCAAGAGGCGCGAGAACGCCTGGCGGCGATCGATGAAGAAGCCCGCAAATTGGGTTATGACGCCGCCGCGCACGACTCGGCGCGGCGCAAAGAGCAGGCAGGGCGCTCCAGCGAACAGGCCCTGCGAGAGCTTGAGGCTTCTCGCGCGGCGCTCGAGCCGCTGCAACGGCAGATCGCCGGGCTGCAAACTCAACTGGAAGCCGAGGAAAGCCGCCTGGCCGCCCAGGAGAGCGAGTTCCGCGCGGTGGAGGAGCGTTACCTTGCCGAAAGCTCTACCCAGCCAGACCTGGACCGGGCGGAGAGCGAACTCTTGCGCTTGAAATCGGATGAAAACCGCCTGCGCATGGACCTTGGAATGGTGCGCCAGCTGGTAGCGGTGCTCGATACTCAGCGCGAGCGCAAAGCGCGCCTGGCCGAGCGCCGGGCAGCGCTCAGCCAGCAGATCGCGCGTTTCAAGGCGCTCGAGCGCGCCTTCAGCAAAGACGGCGTCCCGGCGCTGCTCATCGAGCAGGCGCTGCCTGAGATCGAGGCGCAAGCCAATGAACTGCTCGACCGTTTGAGCGCGGGGCGCATGTCGGTGCGCTTCAACACCCAGCGGCGGTTAAAATCGAAGGACGAGATGCGCGAAACGCTCGATATCGTCATCTCCGACTCGGCCGGCGACCGTGAATATGAGATGTTCTCTGGCGGTGAGGCCTTCAGGGTGAATTTCGCCATCCGGCTGGCGCTCTCGCGCGTGCTGGCGCACCGCGCCGGGGCGCGCCTGCAGACTCTGTTCATCGATGAGGGCTTTGGCAGCCAGGATGCCGAAGGCCGCCAGCGCCTGGTGGAGGCGATCAACCTGGTGCGCCCCGAATTTGCGCGCATTTTGGTGATCACCCACCTGGAGGAACTGAAAGACCAGTTCCCGGCGCGGATCGAGGTGGAGAAGACCATGCGAGGATCGCAACTGAAGGTGGTGGTATGAACGAAGCGCTTTCGATCCGGCTCGGGGTGCAGCAGCGCGTGCTGCCTGCCTACCGGGCGCCATTCTTCGACCTGCTCGCGCAATCTTGCCGGGGCGGGGTGAGTGTGTTCGCCGGGCAGCCGCGCGAAGATGAAGCGCTGGGCGCCTTGGGCGAGCTTCACGTGGCCGAGCACTTCCACGGCGAGAACGTTTACCTGGGCAGCGGAAAACTGTACGCCTGTTATCAGCGCGGCCTGCTGCCCTGGCTGGAGGCCTTCAGGCCGGACGCGCTGATTGTGGAGGCCAACCCGCGCTACCTGAGCACCCCGCGCGCGGTGGGTTGGATGCGCGAGCATGGCCTGCCGGTGATCGGCTGGGGGCTTGGCGCGCCGCCGGTGGGCAGCTTTTGGCGGCGCATGCTGCGCGAGCGCTTCCTGGCTCAGTTCGATGCGCTGCTCACCTATAGCCGGGCGGGCGCCGAGCAGTACTGCCAGGCCGGGTTTGCCCGCGAGAAGATCCTGGTAGCGCCCAATGCCGCCACGCCGCGGCCCATTCAACCGCCGCCCGAGCGCCCCGATGCCTTCTCTGGCCGGCCGGTAGTCCTCTTTGTGGGGCGGCTCCAACCGCGCAAACGGGTGGATCTGCTCTTGCGCGCCTGCGCCAACCTCCCGCCGGAGTTGCAGCCGCGCCTGGTGATCGTCGGCGACGGGCCGGAACGCCCGGCCCTGGAGGCGCTGGCCAGTCAGGTGTACCCGCAGGCCGAGTTCGCCGGAGAGAAGCGCGGCGCAGAGCTCGAGCCTTTCTGGGCCGAAGCCGATTTATTCGCTCTGCCGGGGACGGGCGGGCTGGCCATCCAGGAGGCAATGTCGCACGGCTTGCCGGTGATGGTCGCCGAGGCGGATGGAACGCAAGCCGACCTGGTGCGGGATGAAACCGGCTGGACTCTGCTGCCGGGCGATGAGGAAGACCTGACTTCGCGCCTGGCCGACGCCCTTTCGAACCCGCAGCGCCTGCGCTCGAAAGGCCGCGCGGGTTATCATATCGTAGCGCAAGAAGTGAACCTGGAAGGGATGGTTGAGGTCTTTCTGCGCGCCGTCCAGCTGGTGCGGCGGAACTAACCCCCATGCATCTGATGATTGTGGCCGATGGCCGAAGCCCCACTACCCGGCGGTATATCGCCTCCATCCGCCCGCTCGGATACCGCGTGACGCTGGTTTCTACCTTCCCATGCGCGCCGGTAGACGGGGTGGAAGCCTCGTATGTGCTTCCGGTTGCCTTTGGCGGGTGGGCAGGCAGCCAGGCGGGGGCGGGCTCGGCCAACCCTGCCCAGGGAAACCGCGGACCGCGCCGTACGGTGGCTCGCTTCCGTTCGCTGTTCCTTTCGCTGCGTTACCTGCTGGGGCCGCTGACGATCCCTCCCTACGGGCGCAGGCTGGCGCGGATGATCAAGAACCTCAAGCCCGACCTGGTGCATGCCATGCGCATCCCATTCGAGGGCATGCTGGCCGATTACACCCCCGCCGATGTGCCGGTGGTCGTCTCGGTGTGGGGCAACGACCTCACGCTGCACGCGCTTGGGTCGCGTGAGATGAGCCGCCTCACCCGCCGTGTGCTGCGCCGGGCGAGCGGTTTGGTTGCCGATACGCGGCGCGATATCCGCCTGGGGCGCGCGCTGGGCTTCAGTGAAGATGGGCCGGGGCTGGTCATCCCCGGTTCCGGCGGGATCGACCTGAAGGAAATTGAGCGCATCCGCTTCAACCGGATCGACCCGCTCACCGATTTTCTCCCCGCCGGGGTGCCCATCGTGGTCAACCCGCGCGGCTTCAGGCCGGGGAGCGTGCGCAACGATATCTTCTTCGCCTCCATCCCGCTGGTGCTGGAGCGCAACCCGAAGGTGGTTTTCGTCTGCCCGGCGATGGCGGGGCAGAGCGAGGCCATCCAGGCTGTCCAGCAGTTCAACCTTAAAAACCGCCTGTACCTGCTCCCGCACCTGCCACAGGCCCACCTGTGGGACCTGTTTGTGCGCTCCACGGTCATCTGTTCGATCAGCCAGCATGACGGCACGCCCAATTCGCTGCTGGAGGCGCTCGCATGCGATTGCTTCCCCGTGGCGGGCGATATCGAGTCGATCCGCGAGTGGATTACCCCCGGGCTGAACGGGCTGCTGGTGGAGCCGACCAAACCATCGAGCGCTGCCGAAGCCATTTTGAGCGCCTTAGACTGCACCGATTTGCGCCGCAGGGCGGTGGAGATGAACCGCGAGATCATCCGCACGCGCGCCGAGGTGAGTGTGGTGCGCGAGAGGATCTCCAGCTTCTATTCCTCGATTCTTTGATGTTTCCCGGCTGCAGCCGGGTATTTAAACGAAAAAAGGCCGCTCCCGGTGGGTGAGCCTTTTTTCGTCGAATGGGCGGGGCTTTCGCTCAGCGGTTGAGGATGAACGAGAGGATCACCAGGATCACAAAGAAAGACCCCGCCAGGGTGCCGATGCGTTTGAGGTCTTTGATCACATAGCTGTAATCGGGGTTGAATTCAACCGCGCCGCGCCGGCTGGACGGGCTTGCGCCGGCCCTTTCGACCGGCGCTGCAGCAACCACGGGGCCGCTCGGGGCGGCCTGCCGGGTTGATTGCGAAACGTTGCGCTTATACTTCTTCGCCATATACTCCAACTCCTCCGAGTTTTATTTTTCGCCTTGTAATTCGGCCACCACCACGATGCGCTGGTTATCAACCATGTACGGGTAGCAGGATATCAATGATACCACTGCTTCCTGGGTTGGCGCCATCACTTCTACCTGAGTTGGCTCCACAATTTGCGTTTGCCGCACCACATAGACGTAGGCCTGCTGCGTGGTGGAGATAATCACTTCATCGCCGGGCTTGAGCCGGTCGAGGTCGCGAAAGATTTCGCCAAAGACATCGTTATGCGCCGAGAGCACCAGGTTGCCCTTCTCGCCGGGGTTGGGGGTGCCTACATGCTGCCCCACGCCTTTCTTAAGCTGCTCCCAGCCGTCTCCTTGAACCACAGGGGCATCCACGCCCAGCGCGGGGATCTGGATGCGCGTCGCGTGGGCCGGGCTGGGGGTGGGCAGGGGAATGTTCGCCAGCGACTGCACCAGCGGGCGCAGGTGCTCGGGGATTTCGTTTTCGTTGAAGCGTGCGCCGCCCGGGTCGGTGGGCGGGGTGTGCCCACTGGGCAGGATCACCGCCGAGACGAGCGCGGTGGGGGTGAGGGTGGGCTGGACGAGCGCGGCGGCCACTTCTTTGTTCAGGTTGCGCAGCAGGTTCACGCCGTTATAGAGGACGTAGCCTAAACCGAGCACGGCGGCGATTTCCACCAGAAAGAGGAAACGCTCCAGCCAGATGCTGCGCTTCGAGCGCGGGCGCGCGGCGGTTTCTTCTTCCAACAGCAGCGGCTCGCTGTGGCTGTCGACCGGCGGGGCGATCGGCGCCGGTTCGACCATGATCACCCGACCGGTGCGGCGGTAGTGCTCGAGGCGCTTGTGGCGTTCGCTGCGCCGCTTTTCGATTAGAAGCTGGCGAAGCTCATCCACACTCAGGTCGTCGATCGAACGGTTGCGAGCCACGCGGGTTTTCACGCTCCTTCAGGATGCGCCAATTATACCTCACCCAAGCTATATGCCGGAGGCGATGAGCCAGGCGATTTCGGCGGGGAACTTATCTGGAGTGGTTTCGTCTAGGATTCAAGGAGAAGGAGGAGGTCAAAATGAACGTATTGAAAGCCCTGTTCATGTTGTTCATCTTGCTGTTGTTCCTGGCATCCTGCCTGCCCACGACTCAGGCCGCCTTGCCGGTTGAATCGCCGAACCAACCGGCAGGCGCGGCCGCGCTGCCGCCTCAGGACGCCCCGCTTCTGCCCCCGCCCGCTGCGCTGAAAGCCGCCCAGGCCATGGCCGGCCAGTTGGGGTTGCCTGCCGGGCAGGTGACCATCACCTTGATCGAAGAGGCCGAGTGGCCCGATGGCTGCCTCGGGTTGGGCGGGCCGGCCGAAAGCTGCCTGCAGGAAGTTGTGCCTGGCTACCGCGTGCTGGTGAAGGCTGGTGATGTGCACAAGGAATATCGCACCGACCGCGAAGGCGCGGTGGTGCGCGAGGCGCAGCCTGCGCAGTGATTTCACCCTTCCAGCCGGGCCGCGAGTAGCCGGAACGTGGAATATCGGGTAAACTACGGGAGCGATGAACCTCCGACGGAACCGTAGTTTACCCGCCTTATTTTCACTGGCGCTCGTTGCTTTCGTCCTGTGCGCCTGCGCCGCGGCGCTGCCCAAAACGCCCGCGCCTACCCGGCCGCCTGCCGCCCCGGAATCCTCGCAGAAGGCCGCCGAGGCCACCCGCACTGCGCTGCCCCAGCCCACGCCCACCGCTGCCGATGCGTTCGCGGGTGAACTGGCCAGCCTGCGCGGGGTTAAGGTGGCGCTGTGGCACCCGTTCGCCGGGGAGGTGGGCCGCCTGCTGGAGGAGATGGCCGGGGAATTTTCCCGGGCAAACGAGTGGGGCATCCGCGCCGAAGCCGTCTCGCTTGGCGGCAGCGGCGCCCTGGCCCAGGCGTTGAACAGGCCTGATGGCGCGCTCCTGCCGCAAGCCGTGCTGGCGCCTTCGGCACAACTCAACGGCTGGCTGGGAGAGGGGCGGTTGGTAGATTTGAACGGCTACCTTTCTCAGCCCGAGGTGGGGATAGGCGCGAACCAGCTCAAAGACTACAATCCGCTCTACTGGCAGCAGGATCAAACCGGGGAGGCGCAGGCGGGCATCCCGGCGCTGCGCACGGCTTACGGGCTGATCTATAACCGGGCATGGGCGGCCGAGTTGGGCTTCCAAAACCCCCCGGCTACGCCTGCCGAATTCAAAGAGCAGGCCTGCGCCGCGGCAAAGGTCAATAACCGCAGCGAATACCTGGATAAGCGCGGCACAGGCGGCTGGCTGGTGGATCTATCCCCTGAGGTGGCCCTCGCTTGGCTGGAGGCTTTTGGCGCACAGGTGCTGCCTGCTTCGCCCTCTGAGGCCTTTCGCTTTGACCGGCCGGAGGCGGAGGACGCGCTGGCCTTCCTCCACGAAATGCAGGCCGAAGGCTGCCTGTGGCTGGGGAAAAGCCCAACTCCGTACGATTACTTCGCCGGGAGATACGCGCTGTTTATTTCCGGCAGCCTGCAAGACCTGGCCCCCGTGCAGAAGACGCTGCAGAACCTGGAGAACGGCGATGACTGGGCCTTCATCGCCTACCCGTCGCAGGCAGGCAGGGCGTTCGTCCTGGCCGAGGGGTATTCCTTTGGGGTGTACCGGGGCGAGCCCCGCGCGCAACTGGCCGCCTGGCTGTTCGTTCGCTGGCTGAGCCTGCCTGAGAACCAGTCCCGGCTGGAGGGGGTATATCCCTCCCTGCCGGTCGGTGTTGGCCGGGAAAGCCTGCAGGCAGGTGACGCGGCCGAGTTCCCCTGGACGCATATCCTCCCGCTGGAAAAGCAGGCCGTCCGTCCGGCGCCTTCCTTGCCCTCCTGGGTGGTCGTCAGGCGGCCGCTGGCGGACGCATACTGGCAGGTCTTCAACCTGGCGGCCCCTGAGCAGTTGAAGGATATTCTACCCGAGCTCGACCGCCTGGCCGCCGGGCTGCTCGCGCCTTGAGCGCATCCAAAGCCGTAGAAAACTCGTATAATATATATCGGCTGGCTTGAGCCGGCAAGCAGGCGCTGTCATCATGAGCGATACGATCGCTGGTGCGCAAGATACCTTTCTTTCGCTCTACCGGAAGATGGCGCTTCCGGTTTTTCGCTATCACCTGGTGCGCTGCGGCGACTGGCAAGAGGCCCAGGCGTTGACGCGCGAAACCTTCCTCACCGCCCAGGCCTGTTACCACCCCAATGAAATTCCACAAGAGCGCGAAGCCGTGTGGCTGTTCTCGGCTGCGGTGTGGGTGCAGCTGTATAAGAAACGCGGCCTGGATATTGGCGACAGCATCCTGCCCACCCAGACCCAGGTGGCCCAGTACGTGCGCGTGGCCGAGGTGGCCCAGGCCTGGGGCAACCTGCCCCTGCAGACGGCCGACGGGCTGGCCCTCTTCATCTTCGGCGGGCTGGAACTACCCGAAGCCGCCGAAGTGATCCATTGTGACCTGCCCACCATCCAGGAAAAGCTCTACCGCCACCTGCAAGACCAGGTTGACCTGCGCCTGCTGGCAGGGGAGATCCAACCGGTGGGCTACTTCATCAACCGGCTGGAAAGCGAACTGCGCGAACGAGCCTATCCGCGCAGGCGCGCAGTCGGGCAGCGGGTGTGGCGCTTCACTTACCGCCATCACCGCAGCCTTGTGAGGGCCGGGCGCATTCTACCGCTGTTGATCTTCCTGGCGCTTCTCTTCTGGGCAATCTGGTATTTCTCCTCGCCGGTGCAGCCGTTTTCGGATCTCCCTCCCGCCGCGCAGGGTTCGGCGGTCTGGATGGTTGCGAACGGCGTCATTCCGCTGGAATACTGCTTGCCGGGCAATGAAGGCCGGCTCACGAACCAGGTGGAAATTCCGAAGTCTGTAATCCACGGATCTTTCCCATCGCAGAACACCGCCCTGGCTGTCGAACCGGAAAAGCCCCTTCGCTTGACAGGTTATATTACAGGTTTTCAATCTTCAGCATGAGCCAGACCGGGCCAGATCTACAGGAAGCTTTCCTCGCCCTTTACCGCGATCAGGTGCTGCACGTTTACCGCTATCACCTGCTGCGCTGCGGTGACTGGCAGGAGGCCCAGTCCATGACCGCCGAGACGTTCCGCCGTGCGCAGCGTTGGTTTTCCAGGCGGCAGGCGCAGGATATCGAGGCGCACATCTGGTTGTTTCAGATCGCGGTCGGTTTATACACCCGCTTCAGGCGGCCTCCGAGCGCCGTCGGGCCGGGCGAGGACGACCTGACCCCCAGCCAGGAGCAGCTCGCGCAGTTTGCGCAGGTTGCCGAATTGCACGAGCAGTGGAGAGGCCTCTCGGCCAAACGCCAGGACGCGAACGCGCTCTTTCTGTTCGCCGGGCTGGCGCCCGCCGATGTGGCCAGGGTGATCGGCTGGCAGCTTGAGGATGTGCTGGAGCGCATCCAGAATGCGGCCGCTGAACAGTATGGGCTGCGGACGCTGGTGGAGGATCTGAAGCCGGTCGGTTACTTCACCGGTTGGCTGGAAGCCGAGCTGCGCGAGCGGGCGCTCAAATTGAGGCGGGGTTGGCTGCCTCAGGGCGGCCCCGGCCTGTGGAGATTGCGTTACCGCGCCGGGCCGTTCCTCTCCCTTATGGGCCAGGTCCTGCCGATCCTCTTGCTGGTGGGGGCAATCATCTGGGGGATGAATTTGCTCGCCGAGCAGACTGCGCCCGCCTTATCCTTGCCGCAACCCACCGGCACGCAGCAACCGTTCCGCCGCGAGGGCAATGCGCCGGTCGTCAGCGACCTCCAATTCCCCGAAAGCAACGACTCTGCCCTGCTCGTCTCGGCAGATGGGGCGGTATACCGTTACGACCTGACGTTTAAAAACTTCACGCGCCTGACGCCCGATCATTTCCTCATGCCCGGCACCTACAACCCGGCTTTCCCGCCGCAGGTCTCGCCGGATGGTTACTGGCTGGCGCTGGTGGATATCCGTGACGGGTTTACCTGGCTGTTCTCCACCGATGGCGCGTCGCGTAATGCCATCAGCCCCAGGTCACTCCGCCTGGCCTGGGCGCCAGACAGCAAAAAGGCCGCCTATGTGCTGGAAGATGACCCGGGTGTGTTGAATGTGATTCAAATTCCAACCGGAAGCAGCTTCCCGCTGGCGCGCCTCCCGGGAGAGATTCAATCGGTCGCCTGGTCGCCGGATGGACGCAACATTGGCGTGGTGTACACGCGCCCATCCGGCAAAGAAGGCACGGTGTTGCTTGTCCTCGGCCTGCTCGACAGCCAGGGCAGCCACCGGCTGGTGCTGGCCTCTTTCGAAGAAACCGTCGATTCGACCGGCAAACCACAGCTTCTTCAAAACGGGCTTCGGTGGACCGATGACAGAAGCGAGTTGTGGTTCCTGCAACGGATGGTGGCGGTGAACGTGGATGCGGGGTTGATTTCGGAATTATCCACCACGCAATCCGACGCTCCGGTTGGCAAATTCGCCGGCGTGCCGCTGCGCCCGCTCACGGCTCAGCCTTTCGTGGATCGGTTTGGATTACAGCAAGGCGTTCTCTTTGGCCAGCCTGCCGGCCGGCCGGATTACACCGGCAACCCGGTAGCTGTTTCGCCCGATCGGTCGTTCGTGGCGATGGCCTTTCGCAACCCCAATGGAGCGGTAGGGACTCTGGCGGTTCAGCGGGGAGCCTCGCTCGACGAGCGCCTGTGGATCCAAAACCTGGGCGAGATCGGCAAAGTGAGCTGGACGCTGGAAGGAAACAACCTGCTCGTTGCTCAGTATTTCGACAGCCCCGGGCGGATCTTGCGAGTCGTCGCGCGTTCTGGAGAGTACCGCCCGGTGGCCGAAGGTTACTGGATGCTTGGGACGCTCTCGGACTTGATGGCGCAAAGCCGCAGCCGCGCGCCGCAAACCTATAAAATCCCGCTCTCCGGGCCGGATCTGAGCGGGCCGACCGTCTCTGTCGGCCAGGGGCTGGGTTTCCAGCTGGATGTGCCCGCACATTGGCGAGTCTGGCAGCTGGCGAATTCCGACCCAAACGGCTGGCTGACGATCACCAACTTCGACTTTTCCGATCCGCTCGGCTACACCAGTTTGAGCGCGGATGATATCGTCATCTATGCTGCCTGGGCGCCCTGGGCAGGCGCAGACCTGGAGCGGTATATCGAGCAGATCCGGCAGAGCGGCGGAGAGAGCCGGGTGATCGAGCCGTTCGACCTGAACGGGCATCCAGGATACCGGGTGACTTCAACCCGCCCCGATCAGTCGCCGGCCCAATCGGTTTACATCAAAAGCGAGCGCGGGGTATTTTACCTGGGGTATTATCCGGCTGCCACCACCCGCGCGCCGGTCTTTGAGCGCATCCTCTCTTCGCTGAGGTTCGAGGACGAACGAAACAGCGCACCGACTCAACCTTCAGGAGACCTTTCATCCGTGGCCTGGGAGCGCTATCACAGCCTGGCGCTGGGCGTGATGGTGGATATTCCCGCCAGCTACAAGCGCGCCAAAGGCTGCGGGGTGCAGGAGGCGGGCGGCGCCTTGCAAGTGGGTTCGCGGATTATTTTGTCAAAGGCTTCGTTGGGCGGGCAGAGTTTGCGCGCCTACGTGGACGAAGCCATGCAAACCATGCAGCCCGACTGGCAGATCAGCCGCACCGTTGAATCGACCCTCCCGGCCGGGAAGGCCATTTTCCTGGAAGGCAGCTATTCATCCACGGGGTTGTTTGTCCTCACGTATATTCAAGATGGGGGAGACGTGCTGGTGCTGAGCTATTCGCCGAAAGGCTCTTGCGATCTGGCCGTATCTGGCATCAGCGAGCTGCAAGTGTATTGGCACATGGCCGAAAGCCTGGAGTTCATTCGGCAGATTCCGTAACAATTCGATTTCACGACCGAATCGCAACGGATTTACAACGGATTGCATTACCGCATTTCCATATAATTAACAGGAGCCAGTCTGGCAGCGCCTGACGAGGAGGGGGACCTGCGAGTAACTGGCCTCGGAAGCTGCGTTCCATGGCTGCCTGAATTCTATCAAGGGGGTCCCCCAATGGCAGCAGATCCAAAGTTCGAACCGCAATCCACCATCCCGCAGGATTGGGTATTTTCTACTTCGTGCCCGGTTTGTGGCTGCGCTTCTCTTTCGATCAAGCGCCTGGTCAGCGGCCCGGATGAATTGGTGTGCGAATCCTGCGGGACGTGTTTCGAGGTTGCTCAGGATGGCAGGCATGTTCACCTGGTGTCTTTCCCTCCAGGGCTGCCGGGTGAAACCGTCAAGGGATGGTCTTTGCCTGATCAGATGCGCGCCGAGATGCGAAAATCCATCCGCCGTGTGGAGGATGGGCGTGTGGTTCGATCCGTCGGGCTGCCGAAACCGGTGGCAACCGAAGACCTGGTGCTGCGCGCGCGCAAGCTCTATTCGCTTGGTAATTCGCGCGAGCGGGTGCGCGGGATTTTAGAGGGCATCCCCGGTGCAACGCCGACCCAGGTGGAACAGGCTCTGGCGGAAATCGGCGCACACGAGCAGGGCCGGCGGGCAGCGTTGTTTTGGATTGCCATCGCGCTGATGCTCATCCTGGTGGTGTTGATCGGCCTGACGGTGGCCCTGGGCATGCGTCAGCAAGCCCTTTCTACCCCGCAGCCTCAGCAGACGGGCCTGCCTTCATCCATCCTGTCCCTGGTCGGTTCGAATAGCGGTCTGCTCAACCTGCCGCAGGTGAAGGTGACCCGGCACGAGGCTAACGGCAAAAAGAGCGCCTGCCCTTCTCAGCCTTCGAACGCCGCGCACCTCTTCGGCGGTGAGGAGGGCAAGTGGAGCATCACCGCCTTTGGCTGGACTTTCTTTTCCAGCAAGGCCGAAACGCTTTACCTGCCTGAAGGCATGAGCGGCGAATACCCGGTGTTCAAAGAGAACCCGGTATGGGAGCGCGTGGCCGGCCCGGCGACCCTGGAGAATGTGATCTATTTGAATATATCCTGCGGCGGGCCAAAGTAAGCAGGCTCGAAGCGCTCGTCTGATTGCACGGCGCGGTGGTTTTTGGCGGCCGTACTCCGGCCAAACAAACCGCGCCGGTTTTGTTGCTTGCAAATTGGTCAATTCCCCGTATAATAGTCGTAATGAACGGTTGTTCTACTATTGTTTGCGCATGCCTGCGTATAGCCTTCTGGCGCGGGTGAACCGGTGACCGGGACGGCAGTACCTTGAAAGGAATGGAAGCGATGGCCGAGTTAAAAACCAAAGTGAACGACCAGAGCGTGCAAGCGTTTATCGCTGCGCAGACCGATGAAGCCCGCCGCCAGGACTGCCAGGTGCTCCTGGCGATGATGCAAAAGGTGACCGGGGCCGCGCCGCGCATGTGGGGAGATGCCATCGTGGGGTTCGGAGATTATCATTATCGCTACGCGAGCGGCCGCGAGGGTGATTGGTTCAAGGTGGGGTTCGCCCCACGCAAACAGAACCTGACGCTGTACCTTTCCTACAATCTGGAGGACATGGCAGGCTTGCTGGCGAAGCTTGGCAAGCACAAAACCGGCGTGGGCTGCGTGTATATCAAGCGGCTTGCCGATGTGGACCTGGGCGTACTGGAAGAGATGATCGAGCGCGCGGCGCAAAAGATGAGCTGACGGGTAAGACCACTCCGCGAGTGTTGAACCCATGACCTGGCGATGCAGAGCCTTGCCTTGCCTACCGCGTAGATGCGATTTTCATGAAAAGGAAGAGGCGACGATGGGATAAGCACTCCGCGAGTGTTGAACCCATGACCTGGCGATGCAGAGCCTTGCCTTGCCTACCGCGTAGATGCGATTTTCATGAAAAGGAAGAGGCGACGATGGGATTTGAACCCATGATCAGGGTTTTGCAGTTACTATCTCTCGCATCGGGCTAACCCGACGATGAATATCCCGGAGCTCTTTATCGTCCCAGCGAGCATAATATTTCGCCGTCACCACGATACTGACATGGTGTAAGAGCATGCTCACCTGGCTCAGATCAGCGCCCGCACGTAGCGCGTCCCTGGCAAATGCATGGCGGAAGCTGTGCGGGTTTATTCTCGCGCCCTTTATGCCCGCGGCAACGGCCAGGCGGCGGATCATCTGATAAATCCCATGTCTGCTAATCCCCCGGTGTTTTTGACCGGTCCAAAGCCTGTAATCCCACGGATCCATGGCTTGGCGGATTTCAAGCCAGGCGCTCACCGCCTGGACTGTCGGCTCGCTCATGTAGATCCAAATTCGTTTGCCCCCTTTGGTTATAGAGCTCATCACTCCATGGACCAGATCAACATCAGACATGTCGATGCTGGCCACCGCGCCAACCCTAGCGCCAGAGTCACGTAGCACGCATAAAATGGCTGTGTTGCGAACTCGCTCCCATTCCGCGCCAACGCAGGCTGCGGCTTTCATTAGGCGTAAGAATATAAACTGGTCGATCGCCTTGGGTTGGGCAGCTGGCTCCCGGATATTCTCCAGCCGGAGTTCCGGCCAGAAATTTCTCTCGGCCCCCCAGCGTAAAAAATGCGCCGTTGTTTGTAAAATCGAGCGGATCGACCACGGCGATAGCGGCTCATGGATCACCCTGCCTCCCCGCCGCTTTTCGGTTAGCTCAAGTAGATAAATTTTGAATTTATCTACCAAATCCTGATTTAAACGCTCCCCCTTAGCATACGTGATCAGGTATTTTAGCTTGGTCCGATATGCCCCGGCCGTTTCGTTATGACGCCCGGCGCAAACCTCACGGATAAACCGTTCTACCAGATCGGTTAGCATTGCAGTCTCCCATGTAAACACTGTGATTGTCCCATCGTCGCCGCGGGCGGTGTTGCAGAGAGTGTGCCATCAAAATGGTCACAAGAGCCGGTTGTAGCTATTTAAACTGTTGTTATGCGGTCCACTGCGCGTTGGTTCTGTCTACTGGTTATCGTTACCATAGTCATCTCCCTATGCACAGCTCCTGCGTCGGCTCATGAGGTTGCAGATGAGGAGCGCCACACCGGCCTTCGGCACTGTTTTGATTTTGAGGATCTGTATCCAACAGATTATGTCGAGGGCCTCGAGATCCTCTGGGGTGGATACCCGGAAGGTCAACTTGTGCCAGGCGTGCAGGGTCAGGCGCTGCTGCTGCCGCCTGCGTTGTCGTTAGCCGACGAGCCACTAGAGACAAAGCCAGAGCGATTTCTCTATTCGTTCTGGTTCCAGAATAGCGCGAATTTCGCGGATGTCTATACCCTCTACTTTGACATTCAGGGCGTTATGGGGCATCTGCAGAATGCCGAACTGCTCGTGGAAACGAATGCGCTAGGCGAGGTCGGGCGGATCCAGGTTGCCGACACTCAGGCGTACCACATGTTTACCGTTTCATCGGATCCAGCGGCGAGCCTTTTTATGTACTGCCTCGATGCCACTTGTACCACGCTGAACGCTGCATCAATCGAACCATACAACCAGTATTACTTGGGCAATTTTTCACTTGGATATACCGCGAACGTTGCCTTTGATACTCTTGTATATTTCAAAGATTTCGTTGATTTCGACACCTCGTCTACCGTGGCCTGGCTCTACAACTC
>JARKPU010000062.1 GCA_029975055.1 Anaerolinea sp.
TACCCTTGCGCGGCTGATGGCGAATCAAGAGGCGATGAAAGCCTTAGAGAGCATCGAAGGCTTCCGCAATCTCAACCAGGATATCGAGACCATTATTAACAAATCCGAAGCGGTGAAGAAAATCAGACGCGAAGCCAACGACCGCGAACTCGCTCCAGAAGAAAAGCGCGTTTTGACAGAAGATGAGAAGGAATACAAGAGCAAGCGCAAAATAATTCAGGAAAAACTGATCAAATTTGCCACCCGCATCCCGATCTTCATGTACCTCACACACTACCGAGAGCGCACCTTGCGCGATGTCATCACCCTGCTGGAGCCCGGTCTCTTCAAGCGCGTTACGGGGCTGGATGTGAAAGACTTTGAGCTGCTGGTTAGCCTCAACGTCTTCAACAGCGCCCTGATGAACGACGCCGTCTACAAATTCAAGCGCTATGAAGACGCCAGCCTCGTGTACACAGGCATCAACAGGCACGAAGGCGAAGACATTGGTCTATACGATACCGTCTTGAGCCGAAAGGAATATGAGGTTACTTTCGTAAACGAGCCCACCGAGGGTTATGAAATGAAAGGCTAAAAAAGCGAGCGCGAAGTGATCAAGCCTGTGGAAACAGTTAATTACTCCCCTACCCCTTCTTAAACCTTACCGTATAGTTCCACAGGTTGCCGTTCACATCGTCGACGCGGAAACCGCCCTCCTTGCCCATGCGCACGGTGGTGGTCACCCAGGGGTAATCCGGGTCGGGCAGGAACTCGCTGATCGCCAGCACGCCCCGCCGCTTGAGCACGCGGCGCACTTCTTTCAGGGTACGCACTTTATCGGGGATCTCCTGGAACACCGTCACCATGTACACCATATCGAGCGATTCGTTCTCGAAAGGCAGTTCGTAAGCGCTGCCCGCCGTCACCTGGAGGTTCTGGATATCCTGATTCTCCGGTTGTTCCATCTTGCGACGGATCTGTTTAAGCATGCCCGGCTGGATGTCGAGCGCATAGACCCGGCCTGTTTCGCCAACCGCCCGGGCAAACCAGGGGGTGTAAGCGCCGCTGCCGCAGCCGATTTCCAGAATCGTCATCCCCTTTTGGACGCCGCTGCGCTCAATAAGCAGCGCAGGGGGTTGCATCCGGCGGCGGTAGCCGCTATCGAGAAAGCGCCCGATGAAAGCCGGGGCAGGGAACTTCAGGTAGCGCCGCAGCAGCCGCAAGGCCGCCTGGTAGAGGATGAAAATCTGCACAACCGCCAGAATTGTTCTGAAAAAGCGGCGCGCCAGCCCTCCTTTGACAGGGGCGACGCGATCACAGCAATTTGTAGAAGGCGCGGCCTTGTGCGAGCGGGCAGGGGAACTGCCCTGGGACGGTTTAACCGGCGCCGGTTTTTGGGGCTGTCGCCTGGCGCGCGAGAAAATTTCCAACGCCATCGTGATCAACTTGATGAGGTCTTTCAACGGGATCATGCGTCCACCTCCAGTGACAAATTTTTCGAGGGATCCTCCTCAGGGACAAACCAGACCGCCTGAAAACTTTTCAAGCGTATGCGCGGCCGCTGCGTAAATTCCGCCTTCT
>JARKPU010000004.1 GCA_029975055.1 Anaerolinea sp.
GGAGGTGGATGATGCCTCGCTGGCCGAACTGGCCGAATCGATCCGCGAGCACGGTGTGCTCCAGCCGCTCATCGTCTCCGCCGAACCGGGCAGTGAATTTTACATTCTCATCGCCGGTGAGCGCCGCCTGCGTGCCGCCCGCATGGCGGGCCTGACCCAGGTGCCGGCCATCGTGCGCCAGGTGAGCGACCAGGAACGCCTCGAGCTGGCTTTGATCGAAAACATTCAGCGCGCCGACTTAAGCCCTCTCGAAACCGCCGAAGCCTACCAGCAGCTCGCGGAGGAGTTCGGCATGCACCACGATGAAATTGCTGCCCGCGTTGGCAAGAGCCGCGAAGCCGTCTCGAATACGCTGCGCCTGCTCAAGCTGCCCCCCGATGCAAAGGACGCCCTGCGCTCAGGCCAGATCAGCGAAGGCCACGCGCGCGCCCTGCTCGGACTGGAAGATCACCCCGCTGCGCAGGTTTCAGCACTCAAGACGATTCTCGAGCACAGGCTCTCGGTGCGCCAGGCCGAAGAGCTGGTGAAGATGCTCAAAGGCGAACGCCCGCCCCGCAAGCCGCCCAAAGCCGCCCCGCCCGAAATTATGGCGATTGAGGAAAGCCTGCGCGGCTACCTGGGCACGCGGGTTGCGCTGCGGCATGGCAAAGGGGGCGGCTCGGTCGTCATTTATTACTTCAGCGACGAAGAGTTGAACAGCCTGCTTTCCAAGATCATCAAGGATTGACCTTTCATGCTCATCCTTTTTAATGGGCGCATTTTCACCAACCAGGCGGGGAAACCCGAGGTCTCTGCCCTGGCCATCGACCACGGGCAGGTCATCGCCGCCGGCGATCTGGCCGAGGCCGAAGCCGCCGGGCAGGGCTGCGCCGACCTGGAGCGCTTCGACCTGCGCGGGCGCACCGTCTGGCCCGGGCTGACCGACTCGCACATCCACCTGCAATATTATTCGCTCAGCCTTGCCCAGGTGGATTGCGAAACTTCCACCCGCGCCGAATGCCTGCGGCGGCTGGCCGAGCGCGCGCGCAGCACCGCGCCGGGCAGATGGGTGCGCGGGTACGGCTTCAACCAGAACAACTGGCCCGAAGGCTACGGCTCGCGCTACGACCTCGATGCCGCCGTGCCGCACAACCCGGTTTTCCTCATCTCTAAATCGGTGCATGCCGGCTGGGCCAATTCTGAAGCGCTGCGCCTGGCCGGGATCGACACTTCTACCCCCGACCCGGAGAACGGCAGGATCGTCCGCGACGCCTCGGGCAACCCGACCGGCATCCTGCTCGAAGCAGCCATGCAGCTGGTGGAAGGGGTCATCCCGCCACCCGGCGTGGAAGAGCTTGCCGCGGCCATCCGCGAAGCGCAGCGCATCTTGTGGAGCCTTGGGATCACCGGCGTGCACGATTACGACCGTGCGCTGTGTTTCTCGGCGCTGCAATGGCTCGATGCCTCCGGTGAACTGCGCCTGCGCGTGCTGAAGAGCATCCCCCTCGAGCAGCTTCCCCAGGCCGTCTCAATGGGGCTGCGCAGCGGCTTCGGCAGCCGGTTTTTGCGCACCGGCCCGGTGAAGCTCTTCGCCGATGGCGCGCTCGGCCCTCAAACCGCCGCCATGCTCCAACCCTACGAAGGCGAAGGGAGGGGCACCGGCCTGTTGTTCCTCGACCGCGAGCAGATCTTCGAGCACGGCCAGCTTGCGGCGTCCGGCGGAATCAGCATGGCCGTTCATGCGATCGGCGACCGCGCCAACCACGAGGTCTTGCAAGGCTATGCGCAGTTACGCGACTTCGAGCGCCGCCACGGCCTGCC
>JARKPU010000012.1 GCA_029975055.1 Anaerolinea sp.
AACTGGCACTTGAGCAGGATAACTCTGAAACGCGCGTCTCCTGGTAGCGCCAGGACGCGCCAGCACGCTGGGGATTCCGGACGGTGCTTGTTGTTCTCACGCCAGAGGAGAAGCATCATGAAACAGATCCCTATCGGCCTGCAGCTCTACTCGGTGCGCGACGACTGTGCGCGCGATTTTCCCGGTACCCTGGCGGCGGTGGCCGAGATGGGCTATGCCGGGGTCGAGTTTGCCGGCTATTACGGCCGCACTGCCCGCGAATTGCGAGGCCTGCTCGACGGCCTGGGCCTGCACTGCTGCGGCACCCATCCGGGCCTCGACACGCTGCTGGGCGATGAGCTGCCGCGGACCCTCGAGTTCAACCAGGAGCTGGGCAACCGCTTCCTGATTGTGCCCGGTTTGGCCGAGCCGCACCGCAACTCGCGCGCAGCCTGGCTCAACACGGCCCGGCTGATGAATGAGGCCGCCGAGCGAGCCCAGGCGCAGGGCATGCACGTCGGCTACCACAACCACACCGGCGAGTTCAAGCTCCTGGAGGGGATCATCCCCTTCGAGGTCTTTTTCGGTGCGACGCTGCCCGGCGTGGTGATGCAGCTCGACATCGGCTGGGCGACAGCGGCCGGCCGCGACGCCACAGCCCTCCTCAAGCAGTACGCCGGGCGGGCACTGACCGTGCACGTCAAGGAGCACTCGGCGACCAACCCCAACGCACTGTTGGGCGAGGGTGAAGTGCCCTGGGCCGAGGTCTTTCCGGTCTGCGAGAGCATCGGCGGCACCGAGTGGTACATCGTGGAGCAGGAGACCTATCCCTATGGGCCCCTGGAGAGCGTCGATCGCTGCTTGCAGAACTTACGGCGCCTGGGCAAATAATCACCGGCAGGAGGATTGATCATGCGGCAAGCGCGGATTTCATTGGTGCCCGTCTATGCGCCGGAGAGGCCGGCAGGCGAGGCCCTGCCCGCACGGGCGAGGGAGTACATCGCAGGCGTAGGTCGCGACCGGCCCGACCTGATCCTCCTGCCGGAGCTTTTTGCCAATCATGCCGCGGAAGAGACCGTCGTGGCCACCCTGGAGGCGGCGCAGACCGTGCCGGGGCCCCTCTCCGAGGAATTGGCAGCCCTGGCCCAGCGCTATCACACCTATATCGCCTTTGGCCTGCTGCGGCGCGCCGGCGAGCGCATCTACAACAGCCTGGTGCTCCTGGACCGTGAGGGGCGCTGCGTGTGGATCTATGACAAGGTGACGCCGGTGGACTGGGAGATGGAAAAGTGCGGCGTCACACCCGGCGGCGCCCCGCAGGCTTTCGACGCCGATTTCGGGCGCCTCGGCGCGGCCATCTGCTTCGACATCAACTATAACGAGGTGAGCGAGCTGTGGTTCCGCCAGGATATCGAGCTCCTGCTCTTCGCCTCAGCCTTTCCGGGCGGGCGCCTGCTGGATAGCTGGGCAGTGCGCTTTGGCTTTGCCGTGGCCGGCTGCACCTGGCTCCCGGCGAACCGGATCATCGACTGCACCGGCGCCACAGTGGGGCGCACGAGCGAGCTTTTGCCCTACGCGACGGCGGCGCTCAACCTCAACCGGCGCGTGGTGCACATGGACTATAACCTGGCCAAGATCGACCGCCTGCGCACCCAATATGCCGGTGACG
>JARKPU010000019.1 GCA_029975055.1 Anaerolinea sp.
TCTTCTCCTCGCACAGTTCGCAGCCAAAGGAGGTTGGGGTGGCTGAACAGGCTGGCTGGGCAAACAGGGGCTCGGTGGCAGAGAGGCAACCGGCAATCCGGACGCGTAGGCTACAGGGCAACAGCCCCCTGGGCATGATCATCGGCGCGTCCATCGTGCTCTTTTATTCCGTGTTCTTTCTGATACCCTTCGGCACTGCCATCTGGCTGTCGTTCCAGAACTGGGACTATATGATCACCCCACGCTTTGTGGGGCTACGCAACTTTATCAAGGCGCTGACCGACAATTACTTTTGGCAGGCACTCAAGGTCACCGTGACGTTCTCTATCGTAGAGATCGGCATCGGCATCTGCCTGGCCCTCTTGCTCGCCCTCATGCTGAACCAGATGCGCGGCCGGTGGCAGAATGTCTTCCTCTCTCTGTACTACCTACCGGTTGTTACCCCCGGTGTGGTAACCATCTACCTCTGGCGCTGGATGTACAACCCCACCGGCGGCGCCTTTAACACGATGCTCGGCGCTTTCGGCCTGCCCGAGCAGCCGTTCCTGGCCAGTGGCCAACAGGCGCTCTACTGCATCATCGCCATGGTCATCTGGATGAACCTTGGCGGGGGAGCGGTGCTCTATCTGGCGGGAATGAACGATAATCCCATGAGTATCATCGAGGCGGCCCGGCTCGATGGAGCAGGATTCTGGCAGACCTTCTTCCTCATCACGCTGCCGATGATCCGGCCCGTCATCGTCTATGGGATGGTGACCAGTGTGATTGGCACGGTACAGATGTGTGATGTCTTTTTCCTGATGGGCGGCCCCGGTTTTAGCACCCGCACCCTGGCCCTCTATACCTACCAGCTCGGCTTCCAGAACCTGAACCTGGGGTACGGGGCTGCGGTCTCGCTGATCATCTTCGTAATTCTGCTGGCGGCAACGGTAGCCCAACTGCAGCAATGGAAGATAACCTGGGAGTATTGACACCGAAGGAGCGAGCATGGCCAGCGCAAAGATTACCCGTCGGCGTTTTCCCATTGTCTTAGCAATCCGCGCGGAGCTCACCTCGGGCCGCTGGATCGAGTGGCTCATCGGGCTCATCCTGGCTGTCTTCAGTTTCGTCATGTTCTACCCATTCATCTGGCTCATCCTTTCTTCGTTCAAGGAGGCACCGGACATCCTGCGCATACCTGTGTCGCTCTTGCCCCAAAAGTGGACGCTGTCTGCCTATGAGATGGTCCTGGACCCGCGGCGGGCCAATCTGCCCCGGGCCTATCTCAACTCTATCATGGTGACGGTCAGCGTCGTCGTCACCGTGGTGTTCACTTCCTCGCTCTGCGGGTATGCCTTTGCCCGGCTGCGCTTCCCGGGCCGCCAGATCCTGTTCTACCTCATCCTCTCGACGGCGATGGTGCCCTTTATCACTCTGCTGATTCCACTCTACATCGTCGTCAAGTATCTGACTTTGATGGATACGCTGTGGGCGCTGTGGGTGCCATCGATCTTCAACTCTTTCGGCATCTTCCTGTGCCGGCAGTTTATCTATGGCATCCCTGTTGAGCTCTATGATGCGGCCAAGATGGACGGGGCCGGCGACTTTGGCATCTACCACCATATCATTGTGCACCTCATCAAGCCCGTCATGTCGGCGCTGGCGATCTTTGAGTTCCTGGGGGTTTTCAACAGCTTCCTCTGGCCCCTGGTCGTGCTGAATACGGAAGACCGGCTCACGCTGCCCCTCATCATCCGGCGCATGGCGGACCGTTTCGGCGGCACCGACTATCAAGCCATTATGGCCGGGTCTGTTCTAGTCTCGATCCCTCCGCTCATCGTCTTCCTCATTTTCCAGCGCAACTTTGTCAAAGGCATTGCGCTGACTGGCTTGAAGGGCTGAGGACACCTCCGGCCATTCACTACTTTCGTCCGCAGAGGAGAAGGATGCCTGTGGAACTGAGCGGTCGTGAGCGTGCGCTACGTGCCCTGCGCTTCGAGCCTGTCGACTATCCGCCGATCGTTGCGGGGGCCATTGCCAATGTGAGCCTGGTCTGCGCGCTGGCGGGCCGCGCCGACTATTACGAGCACCCCGAGGAGGTGCTCGTCGAGGCCTCCCGGTTCCTGGGGGCCGATATGGCCATGCAGCTTGCCGTATCTAAGAGCCCACAGGAGTGGCGCGCGGCCGATGCGGTGCTCGATGAGGAGAAAGCCAGG
>JARKPU010000021.1 GCA_029975055.1 Anaerolinea sp.
AAGGTGTCCCACATGTCGCGCGCCGGGTGGTGAGCAGGGATATTGAGCAGTTCGAAGTTGTACTCGTCGGTTTCGACCTCCGGTGAGCGGTAGACCTGGAAGCCCATGTCGGCAAAGATGGCGGTGATCTCGCGCAGGGTGGTGGTGATGGGATGCAGTCGCCCATGAACAGGGACGCGTCCCGGCAGGGTTACGTCCAGCTTTTCGGCAGAGAGCGCCCGCTCGAGGGCGGCGGCTTTGACCGCCTCGCTGCGGGCGGCAAACGCCGCTTCCAGCGTCTGCTTCACCTGGTTGGCGCGCTGTCCAATCTGCGGGCGCAGTTCCTTGGGCGCCTGCGGCAGCCGGCTAAACACCAGCATCACCGGGGCGCTGCGTCCCAGGTTTGCCACCCTCCAGGCTTCCAGCCCGGCTTCATCGGCTGTGCTTTCCAATGCTTCCAGCGCCTTCGCCTGGATCTGCTCCAGTTCCGACAAGATTTCGCTTCCTTCTGTCATGCTTTCACCTTCCTGTTAAATAAAATATCCCTGCCGTTAAGGGACGGGAGGGATTCTCCGCGGTACCACCCTTGTTCACACATGGTGCGCTCTCTCCAACGGCTTTCTGCACCACCAGCGGGCAGGAAAGCGATTGGCAGCATCTATAACGCTGGCAAGGCGGCTCGGGCTACTTCTGCGTTCACCTGAGCGGCTCAGGAGGGAACTTCAACCGGTCTTTCCCGGGTGGGAGTTTCAGCCTGTGCTCCCACTTCTCTGGCGGTTCGGCGCCGGTCTACTTTCCTCCGTCACAGCCTTTGGGTTGTGATGGAATTGCCTATATTATCGCTCAAATATCCCGATTGTCAAGATCAATCCTGTGCGTTTACTTCTTCTCCGGCTTGGGCAGCACCTTGACAAACCGCAGCGGGATTTCCTCCGCACCCGACCAGCCGCGGATCTGCTCGGCAGTCTCATACTGGTAGGTCTTCTCCAGCGCCTCCAGGTAACAGCCCAGCAGTTCCAGCACCTGGGGCACGTCTGCCTCCGCCAGCGGGTGAATTTCCACCTGGGCGCCCAGGGCAATCCTGCGGCGCAGGGCGGCGAGGTCGAAGCCCATGTCGGGGGTCAGCTTCTGGTAAACCACCCCGCCGGTCATGCCGGAAAAGGCATACGGACCGGGGTCGCCGAGGATCAGCACGCGCCCGGAGGTCATGTACTCGCAGGCGAAACCCTTGAGGTTGGCGGTCGTGGAGGAGGTCAGGGGGTCGCCATTGAGCGGGGTGGTGATCTCGCCGCCGAAGATCACGTCGGCGCCGGAGAGGCGGATGCAGGCACGCGAGTCGGCGTTGCCCTGCACAATCAATGTACCTGCCTGCGCCCCATAGGCGAAGGATTTGCCGACGCTGCCATCGATGCGCAAGCCCTCGTGATTGACGCCCTTCATCACCGCCACCCTGCCGCCGCTGGCGCCTTTAGCGGTGCCATCCTGCGCGCCGCCTTCGATCACGATGTCCATCGGCTCACTCACCCAGGCGGAAAACCCATTCCCGGCGATTGAGGAAGGTCCAAAGCGCAGGTGCAGCCGATCGACG
>JARKPU010000028.1 GCA_029975055.1 Anaerolinea sp.
GCCGCCGTCATGTAAGAAACGCTCGGCTTCGATCATCTTGATGGTCGGGTTGACCGGGTCAGCGTAGTTCACCAGCCAGACCTGGCCGGTTTCCTTAACGTTTACAATCCATTCGGGTTTGAAGTGTGAAGCCACGATGGAAGCAACGCGTGGCTCGGGGTGGTATTCCTCGGTATCGTAGGTGTAGCTGCGGGTGCTGACGACCTTGAAGGGTTCGAGCGTCTGCCCATCGAGGATGGCAAAATGAGGCGGCCAGTAGCAGCCTACGATGGCATAGCGGTCGGTGAAGTCGCCCAGTTCGCCTTTATACTTGCTCACTTCGACCGAACGGGCATCGTAACACAACTGCACTTCTGCGACCTTTTGGGGTTTTTCCATCCACAAGTCAACTAGCGCCAGCTTGCCATCACGCCCGATGACATAGGCATAACGGCCGGTGGCGGACATGCGCGTGATATGCACAGCGTAACCGCTGTCCACGACGTTCACGACTTCATAGGTATCCCCATCAATTACAGCCACCTGCCCTGCGTCGCGCAGCGTGACGATGAAATAATTCTCCCAGTTTCGTTTCGTTTCTGGCTCGGTTGGGCGCGCTGCGGGCGGGACAAGCTCTTTCCAGGAGTTTTTCATCTGTTCCAGCGAGAGTTCGGGGGGCGTCGGCGGTTCGTTCAACAAGAACTTTGCCATCGTCTCGGTTTCGGCCTGGGTCATGAAACCCTGTTTGCCCCAATCAGGCATACCTCTGGTGGTGCCGTTAAAAATAATTGCGGCCAGCCCCAGTACGCCTTTAGGCCCAGTTACATCGGGGGTGAGGGCGGGGCCGGTAGCGCCTTTGCGTAGCGTGCCGTGGCAGCCAGCGCAGCGTTCAAAGTAAGTTTGCTTGGCCCAGGCAAATTCTTCATCACTCAAGAGGGGCGCTTCGCTTGGGGGCGCGGCGGCTGCCGGTTCGTCGGTTTGATCTCCCTGGGCGATACTTTCATCTGGCAGGCTTGCCAGGTAACTGACCACGGCGTTGAGCTCGGCATCGCTGTAAGACTGCGCCAACGATTCCGGCATCAGGCCTTTCTGGCAGGGTTTACCTGCGCAGTCCGGGGCAATAAAAGCGTCTGGCGCGGACAGCGCCTCGGCCAGGTATTCTTCGACGGTTTTAGCCTTACCCGTGTATTCACCGCTTTCCAGCCGCTCCTTTGCGACTTCACCGATTTCGCTCAGGTCTGGGCCAATGGTTCCAACGGCGCCAGGTATGCCGGGGATGACATGGCAGGCGCTGCAGCCGCCTTTTTGAAAAGCCGCGACCGCCAGCTCTCGGTTATACAGCCCCTGGACAGCCGCCGGTTCTTCGGCCTGACCGGTGGAAGATGTTTGTGCAGGGGTGGATTGACGCGGCGCGCAGGCCGCCAACAAAAATAAAATCCCAATCAGTTTGAAGAAGATTCCAAATCTTTTCATCGCTTTCTCCTTAAAGACCAAAAGCAGGACGAGATTCGACCCAATGCAATGTTTATACCCAACCAGCCAGAAGGCTTCTTTGCGCTAGCGCAAAGAGAATAACTTCACTGCACACCGAATTTGATTCATGGTAAACTCATGGCGGCTGTATAATTGGATATTAATGAGCAAAATATAGAGGGTTATCGGCTCGTTTCATTCATTTTGGAGGCAAACAAAATATGGTAGAACTATCCGCAGCGACG
>JARKPU010000029.1 GCA_029975055.1 Anaerolinea sp.
CCAAGGAAATGGCGGCCGCCATCTTCGCCCGTTTCCTCAGGACACTCAAAAACAAGGGTAACTACAATAACCTCATCGGCCTGCCACTCACCCTGCTGGAGCTCGATGGGACGTGCGACATTGCCATTGTGGAAATGGGCATCAACGTTCCGGGAGAAATGGACCGGCTTGCCGCAATAGGCTCGCCCACGGTGGGAATCATCACCAATGCGCACCCGGCGCACCTGGAAGGACTCGAAAGTCTGGACAGGATCGTGGAGGAAAAGGGCAAGCTGTGGAAGGCGCTGCGGCCGGGAGGCCTTGCGGTGGTGAACCTGGACGACGCCCGTTTGGCGCGCTTCGCCCTGGACATCGGGGCACGCAAAATTACCTGTTCGCTCACGGACAGGGCAGCCGACGTCTTCGCGCTCTCGCGGGTCTCCATTTCCGAGGCCGGAACGTCGTTCCGCATGGCTTGCGGAGGCGTTGAAATCCCGGTGTCCCTGCCCGTTATGGGCGCTCATCATGCACGAAACGCCCTGGCGGCGGCAGCGGCGGCCCTGGGCGCCGGCGCCACCGCCGAACAGATCAGGGACGGGCTGGCTGACTACCAACCGATAAAGCAGCGCATGCAGGTCCGCACCCTCGACAATGAAATTCATCTCATCGACGATACCTATAATGCAAACCCCGGTTCTACGCTGGCCGCTCTGGAAACAGTCGTCGCAGCAAGCGCAGGGCGGCCCTTCGTGATCGTCTTGGGTGAGATGCGGGAACTGGGCAGCGACAGCGTGGCGCTGCACTTCGGTGTGGGTGAGAAGATCGGGGCTGCCGCGCCAGCGCTGCTGGTAACCCTGGGACCGCTGGGCCGCAGCATCTTGGAGGGGGCTCGGGCCGCGGGACTGGACAGCAGGATTTGCCATCACGCCGGGAGCCATGAACAGGCGGTGGCATTTCTGCGCGAAAATGTCCCACATGGCGCGTGGGTCCTGGTGAAAGGCTCACGGGGAATGACGATGGAACGTGTGGTTGCGGGACTGACGGGAGACTGGGCGTGATGGACCGGGTGAATGCGCAGAGAGCGCTGGTGGTCGGCCTGGGAATATCCGGGCGGGCCGTTTGCGCCCTTTTGCGAAGCCGGGGGGTCGCCGTGACTGCCACGGACATTCGAACGCCGTCGGCATTTGACGGGGCGCTCGCCAGCCTGGAAGAAGCAGGTTGCGTTATGCGTCTGGGAGAGCACCGGGAAGAGGATTTTCTCGACGCCGACCTGATAATAGTCAGCCCCGGAGTTCCCCTGGATATCCCGCTGCTGGCTGAAGCAAGGAAACGGGAAAAGCAGATCGTCGGCGAACTTGAGTGGGCATGGCGGCAGGTCCATCTGCCCACAATAGCCATAACCGGGGCCAACGGCAAGACCACCACCACGGCGCTCGCAGGGGCAATCCTGAAAAAGGCCGGCCGAAATCCATTCGTGGGCGGCAACATCGGTACCCCTCTCAGCCACTGGATTCTGGCGGGAGAACATGCCGATGTCCTGGTTCTCGAGATCAGCAGCTTTCAGCTCGATACCGCGTCGCAATTCCG
>JARKPU010000033.1 GCA_029975055.1 Anaerolinea sp.
AACGGACGCCGCGCAGCGCCAGCGGGATAAGTAGCGGAATGATGACTGCGTTGAAGATCAGCGCCGACAGCACGGCACTGGCCGGGCTGCTCAACTGCATCACATTGAGCGCGGCCATCTGCGGGATCGCCGCTGCGAACAGCGCCGGCAGGATAGCGAAGTACTTCGACACATCGTTGGCCAGCGAGAAGGTGGTCAGCGCGCCGCGCGTGATCAGTTGCTGCTTGCCGATCTCGACCACGGCGAGCAATTTGGCCGGATCGCTGTCGAGATCGACCATGTTGCCGGCCTCCTTGGCCGCCTGAGTACCCGAGTTCATGGCCAAGCCAACGTCGGCCTGGGCTAGCGCGGGCGCGTCGTTGGTACCGTCGCCAACCATAGCAACCAATCGGCCGGCGCTCTGCTCGGCACGGATGCGCGCCAGCTTATCTTCCGGGCGCGCCTCGGCGATGTAATCGTCGACACCTGCCTCAGCAGCGATGTTGGCGGCAGTCAGTGGGTTGTCGCCGGTGATCATCACGGTTTTGATGCCCATCTTGCGCAACTGGGCAAAACGTTCTTTCAGCCCACCTTTGACGATATCCTTCAGGTGGATCACGCCCAGCGGGCAGTCGTTGCGGGTGACGATCAATGGCGTGCCGCCGTTCCCGGCAATCCGCTCCACCGCAGCAGGCAGTTCCTCCGGGATGCGCCCGCCCAGGGATTGAACGTAGGCCAGCATCGTGTCTGGCGCGCCCTTGTAAATGGTGGTGTGATCGAAGCTCACCCCGCTCATGCGCGTTTGAGCCGAGAAGGGGATAAACTGCATGCCCAACGGCATCGCGTCCGATGGGCTGACCGTCCGCCCGCGCAGGCCGTACTGCTCCTTGGCCAGCACCACAATCGAGCGGCCCTCCGGGGTTTCATCAGCCAGCGAGGAAAGCTGCGCGGCCTCTACCAGCGCTTCCTCGGTTGTGCCCCCGACCGGGATAAACTCAACGGCCTGGCGGTTGCCCAGGGTGATGGTCCCGGTTTTATCCAGCAGCAGCACATCCACATCCCCAGCGGCTTCGATGGCCCGCCCGGAAAGGGCAATCACGTTGCGCTGGATCAGACGGTCCATCCCGGCGATGCCGATGGCGGACAGCAGTCCACCAATGGTGGTGGGGATCAGGCAGACCAGCAGGGCAATCAGCACGGTGATTGAAATGGGCTGGCCCGCCCCGGCCGTCTTGACGCTGTAGAGCGAGTAGGGCAGCAGAGTGATACAGACAGTCAGAAAGATGATGGTGAATGCGGCCAGAAGGATGTTGAGCGCGATTTCGTTGGGTGTCTTTTGCCGTTTCGCGCCTTCTACCAGCGAGATCATCCGGTCGAGAAAGCCTTCCCCTGGGTTGGCGGTCACTTCAATGACCAACCAATCCGAAAGCACGCGCGTCCCACCGGTCACCGCGCTGCGGTCCCCGCCTGACTCTCGGATGACCGGGGCGGATTCGCCGGTGACGGCGGATTCATCCACTGAGGCGATTCCCTCTGTAACTTCCCCGTCAGCCGGGATCAGGTCGCCGGCCTCCACCAGAATATGGTCACCCTGGCGCAGCAGAGTGGAGGGCGTGAGTATGAACCGGGTGGGTTTTCCACTGTCTAGATGCCCTTTCTCCAATTTCTTGGCCTGGGTCTCCTGGCGGGTTTTACGCAGTGCTTCAGCCTGGGCTTTGCCGCGCCCTTCAGCCAGCGCTTCGGAGAAGTTGGCGAACAGCACCGTAAACCACAGCCACAGGCTGATCGCAGCGATAAAACTGGAAGGTTCTTCGCTGCGGTCGACCGAAGACTGCGCCCAGAGCAGCGTGGTCAACAGGCTGCCCACTTCCACCACAAACATGACCGGGTTGTGGATCATCCGGCGCGGGTCCAGCTTGCGGAATGCGTCGGCCAGCGCCCGCTGGTACAACCCTTTTGAAAAAGAGAAGGATTTCTTAATCGGATTCCGCATTCCTACCTGCCGATCATCATTAATTGTTCAATCATCGGTCCCAATGCCAGGGCCGGGACAAAATTGAGCGCGCCGACCAACAGAATGACGCCGCTCAGCCAGCCCAGGAACAGCCCGGAGGTGGTCGAGAGCGTGCCTGCGCTGGGGGGAACGAATTTCTTGTTCGCCAGCGAACCGGCCAGCGCCAGGGTGGGGACGGCCAGCCCAAAGCGGCCGACGAGCATGGCCAGGGCGCCGGTGAGGTTGTAGAAGAGGTTGTTCCCGGAAAGCCCAGCGAACGCGCTGCCGTTGTTATTGCCCTGGGAGGTAAAGGCGTACAGGATCTCACTGAAGCCGTGCGGGCCAGGGTTCAGCACCGCGCTTTGCCCGGGCGCGGTCACGACTGCCAGGGCCGTTAAGCCCAGCACGGTCAGCGGCATGATCAGAATGAGCAGCGCGGCCATTTTCATCTCGAAGACCTCGATCTTTTTCCCCAGATATTCGGGCGTGCGACCCACCATTAGCCCGGCGATGAAGACGGCCACAATGACGAACACCAGCATACCGTACAGCCCGGAACCCACTCCGCCGAGGATGACTTCGCCTAACAGCATCATTACCATTGGCGCCAGCCCACCCAGCGGGGTGAAGGAATCGTGCATGGAGTCGACCGCGCCGTTGGAAGTGGCCGTAGTCGTTACGGCGAACAAGGCAGATCGCGCAATGCCGAAACGGACTTCCTTACCCTCCATATTCCCGCCGGGCTGGAGCAGGTTGGCAGTTTGATCCACGCCCAAGACAGCCAGATGGGGATTTCCAGTGGATTCCGCTACATAGGCCATTCCGGTGAAGACCGCCAGGAAGATAATCATCACTGCCAACAGCGCCCAGCCCTGTTTGGTGTCTCCCACCATCTTTCCAAAGGTATAGGTTAAAGCCGCTGGAATCGCGGTTTGTGATAGCACCAGTAGGAAATCAGTCAGCGGGTTGGGATTTTCAAAGGGATGCGCGGCGTTGGCGTTAAAGAAGCCGCCGCCATTGGTGCCTAAGTGTTTGATCGCCAACTGCGAAGCAACCGGCCCGAGGGCAATGGTTTGCGGGCTACTCTGGCTGTTATTGACGATGACGGTGGGTGAAAACGTCTGCACCACACCTTGAGAAACGAACACCATCGCCAACAGGATGGACAGGGGTAACAGGATATAGAGCACGCTGCGGGTCAGGTCAACCCAGAAATTCCCTAACAGCCGCGTGTTATGACGCGTAAAGCCGCGAATAAACGCCATCAGTATGGCCATGCCCGTGGCGGCGGAGAGGAAGTTCTGCACCGTCATCCCCAGCATCTGGGTCAGGTCGCTCATAGTCGATTCTCCGCCGTAATTCTGCCAGTTGGTGTTGGTGACGAAGCTCACCGCCGTATTGAACGCCAGATCTGGGGCCACAGCGCCCAGGTGCTGCGGGTTGAGCGGCAGGACACCCTGGATCTGCTGGAGCAGGTAAAGGAAAAGAATGCCCACCAGGTTGAAGAGCAGCATCACAGCTGCATAGGTAGCCCAATTCATTTCATCATCTGGGGCAATCCCGCCCAGGCGGTAAAGCAGCCGCTCGACAGGTGAGAGGATAGGGCTGAGGAATGTCCTTTCGCCCTGGTAAGCCTTTTTCATATAAAGGCCTAACGGTTTAACCAGTAAGATCAAAGTTATAAAATATGCGGCGATTTGCATCCAGCCATTGAGAGTCATTAGAACTTCTCCGGTTTAAGTAGCGCGACAAACAGATATACCAATAGAAGCAGGGCCAGGATGCCCGCAATCCAATCCATTGGGGTCATAAGCAATGCTCCTCAATGCATTTCGGACGGCTGAATCCGTTGATGAAGCCGGTGGAGAACAAACCCTTCTGATTTAAATAAAAGACATCGATCATACTTTCCTCCGATCGATGTCCAATGTACGCTATTCGTTGTTAAGTTCGTGTTAAGGAAAATGAATTACATAATATGCGTAGAAATAAAATCTAAAGTTGGGTGGATTCTTGTCGTCCAAAAGGCATTGGACGACCAGTTTTGGCTGAAATGGTCAGAAAATCAGGGTTTTTAAGCCATTTATCTGCTTAAAAACTGGTCATACAATCTTTCTCATTCCTGCGATGAGCCATCGACAAGGAATAATTGCCTGACTTCAGTATGGAATGTAATCAGGAGTAGGACTGAGAAGTTATTGGAGATTTAGATGCAGACAGGTAGGGGGAAACTTGCTTATGTCGATCGAGAAGAGGATGGAGCAGGAATTCGACTGGCTTGCGGCATCAAGTATGGGGTGGAAAAGGGGATGCGATCCGAGGTTTCATTGATCAGGGTGTGCAGGTCAGATAGTCTCACCCTACGACCATGTTTGGGATTTTTTATGCTGGGGTCCCGATACCCTGGAAGCTGACCACGCGTCATCCGCTGGGATAAAACACTGAGCGACATACCGCTAATCTCCGCGGCTGCGCTCAGTGTTATGAGTTGGTCCTGATTCGCCCAGACCTTTGCACACAGAATCATAAAACCGACTGGGCTGGCCCAGAAGGCATCCGGTGTCTTGTGGAAAACAGGTCCCTGGTTCAGCCAGGCTTCAACGGCTTCGCAATCGGCCAGGATCTGTGTAGCAAGGTCTTCTGACCAGGGATGAACTTCCTGCCTGGATTCAGCCGCCGCGATGTCTTCCGCAACCTCAGCAATCCGCACCAGGCGCTGCCCAATTTCTGATCCGAACAGCAGATCTACCGGCGCTTCGCCAATCTGGATGGTTGCGCCTGTCGCCGCAGCAAGCTGCGTGTTGACAGCCGTCCACCAGTTGACCAGTAGCGTCTTAATTTCTTGTTCTGCTGTTGAAGTGATCCGAGCCATCATTTACCTCGATCGTTTTAGGACATTTGCCTGAATTTTGGTTCCCGCTCTTATTTTACCTTTCTATCCTGGATTTTTCAAGAGAATTTCATAATTTTATAAAATTGCCTCTTGACAACAGCTTTATAATTTTATAAAATTGAAGCATGAGTAGAAATTATAGGACTTCCACGATATCGCCAATAACTCGCTGGTCTGGTTTAGATCATAAAGCGTTCGATCTAGCGTCCCGGCATGAAACAGGATTTGCCGGTGAGCAGGCTGGTATTGTGGTCCTGCCCATAACGAATACGAAAGCGCCTGGAGGGAGATGGAGCTAAGCAGTTGAGCGAGTCCATCTATTGAAAAGGCGCGAAGGAAGAAACCCTTCGCGTTTTTCTTTCTCCAGGGCGCAATGGGTAACCAAAGCGCCTTTTTTATTTGAACCTTAATAACTGAAAACCAGGTGATTGCGACACCTGGCACGCGTAAGATAAAGAAGATTAATTCGCTGCAAGCGTGCTTGATTGTAAACGCCTGCAGCTTTGGCCCCGTGGTGTAACTGGCCAACACACAGCACTGTCGATGCTGAGACTGCCGGATCGTTGCCGGTCGGGGTCGCCTAGTATTCCATTTCGTTTTTTTCAGAACTTACTCAGCAGAACAAAGAGAAAGCATTTCTTTTTAATTCAGATCAATTTTTCTGCGGCCATGATGTAAGGGCTTAGCATACTGCTTTCTCACAGCAGTTACGTCGGTTCAAAGCCGGCTGGCCGCACAATTTGCCGCTGTAGCTCAGCTGGTAGAGCACCTGTCCTGTAAACAGGTCGTCATGGGGTCGAGGCCCATCAGCGGCTCTTTTTGCGGGTATCGTCTAACGGCAGGACGGCTGCCTTCCAAGCAGCTCGCGGTGGTTCGAATCCACCTATCCGCTCCTTTTGGGTCGGTATCCAATTTGGAAACGGAGACTGACTGTAAATCAGCCGGGTAGAAACCCTATATTGGTTCAAATCCAATCCGGCCCACTATCTTTTGAAAGGAGGTCCATTCCGGTGATCGCCACCATCACAGCCACCACATACTTTACCAATAACATCGTGATCCATCGCCAGGTATCTCTGGCCCGCGCGGTTACCCTAATGGATCATGCCAACGCTATTATTCCGCCGGACGCCGATTTGCTCGAGGTGCGCAGCACCAGCCAGACCATGTTGGTGCCGGCTGTCATTATCTTTAGCGTTGACAAGGCTTTTGTTCCGCACGTGCCGATGCCGACAAAGGCTGGGATTTACCGCCGAGATCGGGGCATGTGCGCGTACTGCGGGCGTTCCATTTCTTTCGGGGATGCAAGTATGGATCACATTGTTCCGCAGTCATTAGGTGGCCCGGCTACCTGGGACAACCTGGTCAACGCCTGCCGGCGCTGCAACGAGAAGAAGGCGAATCGAACGCCTGAGCAAGCGGGAATGCCGCTGCGATTCAAGCCCTTTACACCAAAGGTGCGCCTTCGACCGGAATAAATGGTTTTCAGTGTTCACACGGATCCTGGTAACCAGGGGGATATTGCCAGGATCCTGAGGGGATGTATTTCAACGGCAGAATCCTCGCCTGATAAGAGAGAGACGAATGTTCGACTCATTCCATCCCTACTGTTTCTATGGGCCCGTAGCTTAATTGGGAGAGCACCCGGTTTGCACCCGGAAGACCGCAGGTTTGATGCCTGTCGGGTCCACCTTTTTGGTCGAGTGGTGGAAATGGTAGACACGCCTGCTTCAAAACCAGGTGCCGAAAGGTGTGCAGGTTCAATTCCTGTCTTGACCACAGTCGAATAAAAGACTGCCGCTTTAGCTCAGTTGGTAGAGCGCATGTTTCGTAAACATGAGGTCTCCGGATCATCACCGGAAAGCGGCTCTTTCGCCTTCGTAGCTCAATCGGAAGAGCAAGCGCCTTTTAAGTGCGAGGTTAAGGGTCCGAGCCCCTTCGGAGGCATGAAGAAGATAAAAAAACAGGCAAAAAGTTCTTATACCCTCGTAACTCAGCTGGCAGAGTGCCATCCTCTTAAGTTGGAAGTCCCGAGTTCGAGCCTCGGCGGGGGTACTGGTTTTTTTTGGGGCGTAGCGCAGCCCGGCAGCGCGCGTCGATCGGGCCGATGAGGTCGAAGGTTCAAATCCTTTCGCCCCGACCTTCAAAGGAAGAGTAGTGCCCACATGGCTCAGTAGGCAGAGCGTGCCCTTGGTAAGGGCAAGGTCACGGGTCCGATTCCCGTTGTGGGCTCCTGAGCCGCGAAAACGTGGCTGATGGGGTGTGCAGGAGAGGCTTATCTGGCCTGTCTCGAAAACAGGTATCGGTTGATCACCGATCATCCGTTCAAATCGGATCGCCCCAGCTAGTGCGGGTATGGCCCAATGGAAGGGCGCTTCCTTGCCATGGAAGATCGTATGGGTTCAAGTCCCATTACCCGCTCCTTTTGCTCCCTTAGCTCAATGGATCAGAGCGCCTGGTTTCGACCCAGAAGGTTGCGGGTTCAAGTCCTGCAGGGAGCGCCTGAGTCACGAAGATGTGGCTAACGGGGTGTAGCGCAGTTAGTAGCGTGCTCGCTTTGGGAGCGAGAGGTCACCAGTTCAAATCTGGTCACCCCGACTCCAGGCCGGTATGGTGGAACTGGTATTCACACCTGTCTTAAGAACAGGCGGGTAATCCCATCCAGGTTCGAATCCTGGTACCGGCATGTTGTTGCGGAGTGGTCCAATGGGAGGACGTATGGTTCTGACCCATAAAGCAGAGGTTCGATTCCTTTCTCCGCAGCCTTTGATCCTCGATCGCCTAACTGGTAAGGCAAGCGGCTGTTAATCGCTGAGATCCAGGTTCGAATCCTGGTCGGGGAGCCTATTGGGTGGATGGCATCCAAGAACCATATTGCGGGGTGGCGCAGCGGCTAGCGCATGAGCTTCATACGCTCTTCATCGGGAGTTCGAGTCTCCCCTCCGCAACTGAGTGAAGATAATTTGCTCACAAGCCGAAATGGCGGAAAGGAAGACGCTCCGCGCCCAGAACGCGGTGGGGAAACCCGTGTAGGTTCAACTCCTACTTTCGGCACTAATAATTATGCCGTGGTGGCGGAAAGGAAGACGCACCGCTTCGAGGGAGCGGCGCCCGCAAGGGCATGCTGGTTCGATCCCAGTCCGCGGCACTGATCGAGGCCCATTCGTCTAGGGGAACAGGATAAGAGACTTTCAATCTCTTGATCAGGATTCGAATTCCTGATGGGCCACTTATGCACCTGTAGCTCAACGGTGAGAGCGCGTGTCCTACACACACGAAGTTGGGGGTCCAAATAAATCCCTCCAGGTGTACCTTTGCCGAGATAGCTCAGTTGGTAGCAGCGCCTGCCTGAAGAGCAGGAGGTTCGTCGGTCCGATCCCGACTCTCGGCACCTCTTGGGTGCATAGCTCAGTTGGTTAGAGCAGCCGTCTCATAAACGGTTCGTCGGCCGTTCAAACCGGCCTGCGCCCATTTAAGAGAATACTGATCGCCCGTGGTGTAACGGCAGCACGCCAGCCTTTGGAACTGGAGATCCTGGTTCGAAACCGGGAGGGCGAACCTTTTGGCCACATCGCCAAGTGGAAAGGCAGATGCCCGCAAAGCATTTATGCGTAGGTCCGAATCCTACTGTGGCCTCTTGTGGGTCTGTAGTTCAGTGGTAGAACTCGCGTCTCCAAAACGCACGATGGGCGTTCAAATCGCTCCGGGCCTGCCTATGCCCCTGTATTGGCCCTGTCTTCTAAACATGTGGTGCATAACTGGACGATGCTGGTTCAAATCCAGTCAGGGGTGCTCTTGCTCTCATAGCTCAATTGGATCAGAGTGCCACTCTGCGAAGGTGGAGGTTGACCGTTCGAACCGGTCTGAGAGCGCTAGCCAGAATGGCTTTTGGAAGGGTGGCTGAGTGGACGAAAGCACCGCACTGCTAACGCGGAGTTGGTTAACCCCAACCGCCAGTTCAAATCTGGCCCCTTCCGCCTGTCTACTATGTTATATGGAGACTGTAGCTCAATGGGCAGAGTGTCTCGCTGTGAACGAGAAGGTTGCCGGATCGTGGCCGGCCGGTCTCCCCTGTGGAAAATGCTTGGGCCGGAGAAATAGGTTATCTCTGATAAAGATAAAAAGCCCATTTCGTCATTTGCCCAAGTCTTTTAGGGCCATAGCTCAATGGTAGAGCAATACCGTTGCCGATTTTTTGCCCGGCTGGATGCGTTACCCATTTTGGGCCGGAGGTGGACGGTTATCAATCGAATGAATAGGTTGCGGGTTCGAGCCCCGCTGGCCCTACTGTCGGTGCCTTTGGAATATTGGTTCACGCTAATTTAGGGCCATAGCTCAATGGTAGAGCAGTGAAAAATTTCCGTCTCCGCTCCTTGCCTGGCAGGTCGTTCAACTTGTCTGGGCCGTAGGTGGATGGTTATCGCTCTTAACGCGCAGGTTGTGGGTTCGAGTCCCACTGGCCCTACTGAAAATCCCATTTCTGGGATTGAACGTTTCTTTGCCAATCATTCTCGGGGCGATCGTCTAATGGCAGGACGGCTGACTATCCGTCACCAGCCACTTGCCTGTTATCGGGCCGAAGGTGGATGGTTATCTGGAATCAGCATACGCAGGTTCGACTCCTGCAAGCCCCGCCTGAATGCCGGGCCGGGTGGTGTGGGTTACCGTCACGCTGTAACGACGGGTGAAATATCCTGGTCAGCAGCAAGAGGGCCGAATCCCTCAATTGGTTACAACCGTGGTTGGCTCCGGTTGTGGTCAATCGCCCACCCAGGTTTTGCTTAGGCAAGTATTTGCCCGGCATCCTGTACATGGTGCGGCGCGTCGAACACTATCGGCGCTTCGCACCTTATCGCTTCCATTATTTTGCCCAGGAGGGAGGACCCAATGGCGCACAAGATTTACAACATTTTCAACCGTAAGGCAACCCCGCAGACTGCGCCGATCCCGGGCTCCAACCAGATCCCGAACTCGGCCGGCGGCTACGCCTGGCAGCTCGATCCGTGGGGGCGCTTGATGCGCTTCCTGGTATTGGGTACTGAAGGCGGAACCTACTATATCTCCGAGCAGACCCTGACCCGCGACAATGCCAAGAACGCACTGCGCTGCCTGGCTGAGGATGGGCCGCGTTTTTTAAAGATGGTGTTGGATGTTTCGGGGAACGGGCGGGCCTACAAGAACGACCCGGCCATCTTCGCGCTGGCGCTGGCCTGCTCGGCGGAAGACATTGAAACCCGCATGCTGGCGCTAACCGCTTTACCGCGCGTAGTCCGCACTGGGACGCACCTGCTGCACTTCGCTGCTTATGTAGACGGATTGCGCGGTTGGGGGCGTGGCCTGCGCAAGGCCGTCGGAAATTGGTATGCGGGCAAGAACGATGAACAGTTGGCCTTTCAACTGGCCAAGTATCAGAACCGTGACGGCTGGTCGCATCGCGACCTGCTGCGCCTGGCCCACCCGATGCCGGAGGGCGAGGCGCGCAAGGCGCTCTACCGCTGGGCCGTGGGGGCCGAGGACGTGCCGGTTGATTCGTTGACCGGGCTGGTCGCCGGCCTGGAGCAACTCAAGCGGGCCGATAGCGAAAGCCAAGTGGTGGGGCTGATCCATTGCTACCAGGCGCCGCGGGAAGTGATCCCGACCCAGTACCTGACCTCGCCAATGGTCTGGTCAGCGCTGCTGCCAAATCTGGGCATCACCGCACTGCTGCGCAATTTGGGCAACCTGAGCAAGGTCGGCCTTCTGGTGAAGGGCGCGGGGGTAACCCGCGAAGTGGCCGACCGTATTGTTAACCGAGAAACGCTGCGCCGCGGACGGGTCCACCCGCTGCAGGTGCTGGCTGCGCTCGTTACCTACCAGCAGGGACACGGCATGCGCGGTTCGGGTCAGTGGACCGTCGTTCCGGAACTCGTGGACGCGCTCAACCGGGCCTTTGGCTTGGCGTTCGAAAACGTGACGCCGACCGGAAAGCGACTCTACCTTGCGCTAGATGTGTCCGGCTCGATGGCGGTGGGTTCGGTTTCTGGCATTCCAGGACTGACCCCACGCGATGCTTCGGCCGCACTGGCAATGATCACCGTCAACACAGAGAAGGATGTGATTATCCGTGGTTTCCAGACGAGCATGGTGTCGCTGCCGATCAAGCAGGGCATGAGTCTCGAAGCGGTCACCCGCGTGATCTCGAATCTGCCGTTCGGTGGAACGGACTGCGCTCAGCCGATGCTCGACGCACTCCAGCACAATCTGACGGTAGATGCGTTTATCGTTTACACCGACAGTGAAACCTGGGCAGGCAAGATCCACCCAGTGCAGGCGCTGCGCGAATACCGCCAGAAGACAGGTATTCCGGCCAAGCTGATTGTGGTCGGCATGACATCGAACGGCTTCACCATCGCCGACCCGGAAGACGCCGGGATGTTGGATGTGGTGGGCTTCTCGACGAACACCCCGTCCGCCATTACGGATTTCATCACGGGCCATTTAGGGATGGGCGAGGGTGAGATCGAAGAGTAGCCGAATCAATCAAAAGGCTTGATGGGTCAGCCAGGCTGATCGATCAAGCCTTTTTTGATGCCTACGAACCATGACTTTCAGGCCAATTGCTCTAGATTGTATTTCTCCTTTTTATTGGAGCGCTCTGAGCATCTGATCTAGAAGTTCGGGATTGCTTTGTAACTTTTTGATCAGTTGAAGTAATGATCGTAAATCTTTGGGCTCTTCAGCGTTTGATGCCAAACCCTGTACTTTTTGCAGGGCCGATAGCTACATCAAATCCAGTTCAGGGATATGCCGATGAAATCCTGATTCTGCAATAGGTGGGGAGGTATCATGCAGAAAAACTTGTCACTTAAAATAAAAATGAGAACAATTGCGATGATTGTGGCAATCATATTCTTAGGCGCTACTTTCAACCTTACTTACGGTCAAAATACCTCGGGAGTTGTTCCTCTTCCAACATCAACGGCAAAACCCCCTAACGGAAATAACCAGGCTTATTCACCTCCATTGGACCAAATTCAGTTATGGAATGGGCGCGCCGGCGCCAGTCGACATCCTTGTTGAGAATGGCGATCGATCTTTTATTGCGTCAATTGATTTAGAAATCCATATGGCTAGAGCAAGACCTTGAATAAGACCCTCGCCCATTGCTTTGATCACGACGGGAAACGTTGTGAAATCTGGCTTGAGGATCAGCCAACCTTCAATCGTGCCTGAACCGGCAACCGTACTCGCCCATTGACCAAGAACAATATAAAGGCCTCCAATGGTTACGACACGTTTCCAATAAGGCCAGGAATGGAATAATTGCAGAAACGGAAAGAGAACGGCGGCAATCAGGAATCCGCGCAGAATCTGGAATGGCACCATCCAAATGGTCACATGTCGCCATAGATCGTGTTGATCGGGGGTTCGCATCATCTGGGCAGCCATACCATTGGAATTAAAAAACTCATACGTGAGAAACATAAACGCAAGGACGCCGACTCCAATGTATGTCACGATATGAGCAACGATAACGTGCGATGAGAATTGAACGAACTTTTTCATAAAGCTTTTCATGTTTTTCGCCTCCATATGAAATCATTCAACGGAATTCACCGAGAGTAGTGTCAGGCCCAGATCGCGTATTTTTCTGAGAATGCCATGCAGGGCCGCCTGGTCGACCACCGGGCCGCTGAGGAGCGTGTCGCCGTTGTCGTCCAGCGTAATGGTCATCCCGTCGAACCAGTCTGCCCAACGGGCATTCAATTGTCCCTTGAGCCGGATTTCGTAATACGCTGTATTCGCGCTTGGCCTGGCCATCTTGATATGCCTCATCCTTTTCTCTCGGTATTGCTCTGGCTAAAGGATACCGTTCAATTTAGTGCTGTGTCATCATCACATGATGTGATCGATGTGGTGATTGATGACAGAAAAATGCCCCTAACCCCACTTCCAGGCATACCAGATCGTGATCCCGTTGAACACCAGGCTGGCTGCGAGCAGGAATTTGTCATATAACGATGGATAGGTGGGCAGGCCAAGCAGGTTGAATAGAAAGAACAAGGCGGCTACGATGATATTCGTCCAGCGGCTCACCGGTTGGGGCAAAATCAAGGTGAGGAAAACCATCAAAATTGGGGTGAGCATCAAGATGGCAATTCCCAACCAAATGCCTTGATTGAAACTCAGGTTGGCCATTAGTTTCGCAAAGTCGCCGCTGCAAATGCGCAAGACATCATCGTAAAGATAAATGAGCGTGACGACCACCCAGGAAGCGGATAGCAAGATTTTCGTATCCATGATGGATTTACCCCTCCGCCGTGATGGTGATGACCACGCTGCCGCGTTTGTGGCCCATATCCGCGTAGCGGTGGGCCTCAGCGGTTTGCTCCAGGGGATAGCACCGGTCGATAACCGGTTTGAGTTTCCCGGCTTCAAGCAGCTCCTTCAGGAAAACCAGGTTTTCTGCACGGTCGGGCGCCATCCCGGCCATCACTTTCTTCCCGCCGGTCAGCCCGGTCCAGGCCATCTGAGCAAGGGATTCCAAACCTCCCGCCCCGGCCAGATACAGACCGTTTGGCTTGAGGGAGGATCGAACGCGCCTAAATGAAGACTTGCCTGGGACCATATCCAAAATCACATGATACGTCTGGCCGTTCTGGGTAAAATCTTCTCTCGTGTAATCGATGACGTGGTCTGCCCCAAGGCTCCGCACCATCTCCAGATTCGGCGTGCTGCACACGCCGGTAACTTCAGCCCCATAATATTTGGCGAGCTGGACGGCATAAACACCGGTGCAGCCCGAAGCGCCAATGATGAGGATCTTCTGCCCTGGCTGAAGTTTTGCCAAGTCTTTCAAAAAATAGGAGGCGGTGTTGGCGCCAAATGGGATGGAAGCAGCCTCTGCCCAGGTCATATTGGCAGGTTTCAGAGCCAGGCTGGCGGTTTCAGCCATGCAAATATATTCAGCATACGCGCCATATTTTTGACTGATGCCAAAGACCTGATCCCCCCTCTTGAACCGCCGGACATCCTTCCCGACCTCAACAATCTCCCCGGATAACTCCACGCCGAGGATCGGCTGCCGGGGTTTCCGCAGGCCGAACATCAACCGCGATATGAAACCAAAACCGGGCGGGACAAAGGTAAAACCGCGCGCGTTGCAGTCCCCAGCCGTGACCGAGGTGGCATGCACCTTGATCAGCACTTCGTTGTCCTTTGGGGTGGGCTTTTCAACGTCTTGCAGATGTAGAACATCGGCAGGGCCATACTGTGTATATACAATCGCTTTCATGGGATCCTCCAATTTCAACTTACTCGAATAGGCTGGACTTCAGGGTTCGTCCATTTCCAGGCATACCAGACAACCAGCAGGGCAAACACAAGCTGGGCTGTTGACCAGACGATTTCATAACCGGCAGACCGCCATACAAAGAGATGTTGAACCTCGAAAACAAGGATAAACAGGGCATAGAATATGCCAATGATCCGGTTTGCCCAACGACTCACGGGAGGCTTCAACGTCAGGGTCAAGCCGCTCATAAAAACGTGCCCCACGAGCACCAGTGCACACACCGACAAGATTTCCGGGCTAACGCCGAGAGGTTTCGTCATCGCACTCAAGCGGTACGTATCCCCATTTAAGCTGCTGAGCATTCCCGCTGCCCATAAAACCGAAAGGATAATCCTCACGTCGAGCAGATTTCCTGCGGTCTCTTTGTTTGTGTTCATTTTTCCTCCTTATTTCGAAATAGTGATTTGATCGATCGCGGGTGGTAACGCTTCCAGGCATACCAGGCAATGAACAAATTGCAGACGATTACGTTCACGCTGTAGAACAGGTAATGAAGGGTGGGTGTCGTTCCAAAGCCCATTGTCCCAATCTCGATGACGATCATCAGGAGGGCGGCGATGATATTTGCCCAGCGATTCGCCGCGCCCTTCAATACCCGGGATAAGAAAATCATGGCAAAAGGGATCTCCATCATCAGGGCGCCTGCCAGCAAAAATCCTTGCGTGATGGTGATCTCCCCAACCTTCCCGGCCAGATATCCCTGCAGGGTCACCGGCTCCATGTTCGTGAGAACATCCCGATAAATGTAGTTGACCGCCAGGAATATCCACAACGCTGAGAACAAAACGTTTGGATCAATCTTTTTCATCGAATTTTCACTTGCATTCATGTTTACTGCTCCTTCTTGTTTTCCTTTCTCTGTTGATCTGCCAACAGGATACCGCCTCATTTGATGAGAGGTCATCACCAAATGATGTGAGTGGGTTTGTGATTGTTCTTTTAAAATAAAAATCCCCGGCAGATTGCTTTGGAACACCTGTCGGGGTCGGATTTCGTTTTTGGGGAGTTGGTTAGAACAAATGGAGTTCCTCGGCCCGGCGGACAGCCGCCCGGCGATTATTGACCCCCAGTTTGGCGAAAATGTGACTGGTGTGCGTGCGAAAGGTATTGGGCGAGATGATCAATTTATCGGCAATTTCGGGGCCGCTTAGTTCGGTACGAAGCAGTCTGAGCACTTCCAGTTCGCGTTCGCTTAACGCCTCTAATAGAGGCACAGGTTCCATCAGGTTCACTTTTTGAGGATGAGCCATTGGGTGTATCTCTTCTGTATGTCCGAAGCCGGAAAGGAGCCTTTCCACATAAACGAGCAGCGGATGGCTCTGACCGCTCGATTGCTTCCTGATCCGCGCGCGAAGATCCAACAGAAGCAGATGCATCGGCTCGCCTTCATCCACAAACAGGCGGAAGTAGCCCTCCGGCTCGGCCAGGGTCAGGGCGCGCTCCAGAGACGCCAGCGCCAGAGAGAGGTTCCCTTGCGCCTGATGGGCGACGCTCGCGAAGCGAGCGATCGCTTGCGCCACCAGGATTTCAATGATACTGCCCGTCCTTCTTTGCGCTTCGGCTGCTTTCAAAAGGCGCTCCAGCAATCCGATCGCCTGGCTGATCGAGTCATTGCTCCGCTGGCCCTGATATTCAGCCAGCAGCACCCGGGCCAGAATCAGATGTTCGAACTCGCCCAGGTAGCTGATTTCATCGTCCGCCGTCAGCCCTCGCGCGCGCACCCAATCCTGGGCCAGGGCCAACCGGCCTTGCTTGAGATATATATTTGCTTTCAAGGCCTCGACCGGGCGGGCATCTGGTATGGCGGTTTTGACATAAAAGCGCCTGGCTTCATCCAACAGGACCAGCGCGCCTTCCAGGTCTCTCCCGGACTCCTTGAGCCGGGCCTGGGCAATCCGCCAGCGGTACGGCCAGTCGACCAGCGTGGTCTGCTTACCCAGTTCCTGGGCTTTTTGCAAGTGTTCAGCAGCGGCGGAATCCTCTCCCAATTCATGGTAGAGCAGCGCCAACCCGAGATAATGGTGCGCGGTGATCTGCTGCGCATCCTGGCCACTGCTTGTGGCAAGTTGTAAGGCCTGTTGGTAGGTTTTGACTGCTTCGCGGAGACGCCCCAACACCACCAGCATATCCGCCAGGGCGAAGGCGCTGGCGACGACAAAAACAGCGTTGCCTGCCTTCTGCATGCTGTTCATCCAATCAACCAAAGCAGAACAGGCCGGCTCCAGATCTCCCCTGGTCCAGTGAGTGACCTCTAATGTGATCGTAGCCAGGGCGCGCCGGAACAGGTCACCTTCCGGGACGAGTTGGAGCGCCAGCTCGGCATATTTTACTGTGCTGGATAGATCGCCCTGCACCTGGGCATTGTAGGCGCGGGCCATGGCAATCAGCGCGGGCAGGGGTTTCAGCTGCGCTTCATCCGCCACGATCATCTCACCGGAGGAACCATGCAAACAACATTCGGCAGCCTGCAGGCAAGCCTCGCTGGCGTCCGTTTCGCCGGCATCCGTGAACGACAGCGCCATCTGGGTGAGGAGCACTGGCCGGGTACGGACCGTGTTTTGTGGCAGTTTCTTGACCCAGCCTAACCAGGCGGCCGTCTGGAACCGGTTATCCATGCCCTGATAGGCCGACTCAGCCAGCCCCGCTGCCCGCCGAAATTCCCCAGCAGATAAAGCATGCTGAAATGCCTCGGCTACATTCCCATTCTGTTCGTACCAGACGCTGGCGCGGAGATGAAGTTCTGCAATTTCTGCGGGTGAAAGACTTTGTCCCAATCGCTGGCGGAGGATATCCCCAAAGAGGTGATGGTAGCGATACCAGCGCCGCTCGTTATCCAGAGAAACAATGAAAAGATTTGCCCTTTCCAGATACTCGAGGGTTTGCTGCCCCCCGGTCTCCTGAACGGAGGTCATGGAACCGCGCAAGACAGCATCGCAAAGCGGTCCGCACAAGCGGTTGAGAATGGAGGTGCGCAGCAAGAAGTTTTGGATGCTTTCGGATTGTTGTTGCAGGACTTCTTCTAATAGATAATCCAGCACAAAATGGTGGCTGCCGGTGAAAGCCCGGATAAAACTGGCGGGATCCGGATGACCTTGCGCCGAAAGGTTCGTTTGTGGCTTAATCGTACCTTGCAGTGCCAGAGCAGCCAGCTGCAACCCGGCAATCCAGCCCTCGGTGCGAGTTTCCAGGGCGTCGATGTCTTCCGGTGTGAGGTTCAGGTGCATGACCTGGTTGAGAAATTCAGCGGCTTCGAGCGGGGTAAACCGCAGGTCAGCGGCACGCAGTTCGGTTAACTGGCCTCGAGCGCGTAACCGGGCCAGGGGAAGATGGGGATCCTCGCGACTGGAGATGACCAGGTGCATTTGAGCTGGCAGGTGCTCGATCAGGAAGGTAAGGACGGCATCGATCGAATAGGGTGCGTTCACCGTTTTCGCATCCAGGGCATGGTAATCATCCAAAACCAGGATGAAATCATGGGAGACCGCGGCAATTTCGTTGAGCAGGTTCGTCAGGAGCAGCTCAACAGGCGGGCTCGACGGCGACTGGAGCGCAGCGAGTATTTCGGTCCCAATGTTTGCCGCCACGGATTGCAAAGCCGTTACCATGTAGGCCAGAAAGATGCTGGGATCGCTATCCCCTTCATCCAGAGAGTACCAGGCGGCCGGCACATGAGACGCCTGCCCACCTGGCGGCTGGTGCATGGGGCTATGAACCCACTCGCTGATCAGCGATGTTTTACCAAACCCGGCCGGGGCAGAAATTACTATAAGCTTTCCGGTCAGCCCCTCATTGAGCCGCTCGATCAGGCGAGATCGAGGGACGGTTTTAGCCCGAAGTGGCGGAATATATAATTTCGTGGCTAAAATAGTTGCAGGCATGAGTCAAGTATACAGGGAATGGATAATGATCGCCACATTTCCTTCTCTGGCGATAAGAGTATGGGGGGATAGGGACGGAGCAAGCCGAGGATGAACGGCTGACCCAAGAGGTCGTGCGGCGGGCCGGCGGGTGAACCACAAGCGGGTGGAGCGGACACTTGCACCTGCGGCAAAAACGGCGAAATCTTCTACAGCCTGAAGCAAGCCAAAGTGATCATCGATTTGTGGCAAAGGCAGTACAATACCGTGAGACCTCGCAGCGCGTAATGATGCCGCCCGCCGGCCCCAGAAGCAGTGCGGGCGCGCCAACCGGCGGCCCCGCTGCTCGATGCGCCGCCCACTGGATCGGTCCATGGGGACTGGCCAGGGAGTTTTGAAGGAGACCTGGCGGTAGCCCGATCCATGAGTGTCTGCCGGAAGAACATCTTTTTCGATAAGAAAATGCCAGAGGTGAAGCTTGAGGATTAAACCGGACCTGGGGTTAACGAAGGATGGTTATGTCCTGTTCGGCACGCGCACCCTGCGCTTGTTTGCCTATGGGTTCCTTTCTGTGATCCTGGCGCTTTACCTGAGGGAGCTTGGCTTGAGCGAAGTCCACATCGGGTTGCTGCTCACCCTCACTTTGCTTGGAGACACAGCGATCTCACTCTGGATCACTACCCATGCGGACCGCATCGGCAGGCAGCGAATGTTGATTGCCGGGGCAGCTTTGATGATCCTGGCAGCCGTGGCCTTCGCGGCCACCCGCAACTTCTACCTGCTCCTGCTGGCCGCCACCATTGGTGTGATCAGCCCCAGCGGGAATGAAGTCGGCCCGTTTTTATCCATCGAACAGGCATCTCTCACTCAACTGGTGGCAGATAAGAAGCGCACCAAAGCTTTCGCCTGGTACAACCTGGCAGGTTCTTTCGCCACGGCCCTGGGCGCGCTGGCAGGCGGGGGAATATCCGAACTGCTTCAAATAAAGGGATTCGCCCCGCTCTTAAGCTACCGGGTGGTCGTATTGGGTTACGGGCTGATCGGCTTGCTGCTGATCGGGCTCTTCACCCGCCTCTCGCCCACGATCGAGGTCTCTGCCGGCCCGCACAATGCACCGGCCGGTGATCGTGTCCCTCGCCGCTTCCTGGGATTGCACCGCTCGCAGAAAGTCGTCCTGCGCCTGGCCGCGCTCTTCAGCCTGGACGCCTTCGCCGGCGGGTTCGTCGTACAAAGTTTGATGGCACTGTGGTTCAAGCAGAAATTTGGCGTCGAGCCGGCCGTACTTGGAGCGATCTTCTTTGGAGCCAATATCCTGGCAGGCATATCCGCCCTTAGCGCTGCCTGGGTCGCCGGCAAGATCGGGTTGATCAACACGATGGTCTTCACCCACCTGCCATCCAATGTGCTCCTGATCCTGGTGCCGTTCATGCCCAGCCTGGGTTTGGCGATTGCTTTGTTGCTCTTACGTTTCAGCATCTCGCAGATGGACGTGCCTACCCGGCAGTCTTACACCATGGCGGTGGTTGCGCCCGACGAGCGCTCGGCAGCGTCTGGTATCACTGGCGTGGCGCGCACCATTGGCGCCTCCCTGTCTCCGGTTCTAACTGGAGCGTTCATGGTCAACCCGCTCTTCCTGGGATTGCCTTTCATCCTATCCGGCGCATTGAAAATCGTCTATGACCTGGCCTTATATATCAACTTCCGCGCGGTGAAACCCCCGGAAGAGCAACTACAGACGGTTCGGCAAGGAGAGTAAACCATGAAATGGGTAACCCGCTCCCACGTCCATGTGGATCGCATCGCCTGCCCGTGGCTGATCACACGCTTTATCGACAGCGATGCCGAGTTCCTGTTTGTGCCCAAAAGTGAAATTGATCGCGTGGTGAAAGAGACCGGCGCTATCCCCTTCGACGCACCCGGGGTGGAACTGGGCCATCATGAAGGGCGCTGCTCGTTTGAATCGATCCTCTTGAAATATGACCTGAAAGAACCCGGCCTGCTGCGCCTGGCGAAGATCGTCCATGGCGCAGACGTTGCCGAAGATATCGACTCGGATCCGATCGCACGGGGGCTGGAAGCGATCGCATCAGGATACAGCCTGCGCTTCCCGGATGATTTAGAGAATCTCGAGCACCAATTTGAAGTTTACGATGCGCTGTACGCATGGTGCAGGCTGCAGGTTGTTAAGGAAAGTAAATAGTTGGGTGGAGGGCAGGCTGGAATGCCTGCCCTTCAAATCCTCACTCATCCGCTTCTTCACAGCGATCAGGAACTCATCCACACCGCTCGCCTGATTTGTTACGGCCTGGATCGCTCGACTGGTTCAAACCTTGCTTAAGCCGTTACCCCGGTTTACGCCAGGTGTGTTTGGAGTTCGGATGACATATGGGGGCAGGGCAATCGACCAATCCTCAAGAACCCTTGCAAATTGGATAAATTTAGTGTACAATAGAACTAGAGTTCTATAATCCTTTTCCCCCGGAGGTTCCATGAAATCCACGCTTAACCCCTATATTTCCTTCCGCGATAACGCCCGCCAGGCGATGGAGTTCTACCACTCCGTCTTTGGCGGCAAGCTGTCGCTCAGCACGTTCAAAGAATTCCACGCCTCGCAAAACCCAGCCGAGGATGACAAGATCATGCACGCCATGCTGGAAGCTCCCAACGGCATGGTGTTGATGGGCGCGGATACGCCCGGCGGCATGCCCTACAAGGAAGGCTCGAGCATCAGCATCTCGCTGAGCGGCGACGACGACGCCGAGCTTTCCGGCTACTTCCAAAAACTCTCGGCAGGCGGTGTGGTGTCCATGCCGCTCGAGAACGCCCCGTGGGGCGATAAATTTGGGATGTGCACCGACTCCTTCGGCATCAACTGGATGGTGAACATCTCGCCCAGGCAGAGCTGAGGCGCAGGCCCCAGGCAGTGCGGGTGTGAAGACCTCCCGCGGCAGATGGATTGTTTCATCTGGCGCCGGGGGTCTTTTTTTGCTGCGAACAGAGAACTTGAGGGCGATTTTCATTATATAAAGCATAATAACAGCAGGATTTCCGAATTCACCCACCGAAAGGGGGTTCACTGATGCCGGTATTCACCTACGGCGATGGGCAGGCGCTGGCGTATGCGGAATACGGGCCTCCGGGGGGCTTTCCCGTCCTCATCCAGCACGGGCTGATCGCCAGCATCAAGGGCGGGGCGCTCTTTCACCGCCTGGCAGAGCGCGGCGCGCGGTTGATCTGCCCGGCCCGCCCCGGTTATGGCGATTCGACCCCGTATGAGCTGCGCTCATACGGCGACTGGGGCCGCGTCGTCGCTGGGCTGGCGGTGTCACTCGGGCTGGGGCGTTTCGACGTGCTGGGCATGTCTTCCGGCGCGCCTTATGGCTATGCTGCCGGGTGGGCGCTGCCGGCGCAGGTGCGCAGCATCTATATCTTTAGCGGCATGCCCGCGCTGTATGACGCCGGGGTGGCTGCGCAGTGGCCTTACCCGTTGAGCCGGGGCGCCGCCCTGCCCGCCATGCAGCAACTGGCGCGCGAGCTGTTCTTCTCCGGCCTCTCGGAGGCCGACCGGGAATCGGATGACGTGATCGATTCGATGCGCAACGACTGCTTTGGGGTTGCCCAAGACCTGCGGCTGCGCGCCGAGCCGTGGGGGTTCACCCTGGCGGAGGTGAAGGCGCCCGTCTTTATGCGCCACAGCCGCCTCGACCCTGACGTGCCCTTCGCCGCCGCCGAGAAAACCGCCGCCCTGCTGCCGCGCTGCACCTTTCAGGCTGCAGAGGGAGGCGTGCACTTCTCGCCGCAGGCACTGGATGAGTTTATCGAGCAGGTGATTGCCCCGCGGTTTGCAGAATGACCCGGGCGCAGCCCGCGAGGCGTGTCTCGGCGGGTAAATCGATGGGTTTGGGAATCCCCTGTTCGCCCCGCCTTGTTTTCTGTTACCATCAAATAGATCGTGGATGATCGGCGGGGGGTTGGTGCAGCTTTGCCCCGCCGGTCCTGAACGGCAGGCCCGCATGGACATGACTCGCCCCTCGTGGTGGAAACTCGACTCCTCTCGCTTCGAAAAGGCCGGCGTGCGCATTGCCGCGCTGCTCACCTTTTTGATGGGGGCGCTCAACCTCACCTCGGCGGTGCAGCCGGCGCTCGCCGCACGCCTCGCACTGCTCGAGACGGTTATCCCCCTGGCTGTGCGGCATGGCAGCCGGGTCACATCGGCGCTGGCGGGCTTTGGCCTGCTGCTCCTGGCGGGCAGCCTCTGGCGCCGCAAGCGCGCCGCGTGGCTGCTGGCGCTGGCCTTGCTGGCGGTTTCCATCATCAGCCACCTGGTGAAAGGCCTGGATTTCGAAGAATCCGGCCTGTCGTTTGCCCTTTTCATCCTGCTCATCGTCCTCGGCAACAGCTTTCACGCCGAATCGGACCGGCCTTCGGTGCGGCAGGGGTTGACCACGCTGGGCGCGGCCTTGCTGTTCACGGCTGTGTATGGCACGGTGGGCTTTTACCTGCTCGACCGGCATTTCTCTGTGCGCTTCAGCCTGCTCGAAGCCGTCCGCCAGACGTTCGGCATGTTCTTCGAGTTCTACAACCCCGGCTTGCAGCCCATCACCGGCTTCGGGCGCTATTTTGCCGGGTCGATCTACACGATCGGGCTGGTGACGATCGCCTTTGCCGCCTTGATGCTGGTGCGGCCTGTGCTGGTGCGCGAACCGGCCACGGCCGAGGAGCGCAAGCGCGCCGGTGAGCTCGTGGCCCAATTCGGGCGCACCTCGCTCGCGCGGGCGGCCCTGTTCGAAGATAAATCCTACTTCTTCGCACCGGAAAACACGCTCATCGCTTATGCCGCGCAGGGCCGGGGCGCGCTGGCGCTGGGCGACCCGATCGGCCCGCCCGAAGAGGCAGCCGGGGCCATCCGGGGCTTTCGGGATTTTTGCGCACGCAAGGATTGGACGCCCGCTTTCGCCGCCACATTGCCCGATTACCTGCCCGCCTACCGGGCCGCCGGGTTCGACACCCTCTGCATCGGGTACGAGGGCATTGTGGCCCTGGAGGGCTTCTCGCTGGAGGGAAGCAAGAACAAGGACCTGCGCAACGCCTTCAACCGGGTGGAGCGGGGCGGCTACCGGGCCGTGGTGCACCAGCCGCCGCTGGAGGATGCGCTGCTGGCGGCCTTGCGCGAGGTGAGCGACGCCTGGCTGGCCGCCCGCCGCGGCGGTGAGATGCACTTTTCGGACGGCTGGTTCGACGAAGATTATCTGCGCTCCGGGCCGTTGATCGCCGTCTACGCCGCAGACGGCAGGCCGGTCGCTTTTGCCAACCTGGTGCCGGAATATCAAAAGAACGAGCTTACGCTTGACCTGATGCGCCACATCCCGCGCATGGAAAACGGGGTGATGGAGTATCTCTTCGTGCGCATGCTGCAGTGGGCCAGAGAGCGGGGCTGCGCCACCTTCAGCCTGGGGCTGAGCGCCATCGTCGGCGTGGGCGAGAGGCCCGATGACCCGCGAGTGGAAAAGGCGCTGCACACCATCTCGGAATACGTGGGGCGGTTCTATAACTTCAAGGGGCTGCACCGTTTTAAGGAGAAGTTCCACCCGCAGTGGGAGCCGCGTTTCCTGGTTTACCCCGGCCCGGCCAGCCTGCCCCTGGTGATGGATACGCTGCTGCGGGTGCATTCCGGGAAGAATTACCTTCTCCGGTTTCTGCGCGGTTGAAGCCTGGGCGGGCGGGGTGTCAAATTCGACCGCCGCGCCTGCGGGCGAACACCGGGTGTCGCCCAATGTGCCGCGGTCTTGGGGGGAGAGGAATCAACGCATTCCAACAAGAACCGTTTGCAACGAGAACCGGCATTGAAAGGGGGCGGCTCGCGGGCCGCCCCCTTTCTGGATTTCTGTGAAGCTGCCGAACGGCTAGCGCACCACGTTGAATTCGGCGTGGAGCGAGGCGGTGGAATCACCGCCGACCCACACGTCAAAGGCTTCTGCTTCTTGCACCCACTTGCCGGCGTTCGTGCTCCAATAGCCAAGCTCTTCCGGCCCGAGGGTGAAGGTCACCGTCTGCGTTTCGCCGGGCTGGAGCGTGATCCGCCGGAAGCCTTTCAACTCGCGCATCGGGCGCGAATCGAGGCCGGCCCGCTGGTGGATGTAGAGCTGCGCCACTTCATCGCCCGCCAGCTTGCCGGTGTTGGTCACATCCACCGAGACTTCGAGCGAGGCGCCCAGCTTCACCTCGGCGGCCGAGACCTTCAGGTTGCTGAACGCAAAGGTGGTGTAACTGAGTCCGTAGCCGAAGGGATACACCGGGGTGGGCAGGCCGTCCCAGTAGCGCGAGCGATAGTTGGGGCTGCTCTCGGGCAGGTGTGTGAGGGTGCGCGCGTAATAGAGCGGCGAGTGGCTGCTCTTGCGCGGGAAGGTGGCAGGCAGCTTGCCGCCGGGGTTGGCGTCGCCAAAGAGGATATCGGCCACGGCGGTGCCGCCCTCGCTGCCCGGCTCCCAGGCCTCCAGGATGGCCGGGACGTTCTCGGCGGCCCAGGGAATGCTCAGCGGGCGGCCGTTCAACAGCACCAGCACCACCGGCTTGCCCAGCGCCACAACCGCCTTGAGCAGCTCTTCCTGGCGGCCGGGCAGGTCGAGCGAGGCGCGCGAGGCGAACTCGCCGGCCATGTTGGCCTTCTCGCCGAGCACCATCACCACCACCTCGGCCCCGCGCGCCACATCCACGGCGTGCTCGAAGGCCGCGTCCGATTCCTCTGGCGTCTGCGGGGGCGTCTTGCCTTCGTTCATCCAGTCTTCGAACATATTGCCCAGGTCGCGGCGGATATCCGGCCCGGGGGCGTAACTCACCTGAGCCTGGGGCAGCCGGGCGCGGATGCCTTGCAGCACCGTCACTGCGGCGGGCTTGTGGCCGAAGACCAGCCAAGAGCCTTCGGTGGCTTCCATCGAGTCGGCCAGCGGGCCGATGACGGCCACGCGCCGGAGGGTTTTGGCCAGCGGCAGCAGCCCGCCTTCGTTGCGCAGCAGCACCATCGAGCGCTGCGCGGCCCGGCGCGCCTCCTGGCGGTGTTCGGGCAGGGCGGCAACCTTTTCCAACAGCGTCTCATCCACGTAAGGGTTCTCGAAGAGCCCCATGCGCACCTTAATAGCCAGGATGGAGCGCACGGAGGCATCGATGATGGCCGGGTCGAGGGTGCCGTCTTTCACCAGCCCGGCCAGGTGGTTGGAGTAGGTGTGGCTGGCCATGTCCATATCCACGCCCGCATACAGCCCGCGGAAGGCGGCGTCGCGCGCATCGCGCGCGTGCCCCTGGATGACCAGGTTGGCCACGGCCATCGCGTCGCTGACGACGAAGCCCTCGAAGCCCCATTCGCCGCGCAGCACATCGCGCAGCAGCCAGTGATTCCCGCTGGCCGGAACGTTGTTGAGGTCCATATAGGCGCTCATGAACGTGCCCACCCCGGCCTTCACCGCGGCCTGGAAGGGCGGGAAGATGACGTTGCGCAGCTGGGTTTCGGAGAGGTAAACGGGGTCGTAATCGCGCCCGCCGTCGGCGGCACCGTAGCCGGCGAAGTGCTTGGCGCACGCCACCAGGCGGTCTGTCTCGCCGAGCGTTTCACCCTGGAAGCCGCGCACCTGGGCCCGGGCCATGGCCGCGCCGAGGTAGGGGTCTTCTCCGGCGCCCTCGACGATGCGCCCCCAGCGCGCGTCACGGGCAATATCCAGCATGGGGCCGAACGTCCAGTGCAGGCCGGCGGCGCGGGCTTCTTTGGCTGCCACAGCCTGGGCGCGCTCGGCCACGTCGGGGTCCCAGGAGGAAGCCATGGCCAGCGGCACGGGGAAGATGGTGCGGTAGCCGTGGATTACATCCAGGGCGAAGAGCAGCGGAATCTTCGATGGGCTTTCTTCGACGGCGATTTTCTGCAGTGCGTTGAACTTGCGCGTGTCGTTGAGCCATAAAACCGACCCCGCCCCGCCTCTGCGGATGACCTCTTCGGGCTTGGGCCCCTGCGACCACTCCGCGCCGCCGATCTGGTTGAGCTGGCCGATTTTTTCCTCCAGGCTCATCCCTGCCAGGATGGCTTCGACGCGCGCCGATACCTGGTCATCTGTAAGTGTCTTGCCTGACTTTTGCATGAAATGTATCCTCCTTGTTGCGCCGGGTTCGGGTTGAGCGGAGGCGCCTGCCTCCGCGAGCCGGCGCATGTGATTTCTCGTAACTGCTTATTTGATCATAGGGTGATTGCCCCCCGGCGTCAACCTCTGGAGCCGGGGCCGAAACGATCGCGGGGGCTTTCCGGCAGGCAGTCCTCTCACCGGGGAGCAAAAACCCAGGCGGCGAGCCGCAGGCTAGGCCACCTCGCGCAGGAAGGCTTTGACGGCCTGCATGTAGGCGGCGTGGACCGCGAAGCGCACGTGGTGCCCCACACCGGCGAAGTTCACCTCGCGGATGCCCGGGCAAAGCTCCTTGGCCATGGCGGTAATTTGGGGCGTCACAATCCCGCCCAGGGCGGGGTCGGCGGTGATCAGCAGCACCGGGCATTGAAAGGCGCGCACCTTCTCTTGCCAGCTGCCCATCGGGTGTTCCGCCGCCAGGAAGTTCAGGTCGAGGTCTTTTTTGCCCTGGCACCAGGCGCGGACGTATGCTTCCGGCCAGGCGGGGTGCTCGGCGCGGCACTCGGCCATGATCTGCTCGAGGCTCTTATCCTTCAGGCTGATCATCCACTTGCCGAGCGGCGAATCTTCCATCGAGCCGCGCCCGAACTGCGGGGCATCCGGGCTGGGCATGAACCAGCCGGGGTCTTCCAGCACCAGCGCGCGCACCAGTTGAGGGAAGCGCGCGGCCAGGTCGGTGGCGATGGAAGCGCCCATCGAGTGCCCGGCGACCACGGCCTTGCTCACGCCCAGTTCGCCCATCAGCGCGGCCAGGTCGGCGGCCTGGTCGATGTGCTCGCCGCGCGCGACTCGCGCCGAAAGCCCGTGGCCGCGCGCATCGGGCATGAGGATGTCGTACTCGGCGGCCAGTTCCTGCGCCACCGGCACCCAGCACAGGCCGTTATCCGAAAACCCGTGCTGCAGGACGAGCGCCGGCTTGCCTTGCCCGCCCGGCGTGCGGTAATAATTGAAGGTTGCGCCATTGGCAACGATGCGGTTTGGTTTCCAATCTGAGAACATGGGGCAGCTCCTGATTGTTTTTAAAAATTTTTCAGCCAGGCGGCGGCAGATATGGAAAAGATGCGCTTTCCTTACTTAATTGTACAGGCAGCTGTGGAAACGTGCCCGCCGATTCGAGCGGCAACCCGCCGCATTGCGAGCAGCAAATGATGAGCAGGGTTACTCGCCATGGGGGCCGGTTTGCGCAGGGAGCCGCTATTTGCCTTCACCCCCAAGGTGTTTTGCCAGGAAGGTCAGGATGATCCCAAAGGTCTCGTCCATGGATGGGCTTACCGCGCCGCCTGCCGGCTCGAAGCCGTGCCCGGCGTTCTTCAGGATGAGCAGTTCCGAGGCGGCCCCGGCCCGGGTGAGCGCATCGTGCAGGAGGCGCGCCTGCTCCACCGGAACGACCTCGTCGCGCTCGCCGTGGATGATCATAAAAGGCGGAGCGTCTCGGCGGGCGTAGGTCACCGGGCTGGCCTGGGCCAGCTGCCCGGCCCCGAATACCTGTTCCTTCAGGTCTTCCACCCAGGCGGGGAAGCTGCGCCGCAGGTCGGCGGGGCTGGACATTGCGACCACGGCCTGCACCCGGCTGGATACCCCTGCGCAGGGGCCGGAATCCCACCCGGCTTCGGGGCCTGCCAGGCCCGCCAGCGCCGCCAGGTGCCCGCCTGCGCTGTGCCCAGCCAGGGCGATGCGCGCCGGATCGAGGTGATATTCCGCGGCGCGGGCGCGCAGGTGGCGGATGGCGCACTTCACGTCTTCGATCATCGCCGGGAAGCGGTGCGCCGGGGCCATGCGGTAGTTGATCGAAACTGCCAGCAGGCCGGCCTGGGTTGGCACCACCGGCAGCGGGGATTTGTCGCCTTCCGTCCAGCCGCCGCCGTGGATGAAGATCAACCCGGGCCAGGGGCCGCCCGCAGACGGGTAATAAACATCCATCTTCAGGTCCAGGCCGTCTGCCTGGCCGTATGTTACGTCACGTTCGACCGAACCCAGTTTTGCCGTGTCAAAAGTGTGCATGGGCATCCTTCAGGGTTAACATGAAAGCTTCGAGCCGGAGCCGGGGTTACCCTCCGCCGGGCTGGTAAACCCGCTCGAAATTGGCATGGTAGATCTTTTCCAGCACGCCCCGCGGCAGGCCAAGGCCGTGGAACGCCGTCCCATCGGGGGCGGTGAAGGGGCCGGCGACCTCCAGGCAGGAGCGCACCAGCCAGGGGATGAAGCGCATGAACCGGCGCCCGGCTTCGCCGCGTTCGAGGGGGCGCGTGTCGAGGTCGGTGCCGTAGATGATGCGCTCCTGGTAGCGCAGGAAGAATGCCCGCGCGGCTTCGGGGCGGCGCGCGAAATCATGATACATGCCGACGTGCGGGGCCAGGTCGAAGCAGACTGTGGGGTGCGCGTCTAAAAAGCGCGCGGCGCGCTCCAGCTGGGCCGAGAGGAAGTAGAAATGGGCGAAGGTGATCTTGAGGCGCGGGTGGCGCCGGAGGATGGCATCCACCTCGCTGTAGAGGTCTTCCTTGGCGGGGTAGCTGCCGTCGCTGTAATCCCAGCCGCTCTCGCGGGCCCAGGCCGGGCAGGCGGCGGGGTCCCAGAACTCGTCCGGGTCGGCCACGTGGAACACCACCGGCAGCTGCTGCTCTTCCAGCGCGGCCCACACCTGGGCATAAAGCGGCCCGTCGAGCGGGTGGGGGAGCAGCCTGCGCACCTGCGGCTTGCCCTCGATCAGCTTGAGTCCGTCGAAGCCGCGCGCCCTGAGCGTGCCGATCTGCCCGGCCAAAATCTCTGCGGCCCGCGCGGGCTCGGTCAGAGCGGGGGCATATTCCAGGGCGGCGGAGAGGAAGGCCCGCCCGGGGCAGCGCTCTTTGAAGTACAACGCCGCCGGGTTGTGGGTGCTGCCATCGGGGTTGGGGATGCAAACCAGGTTGGCGCGCTCGCAGCCCGCTTCATCGAGCAGGGCAAGCATTTCGTCCAGCCGTTCGGGGTGGACGAAGTGCACATGCCCGTCGATGATCGGGAGCTTTGCCAGGGAGGTGAAGTCCATCAGCCGCCTCCGGCGGGCCTTTCCACCGGCCTGCCGGGGCGTTCGCGCAGGGGGTCGCCCAACCAGTTGCCGGCGTTGTCGCGGCGCACGGGCAGGCGCTGGGCCACGGGCGGCACACTCACCGCTGCGGCGGGCCGGGCGGCATACCAGTAGGCCACCGAAGAGACCTGGTTAGCCAGGTGGTTGGCGTGGCCCACCTCGATGGTGGCTTTGATCTCGCGCTTGAAGCGCACCGGGTTTTCCAGGTGGAAGACGTAGCTGGTCTGGTAACCGCTGTCGCCGCGGTAGAGCATGATCTCCGGCGAGGGGATGGTGCCGCCCTCGAAGACCGAGGAGCCGTTGCGCAGGAAGGCCTCGGGCTGCATACCGCCTCCGTGGTTGAAGTAGTCCTCGCTGCCGGTGCCGTGCAGGTCGGGGGGCCACTTGTATCCGTCCACCCAGATCATATCGTCGCCCTCGCCCCACCAGTTGCGGGTGATGTTGGTGACCGAGAGGTTGCAGCCGATGTAATGGCCGCGGCCTTGTGTTTCGAGAATGACGTAATTATTTTCCCAGGCCTGACGCTGGAGGTTGGGCAGGTCGGCTTCGGGTGAGTTGACGGTGACCCCGGGCCCCCAGCCGGAGAATGGGTTGGCGTGGCGGAATTCGGCGTGGAAGTAGCCCGTATCGGGCGGGAAGTCTTCGAGCGTCTCGTAATCGACGTAGAAATACTGGCGGTGCGGCTGGCCGCTCTCATTGAGCAGCTCCACCCTGGCGCGCTTGGCGAAGGGCATGGGGGCGTAGCAGTTGAGTGCGCAGGGTTTGTTGAACTGGTAATTAAAGTAGGTGGTGGCCGAAAACAGGGCCGACTGGAAGGAGTTGACGATGGAATGCCCGAGGCAGAAGAAATCGCCCAGGGGGGCCAGCACGCTGGGGAAGGGGGCATCATCGTAGGTGATTTTGAGCAGGCACTCGCGGTAATGCTCGACCTGAGTCATCCAGATGTGGGTGATCTGAGCCGGGCCGGGGATGTCGGCCAGCACGGCGCTCTCGCCGGGCGGGATGATCCAATAGTCAGAGTTGCGGCCGGTGCGGTCCCACGAGGAGCTGCGCCCGGTTTTGCGGTTGCGAATGAGTGCCAGGTTGTTGAGCATGTGCAATTTTATCCTTTGACAGAGCCCAATTTGATGCCGGAAGTGAAATAACGCTGCAGGAAGGGATACACCATCAGAATGGGAATCATGGCGATGAAAATCTGAGCGGCGCGCGTGGTGCGGTTGCTGATGATCTTGAGCAGGTCAAGGTCACGCTCGGTGAGCATGCGCGGGTCGGGGTTGACGACGACCGTCTGCAGGTAGCTTTGCAGGGGGTATTTATCCGGCGAGTTCATCAAGATCAACCCATCGAACCAGGAATTCCAGTGCGCCACGGCCACGAAGAGCGTCACCGTGGCCAACACCGGCAGCGAAAGCGGCAGGAGGACCTTGAAGAGCACCGTCCAGTGCCCGGCGCCATCCATGGCGGCGGCCTCTTCGAGCTCCTTGGGGATGGTGCGGAACGAATTTGCCAGCAGGATGACGTTGAAGACCGGCACCGCGCCGGGGAGGATCAGCGCCCAGAACTTATCGATCAGCCCCGTCTGGCGGATGACCATGTACCAGGGGATCAGCCCGCCCGAGAACAGGACGGTGATGATGAAGAACCAGGCGAAGAAATCGCGCGCGCGGAACTTATCGCGCGGCCTGGAGAGCGGGTAGGCCACCAGGATGGTGAGGATCATGTTGACCGGCGTGCCCACCAGCACGCGCAGCAGCGAGATGATGAAGGATTTGCCGAAGGCGGGGTTATCCAGCACGAACTGGTACGACTGGAGGGTGAACTCCACCGGCCAGACGGCCACGCGCCCGCTTGCGGCGGCCGCTGCCGATGAGAAGGACAACGCCAGAATGTGCAGGATGGGGAACAGGCACAGCGCCGCGAGCAGGGCCAGCACCGTCAGGTTCAGCAGGTTCTCGAAGAATGGGAGTTTATAGATCCTTGGGTTCACCGCTGCGCTTCCTTGCTTAGAAGATGCGGTAATCGGCCCATTTGGCTGCCAGCTTGTAGGCGATGCCGATCAGCAGCAGCGAGACCACCGATTTCAACAGCCCCACCGCGGTGGCGATGCCATACTGGTTGTTGAGGATGCCCGTGCGGTACACCAGCGTGTCGATGATATCGCCGGTGCGGTACACCAGCGGGCTGTAGAGGTTGAAGATCTGGTCGAAGCCGGCATTGAGGATGTTCCCCAGGCTGAGCGTGGAGAGCATGATGATCGTCCCTGAGATGCCCGGCAGGGTGATGTACCGGGTCTGCTGCCAGCGCGAGGCGCCATCTACCACGGCGGCCTCGTAGAGCGTTGGGTCGATATCGGTGAGGGCCGCCAGGTAAACGATGGTGCCAAACCCGAAGGACTTCCACACCTCGGTGACCACCATCGTCCAGGGGAAGATCCGGTCGTCGCCCAGGAAGAAGATGGGCCGGATGCCCAGCAGCCCCAGCGCCCGGTTGACGATGCCCTCCGAAGGCGAGAGGATATCCAGCAGGATGCCCGCCATGATGATCCAGGAGAGGAAGTGCGGCAGGTAGATGACCGTCTGCACCGTGCGTTTGAAAGCGTGGCTGGTGACGTTGTTGAGCATCAACGCCACCGTCACCGGCACCGCCACGCCCGCAATGGCCTTGAGGCCGGCGATGCGGATGGTGTTCCACACCACCTGGAAGATGGTGGGCATCTCGAAGACGAATTTGAAGTTCTCCAAACCAACCCAGGGCGAGCCGAAGATGCCTTTGCCGGGGAGCACGCGTTGAAAGCCCATCACCAGCCCGACCATCGGCGCGTAGGAATAGATGAGCACCAGCACCACGGCCGGGGCCAGCATCAGGTAGAGCGGGATTTCGTTCGAGAATTTTTTACGCTGCAGCATGGCTTGCTCCACGGCGGGGCAGGTGAGCCGGGCTATTTGTTCTTGCTATACCAGAGGTTGACTTCGTCTACGATCTCCGTGCCGCCCAGCCTGTACCATTCCTCTACGAACTGGTCGAATTTCTCGATTGGTTCACCCATGATGACCTTGGTGATCATCTCGGCTTCCATCGTCTCCAGCGTGGGCATTTTGGCCGCCATGGCGGGGGTGGGGGTGCCGTAGAACCGGTTGAACATTCCCCGGTCACCCAGGACGCCCTCCAAAATGGGAACCGAACCGTTCGGGCCGTTGGTTGCCACCTCCACCCAGGCCTCCTTGACGCCCTGCTCGAAGTAAGCCTGGATGATGCGGTAGCGCCACTGCGCGTCGAGGTCGAGGCCGGAGGGGTCGTGTTTGGCCAGGGCCTCGCGCACCTTTCGCCCGGTCTCGATCGTCCCGTTGGGAGCCCACAGGACGACCGGCGTATATTTATACAGCACCACGTCGGGGGCGTTGATATCGCCCAGGAAGATGCGCCGGATGTTATCGTCTTGGGTGAGCACGATGTTATCGGTCCAGAAGTTCACCATGCGGATCAACGCTTCGGGGTGCTCGTATCCGGCGCGGACCACCAGGAAGGACCCGATGGCCGAGCTGTACTGGCTCCTGGCGGGGGTGTCGTCAATGGAAGGGATGGGGTAGGCGGCCCAGTAGGCCTCGGGGTCGTTCTGCTGGCTCAGGTTGAGGGGGTGATATGGGTTCCACCAGACGCCGAACTCCATGCCGCACTTGCCCTTGGCGATCGTCTCGGTGACCTGGTTGATGTCCTTGACGCCGAATTCGCGGTCGAGCTGGCCTTTGGCGTACATGTCTTGCAGGGCCAGCAGCGCCGAGCGCATTTCGGGCTGGACGGAGCCGTAAACCAGCTTGCCGCCCTGGTCGAACCAGATGCCAGGGTAGGCGTGATAACCGTTGAAGAACCCTTGCAGGCCGGCGATGGCACCCCAGATGCCCTTGGTGGCGGCCAGCCCGATGGTATCATCTACGCCGTTGCCGTCGGGGTCGTCTTCGGTGAACCGGCGGGAGATCTCCAGCACATCGGCCATGGTTTTGGGCGCGGGGATGTTGAGCTTATCCAGCCAGTCTTGCCGCACCCAGAGCACCGAAGCCGAGGTGACGGAGCCGTCGGTGAGCGGGATGCCCCACAGCTTGCCGTTGATTGTCGCCGATTTGAGGGCCACGGGGTCTTGATCGAGGATGAAGCGCGTGTTCTTCGAGGCCTCCGCGGCGTAGATCGAAGTCAGGTCGGCCAGCAGACCGGCTTCCTGGTAGGCCAGCAATTGCGAAGGCCCGACCACGAACATATCGGGGATTTCGCCCGAGTTCACCGAAAGCCCCAGCTTCTGCTCGTACATCGAGCCGTCCACCACCCACTGGTACTTCAGGTTGATGCCCAGCACGTCGCGGTAGGTGCGCGTCCAGATGTTGTTGTGGATGTCGTCGCCGTTGAGGAACTTCACCGTGGCGTTGACCGTGGTGACGGAGGTCATATCGATGGGCGGGTCATACTTGTTCGGCACGATCAGGTTCAGCCCCGCGTAAACATCGCCCGCGGGCGCGGCTGCCCCCGAGGGCTGCGGGGTGGGTTCGGCCGCTTTTGGCGCGCAAGACGCCAGGATCAACGCCGCCAGCAGGAACAGGATGGCCGGCCTGGATGGACAGCGCTTGCCGGTGTTTTGTTTCATCATCGCAACTCCTCTTTCAATCACGCAGATTGCTCGTGTGGCCGGAGAATTTGGTTTCGGGCTTATTTTCTGCTAGGCAGCCGGGCCGCGGCGCGCAAAACGCGCGCTGATGCCTGCCAGCAGCAAGAAGCTCAGGCCCGGCAGGATATAGCGCAGTTTGATGACCTGCGAGCTGACCTCGATCATCCGGCCGACCGCCGGGTCGCCGGGCTTGATCAGAAAAGCCAGCACGGTCACATAGATGGGGAAGAAGGCCGTGGCGAGGACGATGAAGATCGAAAGCAGCGAAAGCCAGCGGCAGCCCGCGGGGATGCCCGGCCCGCTTGCCAGCAGGATGAAGAGAATGACCATCGGCAGGGCGAAGAGGAGGGTGGTCACCGCGCCTGCCAGCACGCTGCCCGCGTTCATGGTCGGCAGCCCAAGGCGGGAGAAGAGCAGTTCTTCGGCCCGGGCCGAGAGCACCGGCGCCAGCGAGGCGACCGCGCCGATGGCGAAGGCCACCCGCACGCCGCCTCTGGCGCTCACCGCGCACCAGATGAACAGCGCGCAGAACAGCAGCCCGGCGACGATCCCGGCGGCCGCGTCGAATGCCGCCATCCGGGCGCGGTAGGCGCCCGCGGTGATTAACCCGCGCATGGCCTGGTTCGAAAACCAGCTTCCCACCAGAGCCATCGTCAGCCCATAAACGGTCATTGCCGCCCCTAACAGGATCAAAGGCAGGTGAGAGGGGCGCATCAGCGCCTGGACGCTCTTTTTTGCCATGGTGACTCCTTCTTGCTTGAACTCGAACGCGCTTCGGTTTTTCTGCCAATGGCGATTGGCAGGGTCAATTCAGCGGGTCTGTACTCTGAGTTAAGATTCGCTCGGCGATCAGCGCCGTGCGGCGGGCCAGGTCTGAAATGCGCTGCTCGCGGAACTGCGACACGGCTGTGTAGAGCGTATCTTCCAGGGGGGCCGTCCATTGGGAGGGGATGGCGTTCGCGCCAAGGATAACGCCCAGCACCGAGCCGACGCTGGCGCAGTTGCAGTCGGTGTCCATGCCGCAGTAGGCGGCGATGGCTAAGGAGCGGGTGAAGTCGCCTTTGCCGTAGATCAACGCCAGCAGGCACCAGAGCGTGTTGTTGATGGTGTGCGCGGGGTGATACCCGCCGTAATCCAGGAGCAGCCGGTCATAGGCCACTTCCCAATCGTCCACATCTTTACAGACAGAAAGCGTATGCCTGACGGCCTTTGCCAGCCTGCAATGGGCCGGGATCTGCGCCAGGCCGGCCCGGGTGATCTCTTCGATATCCTGGCTGATGAACGCCCACGAGATCATCGCCGCCCAGAACATCGCGCCATAGATGCCGTTCTTGGTGTGGGAAAGGCTCACATCTTTATAGGCCAGAGCCGCCGCCAGCCCGGGCCTGCCGGGGGCGGCAAAGCCGTAGAGGTCGGCGCGGATGCGCCCGCCGATGAACTCGCGCACGGGGTTCAAATAATCGGCGGCTTCTTCGGGGTGGATGTTGCAGATCAGGTTGCGGTAGGCCGCCCGTTCGGCCGTGTAGATGCGGAAATACGTCAGGTGCGTCAACCACTCGGTGGCCACGTGAGAGGTGGTGAACCCCGGCCCGTAACTTTCGAGCAGGTGCAGGGCCAGGAAGGTGTAATCGGTGTCGTCGTCGTTCGGCGCGCCGTGAATCTCGCCCAGGAAGGTGCCGTCCGGCTCGGGGTTCAGGTCGAACTCGGCGGGCAGGGGCACAATGCGGGGGATGTAATCTTCCAGCGGGTAGGCGCGCGCCAGCTTGAGGTAGCGGATCACCTTGTTTTTGGGCCAGCCGGCTTCGATCGGCTTGCCAAGCACGCAGCCCGCCACGCGTGCCAGCCAACCGCCATAGATGCGGTCGTAAAGCTCGGCGGGGGTGATCACCAACGGGGCATCCGGCCAGGCTTCAGGGCGGGCGGCCCGGATTGCCTCCAGCCGGTCAGGTTCCTCGAATGGATAGCCCGTGCGTAGCGGGGCATCGAGCAGGCGGCGGAACAGGCGGTTAAGCTGCGACCGGGGCATGTCAGGCAGGTTCTGCTCCTGGCGCAGCGCGGAGACGTCGTAGCCTTCTTCATCCCTTTGCTGCAATTCGATCTGCAAAGCTAAAGATAATTCGTGATTGGTGACGTATTCTAAGAAGGAAGCTTGTTTCATCGATTTCCTGTTCGGGCGGCGGGCGGGTTCCACCTCTTCCTTGCTGCGGCGCGCCAGCGATTGCGCTTCTTTATCCGGCCGGTATGACAGATCCTCGACCACCTGGAGAATGCGCTCTTTGGTTGCCTGCGAGATGCGCCCCTTTCCGGAGAGGACCTGCGAAACCGCCGCGATGGACACACCGGCTTTCCGCGCGATATCCTCCAGCGTGACTTTCTGTTTAGTCGGCATATAGGTGTGTTTTTATCAACGTGGGTAGGTTGGTTAAGCGTTTAATCTACATCATTATTGCACTGGTAAAAAAGAAAGTCAATAGGTTTTAGCAGGCGCGCGCGAATGCGAACCTTTGGCAGTAAGAAATCGCGCGCATTCCGCGCCCACCCGTCCGCTATTTTCCCGGCTTTCGGGAGTGAACAGGCGCGCCCGCCCGCGGGGTTATATAATGAAAGCGTGAGCCGCCCGGGGTTGCTCTACCGCAATGTACGCGGCGCCTGAAAGGTGTATATTCATCCTGCGGTGATGCGCGCTGCTCCCGGCTCTTCATCGCCTGAGAAAGGGTGACAAATTGCGGATCTTCAGGCTGTCCAGCGTTCAAAAAAGGCTTGGGGTCATCTTCCTGGCCTATCTCTGCCTGCTGGTCGTTTCGGTCGGTTCGACGTTCATCAGCCTCGAAACGCAGCGGCAGGACGCAAGGGTAATCAACCTGGCCGGCCGCCAGCGCATGCTGCTGCAACAGATGAAAGGCCTGGCGCTGAGCCTCGACCTGGACGATGCGAGCCAAAACACCGCCGATCTTCTCGGCGCGGCCAACGCGTTTGAACAGACCCTCACCGCGCTGTGCGGGGGCGGGTCGATCCTCGATTATACCGGCGCCAGGTTCGAGCTGCCCGTGCCCACCGACCCGGCGCTCAAGGCCGAACTGGCTGCGCTCCAGGAGGGCTGGAACGCCTACCGCCCGCACATCGACCGGCTGGCAGGCGCGGCGGACCCCCTCCAGCGGCAGGCCGCCGCCGCGCAGGTGACGGCCGGGTCGCCGGCCCTCGTCGAGCAGGCCGACCGGGTGGTGCGCGCTTTCGAGGCGCTCTCCACCGCACGGGTGAACCGCCTGAGCTTCTTCCAGGTGGCTTTCCTCCTGGCGGGGCTGGCCCTGCTCTCGGCGGGCTGGTGGGTGACGAACTTCTCCGTCTCCAGGCCCCTGGCCGAGCTTGAAGCCTCTGCCCGGCGCATCGGCGGTGGCGACCTGGCCTCGCCCATCGGGGTGAACGGCCCATCGGAGGTGCGCCTGCTGAGCGAGACGATGGAAACCATGCGGGGGCAGATCCTCGCCTCGCGTGAAGACTTGCAGCAGTGGGCCCTCACCCTGGAGAACCGCGTGCGGCAGCGCACGCAGGAGCTGGAGGCGCTCTCCGCGGTGAGCCGCGAGATCAATTCGCATCTATCGATCGAGGAAGTGCTCACCTCGGTCACCGAAAAAGCCAGGGTGCTGCTCGGCGGGGATGTGGCCTCCCTGTGCCTGCTCGATGAAGGCGGCAAGGTGCTCAGCCTGCACGCGGCGGCTGCCCCCGAAACGGCGCTCCTGGCCGACCGGTCTCCGGCCGACCATCCGGCCGTGGGGATGATCCTCACCCAGCACTGCGCGCATCCTTGCGGGCTGCAATCCAGGCAGGGGTTCTGCCAGATCATCGCCCCCGAATACCGCGCCAGCCACATGGCCGCGCCGTTGTACTCTAAAGAGACGGTCATCGGGGCGTTGTGCGTGGGCGGCGCCCGGCCGGGGCGCTTCAAGCCGGAGATGGCCGCGGTGCTCACCCAGCTGGCCGATGCGGCCGCGGTGGCACTGGAAAATTCCCGCCTCTACCAGCAGGCCGAATACGCCGCCACCCTGGAGGAGCGCCAGCGGATCGCCGCGGAAATGCACGACGGGCTGCTGCAAACCCTCAGCTTTCTGCGCCTGATGGCCGGCCTGCTGGAAGACCAGCTGCAAAGCGGCAGCACCGAGAAAGCCGCCGAAACGTTGCAGCAAATCCGCCGGGCTGAAGAGCAGTGCGAGCGCGAAATTCGCCAGGCGATCCAAAGCCTGCAAGACGACTTCCCGCTCAGCGATACTCTGCAAGAACGCCTGAGCGCCCTGGCGAGGGACCTTTCGGCGGCCCGGCCGCCGGTGACGTTCGAGAGCCGCGTCATGCGCCCGCTCCTGCTTTCGCGGCAGGAGGGTGAGCAGGTGCTGCGCGTGGCCAGAGAGGCCGCCGTCAACGCGCAGCGGCACAGCCGGGCCGAGGCTGTGACGATGACGCTCGAAAGAGCCGGCGACGAGGTGCTGCTTTCGGTGGAAGACCGCGGGATCGGCTTCAACCCTGGCGCCGGCCCGGATGACGGCCGCATGCACTTTGGCTTGAAGATCATGCAGGCCCGCGCCGCCCGGCTGGGCGGCAGGCTCTCGATTCTCTCCAGCCCGGGGGCGGGGACGGTCGTTCAGCTTCGGTGGGCTCCGGCGCGGCGCCCCGCCGGTGAAGGCGACCCCGCTTGAACCCCCGGACGCGCCAAAGGAGGACGGTATGACGGGTATCCGCGTGTTGCTGGTTGACGACCACGCCCTGTTCCGCGAAGGCCTGGCGCTGATTATCTCCAGCCAGCCCGACCTGACGGTGGTTGGCGAGGCGAGTGACGGCCTGGAGGCCGCGGTGAAGGCGGCCGAGTTGAAGCCGGACCTGATCTTGATGGATATCCAGATGCCCGGGATGGACGGCATCGAGGCGACGCGCCGGATCAGGCGCGAATTGCCGTCCGCGACGATTGTGATGCTCACCGTGCGCGACGATGAGGAGAAGCTCTTCGACGCCATCAAGAGCGGCGCGCAGGGCTACCTGCTCAAGCAGATGCAATCGAAGGAGCTGATCGAAATGATCCGCCGCGCCCTGGCGGGCGAAGTCGCCATTCCGCCCAGGTTGGCCGGGCAGATGCTCGAGGAATTTCGCCGCCTGAGCCGGCTCGAGCCGCGCGAAGAAAGCGAGGCCACGGCGTTGACCGGGCGCGAACTGGAGGTGCTCAACCTGGTGGCGCAGGGCAGAACGGATAAGGAAATCGCGCAGTCGCTTTCGCTCAGCATTCACACGGTGAAGACCCACCTGCGCAGCATCCTGGCCAGGCTGCAAGTGAGCGGCCGCAAGGAGGCCGTGCGCCTGGCGAAGGGAAAGGGGCTTTTGCCGGGTTAGAACGAGTCCGGCGGAACAAACGACCTAGGTCTTTTGGGCAAAGAGCGGCCATGCGTCGCTCTTTTTTCATTCTTTTTCCTGCCCGTCGAGCGATACCCCCGGCAAGCCGGAGGGCGTATCGTATCGGTATGGAAAAGCGCCAGGTGCTGCTGTTGAGCGCGCAGCCGCTTTTAGGAGAGGGGCTTCAGCGCATCTTCGAAAGGCTGGAAGAGGTGGAGCTGGTCTGCCTGGATTGCTGGGATGTGCAAACCGTGGACGCCTGCCTGATGAAGGACCTCCACCCGGCGATGATCGTGCTGGCGGGGGAAAAAGAGGACGATCGATCCACCCACCTGATCTCTCATCTCCTGAAGCAGTACGAAGATATCCCGGTGATGTGGATCGACCTGGAAACGGCGGTGATGCGCGTCTTTACCGCGCACACGCTGAGCGCGAACAGCAGCGAGTTAATCCATGCCTTGTTGAAGCAAGACGCCTATCCGTTCGATATTCAAATTACCGATAAGAGATCGCACCCAGGGGCTTGATGGAGGGAACACGTATGGAGTTGCACCAAGAGCGTTCTCGGGCGCAGAGCCGCGCGGCAGCCCGGCTGAGGAAGCTGGGCGGATGGATGATCGCCTGCGGAGCTGCGCTGGTCTTCTTCGCGGCTGCGGCCGCCCCGCTTGCGAACGCCCGGCCGGCCGAGCCGCAGGAAGCCTCGGAAGGCCAGGCCATCTTCGAGGCCAAATGCTCCGGCTGCCACACGATTGGCAAAGGGAAGCTGGTCGGGCCGGATTTGCAGGATGTGACGAAGCAGCGCGATGCGCAGTGGCTCAAGAGCTTCCTGCTCGACCCGCCGAAGATGCTGGCAAGCGACCCGGCCGCGCAGCAGCTCTTGAAGGAATACAACAACATCGCCATGCCGAACCTGGGCCTGACGGACTCCGAGGCTGAGCAGGTGATCGCCTTCCTGGGCGGCTCAACCGCTGCCCCTGCATCCGAAGCCCCTGCGGCTGCGGCGCAGGCCCCAGCTGAGCAGGCCCCCGCCGGGGCAGCCGACCCCGCCAGAGGGCGGAAGCTCTTCACCGGCGAGCAAAGCCTGGCGAACGGCGGGCCGCACTGCATGGCCTGCCATTCGGTGGAAGGCGCCGGCAGCCTGGGCGGGGGAGCGCTCGGCCCCGACCTGACGCACGTGTTCCAGCGCTACGGAGAGGCGGGGCTCGCGGGGGCGCTCAAAAACATCGCCTTCCCGACGATGAAAGGCCCCTTCTTGAACCGCGCACTCACCCCCGCCGAGCAGGCCGACCTGGTCGCCTTCTTCAAGGAAGCCGACCGCTCTCAGCCCGCTGTGGCGGTGATCGCCGCCGGCGCGCTCAACCTCAAAGCGCTGCTCGTCTTTGGCATTGCCGCCGTAGCAGCGGGGCTGCTCTACGGGCTGCTGTGGCTCTTCTGGCTGCGCATCCGCAAGGCAGCCGCCCCCCGCCTGCCCGTTCGCAAGTTGTAAAAGTCATCTTCTCCAGGAGATATCATGAAAAAGTGGACGAAGGAAAGCGCCGCACCCGTCGAGCGAAAATGGGAAGAGTTCTACCGCAACCGCTTTCAACATGAGAAGCGCGTGCGCACCACGCACGGGGTCAATTGTACCGGCAGCTGCTCATGGGAAGTGTTCGTCAAGGATGGCATTGTCACCTGGGAGCTTCAGGCCACCGATTACCCGCAGCTGGAAGACGGCCTGCCCCCCTACGAGCCGCGCGGATGCCAGCGGGGCATCAGCTTCTCGTGGTATCTGTACAGCCCCATCCGCGTCAAGTACCCTTACGCGCGCGGGGCGCTGCTCGACCTGTGGCGCGAGGCGCGCACCGCGCACCCCGACCCCGTGGAGGCCTGGAAGGCGATCATGGACGACCCCGAAAAGCGGGCTGCCTTCCAGCAGGCGCGCGGCAAGGGCGGCTTCAGGCGTGTGCGCTGGGATGAGGCGCTGGAACTCATCGCGGCCTCGGTCGTCCACACCGTGAAGGCGCACGGCCCCGACCGGGTGATCGGCTTTTCGCCCATCCCGGCCATGTCGCAGGTCAGCTACGCCGCCGGCAGCCGCTTCCTCTCGCTCTTGGGCGGGGTGGTGATGAGTTTCTATGACTGGTACTGCGACCTGCCCCCCGCCAGCCCGGAAATTTGGGGCGAGCAGACCGACGTGCACGAATCGGCCGACTGGTATAACAGCCGCTTCATCGCCGTGATGGGCGCCAACCTCAACATGACCCGCACGCCCGACGCGCATTTTATCTCTGAAGTGCGCCACGCCGGGGCCAAGCTGACGGTCTTCTCGCCGGATTTTTCGCAGGTGGCCAAGTACGCCGATTACTGGATCCCCGTCCACGCCGGGCAGGACACGGCCTACTGGATGGCGGTCAACCACGTGCTCCTCAAGGAGTGCTACGTGGATCGGCAGGTGCCTTATTTCAGCGGCTACCTCAAGAAGTTCACCGACACGCCCTTCCTGGTCGAGCTCCCCGAGGGCGGGGCGGCCCGGCCGGGCCGCTACCTGCGCGCCAACCGCCTGGCCGATTACCGCGACAGCGAAAACGGCGACTGGAAGCTGCTGGTGTGGGACGCAACGAGCGGCAGGCCGCGCATGCCGCGGGGGGCAGTCGGCCACCGCTGGGCCAAGGAAGACACCGGCAAATGGAACCTGGAGATGCGCGACGCGGTGACCGGCGAGGACCTCGACCCTGAGCTGACTTTCGCGGGGACGCATGACGAGATCCGCCTGCTGGAATTCGACGACTTCGCCGGCGGGGGCACCCTCAAGCGCGGCGTGCCGGTGCGCTACATCCAGGCCGAAGGCGGGCGCGTGGCCGTGACGACCGTCTTCGACCTGTTGATGGCCCAGTTCGGCGTGCCGCGCGGGCTGCCGGGCGAATACCCCGCCGGTTATGATGAAGACACTCCCTACACGCCCGCCTGGCAGGAGAAATACACCGGCATCCACCGCGACACGCTGACCCGCTTTGCCCGCGAGTGGGCCGAGAACGCCGAAAAGACGCACGGGAAGAACCTGGTGATCATCGGCGCGGGCGCCAACCACTGGTATCACAACAACCTGCTCTACCGCTCGGCGATTGTGGCGCTGATGCTCACCGGCTCGGTGGGCGTCAACGGCGGCGGGCTGGCGCACTATGTGGGGCAGGAAAAGGTGGCCAACCAGGCCTCGTGGAGCGCGGTGGCCTTCGCGCAGGATTGGGGCATGGCCCCCCGCCAGCAGAACACGCCCTCCTTCCATTATGTTCACTCGGACCAGTGGCGCTACGAGCGCGGCTTCACGGCTTATGACAGCCTGCCCGGTGAGAAGAAGGAGCAGGCCAAAGAGCATACCATCGACCTGCAGGTGCAGGCGGTGCGGCGCGGCTGGCTGCCCTTCTTCCCGCAGTTCAACCGTTCCTCGCTGGAGGTAGTGCGCGAAGCCCAGGCCGGCGGGGCCGCCAGCGACGCCGAGATCATCCGGCACGTCGTCCGGCAGCTAAAAGAAGGCAGCCTCGGCTTTGCCGTGGAAGACCCCGATGCGCCGCAGAACTGGCCGCGGGTGTGGTTTATCTGGCGCGGAAACGCCATCGGCACCAGCGCCAAGGGCCACGAATACTTCCTGCGCCACTACCTGGGCACGCATCACAACGCCGTGGCGCCCGAAATGGCGCAGGGCTGCACCCACGAGGTGGTGTACCGTGAAAAAGCGCCGGAAGGCAAGCTGGACCTGGTGGTGGACCTCAACTTCCGTATGGACACCTCTGCGCTGTATTCCGATATCGTCTTGCCGGCGGCCACCTGGTATGAGAAAGACGACCTGAACACCACCGATCTGCACTCGTATATCAACCCCATGCAGGCGGCAGTTGCCCCGGCATGGGAATCGAAGAGCGACTGGGAGATCTACAAGGCGGTGGCCAAGCGCGTCAGCGAGCTGGCAAAGGTGCACCTGCCCAGGCCGGTGCGCGATGTGATCATGCAGCCCCTGCAGCACGACACCCCCGATGAGCTGGCCCAGCCCATTGTACAGGACTGGAAGACAGGCGAAGCCGAGGCCGCTCCCGGCCGCACGATGCCGAAGTTCCGCGTGGTGACGCGCGATTACACCCGCCTTTACGAGCAGATGACCGGCCTGGGCCGCGAGGTGGAGAGCAAGGGGGTCTCGGCGCACGGGCTGAGCATTGCGGTGGCCGATGAGTACCGCCGCCTGGCGCAGCGGCAGCCGCGCAAAGTGAACGGGCAGGTTTTGCCCTCGCTGTGCGAGGCGCAAGAGGTGGCCGAGGTGATCCTGGCCTTAGACCCGGTCTCGAACGGCGAGCTGGCATTCCGTGCCTTCGAGGCCGAAGAGCATAAAACCGGGCTGAGCCTGCGCGACCTGGCCGAGGGGCTGCGCGACGTGCGCTACACCTTCGCCGACATCGTGGCCCAGCCTCGCCGCCAGCTCACCACCCCCACCTGGTCGGCGGTGATCAACAAAGGCCGGGCTTACTCGCCCTTCTCGCTGAACGTGGAGCGCGGCATCCCCTGGCGCACGCTCACCGGGCGGCAGCACTTTTACCTCGACCACGAGGGCTACCTGGCCTGGGGCGAGCACCTGCCCACGTACAAGCCCCGGGCGGATCACCTGATGCTGGACGAGAGCCAGGAGACCTTCGCCGCTGTGAAGGACGGCGGTATGAATTCCAGGCTGCTCAACCTGATCACCCCGCACGGCAAGTGGAGCATCCACTCCACCTACTCGGAGAACAACCGCATGATGACCCTCTCGCGGGGGGGCTACCCCGTCTGGCTCAACGACCGTGACGCGGCGGAGCTTTCGATTGCCGATAACGACTGGGTGGAGGTGTTCAACGATAACGGCGTGTTCGTCCAGCGGGCCATCGTCTCGGCGCGCATCCCGCAAGGAACGGTGTTCATCTACCACGCCACCGAGCGCACGGTGGGCATCCCCAAATCGCCGCTGCGGGGCAGGCGCGCCGGGATGAACAACTCGCTCACCCGCGCGCGGCTCAAACCGGTGCTGATGTCTGGCGGTTACGCCCAGTTTACCTACGCCTTCAATTACTGGGGCCCCACCGGCGTCAACCGCGACACGTTTGTGTTCGTCCGGCGCATCGAGCCGCCCGAGTTTTAACCCTAAGGAGGCCCCATGAACGTTCGCGCGCATATGAGTATGCTCTTTCACCTGGATAAGTGCATCGGCTGCCACACCTGCTCGATTGCCTGCAAGAACCTGTGGACCGACCGCAAAGGCGCCGAGTATATGTGGTGGAATAATGTCGAGACGCGCCCCGGCACCGGCTACCCGACGCAATGGGAGAACCAGGAACGCTTCAACGGCGGCTGGGAATGGGACGGCAAAGCCCTGCGCCTGCGGCTGCACTCCAGGCTTTCGGGCCTGCTGAAGCTGTTTTATAACCCTTCGCTGCCGGAACTGGATGACTACTACGAGCCGTTCACCTTCCGCTACGAGGACCTGTTCAACGCCCCGGCCGGAACCGACCAGCCCACGGCCATCCCCGTCTCGCAGGTGACGGGCGAGCCGATGGAGATCAAGACCGGCCCGAACTGGGACGACGACCTGGGCGGCTCGAACACCTACGCCTGGAACGACCCGGCGATGGCCGATGTGCCGCCTGCCGTGCGCGAGCAGATGCAGGAGCTGGAGCGGGTGGTCTTCAACTACCTGCCGCGCATCTGCAACCACTGCCTCAACCCGGCCTGCGTGGCGGCCTGCCCATCGGGGGCCATCTACAAGCGCGCCGAAGACGGCGTGGTGCTGGTGAACGAGAACAAGTGCCGCGCCTGGCGCATGTGCGTGGCGGCCTGCCCCTACAAGAAGGCCTTCTATAACTGGTCCACCGGCAAATCCGAGAAGTGCATCTTATGCTTCCCGCGCCTCGAGACGGGCCAGGCCCCGGCCTGCGCGCATTCCTGCGTCGGGCGCATCCGCTACATGGGCGTGCTGCTCTACGATGCCGACCGCATCCCCCAGGCGGCGATGGTGCCCGACGAGCAGCTCATCGAGGCCCACCGCTCCGTCATCCTCGACCCGTTCGACCCCGAGGTGATCGCATCCGCCCGGGCAAACGGCATCGAAGACAGCTGGATCGCCGCGGCGCAGAACTCTCCGGCGTACAAGTTTGTGGTGCAATGGAAGCTGGCGCTGCCGCTGCACCCGGAATATCGCACCATGGCGATGATGTATTACATCCCCCCGCTCTCGCCGGTTGTTTCGGTCATCGAAGAGGATCTCTACCGGCTCGACATCGCCCCTGAGCGGCCCGGCACGGCGGCCGACCGCGATTTTGAGCTTTTCAACCGGCTGGATTCAGCCCGGCTGCCGGTGCAGTACCTGGCCAACCTGTTTTCCGCCGGCAACGAGGCCGTCATCCGGCCCATCCTGCGCAAGCTGCTGGCAGTGCGCATCTACATGCGCCGCAAGACGGTGGACGGCTGCGTCGATGAGCAGACGCTGGCTCTGCTGGCAGACGCCGGTACGAGCGTGGAAGAGGCCGAGGCCATCTACCGCCTGACGACCGTGCCGACTACCGCCGAGCGCTTTGTCCTCCCGCAGTATCACCGCGAGACGGCCATCGAAGCCTGGGCCGACCCGCTTTCGCGCAAGGGCGAGGCAGGCTTTGGCTTTGTGCAGCCGCCGCTGCGAGGAGAGTGAGATGGAAGAGCCAAAGGCAAGCGCGTTGATCTTGCTGGCCGAAGCGTTCCGCTACCCGGCCCCCGGGCGCCTGGAGGCGCTCGAAAGCGCCTTCCAGGGGCTGCCCCCGGGCCGCGAGCGCGAACTGGTGCGCGCCTTCCTCGAGCGAATCGGCAGGCTCTCGCTGGGGGCCTGGGAGGAGCTGCACACCCGCACGCTCGACCTCAACCCCCCCGCCGCGCCGTATTTCGGCTTCCAGACGTGGGGCGAGAGCTACCAGCGCGGGCAGTTCCTCTCCAGGTTGAACGGCGAGCTGATGCGCGCAGGCATCGACGCCGACGGCGAGCTGGCCGATCACCTGATCCCCGTGTTCCGCTACCTGGCCGGGGCCGCCGCGCCGCTGCCCGAACTGCTGGAGGTGCTCGAACCGGCGCTGAGCCGCATGAGCGCGGCTTTGCGGAAGGCGGACGCGGAAAACCCTTACCTTTCCCTCCTGGATGCGGCGCAGAGCCTGGCCAGGCAGCTCAAAAAGGAGCCTGTATGATCTGGGACACGATCTTTTTTGTCATCCTGCCCTATATCTCGCTGGCGGTGGCGGTTTGTGTGACGGTTTACCGCTCGATCTACCGGCCGTTCAGCGTTTCCAGCATGTCGTCGCAATTGCTCGAGCGGAAGAAGCTCTATTGGGGCTCGATTTCGTTCCACTATGGAATCGTGCTGGTGCTGCTCGGGCACCTGGCGGCCCTGCTGTTGCCCAAGGGCCTGCTGCTTTGGAACGCCGTCCCCGTGCGCATGTACCTGCTGGAATTGACCGGCCTGGCGCTCGGCATCTGGGCGCTGGTTGGGCTGGGGGTTCTGCTGTGGCGGCGCCTGAGCGAAAAGCGCGTGCGCGCCGTCACCACTCCGATGGATCTGGCAGTGCTCGTGCTGGTGATCCTCTCGGCCCTGACGGGCGTGCTGACGGCCACGCTCTACCGCTTTGGCACCTCGTGGTTCACCGTGGTCTTCACCCCTTACCTGGCGTCGCTCTTCACGCTGCAGCCGAACATTGGGCTGGTGACACCGCTACCGTGGGTCATCAAGCTGCATGTGATCAACTTCTTCATCTTGCTGGCGGTTTTTCCGTTCTCGCGGCTCATTCACATCGTCACCTACCCGGCGGGGTATTTGATCCGCCCCTGGCAGATCGTCTTGTGGAACCGCAAAGCGCGCGCAGCCGCCCGGCTGCCGCAGACCAAGGGAGGCTAACCATGGCGCAGCAATTGCAGCAGAAACGTATCGAAGGCAGCCCATCCAGGGGCCTGTTTGGCGCGACGCTGGGCTTTTTCATCGGCTTTGCCGCCGTGGCGCTGTTCGGCACCACCGCCTCGAAGGTGAAAGACGCCCTGCAGCTCACTCCGCTGGCGGTAGGTTTTTTGGTGGCCATGCCGTCCCTTTCGGGGTCGCTGCTGCGCATCCCCTTCGCCGCCTGGGTGGATACGGTGGGCGGGCGGAAGCCCTTCCTCGTCTTGCTCGGCCTTTCGATTGTGGGGATGAGCGGGCTGACCGTGCTGATGTACGCGCTCTTCCCGGACCGCCTGACCCCCGCGCACGCCCCGCTGATCTACCTGCTTGGGCTGCTCAGCGGCTGCGGCATCGCCACCTTTTCGGTGGGGACGGGGCAGGTCTCCTATTGGTTCCCCAAAGCCCGGCAGGGGGCGGCGCTGGGCATTTATGCGGGCGTGGCCAACCTGGCGCCTGGCATCTTCTCTTTCTTGCTGCCGCTGGCGCTGGGCTGGTGGGGCATGGCCGGCTCGTACCTGGCCTGGTTGATCTTCCTCGTGGCGGGCACGCTGCTCTATTACCTCACCGGCCGGAACGCGCCTTATTTCCAGCTCCGGGCGCAGGGGCTGGCGCGCGATGAAGCCGTCGCCGCCGCCAAAGCCCACGGGCAGGAGATGTTCCCCTCCGGCAAGATCATCGAGAGCCTGCGGATCTCGGCCCGCACCTGGAAGACCTGGCCGCTGGTGTTCATTTACTTCACCACCTTCGGCGGTTTCATGGCCCTCACTTCCTGGCTGCCGACCTATTGGAAGGCGTACTTTGGCATGAGCGTGGTGACGGCCGGCTCGCTGACGGCGCTGTATTCCATCCTCACTTCGCTGGTGCGGGTAGCCGGGGGCGGGGTCTCCGACCGGATGGGCGGCGAGCGCACCACCCTGGCGGCATTGGCGATCATGCTGGCCGGGGCGGTAACCCTGGCATTCTCAACCTCCCCGGCTGTTTCGATGACGGCGGTGGTGATCCTGGCGGTGGGCATGGGCATCACCAACGCGGCGGTGTTCAAGCTGGTGCCTCAAGAGGTGCCGCAGGCGGTGGGCGGGGCCTCCGGCTGGGTGGGCGGTTTGGGCGCTTTTGGCGGGTTCACCCTGCCGCCGCTGCTTGGGGCCATCGTGGCGGCGCGGGGGCAGGCGGGGTATGCGAGCGGGTTTTTCCTGTTCGTGCTCCTGGCGGTTGTGTCGCTGGGGCTTTCGGCGCTGCTGGCCCGCACGCACGCCGCCGAAGAGCGGCGCGCCCAGGAGCGGCCGCTGGAGAAGCAGCATGTGTAAGGTGAGCGAACTCCTGGCGCTTTCGAGCGCGCGCCACAGCCACCTGTGCCCGCGGCAGGTGTTGGGGGTGCGCATGGCGCTCGCCGCAGGCGCGGCGCTTGGCCTGGAGCTGCCGCGGACGGATAAGCGCCTGCTGGTGATCGCCGAGACGGACGGCTGCTTCATCGACGGGCTGGAAGTGGCGGCGGGCGTTTCGGCGGGCCACCGAACGTTGAAAATTGAAGATTACGGCAAGGTGGCCGCCACGTTTGTGGATACGCAAACCGGGCAGGCCCTGCGCCTGGCCCCGCAGCCGGGCGTTCGCGAGCTGGCGGGAGAGTATGCGCCGGGCGAGAGGCGGCATTACTTTGCCCAGTTGCAAGCCTACCAGGTGATGCCCGCCGAGGTGTTGTTTTCGGCCGTGCCCGTCCGGCTGGTTGTGCCGGTCGAGCGGATCCTCAGCCGGCCGGGGGTGCGGGTGAACTGCTGCGCGTGCGGGGAGGAGATCATCAACGAACGGGAGCTGGTGGTGGCGGGGCGGCCCTACTGCCGTTCTTGCCTCGGGCAGGGGTATTATCACCCCGAAGAAGCTCAACCGGTTTTCGCACCCGGCCTGGAGGCCGTGGAGCTGCTGCCTTAAGCGCCTTCAAATTTTAAAGACGCCCGGCCGCCGCGGAGTTCATTCCACGGGTTGGCCGGGCGCCCGTTTTGCCTTTGCGCGGTGCTCACAGCAGGTTCTTCGCGACCAATACCCCTAAACTGACGGCCAGGATGCCGACCAGGGTGCTGCCCAAGGCGTTGAGGACGCCCAGCAGCCACTGGCCGCGGTTGATCAGGCTGAAGCTCTCGAAGCTGAAGGTCGAAAACGTGGTGTATGCGCCGAGAAACCCCACCGCGATGAGCAGACGCCAGCGCGGATCGATCATAAAGCGCTCGGTGGCAAGGGTCAGAAACAGACCGATGAGAAAACTGCCGGTCATGTTGATCAACACCGTGCCGAAGGGGAAAGCCGCGCCCCACTTTTGCGCGGACCAATCTCCGATCCAATAGCGGGCGTTTGCCCCAAGGATGGCGCCGGCCGAAATCAATAAGATCTTTTCAAGGGTAGGCCCGATCATCTGGTTCTATGGTTCCTCACGACGCATAAAAAAACCTCTACCATGGTCTTCAGGCCGGTGTTTCAAGTTTTCTGAAAATTGTGGGTTTTTCCCCGCAATTTACAGAAAAAGATACACACGATCGTCTTCAACCACTGGTAGAGGCTATTAGCACAAAGGCGGTTTGTTCAAGCGAGCCTCATCGCTCAGGTGCGATTCTAAACTCGCCGGGCCACAATGTCAATGATCAGTTAAAAAGAGCGCTCGATTGCCTCTGGTGATTCCATACGGCCGGGTTTGTCCCCTAAACTGGGTGAACTACCTGATAACCCGTTATAAATAATGATATAATCAACCTCTATACTCAAGATTAGCCTTGCGGCCCGCCCCGGGTTGATCTGCAAGTTCGCCGCGCTTTTGGGGTTCATCGAGGAACGCACCATGGAACGCAACACAGCTCTCCCGGTTCTGGCCACCAAACTCTACATTCCCCCATCCTCCCCTTCTGCAATCCTCCGGCCCCGGCTGACCGAGCATTTGAACCGGGGTCTTCACCGCAAACTCACCCTCGTGTGCGCTCCGGCCGGCTTTGGCAAGACCACCGTGGTCGCCGAATGGGCTGCCGGCTGCTGCCGCGAAGCGCCTGAGCTTCGCATTGCCTGGTTGTCGCTCGATGAGGGCGACAGCGCCCCGGCCCGTTTCCTGTTGTACCTGGTTCACGCGCTGCGAACCGCCGCGCCGGGGGTGGGCGAGCGTGTGCTGGCGCATCTTCAACTGGAACCTTTGGGGGCGCTGCAACCCCTTTTGGATGTTCTGCTGAATGATATCCACGCTCTATCCGGGCAGATCCTGCTTGTTCTGGATGATTACCATGTGATCGACTCGAGGACGATTGACGAAGCGCTTGCTTATCTCCTCGAACACCTGCCGCCCCAGCTGCGGATTGTGATCACCACCCGCGAAGACCCGCAGCTTCCCCTGGCGAGGCTGCGCGCCAGGGGTCAATTGACGGAACTTCGCGCGGCAGACTTGCGCTTCACGCCGGACGAAGCGGCTGCGTTTTTTCAAAGGATGGGGCTGCGCCTGGCGGCCGGCGACGCCGCCGCGCTGGGCGACCGCACGGAGGGCTGGGTTGCCGGCCTGCAGCTGGCTGCCCTGGCGATGCAGTCGTCTTCCATGCAGCAAGGCAAGGAACAATCCGACTTTATCCAGGCGTTTGCCGGCGATCATCGCTATATCATGGATTACCTGGTCGAAGAGGTGCTGCAGCGCCAGCCCGAAGCGCTGCGCAGCTTTCTGCTGCAAACATCCATTTTGGACCGGCTTTCCGGGCCGCTGTGCGATGCCGTGACCGGCCAGGGAGATGGCGGAGCGCGGTTAGAGATGCTCCAGCGGGGCAACTTCTTTGTGGTTCCTCTGGACGACAGGCGCCAATGGTACCGCTATCACCACCTGTTTGCCGAGGTCTTGCGCGCATACCTGGCAGCCGAGCGGCCCGGCCAGGTGAGCGAGCTGCACCGCCGCGCGAGCGCGTGGTTCGAGCGGAACGGGGCGATGGAAGATGCCATCCGGCATGCGCTGGCCGCGGCGGATTATGCGCGCGTGGCGGGGCTGATCGAGCTGGTGTTTCCGGCCCTGGCCCGCAGCAGGCAGGAAGTGACCATGCTCGGCTGGCTGAGAGCGCTGCCGGAAGACTTTGTGCGCCAGCGGCCGGTGCTGTGCAATTTATACGCCGGGGTGCTGCTGCAGACCGGCGCAATGGAGGGCGTGGAGGCATGGCTGCAGGCCGCCGAACGGTGGCTGGGCCGCACGACTGCCGGTCCAGAGCAGCCAGGCGGCCCGGCCATGCAGATGGTCGTCTCAAATGCTGAGGAATTTCGCCGCCTGCCGGCCGCGGTCGCGATGCACCGGGCCGGGCAGGCCTTGATGTTTGGCAATGTGGCGGAGACGATCCGGCAGGCCCGGCGGGTGCTCGAGCTTGCGCCGGAGGATGACCACCTCCGGCGGGGCGGGGCGGCGGTGCTGCTGGGGCTCACTTACTGGACAGGCGGCGACCTTGAATCGGCCAGGCCGATGTATGCCGAAGGGATGGCGGGGCTGCGGCGGGCCGGTTACCTCTCCGACTGGATGGGCAGCGCCCTTGCCCTGGCGGATATTCAAATGGCCCAGGGCCACCTCCGCGATGCCATGCGCACCTATGACCGGGCGCTGCGGCTGGCGGCGGAGCAAGAGACCCCGGCTCTGCGCGGAACGGCCGATATGCTGGTGGGGAAGAGCGAGCTATTCCGCGAGCAGAATGATTTGCCCGCCGCCGTTCAGTACCTGGCTAAAAGCAAAGAACAGGGCGAACACACCGGGCTGCCGCAGAACCGCTATCGCTGGCGCGCGGCAATGGCCCGCATCCGTGAGGCCGAGGGCGACCTGGATGGCGCGCTCGAGCTGCTCGACGAGGCGGAACGCCTGTATATGGGCGATTTTTCGCCGAACGTGAGGCCAATCGCGGCGATGAAGGCGCGCATATGGGCGCTTCAAGGGAACCTGAGAGAGGCCCTCGACTGGGCGCGCCTGGGCGGGCTTTCGGCCGGGGATGACCTCAGTTACCTGCGTGAGTTCGAGCATATCACCCTGGCCCGCATCCTGCTGGCGTGCTACCGGAGCGAGCATTCCGGCGGGGTCATCCAGGAAGCATCGGGCCTGCTGGAGCGGCTTTTGGCCGCTGCCGAAGAGGGCGGAAGGGCCGGAAGCGTCATCGAAATCCGAGTGCTCCAGGCGCTGGCTCACCAGGCGCAAGGTGATCTCCATGCTGCTCTCGCGGCGTTACAACGAGCCCTGGCGCAGGCCGAGCCGGAAGGCTACGTGCGCCTGTTTGTGGATGAAGGCGAGCCGATGAAGCGCTTATTGCGCGAAGTTTCCGCCCGGAATGCCCGCCCCGCCTATACTCAACGGCTGTTAGCGGCTTTCGAAGCGGATTCATCCAAGGGGAGCGGAAGAGAATTGCCCGGCGAACCTCTCACGGGTTCTTCATCTTCTGAGAGTGCCGGTCAATTGCTGGTTGAGCCATTGAGCCAGCGCGAACTGGAAGTGTTGCGCCTGTTTCGGACGGAACTATCGGGCCCGGAGATTGCCCTGGAACTGGTGGTCGCACTGAGCACGGTGCGCACGCACACCAAGAGCATTTACAGCAAACTCCATGTCAACAGCCGGCGGGCGGCCGTCCGGCGGGCAGTTGAATTGAAGTTGATTTAGCCAAAGCTCATTAACGCGGGTTTCCTCCCAGCCTGGCCGGAGCATCCGGCCGGGTTTTTCATTCTTAATCCTGCAATTTCACATCTCCCCGCAACAATCCCCACATCTGGGGAAGACATCTCCCCACATCGGCCGGTATATTGTGGACAGGTTGAACCCAAACAGGCAGATCCGCCGGGCGCCCGCCCTGGGCACCGTTCTTACCGGTTCAATCAAGGAGAAAACGATGAAAACAGCCAATCTGATCCGCTGGTCGGGCTTCGCCGCGCTGGGCGCGGGGGTGATCTTCGCCGGAATCCAGCCGGTCCATCCGCCGGACGTTCTCGCATCGGTCACCACCGGCCTGTGGGGGGTTATCCTTGCCTTGAAGTGGGTCATGTGCTTCCTGTTCCTTGCCGGGCTGACCGGGCTGTATGCCCGCCAGGCCCAGAAGGCCGGCTGGCTTGGGCTGGCGGGTTATCTCCTGTTTGCGCTTTCCTGGTTCATCCAGACGGGCTATGTCTTCGTCGAAACCTTCGTCCTGCCGGTGCTGGCAGACGCTGCGCCGAAGTTCGTGGAAAGCTACCTGGGGGTTGCCACCATGCAGCCCGGTGAGATGAACATCGGGGCACTGGTACCGCTGTATGGGCTGGTGAGCGGGTTGTTCATCCTCGGCAGCCTGCTGTTTGGCATCGCCACGTTCCGCGCCCGCATCCTTTCGCGCTGGGCAGCCGGATTGCTCGCCCTTTCGGTAGTGTTCATCCCCGTGGCGGCGCTGCTGCCGCACGCAATCCAGCGCATGGTGGGAGGAATCCCGGTTGGCATCGCCGTGGCCTGGCTGGGTTATTCGCTTCTGACCGAGCGAGGCGGGCAACCGGCGAAAGCCCTGCGCGACAACAGAACCGCCCAACCGGAAGCGAGCAAGGCTGCTTGAGGCCAGGGCGATGGAGGCGAGCGGCCGTCCGG
>JARKPU010000037.1 GCA_029975055.1 Anaerolinea sp.
GCACCTGGTGGGCGGCGAGCAGGAAGGTCGCCTGCTGACCCGCCATCAGGCTTACCAGGCCTTCTACACCATCCTGATCCCCCTCATCCCCTGATTTTGCGCAGCCTTACAATTTTGTCAGATCGAGGACGTTAACCCAAAAGGATTATTGACTCCGGACCGGGCAGATTGTAATCTTAGGGTGAAGCGCCGGCGCTGCCGGCCGCTGTTTTGTACAATGAAAGGAGCGGTGGAATGAAACGAGTAACCCTGGCGCTGCCTGTCCTTATCGTCCTTCTGGCGCTGGCGCTGTCGGGCGGCAGCCCAACCCGCGCCCAGTCTAGTCCGGTCTGGAACTCGGCGATCCTGTACTTCAACCCGGCCGATACGCCGATCGAGACCCAAGGCTGCGAATCCCCCCCCGAGTGCGACGATATCAGCATCGTCTATTACCGCGAATCCGGCGAGACGGTGCCATCCAGAGCCATCCCGGTCAAACCGTTCCAATCGGGGGTGGTGCTGATCGGCAGCGTGCTTTATGACCAGACCTTCAAAGGATCGGCGGTGATCAGTTCGACAGTGCCGCTGGCGGCGTTGTTTCGCCAGATGTACAGCGGCAGCGATCCCTACAGCCCGATCGTTTACACCTCGCTCGATAACACCATGGCAGGCGAGGGTTTCTTTTACCTGCCATGGGTGCAGCGCACCAGCGGTTTCGATACCGAAATCGGCGTGCAGAACATCGAAAGCGTGCCCATATCGCTCAAGCTGCACTTCTACAAACGCGACGGCAGCCTCTACACCTATGATCCACCGCAAGGCATCACCGTTGAGCCGCAGCGCTCTTATATCTTCCGCGTCTCCGCCATTCCATTGTCCTGGTCTGGAAGCTTCGACGGCTCGGTGGTGGTCGAAGCCAACTTCTCCGGCCTGCCGGGTTCTCACCCTAAGATCGTGGCGGCCGCCCGTGAGGTGCTGGTCGGCGGCAACAAAGCCTACGGCTTTGAAGGCGTCGGCGCCGGGCAGACCGCCTGGCACATGGTCAGCGCTCTATGTTCCTACGGGCCCGGGCAGCAGACCAGCCAGTATTCCATCCAGAACACCAGTCTGGCCTCCACCGCCCAGGTGCAGGTAGATTACTACACTGCAGATGGCACCCTCTTTGCCACCTATCCCGCCAGCGGGACGGCCGCAGTCAGCCCCGGCGCGGCGTTGCTCGTCAACGGCTGTGACCCCACCCCCACCACGCAGGGCGTCCTGACCGGTAAATACCTCTCTGCGGTCGTGCGCAGCGCCAACGGCGTCGGCCTGGCGGTGGTCGGCAAGGTGATCGGCAAAGATGGCCTGCTGACGGCCTTCAACGGCCAGCTCCCGCCGCCCGCCAGCCCGGATGGCAAGTATTATGTCGCCCTGCCGTATGTCGAGTTCGCCGTTCGTGAAGACGGCATCCGCACCTATCTCTCGATCCTGAACGTCGGCAGCAGCCCCGCCAACGATATCCAGTTGACGTATTACGGCCGCGATGGCAGCCTGATCACCGCCGTCAACCTCACGGGAA
>JARKPU010000039.1 GCA_029975055.1 Anaerolinea sp.
CGAAATGGTCATGCCGGGTGACAACGTCAACCTCGAGGTCGAACTGATCATCCCCGTCGCCCTCGAACAGGGCTCCAAGTTCGCCATCCGCGAAGGCGGCCTCACCGTCGGCGCCGGCGTCATCACCAAGATCTTGAAGTAGTAGAAGGAGTGGCAGCCGTGAGGCTGCCGGATAGAGTAAACCATGGCTTCTAAGAAGAAAGATATCCGACCGGTCATCACGCTGGCGTGCAACGAGTGCAAGAACCGCAACTACACCTCGCAGAAGAATCGCCGCAACGACCCCGGCCGCATGGAACTGAGCAAGTACTGCCCGAACTGCCGCAAGCACACGCTGCATCGGGAGACCAAGTAAGGTGTGACCCTGCCGGCGGCTCCCTGTGGCCGCCGGCGGTACAGGCCAGTAGCTCAATTAGGCAGAGCGCCTGTCTCCAAAACAGGAGGTTGTGGGTTCGATTCCTGCCTGGCCTGCCTTTGAAGAGGCAACGCCGTCCTCCCCCCGCCAGGGATGTAACGAGAGGCGGCGTTTTAGCCGTAAAGACAAGGAGTGTCTCGTGGCTGAAAAACCTGTGAAGGCAAAACAACTACCCAAGGCGAAACCCGCCGATGGCGCCCGCACGCCCGTGAAGGTGCAACCGGCCGAAAAGCCGAAGGCGGTTGCCGTGAAGGCCGTCGAAAAAGAAAAGAAAGAAGACAAGGAAAAGACTCAGCCCAAGAAGCCGAACCGGATCGTCGCCTGGTGGCGTGAAACGGTCGGCGAACTGCGCAAAGTCAGCTGGCCCACCATTCCAGAAGCCAGGCGGCTCACCTACATCGTCCTGGCCGTGGTGGGCGCCACCAGCCTCCTGCTGGGACTGCTCGACTGGGTGTTTTCAAAATTGGTCGGCCTGCTGGTCTCGCTCTAGGGCGGGCCGTTCAGGTGGTTGAAGGATAAGAGAAGCGATGGATGATTTGGAAGACATGAATTTCAACGACGAGCCGGTGGACGGCGAACCGGCCCCCAAGCCGGCGCGCAGCCGCTCCAGCAAGGCCCCGCGCAAGCAGGCCGTCCCTGCGTCTCCGCCCCCCGGCGACGACGAAATGCCCTCGAAGGAATCCATGTCCAGCGAGCGTTCCTGGTATGTGGTGCACTGCTATTCCGGCTATGAAAACAAAGTCCGGCACAACCTCGAGCAGCGCATCGAAACCATGGGCATGAAAGACCGCATCTTCGACGTGGTCATCCCCACCCAGGAAGAGATCGAAGTCAAAGACGGCAAGCGCCGCACGGTGGAGCGCCACGTCTTCCCGGGCTACGTGCTGGTCAACATGATCATGACCGAAGAGTCCTGGTACGTGGTGCGCAACACCCCCGGCGTGACCGGTTTCGTGGGCATGGGCAACCTGCCCACCGCCCTGCGGCCTGAGGAAGTGGCGCAGATTCTCAAGCGCATGGAAGCCGAGGCCCCGCGCGTCAAAGTCTCCTTCCGCGAGGGCGAGCGCGTGCGCATCGTCGACGGCCCCTTCAACGACTTCCGCGGCACCGTTGCGGAGATCGACATGGAGCGCTCGAAAGTGCGCGTGATGGTCAATTTCTTCGGGCGCGAGACGCCCGTCGAGCTGGACTTCTTGCAGGTGGAGAAGGCCTGAGTCAATCGTGAGTGGCAGCCGCGCGGCTGTTCAACGTGGGAGGGTGCTCCCCATAATCACCCGCTAAAACCACAAAGGAGTTGGTATGGCAAAGAAACTGAAAGCTGTTGTTCGTCTGCAGTTGAGGGCTGGTAAAGCCAATCCTGCACCCCCCGTCGGCCCGGCGCTCGCCGGCCACGGCATCAATATCATGGCCTTCTGCAAGGAATACAATGCCCGCACGTCCAACCGCGCCGGCGAGTTGATCCCTGCGGAAATCACCGTCTACACCGACGGCTCGTTCACCTTCATCCTCAAATCGCCCCCGGCTTCCGAGCTGCTGCGCAAAGCCGCCGGCATCGAGAAGGGCTCCGCAGTCCCCAACCGCGATAAAGTGGGCAAGGTCACCCGCGCCCAGGTGCGTGAGATCGCCGAGATCAAGATGAAAGACTTGAACGCGATCGATATCGAAGGCGCGATGAAGCAGATCGAAGGCACCGCGCGCAATATGGGCCTGGTGGTCGTTGACTAGGTGGGAGGGCCGCCCTCGGGCTGCCCGCTAGCACCACGGAGGAATAACATGGCAAAACACGGTAAGCAATACAAGGCCGCACTGGCCAAAATCAATCCATCTGCAGTCTATGAGCCGATGCAGGCGCTCGCGCTCGTCAAAGAAACCGCCTTTACCAAGTTCGACGCCACTGTCGAAATCCACCTGCGCACCGGGCTCGACCCGCGCCAGGCCGACCAGCAGGTGCGCGACGTGGTCGTGCTCCCCAACGGGCTGGGCAAGACCGTCCGCGTGCTGGTCTTCTGCCAGGGCGAAGGCGCCCAGAAGGCCCAGGAAGCCGGCGCCGATTACATCGCCGATTCCGATGAGTGGATCGCCCGCATCCAGGGCGGCTGGACGGATTTCGACGTGGCCATCGCCACACCCGACATGATGGGCAAGGCCGGCCGCCTCGGGCGCGTTTTAGGCCCGCGCGGCTTGATGCCCAACCCCAAGGCCGGCACCGTCGTCCCCGCCGAAGACCTCCCCCGCGTGATCAAAGAGGCCAAGGCCGGGCGTGTCGAGTTCCGCCTCGATAAAACCGCCAACCTGCACATCCCCATCGGCAAAGTTTCCTTCAGCACCGAGAAGCTCTACGAGAACCTCAGCGCGCTGATGGAAGCCATCCGCAAGGCCAAACCGACCGGCGCCAAAGGCGTGTACATCCGCCGCGCCACCCTCACCTCAACGATGGGCCCCGCCGTGCACATCGACCCGAACGTGGCCCTTTCGCTGTCGGTGAAGTAAAACCAGGCATTTCAAGGCAAAGCAAGCGCGCTGCCGTGAACCCCGGCAGCGCGTTTTGTTTGCCCTTGCAGGAATTCCGCCTGAAAACCCCGCCAGAATCCACCCGAAGATCGAAAGATAAGGAACAGATTCCTTCCCCTCTCCCTCCGGGACGCGCTTCGCGCACCCGCAGGGGTGAGGCCAGGGTGAGGGCTCTTTGACCACTTTTAGAAAGCCGTATGAGAACCTCGCCGGAACCTACCCAAAGATCGAAAAATATGGTAGAATGCTCCCCTGTCAGCGCCGGGGAAACCCGGCTGCTTCACCGCTGAAAGCAGGTGCCCGCACACCGGGCTCAATACCCCGCCGAGGTGAAGACTTGAGGTCGAACGATCTTCCTGGGGAGACCCGGGAATGCACAAGTCTTTGCCTGGCGGTTGTGAGGCAAAGGCTTTTTTTCATCTATCAACGGAAGGAGGTGAATTTCAATTGGCCTTCACCAAAGAGCAAAAGACTCAAATGATGGAGCAGTATAAAGACTGGGTTTCGAAGAGCTCGGCCGTTTTCCTGGTCAGCTACACCAAAATGACCCAGAAGGACATCGACGCCCTGCGCGCCAAAGCCCGCGAAGCCGGCGGCGAAATGCACGTCGTCAAGAACACCCTGTTCGACAAAGTGCTCACCGGCCTGGGCGTCAACGCCACAGACCTGCTGGATAACACCACGCTGGTCGGTTTTGCCTTCAAAGATGCCCCGGCCCTGGCGAAAGTGATCGCGGATGCTTCCAAAGCCGAGACCTTTGCGGTCAAAGGCGGCCTGCTCGGAAAGGCTCTCATGAGCCCCGCCCAGGTTAAAGCATTGGCAGACCTGCCCCCGCTGGACGTCTTGCGCGCCCAACTGCTTGGCGTTTTGCTCGCCCCGGCATCCAAGCTGGTGCGCACCATCGCCGAACCCGGCCGCTCGCTGGCCGGCGTTATCAACGCGTACGCCGAAAAGGCCCAGGCGCCTGCCGCTGCCTGAGCGTAAGCGAACGATCGTACCGATCCAATGGAATTCACCCGGGCAGCCGCTCGGCTGCCGGTAAAGACAGACAATTTGTAAGGAGTTTTTGAAATGGCTGATCTCGCAAAACTGGTTGAAGAACTGAGCTCGCTTTCCGTTCTGGAAGCTTCTGAGCTGGTGAAGATGCTCGAAGGCAAGTGGGGCGTTTCTGCCGCCGCGCCTGTGGCCGCTATGGCCGCCATGCCCGCCGCCGGCGCCGGCGCCGCGGCCGCCGAGCCCGTTGAAGAGAAGACCGAGTTCGACGTCGTCCTCAAGGACGCCGGCCCGAAGAAAATTGAGGTCATCAAAGTCATCCGCCAGCTCACCAACCTGGGCCTCGTCGAAGCCAAGACCATGGCCGAGACCGCCGGTGGCAAAGTCCTCTCCGCGGTTGGCAAAGACGCCGCCAAAGACGCCAAGGCCAAGCTCGAGGCCGCCGGCGCCGTGGTGGACGTGGTCTAGTTCGTCTCCAGAATCAAAAAACCGGAGCGCTTGCTCCGGTTTTTTGATTCGAGGAGGTTCACTGCGTTTTGAACTGGCGCACGACCATCACCACCTTGCCCTGGATGCGCACCTGCTCGGGGTTATCGATGATGATCGGCTCCATGGTCGGGTTCGCGGGCTGGAGGCGCACTTTGCCGTTTTCCTGGTAGAAGTACTTCAGGGTCGTCTCGTTATTGTCTTCCAGCCACACGGCCACCATTTCGCCGTTGTTGGCGGTGTTGGTGCGCTTCATGATGACAATATCGCCGTCGTTGACCATCGCGTCGATCATCGACACACCGTCCACTTCCAGCGCGAACAGCTCGTTCACCCGCTCGCGCGCCGGCAGCAGGCTGCGGGCAATCTCCACCGAGCTGAATTCGTCGAAGTAGGTGGCGGTGGACGTATCCGGCATCGGGATCGGCAGGCTCGCGCCGATGCGCCCAACCACCGGGATGCTGAACAGCTCGGTCGCCACCTCGCTCACCGCCTGGCCCAGGCTGCGGGCGGCTTTGCCCAGCGCGCGCGAAGCATCCGGAAGGGCTTTTAACACTCTGATGCTGCGGGATACGCGGTTATCCCGTTCGATAAAACCCTTCTCGGAAAGCTGGTCCAGGTAATAATCTACCAGGGAGGTGGAGTCTACCCCGATGTGTTTGCCAATCTCACGAATGGAAGGAGAGTAGCCGTGGCTGTCCTGATATTCCGCCAGGAATTGCAGAATCTTCATCGGCCGCTCACCCAAACCCTCTGACCTTCTTGCCATCATGTCGCTCACCTCCTACCCATTTTCGGTCAAATGTGCTATGAACAGTATAACGGAACATCAGTTCTATGTCAAGACCCAATTTCACTTATACGCATAACATCCGGCAGGCATAGTGCCTGCTTTGACATTGTCAAACTGCGAACCTGCTCCCTGAGTGCCTGATCCCTGCTTTTCCATTACAATTACCCCATGCCCACCTTCACCGCCGTGTTGAGCGAGGTGCGCCTCGGGCCGGGCGGACTGAGCGGCGCGCTGGATGTTCCACCCGCGCTGCGCCCCGCCCCGGGCCAGTATCTGCTGGCCTCTTCCGGCGACCCGACCGACCCCCTGCCCGCGGCGCTCTTCCCCGCCACTCCGCCCGATGCCCCGCTCCGCGTGGCCCCGCCGCTGCCCGCGCACTGGTCCGGTGGAATGCGCCTGCACCTGCGCGGGCCGCTCGGGCATGGCTTTCACCTGCCCGAACCCGCCCGCCGCGTGGCGCTTGCCGCCCTCGATTCCGCCCCCGAGCTGCTCCTGCCGCTGGCGCACCTCGCTCTGCGCAGCGGGGCCGCCGTGGCGCTCTATGCCGCCCAGCCGCCCCAGGGCCTGCCCGACGCTGTTGAAGCCCTGCCCCTCGAGCTGCTGGCCGAAGCCCTCTCCTGGGCCGATTACCTCGCCGCCGCCTTCCCCCTCTCCTCGCTGCCCGCGCTGCGCAGGTTGTGCGCCCTTGCGCCGCACCAGCAGTTCAGCATGGAAACCCAGGGGCTGGTGCTGGCGACGATGCCCTGCGGCGGGGCCGCTCTCTGCGGCGCGTGCGCAGTGCTCACCGGCCGGGGCTGGAAGCACGCCTGCGCCGACGGGCCGGTCTTCTCCCTCAACCTGCTGGAGGAAGCCGGATGATCCGCCCGGAAATCCCCCTCGCCTCGCCCTACATGAACGCCGCCGGCAGCCTGGGATTCGCCCCGCCCGCCGCCTGGCCGCTGCCCGAGCGCATGGGAGCGTTCGTCACCCACCCCATCTCGCTGGCGCGGCGGACCCCGGCCGCATCGCGGGCGTTGCTGCCCTTCGCGGGCGGGTTCCTGCTCCACACGGGCCTGCCCAACCCCGGCCTGCGCACTGTGCTGCGCGCCTATGCCGCGCGCTGGGCACGCGCCAGCCTGCCCATCTGGGCGCACCTCATCCCCGAGAACCCCTCCCAGGCCGCCGAGATGGTGGCCCGGCTCGAGAACGTCGAAGGGGTGCTGGCAATTGAACTGTCCCTGCCGCCCGGCGCCGGCCCCCAGGAAGGCCTGGAGTTCGCCTCCGCCGCGCTCGGCGAGCTGCCGCTGGCCTTTTGCATCCCCCTCGATCGCGCCGCCGGGCCCTGGGTGGCCGAACTCGCCGGGCTGGGCGTCGCGGCATTCACCCTCAGCGCCCCGCGCGGCTGCCTGCCCGGCCCGGCCGCGATGCCGGTGAGCGGGCGGCTGTATGGGCCTGCGCTCTTCCCGCAGGTGATGTCTGCGCTCCTGGCCCTCAAACCGCTGGGCGTCCCGCTCATCGCAGGGGCAGGTGTGTTCAGCCGCGCCGATGCCGCCGCGCTGCTCTCGGCGGGCGCTGCCGCCGTGCAGTTCGACGCCGCGCTTTGGAAGGGGTATATCTAAATTTCCAGCAGAATCGTCACCGGCCCGTCGTTGAGGATCTCCACCAGCATCTCGGCGCCGAATTCACCCGTCTGAGTCGGCACGCCCAGTTCGCGCAGGTGCTCGGCGAACAGATCCACCAGCGGGCGGGCGGCTTCGGGCAGCGCCGCATCGGTGAAGGAAGGCCGCCTGCCCTTGCGCGCATCGGCATACAGCGTGAACTGCGAGACGACCAACGCCTCGCCGCCCACGTCGCGCACCGAGAGGTTCATCTTGCCCTGCTCATCCTCGAAAATGCGCAGCACGGCGGTTTTCTCGGCCAACGCGCGGGCCGCCGCGGGCGTATCGGCATGGCCCACCCCCAGCAGCACCACCAGCCCCCGCCCCACCTCGGCGATGCGCTTCCCCGCCACCGAAACCGAACCATGTTTCACCCGCTGCAGCACAGCCCGCATTTCACACCTCAAAGGTACAAATTGTCCGAGATTTGTGTGACGAAACACACGCTCCCCTTCTACCTCCGGCAATTATAATCAAACCGTAACTATTCCATTCCGAACGCGACGTACTATTAAGATTTTCCATTGGCCTGAACCGGCCTCCGGCAGACAGGTACTTCGCCGCAGACATCCTGCAAAACAAAGGAATCAATCGGCTGGGATTGAGCCGCGCCTCCTTTCCAGCGCCCCGGATATTCCCCAATTGTTTATTTGTCTCGATTCGGACCTGGCAGTTCAAAATTTGCCCGACTCCCTGGCTCAGACATGGCTGCAACCGAACCAAATTGCCCGCTCTCACTCGAAAACTGCTCCTCCTTACCGGCCTGCACCACCGCTGCCCCGAATTGGCGGCCCTCACCGCCTGGCAGCCAATTTAACTCTATGAGGTGATGATGAAATTCCGCGCAGCTCTGCTGTCTCTGTTCTTACTGACCGCTTTACTGGTGTCGGCGCTTCCGGCAAGCGCCCAGGAACCGCAGCCGGCCTCACCGGCCCCCAACCCCCAGCCTTTACCGTTCGAACCCGCCTCTGCCACCGGCCAAAACGCCCCGCAAGCCGATGCCCCCATCGGCCTCGCAGCGCTGCCCGCGCTCAAAGCCGTGCTGGTTGTCGGCCCCATCGACGGGCCGACCGGTTCGGAAACGCTCAAAGAAATTGCCAACATGGACCTGGCCGCCAACCGCCTATCGGCTTACGGGGTCCAGGTCTTCAAGTTCTACACCCCCAACGACCGCTGGGCCGATATTATCGCCGCATCGAACGGCGCACAGTTCTTCATGTACCGCGGGCACGGCCTCAACTGGACTTCCAACAACTGGGTCACCCCCACTGTGGGCGGCATCGAAGTGACCGAGAAGATGTACTCTTCCGACGACATCAAGCGCGATATCAGGCTGGCCCCGAACGCCATCGTCATGCTCTACGGCTGCTTCACCACCGGCTCTTCCACCACCGATACCGCCGCCATCAGCTTTGAAGAAGCCCGCCGCCGCACCAGCCAGTATGCGCAGCCGTTCATCGAGATGGGCGCCGCCGGGTACTACGCCAACTGGTTCGGCGATGCCTTCGCCGTGTTCGTCGATAACCTCTTCGCCGGAAAGACGCTCGGCGATTCCTTCAAACAGTATCAGGATTACCAGGGTGCCCTGGCCAGCCAGACCACCCACGCCACCTACACCAACGTGCCCCTCATCCTGAGCTGGGATAACTGGAGCCCCTACCCCATCCCTGCCCCGCAGTATAACAACGCCTTCGTCGGTCAGGCTTCCAAAACCCTGGCCGACCTGTTCACCCCCGCCATCCAGCTTTCGGCCACCTCGGTGGGCTACATCGCCAGGCCGTCCGCCAGGCCAATCACCATCAAGGTCAATGTCACCTCCTCCTCTTCCACCAACATCTCCTGGACGGCCGCGCCCGCCGGCGGAGGGAGCATCCCATCCTGGGTGACGTACACCCCCACCACCGGCTCCACCGGCACCACCCTGAACATCACCATCACGCCCACGGCCAGCACGGGCAAATACACCGCCGGCCTGGAGGTGAAATCGGCCGACGGCAGCTCCAAGCAGACCCTCACCATCACCATGGTGCTCACCAACAACCCGCGTTACGTGTACATGCCGAATGTGATCAGGTAAGCGCGTAAAAGAAAGCCGCTGAGACGAAGAGACGACGAGTAAGGCGGTTCCTCGCTCGTCGTCTCTTTATATCCATCACTCATCGACGTTCCGGCGCGATATAATAACCTCAGCCTTCACAAGGAGCCCGCATGGAACGCACCGTCCCGAGCGCCACGTCTGAAGAAATCCGCCTCTATCGCGCCACGCTCTATTCTCTCCTCCGCTCGAGCGCGGAAGTGAAAATCCGCACCCTCGAAGAGGTGCACGCCGGGATGAACTCGCTCTTGCACCCCAAGGCCCGGCAACCTGAGCCGGATGTTTCCGCCTTCATCTACTCGCTTTTGCGCCTGCCCGCCTGCACGCCGGACGTGCGCACGGTGGTGCTGGGCCAGAGCCAGGAGGTGTTCGCCCGCTTCGGCTACGCGAACCTGGAATCCTGGCAGCCCGTGTCGGCCCGCGCCCGCCGCCGGCGCTGCTTCTTCGATGGCGCCGCCACCCTGGCCTGCTACATCGCCTCGCGCTCGGATATCGAAGATATCATCCCCTGCCTGACGGCCTTCCAGATGGAATGGAACAAGCTGCGCCTGCTCCTGCTCGAAACCGCGCCCAAAGGCCCGCTCCAGGCCGCCGAGAGCGACCCGCAGGCCTTCGAGCGCCTGGCCGGGGCCTTGCGCATGCCCGCCGAAGACCTGTCCCGCCTGCGCGAAGTCTGGGGCGGTGAGTTAGCCGCCAACCTGGAGCGCATCCGTGCCCAAAAGCTCAACCTCAGCGTGCGCCTGCTGGCCGGTTCGCTCAGCGCCTACCAGCGCGCCACCCACGCCTGGTGGGCCAACCTGGCCGCGCACGCCCCACACGTGCAAGACCGCCCCATCTACTTCATCTCTTCCAACACCCACAGCCTGCCCAATTTACTCACCGGTTACGCCCTGAGCCGTGAAGATGACCTGCAGGCCTTCGTGCGCGCCGAAACAGCCCCCGAACTGCAGGCCGAATGGGCCGATATTCAATCCAACCAGGTGCCTTCCAGCCGCGAGAACTTCCTCTACTACGTCCTCAAGAAATTCCAGGCCTCTGCGGCGGGCCAGGCCAGCCTCGCCGAACAACTGGAATGCGAAGCCGGGCTGGGCATCCGGCGCGTGCCTTCGGGGCATTTCTTCGAGCTGGAAGCCCAGGTGATCGACCTCTCCCGCCTCGACCCAGGCCGCCTCGACCCGCGCCTGCAGGAGGGTCTGGCGCTCGAACGCCTGGCCGCCAGCGATGCGCTGATCCTCAACATAGATTACCCCCTCGGCCTCTCGGCCTACAACCTGCTCTCCAAGGTCGGCGAGCAGACCTCGAACATCCTCGGGGTGTACATCATGGGCAAAGCCGCCACCCTCAACGCCGTGCGCGGCGATGTGATGATCCCCAACGTCGTCCAGGACGAGCACTCGCACAACACTTACCTGTTCCGGAACTGCTTCTCGGCCGCCGATGTGGCCCCCTACCTGGTGTATGGCACGGTGCTCGACCACCAAAAGGCCGTCTGCGTGCTGGGCACCTTCTTGCAGAACGCCCAGGTGACCGATGTCTTCTTCCGCGAGGGCTACGCCGATATCGAGATGGAGGCCGGGCCGTATCTTTCGGCAGTGTACGAGCTCTCGCGCCCCAAGCGCCACCCCGTGGATGAAATCGTCCACCTGCACGACCTGCCCTTCGACCTGGGCATCCTGCACTACGCCTCCGACACCCCGCTCAGCCGCGGTAGGAACCTCGGCGCGGGCACGCTCTCCTATTACGGCATGGATTCCACCTATGCCGCGGCGGTCGCCATCTTGCGCCGCATCTTCGCGCTGGAACTCTCGCGCCTGGCCGGCTAGAACCCTCTTCCTCCGGTTCCGGGGGGAGGGCCCCCCGGCCCTTTAACCAAAATGCACCCGCTTGCACGGGTGCATTTTGGTTTAGAGATCGGTTTCAGTTACCAGTCGCGGCGCTGTCCGCCGCCGCCGCGCCGATCACCACCGCCCGGGCCACCAGGACCGCGGCGGGGGCCGCCGCCGCCCGGGCCACCGGGGCCGCGGCGCTCTTCGCGCGGGCGAGCTTCATTGACCTTCAACGGGCGGCCTTTGAAATCTTTGCCATTCAGGCCGGCGATCGCCGCATCGGCCTCTTCTTTGTTCGGCATCTCGACGAACCCGAACCCTCGCGACTGGCCGGTGAACTGGTCCTTGATCACGGCCGCCGAGGATACCTCGCCATAAGCCGCGAAGGTCTTTCGCAGTTCGTCTTCATTGGTGCTGAACGGCAGATTTCCTACGTAGATATTCATGCTGACTCCTCAAAACACAAAAAAAGCGAATACCCCATCGAACAGAACGGTCTATCTTCCGGCTATCAGCTTTGAGGTGTCCGCCAACCTGAGGGTCAAACTTAACTCTGCCGACCAGACATCGCGGGGAACCAGACCGCAACCCTGCAGCCCACCGGCCGAGGGCGACGAAACTGCAATCACCAAGAACCACCATCTGTTAACGTGGGACCATCATAAATATTCTACTATAAGAAAACCTAAAAGTAAACAACCTTCCAAGCTGCAAAAGTTGCGCGGAGGCGCATTCTGGGCTAAACTGAATGCATGCCGCCCGCCTTTACCACCTTCATCGGCGTAGATTCAGGCACGTGGCGCCGCCCCTTCACCTATATCGCCCTGGATGCAAACCGCAAGCTGCTCGCGGTGGGCTCGGGCAGCCCGGCAGATGTGCTCGCCTATGCCTGCGGGCAATCTGCCGCTCTGCTGGCCTTCAGCCAGCCGCTGCGGCCCTATCCCTTCCACCCTTCGGCTCCCGAGAATGGCCTCACCGCGGTCGGCGGCTTCCTCCAGCGCAGCGCTGCGCCCCGGCAGCCCCCAGAAGGCCTACCGCACTGGCTGCGCGCCGCCTACTCGGTGCTCGCCCGCCTGGATGAATTTGGGTACCGCCCCTACCCTCAAGAGGAGGCCGCGCTCCAATGGCTGGAAGTGCACAGCGAGGCCGCCTTCCATGCCGTCCTCGGCCTGGCGCCGTTCGCCGCCGGCACGCTCGAGGGGCGCATCCAGCGCCAGCTTGCCCTGGCCGACTTCGGCCTGGATGTGCCGGACGCGATGGAATTCTTCGAGGAGATCACCCGCCACCGGCTGCTGCGCGGCATCCTGCCCTGGGAGCAGGTGCTGCCGCAGGGCGAGCTAAACGCGTGGATGGCCGCCGGATTGGCCTGGCAGGCAGCCGTCGAGCCTGGTGCGCTCGCCCCCGTCCAGGCCGGCCAGGGGATGCTCTACCTGCCCGTGCGTCAAGAATAAAAAAACCCTGCGGAATGTGGGGCAGGCCCCATATTTCACAGGGTTTTTCATGTAAACCTTCCCCGATTAATCGTCAGGTGTCCTGGTCGGCTCCGGCTGCTTCGTCGCTTCGGGGGTCTTGTGCTTTTCGTCGCCATCACCGCTCCGGGTGGGCTGCGGGGTTGGCTCAACCGGCCCGGCGGTGGGGGTCTTCGTCGGTCGGCGGTCTTTGTCGGAGTCCCGCCGGTCTTTATCGTCCTCGTGCTGTTTGCCTTCAGCCGTCGGGCTGGCCTGCTCTTGATCTGAGGCGCCCGAGCCTTCTTGCTCGTTGGGCTTCTCGGTGGGCGCCGTCACCACCTGTGGCGCGTCTGGGACGCTTCCCAGCGAGAGCTTCACGGCCAAAACCCCGCCGCCCTGCAGCCGCACCACCGAAACAGTCACCTGCTGGCCCACCACCGGCAACCCGGCGGCGGCCACCTCGGGGCTTACATCCACCCACAGCGTATCGACGCGGATGCGCGCGCCATCGATCTGCGTCACCCGCCCGCTGATCGTATACAGCCGCGCCTCGAACCATTCCAGCACCAGGCTGCTATCGGGCATCAGATCGGCGTGCACAAAGATATACTGCCCTTCCAGTTCCGCCAGGGCTTCGAGCATATTCTCGGGCACGTTGATGGGGATCTTCCCCACCCGCCACACACCGTCTTCGCCCAGTTCCAGGTAACCGGTGAAGTCCACTTCCTGTTCGCGCTGCTGCTGGCGCAGTTCTTCCACCTCGGCAAAGCGGCGCGAATCATACGTCTCTTCGCGGGTCAGGCGTTCGGAGGCGTCGGCCGGCAGAGAGAGCGTGAAGCGCTCTGCGGCGATCTTCACCGGGTAAAGGGCTTCCCCCGGCAGGGCCTGGACGGAAGCCAGGCCCGTCAACGCCACCACAGCCAGCACTGCCGCCACCAGCATCAACGCCGGGGCCGTCGAACGGCGCATCGATTGCAGCCAGCGCTGCCACAAGTTGAGCGGCTTTTCCACCGCATTCCGCCGTTGAATTTCCTCGTTCAGGTGCATCCGGCTGCGCTGCATCGCCGCCACCGGCACGGTATCGGAGCCGCGCGCTGCCCAGATCGCCAGCACGGCTTCCAGCACCGGGCGCAGCTCATCGGCCCATTGCGGGTAGTCGGCCAGCACGGCTTCCAGCGATTGGCCCGCCTGGAGCCTTTCGAGGCAGCGATCGAAAATGGGGTTCAGGTCGTGGCTGCGCTTCATTCTCCGTTCCTGCTTTCCAGGTGGCGGCGGAGAGTCGCCAGGGCGCGAAATTGCAGCGTCTTTATCGCTCCAACCGATTTGTTCATCAGGGCACTCGTCTCCTCCAGAGACATTTCAAGCGCGAATCGAAGCGTCAACACCTGCTGCTGGTCTGGCGTCAGGCGCCGGATGGCCCACCGCACTGCCCGCTGCCGTTCGGAATGCTCGGCGGCTTGCTCGGGGTTCTCGCCGTCGGCCAGCGACTCGTGATCTTCCAGGGGTTCCACCGGCTTGCGATACTTGCGGCGCAGCGCATCGTTCACCAGGTGGTTGGCGGTACCGAACAGCCACGCGCGCACGTCACGCACGCGCCGGTCGCGCCGGTGCAGGTTATCCAACAGGCGCAAGAACACATCTGAGGCGATGTCTTCGACCAGTTGCTCATCGTCCAGGCGGTAGCTCAGGTAGCGGTAGATGACCGGGTAGAAAGTGTCGTGAATCTCGGCCAGCGCCTGGGCATCCAGTGCCTGGGCACGGTCAAGAAGCGTCGCCGGGTCCGTCATTCGGTGTGTCTCTGCCAATGGTATCGAAAGGGAAGTATACACCAAATCGTCCCCGTGTTATCCAAATCGTCCACAAAAGGCGCATCCCTGCCGGGCGAGGTATCACTTCAACTGCTGGTGCCGGGGCTCCATCGTGCGAGAGCGCTGCACCCCTCGCCGCTAAAGCCGGCGCAATGTTATTCATTTATTAGTCGCATGGAATTCCCGAAAGTTACGCCCGCGGCCCGTCCCAGCGCATCACCGAGAGGGTTTCGCGCATGCCCCACATGCGCCCGAAAACCCGCGCCAGCCTTGCCAGGCGGCGGAAGTAGGGCGGCAGTTCCCCCTCGGCCAGCGCCCTGAAGCCAAAGCGCTCGTAGAGCCGCTCCAGTCCTGAGCGGCAGGTCAGGTAAAGCGGCGGCGGGTTCTGCGCCAGGGCATGTTCGACCAACCGCCTGGCGATGCCCCGCCCCCGCCACGGCCCGAGCACCACCAGCGAGGCTAGCTCGCGTGTGCCGTCGCCGTGCGGCTTCACCTGGATGCAGCCCGTCACGCGGCCATCGTCATCCACCGCCAGGGTGAAGCGCCGCCAATCGAGCTGCAGCGGGTTGATCCCGGCCTGCCACACCATGCGGCGGATGGTTGGTTGGTCGGCGGGTTCTGCTTTTCTTAAATTCATGGGGCCAATTTGCCAACGATGCAATGAGATGGGGAAGATCCTCTATTTTTCATCACCCATCATCTCACCGGCCCATTGGCTTCACTTCAACAACTCCTCCAGCACCGAGCGCACCACGTTTGGGTCGGCTTTGCCGCGCATCTTGCGCATCACCTGCCCCACAAACCAGCCCATCAGCGTCACCTTGCCGCCCCGGTAGGTGCCCACTTCCTTCGGGTTCTCGGCGAGCATTTCCCGGCATGCCGCGCGGATCGGCTCTTCGTCGCTCACTTTGGCCAATCCCTCGGCCTCCACAATTTGCCCCGGGGCCAGCCCGCTCTCTTCCACTTTCACCAGCAAAGCCTTGCCGGTGGGCATGTTGATCGTCCCCGCATCCACCAGCTTGAGGATTTCGGCCAGGTACGCCGGCTTAAGTTTCATCTGCCCGGCAGCCAGCCCGCGCTCGTTGAGCATGCGCAGCACCTCGTTCATCATCCAGTTCGAGACGCGCTTCGGGTCTCCGCCGTAAGCCCGCACGGCGGCTTCGTAGTAATCCGAGAGGCTGCGCTCGGCGGTGAGGATTTCAGCGTCATACTCCGGCAATCCGTACTGCTCGATGAACCGCGCCCGCCGCTCGAGCGGCAGCTCAGGGAAGCCCGCCAGGATCGCCTGCTTCCAATCCTCGTCCAGGCGCACGGGCAGCAGGTCAGGCTCGCGGAAGTAGCGGTAATCGGCTTCGGTCTCTTTCGAGCGCATCTTGCGCAGCGTGGCGCTGTCTTCGTCCCATTCCAGCGTCCAGGCTTCCACCCGCCGCCCGGCTTCCACCTCGCGCACCTGGCGCGCAATTTCGGTCTGGATGGCGTTGCGGACGGCATCGATCGAATTGACGTTCTTGATCTCCGTCTTCGGGTTGAGGTAATCGGCGCCTTTCGGCCGCACCGAGACGTTCGCATCGCAGCGCAGGTGGGCCTTCTCCATATCGCCTTCCGAGACGCCCAGCCAGCGCAGGAGCTGCCGCAGGCGGATCAGATACTGCGCCGCCTCATCCGCCGAGCGCAGGTCCGGCCCGGTGACCATCTCCACCAGCGGCACGCCGCAGCGGTTGAAGTCGATCAACCGCCGCCCATACTCGTTCTTGGTCTTGCCGGCGTCTTCCTCCAGGTGCAGCTTGGTGATGCTCACCCGCCGCATGTAGCCTTGCGGCATGGGCAGGTCAAGGTAGCCGCCCACCGCCAGCGACATATCGTACTGCGAAATCTGGTAACCTTTGGGCAGATCGGGGTAGAAATAATTCTTCCGGTCGAAGTACGAAAGCTCTCGCAGCTGCGCGTGCATGGCCTGGGCCAGCAATACGCCCTTCTCCACCACGGCCTTGTTGAGCACCGGCAGCACGCCTGGCAGCCCGGTGCACACCGGGCAGATGTTGGTGTTCGGCGGATCCATCCACGAATCGGCCTTGCAGGAGCAGAAGATCTTGGTGACGGTGTTGAGCTGGATGTGCGTCTCCAGCCCGATCACAGCTTCATATTCGGCCATGAATCTCCTCGGCGCCTAAAGAATATACCAGCGCGATTATACCCTGGAAGTGCCGGGTTCACTTGCTCAGCAGAATCACCACCCAATCGTTGATCTTCCGCTGCTCGCGGAAGCGCAGCCCCTTCGCCTCGGCTGCCTGAATCACCCCCTCGGCCTGGTCTTCGAGAATGCCCGAGAGCACCATCGCCCCGCCCGGCTCGGCCAGCTCGGCCAGCCCCGCCTCGAACAGGCGGATGATCACCGGCGCCAGGATGTTCGCCAGCACCAGCGGCGCAGACTTTCTGCTGAAGTTCCCCGCACGGATTTCACTCACCGAACCCAGCCCCACCTCCAGCCGCTCTAACACACCGTTGGCCGCGCCGTTCTCGCGTGTAGAGATCACCGCCGCGTTGTCGATATCCACCGCCAGGGCATGCGCCGCCCCCAGCTTGAGCGCCCCAATCGAGAGGATCCCCGAACCGCAGCCCACGTCGATCACCGCCTGGCCGGGCCGCACCACATCTTCCAGCATCGCCATGCAAAGCTGCGTGGTGGGGTGCGTGCCGGTGCCGAAAGCCATGGATGGGTCGATCTTCACCACCTCCCTGGTCTCGCCCGCCTGCGGTTCGATCCACGCCGGCAGGATGAGCAGCTTCTTGCCCACCGGGATGGGGTGATAGTGCTGCTTCCAGGCCGCCATCCAATCCTCGTCTTGAATGGCCCGGAAGCCCGGTTCGGGGATCGGCTGGATGCGCCCCAGGTAGTACAGCCCCTCGGCCACCTTCTGGCGCGTCTCCTCGATCTGCTCGTCCACCGGCAGGTAACCGTAAACCCGCACCGGGCCGTAGGGCGTGCCCTCGTCTTCCGCATCGTTATAGCGCACGTTGCTCTCCACCACCACCCCGCCCGAGACGAAGCGGCTGAGCACCTCCGAGACGGCCTCCGCCAGCTCGGGGTCAACCGTCAATGACACTTCCAGCCATTTTGCATCCGTCATGTTCCCATCCATAGACAGGCGGGCTGCTCCCGCCCATGAGTGTTTCTTAGCCATTCAGATAATGCCAGCCGGCAAAGCCGCGCGCACCGCCCCAGTGTTATACCCTGGTGCCCGGTCAATTGAAGTTTGATGGGCTACCTTGAGGACGATGCCCCCAAGATAACCCATCAAAATCATTTTGATTCACCACTAAAATATTTCTTTCAGACGGTCGAAGAAACTCTTCTCTTCGGGCTTCACCTCGCTGCCGAGCGTCTCGGCCAGCTGCTCGAAGAGCTTGCGCTGCTCGGGGCTGAGGCGGCTGGGCACCTCCACATTGACCAGCACCTGCTGGTCGCCGCGCCCGTTCGAGCGCAGGTGCGGCACCCCCTTGCCCTTCACCGTGAAGACCTTGCCCGGCTGCGTGCCCGGCGGGATCGTGAGCTTCACTTCCCCGTCGATCGTCGGAATTTCCACATCGGCCCCCAGCGCGGCCTGGGCCACATTGATGTTCAGATTCAGCCAGATATCATCCTGCTTGCGGTGGAAGAACTTGTGCGGCTTCACCTGCACTTCCAGGTACAGGTTGCCGTTCGGCCCGCCAAAGGCCCCCGGCTGGCCCTCACCCGCCAGGCGGATCTGCTGGCCGTTGTCGATCCCCGCCGGCACGTTCACCGTGCGTTTGACGGTCTTGCGCTCCAGCCCGCGCCCGCGGCAGGTTTTGCACGGCGTGGCGATGACCTCACCCGAGCCGTTGCAGGTGGGGCAGGTGGTCACCTGCACCATCGAGCCGAGGATCGTCTGGCGCACCTGGCGCACCTCGCCGCGCCCGCCGCAGGTATTGCAGCGCTGCGGCGACGTGCCCGGCTCGGCCCCGCTCCCGCGGCAGTGCGAACAGGCTTCATCGCGGGTGATCTCCACTTCTTTCTCGACGCCAAAAACCGATTCCTCGAAAGTGAGCGACAGCGTGTAGTTCAGGTCTGCGCCGCGCCGCGGCGAATTCCGCGCCCGCCGGCTGCCCATCCCGCCCATGCCAAACCCGAACAGCTCCTCGAAGATGTCCGAAAAATCCATCGTCGAGAAGTCCGGCATCCCGCCCATGCCGTTCAGCCCGGCATGTCCGTAGCGGTCATAGGCGGCGCGCTTTTCGGGGTCCGAGAGCACGGCATACGCTTCGTTGATTTCCTTGAAGCGCTCCTCCGCGTCCTCTGCCTTGTTCACATCGGGGTGATACTGGCGCGCCAGGCTGCGGAAGGCCGATTTCAGCTCATCCGCGCTGGCGCCGCGCTGCACGCCCAATACCTCGTAATAATCTCGTTGTGCCATAGAACCTTATCGGGGGAAGGATGGGCCTTTCGCCGCCCATCGATCCCCCTGGGGTTATTTATGCGTTCCTGAACTCGCCGTCCACCACGTTGTCGCCCGGCTCGCTGCCCGGCTGCCCCCCGCTGGGGCCGTCGCCGCCAGGCGCGCTGGGGCCGCCGCCGGGGGCGCCCGCCGCGGGGCCTTCACCCTGCTGGTACATGCTCCCGCCCAGCTTCTGGATGGTGCGCCCCAGCTCTTCGGTCAGCTTGCGGATTTCCTCCACATTATCCGTCCCCACCGCCGCGCGCAGCTTGCCCATGCCTTCTTCCACCTGGTGCTTCACCTCGGCAGGGACTTTATCGCCGTAATCGCGCAGCAGCTTTTCGCCGGTGTAGATCGTGTTATCGGCGTTGTTCTTCGCCTCGATCAACTCTTTGCGCTTGCGGTCTTCTTCGGCGTGGGCCTCGGCCTCGCGGCGCATCTTTTCGATCTCCTGCTCCGAAAGCCCCGAAGAAGCCGTGATGGTGATGTGCTGGCTGCGCCCGGTGGCTTTATCCATCGCGGTCACTTTGAGGATGCCGTTGGCGTCGATATCGAAGGTCACTTCCACCTGCGGGATGCCCCTCGGCGCCGGAGGAATGCCATCCAGGATAAACTTGCCAAGCGATTTGTTATCCACCGCCATGGGGCGCTCGCCCTGCACCACGTGGATCTCCACCTGAGTCTGGCCGTCGGAGGCGGTCGAGAAGATCTGGCTCTTGCGGGTGGGGATGGTGGTGTTGCGCTCGATCAACGGGGTGGCCACGCCGCCCAGCGTCTCCACCGAGAGCGAGAGCGGGGTCACGTCCAGCAGGAGGATATCCTTCACCTCGCCGCCCAACACGCCCGCCTGGATGGCCGCGCCAACGGCCACCACCTCATCCGGGTTGACACCCTTGTGCGGTTCCTTGTTGAACAGCTTGCGCACGGCTTCCTGCACGGCGGGCATGCGCGTCATGCCGCCCACCAGCACCACCTCGTTGATGTCGCTCGGCTGCAGGCCGGCATCACTCAAAGCGCGGCGCACCGGGTCGAGTGATTTTTCGATCAGGTCGCCGGTCAACTGTTCGAGTCGCGAGCGGGTCATCGTCATCACCAGGTGCTTCGGGCCCGAAGCGTCGGCGGTGATGTAGGGCAGGTTGATCTCGGTCTGCATCACGGTCGAAAGCTCGATCTTGGCCTTTTCGGCGGCTTCCTTCAGGCGCTGCAAGGCCTGGCGGTCGTTGCGCAGGTCAATCCCGTTTTCCTTCTTGAACTCGGCGATCAGGTAATCCATCACGCGGATGTCGAAATCGTCGCCGCCCAGGAAGGTATCACCGCTGGTAGAGCGCACCTGGAAGACCCCATCGCCCACGTCGAGGATGGAGATATCGAAGGTGCCGCCGCCCAGGTCATAGACCGCGATGACCTCGTTCTTTTTCTTATCCAGCCCATAGGCCAGCGAGGAGGCCGTCGGCTCGTTGATGATGCGCAGCACTTCCAACCCGGCAATTTTGCCCGCGTCTTTGGTGGCATTGCGCTGCGCGTCGTTGAAGTAAGCCGGCACGGTGATCACCGCCTGGGTCACAGGTTCGCCCAGGTAAGCCTCCGCATCCTGCTTCAGCTTGGCAAGGATCATCGCCGAAATTTCGGGCGGGGAGTACTCGCGCCCATCCAGCACCACGCGCACGTCGCCGTTGGGGGCTTTTGCCACTTTGTAGGGCACCCGGCCGAGCGTGCGCGAAACTTCCGCGTCCTCGAACTTGCGGCCCATGAAGCGCTTGATCGAGAAAATCGTGTTTTCGGGGTTGATGATGGCCTGGTTGCGGGCCGCCCGCCCGACGATGCGCTCGTGGTTTTTGTTATACGCCACCACCGACGGCACCAGGCGCTCGCCCTCTGCCGATGCAATCACCACCGGCTCGCCGCCTTGCATAACTGCTGCAACTGAATTCGTCGTACCCAGATCGATGCCAATGATTTTTCCCATAGAATTCTCCTATCGCGCGACTCGAACCCGGGCCGGGCGGATCACCCGGTCGCCGAGCGTGTAACCATCCTGCAAAACTTCGATCACCCGGCCGCTTTCGTGGTCTTTGCTCTCTTCCATCGAGATCGCCTCGTGGCGGAGCGGGTTGAACTCTTCTTCTTCCGCCGGGATGCGCCGGATACCTTCCGCTTCGAGAATGTTCTGCAGCTTGCGGAAGATCAGGTCGATGCCGTCGGCCCAGGCCGAAACGGCCCCCTCGGTTGGGCGCATTTTCATCGCCCGGCTGAGGTCATCCAGCACGAGCAGGTATTTCTTGATCACCTCGGCCGTGATATTCTGGCTCAGGGTGGCCTGTTCGCGGTCGATGCGCCGCTTGTAGTTCGAAAAATCGGCCCGCTCGCGCTGCCAGCCGTCAAAATACTCTTTGGCCTTGGCCTGAGCCTCTTCAAGCTCCTTTTTCAGCGCCTCGAATTCCTCCAGCGGCACGCCGGCAGGCGCTTCAGCCTCCTTCGCTTCAGCCTCCCCGGCCGGCTGGCTCTTCTTGCTGCGAATCGGCGAGATCAACTCGTCATCGGCTTCCAATTCAGGCGCCTTTTCTTCCTCCGGGCGATGAATCTCCGGTTGTTTATGTTTACGTTCGGTCATAATCCTTCCCCATTCGTTCATCACTCGCCCGGCCCGGCAGGCAGGCCCCGCCGTGAACCAGGGCGTAGGTTTCAATTTTCATCGACCAGCGTCTCGGCAACCAAGTCGCTGAGCAGGCTGGATAAGAAGCGCATCACCGAGATCGTCTTGCCATACGACATGCGCATCGGCCCCAAGACGCCCAGCGTGCCCGTCGCCAGGCCGGGCACCCCGTAGCGCGAAAGCACCATCGAGCTCTGGCGCAGGTCGTTCCAGGTGCCCTCGCCGCCGATGAGAACCTGCACACCGCCTACATTCCCCGTTGCAAGGACCGTGCGCGCCAGCAGGTCTTGCAGCATGGAGCGCTCTTCGAGCATGCGCAGCGCCCGCCGCGCATCTTCCGAGCTGGAAAATTCCGGTTCGGCGAGCACGTTGGCAAGGCCGTCCAGGTACACCTCGCCCGAAATGTTCGACTCAGCCCGCTCCAATTCCTCGATCAGCCAACCAAGCACGTCGCTGTCGAGGTTCGGCTGGCTGCCGCGCGATGCGCGGATGGCATCCACGCTTTTATCCAGGAACTGCCGGGTGATGCGCTCCGCCGCAGCCGAAAGCTGCTCTTGCGAAGCCGGCTCGGAGAGGGTCATCAGGCGCTGGCGCACTTCGCCGCCCACCATCACCATCACCATCAGCACCTGGCGCCCGCGCGTGTTGATCAACTCAAGGTGCTTCAGGCGAGGCTTTTCGGCGTGGGGGGCCGTCACCAGCGAGGCCGCGCGCGATTGGTGCGCCAGCACCGAGGCCGCCAGGCGCATCCACTGTTCCACGTCGTTGCCCATCTGGTAAAACTGGTGGGTGATCGTCCGGCGCATCGTATCCGGCAAGACGGTTTCTTGCAGCAGCCGCCCGACGAAGTAGCGGTAACCCTCTTCGGTGGGCACGCGCCCGGCGGAGGTGTGCGGCTGGCGCAAATAGCCCATTTCGGTCAGCGCGGCCAGCTCGTTGCGCACGGTCGCCGAGCTCATGTCCAGGTTGTAGCGCTCGACCAGGTAATGCGAACCGACCGGCGAGGCGGTGCGCACATATTCGTGCACCACAAGCGCCAGCAGCACGCGTTGCCGTTCGCTCGGTTCGATCATCGCTAACTCCGCTTTCAAATTAGCACTCTCCTTGCGAGAGTGCTAACAACCCGTGTAAAATCATACCATGCCTGGAATAGTGCGTCAAGCGAGGGGTGGGGACTCTTATAGAATTCTGATAATTTGCGCGAACTGCCAGGGGATGAGACGATCAGTCAACGAGTGAAGCGGCTTTAAGCATGTTCCGGAACGCGTCCCGCTCTGCACGCATCAAATCATCCTCTCAGCACGCGCCGTCTTCTTTTCGCCCCAGCTCCAGCCGGTACAGGTTCGTCTCACGCTTCTTGAACCCCATGCGCTGATAGAGCCGGTTGGCGGCTTCGCGCGCCGGGCGCGAGGTGAGTTCCACAGCCCCGGCCCCCTTCTGCGCCGCCAGCGCGATGCCTGCGCGGGCGAGCGCCTCGCCCATCCCCTGCCCGCGCGAGTGCTCGTCCACCACCACGTCCTCGATCCACGCGTGCACCCCCGCCGGCGTGCGGAACACCACCAGCGTCAGCACCCCGGCGATGCGCCCATCTGCGCCGCGCGCCGCCAGCAGCGTGCTCGCCTGGCCGCCGACCACCTCCTCCAGCTCCTGCCTGGTCGGCGGGCTGTGTTGAGGGTTGAGCTGCGGCATCAGGCGCTCGAACGCCTCCAGCAATTCATCTGTCACGGCATCAATTCGTTCTATGTGCATTTCAACGCTTTCCGCGATCCGCTGTCAGCTGTCAGCTAAATCATCTTCCTTCGCTTCCCTTGCCCTTGCGGTTGTGCCCGGGGCATCGCGGTTCCCGATCCTTACGGCACATCCTTCTCATCTATCATACCTCTTCTTCGCGCCTCTTCGCGGTTCATCCTCTCTCTTTCCCACCCTTTTCTTCTCCGTGCCCTCTGTGGTTTATTCTCTTAAAATTCATTCTTCTTCGCGTTCTTCGCGCCCTTCGCGGTTCATCCCCTTCTCTTTCCCATCTTTTTCTTCTCCGTGCCCTCCGTGCCCTCTGTGGTTCACCCTCTTCTCTTCCTCTTAATACCCCACAAATAACATCCAAATTGTGCTACAATTCGCACGCAATTTTCACACAAGGAAGGGATCTTATGAACGTTGCCATGTGGCTCAAAGCCTTACGCATCATCCCGCGCATCAACAAAGAAGAATGGGACCGGCTGGATATCATCTCCCGCTGGCTCATCTCCACCCGCGCGGCCGTCCTCATCATGACCTTCATCTCCGCCACCATTGGCGGCCTGCTGGCCGCCCGCGACGGCCTCTTCAACTGGCTCTACTGGCTGCTGGTCGTCATCGGCCTCGTCTTTGCCCATGCCCTCAACAACCTGCTCAACGACCTCACCGACTACGACCGCGGCGTGGACCGCGACAACTACTTCCGCACCCAATACGGCCCGCAGGCCATCCAGCAGGGGTTGATGACCCGCCGCCAGATGCTCACCTACGCCGCCATCACCGGCCTCATCGCCCTGGCGGCCGGGGCCTACCTCGTCTGGATGCGCGGCTGGCTGGCGCTCGTCCTCCTGGCGTTGGGCGCCTTCTTCGTCTTCTTCTACACCTGGCCGCTCAAATACATCGGCCTCGGCGAGATCGCCGTCATCATCGTCTGGGGGCCGCTGATGATCGGCGGCAGCTACTTCATCATCACCGGCCATTGGGATTGGATGGTCGTCCTGGCGGGCCTGCCCTACGCCCTGGGCACCACCACCGTCATCTACGGCAAGCATATCGACAAACTGGAAGGCGACAAGGAGAAGGGCATCCACACCCTGCCGGTGATCATCGGCGACCGGGCCGCACGCGCCAGCATCAAGGTGATGATCGTCCTCATGTACCTGCTGGTGATCGGCCTGGTGGTCATCGGCTACTTCAGCCCATTCATGCTCATCGTCCTGGGCGCGCTCACGCTCTTCATGCCCACCTGGAAGATGCTCTCGCAGCCGCGCCCCTCACAGCCGCCCGCCGGCGCCGAGGGCTGGCCGCTCTGGTTTGTGGGGGCCGCGTTCGTCCACAACCGCCGCTACGGGCTGCTCTTCCTGCTCGGGCTGATCTTAGACTTCGTTTACCGCCTGGTCTTCCTGCGGTAGGTTGCGCTTAATTTCGATCCAATGTGGGCTTTGCCCTGCATTGGATCGAATTAGCGCAAACCTGTGCTAGTCCAGTTCCACCTCCAGCCAGGCCTCCGGGCCGGCCAGCGTGCCGCTCCGCACCCGCCCGTCTGGAGGGAAGGCCGCGTACTGGTTATCGATCCAGATCACCAGCCCCAGCGGGCCGCGCGGAGCGATGCCGGTCTCGAACAACATCCTGCCGTCCACCCAAAAACGGCAGGATGTTGCTTCCCAATCCAGGCGGTAGGCGTGCCAGGCGGTGACATCCACCTCCAGCCCCGCCGAATCCTCCTGCACCGCCAGCGCCAGCGCCCGGCGCACCAGCCGCGCCGCAGCCGGGAGCGCCAGCAGCGGCAGCGCGGGCAGGCCGAGCAGCGTCAGCGCCGAGGGGGCGCGCGGAGCGCGGAACGTGGCCGCCAGGAAGCCCTGCGCCGGGTGGCCCTCTCGAAAGGCCAGGTGGTTGGGCGGCGAAGCATAAAAGAACCACGCCGCGTTGGGCAGCGCCGGCAGCCGCGCCCCGCCCCCGTTGATCCCTACCCCCGCGCTGAACGGGTCGTTCCACAGCCCAAAACCCCATGTTCCGGGCAGGTCCGCCGCCGAAACGCGCGCCCTGAGCGCCCAGGTGAACGGCGCACGCCAGCCAAAAGCCCGCCGCGCCCGGCCGAAGGTATCATCCAGCTGCGCCCCGCGGTAAGTCCCCCGCTCGCCTGCCGGGATCCACAGCCGCCAAGCCCCCGGCCTGCTGCGGGCCGCCTGCCCCCTGTTGAGCGCCGGTCTGAGCCGGTTGGCTTCCATGGATTCATTAAACCATAAATGAAGAAATGAGACGAGGAGTGATGGGTTTTGGAAGAAGCGTGTTTTTACCCCCTCGATCGTGCTACTCATCTTTCATCATCTACTCGTCTGATCGTCTCATCAACTCATCGTCTTCTCGACTTCCCCTCTCTATGGTACAACTATCCCATCTATGAAACTGCGCGCCGCCTTCACCGCCCTGGCTTGCCTCATTCTCGCCGCCTGCGGGGTCATCCCCGGCCTGCCCACCCCGGCCCCCGCCGAGTCCGGCCCCACCCCCACCCCGCTGCCCACCTCCACCGCCCCGGGTTTCCCCATCGTGGCCGACCGCTCCTGCCTGCTTGCCGAGTTCGAACCGCTGCGCACCGACGAACCCCAGGGCGACCTGCTGGCCTGGCGGCCGGGGCAAAACGTCCTCGCCTATGCCGGCCCGGCGGTCAACTCCAACTGGTATGCCGGCACGCTCATGCTTGCTTCCGGGCCTGATTTTTCCGCGCCCGTCAACCTGGCCCCCGATGTTCACGTCTTCGGCGACCTCACCTGGTCGCCGGATGGCAGCCTGCTGGCCTACGTGGCCCTGCGCCTCTCCGACGGCTTGTACACCGTCTTCACCAGCTCGCCGGATGCCTCCTCGCCCGCCCACGATTGGATGCCCGGCGAGGCTGCCCGCACCGAGACCGGCAGCAGCTCCAAGGCCATTACCGGCTGGCTGGCGGGCCGGCGCCTGAGCATCCTGGCGGCCTGCGGGCCCGATTGCGACCAGATCACCGAAATCAACCTCAACGACGGGCAGATCACCCCCGTCGGCGAGCAAATCCGCCGCGCGCCCGGCCGCCTGGCCGTCACGCTCAACACGCGCGAGTACGACGCCGCCGTCTACCCCTACATGCCGGTCGCCAACTGGTCGCCGGATGGCAAGAAGATCGCCTACTTCGATGAAGACGACCGCGCCTTGATCCTCCTGGAGGATGAAAAACAGCAATACATCCTCGATATCGGCGTCGGCACCCCGCGCGAGGCCAAGTGGTCGCCCGATGGCACCCTGCTGGCGGTGCGCACCGATGATGTGATCTACATCTTCGATGCCGTGTGCAAATAAACGCCTCTTGCCTGCCCGCGCATATCCACAGCGGCGATTCTAACCGCCCGAACTTCGCATCTGTTCAATCGAGGGCAGCCTTGTTTCGCGCAATCCAACCCATCGGCGTGGTATAATAACCAGCATACCAGACCAACCCGGGGCTTAGTAACCGCGCCCCCTTTCAGCGAGCCGGCGGTCGGTGCGAGCCGGCAGGTTAAGCGGTGAAGTCCACCCCGGTCACTTTGCGAAAAGTGGGTCGCTCTCGCAGGGGCGTAGCGCGCCGTAAGAGAGCCGGCCGGCCCCGTTACCGCCGGAAAGAGGCTGCCCGCATCAAGGCGGCAAAAGCAGGTGGCACCACGAGCGCCCCCTCGTCCTGCGCGGAGAGGGGGCTTTTCTATTCGTTAACAGGGAGAACTGCCATGTTGGATATCAATCTGATCCGCGAAACCCCCGAGGTCGTCCGCCAGGCCCTGGCCCGCCGCCGCATGGACACCGCCGTCGTCGAGCGCGTCCTCGAGCTGGATGCCCGCCGCCGCGCCCTGCTCACGCAGGTGGAAGCGCTCAAAGCCGAGCGCAACGCCGTCTCGAGGGAAATCGGCAAGAGCAAAGACGCCGCCGAGCGACAGGCCAAGATCGACGCGATGCGCGCCGTGGGCGACCAGATCACCGCCCTCGACGAGCAGGTGCGCCAGGCCGATGAAGCCCTGGCCGAGATCGTCCCCACCATCCCCAACCTGCCCGATGCTTCTGCCCCCGACGGCGAGGGCGAGCATGATAACAAACCCATCCGCACGGTTGGCCGGCCGAGGGAATTCGATTTCACCCCCCTGCCGCACTGGGAGCTGGGCCCGAAGCTGGGCATCATCAACTTCGACCAGGGCGTCAAGGTCACCGGCTCGCGCTTCTACGTCCTCAGCGGTGCGGGCGCCCGCCTGCAGCGCGCGCTCATCGCCTGGATGCTCGACCTGCACATCCGCCAGGGCTACACCGAAAAGTACCTGCCCTTCATGGTCAAAGCCGAGACGCTCTTCGCCGCCGGGCAGCTCCCCAAGTTCCGCGACAACCTCTACCACGACGCGGAAGAAGACTTCTGGATGGTCCCCACCGCCGAAGTGCCGCTCACCGGCATCCACATGGGCGAAGTGCTCGATGAAGCCGCCCTGCCCCTGCACTACACCGCCTACACCCCGTGCTTCCGCCGCGAGAAGATGAGCGCCGGGCGCGATGTGCGCGGCATCAAGCGCGGGCACCAGTTCGATAAAGTGGAGATGTACACCTACTGCCTGCCCGAGGAATCGCCCGCCGAGTTGCAGCGCATGCTGGCTCACGCCGAAGAAACCTGCGCCGCGCTCGGGCTGGCCTACCGCATCGTCCCGCTCTGCACCGGCGACCTCGGCTTCAACGCAGTCTTCACCTACGACCTGGAAGTCTGGGCGCCCGGCTGCGGCGAGTGGCTGGAAGTTTCCTCAGTCTCGAACGATGGCGATTTTCAAGCCCGCCGCGCCAACATCAAGTACCGCCCCGCCGGCGGCGGCAAAGCCCGCCTGGTGCACACCCTCAACGGCTCGGGCCTGGGCATGCCGCGCACGCTCATCGCCATCCTCGAAAACTACCAGCAGGCCGATGGCTCGGTGGTCGTCCCAGAGGTGCTGCGCCCCTGGATGGGCGGCATCGAGGTCATCCGCCCGTAGGAGCGCCCGATGAACCTGGACCAGATCGGCCAAGTCACCCTGCTCACCATCACCCTGGCAGTGATGTTCGTCGGCCTGCTCGGGCTGATCTTCCCCATCCTGCCGGGGTTGGTGATCATCTGGGTGGCGGCGCTGGTGTACGGCATCCTCACCGGCTTCAACTGGGTGAGCGGCATCCTCTTCGGGTTGATGACCCTCCTGATGGCCGCGGGAAGCGTGATCGACAACGTCATCATGGGCGCATCGGCGCGCCAGAAGGGCGCATCGTGGGTCGCCATCGCCCTGGCCATGGTCCTGGCGGTGGCCGGCAGCCTGCTCCTACCGCCCTTTGGCGGCCTGGCGCTGGCGCTCGCGGGCCTGTTCGGCTACGAGTTCATCCGTCTCAAAGACTGGCGCAAGGCGCTCGAATCGACCAAAAGCATGGCCTTCGGCTGCGGCTGGTCGGTGGTGGTGCGCGCCGGCATGGGCCTGTTGATGATCGGCCTGTGGATCATCTGGGCGTTCTTCGTCCAGAAGTGACCTGCGGCGGAGAAGGTGCCCCTCAGCCCTTCAAAGCCCGCAGGCGTTCCACCAACCCGCGGTCGCCGTCCAGCGTGAGGGCAATCTCATTGTAGTAGCGCCCCAGCGGCGCGGGAGAATGCGCGTCTGAATTGCTCAGCAGCGCCAGCCCCAATTGCGCGGCGATGCGGCGGATTTCCCCCTCGCGCTCGGGCGGCGTGTTCAGCGAACTGACCTCGATTGCGTCCGGCGGGCAGCCCGCCAGGTCCACATGGATGCGCGGCTCATAGCGGAAGGGGTGCGCCAGGGCAATGAACCCGCCCCGCTCGCGCACGAAGGCCGCCAGCCCTGGGTAGCTCCACGCCGTGCTTTCCAGCTCAGGCGCCTGCACCCCATAGACCAGCCAGTCCTCGCTGTCTGCGGTGATTTCGATCCCGCCGTAAATGCGGAAGGGCGCGTACAGCCGGTTCAACTGCTCCAGCCGCCGGGCGCCCACCAGCAGATGGTGATCGGTGAACACCAGCGCATCCAGCCCGGCCCGCACCGCCGCGCGGATCATCTCTTCTTCGCCCGCCACGGCGCATTCCGAGCGCTCCGAAGCGTGCACATGCAAATCGATTTTCACAGCTTCCACCTCTAATTCCAGTCCTTTTAAACCCCCTCGGCCTTGCGTGTCCGCGCCTGGAGGGCATGGTAAAGCACAATCGAGCCGGCCACCGCCGCGTTCAGGCTCTCCACCTTGCCGAGCATGGGCAGGCGCACGAGCACGTCGCAGGATTTCCGCACCAGCAGGCGCATCCCCTCGCCCTCGTTGCCCACCACCAGCACCAGCGGGCCATCGAGGCGCACGCGCTCCAGGGGGCGCGCCTCCGGCGAACCTTCCAGGCCCACCACCCAGGCTTCGCCCTCGTCTTTGAAGGTCGCCAGCGCCTGGGCCAGGTTGGCCTGCGCCACCAGCAGGTGCTCGCTGGCCCCCGCCGATGCCTGCACCACCGCCGGCGTCACCCCCGCGGCGCGCGCCAGCGGGATGACCACGCCGTGCACCCCGCAGGCCTCGGCGCTGCGCAGCAGCGTGCCCAAATTCTGCGGGTTTTGGATCATATCCAGCGCCAGCGCAAAGAGCGGCTCGCCGCGCTTGCGCGCCCGCGCCAGCACATCCTGCACGGCGGCATACGGGTAGGCCGAAACCTCCAGCGCCACGCCCTGGTGGCTGTCGCTGAAGGCATCGAGCTGCTGGCGCGGCACCCGCCGCACAGGCAGGTTATGGCCCGCCGCCTGCGCCAGAATTTCGGCCAGGCGGCCCTGCTCATCGGCCCCGGCTGCCACCCATAGCTGAAAGGCCTGCCGCCTTCGCGCGCGCAGGGCTTCATATACCGGGTTGCGGCCGCAGATCCACTCCTTCATGCCTGATACCGCCAGGTGGTGCCCTCTTTGCTGTCTTCCAGCACCACGCCCAGCGCGGCAAGCCGGTCGCGCACCATATCGGAGAGCGCCCAAAGCTTTTGCTTGCGCAGCTCGCGGCGCACTTCGATCAACAGCTCGATGTACGGCGCCGCGCCCTGTTCCTTTTCTTTCGTTTCGGCCAGCCGCAGCCCCAGCACGCCCGCCAGCTCGCGCAGCATAGATTGCGCACCCTCAAGATCGGAATCGGTCGCGCCGTCGGCGCGCGCCTGGTTGACGGCTCGCACCAGCTCGAAGAGGTGGCTCAATGCGCCCGAGGTGTTGATATCATCATCCATGCTCTCGATGAACCCGGCCTTTGCCGCTTCGGCCTGAGCGGCCAGCGCGCGCCGGCCCTCTTCCGAAAGGCCCTTCGCCCCCGGCAGCGCCCCGCGCAAGGCCGAGCGCAGACGCTCCAGCCCGCGCTCGCTCTGCTCCACCACCTCATCGGTGTAGGTGAGCGGGTTGCGATAGCCCGAATTGAGCACCATGAAGCGCAGCACGTCGGCGTCGTGTTTGGCCAGGAAGTCTTCGATCGTCACCAGGTTGCCAAGCGACTTCGACATCTTCTCACCGCCAAATTGCAGCATGCCGTTGTGCACCCAATAGCGCGCGAAGGGCTTGCCCGTGTAGCTTTCGGTTTGGGCAATTTCATTCTCATGGTGCGGGAAGATCAAGTCATTCCCGCCGCCGTGGATATCGATCTGCTCGCCCAGGTGGCTCAGGTTCATCGCAGAGCACTCGATGTGCCACCCCGGCCGGCCCGGCCCCCACGGGCTTTCCCAGTAAGGTTCGCCCGGCTTGGCTTTCTTCCACAGCGCAAAGTCCATCGGGTTCTCTTTGATCTCCCCTGGGTCGGCCTTGGCGCCCGTCTGCATCTCGTCCAGCTTGCGCCCTGAGAGCTTGCCATACTGCGGATCGCGCTGCACGCGGAAATACACGTCCCCTTCGGAGGGGTAGGCGTAGCCCTTTTCGATCAACCCTTCGATCATGCGGATGATCTGCGGCATCTCCTGTGTGGCGCGCGGATTGACGGTGGCCGGTAAAACGTTGAGCGCCTGCGTCTGCGCGCGGAACTCGTTGATATAGTGCTCGGCCAGCGCGGCCGGGTCGGTGCCGAGCTGGTTGGCCCGGTTGATGATCTTATCGTCCACGTCGGTGAAGTTGATCACCTGCTTCACCTCGTAGCCGCGGTAGGTGAGGTAGCGCCGGATTACATCGAACACCAGCGCGAACATGGCATGCCCGATGTGCGCCTTGTTATAGACCGTCACGCCGCACACATACATGCGCACCTTGCCCGGCTCGATCGTCTCGAAGGGTTCCTTCTTGCGGCTCAGGGTACTGTAAAGTTTGATCGCCATCCTGCAATCTCCTCGTCCTGTTAATCGCGGTCCGGCCGGGCAAAGATCATCCGCCCGGCGGCCGTTTGCAGCACCTTCGTCACCAGCACGTTGATCTCGCGGTCGATGTACTCGCGCCCGTTCTCCACCACCACCATCGTGCCGTCTTCCATGTAACCCACACCCTGCCCGGCTTCTTTGCCTTCCTGGATCACCCGCACGCTGAGCATCTCGCCCGGCAGCAGCACCGACTTCACCGCGTTCGCCAGCTCGTTGATGTTGAGAATCGTCACGCCCTGCAATTCGGCCACGCGGTTGAGGTTGAAATCGTTGGTGAGGATCGGGCAGCGCATCTGGCGGGCCAGGATCACCAGCTTATCGTCCACATCGCGCGTGCCCTCCACGTCAATATCGGTGATGCGCACCGGGATCGAAGGCTCGCGCTGCAACTGCGCCAGCACCTCCATGCCGCGGCGGCCGCGCTGGCGGCGCAGCGAATCGGACGAATCGGCGATGTACTGCAGCTCGGTCAGCACAAAGCGCGGAATCAAAAGCGACCCGGGAAGGAAACCTGTCCGGGCAATATCGGCAATCCGGCCGTCGATAATCACGCTCGTGTCGAGCAGAATGGTGCGGCCTTCCCCCCAGTTCGAGCCGCCCTCGGCCTCGGGCTGCACAGCGGGCGCGCCGCCGCGCATGCCCTGCAGGATGTTGAACATGTCATCCTGGCGCACGATGAAGACGGCCACCCCCAGATACCCGAACAGCACCACGCCGAAGAACGGCAGGATCTGCCCGAACGGGTCTGGCAGCAGCGAGAGCGGGAAGGCCAACAGCGCCGCGATGACCAGGCCCACCACCAACCCCACCAGTGAAGCAAATAATGACCTTGCCGAGAGCCTGGATAACTGCGCGCGCAGCGCCTTGATCGGCCTCGTGGTAATAAAAGGAGTCAAGATAAGTCCAGCCAGGGCGCCCACCATGCCGATAGTGAACGCGTACTGCTCCACGGTGAAAGGGAAAGGCCCGGTGGTGGTGTTCGCCAGCCGGCCGAGATACGTCCCCCAATAAACCCCGATGATGGAGAAGGTGATCATCCCCACCAACCGGGCAATAAAATCTACGCTCATAAAAGCACACCTCCTGTTCAATTATTAAAGAGCAGAATGATTGCAGGGTATATGCATGATAGCATCACTCACGGGGTGAGTCAATGTTCGCAGGCGCAAAAGCAATTGACGCCCCAGGGGAGGTGTGATAGAATCCTGTCGCCGCAGGCCCCCATCGTCTAGCGGCCCAGGACGTGGCCCTCTCAAGGCCAAAACAGGGGTTCGAGTCCCCTTGGGGGCACAGGAAGAAGCTGATAGCTATCCGCTGTCAGCTTTTTGTTTAAAATCCTGGCAGGCGCGAGGCTCGCCCCCCGCCCTCAACCTTAACAACTGCACCTCCAAAGGCCCAGCAATCTGCGCGGAACCTTCCCATCCGCCCGCGCGGCCAGGCCGCCTTCGCTTCGACTCGTTTTCACAAACGAAACGAATGCCGCCCCTCTTTAAACGGCGAGAGGCGCAGGCCGCTGATCAGAGCGCCCTCCGCCTCTTTCCACTCCTCACATCTGTACCTTGTGGGGCAAGCCCCACAAGGTACAGAAACTGGTTTACACGATCGTAAAGGGAGGTGAACCTCTAGTCGTCGCCGCCGTCGTGGTCACCGCCGCCGCCATGGTCGCCGCCGCCGTGGTCATCGCCGCCGTGATCATCGCCGCCGCTGCCGTGGTCTCCGCTGTGCTCGTCCTCGTGCTCGTCATCCTGCATGGAAGTGCCTCCCCCGCTCGAGTCATGCTCCTCATGCTCGTCGTCGGGCGTAGAGATCACCTCATGCTCGTCATCCTTGTCGTCCGAGCCCATCTGGTCTTCCTTCTCGATCTCATGCGCCACGTACGTGCCATCCGCCAGGAGGAAAGCCTCCACCTTGACGAAGTCGCCCGCCATCGGCGAGCCGTTCAACTCGGTGTCGGGCGTCACCTGCACGGTGAAGTCGCCAACCGTCCACAGATCGCCGTTCATCGCCGAAAGCACCCCGCTGAACTCCACCTTCACGGCCCCCGGCGTGGCGCTCGGTTCGGGGGTGGCGCTGGGGCCGGGCGTCGCGCTCGGGTCTGGGGTGGCGCTGGGGTCTTCGGTGGCGCCCATCTGCATCCCGGCGGATGCCGCAAGGTAATCGCGCGTGCCTGCCGCCCCGCCAAAGAAGAATTTACCGGCTGCCTGGGTCACCCCGGCAGAAAAGCCCAGGAACAGCAGCGCGCCCAGGGCAAAAAGGGCAATTCGAAGAGGTTTTGGGATCATCAGTTTTCATCTCCTTGTCATTCAAATAAAACCGCGGTATTGTACATACAATAAGTCTCTCTATCATTTAAAAAGTTACGCCGCGCTTTCTTATAATGTTGACCCTAATAATTGTTAATTCGTTGTTATAATTGAGGGCACGCCGGCCCCGTCAGCCCTTCCGGCGAACCATGTTGATGAGTATCGTTTTGAGCAAATTGTGGGGCAAACCCCACGATTTGCTCAAAGTGAAGCAACGTCCGAACCACGATCGCTTTGGAGTGCGACCCAAAGGCGCAAGAACATGCACAAGCCGCGTCCGCTCGAGTTCTCGCCCGTCAAGCTGCTGATCATCCTGGTCGGCTCTGTTGTGGTCGCCGAGGTCGGCGCGCACCTGCTGATCAGCTATCTACCCAACCTGCCCTACCTCCTCGTGGCCCTGATCGACTCGCTCATCACCGCCGGCCTCACCTTCCCCATGCTGCTGCTGTTCGCCTTCAAGCCGCTCGCGCGCGAAATGGCCCGCCGCCAGGAATCGGAGCGCGCGCTGGAAGAAAGCCAGGCCCTCTACCAGAGCATCATCGAAGACCAGGCCGAGATGATCTTCCGCATGGATAAATTCGGCAAGATCACCTACGTCAACGAGGCGGGCGCGCGCTTTTGGGGGCGCCAGAGCAGCGAACTGCTCGGCGTGGATTTCAATTCGGTCATCACCCAGCCGCACGACCCCGATCACCTCGAACCCAACCTGCTCAAGCCGGTGGTCTCCGCCGAAAAACGGATTTTCCTGCCGGGCGGGGCGGTGCGCTGGGTGGCCTGGACGGTGCGCGCCATCATCGGGGCAGGGGGGCTGGTATCTTCTTACCAGGCCGTCGGGCGTGACGTGACCGAAAACCACCGCATCCTCGAAGAGCTGCGCCTGGCCCGCACCCACCTGGAAGAGAACGTCCAGCTGCGCACCGCCGAGCTGGATAAGATGAATGCCGCCCTGCGCAAGGAGATCAGCGCCCGCCTGCAGGTGGAAGAAACCCTGCGCGAGCGCGAATCGGCCCTCGAATTGATCATTGACCAGTCAATGGCCATCTCGTGGACGACCGACCTCAACTTGAACATCACCTCGATGCAGGGCAGCATCCTGCAAACGCTGGGGATCAACCCGGCCTGGCGCTACGGCGAGCCGATCACCGATGTGTTCGAGCCTGCCGACCGGGCCACCATCCTCAATGCGCACCGCCGCGCGCTCAAGGGCGAAACCTCAAAATACGAGCTGCGCATCAAAGACCGGGTCTTCGAGAACCACATCCGCCCTTATTACAACCGCAGCCGCGAGCTGGCCGGCTGCATCGGCACCGGCATTGATATCACCTCCCTCCGCGAGGCCGAAAGCACCATCCGCATGCAGACCGATGCGCTCAAAGCCATGGCAGGCCGCCCGGCAGACCAGCAGAAACAATCCGGGTAGATATGGCCGGGCCCACAATTTACAGGAACAAGGCGCGTTCGGTATAATTCCGGCATGCCCATCGAAATCCGCCCGCTCGAACGGCTCGACATGCAGGAAATTCTGCCCATCGTCACCGGCTATACCTCGCCGGAGAAATACGCCGTCGAGAAGGTTGAAAGCGGCGAGGCGATAGACATCCGCATCCGCCTGGTGAAGCTCGCCCAGCCGCACCGGGCCACATTCGCCGAAGACTTCAACGCCGAAGACCGCGCGCGCTTCACCGCGATGCTCCCCCAGGGCTATTCCTTCGGCGCTTACCACGAGCACCGCCTGGTGGGTTTCGTCATCGGCGAGGTCGAGGCCTGGAACCGGACGCTGCGCATCTGGGAGTTTCAGGTCATGCAGGCTTACCGCCGCCAGGGCATCGGCCGCGCGCTGATGGATCACGTCGTCGCCAAAGCAGCCGAAGGCGGGTTCCGCATCGTCGCGCTCGAAACGCAGAACACCAACGTCGGCGCCATCCGCTTCTACCGCCGCATGGGCTTCGCGCTGGAGGCGCTCGACCTTTCGCTCTATACCAACCAGGATGTCGAATCCGGCGAGGTGGCCTTCTTTATGAAGCGCCGGCTGGAATAGATCGCCCGCCTGCCCCGAATGCGGCGCTGCGCTCCCGGAGGGGGCCGCCGGTCACCCAGATGCCGCGAGCTGCCGTGCATTGGTCGCCGCCCGGGCGGTGTGCGCCTCGAACGATCTCCGCCGTGGTCACCCGCTCACACGGCAATTTCTTCACCGTTCAAGAGATTGAGCATCTTCAACTCCACCGGGCCGGCAAGCGCCGCCTCGGTGAAGCACATGCGGTGTGCGATGCGCATCAACGCAGCGATTTCCTCGCGCGGCTCCTCCGATTCGATGCGCAGCTCGATATCAAACCCCTCGCAAATCCCTTCCTTCGTCCCTTGAAGGATCGACCCCTGCTCGCGGAAATGAGCCGTCACCTTCACGCGCTCATCGGCCAGCACCAGCTTCCGGGTGGTCGCAACCTGCGACACCTGTGAGAGCAGTCAAAGCGCCACGCCGGCCACAAAATAGGTCAGCGGCGTCGGGGCGGTGCCCTCGCCGCCCGGCAGGTAAGCGCCCTCATCGGCGATGAAAGCAAACCGCCCGGCATCCGGCTGCCCGGCGATCACCTGGCGGCGGTGCTTCTCTATCGGGCTTGCCTCAGCAAAAATCGTGATATTCCGCACACCTTTGGGTTGTTCCATAGCCCTTCTCCTGAACGATTTGAATCCACCGAGAACCCAGAGAATAAAGAAAAACTGGAAAGAACCCGCATTCTTTCCAGTTATATCACTTCTACCCTTCTGCTGAAAACCAGGATAATTCCTGTTCCTCTGCGTCCTTTGCGGTAAACCCTCTATTTTATTCTCTCTTCTCCGTGATCTCTATGCCCTCTGTGGTTTAACCTTCCAACGCTTTCAAGATGCTCTTCGCGCTGGTGCCTTCCAGGTTGGGCAGCACCAGGTCGGCGTGGCCCACCCGCTCCCTCGGGCCGATGCCCAGCGTGCGCATCCCGGCGGCCTTCCCGGCATCGATGCCCGCCGCCGCGTCTTCCACCACCAGGCATTCGGCGGGCAGCACCCCCAGGCGCTCGGCCGCCAGCAGGAAGAGATCTGGCGCGGGCTTGCTGCGCGCCGGGGCGTTGCCGTCCACCACCACATCGATCAGCCCGCCGATCTGCAGCCGGTCCAGCACCAGCGGCGTGTTCTTGCTCGAAGACACGATCGCGACCCGGTAGCCCGAAGCGCGCAAGTCGGCGAGCAGCTCGGTCACCCCGCCCAGCAGGTCGGCGGGCGTCATCTGCGAAATATATTCGACGTAATACTCGTTCTTGCGCTCCATCCACTCCTGCAGCTGCTCCTCGCTGGCCGGGCGCCCCGCCAGCAGCAGAAGCAGCGACTCGCGGCGCGAGACCCCGCGCAGGGCTTCGTTCTCGGCGCGCCCAAACGGGACCCCCAGCTCATCGGCCAGGCGCTTCCAGCCCAGGTAGTGATATTCGGAGGTGTCGGTCAGCACCCCGTCCAGGTCGAATAAAAATGCGCGGATCATGCTTCCTCCGAGGAGAACGGCCCTTTGCCCGGCAGGTCGATCACCTGCTCCTGCCCGCGGAACTTAAAGCGATACGTCAGGCGCTTCCAATGCGCCGGCAGGTGCGGCTGGACGGTCCAGCCCTTCTCATTCACCCGCAGCCCGCCGAACCCAAAGACCACCGCCTGCCAGACGCCCCCCGCCGAAGCGCCGTGGATGCCGTCACCGGCGTTGCCGCGCACGTCGCGCAGGTCGGCGCGCGCCGCGCGGATGAAGTGCTCGTAGGCGTCTTCCTGGCGGCCCAACCGGCAGGCCATGATGGCCTGAATGGACGGTCCCAGCGACGAACCGTAAGTGTGGTCGGTGCGCGCGGTGTAGTAATCGTAGTTGGCGTGCAGGCTGCGCTCATCGAACAGCTCCGGCAGCAGGTAAGCCAGCATGAGCACGTCCGGCTGCTTGATGACCTGCACCAGGTTGGCCCCTTCGATGCCCAGCAGCCCCTGCACCGATTCCGTGCGCGGCTCCATCGCGGCCAGGTCGATGTCGCGGCGCTGGAAATACCCCTCGAACTGCTCCACCAGCCCGGTGGAGGGGTCGTAGGCAAAGTAAATCTTCTCGGCCACTTTTTGCCAGAGCGTCAGCTCGGCTTCGTCGAGCTGCAGGCGGGCGCGGTAATCGGCTGCCAGCGCCGGGTCGCGCTGCTCCACCCAATCCAGCAGGCGGCGGGCGGTGCGCAGAGTCCAGCGCGCAAACGCGTTGGTGAAGGCGTTATTATCCACATGGTCGTGGTTTTCATCCGGGCCGATCACATCGCGGAATTCATAGCGCTCAGCCGATTTATTCCACTCGGCCCGGCTGGCCCAGAAGCGCGCCACCTCAAAGAACACCTCGGCGCCTCGCTGGAGCATGAACTCATCGTCGCCGGTGGCCGTCCAGTACTGGCAGAGCGCGAAGCAGATCATCGCCGAGATGTGAATTTCGATGTCTCCCGTCCAGATGCGCACCATCTTGGTGGGGTCGGCAAAATAGGGCACCCAGGTCGGCGTCACCTCCTCGCCGGTCGAAGCCGATTCCCAGGGGAACTGCGCCCCTTTGAAGCCGTTGTTGCGGGCTTTCTTGCGCGCGCCATCCAGGTTGTGGTAGCGGTACGAGAGCAAATTGCGCGCGATCTCCGGCCGGGTGTAGGTGAAGAACGGCAGCATGAAGATTTCGGTATCCCAAAAGGCATGCCCGCGGTAACCGTAGCCGGAAAGCGTCTTCGCGCCGATGCTGACGCGCTCGTCGCGGCGCGGCGCGGCGATGAGCAGCTGGTACAGGCTGAAGCGCACCGCGATCTGCGCCTCATCGTCGCCTTCGATGGTCACATCGCAGGCCGCCCATTCCTTCTCCCAGGCTTTGGCGTGCGGCTCCCAGAGGTGGTCCCATGCCGGAGAAGGCAGAACGGCCGGGTCGAGGCCGGCGCGCGCCGCGTTGAGCGGCTGCGGCACATCGCGCGAGGTGTAGACGGCCACCACCTTTTCCACATAGGCCGTCTGCCCGGGCTGCAGCGCCGTGCGCCGCACCAGCGTGGGGTGGTTGTGGACATCCCAGCCATCGCCCTGAATCGGCGCCGGCCCGCTGAGCGTGAGCCGCGCCGCCTGCCCCAGCTCGATATGCGTTTTGCGCGTGCGGGTGTGCAGCCACAGGCTGCCGTTGTGCGCCGCCTGGCCCAGCCATTCCCAGTGCTTGAAGCCTTCGTTATCCACGTCGCCGTTGAGCCCGGCATGGACTTCCAGCGTGCCGGCGTAATCCTCGGGGGTGACGCGCACGCGCAGGATGTTGAGATGCGGGTCGGCCAGGGAGGAGAAGCGCTCGAACTCCAGGCGCGTGGTGCGGCCCATCGGGCTGCGCCAGCGCACGCTGCGCCGCAGCAGCCCCGTGCGCAGGTCGAGCACGCGCTGGAACCCGAGGATTTCGCCCTGGTCGAGGCGAAAAACCTCGCCGCTGAGGAGGAGATGCAGCTCCAGCCAATCGGGCGCGTTGGCCAGTTCGGTGAGGGAGATGGGAATATCATCGAACACGCCGCTGATGAAGGTGGTGCGGCGCTCGCCCGGGTAGCCCTCTTCCATCGCCCCGCGCGTAGAAAGGTAGCCGTTGCCGGTGGTGAACACCGTTTCCGCGTGGTTCTGGCGCTTTGGCTCAAATTGGTCTTCCGAAACAGTCCACAACGAGTCTGCTTGCATGGGTCACCTGAAATGTAGAAAGTGAATGGCCGGGGCGTTCACAACACCCTGCCGGATCGTCACAAGATGAGATCTTCAGGCCGTCCCTGGGTGCCCGGGACGGTCGATTCGCGCACCACCAGCTCGGGGGCCAGCAGGCTGCAGGCCGGTTCGGGCGGGCGCCCGCCTTTGAGCATATCGGTCATCTGGCAAATCAGGCGCTGACCGATTTCCCAAATGGGCTGGCGCAGCGAGGTGAGCGACGGCTGCAGGTAGTGCGCCAGCGGGGTGTCGTCGAAGCCGGTGACGGCCAAATCTTGCCCCACCCGCAGCCCGCGCCGCAGGGCGGTGCGCACCGCGCCGATCGCCATCGGGTCATTCAACGCCACCAGCGCGCTCGGGCGGATCTCGGCGGGTAAATCGAGCAGCTCGGCGGCGGCCTGCGCCCCGAAGGCCACGCGCCCTTCACCGCGCCGCACCCATTCGGGGCGCGGCTCGATGCCCGCCTCCCGCATGGCCCGCAGGTAGCCGGAGAGGCGGTTCTCGCCCACCCGCGAAGCCTCGGGCCAGGCCAGCGCGGCGATGCGCCGGTGCCCCAAAGCCAGCAGGTGCTGCACGGCCATCTGCAGCCCCAGGCCGCCATCCACATCAATGCACGGGAATTCCAGCCCCGCGCTGGAGCGCCCAAAGGCCACAAAAGGCACGCCGCGCCCGAGCAAATGGATCACGCGCGGGTCGTCGTATTCCACGCTGGAAAGGATGAAGCCGTCCACCCGGCCGGTCTCATAGAGCCGGATGTAGGAGTCCAGCTGGCGGGTCGCGTCGGCATGGTGGGGGAAGCACAGCAGGTGGTAATCTTCGGCCTCGGCTGCGTGGAGCATCGACTGCAGCAGCGTATCGAGGATCTGGTTGGCCTGGTCGGGGGGTGTCGGCGTCCAGGAATAACCCAGGGTGCGGCTGCGCTGCGAGCGCAGGCTGCGCGCGCTGTAAAGCGGGCGGTAGTTCAACTCGCGCACCGCCTCAAAGATGCGCGCTTCAGTGGCCGGGGCGAGCTGCACCTGACCGTTGAGCAGTTTCGAGACCGTCTGGTAGCTGACGCCGGCGCGCCGCGCCACCTCTTTGATCGTCACCCGCCGCGCAGAGTCCAAGGGGGATCCAGGGAAGAAAGAATGCGAACGTTCGCGCGAACGTTCGCATTCAGTATATACCCAATCCATGCGCGAGTCAACTCTTTGGGCGTCGCCTCACAACACCTGCTGCACCGCCATCTGCCCGCCCAGCTCTTCGCCCGCGGCCCTCAGCGCCTCCGCCGAGCCGATCACCGCCACCTTGCCCTCCTGCGCCACGGCCTCCAGCGCATCTGCCAGGGCGTGGAAGTCGCTCTCCTGTGTGTCGAGCAATTGCTCGCGGAAGGCCTGCCGCCACTCATCGGTGATCCCAACCAGGTGGCGCACCAGCGCGGTGTAGCCTTTGGCATCCGGCAGCAGGTAGGCATCCAGCTCGCCCACCGCCCCGATGATCGCCTTGGTCAGCTCGCTTTCGGGCAGCTTCACGCCGCGCAAGAAGCCCGGCGTCTGGTCATACACCTTGAGCGTGTTCACCAGGTTCGGGTCGCGGTACGAAAGGTAAGTGACCACGCCTGAGTTCTGCTCAAAGACGAAGAACCCGCCATACGCCCCGCCCTGCACGCGCACCTGATCCCACATCCAGGTCGTGCCCAGGTAATTCTGGATGGCCAGGATCGACCCATCCAGCCTGTAGCCCGCCGCATACAGGTCGCCGCCTTTGCCGACGAAGTTCACCTGCGAGGGGATAGCCAGCCCCTCCACCGCCGGAAGCGCGCCCGGCTGCCAGGCTTCGCGCCGCGCACCGCCGCCGGGCAGGCCCGCCAGGAATTCCTCGAGCGGCCCGCGCACCTGGTTCCAGCCGGGTGCATCCAGCGTCACATTCGCCACCAGCCCGGCGCGGCCGATGAGCCGGGTGCGGATCTCCTCGAGCTGCGCCTGGACGGAAGGCCAGTCTTTTTCGATCTGTTCCAGCAGGCCGCGCAAGAAGAACAGGTAGCTCACGCCGCCGGTCTGCTCGGCGGCCCAGCCTGCCTCGCCGAAGTGCGCGCGCAGGCGCTGGTTCACCAGGCGGTGGCCGGCGCGCGCCAGCCCGGCTTCCATTGCAGCCTTTTCTTCGAGCGCCATCTGCCTGAAGCGCTCGCGGTCATCCAGGCGCGCACCGCCGAGCACGTCGCGCAGGATAGACAGCAGTTCGCCCGCCTGCGGCAGCATGGCCTTGGCGCGCAAGAACAGCCAGGCCGCGGCCTCCTTGCGGCCCATCACCGCCGAGAGCAGCGTGGACGGCCGGATGCCCCCCGTGCTGCGCCCGATGCGCTGGAGCAGCTGCACAAAGGTTTGCTCGCGGGTGCCGGTTTCGGTCAGCGCACGGCTGAAGAGCGGGATGTAGGGCAGCCACTCGCCCGGCAGGCGGTGCAGGTCGAAGCCCACATCCAGGTAGAAGATGTTGTTGGTGAACAGCTCATGGTAAAGAATCGTCGCCGGCCCCGGCTCGATGACCTCGGTGGGGATGCGCCGCGCCTGGCGCTCCAGGTCGCTCAATTTGAGCGCCGGGATGGTGGCCAGCGCCTCGGGGGCGTCGGGGGTTTCCTGCAGGCGCTGAAGCTCGTGCGTTTCGGCGATGACGGCTTCCAGTTCGGCCGGGCTCATCGCTGCGCGGGCCTGCGCAAGGCGCTCGCGTTCGGCAGAGGCGCGCCGCTCGGCCAGCGCGGCATCGGGTTCGAGGATGACCGTCGAGCGGTGCGGATTTTCCACCAGGTACTCACGCAGCAGGCGCTCGAAGTAAGCCTCGCCCTGCGCCAGCCGCGTTTTGAGCGCCTGCAGCGGCGCATCGATGCGCAGGCCTTCGAACGGGTCGCCCCCGTAAAGCCAGGTCTCGAGGGCCGAGAGCATCAACGCCAGCCCGCGCGGGAAGCGCCCCGTGTTGAGCTCGCGCAACTGGAATTCCACCGTGTTGAGCGAGGCCGTCACCGTATCGGGATCGATGCCCTCCCGGGCCAGGCGTTCGAGCGTCTCGAGGATGAGCCGCTCGACGGCTGCGGTGTTCTCGCGCTGCACGCCTTTCATCCCGGTGGTGTACCTCGGCTGGCGGTAGCCCAGGTCCAGCCCGCGCCCGGCCAGGTCCTCGCCCAGCCCGGAGTCGATCAACGCCTTGCGCAGCGGCGAGGCGGGCGTGCCCGTGAGGATATGATCGAGCACCGTCAGGCCGATGGCCAGCCCGGCATCGGGGGCCTCAGGGAACAGCCACGAGACGGTGACGAACGCGCGCGTCTCCTCGCCGGAGGTTTCATACGCTGAAACGGCCCGCCGCGGTGAATCGAAACGCGGCTGGAGCGGCACCTGCGAGGCCGTTTCGGTGCGCGAGAAATCGCGCAGGTAGGCGTCGAGCAGCTCGAGGCGCCTTTCGGGGTCGTCGTCGCCATAAAAGTAGATGCGCGCATTGGAGGGGTGGTAAAAGGCCCGGTGGAACTCTTTGAAGCGCTCGTAGGTCAGGTCGGGAATGTGCGCCGGGTCGCCGCCGCTGTCGGCCGCGTAGATCGTATCGGGGTAAAGGCGTGCCTGGCTTTCCTGGTCGAGCACGTCTTCCGGCGAGGAGTAGGCCCCCTTCATTTCGTTGAAGACGACGCCTTTATAACTCAAAGCGTCTTCAGGCCGGTTCAATTCATAATGCCAGCCCTCTTGCTTGAGCGTGTTGGGGGTGAGAAGCGGGTAAAAAACCGCATCCAGGTAAACATCGATCAGGTTGTAGAAGTCCTGCAGGTTCTGGCTCGCCACGGGGTAGCAGGTCTTATCGGGGTAGGTCATGGCGTTGAGGAAGGTGTTGAGCGAGCCTTTTGCCAGCTCGATGAACGGCTCTTTCACCGGGTACTTGCGCGAGCCGCACAGCACCGAGTGCTCGAGGATATGCGGCAGGCCGGTGGATTCTGCCACCGGGGTGCGGAAGGTGATCCCAAACACTTTGTTTTCGTCGTCGTTGATCAACGAGAGCAGCTCGGCGCCCGTTTGCACGTGCCGGTAGAGCCGCCCCAGGCTGTTGAATTCGGGGATGCGCTCCTCGCGCAGCAGTTCAAATCCATGAAGTCCGCTCATCAGAATCCTCTCCAGAAGATAATCTTCTCTTTTCGAACCATCTCACCCATCCCCTTTGGGAAGAAACCCGATCGTGGACGGGAATTATACACTACCCCGCCCGGCAGGCAAAACCGCGGCCGAGCGGGGCTTCCCCCCAAACCAGGAAATTGCCCTCACCCGGCCTCTCCCACCGGGCGAGGGTAAGGAACAGGGGCGCCGGAGCAAATCAGCAAAAGGATTTTCAGGCGGAGTGCGGCTGCCGCGGCTCAGAGCAGCGCCCAATCGGAAATTATCGATCACAATTCTGCTATACTTAACCCATCGGTCTGCGCAGGAGGTCTCGTCCATGCTCGAAAGCATCCTGATCATCTTGCTGGTGATGATGCTGTTCCTCACCGCCTTTATCCTCATCCGCACCATCCTCTACGGGCGAGCGCCCGAACCCGTCGAACCGGCCGCGCTGGCCGAAATTTCCGCCGAGGTGGTGGCCGAGCACCTGGCGGCGGCCATCCGGCATAAGACCATCTCGCACCTCGACGCAGACAGGATCGACTACCAGCCGTTCGTCGAACTGCGCAAATCGCTCGAACAGATGTATCCGCGCGTGCATTCCACCCTGCGGATCAGCCCGGTGAACCGCCACAGCCTGCTGTTCACCTGGAAGGGCAAAGATGAAACCCTGGCGCCCGTCCTCCTCGCCAGCCACAGTGACGTGGTCCCCGTGGACCCGGCCGCCCGCGACGAGTGGAGATACCCGCCCTTCGAAGGGCAAATTGCCGAGGGCTGCGTGTGGGGCCGCGGGGCTTTGGATAACAAGAACACGCTGATCGCCATGCTCGAAGCCGTCGAAAGCCTGCTCAAGAACGGCTACCAGCCCACCCGCACGGTGCTGCTGGCCATCGGTCACGATGAAGAAATCGGGGGGCACCAGGGCGCCGCGCAGATCGCCGGGCGCATCCAGGCGTATAACACCCGCCTGGCCGCCGTGCTCGATGAAGGCGGGGCCGTCTTCACCGGCGGTATCGTCCCCGGCTTGAACCTGCCGGTGGGGCTGATCGGGATCTCCGAAAAGGGTGTGCTCACCCTGCACCTGGAGGTAGAAGGCGAGTGCGGCCACTCCGCCTTCCCGCCGAAGCACACCTGCATCGGCGTGCTGGCGCGCGCCATCACCCGCCTGGAAGAGCACCAGATGCCCCCGCGCACTGCCATGGCCGAGGCGATGTTCCGGTACATGGGCAGCTACCTGCCCTTTGGGCTGCGCCTGGCCCTTGCCAACATGTGGCTGTTCGGCGGGCTGGTGCGCGGGCGAATGATGCGCAACCCGCGCACGGCCGCCATGCTGCGCACCACCACCGCCGCCACGCTCATCTCCGGCGGAGTGAAAGATAACCTCCTGCCAGCCAAGGCCTCGGCGGGGGTCAACTTCCGGTTGATGCCCGGCGACCGCATCGCCGATGTGGTTCAGCACGTCCGCAAGACGGTGGCCGACGATTCGGTTCAGCTTCACATCCCCGAAAACGCCGCCTGGGAAGCCTCGCCCCTCTCGCCGGTGGATTCTCCCGCCTTCCGCGCCCTGGCGCAGGCCATCCAGCAGGTCTACCCGGAAGCGGCGGCGGCCCCGTACCTGGTGCAGGGCGCCACCGACGGCCGGCATTACGCCACAGTCTGCGACCAGGTTTACCGCATCAGCCCCATGCTGCTCAGCGAGGCCGAACTGGCCACCATCCACGGCAACAACGAGCATATCGGCATCGACACGCTGGCACGAATGGTGCAATTCTATATTCAGCTGATCAAAGGCTGGGGCGTGGAGTGAACGCCCGGCCAGAATACCTTATCCACCCCCAGGGAGGCGAAATTATGCCCATCTCAGCGAACCAGTTTAAAAATATGAATGACCTGATCCAGTACCTGAACGACCTGGAACAACGCATCAACGTCGTCGAAGAGGAAAACCTCACCCTGCGCACTTCTCTGGAAGAAGTGAACGGTAAAAACCGCGACCTGGTAGAATTCCTCAAGGACTCCTGGCCCAAAACCACCCTCTTCCACCGCAGCTTTTGGGTGCGCGCGTTGACGATCTTCGGCCACAACCTGGTGATCCAGTTGATCATCGGCGCGCTGCTGTTCATCCTCTACCTGGCGCTGCTGGCCCCGCTGGTGGCCTCGCTCATCAACCAGGCCTCCGGGCTGGTCCAATAAGACCGCCCCCTCCCTCCGCGTGCTGAACTGGCTCGAACGGCAGGCTCGACGCATCTGGCCCGGCCTGGGTGAACTGCCCCCAGACCGCCGTTTGATTTCGGCGCTGGATGTGCTCGGCGCGCTCTACCTGGCCGCCGCCAGCCTGGCGGGGCTGGTGTGGCTGGCTCTCGCCAGTGATTGGCAGGCGCTTGCCCGCGAATGGCCGCTGTGCCTGGCGCTGCTGCTCCTGCTCATCCCGCTCAACCGCTTCAGCATCTTCACCCTGACCGAATTGCGCCCGGGGATGACCTCCTCGGTGGCCTCCTCGCTGGACGGGGTGGCCGATTGGACCGCCGCGCTGCTGCTTGGCCCGGTGGGGCTGTGGTTTGGGGTGCTATCCTCTTTTGCCCGCCTGGCGGTGGGCCTGCGCGGCGAGCCGACCGGCTCGGCGCGCTGGGGCACGCTGCGCAGCGAGCTGGGCAACCTGGCCGAAAACACCCTGGCCCGCATGGCGGCGTTGCAAGCCTATGCCGCCGCAGGGGGCAGCTTCCCCTTCCCGGGCTTTTCGGCCCGCGCGGTGATGCTGGCCCTGCTGGCCACCCTGCTCATGTTCGTGCTCCAGCAGCTGCTTTCTACCCCGCTCTATTTCTACCTGGCCGCCACCATGAAGGTGATCGACCCCACCATCGCCCCGCGCCGCCTGTTCGGTTTTGTGATCGGCTCGGGGGCGCTGCTCGCTTCCGGCACGCCCTTCGCCGTCCTGGCAGCCGGGCTGTATGTGGAATATGGGCTGGGCCTGCTGCTCTTCTTCTTCATCGGCCTGGTGCTGGTGAGTTACCTGGCACACAGCTTCAGCCGCACGGCGCTGCGCAGCCAGCAGCAATCGCGCCTGATGCAGGGCCTGGAGAGCCTGGGGCGCGAACTGCTCCTGGCCCCGCCGGATGAAGAAACGCTCCTCAAGCGCGTCAGCGACCATATCCTCTCCAGCAAGCTTCACCTGCCCGGCCGGGTGGAAGTGCGCCTCTTCCCCGACCGGGTGGTGCTCCACCAGCCCGCGATGTGGGTCGAATCGCCCGAACCGGCATGGGAATGGCTGCGCAGTCACCCCGGCACGCATCACTTCGACCCCGGCAAGCCCACCCCCTGGGGCGATGCCAACCAGAATCGCTGCACGGCGCTGGTCAGCATCGACGATTATGACACCGGGCAGATGGTCGGCGGCATTTACCACTCGGCCTCCACGCGCGGCTACATCGACCGCAGCCTGTTTTCCATCTACCTGCCTGCGCTGGATAACCTTGCCGACCAGGTGGCCCTGGCCCTGCGGCGTGTGCAGAATTATGCCCGCATGGTTTCTCACCAGCGCGTCGAGCAGGAACTGCGCGTGGCGGGCGATATCCAGGGCAGTTTCCTGCCCGATAAATTCCCCGAGGTGGCCGGCTGGTGGCTTTCGGGGGTGCTCGTCTCGGCCCGCGATACTTCGGGCGATTTCTTCGACTTCTTCACCGTGCCCGATGGGCGCGTGGCCGTGGTTGTGGCCGATGTGGCCGATAAGGGCGTGGGGGCAGCGCTTTACATGGCCCTCAGCCGCGCCTACCTGCGCAGCCAGGCCATCGAAAACGACCCCGACCCAGCCAAGGCGCTCGGGGCGCTCAACCGGCGCGTGCTTTCCGACACCAGCTCTGATTTATTTGTGACGGTGGTGTACGGGCTGGTGGCGCCCAACCAGGATGAGTTCGTGTATGCCAATGCGGGCCACCCGCCGCCGTTTGTGGTGCGCGCCGATTCCTCGCTGCCGCTGGAAATGATGCCCCGCACAGGCATGGTGGTGGGGGTGATGCCCGATTCCACCTGGGAACCGGCCCGCGTGCGCCTCAGCCCCGGAGATTTTATCGTCATCTACTCCGACGGGCTGACCGATGCGCAGAACGACGCCGGCGAGTATTTTGGCCTCCAGCGCCTGCTCACCGAAGCCGAGGGGATGCGCGGGCACTCGCCGGTGGATGTGCGCAGGCACCTCATCGAAGTGGTGCAGGCCTTCTCCGGAACCTTCCAGGAAGACGATATCACCCTGCTGGTGCTTGGCAAGACCCGCGAGCGTTAAGACGCACCCCCTGCCCCTGCCAGCAGGACGAATACAATCGCCCCGCAGGCGATCATCACGCCCAGCACGGCCAGCACGATGCCCACGATGAGGAAGACATTGAACCCGCCCGCCTCCGAGGCGAGCACGGCCTCGGCGGGCTTTTCGGGGTTATAACGCACGCTCACCGCCATGCCGGGGGTGTAGCGCGCTACAATCTGCTCGGCAGCGCGGCGGTTCGAGGAGCTGGCCCCAAAAGAGTAGCGGTCGCTCTGGTAGGTCGCGCCGCCGGCCTGGTAGGTATAGACGATCTTCGGCCGGTAAGACGAAGTGCTCGGCCCATCCTCATCGGTGGAGACCGATTCCTTCACCTCCGAACTGACCACCACGCCCGGCGCCGTGGGCCAGCTCAGGCTGGCCTGGGCCTTGCGGCGGCGGTTGACCGCCACGACGATAAAAACGATGCCCAGTGCGAGGAACGGCCCGGACACGCACAACACCGCCCCAACTGATTGTAGTAGATTCATGCTCCCCTCCATGTATAAATCCACTATAGCATGCTTTGGCCGGGCAGTTACGCCGCCTCGCCGGATTGAAAAGTGAATGCAAACCGCGCCGAACAGCCCGCGCGGATGGCTATCCCCCGTCCAGGCTGCCGATGAGCACAACCACCGAGCGCGCCGCGGCGCGGTAAGATGCGCCGGCTACCGGCAAGGCCAAGCTCACATCACGGATGTCATCCGGCGCGGCCAGGTTGGTGTCGATCACCAATCGCCAGGGCCTCGCCCCTGGCAAGGGCGGCAGTTCGAAATCCAGCGCAGCCCAATAGGTGTTGAAGATCATATGCGCCCGGTCGGGGCTGCCTTTACGGCCCACCGTCACCGCCAGGCTGTGAGAGTCGGGCGTCCAATCCGGCTGGTTCAGGCGCACGCCGTGCCAATCAATTTCAAGCTCGCGCAGCACCTCCCAGAGCGGGCGCTCTTCGGCCTCGGGGATGATAAAGTGGTGCAGGCGGAAGCGGATCAACCCTTTCACAAAACGCAGCAGCCCGGCGTGCCTGCCGGTCAGGCTCCAATCCATCCAGCTGATGGGGTTATCCTGGCAGTAAGCGTTGTTGTTGCCCGCCTGCGAGCGGCGCACTTCATCGCCCATCTGGATCATCGGCGTGCCCAGGGCCAGCAGGGTGTAGGTGAAGAAATTCTTGATCTGCCGCTCGCGCAGCGCCTCGAGGGCGGGGTCGTCCGAAGGGCCTTCCGCGCCGTGGTTCCACGAGTTATTGTCGTTGGCGCCGTCGCGGTTCTCCTCGCCGTTGGCCTCGTTGTGCTTGTCGTTGTACGAAACCACATCGTTGAGCGTGAAGCCGTCGTGGCAGGTGACGAAGTTGATGCTCTGGGTGGCCTCGCGGTTCTCGTGCTCGTAGATATCGGGGCTGGCCAGCAGGCGCGCGGGCAGCACGTTCACGCTGCCCCGCTCGCCCTTCACCCAGCGGCGAATATCGTCGCGGAACTTGCCGTTCCACTCCTTCCAGCGGTCGCCGATGAAGCTGCCCACCTGGTAAAGCCCGCCGGCATCCCAGGCCTCGGCGATCAGCTTGGTGCCCGCCAGGTAGGGGTCGTTTTCGATGTCCAGCAGGGTCGGTGGGTCGGCCAGGGGCGCGCCCGTCTCGCTGCGCGAGAGGATCGAAGCCAGGTCGAAGCGAAACCCATCCACGTGCATATCGGCCACCCAGTAGCGCAGGCTGTCGAGGATCATGCGCCGCACGATGGGGTGGTTGGCATTGAGGGTGTTGCCCGTGCCGGTATAGTTGGCGTACTGCGTCTTATCCGGCTCGAGGATGTAATAAGCCTCGTTTTCCAGCCCGCGCAGGTTGAAGGTGGGCCCGCCGTTGCCGCCCTCGGTGGTGTGATTGAAAACCACATCCAGGATGACCTCGATCCCCGCGCGGTGCAGCGCCTTGACCATGTCGCGGAATTCATCCAGCACGCCCAGCGGCCCGGCTGCGGCAGCGGAGGCATAGAAGGGGTGCGGCGCGAAGAAGCTCACCGGCGAATACCCCCAGTAATTGACCTTGCCCGCAGGGGCGTCGAACGGGTCGAAGGCAAAGACCGGCAGCAGCTCCACCGCGGTCACATCCAGTTCCTTCAGGTAGGGGATCTTTTCCACCAGCCCGGCGTAGGTGCCGCGCCGCTCCGGGGCGACGCCCGAGCCGGGGCTGCGCGTGAACCCGGCGACGTGCATCTCGTAAATCACCGTGCGCGTGAACGGGCGGCGGAGGGGCAGGTCGCCCTCCCAGTCATACCTGGCCGGGTCCACCACCACGCTCTTCATCGCCTGGGCCGAATTGTCGCCCTCGCGCACGGCGGCCCCGCGCTCATACGCCTTAGGGAAGGCCACTGCCCGCCCGTAGGGGTCGGTGAGCACCTTGGAGGCGTCGAAGCGCAGGCCTGCAGGCGGGTCGAAGGGCCCTTCGGCGCGGAAGGCATACACCTGACCGGCTTTGAGCCTGGGAACGAAGATGTGCCAGAAGTGATAGGTGCGGTTGTGGCGCGGGTCGAGGTGAATCACCTCGGCGGGCTGCGCATCATCAACGGCGTTGTAGAGCAGCAGGTCGAGCCCGGTGCTGCTGCGCGAGTACACGCTGAAGTTCACCCCGCCTGGGCTGACGCGCGCGCCCAGGGGGAAGCTCCTGCCGGGATAGGTCTTTCGCATGAATGCCCTTTCTTTCGCTGCAAGGCCAATATGCACAATTAACATCAGGATTATACCCGTTTTGGCATCCCCGCCCGCTCAAAATCGGTCAAGAACCCTCACCCTGCCCTCTCCCTGCGGGAGAGGGGAAAGAATCTGCCCCCCATCGCCCTCCTGGACGCGCTTCGCGCACCCGAAGGGGTGAGGGCCGGGGTGTGGGGGGTGTCGGTCTGTCAATCGACTTCAGCAGACCACGCCGCCCCCACTCACCGACCTCGTGAAGCCTGAGAAAGGATATGGCTTGAATTTGCCTGTGAACAGGCAGGCCCCGCCAATTATGGATTACTGGTATCTTAATAGTTTCTATATTGCTATAATGAAAAAGCCCACAGCGACAGGCTCACCCTTCGCTCGCGTTGAGGACCATCTGCCAATGCCCCAGCGAACCTACACCGATTTCATCTTGCACCTTGCGCCGCCGGCCGATCCCTCTCAGGCCTGCCAGGTGAGTGTTCTGCCTTCGCCGCGGGTGGGCGAGCTGCTCGAGCCTGCAGCCGTGCCCGTGGAGGCCGCCCCGCCCAGGGCGCTGCTGGATGACCTCGCCGCCAAGACGATCTCCCCGCGCGATTTAGTCACCCTCGGCAAGCGCCTTGCCGATTGCCTCCTCCCTGCCGGGCCGGTGCGCGACCTGTTCCGCGCGGCGCAGTCTGCCGCCGGATACGAGGGCGGGCTGCGCCTGCGCCTGCTCATCTCCGCCCCGGCCTTGCGCGCCTGGCCCTTCGAATTTGCCTACCTCAGCCTGCCCGGGGCCGCCCAGGAAGGGTTGGATGGCTTCCTGGCCCTCGATCCGCGCATTTCGTTCGTCCGCCATGAACCGCTGCCCGTGCCGCACCCGCGCATCGCCCCAGCCGAGGCGGGCATCACCGCGCTGCGCATGCTGGCGGCCTCGGCCCAGCCCGCCGGCAGCCTGCCCCTGCGCCTGGAGCACGAGCTGGCCCAGCTCCAGGCCGCGCTGGACGGCTTCGAGATCGACGGCCTGCGCCTTTCGCTCGACCCCATCCTGCGCGACGCCACCCCGCAAACCCTCGAAGCCAGCCTGCGCGAATCCGGCTCGGCCGGGCTGTTTCATTTTTCGGGCCACGGCGTACTCGACCCGCCGCTGAGTGACCCCTTCAAGCGCGGCGGGCGCGTGCGGCACGGATACCTGCTGCTGGTGACCGATGCGGAGACCCGCCGCGAAGCGCGCGTGGAAGCCGGTGAGCTGGCCCGCTGGCTGCTGCGCGCGGGTGTGCGGCTGGCCTTTTTGAACGCCTGCCAGACCGGCGAGCGCCAGCCCGAATACCCGTGGGAGGGCATGGCGGGGGCGCTCGTCGCGCACGGCGTGCCGGCGGTCGTTGCCATGCAGCACCCGGTGGAAGACGTGGCCTCGGTGGCCTTCGGGCGCGGGTTCTACGGCGCGCTCTTCAGCGGCCTCACGCTCGACGAGGCCGTCTCGGTGGGACGCCTGGCCATGCTGCGCCCTCCCGAGCAGCCCTACTTCGCCGAGTGGGGCGTGCCGGTGCTCTACAGCCGTCTGGAGGGTGGGGCGCTCTTCCCCGAACGCGCCGACCTGCAAACCCCCTCTGCCCTGGCCTTCCGCAAGGTGGTGGATCTGCAAGTGGCCGAGATCCAGCGCGGCGGCTCGCTGGTGGGCATCGATGTGGGCCGCCTGGCAAGCGGCGTGAAGGTGACGGCGCGCCTGGCCCAGGTGGGGGGCAGCGCCACCCTGGCGGACATCCGCACGGTGGAGGTGGACGCCAGCCTCGACATCCAGGCGGTGATCGGCACCATCGGCCCAGGCGCAACGGTCGTCGGGGCCAAGATCGACGAATTGTGATTCCAACCCAGGCTCTACAGGTTTCTGGAAACCCCAATCATTCAGGAGTGCAAACCAAATGGCAAACCAACCTTCCGGCACGTATGAACAGGATGCGCAGGAGCTGCTCGCCGGGTATGATCAGTTAACGATCCTCCCGCGGGGCGCGGCCGAAGGCATCCCGCCGGCCGAGAACGTCATCCGGGCCGCCGAACGCATCACGGGCGTTTCGCCGCGCCTCACGCGCCACGCCGCCGGGCTGCTGGAAAGCGGCAGCCCCCTGGAGCGCGAAGGCGTCAGCGCACACTTGATGGCCCAGGCCGCCGCCGAGCTGCAACTGGCTGCCGAGCTGTTGACCGTGGCCGCCGAAGGCAGCGGTAAAACCCCGGCCGGGGCCGCCGCCCGCTCGGCCCGCGGGGCCATGCTCGTCCAGGCCGGTGAAGGGCTGCGCGCCGCGCTGAGCGTTCCGGCCTCCGCCGGGCTGGCACCGTTCATCCCGGCGTTGCGCCGGGCCGGGCCCCTCCCGCAAGACCTTCCCGCCGCCGCCGAGCTGCTGCGCGGCAGCGTGGCGCAGGCCGACCGGGCCATCTCGCGCCAGGTGGTTGACCTGGGCGGCGAAATTGCCTTCGACCTGGTGATGCAAACGCGCTGGGCCGCCGTGCTGGATGGCGCCTCGCTGCTGCGCGGCCAGGCGGCAGATAAGCTGGAGGAAATACAGAAAGGCCTCGGAGGGATCGTCCAGCAGGCCGCCTCCGCCGCCGAAAAAGCCATCCTCAACGTGTACGATAAAATCCTCGTCCTGCTGGGGAAGGACGTGGAAGATAAAGCCCGCGTGCAGATCCGCGAATGGCTGGAGAAGATCAAAGAAGATGGCAAGATCGAGCTGCTGGCCGGGCTGGTCGAGAAGCTCTACCGGGTGGACGCCTTCCACAAAGACCTCGAAGGCTGGATCGCCGCGAGCACCGCTCCGGCGCCGAAATTGGGTGAAACCGCCGCCGAAGTGGAGCAGCTTGGGCAAAAGTTCGGCGTCCTGGCCGGGCGCATCAAATCCGTCGAGAATGCCGTCGGCCTGGCCAAACTCACCGGCATCCCGCAGGTGCTGCTGGTGGTGGCGGGGCTGCAGGTGGGCCTGCTGGCGGTGCTCGTCTACGCCGGTTTCGATTACATCGGTTACCAGCAGGGGGGCTTCCTGGATATCACCCGCGGCGTGGCCCAGGTGGTGAAGGACGGCCTCTCTGCCGGAGGTGAAACGCCCAAATGAAGTGCCCCAAGTGCCGGCTCGACCCGGTTCCCGAGGGATCGAAATTCTGCCCGAACTGCGGCGAAGGGCTGGAGATGCGCCGCCGCCTGGATATTCACGTCCAGGCGGCCAGCAACCTCGGCAACCTGATCGGCGTGCAAACTTCCACCCTCAACGGCGACGTGTACGGTCAAAACGTCATCTACGTACTCAGCGAATCGAGCCGACTGGCGGGCAGCGCGGCCTTCTTCCAGCGCGGCTCACCGCCCTATAAAGCCCTGGCGGCCTACACGGCGCGCGACCAGCCCATCTTCAAAGGCCGCGAGGATGAAACCGAAAAACTGCTTGGGCGCATCGGCGAACAGCCCGTGGTGGTGCTCTACGGGGCCAGCGGCGTGGGCAAAACCTCGCTCCTGGCCGCCGGGGTGGTGCCGCGCATTGTCGAAGCCGGGGCGCTCGCCATCCACCTGCGCGATTACTCCCGCCCGGTGAGCGAATCGATCCGCGCGGGCCTGGCGGCCGGGGCGCAGGCCATCGCGATCGCCCTTCCGCCCGAAGCAACGCTGCCGGGGCTGCTGCGCAGCGTGCAGGCCGGGCTGAAGGGCACGCTGGTCTTGATCCTCGACCACGCCGAGAAGTTCTTTACCCCCGGCGGCGCGCAAGAGGATGGAGGTGCGCTCGCGGCCGCCCTGGCCGACAGCCTGGAACAGCTTGGGCCCGATTTTCTGCGCGTGATCTTCGCCATCGACGAGCAGCAGGCCTTTCACCTCGAAGCCTGGCGCGACCGCCTGCCCGATATGCTGCGCGGCGGGGTTCACCTGCTTCAGTTGAGCACCAGCCAGGCGCGCGCGGCCATCATCGAGCCTCTCGGCCGCTTGAACGACGCATTCCACTACGATGTAGGCTTCGACGACCGCCTGGTGGATGAAGTGATGCTGCGCGACCTCGATGAGCTCACCCCCAAGACACCCGGATTGATCTTCCCGCCCCATTTGCAGATCGTCTGCGACCGGCTCTACCGCGAAGCGCGCGACCGCTCGCTGCGCGAGATCGGCACCGGCCTGTACGTGGAGCAGCTTCAGGCGGCAGACGGCATCCTCTCGACGTACTTCCGCGAGCGCTTCACCCTGCTCGCCGATCAGCAGCGTCCCGCGGCGCGTAAAGCGCTGGTGAAGCTGGCGCGCCCCGACGCCCCGGAATGGAACCCGCCCGAAGCGCTGGCCGATGAAACCCTGCCTGCCGACCAGCGCACGCAGATGCTCGACTCGCTCGAGGCGGGCGGGCTGCTCATCAGCCGGCCGGTCAACAGCCACCGCGAATACGCCCTCACCAGCCCGGCGCTGGCCGATTCCGTGCGCCTCTACCTGGGCGACCTGGACGCCAGCGGGTACGACCCGCTCGCCGAGCTGGCGCGCTTGTGGTCGGCCTGGCTGGCCACCGGCGACCTGCCCGGCGAGGCCCAGATTTTGCGCCTGGAAGGCAGCCGGGCGCGCTGCGAGCACAGCGCCGCCCAGGCGTTGCTGCTCATGCGGGCCGCCGCGGCGCACAACCTTCCGGCAGCCCCCTGGCTGGAATGGTTCCAATCCAGCCCGGATGCAGCGGGGCTCGTCAGCCGGCTGGAGGGCATCCAGCCGCCGCCCGGCTCAAAGCCCATCCCTACCATCTCGCACCTGGATAAAGCCGCGAACATCCTGGCGCTCAAAACGCTCGAGCCGCCCGAGGGGGGCTTTTCGGGCAAGGATTTTGGGCAGCTGGCCTGGGCCGCCGCGCGCAGCCCGGCTGCGCCCATCCGCCAGGCGGCAGCGCAGGCGCTGCTGGCCCTCGAAGGCGGCGCCGGGCTGAACCGGCTGGAAAATGCCCTCTGGCAGGGGCTGCGCCCGCCCGCCAGGGGCGCGCGCAAAGCCGAGCTGCGCGGCGCGCTGGCCGACGCCGACCCCGCGCAGGAACAGCTCAACCGCCGCCTGCCGCCCCTCGAGCGCGCGCGCATCCACCTGTGGCGCGCCGGCCGCCGCATGAACGCCGACAGGCAGCGCCTCGCCTGGCTCTGCCTGGGCGGTGGCGTGGGCGCGGGGCTGGGCCTCGGGCTGCTGCGCGGCCTCAGCGCTGCGCTCACCCAATTGACGGTGGGCCTGCACGCCTTTATGAACTTTGGGTTTGGCTTCTGGCTGGGGGCGGCGCTCGTCTTTGGCATGCTGCTGGCAGAATACCTGCGCCTCAAGCGCCCTGCCTCGGGGCAGGCGGCGCTGCTTTCCACCCTCCTCGGCTGCGCCGGTTTTGGCCTGGCCGGGGTGATCGTCGCGCTGGCCTCAGGTTCCTTCAGCCTGGCAGGCAAAGAGCTGGTGACGGCAGCCGGTTTCGCCGCAGGGCTTATCCTGGCTTTGGGGCTTTACCCATTCCCGTGGCAATCGCGCCTGCGCGGCTGGCCGCTGCGCCTGCTGGGTGCGGGGGCCGGGTTTGCGTTGATTCACCTGGCTTTTGTGGCGCGCGGCATCGAAGACATCAGCGCGGCCATCATCTGGCCGGGGGCGGTTTATCGCGCCGAACTGGCGCGTTATGAATTGCTGCCGGTGTGGAGCAGCCTGCAGGCCCGCCCGGGCTGGTATAACGGCGTGGCCGCAGCGGATGCATTCCTCACCGGCGCCGTGCTGTGCGGCGGCATTTTACTTTCGTTCCAGGTCACCGCCGGGATGATCCGGCGCTGGCAGAACCTGACCGCCGGTTTGAGCGCCAGAGAAAGGGAGGCATGAGATGAACAGAACACTTTCGCGCTTGCTTTGCGGGCTGCTCCTCCTCATGCTGGCTGCAGGCTGCCAGCCCACCACCCCGGCGGCCACCAAACCGCCCGAGGCGACCCAGACGCCCGCCCCAACCGCCACGAACCCGCCGCCCCCCACACCCACCCCCGGCATCAGCTTCGAGATACGCAACTTCACCAGCCGCGTTTTCTTGGGCACGGGGGCTCCGCTGCCGGAATTGCTCGACACGGGCTTCCACCCCTTCCCCGAAGGCTCGCAGACTTCTACCGATAGCACCGGCGTGGCCCTGGTGGAAGGCACCGCGGCCTCCGGCGTGTGCCACATCTTCATCTTCAAGGCCAGCACGTTGAAAAAATCGGCCTGCCAGCCGGGAACGTTCGCCGGGGGCAACACCTCTTGTGTGGAAGCCGGCAGCGCCTTATATAACAACTGCAGCGGGCACATTGTGATCACCTCCAGCGGCGTGGCCGAGCACAGGTTCACCGCCCTTTCGGTCACATACCTGCCCGAGCAGCAAATTTCGCTCTACCTCGCCCTCGATGGTGCGGTGGTGATCACCCCGCTGCGCGAATTGGGCAATTACACTCAGACGGCCGAACCCATCGAGCTGCAGGCCGGGCAATACCTGTACACCGCCCCCGATAACCGCCTGGTGGATATCCAGGGCATCCCCATGCGCGTGCCCCAGCAGGCCGATACGATCCGCCCGATCCTCGAAGCCTTCAACCTCTGGGATTGGATGAACCAGACGCAGAGCGCCGTCGATTCGGAGGGCGTGCCCGCGCAGGTGGTGCCCCCGGCGCCTACCAATGAGCTTTACATCACCCTGGCGGGCGGTTTCATGGATCAACCCGGCGGGAAGGAGGCCGTCCTCTACGCGGCCCCCTGGCAGGATTACCTGGTGAACGTGTTCGGCGTGGAAGGCGTGGTGCTGAAGGCGTATGGCATGGGCTCGGAAGCTCCGCTGGACGCGCGCAATTACCCCTACAGCCCCAACCGCACCCTCTCCTTGATGCGCGAATCCAGCTACGGGCAGGGCTTTGGGGCGATGTTCTTCGTGCCGGAAGGCAACGAACGCCTCGCTTCGCTGGCCAAAACCGTCATCCCCGACCTGCTCAAGGTGGGGATCGAGGCCGAGCTGACGATCCAACCCGCGGGCGAAATCCCCGAACTGGTCAAAGACAGCCTCGCCTCGGGCATCCCGGTGATGTGGTTGTTCCAGCCGTAATCCATCACCCTTTCATGCTGAAGGCGGTTCCCCCAACCTGGCCCTTTGGGCAGGGGGTCTGCCTGTCGAGTACGCTCACCGCGTAGGGTGCGGTCGCTTTGGACCGCACCGGTTCAAGAGGGTGCGCTCACCGCGCAGGGTGCGGTCGCTTTGGACCGCA
>JARKPU010000046.1 GCA_029975055.1 Anaerolinea sp.
CCGATGCGCCAACCAGCGCGCTGTCCGTTATCTATACCGAAGCGGGTGAGTTTGAAGAGTATCTGATCTACCCGAAAAACCCGGATATGGTGGTGATGGATACCGCAATTATTGCCAAAGCGCCGGTACGTCTGCTGGTGGCCGGGATGGGCGATGCGCTCGCGACCTGGTTTGAAGCGAAAGCCTGTTATGACGCTCGGGCGATCAGCATGGCGGGCGGGCAGTCCACCGTGGCGGCGCTGAGCCTGGCGCGCCTGTGCTATGATACGCTGCTGGCGGAGGGCGAAAAGGCCCGTCTGGCGGCGCAGGCCGGGGTAGTGACCGAAGCGCTGGAGCGCATCATCGAGGCGAACACTTACCTCAGCGGCATTGGCTTTGAAAGCAGTGGCCTGGCCGCCGCCCACGCAATCCACAACGGTTTCACCATTCTTGAAGAGTGCCACCATCTGTATCACGGTGAGAAAGTGGCCTTCGGTACCCTGGCGCAGCTGGTGCTACAGAACAGCCCGATGGACGAGATTGAAACGGTGCTGGGCTTCTGCCAGCGCGTCGGCCTGCCGGTGACGCTCGCGCAGATGGGCGTCAAAGAGGGGATCGACGAGAAAATCGCCGCGGTGGCGAAAGCCACCTGCGCGGAAGGGGAAACCATCCATAATATGCCGTTTGCGGTGACCCCGGAGAGCGTCCATGCCGCTATCCTCACCGCCGATCTGTTAGGCCAGCAGTGGCTGGCGCGTTAATTCGCGGTGGCTAAACCGCTGGCCCAGGTCAGCGGTTTTTCTTTCTCCCCTCCGGCAGTCGCTGCCGGAGGGGTTCTCTATGGTACAACGCGGAAAAGGATATGACTGTTCAGACTCAGGAAACCGGGAAGGTGGTCTCTTCCGTCATCGCCCAGTCATGGCACCGCTGCAGCAAGTTTATGCAGCGCGAAACCTGGCAAACGCCGCACCAGGCCCAGGGCCTGACCTTCGACTCCATCTGTCGGCGTAAAACCGCGCTGCTGACCATCGGCCAGGCGGCGCTGGAAGACGCCTGGGAGTTTATGGACGGCCGCCCCTGCGCGCTGTTTATTCTTGATGAGTCTGCCTGCATCCTGAGCCGTTGCGGCGAGCCGCAAACCCTGGCCCAGCTGGCTGCCCTGGGATTTCGCGACGGCAGCTATTGTGCGGAGAGCATTATCGGCACCTGCGCGCTGTCGCTGGCCGCGATGCAGGGCCAGCCGATCAACACCGCCGGCGATCGGCATTTTAAGCAGGCGCTACAGCCATGGAGTTTTTGCTCGACGCCGGTGTTTGATAACCACGGGCGGCTGTTCGGCTCTATCTCGCTTTGCTGTCTGGTCGAGTACCAGTCCAGCGCCGACCTCTCCCTGACGCTGGCCATCGCCCGCGAGGTGGGTAACTCCCTGCTTACCGACAGCCTGCTGGCGGAATCTAACCGTCACCTCAATCAGATGTACGGCCTGCTGGAGAGCATGGACGATGGGGTGATGGCGTGGAACGAACAGGGCGTGCTGCAGTTTCTCAATGTTCAGGCGGCGAGACTGCTGCATCTTGATGCTCAGGCCAGCCAGGGGAAAAATATCGCCGATCTGGTGACCCTCCCGGCGCTGCTGCGCCGCGCCATCAAACACGCCCGTGGCCTGAATCACGTCGAAGTCACCTTTGAAAGTCAGCATCAGTTTGTCGATGCGGTGATCACCTTAAAACCGATTGTCGAGGCGCAAGGCAACAGTTTTATTCTGCTGCTGCACCCGGTGGAGCAGATGCGGCAGCTGATGACCAGCCAGCTCGGTAAAGTGAGCCACACCTTTGAGCAG
>JARKPU010000002.1 GCA_029975055.1 Anaerolinea sp.
CTTCAGCGTGGCGGCCTCGGCCAGCTCGGGGCTGGCGGTGAGTTATTCCAGCGCGGGCGCGTGCACCAACTCAGGGGCCGATTTCACCATGACAAGCGGCACCGGCACCTGCACGGTGAACTATGACCAGCCCGGAACCGCCAATTACAACCCCGCCCCGCAGCTTACGGAGAGCGTGAGCGCCCAAAAAGCCAGCCAGGCCATCAGCATCACCACGCACGCCCCGCCCACGGCGGTGTTCGGCGCGCACTTCAGCGTGGCGGCCACGGCCCCCGCCGGGGCGGTGACCTATTCCAGCGGCAGCCCGGCAGTCTGCTCCAACAGCGGGGCCGATTTCACCCTGTTGAAAGGCACCGGCACCTGCATCGTCCTCTACGATCAACCCGGCAGCGCCAATTACCACCCCGCCCCGCAGGTCAGCGAAGAGGTGACGGCCGTCAAGGCCAACCAGACCATTTCGGTGCAGACGAGCGCCCCGCCAAATGCCGCGTACCAATCCACCTTCACGGTGGCGGCCGCGGCCAGTTCGGGCCTGCCGGTAACCTATTCCAGCGGCAGCCCGGGCGTATGCACCAACGTGGGCGCCACCTTCACCATGACGAGCGGCACCGGCGTGTGCAGCGTGCAGTTCGACCAGCCGGGCAACGAAAACTACTCCGCCGCCCTGCAGGTTTCACAAACAGTCAACGCGCAGAAGATCGACCAGGCCATCACCATCACCCAGGATGCGCCCGCTTCGGCGGGTTACAACTCGCAGTTCGCGGTGGCAGCCACGGCCAGCTCGGGGCTGGCGGTGAGCTACAGCAGCGGCAGCCCGGGCGTGTGCAGCGCGGCGGGCAACACCTTCACCATGACCAGCGGCACCGGCACCTGCCTGGTGCAGTTCAGCCAGCCCGGTGACGCAAACTACAACCCCGCGCCGGGCAAATCCACCCAGGTTCTGGCGGAGCGGATCGGCCAGACGATCAGCTTCGGGGCGTTCGAGACCACCCACACCTTTGGCGACGCCGATTTTGCCGTCAGCGCGTCCTCCACCTCCGGCCTGCCCGTCAGCCTGAGCCTGGGCGCGAGTGACCCATGCGATCTCAGCGGCGGCCTGGTGCACATCAACCACGCCGGAACCTGCACGCTCACCGCCGAGCAAAACGGCGACGACAATTACCTCCCCGCCGCGCCGGTCACCCGTGGGATCACCATTCTCAAAAAGACGGTTGCCATCACCCTCAGCGGCCTGTACTGGGTCATTGACGGCCAGCCCAAGCCCGTCACCGCCGTACCGGAAGTGCCCGGGCTGGCGGTGATCGTCACCTACACCGGCATCAACGGGACGGTTTACGGGCCTTCCACCGAAGCGCCCTACTACATCGGCAGGTACGCGGTGGACGCCGTGATCGACGACCGTGATCACCAGGGCCAGGCCTCCGGCGAGCTGGTGATCGACCCCATTCGCATCTACTTAGCTGCGGTTTTCCTCCACTGAAGTCCCCCCGGCGGCGCGAACCGCCCGGCCAGAAACGGCGCTCTCCCCGCGAAGCAAACGGACGGGGAGAGCGCGTTTTTTTATGCGGGCTGTGTTCAGCCGCGCAGGCTCATGGTTTGATGATGACCGGGATGTACACGTACCGGAGCGGCGGCAAGATGGTGAGCGTGGCGGCAGCCGAGCCCTGGTAATTGGCCTCGTTGATAACTACACTGACCGCGTAGGTGCCCACCTCGGTCGGCGGGGTGGTTGTGCGGGCATAGACGGTTCCGCCCGTGCCCTCGTAGGTAACTTCCACCGCCAGCCCGGACGGGGTGGTCGTCACATTCACCGCTTTGGGCAGGCCGTCATAGCGCACGCTCGTGCCGCTGATGTTGACCGCCGCCGTGTATTTGGCAATCGAGAAGGTGCGCGCAACCGGCTCGGCCTCCAGGAATTCGTCATTCCCGGCCTGGCTGGCGATGACCGTGCAGCTCCCTGCCCCGGTGAGGTGGACGGTGTTGCCGCTCACCGTGCACTGGCTGCCTGCCCCGGCGCTGAACGTCACCGTCAGGCCCGAACTGGCCGTGGCGCTCACGGTGAAATCGGGGTCGAGGTAGGTCTTATCCGGCAGGGGGTCAAAGGTGATGGTCTGGTGAGTCTTGTTGGTAAGGATGTCGAACGTCTGGCTCACCGGCGCAGCCGCGAGGTAATTGGCGTTGCCGGGCTGGCTGGCCGTCACCGTGCAGCTCCCCACCGCGGTGAGGTGAACCGTGCTGCCCGCGATGGTGCATTGATCGCCCGCGCCCACGCTGAATGTCACCGCCAACCCCGAGCTGGCGGTGGCAGTGACGGTGAAATCGGGGTCGGTGACGATGCGGTCCGGCAGCGGGTCGAAGTAAATCGTCTGGGCGGCCTTCGCGGCGGTCACATCCTCGGTTAGGCGCGTAGCCGGGGCGTAATTGGAATTGCCGGCCTGGTCATATTGCACCGTGCAGGTGCCCGTGCCGCTCAGCATGGTGAAGGTGGCACCCGTGACGCTGCATACGCCCGGACTGCCGCTGGAATACGTCACCGCGCCGCCGGGGGCCGTGGCCGCCACGCTAAAGTTGGTGTTATAGACCTGGCTCGCAGGCGCGTGGGATGTGATGGTGATGCTCTGGGAAGCCCGGAGCGCGGTCACATTTTTGGTGACGCGCGGAGCCGGGGCGTAATTATCATTCCCGGCCTGGTCATACTGCACCACGCAGGTGCCCGTGCCGCTGGTCATGGTGAAGGTGGCGCCCGTCACGCTGCACACGCCAGGGCTGCCGCTGGAATACGTCACCGCGCCGCCGGGGGCCGTGGCCGCCACGCTGAAACTCGTGCCGTAAACGGCCGAATCGGGGGCCTGCGTCGTCACCGTGATCGTCTGGCTGGCCTTGGTGGCCGTAGTGCTCTCGGTGATTTGCGGCGCAGGGTTGTAATTGGCATTCCCGGATTGGTTGTAGATCACCGAGCAGGTGCCTGTGCCGCTCGTCATGGTGAAGGTGGCGCCCGTGTTGGTGCACGCCCCTGAACTGGAATAGGTGACCGCGCCGCCCGGCGCGCTGGCCGCCACCGTGAAGCTGGTGTTGTAGGTTTTACTGGGGGGCGCGCCGCTTGTCACCGTGATGGTCTGGTCGGCTTTGATTGCGGTCACCGAGTTGGTCACCTGCGGGGCCGCTGCGTAATTCTCGTTGCCGGGTTGGTTGTAGATCACCGTGCAGGTTCCCGAAGCGCCGGTCATGGTGTATTCCGGCCCTGTGTTGGTGCAGACGCCCGAGCTGGAATAGGCGACCGCGCCGCCGGGGGCCGTGGCCGCCACGGTGAAGTGAGCATTGTAAGCCGCCTGGCTCGGAGCGGGCGTGCTCACCGAGATGCTCTGAGCGGCTTTCTGCGCATTGGTGTATTCGGTCACCTGCGCGGCGGCCTCGTAGTTGGCGTTCCCGGCCTGGTCGAACCGCACCGGGCAGCTTCCCGTGCCGCTCACCATGCTGAAGGTGGCGCCCGAAGCGGTGCAGACGCCCGTGTTACCGCTGGAATAAGCCACCGCCAGGCCCGAGCTGGCCGTGGCCGCCACGCCGAAGCTGGTGTTATAGGTGGCGCTGGAAGGGGCGTGCGTGGTGACGGTGATGGTCTGGCTCGCCTTTGCGGCGTGCGTCGTCTCGGTCACCTGCGGGGCGGCCGCGTAGTTTGCGTCGCCGGGCTGGTTATACGTCACGGTGCAGTCGCCCGTGCCGCTCGTCATGGTATAGACCGCCCCAGAGCGGCTGCACACGCCCGAATTGCCGTAGGCAACCGCCAGGCCGGAGGAGGCCGTTGCGGCCACCGTGAACTGGGTGTTATACACCGCCGAAGCCGGTGCAGATGTGGTGACGCTGATCGACTGGCTGGCCTTGGTGGCCGTCACATTTTGAGTCACACGCGGGGCAGGGGCATAGGTGGCGTCGCCGGGCTGGTCGAACTGCACGACGCACGTGCCGGTGCCGCTCGCCATGGTGAAGGTGGCCCCAACGTTGGTGCACACGCTTGGGCTTCCGCTGGAGTAAGTCACCGGCAGGCCTGAGCTGGCCGTAGCGGCCACGCTGAAGCTGCCCTGGTAGACCGCGCTGGCCGGCGGCGGGGTGGTGACGGTGATCGTCTGCGGCAGCCTCGGATCGGCGTAATACAACTCAGCTGAGCGCAAGATGCTCGAGCCATCCGACCCGCCCGCCACCAGCACTTTGCCATTCCCAAGCATGAAGGCGGCATGCCCCATGCGGGCCGTAGACATGGGGTACGCCACTGCCGTCCACGAATTCATCGCCGGGTCATACAACTCGGCGGAACTGAGCGGGTTGTCGCCGTCGGTGCCGCCCACCACCAGCACCTTGCCATCGCCCAGCAGCACGGCCGCGTGGCCGTAGCGTGCGGTCACCAGCGTCCCAGCCGAAGACCAGTTGCCGGTGGCCGGGTCATACACCTCCGCAGTGCCAATGGCCGTGCTGATGTTCGCCGTCCCGCCGGCCACCAGCACCCGGCCGTCGGCCAGGCGGGTGGCGGTGTGGCTGTGGCGCGCGCTGGACATCGGGTTCAACCCGCCCGCCGCCGCCCAGCCGGTGGAAGGATCGTACAGGTCGATGCTCGCCAGCGCAGAGGTGCCGTCGGTGGCCGACCCGCCCGCCACCAGCACTTTCCCGTCCGAGAGGAGCGTGGCGGTGTGGTTGCGGCGCGCGCTGTTCATCACCCCCGCCGAAGACCAGCTGTTGGCAGATGCGTTATACAGGTAGGAGGTGTTCAGCGAGAAATCCTTATTGTTCGTCCCACCCGCAACCAGCACGAGCTGGTTGTTCAACAAGGTCGCCGTCTCATAGGCCGTTGCCGTGGGGATGCTGGCGGCCGCCGTCCAGGTGCCGGCGCCGGGGTCGTAGATCTCGACCGAGCTGCTGGCCGCGCCGTTATAGACGCCGCCCACCGCCAGCGCGCGCCCGTCGCTCAAGAGCGACATGGCGAAATCCATCCGGTACCCGCTGAGGCTCATCGAACCGGTCGCGGCCCAGGTTCCCGCCGAGGGGTCATACAGCTCGGCCGTCCGCAGGTAATTCGTCCCGGAGCCAGTGCCTCCGGCCGTGAGCACCTTGCCGTTGTTGAGCACCACCCCGCTGAAGGACGCTTTGACCGCCGGCATATTCCCAGTGGCCGTCCACGGGTTGTCATCGGCGCGCACCGCCTGGGCCGGGGCGAGCGCCGCCGCGACGAGCAGGCAGACGATGAACAGCCGGAAAATTCCAGGCCGGCGAACCAGTCTCGTGATCTTCATGAGTACACCCCCGGTAGCGAAACGGTTTGGACAGAATGGATCAGCCACAATTCAAAATGGCCGCCAGCGGAAAGCCCCTGGCTTGCCGATCGATCTGGATCACATGAACCACGAGAGCAGGGCGCGATGGCTCGTCAGCGAAGCTCCGCTCGCTGCTACAGGACATCCTTTGTTTGGCCGTCAGCCCTGGATGCGCCCACCTTTCGATCCCTCCTGGCAGGTGGCTCACAGAACCTTACTTCCCCCGGCTTAACAATATTCAATTAACGGTATTTCAATGGGTATGAGAAAGAAACCAGCAATCCTTCACTCAAGATTATAGGATAAACCTATCCGAATTACTAGGGGTGGAGCGAAATTCCGACGATTGTGCAACGAGCGCTTTTTTTAGCCTCAGGGCGGGTTGACCTCGATCGTGACGTGATCCAAGACTTCACAATCGGCCAGCATCTGCTTATATTCGCCTGCGGGCCGCGGCGATGCCGCCTGGATGGACGCGATGAGCGCAAACCGGCCAGGGGCCACTTCCCACACGTGCAGGTCGGCCAGCCGCGTGCCGGGGTCGGCCTCCAGGCGCTCGCGCACCTGCCGCAGCAGGGAGGAATCCGGCTGCTTGTCCAACAGCACCCCGCTGGTATCTTTCATCAGCCCAATCGACCAGCGCGTGATCACAACCGAGCCAACCACACCCATCACCGGGTCCATCCACACCCAGCCGAACAGCTTGCCCAGCAGGAGCGCCGAGATGGCCAGCACCGAGGTGAGCGCATCGGCCAGAACGTGCAGGTAAGCCGATTTGATATTGTGGTCGCGGTGGGCGTGGTCGTGGCCGTGTTCGGCGGCCTCGCCGGGGTGGCCGTGCCGGTCGCGCAAGATCCACGCGCTGGCAAGGTTCACCCCCAGGCCGACGCACGCCACCGCGATGGCCTCGTTGAACTGGATCTCGACCGGGTTGAGAAAGCGCTCCACCGACCCGGCCGCCATGAGGAGCGCCACCACCAGCAAGAGGATGGCGCTGGTGTAACCGCCCAGGTCGTAAACCTTCCCTGTGCCAAAGGAAAACTCGGGATTGCGCGCATTCCGCCGCGCGTACCAGTAAGCCAGCAGGGTGATTCCAAGCGCAAAGGTATGCGAGCCCATATGGAAGCCGTCGGCCATGAGCGCCATGGAATGAAAAACCCAGCCGCCGATGATCTCGCCGGTCATCATCGCCGCGGTGAGGATCACCACCCAGCGCGTGTTCCGCTCGTTGCGCGCGCTGTCGAAGTTAAACTCGTGCGAGTGCTGAAGCGTGCGCGCGGCTTCTGCTTCCCGTTCGTTGTTCACGTCGATGTCGTTCCTCCCACGCAGACTCAATGAGCCGGGCTGCCGGCGGGTCTGGCAAGGTATTTTTCGGGATCGTGGTCGAAATCCTTCTTACAGCCCATCGAACAGAAATAATAGGTCTGCCCTTGATAAACGGAGCTGCCTGCCGCCGTCTTGGGGTCCACTTCCATGCCGCAAACCGGATCGATAACCATTTCAACCTCCTCAAACCGAACGGATAAAAGCCCGGCACCGCCGGGGCGCCAATACACGCCATTGTAACGCGCCCGGCCAGCCTGTGCCAGGGTGAAACCCCTGCAGGTTGCTGGTATAATCGCAAGGCTTCAACCAATTCAGAAGAAAGAAGAACCCATGAGGAAAACGATCATATTAACGGTTTTCATGCTGGCAGTTGCGCTGCTTTCTGCGGCCTGCCAGGCGAACAAGGGAACAGCCCCGGAAGAGGAAGGCACGCTTGTGAAAGTGGATGGCGGCTCTTACCGCGATCTTTCGGTGGCCGGGCTGCAAAAGCAGATGGAGAACAAGGACTTCACCCTCATCAATGTGCATATCCCCTTCGAGGGCAATCTGCCCGAGACCGACCTCTCGATCCCGTACGACACGATCACCCATAACCTGGATATGCTGCCGGGCGACAAGGACGCGAAAATCATCCTCTACTGCCGCAGCGGGTCCATGTCCACCACCGCCGCGAAGGAGCTGGTCAAGCTGGGTTACACCAACATCTGGCAGCTGGCGGGCGGCATGAACGCCTGGGCAGCCGCCGGCCTGCCGATCGAACGCTGAGCGAAAGTTGGTTTCAGCAGAAAATAGAATTAACAAAGCCCATTCGTTGAATGGGCTTTGTTAATCAAATGCGTTCCCCTGACCTACGCACTTGACCTCGGTTTCGAAGAATTACCCTTAAAAGAACCGGTAAATTTGATCTGACATCAGTATAAGAATCCTCGCTGACATTTGACTGACACTTTGCCTCCTTTTTTACCCAAATTACCCTCAATTTCAGGAAACGCGCTAAGATTCCAGCATGCTCGAAAGGCCCGACCTTAGCGAAGCTGACCTCATCGCCTGCCTGGGGCGTGAATTTGGGCTGGCGGCCGCCCAAGCAGCCTTTCTGCCGCTCGGGGCCGACCTCAACACCGCCGTCTACCGGGTGACGGCGGTGGATGGCAGGCCGTATTTCCTCAAGCTGCGGCGCGGAGCCTTTGACGAGACTTCGGTGCTGCTGCCCGTATTCCTGCTGGAAAACGGCGTCGAGCCGATCCTCGCCCCCCTGCCTGCCCGGAGCGCCAGGCCGTGGGCCCGGCTGGGCGAGTACGCCGCCATCCTTTACCCTTTCATCGAAGGCCGCGACGGGTATGAGACCGAATTGAGCGCCTCCCAATGGGCGGTGTTCGGTGCGGCGCTCAGGCGCATTCATTCGCTCCGGCTGCCCGCCGGGCTTGCGGCGCGCATCCGCAGAGAGACCTTCTCGCCGCGTTACCGGCAGGCGGTGGAGGACATCCTGGGCCGGTTAGCTGAAAGGGAACGCTTCGGCGACGCCCTTGCCGCCCGCCTGGCGGAGGTTCTCCGCGCGAACCGGGCGGTGGTGATAGACCTGGTGCGGCGCGCCGAAAAGTACGCCGCGCTCCTCCAGGCCCGGCCGCTGCCATGCGTGCTTTGCCATTCCGACCTGCACGCCGGGAACCTGCTCATCGAGCCAGGCAGGGGGTTCTATATCGTCGATTGGGACGAGCCGATCTTTGCCCCCAGAGAACGCGATTTGATGTTCATCGGCGGCGGGCAGGGCTTCATCGCGGGTGGCGCTGCCGCCGAAGAAGCGCTGTTCTATGCCGGGTACGGGCCTGCCGATGCAGACCCGTATGCCCTGGCTTATTACCGCTCCGAGCGCATCCTCACCGACCTGGCCCTGTACTACGATCAAATCTGCCTCTCGCCGGGCGGCAAGGAAGACCGCGCTCAGGCATTGCGCTATGTCGAAGCGAATTTCCTGCCGGGCGGCACGGTCGAAACCGCCTACCGCACCGGCGACCCGCCCCGCGGGTGATGCGTGCGCGACAGGTTACATCAACCCTGGGCGGCTTTTTCTGCAGTCGTCTCAGGAGCTGGCCGCCCCCCAAGCAGCGCCAGCACCACCAGCGCAAAGGCCATATCCGCCAGCAGAATCACCGCCATCGAGCGCGGCCCGCTGGACTCGAAGAAATGGCCGATCAACCAGGGGATGAGCATCACCCCCAGGCTTTGCCCGATGGAAAACAGCCCCGTCACGCGCCCGGAGAGCGTCATCAACTGGCCCGAAAGCACCATCGTGGTCGGATAAATAGACGCCAGAGCGAACCCAAACCCGGCCGAGGTGACCACCACTGCCGCCAGCGAGCGCGGCCAGGCGAGCAGCGCCAGCAGGCTGAGCAGCGCCCCGGCAAAATCGGCTCGCAGGATGGCCCTGGGGCTGAAACGCAGCGCCAGGGGGATGGCCGCCACCCTGCCCAGGGTGAGCGCGCCCCAGAAGACCGAGGTCAGGTAAGCCGCCATGGTGGCATCGGCCAGCTTCATTTCGGTCGCATACGTATAAACCCACCCGCCGTAGGCCTGTGAAGCGCCGTTATAACAGGCAAAAACCAGGCTGATCAGAATAATCAGACGCAAATTGAGCCTGCCGCCGTCTTTGCGGCTCGAGGCGTGCGGCGGCGGGGGGCTGGGCAAAAAAGCCAGCAGCGCCGTGGGCAGGATGATCACAGCCAGCAGCAGGTAGGTGGAGGTCAGCCCGCCCGGCCGGGTGACGAACTGGGCGATGATCACCGGCGTGAGGAAGGTGCCGACCCCAAAGCACAGGTGCAGGGCGCTCATATACGGGCCGACCCGGTCGCCGTGCAGCCACATGATCAGCGCATTGCCGCCGATGTTCAGCAGGCCCTGCACCGCGCCGATGAGGAACATGGCGCCCGTGAGCAGCCAGAGGAGCGGGAGGTAAGGGGTCAGGGCGGTCAGGCCTGCCATGAGGACGATCATCAACGCCATCACCGGGTGGCCGGGGGCGCGATCGTAGATCTCGCCGCCGCCCACCGAACCGACCAGGCTGCCCAGCGAGCGCGCCGAAAAGAGCACCCCGATCGTTCCGAGCGTGGCTCCCACCTGTCCGGCCAGGCCCGGCAGGGTGGGTCCCAGGGATGCCATGGAGATGCCCATCGCCAGGAAGGCGGCGTCGTACGTCGCGGAGATGAGGTTTTTGGAACTGGTAATCGTCTGCATACTGCGGTGATGGAATTATATCCCATCCCGCGGCGCGCCAGATGGACTGGCTGGCGTAAGAAGGGTCGCCGACCGGCTAGCGGCTCGAGGGAGCTTCCAACAGAGAGATCCCGTGATGCTGATGGATTTCGGCGATCCTCTCCGCTTCAGGCCGGCCGGTGCGGGCGAACTCGGCCGCGCATTCGGCGAAGAACCGCTCAAAACCCGCCGGTGTGGTGATAATCCAATGCCGGGCCGGGGTGGGGCCGTCATTCCGGTAGGTATGGGGAGTGCCTTTAGGCAGGAATATCACCCCTCCGGGGCGCACTTCGCTCCACTGCCCGCCGACACAGTAGCTGATTTGCCCTTCGAGTACGATGAAGATTTCATCCTCGCGCTCGTGGACGTGAAACGGCGGCCCTCCCCCTGGGGGCGACCACTCCAGCATCAAGGCCAGCGTTCCGCCGGTTTGTTCACCCGCGAGGAACACGCTCAACCGGTTGCCAAAAGCAGCGAGCTCAGGCGCGGCATCGGGCTGAACGATCACAGCCAAAGGTGGTTTTGCCATGCAGTCTTCCTCCGTAGCAGAGTCTGTGGTTCCGGCCCTCAGCCGGGGGCGGCAGGCCTGCGTTCCGACCACCGCTCCCGGCCGGTTGCGTCCAATTCCCCCATGCGATCCGATGCATCGATTTCCACAAATTGTGGGGCTTGCCCCACAATTTGTTAAAGAATTGCAGCATTATCCCCAGCCGAATGGAACCCCGGTTCAGGGCTTCAGCACAAACGTCTGACCGTCGGTAGCTGCCCGCCTGGGCGCACAGCTATCTGATCCGTCGAGCTTGAAAGTCAGGTTCTTGCCGTCATACGACCAGGTGTACTTGCCTTCGAAGGGGCATTCATCGGTGCCTTGCTCGATCCAGGAATTCCCCTCAACGCGGTACGTGCCTTTCGCCGCCATCAACCCGCCCTCGTAATAAGCCCAAGAAAGGTCTTCCTTGAACTCATACTCCTTATTTTGGTCACTCGACAGGCTGAACTTGCCGGTGGGGAATTTCTTCGCCGCAGTCGGGCTGCACGCGCCAAGCACCAGCGACAGGATGATGGCGGCCAGCGCCCAGATATGGAATGGATTGCGACTCTTCATGTCAACCTCCAGGTCAATCGATTTATGAACCGGTATCAGACCATTCGCCTCGCTAGATCATCTTACGTAAACCACCGCCCGCATTGGTCACTACTATCGCTACAAAAAGTGTGACAATTTTGGTAAAATTAATAGGATAAAAGGAAGCCGCCAGGGATGCTAAAGCAACGCGCGTTTGGAGAATGGCTGGCACATCGCCGAAAGACATTGGACCTTACCCAAAAGGAGCTGGCCCGGCGCGTAGGATATTCAACTGCCACGATTCGCAAAATCGAAGCCGAAGAGCGCCGCCCATCCGCGCAGATAGCCGTCAAGCTGGCGGAAATCCTCGAAATCCCACCCCTCGAGCGTGCAAAATTCCTCCTCTTTGCGCGCGGAGACTGGCATTCTGCCCCGGTTGAAACCGTCGTAGAAGCCCCCTGGCGAGATGCCCCCACGTTGGCAAGGCGCAGCCTGCCCGCGTCCGTCACTTCGCTGGTGGGCCGTGAAAAGGAGATCGAAGCCGTCTGCGCGCATCTACGGGATGCGAAGATCCGGCTCCTCAGCATCATCGGCCCGCCCGGTATCGGCAAAACCCGCCTGGCTTTGGAGGCAGCGCGCATGCTCGAAGCCGGCTTCCATGGCGGTGCCTTCTTCATCACCCTGGAGTTCATTGATAACCCCGCCCAGCTGCCTTGCGCAGTGTTCCAGGCATTGGGGTTGGTGGAAGACGCGCATACCCCGCTCGAAACCCGGTTGATCGAAACACTGGCAGAAAGGCAAGTGCTGCTGGTGTTGGATAACTGCGAGCACGTGATCCATGCAGCAGCCGGCTTCGCATCCAGCCTGTTGACCGCCTGCCCGGGTGTGAAAATCCTTGCCACCAGCCGCGAGGCGCTGCGCTGCCCAGGCGAATGGGTTTATGCCATCCCCGCTCTGAGCCTGCCCGGCAAGAACCCGGCGGAGGAGCCTTCCGCCGGGCCGACCCCGCCCGCCGTGAAGCTCTTCGAAGAACGGGCGCGCGCCGTCCACTCGGAATTCAAGATCACTTCAGGGAACTATCAGGCGGTTGCTTCCATTTGTTCCAGGCTGGATGGCCTGCCCCTGGCCATCGAGATCATCGCCGCGCGCATGCGCGTCATGGCTCCACAGGCGCTGCTCGAGCAGCTGACCGATGCGCTTGTGCTTTCAGCCAACGGCATGCGGGCAGTCTCGGGGCGCCAAAAGACCCTCAACCAGGCCATCGGCTGGAGCTACTCGCAGCTTTCGGCGGACGAACAGAAGCTGTTCGCGTGCCTCTCTGTGTTTTCGGGCGGGTTCTCATTAAAAGCCGCCGATGCTGCGCTTGGCTGCCTGTTCGAGCATCAATCAATCGCGGAGTTGGTCATTTCTCTTTCCGATAAATCTCTTTTACAGCGCAGTTTTGACGGCCATGGCGAAGCACGGTTCAACTTCCTGGTAACCATCCGCCAATATGCGCAAAACGCCCTGCGCGAGATGTCGCTCGAGCGCGAAGCAAGGAACTGCCACCTGGCATATTTCCTCGCGTTCATGGAACAGGCCGAGCAGGCTATCCGCGGCCCGCTCCAGGCGGAATGGATTGACCGAATCGATCTCGAGCAAGAGAACATCCACTCGGCGCTCGATTGGGCAGCGAGCGACCGCCAGGCCGGCCCCGCACTGCGCATGCTCTGCGCCCTGGGCTGGCCCTGGGAAATCCGCAATTATCTCAACGAAGCCCGCGCCTGGTTTGAAAGGGCGCGCACCTTGCCGGGGGTCGAGCGCTTCCAGGCGGTGTATGGCAGGCTGCTCGGCCACATTGGGCGGCAAAGCTGGCTGCGCGGAGAATATGCCGAAGCCCACGCCTTCCTTGAAGAAAGCAAGGCCATCTTCACAGCCCTGGGGAAGGAAGGCGAGCGCGACCTGGGATTTGTGCTCAACTGGCTGGGCCTGCTGGCTCAGTTTGCCGATGGCGACCCCGACACAGCCGGCGCGCTCTTCAGGCAGGCTTTGAGGATCTTCGAAAAGTTGAATGAGATCGAAGGAATCGCCCTCAGCACGTTCCACCTGGGATTCAACGAACCGAATGATGACCTGGCTCTCTCGACCCTTGAGCGCAGCCTGGGATTGTTCCAACAGACGGGCGACCAGTTTTTCATCGCCAGGTCATCCAGCTTCATCGGCTCCATCTATTTCCGCCGGCGTTCTTACGATCAGGCAAGGCTCTACTTCGAACAGGCGCTATCGACCGACCGGCAGCTCAAACACTGGGATGGCATTGTGGAAGGGTGGAACAGCCTGGGCAGGATCCACCTGGCACAGGGGGAGCATGGAGAGGCGGGGGAGTGCTTCTCAACAAGCCTTGCCATCGGCGAAGAACACGGCATATTTCCGTTCGAGACGTACTTTCTGGCGGGGTTGCTGGCCTTGCATCGAAAGGATTACCCCGACGCCCGTAACCGTTTCCTTTCCCTGCTCAAACGGGCACACCAGCCTCAGATCAGTCCACACCTGGGAGAGATCCTCACCGCGCTGGCCGCCACAGCGGCCGGGGCAGGCCGCCCGATGCTCGCGTTGCAGGTAGCCGGCGCAGTAGCTGCGCACTTCGCGTCCGCCGGAGGCCGTTTCACCTCTGAAAGTGAAAATACGCTGCTTGCGGCTTTTCTGAATGAGGCCCGCCTTGAACTTGGCGAGGCAGTCAGCCGCGATGTTCAGGCAGAAGGCTGCCGGATGACGCTCGAGCAGGCAGCAGCCCTGGCCATGCAGTGAACCCGCAGGGCAATTCACCATGAACTGGCGGAAAACGAGCATAAAAAGTGTAATGCAAGTGAATCGCTGTACCGAAACTGCTTAATAAAAACTGCCTATTCTTATGGTAATATAATGGATATCCCTGATTAATGGTAACAGTGGAATACAAGGGGGCAGTGAACTAAGAATCGAGCCTGGTCGCACAGCTTGCAAGCCACACTGTAAGCCAAGATTCTTAGGGAGCCAGTTGCGAAACCGACCTGCCTGACGGGGGTGTTGACACAGGGGCGGTCGTTCTTCTATTTGCATCATCTTTATTAATCGTACGACCTTCCGGGCTGTCCCGCATCGAAGTCTCAACACCTGAATGGTTTTCCTGGGGCCCTTCCAGGAATTTACCCGATTAAGGAGCAGACCATGTTTCGACACACGCCCAGGAAAACCGCCGTTGCCCGACTCTTCCAGGCTGTCATTCTTTGCGCGCTTGTCACGGGGTTGATCGCCTTCCCGGGGGTGCCTCTCCACACCGCCCAGGCCGAAGCGACCCAATCAGCCACGGCTCTGGTGCTGGTGAATTCAACCAGTGCGGATTACGCCGATTTCACCCACTACATTCAGCCCTACCTGGATCACTTCGGTGTGCCTTACACCGTGCTGGATATTTCCACGGCTCCTGTCCCGTCAACGCTCAACTACGCGGCGATCGTCATCGGACACCGCAGCCTGGATACCGCCGGAGCGCTACTCGATACCACCGAACAGGGGTATATCACCGCGGCGGTCAACGGCGGGGTGGGGCTGGTCAACTTCGATAACAATCTTTCCGCCGACGGCAGCACCGGGCGGTATGCCTTCATCAATGACGTCTTTACCTTCGGCTACAACGGGGTCGTCAGCGGTTCAGGCGTGACCTTTGGCAACCCGGCATCCAACTACATCATCCAGAACCACACCAATGGGCAGACCATCACCACCGGCCAGATGAAGCTGGCCGGGATCACCCTCCCCGGTGATGTGACTGCCCTGGCCGCGAGCGGCTCGCAGCCCTTCCTGGCGGTGACGACTTACGGCGCGGGCCGCGCGGTGCAGTTCGGCAGCTATGATTGGATCTCATTCGCCGTCAAAGGCCCGCTCTACGGCCTCGACGACCTGTTCTGGCGCAGCATCGTCTGGGCGGCGCGCAAGCCGTTCGTCATGCAGGGACTGCCGCCGTTCGTCACCATGCGCATGGACGATACCTCCGGCCCGCTGTGGTGGATCCATACCGCCAGCGATAACGGCTTCGTCCCGTGGGCGGGCATCTTCACCAACGATATCGATGCAACCGAAGCCGCCGACCTTTCGGCGCTGGTGCTCGGCGGCAAGGCCACCACCACCATCCACGCTTTTAACAACGATCTGGGCCGGTTCTTCTACTTCGATCACAACAATAAACAGAATTTCTCCGATTCCGTCATGGCCGCCAATTACGCCGAGGCGACGGCCTGGTTCAACGACCGGAACATCCCGATCGGCAAGTACGTGACCCCGCATTACTACGAAATCGGCAGCAATGCATTTGGCGGCCTGCAAACCTGGGGAACCACCTACATTTCCACCACGATGGACCCGGGGCAGCCTGAGACGGCAGACCTGCCGGCGGTGACTCAATGGATGCAGGCCGGGCCGTTCCGCAAGTATGAGACCGGCCCGATGGATGCAGGCGAAACCGTCTATTATGCCGACTACGTGACCATCCCGGGACACCCTGAACTGAACAACAAATTCTTCAACTGCATCACCGAAGTCCGCGATATCACCGGCTATGAATGGCTGGGCTATGGGCGCACAGGTGTGCAAACCGCCATCGCCGACGGCACCGAGTGGTTGAAACGCCCGCTGGACAGCATGGCCATTGCGACGCTCTTCAGCCATGAGTACACGTTCATCAGCGGGATGAGCCAGTCTGACTGGAACACGATTCTCCAGGGCATTCGATCGAACATCACCGACGCCGGATACAACCCGGAATTCGTCTCGATGGATTATGCCTGCGCCTATGCCCGCGCCGTACATGACAGCGACATCTCGAGCGCCGCCTACGACCCGGCCGACAAGAAAGTGTATGTCGACTTCACCGGCGCAGCCGAAATCGCCACGCGTTATTACGTCTTTACCGAGGAGAACGGGAACATCATCGGGCGCATGGCCCCGGTGAGCGCATTTAGCGGAACCAACTCCGCCAATTACTACACGCAGCCCGGGGTGCTGGATCACATCACCGTCTCGCCTGGAAGCGCCAATGTCCTCACCGGCGCCACGCAGCAGTTCACCGCCCAGGGGTATGACGCCGATAATTACCCGATTTACGGATTGCCCATCACCTGGTCGGTCAGCGGCGGTGGCACAATCAATCCGGCCGGCCTGTACACCGCCGGGGAAAGCACCGGATCCGTCACGGTCACCGCCACCTCGGGCACCATCAGCGGTACGGCCACGGTTCAGGTCGTCGATACCGTCCCGCCCGCCGTCCAATGGGTGAACCCCGCCGGCGGGGCGAACGGCATTGCGCCTAATGCGGTCGTCAGCGCCAGGTTCAACAAGGCCATGGACGCCGCGACGATCACGACCGCGACGTTTACGCTGAAAGACCCATCCAACACCCCTGTGCCGGCAACGGTCAGCTACAATGCCGCCACCCACACCGCCAGCCTCACGCCCGGCTCGGCCCTGGCGTATAACACCCTCTACACTGCAACCATCACCGGTGGAGATGCGGGTGTGAAGGACACGAACGCGAATGCCATGGCAGCCGATTACACCTGGAGCTTCACCACCCAGGGGGTTCCGCCGGATGTCGGTCCGGGCGGGCCGATCCTGGTCATCGCGAGCGGCGCCAACCCCTTCAGCCGCTATTATGGCGAAATCCTGCTTTCGGAAGGGCTGAACGAATACTACGTCACAGATATCACCCATGTGAATTCGACCTTGCTGCAAAATTACCAGGTGGTAATCCTGGGCGAAATGGCGCTTGACACATCGCAGGTAACTCTGTTGAGCGATTGGGTGACCGCAGGCGGGAACCTGATCGCCATGCGGCCGGATGCCGACCTGGCCTCTCTGCTCGGCCTGACCTCAGCCGGGGGAAGCCTTTCGAACGCCTATCTGAAGGTGGATACGTCATCCGGCCCGGGGGTCGGCATCGTCTCGGAGACGATTCAATTCCACGGCGCGGCCGACCGCTACACCGCCTCAGGCGCCACCGTGCTGGCTACGCTGTATTCGGATGCTACCACCCCCACTTCGTACCCGGCCGTGACGCTCATCCAGGTGGGGGCCAACGGCGGGCATGCGGCGGCCTTCACCTATGACCTGGCCCGCTCGGTGGTCTATACCCGCCAGGGCAACCCCGCCTGGGCAGGCGACGAGCGCGACGGTGAAACCCCCATCCGCTCGGACGACCTGTTCTACGGCGCAAAGAGCGGTGATATCCAGCCGGATTGGGTTAACCTGAGCAAAGTCGCCATCCCGCAGGCCGATGAGCAGCAGCGCCTGCTGGCCAATATGATCCTCGCCATGAACCTTGACCAGGCTCCCCTGCCGCGTTTCTGGTACCTGCCGCGCGGAGAAAGGGCCGCCGTGGTGCTGACGAGCGACGACCACAACAGCACCAATATCCCGGCCACCCTGGAATATTTCAAAGGAATCAGCGCTGCGGGCTGCTCTGTGGATGACTGGGAGTGCGTGCGGTCGAGCTTCTACCTGTCCAGCAACTCCCTGCTAAGCTCGGCGGAAGCCTTGAGCTATTCTGCCGAGGGCTTCGACATTGGCGCGCATATCGATACAAGCTGCGAAAATTTCACTCCCGCATCGCTCATTTCCGCCTACACCACCCAGCTCCAGGCATTTGCAGAAAAATTCCCCGGGCTCGCCGCCCCCGTCAGCGAGCGCACGCATTGCGTGGTGTGGAGCGATTGGGACTCGCAGCCGCTGGTGAAGGCCCAGAACAGCATTCGCCTGGACACCGATTATTATTACTGGCCGCCGGAATGGATCTTGGACCGGCCCGGTTTCTTCACCGGCTCGGGCATGCCCCAGCGCTTCGCCTCTTCGGACGGTACGCTCATTGACGTGTACCAGGCCCCCACCCAGATGACCGACGAAAGCGGCCAGACCTACCCGTACACAATCGACACGCTGCTCGACCGTGCCGTTGGCTCCGAAGGTTATTACGGGGTCTTTACGGCAAACAATCACACCGATTCCGGCGTTCCAGGGAACCTGTCCGACCTGATCCGTTCCGCACAGGCCAGGGGCGTGCCGCTCATCTCCGCGCGCCAGCTGGCGACCTGGCTTGATGGACGCAATGCATCCAGTTTTGGAGCGATCACCTGGGATTCCGGCCAGTTGAGCTTCTCGGTTGTTCGAGCCGCGGGCGCCAACGGCCTGCGGGGCATGCTGCCCAGGTTCAGCGCTTCGGGCCCGCTTCTTTCCCTCTACCGCGATGGATCGCCGGTGTCTTATGCCATAGAAACGATCAAGGGGGTGCAATATGCCGCCTTCGATGCGCTTTCGGGCAGCTACCAGGCCAGCTACGGCGCCGACACCACCCCCCCGGTGATCTCCAATCGCGCGGCTGCAACCACGTATGACACGGCCACCCTCACCTGGACGACAAACGAGCCGGCCACCTCGCGCGTGGATTACGGCACTTCGCCGGATTCACTGAATTTAAATATCAGCAACGCCGCCTACACACTCGACCACTCCCTTCAACTCACCGGCCTGCTCCCCAATACGACCTATTATTACCGCGTCAGTTCCACCGATGAGAGCAGCAACACGGCCGCCGACCCCAACCCGCCTGACTCGCCCGCCTCGTTCACCACGCCGGTAAAGCCGCTGGGCGACGACCTCGCCTCGGAATTCGGCGCGGGGCAATCGAGCTGCGCTTACGTGGCCCAAATGGTTGATGGCGAGCTCATCCTCCCGCCGCTGGTCGGCGCGGAATTCTCCGGCAGCGCCCTGCCGGAAGGTTGGACTTCCTCCCTCTGGCCCGGCGGCGATGGGAGCGTGACGGTGGGCGGAGGGAGCGTTCAATTGGACGAAGCGCTGTTGGCCACAGAGGCTGCCTACACCGCGGGCCGTGTGCTGGACTTCGTCGCCACCCTCCAGCCCAACGTGTTGAACCATGCCGGGTTCGCCATTGACTTTGATGCGGACCTGAACTGGGCGGCCTTCTCCATGGGGTCTTCTCCGGGAAGCGCAATCATTGCCCGCACGGCGGTGAACGGGATGCCAACCGAAACGATAACTTCGAAACTGGCCGGAGTGCCTCATCATTTTCGCATCGTGTGGGGCGAGGCATCGGTCGTGTATTACATTGATGATATGCTCACCCCGGTGGCTTCCCACACCGCAGCTTTCACCGAGCCGCTCAAACTGGCCTTCAGCGACCTCACCATCGGGGCTGCCGACCACACGAAGAAGCTGGCCCTCGATTGGGCAAGGCTCAGCCCATACGCCAGCCCTTGCACCTTCACCTCGCAGGTTTTCGATGCGGGCGAAGCCGTCTATTGGAAGTCCCTCACCTGGACGAGCAGCTCTCCTTCGGGTCTTGCGTTCAGCTACCGCTTCGGGGATAGCGCCACGCCCGATGGCAGCTGGTCGCAGTGGGTCGCCGTCCCTGCCAGCGGGCTGCCGATCTCAGGGCGGGGGCGCTATGCCCAGTACAGCGTTGTGCTCGCCACCGCCGACCCGGGCATAACGCCCGATGTGCAGGACGTCTTCTTCAGCTTCGAGACCGTGCCGGATACAACCGGGCCGGTGATCACCGCGCGCGACCCCGCCCCGGATGCCGTCGAAGTACCGCGGACTCAGGCAATCACAATCACTTTCGATGAGGTGCTCGATCCAGCCACGGTGACTTCCGCTTCGGTGTACCTGCGCAAGCAGGGCAGCACGCAGAACGTCGCTGCCACGCTCACGCTGGCCGGGAACGTGGTCGGCCTCGCGCCTTCCTCGCCGCTAGACGTGGGCACCGACTACAACGTTACCGTCACCTCAACGGTGGCCGACCTGTTGGGGAACCCCACCGCCCCGGCGACCTGGAAGTTCACCACCGGGCTGGCCGTGCTCGTCGATAGCTCCCTGGCCGATTTCTCGGCCGGCAGCGGGACCTGCCAGGTGACGGATACCGGCGGAGGTGAAGTGCGCCTGGCCCCGGTCGCCGATTACGCGTTCGATGGTGCCGGCCTGCCCGACGGGTGGGCGTGGCAGCAATGGGATAACGGAACGGCAACAGTCTCCGGCGGGCAGCTGGTGGTGAACGGCGCCGACGCCGGTACGACCGCTGCTTACAGCTCCGGCCGGGTGCTCGAGTTCACCGCCACGTTCACCGCCGATACATTCCAGCACGTCGGCTTCACGGATTCGATCAATTTCAACGGTCCGTGGGTGATTTTCTCCACCTACGACACGACAACAACCCTCTACGCTCGCTCGCCTGCGGGGGATACGGCAATTTCGGGCAGCTACCTCAACGCACCGCATCTCTACCGGATTGAATGGGAAACGAACACCATCCGGTTCTACATCGATGGGGTTCTGGCGGCCACGCACAACGCAACCATCACCGACCCGCTGGTACTCATCGCCAGTGATGTGAACAACGACAGCAACAGCCTCTCGGTGGACTGGATGCGCATGACGCCCTCGCCCTACACCTCGCCCTGCACCTTCACTTCACGCGTCTTAGATGCGGGCCAGACGGTTGACTGGACGGAGCTCACCTACACACAGGTGACACAACCCGCGGGGACCAGCGTCGCTTTCCAGACGCAATCCTCGACAGACGGTTCGAGCTGGTCGGCCTGGCAGGATGTCAACAGCCCGGTGGCCAGCCCCAATGGCCGCTACATCCGGTACAAAGTCACCCTTTCCACCACCGACGATGCGCAGACCCCCGTCCTGGAGAGCGTGACGATCAACTACCGCCTCATCCCCACCGCGGCCAACCTGAATTACTTCAAGGCGAGCAAAGACCCGGCCGGGGTGCTCCTCTCCTGGGAGACGGTCTCCGAAGCCGCCACAGCCGGGTTCAACCTCTACCGGCGCGAACCGGGCGGAGAGTTCGTCCAGCTCAACAGCAGCCTCATCCCGCCGCTGGCCTTCGGGCAACCGCTGGGCGCCGCCTATACCTACCTGGATTTGAGCGCGGAGGCGGGCAAGAGCTATGAGTATAAGCTCGAAGTCATCTCCAACCAGCTCCAGGTGAGTGCGGCGGTTCTGACGACCTACCTGCCCTACTCGATCTCCCTGCCGATCATCCGGCATTGAGCGGGGCGCGGCGTCAAACGGAAGATAGCATTTCGATGATCGGTTAGCGGTCGGATGCACGCCGGGGCGCGCAGATGCGCCCCGGCGTGCATATTCTGCTCGAACAAATTGGACTAATATACTAAAAATTACCAAAAACATACTGTCTCTAAACGCAATTTTAAGAACAACTTGCTATACTGAAGTTCATGGCTTCCTCCATTTTGAAGGAAAAGAACCGGCCGGCCGGTGCACCCGCCAACGAGTCGGTGGCAACACCGGGCGCGGAGCGCCTGCGCCTCAACCTCAAGCGCGCCCTGCTGTTTGCATCCGGGGCGGTTGCCGCGCTGCTGGGCCTGTTTGCCTATAACGTTCTCTTCCCGCCGGCGCCCCCGCTCACCGCCGGGGATGTCAACACGGCCGTGGCAAACGCCATGGCCTCCGCCACGCCTGCACCCGCCTACTCGGCCCAGGTGTATCAAATCATCCAGCCCTCGCTCGTGCTCATCCAGTCCAAAGGGAAGACTTCCGGCGGGGATGAAGAGGACAAACTGGGCAGCGGCGTGGTGATCTCCGACCAGGGCGCGGTGTTGACGGCCCTGCACGTGGTCGAAAACGCCTCCGAAATCCAACTCACCTTCGCCGATGGCACGCAATCGGCCGCGCAGGTCGCCTCCTCGCAGCCCGACCAGGATATCGCCATGCTGACGCCCGCCACGCTGCCGGGCGTGCTCGTCCCCGCAGTGCTGGGCAACCCCAACGCCATGCAGGTCGGCGATGAAGCCTACGCCGTTGGCAACCCGTTTGGGCTGTACGGCTCGCTGAGCGCGGGGGTCATCTCCGGCTTCAACCGCTCGTTCCACACCGAAGGCAGCGACAAGATCATCACCGGCCTGATCCAGATCGACAGCGCCGTCAACCCGGGCAATTCGGGCGGGCCGCTGCTCAACCGCTACGGGCACGTGATCGGCATCGTGATCGGCATTCTGAACCCCACCAAAGAAGATTTCTTCGTCGGCATCGGCTTTGCCGTGCCCATCACCACCGCCGCGGGGGGCGCCGCCGGGGCGCCCCAATATTAGCCCCTCTGCTTGCTTTCCATAGGAGATTCCGCATGGATTCGACGATCAAATCCGAGAACCGCCTGCATGTCGAGAAGGTTCTCTACGAGGTCAAAAAGGTCATTGTCGGGCAAGACCACCTGCTCGAACGCCTGGTGGTGGCCCTCCTGGCGCGCGGGCACATCCTGGTGGAGGGGGTGCCGGGGTTGGCCAAGACGATGGCCATCAAAACCCTGGCCGATTCGATCGGCTGTGTCTTCAAGCGCATCCAGTTCACGCCCGATCTTGTCCCCGCCGACCTGGTCGGCACGCGCATCTACAACCAGAAGACCGGCGAATTCAACACCTCACTCGGCCCGGTCTTTACCAACCTGCTGCTGGCCGATGAAATCAACCGCGCCCCGGCCAAAGTGCAGAGCGCGCTCCTCGAAGTGATGCAGGAGCGCCAGGTGACGATCGGCCGCGAGACCTTCCCCGTCCCTGAGCCTTTCCTGGTGATGGCCACCCAGAACCCCATCGAGACGGAAGGCACTTATGCCCTGCCCGAAGCCCAGGTGGACCGCTTCATGCTCAAAGTGCTGGTCGGCTACCCCACGCCCACCGAAGAATTCGTCATCGTCGAGCGCATGACCGGTTTCCTCGAGGCCGTGCAGAAGGTCCTCACCGCCGAGCAGCTCCTCGAATTGCAGAGGAAGGCCTACCAGGAAGTGTACGTGGACCCGGCGTTGATCGAGTATGCCATCCGCCTGGTGACGGCCACCCGCGAACCGCGGAAGTTCGGCCTGCCGGAACTGGACCGCTACATCCTCTTCGGGGCCAGCCCGCGCGCCTCCATCAACCTCATCCTCACCGCCCGGGCGCTGGCTTTCGTGCGCGGGCGTTCCTACGCGCTGCCGCAAGACGTGCTCGATATGGCCCTGGATGTGATGCGCCACCGCGTTGTGCCAACCTACGAGGCGCTTTCAGACAACGTGACCAGCGACGATATCCTCAACAAGATTTTCGAACGCATCCCCATTCCCGTGGTACCGCTGCATGAGCGCGACAAAGTCCGTGAAGTCGCCTGAGCCTGCCCGCTACGGCGGTGAAGGCTCAGACCCGGCCGTCCAATCGCCGGAGCGCATCCTCCAGCGCATCGATTGGCAGGTCATCCGCCGCCTGGACGGCCTGCTGCAGGGCGATTACCGCAGCCTGTTCTACGGCTTTGGCGTGGATTTCGCCGACCTGCGCGAATACCAGCCGGAAGACGACATCCGCTACATTGACTGGAACGTCACCGCGCGAATGGACACCCCCTACGTGCGCCAGTACATGGAAGACCGCGAAGTGACGGCCTGGTTCCTGGTGGATCTCAGCCCTTCGATGGATTTCGGCACCGCCCAGGCCGAGAAGCGCACCCGTCTGATCGACCTGGCGGCCACCCTGGCGCGCCTACTCACCCGCCACGGCAACCGCGTGGGCGCCATCCTCTACAGCGGGCAGGACGCCGGCCAGGGCGGGCGGCGGATCAAGCGCGTCATCCCGGCCAAAGGCGGGCGCAGCCACGTTCTGCGCCTGATCAACGACCTGCTCAAGCAGCCGCGCCTGCCCAAGGCGGCCTTCACCGATCTGGGCGCCCTGCTGGATTCCGCCCTGCACACCATCAAGAAACGCTCGCTGGTCTTCGTGGTGTCAGACTTCATCACCGCGCCGGGCTGGGAGCGCCCGCTCAACCTGCTGCGGCAGCGCCATGAAGTGCTGGCGGTGCGCCTGTGGGACCCAAGCGAGGTTCAACTCCCCGATGTGGGGCCGGTGTGGATCGAAGATGCCGAGACGGGCGAACAGCTCTATGTGGACACGCACGACCCGGCCTTCCGCGCGAACTACGCCGAAGAAGCCCGCCGGCGGGTAGAAGCCTTGAATGCCGTCTTCCTGCGCGCCGGGGTGGAGCCTTGGGCGATATCCACCGGGGAAGACCTGGTGCGCTCTGTCGTCCGCTTTGCCACCGTGCGCAAACAGATGCACGCCCGGCGCAGCGGGGCAATCCCTGCAGCCGGCCGCAAGGCGGCGGTGAGCGCATGAGCTTCCTCTGGCCGTCCATGCTCATTGCCCTCCTGGCCGTGCCGCTGCTTGCCCTGGCGTATGCCGCGTTGAACCACAAACGCGCGGCGCGGGCAGCCGGGTTCGGCAGCCTGCAGCCGGCGCGGGAGCGTGCCCCGGGCATCCGGCGGCACATTCCGGCGGCGCTCTTCCTGCTGAGCCTGGCGATCATCCTGGCAGCGCTGGCCCGCCCTCAAGCCCAGGTGAGCCTGCCGCGCGTGGAAGGCACGGTGATCCTGGTGTTCGACGTCTCGGCCAGCATGGGCGCCGCCGACGTGGAACCCAGCCGCATGGAAGCCGCCAAAGCCGCCGCGCGCGAGTTTATCCTCAGCCAGCCCGAGACGGTGAAGATCGGGCTCGTCTCCTTCTCCAGCAGCGGGTTCACCGTGCAATCGCCCACCAATGATGCAAACAGCCTGCTGGCAGCCATCGACCGGCTCTCACCCACCCGCGGCACCTCGCTGGGCCAGGGCATCGTGGCCGCGCTCAACACCATCGCGGTGGAATCCGGCCTCAAACCGCCGGAGCAGGCCGACGGGAGCGAATCTTCGGCCACCGGCAGCCCCGCCCCCGATGCGCAGCAGGGCATTCCGCCTGATGACCGCCTGCTGGCCCGGCTCCCCGAAGGCCCCTACCCATCTTCGGTGATCGTCGTCCTCTCGGATGGAGAGAACAACCAGTCCATCAACCCGGTCGAAGCCGCCGCAGCCGCCAAAGCGCACGGCGTGCGGGTGGATGCGTTAGGCTTCGGCACCACCGCGGGCGCCAACCTGGAGGTGGATGGGTTTACCGTGCATACCAGCCTGGATGAAGACGTGCTGCGGGCCATCACGCAGGCCGCGGGCGGCACGTATTTCTCCCCTCAGAACCGGCAAGACCCGAAAACCGTCTACGCCAGCCTCACCCCGCAGCTTGTCATCAAGCCCGAAACGATGGAGATCACCGCCCTGTTTGCCGGGGCGGGCCTGCTGATGCTGCTGGCGGGCAGCCTCTGCTCGATGCTCTGGTTCAACCGGCTTTTGTGAGGCCGCGCAGATGCTGAGATCATGTGCATCTTTTTCGGTAAATTGTGGGGCAGGCCCCATAATTTACCGGAAAATAGAGACACTATCGATGCTGATTGGTATCGGAGGCCAAGCATGAAATTCCTTTGGCCCGGCGCTTTCGCCCTCCTGGGGTTGATTCCGCTGCTGCTGGCCGCCAGCTGGTGGCTGCAGCGGCGCAGGCGCAAATATGCCGTGCGCTTTTCCAGCCTGTCGCTGGTGCGCGCGGCCGTCCCGGGGCAATCCTGGGTGCGCCGTTATCTGCCCATGGTGCTCTTCTTCCTCGCCCTGGCCGGTTTGACGGTTGGGATGGCGCGCCCCCAAACCGTCACGCTTGTGCCCGCCGGGCGGGCAACCATCATCCTGGCGCTGGATGTTTCGGGCAGTATGCGGCAGACGGATATCGCCCCCAGCCGCCTTGGAGCGGCCAAGCAGGCCGCATTGGCTTTCATTGACCGCCAGCAGGAACATAACCAGATCGGCATCGTGGCCTTCGCGGGCATCTCACAGCTCGTCCAGCCCCCCAGCAACGATCCTAACGCGCTCAAAACGGCCATTTACCAGCTCACCACAGGCCGCGGGACGGCAATTGGCAGCGGGATATTAACCGCGCTGGATGCGATCGATGAATTCGGCCAGAACGCCCTCTCTGAACCGGTGATTCCCCGCACGCCCGGCCAGCTCGAACCGGATATCATCGTGCTGCTCACCGACGGCGTCTACACCACCGGCCCCGACCCGCTCGACGCCGCGCAGGAAGCCGTTGCGCGCGGCATTCGCATCTACACGATCAGTTTTGGCACCCCGCAAGGCTCGTTCAATCAGGATAACAATTTCTTCGGCGGGCGCGGGCGCTTCAGGGGCGTGGATGAAGATTCGCTCAAGGCCATCGCCTCCATGACCGGCGGCGAGTATTACACCGCAGGCTCGGCCGGCGAGCTGCAAAAGGTGTTCGACAGCCTGCCCACCGTGCTGGTCACCCGCGAGGAGACGGCCGAAATCAGCGTGGTCTTTGCCGCAGCGGCCGCCCTGCTGGTGGCGGGCGCAACCCTGCTGGGCCTGCTCTGGAGGCCTTTGCCGTAATCGCGCGCACAAACACATGCCTCCATCTCCGCCCGTTCGTTTCACCACCCAGCGCCTGCTGCTGCGCCGCTACCGGCCTTCGGACGCACAAAACTTCCTGCTCATGCTGCGAGAGAACCAGGCCCACCTGCGCGACTTCCTGCCCGCCGTCCTGGAGAATGTGACCACCGAAGAGGGCCTCCGCGCGGTGTTCCGCTGGGAAGCCCGCCAGTGGAAGCGCGGCGAGCTGTTCATCTACGGGCTGTGGGAGAAAACCGGCGGGGCCTACGTGGGCGAAGTGTACCTGGCCAACCCCGATTGGTCCGTGCCGTGCATCGAGGTGGGTTACTTCACCACAGAGCGCCAGGGCGGGAAGGGTTACGCCGTCGAAGCGGCCCGCGCCGCCATCCGCCTGGCGTTTGAATGCCTGGGCGTGCGCCGGGTGGAGCTGCAGGCCGCCGCCGATAACGAGAAGAGCGCCCGCGTGGCCCTGCGCTGCGGGTTCACCCTCGAAGGCCGCCTGCGCGAGCGCGCGCACAAAAAGAACGGCCCGCCGGTGGACCGGCTGTGGTTCGGTCTTTTGCGCGCCGAGTGGGAGGCGCTCCAGGAAAAGTGAGCCGCCCTCAAGCCCCGGCTTGCGCCTCTTGGGGCCAGAACTTGCCCGCCAGCCCCGAAGCCCAGGCGCGGATGGCCTCCCAATCGCGCAGGTCGGAGGGGGGCATGTGCTTGAGCGCCGGGATGAGGCTGTAGGGGAAGCGCAAATGCGCCGGGTCGAACCGCCCGCCGAACACTTCCACCGCCGCCGGTTTGAGCCAGGCGAAGGCAGCCAGCTCTTTGTCTAAAATCCGGCGCACGTCCTGCCAGCCGCTCTCTTTCGTCTCGCCAAACGGGCCGCCGGTGAAGACCGCCAGCGGCAGACCCGCGCCGATCTGTTTTTGGAAGCGCCGCAGAAAAGCCGGCGCGTCCTTGTGCCAGCGGAACATATACTGCGGCGCGCCCAGGACGACCGCACCGTATCCCTCCAGGCTGCGCACCTCGCGGAGCTGCTGCAGATCCGCCGTCAGGCCTTGCTCGCGCAGGGTGGCCGCGACGGCCTCGGCAATTTCCTTCGTTGCCCCATGGACGGTGGCATATGCCACCAAAACTCTGGCATTCATTCCCGTCCTCGCTTTCGCAGAAAACAAACAGTGGCTTCTCCCCAGGCCGGGCTGCGGGCTGGGTGAGGTGATTGTCGAGTTGGCGCATCCAAAGCCGGGGGTTGCCTTTAGTATAGTTGATTTTCCGGCCAGCGCGCGAAGATGTTTACCACATGGAGGCCATTTCAACGGGACGATCGAACCAGGCCTTGACAGGCCGCATCCGATTCACTGTTATATCCATGACAGATATAATCGCAACGGATACAATATGGACACCCACAAGAACCCGCTCGAACTCCTGCCCCTCTCGCCCCTCGTGTTTCACATGCTGCTCGCCCTGACCGACCGCGAACGCCACGGCTACGGCAGCATGCTGGAAGTCGAGGGCAGCACGGGCGGGGAGATCAAGATGGGCCCCGGCACGCTCTATGGCACGGTGAAGCGCATGCTGGCGATGGGCCTGATCGAAGAATCGGATACCCGCCCCGACCCCGAACTGGATGACGAGCGCCGCCGCTATTACCGCCTGACGGCTTTTGGCCGCGCAGCGCTGCAGGCCGAAACCACCCGCCTGGAACGCCCGGTGCGCATGGCGCAGGCCAAACAGGCCCCGCGCGCCAATCTTCTGAGCGAGGGCAGCGGATGAAAGGCGTGCCCCCGGCTTTTTTCTTGGCCTATATCCAGATTAACAACCCTCGCCGCTCGAAGATCCGCAGGAACCATTTGGCCGGGCCGGTCGTCCTATGGGTGTATGGAGGTTGCGATGCGAATCCTGACCGGCCTGCTGTTCGCCTTGTGCCTGCTGGCTGGCGCTGGTTGCCGGCCACAGACGCCTGCCAGGCAAGAACCCGGCTCGGCTGCTGGTTTGCCTGCCCTGGAAACCCCTGAGAGGACGGCCATTCCGATGAAAAAACCCCCCGAACGAATTCCGCCCACCCCGCCCACCGAACCGGTCACCGGCGAAGTGCCGGAAGACCTGCTTCAGGCGATCATCCGCGACCTGTCGCAAAAAACCGGCGCCGAAGCGGGCGCGATCACCGTCGCGCGGGCAGAGGCCGTCACCTGGAACGACGGCTCGCTGGGCTGCCCGCAGCCCGGGATGATGTACACCCAATCGATCGTCAGCGGTTACTGGGTGGTGCTGACGCTTGGCGAAAAGGAATATGATTACCGCGCCAGCCAGGCCGGTTACTTTCTGCAGTGCGAGAAAGGCTTGCCGCCCATCCGCCCGCAAGGCACCCCAAGCTCATAGAACAGATTGGTCATCCATTTTTCTGTCAAATGTGGGGCAATGCCCCGCATTTTATAGAAAATAATCTACACAATCATAAAGCAAAAAAGGCGGAGCACCTGTGAGGGTGCTCCGCCCGTATCACCGCAGGCCCTGCCGTCCGGTGACGTTCCAGGGGCGGCAGGGCGAAAAACCAGCCTTATGGAGCGGTGAACAGCAGCGCTTCGCTTTCTTGCGTCGCACCGCCGCACGCCCCTGAGCCGCGGTCGCCGTTGGTCACCAGCAGCACGCCCAGCTCGGGGGTGTTGCCGGGCCACAGGCCAAAGTTATAGACCGTCAGCGCGGCCGGGTCATAGGTGTGAGCCGCCACATCGGAGGGCACACCGTAGAACCCCTCGCCCAGCGGCGTCACCGTCAACCCTTCGACCACATCGCCGGGGCCGCCATAATAGAAGTCCTGGGCGACCACGTCCATGTCCACGTTGGTGGCCAGCAAATCCGCGCCCGAAAGGCCGACCTGCTCGCCGCAGATATTCAGCACCGTGTTGCCGGTGTTCATGGAGTGCTCGGCATAGAAGAACGCCGAAGCCGTGCCGGTGGTCAGATTCACCGCATAAGCCAGCTGGCGCCCATCCGAGATGGTGTTGAGGCCCGAGAGGTCGCGGTTGAGCACCACGTAATCATCCACGCCGTCGCGGTTTGTATCCAGCCACACCTGAATGGAAACAGGCAGCAGGTGCTGCTGGCGCTCCCAGGTGTTCACGGCGAAGGCCCAGATGAAGGAGGCGTTCGCCGAGCAGAACCCGGCCGGGACGGGGAAGGTGTTGATCCCCACCGCGCGGATATCGGGCGTGGGGGCCTGGCCGCCGAGCGGGCCTTCGGGGATGTTCGGGCTGACCGCCAGGAGCGTGTACGCGTCATTTTGCGCCACGCCCACGCCGGTGTTCTCCAGGCCGATCGTCTGCGGGGAGATATCCGGCGTCAGCACGGTCGTATCGGCCACCACGCGCGCGTCCTTGCGCGGCAGCACGTGCCAGGCCAGGTGAATGGGGTGCTGGCCGTCATCGAGCTGCAGGTAACCGTCATATTCATTGAGCGTCAGCGCGTCGGGGTTGTTGCCGTTGCTGCCCGAGTTCATGGAATTGCCGCGCAGCAGCGCCCCGTTGATCGTCAACGTCACAGTGAAGGTGGTTTCCTTCCCCTTACCGGGCATCACCGTCACCGTAGAAGGCGCGCTCAGACTCACCGCGCCGTTCGCCTGGTCGTCGGCATAGCGGAATTCGGGCGTCACGGTGTAGGTGTGTTTCTTGTTATCCAGGTTGCGGATCACCACCGTCTTGGTGAGCGTCACCACGTCATCGGCCACATCCACAAAGCCAAAGCCGAGTGCGCCGGTCGGCACATCGCGGTCAAAAGCCACCACCGGGGCCGCCAGGGCATTATCCACCCGCACTTCACCGCCGCCAATGCGCGTGATGGGCGCGAGCGTGCCCAGAAGCGGGTAATCGACGATGTTCGTCTCGGCATTGTTCATCAGCAAGGCCTTCACCTCGAGCGGTTTCAGGCCGTGGCCGACTGCCTGGCCGGATGGCGTGCCGTTACCGGTCGTCTTGGTGCCGCCGTAGCCCTCCAGGATCAACGCCGCCGAACCAGCCACCATCGGCGAGGCCCCCGAGGTGCCGCCAAACGGGCTTACCCCGGTGCCAGAACCGGCGACAGCCGAGACCGAAGCGCCCGGAGCGCCGATTTCGGGCTTGATCAAGGTGGTGTTCTCATGCTGCGGGCCGCGCGACGAGCTGCCCACGACCGTCTTCACCAGCGGGAGGCCCACATTCGGGTCAAAGGTGACGACCGTGTTGGGGAGGCCGCTTCTCAGCTTGTTGGCGTTGGCCTGGCTGATCATATAGCCCGGGATGGTGATCGGCCGGTCGCCGCCGTCGCCGCCCTCGAACGGGTCGCCGGTGGCCACCAGGCCGATGATGCCGATCAACCCGCCAGCGTCGCCGATGTTCTTGATCTTGAGGGTGAAGTTACAGGCGCCGCGATCCACCAGCACGATCTTCCCCGCCAGCGAACCGGCCGGGAAGGCCGCGCAGCCGTTCAGGTTGCCGCCCGCGCCGTTGCCATATTGCACAGGCGCGGTGATCGCACCCGTCAGCCTGGCCGACCAGGGCTGGAAGATGGCCGGGTACTGGCCCGCGATGCTGGCCGGAGCGTTCACCACCATGAAGGGCATGAAGGCGCTCGGCACGCTGGTCTGCGCCACCGAAAGGGCCGTCGGCGCCGAAGCGGGCGTGCCGGCCACGTACGGTTTATCCGAGCCGTTGCCCGCCGAAGAAACCGTCAATATGCCCAGTTTGGTGGCGTTATCCACCGCCGCCGAAAGGTCGTCATCAAACGGCTGGCCGTAATCGGAGCCAAGCGACATGTTGATGATATCAACGCGGTCTTTGACTTTGCCATCGCCGTTCGGGTCGGCGGCGAACTCCATGCCCTGGATCAAAGCGACCCCCGAGCAGGAGGTGGAAACCGATGAGCAGACCTTGACGGCGTAAAGGCTCACGCCGGGGGCCACTCCGCCCACCCCGCCGATGATATGGGCCACATGCGTACCGTGGCCGCGGCCGGGGCCGGCATCCAGCGGGTCGGGGTCGGGGGCCAGCGGTGGGCCGCTGCTGCCGCTCCAAAGCGAGCCGACGAAGTCATACCCGCCCACCACCTTGGCGGTGGGGAAGCTGCCCGGCTCGACGATATCCGGGTTGTTGCTGGCAAAATCGGCCGGGTTGCCCGAGCCGCCCAGGGCAGCGTGGGTGTAGTCAATGCCGCTGTCGAGCACGGCTACCTTGATGCCCTTGCCCGTGATGCCCCTGGCCTGCAAGGCCGAAGCGCCGATATACGGCACCGTTTCCGAAAGGTCGGCGACGTAATTGCCAACCGGGGCGATGCGCACCACGCGCGGGTCCTGCGCAAGCTGCGGCAAGACCGAGGCATCCACCTCCACCAGCACAGCGTTCAGCACCAACTGAACGCTGCCCAGCACGCGCGCGTTCGGATCGAGCGCGCGCAGGCTGCCGAGGAAGCCGGTCTGCTGAGCCCTGGCCGCATCTTTAGCCTTTTTCTCATCCTGCCCCTTTTCAAAGGCGGCAGCTCCAGAATCAGCCGAGAGGCGGATGATCACCTGGCTCGTTCCCTGGGCTCCGGCCAATGATTGGTCGAGCACGCCGACAGAAAGGTCGGAAAGCTCGACCGGGGTGTCCAACTTAAGTTCGTTAACCCGGGCAGGCAGCTCCCGGCCGTTCATCCGGTCGGGTCCGCCATCCTGGGCAGAGACGGCCGCCGTGTTGGAAAGCACCAGCACCAGCGCCATCAGCGCGTATAGGAAATTGCGCTTCATGAATTGTCCCTCCTTCGTGGGTGTCTGAGAACTCAGTTGAAATGGAATACGGTTGCAGGATCGAAAGAATTTCACCTCCTTAAACAAAAACTGCCGGATGTGATTCGGCAGTCTGGCGATCTGCCAGGGCAGACCCATGACTTTGCGCCCCCATCTCGCGGTGGGTTTACCTTTTCGCTCAAACAAACAAGGTTGTACTTGAAAGGCTGTTAAAAGTATAACGTCCAACGGGAAGATTTCAAGTTAAATTATCAAAAATAGCCAGAATATCCCCCATGCTCCACCCCCTGGCAAACAGATCATTTCACCGGCACGAAGACGCCCCCTCTCACCGCCGATTCCCTGGCGGCGATGACCACACGGGTGGGGTGAACCTCCAGCCCTGGCTCGAATGGCCGCGGAGCCATCCCGCGCAGGTAATTTACCACCATCTGAAGGTAAGAAGCTCGCTCGCGGCCCGGCAGGGTGGTTTCGCCGCGCGCATCCACCACCCGCACTGAGCGCGTCTTCAGGTCTGTTTCCAAAAAGGCGCGCGTGCCGAAGATGCGCACGAATTCATTCCCCCACACGCCGTGGCCCGCCTGGTTGAGGTAATTCAACGCCATCGAGGCGACCCCGCCGTTTTCCAGCCTGAGAAGCGCCGACGCGGCCATGCGCAGCCCGCCGCCCTTCGGGTTGCCCAGGCCGGTATCTACCGCCGCCACCTCGCTCACCAGGCAGCCCGCCACGTGTTCGATCATCCGCACGGCATGGATGCCGCACTGCAGGATCAGCCCGCCGTCCAGCGCTTCATCCTGGGGCCGCCAGTCGGCATAGGGATAAGACTTCTGCACCGAAACCTGCACCACCTGGCCCAGGTCGCCCCGCCGGACGATTTCGCCCGCCGTGGCATACGGCTCATCGAAAGCCGTGCCCGCCATCTCGAAGAATTCCAGGCCCGTCTCGGCGGCAAGCGCGAGGATCTCATCCAGTTCATGAGCGGTCATCACGCACGGCTTTTCGGCATAGACGTGCTTGCCCGCCTGCAGCGCCTTGATAATATCACCGCCCTGCAGGCTGCGCACCGGCGAGCAGATCGAAACCAGCTGAACGCGCGGATCGGCCAGCATACCCTCGTAGCTGGCGTAGATGCGCATGCCGGGCCCCGCCTGGGCCTCTGCGATGCCGCAGCATGCCGCCAGTTCGGCCCCCTGGATGCCCCCGATCTCTTTTAGAACCTGGTGCCCGTTCGAGCCGTAGGCGCCCACCCCCAGCACATTGCCGGCCTCGATCATCCCCATGTTCAATCCCTCCTGAGCCGCGCCTGCATCATTTCGATCGTGCGGATGGCCGAGACGATCATCTCACTGCCCGCCAGCAGCCCATCCAGCCGCTCGCCGCGCACGGCGCGATAGAACACATCCCATTGGTAGCCCGCCCCGGCCGATTTCACCTGGCAGCGCCGGGTGACCTGCTCGCCGTTCACGCCGGCCGAAAGCGCCAGCGCGCTCATTCCGGCGGTCAGGTTGGCATCCAGCACGCCCAGGTTGCGCGTGACCGTGCCGCGTTCGAAGTTCATCTCTAAAGCACAGCGGTAGAACTGGCGGTCGTCAATGCAGAATGAGGAAAAGATGCTGCCAATCGAACCGTCTGCGTAGAGGATCGAAAGCTGAGCGTTATCGGGCGTGGGGCGGCCGGTGAAGAGGCGCGATTGAAACACCTGCACATCCTGCACCCCGCGGAAGAACCACGACACGTCGTTGATCAGGTAAATTCCCAGCCGGAAGATCGGCGCGGCCGGGCACAGCTCGGGGTCGTCATACCAGCTGCCATCCGGCTGCTCGCGGTACGAGCACCAGGTGGTGGCGCGGTACGCCACCGGCCGGCCAAGGTGAAATTCCTCCACCCAGCCGGCCAGCACCGCCAGGTCGGCGGGCATGCGCGGTGACGGCGAGTTGAGGTGCACCACGCGCCCCAATCGGGCGGCCTTTGTCAGCACTGCCCCGGCCTGGGCGGAATCCAGCTCGAAGGGCTTGGTGGTGATCACATCCCTGCCCGCGGTGATGGCCCGGTCGATCAACCCCGCCCGCCCTACCGGCCCGGTGAACAGCCCGACGGCCTCCACCTGCGGGTCTTCCAGCAGCCTGGCAAAATCGGTGTAGCCTTTCACCCCCAGCCGGGCGCTCCAGGCGGCGGTTTTAGCCGCGTCGAGGTCGCACACCGCCACGAGGTCGATATACTCACGCCCGGCCCCGGCCAGGAGCTCGTTTTCGATGATCCACGAGCCGAAGTTAAGCCCCACCAGCCCCAGCCTGATTTTGCTCGACATGCCTCACGCCTCCAGCGCTTCGTCGAAGTCGATTCGCCCAAAGGCGATGCGCGGCGCGGCGCGGTCGATGTTGGGGATGCCTGCGATCAGGCCGACCACGTCGCCAAAGCGGTTGACAATCGAGCCCTGGCCCCCGTGGTAGAAGTTCCGCCCGTCATAGCCGACCATGTTCACGGCCGCCATCGCCCGCCTTTGGCGGATGCATTCCAGGATGCCCTCGCCCGGGAAGCAGGCCGCCTGCATCTGATGGTAGTAACGCTGCTGGCCTTCGGGAGAGGTCAGGTCCTGGTTGGTGACGCGTTCCTCGCGCGTACCGCCCGCGCCCGTGGGCAGGAGCAGCAGTTCCACCCCGGCGCGCTCGAACACCGCGTTGCGCGAGCGGATGCCCAGGTCGGCGCAGATGATGATGCCGCAGCGCACGCCTTTCACCTCAAAAAAGTTGAATTGCTCCTGCCCCTCGCGGACATGCCCGATGTCTTCGGTTTCATCGAAATACAGCTCCACCGCGGGGTCGAGCGGAGCTTCGCGCGGGGTGACACGGTGCTTCCGCTGCACCACGAACGTCCCATCCGGGAAGACCGCATAATGCGCCAGGTAGCGCTTCGGACCCGACGCCTCCACAAACCCCGCCAGGATGGCCAGCCCGTGTTCGCGCGCCAGGGCGCTCAAGGCCGCATAGACCGGCCCGCAGCCGGCCTCTTCGGCCAGGGCGAGAACCTCGGGGTAGCCGCCATAGCCGGTGGCGCTCATCTCGGGGGTGAGCAGCAGGTCGCAGCCCATCTTCCCGGCCTGCTCCGCGAACGCCGCAATTTGCGCCAGGTTGCCGGGCAGGTCGCCGGGCAGCGAGCGCGTGGAACCGACAGCCAGATTAAGCACCCTGCTCATCCGCCAACCTCCGTAAAGCTTTGCGCGCCTCGGTCTGCGTGCACCATTCATCGAAACTCGCGGCGGCCTCCAGGCTGGCGCGGCTCTCCGGGCGGCCGATGCCGCCCAGCGCCCGCGCCGCAGCCGCCCGCACGGGGTAATCTTCGCTTTCGCGCGCCACACACTCTTCGATCAACTCTCTGAATTCCGCATCCGCCGCGCCGATGCTATATACCGCGTAGAGAATCGCCTGCTTCACCCTGCCCCGGCAGCGCCAGGCTTCCAGCGTTTCGGCATCCGGCGCGCCGTCGAAGTGAACTTCGATCGGCCCGATTTCCTCGGCCATGCGCGTATCATCGGTGGTGTTCACAAAGCGCGCGGGCGGCTGGCTGTAGAGCGGGCGGCCCTCCTCGCAGAGGAACATCCGCTTCAAGACAGGCGCCCAGGCCGGGTCTTGGGTCTCGCCAATCCCTTCGGCGGCAGCATAGCGCACGCGCCAGTCGGGGTGCTCCGCCAGGGCTTTCAGGTCGGCGCCGCCCGAAAGGCAGCTTTCCATCAATTCAAAGACATCCGCCATCCTCTCAACCCTTCTCCATGAACGTGTAGCGGAACTCATACCTTCGCAGATTGGTCACGACGCGGATTTGCCCATGCGAGCAGCCGGCGCTCAGGATGGTTTCCTCTTCCACCGGGTAGCACAGGCTCACCCCGCCCGCCAGGCCGATGGTGCCGTCGCCGTGGCCTTCGTAGTGGCTGACGGGCACATCCGTGCGCAGCACCAGCTCGAACCTCGCCGCACCCGCCACCCTGGAAGGCAGCTCGACCCGCGGGCCGATCAAATCCATGGAAGATTGAAAGCGCGCAAGGTCAATCGGCTCACCGTCGATGAATAACTGCGGGTCGGCCAACCCAAGCGGGAGCAGCAGCCAGGCGCGGCCGGGGCGCTTCTCCACGCGCGCCTGGAACCACCAGCGCCGGGCAATCGGCGCGCCTGTTTCCATGTGCGGCGGCAGAAGCAAATCCGAACGAATATCCGACCGCGCAAGCCCTTCACGCGCTTCGGCGTAACCCAGCGAGCGGGCGTCGTCTGGCAGAGCGGTGAAGCCCTTCACCGTTGCGGCGGGAGCGAATATCCGCGAGGCCAGCCCGATGAACAGCCGCCGCACCTCCGCTCCGCGGCGCGAGAAATCCACCATCCCACAGCGGCCGTCCGGCTTGAGCGGGAAATCCGTCACCGCCTCGGTGCGGATGGTATCGCCGCCGAGCAACTCCAGCAGGTGGAGCGAGACGCCCTCGGGCGTGACGATCTTCACGCCTTGCTCCACCGGGGTGAAGCCCGGGCGCAGGAGGAAGCGCGAGGTGACCTCGTGCGGCTGTGAGAAGCGCGCCAGGTCTTCCACCACGAAGAGGCGTTCACAGGCCAGCGAACTGCGCCGGCGGACTTCCAGCACATCCGGGAAGCGCTCGGCATAGACCGGGCTTACGTCGCACGAAAGGCTGCTCAGCCCCGCGCCCGCTTCGGGCCGCTTGAACTGCGCCCCCTCGCCGAACACGCGCAGCCCCTCCCAGCCGTCCACCAGGATGATCGAGTGCGCGCCGCCGCAGCCGTCGCCGTAGTTGTACGTGTCCGAGCCGCCCATCGTCAAAAAGGATACGCTGCGCGTGGTATCTGAGAAGGCAAAGCGCGCGCTGCCGCCGGGCGGCGCGGCCCCATCGGCCGAGAGCGGCACGCGGTAGGCGTTGAACAGGACGGCGTTTGGGTTGACGTGCATGCGGGTGGGGATGCCCGGCGCCGAAGCATCCCACAACTGGGCCAGGTAAAAATCCTGGCCGGGGCTGACCAGCGCGCCGCCCACCTCAGGCTCGAACCAGCTTCGCCCCGCCCCGCCCGTCCCGCTGGGAGCAGCATCGGGCCACCAGATGAGCGCCCACACCAGGTCGTCATAAGCCCAGCCCGTGCCGATGTCATACGACCAGACGGCGTCTTGCTCAAGGATATCGGAGAAGAGCTTCTCGCCCGTCTTGCGCGCGGCATAAGCCAGCGCGGCGCGCACCCCATGCTGGTAACCGTAGTTATCCCACGGCAGCAGCAGCCCGCCGGGCATCCACTCGCGCGCCACCATGCGCAGCACCGCCAGCGGGGTTCCCTGCCCGCCTCCCAGCGGCCGGGTGAGCAGGCCGCGCTCGCCGGTGATGTGCTCGAGCAACTCCACCGCCAGCGGGATGGCCGGGCCGTTGACGCAATCCATGTAAGAGCTTCCCTCGCCGCTGTACCCCGAGGCAGGCATATCGCCGATCACCACCGGCAGGCGGCGCAGCCCGTCGCGGAGCATGCGCCGGGCCATTTCGGAAGCTCCGCTGCCTTGCGAGAAGAGATAGCCCACCAGCGCGTTCGAGAACGCCAGCGAGAGAGTCTGGTTATCCACGCACTCGGGTTCGGGTTTGGTGCGCAGTCCGTAGTAGAAGTTGATGAAATGATACGTCACCAGCGCGCGGCGGATGCGCTCCTGTTCCGCCTCGTCGAACGCCCCCAGCGTGCACAGCCATTGAAAGTAAAGGCTCCACTTGGCGTGCGGGAAGGCAAAACACCAGAAGTGAAACTGCATCCCGATGCCAAAGCTCATCGCGTCCAGCTTGCTCAGGTAGGTGCGCAGCACCATGCGGGCGTTTTCGATATCCCTCTCCTCCCGCGTGATGAGCGCCACGAAGGGCGTGAACCAGGGGAAGTTGAGCGGGGCGCTGCGCGCGCTGTTCTTCAGCAGGCGCCACAACTGCGCTTTCTTGCCGGTCTGAGTTTCGAGGGCGAGCACCGATCGGCGCAGCGAGTCGAGATCATCGATGAAGAAAGGGTGGTCGGTCAGCATAGAACGGGTCAGGGTTCGGGCAGAGGGCTAGAGCTTGATCGATCCAGCCGTCAGGCCTTCAATGAACTGCCTCATCGAAAGGAAGAAGATGATCAACAGCGGCAGCGCCGCCAGCACGTACCCGGCGGTGAGCATGCCATATTCCCCCGGGCGCGATTGCGTGAGCTGGGCCAGGCCCACCGTGAGTGGGCGCTTATCGAAGGTCGGGATGGTGACCAGCGGCCAGATGTAATCGTTCCAGACCGAGATGAACACGTTGATCGACATCAAAGCCACCATCGGCCGCAGAAGCGGCAGCGCCAGGAAGCGGAAAATCTGGAACTCATTGGCCCCGTCAATGCGCATGGATTCGAACAGTTCGCGCGGCTGCTGGGCCACGAAGGTGCGCATCACGAACACCCAAAACGGCTGCGACGTGCCCGCGCAGAAGAGAATCACCGGCAACGGAGTATCCAGAATGCCCAGCCGCCACGCCAGGGTGAACGACGGCACCAGGTTCATGATGCCGGGCAGCATCATCTTGGCAAACAGGATGCCAAAGAGCAGGTTCTTGAACGGGAAATTAAGCCGCCCAAAAGCATAGCCTGCCAGCGCCGTGACGAACACCGTCAGGATGGTGGAGGCCGTCGCCATGTACACGCTGTTCCAGGTGAGCGGGGCGATGTATTTGAAGGCGATGGCGTAGTTTTCGAAATGATAGGGCGGCTGCAGCGAAAAGAACTGGAAAATGATCTGCTCCTTATCCTTGAGCGACATCATCAGCATCAGCGCCAGCGGGAACAGAAGGAAGAAACAGATCAGAGCCAGGTAAATATTCTTCGAGACTTCGGACCAATGGATCCGCTTGGGCGGGACGGAGGAAGTGAGCGTGCTCATTGCTGGTCCTCATTCTTCAGGAATTTCATCGCCATAAGGGTGACGACGAGCGAGAGGATGAACAGAACCAGCCCCAGCGCCGAGGCGTAACCGTATTTCTGGCTCTTGAAGGCGGAAAAATACATATACAGGCCGGGCACCATCGAGGAAAACCCCGGCCCGCCCTTGGTGAGGATCAACTGCGCCCCGTAGCCGGTGATCGCCGCCGAGATCGTGCCGATCAGGTTCAATTTGAACTGGCCAACGATGAGGGGCAGCTCAAGGTAGAAGAATTTCGACACCGGCCCCACCCCATCGAGCGCCCCGGCCTCCCAGACCGAATCGGAGACGCTCTTCAAGCCGCCCAGGTAGATCAACGCGGCGTTGGTGGCAACGAACGGGAAGCCCATGAACACCAGGCACCACTTCACCAGGTCGGCATCGCCCAGCCAGGTCTGCTTGAGCTGCGCCAGGTTGAGGGCCTCGAGTGTGCGGTTGAAGAAGCCGTACTGCGGGTTGTACATGAACTGCCACATCAGCAGGATGATCATCCAGGGCACGACCATGGGAATGCAAAACAAGACCCGGTAGGCATACTGCGTCTTTTGGTTGCGCACGCGGAACAGCGCCACACTGGCGATGACCGTGGGCAGCATGAGGATCACCGCCATCACCAGGAAGAAGAGCATGTTCGCCATGGAAGTCCAGAAGATATCATCGTTGAAGATATCGATAAAGTTGCGAAAACCCACAAAGACGGCCGATTTGTAACCATCCCACTTGAAGAAGGAGCGGTACAGCCCTTCGGACATGGGATACCAGTCAAAAATCAGGTTCATCAGGATCGCCGGGGCCACAAACAACAGCCCCATCAGCGCCATCTGTCCCTTGTTGGTCTTGATTATCCTGAGCATCGGCCGTTTGCCTCCTTCACTCACTTTATAAGAGGATAAAGGCGGGGGCGGCCCCGCCTTTATCCTTGCGTACACCGGCTGCTTACGGTTTGTAATAGGTCTGCATCATCTCAAGGCGGAGCTTGAGGTTTTCGATGGTCTGCTCCTGCGACTTAATCACCACCTCCGCGGCATTGGAAGCCTTCAACTCTGCCAGCTTGGCTTCGGCATCGGCGATCTGCACGGCATAACCGTCTGGACCGAGCATGCTTTCCACGTAATCTTTCGAAGCCTTCTGCGAAAGCTCGGCTACCTTCGACTTGAAGGTCTGCAGGTCGATCTTGCCGGTGAGGAAGTCCTGCGAGAGGCCGGGCCAGATGGCCCCGTCGCCCCACTCGATGAACGAGGAGCCAACCACCTCGCTGGCGGTCGATTTCTCGGTGGGGGTCACGAAGCCGGCGATCTCTGGCGGCACGGGCACGCCCTCGATGGGCGAGAAGGACTTGGCAATCTCCACGTACTTGGTCTGCTCGTCTTTGCTGGTGAAGAACTGCAGGAAGTCCACCACCACGGCTTCCAGCTCTTTATCTTGCTCCACGGTGGCGTTGACGGTGAAGCCGTAATCCTGCGAGTTGGAGGGGGCATTGTATTTGCCAATGGCATACGGCGAAGTGTTCTTGTCGATGACCGGGACGGGGAAGATGCCCCACTGGAACTTATCGCCGATCAGATCGACATAGTACTGGTAATCCCAGAAACCCACCTGGAGGATGGCCGCCTGCCCGGTGAGGAACAGGTTCGGGGCGTCCGCCTCGGCAGTGCCGGTCCAGCCGTCCTGCCAGTATTGGGCGTAATCCTTCCAGATGGTCAGCATGTCGTTGTAGAACTCGGTGTCTTTCAACTGCCCGTTCGCCAGCGCCACGTACACCTTATCCCAGTAGAATTCGGTGCCGCGGTTGCCGGAGGTGAACTTGGAATCATAGAACTGATCCACGTACTTCTCGCCGAACTGGTAGCCGACCTGGCCGAGCGACCAGCCGATCCAGCGGCCGTTATCGGCGGCGATGGGGATCGTGCCGTTATCTTTGAGGGCCTTCAACACGGTTTTGAATTCTTCCCAGTTCTGCGGCGTCTTGGCGGGGTCTAAACCGGCCTTGGCGAAGAGGTCTTTGTTATAGAAGAACGGCACGCCGATCGAGAGCAGGGGATTGCTGTCGTTCGGGACAAAGAAAATGCCGCCGTACTTGTTGGAAGAGCGCACGCCCGCGAAGGTGGCTTCACCGCCCGCAAACGAGTCGATCCAGCGCTCGGTCGGGGCATAGGGGCTCTTCGAGTTGAAGGCGTTGTTCAGGTTGTAGAGCAGGCCCTTATTGGCATACTCGCCATACATCCACGGCTGCATGTGAATGAGCTCAGGCGCCGAACCGGACACGAACTGCGTGTCGAGCAGCTCTTTATAACCGTCCAGCGGCTGGTAGATGAACTCGAACTTGACGTTTGGGTGCAGGGCCGTGTAATCATCGGCGATCTGCCTGTAACCCTTATAGTAGCCCGTGGCGCTGTCTGCGCCGTGCCATGACATAATCCGAATGGTGAACTCGCGCGCCGGGGCCTCGGTGGCTGTGGCGGTGGGTGCTTCGGCCACAGGCTCGGTGGGGGCGGCGGTGGCTTGCTCTTCGGCAGCCGGCTGGGTCGGCGCTTGCGTCGGCGCGGCGGGGGCGCATGCCGCAAGCAACATGGTGAGGATGGTTACCACAACAAACAAGAATGTGGTGATCCTTTTCGTGGGCATCTTTTTCTCCTTATGAAACCGGTTCAATTGAGAGACAATCCGTGGATGCTTCCATGATAGAGAATCCCTCCTGCCCCTTCAACGGGAAGTTTTTACAATCGGTGGATTTTAACGCACGGTTACCCTCCGGCGCATCGGAGTGTATACTTATCGCATGTTTGCTCTCAGGCGGATGCCATGCTAGATGTCATTCTGGTAGACGACAACACCCGCACGCTCGACGGCCTGCGCAGGCACATCCCGTGGGATGAAATCGATTGCACCTGCGTCGGCACGGCGGCCAACGGCCTGGAGGCCCTGGAGCTATGCCGCCTGAACGAACCGGATGTCGTCATCACCGACGTACGCATGCCCTTCATGGATGGCCTCGACCTCAGCCGTGAACTGCGCCAGCGATTCCCCGGCGTGCATGTCATCATCCTCTCCGCCTACGATGAATTCGAGTTCGCCCACCAGGCGTTATTGCACGGCGTCGAAGATTACATCCTCAAGCCGATCGACAGCCGCAAGATCCGCCAGCTGGCGGGCATCCTGGCGCGCCTTTCGGCGGCCGCCAAGAAGAAGACGATCGACCTGGCCGCATTCTACAGTTCATCCATCGTCGAAGACCTGGCCGCCGAAATTACCGGCGGCAGCGAAGAGAAGATCTGCGAGATGATTCGCTCCACCCTGAGCGCCACCTCCGGCCAGTTCGATTCGCTCTTGAGCGCCGCATCGCACCTGGTGGCCGAACTGTACCGCAAATCCGCCGAGCTGGGCCTGCCGGAGCGAATTGACGGGCGTTTGCTGGCCGAGAGCCTCACCGAGCTGCAGGCCATCCATTCCATCCAGGCCGTGATCGAATTCGTCACCGGCGCGTACCTGGCCGTTCACCGCAAGGTGTTCAAGGAGAAGAAAGCCGATTTTCAGAAAATGGCCAAGGAGATCATGGCATATATCGAGGCGAATTACACCGATCCAGAGATCACCACCTTCACGATCGCGCGCCACTTCCACATCAGCCAGAGCTACCTTTGCCAGGTCTACAAGCAAGCCGGGAATGACAGCATCCATAACACCATCACCCGGCTGCGCATCGAGCGCGCCGCAGGGCTGCTCCATGCCACCGACCTGCCGATCAACGAGGTGGCCCGCATGTCGGGTTACCCCGATGCGCATTACTTTGCGCGCGTGTTCAAGAAGCTCAAGAAACTGCCCCCAAGCGAATTGAGAAAGCTCAGGAAGTAAATGGGCCCGCTTCCGCTATCCAGGCGCATTTTCCTGCTCGTTGGCACGGTGTTCTTCCTGCTGCTGGCGCTCACCAGCCTGCTGCTCTCGATCTTTTTCTCCAACCTGCTCATCGCGCGCACCGAAGATTACCTTCACCTGGTGATGCAGCAGAATCAGAACATCATCAACGCTTATGTCAAGCGTGTCGACGAGGTCGCCGTCGATATCGCCAATGACCGCTTCCTCTACCAGGCGCTTTCGCAGCCCCTCAGCGACAGCTTCGTGGACCAATCCATCACGCGCCAGACGATCAACCGCTACCTGATCACCACCGTTTACGTGCCCCTGCGCAAATACTTCAACAGCGTGAGCTACTGGTTCTTCATCGATGATTCGATGCCCGCCGGCCGGATGTACGCCGATTACAGCTTCCCGGGGAACAAAGTGGTGCCGATGAAGCAGGCGGAGAACGTTCCTTTCCTGAGCAGCATTGCCAGGGAGGGCGGGAAGGTCATCTGGTTCTTCGACCCATCCAAGCCGGGGAAAATCTACGCCGCCTGCCAGGTCCTTGGCTCTTACAGCGCGGTCAGCATCGCCAACATGGGCATTCTCCTCTTCGAATTCAACGTGGCGGACCTGTTCGGCAACATCCAGAAGGTGGGCCTGACCGACAATTCGATCTACTACTTCCTGAGTCCGGGCGGGCAATCCTTCGAGGTAATCACCCAAACCGGCCTGTTCACCTCGCAGCGATTGGAGGAAATCCTTTCGAGCCAGGGCATCCTTCCGCGCCGCTCCGGGCAGGCGGCATCCTCGTTCCGCGCCGAAAACCACTTCTTCTCCGTCCTCCCGCTCGATAACCAGTGGCTGCTCGTGGGGGTCACCCCCTTCAGCGACATCCTCAGCCAGACGCGCCGGGTGACGGGTTTTCTCATCCCGGTGACGTTCCTGTCGCTGGCCGCGGTGCTCCTGCTCTCTTACGTTATCGCCCGGTCCATTTCCGCGCCCATTGCCGGGCTTTCGGATGTGATGCGCAAATCAACCGAGGAATCGAACCTGGATGTCTCCCTGCCGGAGCACAAGCAGTCGGTCGAGATCGCCGCGCTGTATGATTCCTATGCCGCGCTGGTGGAGCGCATCAAGCTGCTGCTGCAGGAAGTGTATGACAAGGGCCTGAGCGTCAAACAGGCCGAAATCCGCGCCTTGCAGGCGCAGATCAACCCGCATTTCCTGTATAACACGCTCGATTCGATCAGCTGGACCGCCCTCGACCTGGGCGACAGCGAGATTCCGGCAGTCGTCTCCTCGCTTTCGAACATCCTGCGCTACAGCATCAAAGAGCCTGATAAGCTGGTGAGCCTGGAGGAAGAGCTGGAGATCGTGCAGCATTACATCGACATCCAGCGCTTCTGTTATTCGCTGGCCATCGACACGCAATTCGAAGGCAGGCAGTTCACCGCCGGGCTGAAGGTGCCCAAACTCACCCTCCAACCCCTCGTAGAGAACGCCATTCTGCACGGCTTCCTCGAAAACGGCATCAAAACCGGGACGATCTACATGCGCTGCCTCCCGGAAGACGGACGCGTGGCCTTCGAGGTGGAAAACGCCGGCCAGGCGGATATTGAAAAAATGCTGGCCATCATCCACGGCGAGGGCAACGCCGAGAAACACGGCATTCGCAACATCCACCACCGCCTGCAGATGCTCTTCGGCGAGGAGGCCGGCCTGAGCTTCTATAAGAAAGCAGACGGCGCGCTGGTCGTCAGGCTGAGCATACCGCGCGCCGCGCCCGCTGCCGAAGCTGAGCAAAAGGCAGTCCAAACCCGGTGACGGGCCGGATTGGCTGGATCAAATCCCCATCACCCAGCGTCTATATCCATTGGAAGGACGATCCTGCATCTGTTTTCTACAGATAACGGCGCAAAACCGGAATCTACCGTTGACGAGATGCTAATTTCGAAAGGAAACAATGATGAAACACCGCATTTTCTTGTTCTTGCTGATCGGCGCGCTTTTCCTGGCGGCCTGCCAGCCGCAGGCGGCCGGAACCCCCACCGAGGGGGTTGCTTCGCCCGCGCCGAGCGAGACGCCGCCTCCCACCGAAGCCGCGCCAACCCCCACACCGACTCACATCGCCGTGGATTTATCGCCCGCCGAACGCGCCGCCATTCAGGCGTTATCGGATAAATACGGCATCCCCGTCGAGCAAATCCGCCTGCTTAAGACCGAAGCGGTCACCTGGCCTTCGGGCTGCCTGGGCGTGGTGTTGCCCGGAGTGATGTGCACCCAGGCGCAGGTGGAGGGCTTCAAGATCGAGCTGGAAGCCGATGGAAGGCAGTTTGAATTTCACACCAACCAGGACGGCACGAGCGTGATCGATGCGGCTCAACAACTGGCAACCCTGCGCTTCGCGGTGCGCACGTCGGACCGCCGCCTGGTGCTGGCCGAACCCAACATGGGCCTCGGCCCCACCTATAACCCGGCCTTCAACGGCCTGCTGCCGACGGGCGGCGCGGTGGGCGGCGTGGCTTACGTGCTCGATTTCTCCAACGGCCCCTACGTGATGGCCGTCGATGCCAATGGCGCCGTCCAACAGAGCTACATCCAGAACCCCACCTACGGCCTGGCGCTCTGGCGCGGGGGCGAGAACACCCCGCCGCGCCTGGCCTGGGGCACGCAGATCGATGCCCAGACGCGCACTTCCACCCTGCAGGCGAGCAACCTGGACGGCTCGCAGCTTGAAACACTGTACACCCTCGACGCTTCGAGCGTTCCGATGCACCTGGTCGCCCAGCTATGGTCGGCGGATGGGCGGTCGCTCTACTTCAGCCGAGAGCCCGACGGCATCGGCGGCTATATCCTCTTCGCGGGGGCATCCAGCCTGTACCGCATCGATGTGACCAGCAAAGCCGTCACCGAGGTGGTCCCCTTCAACGCTGCCGGCGGCGGGGCGCTCTGCCTGGATGCCCTCTCGGGCGATTACCGCCTGCTGGCCGACCACTGCGCGCAGAATTCCATCTCGGTGCGCGACCTGGCCGCAGGGACCGCCGTCACCATCCAGCCGCCGCAAGGAATGCCGGAATTCTCTGCAATGGGCAGCGCGCGCTTCAGCCCTTCGGGTGACCGGGTGGCCTTCGCCATGGCAAAGGGCAACCCCGATTCCGAACAGGGCTGGGTGGCCGTCTCGGATGGGTTGAGCGGCACCTCGCACCTGGTGCTCAGCGGTGAGCCGGGCAGCTACTACACCGTGGCCGGCTGGTTGGACGACCAGACCCTGCTGGTGGAATATCACCCCATGCAATGCGAGGGTGAGTGCGCCAGCCAGCTCTGGACGGTGGGCGCAGACGGCTCCAACCCGCAGATGGTGGTCGCCGACGGCGCTTTCCTGACGGTGGTGGACAACCGCTAAGCCGACCTTCCCCCGGTTCAGGCCTTTCACCGCCCCGCGGCATGTAAACCCGCGGGGCGGTTTTCGCCCGCCGGATGAGCCGCCGCTGATGGATTGAGGCCTATAATTGATTCACAAGCTCCCATCTGCCGCATCTTCGTCCCGAAATAAAACAGAGCGAACAGCTAAAAGAAAGCGACCTGCCATGACAACCCTCATTCACCGGCGAGTCGAAGAAGCCAGGGCCGGCTCCAACCCCACCGTCATCTGCCGGGTGCCCTCCGGCTGGGCCGTGCTGGCCGATTCGCAGTTCCTGCGCGGCTACTCGATTCTGCTGGCCGACCCCGTGGTGGCCGACCTGAACGCGCTGGAGCAGGAAAAACGCCTGACCTTCCTGCGCGATATGGCCGCCCTGGGAGACGCGCTGCTGGAGGTGACCGGGGCCTACCGCATCAACTACGAAATCCTTGGCAACACCGATGCGGCCCTGCATGCGCACGTCATCCCGCGCTACCTGAGCGAGCCTGAGGAGCTTCGCCGCGGGCCGGTCTGGCTGTACAGCCGCGAGGTTCGCCACGCGCAGCTGTTCGACCCGGAGCGCGACCGCGAGTTGAAAGAGCAAATCGCGGCCGCTCTGCTCAAGCGCCTTTAGAAGCGCCGCGCAGTCTCACCAAGAAGAGCGATGAAACTCGGCATCAACAGCTACACCTTCATGTGGTCGATCGGCTTCGAGGGGGCCAATCCTGCCTTCCCGGGCCGGTCCGCCCGCCCGGCCCGCCCGCTCACAGCCCTGGGCCTGCTGGAAAAAGCCCGCCGCTTCGGCCTGCGCCTGGTGCAAACCGGCCCCAACCTCGGCTTTGAACGGCTAAGCCTGGATGAGCAGGAAGAATTCATCCGCCAGGCTCACGCCTGGGGCATCGAACTGGAGCATGGCACGCGCGGGCTGGCTTGCGACCACCTCGTCGAGCAGATCGCCCTTGCCAAACGCATGCGGGCGGGGTTGATCCGCACCGTGCCGGAATTCGACGGGCAGTATGCCGCCGATGTGCGGTTGATCCTTCCTGCCGTGCGGAGAATCCTGCCGGTTCTGGAGCGGGAGGGCGTGAAGCTGGGCATCGAGAACGGGCGCACCCCAGCCGCCGGCCTGCGCGCCGCATTGGACGAGATCGGCAGCCCCTTTGTGGGCGTGGTGCTGGATATGGTCAACTCGCTGGCCGTGCCGGAAGGCTGGAAGGAAGTCACCCGCCTGCTTGCCCCGCACGTGATGTGCCTGCATTACAAGGACTTCACCATCCGGCGCGCCTGGCACATGATGGGCTTCATCTGCGAGGGCGCGCCCGCCGGGCAGGGGATGGTGGAAACCGCCTGGCTGCTGGAACAGCTCAAGGCCTCGCGCCATGACTTCAACGTGATCCTTGAGCTTTGGCCGCCTGAGCAGGAAACCCTTGAGCAGACCATCGCGCTCGAAGAAGCCTGGGCCGAAGAAAGCGTGACATACCTGCGCCGGTTCATCGCGGGCTGAGCGCCCGGCCGGTTGTGCGGCGTAAAAAAAAGCTCGCGGGCAGCACATCCGCCGCCCGCGAACCTGTTCCCGCCAGTAAATGCGGTTTACTTCAGGTACCCCAGCCATTTCTCCTGGTACGCGATCATCGTATCCAGCATCTCTTCGACCCCCTCATACTGGCTGACGATCGGGTCGCACAGCAAGGCCTGCAAAGCAATCGCCTTCGATTTCTGCAGGATAGCCTCGGCGGTCAGGTCGTGCACGGCCACCTGGTTGATCAGCAAACCGGCATAACCGTGCGGCAGCTTGCCCATCGGGATGCCGTGCACGCCGTTCTTATCCACAATCGCGGGCACTTCCACGGCGATCCAATCCGGCAGGTCGGCAATCAGCCCGTTGTTGGGGATGTTGACGGCCTCTTCCACGTAGCCCGCGTCGGTGAGGATGCCCTCGATGATCGGCACCACGCGCTCGCTGAGCTGCAGCTCGATGCGCGGCTGGACGTGCGCCAGGTATTCCTTATAGAAGCGGTAGAAATCCAGGATGCCCTTGTGGTCGGTCACATCGTAGGCCCACTGGATGTATTCGCCGAAGTGGCTGTCGCTGGTGATCGGCATCAGCCCGAATTTCTCGAGGATCACCTTGAAGACGCGCCGCTCGGGCCACGGTTCGGTGGCGATTCCGGCGAAATCGCCTTCCTCATCCGGCCACTGGCCGGTCTCTTTGAAGTACTTGTGGACGGCGTCCATCGAGGGCATGTTGCCGAAGAAGGCCGGCGCCTTGGCGCGGATATCGGGGTAAGCATCCTTGCCGCTGTCTTTGTACTTGGCCGTTAGCACGCAGCTAAAGTGGTTGAGCCCCGCGGCGCGCACTTCCAGCGCCTCATAGGGCACGCCCAGGATGCGCGGCAGGAAGTTGCGCAGTGAGGCGATCTCATGGCACAGCCCGATGAAGCGGATTCCGGGGAAGGCGCGCGTCACCGTGGTGCAGATGCGGCTCATCGGGTTGGAGAAGTTGAACACATACGCTTCCGGGCAGATCTTCATCACATCGGCGCAGATATCCAGGATGGGCGGGATGATGCGCATCGAATGGAACAACCCCCCCGGGCCGCCGTTCTCGCCATACACCTGGCGCACGCCGTACTGCTGCGGGATGCGCCAATCCTGCTCCCACAGCTCGAAGCGGTCGCCCACCTCAATGGAGTTGACGATGAAGTCGGCTCCCTGGAAGGCCTCGGCGCGGGTGGTGGTGGCCGAGATGGTGAAAGGCAGCTTATGCTCCTCGATGAAGGCGCGCGCGTTCTGCTCCACCACCGCAAGCGTCTTGGGGTTGATATCGTGCAGCACGATGTGGCTGCCTTTGAGCGCCTGGCTTTGCAGAATATCCCCAATCGTTCCGTACCCGAACTGCGCGCTCCCCGCGCCGATCAAGACGATCCGTTTTCCCATAGAACCCTCCCAAAATTGGATTGAACCAGCATAGGATTGTGTGTGGCTTTCTGTTTATCGTGGGACAAGTCCCACAATTTTTCGATAAATCGAAGCACCGTCCATCCTGTCTGCCCTTATTGTACCGTAAGATGACCACCTCTCACCGGCCGCCTGCCTCGCGCAGTTTTGAACGTATAATTTTCTCATGCCCAAAGAAACCATGACCCCCAAAGAACGCTGGCTGGCCGTCCTCAGCCGCCAAGCGCCCGACCGCGTGCCGATGGACTACTGGTCCACGCCCGAGTTCTCGGCCAAACTCATCCGCCACCTGGGCCTGAGCAGCCGCAGCGAGGCAGCCCTGGCCGCCGAACTGCGCGGCCCCGCCCACGATAACACCCTCAAGCCGATCGAAGGCCACGCCCTGCTGCTGCAGGCGCTCGACCTGCTGCACGTGGATTACGTCATTTCGGTCGGCCCCGAGTATATCGGCCCGCCCACCCCGCCGGACACCGATATCTACGGCATCCGCTACCGCACCATCGACTACGGCCTGGGCGAGTATTCCGAGGCCGTATCGCACCCCCTGGCGGAATACAACTCGGTGGAAGAGATCGAAGACAAGTACACCTGGCCTTCGGATGACTGGTGGGATTATTCCAGCATCCCGCAGCAAATCGAAGGTTGGGAGCGCCACCCCATCCGCGGCGGCGGCTCGGAGCCTTTCTTGCTCTACAAAAACCTGCGCGGCGACGAACAGGCCATGATGGACCTGGCTCTCAACCCCGAAATCGTGGAGTACTGCCTTGAGAAGCTCTTCAATGCCGCCTACACGCGCACACTGCGCATCTATGAGGCGATTCCCGGCAAAGTGAACATCACCTACGTGGCTGAAGACATGGGCGGGCAAGATAACCTGATGTTCTCCAAGAAGCACATCCGGCGCTTCCTGCTGCCCGGGATGAAGCGCATCGCCGACCTGGCCCGTCAGGCAGGGGCGTACGTCTTCCACCACAACGACGGCAACTGCCGGTCTATCCTGCCGGAGATGATCGCCGAGGTGGGCATTGACGTGCTCAACCCCATCCAGTGGCGCTCGAAGGGCATGGAACGCGAAGCTTTGAAGGCCGATTTTGGCGCCCAGCTGGTCTTCCACGGCGGCATGGATAACCAGTACACCCTGCCCTTCGGCAGCGTGGCCGAAGTGGAGCAGGAAGTGGCCGATAACCTGCGCATCCTGGGCGAGGGCGGGGGGTATATCCTGGCCCCCTGCCACAACATCCAGCCCGTCAGCCCGCCGGAGAACATCGTCGCCATGTACCGCGCCGGGTACGAACTCGGCTGGAGCTGAACGCCTCGCGCGCGGGATGAGGAAGTGGAGTAAGGGCGGCGCCGTGCGCGCCGCCTTTTTGTATTGCATAAATGAGGAAACTTTTAATCAGCGGGCTTGATTAGGATAATTTTTATCTTATAATTTGCTTATTGGCAGCCTGACCGGGCGAATTTTGACAGGACGGAACCACAATGAAGAAAACTACCTGGCAGACCAGGCGCGATGCAGAGCGAAGAAAACAGCAGGTGCGGAAAATCCTGCTCTACGGTGGAATCGGGCTGGGGCTGGTGGCGCTGGTGGCGCTGGCGGCGGTTCTCTCCAGCCGCAAGGGCAGCACTTCGGGGCTGCTGGGCGACCCCGTGCCGATTTCCTCGCGCGATCACATCCCCTCCGATGCACCCCCCGGGCCGTACGCTTCCAACCCGCCGGCCGGCGGGCCGCACTTCGACACCGATTTCACCGCCGGCTTCTACCAGGAAAGCGACCTGGCCACCCTGCCCAAATACCCGCAGGGATACCTGGTTCACAGCCTGGAGCACGGGTATGTCATCTTCTGGTACAACTGCCAGGCTGCCGGCGCCAGCTGCGATGCGCTCAAGCAGGCCATCCAGCAGGTGATGACCGCCACAGGCCAGGCCAAGCTGATCGCCTTCCCGTGGGCGGATATGGATGTGCCGCTGGCGATGACCTCCTGGGGGCGAATCCTGAAGTTCACCCAGCCCGACACCGAGACGATGAAGCAGTTCGTCCTTCACAACCGCTACCAGGCCCCCGAGCCGGACGCGCCGTAAAGCACCGGTCACCGGCCCGTTCTATGCCAAACAAAAAGTGATGCCTTCCGCAGGCATCACTTCATTTATCCAGGGTTCACCGGGCGGGCGCGCAGGCCGCCTGATACCCCCCTTCCTCAGGGGTTAAGGTTAAGAGGCCGCCACGCGGATAAACGACCAGACCAGCATAAACAGGTTGAACAGCACTCCCCCGCCGATCACCAGGCCGAAAGCCAGCACGGCAATTCGCAAAACGCGGCAGAGGCGCTCATCCGGGCAGTTGCGCAGCTTGAGATACGTTTCCCTGTCCATACACCCTCCCGCTATCATTATAGCAAGACGCGCGCCGGAATGAAATGAGAGTTCTTTACCAACCTGGTCATCAATCCACGCTCCTTTACGCTATACTACCTGTTGAAAGGGGTGAGACGGTATGGATGTGTACCTTGAGGTTGGCAGCAAACGCATCTTCGCCGCGGCGTTAGATTGGCCCGGCTGGAGCCGCAGCGCAAAGGACGAGGCATCGGCCCTGCAGATGCTGCTCGATTACGCCCCCCGCTACCAGCGCGCCATCCAGCCTTCCGGGCTGGCGCTGAACGCCCCGGCCAGCATCGCCGAACTGAACATCATCGAACGCCTCCAGGGCGGTTCCGGCACCGATTATGGCGTGCCTGGTATGCAGCCCAGGGTGGATTCTTTGCCGGTGAGTGAGGAAGACCTGGAGAAATTCCGCGCCATCTTCCGGGCGCTGTGGCAGGCCTTCGACTCCACGCTTCAGGCCGCCAGGGGGAGGGCTTTACGCACAGGCCCGCGCGGCGGCGGGCGCAGCCTGGAACAAATCGCTGCCCATGTGATGGAAGCCGAGCAGGGTTACTTGACCATGCTCGGCGCAAGCCTCACCGCAGAACAGAAGAGCGCCCCGCCGGAGCTGAAGGCTGCCATCCTGCACGAGGCGATCCTTTACGCGCTGGGGGCCTCGGCGCGCGGCGAACTGCCAACCTCAGGCCCGCGCGGGGGCAGGCGCTGGGGGGCGCGTTTCTTCACCCGTTACGCCGCCTGGCATTTGCTGGATCATACCTGGGAAATCGAAGACCGCCTGGGCTGACGCTCTGCCTCACAGGTCGCGCAGCTTGCCGAGGCCGGCCGCCACGGCCAAAAGCCCGAGGGCAGCGAGGATGCCCGCCGCCAGCCAGTGACGCCTGGCGGCCGTGACGGCCGATGCTGCCGCCAAGGCGCCGCCTACGCCCAGGTTCACCCGCTCGGTGATGGCCTGTGTCCGCCCGGGCACCACCCCGCCCAGCACCAGAGACCATTTGAGAATCGGCCCGCCATCGAAAACGGGCACCGGCAGCAGCGAGCCGGTGGTGAGGAAGGTGTTCATCACCGCGGCGGCATCCGCCACCTCGCGGGCAGGCGAGTCTGCGTGCGTGAACCGCTTGAGCAGCAGGCTCACCGCCAGCAGCAGCGCGTTGCAGGCCGGCCCGGCCGCAGACCGCAAAATATGCTGGTGCGGCGTGATGGAAGGGTGCTCCGGCTCGTTATACAGCAAGACAGGCATTCCAAAGAGAATGCGCATGGCATCCACCGGCCTGCCCACACAGCGCGCGGCAACCGCATGCGCCAGGTTGTGACACCATTCCGAACCCAACACGACGGCCATCTTGAGGCCGCCCAGAAGCCCATGCCGCCAGGCCGCCCAGGCCGGCCGTTTGCGCATGGAAAGCCAGGTGAATATTCCCCAGGCAATCACCTCGTTCGCGGGCAGCCAATTAAAACCCTGCACCCCTAGCGGGACGCCGAAAACAGTCGCAATGCGCACCACGCGCCGGCCGGGGTCGTAAGCAAAGGGGTTGGCCATTCTCCGCCTTCCTGTCGGCCGGGCGATTAACGATCAAACGCTCGGCCGCTCATTGAGGGAACACAGCCGGCGGCCAGCGCAGCACCACGCCGGCGATGACGGCCAGGTCGATCACCACGCCCATCACCAGCCAGGGATGCCAGTAGAAAACCAGCAGGATCAGCGAGGCTGCCGCGCCTACGATCCCGGCCGCCTGCCAGACCAGCGCCTGCCCCGGCAGGAAGATCAGCCCCAGCCCGGCGATGCAGAACGCCGCCAGCGCTGCCGCCCAGAGGGCGCTGCCCGCATTGCGCACCGCCGCGGGCGAAAGCCCTAACCGGCTGGCCGGCCAGAGCGGGTCGGTCTCGGCGCGCTTCCAGGACGGCCAGAAGGGGGTGCGCGGCGCCCCCGGCCTGGGCGCTGGCACAGCAGTCAGGCTGAAGTGCACCCACCCGTGCGCGATGAGAAACAGGCCGATCAAGATACGCAGAGTTGAAGCAGGCATCCGGGGTCATTCCTGTACGGAAAAATTCAAACCAAGACGATTGTACAGGCACTTGCGAGAATCGCGGCAGGGTTCAGGAGAGGATTCTCTCGGGGTGAGTATAGACATCGACCTGCCCCCTGCGGGCATGCCCGATCAGCGTGATCCCAGCCTCCTGGGCCGCCTGCACCGCCACCGAGCTGGTCGAGTGCAGCGAGCCGACCCACGCGATGCGCATCCGCGCGGCTTTGAGCACCATTTCGGAGGAAATCCTCCCGGTGGTGATCAAAACGGGGTCAACCGGGCGCAGGCCGTCCAGCACGCACCTTCCGGCGATCTTATCGAAGGTGTTGTGGCGGCCAAGGTCGCTGCTGGTGAGGAGAGGCGTCTCCCCATCGAAAAGGCGGCTGGTGTGCAGGCCGCGCTGCGAGCGGTCATCCTGCGCCAGCATGGAAAGAAATCCGTCCACCAGCACCAGCAGCGAGGAGAGCGTTTTGGGCTGCGCTTCAAGCCGGGCCATGCCAGCCGAGGCGCCCGCCTCCACCACGCCGCCCTGGCAGCCGGTCGTCCGGCTCCATTGCTCCGGTTTGCGGGCGGCATGGCGCAGCCACACATCGATGTTTTGCCGGTTTCCGCACACTTCCAGCGAGGCGATCTCATCTGCGCCCTGGATAAATCCGCCGTTGTAGAGGAAGCCCGCGGCCAGTTCCTCCAGGCCATCCGGCGAGCAGTGAAAGCTCAGCCAGGCCTCGCCGTTGACGCTCAACTGCACCTCGGCTTCCACGGCCACCGGGGCTTCGCGAACCTCGCGCGCGTCGCGCGAAACCGTATTCACCTGCAAGAATCGGCGAATATCGCTCATCTCAAACCTTCTCCACCTTCACGGCGCACACCTTATATTCAGGGATTTTCGCCACCGGGTCTAGCGCGGCGATGGTGAGCGCGTTGGTCGGGCTTTCGGGGAAGTGGAAATTGGCGTAGATCATACCCGCGGGCACGCGGTCGGTCACCCAGGCCCAGGCCTGCATGCTGCCGCGCCGCGATGTAACGCGCACGGCCTGCGGCTCGCCCTCGATGCCAAGCACGGCGGCGTCATCGGGGTTGATCTCCACCAGCGAGCGGGGGTACACCTCCAGCAGACCCTGCGCGCGGCGCGTGAGCTCCCCGCCGTGCCAGTGGTAGAGCACCCGCCCGGTGTTGAGCAGGAACGGATAGGCTTCATCGGGCCTTTCGGCAGGCGGGATATGCCCGGTGACGGCAAAGAGAGCCTTCCCGCGCGTGAAGGCGCGGGTGTGCAAAATGGGCGTGCCGTTCGGGTGCGCCTCATCCACCGGCCATTGCAACCGCTCTCCGGCTGCAAGTCGAGCGTGCGAGATGCCCGCGTAACTGGGCGCAAGCGCGGCGATTTCCTCCATAATCTCAGCCGGGCCTGCGTAGTTCCACCCGCCGAACGGCGCGCCGGGGGCCGCCTCGCAGCGGCCGAGCGCCAGCACCCGCCGGGCAAGCTCGCAGGTGATCTGCCAGTCTTGGCGCGCCTCGCCAACGGGCTGCAAGGCCTGCCGGACAAGCTGCACGCGCCGTTCGGTGTTGGTGAAGGTGCCGTCCTTCTCGGCAAAACTCACCCCGGGCAGAATCACATCCGCATAGAGAGAGGTCTCGGAAGGGAAGATTTCCTGGAGGACCATGAATTCCAGCGCTTCCAGGCAGCGCCGCACGTGGTTCGAATCCGGGTCGCTCAGCACCGGGTCTTCGCCCAGGATATAGAGCGCCCTGATCCGCCCCGTTTCAGCCGCGGGGATCATCTCCGTCACCGCCAGCCCGTTCTTAGGGTTCAGGGCGGTTCCCCAGGCAGCCTCGAACTTGCTCCGGCTGGCCTCGCTGGTCACGGGCTGGTAGGCCGGGTAGACGTTCGGCAGCCCGCCCATGTCGCAGGCGCCCTGGACGTTGTTTTGCCCGCGCAGCGGGTTCACCCCGCCGCCGGCGACGCCGAAGTTGCCCAGCAGCAGCTGCAAATTGGCCAGGGTCTGCACATTCTGCACCCCCACGATGTGCTGGGTGATGCCCATCGCCCAGATCACCGCGCCCGGCCTCAGCGTGCCAAGCATCCGGGCGGCCTGCTCCAGTTGTTCCACCGGGATGCCGGTGACCTCGGCGACCACATCCGGGGGGTAATGCCGCAGGTTTTCGGCAAACTCCTCGAAGCCCTCGGTCCGGGCGGCGATGAAATCCCGGTCTTCCCAGCCGTTCTGGAGGATCAGGTGCATCAAGCCGTTCAGCATGGCGATATCCGTGCCGGGCTTCATGCGCAGGTGCAGGGCAGCGAACTCGGTCAGGTCGATCTTGCGCGGGTCGGCAACGATCAGCTTGGCCCCCCTGCGCAGCACGGCCTGGCGCAGCATCGTCCCAAAGACGGGGTGTTGTTCGGTGGTGTTCGAGCCGGTGACGAAGATCAGCCGGGCCTGGCCGGCGATGTCGTCCATCGAATTGGTCATCGCCCCGGAACCGAGTGAAGCCGCCAGCCCGGTCACCGTGCTGGAATGGCACAGGCGCGCGCAGTGATCGATATTGTTCGTGCCGAGCACCTGGCGCGCGAACTTGTTCATCAGGTAGTTTTCTTCGTTGGTGCACTTGGCCGAAGTGAGCACCCCGGCGCTGTCTGGCCCGTAACGCGCGGTGATCTGCGCGAGCCTCTCGGCGCTGATCCGCAGGGCCGTCTCCCAATCCACCGCCACCCAATCGCCGCGCGCTTCGCCCGGACGGCGCTCGCGGCCCTCCAGCAGGTACGCGCGCACCATCGGCCGGGTCAACCGGTCGGGGTGGTGGACGAAATCATAGCCATAACGCCCCTTCACGCACAGGCGCATCCCGTTCACCGGGGCATCGGGCGTGGAAGTGACGCGCAGGATGCGGTTCTCGCGCACGTTCAACACCAGCCCGCAGCCCACGCCGCAGTAGGCGCAGGTGGTGCGCACCTGGGTCTCGGCGGCCCCGGCGCCGAGCGACAGGCGGCTTTCCAATGCGCCGGTGGGGCAATAAGCCACGCACGCCCCGCAGGATTCGCAGCGCGCCGCCAGCATCGTTTCGCCCAGCCCGGCGGCGAGCTGCGTGTCCATCCCGCGGCCTTGCAGCCCCCAGACGAACCGCCCCTGCACCTCGGCGCAGGCCCGCACGCAGCGCGTGCACAGGATACACCGGTTGAGATCGACGCGGATGAAGGGGTTGGGGTCGCTGTCGATTGGGTAACGCGGCCTGGGCCGCATGGCCCTGGAGATGCTCACGCGGTACAGCCTGGCCCAGCGAATCAGCTCGTTTTCGTTCTCGCCGGGCGCCTGCGGGCGGGCATCGTAATAAGCCGAGAGCAGCAGCGCCAGCACCTTCCGCCGCTCGCGGCGCAAGAGGGGGCTTTCGGTGCGCACCACCATTCCATCCGCTGCCGCAAGCGTGCAGGATGCCACCGGGCGGCGCTCGCCTTTGAGCTCGACCACGCACAACCGGCACCCGCCAAACGGGGTGAGATCGGGGTGATGGCACAGCGTGGGGATGGTGATCCCGGCCTGCCGGGCCGCTTCTAAGATAGTCGCGCCTTCGGGCGCTTCGACCAACGTACCGTTGATGGTTAATTTCGGCATGCTCTTGAGATAGCACAAATCACAGCGCGAGGAAAGTCACAAACGACAATGAATATGAAGTAGAATATCTTAATAAGAATATTTTAGCTGCTCAGCCCCCCTGCCCCCGCACACAGGGGAGAGGAGTTCACAATATCTCATTTCCCATCTCCTCTGCTCACCCCATGACTCTTTCCGTTTGCATCCAGGCCGGCGGGGCATCCAGCCGGATGGGCACCAACAAGGCGCTCATCCCATTCCTCGGCCGGCCGCTCATCCAGCGCGTCATCGAGCGGGTGCGCCCGGCGGCGGCTGAAATCCTGCTCATCGCCAACGACCCCGCCCCCTATGCCTTCCTCGGCCTGCCCACGCTCGCCGACCTCTCCCCCGGCAGCGGTCCGCTGGGCGGGCTGCAGACCGCCCTGGCAGCCTCGGCGCACCCCTTTGTGGCTTCGGTTGCCTGCGATATGCCTTTCGTGAGCGCGAGCCTGCTGCTCGCCGAGCTGGACCTCCTCCGCACCACCCAGGCCGACGTGGTCATCCCGGAGACGAGCCATGGATTCGAGCCGCTGCACGCCGTTTACCGCCGCGAGACGTGCCTGCCCTGGGTGGAATCGGCGCTGCAAGCCGGCGAGCTGCGCCTGACGGCCTGGCTGGGGCATGCCAAAGTCCGTGTGCTGCGCCCTGAAGAATGGGCAGTGTTCGACCCATTGGAGCGAGCCTTCATCAACATCAACACGCCTGCCGACCTGGCGCACACAGAGGCCCTCGCGCGCGGCGAATGAGCCTGCCGGCGCCGACAGCCCCTTGAATCAACCGCTACTCGCCCGGGTACATGGCTGCCTCGGCATCGCACGGCCAGGCTTCATCAGGCGGCGCACCCACCGAAGCGAACACCTTCACCGAGGCCGGGGTGGAAAAGTAATCGCGCGTCACATAACCCAGCCGGTAATAGCCCTCACCGCCTTCATAGCACCACCCCTGCCCCGGGATGATAAAGGGCGTGGGCAGATAGAGCAGGTAGGCGGGGGTCAGGTCTTCCAGCGCTGCGGGGTAGCGGCCTTCGCGCTGGTAATAGGCCAGAATGGCCCGGTTGACCGCCCCGGCCCGCCGCTCGGTGCGCGCGTGCGGCACGTTGCCCCAGGCTCCATCCAGCCCAAAGGTGCCAAAAGTGGCCGCCCCGCCGACCAGCCCAACCACGAGCAGCGACAGCCCAAACACCAGGGTATAGCGCCAGGGCGGCAGGTTCCAGCCGGCCAGGATGCCCGCGCCAACCCCCACACCGGCGGCAAGCTGCATCATGAACACGCCGTGCAGCCCGTCCGTCGCCACGTCCCAGGCGCTGCCGGTGACGGTTTGCCAGGCGATGAGCGCCAGCACCGGCAAGGTCAGCAGAACAGCTGCCGCGGTGCGCCTGCGCCCCTCCACTGCCCAGCCGAGCAGCCGAAAGAGAAAGACGATGCCCAACCCCGGGGCGATATATGCGAGAGCGCGCCCAGGCCCCGAAAGCCAGCCCGGCAGGAAAGCCAGGTCGCTCTGCGTATCCGCAAGCCACACCGCCGCCAGCAGCAAGGCCAGCAAGAGCGGGTAGGTCAGCGCCATCCAGGCGTCCATTTTGCGCCAAGCCAGCCAGCCTGCCGCCAGGAGCGCCCCGCCCGCCGGGATGAGCACGAATATAGAACGATCGCGCAGGCCGATGCCCCCCAGCAGCAGCAGAACAAGCAAGAACAGCGCCGTCTGGCGGGTGAAGTAACGCCCAACCTGGCGGGCTGCGAGCGCCCCCGCCGCCTGGAGCCAGTAGAAAATGCTCTCAGCCGCCAGCGCCAGCAGGCTGGGCAGCAAGATAAGCACGATGATCGAATCAAGCTCGCCTGGGAGCAATAAAGTAATCAGAACCGCGGCCATCAGAGCCGATAAGCCGAGGAACAGGAACGCGGCCCACTTCCGCAGGCTCGAAGGGTCGTCGCCTTTAGGCCGCCTGGATGAGCCGAACCGCAGCAGAAATATCGCCGGGATGATCCCCGCAAGCAGAATGGCGATCATAGCTTTCCCCTTAACCCACAAGCAATGCCATGGAAATATCATAGCACAGGCAGCCCGCCTTTTCGATATGCGGGTGGGCTGCCTGTGAGAAACAACCCGGGCTCCGGGTTATTTCATGAACTCGTAGGACTCGTTGCGATGGATGTAATCGATCGGCCCGTCCACAAAGCGCGCCACGGTGGTCAGGTGCGGGTGCGCGAACAGGCTCTCCGTGCCCTTCGGGAAGGTCAGCGGCGCAGAGTCGCTCCACCAGGAGACGGTGTGGATCATGGCGATCATCGGGCGCGGGGTATCGGTGTGATTGGGCATGCCCGCGTGCCACAGACGCATATCGCGGATGACCACGCTGCCCGCTTTGGCGGTGTATTGAATGGGCGGAGAGACCTTTCGCCGCGCCTCCAGCTTTTCGGGCGTCACCTTGATATCGCCGCGCTGGACGAACACACTCGTATCGGTGTGCGTCCCCGGCCAGACTTCCGTGCTGCCGTTCTCCGGTGAGACATCCACCGGCAGGACGTTCACCACCAGCGCGTAAGGCGGGTGGGCTTCCTTCAACCCGGGCCAGAGCTGGCCGCTATCGGCGTGAACCGGCTGGCGGCTGGTGGAATGCGGCATGGCCGTGTTACCGCTGTAAAAGGAATTTTTCAACCCCGCGCCGAGGAGTTCTTTCGTGATGGCAATCACCGCGTCGTTCACCAGCACCTCGCGAAACAGGTAGGGCTGGATGGGCGGCGGGTCTTGCTGCAGGTTGCCGGAGTTCCAATTGAAGGGGGCGTCTTTGCGCGCAAGGATGGCCTCGACATCGGCCAGCATCTTATCGCGCAGGGTTGCCATGATGGCCGGGTCGATCAGCTCGCTCAGCAGCACCAACCCGTCCTCGCGCAAAGCCTGGACGGCTGCCTGGAGGTGTTCCCGGCGGATCATGCCGGTCTTCTTTTCGGCCTCAGAGAGGGATAACGTCAGCATCGGTCGCTCCTTTCAAGGCGTGAGGCCGATGCGGAGCAGCCCCAGCCGCCGGGCATCGGCCTCGATATTCTCGGCCTCAAGCGGGCCGAGGGTTACCCCCACCGACTCCAGCCCCAACAGGGCGGCCCCCACCACAGGCTCGTAACGCGCGTCCACCAGCACCGCCCGAGGCGCGCAGGCATGGATGCCCGCGGCGATCGTCTCGCGCAGCAGGCTGCCTTTGCCCTTAAAAATGCTCCCTGAAAGTACCACTTCCACGTCCAGCTGCGTCATCTCAAAACGCCGCAGCCCGGCGCAAACCAGCTCCGCGCAGCCCTCCCCGAATGCGCGCAAGATGAGGTTGGCGGTCTCATCGCCCCGGTAGCCCGCCTCGAAGATCACTTTGGCCAGCCCAAGCAGGCGCTCTTCGCTCAGGCGGTTCTCCACGTCGGCGCGCAGCAGCGCTTCCACGCCCGGCAGGCCGAAATGCTCCAGCGCCAGCCCGGTGAGCAGAGTCGGCGCGCCGCGGCCGGTGTGCGCCCGGTAGATGGCCCTGAGGGCGCGCCGGGCCAGCGCCGACCCGCCCTGCAGCTCGTCCTCTTGAAAGTAGCCGTAGATGAACTCGCGCCCATCGGGCGCGCGCACGGCGCAATTTCCGCCCGACCCGGCAATCAAGATGGCCCCGAACGGGCGGGCCGTCCCGCCGCGCAGCGCCACAATCGCATCGTTCGTCACGCACACCTGACGGCACAGCCCCAGGCGTTGGATATTCTCTTCCAGCAGGAGGTACTCGTCATCCCAATCCGCGCCGGTCAGCCCGGCGAAGATGCAGTCCAGCGCAGGGGCGCTCACCCCGGCGGCCTGCAGCGCTTCGAGGGCCGCTTCGCGCACGCCCTTCATGGCGCGCTCCATGCCCACGTAAGCATGGCACGCTCCGTCGGCAATCCCCAGGCCCAGCAGGCGCCCCTGCCGGTCGCAGACGAGTGCGCGGGTGTGGCTGCTGCCCTGGTCCAATCCAAGGATGTATCCCATAGGCTCAGCTCGCGAAGAACTGCGGCAGGTAGGCGCGGTGGGCCTGGAGCATGTCTTCCAGCAGCGCCTGGGCCGCGTCGTAATCGCCGACCAGCGGGTGCGCCAGCAGGGCCAGCAGAGCCGTGTCGCGGCTGCCGCTGAGCGCCGCATCCACCGCCAGCTGCTCGTAATTCTTCACCGCGGCCACCAGGCCCCACACCGCACGCGGAACTTCGGCCTGGCGCAGCGGGTGGATGCCATCAGCGCGCACCAGGCAGGGCAGCTCAAAGACGGCCTCAGGGGGGAAGCCCTCCACCGCGCCCCGCTGCGGCACGTTGACGATCATCGTGCGTTCGGCGTTGTTATAGATTGCGTCCATCAAGCCCAGCGCCACTTCAGAATACCCTCCGCCGCCGCGCTTCGCGAGCGCCCCGGGTTTTTCGTCGCAGTGCGGGTCGGCATAGGCGGTAAAGATTACCTTTTCCAGCCGCTGCACCTCCTCGCCCCGGCTCAATTCCCTGGCTTGCGCGCGGCTCAGCGCCCTGCGGCGGTGGAAATAATACTGCAAGTAGGGGCTGGGGATCAAGCCCAATTTCTGGACAAGCCCGGCATCCACCGCCCCGCCCAGCCGGGCGGCCACGCGGGCCAGCTCATCGGCGGTGAGCGGGCGGCCGTTCACCGTCAGGTGATAGGCAAAGCTCAGGTGATTCAACCCGAAGTAATCGTAGTGCACCTGTTCGGGCGCGGCGCCCAGCGCTTCGGCCGCCCACCAGCGCGGGAACAGCCCCCCCGAGCACAGCCCGGCGATGCGCGCGCGGGTGCAGCGCGAGACTGCCTCGGTGACCAGCCCGGTGGGGTTGCTGTAATTGACAATCCACGCCTCCGGGTTGAGCGCTTCCACATCGCGGGCAATCTCCAGCATGGCAGGGATGGTGCGCAGCGCCTTGAACAGCCCGCCGGGGCCGGTCGTCTCCTGGCCGATGAACCCATGCCGCAGGGGGATCTTTTCATCCAGCACGCGGGCCGCATTCCCGCCCACGCGGATCTGCGTCAGCACGAAGCGCGCGCCTTCGATGGCCGCGCGCCGGTCGGTGCTGGAAAGCCATTCCACCTCAAAGCCCAGGCGCGCCGCAAAACGCCTGCAAAAGCCCGTCATCACCTCCAGGCGGGCCGGGTCGAGGTCCATCAGGTGAATCTGCCGGACGGGCAGGCGTTCACGCAAGGATGCCAGGCCTTCGAGGATCTCCGGCGTGTAACTGCTGCCCGCCCCGATGATGGCGATTTTCATCGCGCCGCCCTCATAGCCGCCGGACCACCTTGCTGATATAGCGGAAGCCCGGCTCGAAGCCCAGCTCGCGGCGCAGCACTTCGGCGTAATACTGGATGGGCAGGATATCCAGAACCGGGCTGAGGAATTCATCGACTTCCAACGGCTGCTCGAGCTCCTCGCCCAAAGAGCGCAAACGGCCGTTTTCCACCAGCAAGGTGCACACGCCATAGGCTTCCAGCTCGCGCGCCAGCGCCAGGGCCGATTCCGCCGTGCGCCCGGGCGGAGCGAAGACCACCACGCCCTGCCCCGGGCCGACCGCCTCGATGAACCCGTGGCGGAAGGCGCCGATCCCGGCGCTCATGGTGCGCAGCTTGGCCCATTCGCTCATTTCCATCGCGGCCTGCCGGGCGGTGGCGGCGTGAGGCCCGTGCCCTAAAAAGGTGAGCGCCGCCTGAGACTTGAGCGTCTCCAGCAGGCGCCCCGCCGCCCGCATGGCCCCCTCGACCGTCCGGCTCACCCCCGCGGCGGCCTGGCGCAGCATGGCGATATCCTTCTCGCCGCTGCCCCCTCCCAGGCGGCGCGCCAGCAGCCAGAGGATCGCCAGCGTGTTGATGTAGGTCTTGCTGGCGATCAGCATCTCTTCTCCGGCCATCATCGGCAGCAGCACATTCGCGCGGCGGGCCAGGTCGCTCTCGGGGTTATTCGTCACCGCCGCCAGGCAGGTGTGCGGCTCTAACCGCTCGAGCAGCGGCAGCACCTCGCCGCTGGTGCCCGATTGGGAGATATACACCAGCAGTCCGCCGCGCCTGGGCAGGGCCGAGGCATAATTGAGCAAATCGGTGGCTTCGATGGCCAGCGCGGGCACGCCCAGGTTGTTGAGGTGCACAGCGCCGATCCAGGCCGCATGATACGAAGCCCCCATGCCGGTCAGCAAGATGCCCCCCCGGGCAGGGTCGCCCGGCAGGTCTGCCAACGGTTTGCCGCCGGCGTAGGCTTCGACCAGTTCCGAAAAAGACTGGGGCTGCTGGTTAAGCTCAGAGAACAAGTCCACCATATAAATTCTCCACTCGGGTGATCCCGTCGCCGCTGACCGGTTCAGCCGGCCACCGAACGCTCGGCGGCGCGGTAAATACGCTCGATCTCGGCCCTCACCCCGGGGGCCGGCTCGAAATTATACCCGGCAATGCGCCGCTTCACCTCGGCGCGCAGCCTGGCCGAGAGCTGCGGCTGCCCGGCTTTGAGCCACGGGCCGATCGCCCCGCGCGTAAACCTCTTGGGGTACCAGGTGTGCGTGCGGTAGTGATCGAGCGTGCTGTCGAGGCCCATGAACCCCGCCTGGATACCCGCGGCAATCTCGCCCGGCCAATCGGCCACGGCTTCTTCACCAAGCCAAACCCCGGCGATGGATTTCTGCACCCAATCGCGGATCTCTACATCCACCAGAAGCTGCTCGGCGCTGAAAATTTCATCCAGACTGAGCGTTCCGGCGCAGCTAAAGTGACGCGTCCCCAACGACGCTCCGAGCGCCATGATGGCCGCCTTTTCGGCCGCCGATTGGCAATCGGGCAGTTTGGCCATCACATGGATGTTATCGGGCCCCATCCAGGAATGGGCTGCGTAGTAGCGGTTGAAGTCGGCAGAGAGCATCTGGTAGAGCATGTTCTCAGGCGAGCCGAACACCATCGAGCCTTCGCGCAAATCCGCAGGGAATATGCCGATTCCAAAGCCGGTGGGTTTGCCCGAGAGCAGGTGCACGGCGATCGCCCCGCCGATGACCTCGGCGGCCGCCAGAGCCAGCGCCCCAAACGGGTGAACGGGCGCGCTCGTGCCGGTGGACGGCATACTGCTGACCCAGATGTGCTCCAGGCGGTCGAGGCAGCTCATCACCACATCGAGCGACTCGCCGCCCAGGCGCAGCGGCGTGGGAATGTACACCGGCAGCCCGTCGATCGGCGCGCCCATCACATCGGCCATCTCGAACAGGTAACGGGCGGTCTTGGCCGAGGTGGGGTCCACCGGCGAGGCCCCCTGCCTGGAATACAGCGCAGCGATGCGGTATTGAGCCAGGGGCTGCAGGTGCGGGTGCACCTCGGTGGGAATGCCCGGCGGTGAGCCGGTGACGCCCTCGCCCGCCAGGGTATCGACCAGTTTGGTCATCTCGATGAGCGACTCGCTGGTGTAGGGCACCACGGCCCCGGATTCCAGGTCGTGCACAAAGAGCGAGTAGGAACTGACCGAGAGGGTGAGCCGCCGGTCATCGGGCTGCCCGCCGGCAGGGGCCTGGCCCTGACTGCGGCGGAACTCCTCCACGAACGCATCCACCACAGCCGGGTCGAAGGTCACCCGTTCGCCCTTCGAGCGCAGCCCGGCGCGCTCCAGCCGCTCGCGATAGGCAGGGTCGAGCACTTCCATGCCGGTCTCGGCCAGAATTTGCTTAGCCAGGCCGTGAATGCGCTCGGCCTGCTCATCGGTGAGCAGCGGGCGGCGTGCAACATCAAACAGGTTGGGTTGAATCTCCGGCATGCTCAATGCTAACCTCCCGCGGGATATGCGCCAAAGTCGTGCACGGCCTGGTACATGGCCTGCATGTTGGCCGGGGGCACGCCGGGCGCCAGGTCGTTGGCCTCTTTGAAGATGAAACGCCCGCCGCGCGTTATCCCGCTGGTAAGAATCGCGCGCGCATATTCATAGACGGCTTCGGGCGTGTCGGTGAGCAGGCTGGCCACCGGCACGCCGCCTTGAATCTCTACCTCCTCGCCGACCTCATCGCGCAGGGAGGTAAAGTCGATCGGAAAGCCCGTGTCGAAGCTGCGCACGTTCAGCTCGCGCGCAATGTGCGGCAAATGGCGCTGCACATTGCCGCACAGGTGCATGCCGTGCGGGCCGTCACCCGCCAGCGCTTCGAGGATGCGGCGGTGGTAGGGCTGGACCTTCTCGCGGTAGGTCTTGAGCGAGACGAACTGGATGGCGTCATCCGCCAGGCCCCAGCGCTGGGGTTTCGCTTCCAGCCCAAGGTAGCTCCGCCACGCGCGGATGCGGGTGATGATCGCCTCGGTGACGAAGTCCATCACCGCGTGGTAATACGCTTCATCGGCGTACATATCCTCAAAGATGCGCGTGCCGCAGATGCCGTTAGCCACTGTCAGTGGCCCATCGGTGTTGATCGGGATCGGCAGCCCCACTTCCACCGGGCGGCCATGAAACTCGAGCGAGCGGGCGCGGTCAACCGCCCACTCGTAGAATTCCTTGATCTTCCCCATGAAGCCGTCAAACGGGCCGGGAATGCCGCGCTCGAACAGCTCGGGCCTGGCCTCGCCGGTGTAGCGCGGGCGGGTGGTGGCAATCTGCCCTTCGGGGTAGATCACCTCGCAGCCCAGCCAGGCTTCCTCATACACATTGCCAAACTCCAGCCCAATCCACCAGCTCCCGGCCGGAATGCCCATCTCCGCGTCCTGCGGGATATGGTGCGCCACGTAATAACGGTGCGCAAGGCTCACGTCCAGCATGGTCTGCGGGTCGTTGAGGTAATCCTTCCAGGTGATGCCGGCGGTGTTCAGCGAGGGGTCGAGCACCCAGATGCGCTGCACCGAGGTGAGCACCATCGGCACGCGGATGGGCCGACCGGCCTGATAAGCCTCCCAGACCTGCTTCACTTCGGCATTGTGGCGTTGAAAGTCCATCCCTGCTGCCTTTTCGATCCTCCCTCCACTCCCCTCCCTTTCGGCGAGGGGAGTGGAGGGAGGGCCATTCCGGTAAGTTTATGCAAACTGCGGCAGATAATCTTTCTGCACCACCAGCATTTCATCGAGCAGGCGGGCCGCCGTTGCGGGGTCGGGCACGTTCGGGTCGAGGATCAGCGCTTCGAGCGCCGCCTTCCGGTCGCCCTTGACCGCCGCGTCCACCACCAGATCCATGATGTAGAGCTGCAGCTCCAACGCTCCTGCGATCGCGTGGGGCATCTCGCCGATGTGCAGGCCGTAGATTTTATCGGCTCCCACAATGGCGGGGATTTCCACCACCGAGTCGCGCTTCAGGTTAGAGATATACCCGTCGTTGGGCAGGTTGAGCGAGAGGATGTAACGGTTGCCGTTATCCAGAAGCGAGAGCAGGATGTCCATCGTCTGCCAGCGCAGGCCGCCCTCGATGAGCAGGTCGTTGAAGAGGCCCATTTCGTGCGCTTGCATCGGGCCGGTGCCCTTCGCCAGGGTCTCCACCTGTTCTTCGCGCACCTTATCGTCCTGGTCGCCGCGGAAGATCCAGGCGGTCTGTTCCGGTTTGAGGAATTTCCAGCCCCAGCCCAGGTATTCGCCCACGTGCGTGTCGGCGGGGCCGGGGAAGTAGCCGAAGCGCCGCAGGCACTCCTGCGAAAGCGGCTCCCAGTTCGGATCCACCGATTGCATGCGTTTGCGGAACTCGGGGTAGAGGTCTTCGCCGGTGCCGGTGCGGCGGATGTCCATCACCCAGTGGCAGTGATTGATGCCTGCCACCTTAATATCCACATCGGTCTGCTTGAGGCCAAGCACGTGCGCCATCGTGTTCTGGGTGATGTAGGCCCCCAGGCAGATGCCCACGTTCTTCACTTTGGTGAAGCGGCTGAGAGCCAGGCACAGGCGGCTTTCGGGGTTGCTCATGTTGAGCAGCCACGCATCCGGGCAGATGCGCTCGACATCGCGGGCGATTTCCATCAGCAGCGGAACCTGCCGCAGGGTGTGGAAGAACCCGCCCGGCCCGCCGTTCTCGCCGTACAGGCGGCGGCAGCCAAGCTTTTCGGGGATGGCAATATCGAGCTGCCAGAGCTCATAATGCTTGCGCTCCACCGAGGTGACCACCACATCGGCCCCCGGCAACGCCTCGCAGCGGTCGGTGGTGGCGCTGAGCTTGAGATCGGCCTTCCAGATCTCGTTCAAGCGGCGCGCCAGGCGCAGCATCCGCTCCACCTTTTCGGCGACGATATCCACCAGCACCACTTCGCTGCCGTGCAGTTCGGGCGTGTGCATGATGTCTTTGAGCATCATCAAGCCAAACGAATGGCTGCCTGCTCCGATGAGTACGATTTTGGGTTTCTTCATGTTCTGATCCTGTGCTATTGATATGGTCGTGCAGTCGTGCGGTCGCTACGCCCCCTTCAACCCGGTGAGCGTAATGCCTTCGATAAAGTAGCGCTGTGCCACGAAAAACAGCGCGATCAACGGGAAGCAGGTGGCGAGCGAAGCAGCCATCAGCAGGTTCCATTGGATGGAATGCTGCGTGCGGAAGGCATACAGGCCCATCACCAGCGGATATTCGCTCAGGTCATCCAGGTAAATCAACGGGCCAAAGAAGTCGTTCCATGTGCCCATGAAATTGAAGACCGAGATCACCAGCAGTGCCGGGGTGATGAGCGGCACGATCACCTTCCACAAGATGACGAAGTCGTTGGCTCCGTCCACGTAGGCTGCGTCGGTGAGTTCCCAGGGGATGGTCGTCATGAACTGGCGCAGCAAGAAGATGTTGAAAGCCGCGCCGAAGAACGCCGGGACGATCAGCGGCGCGTAACCCCCCACCCAGTTCAACCAGCGGAAGAGGATGTAGGTGGGGATGAGGGTGACAATGCCCGGCAGCATCATCGTCGAGAGCGTGATCATAAAGAGGGTGTCACGCCCTTTGAAGTGCAGGCGCGAGAAGGCATAGGCCACGATGGTGCTGGAAACGACCGTGCCGATCGTCGTCATGATCACGTAGAACAGGGTGTTCTTCAACAGATGCAGGAACGGGAATGCCGGCGTGGTGAGCGCATCGACATAATTGCTCCACAAAATGGGCCGCGGGATCCAAATCGGCGGGTCGGTGAAGACCTGGGCTTCTTCCTTGAGCGATGTGACGACCAGCCAGAGGAACGGGATGATGAACAGCGCCGCCGTGGCGATCAACGCCAGGTGCGAGAGCCCTTTGGTGATGAAGGTGCGCACCAGCTTGCGCGCGCGCAGCCGCCGCATATCGATAGGTACCTGCAAGGCATCTGATGACATGGCTGCACTCCTTTCACTGCCGCCCAGAGGTTTCATAATGCACCCAGTAGCTCGATGAACGGATCACCAGCAGGGTGAAGAGCACCAGGACGAAGAACATCACCAGCGCCATCGCCGAGGCATACCCCATGTTGAAGTAGCGGAAGGCGTAGCGGTACAGGTGCAGCATGTACATCAAAATCGAGTTGAGCGGCCCCGCCCCGGTGATGAATGCGCTGGCGAAGATCTGGAAGGAGCCGATGATGCTCATCACCAGGTTGAACAGGATTGTCGGCGAGAGCAGCGGCACCGTCACCGACCAGAAGCGCTGCCAGCTGTTGGCCCCGTCGATCATGGCGGCTTCGGTGAGGGATTGGGGAATTTCCTTGAGCGCCGCCAGGAAGATCAGCATCGAAGAGCCGCTGCCGCCCCACAGCGCCATCACGATCAGCGCCGGTTTGGCCCAGGTGGCGCTCTTCAGCCAGCCCACCGGCTCTAACCCAATGGCCTTCAACCCGGCATTCACCAGGCCAAGGCGCGGGTCGAGCAGCACCATCCACAAGAGCGTGCTTGCTACCGCGGGCACCAGGCCGGGCAGGTAGAACGCCGTGCGGTAGATGCCAATACCGCCGATCTTCTGGTTGAGCAGGAGCGCCAGCCCCAGCCCCACCCCCAGCCCCAGCGGAACCGACAGGACCACGTAATAGACGGTGTTTGCGACCGATTTCCAATACAGCGGGTCCTTCGAGAACATCACATCGAAGTTTTGAAAGCCGATCCAGTTGGGGGGTGTGAGGATCGTATATTCCGTCATCGAGAAGAAAAACGATGACAGCATCGGATAAGCCGTGAAGACCAGCAGAGAGATGATCCAGGGCATGACGAAAAGATATCCGGTCAGGCTTTCACGCGTGCGCCGGGTCATCTGGAACCCCGGCTTTTTCAAGCCCGCCGGTCTGGCCTGGAGAGAAGCAGTCATAAGGAGCTTCCTCTACTTGAAATCAGATGTCTGTTTTCTTGTATCTGCGAGGGCCGCCCCGCATGGTTCAGAAAAACAGAAGCACTTTCTGAAGTCACAGCATTGGGAGGAGCGGCTCACGAAAGGCGATCATCGTTCGGGGCCGCCCCTCCGGTGTGCAGTTTTGCTAAAAGTGGTGAACCACGGCGCAGGAGCTACTCGAAGGACTTGAGCGTTTCCTGCAATTTCGCCTCGCAGATTTCCTGCGCCGATGCCAGCGCCTCGGCGGGCGATTTCACCTTATGCATCACCTCATCGAGCGCCTGGTTGTAGGTGTCGGTGGCGAAGTCCTCGATCGGCGAAGTCCACATCTCGACGGTATCGGGCAGGTAGTCGAGGAAGAACTTGTTCAGGTCCTTGGCGCGTTCGGTGCCATACTTCTTTTCGACCAGCTTGGTGTAGGCGTCGCGCGGCGCGTTCTTCCAGGCGGGGATGTCCATCGTGCCTTCCACGTACCACGTCACCCACCCTTCGGTGCACATGTATTCCGAGAACAGCCAGGCTTCATTCGGCTTGGTGACGCCCTTGGGCAGGGCCCACCAGTTCGGCCAGAAGCCGGTCAGCGATTTCGTGCCCTTGGGGCCGACCGGGAACTTGACCACTTCCCAATCGAAAGGCACTTCGCCGTCGGTGCAGCCCCAGGTGCCGGTCATATCCATGGCCTCGACGCCCAGGTTGAACGCCCCGCCGGGGTACACGTCGCCCCAGGTGGCGATGAGGTTGAATTTCTCGTAATCGCCGCCGTAGAGGTCATCCAGGTAGCTGAGCCAGTATTCGAGCAGCTCGACGTTGTTATCGGTGTTGATCGTGTACTTCACCTCATCGGCGTCGAAGAGCTGGCCGCCGTTCAGGCCGCTCCACACGTCCTTCAGCCAGGCCTGAGTCCACGGCACGAAGCCGGCCACTTTCACTTCATTGTTTTCCACCTGGGTGAGTTTTTGCGCCAGTTCTTTCACGCCTTCCCAGGTGGTGGGGAAGTCTTCGCGCTTGGAAGAAATGCCCGCGGCCTCGAACATGCCCTTGTTGATCATGATGCAGCCGTCGCCCGCCGAAGCCGGGAGGCCGTAGGTCTTGCCCTTCCACATGCAGGATTTGATCGGCGATTCGTAGAACGAACCGGTCTTCGCCAGCTCGGCGCTGGCCATCAAGTCATCGATCGCCAGCAGAGCACCGCGCGCGCCAAACTGGCTGGGCGGCGACCAGAGGGTGATCGACTCGGGCGGGTTGCCGGCCGCGATGCGCGCCATGAGCACCTCGATGTAATCGCCGCCTCCCGGAGGGCCGCCGGTGAGTTCAAATTCCACCTTGATGTTCGGGTGCTTGGCCTCGAAATCGGCAACGATCTTGGGGAACAGCTCGTTGCACAGCGGGGTGACAAACTGGTTCCACCAGGCGATCGTCACCTGTTCACCCGAGGGCGCAGCCGGCTGATCCGCTTTGGTTGGCTCGGCAGCCGGCTGGTCCGCTTTGTTTGGCTCGGTGGTCGGCGCCGCCACCTGGGTGGCCTGCGGAGCGCAGGCCGCCAGCAGGGCGGCCCCACCGGCCATGCCGGCGGCGCGCAGGAAATCGCGCCGGCTGACCGAACTGACACTCTCTCTTCGCTCGCTCATCTTGTCCTATCCTCCAGAAGCATTGGTTGGTTATCGGAACGGATCGTGCGTACCTTTTTCTATGTGTTGTGGGGCAAGCTCCACAACACATAGAAAATTGAGAACACAATCTTTGAACGGCCATCCCCATGCCGGGCGAAACGCCGGGCGGGGCTCAACAAAAAGAGAATTCGGTTGGCTACCTTCCTTTCAGTCGTATGAAATCGGTCGATTAACTGTGTGTGGTCAACTTATAGCGTTCCGCATGGAACACGGAACGGGTTAATTCGATGATGTCGCCGTTTTCAAGGTAGGTGGTCTGCAAGCTGATGAGAACAGCCGCCGGGCGGTGCAGCTGCAGCAAGCGGGCCTCTTCGGGCGAGGCGAGCGCCGCCTCGATGGAGGTGGTGGTGCGCACCAACGCCAGGTGATATTCGCTGCGCAGCACATCAAACAGCGAGCGGCTGGCAAAATCGAAGCGCAGCAGGTCGCGGCAGAGGTGATGGGGAAGATGAGCAATCTGGATGGCGATCGGCAGACCGTCGGCCAGGCGCAGACGGTGCAGACGCACCACCTCGGCCCCGCGGGGAATGCACAAAGCAGCCGAAAGCTCGTCATCGGCGGGGACGATGCTCGCGCCGAGCACCTGGCTGCTGGAAACCACGCCTCGGCGGGCCAGGTCTTCGGTGAAGCTGCTGAGCGGCTGCAATTCCTCATGGAACTGCGGCTCGGCCACGTAGGAGCCTTTGCCCACGATGGAGTAGATCCGCCCCTCCTGCACCAGGGTCGAGAGCGCCTTGCGGACGGTGATGCGGCTGATGCCGAACTGCTCGCACAGGTCGCGCTCTGAGGGCAGCCGGTCATGCGGGGCGAGCACCTTCCGGTCGATCTGCTCGCGCAGCAAGCCGGCGAGCTGGATGTGCAGCGGGACGGCGGAATCTTTACGAATGGTAGCGACGGGGAGACTTATCATAACCGGTTATTACCAGTTATTATAGGGATGTAACAAAGGAAAGTCAAGTTAGAATCATCTCTGGAGCATGGCTTTCTTCAAGCCCCCCAGGCCCCCTCTTCGCCCTTCAGGGCATGCTTCACGCAGCCGCAGGGGTGAGGGTCGGCGCTGAGGGAGAACCAAGGATTGTCGTTTTGCCAACAAAAAAACTGGATAGGCAGCCTGTTAGTGGTTTTTCTCGCTAAGTTCAAGACAATTCCCCTCATCCCCCAACCCTTCTCCCTCAGGGAGAAGGGTGGATAAAAACCCTCTCCCTGAGGGAGAGGGTAGGGTGAGGTAAATATCTAGGAATTTAGCGAGAAAACCGGTTAGCCGCCTATCCAGTTATTCTGCGCCTTTTGGCGGTCTTACAACGCCAGGTGATTCACATTGGGGATGAAATCCGGCCGGGGCTGCTCTTCCTCCTCCGCTTCTTCCTTGCCCGCGGCGATATGCCCCTCGCGCAGGCCCAGGCGCTCTTCGAGCACCGCGCGCTGCTCGGGCGTGCAGGAAATCGCCCCCAGGTTATGCACCTTGGAGAGCTTAGCCGCCAGCACCGAGGGGGCCACGCCAGGGTCAATGGCCAGTTCGCCGGTCACCACCAGGGTGGCTGTGCCCTGCAGCCGCTCAAAGCGGGCCGGGTCCAGCATCTGATCATCCTGAACCAGCCAGAGTTCATCCGGGTGGAAGACCGCCCGCGTCTCGAAGAGGTTGCACCTGGAGGCCAGCGCCGGTTTGAGTGCCGCCGGGGCGATCAGCAAATCCTCGGCAATCAGCCCGTCCACGCGCCCGTCGAGGTCAGCCGCGCTCACCCCGGGGCCGACCTGCACCAGCTCTTTGCAGTAGAGCTTGCGCCCCGGCAGGATATCGAGCGTGTCGGCATCCAGCACGAGCGGTTTTTTCACCCACTCATACCCGGCCGGGATGACCCTGAACTCCGGCTGGCTGCGGAACAGCCGCGAGCGGATGGCCTGGGCGTTCTCGGCATGGCAGGTCACCCCGCCGGAGACGAACAGCTTGCCCAGCTTGCGCTCGATCAGGTCATTGGGCAGCACCTTCGCCGCCTCCAGCCCGCCCACCACGCTGATTTCCGCGCCGTCTGCGAGGTTGTTCAGGAAATCGGTGTCAAGCGCCAGGCAGCCCGTGAAGAAGTGCTCGAGGGACGGGTAAGCCTGCATGGTGCCGACCACGGCGTTGGGTTTCGAGTTGAACGCGCCCATCAGGTCGTCTGGGCAGAGGAAATGGCCGGTGACGGCGAACCCCGCCAGGTTCTTCTCCACCTCATCGGCGGGCACGCCCGGCTCGACGAGCAGCTTCCCGGTGACCAGGATGTAGATCGGCCGCTCCGCGCTTTTGAAAAACTCCGCATTCACCAGCATCTTCCCCGTCTGCGTGACCACGCTCGCGCCGGTGGGGACCAAAAGGGTGCCGTTGACGTTGCCCGGGTTGAGCCGGGCAAGCAGCGGGTAGGTCTCGGGCGTGTAGATGACCATGTTGATGTTGTTGATCTGCTTGATGGTCGCCACCGAGGCCTCGGTGGCGCGCGTCAGGTCGAGGAAATTCACGTTGCCAATTGTTTTTGGGGTATCCATCGCGTTTTGTCCTTTCAGAACCATTCGTCTGTGTGGGTGCGCAGCCAGTTGATCGCCAGCCTCAGCCTCGAGCGCACGGTGGCGGCAGGGATTCCCCGCCGGGCAGCCATGGCCTCACTCGTCAGCCCTTGCACGTAGCGCTCGATCAAAAGCTCCCGAAAGCGCTCCGGCAGACGCTCGAACAGGTTGATTTCTCCCGCCAGCACGCCAGAAGGCTCCTCGCCGGCCACCGTTCTGGCCAGCTCTTCGAGCAATTCGCGCCTGCGCTTACGCGCGCGGGCCAGGTCGATGAACCGGTTGCGCACCACCTTGTAGAGCCAGGCGCGGCGTTGAAAATCGCTCAAACCGGCCAGCTGCCCGGCGTGCGCGGCTGCCTGGATGAAGGCTTCCTGCACAAGGTCATCGGCCAGGTCGGAATCGCGGGTCAGGCTCTCGGCGTAGCGCCGCAGCGGCGGGCCAAAGGTATCCACCAGCCGGTTCACGAGCGAGTCCGGCAGCATCGTCCTCCATTTGGGGCTTGAGGATGGCGAGGTCTCGAGATCGTTCCTCTGCGCTTCTATATGTATAACGAATCAGACGGCGCGATTGATCACCCCTGTATAAAATCGCGGTACGCGGCTTCCATGAGCAGGAAGAAGGCCTGGCCTTCGGTGGCGGTGCCGGAATGGTCGAAGCTCGGCGCCCCGCACACGCCGTGCACCAGCCCAAAGGCATCCACCTTCTCATAAGCCGCGAGGCGCATACGGTCGGCCCGCTCGATATAAGATGGGTTGAGCCGCCCGGCCTTGACGCCGCGGTAAATGGTGTAGGCGAACATCTGGGCGGCGTTGGTTTCCACAAAGGAAGAAGGATCATCCAGGATGTCATGGAACAGCCCATCGTCGCGCTGGTGAGCCAGGCAGCCATCCAGCACCTCCTGGATATAGCCCGCGAGCAGGCGCTTTTCGGCGCCCATGCTTTCGGGCAGCGCCTGCACCACGCGCGTCATCCCGGCGGCGGCCCAGCCGTTGCCCACCCCCCAGAACAGCTTGCGCTCGAAAGCCTGCCGGTCTTCATCCCAAATGTGGTAATACATGCGCTTTTCGGGGTGCAGCAAGGTGCGCCTGAAGCCGTTGATCTGCCTGACGGCTTCCTCCGGGTGCCCGGCCACCGCCAGGAAGGGCGGCGCCATGTAAAAAGAATCCACCCAGATGCGGTTTTCGATGAAGTTATGGTAGAGGATTCCCTCGCGGGTGCGCGGCGCCTTGTACAGGAGGAAATCCAGCATGCGCTCGGCGGCAGCCTTGAGCGCCGGGTCGCCCGTCACCTGCGCGGCGAACAGCACCGGCTCGCCGTTCGCGGCCGGGTCGGTGACCGGGCGGTCGCCTTCGTTCAGGCCCAGGCGGCCGTCTTTGAGCTGGTTGACCACCGCATCCTTGGCCAGCAGCACGGCCAGGTCGCGCTCGCCAAGTTCCAGCAAGGCCTGGGCCGCCACGCCCTGCTCCCATGCCCGGCGCTGCATCGCCAGCATGGCGTTCATCACCGCTTTAATGCGATCCTCGCGTTCCATAACGCCTCCTGAAATAAATGATGACCTGGAGCTTAAATACTTCATCCGGATCTGCCGATCCGGACGAAGTCAACCGACCTCGGTTTTCAGCCGGGTTGTTAAGCCGGGCAATCAGGGGAGGTCAGCCCGGCGAGGTTAATTATACGCCAGGCGCCTGCGGAAGGTCGGCCCCGCAGTGCGGGCAGTGCTTCCAACCCTTTTGCACCTCGCTCCCGCAGCTCGGGCAGACCGCCCGGGGTGATTCCACCGGCGGCGCGGAGGTTGCCGCCATCACCGGCGCACCGGCTGCCGGCCCGGAACGGCGCGCGAGGAGCACCACGATGAGGATAACCGCCCCCACAAAGAGAGCCAGCCCGCACAGCGCGGCCAGCCCGCTGAACACCGGGACCCGGTTGATGCCCCACCCGCCATACATGTGTGGCATGTTGCGGAACGGGCGCATGGGAAGGTCACCCCGGGGCGTCACCCGGTCGTCATAATACGGCGCGAACTGGCGCAGGCCGGGCCCGCCGGGCAGCCAGCCCATGCGGTTGAGCACAAACAGGCCCGCCACGGCCAGGCAGGCCACCACGACCAAACCAATGCCGATTCCTAAAACCCATTTCACCCACGTTTTCATATTCACCTCTCGACCATTCCTGGTCTGATATCACAAGAGCGTGTGTATCTTTTTCAACAGCTTCATAACCATATCCGATCATAACAGCAAGTGATGAAGTTTTGATGTAGAAAAAATAAAAAAATCCTGAGAATACAACCGCCACTAGCCGCCTTAATCTGAATATTAACGCGCCTTTATCTAATTTAAATAATTGTTTCCTATAATTAGAAGCAGGCAATGCCCTCCGCAAGGGCGCGCAACAGGCCGGAAATGATACACACAATCGCTTTTCACGGGTAATATCTTCGATCAGCCGAGGTCGAGCAGATGAACTGGAAAAAGATCCTCTATTTGGTGCTTGTGGTCGTGGTGGCGGGTATATCGGCGCTTGGCGGGGCCGTGGCAGGCGGCCTGCTGGTCTACCGTTCGGTGAGCAAAGCGCTTCCAGCGGCGCCGGCCGTCACCGGTGTTCCGGCCGCCAATCAGCAGGCGCAGCCCCTTGTCATCGGCTCGACCGATGTGCAAACCGCCATCGTCCAGGTGGTCAAAGATGTCGGCCCGGCGGTGGTGACCGTGGTAGGAACCATCCCCGGCCAGATGACTTTCTTCGGCGCGACTCCCGATGAAACCGTCTCAGGCAGCGGCTTCTTCATCTCTGCCGACGGCTACATCCTCACCAACAACCACGTCGTTGAAGATACGACCGAGCTCACCGTGATCCTCTCGGACGGCACCCAGCGCCCGGCGAAGATCGTCGGCACCGATAAATTCGCCGACCTGGCCATCCTCAAAACCGACGGGCAGGCCCCGGCGGTGGCCCGGCTGGGCAATTCGGACCTGCTCGATCCCGGCGAGACGGTCATCGCCATCGGCTCTCCGCTGGGTGATTTCAAGAATTCCGTCACCGTGGGGGTGATCAGCGCTTCGGGGCGCTCGATCGACACCGGCGAGGGTTACACCATCGAGGGGTTGATCCAGACCGACGCGGCCATCAACCAGGGCAACTCGGGCGGCCCGCTGGTGGACCTGGCGGGCGAGGTGATCGGCATCAACACGCTGGTGGTGCGCAGCAGCGGCAGCGGAGCCGTGGCCGAAGGGCTGGGCTTCGCCATCCCGTCCGACACGGCCAGCGCGGTGGCCGAGCAGATTATCCAAAAGGGCTACTTCTCCCGCCCGTCGCTGGGCATCACGGTGCAGACGATCACCCCGCGCATCGCCGCCCTGTATGACCTGCCGGTGGAATGGGGCGCTTACGTGACTAACGTGAACTCCGGCGGCCCCGGCGCGCAGGCCGGGCTGCAGGAGGGCGACATCATCACCAAAATCGGCGGCTCGGCCATCGGTGAGAACAATTCCTACATCAACACGCTCTTCAGCTTCCAGCCGGGCCAGCAGGTGACGCTTGAGGTGGTGCGCGGCAGGCAAACGCTCCAGCTGCAGGCCACGCTCGGAGAAGCAGGCGCAAAATGACCCCCACCCTGCGCTTTGGCGCCCAGGTGCTTTTCGGGCACGTCTTGAGCGGCGCGCACAGGCCGTTCCTTGCCAGCTACAAACTCACCTACCGCTGCAACCTGGCCTGCGCGCAGTGCCCCTTTGCGCAGATGGAATGCCCCGACCCTTCCTTTGACGAGGTTGGCCGCGCGCTGGATGCGCTGCATGCGCGCGGCGACCGGCTGCTCGTCCTGGAGGGCGGCGAGCCGATGCTCTGGCATGACGGCCCTCACACCCTGGCGGATGTGGTGGCCCAGGCAAAGCAGCGCTTCGCGTGCACGGCAATCACCACCAACGGCACCCTGCCGCTGGAACTCGACTGCGACGTGCTGTGGGTGAGTGTAGACGGCTTTGCCGAGACGCACAACCGCCTGCGCCGCGCGCCCGTCTTCGAGCGGGTGATCGACAACATCCGCCGCTCCAGCCACCCACGGCTATACGCACACATCACCGCCAACGCCGAAAACGCCGCCGAAATCCCCGCCCTGGTCAAATTCCTCTCCCGGCTGGTCAGGGGCGTCACCATCCAGTTCTATTACCCCTACGGCCCCGACGACCGCCTGTTCCTGGCCCTGCCCCAGCGCCAAAACCTGCTCCGCAGCCTGATCGCGCTCAAAGACGAGGGTTACCCGGTGCTCAACTCGAGGCCCGCGCTGCGCGCTCTGATGACAAACTCCTGGCGCTGCCTGCCCTGGCTGGTGGACTGCGCGAACCCCGACGGAAGCATCACCCAGGGCTGCTACCTGCAGGGACGCGCGCAAATTGACTGCTCCAAATGCGGGTTCTCACCTTACACCGAAGCTTCGCTGGCCTTCCGCGGCAACCCGCAGGCCATCCTGGCGGGCATGAAGATTTTCGGCCTGTAACCGAACGGCCCTGTCTTTCTCCGAAATTCGCGTACAATCAAATGAACGGCCGCCAGGCCGACCATATCACGCCGCGAGAAGGAAATCTATGAACGGGCACCAATTCCGCGAGAAGCTGCACGCCGGCGAGCGCCTCTATGGCACCTTGATCGTCTCCGATTCGCCCCGCTGGCCCCCGGCGGTCGCCGCCCTCGGGCTCGATTTTGTCTTCATCGACACCGAACATATCGCCCTCGACCGCGGCGCGGTATCCTGGATGTGCCAGGCCTACGCCGCGCTGGGGCTGCCGCCGGTGGTGCGCATCCCCAAACCAGACCCCTTCCTGGCGAGTATGGCACTGGATGGCGGTGCGCTGGGCATCATCGTCCCGTATGTCGAATCGCCGGAAGAGGTGCGCTCCCTGGCGGGGGCGGTCAAGTTCCGGCCGCTCAAAGGCAAGGTGCTGCAGGCGGCCCTCTCCGGCAAGGCCGAACTCGACCCCGTGCAGGCGGCGTACCTGGCGCAGTATAACCGCGAGAACAGCCTGATCGTGAACATTGAAAGCCGCCCCGCCCTGGAGGCGCTGGATGAGATCCTCGCCGTGCCCGGCCTGGATGGAATCCTGGTGGGCCCGCACGACCTGACGACCAACCTGGGCATCCCGGAGCAGTACGACCACCCGGCTTACATCGGCGCGGTGGATGAGATCGTGCGCAAATGCCGCGCCCGCGGGATCGGGGTCGGCGCGCACGTCATGTACCCCGCCGGGACGAGCCAGGAGATCCGCTGGGCGCAGATGGGCGCCAATTTGATCGTGCATTGGGCCGATATCAACGCCTTTCGCTTCGCCATGCAGGCTTCGCTGGTGGAAATTAAAACCGCGCTGGGCGACCTGCCCGCCGGGGCCGCCCAGGCCGGCAGCGAAATTTAGCCTCCGCTCACCCCCCTAGAACAGCCTCACCCCGCGGCGGAAGATGAAATTGGCAATCCGCGCCAGATAGAACTCTTTGCTCGCCATCTTCTCCGGCGGGATTGCTGGAAGGTTGGCCTTCCTCCAGGCCGTGTAGCTGCCGAGAGCCGCTTCCAGATGGTATAAATTCACCCGCTCGCGGAGGTGCGGAGTGGCAAAAAGCCCGGGGGCGTGCTTTTGGAGCAGCGGGAAGACGCGCGCGAAATCGCCGGTGCAGAAGACCTCGTTTTCCTCCTCGGCATAATCGTTCGGGTACAGGCAAAAGGCCTCGATCACCCACAGCTCATAATCGCGCGGGGCCTGCATCGCATACTCGAAGTCAATCAGCGCCGAGAGCTTCCCTTCATGCACCAGGATGTTCACAAAGGAAAGATCGCCGTGCACCAGCACGGGAGACGCATCCGCAAGCACCTGTTGATGCGCTTCAAAATACTCTTTTGCCAGTTCCACGATGCCCGGGAACATGCGAAACCGGAAGGACGCGAGGTCCTCCAGCGTCCGCGCAAGACTCGCCGAAAGGTACCCGGCCCACGAGTTCATCTGCCGGTCATCCTCGAAAAACAGCCCGAACCGGGGCATCTTCAGGCCGTGAAGGATTTCCATACAGGCGGCCAGGTCGGCAATGACGGCTTCCTGCTCGAGGGCGGAGAGGTCTCTCCACACGGCATAGAGCTTCTGCCCGGGGATAAAGCGCTGGACCTGGTACACCTGCCCTTCCAGCTCCCCAAAGGCGAGCACTTTCGGCGCCGGTAACTCGGGCGGGAGGCTCTGGAGCAGGTCGGTTTCGCGTCGCAGGCGCAGGCGGGCATCCTCCCGCGCGCCGATGCGCAGCACGGCATCTTCACCGATCCGGTACACCCGGTTGACCTGCCCGCCGTGCAGCGGCTGGATATTCTCGCACCGCAGGCCTTCCTTCCGGCAAATCGCTTCGATCAGGGCATCCACGCGCCGTCTCCTGCCTGTTGGTCTCGCAGCATAGCTGGTTCTCATCCACGGCAGACCGCTTCACCGCCGGATGAGCAGCATGTTTGCACGAAGGATTGTATCATCTCCTCCGCATGCCGGGCGGGCGGTAAAAATAAAAGAGGGCCGGCAAACGCTCACCGGCCCTCATCTCCCCGGCCCCGGCGCATCACGGCTGCCAGAGGGTGGCGCCGATGAACCGCTCCTTGTTCGGGTCGTCGTTGAAGTAATACACGGTGACGATCGTCCCATCGGCGCGCTGCACCGTGCGCGGGTAACCCAGGTCGGAACAACCGCCGTCGTCGCGCAGGTGAATCACCTCGCCCCAGGTCTTCCCTCCGTCTTCGCTCAGCCGTGCGCGAATGCCGAACGGCTCGGCGCGGTAGCCGTACGTCAGGCAGACGCGGCCATCGCGCAGCCGGATCATCGCCGGAGGGTTGCCGCCCGACCCGGCATAAGGCACCGGGCGGTTGAGGTAGTGAAAGCTTTGCCCGTTATCGGTCGATTCGTACAGGTCGATCCAGGTGTCCACGTCTTCGAACACGCCTTCGGCCACGTTGCAGCGGATGGCGGTCAGGATGGTGTTCCCGTCCAGGCGCACGCTGGACGGCATGATCATGTGGTTGCCGGGCGAGGTGCCCACCCACGAAACCATCTCGATCGTCTTGCCGCCGTCGGTGGTGCGCGCCATCAACACCCCCGCGCCTTCGTCGCCGTTTTCGCGCGCGGCGCTGAGGAACCACATGCAGTCCCGCGGGCCGTTGACAATGTAATCGGTGCGCGCCTCGATGCCCGGCTGGCCGAACATCGGGAAGGCATACGGGCCTTGCCAGGAGCGGGCGCGGTCATACGAGATGTAGAACCAGGCCTGCGTGCCGCCGCCCAGCCCGGTGCGCGCGCAGAGCATGGCGAAATCGGGGTGGGTGAAATTCAAGCCGCCAGGGCACGGGCGCGGGAGCGGTTCCAGGCCCAGCTCGATGGCCCGCGCCACCCCCAGCTCGGGCAGCATGTGCTCATCGGCCGAGAAGCCCCGCCCGCCGGGCGAAGGCGCAGGGGAGGGTTGCGTCGTCCAGGTGCGCCCGCCATCCACGCTGCGCGATTGCAGCACGCGGGCCGGCTCTTCTTCGGTGCGGGCATGGAACCCCGCCCCGGCCTGGAAGGTGCATTGAGTGAAGCTGACCACCAATTCATCGCCCCACATCCACAGGCCGTAATTGGCCGGCCAGCCGGCGAACTTGCCCGGCTCGCGGTAAACCACCACATGTTCTTTGTGCATAACTGTCATCTCCCGCTGTTTGCCAGGACGGCGATCTTAATTGCCCAAAGCTCCGCAATTTTGTTGCCCGCGCCCCGCCCGAAAGAGTTCCAATTCTTCTGTGAATTGTGGGGCCTGCCCCACAATTCATTGAAAAAGATATCCACGATCCCCCTCCCGCGAAGGTGAAATGGCTGGAAACACGCTCGGTGCGCAGGTTTTCGATGATTTTGCCATTGCGCTCAGGCTTTCATACCGGTGAGCACAATCCCCTGGATGAACTCTCGCTGAGCGATGAAGTAGAGGATGATCACCGGGACGACCATAAACACGCCCAGCACCATCAGGTAGTGCGTCCAGTCGCGCCCGGTTTCGAAGCGCTGCAGCGAATTGAGGCCGAGCGCCAGCGTCCAAACCGAACGCTTGGTCAGGAAGATGAGCGGCTGCATGAAGGCGTTCCAGTTATCCAGCACCGACTGGATGGTGACCACAATCACTGCCGGGCGCGCCAGCGGCACCATCAACTGGAAGAGGATGCGCAGCCGGCTGGCCCCGTCGATGCGGGCCGCGTCCTCCAGCTCCATCGGAATCGTTCTGAAGAACTGGCGCAGCAGGAATATGAAGAACGCATCCCCAAAGAAAGAGGGCACGATGAGCGGCAGCAGCGTGTTCACCCAGCCCAGCTTGGAAAACATCACGTAGATCGGGATCATCGTCACCACATAGGGCAGCATCAACGTGGCGAGCATGATCGAGAAGACCAGATCGCGCCCCTTGAAGCGCAGGCGCGCAAAGGCATACCCCGCCAGGATGGTGCTGATGACCGTCCCGATGGTGGAAAAGACGGTGATGATGATGGTGTTGCGGGCGTAACGCAGCACCGGCACGGCCTCGAAGACCTCGGTGTAGTTCTGCCAACGGAAGGGATCGGGGATAAGCTGCGGCGGGAAAACGTAGATCTTATTCGGCGCCTTGAAGGAAGACGAGATCAGGAAGACGAACGGCATGAGCATGATCAACCCACCGCCGCCGACGATCAAAAGGCCCAACAGGCGTTTGAAGAAATTCGAGCGGCGCATGGTCATTCACCCCCTTCCACTTCGTAATAAACCCACGCTTTTTGGGTGCGAAAGAGCAGAAACGTGAGGAGCATAATCACGACGAAAATCACCCAGGCAAGCGCGCTGGCATAGCCGTTCTTGAAGTACCCAAAGGCGTTGCGGTAGGTGTAAAGCACATAAAACAAGGCCGAGTTGCCCGGCCCGGCCGGGTCGGAGGTGGTCTGGCCGCCAAAGAGGATATAGGCCACCCCAAAGACCTGGAAACTGGAGATGACGGCCATAATCAACTGGAAGAACACCACCGACGAGGTCATCGGCAGGGTGATCTTCCAGAATTTTGTCCAGGTATTGGCGCCATCGACTTCCGCCGCCTCATAGTAGGTATCGGGCACGCCTTTGATGGCCGCCAGGAAGATCAAGGCCGCGTTGCCCAGCCCCCACAACTGGATCAGCACCACCGAGGGGATGATCCAGTGCGGGTCGGTCAGCCAGCCGGGCACCTCGAGGCCCAGCAGGCGCATGGGGTAGTTCACCGGCCCGAACTCGGGGTTGAGCGCCCAGCGCCAGACGATGGCGCTGGCTACCGTCGGCACCAGAGAAGGCAGGTACCACATTGTGCGGTACACCGAAATGCCCTTTAAATCCTGGCTCATCAGCAGGGCGATCACATAAGCCACGATGATCGACAGCGGGATGAAGAGCGAGGTGTAGTTGAGCGTGACCTCAATGGACTTGGTCCAGAATTTATCGTTGACCATCGTCCGGTAGTTGGTCAGGCCAATCCACTTAGGGTTGGTGATGATATCGTACTTGGTGAAGCTGAAATAGAGGCTGGCTAACACCGGCCCGAATTTGAACAGGATTAACCCCAAAACGGTGGGGAGGATGAGCAGCCAGCCCCAGATGGTCTCTTCGGTGCTCAACCTTCCGAACAGCCTGGGCCGCTTCAAGTTGACGGCCGGGATGGAAATGGGTTTCATCGAGCCTCCGTGTTGCGGTGCCCTGCCGGGGCGGGGTTCGAACGCCCGCCCCGGCAGGCCTAGAAATGCCCGATTGAACGATTAAGTGGTGGGCACCTCACCCGTCTTCAACAGCGCTTCCGATTTCGGGCGCAGCTCAGGGGCAATATCTTCCCAGCGCTTGTTCCCAATCAGCAGGTCGGTCAGGTAAGGATCCCACAGGTCGATGAAGTACTGGTACCAGCCGCCCCAATAGGAGCCGATCTTGTCACCCGGCCAGCGATAGGTATCTTTGTTCTCGAACACGTCGAAGGCCAGCTGGCGCTCTTCGGCTGTGGGCGGCGGCGTGCCGTTGATGTACGCTTCGCGCAGCGACTTCAGCGTGGGCTGCAACTGGCCGCGCTCCACGATGATCTGCTGGCCGACCGGGTCAGCCGTGCAGAAGTAGATGAAGTTGAAGGCTTCCTGTTTGTAAGGGCTGCCCGTGAAGATGCACATGGGCGAATACTGCCCGTAGGAGATGGGCTTCTTGCCGTAGGGCACCTGCACCATGCCGAGGTTCACCCCGGCATCCACATATTCGCCAATCGACCACACGCCGCCGTGCTCCATCGCCACGTTCATCGATGGCAGGACGATCTCCTGAGCGGTCTGATACTTGGCCGAGGGCGAGCAGAAGTGCTTGAGGCCCAGGTCGGCCAGCCAGTTCATCGCCTCGATGAACTCGGGCGTGTCGATCGGCATGGTCATATCGGCTTCGATGATCTCGGCGCCGTTCGACCAGATGTACGTCTGGCGGCCGTGGCCGGTATCGGGCAGGAGGCCGTATTGTTTGACGCGCCCGGGGTCAAAGCCGGGGTCGTTGGGAGTCCGGCCGTCCATGTCGAAGGTCAACTTCTTGGCCAGCTCGATCAGCTCATCCCAGGTCATCCACTTCTTTGGGTCGGGGTATTCCACCTTGGCTTCGTCGAAGAGGTTCTTGTTGTAGAACAGCAGCAGTGCGCCGCTATCCCAGGGGATGCCCCAGATCTTGCCGTCATACGTCTGGCAGGAGAACGTGTTTTCGGTGAAGTTCTCCATCTTGAAATCGGGGTTGGCGGCCAGGTAGTCATCGAGCGGCTCGACCACCCCCCTGCGGGCCAGCATACCGGTGGTGCGCACCGAGTCGAACCAGCAATCCGGGCCGGTGCCGGCCGCCAGCATCATCAACAGCGCTTCCTGGTGAGAGTAACCCGCCACCGAGTTCAACTCGAACTCGTAGTTGGGGAACCGCTTCTTGAACTCGGCGATCTGCAAGTCCATCGTCTGGAAGACGTACTCGCCGCCGCGGTTGAAGAAGTTCAACTTCACCGGCTTCGTCTCAGGGACGGCGGTCACCATCACTTCGACCGTCTTCTCCACTTCTTTGACGACTTCCTGGGTGACGACCACCTCTTTGGTAACCACCACTTCCTTTGGCGCACAGGCGGCCAAAGCAGCCCCGGTGCCTGCCAGGGCGGTCGCTCGGATGAAGTCTCGACGACTGAACCTTTTCTCATTCATCTGGCGCTCCTTTTCCATGAAAATCGGTGAGTTTGGACCAGGGTACGGCGTTAGCGCAACGCTCCAGCTTCAAAATAAGCGTCATAGAACCTCCAATCGCTCTACTCCCCTTTTCACCTCCTCCAGCTCGTCGGCAGTCAGCTCACGCATTGGCGGACGCACCCGGCCGGCCGGGATGCCGCGCAGAGTGAGGGTGGCTTTGAAAAAGGCGGTCGTCTTGCCGGCCTGGTGGATGCGCACCACCTCGTTGACCACCTGCTGCAGCCGCTGGGCCAGCTCGATATTCCCGGCCCTGAATTCTCGATAGAGCCGGATGAACGGCTCGGGGAAGGAATTGGCGTTCCCTGAGACTTGCGCCTTGCTGCCAAACACAAGCCCTCCGAGCATCAATTCATCCACCCCAAAGCAAGGGATGAAGCCGCTTCCACCCGCTTCGACATACTCCTGGAAGCGCACAAGGTCGTCATTGCTCGATTTGATCCCCACAATGTTGGGCGCGGCGCGCAGCAACCGCTCCAGCAGCGCCGGCGAGATGTCGTTCTTGGCGTTGCCCGGGAAGGCATAGAGCAGCACGGGCAGGTCGGGCACGGAATCGGCCACGGCCAAAAAATGCCGGAATAGCTGCTCGTCATTGAAGGTGAAGAAATACGGCACAATGGCCGAGATGATTTGGGCCCCGGCGATGCGCGCGTGGCGCGAAAGCTCCACGGTGCTGCCTGTGTCGATGCAGCCGGTGTGGGCAATCACCGCCACCCGTCCGCTGGCCTGGTCAATCACCGTCTCGAGCAATTCTTTCCGCTCGTTCAAAGAGAGGAGCATCCCCTCGCCGGTTGTCCCGCCCACCATCACGGCATTCACGCCCTTGGAGATGACAAAATCCACCACCTGCCGCAGGGCCACGAAGTCGATGCGGTTGTGGTCATCGAACGGGGTCACCAGCGGGACGATCACCCCTTCCAAAGAGAACGATCCGCGCAATGGCATGTTCATGGTTTCATCCTTGCGGCAATGATTTGGCGCACGCGCTCGAGGTCTTCCTGCGTGTCCACGCTCAGGCCGTCGTAGGCGTGGCGGGTGACGGGCACCTTGATGCGGTAGCCCGATTCCAATGCGCGCAATTGCTCGAGTGACTCGGTCAATTCCAGCAGCGTCTGAGGGATCTTCACATACGCCATCAGAAAATCCTTGCGGTAAGCGTAAATGCCCAGGTGCTCGTAGGCATGGAAAGGATCTTTCTTGCGCGGGTAGGGAATGAGCGAGCGCGAGAAGTACAGCGCATATTGGCTGCGGTCGAAGACCACCTTGACGACGTGCGGGCTGGCGAGCTTCTCTTCTTCGAGAATCTCGACGCACAGCGTGCTCATCGGCAGGTCCGGCTCACTCAGAAACGGTTCGATCACTTCATCCACCATCGCCGGGTTGAGCAGGGGTTCGTCGCCCTGGATGTTCACCACGATATCGGCTTCGATCGCTGCCGCCACTTCGGCCACGCGGTCGGTGCCCGTCTGGTGGCTGGGCGAGGTCAGGCGCGCCTTGCCGCCGAAGCGCTCGACGGCCTCGACGATGCGCACGTCCTCGGTCGCCACATAGACCTGGTTCAGCAGGCGCGCCTGCAGCGCCGCCTCATAGACGTATTGCACCATCGGCTTGCCGCAGATATCTTTGAGCGGCTTGCCCTCCAGGCGGGTGGAGCTGTAGCGCGCAGGGATCACTCCGATGACGTTCATGCGCCCTTCTTCCGGTAACCCCGGCTGGCGGCGAGCATCCGGTCGCGGCTCACCGGCTTCACATTTTCCACGATCCATTCGCGCATCGCCTTCCCTTCGGGGGTCTGCTGCGGGTGGCTGATGAAATCGAGCTTGGTTCCCAGGGCTTCGGCGGTTTTTGCCGCCAGGATCGGCCAGACCACGCCGATGTCGCCGATCACCGGCAGGCTGCCCTCCAGGCGCGAGAAGCCCGACATCTCCATGCGGAAGGGGATGCCCGTCAGCTTGGTCTTCGGCAGCCCCTGGTCGATGGCTTCCTGCACCGATTGGCTCTGGCGCTCGGCCAGCCAGGCCTTCTTCAGGTTGGGGTCCAGGTCGATGCGCACCAGCGTCTTCCCTTCCAGCGAATAGGTGCGGTAGCCATCCCAGGCGGCCCAGATGCCGTGCCCGGTGTAGCGCTCGAAGGGCCCGTCGTGAATTTCCTGCGTCAGCGCCACCGCCGATTCGATGATCACATCGGCGGAGGCGAGCATTTCGGCCACGCCCATACAGCGCCGGGTGATGCTGGTGCTGTCGGCGATGCACAGGCCCACCCCGCCGCCGCCGACCAGCTGCGGCACGCTCACCAGCACCGGCAGGCCGCGCGCCGCCCCCGCGCCGATCATCGTGCGCGGGTCGGCCCCCCAGCCGGCCACCGCCTCGAACGGCTCGCCGCAGGCATGGGCCAGGCTCAGGATCTCGCGCGCAAGCCGCTCGGTGCGCAGGCCCATCGGGTAAGCCATGTTGCCGGCGGCTTTGATGATCACGCTGCCATCCAGCGCCCGGCCCCTGGCGAGCAGGTCTTCATCCAGGTCAATTTCGCGGCCCACCTCGGCCAGCGCTTCGGCGCTCATCTGCGTGAACTCGAAGGTGAAGCCCTTGGGCAGCACTTCGGGGCCAAAACCGAGCAGCCGCCCATCCACGCGCTTCACTTTATCGAGCGTGCCGGCCATCTCGTGCGCCACCACCGCCGAACTGGTGGTGACGCCGTCGATGATGCCCGCGCTCATCAACCCGGCGATCAAGGTGGTGACGCCTTCGTGCAGGTTGGGGCCGCTGCCGGTGGTCACCACCACCTTACCGCCGCTCTGCTTGGCCTGGACGATTCTCTCCACCGCCCGGTCGAGAAATTCACGCGTCTCGGCATCGAGCAGCTGAGTGTAGCGGTCAATGATCTGCTGGTTGGTGAACATCTTTTTTCCCTTGCCCAGGAATGAAGCGGTAACCCGGCTTCCGCGGCCTCACGGCCACGTGACGCCTTTGCCCTGGCCCATGATCCCGCGGCCCATCAGCACGCGCTCGTCCAGGTCGGTGATGCCGCGCAGCAGCGCCGACCACACCGCGAACCATTGCAGCGGGATCATCAATGCGAACGGCGCCAGCAGCGGGTGCACCCCGGGGTAGTTCTGCAGGTCATAGACCAGCAGCTTGTGGGCGTTGGCGCGGCAGAGCTGTACCACCCGCTCGACCACCGGCCTGGATTCATCCGTTCCGAGCAGGATCACCATGCTGGGCTTCTCGCGGTCGAACACCTCCGCCGGGCCGTGGCGGAATTCGGTCGCTTCGATGAACGAGCCGTTGACGCGCATGTTTTCCATGAAGACGGTCAGCCCGAACTTATAGGCCAGCCCATAAAGCGGCCCGCTGCCCAGGGTGTAGATCAACCGCTCGTTTTTGAATTCCTCCGCCAGCTTTCGCGCAGGGGCTTCTTCCTCCACGTACTGCTTCGCTAGCAGCTCAGGCAGCGCATACAACCCGGCGATGATCTCCTCCACGCCGCCGGCCCCCTGCAGGCGCGCCACCTCCAGCGAGAAGAGATACGCCGCCGCCAGGGGCAGGATGTAAAGCGCCTTCGAGTTGTAGGCCAGCACCTCGCTCGCCTCGCGCCCCATCACGCTCTCAGCCTGGTTGACGATGGCAATCGTGTGCGCCCGGTGCGCATTGGCGTGGCGCAGCGCCGCCAGGGTGTCTTCGGTGGCCCCCGAGAAGGAAGCCAGGAAGACCCATGCCTTCTCATTCAACCGCCGCGGGCTGCGCCAGATGAAGTCATAAGAGGTGGTGCAGTCGCTGGGCAGGTCGCTAAAACGGTCTAACAGATACTTGCCGGTATGCAGGTTGACCCACGAATTGCCCGCCCCCACCCAGAAGATATGCTCCACGCGCTCGTCCAGGGCCCGCTTTGCCATCGCGCGGATCGCCCCGCCCTGCTCGCGCAGGAAGCGTTCAAGGTGCGGGCCAAGCACCGGCGCTGTGAAGAGGGTGCTCTGGCGAGCCTTTTCGACGAGTTGATCGAGTTCCATGGCTTCTCCTTGTGCTGCGATGTGCTTTATGCCGTGAGGACCATTAACTTGAGCGTATCCGGGCCGCCAAACAGCTTGAAAACCTGGGGATAATCGTCCAGGCCGATGCGGTGCGAGATCAGGTTATCCACGCGCACCTTTTTCTCGGCCAGCATGTTCACCGCCCGCGCGGTGGCAAACGGGTTGTTGAACGACCCGGAGATTTTCAATTCGGCATCGTTGATGTAGTAGGGGTTCACCTCCACCCTGCCGTCCGAGGGGCTGCACCCGAACCAGACGACGTGACCGCCGCGCCGCACCAGGTGGACCGCGGCGGCCTGCAGCTTGAGGTTGCCGGCTGCCTCGAAGACCACATCGGCGCCGATGCGGCGGACCTTGCGCAGTTCGGCCTCCACATCCTGCTTGAGCGGGTCGATGACCTGCGAAGCGCCGTTTTCCAGCGCCTTTTCACGCCGAAAGGCAATCGGCTCGGAGACGATCACCCTTGCCGCGCCCGCCCGCGCCGCAAGCTGGGTGATCAGGTTGCCCATCCCGCCGGCGCCCATCACCAGCACCGTGTCGCCGGGGCGGATGCCCGCCAGCTCCACCCCGTGGATGGCGCAGGCCAGCGGCTCGCAGAAGGCCGCCTCCTCGAAGCTCACATGCGCCGGAATTTTATAGACGTTCGTCTCCGGCATCACGCAGAATTCGGCATCGGCCCCGTGAATATGCACGCCCATGGAAGAGAGGTTCTCGCACAGGTGCTCGCTGCCCATGCGGCAGTATTCACAGCGGCGGCAGACGCGGTTGGGGTCCACCGTCACCCGGTCGCCGGGCTGGAGGCCGAGCACGCCCGGGCCTACCCCCGCCACCACGCCCGAAAATTCGTGCCCGATGATCACCGGGAACACCGCCGGGAAGCCGCCCACGTAGAGCGAATGGTCGGTGCCGCACACCCCGCAGGCGTGGATGCGGATGAGCACCTCGCCGGGGCCGGGTTCGGGAGCGGTCATTTCGGTCACCTGGAGGTCTCCCGGTTTATAGAGAACGGCGGCTTTCATGTTGGCTCCTCTTTACAGTTCCGTGCACATCCTAAACCCCGCCAAATTGCCAGTAAGACATGGATGGCGAGAGGCTGCCCCGGATGAGCAGCTCAAAGGCTTTTGCATCTGCCGGACGCGGGTTCGAGGCATCCATGCCGGGGCGGTTGACCAGCGCAGTCACCTCGTCTGATTCGGCGACGCCGATGGCGGCCAGCCCGGCCGGGAGGCGGATATCGGCGATCAGGCTGCGCACCAGGCCGGGAGATTGGAGCGCCGCGTCGCGCTCGCTCAGGCCCTCTCCCGCGCCCAGCAGCCGGGTGATGCCCGCGTACTTGCCCGGGTTGGAGAGGCAGTTATATTCCATCACCGCCGGCAGCGCGAGGGTGACGCTAAGCCCGTGCGGGGTATCGAAGACGGCCCCCACCGCCTCGCCGATGACGTGCGCCAGGCAGGTATCGGCATGGGTGATGGCGATGCCCGCGAGGGTGTTCGCCAGCAGCATCTGCGTGCGGGCTTCCAGGTCGCCGCCATCGGCCACCGCCCGCCGCAGGTAAAGCCCCACCAGGCGGATCGCCTCCGCCGCGAGCAAATCGGAAACAGGCGAAGCCAACCGCGAGGTGTAGGCTTCCACCGCGTGGGTGAGCGTATCCATGCCGGTTTCGGCAGTGATGCGCGGCGGCAGTGAAAGCGTGAGCAGCGGATCGATGATCGATACCTTCGGAAAGAACTGCGGCCGGGCAAAGCCTTCCTTGCGGCGCAATTCGGGGTTGGAGATCACCGTGTAAAAGGTGGCCTCCGAGCCGGTCCCGGCGGTGGTGGGCACGGCCACCACCGGCAGCGAAGGAGCGCTGATCGGCCGTCCTTCATAGATCGACCAGATGCCGGCATTTTCCGGCGCGGCCACGGCGATTGCCTTGGCCACGTCCATGGCGCTGCCGCCGCCCAGGCCGATCACCACGTCGCAGCCTGCCTGGCGGGCCAGTTCCGCGCCGCGGTCCACCGTGTGGTGGGTGGGGTTCGGGGCAGCTTCGGCGAAGAGCGTCACCTCCACCTCATGGCGGGCGAGCAGCTCCTGGGCCTGCGCCACCACCCGCGCCAGCGAACGGGGCGGATAGGTGACGAGCAAAGCGCGCCTGCCCAGCCGGGCCGTCTCCTCGCCCAGGAGCGAAAATTTGCCCTGCCCGAAGACCAGCCTGGTGGGGAAGAAAAAGGTAAAATCCATGCCTGCCGTCCTGTTCCACTATTCGACACGCACCCCCGGCGCTCGAAGCCGGAAGGGAAGCGCTTGATGCCGGTTTTTACAGCCCGCCAGAAAGAGAAACGCGCACGACCGGGATGCCCTGCCCCTCGAAGAAGGCGCAGTAATCGGGGTCGAGGCTGGAATCGGTGATAATCTTATGGATCGAGTTCCACATGCACACCCTGTGCGGGGCCGTTTTATCGAATTTCGTCGCATCGGCCACCAGGATCGTCTCGTCACTCACCGCAATTTGCAGCTGCTTGATCGGCACCTCTTCGAGGACGATGTTGGTGATGCCGTGCTCCTGGTCTGCGCCGTCGATGCCCAGGAAGAACTTGTTGGCGTGCAGGTTCTTCAGCACCATTTCGGTGTAGGTGCCGTACGTGGAGTGGTACATCCGGCGCAGCTGCCCGCCGAGGACGATCACATTCATGTCCTGGGCATAGGCCAGTTCGTTGGCCACCATCAGGTCGCAGGTGATCACCGTCAGGTTGCGCAGGCCGCTCGAGCGCAGGGCGCGCGCGATGGCGGCATTGGTGGTGCCCGAATCGAGGATCAGCGCATCGCCGTCATGCAGCAGCGAGACGGCCGCCCTGCCGATGGCCTGCTTGGCCTCGTGGTTGACGAAAACTTTCGTCTCGTAAAGCGGTTCGTCGGTGATCTCGGACCGGTTGACAATGCTGGCGCCGCCGTGGTCGGTGCGCACAAGGCCCTGCTCGGCGAGGGTTTTCAGGTCACGCCGGATGGTGGCCTGGGTGACCTTGAAGATCTGCGTGAGTTCGTGATTTTCCACGTACTCGCGCTCGCGGATGATCTGTAGAATCTTCGCCTGGCGCTCTATTCGGATCATTTCGAAAATAAAAGGAAACAAAACGACAAAAAGGGTTGCTTTTTATGTTCTTTTAGTTTAGTATAAGAAAAAACATTGATTTGTCAAGTACACAACCGCAAAAATCGTATGGAAAAGCCAAACCCAAACTCTCTTCCTCCGATCGGCATCATCGGCAACCTCAATATCGACCTGATCATCCGCGGCGTGCCGCACCTGCCCGGCTGGGGCCAGGAGGTGATGGGCGTAAGCCGCCTGCAGGTCTCGGCCGGACAGGCCGGTTACCTTGCCTTCGGCCTGCGCCGCCTGGGCGCTCCGGCAGTCTTAATCGGCAACGTCGGCGAAGACCTTTACGGCAGGCAGATTCTAGATGAACTGAACGCAGCCGGGGCCGACACGCGCGGCGTGTCCGTCATGCCGGGCGGGGCCACGGGCATCAGCGTGGCCGCGGTGCGTGAAGACGGCGAGCGCGCCTTCATCACCGAGCTGGGCTGCCTGCGCGACCTGACCGCCGAGGTCGTCCGGCGCGGCTGGCCTTTCTTAGAGCCGGCGGAGATCGTCTGCCTGGTAGGCATTTTCTGCACGCCCGGCCTCACCCTGGATGACGCAGCCGGGCTTTTGGCCCAGGCGCGCTCCGAAGGCAAGCGCACCATGCTGGATACCGGCTGGGACCCCGAGAACTGGCCCCCGGCCACGTTGGAAGGCATGCGCAAGCTGCTCGCGCACACATCCATCTTCCTGCCCAACTGGGATGAAGCCCGCGCCATCACCGGCGCCGAAAGCCCGGCCGAAGCTGCCGAACGCCTGCAGCAGATGGGCCCCGCCCTGGTGGTGATCAAGTACGGCGCCAGGGGGAGCTTCGCCCGGCGCGGCTCGCAGGCCATCCACATGCCTTCTCGCCGGGTGGAGGTGTTCGATGCCGTCGGCGCCGGTGACATTTTCAATTCCGGCTTTCTCTACGGGTTGCTGCACGGCTGGCCGCTGGAAGCCTGCCTGGCGTTCGGCAATTCCGGCGCCTCGCTGTATATCTCGCGCCGGCAGGAGCGCTTCCCCAGCCTGGCCGAAGTGACCCGCGCAGCCCAAGAGTACCCGGCCTTTCGAGACCTGACCGGGACCGATTGAGCAAGGAGGGCGTTCGGATGGCGATCGACATTCACACCCACCCGGTGATGGTCAAAGAACTCTTCGCGGCTGATCCCCAGCTCGAAGAGAGCATCCACCGCGTTTTTGGCTTCCATTTCCCGGCCCAGCCGTTGGAAGTTTTCCTGCTCGAGATGGACGCCGCCGGGGTGGAGCGCGCCGCCCTGCTGCCCATTGACTGCACCACCGCCCACGGATGCCGCATCGTCTCGAACGAGCAGGCAGCCGAGCTTGCCGCCACCCAACCGCGCTTCATCGGCTTTGCCTCGGTGGACCCGCACCTCAAAGACGCCCCCCGCCTGCTGGAACGCGCGGTGAAATCCCTCGGCCTGCGCGGGCTCAAGCTCGATCCTTCGCTGCAACGCTTCGACCCCTCCAGCCGCGAGCAGGCCTACCCGCTCTACCAGGCCTGCGGCGAGATGCGCATCCCGGTGCTGCTGCACTGCGGGATGAGCTGGGCGCCTTCCGGCCTGGCGAAGTACGCCCAGCCGCTTCTGCTGGAAGAAGCCGTTCAAGCCTGCCCGCAGACGAACTTCATCCTGGCACATTGCGGCTGGCCCTGGGTGCTGGAAGCCGCCATGCTGGCGATCAAATACCCCAACGTGCACCTCGATACGGCCGTCTTATACAGCGGCACGCCGCAGGATGCACTCCGGCACACCCTCGGCGAGCAGATCGGGCTGGATGTGGTCGAGCGCAGCCTGTACAATAAAATCCTCTTTGGATCGAACTACCCGCGCGTCGATATGCGCCGCTCGGTGCGCGGCTTGAAAGCGCTTGGGTTGAGCGCCGCCACCGAGCAAGCCATCCTCGGCGGGAACGCCCGCCGCCTGCTGGAAAACGCGAGGCCGGAATGAAATCGATCGTCCACCGCTTGGAAATCCAGACCCACCGCGAGACCGAACTGCTCAACATCACGCCCTGCGTCCACGAGCTGGTGGCGCAGTCTGGGGTGAAAGACGGCACGGCCTTTGTGCTCAGCCTGCACACCACCACCGGCATCACGGTCAACGAGGGCCTGCCCGACCTGGAGGCAGACATCGCCGCCATGCTGGAAGGCCTCATCCCGGAGCGCAACGGGTACCGCCACGCGCGCTTCCTGCCCTCCGACGGGCAAATGGCGGTGAATGCCCCTTCGCACCTGCGCGGCGCGCTGCTCGGCTTCCAGGTCTTCTTCCCGATTCAAGATGGTAAAATGATCACCGGCTCGCGCCAGACGATCTACCTGGTCGAGCTGGACGGCCCGCAGTACCGCTCTTACGTCGTCCACATCCTCGGAGAGTGAGGTTCCATGCCCGGCTGGTTCGAGCGCCCGATGCGCTGGGCGCAGCTCACCCTGGCGGAAAACGACCCGCCCACCTTTGACGTTTCCTTCTGGCCGGACTACTTCCGCGAGATCCATGCCGATGCCGTGTGCCTGAGCGCCGGCGGCGTGGTGGCCTACTACCCCACCCGGGTGCCGCTGCACCATCGCAGCGAGTGGCTGGGCGAGCGCGATGTGTTCGGCGAGCTGGTCGAAGGCTGCCGCAGGCTGGGGCTGGTGGTCATCGCCCGCACCGATTCGCACGCCGTGCACCAGGATGTGTTCGACGCCCACCCGGAATGGATCGCCGCCTCCGCCGACGGCCGTCCCAGAAGGCACTGGGCTTCGCCGGAGCTGTGGGTGACCTGCGCGCTGGGGCCGTATAGCTCCGAGTTCATGCCCCTGGTTCATGCCGAGATCATGACGCGCTACCGCCCGGACGGCATCTTCACCAACCGCTGGGACGGCTCCGGGCTGTGCTACTGCGCCAGCTGCCGGAGCAGCTTCCGTTCGGCCTCCGGTTACGAATTGCCCCTCAAGCCAGACGCGCACGACCCGGCCTGGAAGGCTTACGTGCGCTGGCGCCAGGAGCGGCTGTTCGAAATCTGGCAGGATTGGGATGCGCAGATCCGCGCCATCAACCCCGGGGCGCGCTTCATCCCCAATGCCGGGGGCGGGGCCACCAGCCCGCTGGATATGCGCCGCGCCGGCGAACTGGCCGAGACGCTCTTCGCCGACCGCCAGGGCCGCCACGGGCCGGTGCCCCTCTGGTGGAGCGGAAAAGACGCCAGGGAATACCGCGCGGCGCTGGGCGCTAAGCCCGTGGTGGGCATTTTCAGCGTCGGCCTCGAGACGCCCCACCGCTGGAAGGATTCGGTGCAAAGCCAGGCCGAGACGCGCCTGTGGGTGCTGGACGGCATCGCCAACGGCTTGCGCCCGTGGTTCACCAAGTTCGCCGGTTCTCTCTACGACCGGCGCTGGCTCGAAACGGTCAAAGAGCTCTACACCTGGCACCATGCAAACGAGCATTACCTGCGCAACACGCGGCCGCTGGCCGAGGTGGGCGTGGTCTATTCGCAGCAGTCGGCGCATTTTTACGCAGCGGGCGAGGAGAAGGAAAAGATCGAGGCCCCGCTCTCCGGCATCTGCCAGGCGCTCATCGAGCAGCGCATCCCGTTCGAGATGGTTCACGACGCCCTGCTGGACCCGGCCCGCCTCGCGCCGTTCAAACTACTCATCTTGCCCAACATAGCCGCGCTTTCGGATGCCCAATGCGGCCAGGTGCGGAGCTTTGTGGAGCAGGGCGGGAACCTGGTTGCCACCTGGGAGACCTCGCTCTACGATGAAAACGGCGAGCCGCGCGCCGATTTTGGGCTGGCAGACCTGTTCGGCGCCCGTTACCTCGGCAGCCGGCGCGGGCCCGTCAAAAACTCGTACCTGCACCTGGAGCAGCCCGCTCATCCCCTTTTGCGCGGCCTGGAAGGCGCCGGGCGCATCATCAACGGCGTGCATTGGGTGGATGCCCGGCCAACCCTCCCGCTGGAGGAAAATCCGCTCACGCTCATCCCGGCCTACCCCGACCTGCCGATGGAAAAGGTCTATCCGCGCATCACCCGCACCGGCGAGCCGGGCGTGTACCTGCGCCGGTTCGGCAGGGGCAAGGTCGCATACTTCCCGTGGGACCTCGACCGCACCTTCTGGGAAGTGCTGGCGGTGGATCACCTGCGGCTGCTGGCCAACACCTTCGATTGGGCGCTCGGCCCCGAACGCGTCCTTTCGGTGACAGGCCCCGGCCTGCTGGACGTGACCGCCTGGCAGCAGGAACACTCGCTGACCATCCACCTGGTGAACCTTACCAACCCGATGTTCATGCGCGGCCCCGTGCGCGAGTTTCTCCCCACCGGCGCGCAGCGGGTGCGCTTCAGGCCGCCGGAGGGGGTGCAGGTGCGCGCCGCGCGCCTGCTGGTACGGCGCGAAGAGATCCCCTTCCAGAAGGAAGGCGGGGCAGTCTGCCTGGAAGTGCCCCTGGTGCTCGACCACGAGGTCGTCGCGCTGGATTGCTAAGCCGCGCGGCCGGTCAATCAGTAAATTCACCCATTTTGCCCTTGACAAAGACTCGCGCCGCCGTTACACTTAGCTAACTAATCATTGTCTGGCTAATGAACAGGCAGGGTGCCCATGAACCACCCTAACCCCCCCGAAACGCTGGATTTTCTCCTCGCGCAGGTGAGCCACCTGCACCACTACCGGGCCTTCTCGCTGTTCGAGTCGCTCGGCCTCTACCGCGGCCAGCCGCCCGTGCTGCGCGCCCTGTGGGAGCAGGAGGGCCTCACCCACAAAGAGCTCGCCGACCGGCTGCGCATCACCCAGGCCACCATCACCCGCATGCTTCAGCGCATGGAGCGCGCCGGGTTTGTCCAGCGCAGGCCCGATGAAACCGACCAGCGCATTTCGCGCGTGTACCTGACGGATGCCGGGCGCGCCGTCCAGGCCAGGGTGCACGAGGTGGTGCGGCAGATGGAAGACGAGACCTTCGCCGGGTTCTCAACCGAGGAGCGCGCCGTGCTGGAAAGCTACCTGCGGCGGGTGCGCGCCAACCTGCTCAAGGCCACCGGCAAAGAGAATTGTTAACCGGATTTGGTACAGCCCGTATGAAAGCTGCCTCGAAACTGCTGAAGTATCTCAAACCTTACTGGCGCCTGGCCGCCCTGGCCCCCCTGCTGATGCTGCTGGAAGTGACCATGGACCTGCTGCAGCCGCGCATGGTCCAGCGCATTGTGGATGAAGGCATCGCCAACCTCGACCTGCCGCTGGTCATCCACACCGGGCTGTTGATGTGCGGCCTGGCGCTGATCGGCGTTCTCGGCGGGATGAGCAACGGCATCCTCGCCGAAATGGTGGTGCAGGGCTTCGGCGCCGATGTGCGCGAGGCGCTCTTCCGCAAGGTGCAGAGCCTTTCGTTCCGCAACCTCGACGAACTCGAGACCGGCCACCTGATCACCCGCCTGACCAACGACGTCACCCAGGTGCAGGAAGGCATCTTGCTGATCCTGCGCATGCTGGTGCGCGCCCCGCTGCTGCTCATCGGCAGCCTGGTGATGGCCATTGTCACCAGCCCGCAGCTGGCGTTCCTCCCGCTGGTGCTCATGCCGGTGGAGTTGGTCGCCGTGGTCTGGATCATCGGCAAAGTCTCACCGCTGTTCACCGCCGTGCAGCAGAAGCTCGACCACCTCAACGAAGTGATGCAAGAGAACCTGGCCGGGGTGCGCGTGGTGAAGGCTTTCGTGCGCGCCCGCCACGAAGAAACACGCTTCGGGCAGGCCAACCAAAACCTCACCACCCAGACCATCCAGGCCGCGCAGACCATCGCCATCATCCCCTCTTTTATGATGCTCACCATGAACCTGGGGATCATCGCCGTGCTCTGGTTTGGCGGCGTGCAGGTGACGCGAGGGAACATGCATGTCGGGCAGATCATCGCCTTCATCAACTACCTGATCATCACCCTGTTTTCGCTCATCATGGTCAGCCAGATGACAATGCAGCTGGCGCGCGGCGAGGCCTCGGCGCGGCGCATCAACGAAGTGCTCGAGAGCCGCCCCCGCGTGCAAGACCGGCCCGATGCCATCCAGGGCTTTTCGCCGCGCGGGCGGGTGAGTTTCGAAAACGTCTCGTTCAGTTATGACGGCAACGGCGGCGAACCCGTGCTGAAGGGGGTCACCTTCACCGCCGAGCCCGGCGAGACGGTGGCTCTGCTTGGCACCACCGGCGCGGGGAAATCCAGCCTGGTGCATCTGATCCCGCGTTTCTATGACGTTTCAGCGGGGCATGTGCGCATCGACGGCGTGGATGTGCGCGATATTCGCCAGGCCGACCTGCGGCGCTGCATCGGCGTGGCCCTCCAGGAGACGGTGCTCTTCAGCGGTACCATCCGCGATAACATCCGCTACGGCAGGCCCGACGCGACCGATGAAGAGGTGATCGCCGCGGCCAAAGCCGCCCAGGCGCACGAATTTATCCAGGCCATGCCCGATGGCTACGACACACTCGTCGGGCAGCGCGGTGCCAACCTCTCCGGCGGGCAGAAGCAGCGCATCGCCATTGCCAGGGCGCTGCTGCTCAAGCCCGCCGTGTTGATCCTCGATGATTCGACCAGCGCCGTGGATGTGGAAACCGAAGCCCGCATCCAGGACGCGCTCGAAGAGCTGATGCAGGGCCGCACCAGTATCATCATCGCGCAGCGCATCAGCACCGTGCTGAACGCCGACAAGATCCTCGTGCTCGATGACGGGCAGATCGCCGCCCAGGGCAGGCACGCCGAGTTGATCGGCTCCAGCCCGATTTACCGTGAAATCTACGACTCGCAGCTTGGGAATGGAGTGAGGGCGAATGGCTGAACCGGCGAATCGAAGAACTTCATCGCAGGCCCCCGAGAACCGCCCGGCGCCTTTCATGCCGCGCTTTGGCGGGCCGATGGGCTTGCTGCGCGAGGTCGAAAAATCGCGCGATACGCGCGGCACCCTCCTGCGCCTGTGGGGCTACCTGAAGCGCCAGAAGGCCACCCTCATCGCCACCGCCATCCTGGTGCTGGTCACCTCGGCGGTGGACCTGGCCGGCCCCTACCTGATGGGGTTGGCCATCGACCGCTACATCGACACCGGCGACCTGCCCGGGCTGGCGCGCCTGCTCGGGTTGATGCTCCTCACCTATGTGGCGGCCGCGGCCGGAACCTGGCTGCAGACTTACCTGATGGCCGGGGTGGCCCAGCGCGCCGTGCGCGATATGCGCACCGATCTCTTTGCTCGGCTGCAGAGCCTGCCGCTCAGCTTCTTCGACCACCGCGCCCACGGCGAACTGATGAGCCGCCTGACCAACGATGTCGAGAACATCAGCAACGTTGTCGCCTCCGGCTTCAGCCAGCTCATTTCCAGCGTCTTCAGCCTGGCCGGGGCGGTCATCATCATCTTCATGCTCAACGTGCCCCTGGCGCTCGTCAGCATGGCCGTCATGCCGCTCACCTACCTCCTCACCAGTGCCGTTGCCAGGCGCACGCGCGCGGGCTTCCGCGAGACGCAAAAGACCCTGGGCGAATTGAACGGCCTCATCGAAGAGACGATCACCGGGCAGCGCGTGGTGACGGCTTTTGTGCGCGAAGAAGCGACCATCCAGAATTTCAACGTCGTCAACCGCCGGTTGCAGCGCGTTGCGCTGCGCGCGCGCATCTTCGCCGGGTTCATGGGGCCGATCATGAACATGGTCAGCAACCTCAGCCAGGCGGTCGTCGCCGCGGCGGGCGGGTGGCTGGCCGTGGAAGGCCTGGCAACGGTGGGGACGGTGGCCTCGTTCATCAACTACCAGGGGCGCATCGGCCGCCCGCTCAACCAGATCGCCCAGTTGTTCAACATGGTCCAATCGGCCCTGGCCGGGGCGGAGCGCGTCTTCGAGCTGATGGATGAGCAGCCCGAGCAAGATGCACCCAACGCGCTGCCCCTCGAAAAGGCCCGCGGCGACGTGGTGCTGGAAAATGTCTGCTTCAGCTACGAGCCGGGCGTTCCGGTGCTCAAGAATGTCAATTTGCATGCCAGGCCCGGCCAGATGATCGCCCTCGTAGGCCCCACGGGCGCCGGCAAGACCACCATCGCCAACCTGTTGACGCGCTTTTACGACGTGGACAGCGGCTCCATCCGCATAGACGGCCGCGATGTGCGCGAGATCAAGAAAGACGACCTGCGCCGCAAGCTGGGGCTGGTGCTGCAAGATAACTTCCTCTTCGCCGGATCGGTCATGGAAAACATCCGCTACGGGCGGTTGGAAGCCACTGACGAAGAGGTCATCGCCGCGGCCAAACTGGCCAACGCGCACCTCTTCATCCACCGCCTGCCGCACGGCTACCAGACCGTTCTCACCGAACGCGGCAGCAACCTCAGCCAGGGGCAGCGCCAGCTGCTGGCCATCGCCCGCGCCGTGCTGGCCGACCCGGATATTCTCATCCTCGACGAGGCCACCTCGAACGTCGATACGCGCACCGAAAAGCACCTGCAAGAAGCCCTCCTGCGCCTGATGAAAGGCCGCACCAGCTTCGTCATCGCCCACCGCCTGAGCACCATCCGCGATGCCGACCAGGTGCTCGTCATCCGCGGCGGCGAGATCGTCGAGCGCGGGACTCATGCCGGCCTGCTGGCGCAAAAGAGATATTACCACCAGCTTTACGTCAGCCAGTTCAAGGGCCAGGTCCTGCCCGAAGCGGCCTGACGGGTTCTTTCAACCTGAATTGCCAGCGCCCGGCGGGAATTGGGGATTTCCGGCGCGGTCGTTTTGCGATATAAATAGTCTAAATTCTTACGACATTGTCAATGTCACATTCCCCATTCCCCCTGCCGCAAATTGGATGTTTATGGGGCGGGCCGTGGCGGGGTTTCTACTGACATCGTCAAAGCGGTTATGCAAATCCTATGGGTAGACTGCGCATCAATTTTTCTGTAAATTGTGGGGCAAGCCCCACAATTTACAGAAAAAGATAGACACGATTTATGGCTTTTGGAGGTATCGGATGGACCAACCCAGCCAGCACACCCCGGCTCCCGGGCAAAGCGAAGTCGCCACCCTGGCGGGCGGCTGCTTTTGGTGTTTAGAGGCCGTTTTCGACGACCTGAAAGGCGTGCAGGATGTCGTCTCCGGCTATTCCGGCGGAAACACCCCCCGCCCAAGCTACCAGCAGGTCTGCAGCGGGATGACCGGCCACGCCGAAGTCGTCCAGGTCACCTTCGACCCGGCCCAGGTCTCCTTTGAGGAGCTGTTGGAGGTCTTCTTCACCATCCACGACCCGACGACGCTCAACCGGCAGGGCGCAGACGTGGGCACGCAGTACCGCTCGGCGGTCTTCTACCATTCGCCGCAGCAGAAGGAGACCGCCGAACGCGTGATCCGCCAGCTGACCGAGGCGAAGGTTTGGGACCGGCCAATCGTCACCGAGGTGACGCCCTTCGCGGCGTTCTACCCGGCGGAGGATTATCACCAGGAGTATTTTGCGCACAACCCCGAGCAGGGCTACTGCCGCATTGTCATCGCGCCCAAGGTGGCCAAGTTCCGCGCCAAATTCCTCGAACGCCTGAAGGCATAAGGGCCGCCTGCCTGCGCGGCGGGGAAAAGTATCCCACCCTTCTCAGGCAGGAAGGGTGGGATTGGGGGAAGAAAGCAAACCGGCGCGCGCTGCCCGCAATCAGCCAGATGGGAAACGCAAGCCGGTCATTTGGTTACCACAATGCTCGTGCCGTTGCTGTCGCCGTCGGGGTCGTGGTTCGAGGCCGAACGGTACGTTGACGCGCTGCGGGTGATGTTCGTCACCGAGAAGGTGACGCTGGCCGTCCTGGCGGCAATGCCGGTTTTCGAGAGCGTGCAAATCCCGGCAGCCGAGGTGACGCACGAACCCGTTCCGCTCGCGCCTGCGCTCCACTTGCCGCTCACCGTGGCGTTCGCCAGTGGCCGCTCGGATGAATCATGCACCAGGATCGTCACCGAGGCATTCCAACGCGTGCCGGACAGAGTCGAAACTCCGTCCAGGTCGCCCGAGTGCATCAACACGCTCGGCGTGCTCAAGGGGGTACGCGTGGGCGTACGGGTGGCGGTAGCCAGGCTGATGGGCGTGGCGGTCGCGCTGGGCAGCGGTGTGGAGGTGCTGGTCGGCAAAGGCGTGGGGGTGTCGCTTGGGAGCGGGGTAGGAGTGTCGCTCGGAAGCGGCGTTGGGGTGTCGCTCGGCAAGGGAGCGGGGGTATCGGTTGGCGTCGGCGCAGGCGCCGAAGCCAGCAGCGTATACGCCGCCAGCAGGTCCAGCTTGCCGTTGCCGAAGACGTCATCCGGGCCGGGCGCGCCCAGGTCGGCGGCCGATTGGATGAGCGCGCTTTCCTGTTCGGCGGCTGAAAGGCTCGGGAAAGCCGAGAGCAGCAGCGCCAGGCCGCCCGCGACGTGCGGGGAGGAGAACGACGTGCCCGAGTCAATGGAATACCCGCCGAACAGCCCGGACGTGCGGATGTTCACCCCCGGGGCGACAAGGTCAGGGAAGACGCCCGCCGACCCGCCGCAGGTGGAAGGCCCCCGGCTGCTGTAAGCGTAAAGCTGGTCAAAGCCGTCGATGGCCCCCACGGCAAACGCCGAGGGGTTGTTCGCCGGGCTGTAGCTGGTGGAGGGTGAAGGTCCGCCGTTGCCCGCCGCGAAAACCGGCAAAATGCCCGCCGCGCGCAAGGCCTGCAGGTCGGGTTCGAAGGCCAGGTTGCAGCCCGGGTAGGCAAACGACCAGGAGTTGTTCACCACCTGCGGGGCGTCATCGGTGGCGGGGTTCCCATCGGGGTCAAGCAGCCACTGGTAGCCCTGGTGGATGGCGGCGGCCGTCGAGCCGCCCTGGTCGTTGAAGATCTTGACCGCAATCCACTGCGCCCCGGGGGCCATGCCGATGGTCGTGCCGCCCGCATCTCCGCCGACCATAATGCCGGTCGTCCAGGTGCCGTGACCGCTCAGATCCACCGGCGAGGCAGGGTGCTGGCCGTAGGGATCAAACCAGCTATTCGCACCGCCGCGCCAGCGCGCGGCCAGGTCGGGGTGTGAGACATCCACGCCGCTATCCATGCTGGCGACGACGACGCCCTGCCCCTGGATGCCCAGCGCCCACAGCGCGGGGGCGTTGGCCTGGGCAAGGTTCGGCTCGGGGGCGGCCAGTTCAGCGGGGGTGATTTGCACCTCATCGAGGCTGATTTGCAGCACGTCGGGGTGGCGCGAAAGTTCCTGGATCACCTCCGCCGTGGCCGATACGGCAAACCCATTGACGATCCATAGCGGCGAGAACTGCCGCACAACCCCCTGGGCCCGCCGCGAATCGAGCAGCTTCTTCAACGGCCCCTGGGTGGCGTTGGCCGTGGCCTGCAGCGCCTGGATGGTGCTGCGCAGCTGCCTGCCCCGGTTGATGCGCCGGTTCTGCCGGAGCGCGGCCAGGTTGGCCTGCTGGCGCAGCGTCACCACCACCGGCAGGCTTTCTCCGGGGGGCAGGGCATCCAGCGCGGCCTGCACCTCGGGGGTAATTGCTCCCGAAAGGCCGGCCGGGAGCACATTCCACAGCGCGGAACTTGCCTGGGCGGGCTGCCTGGGGGCCAGGAAGGAGCCAAACAAGAGGATCAAGAGTACGATCGGTATAATTTTCTTCATAAGGCCTTCCCCCTGACGGGCTGGCAAAGAGATTACTTCACTGAAATAGACCCGGCGCGCACATCGCCAAACGCCAGGCTGACCTCGCTTCCCGAACGGACGGCTTGCTTCAGGTTCGGGAAGAACATCACGTACATGCCATCTTTCTTGATGTTGAGCATGTGATGCGACATGCGCGCAGGCATGATCACCAGCGGGTCGTGCTCTCCGACGACGAGGAACGGCATGTGCGCGTGATCGGCCAGAAGCCCGCGCGCCTTTTCGACATCGACGATTTTCATGCGCAGGTCGATGATGCTGTCCATCGCCGAAACGGCCACCAGGGTCACCCTCACGCCGTACTGCTCTTCAAAGCGGCTCAGTGAAACCGGTTTCAAATCCGAAACTGCCGCCATGGAGGAATCGGCCTCATGCCGGCGAGAGTTGGAATCGAGCTGGACGGCAAACAGGGTGACGACCATCACCACCGCCAGTGCGTAGAACGGCAGGAGCAGGCGGGGCAGCCCGGCGAGAGCAGGTTCCAGCCCGGCGGCATCCAGTCGGCGGGCCTTCTCCCACGGCCTGCGGAGGAAAAACGCCGCCACGAAGCAGGCTTCGACCGCCAGCGAGATCAAACCCACCGGGTGCGTCCACGGTTCCACTTCCATGCCCGGCAGGCCAGCCGTGCGGCTGAGCACATAGCCGCCCATCGAGGCGGCCGCCAGGAACAGGCCAATCGCCCAGCCGAGCAGTTCGTCGCGCAGCATGCGCAGCGCGCCGATCAGCGCGAGGATGAAATTAACCGCAAACAAAATGCCCAGGTAGCGGGTTTCTTCAAACTCATGCGGCGCCATGTAGAGGTGCAGCACGCCGATCTCGACGACCAGCGCCATGCTCGCCCATTGCAGCACTTTGGATTTCATGTTCGCCCTCCACTCTCCACGGTCACTTCGCCTCGATCGGCCCAACGAGCACGTCTCCCAGGCGGATCGAAACGCGGCTGCCCGGCCTGACGACCCCGCGGGTGTTCGAGAACATCCAGAACAGGCTGCCGCCGTCTTTGAGCGCCAGCGGCTGCTCGAGAAAATCACCCGAAAGTTCCAGCACCGCCTGGGTGCCTTCCACCACCAGCGCCGGGCGCAGTTCGGGGTCTGCCAGCAGCAATCTGGCTTTCTCCGCGTCGAGGATTTTCACGCGCAGGTCCACCATGCCGCCCGCCGCGGTGACGGCCAGCAGGTTAACGCGCAGGCCGTACCGGGCTTCGAGGGCCGCCGGCGAAGTGAACTGCCTGCCCAGCGAGGCGAAGAACGGCGTGCGCCAGGCCAGCCAGATGCCCAGCCCCACAACGGCCAGCAAGAAGGCCGCCGCGAGCCACAGCCTGCGCCGGTCGGGTGAAAGCCCCGCATGGACCGATCCGGTTTCAATCACGTTACCACTCCTCAAAATGGTTCAGCCGGCGGGCCGAGAGCGGAGTAAAACTTCTCTCGGCCCGCCGAAAAGGATGTTATTTCACGGGCCGATCACCGTGCGCCGCGTGGAAACAAAGGCGTCGAAGTAGAGCGTCCCGGATGCGCCGTTTACCAGCCCGGCCGAAGGCCCAAGCCGCACCGAGTCGAGCAGGTTGGCGCTGGTATTCAAGTTATTCAGCGTCTGGCGCAGCACGCCATCGGTGTACAGGCTGGCCGAAGCCGAACCCGCCGACTGCCAGGCGATCTCGATGGAATGCGCCGCGTTGCTGATGTTGAACCAGTTGGTATTGGTCGTCCCGCCTGCGCGCAGCACCGAGAGGCGCACCTGGTAGGTGCCTCCGCCGCCGTTCTGGCGTCTGAACTGCACCTGGAAGATGGCCGTTCCGGCGGTATCGTGGCCGGAGAAGATGGTCATCCCCGTGGCGCTGTTGTTGTTGGCCGGCAGCGCGCCGTGCGGGTTGAAGTAGAAGCGCGCGTGGTAACTGGCATCGGCCACCGGCGCAAGGTTCGTCACGTAGCGCGCCGCGGTGCCGCCCAGCGTGGCCTGCATCCCGAAGCCCCCGCTCAGGGCCGAAGCGGCGTTGACTGCAATGTTCGTGCCGGTGACGCTGTTCCAGGCCGAGAAGCTGCCGGATTCAAAACCGTCCGAGAAGACCGCATTCGGCAGGACGACGTTGACCGTGGTCGAAATGGTCGGGCTCCAGTTGCCGGCGGCATCGCGCGCGCGGATGAAGAGCGTGTGCGTTCCGGCGCTCCAGTTGCGGGCCACAAAGTCAACCGTGGCCGAAAGGGTCAGGCTGGTTGCCGGGGTAGGGATGACGATCGGCACGCCGTTGCCCAGGCCGGGGTCGGCGCCCTCAAACCACTCGGCCCGGTTGATGTTCGAGACCGCATCCGTCACATTGGCCGAGAGGGTGAAGCTGGTGTTATCGGAGGCCGCTGTGTTGGTGGGGTTCGGGCTGGCGCTCGCTCCGCTGATCGCAGGAGCGCCGCGGTCGATGACCAGGGTGATGGCGCTGAAAGCGCCCCAATTGCCCGCCGAATCTTTGGCATGGACCGAGAGGGTGTGATTGCCCGAGGTGAGCAGGTTGATCGTCGTCAGCGGGATATTGACGTACCCCGCCTCGCTCGGGCTGTTGAACAGGCCGTCAACGGGGACGAAGGGGAACCCCGTGCCGTTGGCCCCGACCGCGTCGATGAACCCTTCGGCCGTGCTGATCTTCGCGGCGCCGTCGGTAAAGGCGGCCGTGACGCGCATCGAGGGGTTGTTCACGCTGTACGGGAACTGGCCGTTATTCGGGTTCGGCTGCGCGACGAGGCTGCCGGTAGACGGGCCGGTCAGATCGAGCGTGAGAGCGCCCGTTCCAAAAGCGCCCCAGTTACCGCGCGAATCCTGGGCACGCACCGAAACCATATGCGGGCCTTCACCCAGCCCGGCAACCGTGCCCGCCGGGATGGAGGCAGTGAGGCTGGCAATGGGCGAGCCGGTGGTGTTCAGGTTCATGGGCAAGGCCGCGCCGCCATCAATGCTGTACTCGGCCGCCGCGATGTTGCCTCCGCCCGATTGGCTGTCGTTGGCCGTGGCGCTCAAAGCCACGTTGACCGACCCGTTGGTCACGCGGGGCGTCAGGATCACCCCCGAAACCGTCGGGCCAACCGTGTCGAGCGTGAACACGGCCGAATTATAGGGGCCCCAGTTCCCGATCGAATCCTGCCCGCGCACGTAAACGGTGTGCTGCCCGGCCGCCAGCGCGCCGACGGGGACCGTCCCCGTCACCGCTTCGGTCGGAGAGTCGAAGGTTCCGTCCACGGCCGTCAGAGTGGTGGGGGCGGCGGCGGTGCTGTCAATGGTGAATTCTGCCGTGGCGACGTTGTTATTCCCCCAGGCGGCGTCGCTCACCGAAGCGTTCAGGGTGATGTCGCCTCCGCTGCTGATGGCGGGGGTCAGGGTCAACCCCGAAACCGCCGGACCGATGGTATCGAGCGTGATCACCGGGGTAGTGCCCACGGCGATGAGCGTCATCATCCCGCCGAAACCGGCTTGATTGTTGTTATTCAAGATCAGGTTGCCGTCATACAGCGGGAACCGGCTGCCATCCGCCGTGGCCGGGGGGATGTTGACCAGCACGTCGAGCGTCTGGCCGGGCGAGAGCGTCTCGGCCACCGAGCGGTGAACGTAAGTGGAAGGGCTGCCGTCCACGGCGATCAGGCGCTGCTCGAGGCCGAGCAGAGCCATCGAATGGGGTTGGATACCCGCGTTAATGTAGCGCAGCAGCAGGGCGCTGCCCGCCGTGGCGGGGATCTGCGCCGTATCGGGGTAAGCTTTACCGTTGATCAGCCAATAGCGCGGCTTGTAATTGCGCATGTCGAACGCGGCCGGGTTGGCGCTGTTATTGAGCGCCGGGTCCACTTCGCTGAGCAGCACCAGCGCTTCATCGTTGAAGGCGGTGTCGGGGCTGTCGTAAGCCTGCCCGGCGGCAGAGGGCCGCACCACGAGCGCGCCAACCATTCCCATCGCCACCTGGTATTGCCCGTTGGCGATCAGCCCGGCTTCATAGAGGTAGGTGCCGGGGCGGCTGGCGGTGAAGGTGTAGGCCTTGCTCGCGCCGGGGGCCACGCCGCTGGTATCGGGGATCATATCCTGCCCCTGGAAGAGCAGCGCCGTGGTGACGGCCAGGTTGTTCGTCAGGTTGACGGTGACCACATCACCCTGGTTGACGATGAGCACCGGCCCGGGCACTTCGACCGGCCCGCCGCTGGTGGAGGAATACCCCCACACCGGCACGCTTGCGCCCGGCAGCGCCAGGGTGCCCGCGCCGGCCCACAGGTTGCAGGTGATTCCGCCCACGTCCGCGAAGCAGGGCGTGGCGGGCAGGGCCGCCGGGGCCGCCGCCAGCGCCTTGCCCAGGCCAATGGCTGGGCTGAATATGGCCGCGACCACCAGGAGCAGGGCAATCAACTTGGTTCTATTTCTCAGGTTTGTACGCATGGTTATCTCCATTCCTTGAGGTTCGCACCTGCCCTCACGGGCAGTTGTTCGGTTCGGGCGGGTCGATCCTCAGGTATGTGATCGGGCCAGACATGGTCATGCCCCATGAGGTGATCTGGTAGAGCGCATGGTTGTGGGCGATGATGTAATACTCGCCGCACTGGTTCAAGGAGGAAAAGCCGGGCGGCAACGGCCCTTGCTTACCCAGGTAGGGGCTGCCGGAATAGAACATGCCAAAGGTGAGGTTGGCTACATCCGGAATGACCACCGGCACCGGGTTGGCGGTTTGATCATATGCCTCGGCGTCATACCACTTGAAGAGCGCATCCCAGGTCTGCCCGGGGCCGATGTTGACGGCAAATTTCTCAAAGGAGAGGTCCTCGCCGCCCGCGCCTTCCAGGGGTTGGCCGTCGCGCGCGATGATCAGCCCGTTGTTGCCGTGCGGGTGGAAGGGATATTCCTCGCTGCCCACGTTGAAGTAACGCACCAGCCCCGGAAGGGGATGCGTGGCCGGGTCGTATGGATGGATTAAAGAAAGCGCTCCATACGGCTGGCTGGGGAGCCAGGTCGCGAAGTTATCGGCGATGCTGTCTGGGAAGCCGCGCCCGTTGATCAGCCAGTAGCGCGGGTGATAGTTGTTCATGTTGAAGCTGCGCCCGCTTTCCACCGCCTGGTGCTGGTAGGGGTCGATCTCCGAGAGGAAGACCATGAATTCTTCAGATGGAGTGAACTCGCTGTCGGCCCGGTTGTAGGCGAAGCTGGCCCCAAGCGCGGGACGCACGATCAACGCCCCAAACAGCCCCATGTGAACCTGCTTTTGCGGGTTGGTGCCGCTCTCATAGATGAACGAGCCAGGGTGAGTGGCCACAAAGCTGTAGGTGATGCTCCCGCCGTTCGCGGCGGCGGTGTTGGTCAACGAGGTGACCACCGCATTGCCATCGAACTCCGGCCCCACGGGCGAGCCGTTGGCCAGCACATTTTCCTGCCCGGGGAACATGATCGAAACCGGCTCGGCGAAGTTGTTCTGCAAGATCACCGTCACGGTGTCGCCTTCGTTCACGCACAGAGTCGGGCCGGGGTGCTGGAAGCTCTGCCCGGCGAGCGAGTAACCCCACATGAACATCGTGTTGCCATCCGGCAATTGGATGTAACCGGTCTTGGTTTCCAGGGTGAAGGTCGGGTTCGGGCTAGCCCCCGTGGTGCAGACGATGCCCGTGCGCTGCGAAACCTGCGCCGCCGCCTGCTGGGGCCTGGAGATCGATCCCGCCAGCACGAGCATCATTACCAGCAGGAAAGCAGCTTCCAACCGCATCCATTTCAATCTTTTTGCACGCATATCTCGGACTCCTTTCAGCAATTGGACTGCCCGTTCAGGCTCCGCCCCAGTCGTTTGGGTACTGCTGCGCCTGCAGCGCGCCGGATGGGTACACGTGGATCTCCGTCCGCTGCCCGGCAAAGCCATCGGCGTCCGCCAGGTTATCCACCTGGCTGTAGCGGCGGTTATAGAGTACGTAGGTGTCATAAGGGCCCGGCCCCTGGTAGGGTGGCGCGGTGAAGATCGTATCGAAGCTCTCGCCGGCGCCGATCAAGATCGTATCCGTCTCATAGCTCGTGTCGGTGCCGTCGCGCCCGCGCATCAGGGTGGCATCGCGGCCCACCACGCGCATCTGGATGCCCGCCAGCGTCATTGAAGCCTCGCGGAAGCCCAGGTTGGCAAAGCGCAGCAACACGCGCTCGCCTTCCTGGCAGGTGACCAGCGCCGAAAGGGGCTGGTACTGCAGGTGCTCGTAGCCGGGGGTGGCGATCAGGTCGCCGTTCGCATCACGGACGGGGTTGAACGGGTCGATCGAGCCGTTAGGGGCCAGCGTGTCGGGGTAAACGCGCCCGTTGAGCAGGCTGAAATCGGCATGGTAATCGCTCCATTCGGGGAGCTGGATGTGCGCGTCACACCAGTGCGATTCAGCCCACACCTCGCTGAGGAACATGGCAAACTCGCGGTCGTAGCCTGTCGATCCGTCGTTGTCGTTGTAGGCGAACTTGCCGCTCGGGTAGAGCGCCGTGTTGCCGTTCTGCAGCGGGCGGACGAAGACCAGCCCCGTCATCCCCATGTGGACGTGCTCCACATCCTCGACATGGCAGTGATACATATAGGTGCCGGGGTCACGCGGGCGGTAGATATAGGTGAAGTTGCGCCCCACCGGCACCGAAACCGAGCCCGTCGGCTCGCCGTCGAAGAAGGGAATCACGTTGCGGAAGCCGTGCCAGTGCACCGTGTGCGAGTCGGTCAGGTCTGGGCGCATTTGCAGGCCCAGGTTGGTGAGCTGCAGGCGGAATTCGTTGCCCGCCCCGCCGTTTGCGTTGGGGTCGTACTGATCCACCCAAAAAAGCGGCGCATTGTGCTGGGCTTTCATCTTCTGGTTGGCAATCTGGGCCGAGTTCATGCCGGTGATGTTGCGGAACCCGAAGATATAGGTGGTGAACGGCGCCGGAGCGTAGTTATCAGGGTGGAAGAAGGAAATCGGCGGGTTGGGAGGCAGGTACATCCAGCCGTCGGTCCCGGCGAAATAGAGGTTGGGCGGGTCGCCGAGAGCTGCCTCTGCCACGCCGACGGGCAGCAACACCTTGCGCAGGTACTGCGGCAGAAGGCCGGCCCCGGCTGCGGTCAATGCTGCCCCGCCCGCCAGTTTCAGAAAATTCCGCCGCGAAATAGGTCTTGAAAAGTTTGGCTTATTCATACAAACTCCTTTGCGGGTTTCAGCCTGGGGCCGGCCGTGTGCCGGCCCCAGGCGCTGTTGCGGGTAGGCTTACGGCATCGTGCCGCCGCCAAAATCATCGAAGCGCGCGTCGTTCGGGACGACGAACTCGCCCGACCGCAGGAAGACCACGCCAATGCGCCCGCCGCCTTGCACGTTGGCCGTCGGCCACGGGTTGGCCCCGCTGGCCACATTGACGCTGCCGATCTCCACGCCGTTCTTGAACACACTCACCGTGCCGTCGCTCAGGGCGCGGGCGCCGAGGGTGTCGCCGTTGGCAAAGCTCGCGCTGATCACACCCCGGTTGACCCAGTTCTGCGTGGGGGCATCCGTCCAGACGGTGACCGTGTTCACCGCGGCGTTATAAACCACTTCGATCATGGCCGCGTTGGCCGCGGTCAGGCTGGAGCCGGTGAATTTGAGGAACAGGCCCTGCTCGGCGGCATCGGGCACCAGTTTGGTGAAGGTGAAGAAGGCTTCCTGGTTGGCCCCGTAGGAGGTCGTCCGGTAAACCCCGCCCGACTGGCGCACCTGCACCTGGTTGGCAAGGATCCTGAAATAGGTCTGGCCGGTGTTGCCTGCCCAGCCGCTGCCGAGCGCGCCATCGGCGCGGTTGAAGTTATCGATGAGCGCCGTGCGCGGGAAGGAAACCACCACACCGGCGATCTCATCCGCCCCGGCCTCATAACCGCCGTCGGCCGGGCGGCCGTCGCCGTCATAATCGGTCGAGGGGGCGTTCACCGTCACCGCTCCGTTCGTCTTGCTCGCCGCGCCCAGGCTGACCGCCGCCGAGGAACCGGGGATGTGGTAATCACCCATCAGGTTCGGCGGGAGGTCGGCCGCCACCATGATCGCCCCGATGAAATTCGGGTTGGTGCGCCAGGGCGCAAAAGTCACCGAAGTGTCGTAAGGGGCCACTACCGTCGGGTCAACGCCCACCTGGTTGGTGGCGCTGGCAACCGTGCCGGTGGTCACCTGCAAGATCGAATTGGTCGGCGAGAGCAGGCCGGTGTTATCGGCCACGCCCATATCCCAGTAGTTGATCGGGGTGGCGTCTCCGGCGATGCCGATGCCAACCACCGTGGCCCCGCCGCGCGTTCCGGCGCGGTTATCCCAGAAGATGTTGTTGAAGAGCAGCGGGTTGCTGAAGAGCGGCGCGCCCGCAGGCAGGGTGGCCTGCAGCATCGAGCTGTTGGCCGAGGTCGAGAGGCCCGCCGGGGCAGGCAGCCCGTTGCTGGTGACGGCCGTGGCCGTGGTGGTGTTCTTCATGATCGTGTTGTTGAAGATGCGCACATCCGGCGAGTCATTCAAGGCAACGCCGCCGCCTTCGTGCGTGGAGAGGTTGTTGACGATCATGTTGTTGTAAACGTTCATCGGGTAGTTGCCCGCCATGAGGAAGCGCAGGCCGCCGCCGTCATCGTTGGCCAGGTTGGCCTGGATGAGGTTGTTGTAGATGTTCACCGCGCCGGAGCCGGGCGAGAGCAGGCCCGGGTCGGCCGGAAGCTGCCCGGCGATCATGATGCCGCCGCCCTCATCGTAGGAGCGGTTGAAGTAGATGCGGTTGTGGTGGATGCTGCCGTTCGGGCTGAAGCCATACACCGAAAGCCCGCCGCCGTATTCCGCCGAGAAGTTGCCGCAGATGTCGTTGTAGGCCACCTCGTAGTTATCTGCGCCGGCAAAGATGCCGATGGCGCCGGCCAGGTTGGTGCCGCCGTTGGCAATGATGCGGTTGTTGGCGATGCGCAGGTTCTCGTTGTGATTGCTCGTGTTCGGCGCGGGCAGGTCGGGCGAGCCGATGCGGATGGTTCCATAGGCGCCGCCGTTATTCTGGACGACGTTGTTGGTGATCTGCAAATAGCGGGCGTAGGCATTGGCGAAGATCGCGCCGCCCTGCGTGGTTGCGTTGGGAGGCAGGCCGGTGGGGCCGCCGCCGATCTCGTTGATGTTGTTCGGGAAGCCCTGCTGGTCACCGCCGCGCAGGTCGAAGCCGTCGATCGAGGCCTTGTAAGGTGCGCCAAATTGCCCGTCGGTCGCCAGGATGTAGATGGCCGCGCCTTCATAGACGTTCTGGTTGCCGTCCCAGGTGAGGGAGGCAATCTTCGCGCGCCAGGCATCGGCCAGGGCGGTGTCGCCGCCAAAGGCGCCGCCGTCAATGATCGACCCGGGCACGACGGAACCATCGGGGTAAACACCGCCCGGCCCCACCCCTTGCAGCTTGACCGGGGCGGAGATGATCAGGTTCTCATAGTAAGCGCCGCGAGGGTTGGCGCGCGGATTGACCAGGTCGGGCTGGCCGGGGTAAACCACCACGAGCGACTGGCGCGTGGGGTCAACGGCCGCAGAGTCGAGCGCGGCCTGGATCGTCGCAGAAGGCTTGCCGGGGCCGACCTCGTAAATATCGGGGCGGTAACCCGCGACCACACTCACCGTGCCGCCGCCGAAGTTATCAAAGCGCGCGTCGTTGCCGGTGGTGCCCAGCCCGGGCGCCAGGAAGCGCACGCCAATGCGCCCGCCCTGCGCCGCCAGGCTGGCCGGCCAGGGGTTGGCGCCCGTGGTGACGTTGACGCTGCCGAGCAGCGCCCCGTTCTTATACACGTTGACGGAGCCGTCTGCCAGGGCCCGCGCCCCAAGCCGGTCGCCGGCGGCAAAGGTCGCCGCAAAGCTGGCGCGCGTGACGAGGTTGCCGCCCGAGACTTTGGTGCGAACCGTCACCGTCCCCACCGGGGCAGGGTCATACAGCACGTCGATGAGCGAGGCGTTGTTGCTGGTGGGGCTTGTCCCGTTGAACTTGAGGATCAAGCCCTGCCCGTTGGATGTGGCGCTGATCTTGGTGAAGGTGAAGAAGGCTTCCTGGTTGGCCCCATAGGATGCCGAAGGCACATACCAGACGTTCCCCGCGTTGCGCACCTGCACCTCGTTACCGAAAATGCGGTAGGTGCCCTGCGCGGTGTCGCCGGCCCAGTTGGCGCCCAGCGCGCCGTTGGCGCGGTTGAACGTATCGAGCACGCCGGAGGCCGGGAAGGGGGTGGGCGAGCCGAGGACGTAGAAGGTCAGGCCGTTGATTAGGCTCTGGCCATTATCGGCGCGCACGTTCAACTGGTGCTGCCCCAAGGGGGTAGAAGCCGGCACGCTGACATCGATCTGCCTGTCGCTCCATGCGGCGACCGGCAGCGCCAGGCCGTCGAGCGTGACCGCACCCGTGCCCTGCGCTGCGCCAAAGCCCATGCCCCGGATCGTGACGGGCGTGGCCCCGGCGTCGGTATCGGCATAGGGCTGCGAGACGGCAAAGAGCTGCGGCGTGGATGCATCCAGGTTACAAGAGACCTGGGTGAACTGCCCGCCCGGAAGCTGGACGGTGACGCCCACCTGCGTGGGGGCCAGGTCGGCCGGAACGATCAACCCGGGGAAGACTTCGAAGTCTGCCGAGATGGTGCGGAACTCCGGCCGGTAATTGGGGTTGAGCCGCCCCGGGATGCCCGGGTCGTTGCCGACCAGCCGGTAGAGGTTGGCGCACACGCCCGAAGGCGTGGGGCAGCTGATGCGGTTGGTCGAAGGCAGGAGCACGTCGAACAGGCCGTTGTAATCCGATTCGATGGTGGTGACCAGCCGGTTGGTGTAATCATAGATGCCGATGGGGGCGAAGGGAATGCCTGCCTTCTCGCCGTAGAGCAGCGATTGCGGGTTGGCCGAGAAGTTCAGGTCATCCACCAGGTAACCCCACAGGCGGCCGGGGACGGGCACGTCGGTGAAGAGGTTGAAGGTCGGGGCAATCGAGCGCCCGTTGGAAACGTGCACCAGCTTCATATCGCATTCCGGCTTGACGGAGCCTTCAAAGGGCGTCCCGCCGGCATCGGCGAACGGCGCATTATCCACCGGCGTGGAGGCCGGGACGGTAACGCCCAGGTAAGTCGTCGCCGGGTAGTTATCGGTGCCGACTCCCGCCACGTCCACCGTGTGCAGCGGCCCGGCGCATTCGGGCGGGGGTATCTGCGGGATGAACTGGTCGCCGTTGTAGATGTTGATGTCTTCTTCTTTGGTCACCTGATACATCGGGCGGCCGGTGGCATCATCGGGGATGACCACTTTCACCAGGTAATCGCCCGGGGTGAGCGGGGTTGGGTCTGAGCCATCGGCGCAAGAGCCCGTGCCGGGCACATCGCCGGGGATATACCCGCCCACGCCAAAGCAGCCATCGGCAAAACCGTAATTGCCGTTCACCGTGGAAAAGCCGGTCTGGAACTGCACGCCCATCAGCGGGCCTTCGAGACACTCGGCGTTCGGGTCGGTGGGCAGCACCTGCTGGCTGTCTGGATACGTCAGCGGGTTGCCATCCATGTCGCGCGCCACGCAGCCGGTGGGGCGCGCCCAGGTTTCGGTCAGGTAATCGTTGAGCAGCTGGCCTTCGGCATACGAGCCATCGGGGGCCAGTTCGTAGCGCCCGGTCGGGTCACAGGGGGCGTTGGTGGTGCCGCAGTCGACCGGCAGGAAGAGGCGCACGTCCAGGTCGGGGATGCCCGGCTGCCACGATTCGACCGCCGCATAACGCGGGTCGAACTCGTTGCGCGTGGTATCGTAGCTGACTGTGCCGACGATGCCGCCGTTCTTATTCGGTGGGTACGCATGCACGCCCCAGTCGAGGCGCCCGCCCAGGCCGATGATCGGCAAAATGCTCACGTCCACGCCTGCGCCCAGAACCGTCGTCGGCTCGGGCTGGTTATCGGCCTGGTACGTCACGCCGGTGGTGTAATACAGGTCGGCATAAACTTCAGACACCAGCCACTGCGTCATTGGGTAAACGTTCTCCATGACGTAATAGCCGGTTTGGTCGGTCGTGACGGCGACCGCGCCGCGGTCCATGACCGAGTTCTCGCGCTTCTTCATCGTCACCGGGAAGTTCGCCATCCCGGGTTCGCCGGGGTCGCGCACGCCGTTCGAGTTGAGGTCGTTGAACACATAGCCGTCGATGCGTGTCCACCAGCCGGTGAGGGGCAGCACGCCCATATCAACGGCCTCGCCCTCGGCGACCGTCACGTTGATCATGTCGAGGATGTAATTCTGGGGTTCATCCCAGTACGTCAGGGTATAGTTGCCGGCCGGGACGTTCGGGATGGAGAACGTGCCATCGGGGTTTCCCTGCCCAACATAGACCGACACGTCGCCGTTGTTGAGGTCGGAGAGCGAAATCCACGGGCGGTCGATGGGATGGTCGAGCTTCGCCCCGTTCAGGCCGCCCCAGATGGTGCCGGGCAGCGCCAGGCCGCCTGCGGCCGGAACATACACCTTGGTGCCCATCACCACGCCGGAGATCGTGCCCGTGCCGGGCCTGGAGAAGGACGTGGGTCTGACAAAGCCGAAAATGGCGGTCGGGAACGGCTCGCCTGCCACCACGAACTCGGTGTCGTAGCCGGTCGTCCCTTCCATCACCCAGGTGTCCCAGTCATGGTTACCTTCCAGGGTGGTGGTCTGGATCCAGTTGCTGCCATCGGGCGGCACAGCCGAAAGGGCATAGCGGTTGGTGCCCATATTGGGGATCACCAGCTCGCCGTTCGCGTCGGAGACGCAATGCCCGCCCGTCCCGGGGATGGGATTGGGCATGTAATCGGGCGGGTCGAGGATGATCTGCCCGTTCACGTCGGTCTCATACTGCGTGCAGAGCGGGTTGCCGTAAACGTCGGTGGTCACCTCGTCGATGTAATCGAACAGGTGCCCCACGAAGCCCGCCAGCCCCTGTTCGACGGGCGCATCGGGCGCGCCGTTGGTGATGGCGTTGTCTTCAAACACAAAGGCGCGCAGCGTGGCCGTGGGCAGCGGGGTGGGCTGAAGCTCCACGGTGACGACGCCCGGTTCTTCCATCGGGACGGTGAAGTGAGCGCCGTCCAGCTTGTAGCCGTCGGCCATCACCGAGACGATGTAGCGCCCGTCCGGCAGCGTCAGGCCGCCGGCGGTGAAATCCGACTGGTCGCCCTGGGTGTAGATCGGGCTCCAGCCGGGCGAACCGGCGATGGAAGTCCATCTGCACGTCCCGGGGTAGCCGGGGTCGGAGGGTGAACAGCCATCGGCGGGCGAGCGCTGCGTGGTCTCACCGGTGTTATCCACGTTGATGATGTACTTGAACGTGGAGACCGGATCGCCCTTGAGCACCCCGGCGCCGCCGAAGGCTTTAGGCTCATCGCGCGCGCTGACCACATTCAGCGAGATCACATTGGTGGGCGCCAGCAGCGGCGCAGCCTGCGGGGCTGCAGCCGGCTGGGCCTGCACGGCCGGAGCCGCCTGGAGCGCCAGGTTGCCAAACAAAAGCGCCAGGGTCGAGATGACAACCATCACTCGGTGCCAGGCGCTGCTCTGAAAATGATGCTTCTGTCCTGTCATTTGGAAACCTCCTCTTCGACTAAGGGACATTTGAGGTAGAACCGTTGATGCAAACCGAAACAACCTCGGCCAGGTGGTCGGCCGAGGTCAGGAGGGCATTTTCTTCACGGTAAATCCTCACCCAGTTGTGGCTCTGGCTGAGGACGATGATGCTCAGGCCGGGAAATTCGCGAAAAAAGGAAAAAACCGCTTTTTGAATGGCGTCAGGCATCGTATCCCCCATAATGATGGCTCTCGGGCGAACCCGGGCTACCTCGGCGGTGAGGCCGGGAAGGTCTCTGCACTCGCCGTGAACAATCTCAAATTCGTTCCTCGTGTTCAGGATGCCCTGCACGGCCAGGTTGAGCAAGGATGTATCGTGAACCACATAGACACAAGGCAGGGGCATCCCGATCCTTTGGCAGAAGGTATGATCGTGTGGATCTTCTTCTGCAAATTGTGGGGCCTGCCCCACAATTTACAGAAAAATTGATGCACTGTAGAAGGTATCACCAACGAATAGGATAGAGCTTTGGCGCGCCCGAGTCGATTACCTGACTCCGCCCGAAAGGGATAAAAAATGAGCCACCCGGAACAGGAGGTTAAAATTAAAAAGTATTAACCTTTGGGTTAATACTTTTTAATCTCTCGATCTGGTTTCGCCCGGCAGCCAACCTGCCGTGCGAACTCACCCTGGGCCGGACCGGTTTTCCCCCTGGTTTCAGTCTGCCGCGCTGAGATGCTTGCTCTTCAGCCCGAGCTTCTGCGCCATCACAGCCGCCTGGCGGCGGTTCTTCACGCCCAGTTTATCGAACACATTGCGGATATGATGCTTCACGGTATTTTCAGAGATGAACAAGCGCTGGGCAATCTCCGAGTTGGTCGCTTCGCTGCCCACCTCGCGCAGCACGTCCACCTCGCGGACGCTCAACCTGGCCAGGGCTTCGCGCGAGCCGTCAGATGCGAAATCCGGCAGATGGGCGAATGCCTCGAACACGCGGCTCATCATCTTGCGCGAAACAGCCGCCTCGCCGCGCCCAAGGGCGCGCAGGCTGGCAAGCAAGTCCGAACTGGCCACGCTTTTGAGCAGATAACCCCGCGCCCCCAGGCGGACTGCGGCGAAGAGCTTGTCGTCAGTCTCATACACCGTGAGGAAGACGATTTTGCACTCCGGCAGATCCTCCAGAATGGCGCGGGTCGCATCCAACCCGGTGCCATCCGGCAGCGAAAAATCCATCAGGATGATATCCGGGCGGCGCGCGCGGGCTTTCTCGATGCCTTCATGCACGCTTCCGGCTTCTCCGACCACTTCAAAATCAGGCGTAAACCGGAAGAGGCTCGTCAGGCCTTCCCGGAAAAGGATATGGTCATCGATGACCAACACTTTCTGAACAGCCGTGTCCATTCTCACCTCTCACCACGAACACCTCAGCGTGAATACTTCTTCCTGGGAAGCGGAACCGAAAAGACCACCTGAGTCCCACCGCGACCGTTGGACGCAAGGTTGATCTCGCCGTTCACTACCGCCATCCTTTCTTCCATGATCGACAACCCGAAATGCCCGGCCCTATCTACCTGGCCTGGCTGGAAGCCGACCCCGTTGTCGCTGACCGAGACGGTCAAATCCACCTCGCCCCACTCGATCTGCACCTCCACTTCGGTGGCGCGGGCATGTTTTTCGATGTTGTTGAGCGCCTCGATATACACAAAAAACACGGCGCGTTGGATTTCGGGCGGGACTTCAGACTGGACTCCGTGTACATTGAAGCGAATCTGGTAATTTCCGCGCCGGGCCGCGCTTTTTCCATGCTCGATGAGCAGGTTCGAAAGCGATGGCAGCGTGCCGGGCTGGCTCGTTTCCAGGAATCCGCGCACGATCGAATTGGCCTCCTGCGCCGCCGAGCGCATCCGCTCCAGGTCGCTCATCAGCACATCCTTCGAGAGCAGGTTCTCCTCCGCCAGGAGCTGGTCGAGCTTGAAATACAAGAAGCCGAGGTTTTGCCCCAGCGAATCGTGCAAGAAATGCGAAACTTTCCGCCGCTCGGCGAGGGTTGTCTCAGCGTCGTGCAGTTCGACCACCCGCTTGTGGTCCTGCCCGGCGCGAATCGCCAGGGCGAACTCATTGCTCAAGTTCTTCAGCACATCGGCCTGGTCTGGAGAGAGCGTCTCGCCCGGCCTGACGCGGAAGCGCAATAGAGCGGTATCGGCGCCCGAATAGCGAATCGGCAGGCAGTAGACTTCATCGGCCTGCGCTCCATTCTGCGCTTGATGGTCCACCTCGCAGCGCAGCGGGCCGGTCATATTCGCGCTCAGGTGCGCCGAGCACCTGGCGCACGAACGCGGCAGGCGGTCGATCTTCATCTCCCCGCCGGGGGCCGCCCAGGCATCTGCCTCATAGAATGAGTCTGACGTCTGCGCAAGGTAAAGCCGGGCTTCATCGATGGGAGCGATCACCGCAGGGTACTTTACCAGCTGCTCCGAAAGATCATCCCAACTGACGTGTTCGATCACCTCCTGCGCCAGCCGGTGCTTGTGATCGAGCAGCCTGTACATGCGGTTCTGCCTGGCGTAGATGCGGACGATCCACTCGATCAGCGCGCCAATCGCCGCCAGAAAGAGGAAAAAGATGGCAAATTCGACAAGGTGAATCACCTCAAAAGACAAGGCGGATGATTCAAAGAACTCGATGAACAGCAAAGCCATGCCGATGATGCCGATGACAAGCCAGCGATGTTTGATCAGCCAGATTTGATTTATTTCGTGAGAATGAGCCTGTTTTTCCGTATGAACTCCCCCATCCAGGTGGTCACTTTCCATTGCACAACGTAATTTGGAGAAATTATACAAACTCAGTCAATTGAATACAACGGCTTAATGTACTGATTTAGTTGCAATCCGGCTCAAGATTGACAATTTCTGTAAGATTCTATAGAATAGAACTAACACAATGTAAAATATTTGGCGTTCTGTAAATATTCTTCATGAATCCAGAAACCACCCCTCACCGCTCTTACCATCATCACCGCGAGAACCAGCGTGAGCGCATCCTCGAAGCCGCCCGCAAGCTGTTCTTGCGCGATGGCATCGAGCGCGTCACCATCGCCCAGGTGGCGGCAGCGGCGCGAATTTCGCGCGTCACCCTTTACCAGTACTACCCCGATAAAACCGAAATCGCCTGGGCGGTCTTCCAGGATGTGATCGAAGAATTGCACGCGGCCTTCGTTCCACCGGCGGGTTCTCAGACTGAAACAGGCTTCCAGAAAGTCGAGCGCTTCATGACGTCCGGTATAGCCGGTTTGACCGCCTTCCCGGAGCACTTCCGCTTCGTATCGCTGTTCAATTACATGTACGCCCAGGTGGGCAGCCCGATGCGCATGCGCCGCATCATCGAGCAGGCTTTCCTGCCCGGCGGGTACGGCATACTCGCCGAGTGGATCCGCGAGGGCATGGCCGACGGCTCCATTCGCCCAGGGTTAGACCCCGGCCTGACCGCCGCTTCGATTGCCAACCTGATGGCCGCGGTGACCAGCCGTTTTGCCCTGTTGGAGAGCAACGTGGCCGAGGAATACGGTTACCCCGAGCAAGACCTCATCCGCCAGATCATCACCATGGCGCTCGACGGCCTCCGCGCGGGCTGAAGCCCGCCCGAGGCAATCGAGCAAAATGCCTCAGTACTTCACAACGATGATGGAAAAGGAGCCGGAAGCATGAAAAAGATACGCTTTGATGACGGTTGGGAGTTTACCGACCAGCCCAGGGGGTTCCTCAACCCGAATGCAGGTTACCAGCCGGTGACGCTGCCTCACGATATTTCGATCACTAAACCCCGCAATAAGAACCACCCCACCGGCGGCGGAGGCGGTTTTGCCTGGAGCGGTGTGGTCACCTACCGCAAGAAGCTGCACGTGCCCGCCGAATGGCAGGGGCAGAGCGTTCAACTGGAGTTCGAAGGCGTGTACATGAATGCCGAGGTGTCGGTCAACGAGAATATCGCTGCCTTCCACCCGTATGGCTACACCAGCTTCCTGGCCGACCTGACCCCCTACCTGACGTACGGCAGCGAGAATACGATCAGCGTGGTGGTGAACAACAGCGCCCAGCCCAATTCGCGCTGGTATTCCGGCACCGGCATCTACCGGCACGTGTGGCTGCGCCTGGGCGGGGGTGTGCACATCCGGCCGTGGGGCGTGTTCGTCACCACCCCGCAGGTGAGCGAGGCCGCCTCGAGCGTCGCAGTGGCCGTAGACCTGGCCAACCGCGCGGAGGCCGAAGCGGCCGTGAGCCTGCGCTCGACGGTGCGCGACCTTTCCGGCAGGCAGCTGGCCCGGGTGGAAACCCCCGTCCGGCTGGCGGCCGGCTCGAACGCGCAGGCGAGCCAAAGCCTGCGCGTGGAGGGCGTGAAGCTGTGGTCGGTAGATGAGCCTAACCTCTACCGGCTGGTTTGCGAGGTAGTCGCCGGAGAGCGGGTGATCGACTCGGAAGAAACCACCTTCGGCTTCCGCACTTTCTCGGTGGATGCAGTCAACGGCTTCCGGCTGAACGGCGTGCCGCTCAAGCTCAAGGGCGGCTGCGTCCACCACGATAACGGCCTGCTGGGTTCGGCCAGCTACGACCGCGCCGAAGAACGCAAGATCGAGTTGATGAAATCGGCCGGATACAACGCCATCCGCTGCGCGCACAACCCCCCGGCCCCGGCAATGCTCGATGCCTGCGACCGGCTTGGGATGCTGGTGATCGACGAGACTTTCGACTGCTGGCGCATGGGCAAGAACAGCAACGACTACCACCTCTACTTCGAAGACTGGTGGCAGCGCGACACCCAATCGATGGTGCTGCGCGACCGCAACCACCCGTCGATCATCCTGTGGTCTATCGGCAACGAAGTCTCCGAACGTACCGGCGTCTCCGATGGCTACGCATGGTGCCAGCGCCAGGCCGACTTCGTGCGCTCGCTGGACCCCACCCGCCTGGTCACTTCGGCCGTGCCCTTCCTCTTCGAATCGATACCCGCGCCTTCCGGCGAGCAGCCCGCCGCCCCGCCGGATGAAGACATGATCAACCAGTTTTTTGATACGCTGCTCACCGCCCCAGCCAACCCGGCCGACGACCGCTGGGGCAACCTGACGCGCCCGTTCTTCCAGCACCTGGACGTGGGCGGCTATAACTACCTGCACAAACGCTACGCCACCGATGGCGAGCGCTTCGCCGGGCGGGTGATCGCCGGCACCGAGACCTGGCCGCACCAGGCCTACGACTCCTGGGAAGAGACACGCCGCCTCCCGCATGTGATCGGCGACTTTGTCTGGACTTCGCTCGATTACCTGGGCGAATCGGGCATCGGCATGGTCACCTACGACAAAGCCGGCGGCTCGTTCATCAACCAGGATGTCTGGCCGTACCACCTGGCCAACTGCGGCGATTTCGACATCTGCGGCTTCAAGCGCCCGCAGTCTTACTTCCGCGATATTCTCTGGGGCGTGCGCGCGCAGCCCTTCATCGGCGTGCTCGACCCGCAAGACCATGGCAAGAAAATCCGCTTCAATCATTGGGGCTGGGAGCCGGTGATCGACAGCTGGACTTTCCCCGGCAGCGAAGGCAGGCCGACGCAGGTGGACGTGTACTCCGCCGCCGAGGAAGTGGAGCTGCGCCTGAACGGCGCCCCGCTCGATCGCAAGCCGCTCGTCAAGAACAAGGCCACCTTCGAGGTAACCTACACACCCGGAACGCTCGAAGCCGTGGCCTTCTCCAAGGGCCAGGAAGCCGGCCGCGCCGCGCTCAAGACGGCCTCGGCCCCGGCCGCGCTGCGCCTGACGGCAGACCGCACGGCCCTCAAAGCGGAATTCGGCGACCTGGCGTATGTGACGGTGGAAGTGGTGGACCGTGACGGCGCCGTGGTGAAGCACGCCGCGCCCGAAGTCAGCGCGAGCGTGAGCGGCGCCGGCGACCTGCTGGCCTTCGGCGCGGCCAACCCGCTGACCGAGGAGCTGTACACCGCCGACCGGCGCAAGGCCTTCCAGGGCCGCTTGATGGCGGTGGTGCGCGCCAACGGGCAGGCGGGCGAGATTCGCCTGCAGGTGAGCGCCGAAGGCTTGAAAGGCGCGGAATTGAGCTTGCAAACAGACTGAGCCGCTAACTATCCGTTAACATCGCGCGCGGGTCTTACCTGGCAGCCAGGCCTGACCCGCGCGTAATTTTTTCCGGGCCGGGCGTCCCCCGGCTCGCTCCGAACCGCCCGAACGCGCTTACGGCATCTTCGTGCCGCAATCCGGGCAGAATTTGACGCTGGCGGCCATCTCACGCGAGCAGTTGGGGCAGACTTTGGTCTGCGGAACCTCGGCCGCAGGCGCCGCCGGCGCGGCCGGAGCAGGCGCGGGAACCGGCTGCGGCGCGGGCGCGCCGTAGGTTTCCGCGTTGATCTGCTGGATCTCGATGTTCTTGGCCTCTATCTGCTTTTCGAGCTCCTCGATCTGCCTGCACAGGTCCTCGAAAGCCGGGGTGCCCGCGCCAGGGTAGCGGTACTGGTGGTAGTACAGCTCGCCAAGTTTGGTGAAGCCGGCTTCGACCTGGCGCTTGAGCTGCCCAAGCTCGCCCTGCGCCTTGTTCACACGGGCCAGCTTCTCGGCCTCGAAGGCCACCTTCCCTGCACCGCTTTTCAACTTACCGAAGAAATCAGACATACGTCCCTCCCTGAGAATCTCATGGCGCAGCCGGATGTGTCTTTCATCCCCCCACGGCAGACCGGCACGAATGGATATGCCCGGTTAAGGGCTGGATCGATACGGAGATTGTAGCACCGAAAGCCCCCCGCGGCCCTTCACAGAAGGCGGCGGAGCGCCACCAGGGTCACGTCGTCTTCCTGCAGCCAGGCTTCACCGGTAAAACGGGCCAGTTCACCCAGCAGCAAACCGAACAGGTCTTCGCCCTGCAGCGGCGAATCGAGCAGCCCTTCGAGGCGCGGGCCGCCGAACATCTGGCCCTGCGGGTTATGCGCTTCCACCAGGCCGTCGCTATAAGCCAGCAGGCTGTCGCCGGGGGCCAGGGCTGCTTCTTGCACTTCATAGGCCATGCCAGGGAGCAAACCCAGGGGCATGCCGCGGGCGCGCAGCTCTCTCACCCCGGCAGCGCAGCGCAGATAAGGCGGGTTGTGCCCCGCATTGGCAAAAACGAGGCCCCCGCCGGCCGGGTCGAGGACGGCCATCAGGCAGGTGACGAACATATTGGGCGGCATATCGGGGCAGAGCAGGTCGTTGATCTGCGCGAGCAGCTCGCCCGGCGAGCGCAGACCCGGCTGGCCGTACGCCACCGAGCGGATCACGCTGCGCGTGGTGGCCATCACCAGCGCTGCGGGCATGCCCTTGCCCGTCACGTCGCCGATCACCAACCCCAGCGCGCCGCCGGGCAGGGGGAGGAAGTCGTAAAAATCGCCGCTCACCTCCAGAGCGGGCTTCCAGAGCGCTGCCATGCGCCAGTGTTCAAGCTCGGGCAGCTGCCTGGGGAGCAGCCCTTCCTGGATTTTCCGCGCCAGCGCCAGCTCAGTCTCCAGGCGCTCCCTGGCCAGCAGTTTTTCCTGGGCAAGTTTCAAGTCGCGGTACGCCTGCTCCAGTTCGGCATTTTTAGCGCGCAAATCTTGAATGGTGGCATCTTCGGTGCTGCGCATGCGCTGGACGGTGACCTGCAGGATGGTGAAGACCAGGTCTGGGCGGCGTTTGAGCAGCGCTTCGAACCCCGCATTGGGAATCTCCAACACTACCGCCCGCCCAAGCGAGCGCGCCCCGGCTGAGCGTTTGCGCGTCTGAAAGAACAGGCTCATCTCGCCGAGGAATTCCTGCCCTTCCAGCACAGCCAGCCGGCGCTCCGGGCCGCTCTGTGCGCTTTTGAAGACCTCCACCTGCCCTTCGAGCACCACCGAGAAGGTGTCGGAATCATCCCCCTCGTGGAAGAGGATTTCACCGGGGGCGTATTCGACCACGCGCGCGATCTGCGCGAGGAAATCCGCCTCATCCGGCGAGAGTCCGGCCAACAACTCCGCCTGGGCCAGCCGGGTCTTATCCATGCGCTCCCCCTAGAGCGGCTTCGCCGCGCAGCGCAAGCAGTTCGCGGTTATAAGGTACCGCCTGCAGGAAGGACTCGCGCAGGGCATCCTCGTGGATATTGGCCGCCGTCTCTTCCAGGACGGCCAGCCCGGCCTGAAGCGCGGCGTGCGAGGCGGGGTCGTGGCAGGCCGCCAGGCAGCGATAACAGGTCAGGTACACCAGGATCAGCTCATCTTTGGCCACCTCGGTGCTGCCGCCCAGCGCCCCCAGCACTTCGCGGGCCAGGGCGCAGGCTTCATCCACCTGGCCCTCGCGCAGCGCCAGGCGCGCCAGCCCGGCGCGCGAAGCCACCAGCAGCCCGGCCTGCCCAAGCTCACGGCGCACCTCGACGGAGCGGCGGAAGGCCTGTCCGGCCTTTTCCAGGTCGCCAAGCTTCAGCCACACGTCGCCGATTCCAAGCTGCATGTAGCCCTCGTAATTCCGCGCGCCCAGCTGCCCGGCGACCTCCAGCCCCTGGGCATAGTATTCGAGGGCCGCCTGCAGATTGCCGCGTTGAAAGGCCAGCTCGCCCAGCGAGGAGAGGTTGCTGATATCCCCCTCCTGGTCGCCGATTTTACGGGTGATCTCGAGCGACTGGAGGAAGTAACCCTCGGCGCGGGCGAAATCTCCCAGCGCCATGCAGATGCTCCCCAGGCCGTTGAGCGAAGCGCTCTCGCCCTCCTGGTCGGCGATCTCCCGGCAGACCTCGAGGCACTGGCGGTAGTATTCCAGCGCTGCCGTCAGCTGTGACTGGCGGCGGGCGACGATGCCCAGGTTATTCAGCGTCACCCCCTCGCCGTAACGGTCACCGATCTGGCGCTTCAACTGCAGCGACTGCAGGTAGAGGACATGGGTGGTGGTCAGGTCGTTCATGTTGAAGGTGACCACCCCCAGGCTGTTCAGCACGCGGCTTTCGCCCACCTGGTCGCCGGTTTTCCTGAAGTTCGCCAGCGCCTGCTCGCAGAAGGAGAGCGCATCCTGGTATTCCCCCTGCGCATCGGCCACAATGCCGAGCAGGTGCAGCGACTGGGCCTGCTGGCTGGCCAGGCCCGCTTTTTGAGCCAGTTCCAGCGCCACCAGCCCCTCGCGGCGGGCGGCGGGGTAATCGGCAAAATGCCAGGAGGCGCTGCCCCACAGGTGATGTCCGCGCGCCTCGAGCGCCCGGTTCCCGGCCAGAGCGGCCTGCTCCACCACCCTCTGCGCGTGGCCGATCGCCGCGGGGTAATCGCCCGTCTGGTCGGAATAGAGCGCCCACTCGACGGCCGCCAGCGCGCGGCGTTCGGCCGCCCCGTCCTGCAAGTCCAGGCTTTCGGCTGCCTGCTCGAGTGCTTGCAGGTCGCCCAGCTGTTCCTGGCGCTCGCCCAAAAGGTGATAGACACGCACCCGGCCAAGCAATGCCGCAAAGCGCTGCTCGCTCGCACCCGGCGGGAACAGCTCCAGCGCCCGGCTGAAGTGCTTCAAGGCTTCGGCATTGGCGTAGCGGGCAGCCGCGTAAGCGGCGGCGCGCGCGTACCAATCGGCGGCGGCGGCTTCGCCGGCCTGGTCGAGGTGCGAGGCAATCAAACGGGCAAATTCATCGGCCCGGCCGCTGCGCGTGGTGACCTCTTGCAGCCAGCGCGCCGCGGCGGCATGATACACCTTGCGGTAACGCTTCAGCAGGCTTTCATAGGTCACATCTCTGAACAGCGCATGTCTGAACTGGTATTCGCGCGTGCCCTCGAATGCCGAAGCCTCTTGCTGGAAGATCATCTCGCGCCTCACCAAACCGGCCAGCGCGGCCTGGCAGGGCTGCCCGCTGCCCGGCTCTGGCTGCCCAAGCGAATCGACCGCCGCATCCCAGAACGTGCGCCCGATCACGGCAGCTTTTTGCAGCGTGGTCTTTTCTTCGCGCGAGAGCACATCGAAGCGCGATTGCAGCACCTCGGTCAGCGTGGAGGGGATCTGTGCCAGCGCCAGGCGGCCGGGGTTCACCCGCCAGGCCTCGCCCACGCTTTCGATCACCCCTTCTTCGACCAGCATCTTGATAATCTCTTCGATATAGAAGGGGTTGCCTTCGGCACTGCCCACCACCGCCTCGCTCAGTTCGGCGGGCAGGTCGGTCACGTTGTGGAGAATTTCACCCACCAGCCGGCTGCTTTCTTCGCGGCTGAGCGGGTGCAGGTCAATGCGGATGTGGTGCGCCGGGCCTTCCTCCCAGTGCGGCTGGCGCTGGTAAAGTGAAGGGCGGGCTGTGCAAACCATCAAAACGGGGCGGTCCGAAAGCGCCTGGTCAAGCCTTTCGAGCAGGGCCAGGGTGTTGTCATCGGCCCAGTGAATATCTTCGAGCAGCGCCACCACCGTTCCTTTAGCGGTCATGGCGCCGAAGTATTCCTCCATGTAAACCAGCCCGCGCTCGAGGATCTGCCGGGCATCCACCTCGCCCGCCCCGGCCCGGCTGCCAAGTTCAAAGCCCAACAGCCGGCCGATAAAATAAGCCTTGAGCGGCGCCGATTCATCTTCGCCGAAGGCTTCTTTCACCCCCTGCTCGAGCTTCTCCAGCACCTGGCGGGGGTGGTCGCTTTCCTGGATCTGAAACCGGAAGGCGATCACATCGCGCAGAAGCGAGTAAGACACCGTCTGCATGGACTGATTGGCCCGGCCGAGAAAGTAATAATAATCGCCCGGCTGAGTCTCGATCCAATCATCCAGCTCGAAGATCAGGCGCGATTTACCCATGCCGGCTTCACCCACCACGGTGACCACCCGGCGGGAGCGTTTTTCCTTGACGTGCCGGTATGCCTCTTTGAGCGTGCGCAGCTCGGATTCGCGCCCCACGAGCGCCGCCGGAGAGCCTTCGGCGGCCGCCAGGCTGACGCGAAACGCGCGCGGCTTGGCCTGGAGCACCCGGTAAGCGCCGACCGGCTCGCTCTTGCCTTTCAACTGCAGCGGTTCGACTGCCTCCACATCGAAAACGCCGCGCACGTGCCGGTAGGTATCGCGGCTGATCAAAATTCCATCGGCCGGGGCGTGAGTTTGCAGCCGGCTGGCCAGGTTGACCGTGTCGCCCACCACGACAAAGTCGCGGTTGCCGCGCTCATCAAAGCGGCCAATCACCGCCAGCCCGGTGTGGATGCCTGTGCGCACGCGCAGCTGAATAGAAGCCCCCTCGGCGGGCGAGTCGTTGGCGGCCAGTTCGCGGTTCAACTCGGCCAGCGAGGCTTTCATCTCCAGCGCGGCGAAGATCGCGTTCTCGGGGTCGTTCTCGTGCGCGGCAGCCATGCCAAAAACGGCCATCACCGCATCGCCGATGAACTTTTCCACCACACCGCCGTGTTTTTCGATCACGCCCGTCCAGCGCGCAAAATACGCGTTGGTGATATCGCGAACTTCTTCTGGGTCGAGCTTTTCGGAAAGCGCGGTAAAATTCACCAGGTCGGCAAAGAGAACCGTGACCAGTTTGCGCTGCTCTTCGCTCCGCTGGGCCTCCAGCTGCGCCAGCTTCTCGCGCAGCGGGGCCAGAGCGGTATCCACCACCGCATCGCCCAGGAGCGCCCGCTGGGCTTCGAGCGCCGCAATCGTCTGCCTGAGTTGATCTTGATCGCTCATCAGGCGATGATTATAGACAAAAGCTATCTGATTTGCAACCGTTAAAAATAGACTCGATCCATCGATTTTGTAATGCTTTTGTTAACCTGACAACTTTATTACCGCAAGCGAACCGAGTTATAATGTGGATGATGGTGACAAAATGAGACCTGATGTCCGCTGAACTGCTCGCGTATATTGCTCCTTACCTGCTCTCAGGGCTGCTTTCGAGCGCGATCAGCATCTATTCCTTCAGACGCGCCTCAACGACCGGCGCGCGGGCTTTTGGGTTCCTGGCACTCTTCGAGACAATCTGGACTCTGGGCTACATCCTTCAAACCCTCAACCCCAGTTTGAACGGCAAACTCTTCTGGAATGACGTCCAGTTCCTGGGGGCTGTCGCCGCCCCGCTTGCTTTTTTCATCTTCTGCCTGAGCTACAGCCAATCTTCCTGGATGCGCGCCAGGCACTCGGCGCCCATTGCTGCGGTGCTTTCCGTCTCTCTCTTGGCCCTCATCTGGACGGATTCCTTCCACCACCTGTTTCGCCAGGGCGTTCACCTCGTTCCGGCCGCCCAGTTCACCAGGCTCGTTTTCAGCGACGGGCCGCTCTTCCCGCTTTACCCGTTGATCGGCTACCCCCTGCTCTTCCTGGGCGCATATATGCTGATGTCCAGCATCATCACCGCGCCGCGCGTCTTCAAGCTGCAGCTCGCCACCCTGATGATCGGCATCCTCATCCCGTGGGTTGCCACCCTCGTCACCTGGATGGGCTGGGTTCCGGTCACCCTGCACGACCTCACCCCGTTGACGTTCGGCGCCAGCAGCCTGATCGTCGCCTGGGCGCTCTACAACTTTGGCCTGCTCGACTTGAACCCCGTGGCTTATAAAACCCTGGTCGAGCGCATGACCGACGGGGTCATCGTCCTCGATAACCAGGGGCGCCTTCTGGATCTAAACCCCTCCGCACAGGCCATTCTCGATCTCAATCTCTCCGGTGCGCTCGGAACCCCCCTCCCTCCAGAGCATCCCCTTGCTCACATCCTCGGAAACGACCCCCAGGGAACCGTGCCTGCCCGGGTGGTCACCCTGCCGGTGCGCGCCAGCCCGCGCCATTATGAGATGAAAGTCTCGCTCATCCTCGACCACCGCAAGGCGCCCTCAGGCCGGCTGGTCATCCTCCACGACATCACCAACTGGAAGCGCGCCGAGAAGAAGCTGGAAACAATGGCCCTGACCGACCCCTTGACCGGCATTTATAACCGGCGGCACTTCTTCGACCTGGCCGAGAACGAGTTCAGCCGCTCGCTGCGCACCGGCGCATTCATGTCGTTGATCCTCTTTGATATTGACCATTTCAAGTCGGTCAACGACACGCTTGGCCATTTATGCGGCGACCAGGTGCTTCACGATCTGGCCCATCGCTGCCTTGCCGTGCTGCGGCCTTATGACGTGATGGCTCGCTATGGGGGTGAGGAGTTCATCATCCTGCTGCCCGAAACCTCCTGCGAGGAGGCCGCGCAGATCGGCGAGCGCCTGCGCCAGAGCATCGCCGGAGAGCCTTTCGTGGCCGGCGGTGGGCAAGCGGCGGTGACGATCAGCCTCGGCGTGGCCTGCCAGGGCCAGCAAGAGGTCGAAACGCTCAATTCGCTGGTGAGCTGCGCCGACCAGGCGCTCTACCAGGCCAAGCAGGCCGGCAGAAACCGCGTTTGCCTCTTCCAGAGCGCGCGCGAAGGCCGCCTGCCGATGTATAAGAATTGATCGAGAGGGCTTCCCCCTGGTTTAACCCAGCCGGATAGCACGGCCACCGGCGGCACCTACCCCAGGTATCTTCCAATTTGATTCACCAGCCGGTCGATCTGCTCGCGGCTGTGCGTGGCAAAGACGGCAATGCGCAGCGCGCCGCCCGGGGGCGTGCTTGGGTAGGCGCGCTCGAATTCCACGGCGATGCCCGCCTCGAAGAGCCGTTTGCGCAGGCGCAGCAGGTTCACGCCCGGGCGCGCTTCCAGGCAGATGATCGGCACCGGGGTGTCTTCCAGCGCCCAGCCCAGCGCCCGCAGACCGGCTTTGGCCTGCGCCACGTTGGCAGCCAGCTGCCGGCGCAGATCGGGCTGCAAGCGCGCCAGCCGCAGCGCGCAGGCTGAGGCCGCCGCTGAAGCGAGCGGCGGCGGGCTGGCCCCCACGCAGGCGCGCGAGTCGCGCTCGATACCTTCCGTCCAGCCCGCCTCGCCGGTGATGACGCCCCCGGCCCCGCCCAGGGCTTTGGCGAGGGTCTTCACGCTGCGGCACGCGCCGGGCCGGACGTCGAAATACTCCAGGGTCCCCCGCCCATGCCCGCCCAGCACACCGGCGGCGTGCGCGTCGTCGATGTAACACAGCCCGCCGTAAGGTTCGAGTGCCTCGAGCAGCCCGGGCAGCGGAGCCACTTCGCCGGAGATTGGGAAGACCCCGTCGCTGAGCACCAGCGGGCGCTCGCCGGGGCGCAGTTCGCGCCGCAGCAGCTCGCTCAGGTGTTCCGCCTGCCGGTGCCGGAACGGCGTGATGGGCTTATTGGTCGCCTGGGCCGCGTCCCACAGGCTGAAATGCGCGCAGGAATCGATGAAAATGTGCTCGAATTGTGCGCTGGATGCCTGGACAAGCGCCGCCGCGGCCAGGTAACCGGAAGGCAGGTAGAGGACCCGCTCATCGCCGAAAAAGGCACAGGCTTCGCGCTCCAGTTCGGCATACAGGGCGTGCTCGCCATATCCGCCGCGTGATGTGGCGCTGGAAAACCCGTAGCGCTCGAGCGCCGCCTGGGCTGCGCGGACCACCTCGGGGTGACTTTGCAGGCCCAGGTAACCCGACCCGGCGAAGTAATCCACCACGCGCCCGCCGATGAGCGTGCGCGCGCCCACCGGGCCTTCGATGTGCGGGGATTCTTGCGGCATGCCTTCATTATATCCCGCCTCGCTGCGCCCCGAGAGCCGTCCGCCCGCGCCGACGGAGAAAGAGTATAATATTGACTGTTATTATCGGTTTCAGATAAAACGAGGTTCACATGCCCACCACCATCCGCACCGTGCGGCAAATCATCGAGCCGCAGTTCGTCATCGAAGGCGCAGGCGTGCTGCTGCGGCGCTCGTTCGGCCCCAACCGCGCCAACCTGTTTGACCCCTTCCTGCTCTTCGACCACTTCGCCTTCAACGACCCGCTCGAAGGTCCCATCAAGGGCTTCCCCACCCACCCGCACCGCGGGATCGAGACGGTCACCTACATGCTGGAAGGCAACGTGCGCCACCGCGACAGCCTGGGCAACGCCGGGGTGATCGGCCCGGGCGACGTGCAGTGGATGACCAGCGGCCGCGGCATTTTGCACGAGGAAATGCCCCGGCGCGGCCCAAGCGGATTGATCACCGGCTTCCAGTTGTGGGTGAACCTTCCGGCTGCCCAAAAGATGGGCTTGCCGCGCTACCAGGAAGTTTCGGCGGCGAGCATCCCGGCCATCGAGCAGGACGGGCTGCGCGTGCGCATCGTCGCAGGCGAGTTCGGCGGGGCAGCCGGCCCGGTGACGCAAATCGCCGCCCGGCCGGTTTATATGGATGTGACGGTCAGCCCGGGGGCGCTCCTCTCGCTGCCCGTGGAAGAAGGCCACACCGCCATCGCCTACGTCTTCGAGGGCGCGGGGTGCTTCGGCGCCGAAGAGGAGCGCGTGGAAGCCGTGCGCATGGTCGTCTTTGGCGAGGGCGGGCAGGTCCGCGCCCGCGCAGCCGCGGACACACCCGTGCGCTTTATGCTGATGAGCGGAGCGCCGTTCAAAGAGCCGATCTACCCCTACGGGCCTTTCGTGATGAACACGCTGGAGGAGATCCAGCAGGCGCTCAGCGACCTGCGCAACGGCACGTTCGTCCAAAATTGAGCAGGCGCCCGCTCGGGGAAGCAGCCCCGAGCGCTATGCAGCTTGAATTGACCCGTATGGTGTTCATCTAGCCGTTTGGCCGATCTCCCTCATTCCCAACCCTTCTCCCAGAGGGCGAAGGGAGGTGGATTTCTTTTTCTCTCCCTTCGGAGGCACGCTTCGCGCGCCCGCTGGGACGAGGGCTCTTTGCCGGTCCCATAAACGCGATGCATTTCTTGCCCAGGTGGTTGACAGATCGCCGATCCCTGTTATAATTTTATTGACTTTATAGATCAATATTATCTTAAATAGCCCCCACCACTCTGCAGTCCAATCCATTGCTCCACCGTCGCAAGCAGGCTGCTTTGAACGGCGAGTGATCATTGAGTGATTTGCCTCTCATCCTTGCGGGACCGATCGTCCGCCGCGTGGAACCAACCCTGGTCTGCGTGTGGGTGGCGCTCAGCAAGGCCCGTTCCATCCGCCTGACGGTCTTCGAAGGCTTCCAGATGGCCGGGACGGGCCCGGGCGTCTTTTCCGGCGGGAACCCGCGCACCTTTGGCGCCGCCAATACCCTCCCAGTGGGAGATCAACTGCACATCGGCGTGGTCTATGCCGAATTGCTCCCCGAGCAGGCCCTCACCCCCGGCATCAACTACAGCTACAACGTCTCGTTCGGTGAATTCCTCGCCGGCGTGAAGCCCGGCGCGCAAACCTTCCCTGGCCTGGTCAACCCCACCGCCGACCTGAAGACCGAAGGCCTGCTCTCAGACCAGCCCATCAACAACCGCCCCAACCTGCCCCTGGGGTATGAGGTTGGCGTGCTCCCGGGCTTCGCCCTGCCGCCCCCTCAACTGACCGACCTGCGCATCCTGCACGGCTCGTGCCGCCGCCCGGGGCATGTCTATGAGTCGGGCCAGGGCAAGCTCTCCTTTGACGGCCTGGCCTGGGTGGACGACTTGATCCTCGAATGGCGGCGCGGCACCCCCACCACCCAGGCGCTGGATGCCAACGTCCGCCCGCACCAGCTCTTCCTTACCGGCGACCAAATCTACGCCGACGATGTGGAAGCCCCCATGCTGGTGATGCTCAACCTCCTGGCCAACCGCCTGATCGGCAAGACCGAGCTGCTGCCCACCCGTTACCCACCCGAAGCCGACCCCGCCAGCAAGGAGAAGTTCCTCGGCGCGCCTAAACAGCCCGGGTTTGCTACCCTCGAAGCCTTCATCCAGAAGATGCGCGCCGACGGCAAGAAGCCGCTCGAAGAGCTCAAGAAAGATGCCCGTGTGCGCGTGCTTGAAGACCCGTGCTTCGACCGGCTGTTCATCTACCTCTACGAGCAACCCTTCAGCCTCGAGCCTGGCTTCCAGAGCGACCCCGCCGCGCCGGGCGTGCGTTTCTGGCCCGCCGATTTGCGCCACTTCCCCGCTGGCCTGCGCGAGCCGCTCCTCGATTGCGAGGCCAAGTTCTCTTCCACCGACCTGCACAGCCACCTCATGTCGCTGGGCGAATACTGCGCCATGTACCTGGCGGTCTATTCCTCGGCCGTGTGGGAGCTACAGGCCGATGCCCCCGCCCTGCCTGCAGCCGAACAGATCTTTCAACTCCCGCCCGGCGACCTGCCGCAGCTTTGGGACTTCCATGCCACCGACCCCGATTCCAATACCATCCACCCGCGCAAAGACCGTGCCGCGGTGGACGCTTACCTCGAGAAGGAAAAGCGCAAGAAACCCGTCAGCATTCAGAAAGTGCAAAACGCGCAAGATACCCTGGGGGTGCTCTTCGCCTCGCTCACCCGCGTGCGGCGGGCGCTGGCCAACATCCCCACTTACATGGTCTTCGACGACCACGATGTGACCGACGACTGGAACCTGACCCTCTCCTGGCGCGACCGGGTGCACACCTCGCCCCTGGGGCGGCGCATCCTGGTAAACGCGCTCGCCGCCTACGCGCTCTTCCAGGACTGGGGCAACGACCCGAAGCGCTACGAAAAGGGAGCCTATCGCAGCCTGCTCGACCAGGTGACGAAGCTCTTCCCCGCAAGCGCCACGAGCGGCCCGCCTGTGGCCGCCGCGAAGGAACTCGAAAAGCTGTTCGCGCTCAACCAGCCGAACCCCGAGCCTGCCCCCGAGCTCAAATGGCACTTCAGCATCGACGGCCCGCGCCACCGCGTCATCGCCCTCGATACGCGCACGCGGCGCGTCTACCGTTCGCGCTTCCTCCCGCCGGGGCTGCTCTCGCCCGAAGCGCTCAAAGAGCAGCTCCCCGACCCGGCCGAAACACCCCTGCCGCCCGGCATCGAGATGCTGATCGTCATCTCGCAGACTCCGCCGCTGCTGCCCTCGCTGGCTGCTTCGGTGATCGTGCCGCTCATGACCACGATCAACGAGTTGGAAAACCACAAGACGCTCAACAACCTGCCCGGCACCGAGCCTGATAATGAGATCTGGCCGGGGGACGAGCTGGCCTTCAAGGCCTTCCTCGAGCGGATGGCCAGGTATAAGCGCGTGGTCGTGCTCTCCGGCGAGGTGCACTACGGCTATTCGGCGCAGATGAGCCTGTGGACCCCCGGCACCCGGCGCATGACGCTCCCCGCCGCCCTCGAAGCCGACCTGGCGAACGCCGACCCCAAGAACCCCGTTCTCTCCCAGGGCATCCGCAATGCCTTCCAGGCGGCCAACCTGCCGCTTGGAACCGGCGCGCGGCTGGTGATCCGCCCGGGCAACGCCGAATGGCTGGTGATCGACCCCGCCGGACGCAAGACTTACCTGGTGCGCAAAGAAGCCGCCGGGTTGAATGTCTTCGAAGAACAAGGCCCTGCGCGCGTGGCACAGTTCGTCTCTTCGGGGATGAAGAACGTCAAGGCGCTCATCGCCAAGATCGCGCGCGGGGTGGGCAACGCCTTCGCGTTGATCGACCTGACCCCCGCCGAACGGATGGCCTGGGAAGCGAACTTCCCCGCTCCGTTGGCCGTGCCGGATGGGGTGCGCCTGCCGCCGCCCGTGCGCGACCGGCTCGGCAGCCTGCCGGTCATCGTCCCCAGCAAGAACTGGCCGCCGGGCATCCAGGCCGCCCGCCAGCCGGACGTGACCTGGCGCATCGACCTGGTCAGCGATGTGCGCCCCGATTCCCAGCGGCCCGAATTCACCCGCCCCTCCGGCCCGCCGCCGGTCTTCGACGTGAAAGACATCGAAGCCTCTTACCGCGAAATCGCCGCCCGCCACGCCGGTTTTGCCAGCAAGCTGCGCTTCTCGCGCGGCGTGGTGTATCAGAGCAACCTGGGCCTGGTGCGGTTTGAAATGGACGGCCAGACGCTGGTGGCCTGCCATGATCTCTATTCTCACCCGCCCGGCAGGCACGAGGCGGCTTTGATCAACACCTACCGCGTGCCGCTGGACCTGTTCGACGACCAGCGCCCCGCCCTTCAATTCGACCTGCCGGAGGAGTGACCCAGGCATGGGCGCGATCAGCTTCTTCAAATGGATCTTCCGTGGAATCCGCCGCCTGTTCGACGAGTTGAATAAGCTCGTCGTGCGCATCAGCGAAGACCCGGTGGTGCTGCGCGCTCTCGAAGCCGACCTGGGCGTGGCGCCGGGCGGCCTCGCTAAAGCCAAAGGCAAGACCCCGCCGGATGCGTCCGGCATCGATGCTTACATCAACGCCGTTGACCCAGACGCCGAACAGGTGGCGGTGGCCTTTGAGTTCATCGGCCGTTACGTGGCTTTCTGGAAAGATATCTTCACTGCCGCCAAGCAGGAAGACGCCTCGCTGGTGGTGGATGAGCTGGTTTACCGCCTCTTCCAGCTGGTTGCCGTCAACACGGTGAAGTTCCGTTACCCAACCGCCTATTACATCATGCGCCTGCTGGGGGCCATTACCCAGGACCTGCGCCTGAGTGTGGAAGAAGCTTTTGCGCCCGAAGTGCCGGCCAACCTCTTCACCAGCGCCTACTGGAAGAACCTCGGCCCGGCGTTCAAAAAGAATTACCTCGTCTTCCGCCTCGACCAGGCCGCCGATCTGTTCCTCCAGCCGCCCGACCCGGCCCACCCCCTCACCCCGGCAGAAGTCATCGAGCGGCGGCAGCTTGGGTTTGAGATCTTCGGCCTCTCGGACCTCATCTTCACCACCGGCTGGTTCCTGGGCGATACCAGCCTGGTGAAGAAGCTGCTCGCCAAACTCAACCTGGAAATTTCCAACTTCTATGGCTGGGAGCTGCCCCCCGGGCCGGATATCCCGCTCTCCGAGCGCATCGCCAGCCGGGCCTACACCCTCAAACTCACCACCCCCGCCGGCCCCCCGGCCAGTTCGTCGTTCACCCTCACCCAGCTTCTGCTGGCGGAAGGCGAAACCCCCGCCGGGCAGGAGCCGCGCACGGGCTGGTACCTTTCGCTGCGCGGGGCCGTCACCTTTGAAGAAAAGGCCGGCGATGAGGAACGCCCGATCAAGATCAAAATCACGGTCGAGACTCCCGACGGGCTGGACGCGCGCGTGTACTTCAGCGGCGAGGATAAATTCAAGCCCACCGGCGTGCCCTCCGGCGGGATGAAGCTCTCCATCGAGCCGGCGCAGCCCTCCACCGTCGGGCCGGCCTTCAGCCTGCCCGAAACCACCGGCACCCGCCTGGAAATTGGCGATTTTTCCTTCAAAGTGGAGATCAACACCAACGGCTTCAAGATCAGAGCAAGCGCCCAGAAGAGCGCCCTGGTGATCGTGCCGTCGCAGGGCGACAGCTTCATCGAAGAATCGCTCCCGCCTAAAGAAATCCGCTTCGATTTTGCCCTCGGCCTGACGGCCGACCAGGACGGAGTTTCGATCGACGGCGGAAGCCGCTTTGCCGCCACAATCCCGGTCAATAAATCGCTGCTGGGCATCTCGCTCAAAACAGTCCAGCTATCGCTCAACCCGGTGGCGGGTGAAGGCAGTTCGGAGCTGCAGTTTGCCGCCGTCGCCAGCCTTGGCTTCAGCCTGGGGCCGCTCTCGCTCTCGGTCGAGCAGATCGGCTTCACCGTCAACGCAGGCGCCAGCGGGGAGGACCAGCCGGAAGACGCCGTCAGCCTGCTGCCGTTCTTCTACCTGCGCGATGTCGGCTTCAGGCCGCCCAGCGGCGTGGGTGTGCTGGTCGATAGCCTGGCGGTCACCGGCGGTGGCTTCCTCTTCTTCGACCGCCAGAACGAGCAATACGCCGGGGTGATTCAACTGGAGATCGCCGACCGCATTTCCATCAAAGCCATCGGCCTGCTCACCACGCGCCTGCCGGATGGCTCGAAGGGCTTCTCGCTGCTGGTGATCCTCTCGGTGGAGTTCGACCCGCCCATCCAGCTCGTCCTCGGCTTCACCCTCGGCGGCATTGGCGGCTACCTGGGCATCAACCGCACGGTGGATGTTGATGTGCTGCGCGCCGGCCTGCATAACCACACGCTGGATGCGATCCTATTCCCCAAAGACCCGGTCGCCAATGCCGGGAGGATCCTCGGGGTGCTGCGCAGCGTCTTCCCGCCCTCGCGCGGGCGGCATCTCTTTGGGCTGGCGGTGATTCTCAACTGGGGCACACCCCCGCTCATCACCGCCGAGCTGGCCGTCATCTATGAAAAGGCCGACAACCCGCGCCTGATCATCCTCGGGCAGCTCCACCTGGTGGCTCCGCGCAAAAAGCCCATCCTCGAGATCCACATGGACGCGGTAGGCATCTGGGATTACGACCGGCAGGAATTTTCGCTGGATGCGCGCCTGTATGACTCGCGCGTGGTGTTCATTCACATCAGCGGCGATATGGCGCTGCGCATCCGGCGCGGAACCGACCCGTTCTACCTGCTTTCCATCGGCGGCTACCACCCGGCCTTCAACGTACCGCCCACCTTCCCCACGCTCGAACGGGTGAAGATCACCTTTGCCGATTCGAAGAACCTGCGCCTGATCCTGACCGGCTATTTTGCCGTCTCATCCAACACGCGCCAGGCCGGCGGGAAGATCGATTTCTTCGCCGGGTTCGGCGGTTTCAGCATTGAGGGGTTGATCCAGATCGACGTGTTGTGGGAGCCGGACGTGCGCTACATCGCCGACTTCGACATCAAGGTGGCGCTCAAATACAAAGGCCATACCTTGCTCGGGGCGCACGCCGTGGGGCAGCTCTTCGGGCCAAGCCCGAACCGTGTCAAAGGGAAGGTTTCGATCAGCCTCTTCCTCTTCGATATTTCCAAATCCTTCGATCACACCTTCGGCGACGACCGCCCGCCCGAAGCCCTGCCCCAGGTGAACCCGCAGGCCGAGCTGGTGGCTGCCCTGCAGGATCAACGCAGCTGGGATGCCCCCCTGCCGGGCCGCAGCCGTATGCTCGTCAGCCTGCGCAGACGGGCCGACCCGCAGGTGATGGTACACCCCCTGGGCGAGCTTTCGGTGCGACAGCAGGTACTGCCGCTGGGCATCCGCATCGACCGGTTCGCCGGGGGTATCCCCTCCGGGGCGACGATCTTCAATATCACCCAGGCTGCCGTCGGCGGAGATGTGATCGAGGTGCTCGAACCGGTGAATGAGTTCTTTGCCCCGGCCGAGTTTATCCAGATGAGCGACGATGAGAAGCTCGCCCGCCCGTCTTTCGAGGCCATGCCCGCCGGAATCAGGCTCCAGCCGGGCGGGTTGTCGTTCGGCGGGCAGGCCCCTGCCGCAGCCGGCCAGGCCGTCACTTCAGAGATGGATTTCGATGAAAAAACCGTCGGCGCCGATGGCAGCGTTTCCAACGGCCAGAACCCCGCCACCCTTCCGGGCCACCTGGTCATCGCCGCCGCCGGTTTTGGCGCGGCTGCCCGCTCGGCGCTGCGCGAGGCTGGCCCCGCGCGCTACAGCGCCCCCGGGGCGCACTTCAGGGTGAGTCAGGCCGCTTACACCGTCTCCGGGGTAGATGCCCTCACCACCGCTCCGCTCGGCGATTCCGCTCAAGCCCCCGCCGGAAGTTACACGGCCGTGCAGCAGGCCCTCGAGCAGCACCTTAAGGCCAATCCGCAATCGCGCGGGAGCCTGCAGGTGGTGCCAGCCTTCCATGTGGAGAAACCTTCATGAGCGCACGCTACCAGTTCCTGCCGTGGGTGCGCCAGGGCGCCGCCGGGGCCTTCAAGAACCCCGATTCTCTTGCCCCGGTGCTCGCCCGCGCCGATGGAAAGCCCCTGCCGCTCTTCCCGGTGCGCCTGCGCATCAACAACCAGGTGAATGTGGATGTGGCGCTGCGCATGCTTGGCCCCGGCGATGTGACCGGCATCGACCCGCGCGTCGTCATCCGCGTGGACCCGCCCGCGCACAGCGCGGATTTCGAGCCGAACTACCTGGCCTGCATCGAGTTCGACCCGCCGGATTTTCCCTGGCTGTTCACCCCAGCCGCTGCCGGGGCAAAAGGCCGCCTGCGCCCCTGGCTGGTGCTGGTGGTGGTCAAACCCGGCGAAGATGTGCGGCTGCAATCGGCTCCCGGCCAGCCCCTGCCGGTGCTCACCGCACCGGTGAGCGAGCTGCCAGACCTGGCTGAATCCTGGGCCTGGGCGCACGGGCAGGTCATCCAGGCCGATGAAAACCAGCCGGTCCTCGGCATCCTCTCGGATCTGCCCGAACTGAACCTTTCGAGGTTGCTCTGCCCTCGCCGTCTCGAACCGGCCACGCGTTACCTGGCGTGCCTCGTGCCCGCCTTTGAAGCCGGGCGAAAGGCCGGGCTCGGGCAGGAAGTGACCGGCGCCGACGAAGACCGGCTCACCCCGGCCTGGGATGCCTCGCTGCAGCAGGTGGCGCTGCCGGTCTATTACCAGTGGGAGTTCTCCACCGGGTCGGGCGGAGATTTCGAGAGCCTGGCCGCCCGCCTGGTGGGCCGCCCAGCGCCTGACAGCCTCGGCCGCCGCCCGCTGCGCGTCCAAGACCAGCCCTTCGGCCTGCCGGATGTGGGCCTGCTTGCCCTCGAAGGGGCCCTCACCTCGCCCGAACTCACCCCTCTCGTCGAACCGGACCCGGCCTTCCAGGGCGCGCTGCAGGCCTTGCTCAACCTCTCGGCAGCGCAGCCGGTGGTGACCCCGCCTATCTACGGTTCCTGGCAGGCCTCGCTCACGGCTGTGCCCGCCGAGGGCCAGCCGCCCCCCTGGGCCAGGCAGGCCAACCTGAACCCGGCCAGCCGCGCCCCGGCCGGTTTTGGTGTGCGCGTGGTGCAGGAACGCCAGGAGCAACTCGTCGCCGCCGCCTGGGAGCAGCTCGGCGAGGCGCGCACGGTGGCTCAGCTCGAGCGCCGCCTGGAGGTGGCCGTCGAGCTGCTCGGCTCGGTGCTGCGCCGGCGCGTGGGGCCGATGGACCCCGGGCGGTTGGTGCAGTTCATCGGGCCTGCCCAGGCGCGCATGCGGGCTGCGCCTGCCGGTGTGCGCGCCTCATCCGAGACGCTGCGCGCCACGCTGGTTCGCCAGGGGCTGCCTTCCGCCTTCAGCAGTTCGAGCTTCCGGCGAGCGCTGCGCCCCGCCGGTGCAGCCAACCGCAAAGACGGATTCTCGCTCCCGCCCAGCCCACAGGCCGTCGCTACTAAGCTGGCTGCCGGCGTGCCGGCCATCGAACCGGCTACCGGCACCAAAGGCCTGGTCACCCCGTTGATCGTGAAGGATGTGCTCATCACCGGTCAGGTCACCCCGGCGATGGCCCGCTACCGCGAGGCGGTGATTGCAGCGCAGAATTATTACGACCGCTTCTCTGGCCGCAGGCTGCCCGCCCCGGCCCCGGCCTTCACCTTCAGCGCGGAGTTAAAATCGGTCATCACCGCAGGCCTTGCCCCGCAGGTGACGGCCCCGCAGCGCTTCTACGCGCGCATCGCCAGCGCCGCCGGGCCGGTGACGCCCCCGTCTGCCGCTGGCGCCAGCGTTATCCCCGGGCCCGTCTTCCCCCAGCCAATGTATGAAGCCTTGCGCGAGCTTTCGGCCGATTATCTTCTGCCCGGCGTGGAGCGCATCGACGCCGATTCGGTCATGCTCCTGGCCAGCAACCCGCGCTTCATCCAGGCCTACATGCTCGGCCTTAACCACGAGCTGGCCGGCGAGCTGCTGTGGCGCGAGTTCCCCGGTGACCTGCGCCACACTTACTTCACCGCCTTTTGGGATACGCGCGGTTCGGCCCAGCCCTTCACCCAGCTGAGCGAGATCCACACCTGGGGCGCTTCGAGCAGCCTGGGCGATAACTTCGCCGGAGGCAGTTCGCAGCTGGTGCTGCTCGTTCGCGGAGAGCTGCTGCAGCGCTACCCTGATGCGCTGATCTACGCCATCCGCGCTAAGACGCCCAACTCACTCGGCGACGAGACCAAATTTCCGCTCTTCCGCGGGCGCATCGAGCCGGATATCACCTTCCTCGGCTTTGACCTGACTGCCCCCCAGGCGCGCGGCGGCAGCAGCGACCCGGGCTGGTTCTTTGCCATCCAGGAACAGCCCGGCGCACCGCGTTTTGGCATGGATGAGACCCGCGCCAAACCCCTGCTCACCTGGAACGACCTGGGTTGGAACGACGTGACCACCGCCCCCGGCAGTTACCTGAAGCTGGAAGACCTTTCATCGCCGCCCCCGCCCGGGCCGGTGTGGGGTTTCAACGCCGCCCACATGGCGGGCATCTTGCGCCAGCGCCCGGTGCGCGTGGCGATGCACGCCCGCGTGCTCCTTCCGCCCGGCCCCGGGCTCGACCCCCCTCCGCCGCCGCCTTTGCCGCCCTTCCCGCACCCCCTCCCGCCCGTTCCGCCTCTGCCACCCATTGTCAGCCCATGAAGACACTCAACGAAGTCAAACAACTCCTGGGAAGCCTGCCCGAAGCCGACCTGCCCTTGATGCTCCTGCCGGTGCAGGTGCAAACGCGCTACGTCATCCGCAACGACCAGCCGCAGCTGTTGGTGCGCGTATTCCCCGATGAAATCCACATCGACAGCCACGAGAAGCAGCTCACCAGCGCAGAAATCGAGTGGGGCAGGCGCTATTGGGAGCTGATCTGGCCCTCCGCGGGCGACCAGGCCGCGCTCCGCAGCGCCTGGGAACAGCTTGCCGCCCGCTTTGGCGCGCGCCGGGCCGCGTGGGTGGTCCGCCAGCTCACGCCCGCCAACCCCTCCGAGCGCCCGGCCAAACCACCGGCCTTCCCAGACCCCGGACCGCCCAAGCCTGCCGATTGGACCCTGCCCGCCCTGGCCCGCATGCTGCCAGACCGCTGGGTGGTGATGGGCTACGCCGGCGGGGCGCGCCTGCTCCTGGAGGTGGGGCAGCCCATCCCAGCAAGCCTGGCCGTCAGCCTCAACCCCGATGACTCCTCCACCCCGCCCCCCGGCGAGGGCGAACTGCCCATCGACCCCGCCCTGCGCTGGATGGTCGATTTCGACGAGGCCGAGAAAACCGGCATGGGCATCCGCATCGTGCTCAATGCCGACCTGGCCGTGAAGAAGCTCGACCGCCTGCTCGTCTTCGGCCTCAAGGCCCCGCTGGGAACGGTGAGATCGGCGGCGCTGCTCGAAGACCTGCTGACCGCTCACCACTACACGCGCGGGCTGGCAGTGCTGGAAACGGCGACGCCCACCAACAATTCCGCCGAAGCCTCCAGCGGCTTTTCGCAGCGCGAACCGGGCGCGCAAAGCAGCTATCTGGTGGAAGTGAAGCCGCCCGCGCTGAGTGCTTCGGCAGGCGGAGCGCTGGCCGCCCGCTTGCTTGGGGTGCGCAAAGATATCTTCACCCGGGTGGAAGGCGCCGTACAGGAAGAAGACCTGGCCGCCCGTCACATGCTCACCGCCCTCTGGCCTGCCACCGGCCGCTATTACCTGGAGCAAATCCTGGCCCAGCCGGAAGGCCAGCCCCCGCTCTTTTCGCCGGATGACCTCGACCGCGTCCGCCGCTATTGCATCGATTTCGCCCGCGCGGGCGGCCCGCTGCCCGCGCTGCGCGTTGGCTCGCAGCCTTACGGCGTGCTGCCTGTCCTTTCGCTGGACGGTCTGTTCAACGCCCCCGGCGGGCAGAACCGCTTCACGCGGATGCTGCGGCAGCTGCGCCGCGCCTGGAAAGCCGCCCTGCCGGGCGTGCCGAGGCTCGGGCTGGGCGGGCAGGCCGCCGACCCGCTGGTGGAAATTCTGCGCATGCAGCCCGTCTCGGTGGGCTTCAGGGGGCGGCTGGCCTTCGACACCAGCTTCTTCGTCCCCGCCGGCGTGATGCAGCGCAACATCGACCCCGACCTGCTCCTCCACTCCAGCCTCCTGAAGAACCGGCTGCGCGCGCTTTCGGCAGAAAGCCTGGTGGGCGACGGGCGCGCCTTCGACCTCCTCCCCGCCGAGACGGCCCGCCTGCTGGCGGCTGCGTTGGTCCAACCGGGCGGAGAGACGCCCGGCGCTCCGCTCTCGCCTAATTACATCACCTTCCTGCGCACGGCCCGCTTCGACGAAATTCTCAACGAGGTCTTCCCTGCCGGCGGCCCCCTGCAAAGCCCGCCGGATTCGTTCTTCTACCTCATCCTGCGCCATTCGATCTTGCTCGCTTACCTGGGCGTGGCGCAGCGCATTCTCATCCGGCGCGGCTCGCTGGGGGCGCAGCCTTTCCGCGAGCCGGCCCTGGTGGATATCATCGGCCCGCTCAAGCCTGCGCGCACCCGCACCCTCCTGCGCATTTTAGAACTCGACCCCGCGCTTCGTGAAAGCCTGCACACGCTCACCACTGCCCAGGAACCGGAGGCCGCCGAGCTGGAAGAGCTGCGCGCCAGCCTGGCGTACCTCGAAAAGCAGCCTGCCGATGTGCTCGCGCGGCAGATGTGCGCCTGCCTTGATCTCTTCTCTTACCGCCTGGATGCCTGGATCACCTCGCTGGCCACGCAGCGCCTGGCCGAACTACGCACCGCCCGGCCGCGCGGCGTGGGTGTCGGCGGGTTTGGCTGGGTGGAAGACCTGCAGCCCGCACCGCGTACGCCCGTGCCTGCGCCTCCGCCCGGCGAGGAAGGCCGGCTGCTCTTCGCCGCGCGCGAGAAAGGAGGCTTCATCCACGCGCCTTCGCTGGACCAAGCCGCGGCGGCAGCCGTCTTGCGCAGCGGTTACCTTTCTCAGCCCGGCGACGGCAGTAACCCCTTTGCCATTGACCTGTCTTCTCAGCGCGTCCGCACCGCCGACTGGCTGCTGGATGGCATCCGGCAGGGGCAGGCGCTTGGGGCTCTGCTGGGCTATCGCTTCGAGCGCGGGCTGCACGAGCGCAATCTCGACCGCTTCATCGCCGGGTTCAGGCGGGTGGCGCTGCTGGGAGCAGTCTATAACGCGCGCGCCTTCCTCAACGAAGTGCTGGCAGAACCGGGCAGAGGCCCGGGAAAAATTGCCCAGGTGCGCGCCGCGCAGGCACAGCTCGCGGCGGCGTTGAACGCCGTGAAGCAGCGCTACCAGTTCCCGGCGAACGCCGAACTTGGCGCAATGGAGCAGATCGCTGCCGGGCAGGTGGCCGATGGCCTGGCGCTCAGCCGCTTGTTTGCCGGGGGCAGGCTGCCATTCGATGATGTCGTCCCGCCGGGCGGAGCGCCGATGAACCCCACTGAGCAGTCGCTGCTGCAACTGGAACTGCGCGCCCTGCAAGAAGCCGTGGATGCGCTCAGCGACGCACTGACGGCCGAGGGGGTGTATCAGGTGGTCAGCGGCAACCCGGCGCGGGCGGCCGCCAGCGTGGATTCCGTGGCGCACGGAGAGATCCAGCCGCCGGAGTTGACTTTCACGCAGATTCACCGCCCGGGCTTCACCGTCACTCACCGGCTGGCGGTGATCTTCAGCGGGCCAACGCCCGCCGCCCCTGCCGGGGCGCGCCAGTTCCGAGCGCAGGCCGAGCCGCGCCTGAACGCCTGGCTGAGCCAGATGCTCCCCGCCCTGGCGAGCGTCATCTGCCTGGCCGATTTCACCGATGATGCGGGCAAGGTCATCGGCGCGCGGCGCAAGCTGCCCCTCTCTGCCCTGGGGATCTCGCACCTCGACGCCGTTTTGCTCAGCGCGGCAGCCCAGCCGGGCCAGCCCACCGACCTGCAGCGCCTGCTCGAATACCGCCTGCGCGAAGCAGCCCCGCCGGGCATCCCTGCAGGAGCGCGCCTGCGCTTCATTTACGAGCGCCCGGCCTCGGGGTTGACGGCTGCCCAGTTCAGCCTGGGCCAGTTCCTCGCAATGGCCGATGCCTGCCGCCGGGCTATCCTGGCTTCGCGCCCGCTGCAGGGCCGCGATCTCGCTCAATCAGAAACCGAGCCGCCCAGCGGGCTGGACGCCGCCGAGTTCAAAGCCCGCGCCGACCAGGCCGTGAGCCGCCTTGAGCAGGCACTGGCGGCGCTTTCGGCCCGGCGCGCCGTGGTGGAAGGCGCACCCCCCACCGCTTTGCCCACCGAACTGGCAGCCCTGCGCGAACGCCTGCTCGATCTCTTCTCGCTCGGCCTCAGCGATGCGCTGCCCGTCGCGCCGCGCGGAGCCGGAGCCGCGGAGCGCGACCAGCTGCTCTTCCAGGCCCGCGCCGTGGAACAGGAGGCCGCTCGCCGGTCAGACCAGGCCCAGGCCGCCGAGAGCGGCTTCGACCGCGCCGCAGCCGGCCCGGCCGAACAGGTGGAGCACGATCTGGCGCGCATTAAATCCGTCTTCGGCCGGTTCTTTTCGGCGCTGCCGCTGGTGCGTCCGCCCAACACCGCCGAATTGAACAAGGCCTTTTCCGGCAGCTCCGCCCTTCTGGGGGGCGACCCGCTCCAGGCGCTTTCGTGGCTGCAGGGAGCGGCGCGCGTTCGCCCGGCGCCTTCGGCCCTGGATGCCGCCCTTTCCTTCGCGGCGGCGCTGGGCCGCCCCTCGGCGCTGGAACTGCGCGTGGCTCAGCTGCCTTTCCAGGCCGGCGAGCGCTGGGTAGGCCTGCCCCTGGCGCCGGGCGGGAGCATCCCGCCGGGGAAGATCTCGCTGGTGGCTCACCTGCCGCAGCCATTCAAACCGGCGCAGCCGCTGGCAGGCTTGCTGGTGGATGCCTGGGTGGAGGTGATCCCCTCCCCGCAGGTGACCAGCGGGGTATCGTTCAACTTCGACGCCCCCGGCGCCCGCCCGCCTCAGGCGGTTCTGCTGGCGCTCACGCCCCCCGGCACCGCCGGGTGGGAGGTCGAAACGCTGGAGCAAACCCTGCTCGAAGCCCTCGACCTGGCCCGGCTGCGCGCCGTAGACCCGCAGGCGCTGGGCGGTGAGGTGTTGCTCCAGCGGTTGCTCCCGGCCCTGTATATCAGCAATAACCTGTCTGGCGACACCGTTTCGACCGACTTTTCGCGCGCCATCCACTAATATGCCATCGATCACCTTTTGGACCCGTCTCGAACCCTTTACCCGCCTGGACGATATCTCTCCCGGCCTGCAGGCCCAGGTGGCCGACCCGCTCTGGATGCTGGCGCGCCAGTGGCAGACCGGCGAGTTCCAGGCCGAAGACAGTGGCTCGCCGGTGCAGGCCCGTCTGCGCCTGGAACGCGCTCCGCTCGCGCGCTATTTCGCCGGGCCGACCGGCGGCCAATCGAGCCTGGCAGGTCGGCCGTACCAATCGGAACTGCCCCTCGAAGCGCTGGTGGAACGCGAGCCCGTCCAATCGCCCGCCGACCCCCGCCGCGACCGCCGCCTGGCCGCCGAGGCCGGGCTGTACTTCCTGCGCCTGCTCGAATCCCTCGCCGTGCCTGCCGCCGTGCGGGCGCTCTTTGCCACAACTGCCGATTACTTGCTTGCCCCCGCAGCGGGTGACCCCGCCGCCGGGCTGGACGCGCACGGCGATGCCTATCTCTCGGTCATGGCGGGGCGCGTTCCAGACGGCTTCCTGCTCTACACTGCCCTCAAGCAATCGCTGCAGCCTGCCCAGGGCAGCCTGAACCTGCCGCCCAGGCCGGTCATCCCGCCGGCGCTGCGCTCGAAGGTGCTCCAGGCCGGGCAAAGTTACCTGAGCTGGTTCGAGGGCCGTTACAGCACTCCCGCCCCCGGCGACCAGACCTGGAATTCCGAGCGGCTGGAATATTCCTTCGCAGTCTCGGCCTCCAGCATGGGCGGCTCCGGAGAAACAGCCCTCGAAGCACCCGAATACCCCGGCGGGAGCGTGGACTGGTACACCTTCGACCTCAACTCCTCGCTGCGTTTGGGCGTTCAGCCCGCCGACCCCCGGCCGGAGGTGGTGACGCGCCTGCTCATCCCCACCGCGCTGCACTTCGCGGGCATGGCCTCAGACCGCTGGTGGGAGTTCGAAGACGGGCAGGTGAACTTCAGCCGCGTGGAGGGCGACCCCGACGAGCTGATGCGCCTGCTGCTGGTGCATTTTGCGCTGGTCTATAGCAACGACTGGTACCTGCTGCCCGTTGAACTCAGCCCGGGCGCGCTCTACCGCCCCATTTCGCTGGTGGTGACCGATGCTTTCGGTGAGAGCACGCTGGTGCCGCATTACAGCGCGCTGGATGCCCCTCGGCGCGACTGGCGCGTCTTCTCGCTCACAGCCACCGGGTCTTCCTTCTCCACCTCGGCTCGCGCGGCGGGCGATGTGCTCTTCCTGCCGCCCACCCTGGCAGCCGGCCTGCATGGCGACCCGATCGAAGAGGTGATGATCTTGCGCGACGAGATGGCCAACCTCGTCTGGGCCGTCGAGCGCCTCGTCCCAAGCCTGGATGGCGGCACGCTCAACCGTTATGAGCTGTACCACCAACGCAAGACGGAGCGTCCCGCCCCCTCTGCCGAGCCTGCCCCAGGCGGCGAGCTGCGTTACCTGCTGGCCACCACCACCCCCGACCACTGGATTCCCTTCCTGCCGGTACGCATCGACCCGAACCTGCCGGATATCCGCCTGCGCCGTGCTGCGGCGTTGCTGGATGAAGGCGGCGGGCAGCCGGGGTTCACCCGCCCGCTGGGGCGCATCCTCGAACCGGAACGCGCCGATTTCAGCCTGTTCGAAGAAGAAGCCCCGCGCAGCGGAATCCGGCTGGTGCGGCAGTTCCAGTTCACCCGCTGGGTGGATGGCTCGAGCGTACTCTGGCTGGCGCGCCGTAAAGGCCCCGGCCAGGGTGAGAGCACCGCCGGGCTGTTTCACGACCAGGTGAGCTAGCCCGGCCGGGCGGATGCAATACACCGGTACGCTTCAACCCTCAAAAGGGGCAGTGCATCAGTTTCTCTGTAAATTGTGGGGCAAGCCCCACAATTTACAGAGAAACATTCACACGATCCCAAAAGGCGGCAAGAAGGTATACTAAAGGCATCTTTGGATGTCTGCACTCCTTGCCGCCTATGCCCCCGTTGAACTATGACCTCACCCGCTCCCCCTACCAGGGCCTGATCGGCACCGGCGGGATCGGCTCCGGGATGTTCTTTACCCTGCAAGGGAATCATACCCTCGGGCGCGAGGAAAGCCGCGCGGGGGTCTTCCTGCACCGGCGCGACTACTGCAAGCTGCACATCATCGCGCATTACGTGAAGGTGCTGCTCGGGCCGGGGTTCGAGACGATCCTGGCGGGGAAGGTGGGCGATGACGCCGTGGGGCGCGCGCTGCTCGATGAAATGACCCTTGCCGGGCTGGATGTGCGCCACGTTGAAACCTGCCCCGGCGCGGGCAGCCTGTTCTCGGTCTGCCTGATCTACCCCGATGGCAGCGGCGGCAACCTCACCTCGGCCGACTCGGCCTGCGAGCGCGTGGACGCGCCCTTCATCGCCGCGCTGGAACCGGAATTCGAGCGTCTCTCCGGCCGCGGTGTGGCCCTGGCCGCCCCCGAAGTGCCGCTGGAGGCGCGCCATGAGCTGCTCCGGCTGGCCACGCGCCACGGGTTCTTCCGCGCGGGCTCCTTTGTCACTGCCGAGGTTAGTGAGGCTATGCGCAGAGGGATGCTGGACCTGCTCGACCTGGCGGCGTTCAACATCGACGAGGCCGCCGCAGCCGCCGGGCTTGAACCTGGCAGCGCGCCTGCCTCGGAGGTGGTCGAAACAGCGGTGCGGCGCCTGGCGCGCGCCTACCCCCGCCTGCGCCTCTCGCTCACCGCCGGTAAAGAAGGCAGCTGGTGCTGGGATGGCGCGACCCTCACCCACCAGCAGGCCTTCTCGGCGCAGGTCGTCAGCGCGGCCGGGGCCGGAGACGCCCACCTGGCGGGGATGATCGCCGGGCTGGCTGCGGGGCTAACGCTCGCGCAGGCGCAGGTGCTGGCGGCATTGACGGCGGGGCTTTCGGTCACCTCGCCGCACACCATCGCCCCCGAGGTGGAACGTGACGCGCTGCGGCGCTTCGCCGCCGGGGCCGGCGCCCGCCTGGATGCCGCGCTGGCACGCCTGCTGGCGGGGTGAGCGGTTAGCGCCCTGTTCCTCTTCTACGTTTCAATCTGCCGGGTAATTTCCCAATGCTGGCCGAAGGGATCCACCACGCGCCCGCCGCGCCAGCCGTGATCCTCGCTCACCGGCTGCACCGCCCTTGCCCCGGCCGCCAGCGCGCGGGCAAAGACGGCATCGGGGTCGGCCACCGTCAGGATCATCCGCGCCGTCGTGCCGCCCAGCGTTTCGGGGCTGTAGTTGCCATGCTCCGGCGATTCATCGCTCAGCCAGAATTCGCCGCCCTCCACCGCCATCCGGGCGACCACGCTGCCATCCGGGCCTTCGAGGCGGAAGGTCTCTGTTGCGCCGAAGGCCTGCCGGTAAAATTCAACCGCCTGCCCTGCGCCGCGCAGCGAAAGCCACGGCGCGAGCGACCCCCTGAACACTTCAGAACTTCGCTTCGTACTCATCATTTCACCTCCAAACGGATTGGCAGCCGGCGCATCACAGCCCCAGGTCCCACCCCGGGTGCTCGCTGATGGGGTGCGAGGCCGTGGCGAGCGTGGCGGTGAGGATCACATCCGGGTGCCCTTGCAGCAGGGTCATTGGGTATTCCACGCACGGCGGGCCGAAGAGTGCCACGCGCAGGGCGGTTTGCTTCCAGGCGCCCGTGTCGCTGAACAGGCGGATTTTCTTCGAGGCGAGGATTTCACGCATCCCCAGCGTCACCGACATGGGCGGCACGAACTGGTAGGCCGAGCCAAAGTTGCGCTGCGCCAGCGCGATGACCGTGTCGAGGTTATTTTCCTGAATGCGCGCGGAGGAATTGCGCAGTTCCTCGAGCGTCAGCTGGCTGAAGGGCTGGCGGCGCGCCTGGTTGTAGGCCACGTGCCCGTCTTGCCCCCAGCCGCCAAAGGTGATGTCCACCGGCGCGGAGGCGAGGTCTGCGGCGATCTCATCCAGGTTGCCCGGCTCCAGCCAGCGGCGGTTTGCCTCCGGCACGCTCAACTCGGGGCGCACCGGCGCATAAAAAACGGCTTCCATCACGCCCCTGAAGCTCAGCGGGTGCCCTTTGGGAAGAATGCGCCCCTGCCAATCGAGCATTTCATCCATGTGGAAGACTTCCAGCCTCCGCAGGCTGACGTTCTCGCGGTTGACCAGCTCGGTAAAAGGCGCATACCAGCACATCGGCCCGCACGGGATGATCGCGCGCGTCGGCTCTCCGCGCAGGTTGTGCGCCGCGATCTCATCGACCAGCTCGCGCGCCATCAAGCGGCCCATCTCGGCCGAATCGGCGCACAGGCGGAAGGGCACCTTCCGCGCCGGATGTCCGGCCAGCTCATGCGCGGGCACTTTGCACCACTCGTACAGTTCTTTTTTGCTGAAGGGTTCCATCGAGCGCTCCAAACCTCGCTTGAACGGGGATGCCATCAATCAAACCGATTATAGGCGCGCGGGTGAAAAGTGGCAAACGAATCAAACGCGCCGCCCTCACGCGGGTCGGCGCCGGAGCAGAGCATCTTCCAAAGCCATCACCAGGGGGCCTGGGAAGGCTGGTTTCGAACCGGGGATTTAATCGGCCGCCGTAGAGCTGGTGTAGGGCTGGTAGTAGCGCTCTTTATAGACGGTGGAATAGTAGTAGTGCGGTTTGCGCGCATCCACGCCGTTGATCACCACGCCCAGGATCTTTGCTTTGGCCTTCCGCAGCTCCTCCACGGCATGTTTGAGGGCAAGCCGGCGAGTCTGACCGAGCTTGGCCACCACGATCACCCCATCCACGGCGCTCGAGAGTGCAGCGGCATCCGTCACCGTCAGCACCGGGGGGGTATCGAGGATCACCAGGTCGTACCCGGCGTCCATGCCCTCCAGGAGAGCGGCCATCTTCTTCGAGCCAAGCAATTCGGCCGGGTTGGGCGGGGTGCCGCCGCTGAAGAGGACTTCGAGGTCGTCTCCCATGTGGCGGATCGGCCCGCTAAAAGCCTCTCCGTCCGAATTGAGGAACAGGTTCGTCAGACCGGCGGAATTATCCAGCTTGAACAGCTTGTGAATGCGCGGGCGGCGCAGGTCGGCATCCACCAGCAGGGTGCGCAGGCCGCTTTGGGCCATCACCACCGCCAGGTTGGAAGCCACGGTGGTCTTGCCTTCTTCGGGAATGGCGCTGGTGACCAGGATGCGCTTGAGCGGGCGGTCCACCCCCATGAACCGGACGTTGGTGCGCAAAGCGCGGAAGGCCTCGGAGACCGGTGAACGCGGCTGAGTCTGCGCGACAGGCTCACCGCTGTTGGGCACATGCTGGCCGATCGACGCCAGCACGGGCAGGCCGGTCAGCGCAGTCACCTGCAGAGGGTCTTGAACGCGGTCATCCAGGATGTTCAGCCCAAGCACCAAAGCGGCTGCGGCCAGCAAGCCCGCCGCCACGGCCAGCAGCACCGTGCGCCCGGCCTGCGGAGAGACCGGCACGGCAGGCTCGTAGGCCGGCTGCACCTGCACGACGCTGGCCGAAGCCTGGGCTTCAGCCAGGCGGATGCGCTCGTAATCGGCCAGCAGGCGGGCGTAGATCACATGATACTCGGCGAGGCGTGTCTCCAGGGTGGCTTTTTCGGCCTGGCTCAGCCGGGAAGCCTGGCTTTCCAGCGCTTCGGCGCTCGCGGCAATTTGCTCTTCCACCTGGGTCATCTGGTCGGCCAGGTTTTGCTTGGAAGCGCTGTACCTCGACGCCCGCATCTTGCTCAGCTCCTCGCGCAGCACATCCACCAGCCGGTTGGCGGCTGCGGCCGCCGCCTGCGGGCTGGCATGCCGCACCTTCACTGCCAGGAGCTGCGTATCTTGCACCGCCGAGACGCTCACATCCTCTTTATGGATCGTCCCAACCCCGCCGAGAGCCTCATTCACACGGTCGAGGATGGGCTGCCGCGTCAGCATGGCGGCATAGGTTTTGGTGATGCGGTCGCTGATCAGGTAAATGGCGGAATATGAGGTAGACTGAGCCGTCCCGCCTTCGTCGATCAAAACGATCGTCTCGGCCTCGTAGAGCGGGGTTTGCAGCTTGCTGAACACATACGCACCCAACCCAGCCAGCAGGCCCACAACGGCCAGCAGCCACGCTTTGTGCCACAACAGCCAGAGAAATTTCTTTAATTCCACCGAAGTTGCATCCGGCGGTTCAGAGGGATTGTACGCTGTGTTCATCTACCTGTTATCTGTCCTGGCCGGTCCAGAACCGGCAGTTTCCACCCCACCTTAAAAACGGCTCGAATTTGAAGGCGCACCCCAACCCCCGGTGCGGCAGCCTCAAATTCGGCGGGTTCCCCATATTTCAGAGCCGGCCCCCCTACAATCCAGTATATAGCAAGATGGATGCCAGCCCCAACAGGAGCTCTGCTTGCAATGAAACGGCAATGAAATTTCAATGTTCCTCTCGCCCGCGGAGCCTTGCTGGAAAGAGCACAGGAACAGGCAAGAAAGCCGTATGTCAATTATTTTTCGATGCAGGGAGGCGCGAGATGAACGCAGGTCTATCGAAACGAGCAATTATTTACTATAATAATGTCAATAATCCATAATACAATCTCACTGCGCGTTTGTGGGGAATCACCGTCTGCCTTCGAGCGCTCCAACCGAGATCGTGTGTATCTCTTCTAAACACTGTGGGGCAAGCCCCGCAATGGTTAGAAAACCGGAAACACTGTCCCAGCCGACGCGACCGACGGCGCAAGAAAGGTCAACCAAATGGACCGCTCATCAGACGACCGCGAACTGCTCATCACCGTGCAGGGACAGAAAGTGATCCGCGCCGAAACCCCAGACCAGAGAACGGTCTTCGGCGAAGTGACCCTCCCCCTTCTTCACCGGCAGCTGGTAGAGATCTTTGAAACCTGGCTTGGGCTTGATTGTATCCGGCGCGAAAAAGAAACCAAAGCCTTTGGAAGCCTGTTGTTTGGAATCCTGTTCGGCGGCGAGGTTTACAGCCTGTTCGACGAGCTGCGCCAGAAAGCAGGCAAAGGCAACCGCCTGCGCGTCGAGTTGAGCTTCCAGGGCGAAGCCTTCGACCTGGCGGGGTTCCCGTGGGAATTTGCCTACGTGCCCGATACCGAAACGCGCGCAGGCTACTTCCTGTCCACCGATGCCAGCCTGGTGCTTTCGCGCTACATACCGCTCAACCAGGCCCGGCAAGACAGCCTCCAACCCTCCACCGGCCCGCTGCGCATCCTGGCGGTCGTCTCTTCTCCGCCCGGGCTCGACCCGGTCATCTCCGACCCCGTCGTCAAAACGATCAAAGACCTGGCCAAAGAATATCCCGTTGAAGTGAAGGTCCTGGCCGCCCCCACTGTGGATGCGCTCACGGGCCAGCTCGACACATTCAGGCCGCATGTGCTGCACTACCTGGGCCACAGCCGGTTCAACGAGAGCCAGATGCAGGGAGAGATCGCCCTGCTGGCCGACAATAAAAAGGAACCTCGCTGGGTGCCAGACCGGCTCTTCGCCGAGTTCTTCCGCCAGTTGGAAGCCAAACCCCGCCTGGTGATCCTCCACTCCTGCGAGGGCGGGGCAAACGAGATCCAGGCGCGCTTTGCCGGGCTGGCCCCGCAGCTGGTGCGCATCGATATCCAGGCGGTCGTCGCCATGCAATACCCCATCACCAATCGCGCGGCGATCATGTTCTCCAACGCTTTCTACCGCAGGGTCGCCTCCGGTGCGCCGGTGGATGATGCCGTTCAAGCGGGCCGCGCCGAGTTGGTCCGCTACCCAGATTACGGCTACTCGAACCGCGTCTTCGGCACCCCCATGCTGTGGATGCGCAGTCAAACGGGGTTGGTGCTGCCCAAGGAGAAACCATGAAGCTCGAAATTACGGTTCAAGACGATATCAACATCCGCGCGAAGCTGGATGACCGCAGTGAAGTATCCGGCAGGGTAGAGGATGATCTGCTGCTGATGACGACCATCCAGTTCCTGCGCACGCTGCTGGAATCCGGCCGCTTGAATGAAATCGAAGGCTTGAAAATCCTCGGGTCGCACCTCTACCGGTTGATTTTTGTGGATCCCATCAACGCCGCGTTCGAATCGGCTCTGCGTGAAGCGCGCGAATCGCGCACAAAGAACGATGAAAAACTGCGCCTGCGCTTCACCTTCCAGCGCAATGCCGTCAAGCTGGCAACCCTGCCCTGGGAATTTCTGTACCGCCCAGACGAGGAGACCATCAAGGGATACTTTCTGGCGGCAGAAACCAAGCTGACTCTCTTCCGCTATATGCCGCGCGGCGGGGGCAGTGATTTCGAAAAGCTGCGCGAGCCGTTGAAGGTGCTGGTGGCCTTTGCCGAACCTCCCGAGCTGCCAGGCGGGACGTCCGTCATCACAAATAAGGATGCCATCAAGAAGGAACTTGGCAATTGCTTCAAACGCCTGGGGGTGAAATCCGATTTTCTCGATGACGCAAAGCTGGAAACGCTTAAGAAACGAATTGACTCCTATAAACCCCATGTGCTGCACTTCATCGGCCACGGCTTGATGGGGCGGCGCGATATCAACGGCGTGGTCAGCGACAACCGCATCGGCCTGCTCAACGAGGAAAACAACCTCTACTTCTACCGCGACTCGCTCTTTGTCAACAACCTGACCAGCGCCGAGAACAACAACCTCCGCCTGGTGGTGCTGCAGCTCAATGACTGCGACCACCGCGCCGAACGCGCCCAGTATGCCGATTATTCGAGCAGCTTCGCCGGCATCGCCAGGCCGCTCATCGAATCCGGCATTTCCGCCGTCGTCGCCATGCAATTCCCGGTCTCGTTCAAGCTCGCGATGAAGTTCAACGAGAGCTTCTACGCCCGCCTTGCCGAGGGAAATGACATCGACCTGGCCGTGCAGCAAGGCCGCAAAATGATCTACGATGACTCCAACTACTTCGAGACGCCCGTTTTCGGCACCCCAATCCTCTACGTGGTGCGCGAAGACGGCATCGTGGAGCCGGGCCAGACCAAACCGGAAGAACCTGAAAGGCGCGAGGGGCTTTCTGCCGGTACTCCGCTGCCCGTGCCCGACCAAACCAAAGCCGGTGAGCCGGTGAAAAAGCAGGTCAAAGACGCGGGTTACCTGCGCAACCGCGGCCAGGAAAAGAGCCAGGAACTTGGTTTGAGCGCCGAACAACGGGCCAGCCTCGGCAAAATCTACAGCAAACTGTTTGCCGAAAAGACCACCGGCAGTGGAAATTACCGGCAGGTGCTCGAGCAGGCAATGACGGAATTTACCGACCTGCAAATTCAAGATGTCATTTTCGCCATGCTCGGCGAACTGGAGGATTGACATGACGACCGGCAACCCTCGCCTGTTTCACACCACGCGCTCCCTCCAGGAAGCCCTGGAAAGCGCCTTCAAACAAAGCCTGCCGCAGGGTGCCCTCCTGCCGCTGCGTGATGCCCTCCTCCCGGCCATCCACTCGGCCATTCACCTCGCCGGTGAGAAGCGGCAAGACCCGCGCAACACCTTCGCGGCGATGCAGACCGAGCTGGAAGACTGGAAGCGCCTGCTCGATGACCTGCAAACCACCGCCAGCGACTGGTACGTCTTTGAGGAGCTTCAGGCGCGCTTCAACGACTCCTGGTGGGCCGGGCAGCTGGCCGCCCTCGAAGCAAAATTCAAAGAAAACCACCAGGATGGCGCAAGACTCTGGCTGGAGCTCTTTGCTTCGGCCCTCGTTGAGTGGGACCTTCCCGGCTGCGCCCGCATGACTGCGCACGAGTTCCCGTTCCCCGAATCGCTGGCCTACGTGCCGCTCATGTTCCAAAGCGGGGTGGCCGGGCTGCAAAACGGGCAGCCCGCCGAGGCGGGCGACATGCTCGCCTTCCTCAGCGAGCCATTGGGCCTGGAGCCGCCCCCGCAAATCGACCCGAAAGTGCAGGCGCTGATCATCTTCCTGCAAGGGCGCATCAGTGAAGCGGCCGGCGACCTGGAACAGGCCGCCGACCAGTACACCAGGGCCGCCGGCATGCTGCCCCTCGACGGCCTACCGCAGACCGGCCTGGCCTGGCTGAAGAAACGCCAGGGCAGCGAAGAAGAAGCCGCCGCGCTTTTCAAACAGGCCTGCAGCCTCTCTCCCGACCAGCCCGAGGGGTACACCGGCCTGGCGATGCTGCTCGACGACCAATCGGCGTGGAGCGAAGCCGAAGAATGGTACCGCCGCGCGGTGGATTGCGCCCTGCGTAAACCCAACCCGCTGCGCGCAGTCGAACGGTTGCTGGCCCCCACGAGCGGCAACCTCTACTTTCACCTCGCCGAGGCGTTGAAAGATATTTCGCTTGCCGCAGCTCTGGATGCCGTCGAAAAGGCGCTGGCGGCCTCGCTGAAGAACGCCAGCGCGTACCCCGACGTGGCAGCGTATGCGCTCAAAGGCGATCTGCTCAGAGAACGGCGCAAGAAGAGCGATGCCGCCCAGGCCTACTATGAAGCCGGGCGGCGCGCGGGCTGGAATGGCAATTTCGAACAGGCAGTGAAGCTGCTCAAGAAAGCCGAACGCCTGGAGAAAAAGTCGCAGGAGATCTACCTCTCGCTATCCGAAAACCTGCGCATGCACAGCTACGACCTCGCCGGTCAGGCCGAAAAAGACCGCATGATCGCCGAAAGCTTGAAAGCCTGGGAAACCGGCGACCGCCTTGGCGGTTACACCGCAGAGAACAGCTGGGCGCTGCTCAGCCGGGCGTTGATCAACGAAATCCGCCCGGAACGCAACACCGTGGGCCTTGGGCTTGCCGACCTGTACGATTGGGAAGCGCTCTATTATATCGAGCGAGCGCTCCTGCTTAACGAACGTGATGTGTATGCCTGGACCTTCCTGGGGCGTTATTACCGCTTCTTGAATATGCGCTCCTGCTACCGCTATGCCCTCGACCGGGCGCTCGAAATCCGCCCGGATGACGTGGGCCTGCTCGAAGAGCGCACGATCATGTCGGCGAACGACGGTGAGTATGAGCAGGCGAAGAAGCTGGTCAACCGGCTGCTCAAAACCGAAGCCTACGCCAGCGCCTCCTGGGCGCGCAGCGTGTACGGGTTCGCGCTCTCGCGCCTGGGGAAGTACGCCGAGGCTTTGAAATACGCCGAAGTCCCTTCGGAATTCGATTGGGTCTATTTCTACCGGGCATTGTGCTTCATCCGCCTCGATCAACCCGAAAAAGCCGTTCAGGAATATGAAACCGTCTGGAAGAAGACGGTCGAAGGCCCCAAGCGGCAGCCGCTCTCTTCGGGCCAGGCGGGGTTCTTCATCGCATTGATCGCCCCCGAACGCCGCGAGATGCTAAACCAGGCCATCACTCTGCTCGAAGAAACGCTGGATGATCAAACCGATCTCTTCAACCCGCGTTTCTACCTGGGCTGCGCCCGCCTGTGCCGCGGAGACGACCCCCAGGCTGCCCGCGAGCTGATGCGGCAGGCGGTGATGGAGACGACCATCGCCAACGAGCTGGCGCAGGCCGCCGGGCTGTTCCTCCCCGATATGATCAAATTCAGCGCAGCCTTGCCCCACGCCGAACAGGTGACCGCCGTCTTCAAGGAAATCCAGGCGCTGGCCGCTGAGCAGGCGCAGAAGCTGCAGCAGCGCCCGCTCAAGGCCGAGGAGGAATTCACCGAGCGCCGGAAGCGCCTCGAGGAGGGAGAATTTGCCAATGTGCCCGCCGAGCTGCTCGAGCGGGGCCGCATCGGCGCCCGGGCTGCCGACGCCCGCTTTGAGCTCCACGCCGGGCGCATCCTCGAAGCCGCCGAAATTTACGCCGATCTGCTCGCCAACCACAACGAGAATCTCCCCGAAGCATCGCAGGGGTTAGAGCGCGCCACGCAGGGCATTCACACGGAGGCCGTTTCCATGCTCGGCAAAGGCAACCGCTACGCCGCGGCGCTGAAGCTGCTCCACAAAACGCACCAGTTCATGCTGCAGCAGAAGCGGGAAGAGAACCTCCCTGAAGTCAAGAGCCAGATTGCCCTGGCCTATCTGGGCCTCTCAGAGCGCCGGAAGGACTCCGCAGCCTCAGCCGCGGGGGCCATCCTGGAGGCCTGGGAAGCGCTCAATGAGCAAAGCGAAGCCGATGGCTGGCGGCAGGTGGCCGATCACCTGCGCAAGCCCATCACGAGCATGCGCCAATACTGGCAGATCGACCGGGCTCTCAGGGGCATCGCGGCGGCGGCCAAACCGGGCCGGGCCGGGCCCGATGAACAACTGGCCGGCGGCGTGGAGCTCATCTTGCAGCGCATGGATGAATTCCTGGCCGAAAAATACCGGGTCGACTCGCTCTACCTCGACCGCCCGCCCATCTACATCATCCGCGTGGAAATCGGCGACGGCATCGCGCCGCCGGATACCTCCAGCCAGTGGGAGATGATCACCCGGTACGTCCCCCAGGTGCGCTCGCGCCTGAATGCCGAGTTCGGCGCGGAGATTCCCGGCGTGTTTTTCAACCTGGTTCCCGGAATCCTATCACCGGGCCAATACCGGTTGTGGATCAACCTGAAGGTGGCCGGCCAGGGCAGCATCCCATCTGGGATGGACCCCACCGAAGCGCTGGCCGACATTTTATATCGTGAACTGCGGATGCACTTCGCGCCTTTTATGACCTTCCAAAACACGCTCAGGCTGATCCAGACCTGGCAGAAAGCAAGCCCCGAATATTACCTGCTGGTGAGCCGGACCCTGCCGGACGATTCCACGAAGCGGGAACTGGGGCTGGCTCTGCGCAGCCTGGCGCGCGAGCAGGTGCCCACCAACCGGCCGGGTGAGATTCTGCCCGCCCTGCGAGACCTGCGCATCGAGCGGGACGGCCGCCTGGAACTGGTGCGCAAGCTGCGCCTGGCCCTGGCAGGCAGCCTGCCCGGCCTGGAACCGGACCGGCGGCAGGTGGAGTTGCCCGTGGAACTGGAAAACGAACTGGAAAGCTACTGGAAGGTCGTCGAAGGCGAGCCGCTGCTGGTTCTACCGAAGGAGGCAGCGGAGCGCTTGCAAGGCGCAGTGGAACAGTTGGGCGGTGATGTGATCATCTGCCGCAGCCCCCAATTGAGGCCGGCCCTGCGCAGGCTCATCGAAGCCCGCCTGCCGCATGTTCCAGTCCTTTCTGAAGAAGAGCGGCGGGCCGCTGCGAACCCCGCCGGAGGTGAAGCGTGACCAAAAACCTGACCCCAACCCTCGATATCACCCTCCGGCTGGATGAGCTCGTCGCCCGCGAGGTCGAAAAGGCCAACGCGAAGGCTGCCCTGGCCGCCGCCTGCGAAGAGAAAGTGCGCGCGGTGATGAGCATAGCGGGCGTGCCGGGCGAGCCCAAAGTGGATGTGCAAGAGGGCATCCCCGCCGAATGGACCCCGGCGCTGGTGGTGATCAACGCGAATGGAGACAACCAGTACAGCCTGCCGGGGGCCGAGAACCGGATTCTATCCGTCACGCTCGGGCGCCTGCTGGAACCGGGCGAAAACGGCCCGGCGATCCCCGGCTGGCTGGCCGAGCAGTTCAAGACCTCCGGCGCAGATCACCCCGGCATCGCCTACCTCTCGAACCTGGTTCAATCGGCTTTCTTTTCCAACCCGGTGTACCTGCTGGGGCGCGAGCACTCTGAAGCGATCCTGCGCAGTCTGGCGGTGCATAAAATCGCCAAATCGACCGACGTGGACTGGCTCGATGCCGTCCTGTACGGCCTGCTGCGGCTGCGCATCTCGCTGGCCGACCTGACGAAGCTGGCAAAAGCCCTCCGGCCGCACCTGAAAGCGCATCCGCTCGAAGCCATCGAGTCGGCCGTGAGCGAGCTAATGCCCGGCTCGATCGGCGTGCTGGCTCCGCGCTGGCTGCTGGAAGCCTATACCCTGGCCGATGAAAACCGCCCGTTCGTCCCGCCGCCCGCAGGCGAAGACTCTGCGGCGCCTTTCGACGCTTTTGCGAACGTGGAAAAGAACATCATCACCTCCTCCGGCCTGGATATCCCCCGGCTGGAATTCGAGATCAGCGACACGCCCGAGGCGAGCTTCACCTTCCGTTACAATCACATCCCGGTCATGCCCTGGCCCGCCCTGCCTCCCGGCTTTGCCCTGGTGGATGCGCCGCCTGAACGCGTGAGCCTGTGGGTGCCCGATGCAAAAGCCGTCCTCCACCCCGATAACGGCGGGGTATGCAGCCTGGTGAAGCTGGAGTATGCCCCTCACCTGGCCGAGAACGGCTTCTTCGTTCTTCAGGGCATGCAGTACCTGGCGGAATGTTTTTCCAGCCAGACGGGCATCAACCGCGCCACGCTGGTCCACCTGGAAGGGGTGAGAGCCTGGCTCGAAGACCTGGGCAATTCCTCGCCCGATCTGGTCAAGGCCGTCCACGCCGAATACGAAGGCGGCAGGCTGGCCATCCTCAGCGCCACGCTGCGGCGGCTGGTGGAAAGAAACTTCACCCTCAACCTGCTGCCGCAAATCCTCGAATGCCTGCTGGATTCGCGCGTGGTCGCCGCCGACCCCGAAGCCTTCGAAGTGGCAGGCGAGGCTATGCCCGTCTCGGCCGAGGTGGCCGGGAGCGACTGGCGCAATAACTCGCAGGTGCTGGCCGATTACGTGGTCTGGGCACTCGGCTGACCGGCCGATTGCCTACGGATATTTCTGTAAGATCTCCCGCGCCGCGGCGGCGTCGCCGTTGAGGAGGGCTGCCGAAGCCTGGTCGAGTTCGGCCTCAGCGGCGGTATCACCTTGCAGCTGCTTGCGCAGGTCGAAGAGCCGCTGCGGCAGGCGCAGATCATCCGCCGTGAAGGCGAACGCCGCGTCACCGCTGGCTTTGCGCGCCTCCTGCACCATTTCGAGGTACAGGTAACCGTATTCCACCGTCGGCTCGATGTTGGTGCCTTCGCCGTAGTCGTTCCAGGTGATTAACTGCACCAGGTCCGGCTGCTGGTCGAGCGCCTTCTGCAGCGTGAAGCGGAACGTCTTCCCCTCCAGCGCGTCAAGGTAACCGTAACCGGCGCTCACCCCGGCCTCTTTGTAGATGTCGTTGAAGCCGGGGAAAGCCCCGCCCACCCGGTAGGGCCAGTGTTCGGCCTTATCGTAGAACTCATCCAGGTAACTGAGCAGCTTATCGTGCGAGAGCACGCCCCCCACCGAGGCCCACATCGGCGGCCAGGGGTACGCGGCGGTCACCGGTTTATAGAAGACGTTATCGAGCGCCACGAAGAGCGGCTTTGGCTCCAGCACCGAGAACAGCTCGTCCCACTGCGGGCCTTCCTTGAAGTACTGCGGCCCAAAGATGAACAGCACCGGCTGACCGTCTTGCTTAAGGTAGGCTTCGTCTTTGAACCAGGTATCCTGCAGGTAGCGCATCACCTTCTGCCCGTGGGCGATGGCCTCTTCCTTCTTCAGGTACCCGCCATCGACCATGTGCAAAATTGTCTGATCCTCGTAGCAGACGACGAACTTCAACCCGGCCTTTTTGATCACCTCGAAGAGCTTTTGCGTGGCCGAGTTGACAAACCCGTAATCGTAGTAGCTCTCGATGCCGTACCAGTCCACGATCACGCCATCGATTCCGCTCAGCTTCATCAACTGCACCTGGTATTCGAGCACGCGCTCATCCGTCGAGTCATAGAGGCCCACCAGCGGGGTGTAATTGGAGGCAAAATCCGACCAGCTCCCGTCGTCGTTCTTCTTGGGCGTGAAGTGGTTCATCGTCCAGTGCCAGCCCCAGCTGCCGCTGACCGCGAAGGACTGATACCAGGGCATGTAATGCGCCATGAGCAGCGGGCGCTCCTGCCCTGCGTAGGTGAAGGGGCCTTCCGGCATATCGGGCATGGGCGTGGGCGAGGCGGTCGGTTTGAGCGTGGCGGTCGGCGAGGGTTCGACCGTGGCCGTAGCCGTGGGGAGCGGCGTGGAAGTCGGCTCGGCGGCGGTGGCTGAAGCTGCCGGGGCCGGGGCCGCCGAACAACCCGCCAGAGCCAGCATCAGCACAATGAATAAGATTCGCATTGCCAGGGTCTTCATATGCATTCTGTCCTCACAAAAACAATGGGTGGGCTGAAAGGCTGCCTTTTGCTGATGTTTGATATTATCTTCCGAATTTCGCTAACCTCGAACATGCCTCACCGGGTGCGCAGCCGGTTTCCTGCAACTGCACCGGCAGCTAGCCGGTGAAACTCAACCAGCCCACGGCGATGGCGAGCGTCGCCAGCGTGACGATGATCCCTGCCCGGGTGTACTCCCAGAAGCTGATCTCCACCCGCCAGCGCGAGGCCGTTTCGGCAACGATCAGGTTGGCCACCGAGCCGAGCAACGTGAGGTTGCCCGCCAGCGTGGAGGCGGCAGCCAGCGTCAGCCAGCCGGTGCGCGCATCCGGCATGGTGGCAACGACGGGTCGCAGCAGCAGCACCGCCGGAACGTTCGAGACCAGGTTGCTCAAAACCACCGTCACGGCCGTCAGGTTCAGGATCGTCGCGCGCTGCGCCAGCCCGTTCAGGTCGATCAACTCGCTCGTCACCCGGCTGGTCTCCAGCGAACCGCTGATGACGAACAGCGCGGCGAAGAAGACCAGCAGGCTCCAATCGAACTCGGCAAAGACGGTGTGCGGCCGGTGCCGGCGGGTGATGAGCAGGATATTCGCCGCCAGGAAGGACGCCAGGGCAATCGGCACGCCCGCCAGAAAGGCCGCGAGCAGCCCCGCCGTCACCGCGAGGGTTTTGATGAGCAGCCCCTTTGAGACTTCCTCGCCGTCTTCGCCCGGGGTCTCGAAGACCGCGCCGCGCCTGAACTCGCGCGGGTAAATCCATACCAGCGTCAGCCAGATCACGCCCATCCCCAGCAGCGCCACCGGGGCCAGCGCCAGGGTGAAGCCCAGGTACGGGATGCCCGATGAAATGCCGACGATCATATTCTGCGGGTTGCCGGTGAGCGTGGCCGTCGAGCCCACGTTGGCAGAAAGCGCCAGGGTGATGAGGTAAGGAATGGGGTTGCGCTTGAGTTTATCCATCAACCCCAAGATCAGCGGCGCGAACACCAGGCAGATCGTGTCGTTGAGGAAGAGCGCCGAAAGCACCCCGCAGAGGAGGATCTCCAATGCCAGGAAAGCCCGCGGTGTGCGCGCCGTCCGCGCCAGCCACCGCCCCGAAAGCGTAAAGAACCCGGCCAGCTTGAGGTTGGCATTGATGATCATCATGCTGAAGAGCAGGAAGATGGTATCGAAATTGACGTAGGACGGCAGGTCTTCGAAGCGCACCTGCCCAAACACCACCAGCAGGGCCACCCCCATCAGCGCGATGGTCGTGCGGTTCGATTGGATGATCGGCCAGCGCCCGATGGCGATGCCGATGAACGCCAGGGCGACGATCGCCAGGGTGATGCGAGGGTCGGGGAGCATCCAGGAGATTATATCAAAGCCCGGCTCGAACCGGCCCAAAACCGGGCGGGGCTGCCCGGTTCGTGCATCCGGACAGCCCCGCGATCTCAATCAGTTGGTTTCCGTCACCGGCCTTACGGCAGGATTTCGATCACATCCAGCTTGCCCATGATGGGCAACCAGTTGAAGTACTCGTGCCTGCAGGCCAGCGAGAACTCCGGGGCACCCGTTCCGTTCAGCGTGAAGGTGATCGTGTGGGCGTCCAGGTCTTGCCCGGTGACGGCCAGGCCGTTCGTATTCCACTGGCTGCCGTTCCAGGCGTAAATGCCCATGTCGCTTTCTTTCCAGTTCTTCGGATTGTAGCTCATGGTGAAGGTCACCGGCTTGAGGAAGGCCAGGCTGGGCTGGAGCACGCCGTTGATGTAAGCATCAACGGTGAAGCTGGCGACGAACGCCTTGCCTGCCGGCGGGGTGAGCAGCGAGTTGTAGAACTGGTGGAAGACCAGCGTAACGTTCTCGCTCACCGCCCCGGCCGGGATTACGATGGTCGTGGTCACCGGCAGGCCGTCTTGCGTGCCGTGATAGGTGAGGGTGCCGCCCGCCGAGGGTGTGATGATACCGCCCAGGCTGCCGGTCACCGCCTTTTGCGAGAACGCCGCCGAGGTGCTGGTGCTGTAGTTCGCGTTACCCAGGTACACCGCGGTGACGGCATGCGTGCCGACCGTCAGGCTGGTCACCTCAGGCCCCGCGGCCACGCCGTTCACCAGCGCCACCGGCGCCCCGGCGTCCACGCCGTCAATCTTGAACTGCACCTGCCCGGCAGGCGTGCCGCTACCCGGCGCCACGGTGAGCACCGTGGCGGTGAAGCGCACCGCCGCCCCTTCCACCACCGGGTTGATGCTGCTGACCAGGCTGGTAGTTGTGGAGGCCGGGCCGACCACCGGGCCAGAGAAGGCCGCGGAGGTTGCGTCGGCGTAATTCGGCGCGCCCGTGAAGGATGCGCTCAGGTTCTGGGCGCCCGCCGAGGTGGGGGTGATGCTGCAGGAAGCGCTGCCATCCGGCTGGATGGTGGCGATGCATGTGTTGGTGCCGTTGCCAAGGGTGATGGTCATACCGGCCGGGATCAACGTCCCAGGGGCCACGGGGCTCACCTGCGCGTAGATCGTATAGGGCTGGCCCACCACCACCGGCCCGGCGGATGTGCCGGTGATTTCCACCGTCACGCTGGCCGGGCTGATCTCAGGCCCGGCTTGCGGCGTCGAAGCAGCCTGGGGGTTGAAGTTCGCATCCCCGCTGTAGGCAATGCTCAGCTGGGTGCTGCCGGCGCTGGTAGTCACCAGGTCGCAGCTGCCCGCACTCACCGGCGCCGTGCAGGAATCCGTCCCATTGCTGATGGTGATCGTGCCGGTGGGCGTGCCCGCGCCGGGGTTGAGCACCACCGTGCCAAAGCTCACCGTCACCGGCTGGCCCACCACGGCCGCGGCCGGGTTGAAGCCCGAAATCGTCGCGCTGACGCTGGCCTTGCCGACCACAACGCCATCTGGAACCGTCACGGTCGAGGCCTTGTAATAATCATCGCCTGAATAGACGAGGGCGAGCGTGTGCGGCCCCACGGCGAGGGTCGAAATCATCTCCGAGGCCGCCGAACCGGCCGCGTCCAGCGTGACCGGCGCGCCCAGGTTGACCCCGTCCACCACGAACTGCACCGTGCCGGTCGGCTTGGGGTTATTGGCGCCGTCTCCGGCTACCCCGGCGCTGAAGCCGAACGGCTGGCCAAACACCGGCGATTCAACCGTGGGCGTCAGGGTCACCACCAGGAGGCCTTTCTCGACCACCTGGGAGAACGGCGATGAGAAGTTGTTGCTGCCGTTGAAGGAGGCATCGCCGCTGTAAACCGCGGTGATGGTGTGCGTGCCCACCCACAGCGCCGTATAGGGCAGGAGCTTGTAAGCCTTGCCCGAAGCATCCACGGCCACCGGCGCGCCGTAATTCACCCCGTCCACAATGAACTGCACGGTGCCGCCGGCCGGAATGGCCTGGCTGGGCGCGTTGCCGGTCAGCGTGGCGGTGATCAACACCGAGAGGCCGTAGGGTGAGGGGTTGAGGTTCGAGCTTAACACCAGGGTCGTATCGGCCTTGTTCACCACCTGGTTGACGGCAGAGGCCGAAGCAACCGCGAAGTTGGCATCGCCGAGGTAGGCAGCGCCGATGGTGTGCGCCGCCACGGCCAAATCCGCCACAGGCGCAGAGACGGCGCTGCCGCCGCTGAGCGCCACGGGGTCGCCAAAGTTCACCCCGTCGATCGTGAATTGCACGAAACCGGTTGGTGCGCCGGCTCCGGGAGCCGTCACCGAAAGCGTGGCCGTGAACTGGAGAGGCTGCCCATAGACCGAGGGCGTGGCCGATGAAGCCAGGGCCAGGCTGGTGGAGGCTTTTGCAACCGCAGGCCCGGCCACAGCCGCCGAGGTGCTGGAAGCGTTGAAGTTCGCGTCGCCTTCATAGGCGGCCGACATCTGGGTTGGGCCTGAGCCGTCGAAGGTGATCTGGCAGCTTCCGGCCGAGACGGGCGCCGAGCATGAATGGCCGTTGCCGTCCGAGATGGTCACCAGACCGGTTGGGCTGCCCCACCCCGGGGCGACCGGCGTCACCGCGAAGGTGAAGGTCACCGGCTGGCCCACCACAGGGCTTGAGGGAGCAAAACCGAGGATCGCGACGGCGGAATCGGCCTTGGAGACCACCGGCCCGGCAAACGGCGCCGAAACAGCGGCCTGGAAATTCGCCGAACCCGCGTAGCTGGCGGTGAGGTCGGGGCTGCCCGGGCCGGTCGGCTCGAGCTGGCAGGAACCGGCCCCCGAGGCGTTCAAAGTGACCTCGCAGGTATCCACCCCGTTCGAGACGGTCACTGTGCCGGAGGGAACGCCGGTCGCCGGGGCCGCAGGGGTCGCCTGGATGCTCACGGTCACCGGCTGGCCCACCACCGAAGCGGTCGGATCCACCGAAAGGATGCTCACCGTCGAACCGGCTTTGGCAGCCGACTGGTTGAGGGCCGGCGAAACCGGAACGCTCAGGAAGTAATCATCGCCGCTGTAGCTGACGGTGACGGTATGGTCGCCCGCGGAGAACTCGACCGCCTGCGGGATGGACGCCTTGCCGGAAGCATCCAGCGTCACCTGCCCGCCCACGGGATTCCCATCCACATAGAAGCGCACCGTACCGGTGGGCGTGCCCTGGGTGGGCATCGAAGGCCCCACCACCACGCTGTAGCTCACGGGCTGGGTCGCCATCGGCGAACTCACGCTGGGCGTGATGGTAAAGACCGGGTTGGCCTTGTTGACCACCTGCTGCAACGGGGCGGCGTTGTTATTGCTGCCGACGAACTGCGCCGGGTCGGCGGGGGTGTACACGGCGGTGATGGCGTGGTTGCCCGGCCAGAGGTTAAGGTAAGGCACCGTGCGCGTGGCCTGCCCGGAGCCGTTCAGGGTCATGCTCGTCCCGAACGGGACGCCGTCGATCGATAGCCGCACCTGCCCGGCCGGAATGGCAATGCTGGGGGCGTTGGCCGTCACGCTGATGGTCATCTGCAGCGATGTGCCATACACCGTCGGGTTCTCGCTGGATGTGATGGTGACGGTGGTCGGCGCCGGGTTGACCGTCTGGCTCATTGTGCCGGCGGCGCTGGAAAGCGTGTTGCTGTTGCCCAGGTAAGCTGCCGAGAAGGTGTGCGCCCCCACCAGCAGATGCCCGCCGGGAAGGAGCGTGTGCAGGTCGGCTGTGACAGCCTGGCTCGAGGCATCGAGCGCCACCGGGCTGCCCAGGGCAGAGCCATCCACATAGAATTGCACCTGGCCCGCCGGATTCACCACCGAGGGCAGCACTTCGTCAACGGTGGCCGTCAGGCGCAGAGGCTGCCCGTATACGCTGGTGGCAGCGGAGGAAACCACGCCGGTGGTGGTGCTGTTCTGGTTGATGTGCACCCCGCTCGAGGCGGTGCTGCTGGCGTTGTTGTTTGCATCCCCCAGGTACACCGCCGAATAGGTGTGGTCGCCAGCGGAGAGGGTGGTCCACGTCTGGCTGGAGGCCGTGCCGCTGCTGAGGCTCACCGGGGCGCCGAAGGGCGCGCCATCCACATAAAATTGCACCTGCCCGGCGGGCGTGAAGGCCGCCGGAGCGACCGCCGAAACGGTGGCCGTCAGGTACACCGGCTGGCCGTAAACCGGCGAGGTCACCGAGCGCGAGGCGCTCGCGCTGGTATTGGCTTTGTTGATGGTGATCGAATAGGCCTGGTCGGCATACCCCACCAGGTTCGAAGCACGGATGGTAAAGTTGTACGTACCGGCCGCGGTCGGCGTACCGGAAAGCACGCCCAAAACAGCGTTCAGGGTCAAACCAGGGGGCACGGCACCGGTATACACACTGTAGGTCGGCGCAGGGACGCCGTCGGCGTCGAAGTCGTGGCTATACGGCGCGCCATAGGTGCCGCTGGCGGGCGTGCCGCTGGTGAAGCCCGAAGGCGGGAAATCCGGGTTGACGGTGGTCGTCACCAGCGGGCCGATGATCTGCGCGAAGCCCGTGCCGGCGATCGAATAATTCCCGTGATTGATGCTTCCCGAAGCGCCCATCCCGACGTTGAAGGTGATATGCACCGTTCCATTGGCCCCCGGGGCCTTTGTACCGAGGTTGCACGTCACCGTGCCGCTGCTGTTGGTGCAGCCCGCGTCGTTGGAAACATACGTGGTATTCGCCGGGGCAACCGAGGTGAGCACGACGTTGTCAATCGCAACGTTGCCCGTGTTGGCCCAGGTGTATTCGTAGGTGATGTTCTGGGTGCGGCTCACCGAAGCCGGGCCGGTGGCCGAGATGGACAGGCCCGGGATGAACGCGCCGAAGGCGTCCACATACACATAACCGTAATGGCCGCCCGCAGAGCAGCCGGCGGCGATCACTTCCAGTTCGATCGTGTCGCCCACATCCAGCTGGCCCGCCCCGGGGGCGATATCCACAATTTGCCAGTCGGTATACAGGACGTAAGATCCCTGCCAGGGAACGCCCGCCTGCCCCGAAAAGGCAAATTTATCATAGAGCATCGCGCCGCCCTTGGTGATGTTCTTCACACCGATATAGAAAAAAGGCTGCTCTGTCGCGCCGTGGCCGGGGTTCTCCAGCACGGGGGCATAGGCAAACCGCACGTGGACTTTTCCGTCCACATCCACATCGTCCGATGTGACGGTGGTCGTCTGCTTCAACGAGTTGGCGTTGTTGGAAGAGCCCTCGTAATTCACCACCGCCGAGTAATCGCCAAAGCGCGGGAAGCGCACGGCCGAATGGGCATCGGTTTGCGACATCGCGCCGCCGCCTGCCGTGCCCACCACATAGGTTTTGTCGGTCCCGCCGGCAGAGCGATTGATGCAGCTCCCGCCGGTGGTGCATAATAAACCGGGGTTGTAGAACGTCGATTCCGTCCAGCTGGTCAAACCACCGGATTCAAAACCGCCATTATCGAACAACGCCTGAACGGCCTCAAACCGCACGAGCGTGAGCATGATGATCATCACGAGGACGCCAAGCACGCGCAGCACGTTCGGACGGCTGAATTGAAGTTGCCTGGATGGATGGTTCATACGGATTCCCTCCTGACCGAAAACAATAGAGTTTAGCTTTACGATCTGTGCTGAAGAGCAGAGCTGCCTTCCCCGCCGGAAGCTGAAAACCCCTGCCCTACTTTCTTAAGTGAGTGATAAGAAGCGTGTCCAGCCGGTGATGCAGCATCGATTTCATCAGAACGTGACCTATCCCGGTGGATTCCGCCAGCCGATATTGAACTGCCGTGTCTGCAAGTACGATCAGATGCACCTCCGGGAATTTCGCGTGGATTTGTTCGAGCAGCTGCGTCAACCGGCTGCCACACAATTCTGCTTCCAGCAGGAGCGCCTGAGGGGCGCCTTCAGCTAACCGTTCCGGCAGCCCTTCCAGGTCACCCGTCTCGACCTTTACATCCAGGCCCGGAATGGCATTGAGGAATGACTCGAGGGCTGTGCGCCACAGCCCTGCTCGGGCAACTAAGTAAACGGTTTGCATGGTTTTGGTTTGCCGCAACATAGATTTCCCACCTGGAAAGCGGTCTGCTATGAAGGATAACCATCCGGCAGACGGTTTACATCCACACTGGCGTGGATTTTTATCAACGCAGTGTTGAGAACTGGGGTTAAAATGGTCTTATGCTGCGCCTGATCCTGGTTTCGGTGGCGATTTTCGGGGCGCTCATCTGCGCTCTGCTGGCAATCTTCGCCTGGCGGCGGCGGCCCGCGTCTGGGGCGGTCTTCCTGGCGGGCGCGCTGATGAGCACGGCCATTTATGCGTTCGGCTACGGCCTGGAATTGAGCAGCACGACCATCGAGAACATGCTGGCGTGCATCCGGCTCGAATATCTGGGGGTGGCCTGGCTGCCGGGCTTTTGGCTGGCCCTTTCGCTGCATTACACCAACCACCTCAAGTGGCTGCGGCCAAGGCGTTTCTGGTTGATCTGGATCATCCCCGTGGTTGTCCTTCTCGGCGTATGGACCAACCCCCTCCACCACCTCCATTACAGCAGCGTCAGTGTGAATGCCGGCGGGCCTTTCTTCGTGCTCCAATTCGAGCGCGGCCCCATCTACTGGCTGCACATGGGCTACACCTTCTTTTCATTCCTGGTTTCTGCATTCTGGCTGGTGCAATACCTGCTTTCGCCGCATTTGCTCTATCGCAAGCAGTCTGGATTGATGCTCGCCAGCAGCCTGCTGACGATCTTGATCGTCACGCTCTACCTGGCCGGGCTGCAGCCGATCCCTCACCTGGATATCATCGTGTATGCGCTGATCGTTTCCAGCGTTCTGGTAGGATATGGCTTGCTGCGCTTTCACCTCGTCGCCCTGTCGCCGGCGGCGCGCGACGCGCTCTTCGACAGCCTGGATGACGCAGTCATTGTGCTGGATGCGAACAACCTGCTGGTTGATTACAATGCGAAAGCCGCGCAATTCTTCCATTTTTCCGGCAACCCCATCGGGCTTTCACTGGCACAGTTCGTCCCGCAAGAGCTTCAAGAGGCTTTTCAAGACTTGCGGCATCTGGAAGGCGTGCGCGAATTCAACCTCGACGCCCCCCAGCGCAGGTATTTTGAAATACACCCTTCCGGGCTGGAGGGCATCGGCAGCGAGCCGGTCGGCTTGCTGGTGGTGATTCACGAGATCACCCAGCAAAAACAAATGCAGCTTGCCCTGGAACTGGCAAATGCCGACCTCGAGCGGCGCGTGGCGCTTCGCACGCAGGAATACCTGACCACCATCCAACAATTGGAAGGAGAAATTCACACCCGCCAGCAGGCCGAGCAGAAACTCAGAGAGATGCAGGCCAACCTCGTCGAACAGGTTTCGATGCAGAGCCGCAAGCTGTATACCCTCTATGACGTGCTGCTCAACAAGGAAATATCCGGGATGACCGACGAGGTGCTCACGCAGATGCTTCAGCGCATCTGCCAGATGATGAGCGCAGACGCGGCCTGCATCCACGAGGCGCGCAGCGATGCGCTCTATTCCACCGGCAGCATCGGCCTGCCCCCGGGCACGCAGGAAGCTCTGGCGATACTGCCGGGCAGCTGGCTGATCGAAGGCAAGCCGCTCGTCACCAACGATCTGCCGCACGATGAACGCCTGCCCGAAGCCCTGCGGCTGACGGGCTTCACCACCTACCTGGCCGCGCCGATCCGCCTGAACGAAGTGGTCACCGGCTTGCTCCAGGTATTCTGGCGGGCCTCTTACCACGTTTCGGTGGAAGATATATCCTACTTTTCCATCATCGCGGAGCAAATCGGCATCATCCTCGAAAACGCGCGCCTGCGCCAGATCCTCGAGGAACGGGCCGTCCAGGGCGAGCGCCGCCGCCTGGCGCGCGACCTGCACGACTCGGTTACCCAGTCGCTGCACAGCCTGTCGCTCTACGTGAGCATCCTGCGCAACCGCCTGGAGCAGGGCCAGGCGCGAAAAGCCATGGAGATGTTGGACAAAATCGACCAATCGGCGCGCCAATCGCTCAAAGAGATGCGCCTGCTGCTCTATGAACTGCGCCTGGTGCCGCTGGAAGACATCCGGCTGGTGGAGGCCTTGCGCAACCGCCTGGACGCAGTCGAAACCCGCGCCGGGATCGACGCCGTGCTGGACGTGGCCGAAGGGTCCTTCTGGCCGCCGAAGTGGGAAGCCGAGCTGTACTGCATCGCCATGGAAGCCTTGAACAATGCGCTCAAGCACGCCAATGCCAGCGCCGTGCAGGTGCGCCTTGCAGGCAAAAGCACCTGGGCCGAACTGAGCATCTCCGATAACGGCAAGGGGTTTTCACCCGAAAAGGTCGCCAACGGCGGCATCGGGCTTCAGAGCATGCGCGAACGGGCCGAGCGGCTGGGAGGCAGTTTGCAAATTGAGTCGGCCCCCGGCCAGGGGACGACTATTCGCGTGTCGGTCAATTTGCCGGGGGTACAGGCCGGGAAGAAGGAGGTTGAGCTTGATTCGCATCCTCACGGCGGATGACCATCCGCTGATCCGCGATGCCCTGCGTGTCTGCATCGAGGATGAAGCCGATATGGAGATTGTGGCCGAAGTGGTCAACGGCCGCGATGCAATCCGCGCCGCCCAGGAGCACTCGCCGGATGTCTCCATCCTCGACCTGTATCTTCCCGATATGGACGGCATCCAGGTGCTTGAAAACATCCTGAAAGTCCAGCCGGCGGCGCGCGTGCTCTTTTTTACCAGTTCGCAGGAAGAAGCAAAGGTGGCGCAGGCCATTCAATCCGGCGCGCTGGGCTACCTGTTGAAGGACTCGCAGCGCGAGGAGATTTTGCGCGCCATCCGCGAGGTGAGCCAGGGCCGCAGTTACCTTTCGGCTTCGGCAGCCGGTAAACTCGCCAGCAGCCTGCGCCAGAACCGTGGCGCAGGTGCCTCCGCGCTCATCGAACCCCTCACTCAACGGGAAGAGGAAATTCTCAGGCTGATCGAAGAAGGCAGTTCGAACCCCCAGATCGCCGCCCATCTGCACATCAGCGAGACGACCGTGCGCACCCACATCTCCCACATCCTGCAGAAGATGGGGCTGGAAAATCGCTCCCAGCTGTTGATGCAGCTGCTGCAACGGAAGTCCAGCCCCGGGCGCACCGGCCCGGCCGCGTGACCCGCTTGGTGCAGTGGGCAATTAAACCTGCTTATCGAGCGCCCAGTCGTGGCGCGCTTCCGCCGGGGCGGGGGTAATCAACGGCCTTTCGAGCGGGGCTTCCACCCCGGGCGCGCTGGAACACAGGCGCAGCAGCGGCGGGGTGGCCAGCGTGGTCGCCAGGGTGACGATAACCAGCGCGGAAAAGGTCTTCGCATCCAGCAGCCCGCCCGCCAGCCCGGCTCCGGCGATCACCAGGGCCACCTCTCCGCGCGAGACCATGCTCACCCCCACCTGCAGAGATGCCCTGCCCGGCAGGCCCGCGATGCGCGCCCCCAGCCCCGAGCCGATCACCTTGCTGGCGATGGCAACGGCCGCCAGGCTGCCGGTGAGCAGCGGGGCGGTCGTCAACCCTTCGAGCCTGGCCTGCAAGCCGATGTTCACGAAAAACACCGGGATGAAGAACCCATACCCAAGCGCCGCCGACCCGGCATGGATGGGGTGTGCATGGTCCACGTGCCGGCTCACCACCGCGCCGAGGAGATAGGCCCCGGTGATGGCGGCCACGCTGCCCAGTTCCTCGGCCGCCCAGGCATAGGCGAGCAGGAGCGCCACAATCACCGCCAGGGTGGCCTCGTGGTGTTTCAAGCGCCGTTCCAGGCGGACGATTTGCCTCAGCAGCAGGTTGCCAAGCAGCCAGGCCGCCGGCAGGAAGAGCGCCATGCGCCCCAGCGTGAGCAGCAGGTTGCCGCCCGAGTTGAGGCTCATCACCCCGGCGAAGACGATCACCCCCAGCACGTCGTCGATGATGGCCGCGCTGATGGTGGTGGCCCCTTCGATCGAGCGCAGCCTGCCCAGCTCGCGCAGGGTCTGCGCCGAAACGCTCACGCTGGTGGCCGTCAACACCGCGCCCAGGAAGAGCGCGTGCGCCGCAGGCAGGCCAAAGGCCGCCCCCAGCCCGAACCCGCCCGCCAGCGGTAAAATCACCCCGCCGGCGGCAGCCAGGAAGGAAGCCTTGCCCACACGTTTGAGCGCCTGAAGGTCTGTTTCCAGCCCGGCGATGAACATGAGCAAGATGACGCCCAGGTCGGCCAGGAAGTTCATCGTCTCGGAGGGGTGAAGCCAGTTCAACACGGCAGGCCCCACCAGGAACCCCAGGCAAAGCTCGCCGAACACGGCCGGCAAGCCTAACCGCCTGCTGGCGGCCGCGGCCAGCCGCGTCCCCGCCAGGATACCCGCCAATGGAAGAAGCATCTCTACCGTTAAGTGCATGCAGCCCGCCTTCGCTCAAGCCCGGCGCCGCGCCGGGTGATCTACGCTAGAGGCATTGTACGGGGCCGCCGGGCAGGTTTCTAGTACCCGGATGGAGAAACTTCCATCCCCGCCCGCAGAGCCCAGGCAGTGGATGAATGGGCTGCAATGACCCAAAAGGGTCATCCACCGGCGAAGTGTATTAACCCGGTCAGTTAATCCATTCGGATGATGACCCGCTCCACGCGCAAGCGTACACTGGACGGTAGATATCAAACCCGCGCAATTGTGGAGATGGGCATATGGTGAAGATGATCGAAGCCGAAACCGAAACCGTCGAACCCGAGCCGGTCATCGCCGCCTGCGATGCGCCCGAGCCGCAGCCCGACCGCCCAGCGCCGCGCAAGGGTTTATGGGCCGCCCGCATCGTGAATTCCTTGTTCGGCTTGCTCGCCGGCTGCCTGGTTGGATCCGGCTGGTCGGTCGCCGTCCGCGATGAATAGGGAACTGCTCAAATGGAGGGAACAACCAAACATAAATAGTACATTAACCCGATGCGCGCGACGCCCGGTTTTGCTACACTGTCTGGGGGGCGCGGGTTACAGCCTTTCTGCAGATTGCGGTGCTCGCTCCACAATCTGCAGAAACCAGCACTTTCGGGGGAATCACTCATTCGGCCTGGAAAGAGGAACACCATGGAATATGTGATCGACACGCAAGGATTGTGCAAATCCTACAAAAAGGTGGATGCGCTCAAAAACCTGAACCTGCAGGTTCCCAAGAACTCGATCTTCGGGTTCCTGGGGCCCAACGGCGCCGGAAAGACGACCACCATCAAGCTGCTCCTGGGCCTGATCAACCCAACCGCCGGCTCGGCCTGCATCTTCGGGCTGGATACGGTGCGCGACTCGGTCGCCATCCGCTCGCGCATCGGCTACCTGCCGCAAGACCCGCGCTTCTACGAATATATGACGGCCCGCGAAATCCTCAACTATACGGCCCATTTCTTCTTCAAGGGCCCGCAGAAAGAGATCAACGAGCGCGTGGCCGAAACCCTCACGCTGGTCGGGCTGGAAGACAAAGCCGACCGGCCGATCAAGGGCTTTTCGGGCGGTGAGCGCCAGCGGCTGGGCATCGCCCAGGCCCAGGTCAACTACCCCGACCTGCTCATCCTCGATGAACCCGCCGCCTCGCTCGACCCAATGGGCCGCCGCGACGTCCTGGAGGTGATGGAACGCCTGCGCAAGTACACCACCATCTTCTACTGCACGCACATCCTGGATGACGTCCAGCGCGTCAGCGACACGGTGGCCATCCTCAACCACGGCGAGCTGGTGGCCTCCGGATCGATCGAATCGCTGCTGGCTGGCGGCGAAGGCACCGCCTACGAGGTGCACCTCAAGGGCAGCCCGCAGGCGCTTTACCAGCACGTCAGCGCCCAGCCCTGGGTGAGTAATGTACTTACCAAATCGCACAACGGCGTGACGGAATGGGTCATCCAAGTCTCCGACGCATCCGCCGCCGAGAACGGGCTCTTCCGCATGCTGGCGGCCGATGAAAACGTCGTTGTGACCAATTTCCACCTCAAAGCCCACGAACTGGAAGAGGTCTTCCTGCGCATCGTGGAAGGAGATTCTCATGGCAACCGGAAATAGCAAAATGATCCCCGTCCTCGGCGCAGGCTGGAGCCGTGGATTAGAAAATGTTCTCAGCGGCGAACTCGGCCGCTGGTTCAAGACACGGCGCTGGTGGGCGCAGATCATCATCTGGACGCTCTCGATCAACCTCATTTACTTCTTCGTCGCCATCTCGGTCCCCAAGTCTGAAACCTCGCTGGATAACTCGGTCATGATCTTCAATATCTTCCTTGGGCTGGTCGGGGCCATCGGGGTGAGCATCGTCATGCAAAGTGCCGTGGTCGGCGAGAAGCGCTCCGGCACGGCAGCCTGGGTGCTTTCCAAGCCCGTCTCGCGCGCCGCGTTCATCCTTTCCAAGCTGCTCGCCAACCTGCTGGGCCTCGTCGTGACAATGATCCTCGTGCAGGGCGTGATCGCCTACCTCATCACCACATTCATCGTGGGGATAACGCTCTCGGTACCGGCGTTCCTGGCCGCGCTGGGCGTTCACGCCGTTAATCTTCTGTTCTATCTGACCCTCACGCTGCTGATGGGAGTCTTATTCGAGCAGACCGCGCCGGTCATCGGCATCCCGCTGGCGGTGCTCTTCGGGCAGAACATCATCATGTCCTTCTACCCGCCCCTGGCGCGCTTTGTGCCCTGGACCCTGGCAATCCCGGTCGGCGGGAACGCCTACCCGTCGATCGCCATGAACGTGATGACCGGGGCTCCGGTGCCCAGCTTCCTGCCGTTATGGATCGCCCTGGCCGCCTCGGCGGTGTTCCTGGGCATTTCATTGTTGGTGTTTCAAAAGCAAGAATTATAGGTTCCAATAACGAAGCCCGGGGGGGGGAATCCCCCCGGGTTTGCATTTCGGTCGATTCCATGACCGCACCCCTTTTTCTTCTTGTGGGGCGCGGTCGGTTTTGTGACCGCACCATTTTCTCTTCTTGTAGGGTGCGGTCGATTTTATGACCGCACCATTTTCTCTTCTTGTAGGGTACGGTCGATAGTATGACCGCACCATTTTGCCAGTAAAAGATGGTGCGGCCCAAAGCGGCCGCACCCTACAAACCCCGAAGGGTGC
>JARKPU010000014.1 GCA_029975055.1 Anaerolinea sp.
TTGACCTGCGGGAAGATGGCGCCCTGCTGGATGGTCAGCATAGCCGCCGCCTCGTCAACTACCTGCGCTCCGGAGACAAGGTCAACGCCATAGTCGAAGAAGAGTGGGCTGAGCGGCGTGCTCGGACCCAGCAGAACCACGAAGGCCTCGCGCGGGCAGAGCGCCAATAAAGGCTCCAGGGTGTGGTTGATCAACGTGGTTCCAGAGATCGCGACCACGTCCGCCTGGGGGAGGTAGAGGCCGGCGGCCTGTTCGGGGTAATCGCCCTCGGCTGGTCGTTTTTCGATCACCCACAGATTGCGGGTGGCGGCGCGCAGGCGATCGACGAAGGGAAAATGGCCAATTACGGCCAGGTTCTTCCCGGCGCTCTGCCGAGCGATGATCTCGGCGGCGTTGATTTCCTGCATCCCTCGCTCCGGCGCATCGAGCAGCGAATTGATCGCTGCCATCCCGATACTCGCCTCGAGCAGGTTGTCTGATTGAACCCACCCGGCCAGCTCCTCGGCGCTCCAGGTGTGCAACTGGCCGACGTCGCGGATGGGGGTGTGCCCGTGCGGTCCTTCTCCGACCAGCGAGGAAGCCAGGCCACAGCCCCGGCTGCACACCGCCGTCCAGTGTACGCCAATGGCCAGGTGGCGAACAGGGGTTTTCCCCGGTGCGATCTGTTCGAGCAACGCTTCTAAGATTGCCATTTCACGCCTCACGTAAAGATGGTCGCTTGCCTCCGCCGATTTATACTCCCATCACCCCGGAGAGGAGGAAGATGAACACGGCGCCCAGGATAATGCCCAGGGCAGTGTAATGCTGGTGACCGTGTTCGCGGGCGGTGGGAATCAGCTCATCCAGGGTGATAAAGACCATCACGCCGCCGGCGAAGGCCAACGCAGCGGGTACCATGCTCTGGAAGGTGGACAAGAATAGCCCGGCCAGGATCGCGCCGACTGGCTCGGCCAGACCGGAAAGAAAAGCCGCCCGGAAGGCGTCCCAGCGACAGACCCCACCTTTGCAGAGGGGCAACGCGGTGGCGATGCCTTCTGGGATGTTGTGCAACAGGATGGCGGTGGCGATGAACATCCCAAACTGCGGAGTGTGCATGTAACCGGCTCCGACCGCGATGCCCTCGGGGATATTGTGAATGGTGATGCCCACCGCCAGGAGCAGGCCGGTGCGAACCAATCGCCTGTCCATTTGCTCGCCCTGGATGTGAAATCCTCGAAATCGCCTGCGCCGGAAGTGAAAAGGCCTGTGGTCGTTCTCTTCGCCCATCGCACTTTTGGAAAGCACTTCCAGCTCGCCAAAGCGCATGTGCGGCGCCAGGTAGTCCAGCACCAGCATGAAAGTGGCCCCCACTCCAAAACCAACCGTCGCGGTCAGGTATCCGCTCAGCTCCCAAGCCTCGTTGACCAGCTCAAGAAAGGACAGCGATAGCATCACGCCGGAGGTGATGCCAATCAACAAGCCATAGGAGCGCCTGCCAGTCCTGCGAATCACTGCAATGAGCCCACCCAGCCCGGTGCCCAATCCGGCGACCAGGCTCAACAGGATAATGTTGAGAAACGTTTGCGCAGCGCTCATGCGGTGTTCTCGGCGTCATGTGGTTGGCAGATAAGACTGACTCGACCGGCGTGCCAGGATTTTTTTAAGCGGGTCGATTTTTTCGCAACGTCTAATCGGTGGACAGGGCCATCAGTGCAGCAGGTCTTCCTGGTGGGTGAGTGTCCCGGCGAGGTAGGCCTGCACAGCCTGGTCGATCTCTTCCAGGTTGGTCAAAATCGGGGTGAGTTTATTGCGTTTCAAGCCGTCATAGGCGCCCATCCCCATCCCGCCACCGATCACCACCTGGCAGTCCTGGATCGCCTCGACCATGCGGGTGT
>JARKPU010000031.1 GCA_029975055.1 Anaerolinea sp.
CCAGATAGGTGCGAATCACCGAGTACTCGGCGGCCGCCGTGGGCATCTTGGACAGGCGATCCAGCTCCTTCAGCGCCTCCTGCTTGGCCTCCTCCGGCATGCCGGCCTTTTCCACCTTTTCGCGCAGCTCGCGCACCTCGACGGCCTGCTCGTCCTCTTCGCCCAGCTCTTTGCGGATGGCCTTGAGTTGCTCGCGCAGCAAATAGTCGCGCTGCGCCTTTTCCATCTCGCCCTGGGCCTCGCTCTGGATCTTTTTGCCCAGCTCGAGCACGTCGACTTCGCGGGCCAGCACGGTGCTCAGCTTTTGCAGCTTGCCCCGCAGCCCCTCAATCTGCAGGATCTCCTGAGCATCGGGCAGCGACATGCGCACGCCCGTGGCGACCATGTAGACCAGTTGCCGCGGGTCATCCGTCGAAAGCGCAGCCATGGCCAGCTCTTCCGGCAGGTAGGAAACCAAAGACACCAGCTTCCGGAACAGCTCGGAGACGTTGCGCGTCAGGGCCTCGATCTCCAGGCCCTCCTCGCGCGGCTCGGGCATAGCCTCCGCCCGCGCTTTCATATAGGGAGCAGTCTGCGTGTACTCGGTCAGCCGGATGCGCTCCAACCCCTGGATAATCAGGCGGGTGGTCCCATCGGGCGCCTTGGCCAGGCGGTGGATCATCGCCATAGTGCCCACCTGATAGAGGTCGTCGGGCATGGGCTCCTCGGTCCCCTCGTTCTTGAGGGCCACCAGGGCCACCAGCCGATCGGCGACCACGACCTCATCCACCAACTGAATCGAGCGCGGCTGGCCTACAATAAGCGGCTGCAGGGTCATCGGGAAGATGACCGTATTCTTGAGCGGCAGAACAGGCAGAATCTCTGGGACTGCCGGGGAACCGCTTTCATTATCTACTTTGTCAGGTTTCATGCGTTCTCAACCAGATCCCTTGGGGCATAGCCCACAATCACAGATAAATCCATCATCAAGAGCGGCCGGGACAGCTTGGGAGCCTATTCGCCCGCCGGCGAAACAGGGATCCTGCGCTGCTGCGGTTGCCGGGGCACCGACACCAATAAAAAGCCCCGATCATAGCTCGCCTCGACCTGCTCCTCCTTTACAATATGGGGCAGCCGGATGTCCAGGTGGAATTCACCATAATTGACTTCCATACGCTGATAAGCCAGCTTGCCGGGCGTATCGCGCCGGATGCCGCTAATGGTCAAGAGATGCCCATCCAGGGAAATATCGAAATCCTCTTCCTGCATGCCGGCAATCTCGACCTTGATCACAATGTGCTGATCCGTCTCGTATACGTCAAAAGGCGGTCTGAAGGTGCGTTGCTGGGCGCCCAGCGTCCATTCGCCATGCAGGCGCCTCATCGCAAGCGAATCGGCAAATTCATCCTCAAAGGCCGGTCCCACACGGTGCCCGCCTTCACACCAGCCATCCATCCTACCAATGCCTCCGCCAGCTTACCTGCTGCCCATTACATATTTTACGCATTGCAATAGCATCGCGTAGCT
>JARKPU010000022.1 GCA_029975055.1 Anaerolinea sp.
GGTGCGCTCAACGCGTAGGGTGCGGTCGCTTTGGACCGCACCGGTTCAAATTGGTGCGCTCAACGCGTAGGGTGCGGTCGCTTTGGACCGCACCAGTTCAAATTGGCGCACTCACCGCGTAGGGTGCGGTCGCTTTGGACCGCACCGGTTCAAGAGGGTGCGCTCAACGATCGAGCGCACCCTACAAAGACTCAACGACCCGCGCTGTAAATGCGCTCGAACTCCTCGAGGAACAGGCGCGCAATCTGCGCGTCGCGCACGATCAGAATATTCTCATCGTTATTTTCATCTGCGCTGCGCGTGAAGTTATACGAACCAAACGCCACCGTCTCGCCGTCCAAAATCAACACCTTTTCGTGCATCAATCCCTCGGCCCCGTCCAGGCGAACGTCCAGCCCGGCCTTGCGCAAGGCCGCATATTCGCTCCCGGCGGCATCGGCGTTCTCGCCTTCGATCACCCCGCGCACGGCCGCATCCCTGCCGGGCGCGTCGAGCAGCGCCTCTCCCAGCCCGTTGAGCGTCAAGGTATAGGCCAGGAAGTCAACGCTGCGCTGCGCCCCGTTCACCAGTTCCACCAGCCGGCGCGAGGGAGAGTCATCCGGCGAAAAGAGCGCCTGCACCTGGGCGCCGCCCACCTCCAGCCAGCCCGTGCCGCCGGCTGGAGTGGACCCGCCGCCAAACCGGCCATCCACATACATTTCGTTGAATTCGGCCGCATACAGGGCAGCCAGTTCGCTCGAGCGGATGCGCACGAAGTTGTTATGGTCGAGCGAGAGGCCGGTGGAGGTCAGGTTGAGCGAGCCTGTCCAGACCACGGCCCCGTCAATGACCAGGAATTTGTTGTGCATCAGGCCCTCGCGCCCGTCGCCCAGCACGCCGATGCCCGCCTTTCGCAGGCGCGGTACCACGGCGGAATCGAGCGCGTCGCTGTCCATCACCACCCGCACACGCACCCCGCGCCCGGCCGCCTCGGCCAGCGCATCGGCGGCGCTGCGCAGAGAAAAGTTATACATCGCCACGTCAATACTCGCCTGGGCCGCGCCGATCGAAGCGAGCAGGGCCTGTTCGAGGGCACGCGAATCGCCGCCCGTGCCCGGCTCGGTGAAGTACACGGCGATCGGCTCATCCCCCGCGCCGGCGGTCGGCGCGGGGCCCGGCGCAGGCACGGGCTCGCAGGCCGCCGCGAGCAGCATGAACAGCCAGAGAATCAGGCAGGGAAAGCAAAACTTTTTCACCAAAGGTAATCAGCCCCCGGTTGAACGCTCAATCCAATGGGAAACAGCCCCGATTATCAGAGAAATTTCACAGCACCCACAGCTGGGGCGGGTCGAGTTTGATCTCGAACTTCAACTCTTTCAGGGCGTCTTTACGCTCGGCCTCGATGCTCATCACGATGAACTCGGCAATCGCGCGCACGTCGCCAGGGGGCATCACCACCGGGTGAAAGGCCGCCCGGCCGCCCGGCTCCATGCGCACCGGCTGGCGCAGCAGCCTGACCCCTGCCTGCACCACCTCTTCCACGGGCAGGCGGTAGGCCGGCACATAGAACAGGCGCGGCACGGCCCAGAATTCGGCCATTTCGCGGCTGGAATCGCCGCGGTAGGTCTGCCTGCCGAGACTCTGCACCGCCCCGCGCGCCACCCAGAAGGGCGAGCCTTTGGCGTTCTGCGCGATGCCCGCCGAGAAGAACACCTCCAGCGGTTCCACGCCGGTTTCTTCGGAGAGCAGCATGCCCTGGCCGCATTGGGCGCACACCCAGGCCACCTCGTCGGGCTGCGCGGGCACAGGGGTGCTGCAGCGCGGGCATTCCAGCGCAATCAGGCGGATCTCGCCGCTCATCGCGTCAGCCTCCCCACCTCGCGGAGAATATCCTGCACATCCAGCATATCCATCCCCGAACTGAAGACCGACTCGGCCTTTTCTTTGTAGCGGTGGAACTCGTAATGCTCACCGTAGCGGAACTTGCGCCACCCGGCGTACATCAGCCCCAGCCCGGCCGCGAAGGCCACCGCCGCCACCCCCAGGATATCGCCTTTTTCGGAGGCCGAGAGGATCGCCGCGGGCACGTCGATGGCCAGCAGCGCCCCCAGGGCCATGCCGCCCACCAGCACCGCCGCGCGGTAGAGCACGTTGCCGGGCGCTTTACCGTAAAGCACCGCGCCGTCGAACCCATCCACCACCACCTGGAAGGAACGCCCGCGGTAGAGATAGCGCACCACCCAGGCCGGGTAATAGACGATTCCCAACCGCGCGCCGAGCAGGCGGGTGAAGAGCTGCGCCGTGCGGCTCAGCTTTACCTTCTCGCTCACTTCGCGCTCGAAGGCCAGGCGGGCGGTTTCGAGGGCTGTTTGCTCCGACCCGACCGGCTCGAAGACCATCCCGCTGCGGTGGAGCCCCTCGCTGTTGAACGGCTCGAGCGGCCTGCCCTCCAGCGAAACCCGGCGCACGCCGAACTCGCCCACGTCGCAGGCCGCCGCGTTCCAGCTCAATTCGGTCACCGCGCGGCGCTCGCGCGGCTCATAGCGGCGATGCTCGCCGCTGCCCACTTGTTGCTGGCCGAAAGCCCAGGCCACGCCGCGCCCCCAGGCGCTCCAGAACGGCAGGTGCACCAGCAGCACATCGGTCACCTCGGCCCGCCTGGCCGCGTCACGGCCGATTTCCAGGCTGCTGGTGAGAAAGCCTTTAAAAGCCTTGAGCGCCTGCTCGCGCCCGGCGCGCTGTGGAACCTGGTAGCGCCGCACGCCGCGCTCGCCGCTGACCACCGAGCGCTGCTCGCAAAACGGGCAGATGACGATCGCCTGGCCTTCAGGGATCGGCACCATGCCGCCGCAGCGTGGGCAGGATAAGCCCTGCAGCCCCTTCTCGCTCATACTCTGGCTGCCACCCAGGCCGCCCAGGCCATCAACAACGGCGCGGCGATGACCCCCACCCCCGCGCAGATCGCCAGCCCCAGCCCCGCGCCGTTTTCGCTATCCACAATCCCTCCCACCACGGGGAAGAGCGCCAGGCACAAAAAGACCAGCGCCGCCACGCCGCCCACCAGGCGGTAGGGCAGCTCGGCTTTGGCCGGGTAGATGTTGGCATGGACTCCGCCGCTGGCGGCATCCACCACGGCGGTGTAGGTCTGTCCGCGGTACAGGTACTTGAACAGGTAGATCGGCACGTGCACCAGCGCCGTCTCTTCGATCTGCACGCCCGCGCGCCCCTGCTTGAACCACTCGACCCCGGCCTCCAGGGGCACGCTGGGGGGTTCGGAATCCGGGTCGAGCGCCGGATCGTAGCGGCGCAGGTCGCCTGCCGGAAGGTTGAGGCGCGCCAGTTCGGTCACCGAGGTGGCCGCCGCCGGCTGGAGCGTGACCTGCTCGCGCCCGCCTTCCGTCCAGCGGAAGTACCACAGGGGGAAGTAGCGAAAAGCCTGCCCGCTGATCTGCGACTTCGCGTCCAGGTCTTTCACCGTCTCGCTGCCCGACATCCACCTTCTCAGCGCAGCCGCCGCCTGGTCTGCATCCAGCGTGGGGGCCACGTACCAGTGGAAGACCACGCGCGATTTATCCAGATACACCGTGGCGCCGCAGAACGGGCAGGTGAGGAACACCTGGCCTTCATCGGGGTGCAGCTCGCCGCCGCACTGCGTGCAAGTGAGCGGAGCTATGGCCTGCGTGGCATCCATGCCGTAAATTATAGCCCAGATCAATTGTCAACCCTTCAAAAACAACGCAAGAACGCGCGGGCATGTTCTGCTCGCGCGTTCTTGTGCAGGCGGCCTGTCGGCTCGTGTTGGCTTGTTATCCCTTCAGCACCGGGATGTGCCGCCCGAGAACCTCCGGCCGGTTGGATTTGGGCAGCGTGACGCTCAAAACCCCCTTCTTGAACGTCGCGGTGATCTTGTCCTCCTCCACCGGCGAGGGGATTTCCACTTCACGCCGGAAGGAGCCGTAGCTGCGTTCGACGCGGTGATAGCGGCGGTCTTTCTCTTCCTTCTCGGCGCGCTTCTCGCCGTAGATGGCGAGAACCCCGTCGTTGAAGGTCACCTGGATGTCGTTCTCGTCCATGCCAGGAATTTCCACACTCACCAGCACTTCCTTATCGTTCTCGCTCACGTCCAGCCGGGGCATAAAGCTGCCCTGGAACCCCGCCAGTTCGCGGAAGGGACGCACCGAGAAAGGATCGCTGAAGAAGGTATCGAACAGGCGGTTCATCTCGTCTTGCAGCGCCAGGAAGGGGTCTTCCCGTCGGCGCAGGCTCAGAGCGCGGTCGTTTTCACGCCGCCAGGGAAGTAAATCGGTAATCGGCATAAGCACCTCCTTGTGATTTCGCTTGCATTCCTTCACAACAAGGTCGTTCGAAGCTTATCCGGCCTTGATCGCAATCTTTTGAGGTTTCGCCGCGCCGGCCTTCGGCAGCCGCAGGTGCAGCACGCCGTTCTTGACGGTGGCCTCGATGTGCTCGCGGTCGATCTCCTCCGAGAGCGCAAAGCTGCGCTCGAAATCGCCTTCGCCATACTCGGCATACGCCAGAGAGAGCTTCTCGGGGCGTTCGTACTTCGGGAATGCCCGGATGGTGAGAACCGATTTCTCCAGGACGATGTCCATGGATTTCTCATCCGCGCCGGGAACGTCCATCACCACCACCAGGTCATCCTTCGTCTCGTAAATATCGGCGCGCGGAACGTACACGCGGCGGTCGCGGATGCGCTCGGTCTTCTCTTCAGCCAGCGGGGCTTCTTGCTTCACTTCGATCGTTTTGGTAGCCATGGTTCATACCTCCAATAATTCCAGGTTTCGCGTTACACCGATTTGACGCTGATCTTGCGAGGCTTATCGGCCTCGGCGCGCGGCAGGGTCACGGTGAGAACGCCGTTCTCGCAGGCGGCAGTGACCTTTTCTGCATCCACCGGGAAAGCCAGTTGAATGCTGCGGCTGAATTTCCCGTTCACCCGCTCGCGGCGGTGATAGCGGATCTCCTCAGCCTGTTCGGTCGCTTTGCGCTCGCCGGAGATCGTCAGCACGTCGTTGTTGACCGTGATGTCGATGTCCTTGGGGTCCACCCCAGGCACTTCGGCGGTGATCACCTCCACCTCGTCATCGGTCCAGGCGTTCATCGCCGGGAAGGTAGAGAGCATCCGGGCGCGGTCGGGGGCAAAGGCCTGCATCATGCGCTCCATCTCGCGCTGCAGGTTGCTCATCTCTTCGAAAATGCTCGGAACAGAATAGCGTCGGTAAATCATGCGAACCTCCCATGGTTGTATGGTTAGCCTTGTTTTGAATGTCAAGTTGATCGTTTCATCGTTCGACCCTATCTTAATCGGCCTGTGTTAATGGAAAATCTGAAAAATGTAGGAAGAATATAAGAACCGCTCGCCCGTCAGGGTAAACGCATCAAAATTGCCAGATGCGTTTTCAACCCATTCCTCTCCCCCCGGCCCCCTCGAGGGCGGGGATTTTGGGGTGGGTGACTTGCCATTTCATAGAAAATGCGCTTTGATGTGTTTACCCTGGCCTGCCTGTTCGATGCGCCGGGCCGGGGCGGGTTGCTGATATAATCCACCTATCTCACAGCCAAAGGCCCCGCGCATATGCCCCCCTGCCCAACCACGCTGGCCGTCATCCCGGCCTATAACGAAGCGCAGCGCATCGCCCCGGTCATCCAGGGGGCGCTGGCGCACCTGCCCGTGTTGGTGGTGGATGACGGCTCGCGCGACGATACTGCATCAGCGGCGCAGGCGGCCGGGGCGCAGGTGCTGCGCCAGGAACCCAACCAGGGCAAGGGCGCGGCCCTCAAGGCGGGCTTCCGGCGCGCCATCGAGCTTGGCTTCGACGCTGTGCTCACGCTCGATGCCGACGGCCAGCATGACCCGGCTGAAATCCCAGCGTTCCTCCAGGCCCGCAGCGAAACCGGCGCCGACCTGATCATCGGCGCGCGCGACTTCTCGCAGATGCCCTTCTCGCGCCGCTTTGCCAACACGTCCGGCAGGCTGCTCTTCTCGTGGGCGGCGGGACGGCGGATCGAAGACAACCAATCGGGCTACCGCCTGGTCAGCCGCCGGCTGGCCGAGGCCGCCCTCGCCAGCCCGGTGGGAGGGTTCGAATTTGAGGTGGAGATGATCGTGATCTGCATCCGCGGCGGCTATTCGCTCGGGTGGGTGCCCATCCGCACCATCTACGCCGGCGAGGGCAGCCACATCAGCCCGCTCAAGCACGTCAGCCGCTTCCTGCGCCTGGTTGCGCAGACCCGCAAAGCGATGAAATAAGGAGCCCGCATGAACGAAAGCGAACAACCCGACCCCAGCCAGGATCGCCTCGAAGCGTTCGCCGCCGACGAGCGCGAGATCCGCGCCCGCCACGAATCCAACCGCCGGGGCTGGAACGAGGGCGCCGCCCACGGGTACACGCCCATGGTGGAAGACACCATCGCGTTCATCCGCCAGGGCAAGAGCAACCTGCACCCTGTGGAGCGCAGCTACCTGGCTTCCATCCTGCCCGGCTGCAGCCTGGCGATTCACCTGCAGTGCGCCTCCGGCAAAGATACGCTCTCGCTGCTCAACGAGGGTGTGAAGAAGGTGATCGGCATCGATATTTCGGACGTGCAGATCGAAAACGCCCGCCGCACGAGCGAGGCGCTGGGCGCCCCCGCCGAGTGGTATCGCTGCGACGTGCTCGACGCCCCCGCCGCCCTGAACGGCACCGCCGACCTGGTCTACACCGGGCGCGGCGCCCTGTGTTGGATGCACGACCTGGACGGCTGGGCGGGGGTCATCGCGCGCCTGCTCAAACCGGGCGGCTGCGTCTCGGTGTTCGACGACCACCCCGTCACCTGGCTCTTCCGGCAAGATACGCCCGATTACCAGTTCTCCAACACCGATTACTTCCACACCTGCGCTTCGAGCGTGGGCTGGCCGGAGACCTACATCGGAGATATCGGCACGCCCCTCGAGAAGCAGGCGCGGAAATATGAGTGCCTGTGGCCCATCGCCAGCGTGTTCCAGGCCCTCACCCGCGCCGGCCTCACCGTCGTCCACCTCGGCGAGCACCCCGAACCTTACTGGGAGATGTTCCCGCACCTCAAGCCCGAGCTGCGCGGGATGATCCCGCAGACGTTCTCGATCCTGGCGGTCAAGAAGTAAGGGATCAGGCGTTCAATCACCCAGGCGCCCCGGCCCCTCCCCCGGTGCGGGGGAGGGGAGATAAAGGGGAGGATGGGTGAGTCGTAACTTTTCAGCTATAATTTACCAAAAAAGGAGATCAACCGTGAAACAGTGGAAAAACCCGCCTGAGATGACCATCGACCCCAAGAAACACTATCAAGTGAAGATGGAAACCACCCGCGGCACGATCGAGATCGAACTCTACCCCGAACATGCCCCCGTCACCGTGAACAATTTCGTCTTCCTGGTCAAGGAAGGCTTTTACGATGGGGTGAAGTTCCATCGCGTCATCGCCAACTTCGTCATCCAGGGCGGCGACCCCACCGGCACCGGCGCGGGCGGCCCCGGCTACCGCTTCGAAGATGAGGTCAAGAACAACCCGCTCAAGCACGAGCGCGGCGTCCTTTCGATGGCCAACGCCGGCCCCGGAACCAACGGCAGCCAGTTTTTCATCACCCACTCGCCCCAGCCGCACCTGAACGGCCGCCACACCGTCTTCGGCAAGGTGATTGCCGGCATGGACGTGGTGGATGCCGTCCGCCAGGGCGACGTGATGACCAAAGTCACCGTCGTCGAATAGAACCATGGGTATCTTTATCTGTACATTGTGGGGCAAGCCCCACAATGTACAGATAATTAGAAGCACTGTCTCGCATAGTTCCCGGCACGCAGGGAGGGCTGCGGCAGGGGGCTTTCTCTCCTCCCCGCAGCCCTCTCAACCGGCAGGTTGTTTCGATGCTGGAACGCGCGTATGAAAGCCATCCAAAACCTTGCCGAAAGTATTGAGATCCCCCACCTGTTGCTCTCGGTCATCTTCGTGGGGGTTGGGCTGCTCTTCTCCTATCTGCTGGGCGTCGTCACCACCCTGGAATGCACCCGCGCAGGCACTGCGCAAAGCTGCCACCTGCAAAACTCCTGGCTGGGCCTGGTGACGCTCAACGACCGCCAGCTGGAAGCCGTCCACGAGGCCTGGGTGGAAGAAAGCTGCGACGACGACGGCTGCACCTACCGCGTGGCGCTGCAGACCAGCCAGGGACAGCTCCCCTTAGGGAGCGCCTATTCTTCCGGCGAGGCCTCAAAGCAGGAAAAAGCCCGCCTGGTCAACGCCTATGTGAAGGACCCCTCGATCGCCAGCCTGAAGGTGCAGGAAGGCGGCGGCTTTTGGATGGTGATTCCGCTCATCTTCGTCGTGGTGGGGGTCTGGCTGGTCGCCAAACCGATCCTCAAGCCGGCCTTTCAGAAAAAGGAGGAGTAGCGGCCGCGCCTAGGGGCTTTGATACACGCGGATGTAATCGATCTCGTAATAACCGGGGAAGGGCGTATCCGCGTTGGGCGAGCCGGGCCAGTCGCCGCCCACCGCCAGGTTCGCCAGGATATACATCGGCTGAGCGGGCACGTTGTTCGTCACGCGGAACACCGGGTTGCCGTCCACATACCATTGAATCTCGCCCGCGCGCCAGTTCACCGCGAAGATGTGAAAATCCGCCGCGAAATCGGGGCCTGCATACGACTGCCCGATCGAGAGGTGCGGCTGCCCCTCCAGCTTGTAGTGCAGAGTGGTATAGACCACGTCCGTCTGGTGGCCGAGCACCTCGAGGATATCGATCTCCGGCGGCCACTCCTCCGAAGCGGGCAGCAGCCAGAAGGCGGGCCACATCCCCTTGCCGCGCGGCATTTTGGCGCGCATCTCCACGTAGCCGTAGGTGAACTCGAAGCGCCGGAAGGAACTGACCATCCCTGAAGTGTAGGGGAAGTTCCTCCCATCCGGCGCGGTGACCGGCGAGTTATCTGCCCGCAGGCGCAGCAGGCCGCCGTTCACTTCCACATTCCCCGGCAGGTACCATTCCAGCTCGTGGTTGCCGTCGTTGGTGCACCCGCCGTTATCCCAGGGGTAGCAGGGCATCCACTTGCTTGCGTCCAGCGCGGCGGCGTCGAAATCATCCTCGAAGATCAATTTCATATCGGCCCTCGGCGGCCCCGGCGTGGGCGAAATGGTCGGCGAAAGGGTGGGGCGCGGCGTCCAGGTGGGCGGGAAGGTCATCATGGGCGTGCGCGTCTGGGTGGGGGTGAGGGTCGGGCTGGGCGCGGCGGTTGGCGTATCGGTTGGCGCAGCCGTAGCGGTGGGCGTTGCGGTTGGCAGCGCCGCCGGCGCGGCGCAGCCCGCGAGCAGGAGGAGCAGCAGACCCAGCCAGGCGCTCAACAGGTGTTTCATCAAGGCATGCCTTTACAGCGATTGTGCTCTCTTTTTCTGGATATTGGGGGGCAGGCCCCCAATATCCAGAAATAATTAAAGCACAGTCCTTACAGAGCTTCCAGTTGCCCCTGCAATCGGGCAGCGGTTTCTTTGTAGGTCGCCAGCTTCTGGCGCTCTTTTTCCACCACCGCGGCGGGGGCCTTCTCGGCAAAGGAGCTGGCAAGCAGCGCCTCCAGCCGCAGCACCTGCGAGGCCGTCTCGGCCAACTCCTTCTCCAGGCGCGCCTTCTCCTCCGAGGCATCCACCAACCCGGCCAGCGGCAGGTAAATTTCTACCCCCGCGACGACGAACGACACCGCCGGGCTTGGCTTTTCGGCCAGGGTGTGCTCCAGCCTGAACTGCTGCGGGTCGATCATCGCCAGGTGCGCGATGGTGCCGGCCTGGGCTTTGAGCACCGCGAGCCGGTCTCCGCAGGCCAGGGCGGCGGGGATGCGGCGGGAGGGCGGCACTTTCTTCTCGGTGCGCAAATTGCGGATGCCGCGCACAATTTCTTGCAGCAAGGTGAAGTCTTCCACCGTCTGGGCTTCCCAGCCTTCCAGCGGGCGCGGCTCGGGGAAGCGCGCCACGATGAGCGCCTCTTCCCAGCCCTTCCCCGGCGTAAAGGCCACCGAACTGGCCTGGCTGGCCTTCTTCAGGTAGCCCCACAGCTCTTCGGTGACGAACGGCGTGAAGGGGTGTAGCAGGCGCAGGCAGATGTCGAAGACGCGTACCAGCGTATAGCCGGTCCAGAAAGCCTTCTCGCCGCCCTCGGCCAGTTGCAGCTTGGCGATCTCCACATACCAATCGGCGAACTCGCCCCACACGAAGTCATAGATCTGCCGCCCGGCCTCGCCGTACTGGTAAGCCGCGAAGAGACGGTCCACGCTGCGCACCAGCTCCTGCATGCGCGCCCAGATCCACGAGTCAGCCAGGGTCCAGTTCGGCTCACGCTCCGGGGTGGGCGGGGCCTGGTCGAGCGCGCCGAGCACGAAGCGCCCGATGTTCCACAGCTTGTTGGCGAAGTTGCGGTTGGCCTCCACCTTCTTCAGGCTCAGGTTGATATCGCTGCCGGGCGTGGAACCCACCAGCAGGGTGAAGCGCAGCGCATCGGTGCCCATCTCGTTCATCACCACCAGCGGATCCACCACGTTGCCTTTGCTCTTGCTCATCTTCTGGCCGTGCTCGTCGCGGATCAAGCCGTGCAGGTACACGGTGTTGAACGGCACCTGCCCGGTGAATTCCAGGCCGGCCATGATCATCCGGCTCACCCAGAAGAAGAGGATATCGTAACCCGTCTCGAGCAGCGAGGTGGGGTAGAAGTAAGCCAGGTCGGCAGTCTGCTCGGGCCAGCCGAGCGTGGAGAAGGGCCACAACCCCGAAGAGAACCAGGTGTCGAGCACATCCGGGTCTTGCTCGATGCGCCTGCTGCCGCAGTGCGCGCAAGAGGCGGGGTCTTCGCGCGCCACGGTCATCTGGCCGCAGTCGGCGCAATACCACACCGGGATGCGATGCCCCCACCACAACTGGCGGCTGATGCACCAGTCCTGGATGCCCTCCATCCAGTTGTAATACACCTTGGTAAAGCGCTCGGGGACGATTCTGATGCGCCCGTCGCGCACGGCCTCTAAGGCCGCCTCGGCCATTGGTTTGATGCGCACGAACCACTGCGTGGAAACCATCGGCTCCACCAGCTCGCCGCCGCGCTGCGAGCGCGGCACCGACATCATATACGGCTCGGTCTTGAGCGTCAGCCCGGCAGCTTCCATATCCGCCCAGATGCGCTTGCGGCACTCGAAGCGGTCCAGCCCGGCGTAAGGCCCGCCGTTCTGGTTGATGCGCGCGGCCTCGTCCATCACCGAGATCACCTCCAGCCCGTGGCGCTGGCCGATCAGGTAATCGTTCGGGTCGTGCCCGGGGGTCACTTTGAGGCCGCCGGTGCCAAACGCGCGGTCCACGTAATCATCGGCGATGACCGGGATGGCCCGCCCCAGGATGGGCACCACCACCTGTTTGCCAACGAACGCCCGGTAGCGCTCGTCTTCGGGGTGCACTGCCACGGCGCTGTCGCCCAGGATCGTCTCCGGGCGGGTCGTCGCCACGGGGATGTACCCGCTGCCGTCGGCGAGCATGTATTTGAAGTAATAGAGCGTGCCCTGTTCCTGCGAATACTCCACTTCCAGGTCTGAAACGGCCGTGCGCAGCCCGGGCGACCAGTTGATCATGCGCGGGCCGCGGTAGATCATACCCTTCTCATAGAGGTGAACAAAAGCTTCGCGCACCGCCCTGGAAAGGCCTTCGTCCAGCGTGAAGCGCTCGCGGTCCCAGTCGCAGGAGGCCCCCAGGCGGCGGATTTGCTTTGTGATGATCCCGCCGTACTTGGTCTTCCACTCCCAGGCGCGCCGGATGAACTCCTCGCGCCCAAGCGCATCGCGCGAGAGGCCCTCGGCTGCCAGCATCTTCTCCACCTGCAGCTGGGTGGCGATCCCGGCATGATCCGAGCCGGGCACCCACAACGTCGGCACGCCCTTCATGCGATGGTAGCGGATCATCAGGTCTTCCATCGAGACGAACATGGCATGCCCCAGGTGCAGTTCGCCGGTCACGTTGGGCGGTGGGATCGAAATGACGAACGGCTTGATCGACGGGTCAAAGCCCGCGTTTTTGGGGTCGTTGGAGGGTTTAAAGAAGCCTTTCTCCTCCCACTGAGCGTAAATACGCTCTTCCACCGAGGAGAAATCGTAGGTTTTTGGCAGTGTATTCTCTTGCATGCGGTATTTTCCTGTATCCAGGCCAGGTTGGGGCTGGCGCGGGGTTCTCTTTCACCCCACCGCCACCCGAAGGCCGTTCATTCCGGGAAGCTCCCTTAATTGAGGGTCGAGCACGCTCACAATGTCGATTCGCTTCGCGCGGGTGACGCTGATTAAATCGGGTTCGGCTGTGCGCAGCCGCCCGGCCAGTGCATCATCCGGCGTGCTTAATTGTACACGATCTAAGCCGGTTGCCAGGCCCAGATTTGACTCACTTTTATAACGCCGCACGGCGGAAGCCACGCCCACCAGCGTCTCGCCGAAGCGCGCCGCGGCTTCATCTTCCAGCGATGGGTCCGGCTCGGGCCACGCCGAGCGGTGCACCGAGGCGCAGCCCTCGGCCCCGGCGAACAGCTCCAGGTAAACCGCCTCGGTGATATAAGGCAGCAGCGGCGCCAGCAGCTTGAGGGCCGCATGCAGCGCCCCATGCAGAGCATAGCAGGCCGCGGCGTGCTGCGGGTGCTCGGGGGCATACAGGCGCAGTTTGGCCATTTCGATGTAGTTATCGGCCAGGTCGGCCCAGAAGAAGCTCTCCACTTCGTTCTTGGCGGAGGCATAATCATACCCTTCGAAATGCGCCGTCGCCCGCCGGATGACCTCCTGCGCCCGGGCGAGAATCCAGCGGTCTCCTGCGGTGAACCCTTCGAGCGGCCCGCCCAGGCGCGCGCCCTCAAAGAACGGGCGGCTGAAGCGCGCCACGTTCCACAGTTTGGTCGCCAGCCGGGCGCCCATCTGGATCTTCTCCTCGTGGATGACGGCGTCTTTGCCGGGGCTGGTGGAAGCAGCCCAGTAGCGCAGCGCGTCGGCCGAATAACGCTCGATCATCTCCATGGGGGCCGCCGGGCCGCCGCCGCGGCTCTTGCTGATCTTCCCCATCCCTTCGCCGGCCAGCCCCCACCCGCTGATCAACACGTCCGACCAGGGCGCCTTGCCGTGGTGCAGCCAGGATTTGACGATGGTATAGAACGCCCACGTGCGGATGATCTCGTGCGCCTGGGGCCGCAGGCTGAAGGGATACACCCGCTCGAAGAGCGCCGGATCCTGCAGCTCGCGTCCCACGATCTGCGGCGAGAGCGAAGATGTGGCCCAGGTGTCCATCACGTCGGTGTCGGGCGTAAAGCGCGTGCTCCCGCAGGCGCAGGCCCGCGCGGGGGCGCTCGAAAGCGGGTCCACGGGCAGTTCGGAAGGTTCCGCCAGCAACATCTGGCCGCATTCGGCGCAGTACCAGGCCGGGAAGGGCACGCCGAACGCCCGCTGGCGCGAGATGGCCCAATCCCAGTTGAGGTTTTCCACCCAGGCGCGGTAACGCGCCTGCATGTGCTCGGGGTGCCAGCGCACCTGCGCTCCCAGCTCCAGCAGCTCGGCTTTCAGGTCCAGCACGCGCACGAACCACTGCGGCGAGATGACAATCTCCACCGGCGTGTCGCAGCGCTCGTGCACGCGCACCTCCTGCCGCACCATGGTGCGCTCGCCGAGCAGCCCGCGCCCGGCCAGCAGCGTTTTGATGTGTGCGCGCGCCTCGGCCGCGCTCTCGCCCGCCAGCGGCCCGGCTGCGGAGGTCATCCGCCCGGCCCGGTCGAGAGCCTCCACCAGCGGTAGGTGGTGCCTGGCCCACCATTCCATATCGGTCTGGTCGCCAAAGGTGCAGCACATCACCGCGCCGGTGCCCTTGAGCGGGTCGGCGGCCGGGTCGGCCAGCACCGGCACGCGCTGACCATAGAACGGCACCACGGCTTCTTGCCCCACCAGCTTCTGGTAACGCGCATCTGCAGGGTGAACGAAGACCGCCACGCACGCCGCCAGCAGCTCGGGGCGCGTGGTGGCCACCCATAAGGTTTGCCCGCCCGCCTGGAAGGCCAGCTGGACGAACTCGGTTTCGCGCTCCAGGTCGTTTTGTTCGGCCTGGGCGATGGCCGTGCGGCATTCGGGGCACCAGATGGTCGGCGCAGACCGGCGGTACGCCCGCCCCATGCGAACCAACTGGATGAAAGAAAGCTGCGAGGCGCGCCGCGAATGTTCATCGATCGTGCGGTACGAGTAGCGCCAGTCCACCGAAAGGCCCAGCCGCTGCCAGAGGGCCTGGTAATCCTTCTCGGCCTCTTCGGAGACTTTGAGGCAGGCCTGGATGAACGCCGCGCGGCCCGCCTGCTCGGCGCGCAGGCCCAGGCGCTTTTCCACCAGGCGTTCGGTGGGCAGGCCGTTATCGTCATACCCCATCGGGTAGAAGACATTGCGCCCGCGCATGCGGAAGTAACGCGCCATGAAGTCGGCGTGGCTGTAGGAATAGACATGCCCCAGGTGCAGATTGCCCGAGACGGTCGGCGGGGGCGTGTCGATCGAATAGACTTGCCTTCCAGGCTCGGCGTCGAAATGATAGATGCCCTCTGCCTGCCATCTGGCGGCAAGGGCCGGTTCGGTTTCACTCGCCCGATATTGTTTCTCCATGGTCGCTCTCCGCGTTTCGCTTTCCGTTATCGGCTATCCGCTGTCCGCGTTCCGTTCTCCGATCACCAGTAAGCTTCCCTTCCTTCATCGTCTCATTGGCTTCTTCACCCATTTCCAAACACCGTTTTGAAGACAAAAAACCCTTCCATCCCATGAGGACGAAAGGGCTGCTTCCGCGGTACCACCTCGCTTCGCCCCGGCAACGGCCGGAGCGCTCTCCACCCAGACGAATCATCCGGGCCTCGCGCTAACGGGCTCACCCGTGCCGTTCTACTCCCCGCCGGGGCGGGTTTCTTCGGCAATGCTGCCAAACGACTTCGGCCCCGCGCACCTGCGGAGGTTCGCACCTGCCCCTCCTTCTCTGCCAGCGCGCCGTGCGGCTTACTACTCTTGGCGATTGGTATTCGATTGTATTTGATTATAGGCGCTCGCGCCTGGATTGTCAAATCGAGCCGCACGGGGCGGGGTGTAGCTCAATTCCGGGTGGAATGCCCCCAATCCCCGGTTTCTCCCCGGAATTGGGATAAAAAAGAAGGGTGTTGAACGCATTTTAAGCATTCAACACCCCAACCCCTTATGTGGATCGAGCACGTGAAGGTGCGTTTCCCCAAAACTGATACACACCCCCCGGGGCAGCTAGGCGCCTGTGCCTTGTTTCCCTTCCAGCTTGTCGATCAGCTTCTGCAGTTCGGCGTTGGCTTTTTGCAGCGCCGAGAGGATCTGCGGGCGGGCTTCCTGCACGGTCTGTTCGCCGGCGGTGCGCAGCGATTCGGCCGCGCGCGCAGCATCTTCCTTGACCTTTTGCGCCTCAGGCGTCTTGGCCACGTCTTCTACGGCCTGGCCCACCTCGCGCAGCATCGTCTCGAGCCCGGCTTTCACCTGTTGGGCCTCGGCGTTGGTCTCGATCTTCCCCCACGCGGTGCGGAATGCCTGCGCCAGCGAGTTACCCAGCGCCTCGAACTGCTTGCCCACATCCTGCCAGCTTTCACCGCTGCCTTTTGCCTGGTTGACATTTGGATCTTCACTCATGTCGTCACTCCTTGCATGAAATTGCGGCTTCGCCGCGTTGGTTTGATTCATATACGCGCCGGGGCATGCCCGGGTTGCGCGCGCCGTTAAGATTGTAACAAATTCGGCCTCCCGCGCCTGCATCCGTTTCGCCCAGGGCCGGGGTGCACGCCGGTTTCGCATCGTCCTTCCCTGCCGCCGGATCCACGATCATGCTATGATCAAGGATATCTTTTTCTTAAATATCTCCACCTCTTTGTAGAAAGGACCCCGGCCATGGCCCCCACCCCGCCTTCCATCCCTACCGGCGCGCTGGTGCTCTTCCACGGCAGGCCTGCCCGCGTCACCCGCACGGGCGAGCGCCTCGAGCTGGACCTGGGCGGCGAGACTCAGCGCGTGCGCCCCAAAGACGTCACCCTGCTGCACCCGGGGCCGCTGGGCAGCCTCTCCGAGCTTGTCCCGCTGGCCGGTGAGATGCGCGCCGCCTGGGAAATCCTGGCAGGCAGCACGCTCAGCCTGGCGGAGCTGGCCGAACTGGCCTTCGGCAAGGCCACCCCGGCCGCCGTGTGGGCCGCCTGGCAGTTCGTCGCCGATGGGCTGTACTTTTCGGGCACGCCGGAGCAGGTGCAGGCCGCCACGCCCGCCGAGCTGGCCACGCGCGAGGCCGCCCGCAGCGCCCAGGCCGCCGAAGAACGCGCCTGGCGGGCCTTCCTGGAGCGCGTGCGCCGCGGCGAGCGCGCCTCGGAAGATGAGCGTTACCTCAAGGAAGTGGAGCAGCTGGCCCTGGGCAGCGCTTCGCGCTCACGCGCCCTGCGCGAATTGGGCCGCGCCGAAACCCCGCAGGCCGCCCACGCCCTGCTCCTCGAGACGGGCCACTGGCCCCCTGCCTTCAACCCGCACCCGCGCCGGCTGGGGCTGCCCCTGCGCCCGCCCGACCTGCCCATCCCGCCCCTGCCCGATGAACCCCGCCGCGACCTGACCCACCTGCCCGCCTTCGCCATCGACGACGAAGGCAACGAAACCCCCGATGACGCGCTCAGCCTGGACGGCGCGCGCGTGTGGGTGCATGTGGCCGATGTGGCCGCGCTTGTCCAGCCCGACTCCGACCTCGACCGCGAAGCGCGCGCCCGCGCCGAGACGCTTCACCTCCCCGAAGGGCACGTGCATCTCTTCCCCACCGCGTTGACCGCCGTCCTCGGCCTGGGAATGCAGCCGGTCTCACCGGCGCTCTCCTTTGGCATCGACCTCGATGCGAGCGGGGCCGTGCAGGGGCTGGAGATTACCCCCTCCTGGGTGCGGGTCGAGCGTCTCAGCTATGCGCAGGCCGAACGCAGAATGGATGCCGCCCCGTTCGCCGGTCTGGAAGCCCTCATGACCCTGCGCCGCGCCCGGCGCATCGCCGCGGGCGCCATTGATATCGACCTGCCCGAAGCGCACCTAAGAGTTGACGCAGATGGCGAAATTCACATCGCGCCCATCTTGCCGCTGCGCAGCCGCCGCATGGTCGAAGAGGCCATGATCCTTGCCGGCGACGCCGCCGCGGCTTTCGCCGCCGGGCGCTCGATCCCCCTCGCCTTCAGCGCGCAAGACTCGCCGGAGAGCATCGTCCCGCACGCCACCCTGGCGGGAATGTTCGCCATGCGCCGCCTGATGAAGCGCAGCCAGTACCGCGCATCGCCCGCGCCGCACGCCGGGCTGGGGCTGGCACAATACGCCCAGGTGACCAGCCCCCTGCGCCGTTACCTCGACCTTGCCGCCCACCAGCAGCTGCGCGCCGGACTTGCCGGGCGGGCGCTCATCGCCGAAAGCGCGCTCCTCGAACGAATCGGCATGGTCGAGGCTGCCCTGCCTGCCCTGCGCCAGGCCGAATATGCCTCCGAAAAACACTGGACGCTGGTTTACCTGCTGCGCCACCCAGGCTGGCGCGGCGAAGCCGTGCTGGTGGAGCGCCGCGGGGCGCAGGGCACATTTCTCATCCCTTCACTGGCGCTCGAGGCGCGCGTCGCGGCGGCCGCCGCGATCGACCTGGATGCGCGCACCGAGGTCGAAATCAGCTCCATCGACCTGCCGGCGCTCGAATTTAGCATCAAAATTGCAATTTGACCCTTGGAAGCTCGATGCTATAATAGTAAATCGAAGGTGTTTTCCTCAAATTTAACCGGGGGATTCAGAAGCAAATTTAACGGTTGCGATTAAGCTTAAGCGGCCGGTGTGCGTCTCGATTTGACGGCAGGCCATCATCTTACTGCTCTGGGAGGGAATAAATGAGCAATCGTAAGCCGTTGGTTACCACGTTGATTGTGGGAGTGATGCTGGTTTTGGTCGTCCTGGGGGGCGTTTGGAGTAGCACTTCCGCCCAAAACACCGTCCCCACCCATCGCCCGCCCACCCCAACCCCGCTGCCCGGTGACTTGACCGGCCAGTTCGGCGAAGGCACCTGCCTGCGCGGCAAGCTGGCGACCGATAAGGAGCTGGACCTGTTCTTTATGCGCTACCCCCAAAAATTCCTCGACGTGCGCTGGGGCGGCGTGCAGAACCCCGCCGGCTCGGCCTGCCAGGAGGCCGTGGAGATGATCTGCACCATCCCGGTGCGCTTCCTGCCGCAGCGCGGCCAGCTCAATTATTACCGCGAGGGATTGGAAGTGCGCCAGTTCGTCAAAGGCAAGCTTGATGAGACCGAATCTTGCGCTCCCAAGGCGGTTTATTTTGAGTTGACCGGTTACGAGCGCTATATGTACGACCACAACAACGACCGTATCGGCTTCTTCATCTACAACCCCGAAAATAAAACCTGGGAATCCTGCCCGGACCTGACCTTCGACGCCGATGCGGGCGACCATGGCCGCCTGGTGTGCAATACCACCCAGTGGGGCTTCTTCGCCCTGGGCTGGCCGGCCAAACCGAAGTGATCTCCGCGGGCCTGGGGCATCCCCGGCCTGGCGGATCATGCGTTTGCCTTCTGCACGGCGGGGCTCGCCGCACGATGCACCGGATAATCGAAGCACTCACGTCGTCCCGCGGGGTGATTGGGCCCAATCACCCCGCTTGATTTTCTCTCCTCAATGAACTGCGAAACCGACCGCTCCAGCAAGATCTGCTCAGGCGCGCTCGCCGCAGGGCTGGCGTGCCTGTATCTCATCCTGCTCCCGTCGCACCTCACCTGGGCCAACTACGGCGGTGACAGCGGCGATTTTCTATCCGCCATCCTCACCGGGGGCGTCCCGCACCCCAGCGGCTACCCAACCTATATGCTGTTGGGCAGAGCCTTCCAGTTGCTGCCGTTTGGCAGCTCCTATTGGCGCGGCGCGCTCCTTTCGGCGCTGCCCATGGCGTGCGCAGCCGGGCTGCTCTGCCTGTGGGTCGCGCGCTTCGCCGCCCCGCAGCGCGGCCGGGGCTGGCTGGCGGGGCTGGCCGCGGGGCTGGCCTGGGGAACAGCCCCGTTGGTCTGGTCACAGGCGCTCATCGTGGAGGTTCACGGTCTGCAGGCGCTGTTCGTCATGCTCTGGATGTGGTGGCTGGCGCTGCTAAGCGAAGGCAGCCGGGGCCGGTGCATCGGCGCGCTGGCCTTCCTCGCCGGGCTCAGCCTGGGGAATCACCTCACCATCCTCCTGCTTGCACCGGCTCTGCTGGCCGTGCTGGCGGTGCGCGCGCGCCGCGGCGAGGCCCCCGCCTTCTTCCTCGGCCAGGCCGGGCTGGCGGCTGCCGGGGCGCTGGTATATCTCTACCTGCCGCTCGCGGCGAGGGACTTCCCGCCGGTCAATTGGGGCAACCCGCAGTCTCTGCCCGGCTTCTTCTGGGAAGTATCCGGCGCGCCTTACCGCGGGCTGCTGTTCGACACCCCCGCCGGCGATCTGCTCTCGCGCCTCTCGGCCTGGGCACGCCTGATCCTCGAGCAGGTCGGCCTGCCGGGGCTGGTCTTCGGCGCGGTGGGGGCCGTCCAGGCCGCGCCCGCTCAGGCCGCCCCGCGCCGGCTGCTGTTGTGGGTCTTTGCCGTCTTCAGCATCTTTGCCATCGGCTATAACACCGCCGACTCGCTGCTCTACATGCTCCCGGCGTGCCTGGCCGCCGCAGCCTGGGCGGGGCAGGGCCTGGCCTATGCCTGGGGCCTGCGCTGGCGCGCCCTGCCCCTCGGCATTTTGCTCGCAGGCGGCATGGCGGCTTACCTGCTCCTGCGCCTGCCGGGCAACCTCGCGCGGGTCGATGCGCGCGCTGCCGGCGACGCCGAAGCCTTCGCCCAGGCTTACCTCGCCGAAGCCCCGCACAATGCCCTCCTCCTCACCAGCGCCGACGCCGACACCTTCCCGCTCTGGTACCTGCACTACGGCCTGCGCGCCCGCCCCGATGTGGCGGTGATCGTCCTGCCCCTCACCCAATTCGTGTGGTACCAGGAAACGCTGATCCACACCTACCCCCAATTGGCCTGGCCGCCGCTCGACCCATCTGCGCCCGCAAGCTGGGGAGAAGAAGCGGCCCGGCTCAACCCCGCGCGCCCCATCTGCCGCAGCCAGGTGGCACAGCCTGAAGGCGAAATGACCCCCACGGTGACCTATGCCTGCCATTGAGCCTGCCGCACTGCGCCGCGCCTGGAGCAAAGCCTGGGGCTGGCTGCGCCTGGGGCTGGGGCTGCTCCTCTTTGCCCTCTCGCTGCGCGAGATCGATTGGCCCCACCTGCAGGCGCAGCTCGCTCTGGCACAGCCTGCCTGGTTGTGGGCCGCGCTCCTTTCCACCCTGGCCGGTGCTGGAATCAAGATCCTGCGCTGGGATGTGCTTCTGGCGGGCAGCGGCTTGAGCGCGCGCCCCAGCCTCCTGCGGCTGGGCGGGGCATTCTTGCTTGGGCAGGCGGCGAACATCCTGCTGCCGTTCCGCGGCGGCGAGGTGGTGCGCATCGGCTGGCTGGCCGCCGAAGACCGGCAGGATACCCTCCTGGCCGCCGTCTCCGTCTTCGTCGAAAAGTACCTCGACCTCGCCGCGCTGCTCCTGCTCGCGCTCTGGCTCGGCCCCACCCTGCCCATCGAATTCATCGAGCGCAGCCGCCGCTGGCTGGCCCCGCTATGCCTGGCGCTATCGGCGCTCCTGGCGGCCGCGTTGTGGCTTGGCCCGCGCCTGTGGGGGCCGCTCAGCCGCAGCCTTGCCCGCCGCCCCAACGGCCGTTGGGTCGGACTGCTCCGGCGGGCAGACGGTTGGGCGGCCAATCTGCGCGCGCTGCGCCGGGCGCGGGTAATTCTGCCCGCCCTCGGCCTCACGGTCCTCGCCTGGCTGGTGATGCTTTCCACCAACCTGCTCGTCTTGCGCGCCCTCGGCCTGAGCGCCGATGTGCGCGCTGGCAGCCTGGTGCTGGCGCTGGTGTACTTCGGGGTGGCCCCGGCCCTCATGCCGGGCAACCTTGGGCCGTTTTACTTCTTCGCCATGCTTGGGCTGGCCCCCTTCGGAATCTCCCAGGCAGAGCGCGGCGCGTTCGCCGTGATCCTGCACGCCCTGGTCACCCTGCCGCCGCTCGTGCTGGCGGGGGCTTTCCTGGCGGGCAGCCGCTGGGTGGAAAGGGTGCGCGGATGATCTCCGTCATCGTGCCCGTCAAAGACGGCGCAGGCACCCTCCAGGCCTGCCTCGATGCGCTGCTGGCTCAGGAAGGCCTGCGCCTGGGCGAAGATTACGAGGTCATCGTGGTAGATGACGGCTCGCAAGACGGCTCCGGCGACCTGGCCGAGCGCGCAGGCGTGCGCGTGATCCGCCAGGCCAACGCGGGGCCGGCGGCTGCGCGCAACCACGGCGCGGAGCACGCCCAGGGGGGCATCCTGGCCTTCACCGACGCCGACTGCGCCCCCACCCCCGGCTGGCTGCGCGCCCTCACGGCCCCGTTCGCCAACCCCGAGGTGATGGGCGTGAAGGGCGCCTATGCCACCCGCGAACGCGGGCTGGTGCCGCGCTTCGTCCAGGTGGAATACGCCCACAAGTACGCCCGCATGCGCCGCCAGGAACGCATCGACTTCATCGACACCTACTCGGCCGCCTACCGGCGCGAGGTCTTCCTGCAAAACGGCGGGTTCGACCCGGTTTTCCCCGTCCCATCCGTCGAGGACCAGGAATTCTCCTTCCGCCTGGCCGCCAAAGGCTACCGGCTGGTCTTCCAACCCTCGGCAGTCGTGCTCCACGCCCACGACCGCACCCTGGCGGAATATGTGCGCCGCAAGTACAACATCGGCTACTGGAAAGCCGTGATGCTCAACTGGCTCCCCGAGAAGGCCTTCTCCGATGCGCACACACCGCCCTCGCAGCGCTGGCAGATCGTTCTGCTCGGCCTGGCCCTGCTGGGGGCGCTCGGCGGGCTGGCCTGGGCGCGCGCCGCCTGGCTGTCTCTCGCCGCGCTGGCGGGCTTCGCCCTTTCGGCGCTGCCGTTTGCCGCCTTCGTCTCCGAAGCCGACCCGCCGGTGCTGGCCATCCTCCCTGCCATGCTCCTGGCGCGCGCCGCCGCCCTGGGGGCGGGGGTCGTCTCCGGTTTCTTGCGCCGCCCGCGCGGGCTGCCGCGCAAAGGCTTCAGCCTCTCGCAGCGCGCGTTCAAACGGGGGATGGACCTTCTCGGCGGGCTGCTCGGAGCGCTGCTTTCGGCTCCCATCCTGCTGATCGCGGCGGCCGCCATCCGGCTCGATTCTCCCGGCCCGGCTTTCTTCTCGCAGCTGCGCGCCGGCGAGGGCGGCCGCCCCTTCAAGATCTACAAGCTGCGCACCATGGTCTGCGGGGCCGAAGACCGCCTGGAAGACGTGCTGGGGGGCAATCATCTGCGCGGTGCGGCCTTCAAGATCCCGGCCGACCCGCGTGTGACGCGCGTGGGGCGCTTTTTGCGCCGCTGGAGCCTGGATGAGCTGCCCCAGTTTTGGAACATCCTCAAGGGAGAAATGAGCCTGGTGGGTCCGCGCCCCGAGGAACTGCGCGTGGTGGCCGCTTACAGCGACGAAGAGCGCCGGCGCCTGGCGGTGAAGCCCGGGCTCACCGGACCGATGCAGGTCTCAGGCCGCGGCGACCTGGATATGCCCGAGCGCCTGCGCCTGGAGCTGGACTACATCCAAAACTACTCGCCGGGCAAGGACTTCGAAATCCTGCTGCGCTCGGTCGGCGCGATCCTTTCGGGCAAGGGGGCCTATTAGGTCGAAAGGCTCCCCAAAAGGTGAATTCTGCAAAGGGAACCGAAGCAGGAAGGGGGGCGGCACTCGCATGCCGCCCCCCTTTTTAGGTATTCCTTCGATCCGGCCGCAAGCCTAGGGATACGTCGCGTTCCAGAACCAGTTGTAGGCGAAATAGCCCGATTTGGCCGATTCCAAGCGGATGGCAATGCGCTGCTTGCCCTTCATGCTCGCCGGAATGTCGAACGTGAAGGTAAGCGCGCCGCCCGCCCCGCTGTCGACCGTCGTCACCTCGGTTCCGCCCACGCCGCGCGTGCCGTAATCGTTCATTAGCACCTTGAAGGTATCCCCTGCCGGCAGGTTGCTGGTGAGGATGGTGACGGAGCCGTCTTTGACGACCGCCTGGATCTTGAAGGTCGGGATGACCCCTCTCGGCAGGCTGGGAGCGTTGGAAGGCGGCGTTTCTTTGCCGCAGGCTGTGGCGTTCCAGAACCAGTTGTAGGCGTAGTAGTGCGAGGTCGGCGATTGCAGGCGGATCGCGATGCGGTCCAGCCCCTTGAGCGCATCGGGGATGTCGAAGGTGAAGGTCAGCTTACCGCCCTCGCCCGAATCCACCGTGGTCACTTTCGTCCCGCCGATACCAAGCGTGCCGTAACGGTTCATCAGCACGTCGAAGTGGTCATTCTTCGGGAAGTTGGCCGTCTCGATGGTCACACTCTTGTCGCATTCCACCGAGACGATCTTGAAGGTTGGCACCCTGAAGCCCCCCGTCGAGCCGGCCCCGCCGGAGGCGTTCCAGAACCAGTTGTACGCAAAGTACCCGCTCGCGCTTTGCAGGCGGATGGCGATGCGCGCGCTGCCCTTGAGGAAATCGGGGATGTTGAACGTCCACGTCAACACCCCGCCGGCCCCAGAGTTGACCGTCGTCACCTTTTGGCCGCCGATGCCGAGCGTGCCGTAGTAGTTCATCAACACGTCAAAGTCCACATTCTTCGGGAAGTTCGCCGTGCGGATGGTGACGGTTTTATCCGGATCCACCGAGACGATGAAGATCAGCGGCACCGGCCCTGGCTGTGGGGCCACGCGTGTGGGTTTGGGGGTGGCGGTATCTCTGGGCTCTCGGGTGGCGATCGTCCCCTGGTTCAATGGCGCGCCTGAAGAAGTGCTCCAGGTGCCCCCCACCAGGGCCAGCACCAACACGGCGCCGATGATCGCCATCAAAAAGGCCCTTTTGGTTTGAGTCATCATGTCCTCCTTTCTAAGCGATGAAACTGCCGCAGTCAGGGGGGTGCGGCAGGAACGCACAATTTCAACGCGGCGGGCAGAACGAAGACGGCGGCAGCGGTGCGGTGTACGCCTTGAAGGTCTGCCCGACGAGGGTCAACGTGCCGTTGCGCGGGTCATACAGGCTGCCGCCGTAATTGGTTAAATCGTCGTTCAAGCTGTACCAGAACCAGCGCTGGGCCAGGTGGTAATCGTCGCCGGGCATGCCCAGGTTCGTATCGGTGGTGTAATACAGGTAGTCGAACGTCGCTTTCATGTAGTTCGCCGTGTTCTGCTGGCTGACGGTTTCATAATTTAAGGGCGGCGGCAGGGACTCGGACGGGAACAGGCTGCCGTATTCGGTGATCCACAGCGCCTTGTTCTGCTGGCCGCGGTCTTTCATCCACTGGCGCATCGCGCGGATGCGCTCGATGAATTTGTTGATGTTGTAGGTATCGGAGAAGTTCGTAATATGCACCGGCGTCCCCCACGAGGGTTGGTAGCCCTTCGGCACGCCCGTGCCCCAATCGTCGGGCACTTCATTCAAAATGAAGGAGTGGATAGACCAGAAATCGATCAACGCACTGGCGGCGGCTGCCGAACCGGCCTTCACCTTCAGCCGTTCCCAGGCCAGGTTGAGGTAATAGAGGCGGATGGGCGTGGGCTGGACGATGCTGCCGAAGCCGATCTTCGCGTATGGATCGGCCGCGCGGATGGCCGTGGCGATGGCGTAATAGCGGTCGGCATATTGCTCGGCGGTGATGTTATCCTGGCAGACGCCGTCGCGGTTGCAGTAGGTAGTATCCGGCTCGTTGCCCACCTGCCAGTAGGAGCTGGGGTAGGCATTGGCGTTGGCCGCGGCGGCGGCGGCCGCCTGGGCGATGTCGAACGTCCCTGAAACCGGGTCCTTCACGCTGATCACGCGCAAGAAGGTCACATCCATCGGCAGGGTGCGGCTTGGGTCGTTCGTCCAATCCACAAGGCCGCCGATCTTCAATTGAACCAGGTCGGCGTTATAGGTGCTGTTCTTGGGCAGGGCAGCCACGCCAAAGCGGCAGTTCGACACGGGCGCCTTGGCGATGACCGGAAGATAGAAAATGTTGTCCATCCCCCCCTGGGCAGCCGGTGCGGTCTGCGCCGGGGCTGCCGAGACGGCTGCCAGGAAAAATACGGCAATGATGAGAACGACTCTTCTGAACATATTGTTTTCCCTCGATTGCGTTCGATTTCCCCCTCGGAACCCGGCCATTTACGGCTTTGGCCCGGGCGGCGGAGGTGTGGTTTTTGTGGCGGCTTTGCGCACGGCCATCAGGATGATGATGGTGATCGCGGCGATGACGCCCAACCCGCAAACCAGGAAATACAGGCTCTTCAACCAGCTTTCCGGTGCAGGATTGGTGCCAGTTGGCGGCTCGACAGGGATCACCCCGCCGGACGGGGTGAAAGTGAGGGTCGGCTGCGCGGCGGCAGCGGTGGGCTCAGCAGGCTGGGTGGCTGTCGCGCCCCCGGCCTCCACGGCCCCCGCGGCAGCGGTCGAGGTGGCAGTGGCGAGCGCCACCGGCGTGGCCGGCTGCCCGGCGGGCGGCGTGGCAGAGGGCGCCGGCGGGCTGGTTGGAGAAGGCTCAGCCGGGCCGCTCGTTGCGGTCGGCTTCGCAGTCGGCACGGTCTGCTGCCTGAAAGCAGCCTGCCCCCCCTGAACCAGGAACGACAGCGCGAGAACAGCCAAAACGACGGCCGCGGCCATTGCCGGGCGGATGAATTTCCCCATGTGTTTCTCCCTGAAGATTCGCACAGGACAGTATAATAAATTATAGCAAACATCCATAATCGTGCTCTTTCTTAGTATAAAATATATCGAATTTGAAAGGTTTTTTGACCCAGCCCGGGCAAAAAAACGCCTCTTCGAGCCACCCCATGCCCGCTTCCCATGCCTGATAGATGAACCCTCCCAACCGCCTCCGCAGAAACCTGATCGTTGCCATCCTCATCCTGGGCGGCGGGTGGCTGGGGGTGCTTGCCTGGCATGCCGCCGGGTTATATGCTAACCTCCGCTCGCTGCAGACTGCAGCCGAGGGAGAACCCGGGCGCGCGCAGGTGGCCCAGGCTGCCGCGCCGCTGCACAGCGCCGCCCGCCACGCGCAGGCGCTGCGCTGGGGGCTGGCCCCGCTCTTCCCGGCCTTCGACCTGCTCGAGTGGCTGCCGGGTGCCGGGAAGTACCTGGGGCAGGCCGAAGAGATGCTCATCTACGGCAGCGGCCTCCTGCAGGCCGCCGATGAAGCCATGCAGGGGCTGGGGCCGCTGTTTGCCGATTCCTCCGCCGGAGATGCCCCCCTCGCCCGGCGGGTGGTGAGCGCCCTGGCCAAAAACCGCGCGCACTTCGCCGCCGCGAGCGCGGCCGTGGCCGGGGCCGCCCAGGCGCGCCGCGAGCTCGACCTCAACCTCCTCCCCGGGCGGGCGGGTGAGCGCCTGCGCGCCCTCGATGCGCGCTTCCCGCTCCTGCAGGGCGGCTTGAGCCTGCTGGCTGCGCTGCCCGAGCTGGCCGGGGCCGCCTCGCCGCGCACCTACCTCATCGTCGCCCAAAACCACGATGAGCTGCGCGCTACCGGCGGGTTCATCTCCTCCTTCGGCCTGCTGGAAGTGCAGGGAGGCAGCATCACCCGCTTCGAGATGCAAGACTCTTATGCCGTGGATAACTTCGCGGCCGGTTACCCCCCGCCGCCCGGGCCGATCGCCGAGTACATGCTGGCCGGCTACTGGGTGCCGCGCGACGCGAACTGGTCGCCCGATTTTCCAACCGCCGCGCGAGACATAATGTCCCTCTACACCGCATCCACCGGCATGCGGGTAGATGGCGTGATCGCCTTCGACCAGACCGCCTTAGAGCAGATCCTCGAAGCGCTGGGCCCGGTGAGCGTGCCCTCGGCGAACGAGCCTGTCTCGGCAGGCAACGTCATCGCCTGGATGCAGCGCGCCTGGGCACCCGGCGAGGCCGAGGGTGTGACCGATGAGTGGTGGGAGCGGCGCAAAGACTTCATGGGCGAGCTTGGCACAGCCATCAAAGACCGGTTGATGAGCCTGGATGACCCCGCCGCAGCCGGGCAGGCAGCCTTTGCCGCGCTGCAATCGGTGCAGGCCGGGCACATCCTGCTGCACTTCGAGGAGCCCGCCGCCCAATCGGCCCTGGCGCAGGCCGGTTTGGATGGCGCGGTGCGCCCCGGCGCAGGCGACTTCCTCATGCTGGTCGATTCCAACGTGGGCTTCAACAAGGCCGATGCCTCCATCGTCCGCTCCATCGAATATCGCATCGACCTTTCCGACCCGCAAAACCCGCGAGCCGCAGTCACCCTGGCTTATTTCAACAACGCGGCCCCGCAGATTGTTTGCAAGCATGCCGCCGAGTATGGCCAGACCTTTGGCAACACGTACTACGACCTCACGCAACGCTGTTATTGGGATTACTGGCGCCTGCTGGCCGCCGGCGACAGCCGGCTCACCGCCGGGCAGGCGGAGAGCGTGCCCGCCGAACGCCTGCTCAGCGGCCGGGCCTATTCCGGGCAGGTGAGCCAAACCTCCGCCGAGGGCGGCACGACCGAATTTGCCGGGCTGCTGGTGCTCCCCGGCGGGCAATCGCAGGCCGTCCGGCTGGAATGGCAACTCCCCAGGCGCGTCCTGCGCCAGAGCGGGCGCGGCTATGCCTATGACCTGCGCGTGCAAAAGCAACCCGGGCTTTCAAGTGTCCAATTCGGCCTCACAGTCATCCCCCCGGCCGGAACGGCGCTCCAACCCCCCTCAGGCTGGCAGCCCGGCCAGCGGGGCTGGAAGGGCAGCCTGGATGAGCCGCTGGAATTTCACCTGGAGTTCCGTTGAGCAGCGGCACTGCACGAAACCGCAGCGTGGAGAATTAACTGGTATACTGCATTCCGGCCTGATAGCAAACCGCCGTGTGCCCGAGGGAGAATGCCCGAATACTGGTACGTCATGCAGAGCAAACCGAACCGTGAGGAAGCCCTCTACACCGAGCTGGTGGCCCGCGATGTGGAAGTGTTCTTTCCGCGCATTCGCGTCAACCCGGTCAACCCGCGCGCCCGCAAGATCAAAGCCTACTTCCCCGGCTATATGTTCGTGCGCGTTGACCTGCAAAAGGTGGGGCTCTCCTTCCTCCAGTTCATGCCTTTCGCCAAAGGCATGGTCAGCTTCGACCGCGAGCCCGCCGCCGTGCCCGAAGGACTGGTGCAGGCCATCCGCCGCCGCGTGGAAGAGGTGAACCGGTCGGGCGGCGAGGAATTCCAGGAACTGGAAAAAGGCACGCGCGTGTACATTCACGACGGCCCGTTTGCCGGTTATGAAGCCATCTTCGACGTGCGCCTGCCCGGTTCGGAGCGCGTGCGCGTGCTGATCGAGCTCCTCAGCCGCCGCTACATGCCCGTGGAATTGCAGGTGGGCGCGCTGCGCAAGGCGGAGGAAAAGCGAAAGAAGAAAGGCGCTTAGTACGCTGGTCATAATAATTTGATGAGGTTTTTTGGGGCTTTGCCTCAAAAAAAACATAAAAATCAACTTAACTGACCACTAAGGCTCTAAGGCGATCAGGAATTCATATTCTGCTGCCGAGCGCCTGATCCCTGAGCGCCTTCACCACCCAAAACCGACTATTCCCATCATAAAGCTGGTATAATCCGCCCAAACCGTATTTTCTGCGCCTGATTCGCCGTTTTTTAACCTTTCTTAAGCCTGTCTGCACCGATTCTCACATTGGGTTAATCCTGGTCTGACAGAATCAATAGATACGGCCGATCTCGCGACGGCTATCACCGGAGGATTGAATTCTATGGATCTCGCTGAAAACCGCACGCTCGGCGCCGACCGGGCCGCAAAACCCGCCTCTGCCGGGCGGATCAAATTTGTCATCGGCGGCCTGCTCATCATCGCGGCTATTGTTTATCTTATCTGGACTTCCGCTTCCGCCAACACCCAGTATTTCATGACCATCGATGAAGTCAAGAACCAGGGCGCGGCCCTGGTTGGGCGGCAGCTGCGCGTCTCGGGCGCCGTCATCGGCGACTCGATCCAATATAACGCCGATACGCTGCACCTGGAATTCACCGTGGCGCACACCCCCGGCGACCAGAAGGAAGTGGATGCCCAGGGCGGCATGGCCGCCGTGCTCCACGCCGCGGTGATCGACCCCACCCGCTCGCGCCTGAAGGTCGTCTATAACGGCGTGCGGCCCGATCTGCTCAAGAACGAAGCCCAGGCCATCATGACCGGGCGCATGGGCGAAGACGGCGTCTTCTACGCCGATGAGCTGCTGCTCAAATGCCCTACCCGCTACGAAGAGGCCGTCCCCGAGCAGGCCCAGAACGGCGGGTAGTACACATCCGCTTCTCACGCGGGGCCGGGCGCCTTTCCGGCGTGCCGGCCCCCTTTTCGTGATATCACCCCCTTTGCAGGAGATGTTATGGTAGCTAATTTCGGCTTCGGCGCCCTCGTGATCACCTTCCTGGTTTCTCTATACGGCATCGGCGCGGCGATCTACGGCGCGCGCAGAGCCCAGCCTGCCTGGGTAGAAAGCGCCCGCCTGGCCATGCTGCTCACCTTCCCGCTCATCACGCTCTCGGCGCTCACCCTTATCTACCTCCTGCTCACCGGCCACTACGAAATCAGCTTTGTGTATGGCGTCACCTCGAGCGCCATGCCCTTTTATTTGAAGATCACCGCCCTGTGGGGCGGGCAGGCCGGCTCGCTGGTGTTCTGGTCGTGGCTGATGTCGGCCTTCGCCACGGCCGTCACCCTGCGCAAGTGGGACCGCGACCATGAATTCCTGCCCTGGGTCATCGTGGTGGCGCTGGTGACGGTGGCCTTCTTCCTTGCGCTGGTCATCTTCTTCGAGAACCCCTTCAACCGCTTCTGGTCCACCGCATCGGGCCAGGTGGAAGCCTTCTTCCAGCCCGCCAATTCGGTCGCCATCTTCCCATCCGACGGGCGCGGGTTGAACCCCCTTCTGCGCCATCCGGGGATGATCATCCACCCGCCCATGCTCTACCTGGGCTTCGTCTCCTTTGTCATCCCCTTCTCCTTCGCCATTGCCGCGCTCGTCACCGGCCGAACCGATGACCGCTGGATCCGCCTGACGCGCCGCTGGACGCTGGTGGCCTGGCTCTTCCTCTCGCTCGGGCTGGTGCTGGGCGGGCGCTGGGCCTACGACGTGCTCGGCTGGGGCGGCTATTGGGGCTGGGACCCGGTGGAGATCGCTGCCTTCATGCCCTGGCTGACGGGCACGGCCTTCCTCCACTCGGTGATGATTCAAGAGAAGCGCGGGCTCTTCAAACGCTGGAACATGGTGCTGATCATCCTCACCTACTCGCTGGTCATCTTCGGCACCTTCCTCACCCGTTCGGGCGTGCTTTCATCGGTGCACGCCTTCGCGCAAAGCGCCATCGGCCCCATGTTCTTCGGCTTCATCGGCCTCACCTTCATCGCATCGCTGGCGCTGCTGCTCTACCGCTGGAACGACCTGCAGGCCGAAGGGCAAATGCACTCGATGCTCTCGCGCGAGTCGCTCTTCCTCTTCAACAACCTGTTCTTCATGGGCATCCTGGCGGTTTGCTTTGCGGGGGTCATCTTCCCGCTCGTCTCCGAGCTTTTTACCGGGCAGAAGGTGACCGTCAACGCGCCCTATTACGAGCGCGCCACCGGGCCGCTCTTCATCGGCCTGCTCTTCCTGATGGGCATCGCGCCGCTTTCGGCCTGGGGCCATTCGACGATCAAGACCATCGGCAAGGCCGTCTGGAAGCCCGCCCTGGCCTCGTTTGTCGTGCTGGCGGCGCTCATCATCACCGGCATGCGCTCCATTGGCGCGCTGATCGGCTTCTGGCTGGTGGCGTTCACCGCCTTCATCACCCTCTATGAGTACGGCCGGGCCGTGGTGGCGCGCGCGCGCCGCACCGGCGAAAGCCTGCCGGCCTCCTTCTGGCACCTGGCAGGGCGCAACCGCCGCCGTTACGGCGGTTACACCATCCACCTCGGCATCGTCCTGATGGCCATCGGCATCATCGGCATCGAGGTCTTCCAGGTGGAGACGCAGGGCACCATCAAGGCCGGCCAGAGCATCAACCTCTCCGGCTACCAGGTCACCTACCGCCAGCTGGACGAGTTCGACCTGCCGGACGGGCGCAATGTGGCCCGCGCAGTGGTGGATATCTCGCGTGATGGCAAATCCCTTGGCCAGCTCTTCCCGCGCCGCGATTACTACTACGCCTCGCAGCAGCCCATGACCATCCCCGGCGTGCGCAGCAGCATGGAAGACGACCTGTACGTGATCCTCGTGGATTGGAAGCCGATTTCAGCCGACGGGGCCACCTTCAAGGTCTATCACAACCCGCTGGTCAACTGGCTGTGGCTCGGCTCGATCTGGCTGATCTTCGGCACCCTGGTGGCCGCCTGGCCGGATAAAGACAAAGAGACCGAGCGGATTGTCATCGCCGCGCCCGGCTCGGCTGTGCGGCAGACCATCTCATAAAACAACCCCCTGAGGAGATTGTATGTTTAATTTTCCTGTAAATTGTGCGGCAAACCGCACAATTTACAGGAAAATCGAAGAACTTTCCCTGGGGTTGCGCGACCGCCTCAGGGAGCTCTTTACCATTGACACGAGTTTCACAAAGTTAAGCTTTTTCTTAAGTGAATCTGGTAAGATTAGTGAGATTAACGCCCGGCCGGAAATCATTTTATAACCTCCTGCCTCACTTTACTTTTGTGCCTGAATAAGGGTCATCATCCGCTCATGAAGACGAATGCCCTCCGCCTGTTAGTCATTTCCTGCTTCCTGGCGCTCACCCTGGGACTGGCAAGCCGCGCCGCAGCGCAAGAGCCCGCCCCCACCCCCTCGGATGACGAGGTCAACCGGGTGGCCAAGCAGCTGTTCTGCCCGGTGTGTGAGAACGTCCCCCTGGACGTGTGCCCCACCCAGGCCTGCGCGGAATGGCGCGAGTTGATCCGCCTGAAACTTTCGCAGGGCTGGAGCGACCAGCAGATCAAAGATTACTTCGCCCTCCAATATGGCGACCGGGTGCTGGCCGAACCGCCGCGCCAGGGCTTGAACTGGCTGGTGTACATCCTGCCGCCGGTGGTCTTCTTGGGGGGCGTGGCCTTGCTCGTTTCGGTGCTGCGCCGCATGCGCGCCCGCGCCGCCGCCCCAACCCCTGCCCCCGCGCCGCCGCAGCAGCCCGGCGAGCCGGAAGACGAATATTTACGCCGCGTGGAAGAAGAACTAAAACGCGCCGAAAAATCTTAACGGGAGCCTTATTTTATGGAAGAGCAAGTCCAACCCACCCTGCCTGCCGCCCAGGTGCGCCGCCTGCCGGTTTGGGCCATCATTCTGGCATTTGTCGCCCTGCTGGCCTTCCTCGGGTTAATCGCCTGGGGCCTGCGCCGCTCGATGAGCGGGCCAATCGTCGTGGGCGATTCCGTGCCGGATATCCAGATGGTCACCTTCGACGGGCAAACCATCCACAGCAAAGACCTGGCAGGGAAGGTAATCGTGCTGAACTTTTGGGCCTCGTGGTGCAAACCCTGCGAGCAAGAAGCCCGCGAACTGGAAGAAGCCTACCAGTATTTTAAAGACGGCGGCAAAGTCGTCTTCCTCGGCCTGGCTTACGTGGATGTGGAGCCAAACTCGCTGGCCTACTTGCAGAAATTCGGCGTCACCTACCAGAACGGCCCCGACCTGGGGACGAAGGTCTCGCAGTTGTTCCGTATCCGCGGCGTGCCCGAAACGTACATCATCGGCGCGGATGGCCGCCTCAAATTCGTCCAGATTGGCCCGTTCGCCTCGACCGATGATATCATCGCCGCCATTCAACCGCACGTCCGACCATAGAGGGGGAGCATGGAAGCCGGTTCAATCTTTCTCGTTTTAGCCCTGGCGGTGCTGGTGGCGATCTTTGTCGGGCGGCCGCTGCTCAGCCGCGCCTTCGCGCGGCCCAGGGTGGAGGTCATCGCCGAAGACAGCCTCGAACACCGCCGTTCAGCGCTCCTCGCCGAACACGACCGGCTGCTGGCCACCCTGCAGGAGCTGGATTTCGACCAGGCCCTGGGGAAGATCCCCGCTGAGGATTATCCCGTCCAGCGCGGAGCGTTGATGCGCCGCGCTGCAGAGGTGCTGCGCGAGCTGGACCAGATCCACGGGCAGGCCTCGGCCGTAGACGCCGAAGACCGCATCGAACAGGCCATCGCCGCCCGCCGCGCCGATTCCGCCCGCGCCGCCGCACCTTCTTCCACCCCCGCAGCCCCGGCTGCCCTGGCGGAAGACGACCTCGAAGCGCTCATCGCCAGCCGGCGCAAGCAGCGCCTCGAAAAATCCGCCGGTTTCTGCCCCAAGTGCGGCCGTCCGGCTCAAAAATCCGACCGTTTCTGTTCCGGCTGCGGAGCAGTGCTCGGTTAGCATTCCACCTTACAGCGAGCGCCCTTATGAAGCATTGGTTCCTCCGGATCAGCGGAATTTACCTGGCCTTCCTCCTGGCGGGCTGCGGCGGCATCTCACTGGCCGCTGATGTCACCCCCCCGCCCGGTTACACCCCCAACCAGCAAGCCTCGGCGCAGCAGGCCGAGACGGTCTCCACCGCCTTCCCGCTGCTGCCCCCCGACCCGCTCGAAGGCCAGGCCATTTACGAGCAGAAATGCCTGCCCTGCCACGGCCCAAGCGGCATGGGCGACGGCTTCCAGGCCGGCAACCTGCCCGCCCCCCCGCCGGCCATCGGCACGCACGATGTGGCCGACCTGGCGCGCCCCTCCGACTGGTACAGCCTGGTCACCGAAGGCCGGCTGGATAAATTCATGCCCGGCTTCTCCGAAAGCCTCAACGACCGCCAGCGCTGGGACGTGGTTGCATACGTGTTCTCTCTGAGCGTCACCCCTGCCGAGCTGGAGCAGGGCAAGGCCGTCTATGAGCAGCAGTGCGCTTCCTGCCACGGCGATGCAGGCCAGGGCAGCGCGAACACCCCCGATTGGACCGCGCAAGACCGTCTCTCGGTCCTCTCCGCCGCCGAGATGCAATCCGTTGTCACGAACGGGCAGGGCTCCATGCCCCCCTTCCCCGACCTCTCGGCCGCAGACCGCGCCGCGGTGATTGCCTACGTGCGCTCCCTCACCTTTGTCGGTTCGGGCGCGCCCTCCGGGCAGCAGGCCGGCGCAGCCGAGGCTTCGGCTACCCCCGCCGCCGAGGCCGCCTCTTCCACTCCCTCCACCACCCTCACCCCCGCCGCCGAGCGCACCATTTCCATCCGCGGAACGATCACCAGCGCCGGTGCCGAGCCCATCCCCGCCGGGCTTAACGTCACCCTGCTCGGCTTCCAGGGGATGAATCAGGTCTCCGAAGAAACGACGATCAGCGCTGCGGGCGGCACCTATGAATTCAAAGACGTGCAGGTCAAAGAAGGCATGGCCTACATGGTGCGCGTGGAAAAGGACGGCGCAACCTTCAACTCCGATATCCTCCACACCGCAGACGTGACCGGTGATGTGGCCGAACTGCCGGTTTCGGTCTTTGCTTCCACCACCGATCCCTCCGGCCTGGTGGTGGAGCGCCTGCATATCTTCCTGGATTTCACCATCCCGGATGTCGTCCAGGTGGTGGAGCTGTACATCGTCTCGAACCCCACCGGCAAGGTCATCGTCCCGGCTTCCAGCACCCAGCCGGCGCTCACTTTCAAGCTCCCGGAGGGCGCTTCCAACCTTCAGTTCGAATCCGGCAGCCTGGGCGACCGCTACGTGGCCCTCGACGGCGGTTTTGGCGACCTCTCGGAGATCCAGCCCGACCCGGCCCAGCACCAGGTGCTCTTTGCTTATGAGCTGCCCTACCAGCGCAAGCTGGACCTGAAAGTGCCGCTCACCATGGACGTTTCGGCAGCCGTGGTCATGCTGCCATCGGGAGGGGTCAAGCTGCAAAGCGGCCAGCTCACCGCCGCGGGCCAGCAGGACGTGCAGGGCATGACCTACCAGCTCTACACGGCCTCCAACCTGGCCGCCGGCAGCAGCCTGGAGATCAGCCTCTCCGGCAAGACGTCCCCCGCCGCTTCCACAACCGGCAGCGGGAGCCTCTCCACGCTGTTGATCGGCCTGGGGGTCTTCGGGGCCGTCCTGGCGGGCGCCGGGGTGTGGCTCTTCCGCCAGCGCAAGAGCGCCGCGGCGCCTGAAGCAGCCGAACCCGATGCCCCGCCCTACGCCGAGAGCGAGGACGACCTGCTGGATGCCATCCTGGCCCTCGATGACCTCTATAAAGCCGGGAACCTGCCCGCCGAGGCTTACCAGCAGCGCCGGGCCGAGTTAAAAGACCGTCTTCGCAAGCTGCGCGAAGGGAAATAAAACCGCCGCCATGGCCGACGACGCCCTCATCGTGGTTTCCAATCTGGTCAAGCGCTTCGGCCCCAAGGTCGTCTTGCGCGGCCTGGAATTCACCGTCAAACCGGGCGAGTTTGTAGCCCTGCTCGGGCCGAACGGCGCCGGCAAGACCACCTTCCTGCGCATCCTCTCATCGCTCTCCAGCCCGACGCTCGGGCGCGTGCGCGTGGCCGGGCACGAGCTGCCGCGCCAGGCGGCCGCCGTGCGCCAGCGGCTGGGGGTCGTTTCGCACCTGCCTCTGCTCTACGGCGACCTGACCGCCGAGGAGAACCTGCGCTTTTACGGGCGCATGTACGGCGTGGCCGCCCTCGAAAGGCGCATCACAGAGGTGCTGGCGCTGGTCGGGCTGGCCCCGCGCCGCCGCGACCTGGTGCGCACCTTCTCGCGCGGCATGCAGCAGCGCCTGGCAATCGGCCGCGCCATCATCCACGACCCCGAAGTGCTCCTCCTCGATGAGCCGCATACCGGCCTCGACCAGGACGCCTGCGACATGCTCGACCAGATCCTCACCCAGGTGGCGGCCCGCGGGCGCACCGTGGTGATGACCTCGCACGACCTGACGCGCGTGGAAGACCTCGCCTCGCGCTTCGATGTCCTCACCCGCGGCAGCATCCGCGCCACGACCTCGCGCCAGGATATGCCCAGGGACGGCTTGCTCGCGTTCTACCGGCGCTCGCTCGAGGCCGCCAAAACCGACCCCGGAGCCGCCCAATGAGCGCCTTCCTGCGCGCCATGGGCGCCGTCGTCTGGAAGGACCTGGCCGCCGAGCTGCGCAGCCGCGAGCTGATCTCCTCGATGCTCGTCTTTGCCCTGCTCGTCATCCTGATCTTCAACTTCGCCCTCGAGCTGGACGCATCCGCGCGCGCCAACGTCACCTCGGGGGTGCTGTGGGTCACCTTTGTCTTTGCCGGCACGCTCGGCCTCAACCGCTCGCTGGCCATCGAGAAGGACCGCGGCTGCCTCGACGGCCTGCTGCTGGCCCCCGTGGACCGCACCGCAATCTACTTTGGCAAGGCCGCCGCCAACCTGGTCTTCATCCTGGTGGTGGCCGCCATCGTCCTGCCGGTGTACAGCGTGCTCTATAATACCAACCTGTTCGCTCAGCCGGGGGTATTGCTCGTCATCCTGCTCGGCGCCGAGGGGTACACCGCCGTGGGCACCCTGCTGGCCACCATGGCGGTGCAGACGCGCACGCGCGATATTCTGCTGCCCATCCTGCTCTTCCCGGTGGTCATCCCGGTGCTCGTCGCCGCCGTCAAGGCCACCAGCGGCTACCTGCAGGCCCTGCCTCTGGATGAAATTCGCCCCTGGCTGAACCTGCTGGTGACGTATGACCTCGTCTTCACCGCTGCGGCCTTCATGGTGTTTGAGTATGTTGTGGAGGAATAAATGAAAGCCCGATCTCGTGTCTTACTTGGCCTGGATGTGGTCACGCTGCTGGTCATGGCGGCGGCCACGTATATGGTGTTCATCTACGCCCCCGTCGAGCGCACGATGGGACTGGTGCAGAAGGTGTTCTACTTCCACGTTGCTGCCGGCTGGACGGGCATGCTGGGCTTCCTGGCCGCCGTCGTGGCGGGCATCGCTTACCTGGCCACGCGCAAATCCAGCTGGGACCTGGTGGGCCTGGGCGCGATCGAAATCGGCCTGGTCTTTGCTCTCATCAACATCATCACCGGCTCCATCTGGGCGCGGCCCATCTGGAACACCTGGTGGACGTGGGACCCGCGCCTGACCACCGCCACAATCATGGAGCTGGTGTATGCCGCCTACCTGATGCTGCGCCAGGGCATCGAAGACCCCGAGCGCCGCGCGCGCTTTGGGGCGGTGTATGCCATCGTCGGCTTCATCAGCGTGCCGCTCACCTTCTTCTCCATCCGCATCTACCGCACCATCCATCCGGTGGTCATCGGCGGCGGCGACCCTACCGTCAGCGGCTCGTTCAGCATGACGCCCGCGATGGGCGCGACGTTCGGCGTGGCCCTGGTGGCGTTCTCGTTCCTGTTCGCCAGCCTGCTCTGGCACCGCATCCGCCTTGGGCAGTTGGGCGCGCAAGTCGAACAGCTCAAGCTCAAACTGATGCATTAGGAGGAACCCATGGAAACCACCCCCGCAAACACCCTCGGCTATTTCATCGCCGGGTACACGGTCATCTTCGGCACCATGCTCGTTTACCTGGTCAGCCTGGTGGTGCGCCACCGCAACCTGATGCAAGAAAAGCGGATGCTGGAAGACTTGGAGAAAGAGAAGAAGTGATTTTGAAGATCAACCCATCCGGGTAATTTCCGCATGGGAAGCCCTCAGCCTGCCCTCTCGCGACGGGAGAGGGAACAAGATAGAGAGAGGGCGGCGCGCAATGCACCGCCCTCTCTGTTTTTACTGCGCAGGCTGCCTCGCCCAGCCCATCACCGCCCAGGGCATCATCGCAAAGAACCCGATCAACGCCAGGTCACCCGCGCCGTTGACCAGCGACCCGCCGATCATCCCCAGCGCGGTCACCAGGTAACTGAGCACCGCCAACCGGTCGAACCCGGCCTCGCGAGGCTTCGCCTGCCTGCCCCGGGCGATCAGGTAGAGCGCGTAGCTGGTAAACACCGTCAGCCACCAGCCCCAAAAGTTTTGCAGCGGGATGCCAAAATAGGCCCCGTCCACGTCCCACACCCAATGCCCGCCCGCCACCATGATCGGGTCCATAATCACGTCCCAGGCGGTCATCGCCAGCCCGCCCAGCGCCGCCACCGCCAGCACCCTCTGCCAGCGCCCGGCCCCTTCGGGGGCCAGCCGCTCGGCAATGACGAAGGAAGGGTAGCTCATCATGAACCAGGCCACCGGGATCAGGTACGGCACCAGCCCGAGGAACCTGGGGCCCAGCTTTTCGGTGTAATGATACGGCCCATAGACCCAGCCCGTCGCCACGCCGACGCTCTCGAACAGCAGGCTCACGCCAAAGACCAGCGCCAGCAGCCCCAGCGCGCCTTTCCATCCCTCGCGCTGCCCGGCGTGCAGCAGCGCAAAGGCAAAGCCCACCAGCGTGACCGCCTGGTTGGGCACCGCCACCCCCAGCTGCCGGCCAAACACCGAAAGCGCCATCAGCAGGGCAAACAGGATCAGCACGGCCAGGGAGATGCGGCGTAAGGTCATGGTTCCTCCTGAAATTGTGCCTGCGAGCTGCCGCTCATGCGCCCTCGATTGTTCGCTCCCCCGGCGAGGAGACAGGATGAACGCTGCTAAGCATCACTCGGCGTCAGCGTCAGGCGCAGCAGGTAACGGTCCACCGCGCCGAAGCGGTATTTATATTCCTCGTCGCCGCGCATAAAATCGAAAGCCTCGCGTTTCATCTCGTTGGCCCACTGGAGCTGATAGCCCAGCAGCACCCACCCCGGCGAGAGCTCGATATAGGCGCGGTTGATCCCCGAGTTATACACCCACAGCCGGTTGAGGTAATCGAAGGCCAGATAACCGGCGGCCTTCTGCCCGTCAATCTCCAGGAAGGCCAGGTGCAAAATGCCTTCCTGGAAAGCCCAGCGAATCACCGTGCGCATAAATTTGCGCATCGGCGGGGTGAGGAAGCGCGCCTTTTCTTCGTCCTGCTCCATCAGAGCGGTGAAGGCGGCGATCTCCTCCTCCAGTTGCGAGGCGTCGTCCACCAGGTACCAGCGGCTCGGCAACCCCGAGGCTTCCAGGCGGCGCATCTTGCGGCGGATTTCGTGGCGCTGCTTCTTGTCGATCCCGGCCAGGTAGGCCTCCCAATCGCCGGGCAGCGGGATATACGGGCAGTGATAGACTTTCGCCGCCTGCTCGCTCCAGCCCAGGCGCGCGGCAGAGGCGCGCAGCGCCGCCAGGAGAGGAGAATCATCGAACAGGTTGTATAAATCGAGCGATTTCCAGCCCGGCAGCCCGGCCTGGGCCAAAAAAGGCAGCAGCGCGTCGCAGAACGGCTCCAGGCAGCCCTGCCGCGCGATGAAGTCGAGGTAATCGGAGACCTCGACGCTCCCCACCAGCATCAGGCGCGGCTCGCCCTGGTGGTTGGGGGCGTGGAACAGCGGCGCGATGCCCACCAGCTCGCCGCGCTCGCGCGCCGTCACCAGCGCAAGCGTGCCCTCGGGCCATTCGCCCCCGCCGCGCGTCTGCCACCAGGCCAGCAGGTAGTCATAGCGCAAAAAGGGCACATGGGTATGGTTCTGTTCAACCAGGCGGTTCCAATCATCACGTAAGTCGGTCGGGAAGGTAGTGTGTAGGGTTAATTCCATGAATCAGGTCTCATCGGGAGGTTGAAGCATGCCGGTGCCGGTGCCCAAACGGTAACCAAAGCCGCGCACCGTGCGGATCCAGCGCGGACTGGCAGGGTCGGCTTCGAATTTTTGGCGCAGCATCCAGATGTAGCGCCGCACCGCCGAGCGCTCGCCCTGGTAGTAATCGCCCCACACCTGCTGGCTGAGCTCCTCTTCCGAGATGGCGCGCCCTTTGTTGCGCACCAGGAACTCCAGCAGGCGGAACTCGGTGGGCGTGAGCGCGATGACCTCGCTGCCCTTGCGCGCCTCGCGCTTATCCAGGTCGAGGGTGAAATCGCCAAAATAGAGCAGGTGGCGCTCGTTCTTATCCGGCGGGCGCGCGGTGCGGGCCAGCACCGCCTGGATGCGGGCGGTAAGCTCGGCGAAGCTGAACGGCTTGGTCATGTAATCATCCACGCCGAGTTTGAACCCGCGCAGCTTATCGGCCTCCGAAGATTTGGCCGTCAGCAGGATGATCGGCAGGTCCGAGAGTTCGCGCAGGCGCGCGCACACCTCCCAGCCGTCCATCCCCGGCATCATCACGTCCAGCACCACCAGGTCGGGCTGTTCGCGGTAGGCCAGGCGCAGCGCCTCGGCGCCGTTATTCGCCGCCACCACGTCGAATTTCTCTTCGCGCAGAAAGTCCTGCAAAAAGCGCAGCAGGGTGGGGTCGTCATCGACCACGAGTATTTTCGAACTCATTCTCCTCCCCTGCATCTTCTTCTAGAACGAGAGGCAGCCAGCAGGTAAAACGCGCGCCGCCTTCCGGGCGGTTTTCTCCCACAATTTTACCATCCATTGCTTCCACCAGCCGGTGCACGATGTACAGCCCCAGCCCGTGCCCGTAAACCGTCTGCGCATCGGATGGGTGCGAGCGGAAGAAGCGCGTGAACAGCAGCGGCAGGTCTTCTTCCGGGATGCCCTTGCCGCAGTCTTCCACGCGCACCCAGCCCAGCCCGTCGCCGCTCCCCGCCGAGACGGTGATCGGCCCTTCGGGGGCATATTTGAGCGCATTGTCGAGCAGGTGGAAGAGCACGCTGGTCATCGCGCGCTCATCGGCCAGCATCACCGGCGGCGGGTCGGGCAGCTCCCAGCGGATGCGCCCGGCGCCGGGCAGGTGAGTCATCTGGCGGTTGATCGCCTCCACCACCTCATCCAGGTCGAGCGGGGCGGGGTAAACCGGCACGCGCCCCGAATCGAGCGCCGAAAGGTCGAGAATCGTCTCGATGAAGCGCGTCAGGCGCTGGATCTCGGCCTGCACCAGCACGAGCGTCTCTGAGGCTTGCTGGGGCAGAGCGCGCACGCGCGCCAGCACCAGCTCGATGCCGCCGTTGATGTTCGTCAGCGGGGCGCGCAGCTCGTGCGAGACGAGCGAGACGAAATCGGATTTCAGCCGGTCCAGGTTTTGCAGGGCCAGGTTTTGCCGTTCGAGCTGGGTGTAAGCTTCGCTCAAGCTGGCGGTCTTTTCTTGCACGCGCTGCTCGAGCAGCGAGTTCATGCGGCCCAGTTCATCGTGCGCCGCCGCAATCTGCTCATACGCCCGCTGCAAAGCCTCCTGCTGGCGCTTGATCTCGCTCAGGTCGTGCGCCGTGCCCGCCAGGGCCAGCTTCTCGCGCCCCGACCACGCCAGCGGCCTCAGCGAGAGCAGCGCAGGCACTTGCTGGCCATCCGAGCGCCGCAGAGAGACCTCGCCCGTCCAGCCGCCGCGCAGCCCCTGCTGGAGCATGCGCCCCACATCCTGCTCCGCGCCGATGAGCTGTTGGAGCGGCAAATTGAGCAATTCGGCGGCCTGCAAACGCCCGGTTTTCTCCAGCAGGGCGGGGTTCACCAGGCGCAACTCACCCTTTGGGCTGCAGATGAACGCCGGTTCGGCGATGCTATCCACCAGGCGGGCATACTGCTGGAATTCCACCTCGCCCGCCACCAACCCCTGCCGGCCGATCAACACCAGCCCCAGCACCACCGTCACCCACAGCCCCAGCGTGTCGGCGCGCCGGTTCACCTGCAGGTCGATCAGCGTGTACCACCCCAGGGCGATCGTCAAAACGATGGGCAGCAGCGATTGTGCGCGGACGGCAGCGCGCCGCAAGAAGCCCGGCGCTCCTTCCCTCCGGACGGGGGCCGGGGCAGGGTCGCTTTGGGCGCGCGCCTGCGCCAGTACCGCCACCGCCATGAGCGCATCGCCCAACACCCAGCCGAAATTCACCCCGCTCGCCGGGCTGTAAGCGCCTTGCGGAAGAAGGGAGATGTAGATCAAGTCGCTGACGGCATATGCCGCCAATGCAAGCGTGACCCAGGTGAGCACCGGCGGGAAGGACAGCGCCTCGTTGAGCAGGAACAGGTTGAGCAGCACGATCAACAGCAGCAAGTCAACCGAAGGGAAGTAGAAGGCATTCGTTCCGGCGGCCGCCGGCTTGAGCAAGATCATCCAGGCCAGGGTGAAGATGGCCGTGGTGGTGACGGTGGCCTCCGAAAACAGCCGCCCGCGCCCCAGCCGCTGGCGTGCCTTCCGCGGGTAGCGCAGGATGCCCACCAGCAAAAGCAGCGAGCCTCCCATCACCACCAGGTCGGCCGGCCCGAGCCCGCCGGTGGGCGGCTGGAGCGCCCCCAGGATCAACCGCAGCAGGTCGCCGGCGGCCCACAGGCTCAACCCGGCGGCCATCCAGCCCCAGGCGGCGCGCACCTCCGCCGGGGCCGGCCCCCCGCGCACCCTCCAGGCCAGGGCCAGCACCACCAGCCCCGAAAAGACCAGCGCCAGCCCGCCCACCCAGTAACGCTCGGCAGGCAGGGCGCTGCCCCACAGCAGCCAGGCCGCGTAAAGCGCCAGGTACAGGCCGCCGGTGAGAACAGCGTTGCGGGTGAGGAGAGGTTTACGCTCTACGGTCACAGGATCATTATACTGTAGGGGGCGGCAGGTGTGCCGCCCCCTCTGTTCATCACCGATCAGCGCACAATGATGGGCAGGTAGATGTCATCCGGCTCGGGCGTGGGCGGGGGCGTGTTCGTCCCGCGGAAGTAGTGGACTCGCCCGTCGGCAGCCGCCAAATAGGCTTCGGGCATGCCGTCGGCGTTGGTATCCACCGCGCTGGGCAGCACCGGCGCGAGCAGGCGCACCTTGTTGAACGGGTCCTCACCGGAATACACGCGATCCATGTAATACAGCTTATGAGATTGATCCCAAAAAGTTTCGTTCATTGTGTAAACTTCCCCATCCTCATTGCCAATCCAGACTGTATGGGGATCCGGGAATGAGCCAGTCGTATAAGCAGAAAAAGTGGCCCGAGTCTCGAAGTAAATATCAGACCCACGGTTGGCAGCGTAGAAGGGGTTTAAGGCATTCAGCTCCTCTGTACCTACTTCGTCCAGCCAGTTAACGGCACCGGTGTACTCGAAACGGGGCCCATTACTATCACCCATATTTTCAGCATAATAAACCCCGTACCTGGGCTCCAGGTAACCAACAAAGATAAAGGCATCGAGGAGAGGAGAACCGGTTCGTTGGACGAAAGAAATTCGAGGGCCGATTTCATATTGTGTTGGAATCAACGGATCTTGAATCAAAGGCTGACTCGAGGCGAAGACATAAGCATGGCTGATGGAATTGTAATCATAATAATAAAGAAAGCCATCCTTTTCACCGTCAGAATCGCCTATGAATGCTTCAAGATACGGATCGGCATCCATGTTACCAAACGAGACACTAAGGAGTGTATTATCGGAAACAATCCCGGTAAACGGATTCTGCGTCTCGGGCTGAAGCCGGAATACAGGCAAGTCGGCGCTCCCAACATTCTTGTAAAATAACAATTTTGAGGGAACCGATTGATAGACCGGTACACCAACAAAGGCATCTAAATCACCATCAATGTCGACATCGCAGAAATTCACCGATATTGAATATTGATCATTCAAAATCGGCGGCAGCACCTGCGCCAGCGGGTTGAACAGGTAATCGCGGTAAACCGGCTCGCTGGCCGAACCGACGTTTTCGGCATAGACGAACGAACCGAACCCCGACCCGCTGATGAAGTCAAGGTCGCCGTCGCCGTCCAGGTCGGCCAGCGCCGGAGAGGCGAACTCGCGCGCCGTGAGGGTGGCAAAGGGGTTATTGGAGCCGGTCTGCTGGTTGAAGACGCCCCCGTCGTTGCGGAAGTAATGCACGCTGCCGTTGAAGGCCGGGTCGTCTTCGCTGAACAGTCGGCCCTCGCCCACCAGGGCGTCCAGGTCGCCGTCGCCATCCACGTCGGCAAAGTGCGGCGAGCCAAAGGGGATGCTGACCGCCGCGAAGGGGTTGCCCGGGTCATCGAGTTCAAAATTGGGGGCCGATGCCGTCCCGTTGTTGCGGTAGAACAGGAAGGCGCCGTCTTGCGTGCCGATCAGCAGGTCCAGATCCCCATCTCCGTCTACATCTGCCAGGGCAGGCGCAGCGTGAGTCGCAAGCTGCACGCCTGCCAAAACTCCAGCCGGGCTTTCAAGCGTGAACACCGGCTCATCGGTTGGGCTTGCGGCATAGTTGCGGTAGAAATAAATCTCGCTGTAGGATTCGGGCTCGTCATTACCGTTCGAAGGCGCCGCCCCGACCAGCAAGTCGGGGTCGCCGTCGCCGTCCAGGTCGCCCAGTGCGGGCATCGAGAACCAGTAGCTGGCGCTTTCGAAGATGTCGCCGTCTGCCAGGGTAAAGGCCGGCGAGCCGGAGCTGCCCTCGTTGCGGAAGTACGAAATTTGCCCGTTGTAGCTGCCCGCCAGAGCGTCCACGTCGCCGTCGCCGTTTAAGTCGGCCAGGGCCGGGGCCGAGCCGCCCTGCAGGAAGGTGTACGATTTGATGCCCGCCTCGAGGCCCTCCAGCGGGCTGTGCCAGTCATCCAGGCTGATGAAGTGCGGTTGGCGGCGCGAGCCGGCGTTGCGCAGATAAGTCACCCGCCCGTCCGAGGAGGCGATGGCGGCATCCAGGCGGCGGTCGCTGTCGAGGTCGGCAAAGCGCACGATGGCGTGCTCCCCCACGTCCACGCCGTCCAGCGGGTTGGCGCTGCCCTCGCGGCGCGTGAAGCTGATCTCCCCCGGGGCATCGGAAGTGTTTTCGTAATAATCCACGCGCCCGTCCTCGTAGCCGACGAAGAGGTCGAGGTCGCCGTCGAAATCAATATCCACCAGCTCGGGCGAGGGCCGCCCGTCCACCGTGGTCGGGAGCGGGTTTGGCTCGCCGGGCGGGTCGCCGTCCAGCATCACCGGCGTGTTGGAAACATTGTTGAGGAACACGCGGATGGTGTAATACCCTTGGTTTTCGTCGGTGGGGATGAAAAGCCCCAGCACGGCATCCGGCAGGGAGTCGCCGTTCAGGTCGCCCACCGCGATCGTCACCCACGGGTCGCCCAGGGTTTGCGTATCGGGCATTTGATCGGTGAAGATTTTCGCAAACGGGTTGCTTGGGGTATATTGATACCTGGGCCTGCCGGCCAGCGGGTTGTTCTGGAAATACATGATGCGCGGCTGGGGAGGCGTGCCCGGAAAATACGTCGAATTATTCGTGAACGCGGCGATGAACAAATCCTGGTCGCCGTCTTTGTCGTAATCCACCAGCAGCGGGTGCGGGTTGGATGGAATCGAATCATCGCTAACCAGTTTGGTGTTGATGTTCAATCCCTGCGGGAAGAACGTGGTGCTCTCGGTCGGCACGCGGTAGAACGCCGCCCCGACGTGATTCCCGCCGCCGTTGGCAAAATAGGTTAACTGTCCAATGTACTCGCCCGTCACCGCGTCGGGGTCGCCGTCTTTATCCACATCGCCGAGGGCAAAACCGGGGTACTTGCCGATGAACGTGTCGGCGAAGGCCGGCCCGGCCGTCAGGTAATACGTCCCCGGCACGGCCTTAGCCGCATTCTGCGGGGCGGCCCCAAACAGGAAGATGAAGACCAGGAACGCCGAGAGCACCCGGGCAGTCAAATGAAGTCTGCATTGTTTGTTGAGCATATCCATCCACTCCGCATAGCAATGTAACCTAAAAAACCAGCGCCGGGAGCACCAGCAGCGCCAATGCGTTGATCATCAGGTGAGCAAAGACCGCGGCGCGCAAGCCGCGCGCGCCCGCCAGCCACGCCAGCCCCACCCCGGCGGCAAATACCGGCAGGAAGATCAGCGGGCGCATCAGCAGGGCCGCCGCAGCCGCGGCAACGAGCGCCGCGCCGCCCACCCGCCCGAAGCGCGCCTGCCATTCCGCCATCAACCGCCCCCTGAAGAACAACTCCTCCGAGACGGGCAGCAGCACCAGCGCAGATGCCGCCAAAATCCCCCCCAGCACCGGCGGGTAGCCCGAAATGGGCGGCCTGAGCGAGGGCACCAGCGCCAGCAGCAATCCATAAAGGAACGCCCCGCCCAGCCACAGGCCCATGCCCGCCAGCAGGCCCGCGAGCGCTCCGTTCAGGCCGCCTTCGCCGCCCGCCTGGGGCTGAGCAAAATCTCCCCCCGCGGCGAGCAGAATGGTGAGCGCCGCCCCCTGGATGACCGGCAGCCACAGCGGCGTGCTGGACCAGACCACGCGCGCCTCCCAGCTTGGCCCCAGGGCTACCCAATCGGGCAGCCAGGTCACCGCCAGGGGCAGGGCAAAGGCCAGCAGCAGCACCTGCCAGCTCGTGTAGGGCCGGGCCGCGCCTTTGTTGGCCCGGCGCATGCGCAGCGCCACCCGCAGCCCCCCCACCCCCGCCAGCAGGCAGAGATAAGCCGCCCCGCTCAACAGGTGCAGCTGCGCCGAACTGTCGAGCCGCGTGCCGCCGCCCTGCTGCAGCCAGCGCGAGAGGCTGAGAAACGCCACCACCACGATGGCAGCCGCCAGGAGGTAAAAAAGGGAACGGGAGCGCGAGGTAACCTGTAGCATGGTCAATGCAGTAAGGATTTCGCAGGGGAAGATGAGCAGATTGGTTTCTGCTCATCCTCCCCTTTCACTTGTGCATACCGGCCGCCCTGGTTCCCGCCTAGTTATAACAGTTAGGGTTATCCGCCGGGCAGCGCGGGGTGGGCGTGTTGGTGCGAGTCGCCGTCGGCGCGGGCGAGGCCGTGCGGGTGGGTGTGCGCGTGTTCGTCGGCGCAGACGTGTTCGTCGGCGTAGGCGTGCGGGTAGCCGTCGCCGTGTCGGTGGGCGTGAAGGTCACCGTGGGCGTGTAGGTGGGCGTGAAGGTGGCCGTGCGCGTGGGCGTGTTGGTGCGCGTGGGCGTGAACGTCCGGGTCGGCGTCTTGGACGGCGTGAACGTGATCGACGGCGTCAGCGTGATCGTCGCCGTATAGGTGGGCGTGCGCGTGAAGGTGCGCGTGGGCGTCAGCGTGATCGTCGGCGTCAACGTGCGCGTGGGCGTCAGTGTGATGGTCGGCGTGTTCGTCCGCGTGGGGGTGAGCGTGCGCGTCGGCGTGAAGGTTGGCGTGCGCGTCACCGTGGGGGTGAAGGTGCGTGTCGGCGTGAAGGTGGCCGTAGCGGTGTAGGTGGGCGTGTTGGTAGGCGTCAGCGAAGGCGTCGCCAGGTTGCCGGTGATCACCAAATCCATCACCAACCGGTTGTTGTACGAGTTGTCCGGCCAGCGGCTGGTTTTATCTCTCGCCTGGATCACCACCTGGTACGTCCCGGCCGTGATCGGGTCGCCGGTCAGGTTCCAGGTGTAGTACCCGGCGATGTTGGTGAGGCAGGTCGGGCTGGTGTTATCCGGCTCGAAGAGGCAGTAGGGCGCCAGGCTGTCTTCGGTGGCGTGCAGCAGCACCCCGTTTTGGTAAACGCCGAACCACACGCGGTCCATCGTGCGCGGGCCGCCCGCGGCCGTGGCGTTGGCCTGGATGTTGAACTTGTTGTTCGGGCCATCCAGCTTGGTGGCCGAGAGCGTCGGCCCCGCCAGGCCGTTCACCGAGAGCTGGCAATCCAGCTCGCCGATGCGGTAGTAGATCGTCATCGGGAACTCATCGCCGTGATAGTAGGTGTAGTAGGTCGTGTCGGGGTAGCCGGGGCTGGGCACGGTGTTCAGGGTGCCCCAGTTATCGGAGGCATCGATGCGCAGCGTGGCGCGTTCCAGCAGCGGGACTTCGCCCAGCGTCGCCATGTTGTAATCCCAAGTGACGTTATCCGTCAGCGTCAACCCGCCGCTCGGCACGGAGTACATCGTCGTGGCGTTCCCGCCCTGATCCACCATGTTGAAGTCGAGCAGCTTTTGCGTCGGGCGCACCTCGCCGCTGGTGTTGTGCCACGGGCCCAGCCACTGGCCTTCTACCCTGTAAACGAAGGCCGAGAGGTTGGTGTTGAAGTTGCGCAGCGGGATGTTGATGTACTTGTTGTTGTACGTCAGGTAGAGCTTCTCGTTCAGCCGGTAGGGCTGCAGGTCGGTGCAGGAGGCCACCACCGTGGGCGAGGGGCGCGGCTCGGGCGGTTCGAGGTACTTGGTCTGGATGATCCGGATCGTGTCGAAGTTATACGGGCCCGTCCAGCCCACCGAGATGTTGTCGCTGCCGTTGCCCTCGATGTGCACGGCCTCCATGTAATACCACTGCCCGGCCACCAGGTTTTGAACGGGTGAAGTCTGGTTGGTTTCCTTGTTCCAGTCTGGAACGCCGCCCGGCCGGCCGGTGAAGGTGTTCACCTGGGCAATCCTCACCTTGTTGGCCGGGTTGGTGTTCGGGCTCATATACAGAGCGCTGGCGTTGTCGCTGGCGATGTAGAAGGTATAAGGCCCGGTATAGGGCGCGCAGAACAGCGCGCGCATATCGGTGGCGTAATAGTCGTCCTTGTTCACATACCCGTCGGAAACGCCGGGGTAATAAGCCTCGTTGGGCGCCATGTTGGGGATGACTGTGGTCTCAACGCGGGTCACGCCCGTCTGCCCGTAGTTGGTGTTGGTCGTCAGCTTATCCAGGTTGTACCAGTACTCGAACAGCGGGCCGTGGCCGTTGCAGTCGGCCTCGGGCGGCCTGGAGTTGCCGGTGACCGGGCTGAGGTAGCGCGATTCGATCAACACCGGCACGTCGCCGATGCCCTTGCCCGTCCAGCCGATGCCCAGGTAATCGCCGCCGCCGTTTTCCTTGAGGAAGGCTTCCAGGTAATACCACTGCCCGCGCAGCAGGTAAACGGTGGCCGATGAGCCGCGCTCGATGTGGTCGGGCGTCGCGCCATACACGTAGTTGGTGGTGATCAGCGGGGTGCCGGGCGCGGTCTCTTCGCCGGCGGTGGTGTTCAGGTAGAACATGGCCTGGTCATCGCTGACCATGTAGAAGGTGTACTCGCCGCTGTAGGGCACGCACACCTTGCCCCTGAAGCGCAGCCCGTAGTCATCGACGTTCGGGTTTGTCTGCGGCCATTGGAACAACCCGCTCGAGTCCATCCAGTTGGGGATGGTGGTGGTTGGGTTGTAATAGATGTAGTCCATATCGGACTTGAGGTTGCTCACCAGCCCGCCGTCGATGCCGTCCCAGCGGTCGAGCAGCAGCGAGCCTTCGCCCTGGCAGTCAAAGGGGGCTTCGGTGGCCGTGGGGGTGGGCGTCTTGGAGGGCGTGGGGGTGTAGGTGGCCCCGGCGATGATGCCGCCCGTCAGGCCGGTGACGCGCGAAGCGCGGAACTTTTCCACAATGCCCTCGCGCGTGGAGGTGAGCCGCAGGGTGGGCCACCACGAGCTGAGGAAGGGGGTGATGAGCGTGTGGCGGTAGGTGAGCGTCACGCGCACGCGGTCACCGGGGCCGCCGGCGTCGTCATGGTAGTAGATCGTGCTGCCGTCCGCGGCATTCAGCTTGACGCAGAAGGTCGGGTAAACCGAGTTGCCCGGGTCGGCATCGTCATAAAAGCGCGGGTAGGGGTCGTAGCCAAAGCCATAGCCTTCATCGGCATTGCTGCGGTTCGAGCAGGTGGTGATGGTGAAGAAATCGGGCGAAGAGGGGATGCCCACGTAAGTGGCCTTTTCGGTCTGGTCGAGGGCGTCGATGCTCGCCGGGTAGAGACCCAGGTAGGCTTCATAATCGCCCGAGACGCTCGCGTCGCGCCGCACGCCCGTGGCGCCGGCCTGGGCCGTATCGCGGATGGAGGGCAGGCGCGCCCAGTCTTGCAGCGTGTTGCTCAATTCCTCCCAGTCGGAGACGCCGCCATGCTTCACGTCCGGGATGATGCAGTCCACGTTCCCGTCGATGTTATCCAGCGCGCGCAGTTCGCCGGCCGTCATGCCCAGCTCCGACGCGACGGCATCCGCGGCCGCGTCACAGTACTGCGGGTCATACGAGCCGGTCACCGCATAGCGCACGGCAAAGCGGGCACCGTTCTCCAACGCCAGCCAGGCCTGCATCAACCGGCCGAACTCGATGATGCCAAACACCAATAGCAGCAGGATAGGCAGCGCCAGGGCGAATTCGAGCAGGCCCTGAGCCTTCGTTCGGCGCTGTTTCGGATTTGGGAAGGTGGATGCGTTCATAATTTCCCCTTAATGCGCGATCTTGGTATAAATGCGGCTGGCAATTTTATCGAAAATCTCGGCCAGGCCACCGCCGGTAGATGAGAAATAATACTGGCCGCAGTCGGTTTTCGCAGGTTTGCTCTTGCACGGGTCGGTCACCCGGTCGCCGTCATCGCCGACGGCCGCCATGTAGCGCAGCAAGCTCTCGCCGGTGGAGATGGCGGGCCCCAGGCCGATCGAGTAAATGGCCACATCGTTGCCGATGGGCTCGTTGGGGTTATAGTCTGGGTTGCCCACCGCGTTCACCACGCGCAGCGCGGCCGCGTCGGTCATATCCTTGGCGTAATCGAGGCTCGAATAGGTGGAAACGCTCGGCGCCTGCGGGTTATAGACGGTATGCGGCGGGCAGGTGGAGCTGTCTTCATCGATGCAGTAGCGCGGCGAGGGGTTCATATCCATGCAGAAGTCGCCCCAGAAGCGCTGCGTGCAGAAGCCGTTCTTGAACGCGGTCGGGATGACGCTGTCGTCGTTCACCGCATCGGCCGTGTCGCTCATGTTCACCGCGCCGTCGGAGAGGAAGATGATCACCCACACCGAGCCGGGCCGCCCGGAGGCGCGCAGCTGGTTGGAGGCGGCGCGCATGCCGCAGCCGGTGCACGTGGAGACGAGCGCCATGTTGTCGTTGTGGGTGTCGGTCATCCACTGCACGGCCAGGTCGGTGTCGGCGGGTGTGTAGACGCCGTCCTGGTCCCAGTCGAACGCATCCACCAGGGTGTCGTCGTCGCAGGGCACGTTGCGCACCTGATCCCAGCGGTCTTCATCCAGCGTGCAGGGCTTGCCGGGGTCGGCATCCCGTCCATCGCCGTCGCGGTCTTCGGGGTTGGCCGGGTTCACCTGGTCCGGGTTATCCAGCCAGTTCACCCACAGCTTGTTCACGGGCGCGTCGTCGTGCAGCTGGATCAAGTCGATCTGGTCGAGCACGATCTGCTTGTTGCCCACTTCCAGCGGGGCCAGGTCGCGGATGACGGTGGCCTTCGTGTTATAGGTGACGATGCCGATCTGGTCGTAGCCTTCATAAAGCGTGTTGACGAGTTCCTTGGCGGCGTCGATCGCATCGCGCAGCGGGTAGCAGCGGCTTTTTTCGATCACCCCGCTCACCAGCCTGGAATTGCACAGGGCGGCGTTGTAATCGGCCATCGTGGTGCGGCTGTAGCCGAGGGTCTTGAATTCGATGCACGAGCCCGCGTTGGCGCCCGGAGGGTCTTTGCACTCGGCGGCCATCGATTCGGAAGTGTCGATCACCAGCACCAGGTCGATGGCCGCGGCCTCCGCCGTGGACCACGTGCGCAGCGAGATACCGTTGAAGCCGAGGATCGAGAGAAAGTAGAAGGGCGTCAACTGGCGGGCTTCCACATAGACCAGCTTGCGCGCCGGCGGGGCGGTTTCGTCGCCGGGGTCCGTCTCGGGGCACATCGGCAGCAGCTCGGGGGCCTCCACCGCCAGGCGCGCGTCGTCGCGCACGCCGTCTTTATCTTTATCGCACACCTGCACGTTGAGCTGCAGGGCGGCCGGGTCCACGTTCACGTTCTGCACCTTGAGCGATTCCAGCACCGCCGAGACCATCTGGTCATAGCTCGCGCCGCGCTTGAAGTTGTTCGCCGCCGCCACCGCCGCCGAGTCCACGGCGCGCTTGAGCTGGCCGTAGGAGACGTAGGCGATGCCGGCGTCGATCGCCAGACCGACGAAGAACAACAGCGCCAGCAGCGAAACCGCGAAGATCACCAGGACCTGGCCGCGGCTCCTGCGCTCGGCGGGTGGGTTAGCGGGGCGTCGGGGTTGGCGCCGCTGCGGGGAAGGGCATAATTGTGTAGGCATGGATTTTGATCGGGTTCGGAACAAAAAGGGTGAATATGGGCAGTTTGAGCACTTGCTGATGACAGTAGAAGATTTCGACGGCCACGTAACCGGATGCACCCGGCGGCGGGGTGGGCGTGACGTTGGTGGGGAAGTCGGCCGCGTCGTAGCCGATCATCTCGGCCACCCGGTCCACCGTGTAATAGGGGGTCATGCTCTCATCCACCGCGCCGGTCGCGCAGTCCTTCTTGAAGTTATCCACCTTGGTGTAAGACCCGCTGTTGATGTGGTTCGAGAGCGCCCAATAATAGCTCTTTCCGCCTGGGAAGGCGCTGGGCACCCACTCTTCCGCCGAAACCGGGTGCGACTGCGAAACCGTGTTGCCCCGGCTGGCGCCCGTGTTCGGGTCGATTTCGCTCACGATGGTATAGGCCGAAATGACCACGTCATCGGTGGCGGGGTTGAAGTTCAGGTATTTGTTCAGCCCGTTGCACCAGTTGCGGTAGATCCCCGAGCCGACGACCACCTTGGCCGGGCAGTCCACCTGGTCGGGCGGGGCGAAGATGCAGGAAGTATCCCACCAAAAATCGAACAATTCCTTCGTGTCGCAGTCCTGGTCGGCCGGAGCGCCGGAGAACGGGTCGCGGATGGAGGCAAAGCGAGCCGCTTCGCGCGTCAGGTCGAGCGCGTCGAGGTAGCGGCTGATCACAAAAGCCACTTCCACCAGCCCGAGCACCATCAGCAGCAGGATCGGCAGCACCAGCGCCAGCTCGAGGAAAGATTGGCCGCGCGTGCGGGTTCGAGATCGGAACAATTGAAAGCCGCGAATTTTCAACATGGCAATTTACTTGCACCTGAGGTAGATTGTTATGATTGGATGCGAGCTGCGGATGCGCTTTCCCGCCACATTTAAAATAAGCGCGCCGGGCAGGCGTGTCAATAGATCAACCGAAACTGTAAACCGCGTTCAACGCGATTGTAACAAAAACAAGACATTCTTATGTATAATCATTCACGCAGAGGGAACCCCAGCTTGTTTGATTTGAAGATCGACCCACTCGCCATCGAAGCCGGCCAGGAACGCAATGAACTGCCCGGCTTCTTCGCCGCGGCCGCGCCGCGCCGCGCTGCGCGCCTGCGCGCTCAAGACCGCGTCATCTTCTTCTTCACGCAGAGCGGAACCACCCTGCTGGCCCCCAACCTGCAGCAAGAGATGCTCGCGCGCCTGGCCGAGACCTACTTCACCTCCTCCGGCTCGGTCACCTCGGGGATGCGCGCCACCGCCGAGCGGTTGAACGATTTCCTGCTCAACCGCAACCTGCGCGGTGCGCGCCAGGGCGGGCAGGTGGTCGGCGCGCTGGCCATGTGCGTCCTGCACTCCTCCAGCCTCTACGTGCTCATCGCCGGGCCGGTGCAGGTGCTGCTCCTCTCGGGCGGCGGCGTCGAGCGCTTCGCCGACCCATCCGCCCGCGGGCTAGGGCAGGCGCGCCTCGTCGGCTCGCGCTTCTTCACCTCCAGCGTCGAGCCGGGCGGAACGCTGATCTTCACCCCCCAGGCCCCCGCTGCCTGGCGCGACGATGCCCTGCGCGGCTGGGCCGGGCTGCCCCTGCCGGAGCTGCACCGCTGCCTGGCCGGCGAAGCCCTCGATGTGCAGGCCGGCATCGTGCGCTGCGAGGCGGGCCGCGGAGAGGTCGCCTGGGCTTCACCCAAACCCCAGCCGGGCGCCGCCGCCCGCCCGGCCGGAGATGCTCCCGCGCCCGAAAAGCGCGCCGGGGTGTTCCTTTCCGGCCGGCCGCTGCGCAAAGCAGATCCTCCCGCCGCGCAGACGGCCCCGGCAGAAGAACGGCCCCCTCAAAAGCTCGAAGCCGCCGCCGTGCCGCTGCCGCACCCCGTCAGCGCGCAGACGCCCCCCGCCCCCCAGGTGAGGCGGCCGGCCGCCGCGCCCGTGCAGGCCCGCCCGCGCCCCCAGGGGCCTTCGGCCGCCACGGTGGCGGCAGCCAAAGCGGCCAGCGGCGTGTTCGGCGGCCTGCGCAAAGGCTGGAACACCTTCTCGGGGGCGCTTTCCAGGCTGGCGGCCCGCACCCTGCCGGGCCGTCCCGCCGAAGGCGGGCTGAACCTCTCGCCTTCCACCATGCTCTTCATCGCCCTGGCCGTCCCGCTGGCGGTGGTGGCCGTGGCCGCCACGGTGTACTTCCAGCGCGGGCGCGGCGAGCAATACCAGGCCTTTTTGCGCACCGCCCGCCAGTTTGCCGACCAGGCCGCCGCCCAGCAGGATATTTCCCTCCAGCGCGAGGATTGGAACCAGGCCCTCTACTGGCTCGATAAGGCCGGTTCCTACGGCCGCTCGGCCGAGGGCGACCAGGTCCGCCAGCAGGTGCAAGCCGCGCTCGACGGCCTCGACGGCATCCAGCGCCTGAACTATCAGCCCATCGCCACCGGCGGCCTGCCGGAAGGCGCCAACATCATCCGCATGGTCGCCACGATCAACGATGTATATTTGCTCGATTCCACCAGCGGGTCGGTGTTCCGCCTCTACCGCACCGGGCAGGGATACGAATATGACCCCGCCTTCAAATGCGGCCCCGGCACGGCCGGCTCAGCCACCGTCGGCAAGCTGATCGACATCGCCCCTCTCTCGCCAAACAACGAATACCAATCCACCGTCATGGGCATCGATGCGGCCGGTCACCTGGCTTATTGCGCCCCTTCACTCAGCGGCCCCACCTACGTCACGCTCGTGCCCCCCGATTCGCTGTGGGGCGCGATCAAGCAGATGGTCATCTACTCCGACGTGCTGTACGTCCTCGACCCGCAGACCAATGCGGTGTACCGTTACCCCGGCGAGAACGGGCCGGCTTTCAACGGCGGGCCGCGCTTTTACTTTGGCAACCTCGTCCCAACCCTTACCGACGTGGTGGACTTCGCCGTCGATCAGGAGTTCCTCTACCTGCTGCACGCCGACGGCAGCATGACCACCTGCACCGACGCAGGGGCCGCCACCGAGTGCACCGACCCCGCCCCCTACGGCGATTCCCGCCCCGGCCGCGACCCGGCCCCGCTGCGCTTCGAAGACGCCGGCTTCATCCGCATGCAGACGACCCAGCCCCCCGACCCCTCGCTGTATATCCTGGATAAAGAAGCCGCTTCGATCTATCACTTCTCATTGCGCAAGCTGAACCTGCAGCGCCAGTACCGCGCCGTGGTCGGCGCAGATTATCCCCTGCCCGCCCGCCCGGCCACGGCTTTTGTGGTCACCCCCAACCGCCGCGCCCTGCTGGCGTTCAACGACCAGGTGTTCTTCGCGCCGCTGCCGTAGAAGAGAGATGAGGGGTTGAGAAGTTAACGAGACGAAAAGGCGAAGTGGAACCGGCTTTTCCCTTCACTCATCGTCTCGTTCTCTACATACTCATCGGCTTCATCCATCGGCGCCTCGTCACTTTGACGAACCCCCTCCAATATGATAGATTCAACCCATGCCTTCCTTAACGGTGAATGTGCCCGGCGCCGGAACGCTCGCCCTGACCGGCTCGGGGGAGTATCTGCCCGGCATGGAGCCGGTGGACAGCTTCTTGCTCGCGCGGCTGGGCGAACCCGCGCGCGTCGTCTGCCTGCCGACGGCCGCCGGCAGCGAAGGCCCGGCCCGCGTGCGTTATTGGATCGACCTCGGCGTGCAGCACTTCACCCGCCTGGGCGCGGCCAGCGCCGAGGGCCTGGAGGTGATCGACCGCGCCTCGGCAATGGACGAGGCCAATGCGGAGCGCATCCGCAGGGCGAATTTCGTTTATTTCTCCGGCGGCAAGCCGCCCTACCTGTATAAAGCCCTGGCGGGCACGCCCGTCTGGCAGGCGGTGGTGGATGTGGCGGCGCGGGGCGGGGTGGTGGCGGGCTGCAGCGCGGGCGCAATGATCTTCGGCGAGCGCTCGATCAACGGCCCCGGCCCGCTGCAAGCCTTCGAGGGCTTCGGCTGGCTCAAGGGCGCTTACGTCATCCCGCACTACGATGAACTGCCCGCCGCGCTCATCGGCGGCGCGCGGCTGCTCTTGCGCCGCTGGACGATGGTCGGCATCCCCGGCTACACGGCGCTGGTCTGCAGCACAGAGGGGTGCTGCGTGCGCGGCAAAGGCGCGGTTGAACTGGCCGCCGGGCGCGAAAGGCTGGCGAAATCCGAGCCCGAAGGCTGGTGGTGAATTCCCTTTTGCCCTGTGCCTTCAAGTGCAGAATCTGGAAACCGGCACCCAGGCGCTTAAGCCCTGCTTCCCCTCTTCTTCAACCACCCGGTTAACTTTTCCACTTCCCAGGTGTTGATCACACACTCCGCCGACAGCCCCGCCCGGCGGGCCACCGAAACCCCATAGATCATCTCATCCATTCCCCTGGGGGCGTGCGCGTCCGTGTTGATGGTGATCGGGATGCCCAGCCCCGCCGCGTGGCGCGTGTGCGCGTCGTCTGCGTCCAGGCGCATCGGGCTGGCGTTGATCTCCAGCGCCGTGCCGTGCTCCGCCAGAGCCGCGAAGACGGCCGACCAGTCGAGGTCGGCCCCGGCGCGGTCGGGCAGCAGGCGGCCGGTGGGGTGCGCAATGATATCCACATGCGGGTTGCGGATGGCGTTCAGCAGGCGCGCCGTCACCTGCTCGCGCGGCTGGTGCAGGCTCATGTGCAGCGAGGCGATCACCACATCCAGCGCAGCCAGCGCCTCATCGGGGTAATCGAGCGCGCCGTCCGAGCGGATATCCACCTCGGCGCCCTGCAGCAGCAGAATCTGGCCGCCCAGTTTACGCTGCACCTCCTCGATTTCGGCGCGCTGGCGCGGCAGGTCTTCGGGCCGCATCCCGTTCACTATGCCCATGTAATGCGAATGATCGGTGACGGCCAGCACCTTGTAGCCGCGCGCGATCGCCGCGCGGGCCATCTCTTCGATCGTCACCGCCCCGTCGCTCCAGGTGGAGTGCGAGTGCAGCTCCATGCGGATGTCTCCCAGGCTCACCAGCCTGGGCAGGGCGTGTTTTGCGGCGGCTTCCACCTCGCCGCGGTCCTCGCGCAGTTCGGGAGGGATCCAATCCAGCCCGAGCGCCGCGTAGATCTGCTCCTCCTCGGGCATGCGCAGCAGGTTACCCTGCGCATCCAGCAGGCCGCGCTCTGAGAGCGAAAGCCCCTTGCGCTGCGCCAGTTCGCGCACGCGCACGTTGTGGTCTTTCGAGCCGGTCGCGTAGATCCACAGCGCGCCAAAGGATTCGGGCGGCTGCGCCCACAACTGGATGCGCAGACCGTCCTTCAACTCCACGCTGGATTTATTCTCCCCCTGCCCCAGCACGCGCGCCACATCGGGGTGCGCGGTGAAGGCCTGCATCAGCGCGGCGGGCTCGCGGTGGGCCACCACCAGGTCGAGATCGCCCACGGTTTCCTTCCAGCGCCGCAGGCTGCCGGCAGGCTCGGCGCGCTCCACGCCGGGCTGCTTGCGCAGCCAGGCCAGCCAGCGGGCGCCTTCTTCGGAGGCGCGCAGCAGCGTCATCCGCCCGCTGCGCTGCGCCAGTGAGGCCAGCCCCGCCAGGATCGCCGCTTCGCTCTTCTCGCCCATTCCGGGCAGGCTGCGCAGTTTGCCCTCGGCGGCGGCCTGCTGCAGGTCGGCCAGGTTGAGCAGCCCGAGTTCCTTCCAAAAGAGCGCCACCTTCTTGGGTCCCACGCCGGGCACTTTGAGCATCTCCAGCAGCGAGGGCGGCACTTCCTCTTCCAGGCGCTGGAGGAACCCCAGCTTGCCGGTGGAGAGCAGTTCTTCGATCTTCTCCGAGATGGCCTTGCCGATGCCGGGCACGCTGGTGAGCGCGCCGCGCGCCGCCAGGGCAGATGCCTCCTCGCCCAGGCTGCGCAGCGTCTCGGCGGTGCGCTCGTAAGCCCGCACCTTGAAGACCAGCTCGTCCTTGATCTTCATCAGGTTGGCAATCCGCTCAAACACATCCGCCAGCTCGTTGTTGGTCATCGCCCGCTCCTCAATGTGGACTGGTTCACTCTCTTTATAGCTTACCATGATTGAGACGGCGGGGAAAGGGATCAGTCAATGCGGCGCTCAGGCTGAGAATGGCCGAGGCAGGTTTGCATTTCCGCCAGAGTCACCAATCCCTGATCGCTTTAATCCATTACAATTCCTCCATGCACCGCGCGCTGCTCAAAGCCAAAGCGATCTACTTCCTCTTCTACGCCGCCTGGGCAGCGCTCATCCCCTTCCTGCCGATCTTCTACAAAAGCCTCGGCTTCCACCCCGCGCAGATCGGCCTGCTGGCTTCCGTCACCCCGCTGATGACCATGGCCGGAGCGCCGCTGTGGGGAGCCGTGGCCGATGCCACCCGCCGCCACCGGCAGGTGCTGCTCGGCGTGATGCTCGGGGCCATGCTCTCGGCGCTGGCCCTCTCGCAGATGCGCGTCTTTGGGCTGCTGGCCCTGGCGGTAGGGGCCTACGCCTTCTTCAATGCCCCCATCATCCCGCTGGTAGATAACTCGGTGCTGGCCCTGCTCGGCGAGCGGCGCAGCGAATACGGCCGCCAGCGCCTGTGGGGCGCGCTGGGCTGGGGCCTTTCGGCCCCGCTGGCCGGCTGGCTGGCCGGGCGCTTCGGGCAGGTCTGGCCCTTCCTGGTGTACTTTTCCTTGATGATCGGCGCGCTGGCGGTGGGCGCGCTCCTGCCCATCCACCCCGAGCCGGGCACACATTCCTTTTGGAGCGGCGCGCGCCGGCTGCTTTCGGACAGGCGCTGGTTCCTCTTCCTCGGCGTGGTGTTCATCTCCGGCGCGGGCGGGTCGGTGATCTCCAACTTCCTCTTCCTGCACCTGGCCGATCTGGGCGCCTCGCAGACGGTGATGGGCCTGGCGCTCAGCGTGGCCACCCTCGGCGAGCTGCCCGTGCTCTTCTTCTCCGGCTGGATGCTGCGCCGCTGGGGCGCGCGCGGGCTGCTGGTGATCGGCATGTCGGCTTACGTGGTGCGCGCGCTGGGCCTCTCGCTGGCCGCCGAGCCGTGGCAGGCGCTCGCCCTCCAGGCGCTGCACGGGCTTACCTTCTCGGCAGTCTGGGTGGCGGGGGTTTCCTTCGCCCGAGAGATGGCCCCCGAAGGCCTGGGGGCCACCGCGCAGGGAATGATGAGCAGCGTGGTGATGGGCCTGAGCGGCATCACCGGCTCGCTGGCGGGCGGCGTGCTCTTCGAGCAGTTCGGCGGGCACGTGCTGTTCCGCATCAGCGCCCTGGCGGTGCTGGCGGGCCTGGCGCTTTTCCTCTTCGCCGGGCGGCAATTCATCGCCCGCGAGCACCCATAACCCCCCTCGATACAGCAGAACCCGTGCGGCTGGCCCGGGGAGCGTTTCAGTTCTATCGAGACGCACCTTCTCGTGCTCGAATCCCTTAAGGGGTTCCCAGGGGGATATTTCGCCCGCGAGTCGAAATACACCTGCCTGCCCAGCGATTTGCGCCCGCGCCCGCGAACCTTTATAATGGACATACCCGATAAACAGTGCCTCGATTTATCTGTAAACAGTAGGGGCTGCCCCACAATGTACAGGAAAAGATGCACTTGACCTTCCCGATGATATTGGACGAAAGGAGAGCCAGATGATCCCGAAACTCACCTTTGGGCGTACCGGCCACCTCAGCACGCGCACCCTGTTCGGCGCGGCTGCCTTCTATAATGTGACGCAGGCCGAGGCCGACCAGACGATGGAAGTGATCTTCAAATACGGCGTCAACCATATCGACACGGCCGCTTCCTACGGTGACTCCGAAATCCGCCTGGGCCCGTGGATCGAAAAATACCGCCAGCGCTTCTTCCTGGCCAGCAAGACGGGCGACCGCTCTTACGCCGAGGCGCGCGCCTCCATCCGCCGCTCGCTCGAACGCCTGCGCACCGACCACCTCGACCTGATCCAGCTCCACGCGGTGGTCGAAGACGAAGAACTCGACGCGGTGCTTGGCCCCGATGGAGCCTTGCGCGCGGCCATCGAAGCCCGCGAGGAAGGGCTGGTGCGCTTCATCGGCATCACCAGCCACACCCTGCACGCCCCTGCCATTCACCTGCGCGCCCTGCGCAGCTTCGAATTCGATTCAGTGCTCCTGCCCTGCAACTTCATGCTGATGCAGAACCCCCAGTACCGGGCCGGCTTCATGGAACTGGAAAAAGTCTGCGCCGAAAAGAACGTGGCCATGCAGCTGATCAAAACCGCACAGCGCCGCCCCTACCTGGAGGGCGAGCACACGCACGGCACGTGGTACAAGCCGTTCGACACGCAGGAGACCCTCGACCTGGCCATCCACTGGGCCATGGGCCAGCCGGGCAAGTTCATCAACACCCCGGGGGATATTCACATCCTGCCGCTCGTGCTGGATGCCGCCAGCCGTTACCAGGGCAAACCCTCGGACGAGCAAATGCAGAAATTGATCTCCGAACAGGCTGCCGAGCCGCTCTGGGCTTAGTATGAGGTAAAAAGAAAAGCCGCGGACTGCGCGGCTTTTCTATTTTTAAGCATCAAATCCGCGGCGGGCCTTCCAGGACCTTCGCGCGCAGCTGCTCGATGCTCCACAGCGGGTCGGTGGGCACCCCCATGCGCATCGGCGCGAGTGATTCCAACCACCAGGTGGCCCCTGCCCCGGCGTACCGGCGCACGACGGCGGTGCTCTCTTCGGGCTGGGCCAGCGGCGTGGCCCCCAGCGCCACCACGTCGAACGGCGCATCGCTCTTGCGCAGGGAGCGGACGATCTTCACGCTCTCGGCAAACTGGTTGAAGGCCTCTTCGGCGCTCTGCGCCGAGAAGAAGAGCGGGAACATTCCATCCCAGCGCGCCATGCGCCGCAGCGGGCGCCTGTTCGGCCAGACCCCGCCCACCCAGATGGGGATGCGCGGCTGCTGGAAGGTGGCCGGCAGGAAGCGCGTGCCCTTGATGTGGTAGAAGCGCCCATCGTGGCTGAACGGCTGCCCGCTCCACAGCCCGGTGACGACCTCCAGGGCTTCGTCGAGCATATCGCCGCGGGTTTTATGGTCGGGTTCCTCGCCGAAATCCGCCCACTCGTCGCCGCCTGCGCCGGTGCCCACGCCCACCACCAGGCGGCCTTCGCACAGGTGATCGAGCGTCACCGTCTCGCGGGCGAACTTCCACGGGCGGCGGCGCGCCAGCGGGGTGATGAGCGCCCCAAGGCGGATGCGCGTGGTGGTCATCGCGGCGGCAGCCAGCGCCACCCAGGGGTCCACCAGTTCGGCATCGAAGCCCGCCACGTCGTCCCACAAGAACAACCCGTCCCAGCCGGCCGCCTCGGCCTCGCGCGCCAGCCCGGCGATGAATCGCGCCTTGCCGTATGGATCGAAATTTGGGAGATAGAGTCCGTAGTTCATACTTCCAAGTATAGCAAAGAAGCCGTCGGTGGTCCGCTATCCGCTGTCAGCTTTCGAAATGAGGGGGTTCCTTCTCCTTTCGTTGAGGGCGGACCGCCGGCTGCAGGAAGCGGAATGCGGATAGCGGATCGCGGACAGTGAATCCCTGACCGCATCTTATTGTACAATGGTCAAAACCTTCCCCGGAGAAACCCCCATGCCTCGCAACGCGCATTACGTCCTCAGCACCCACTGGGACCGCGAGTGGTACCAGACCTTTCAAGATTTCCGCTTCCGCCTGGTGCGCCTGGTGGATGAAATCCTCGCCGGCTGGGCCGACGGCCGCCTGAAAGGCCCCTTCCAGACCGACGGGCAGGCCATTATCCTGGAAGACTATCTCGAAATCCGCCCCGAGCGGCGCGAGCTGGTGACCGCCCTGCTGAAGGACGGGCACTTCGTCTCCGGGCCGTGGTATGTGCTGCCCGATGAATTCCTCGTCTCCGGCGAGTCGCTGGTGCGCAACATCGAGTTCGGGCGCAAGCTGGTGCGCAGCCTGGGCGCCGAGCCATCGAACGCGGGGTTCCTGTGCGATATGTTCGGCCACAACAGCCAGATGCCGCAGATCTTCGCCGGTTTCGGCATCCAGATGGGCTTCATCTGGCGCGGCAACAACCTCGCCGACCGCCGCCTGGCCATCTGGCGCGGCGCCGACGGCACCGAGCTGCCCTGCTACCGCTTCGGCGAGAACGGTTACTGCACCTACGCCACCAGCGTGCGCCAGCTCAACGGCAGCCTGCCGGAGCTCTCTCCCGCCGAAATCCGCGCGCGCCAGGCCGCCTACTTCCAGCTGGAAAATTCCAAGACCGAAACCGGCCCCCTGTTGATCTTCGACGGCTGCGACCACCTCGCCTGGAACCCGGCCGATTACGCCGTGCTCGCCGAACGCTTCGGCGCGGATGGAGAATTCTCCCTGCGGCACACCTCGCTGGACGCCTACATGCAGGAAATGCTGCCCCACAAGGCCGAGATCAGCACCGTGCTCGAAGGCGAGCTGCGCGAACCGGCGCTCTACCCCGGGCATGTCGAGGCGCAATGGCTCATCCCGGGCGTTGGGTCGAGCCGGGTCAACCTCAAGCTGGCCAACGCTGCCTGCCAGAGCCTGCTCTGCCAGTGGGCCGAGCCGATCAACGCCTTCGCTCACCACGCGCTGGAGATGGAATACCCGCAGGGCTTCCTGGACGTGGCCTGGCGCTGGCTGCTGCAAAACCACCCGCATGATTCGATCTGCGGCTGCTCGATCGACCGCGTGCACGAAGACATGCTCTACCGCTTCCACCAAACCGAGCAGATCGGCGAGCGCATCACCCTCGAAGCCTCGCGCGCCATAACGGCCTCGGTGAGCGGCGAGGTCGGCGAGAACGAGGTGCGCGTGGGGGTCTTCAACCCGCTGCCGCGGGCTCTGGACGAGGTGGTTGACCTCGACCTGGAAGTGCCGACCGGGTGGCCGGTTTTCAACGAGATGTCGAATTCCGAGTTCAAGATTTCCCTGCGCATCTATGATGCCCAGGGCAAGGAACTGCCCTACCAGCGCGTGGCTCAGCAGCTTGGCCAGCAGCGCTACCGCTATTACGGCAAGGTCTTCGCCGAGAATTACCAGGTCAACGTGGTGCGGGTGAGCCTGCCGCTGCGTATCCCGGCCCTCGGCTACACCACCCTCAGCCTGCGCGCCGGCGAGCCCGGCCTGCCCACGCGCCACCCCATGCTCCCTGGCCTGGTGACGGGCGAGCGCAGCATGGAAAACGAATTCCTCAAGGTGTCTGTGGAACCCGATGGCACCCTTTCGCTGCTCGATAAGCGCAGCGGCCAGGCCTACCGCCGCCTGCTGACCTTCGAGGACCGCGCGGATATCGGCGATGGCTGGAACCACGGCCCGGCCGAGAACGACCAGCATTTCTTCTCGCCCGGCAGCCGCACGAGCATCGCGCGGGTGAGCAGCGGCCGCTACAAGGCCTCATTCCGTATCCGCACGGTGATGGAGCTGCCCGCCGAATTCGACTTTGCCAACCTCAAGCGCAGCGACGAGATCGCCGGGCTGGTGATCGACAGCCTGGTCACGCTGCGAGCCGGCTGCCCGCGCCTGGAAGTGGAAACGACGGTGCACAACAACGTCAAAGACCACCGCCTGCGTGTGCTCTTCCCGAGCGGCGCCCAGGCCCAGACGTATATCGCCGACTCGCCGTTCGACGTGGTCGAGCGGCCGATTGCCCTGCGCGCCGATAACCACCTCTACCGCGAACCGGAGATCGAACCCAAACCGATGGAGACCTTCACCGCCGTGTTCGATTCCTCGCGCGGCCTGGCGGTGATCAGCAGCGGGCTGCTGGAGAGCGCCGTGGTGGACCACCCCGAACGCACTCTGGCATTGACGCTCTTCCGCGCCACGCGCAAAACCGTGGGCACCAACGGCGAGCCGGGCGGGCAGATGCTCGGCGAGCTGCGCTTCCGCTACTGGCTCGCGCCGCTCCAGGGCGCGCCGGACCGCAGCGAATTGCTCTCGCTGGGTCAGCAGCTTGCCGCGGGGCTGCGCCTGGCCTTCCTGGAGAAGCGCAGCCGGGCGTTCTACCGCCAGGGCAAGGATTTGCCCGCCGAGAGCAGCTTCCTGGCGCTGCATGGCCCCGCCGTGCTCACCAGCCTGCGCCGCACCCCCGCCGGGCTGGAGGCGCGCCTGCTCAACCCGCAGGATGCCCAGGTGACGGCCGTGCTGCGCCTGCCCGAGAACCACCCGGCCGCCGCCCAGCCGGTGAATTTCGAGCACCGGCCCTCCGGCCCGGCCCTGCCGGTGAAGAATGGGCAGGTTGAGGTTCCGCTCAAGGCCAAGCAGGTGCTCACGCTGGTGATCGGATGAAAGCCGAAGCCCCAATGCCCCCGCTCCCCTTCGACCAGGCGGCCATCCTGCTCCACCCGGCCGATGATGTGGCCATCGCGCGGGCCGACCTGCCCGCCGGGGCGCGCCTTTCCCTGCCCGGCGGAGGTGAACTGGCCGTGCAGGCCGCCATCCCCGCCGGGCACAAGCTGGCTCTGCGCCGCCTGGCCCCCGGCCAGGGCGTGCTGCGCTACGGCCAGCGCATCGGCCTGGCCGCCGCCGAAATTGCCCCCGGCGATTGGGTACACACCCATAACCTGGAGGCCGGGCCGATTGCCCGCGAATACGCCTGGCAGGTGGTTGAGGCGCCTGCCCCGCGGCCCTCGGGGCGCACCTTCCTCGGCTACCGCCGGGCCGATGGGCGGGCCGGCACGCGCAACTACGTGGCGGTGATCTCCACCGTCAACTGCGCCGCGGCCGTGGCCAGCCGCATCGCCGCGCACTTCACCCCCGCGCGGCTGGCCGCCTACCCCAACGTGGACGGCGTGGTGGCGGTGACGCACTCGGCGGGTTGCAGCGTGGCCCCGGATTCGCTCTCGCTGGCCTACCTGCGCCGGGCGCTTTCGAACCTGGGGCATCACCCCAACATCGCCGCCGCGCTCTATGTGGGGCTGGGCTGCGAGGTGAACCAGCTGGATGGCTGCCTGCCTTCCTTCTCGCCGGAGGAGATCGAACGCCTGGCCGGAGGCGGGCTTTCGATCCAGGAACAGGGCGGCTTTCAGCGCACCGTGCAGGCGGGCATCCGGGCGGTGGAGGCAGCCCTGCCGCGCGCCAACGCCTGCCGCCGCGAACCCATCCCCCTGGCGGGGTTGTGCGTGGCGCTGCAATGCGGCGGCAGCGACGGCTGGTCGGGCGTGACGGCCAACCCGCTCGCCGGGCGCATCACCGATTTCCTGGCCCGCGAAGGCGGCGCGGCCGTGCTGGCCGAAACGCCCGAAATCTTCGGCGCGGAGCAGCTCTTGCTGAACCGCGTCACCTCCGGCGCGGTGGGGCGCAGGCTGGCGGAGCGCTTTACCTGGTGGGTGGAGCATGCCCGCAGGCACAACTTCAGCATCGATAATAACCCCACGCCGGGCAACAAGCGCGGCGGCCTCACCACCATCCTCGAAAAGTCACTCGGCGCGGCGGCCAAGGGCGGAACAAGCCCGCTCGCGGCGGTGTATGAATACGCCGAACGGGTGAACGCGCCGGGCCTTTCCTTTATGGACACGCCCGGCAACGACCCCGTCTCGGTCACCGGGCAGGTGGCCGGCGGCTGCAACCTGATCCTCTTCACCACCGGGCGCGGCACCGTCTTCGGCAGCCCGCTGGCCCCGTGCATCAAGGTTTCTTCCAACAGCGCGCTGGCCGCGAGCATGCCCGAGGATATCGACTTCGACGCCGGGCGGCTGCTGAGCGGCCAGACGTGGGAACAGGCCGAGGCCGAACTGCTCGATGCGCTCGTGGCCGCGGCTTCGGGCCGCCGCACCGCCAGCGAAGCCCACCTGCCCCGCGAAGGTGAGTTCGCGCCCTGGCAGCCCGACCCGGTGTTGTGAGGCCTGCCGCCGTTACATATCTCACCATGCCGGGCGTCAATCGTCCTAATTCTGCCCCCTCACTCCAGATTCTCATATATAATTAACCTCACCGGCATTGGTATGCCTGTTTGCCTGCAAAAAACAATATCACCTGTCACCTGGATCTCAATCAGTTTTAACGGTTTACTCCAGCGACCAGCCGAATCAATCCATATCGAGATGGAGAAGCTCTCTATGACTCATTCGCAGCGACGTTTTCTAACGCCGCCCGCCCTTCTGGTGGGGCTGGCAGTCGCGCTCGCGCTGATCGGCCTGGCTGCCACCCGGCTGACCGGCGCACAGGCTGCTGCGCCCGCGCAAGATACCCAGCCCGGCAACGAAGTTTGCCTGGGCTGCCACCAGCAGCCGGGCATGACCATGGAGCTGGAAAGCGGCGAGCAGTTGTACGTCTCCGTGGACCCGGCTCAGTTCGGCAAGTCGGTGCACTCCAAGGCCGGGGTGGCCTGCGCCGTCTGCCACACCGATATCTTCGGCTACCCGCACCCCGAGCGCACCGCCAAAAACCTGCGCGAATACTCCCTGCTCTACCAGAACACCTGCAAGATCTGCCACGAAGCAAAGTACCAGGTCGATAGCGTCCACCGCCAGGCCTTCGAGAATGGCGACCCCAACGCCCCCATCTGCACCGACTGCCACAACCCGCACACCCAGGCGCAGGTGAAGGACGAGCAGGGCAACCTGATCCCCGAAGAATTGGGCAAATCGCCGGAAATCTGCGCCAAGTGCCACAACGGCATCTATGAGGAGTACGCCAACACCGTGCACGGTGTGGCAGCCGCCAAAGGCAACACCGATGTGCCCGTGTGCATCACCTGCCACGGCCTGCACCAGATCGAAGACCCCACCACGGCCCAGTTCCGCCTCAATTCGCCCAAGCTGTGCGGTGAGTGCCACAGCAATAAAACCATCATGGATAAATACGGACTCTCGACCGACGTGTATAACACCTACGTCGCCGATTTCCATGGCACCACCGTGACGCTCTTCCAGAAGCTCTCGCCCGACCAGGAGACGAACAAAGCCGTGTGTTACGACTGCCACGGCGTGCACAACATCCGCGCGGTGGATGACCCCCAGGCGGGGCTGGAGATCAAGCAGAACATGCTCCTGGCATGCCAGAAGTGCCACCCCGACGCCAACATCAACTTCCCCGATTCCTGGCTGAGCCACTACACGCCCTCGCCCACCAGATACCCCCTGGTGTATTACGTCAACCTGTTCTACAAGTTCTTCATCCCGCTCGTGCTGGGCGTGATGGGAATCTTCGTGCTCAGCGATATTTACAAGAAAGTCACCACGCGGGTGAAGCGGGGCGGCAAAAGCCCGGCCCCCGAACAGAAGGAGAGCTAACGCCATGAGCGACACAACGAAAGCCATCCAGCGGTTCAACGTCGCCCAGCGGATCGAGCACCTGGTGCTGATCATCTCTTTCACCGTGCTGGCGCTCACCGGCCTGCCGCAGAAATACTCGCTGGCGCCAATCTCTCAGGCCATCATCAACGCTCTGGGCGGCATCGATGCCATCCGCATCATCCACCGCGTGGCCGCCACCATCTTCGTGCTGGAGGCCGTCTATCACCTGGTCGTCGCCGGGTACAAGGTCATCGTCCTGCGCCTCCAGGCCAGCATGGTGCCCGGAATCAAAGACGGCAAAGACGCCTTCCAGTGGTTCTTCTATAACCTGGGTCTGCGCAAAGACCACCCCAAGATGCCGCGCTACAACTTCATGGAAAAAATGGAGTATTGGGCCATGATCTGGGGCCTGGTGCTGATGGGCCTGACCGGCTTCATGCTGTGGAATCCCATCTCGACGGCGCGCCTGCTGCCCGGGCAGTTCATCCCGGCCGCCAAGGCTGCCCACGGCGCCGAGGCCGTGCTGGCCGTGCTGGCCATCATCATCTGGCACTTCTACAACGTCCACCTCAAGCGCTGGAACTGGTCAATGATCCGGGGCACGCTCAGCCGCGAGGAAATGGAAGAAGAACACGGCGAGGAACTGGAGCAGATCGAGCAGGGCAGGCTCGTTAAAGCCGCCGACCCTGAAACGCGCAAGAAGCGCCTGATGTTCTATGCGCCGGTAGCGGGCATCTTCACGATCGTCTCGGTGTTCCTGGTGTACCGGTTCGTCAGCTTCGAGCAGTCTTCCATCACCACCCTGCCGGTGGAAGAACGCGCTCAGGTGATCGTGCGCCGCACGCCCACCCCGCTGCCTACCGCCGCCCCCACCCCCACCGAAGCACCCACCCAGGCAGGCGCCCAGGCCTCCGCCGATACCTGGAACGGGGGCATCAACAAGCTGTTTGGAAAATGCGCCGGCTGCCACGGAACTTCCGGCGGCCTGAGCGTGAAGACTTACGCCGACCTGCTGGCGGGCGGGACGCAGGGCATGGTTGTCGTCCCGGGCGACCCCGAGAAAAGCCTGCTGGTGGACGTGATGAAGGGCACCCACCCGATGAAGTTCAGCGCCGCCGAGCTGGAGCGCGTGATCGCGTGGATCAAAGCCGGCGCGCCGGAAAAGTAATAGTGAAAGAATCAAACAACCCCGCCGGCCGGCGGGGTTGTTTGATTCTCATCCGCTCAGCGGCGCAGGCGGGCGCCGCAGGAACGGCAGAACAGGTCTCCCGGCCCGGCGCGCTTGCCGCACTGGTGGCAGAAGACGGCCTCGCCGCCCCCGCCCGCCGGCTGAGGCGGGGCTTCGGCGGCTGCCCGGCGCCTGCGCGGAGCGGCCGGGGCCGCCTGCCGGCCCGTGCGGATGTACCAGATCACCCCGATGCCGATCAGCAAGGTGCCCAGCCCGCCCAACACCCAGGGGAGCACTTCGTTGGGGTTCACCCGCCCCGGCGTGGATTGGTCCACCGGCGCGGCCGGGGTGACCGATTCGAACGTCTGCGGCTGGGTGAGCAGGTCGTCGCTCTTCTGGTACGAGACGTTCAACTTGAAGCTGCCCCCGGCATCCACATTGCCCACCGGCACGTTGAAGTACGTCAACCCGTCGGCGGCCGGGCCGCTGGTGCCGGTGCTCGGCTCCAGCCGCATGCTCGAGGCTGTGCGCGGCTGCTGCACCTTGATCGACAGGTTCTGGACCTGATAATCCCCCGGCCACGCAAAGCTGTAACTGCGCGTGTCGCCGTCCTTGTTGAGCGAAGGGTCGTAGTATTCCACCTGGAGCTGCGGGAGCGTGGTGGTGAAGGTGTAGCGCGTCCAGGCGCCATCCGTCCCGCTGTTGCTGTAATTGAGGGTAAACAGGCCGTTGGCGGTTTGCTCGGCGATCGCATTCGGCGCGCCCGCCGCCGTCGGCACCCGCAGCGTCATCTCGGCCGGGAGCTTCACCTGCGAGGAGAGCGTGATGCGGTAAATGACCAGGACGCTGGGCCGGTCGTATTCGGGCCAGATTTCCACCTCCAGCGTCTGAATGATCACATCACTTTGAGCCTGGGCCGGCCGTGGTGAGAGCAGGCAGAGCATGAGTAGCAGAACGGTGAGCCAGCGTCGCATCGAGCCTCCAAAATTGATCGGAATGACGGACATTATACCGGATTCTGCACGCCTTCCACCAGCACCTGCGAGGCCACCGAGCGTTCGAGCGCCAGCTCGGTCTGTTCCACCAGGATGATCGTCAGCGGGCGGCGGGCCAGCACCTTCACCTCCCTGCCGGGGAGCAGCCCGTAGGCTTGCAGGTGCTGGAGCGAGGCCGGGGGCAGGTCGCCAAAGGCGAGAATGCGCACCAGGCTGCCGGCCGGGGCCGCATCCAGCCCCATGGCCGCCCCGCCGCTTAGAGGGCGCGCGCGCTCATCTTTCTTCATCGAATGGAGTTTCATACGTCTTCCTGGCGAAGAGGCGTTCGACCAGGCGGGCCAGGCCGGAGCGCCGGGGGTTGATGTTGGTGGCCCCGCAGTTGGGGCAGCAGGCGGTGACGCAGCCACTGTGCAGCGGGCAGGCCCGGCACCCCTCGTGGGCAGAGGGGTCGAAGCTGAAGCCGCACACGGCGCAGGTGATGAAACCATCCTCTCCCGGCATTCCCCCTCCTTCTACGACCACCCAAAGAGGCGCAGCACGCGCATCAACAGGCCGCCCACCAGCAGCGCGAACGGGAAGATGAACACAACCATCCCGGCGGCCATGCGCAGCCCGCGCTCTTTGACGATCATAAAAATGCTCGCAATGCATGGGATGAAGAGCGTGATCGTGACGATCGAAACCACCACCTGAAGCGGGCTGAGCAGCCCGTGCGACTGCATGTGGAAGAGCCCCGTGGCGGCGAAATCGCGGCGGATCAGCCCGAGCAAGAAGGCCGACGCCGCCTGCGGGGGCAGCCCCAGCCAGCCGGTGATGACCGGCTCGGTGGCATGGATCAACCCCGGCAGGAGGTTGAGCTTATCCAGAACGAAGAGCAGGAGCGTGCCGGCCATGAAGAGCGGCACCGCTTCCTTGATATACCACTCCAGGCGGGCGGCCGTCTTGACCAGCACGTTGCCCGCCACCGGCAGGCGCAGCGGGGGCAGCTCCACCACCAGCGGGGCGCGCTTGCCGGGCATCAGCCGGGCCGAGAGCCAGCCCACCAGCAGCAGCACGGCCAGGATCACCCCGCCCCAGATGAGCGCCGCCCCAAAAGAGACCCCCGCCAGCATCCCCATCACCACGCCCAGTTGAGCCGAGCAGGGCACCGCCAGCGCCAGCAAGATGGTGACAAGCAGCCGTTCGCGCCTCGAATTGAGAATGCGCGTGGTCATCGTCGCCATCGTCACGCAGCCCAGGCCCAGCACCATCGGCAGCACGGCCTGCCCGTTGAGGCCGATCAGGCTGAAGAGACGGTTGGTGAGCACGGCCATGCGCGGCAGATAGCCCGAGTCTTCCAGCGCGCCAAAAGCCAGGAAGAAGGTGATCACCACCGGCAGCAGCAGGGCAAAGGCATAGGTGGCTCCCATCGTCCACAGGCCGTATTCGCCCACCAGCAGATCGGAGAAGAACCGCAGCGGGATGAGCCGCTGCACCTGCTCCACCACCCAGGGGTTGATCACGCGCCCAAAGAGGCCGTTTTCGAGCAGGCCCACCAGCGTGCCCGCGCCGAAGACGCCAATGAACCAATACAGGCCGTAGAGGATGGCCGCCAGGATGGGCACGCCCCACACGGGGTGCGTCGTCAGGTGGCCGAGGCGCATGCCAAAGGTCGGCCCGGCGGCCCGGCTCACATCCATCACCTCGGCTGCCAGGCGGTTGACGAACGCTTCGCGCACGCGCTGGATGACGAGGTAGGCCGGTTCCTCCAGTCGCCCGGTCAGGGCGGCGCGCAGGGCTTCCAGCTGGCTGAGGTTCTCCACCGGGGCCTTCTCGCGCAGCCAGGCATCGGCCTGCTGGTCGCCCGCCAGCCAGAGCAGCCCAAGCGCACGCGCGGATATGCGCGCCTCGGGCAGCAGAGGTTCGGCGGAGGCCAAAAACTCCTCTATGGCGGGCGGGTATGCCAGAACGACCTTCGAGATTGCAGCGTGCTTCACCGCATCGATCAGGCTGTCCATGCCGGCGCCGCTCGTCGCCACCGTGCAGGCCACCGGAATGCCCAGCAACCCGGCCAGGCGGCTGCAATCGGGGTTCAGGCCGCGCGCGCGGGCTTCATCCATCATATTGAGCGCCAGAGCCTGCGGCACGCGCATCTCGGCCAGCTGCACGGTGAGGTGCAGGGTGCGGCGCAGGTTCTTGGCATCGCCGACCTGCAGCACCGATTGAAGCGGGTCGCGCAGCAGCACGCGCGCGGTGACGGCTTCGTCTTCGCTGCGCGGCGGGAAGGCCACGATGCCGGGCGTGTCGATCACCACCGCCCCGGCGATGGCGCGCGCCGCCCCCTGGGCCACCTCCACGGTGGTGCCGGGGTAGTTCGAGACGGTCACATACTGGCCCGTCAGGCGGTGGAAGAGGATCGACTTGCCGACGTTCGGGTTGCCCACCAGGGCAATCCGCCCCCCGTTGAGGGGCACCGAAGGCGCAGAAGAGTGGCAGTGGGTCATAAAAAATAAACTCACCTGCACCTGGCGCACACCCCATACAGCACGAGGGCCGCGCTTTCCACCCTGGCGCCGCTGCGCTGCTCGAAGGCCGCGCATACTTCGGCCAGCAAAGGCTCGTCGAACTCGATGATGCGGTTGCACACCCGGCAGCGGAAGTGGAAGTGCTCGCCTGAAGTGTGCGTGCCGGTGAGCGGGTCGAAGCGCTCGCGGCGGTGGTCATCTTCGAACCAGCGCGGCGCCACAAAGCCGTTTTCCTCCAGCCAGCGCAGGGTGCGATAGACCGTGGAAAGGTTGATCGAAGGGTCAACGCGGCGCACGCTGGCGAAGATTTCATCGGCCGTCGGGTGGCCGGGGTGCGCCACGAGGGCCTCAAGGATGACGCGCCGCTGGGCGGTCATGCGCCCGCCCTCGGCGCGCACTTTTTGAACGACCTGGTTGATGAGCAGAGCGGGTTTCATCTTTCCCATATCCTTACCGGTACGGACGTAAACTGCTATTGCGAGTCAATGGCAATAAGATTGATGCAAATCGTTTGCATTTAACTGCTGAAATGATTGTAGAACCGCTTCTCCCTTTCTGCCAGTGCGGTCTGTCATCCTCAAGGGTTATAATTGTCACACACCCGGAGGTATGCGCATGTCGCTCCCAAGATTCTGGATCGCGCTGCTGATCGCCGCCCTGCTCATCCCGGCGGCCGGACACGCCCCGCAGGCCGCCCGCCCGGGCTTGCAGGCATCGCCCTGCACCTTCACCCTCCCCCAGGGCGAGCGTGAAGGCTCCACGGTGGTCTGCGCCACCTTGAGCGTCCCCGAGGCATACGAAAACCCCGGCGGGGCCACCATCGAGCTGGCCGTGGTGGTCATCAAGAGCCTCTCCTCCAACCCCCGCCCCGACCCGATCTTCTTCGCCCAGGGCGGCCCCGGCGGTTCGACGATCGAGTACTTCACCCAGGTGCTCTTCGACAGCCCCCTGCGCAACCGGCGCGACCTGGTGCTCTTCGACCAGCGCGGCACGCTCAATTCCTCGCCGGCCCTCCTGTGCCCCGAGTTCCTCGATGAAACCATCAAGGTGCTCGACGAAGAACTGACCATCGAGCAGGAAAACCTGATCTACCGCCAGGCCGCCGACAACTGCCACGCCCGCCTGGTGAGCGAGGGCATCAACCTCTCGGCCTTCAACAGCTACGAGAACGCCCAGGATGTCGATACCCTCCGCCAGGCGCTGGGCTATCAGAAAATCAACTTCTACGGCGTCTCCTACGGCACGCTGCTCGGCCTGCACCTGATGAAAGCCTTCCCGGATGGGCTGCGCAGCGTCATTCTCGACGCCGTGGTGCCCACCAATATCGATTTCAACCCCGAGAGCGCGCGCACCGCCGACCGCGCGCTCACCGAGCTCTTCTCGGCCTGCCAGGCCGACCCCGAATGCAGCCGTGCCTACCCGAACCTGGAAAAGACCTTCTTCGACCTGATCGACCGCCTGGATAAGCAGCCCGCTGCCATCCACTTGAGCGACAGCGAGAAAGGCGCCACCTACAAGGCCCTGCTCGATGGCGACGCGATGATCTCGACCGTCTTCCAGAGCCTCTACGCCACCGAGCTGCTCCCCCTGCTGCCGAAGATGATCGCCGATGCTTCTGCCGGGCGCTGGACGCTCGTCGAGCGCGTCCAATCGCTCGTCACCTTCGACCGCACGATCGCCGAGGGAATGTACTATTCGGTGATCTGCTCGGAGGACGCGGATTTCGACCCGGCAAAAATTGACTATACGGGCATCCGCCCGCGCCTGCTCAAAGATGAGCGGGCCAACAACGAGGCGCTCATCCAGGTGTGCAAAGACTGGAACGTGGCCCAGCTCGGCCCGGCCGCCGATGAACCCGTGGTGAGCGATGTGCCGGCCCTGCTCTTGAACGGCCGCTTCGACCCGATCACCCCCGAATCTTACGGCAGGCTGGCCGCGCAGACCCTCTCGCACAGCTACGTCTTCACCTTCCCCAACACCGGCCACGGCGCCTTCGGCGATGACTGCGCCGACCGGATCATGGCCGATTTTATCGATAACCCCTCCCAAAAGCCCGATTCCTCGTGCATCGAGCAGGCCAGGATCGATTTCGTCACCCCCAAAGACGTGGTGGATTTCCCCGTGCTGATCAAGGCTTTGAACCTGGAGCCCAACGCGCTCGTCCAGTTCGGGCTGGCGGCGCTGCTGGGGCTGGTGCTGTTGACGGCCTGGCTGGTGTACCCCGTGGCCTGGCTGGCGCGGGTGATGGGCGGCAGGGCGGGCCGTCCCACGCCCATCTACGGCCACCTGGCCCCCTGGGCGGCCATGCTGGCCGGGCTGTTCGTGCTCGCCTTCGGGGTGGCGCTGGCGGTGGTCAGCGTCTTGCTGGTGCGCGATAACAACGTCCTGGTCCTCTTCGGCATCCCGGCAGCCTATCGCTGGATTTTCATCTTCCCGCTCATCGCGGGCCTGCTCTCGCTGGCGATGGCCGCGCTGGCGGCCGCCGGTTGGCGCGGAACCTACTGGCCGGGCTGGCGCAAGGTTTACTACACCCTCCTGGCGCTGGCGGCCGTCGGCTGCACGCTGCTCTTCGGGGTCACCGGCGCGCTTTGGGGGTTGATCGGTTAAGACCGGAAAATCGAGGCGCACATGGCGAGCGAACTGGAACTGCGCCAGGAGCGCGTGCTGCAATACCTGGCGGCCGTGTACCCTAAAGGGGCCACCTACGCCGAACTGGAGGGCAGTTTGCACATCCGCCCGCGGCCGCAGCTGGCGCACGTCATGCAATCGCTCCTCAAGGCAGGCCGGGTGCGCGGAGAGAAGACCAAAACGCGCAAAGGGGTCTTTTGGAGCTTCTACGCCCTGCACGCCATCGAAGCCCCGCCGCCGCCCGCCCCCGCCCCGCGCCTCACCGCCCCCGGCGAGCGCACATCCAGGCCCGAGCTCAACCTGGCCGACCTGGCCGGCCTGCCGGAAGAGACGCGCCTGCGCCGCACCCTCGAGCGGGCAATGAACGCTTACTTCGGTGAGCAGCTGGCGCGCCGCGCGCTGCCGGGTTTGCCGGGCTACTTCTCGCTCGTCTCGGCCGATGGCTGCACCGCCGGGGAAGGGCTGGTCTATGAGGTCGTCCAATCGCTCAAAGCCTCACCGGCCCGCCTGGCCCCCATCTCCGAGAAGGTCTGGCTGCTGGAAAAATCGCCCGCCCGCGTGCGCTTCCTGGCCTTCGGCGGCGACCGGCGCGTGCCCATGGACTGGCTGGTGCGCTACGCCCACCTGACGGCGGGCATCTCCTTCTTCTACGTCCACGAAGACGGGGTGGTGGAGTTGCTAAAGTAACGTGACAAATCATGTACAATTAAGTCTTGTGATCAAGCCGAGCGCTCCTCATCCCAACCTGCCCATTGACCAGGTCCTCACCGGCGACTGCCGCGAGGTGCTCCGCACCCTGCCGGAAAAATCGGTTGACCTGGTCTTCGCCGACCCGCCCTACAACCTGCAGCTCCAGCAGGAGCTCTTCCGCCCCAACCGCTCGCGCGTGGACGCGGTGGATGACGAGTGGGATCAGTTCGCCAGCTTCGCCGAATATGACGCCTTCTGCCGCGAATGGCTGGCGGGCTGCCGGCACGTGCTCAAAGATACCGGCGCGCTGTGGGTCATCGGCTCTTACCACAACATCTTCCGCCTGGGGGCCATCCTGCAGGATATGGGCTTCTGGGTGCTCAACGACATCGTCTGGATCAAAACCAACCCCATGCCCAACTTCCGCGGGGTGCGCTTCACCAACGCCCACGAGACGCTCATCTGGGCCTGCAAGTACAAGGGCGCCGAGTACACCTTCAACCACCATGCCATGAAGGCCCTCAACGAAGACCTGCAGATGCGCTCCGATTGGACTCTGCCGATCTGCTCGGGCCCCGAGCGCGTGCGCACCAACGGCAAGAAGGCCCACTCCACCCAAAAGCCCGAAGCCCTGCTCTACCGCGTGATTCTGGCCTCCACCAACCCCGGCGATGTGGTCCTCGACCCGTTCTTCGGCACGGGCACCACCGGCGCGGTGGCCAAGATGCTCGGGCGGCATTGGGTGGGCATCGAACGCGAGGAAAAGTACGTGGAGGTGGCCGCCCGGCGCATCGCCGCCGCGCCCGCCGCCCCGCCCGAGGCGCTGGCCCTGCCGCGCAGCCGCCGCAAGCAGCGCCTGCCCTTCGGCAGCCTGGTCGAGGCGGGCGTGCTCCGGCCCGGCCAATCGCTCTACTTCGACCGCGACCCTGCCCGCGCAGCGGTCATCCTGGCCGACGGCCACCTCGCCCTCGACGGCCTCACCGGCTCCATCCACCAGCTTGCGGCGGCTCTGCTCGGCAGCCAGCCCGCCAACGGCTGGGAACACTGGTATTACACGGATGGCGACGGGCAGGCGCATGTGATCGGCAAACTGCGCGATGAATTCCACCGCGCCCAAAGCCTGGGGCACACCGCCCCCGAGCCGCACCAACCAGAGTGAACCTCACCCCCGCCCAGCTTGCTGTCGTCCGCCAGCCGCCCGGCGCGCGCCTCTTCCTCGAAGGCCCCGCCGGCAGCGGCAAAACCACCGCCGCCGTGGCCCGCCTGCTGGCCCTGCTGGATGCCGGCGTGCCCGGCGCTCACATCCTGGTGCTGGTGCCGCAGCGCACCCTGGCCGGGCCTTATTACGCCGCCCTGCGCTCCCCCGCTGCCGCCCCGGGCGGGCAGGTGAGCGTGCTAACCGCCGGCGGCCTGGCTCAGCGCATGGTGGACCTCTTCTGGCCGCTGGTGGCCAAAGACGCGGGCTTCGACCCCCTCCGCCCGCCGGCCTTCCTCACCCTCGAAACGGCTCAATACTACATGGCCCACCTCGTGCGGCCGCTCTTCGATGAAGGCCTGTTCGAATCGGTCGCCATCGACCGCAACCGCCTGTACAGCCAGATTCTCGACAACCTCAACAAGGCCGCCCTCATCGGTTTCCCCGTCAGTGAGATCGGCGAGCGCCTCTCGGCGGCCTGGAGCGGCGAGTCGGCGCAGCTGCGCGTCTATGCCGATGTGCAGCGCTGCGCCAACCTCTTCCGCGATTACTGCCTGCAGCACAACCTGCTCGATTTCTCGCTCCAGGTGGAAGTCTTCCGCAAGCACCTGCAGCATTCGCTGCTGGTGAGCGAGTACCTTAAAGCCTCCGTGCGGCACGTCATCGCCGATAACATCGAAGAAGACACCCCCTTTGCGCATGAAATCCTCCAGGGCTGGCTGCCCGGGCTGGATTCTGCCCTGCTGATCTACGATCAGGGCGCCGGCTACCGCAGCTTCCTGGGCGCCGACCGGGCCTCGGCCGAGCGCCTGGCGGCTGCCTGCACCACGCACCTGGGCATGGCCGGTTCGCTGGTCACCCCGCCGCCCCTCGAACAGCTCGGCCAGCGCATCGGCGCCGCCCTCGAGCGCCCGCAGGCCGCCCCGCAGGAGGGCGCCGACTGGGATTCGGCCCTGGACTTCCCGCCCGAGCTGCGCTTCTTCCCGCAGATGCTCGATTGGGTCGCCGGGCAGGTGCGCTCCCTGCTCGATTCCGGCACGCCCCCCGGCGAAATCGCCATCCTGGCACCCTTCCTGCCCGATGCGCTGCGCTTCGCGCTCACCAACCGGCTGGATGCCCTGGGCGTACCCTACCGTTCGCACCGCCCCTCCCGCTCGCTGGCCGACGAGCCCGCCGCGCGCTGCCTGCTCACGCTCGCGCGCCTGGCCCACCCGGCCTGGGGGCTGCGGCCATCCAGGGTGGAGGTGGTGCACGCCCTCTTCCAGGCCATCGCCGCGATTGACCTGGTGCGCGCCCAGCTCCTCGCCGAGGTGGTCTACCGCCCCAAAGACGCGCGCCTCAGCCCCTTTGGCCGGATACACCCCGATATGCAGGAGCGCATCACCTTCTCGGTTGGCAACCGCTACGAAGCGCTGCGCGCCTGGCTGGCCGATTACGCCGAGGGTGAACCGGCCGAGCTGGATTTCTTCTTCACCCGCCTGTTCGGCGAGGTGCTCTCGCAGCCCGGCTACGGCTTCCACTCCGAGCGGGATGCCGGGCAGGTGGCCGCCAGCCTGATCGAATCGGCGCAGAAGTTCCGCTACGCCATCGAAGCCGCCGGGGGGATGGATGGCAAACCCCTCGGGCGCGAATACCTCGAAATGGTGCAGGATGGGGTCATCGCCTCCACCTACGTCCAAAGCTGGCAGCCGCCCCAGGCCGATGCGGTCTTCATCGCCCCGGCCTACACCTTCCTGCTTAACAACCGCCCGGTCGAGCACCAGTTCTGGCTGGACGTGGGCTCGAACGGCTGGTTCGAGCGCCTCTCGCAGCCGCTCACCCACCCCTATGTGCTCAGCCGCGACTGGCCCGCCGGGCGGCTGTGGACATCGGTGGACGAGTACGAGGCCAACCGCGAGGCGCTCTTCCGCCTGGCTCTCGGCCTGCTGCGCCGCTGCAAAGGCCGGGTCCACCTGGCCTTCAGCACGCTCAGCGAGGGCGGCTACGAGCAAAAGGGCATGCTCCTGCGCTCCATCTACCAGGTCCAGCTGGAGGAGGCCGCGCGTGGCTGAGCTGCATCTTCGCCCCAGCCAGGTGCAAATCCTCGCCTACCAGGGCGGGCGGATGGGCATTTCGGCCGTGCCCGGCGCAGGGAAGACCTTCACCCTCTCCTGCCTGGCCGCCGACCTGCTGCTGCGCGGCGAACTCAAGGCCGACCAGGAAGTGCTCATCGTCACGCTGGTCAATTCGGCGGTCGATAACTTCGCCGGGCAGATCGCCAAACTCCTCAGCAATGCCAGGCGCCTGCCCGGCTGGGGCTACCGCGTGCGCACGCTCCACGGTCTGGCGCACGATATCGTCCGCGAGCGGCCCGAGGCGGTGGGGCTGGCGGAGGATTTCCAGATCATCGACGAGAGCGAGGCCGGGCGCATCCTCAACGAGGTTTCGGCCGCCTGGCTGCGCGCCAACTACGACCAGGTGGCCTCTTACCTTTCGGATGACATCGAGGAGCACCGGCTGGATTGGGTGCGCCGCGAAAAGCTCCCCGAGCTGGTGCAGAGCGTGGCCCTGGCGACCATCCGCTATGCCAAAGACCGCGAACTGACCCCCGAGGCGCTGCGGGCCGAGCTCGACCGCCTGCCCATGCCGCTGGACCTGGCCGAGATGGGCTGGGCGCTCTACGCCGATTACCAGCGCGCCATTCACTACCGCGGCGCGGTGGATTTCGACGACCTCATCCGCCTGGCGCTGCTCTCCCTCAAGCTGGATGACGCCCTGGTGGAGCGCCTGCGCCGCCAGTGGCCCTATATCCTCGAAGATGAGGCGCAGGATTCGAGCCGCCTGCAGGAAGAAATCCTGCGCCGCCTGGCCGGGACGGATGGCAACTGGGTGCGCGTGGGCGACCCCAACCAGGCCATTTATGAGACGTTCACCACCGCCAGCCCCGAATACCTGCTGCGCTTCCGCGCCGAGTCCGGCGTGCAGGCCCGCGACCTGCCCGAATCGGGCCGCTCGCAGCCGGCCATCATCCGCCTGGCCAACCACCTCATCGATTGGTCGCAGGGCCTCGAAGCGCCCGACCCGCTCGCCGGCGCGCTTGCCCCGCCGCGCATCACCCCCACCCCGCCCGGAGACCCGCAGCCCAACCCGCCTGAGCGCCCCGAGCTGATCACCCTCTATGCGCCGCGCCTCGAGCCGGCCGAGGAAATCCGCCTGGTGGGGCAATCGGTGGCCAAATGGCTGAAGGACCCCGCCAACCAGGAGTTCACCCTGGCGGTGCTGGTTCCACGCAACGCGCGCGGGTATGAGGTGGTGGATGAACTGCGCCGGCGCGGCGTGGAAGTGGTGGACAGCCTCTTGAACAGCACCAGCGCCACACGCGCGGCGGCCTCGGCCCTCAGCGAGGCGTTGAGCTGGCTTTCTGAACCGCACTCCTCCTCGAAGATGAGCAAAGCCTACCTGGCCTGGCGCAGGCGCTTACCCCTCACCAGTGAAGAAAAGGCTCTGGCGGATGTGGCCGCGAGGCAGCTTGGCTCGATCCGCCGCGTGGAAGAATACCTGGCCCCCCTGCCGGGCGGCGGCTGGCTGGCGGAATCGGGCCTGGCCAAAAGCGCCCCGGCCGTCTATGAGCAATTGGTCGAATTTCAAACCCTGGCCCGCCGCTGGCAGGCCGCCGTGGTGCTGCCGGTGGATCAGCTCGTGCTCACCCTCGCGCAGGATTTCTTCAACCAGCCCGCCGACCTGGCCGTGGCGCACAAGATGGCCAGCCTCATCCGCCAGCGCTCCGAAGCCCACCCCGATTGGCAGATCGACACGCTCAGCGAGGAGGTGGCACAGATCGCCCGCAACGAGCGCCGCTTCCTGGGCTTCAGCGAGGATGACTCGAACTTCGACCCCAAACGCTACTGCGGCAAGTGCGTCGTCGCTACCATCCACAAGGCCAAGGGGCTGGAGTGGGACCGTGTTTACCTGCTCTCGGCCAACAATTACGACTTCCCCTCCGGCGAGTTGATCGATCAGTACATCTCGGAAAAATGGTTCATCCGCGATGACCTTAACCTGGAGGCCGAGGCGCTCGCCCAGCTCAAAGCGGCCCTCTCCACCGATGAATATGACTACTTCGAAGAAGGCCGCGCCACGCTCGTCAGCCGCGCCGATTACGCGCGCGAACGCCTGCGCCTGTTTTACGTGGGCATCACCCGCGCCAAACGCGAGCTGGTGATCACCTGGAACACCGGCCGCGACGGCAGGCAGGCCCCGGCGCGCGCCTTCCAGGAATTGATGCGTTATTGGGGAGCTGGGTATGGATCAAAGTAAAGTGCGCCGGCTTGTGCTCGACCCCGCCGAGCCGTTCGCCTTCAGCCAGGCCAGCCTGCAGGATTACGCCGACTGTGCGCGGCGCTTTCAGCTGCGTTACGTGCAGCGCCTCTCCTGGCCCGCCGCGCAGGCCGAGCCCGTCCAGGAAAATGAGCAGCACCTCCGCCGCGGCGCTCGCTTTCACCGCCTGGCCCAGCAGGCTCTGCTGGGCGTCCCGCTCGAACCGCTGGCGCAGATCGCCGCCGCCGACCCCGACCCCGCTCTGGCGGCCTGGTGGGAGCACTTCACCCGCCTGCTGCCCGCCCTGGAAGCGGGCGAGCGCCGGGTGGAGCTTGGGCTGAGCGCGCCTCTCGGGCGCCACCGCCTTTCGGCAGTGTACGACCTGGTGCAGGTCTTCCCCGCCGAGGGGCGCGCCGTCATCTGGGATTGGAAGACCTCCCTCGCCCGCCCCAGGCGCGCCTGGCTGGAAGGTCGCCTGCAAACCCTCGTCTACCCTTACCTGCTGGTGCAGGCTGGAAGCTGGCTGAACGGCGGGCAGCCCTTTGCCCCCGAACAGATCGAAATGGTCTATTGGTTCACCGGTTTTCCTGATAAGCCCGAGCGCTTCACCTGCTCGGCGGCGGCTTACCGCAAGGCCGGGCGCTCGCTGATGGCGCTCGTCCGCGAGATCGAAGCGCTCGGCCCGGATGGGTTCGAGAAGACCCCCGAGGAAAAGACGTGCCGCTTCTGCGTCTACCGCTCGCTGTGCGAGCGCGGCGCTGGGGCCGGGCCGCTGGCCGAGCAGGAAGATGAAGGCGAGGCCGAAAGCGGAGAGATCGAAATCGACTTTGACCAGATCGGGGAAATTCGTTATTAGCGCGTTTCAGGGCGATGGGCGGGCGGCAGCACCAGCAGCCCCAGGCCGAGCAGGCCGATCAGGTAGACCCCATACTGGTAGCGGAAATCCGGCGCGATGTTCACCGCCGCCAGGATGAGCGACTGCAAGGCAGGCGCCAGCCCAATCAACAGGGCCTTCCACGAGCGCAGCCGCAGCGCATACACCTCCAGGCAGAAAAGGAACAGGTACAGGTAGAAGGCCGGGCCCCACAGCCAGGGCGCGGCGCGGGCCGAGGTTGAAAAGAGCGCCCAGCCGGAGAGCGGCCTCACCAGAACGGGCAGCCTCGAATCTTCTTTGAAGCCCAGGTCGTTCTCGCCGATCCAGCGCACCTGCCCCTCTGCAAGCTCGATCTTGTGCTCCAGGAAGTTGCACTCGCGGCACACCCGCCAGACGATCGAACCGGCGCACAACTGGTGCCGGATGCTCACCAGCGGCGCGCGCGAGGCCAGGTCGATGAAAAAGCGCAGGTTCTGGGCGCTCGAGGCGGCGAACAGCGCGCGGTCGAAGCCATCGGGGAAGAAGAGCGGGTCCACGCGGCAGCAGGAATACTCCCACGTATCGATGGGCCGCAGCCGGTTGAAGTAATCGCGCTCCGCATCGGTGAGTGGCGTGCCTGCCTTGACGTGTGCGCCAAAGTGATGCAAGAGGATCGTATCGCGCAGCACGTTGGCCTCGCGCTGCACCCCCGCCAGGCTGTAAAGGGGGCCGCTCACCAGCCACCACAGCACCGCGAAGAGCCCCGCCCCCGCCAGCAGGGGCCGCCGGAAGCTCCGGTAGACGGCCAGCCAGACGCCCAGCAGCAAGATGACCACCGCCAGCCCGTTGTGCCTGAATAGCCCCGCCGAAGCGCACGCCAGCCCAAGCCCGGCCCAGTGCAGCCGGCGCCCCAGCCACCCTCCGCCCGAAGCCGCCACCTTGAAGCCGATGATGAACAAGGCCAGCAGGCTGATGGCATAGGGAATGTCCTTCCACAGGCTGATCGCCATGGTGCTGTTCGCCGGAGAAAGGGCAAAGAGCGCCGCCAGCGCCCAGGCAGCCGGGCGCGGCAGCCCGTGTTCCACCAGCGCGGCGATGCCCCAGGCCGAAACCAGCGCCAGCGCGAGGATCTGCGCCAGCGCCGCGGCCGCCGGGGTGTTCCAGACGTAAGCCAGCAGGCGCTCGATCAACGTGTGAATGGCGGGGTGCCAGTCGCTGACCGGCTGCAGGCCATACACCATGCGCCATTGATCGATCGAGTCTTTCGAGAGCACCGCCGGGTAGAAAGTCAGCCAGAAGACTCCCCACGCCGCCGCCATGGGCAGGGCAAACGGCAGCAGGTTCGGCGCCCGCCCGCCCGCACCGGGCGCGCGCTTCAAGGGCAGCCCCGCCAGCCAGGTGGAAAGCGCCAGGAAGAGGTAGCCAAAGGCCAGCGTGTAGGCCGCGAAGGCCAGCCAGAGGTAAAACCGCGCCGGGAGCGCGCCGGGTGCCGCCTCGCCCAGCTTGAGCACCAGCTCGGTGGGAGCCGGGGTGTAGAGATCCACCTCCCGCGTCTCGCCGTCCCAGGTGATGCGCGCCATGCCGCCCGCCGGCCCGGTGGAAAGCGCCAGCCGCGCGCGGTTGAGCAGGCTGCCGCTCCAGGAGATAGCCCCGCTCTCTGCGCCGGTGTTTGCCCAGCCCTCGTCGCTTCTCACCCACCCCGGGCCGCGCCGCCATTCATCCAGCGGGAAGAGATAGGCTTCGCCGTCGGCGATATAGCGCACCTCCACCCGCCCGCCGCCGGATGCCGGGTTGCTCGCCGGGGCGGCCTCCACCTTCAGGCTGTGGCGCGGGAAAAGAAAGTGAATCAATTCCCCCGGCAGGGGAACTACCTGAGTGGCCAGCGCGCCCGCGGCCAGGCACGCCGCCGCCCAGGCTATGCGCCCGCCCAGGCTGCGCCCGGCCAGCGCCGGGGCGATGGCACGCACCCATGCATGCCCCGCCAGCGCCGAGAAGAGCGCCCATAAGAGCGCCAGGATGAGCAGCGTGCGCGGCAGTTGCCCGCTCAGAGGTTGGAGGAAAAGCGCAAACGTGCTGATGGCTGCGGCCGCGCCGCAGGCCAGCGCGATGAGTTGGACGTGGATGGGTCTGCGCTTCACAGGATGGTCACCGCCCGGTATGGGAGATGTGTGTAGTATACCCTGATCCCCGCCGCCTGGGCTGCCCGGCGGGGATATGCGGGGACAGGCCCCGCCGCCTTGCTTTGCCCGTCAATTCATGTACACTTGTGGCATGAGCGTGTGGAAGTTCCCCCCTCCGGCCGCCATCCCGGCCGCCCTGCAGGAAGCCGTCGGCGGGCACCCGCTGGTGGCGCAGGTGCTCGCCCGCCGCGGGTTCACCGACCCCGCCGCCGCGCTGGCCTTCCTCGACCCGGCCCGCTACACCCCCGCCTCGCCTTTTGACCTGCCCGATCTGGCCGCCGGGGTGGAGCGCACCCTGCGCGCCATCCAGCAAGGCGAGCGCATCTGGGTCTGGGGCGATTTCGACGTGGACGGCCAGACCTCCACGGCGCTGCTCGTCTCGGCGCTGGGCAGCCTGGGGGCCGGGCCGCGCTTTCACATCCCGGTGCGCGCCCGCGAGTCCCACGGGGTGAACATCCCCAACCTGGCCCGCATCCTCGAGCAGGGCTGCGACCTGCTCATCACCTGCGACACGGGCATCAGCGCCCACGAGGCCCTCGCCTATGCGCAGGGGCGCGGCCTGGACGTGATCGTCACCGACCACCACGTCCTTCCGGGTGAACTGCCGCCGGCCCTGGCCTGCATCAACCCGCGCCGCCTGCCCCCCGGCCACCCGCTGGGTGCGCTGCCCGGCGTGGGCGTGGCCTATCAATTCGCCGCCGCGCTGCTCGAACAATCCGGGCGGGCAGAATCGCCGGAAGGCCTGCTCGACCTCGTCGCTCTGGGCATCGTGGCCGATGTGGCCGCTCAGACCGGCGACACGCGCTACCTGCTGCAGCGCGGCCTGGAAGTGCTGCGCCGCACCGGGCGCCCGGGGCTGCGCGCCGTCATGGACCTGGCCGAGGTGAACCCGGCCTTCCTCAGCGAAGAGCACATCGGCTTTGCCATCGCGCCGCGCCTGAACGCCCTCGGCCGGCTGGATGACGCCAACCCTTCCGTCGAGCTGCTCACCACGCTCGACCCCGAGCGGGCGCGCATCCTGGCCCTTCACCTGGAAAACCTCAACGCGCGCCGCCAGCTGCTCACCAGCCAGGTGGTGCAGGCCGCCGTGCAGCAGGTGGAGCGCGACCCCTCCCTGCTGGATGCCCCCGCCCTGGTGCTGGCCCACCCCGAATGGCCCGCCGGGGTGATCGGCATCGCCGCCAGCACGCTCGTCGAGCGCTACAACCGCCCGGTTATCCTGCTTGCCGCCCCTGCCGGGCAGGCGGCGCGCGGCTCGGCGCGCTCGGTGGAGGGCGTGGATATCACCGCCTGCATCGCCTCACAGGCCGCCCTGCTGCTTTCATTCGGCGGGCACCCCATGGCCGCCGGGCTTTCGCTGGACCCTCAAAACCTGCCTGCCTTCAGGCGCGGCCTGGCGCGCGCGGTGTCAGCTGCCCTGAAGGCCTCCGGCGGCCCGCGCGAGCGTGAATTGGAAATCTCCGGCGAACTGCGCCTGGATGAACTCACCCTCGACCTGGTGGCCGATTTCGAGCGCCTGGCCCCCTTCGGGCCGGGCAACCCTCCGCTCACCTTCCTGATCAGCGATTTGGCCGTCACCGCCTGCGCCGAAATCGGCCGTCAGCGCGAGCACCTGCTGCTCACCCTCGAAGACCGCGCCGGCAACACCCAACGGGCGCTCTGGTGGGGCGGAGCCGCCTGGCCGCAGCCCCAGGGGCGTTTCGACCTGGCCTGCACGCTGCGCGCCAGCAACTTCCGCGGCCAGCGCGAGCTGCAGGTGGAATGGGTGGAGTTCCGCGAGCGCCCGGAAGAAACCGTCGAGGTCGAACAGCCGCGCGTGCACGTCACCGATTGCCGCGCCCGGCCGCACCCCCGCGCCGTGCTCGAAGCCCTGCGCGCAGAAGGCCCGCTGCTGGTGTGGGCCGAAGGCGAGGCAAAGGGCTTCCTCGCCGGGCAAGACCGCCTCGAGCTGGTTTCCGCCGCGCCGGGGGGGCGCCTGGCCGTCTGGACGGCCCCGCCCGGGCGCGCCGAGCTGCAGGCGGTGTTGAGCACCCTCCGGCCCGCCGAGGTGATCCTCTTCGGCCTCGAGCCCGAGACGGCCACGCTGCAGGGCTTCCTCGCGCGGCTGGCCGGGCTGGTCAAATACACGCTCAAGGCCGCTCAAGGCCCCGCGCAGGCCGATCTGCCCAGGCTGGCCGCCGCCACCGCGCAGCGCGAGGCCGCGGTGCGCCTGGGGCTGCGCTGGCTGGCGGCGCGCGGAGACGTGCTCCTCGAGGAAGCCGAAGACGGCGCGCTGTGGCTGAGGCCGGGGCCGGGCCGGGGCACAGGCGGGGCGGCGGAGATCCAGGCGGGCATCCAGGCTCTGCTGGAGGAATCGGCCGCCTACCGGCATTTCTTCCGCACGGCCGATGTGTCCATGCTGGGGCTATAGCCGGCGGCCGGGCCATGGTTTTCGTAAAGTTGCCTCTCCCTGCGGGTGCGCGAAGCGCGTCTCGCAGGGAGAGGGGAAGAGACCTGCCTCCCGCGGGGAGCCGATCTATGCTATACTCTCAGCAAGTTGAGCCGAGAATCCCGCCATACCCATCTTTTTATCTCGCGGTGTGAGTGACAGGACAGAGGGGATCGATCCATGCCGGAAACCACGCGCACGCCCCTTGAATTACTCTATAACATCAGCCGTGAGCTCACCGCCGACCTCGACCTGCGCACCGTGCTGGCGCGGGTGTTGACGCTTTCCAGCAAGTACGTCGGGGCGGAACGCGCCAGCATCATCGTCCTGGCAGGCGGGACGCCCGTCGATGCGGCCATCATCGTCGACGACCAGCTCAAACCGCACACGGTAGAGCAGCTGGGGGGCATCCTCAACCAGGGCCTGGCCGGCTGGGTGCTGCGCAATAAGACCTCGGCGCTCATCGCCAACACCAGCCACGATGCGCGCTGGCTGCAGCGGCCAGATGACGAGGCCACCCAGACGGGCGCGAAATCGGCCATCTGCGTGCCCGTCATCGCCCGCGACCAGCTCGTCGGCGTGCTGACCATCGTGCATTCCACCCCCAACACGTTCAACGAGGAACACCTCGCGCTGGTGCAGGCCATCGCCGACCAGTCCGGGACGGCCATCAACAACGCGCGCCTGTATAATTCCTTGCAAATTGCCCACCGGCGCTACCTTGAGCTTTTCGATGACTCGATCGACCCGATCTGGATCACCGACCTCGACGGCCGCGTGCTGGAAGCCAACCAGCAGGCCGCGCAGCTCACCGGCCGCAACAAAGAGGAATTTTCGGGCCAGCCGGTGAGTTCATTCCTCGCCCTGCCGGGCGAATGGCTGCTGGAACACATGCCCGACCTGCAGGGCGGACGCACGGCGCACACCGAAACGACCCTCCAATCGCGCGCGGGCCCGGCCGTGCCCGTCGAAGCTTATGTGCGCAAAGCGACCATGGACAGCGGCGACGTGCTGCAGTGGATCTTGCGCGACATCACCGAGCGCAAAGCCCTCGACGCGCTGCGCGACGACCTGATGGCCATGGTCTATCACGACCTGCGCTCGCCGCTCTCCAACATCATCTCCAGCCTCGAGATGATGAACATGCTCCTCCCCCCGGCCGAGAACGACAACCTGCGCTCGATCCTCACCATCGCCATCCGCTCTTCCGAGCGCATGCAGCGGCTGATCGCCACCCTGCTGGATATCTACCGCCTTGAGGCCGGGCAGCCCATCCTGAGCAAGCAGCGCGTCGAGGTCTTCCCCCTGGTCTATGAAGCCATCGACGCCGTCCAGCCGGTGGTGGAGAACAAAGGCCAGGTGATGAAAGTGGAGGTGGAGCCTGACCTGCCGGCGCTGACGATCGACGCCGATATGATCCGGCGCGTGTTGATCAACCTGCTGGATAACGCCACCAAGTTCACCCTCTTCAAAGGGGAAATCACCCTCTCCGCGCGGCGCTCGGGCAGCATGGTGGAGTTTGCCGTCAGCGACAACGGCCCGGGCATCCCGCCGGACAAGCTGGAGCTGATCTTCGACAAGTTCGCCCGCCTGCAGGTGGACCGCATCCCCAAGGGGCTTGGGCTTGGGCTGGCCTTCTGCAAGCTGGCGGTGCGCTCGCACGGCGGTGAAATCTGGGTCGAGAGCCAGGTCAACGCCGGCAGCCGCTTTATCTTCACCCTGCCGGTCGAACCGCCCCCGCTTCCGGCTGAATAAGCAGATTGCGCTTCTTTCTTTTAACCACAATGCCTGCCCGCCATCTGCAGAAGGAAAACACGCTCCATCCGGTAAAACGAGGCCCGCAAAGCCGGTGAGGCCGCCGGGACTCTTTATGAATAAAAATTATCCATAGGAAGATTTATGCAAGAACTTGCCCCTCATGTGTATATCGAAACCGCTTATCCCGGGGTGACGCTGGCGGCTGTCAACTGGTCGCACGGGTTGATCCTCATCGATTCCCCCTTCCGCGCCGAAGATACGCGCGCCTGGCGCACCGCCCTGCTCAACCTCAGCGGCGGGGTGGACCGCCTGTTGATTAACCTCGACGCGCATTTCGACCGTACGCTGGGCGCGCGCGGCATGGATTGCACCGTCGTCGGCCATGAGAAGACCGCCCTGGCCTTCCGCAACCGCCCGGTCACCTTCAAAGCGCAGGGCACCGAGACGGGCGCGGAATGGGAACTGTGCAACAACCTGGGGAGCATCCGCTGGGCCCCGCCGGAGATCACCTTTTCGGAGCGCATGCGCATCCATTGGGATAACCGCCCGCTCATCCTCGAGCACCATCCCGGCCCGTCTTCGGGGGCCATTTGGGCCATCCTGCCCGAAGCGCGCATCGTCATGGTGGGCGATGCCGTCCTGGTGGATCAGCCGCCTTTCCTGGCGGGGGCCGATATCCCCGCCTGGGTGGCCGGGCTGGAGCTGCTCCTCTCGCCGGAATACCGCGATTACCTGCTCGTCTGCGGGCGCGGCGGGCTGGTGGCGCAGCAGCAGGTGCGCGCGCAAATTGCCTTCCTGAACAAAGTCCACCAACAGGTGGATGAGCTGGCGAAAGCCGGCGCCAACCCCGAAGACACCGCCGGCCTGGTGGCGGGGCTGCTTGCGGGGCTGCGCTTCGCGCCTGAACGCAGCGCCCAATATGAGCAGCGCCTGCGCTACGGCCTGCAGCACTACTTCAACCGTCATTACCGCCCATCTCCAGACGACACCGAGGAATGATGAAACCCTTTGAACCCCTCGTCGAACTCACCCGCGGGCCGTTGGTAGAGTCGATCCATTTTGGCGCGCTGGCCGTGGTGGATGCCAACGGCAACCTGCTGGGCAGCGCCGGCGACCCCGACTTCATCGCCAACCTGCGTTCGTCGGCCAAGCCTTTCCAGGCGCTCTCGCTGGTAGAGGGCGGCGCGGCCGATGCATTTGGCTTTTCGGACCGCGAACTGGCCATCGTGTGCGCCTCACATTCCGGCACCGATGACCATGTGGCGGTTCTGCGCTCCCTGCAGGCCCGCCTGGGTGTGGATGAGAGCAACCTCTCCTGCGGGGTGCATTGGCCCATGCACGAGCCGACCGCGCAGGCCATGCGCGCGCGCGGCGAACAGCCCACCCCCAACCGTCACAACTGCTCAGGCAAGCACACCGGCATGCTCGCCAATGCCCTCCGGCGCGGCTTTTCGATCGAAGATTACCTCAACCCTTCTCACCCCGTCCAGCAGGTCATCTTGAACACCTTCGCCGAGATGGTGCGCATGGACCCCGCCGACGTGCCGATCGGCATCGACGGCTGCTCGGCGCCCACCTTTGCCGCCCCGCTGCGCAACGCCGCCTACGCCTACGCGCTTCTGGCAGACCCTTCCAGCCTGCCGGATGCGCGCCGGTCGGCGCTGCGGCGCATCCGCGCTGCCATGACGGCCTGCCCCGAGATGGTCGCCGGGCCGGGGCGCTTCGACACGATGGTCATGCAGGCCACCCGTGGCAAGGTCGTCTCGAAGGGCGGGGCCGAGGGCTACCAGGGCATGGGCGTTGCGCCGGGCGCGCTCGGGCCCGGTTCGCCGGCACTCGGCATCGCGCTCAAAATATCCGATGGCGACCAGGGCGGCCGGGCGGTCGGCACGGCGGCGCTGGCCGTGCTGGTCCAGCTGGGCGTGCTCGATGAAAGCGAGCGCGCCGCGCTGGGGTGCTTCGACCGCCGCCCCCTGTTCAACTGGCGCCGGTTGGAAATCGGCGAAGTGCGCGCCTGTTTCGATATTCACAAGGTGCGGTGAACCCTTCGCCCAGCCCGGAACACATCGCCCGCGCCCAGGCCGTTTACCACCGCCTGCTGGAGGCCTACGGCCTGCCCGCCGGTTGGCAGCCGCTGCCCCCGCTGGATGAACTCGTCTCGACCATCCTCTCGCAGAACACCAACGACCGCAACCGCGATGCGGCCTTCCGCCGCCTGCGCGCGCGCTTCCCTACCTGGGAGCAGGTGCGCGACGCCCCGCCGGATGAGGTGATCGATGCGGTGCGCCCCGCCGGCCTGGGCAACCAGAAAGGCCCGCGCATTCAAGAAGTGCTGCGGCAGATCAGCGCCGAGCGCGGCTCGCTTGACCTCGGCTTCCTCAAAGACCTGCCCGATGCGGAGGCGCTCGCCTGGCTGACGCGCTTCAACGGCGTGGGGCCCAAGACGGCCTCCATCGTGCTGGTCTTCTCGTTGGGCAAGCCGGCCTTCCCGGTCGATACGCACATCTACCGCGTCAGCGGGCGCATCGGCCTGCGGCCCGAAAAGATCAGCGTGGAACAGGCCCACGCCTACCTGGCGGGGGTCTTCCTCCCCGAGCAATACGGCCCCGGCCACCTCAACCTGATTTACCTCGGCCGCCGCACCTGCCACGCCCGCAAGCCCGATTGCCCCCGCTGCCCGGTGCGAGATTTGTGCCTGTATTCCGAGAAAACGGCTTCTACGCCTAAATAAGAAACGATTGCATGGTTCTTTTTCTGTAAATGGGGGGGCAAGCCCCCCAATTTACAGAAAAATGAAAGCACAACCTAAGAAACAGAGGTTTTATTGCCCGCATTGGGGCAACAAAACCTCTGTTCTCGTAAAACCTGCTGAAAACTACAGGCTCAGGCTCTGCCCCGGCTTGAGCAAATCCACTATCACGCCCGTCTGCGCCTGGACGCGCTGCGCCCAGGCGATCGGATCCTGGGCGATGACGCCGAAGGTGTTGTAATGGATCGGCACCACGCGCTTCGGGCGCAGCAATTGCACGGCGCGCAGGGCGTCATCGGGCCCCATGGTGAAGTTGTCGCCGATCGGAAGCACGGCCAGGTCGAGGCCTTCATCGCCGATCAGCTTCATATCGCCAAACAACCCGGTATCCTGGGCGAGGTAAATCTTGAGTCCGTCGGTGGTGGTGAGCAGAAAGCCCGCCGAACTGCCGCCGTAGCTGCCATCCGGCAGGCCCGAGCCGTGCAGGGCGAAGGTGAGTTTTAAGTAGCCGAAGGGGTGTTTGAACCCGCCGCCCAGGTGCTGCGCGTGGGTTTTCAGGCCCTTTTTGGAGAGCCAGGCGGAGATTTCGGCATTGGCGATGATCAACGCCCCCGTGCGGCGCGCGATCGGCTCCGCATCGCCCACGTGGTCGCCGTGGCCGTGGCTGATAAGGATGTAATCGGCCATAACCTTGTCGGCGGAGATGGTGGCTGCCGGATTGCCGGTGAAAAATGGATCGACCAGGATGCGGTACCCCGAGGTTTCAAGGCCGAGGGCCGCGTGCCCATACCAGGTGAATTTCACTGCCATAGCAACCTTCCTTCAATGGTGTTGACTCCATTATAACCACGAATCGAGTCTTGCGAGCGGGCCGGATGCTTTCGCCCAGGGTAAACGCATCTGGAGGCTTTTCAATGCAATGGCAAGTCACCCACCCCAATATCGCCGCCCTTAAGGGCGGCGATATTGAAAGGAATGCGGGAATGGAAATGTCATCATCCTCCTTATGCAATCCTCTCCGCAGGCGCGCCCTTCATGGGCGCGTTATATAACCTTTCCTTCCTACTCCACCGCCTCCGGCGCGGGGCTGTGGCGCCGCCGAGCGCCGACCAGGCGCACCGGCCGGTCATACACGATGTAATTCCAGGCCCAATCCATCATCACCACCAGCCGGTTGCGGAAGCCCACCAGCTGGTAGATGTGCACCACCACCCACGCCAGCCAGGCCGGCAGCCCGCTCAGCTTGAACGGGCCGATCTGCGCCACCGCCTGGCCGCGCCCGATGGTCGCCATCGTGCCGGGGTCGCGGTAGCGGAAAGCCCGCTGCGGCTCGCCCGCCAGCGCCCGCGCGATGTTGCCCGCCGCGCACAGGCCCTGTTGAATGGCCACCGGCGCCAGCATCGGCAAAGGCCGGCCCGCGGCGTCTTCCAGGTAAGCCGCATCGCCGATCACATACACCTCGGCGTGGCCGGGCGCCTGCAGGGTGGGCAGCACCTTCACCCTGCCCTGGCTGCCCTTCTCCAGCGGGAGCGCGCGCGCCACCCCTGCCGCCTGGATGCCCGCCGCCCAGATGAGCGTGCGGGCGGCAATGGCCTCGCCGCTCCTCAAGCGCACGGTCGAGCCGTCGAACGCGCTCACCGCCGCGCCGAAGCGCACTTCCACGCCCTTCCGGCGCAGCGCCCGCAGGGTGTGGGCTGCCAGGCTTTCGGGCATGGCGGGCAGCAGCCGCTCGCCCGCCTCCAGCAGCAGCACGCGCGCCCTGGCCGCCTGCGCCTCCGGCGGATATTCGCGCGGAAGCACATGCTGCACCAACTCGGCGACCGCCCCGGCGCTTTCCACGCCCGTCGGCCCGCCGCCTGCCACCACAAAGGTCAGGGCGGCCTGCGCCTGCCGGGGGTCGCGCTCGTGCAGCGCTTCTTCGTTCAGGCGCAGGATATGATCGCGGATGCCCTCGGCGTCGGCCACATCCTTCAGCCCGCCGGCAAAGCGCGCCAGCCCGTCCATGCCGAAGTAGTTCGTCGCCCCGCCGGCGGCAACCACCAGGTAGTCATAGCTCAACGTGCCGCCGGAGGTCTTCAGGCTGCGATTGGCAAGGTCGATTGAATAGACCTCGGCCATGCGGAATTCCAGGTTGGCCTGCCGCCCCAGGATCGAGCGCACCGGCTGGGCGATCGAATCGGCCGAGAGGCTGGAGGTGGCCACCTGGTAAAGCAGGGGCTGGAAGAGATGGTAGTTATTCCGGTCGATCAACGTCACCCTGGCCCGGGTGCCCGCCAGGGCGCGCGCCGCGTTCAGGCCGCCAAACCCGGCGCCGATGATCACCACGTGGGGAAGTTTACCGCTAAGGTTCATCGAACACCTCGATTCATTGTGCAAAAATTCACAAATAAATCATACCAAATTTATCCAATTAATACAATAGGCAAATCCCCAAAACCGGGGGGAATTCGGGGCGGTTCTGCAGGCAACCCGGCGCGGGCCCGGCCTTAACCTATGAAGCGCGCGGGGGAAAATCGTGTATGATTAAAAAGGAAGCACGGAGACGGTATGGACCTGCCAATCGACATCAACCTGATCCTCTATTTCCTCCTGGCGCTGCTGGTCATCGCCGTCGCGGGGCTGCTGGCCCTCCTGTTTCTCATGACCCGCTGGCGCAAGCACACCGAAGAGGCCCTGCTGCAACTCGGCAGCGAGATCAACAACATCGGTATGCAGATCGAAAACCTGCAGGCCGTCCAGCAGGAATACAGCTCGCTCCACCGCCAGCCCTATACCGACCTGGCAGCCGAACTGCAGAAGAAGATCGGGCGCGTGCTGGCCGATGCGCAAACCCTCGACCAGCACTGGGAAGAGTTGAACGACGCCCACACCCGCGTGCCCGTCTCGCGCTTCCAGGCGCTCATCGATTCCATCCCCACCGCCTACCGCAACGCGCGCGCCGCCGCCGCCATGTGGCAGGAGCGCGAGCGCATCCAGCGCCAGCTCGCCGAAGCCCAGGCGCTCTCCAAACGCATCGAAACCCTCCCCGGCGAGGTCCACGCCCAGGCGCGCCAGCTTGGCGAAGGCATCATCCAGCTCGAAGGCCTGCTCAAGACGCTCCATGAAGCCGGACTGCACGGCAAGCAGGTAGAAGCCGCCGATGACGCCCTCTTGCGCCTGCAGCAAGGCTGGATGCGCATCCCAACCGATTTCACCGCCACCCGCCCGCCGGATGGGCAGATCAGCGAAGTGCGCGAGGTCACCAGCTCCGTTTACACCGTGCTCAACGACCTGCAGCCCGTCCTCGATGAATGGCTCCCCCGCGCTCAGACGTGGGATCAGCAGTACAAACGCACGGTGGATTCCTACGAGGAAATGCGCAAAACCGCCACCAACTTCCGCTCCGCCCTCGAAACTCCGCCCGTCGGGTTGGTGGTGGACAGCTTCCATGCCGAGCTCGAGAAGGTGCGCGCCACCGCCAAAGCCCTCAACCGGCGCCTGCAGGAACCCCTGGTGGAAGACCTGCGCTCGCTGGAACGCGACACCGCCCACCTGGCCAGGGTGATTCTCGATGCCGCAGGCCGCTACGACCGGGTGGCCCTGCAGGTGGCCGAACTCGACCGCACGCTGCTCGAGCTGGAATCCCAGCTCAAGGCAGCCGGCGCCCGCCTGGCCGAACCCGAAAAGCTGCAGGTCAGCCCGCTCCAGTGGGATATCTCCCGCCCGGCTCTGGCCGCGCTGGAAGAAAAAGCCGCCGCGCTGGGCGGCCGCGAGCAGATGCGCACCCCCGAGCAGGTGGCCTCGGCCGCCCGCCAGGCCGCGGCGCTGCTCGAGGAGGTGCGCGCCTTCGAAAAGGGCACCGAGCAGGTGCTCTCGCTCCACCATGACCTGCTCGCGCTGATGGGCAGCGGAGCCATCACCGGCGGGGCGGCCTTCTCCGCCGAGGTGAAGGAGCTGGCCAGGTCCGTCCAGGCCTACGACCCCGCCAACTGGCCCAGCCAGGAGAACATCGCCGCGCTGCCCAAGCAGGCCGCCCAGCTGGAAGACCTGCAGCGCCGCCTTTCTGCGCCCAGGCAAACCGCTGCAGTGAAGGAAAGCCTGCTCGGCGCGCGCCTGGAAGAAGCCGCTCAACTGGTGGAGCTGCACAACGCGCTGCGCGCCCGCGTGGAGCGCATCGGCAAGCGCCTGGCCGAGCTGCAACAGGCCGAAGAAGACGCCGCCGATGAGCTCGAACGCGCCATTGCCACCGCCGATTCGCTCGCCCTGCTCGTCAAAGACAACCCCCTGCTGCGCGAATCCGCCTCGGCCGAGCTGACCCGCACCCAGGCCGAGCTGGCCCGCCTCAAGCAGGAGTTCGATAACCCCGCCCAGGGTGTGGTGGAGCGCAAGGTCTCGCGCGCCAACGCCCTGCTGGATGGCTTCTCGCGCGCGGCAAGCACCTGGTTGGAAAAGCTCGCCGCCGATTTGCAGGTTCACACCCGCAAGATCAGCGAAACCCTCGCCGCGCTCGAGCCTGTCGCCGCGCTCGATGACCGCGCCGTGGCCGACGCACGCGCGCTGCTCAACCGGGTCGGCGCGGGCCCGCTGGGACGCAAGACGGCCATGAACTACCTGGATGCCGCTGCCGAGCTCAAGCGCTGGAACAACGACTGGCAGGCCTGCTCATCCGCCGCCCGCGCGCTGGAGGCCCTGGCCGGCCCGGTGCTGGATGCCTACAAGGAAGCCGACCAGGCCCGGAAAGCCGCCAAGGCCGCCTTCCAGGCCGCCGGCAAGCTCGCCAGCGGGCGGCGCGATTGGCCCCCCACGCGGCAGTCGCTGGCCGACGAGGTGAAAATCTTCCAATCGCAGGAAGCCCGTCTCGATGGGCTGCGCGCGCGGCGCATCGCCTCGGGGGCGCTGGTACGCGAACTGGGGCAGATCTACCACGAGCTCGACCTGCTGGAAGACCGTGTCTCCACCGCCACGCGCGCCGCCGAAGCCGAACAGCGCGAGGCCGCCGAGGCCGAGCAGGCCGTCGTCACGCTCCAGCAGCGCTGGCAGGCCGTGGCCCAGCGTTACCCCGGCCAGGCCGACCTCGACCTGGAGATCAAAGACCTCATCTCGCAGGCCGATCAACGCCTGGCGCTGCTCAAGAACCAGTACCGCCGCGGCGGAATGGAGTACGACCAGGTCCTCTCGGCCCTGCGCGAGCAGGCGGGCATCCTGCGTTCGGCCCGCTTCACCACCGCCGCCGGCCAGAGCATCACCCTGAGCGAATAATCACTGTCTCCACTTCCTTCTGCGGCATAAATCACAAACGAAGGGGTGGTCATCGTACGCTGACCACCCCTTCGTTTGTGTCTTTTCCCCTCTCCCGGCGGGAGAGGGGCAGGGGTGAGGGCTTTTACGCCTCCACCGCCACCTGCGGCAGGCGCTGGCGGATCGTCGCGATCGCTTCCTCGGGGTAGTCGTAATCCTCGAGCTGGCCGGTCAGGTATTTGTTGTAGGCCGTCAGGTCGAAGTGCCCGTGCCCCGAAAGGTTGAAGAGAATCACCTTCTTCTCGCCGGTTTCCTTGCACTTGAGGGCCTCATCCACTGCCGTGCGGATGGCGTGCGCCGATTCGGGCGCCGGCAGGATGCCCTCCGTCTGGGCGAAGGCCACCGCAGCCTCAAAAGTGGAAAGCTGCTTCACCGCCACCGCTTCGATCAGCCCGGCGTCGTAGAGCGAGCAAAGCAGCGGGGCCATGCCGTGGTAGCGCAGCCCGCCGGCGTGAATGGCGGGGGGGATGAAATCATGCCCAAGGGTGTGCATCTTGACGATGGGGGCCATCTGCGCCGTATCGCCGTAGTCGAAGGCATACACGCCGCGCGTCAGCGAAGGCGCCGCGGTAGGTTCCACGGCGATCAAGCGCGTGCGCCGGCCGTTCTTGAGGTTCTCGCGCAAGAAAGGCAGGGCGATGCCGCCGAAGTTCGAGCCGCCCCCCACGCAGCCGATGACCATATCGGGGTATTCGCCCGCCATGTCCATCTGCTTGAGCGCCTCCTCGCCGATCACCGTCTGGTGCAGCAGCACGTGGTTGAGCACCGAGCCGAGCGAGTATTTCTTCCTGCCCTCCGAAAGCGCCGCCACCTCCACCGCCTCCGAAATGGCGATGCCAAGCGAGCCGGGGCTGTCGGGGTGCTCGGCCAGGATGGCCTGCCCCGCGTGCGTGCGGTCAGACGGGCTGGCATAGACCTGCGCGCCGTAGGTTTCCATCAAGAAGCGGCGGTAGGGCTTCTGCTCGTAAGAGACCTTCACCATGTACACTTCCAGGTCGATATCGAAGAACTTGCAGGCCATCGAGAGCGCCGTGCCCCACTGACCGGCGCCCGTCTCGGTGGTCATGGCGTGCGTGCCCGCCACTTTATTGAAATACGCCTGGGCCAGCGCCGTGTTCGATTTATGGCTGCCCGAAGGCGAGGCGCCCTCGTATTTATAGTAGATGTGCGCGGGCGTGCCGAGTTTCTTCTCCAATCGCAGCGCGCGCACCAGCGGCGTGGGCCGGTAGAGCTTGTAGGCCTCGCGCACCTCTTCCGGGATGGGAATGTAGCGCTCGGTGCTCACCTCCTGCAAGATGATTTCCATCGGGAAGATCATCGAGAGGAAGTCCGGCGTCACCGGCTCTTTGGTGCCGGGGTGCAGCACCGGCGCAGGGGGTACGGGACTGTCGGCGTTGATGTTGTACCAGTAGCGCGGGATATCGTTCTCGCCAAGCATGAAACGGGTCAGGTCAGACATGATTCACCTCCTGTGGGTTGTGTAAGAATCGGTCAGGGTAATATCGGTTGAACCGGCAAAGCGCGGATCGAATCCGCGCGGGCTCCCATCGTTTCGGCGGGGCGGTGCAGCCCCTACGGCGGGTCGGGTGGTCATGGTTCCTCCAAAATAAAAAGCGCGCTCGTCCGAACTAGGGACGAACGCGCGGTCCGTGGTGCCACCCGGTTTAGGCTGGTGAACGAAAAATCCCGTTGTGATGCACCAACGGGAAGCCAGCCTCACTCTTGCGGGTACGGTCGAAATGACGATACCCTTTGCCTGGATAACGGCGGCAGTTCCGGCGCGGGCTACTGGCGTTGGCTTTCGCCCTGCGACTCAGAGGTCCATTCTGCGCGGCTGTGCGGGCAGGTTTTCACCGATCCCCTGCTCTCTGGTCCGTCCTGGCGGCGCGTACTCGTCCTCGTCAGCGTCTTTGGATATATGGTTGATGAGATTATAAGACATTCGAGGCGAAAGTCAAGAGGACGGTTCACAAATTAACGGCAGTAACTGCTTTTCTCCCCGTAGGAACGGGGCTTGTCCCCGTCTCTTCTGCCCTAAAAGCGCCCACGCATACGCATCCTTATTCGCGTCCCTTCGTGTCCTTTCGCGGTTCATTTCTTAACCGCGAACGGACGTTAAGCGGTTTATTTCTACTTCCCCACCGCCTGCTCGATATCCCTCACCCGGTGATACGCCGAATGCCCGTCCAGGTCGCCGGGCCAGCCCGCATCACGCTCCTTGCCGCTGAACCACTCCTCCGGCGCCTCTCGCAGCGCCGCCAGAAGATCCGCCTGCACCTGCCGGTGCCACGCCAAAATTTCCTCCACCGGCCGGTCGCGCCAGCGCAGGTAAACGAGATGATTCCCCGCGCCAATGTTCAACCCGCGCATTTCGGGCGGGCGGCGCTCTCCCCGGCAGGAGCGGATCACATCCGACTTCCAATAGACAATGTGCGCGAAGGCATCCTTCACCGTCCAGGGCTCCTTCGTCTCCGGGCGTGGAACGGGCTTTTGCCAATCCTCCGCGCTCAGGCTCATCGCCAGCCGGTCGAGCAGCTCAAACTCGCGGATTGCCCGCCCGATGACTTCCTCACGATGATGACGCATACCGCCTCGCTTTCATCAACCGGCGCCGCCGGTGATTGCCGGGATAAAATGCACCTCGCTGTCTTCCTTCACCTTCTGGCGCAGCCGCTGCCGGCTGACGGCCCCATCCACCACCACGGCCACGCCGGGCCGCAGCGAATCGCCCTCGCACAGGCGCGCGCGCACCCCGGGGAACTGCGCCTCCAGGCTGTCGATCACCTCGCGCACCGTCGCACCCGCAACCTGCGCACGTTCGATCCCGCCCGTCAGGTCGCGCAGCAGCGCCGGAACCCACACGGTCGCCACGCGCTCACGCCTTCCCCAGCGCCTCGAGCACCCGCGCCGGGCTCATCGGCAGCGTCGTCAGGCGCACCCCCACCGCGCGGTAAATCGCGTTGGCAATCGCTGCCGGCGGCGGGACGATGGGCACCTCACCCACCCCGCGCACCCCATAGGGATGCCCCGGGTTGGGCACCTCCACAATCACCGTCTCGATGGCGGGCAAATCCAGGCTGGTGGGCATGCGGTAATCCAACAGGCTGGCGTTGGCCAGGCGGCCCTGAGCATCGTAATAATAACCTTCGCTCAGGCCCCAGCCCACGCCCTGCGCCACCCCGCCTTGAATCTGCCCCTCCACATACGCCGGGTGGACGGCCTTGCCCACGTCCTGCACGGCGGTGTAACGCAAAATATCCACCTTGCCCGTCTCAGGGTCCACCTCCACATCCACGATGTGCGCGGCGAAAGCCGGGCCCCACGTCTCAGGCTGGACGGACACCGACGCCACCACCGCCCCGCCCGTCTCGTCCATCTTGCCCGCCAGTTCCGCAAAACTCAGGCGCTGCCCGCCGCAGGAAAAGACCCCGCCCTCGTAAGTCACCTGGCCGGGTTCAACATCCCACAACTGCGCGGCCCGTTCGCAGAGCAGGCCGATCAGCCGCCTGCCCAGCTCATAGACGGCCCAGCCCGTGGCGAAGGTCGTCCGGCTGCCGTAGGTGCCCTCGGTGTAGCCCACCGTGTCGGTATCCGCCACCTGCGGGCGAATCGATTCGACGGGAATCTGCAGCGTCTCGGCCAGCTGCATCGAGATCGAAGCGCGCGAGCCGCCGATATCCACGCTGCCTTCCACCAGGTTCACGCTGCCATCCGAGTTGACCGATGCCGACGCGCTGGATTTGCCCCCATAATTGCCCCACGAGCCGGCCGCCACCCCCCGCCCGCGGAACTTCCCCGGCAGCGGGGCGCGGTAATGCGGGTGGTTCCTGGCCGCTTCGAGCACTTCCACGCAGCCAATGCGCCCATAGGCCACCCCGTCGGCCTTGCGGTCGCCCTCTTTGGCGGCGTTGAGCAGGCGCAGGTCGAGCGGGTCCATGCCGAGCTTCTCGGCCAGCTCGTCGATCACCACTTCGGCGGCAAAGGCGGCGTTCGTCCCGCCCGGGGCGCGGTACGCCGCCGCCGGGGGCTTGTTGACCACCACATCGTAGCCATCGAGCAGCACGTTTTCGATGGCATACGGCCCAAAGATCACACCCATCCCCGAAGTCACCGGCGAACCGGGGAAGGCCCCGGCCTCGTAAGCCAGCCAGGCCTGCGCGGCGGTGATGCGCCCGTCTTTGCGCGCGCCCATCTTGACGCGGATGACCGAGCCGGAAGTCGGCCCGGTGGCCGAAAGCACATCGGCGTGGTTCATCGTCAGGCGCACGGGCTTGTGCCCGCTCTTCTTCGAGAGCAGTGCCGCCAGCGGCTCGAGGTAAACGTTGTTCTTCCCGCCAAACCCGCCGCCGATCTCCATTGGCACCACTTTGATCTGCGCCACGGGCACATCGAGAATATCTTTGAGCTGGTCGCGTACGCCAAAGGAGCCTTGCGTGCTGCACCAGATGGTGATGCGCCCATCCTGGTTGTAGAGCGCGGTGGCGTTCTGCGGCTCGATATACCCCTGGTGGACGGTGGCGGTGTGGAACTCGCGCTCCACCGTCACAGCCGCCTCTTGGAAGCCGCGCTCCACGTCGCCCTTTTTCGTCTGGTGGTGCGCTGCCACGTTGGTGAGCGCGCTGCCCTTCTCGCCAAGCTCATCGGTGCGCAAGTCTCGCAGCAAGATGGGCGCATCGGCTTGCATCGCCTGGAGCACATCCAGCACGGGCGGCAGCACCTCGTAATTCACGCGGATCAGCTTCACCGCCTCCTGGGCGATGTGCACGCTGGCAGCGGCCACCACCGCCACGGCATGCCCGTAGTAGAGCGCCTTCTCGCGCGCCAGGATGTTCCAGCTCTGGTAGCGGGTGTTGACCGAACCCTCGCCCAGGCTGGCCACTTTGGCTTCCACGTCGGGCAGATCCGCCGCCGTCACCACCGCCTTCACGCCCGGCAGGGCTTCGGCGGCGCTTGTGTCGATGGATAAAATGCGCGCGTGGGCGTGCGGGCTGCGCAGCACCGCGCCGTAGAGCATCCCCGGCAGGCGCAGATCGGCCCCGTAGAGCGCCCGCCCGGTCACCTTATCGGCCCCGTCGGGGCGCAGCGGGCGCGTGCCGATCACCCGGTACGTTTCTTTCTCGTTCATGGCACCCTCACTTCGCCAGACGCTTTCTCGCGCAGGCAGGCGGCGGCGTCAAGCACCGCGGCGATGATCTTATCATACCCCGTGCAGCGGCACAAATTGCCCGCCATCCAGCGGCGCACCTCTTGCTCGCTTGGCCGGGGGTTGCGCTGCAGCAGCGCATACGCCGAGACGATGAAACCCGGCGTGCAAATGCCGCATTGCAGCGCGGCGTGCTCGAGGAACTTCTGTTGCAGCAGGTGCAGCCCCTCGGCCGGGGCGATGCCCTCCACGGTGAGGATGCTCTTGCCCTCGGCTTCCACCGCCAGCACCAGGCAGGAATTCACCAGCACCCCATCCAGGAGAACGCTGCAGGCTCCGCAGTTGCCGTTGTTGCAGCATTCCTTCGCGCCGGTGAAGCCCAGCTCCATGCGCAGCACCTCCAGCAGGCTCTGGCGCGGCTCGCACAAAAAGGTCACTTCTTCTCCATTGATCCGTGTGTGGACGGTCACTTTGCCCGGTGTCATGCGTCACCTCCGCGGCTTGCCCGTTGGTAGGCGGTTTCGAGCGCGCGGCGAACCAGCACTCCCGAAAGGTGGCGGCGCTGGGCCGCCGTGCCGCGCATATCGTCGATCGGCCTCGCGGCCTCGCGGGCCAGCCTGCCCGCCTCTTCAAAGGCTTCGAGCGTGGGAGCTTTGCCCACCAGCGAAGCCCCCGCCTCGCGCACCAGCAGCGGCGTGGGGGCCACCGCCCCCAGCGCCACGCGCGCCTCGATGATGCGCGCCGGGCTGCCCGCCAGCCGCAGCGAAGCCCCCGCCCCCGCCACGGCGATGTCCATCTCGTTGCGCGGGGTAAAGCGCACGTAATGCGCCCCAAAACCTTCCGGTTCGGGCGGCAAACGCAGCGCCAGCAGGAACTCACCCGGCTGCAGGGCCGTCTGGCCGGGGCCGGTGCAGAAATCCTCGGCGGGCAGCTCGCGCTCGCCCTGCGGCCCAGTGATGAGGCAGGCCGCGCGGTGCACAATCAACGCAGGGATCGTATCGGCCGCGGGCGAGGCATTGCACAGGTTGCCCCCCAGCGTGGCCCGCCCTTGAATCTGCGTGCCCCCCACCAGCCCGGCGGCGGCGGCCAGCCCGGGGTAAATGCCCGCCGCGTTCAGAAACCCCACCATGCGGTAACAGGGCACGGCCGCGCCCACCAGCAGCCCGGTTTGGAGGTCAAACTCCAGCCGGTTGGCTTCGGGGATGGCCTTGATATCCACCACCAGGTCCACCTCGCGGCGGCCCTCGCGCAGCTGGACGATCAAATCGGTGCCGCCGGCCAGCACCCTGGCCCGGCCGTTTCGCGCGGCCAGCGCCTCCACCGCCTCGCGGACGCTGCTCGCCGAAAGATACTCAAATGCGCGCATGTTCGCTCCTGTTATGACTTCGATGCTCTTGCCTGGATCGTGCGTATCTTTTTCTGTAAATTGTGGGCCAAGCCCCACAATTTACAGAATAATTGAAACCCTTTCCTCGCCTGGAACAATCAAGACAACCTCGATCATTATAATATATCGGGCAGCCGCCCACCAACAGCCTGATCGCCCGAGCGCCCGACCCGCTCCCTTCGTGATAAAATCCACCATACCGGTATACAATCCATCGTTGCCGCGCGGAGGCGCCTGTGTTTCACAACCTGTTTGACTGGTTCCCGAACACGCTGTTCTCATCGATCTACGCGCTGGTGTTCTTCGGGGTGTTCATTCTCGATAACACCCTGCCGCGGCTCTTCGCGCGCGGCGCGCCCGCGCCGGTGGTGAGGCGCGACCGCGGCTCGTTTCAGCTAATCCAGCTGGCCGGGATTGTGGCAATCTTCGGCGGGGGCCTGTTGCGCTACTGGCGCGCGGGGCTGCTGCCGGTGTGGGCGCAGTGGGCCGGTCTGGGGCTGGCGGTGGCCGGGCTGGCCTTTCGAGAGTGGGCGGTAGTGCGGCTGGGGAGGTTCTTCTCGCGCACCGTGCAGGTGGAGGCGGGCCACCGGCTCATCGTTGACGGGCCGTACCGCTTCGTGCGCCACCCGGCTTATTCGGGCATGCTTGCCATCTATGTGGGGCTGGTGCTGGCGCTTGGCACCTGGGCCGGGGCGCTGCTGGCGCTGGCGGCCGTCTTTGCGGCCACGGCTCAGCGCATTCACATCGAAGAGCAGGTGTTGATCGAAGCCTTCGGCGACGAATACCGCGACTATATGCGCCGCACCTGGCGGCTGCTGCCGGGCTGGTAGGCAGAGAAAGGTGAGAGCATTGACGGCGTTCGTAGAATCGATGCGAAACGGCGGGGCGCACGAGCGCCTGAACCGCATGGCGGGCTCATGGCGCGGGGTGACGCGCACGTGGTTCGAACCGGGCAAGCTGGCCGATGAAAGCCCCACCGAGGGCTATATTCACCCCTATCTGAACGGGCGCTTCTTGCTCTATGAATACCAGGGCACGCTGCAAGGCGAGAAGATGCAAGGAACGATGCTCATCGGCTGCAATTTGCAGACGGGGCAGTTCGAGGTGACCTGGGTGGATAACCTGCACATGGGCACCGGCATGATGTTCTCGGTTGGCGAAGGGGCCGCTGAGGGCTTTTCGGTGCTGGGCAGCTACCCGGCTGAGGCCGGCCCGCCCTGGGGCTGGCGCACGGTCTTCGAGCAGCCCGCGCCGGATGAGTTGATCATCCGCGCGTATAACATCCCGCCGGAGAGCGATGAAGCGCTGGCCATCGAGACGGTGTACCGGCGGGAGTGAACAGAAGCGTGGTTCGAGGAGGTTGAGATGATTGGGCGCATCTGGCATGGGTGGACATTGCCTGAAAACGCGGACGCATATGACGAGCTGCTGAGGAGCGAAATCTTCACCGGCATTCAAAACCGGAGCATCCCCGGCTACCGGGGAATCAACCTGTTCCGGCGCGACGCAGGCAGCGAGGTGGAGTTCGTGACGATCATGTGGTTCGAGTCGCTGGAGGATGTGCGCGCCTTCGCGGGGGAAGATTATGAGGCAGCGGTGGTTCCGCCCAAGGCGCGGCAGCTGCTGGCGCATTTCGATGCGCGTTCGCAGCATTACGAGGTGCGGGCGGATTTGAAGAAGTAACTGCTTGCCCGGGTCATTCATCCGATTTGCAATGAGTGAAGATCACCATCGGCGATCGATTCGCCTGAAGGATCTTGACTATTCACAAGCGGGAGCGTACTTCGTCACGATTGTTGTGCAAAACAGGGATCGCCTGCTAGGCAGGATCAGCAATACAGAAATGGTATTGACCCCGCCGGCAAGATGGTTTTGACCTGGTGGGAAACCCTGACATCGAAATTCCCGTCGATAGAATTGGACGCATTTAGTATCATGCCCAATCATATTCACGGCATAATCGTTATCAACCCTGTAGGGGCAGACCTGCGTGTCTGCCCCGCTATTGCGGATCAACCTCAGCCAAAGAGGGCGCACACGCGTGTGCGCCCCTACGAGTTCACCCCGAAAATTCAGGTGAATTAGCAAGTCCATCCCTCTCCGAGATCGTTCAGTGGTTCAAAACGATGACGATAAATAATTACATTCGCGCGGTAAAAGAGAAAGGCTGGCAGCCATTTGCCGAAGAGTTATGGCAGCGCAATTATTTTGAGCGCGTTATCCGGAATGAAGCCGACCTTGCTGACATTCGTGAATATATTGAGAAGAATATCGCTAATTGGACCCTGGATGAAGAAAACAGGTAGTACAGTCATGAATCCTGTTACTTCTTCATCACCTTCCCATCAATGATGACCAGTTTCACCTCGCCATCGGGCGAGACGAGGGTGAGGTCGGCATCGGCGCCGAGGGCCAGCACGCCCTTGCCTGGCAGGCCGAGCAGCGCCGCGGGGGTGCTGGTGAGCGCAGGGATCACTTCTTCGAGGCGCGCCCCGCACCAGCGCATGATGTTCTTGAGCGCCTGCGCCTGGGTGAGAACACTGCCCGCCAGGGTGCCATCGGCGAGGCGCGCGGAGGTTTCATCCACCGTCACATCGTAACCGCCCAGGCGATAACTGCCGGGGGGCATCCCAAGGGCGGCCATCGCGTCCGTCACCAGGCAAATGCCGCCCGGGCCTTTCATCTTCCAGGCCAGCTGCAACATGGCCGGGTGGCAGTGGATGCCGTCGGCAATCAGCCCGGCTTTCACCTCGGCGCGGGCAAGCGCGGCGGCGGCCAGGCCTGGGTCACGGTGGTGGAGGGGCGGCATGGCGTTGTAGAGGTGCGTCACGCAGGTCACCCCGGCGGCAAAGGCCGTTTCGGCTTCTTCGTAAGTCGCCAGGGAATGCCCCGCGCTGACGGCCACGCCCTGCGTGCGCAGCAGACGCACTGCCTCCAGCCCGCCGGGGAGTTCAGGCGCCAGGGTCGCCAGGCGCAGCCCGTCGCGAAAGGTCCAATCCTGCATCAAGGATGGGTCGGGCAGCTTGAGGTGCGCCGGGTTGTGAGCGCCCTTGCGCTGCGGGTTGAGGAACGGCCCCTCGGCATGGATGCCGAGCGGGCGCGCGCCTTTCCAGCCGTGCGGCGGCCCGGCGCGCAGCACCTCCAGCGCCCGCGAGACGGTGCCCTGCGGCGACGTAATGATGGTGGGGAGGAAGCTGGTAGTGCCGGTGCGCGCCAGGCGGGCGCCGACTTCCCAGATTGTTTCGGGGTTTTCGGTGAAATCCATGCCAAAGCCGCCGTTGATCTGGATGTCGATCCAGCCGGGGGTGGCCAGCAGGCCGGCGGCGTCGATGATCGGCGCGTCGAGCGGCAGGGTCTGCTCGCGGTAGGGCTCGAGGCGGGCAATCTTCCCCCCGTGCAGGTAGATGAAGCAATCCGGCAGGGTTTCGAAGGGGGTCAGCGCGGTGCAGTGCTGCAAATACAATTCGTCTGGCATGGTTCCTCCACGGCGGCGCGGGAAAGCTCGCTCAGGTCGTCTCCGTCACTTTGCGGATGGTGCGCGGCGAATCGGGGTTGAAGCCTTTGATGACGGTGAGGTGCAGGCAGAACAGCTGGGCGGGGATGATGGCAATGATAGGCGAAAGCCATTCGGGGATGCCTTCCGGCAGCGGCACGCTCGAATGGGCCAGCTCGAGGGCTTCGGGGCGGTCCGATATGACCAACAAGTCGGCCGATTGATCGTTGCGCACCTTGCGCAGCACGTCCAGGAGGGCGTCGAAGACCGCCCCGCCGGGGGCAACGGCCAGCACGGGGAAGCCCTGTTCGACCATGGCGATCGGCCCGTGCATGAAGTCGGCGGATGAATACGGCTCGGAGAGGGTGTAGGTCAGTTCCTTGAGCTTGAGCGAGAACTCGAAGGCGGTGGCATAGTTGAAACCGCGCCCCAAGACGACGCACTGGCGCACGAAGCGGTAGCGCTGGGCAATGCGCTGGAGGTCGGCATCGAGGCGCAAAGATTGGGCGGCCCACTCGGGCACCTTTTCCAACTCGGCGCGCTGCTGGGGGCTGCCGGAGAGCGCCGCCGAGAGCATGGCGATGGCCATCAGCTCGGCGGTGTAGGTTTTGGTGGCCGCCACCGCCTTTTCGGCGCCGGCCTGGATGTCGATGACGTAATCGGCCTCATGGGCGAGGGGTGAATGGGGGTCGTTGGTGATGGCCAGCGTTGGGCAGCCCTTGCGGCGGCCTTCGCTGAGCACCGCGACGATATCCGGCGACTGGCCCGATTGCGAAACGCCGACGACGAGCGCATTCTTGAGCTCGGGGGGCTGGTTGTAATAGGTGAAGAGTGATGGGGTGGCCAGCGCGAGCGGGAGGTGGTTGTGCGCTCCCCACAGGTAATTGGCGTAGCGCCCGGCGTTATCGGAGGTGCCGCGCGCGGCCAGGAAGGCGAAATCGAAGCGGCGCCCGGTCAGGTCGCGGGCAATGCGTTCGACCTCGCCCATCTGGCGCGACAGCAAGCCGGAGAGAACCAGGGGCTGTTCGTAGATTTCAGAATACAGGCTCATATGCCGCTCCAGGGTAGGGTTCGATAATTTGATTATACCGGAATGCGCGCTTTTGCCCTTCCTGGGCGGGGATTGTGTGGCTCTTTTTCTGTAACTGCTCAGGCCCTCCGCCCCGGCCCCTCCCCCGTTGTGCCGGAGAGCGGGGACTAAGGACGGGATGGGGAGAATAAAAGTGTGCTTTCCCGGCTGCGCCTGTGTGCCAGACCCCGTATAATAGGGGTAATACCCCAAAGGAGGCGAGAACCGATGGACACTGAGCCGACCACGGCCGCGAAAACCCCGGCGCAGCTGCTCGAAGAGCAGGCCCGGCGGGCGCTGCCGACGTTGAGGGTGGCCCTGGCGAGGGAAGCGTGAGCGCCTGCGTGTTTTGTGAGATCCTGGCCCGGCGCGCGCCCGGCAGCTTCGTCTTTGAAGACGAAGCCTGCGCGGCGTTCATGGACATCCAGCCGGTGACGGAAGGGCACGTGCTCGTCGTCCCGCGCCGGCACGCCGCCGGCCTGGCCGACCTGAGCCCGGAGGAAGGCGGGCGGCTCTTCAGGGCGGCGCAGCGGGTGGCGGCGGCGCTGCGCGCGAGCGGTCTGCCCTGCGAAGGGGTGAACTTCTTCCTGGCCGATGGTGAAGCCGCCGGGCAGGAGGTGTTCCACGTCCACCTGCACGTCTTTGCCCGCCACACCGGCGACGGTTTTGGGCTGCGCTTTGGCCCGCGCTACGGGCGGCGCCCGGGCCGGGAGGAGCTGGATCAGCTCGCAGGCCGCCTGCGCGCGCACCTGGCGTAAGAGAACCAGCCAAAAAGGCGCAAAGTGACATCAGTTCGCGAAGCGGAACCGAAATCAAAGATTAAAGATCGAGGAGAACGATGACAACCTGGAAACTGACTCCATTCGAGGCATACGAGGCTCCGGCCGTGGCAGTGCTGTTCTATCACAACGTGTACGAAGAAGGCAAACAGGGCGGGCTGGAGATCATCCAGCGCGGGGTGCGGGTGGCGGGCAACGGCAACCTGCGCCTTGCCCTGGCCCCCGAGCAGTGGGATGCGCTGCCGAAGAACGGCAAGCGCCGGGTGCTGGCGGGGGGCGGGCTGGAAGTGGAATGCGGCTATGAGGAGCAGGGGGTGCGCTACACCGTCCGCCTGACGCCGGAAGGCGAGGCGCTGCGCCTGCGCGTGGCGTTGACCGGCGAGCCGCCTGCCGAATGGGCCGCTCAAGCGGGCTTCAACCTGGAGCTGATGCCCGGCGCTTACATGGGTAAGGCCTTTTTCATCGACGGGGCAGCGGGCGTCTTCCCGCGCCAGTTCAACTCGGCGATGGTTCGCAACCCCGCAGGCAAGCTCGAGCCGCAGCCGCTGGGGCGCGGGCGCAGCCTGGCCCTCACCCCCGAAGACCCCGCCAGCCGGATCGAGATCGAAGCCCTGCGGGGTGAACTGACCCTGCTGGACGGGCGCGCCTTTGCACAGAACGGCTGGTTCGTGGTGCGCGGCCTGCCCGAAGGCGGCGTGATCGAGTGGAAACTCACCCCGGCGGTGACGCCCGGCTGGGTGCGCCCGCCGGTGATCGGCTTCTCGCAGGTGGGGTATCACCCCAACCAGCCGAAGATCGCGGCCATCGAGCTGGATGCCCAGGTGACGGAGCCTGGCGAAGCGCGGCTGGTGCGGCTGGAACCGGGCGGCGAGCGCGTGGTGCTGGCCGAAAAGCCTGCGCTTTGGGGGGCATACCTGTGCTACCACTACGCCCGCTTCGACTTTTCTTCCGTGCGCGAGCCGGGCATGTACCGCATTGATTACGAAGGACAGTCGAGCGCGGTCTTCCCCATCGACGAGCGGGTGTATCGCGATGGCGTCTGGCAGCCGACGCTCGAGCAGTACATCCCCACGCAGATGTGCCACGTGGAGGTGCGCGACGTATACCGCGTCTGGCACGGCGCCTGCCACCTGGATGACGCCCAGCAGGCCCCCTTGAACCACCAGCACTTCGACAGCTACGTGCAGCGCGACACGACCGAAACGCCCTACCAACCCGGCGAGCACATCCCGGCCCTCGACCGCGGCGGCTGGCATGACGCCGGAGATTATGACCTGGCCGCCGGTTCGCAGGCCCGCACCGCTTTTGTGCTGGCGCTGGCGCGCGAGACCTTTGGCGTCGATTCCGACCAGACCACGGTGAAGCAGGCCGAGCGGCTGGTGCTGATGCACGTGCCGGATGGCGTGCCGGACCTCGTCCAGCAGGCCGCGCACGGCGCGGAGAACCTGCTCTCGGGCTACCGCGCGGCGGGGCACAGCTTCATCGGCATCATCGAAGGCACGCTGGCGCAGTATATCCAGCTGGGCGACCCGTGCCTGATCACCGACAACCGCGTCTCTGCCGACGACCGCTGGGTCTTCACGCACCGGCACACCACGCTCGAATACCAGGTTTCGGCTGCGCTGGCGGCCTGCTCGCGCGTGCTGCGCGGGTGGGATGACCCCCTGGCCGAGGAATGCCTGCTCTGGGCGCGCCGGGCGTTTGAATTCGAGCAGGCCCACGAGCCGCAGGTGGCCCCCAACTGCTACGTGTGGGCGCGCTACGAGCTGGCCGAGGTGCTGGCGGCGGTGGAACTGCTCATCACCACCGGCGAGGAGGCCTACCGCAGCAAGCTGCTGGCGCTGGAGGGCCGCATCCTCGAGAACCTGCCCGCGCTGGGGTGGGCGGCGGCCCGCGCGCTGCCGTGGATCAACGACGAGGGCTTCAGCGCGCGGCTGCGGGCCGGCCTGGCGCCGTATGCCGCCCAGGTGGCCGCCGAAGCCACCGCCAACCCGTTCGGCGTGCCCTACAGCGCCGATTCCTGGCGCAGGGATGGGGCCATTTGGGGCGTGGGGTGGAGCTTCCTCTCCGACGCGGTGGAGTTTTATTTCCTGCACCGGGCTTTCCCCGACCTCTTCAAGCGCGATTGGCTGGCCGCGATCCTCGGCTACACGCTCGGGTGCCACCCTGTCTCGAACGCGTCGCTCGTCTCGGGGGTGGGCGCGAACAGCCTGACGATCGCCTACGGCATCAACCGCGCCGACTGGACCTACCAGCCGGGCGGGGTGGTCTCGGGCCCGGCGCTGATCCGCCCGAATTACCCCGAGCTGCTCGACCCGTTCCCCTGGCTGTGGATGCAGAAGGAGTATGTCATCGGCGGCGCGGCGACGTATATCTTCACCGTGCTGGCGGTCGATGAGTTGTATGGTAAGGAAAGTTGACGAGACGATGAGTGAGCAGTGAGACGGGTTACTCGCGTCACGGATCGTCTCATCATCTCGTCGTCTTCTTCCGCCTAATCTTGCCTAATCTGAGAAATAATCTATAATTAGTCTAGAGAGTCCAACTGCTTGCAGAACAACCTCCATTGAAACCATTCTCGCAACCATTCACCTGAAGGAGAAACCATGCTGAGCAAGAACTTGCTAGACGAAATGAACAACCAGATCAAGCTGGAGCTGTACTCGGCTTATCTGTACCTGTCGATGGCCGCGCACTTCGAATCTTCCAACTGGGGCGGGTTTGCCAGCTGGATGAAGAAACAGGCCGGCGAAGAGCAAAGCCACGCGATGAAATTCTTCGAGTACATCCACGACCGCGGCGGAAAGGTGACCCTGCAGGGCATCGACCAGCCGCCCACCAGCTTTGGCAAGCCCTCCGAGATCTTCGCCGAGGTGCTCAAACACGAGCAGTCGGTCACCGCGCGCATCAACCTGTTGTATGGCATTGCGGTGAAAGATAACGACTACGCCAGCCAGGAATTCCTCAACTGGTTCGTCAAAGAACAGGTGGAGGAAGAGAAGAATGCCACGCAGATCCTGGAGTGGTTGAAGCTGGCGGGCGATTCAGTCAACGCACTCTTCCAGATCAACGGGATGCTGTATAAGCGGGAATAGGGAATCACCCACCCCCGCCCCCAATGTCCCCCGCCCCTCAAGAGGCGGGGGATTACTTTTCGTGCCTTGAAATGGCTCTCAATCTTCCTGATCGATCTCGGCGATCATCGCGCGGGCAAGGGCGTAGGTCTTTTCCAACACCGAGGGCTTGATCTTATCGAAGGTGTCGCCCGCCTGGTGCCAGTAGGGGGCTTCGCCGGAGGGGGTCAGCCCAAAGAGGGTGATGGCCCGCACCCCGGCGCGGGCGCAATCGGCCAGCTCGCTGTTGCCGCCGCTGATTTTGACCGGGTAGGCCCCCCACTCGGGGTGCTCGGCCGAAAGCCGACCGGCCAGGCTCTGCAGGGATGAATCGGAGTGGAAGGGAATGATGATGCCCTCGGTCGTCAGCCAGCCGGGGCCGGCCACCCCCACCAGCTCGAAGACCAGCCCGGCGGGATCTTTCATCTCCGCGCGGTGGCGTCTGAAGAAGTCGATCGCGCCGTAGTGCTGCACTTCCTCGCAGCCGGTGCAGGCGCACCACACGCGGGTGTGCTCGAGCGGCCGCACGGCGAATTCTTCGGCCAGCGCCAGCACCAGCCCCACCGCGCTGGCGTTGTCGTTGGCGCCGGCAGTGAAGGGCGAACGCTCGGCTTCCACGCAGATGGCCGCCAGCAGCACGGCGCACAGCGCGCCCGCGATGCCCCCCAACCAGGCCCAGCGGGTGCCCGTGAGCGCGCCGTAGGTGAAGAGCACCACCTGCGCCGCAAAGGCCACAAACGCCACGGTGGTGAAGGCCTTGTAAGCCTCGACGAGCCACGGGGTGCGGAAGATGAAGGGCGTGCGCTGCGTATCAATGTGACCGATCAGCACCAGGTCGCGGCGGTGTTCGCCGGAGGGCGGGATGACGGCGGTGACGTTCTGACTGGTCCCTTTAGGCACCAGCAGGCGGAAGAGGTTGTTCTGGAAGCCAAGTTCCTGCAGCTGGCTGACCAGCGAAAGCAGCGAGAGGAGCGCCGCGGCCCAGGCGGTGAGCCTGCCGCCCAGGGGGTAGAGGATGAAGGCCGCCAGCATGAACAGGCTGGCGAGCAGGTGCGGGTGGAAGATGGAGCGCGCGCTGGTGAAGCTTTCGACCAGCGGCTGCAAGCCAAGGCGTTCGAAGGTGCGGCGGCAGTATTCGGCGCCCTGCCGTTCGCCCTCGGTGGTGGAGCCGCGCGGGCCAATCTCCACCGCCAGGACGCGGACGTGCTCCAGCCAGGTGCGGAGGGCGGGCGAGGCGCTCATTCGATGGCCGCCTTGCGGGTTTGGATGGCGCGCAGGCGCGCGAGGTCGAACTTAGGCTCGCGGTTGAAGAAGTAAATGCCGTTCTGCTCCTGGAACACGTCGGTGAGCTGGGTATAGCAGTAGCCGAACATGGAGGGGTCGTCCAGAAGAACATTGCACAGGCCTTCGAAGCGCGCGTACCACTCCTCGAGCGACTTCACGCGCGCGCCGTAGCCCCACGAGTCCTCGCCTTCGGCCGCGCGCGGGTTCCACCAGATGCCGCCAAACTCGCTGACGAAGAAGGGCTGCCCGCGGTAGGGGATGGAGAAGGCGCTGTTCTTATCGCCTGAGTCGCGGTTGACGAAGGGCCTGCCCAGGCGCGTTCCGGCATGGTTGGCGGTGAACTTGGCCGGGTCTTGCTCGTAATCGTGGCAGTCGTAGATATCGGCCTGGGGCACGCGGTGCGAGTAGCCCGAGACATCCAACACCGGGCGGGTGCGGTCGGCGGCCTTGGCGGCCAGGAACATGCCCCAGGTGACTTCGTCCAGCGCGCTGATGCGGTCGGTGATCTGCTGCCAGGTCTCGTTGAGCGGGCACCAGCCGACGATGGATGGGTGCGAGTAGTCGCGCTCGAGCTCCTCGAGCCACTGGGTGATGAAGGTGGCGGTGGGGAGCTGGTGCTCGGGGAACGGCGCGGCCATGCTGACGCCCCAATCGGGGAACTCGCCCCACACCAGGTAACCCAGCCGGTCGGCGTGGTAGAGGAAGCGCTCTTCGAAGACCTTTTGGTGCAGGCGCGCCCCGTTGAAGCCGGCCTGCATCGAGAGGGTGATGTCATCCATGAGGGCCTGGTCGGTGGGGGCGGTGAGCAGGCCGTCGGGGTAATAGCCCTGGTCGAGCACCAGGCGCTGGAAGACGGACTTGCCGTTGATGAGCACCTTCAGCCCGTCGATGGCCACCGAGCGCAGCCCGGCGTAGGAAGCCGCCCGGTCGATCACCTGGCCGGAGCGGTCTGCCAGCGTCAGGCCGATGGAATAGAGGTGGGGGCTGCCCGGCTCCCACAGGCGGCGGTGGGCGGGCGGAACGGGCAGGTCGATGCGCGCCGTGCTCTCGAAGCCGAGGGTGAAGCTGCCGCGCGAGACCTCGCCCCGCTCGTCGCTCAGCACGGCCGTGACCGCGCCGCCCGGCAGGTTGGCGCTGAGGGGCAGCTCAAGCTGGAAGAGCGAGCGGGTCACATCCGGCGTGATGCGCGGGCGCAAGAAGCTCACCGGCCCCACCGGCTCCAGCCACACCGTCTGCCAGATGCCCGTGGTGCGGGTGTATTCGCAGCCGTGGTTGGCATACTGGCGCTCCTGCTTGCCGCGCGGCTTGAACTGGCGGTGGTCGTCTCTGGCGCGCACCACAATGACGCACGTCTCGCCGGGCCGGGCCTGGCGCGCCAGCTCGCAGGTGAAGGGGGTGAAGCCGCCGCGGTGGCGGGCCGCCTCGACGCCGTTCACCCACACGGTGGCGTCATAATCTACGGCCTGGAAGTGCAGCAGCACGCGCCGGCCTTCCCATTCGGGGGGGATGGTCACCTCGCGGCGGTACCAGACGGCGTTGAGGAAGTCGGTGTTGCCGATGCCCGAAAGGGCCGATTCGGGGCAGAAGGGCACGTTGATGCGCCCCTGCAGGGGGCGCTCCGGCAGGCCGCGCTCGAGGCCCGAGTCGGCGGGGTCGATCTCGAACTGCCATTCGCCGTTCAGGCACAGCCAATCGGGGCGGGTGAACTGGGGGCGGGGGTATTCCGGGCGGGGGATGGGTGCACTCATAAGGCTCCTGAGGGGTAGAGAGGGGTCGTTTTTTCTATCGGGGCGGTTCGCGAACCGCCCCTGCGCTGGGAAACGATCGTTTACCAGGTGCAATCCTCATAAAAATACAGCGGTTGAGACTCGAAGGCGGGCCGGGCGGGAAAGCATGTGCGCGGTAAGTGAGCAGTTCGGGCACTGTGGTTCACTCCAGCCAGGCTTCGTAAACGGCGCGCACGTTGGCGGCGGGGTTATCTTTGCCCCATTCGCACTGGGCGATCACCCCGCCCGAGCCGTCATCGAGCGCGCGGCGCACCCGGCGCACGGCGGCGCGCACGTCTTCGGGCGAGCCAAAGGGCAGGACGTGCTGCCGGTCGATCTCGCCCCAGAAGGTGATCTTGCCCTTGTAGAGGCGGGCCAGTTCTTCGATATCCATGGTGAAAAGCTGCGAGTTGATCGCGTCGATGCCGATTTCCACCAGGTCGGGGTAGATGGCCTGGATGCAGCCGTCGGAATGGAAGAAGGCGAACTTGCCGGCGGAGTGGATTAAGTCCACGTACTGCTTGTAGAGCGGTTTGAAGAGTTCGCGCCAGGTGCGCGGGTTGATCAGCAGCGCCGAGTTGGTGCCCCAATCGTCCATAAAGAGCACGCCGTCCACATCCGAAGAGCACCAGCCCCGCATATCTTCCAGCTCGTATTCGTGAACCATGGCCAGCAGGCGGCGCATTTCGGCGCTGCCCCAGGCGATGTCGATGAACAGGTCCTGGCTGCCGCGCAGGAACTGCATCCGCTCGAAGGGCCGCGCGCAGCAGGGCGAGAGGATGAAGCGCGAGCTTTCGGCGGCCATGCGGTTGGCAAAGCTGAAGTCGCGCCCGCGGATGAGCTGCCAGGGGGGCTGGTAGTGATCCAGCCGCGACCAATCGGCCAGGGCGGGGGCCTTCACCTCGCCGATCACCCCCGTCTCGGCCACGCTCCACAGGCTGCCCCACTCGTCGAGGTAGGTGCCGGGCTGCCCGTAGCGCGCGGAATCGTCATCCGATTGGCCCGGGCTGAGCTGGATGCCGCCGATATCGGGCGGGAACTCGGCCAGGAGCGCCTGGAGCTCGGCCTGGCGGAAGAGGCTGATGTAGGGCAGCGCCCACAGGTCGCGCGGGGGGCGGTCGGGGTGAGAAAAGGTCAGGGCGGCATGAACGCGCTCGCGTCCGGTGAGCATGGGGAACCTCGCGGAAGGTGGCGGATTGCAATCCGCCGTCCGCCTGGGGTGGAATACGGATAGCGGATTGCGGATGGCGAACGGCGACTTATTGTACAATTACGGACAGGCAAATTATAGTTGAATTTCGCTTACGCAGAACGCGGGCAGGCTGGAAGAAGGACAATGCTTCCTTTTCCTGTCCGTTGCGGGGCTTGCCCCACAAGGTATAGAAAAGCTACGCACGCTCTGAAGAAGGATTGGCAACCGGATGAACTCTCGCGAACGTGTTTGGGCGGCCTTGAACCACACCCCGCCAGACCGCACCCCCCTCGACCTGGGGGCCAGCGCCGTCACCGGCATGCATGTTTGCTCGGTGTATCTGCTGCGCCAGGCGCTCGGGCTCGACCCGCCCGGCACGCCGGTGAAGATCATCGAGCCTTACCAGCTGCTGGGGGAAATCGGCCCGGACCTGATGGACGCGCTGGGCGTGGACGTGGCGGGCCTGAGCGGGCCGCGCACGATGTTCGGCTTTCGCAACGAGAACTGGAAGCCCTGGACGGCCCCCGGCGGGACGCCCGCACTTGTCCCAGAAGGCTTCAATACCGTCCCTGAGCCTGATGGCGACCTGTTGATGTACCCCGAAGGCGACCGCTCGGCCCCGCCCAGCGGGCGCATGCCGGCGGGCGGTTTTTACTTCGACTCGATCGTGCGCCAGCCGCCCATCGATGAGAACCGGCTCGACCCGGCCGATAACCTGGAGGAGTTTGGGCCGATCTCACCCGCCGACCTGGCCCACTTTGCCTCGCAGGCCGAGGCGCTGTGGCAGAGCGGCAGGGCCATTCTGGTAAACTTCGGCGGGACGGCCTTCGGCGATATCGCCCTGGTGCCTGCGCCGTGGTTGAAGCACCCCAGGGGCATCCGCGACATCACCGAATGGTATATTTCCACTCTCACGCGGCGCGCATACGTCTTGGCGGTGTTCGAGCGGCAGTGCGAAATCGCCCTGGCCAACCTGGAGAAGCTCCACGCCGCGGTGGGCGAGAAGGTGGCGGCGGTTTTCGTCAGCGGGACCGATTTTGGCACGCAGACCGCGCCTTTCATCTCGCCCAAGACGTACCGCGAGCTTTACCTGCCGTTCCACCGCCGCGTGAACGACTGGATTCATTCCCATACGACATGGAAGAGTTTCATCCACTCGTGCGGGTCGGTTTACCGGCTGATCCCGGGGTTCATCGAAGCCGGATTTGATATCCTCAACCCGGTGCAGATCTCGGCGGCGGAGATGGAACCCGGCAGGCTCAAGCGCGAATTTGGCCGCGATTTGGTCTTTTGGGGCGGCGGGGTGGATACACAGCAGGTGCTGCCCTTTGGCAGCCCGGAAGAGGTTCGCCGCGCCGTGCGCGAGAGCCTGCGCATCTTTGGCGCGGGCGGCGGTTACGTGTTCAACACCGTCCATAACGTGCAGGCGGGCGTGCCTGTTGAGAACCTGCGCGCCCTCTATGACGCTTATAAGGAATACTGCTAAATGAGTCCGGTCATTTTCGTTTCGGGCGCCACGGGCAACGTGGGCGGCGCGCTGGTGCACGAGCTGGCGGCTCAAGGCCGGGCGGTGCGCGCCGGCAGCCCTGATCCTGAGCGCATCGAGCCTATCTTCGGGCGGGCAGTCGAAGCCGTGGGCTTCGATTTCACCGACCCCGCCACCTATGCCGCAGCCTTCGAGGGCGTGGAGCGCATGTTCCTGGTGCGCCCGCCGCAAATTGGCAACGTGGAACGCGATATGTTCCCCGCGATCGATGCTGCCGCCGCGGCGGGGGTGAAGCACTTTGTTTTCCTCTCGTTGATCGGCGTGGAACAGGTGAAGCGCGTGCCGCATTACCGCATCGAGCAGCGCCTGACCGAAATGGGCGTGCAAACCACCTTCCTGCGCTGTTCGTTCTTCATGCAGAACCTGGCCACCGCGCTGCGGGCGGAGATCCGCGACCGCAGCGAGATCTATGTGCCCGTCGGGCGCGGGAAGACCAGCTTCATCGATGTGCGCGATATCGCCGCAGTGGCGGCGCTGGCCCTGACCAAAGACGGGCACGCCGGACAGGCCTATCACCTGACCGGCGCGGAAGCGCTGGATTACTACGAGGTGGCCGACCTGCTGACGGAAGTGCTCGGGCGCAGGGTGGTCTACCGCAACCCTTCGGCCCTCGGCTATGTGCTGAGGCGGCTTCGCGCGGGCGACCCGCCTGCCTTCGCGCTGGTGACGGCCTGGCTCTACCACAACACGCGCGAGGGAATGGCCGATATCATCACCAACGATGTGCAGCGCCTGCTGGGGCGCGAGCCGGTGAGCATGCGGCAGTTCATCGAAGATTACGCCGCGCTGTGGAAGTGAAGGAGAGATGCGGCCGGCGCCTGGTTCTTTGCGTTCAGGCGGCGGTTCGAGTTTTCAGTAATTTGTGGGGTAGCCCCACTATTCACTAAAAAAGAAACACACAATCAACTGCAGGGCGAATGAGCGGAGGGGATCAATCCGTCAACCGGATGCCAAACCTGGCAAACACCTCAAAGGCGGCCTTCTTGGCCTCGACCGACTCGGAGGGCAGGCTGCGCGTTTGAATGTACTGGCCGGTTTCCCACACAGCCATGCTCAGGCGCTCGCGCAGGCCGCTCGGCAGGCTGGCGAACCCGGCTGTGAGGCGCTCGATCTGCGGGTTGGGGCGCGGCAGAGAGAGGGTGTCGTAAATCTCCAACCCCAGCCGGGCCGCCAGAGTGTGCACGTCGGCGCCGGTGGGGAGCAGGGTGCCATCCATCCACTGGGCAAGGTCCGTCTGGTTGACGCCCAAATAACGCGCGAAGGCATAATAGGATTGCTTGCGACCCTGCGCCCTTTCCCAGGCGGCAAACTGCTGCGCCAGCCATTCTTTACAGGTTGCCATGCTGCGTCTCCCTCCGATTGATGATGCGGTTCCATTCTATTGTAGCGTGTTCCGGCCCGGCGGGGATGGGCGAATTTTCTATTCACCCGTAGATTGCAGTTCCCAGACCCAGCCATCATCGAATGTGCAAACCGTAGTGCCCGATTCCTGGTAAGCCATCACGGCGATCCGGCCGGTTTGGAGCTTGGCGTTTTCTACTGTGCGGATCTTTTCTCCATTGATATACACGGTGAAGGTGCCGCCCTGGGCGATCAGGTCGATGGTATTTTTGCTGTCTTTTCCGTCATTGATGTAATTGGTGAAATCGAACCCCATTTCGGCTTGCAGGGTGTTGAACTTGACGTAGTACATTCCCCAGGCCGGTGCATTCTGCAGGCGTAAAATTTCCAGTTGATACTTTGCTCCATCCTGCAGGTCGTCTTCGCTGCGGAAGATGATCCCGCAGCCGGCCAGGCCGCTGGTGCTGTCCCAGACGATGCCCGTGTGGAGGATGAAGTCGGCGATGGGTTCCTCGATGATGACCTCGGGGTTGAACGAGTTGTAAGAGCGGACCGACAGGCTGATGGGTTTGTCGCCATACCAGGCCAGGCTGCCGGATTGCGGGTCGAAGCCCAGCTCTTTGAGGCGCGGGCCGATGTCCGCCATGCGGGCGTCCATGGTGGCGCTGGCTTTAGCGTGCTGCGTGGCTTCATAATCCACCGTGGCGGTGGGGGTGAGGGTGGGCGTGAGCGTGGGGGTGGGGGATGGCGTATGCGTGGATGTGGGGCTTGGGGTGGGCGTGAGCGTGGGCGTGGGGGTTGGCGGCGCAGGCGCGGCTGAAAGCGAGCAGGCCCATTGCGAGAGGAGCAAGACGGCCAGGAACAGTCCAAGGCTGCTCCGGCGTAGCATAGAAGAGCGGCGCATAGAATGGACTCCTTGATGCGGAAACACTTCCACCGGCCAATTCGGCCGGAGGCATGAAGATGGGTGCGTTCCACGATATGCGGTTGCGTGAACCGGAAGCCGCTCCAGACTCCCCTCCGCAGCGGGCTAAAGATAGTATAGATGAATAGGGGAGGAAAGGGTAGCGAAAAGAAGCCTGCAAATCAACCGGGCAGAGCCAGAAGGGGGGGCCATTGCCCCGGCACAGTGCTCGTCAGGAGCCGTCAGGCCAGGGCGCGCCGGTTTGCATGGCGGCGGCATATTCCTGCAGGCGCGCGTCATCGTGCCCGCGGATTTGCGCCAGGAGTGGAAAATCGGCCGGCGTGACGGTGAGCTTCGCCAGGGGCCGCACAGGCTCGAGGCTCGCGAGCTGGGCAATCTGCGCCTGGTAGGGGCCAAACGACATGGGGGGCTGGGCGATGAAAGGCCCGCGCGGCAAGAGGTAAACCGTGCCCGTCCGCCAGGGCCGGCCGGGCAGGGCCGATTGGCTGACGGAGAAGACGTAATAGGGGCCGTGCACCGCCCCCGTTGGATCGGCCAGGCGAACGCAGGCATTGGCGACCGACTCTACCCGCGCGCGGTCCACAATGGCGAAGAACATGGCCCACAGCCCGTCCGAGGCGGCATAGACGGCCTTCTGGTTGCCAAATTCGTTCAGGTCGTTGGATTGGCGCGGTTCGAAGAGCGCGATGTCGGGGTTCCCTGAGCCGTGCAGGGCAATCTCCATGCGGTCGGCCAGGTGACAGAGGAACTGCCACCTGGGCCAGGGCAGATCGTACGCGATGGCCGGGCACCCGCCTGCCTGGACGGCAGTGTTAAAAAGCTCATCGAACGCCTTTTGGGCCGCCTTGCCGGTTTCTTTGCCGGGGCGGGTCAACCAGTAATCCGGTAAGATCATGCGCTCAGCTCCGTGAAGGTCCGCCGGTTGGAAGTTGGTCTGATTTTACCCGATGGGGCACGCGCCGCGATAGAGAAAGCTGTCTACCTATCTGCCCGGCCGGCGGCTTATGCGTAGCTGTATTGCCCGAGGCCCGGCAGCGGTTCGCCGAGCATGGGCAAGAACACTTCCTGCAGGCCCACCGCCAGCCCGATGAGGCTGGGGCCGGTGTGCGCTCCGAGCACCGGCGCGATGGGCGTGACCGGGCCAAATAGGCAATCGAGGTGGCGCACCAGGGCCTCTTTGAGCAGCTCCAGCCCCTCCGGGTTGTGCCCGTGGAGCAGCTGGACGCGCACCTTGCCCGCGCTGCCGTACTTGCGCGCGACGTGGTCGGCCATGGTGCGGATGGCGTTCTTCAGGGTGCGGTCTTTGGCCACGTCGGCATATTTGCCGGTGGGCTCATCCACGGTGATGATCGGCTTGATCTGCAGCACGGCGCCAAGCAGCCCGCGCAGGTGGCTGATGCGCCCGCCGTGGATCAGGTATTTCAGGTCGCCGAGGGTGAAGAAGCCGTCGCTGGAGGCGCGGATCTCTTTGAGGTAGGCCAGGATGCGCCCAAGCGGCCAGCCCGCCTGCAGGGCCGTTGCGGCGGCTTCTACCTGCCAGCCAAACGGAACCGAGAGCGTTTTGCTATCCACAAAGGTGACTCGTGCTTCAGGGACGAGGGCGGCGCCCTGCACGGCGGCATTGAAGGTGCCGCTCAGGCCGGACGAGATGTGAATGGAGAGGATTTCCTCGCCTTCGGCGGCCAGCTTGCGGTAGATGGCGGCGAAATCGCCCGGTGAGGGCTGCGAGGTGGTGGGGTAAGCGCCGCTGGCCTGGAGGCGGAGGTAGAATTCCTCGGCGGTGATATCCTCGCCGCTCAGCAGCGTCTGGCCGTTCAGGTTGATTTTCAAGGGTGCGTAGGTCAGGTCGAGGCCGGCGGTTTGCTCGGGGCTCAGGTCCATTCCACGGTCGGTGACGATTTTCATCGATGTTCGTTTGGTTCCGGTTTCCGGCGCATTGATTTTAAGGGAATGAGCGCCGATACCAATATACCCGTTGCGCCGGGGGGTGTAATCCCCTGCAGGTCACATTTCTGCTCCTATTTACGGGTATGACCTGCACGCGGCGGCATAAGGGTACAATAGGGGCAACCCTATTCTTACCCAGGAAGGAACTCCGCGATGACAGCGCTTCCATTCGCCGTGATGACGCCGGCACCTCTGCGCCAGGTGCGCCCCGCCGGCTGGCTGCAAAACTTCCTCGAACGCCAGGCAAGCGGCCTGACCGGACACGTGGCGGTCTCAGGCTACCCCTATGGGTTCAAGTTTTGGGGCAGCCAGGATGACGACACCCGGGGCGCTTACGCCTCCTGGTGGCCTTACGAGCAGACGGCTTATTGGATCGACGGTGCCTTGAAGTGCGGCTACCTGGCGGGCGACGAGCAGGTTTACCGTCAGGCGCTGGAGGAGGTGGATTTCGCCGTCCGACACGCTGCGCCGGATGGCTTCATCGGCCCGGCGAACCTGCGCGAGAAGGACCGCTGGCCGCATGCGGTGTTCTTCCGTGCCGTGCTGGCGCAGTACGAGATCAGCGGTGATACGCGCTACCTGGAAGCGCTGGCGCGCCATTACCGCTCCACGCCGCACCCGATGGGCTGGGACCGCGATGTGACCGGTGTGGAAATTTTGCTCAACCTTTACCAGGAAACCGGTCAGCCCGACCTGCTCGAACAGGCGCTCGACCTCTACCGCCGCTTCAACCGCAAGTGGCCCCGGCATGACGCTTCGATCGAGTCGCTGCTTTCGGAGCGGCGGCAGACCACCCACGGGGTGACCTTCAACGAGGAGGCCAAGCTGGCGGCCATGCTCTTTTGCGCCACCGGCGAGGAGGTTTACCTGCAGGCCGCGGTGAACGGCTTTGCCAAGCTGGACCGCGATTCGCTCCTGGCCGACGGGCTGCATTCCTGCTCGGAGCACATGGGCGGGAAAGACGCGCGCGATATCCACGAAACCTGCGATATCACCGACCATGCCTGGGCGCTGGGATACCTGCTGCAGGCCACCGGCGACGCGCGCTATGCCGACCGGATCGAGCGGGTGACCTTCAACGCCCTGCCGGGGGCGGTGACCAAGGATTTCCGCGCGCTGCAGTACTTTTCCTGCCCCAACCAGGTGGTGGCGGCCGCCAACACGAACCACAACCTGAACACCTTCATGCGCGGGCTGAACTGGATGAGCTACCGCCCCGACCATGAGGTGCAGTGCTGCCCGGGCAACGTTCACCGCGCCATGCCCAACTACATCGCACGCATGTGGATGTGCGACCAGCGCGGCGGCATTGTGGCGGCGCTCTACGGGCCGGGCCGGCTGCAGGCACAGGCCGGAAAAGAGCGCGTGGGCGTGACGATCGTCGCGCAGACGCGCTACCCCTTCGAGCAGGGGGTGGAGTTCACCATCCAGCCTGAGAAGCCGGTGGAATTTGCCTTCACGGTGCGCATCCCGGCCTGGTGCAAACGGGCAAGCGTGCGGGTGAACGGCCGTGAGGTGGATGCAGAATTGCGGCCGGGCAGCTTCTTCGCGCTCGAGCGCACCTGGCAGCCGGGCGACGCTGTGCGGCTGGACCTTCCCTTTGAACTGGCGCTGGAACACTGGCCGCGGGGAGGCGTGAGCCTTTCTTACGGCCCGCTGACGCTGGCCCTGCCGGTGACGGCCCGCGCGGAGGTGGAGCGCGAGAATTCCACCACGCTGCAGCGCATGCGCACGCTCGGCGAGGCTTATGAGCCGCGCCCAGCGGCGGAACGCGCGGACTTCCCTGCCTGGAACCTTTACCCGGCCGTGGCCTGGAACTACGCGCTGTGCGTGGACGAGGATTCCCTGCAAAGCTTGAAGGTGGAATGGAACCCCGCCTGCGCCGACCCGCTGGATGCAGGCAGCCCGGCGCTGCGGGTGCGCGTGCCGGCCAGGCGCGTGCGCGGCTGGAAGCTGGTACACACCCGCAAGGCCGTGCAGCGCGGTCACTGGATGGAAAACGGCGAGATGCACCGCGGCAGGCGCACCGTGGAGGGCGATTTTCTATACACGCCGCCGCTGCCGAATCCCGACCGCCTGGCGGGGCGGCTGGAGGAGGGCGTGGAAGAGATCGAGCTGGTCCCTTACGCGGCCACGCTGTTGCGCGTGACGGTCTTCCCGCAGGCGAGGGGGTGACAGCCAGGCATCGCGGCGATCTTGGGGGAGGGCTAAGGGAGGGGGTGTGGGAGACGGGATTCGAATACCACCCCCTTCCGGGGGCGTGCGAATGTTGTGAGCGGGAGACGGGATTCGAACCCGCGAATGTCAGCTTGGAAGGCTGATGCCTTACCGCTTGGCGACTCCCGCAGCGTGCCCCCATTATATCAAAAATTCTCCTGTCCTGAAGCCCGGCGTCAAAAAAAGCCCGGAGGCGCATTCACGCGCTTCCGGGCCTGGATTTTCCCGATGCGAGGGGCTAATTCTCCCAGCGGAAGCAGGCATCGCCTTTGAGCGGCTGCACCAGCACCACCCCCGCGCGGGTGATCCTCAGCGATTGCCCGGCGGCGAGAATGTAATCTTCGGCGTCGCCGGCCTGGGTGAGCCACACACTCCCCTGCGTGACTGCGATGCGCCGGCCTTTGCGATTCCCGCTAAAGGCGACGGTTTCTTTTTCGGGCAGGCAGAATTCTCCGCCCCGGCGCCCAGCGCCGCTTTCGAGCGAGTCGGTCGATAAGGTGAATTGAGTAGCCATTGTTTGTCTCCTTCGGGCGCAAGCCCGTGTGTACGGTCTGTTCGTCGGCTGTAAACAGAATAGCAAGGCGGCCTTAATGGCTACTTAATAGACTGATGCACTCCGAATTGATTCCTTAATCGAGGCGAAGCCCGGCCCGCCGGGCAGGGTCGCTCAGGTTGGCAGCCAGCGCGGCGATGATGCGGCGGGCGGCCTCGCGGTGGGCAGCGGCAACCTCCGGCAGCCCGAGGGTTTCCGTCAGCAGGCCAAAGGAAGCGTGCACTTCCCACAACACTTTGGGTTTGCCAATCACTTCGGCCAGTTCGAGCGCGCGTTGAAGGGCCGCCTGCGCTTCCTCTGCGCGGCCGAGGGCCAGCAAGGCCAGGGCCTTCAGGCGCAGGGCCTGGCAGAGCGCCTCGCGCAGATGGGCCGGCGCGGCGATGTGCTCCAGGCGGGCCGCGAAGGCCAGGGCATCCGCGGGGCGGTCACAGGCCAGGGCCCACTCGCACAGGCCCTGCAGGCAGCGCAGGGCATGCAATTGCAGGCCGTTCTCTTCTGAAAACGCGAGCGCCTCCTGCAAATCGGCGCCCACGTCCAGGCGGCCCTGACGCAGGCGGTCGATGGCCAGGTTGGCCTGCAGGAAAGGCAGCCAGAAGCCGATCACCTTGCTGCGCGCCACCTCAAGGCCGCGCGCGTGGACTTCTTCGGCCTGGGCGAACAGGTTGAGGTCCTGGAGGAGCATGCCGTGGAAATCGAGCGCCACGCTGAGGTAGCGGTGGCTGTTCGACTCTCCGGCGATCTTCAGCGCCTCGCCGGAGAAGGCAAAGGCCTGCTCGTAATCGCCACGTCCGGCCATGGCCAGCGAGAGGATGAACAGAGAGGGCATCATGTGCCAGCTCAGGCGCACTTCGCGGGTGATCTCGAGCGCCTCCTGAAGCACTTCCACCGCCTTGCCGTACTCAGCTCCGAGCATGCCGGTGTACATGGCGCCGAGGTTATGCAGGTTTTCGTCCACCAGGCCCTTATCGCCCAGCGCGGTTGCCAGGTCGATGGATTCGTTCGCGTAGCGCACCGCCAGCGGGTATTGGGCGGCGAACCAGGCCGCCTCGCTCAGGCCGTGGATTGCCTGCGCCGCGACCAGGTCTTGCAGGCCGAGGGTGCGGCAGATCTCGACCGCCTCGAGGTGATAGGCCGTGGCGCGGTTGTTATCGCCCTGGCTCCAAACCACGGTGCCCAGGTGGTAGAGCGACTCGGCAATGGCGTGCTGGTCGCCGCTCTCGCGCGAGATGGCCAGGGCCTGTTCCAGGTAAACCCGCGCCTGGATGTAATTATCGCTGCGCCGGTGGAGCATCCCCAGGCCGATCAGCAGGCTACGTTCGCGCTCGAGCCGGCCCGCCTTGTGCGCGTCATCGAGCGCAAGCTGCAGGTCGGCGGAAGCCTGTTCGAAATCGCCCAGCTGCAGGTTCGTTTCACCGCGCAGCTCGTACAGCCCGGTCAGGAATTCAGGCACCGCAGCCTGGGGGTGCGCCTCGAGCAGGGCAATCGCCCGGTCGTAGAAGCGCTGCGCCTCGCGCAGGCCAAACAGGCGCCTCGAGCGCTCGCCCGCCCGGCGCAGGAAGTGCGCGGCCTTGGGCCAGTTCTGGGCCTGCTCGTAGTGCTCGGCGATCGTGCCGGCGTTTTCGTCGATGAAGCGCTCGTCATGGTCTTCGAAGAAGCGCGCGGCTTCGGCGTGCAGGAAGGCGCGCCGGGCGTGCGTCAGGTCGTGATACACCACCTCGCGGATTTTATCGTGAGAGAAATCGTAGTGCAGGCCGTCTTCCACTTCACGCAGCAGGTGGCGGGCAAGCAGGTCCTCGAGGATGGGGAGCAGGTCGCGCGCGGGCAGCCCGCTGACGGCCTGCAGCGTGGAAAATTCGAAACGGCGGTGCAGCACGGCGGCTGTTTCCAGCGCTTCGCGCCCCCGGCGCGGCACCCGGCGCAGCCGGCTGCGCACGTTTTCGCGTAGCGCCTCGGGGAGAGTCAATGCCAGGTTGGGGGAAAGCGCGCCCGAAGGGGCGCCGGAGCGTTCCTGTATGGCCGGGATGCCCTGCTCGAGCACCGATTGTAAGATGGTGACGAGAAAGAAAGGGTTGCCCTCGGTCTCGCTCTGGAACCACCCCGCCAGCTCCACCGGCACGCCCGAAGCCTCGAGCAGCCGGGTGATTTCAGGCGGGGTGAGCGGCTCAAGGTGGATCGATTGGGTGTGAGCCTCGCGGCGCATATCGGCCGCAAAGCTGCTCAGGTCGGGGTTGGTATGCACCTCTTCGGCGCGGTAGGTGCACAGCAAAAGCACCGGCTGCCCGGCGATCGAGCGCGCCAGGTGATGCAGCGCCCGGATGGTGGCCAGGTCCGACCAGTGCAGGTCGTCGATCACCAGCACCAGGCCGTCTTCTTTGGCCAGCGTTTGAAAGAAGAGCGTCAGGGCGATCAGCAGGCGCGCCAGGCGGGTCTCATCCAGCCCGCCGGGCTGCGGGGCCGCCTGGGGGTTGATACGCCCCACCTCGGGGACGAGCGCGGCGATCTCGGCCAGGGTGGAAGGCGGGAGGCTCTGGAAGCCGCGCCCGGGCAAAGTGTGCAGCACGCGGGCGATCAGATCGATGACCGGCTGAAAGGGGGTGGATTGTTCGATCTGGTAGCAGCAGGCCAGCAGCGTTTGCACGCGGCGCTGCTGCGCGTAGCGCAATGTTTCGGCGACGAGGCGGCTTTTACCGATGCCGGGGTCGCCGTCGATGAGCACCACCTGGCCCTGGCCGGTGATGAGCTGATCAACGCAGCCTTTCAATAGGGCAAGCTCGCGTTCGCGGCCCACAAAACCGGTCGGCGGCGGCGGGGCGGCTTCGGCGGGCAGCCAGCGGGCAGGGGCGGCGCTCCCTTCGCCCTGGCGGTGCAGCACCTGCTGGTAGAGGGCTTCCGTTTCAGGAGATGGTTCGACGCCCAGCTCTTCTTGCAGCATGTCGCGGCAGGCGCGGTAGGCTTGCAGCGCCTGGGCGTGCTCTCCGAGCGCGGCAAAGCAGACCATCCGGCGGCGGTAGGCGGCCTCGCGTGTGGGGTCGTGCGCCAGGCTTTCGCCGGCCAGGGCAAGGGCAGAATCGAAGCGCTTGCGGGCGATGTATTCGCCGGCCAGCTCGTCCAGCAGTTCGAGGAAGGCGGCCTGGAGCTGCTCGCGGAGCCCGGCAGCCCAATCGTCGTACAGGTTTTCCGGCAGAAAGGGCCCGGTGTAGAGCCTCCGGGCAGCCTCGAGGGCCTCGATGCGCCTGGGGCCGGCCCCGGCCGAACGGGCCGCCTGCACCTGCGCCAGGAAGGCTTCCACATCCACCCAGGCGCCGTTATCGGCGTTGAAGCGATACCCGAGCGGGCCGCTGAGGATGAAGCGCGACTCGCCTCCGCGCGGCAGGCCGGGCTCGAGGACGCGGCGGGCCTGGCTGGCGGTGACCCACAGGTTGTTGCGGGCGCTGCCCAGGCCAAGATCGGGCCACAGGTATTCCATCAAGCGGTCGGCGGAGACCCAGCCCGTGGAAGACCGCTCGGCGAGCAGGATTTTGAGGAAAGATTGGCTTTTCTGGGTGGGCCAGCTTTCCGGCGCGATGAGCGCGTCTTCTCGCCAGACGGCGAACCCTCCCAGCATGTTGATGCGCAGGTTCGGCATTCACACGGCTTTCAGAAGCCCCCGGCGGAGGGTGCCCCTGCCGGGGTGGATGAAATCGAAGTCTTTCTCTCTGGGATGGGGAGGTGTATTGAGGGAAGAGCGAAAGAGCATCCGCGGATACATGAATATATTGACCTTAATCATAATAGATGGGCGCGGGAAGTCAAGCCGGATTCTTGCTTTAATCGGCGCAGTGCGGGTGGGTTGGGCGGGCCGGGGTCTTCATATTGTTTTAACCCGCAAGTCTATAATCGGATATTGGAGGTGAAATATGTCTATCAAAACAATCGAAATGCCCGATCCCCCTTTCATTCAACGTTTATTTGGCAGCGCGGGATGGGCCTGGTTGTGGTTGGTGGTGCGCGTTTATGTGGGGTATTCGTGGCTGGAGGCGGGCATTGGCAAGCTGAGCAACCCCGGCTGGACGCAGACAGGCGAGGCGCTCAAGGGTTTTTGGGCCAATGCCGTGCGAATCCCTGAGGCCCCGGCGCGCGCGCCGATTGCCTTCGATTGGTACCGCGCGTTCATCCAGTCGTTATTGGACAGCGGCTCGTACACCTGGTTCTCGAAGCTGGTGGTGGCAGGTGAGCTGCTGATCGGCGTGGCGCTGATTTTAGGGGCTTTCGCGGGCGTGGCGGCGTTTCTGGGCGGCTTTATGAACTGGAATTTCATGATGGCAGGCACCGCCAGTATCAATCCGGTGCTGTTCACGCTGTCGATCTTTTTGATCCTGGCGTGGAAAAATGCCGGCTGGTGGGGCCTTGACCGGTGGCTGCTGCCGGCGCTCGGCACGCCGTGGAGCCCCGGGAAAGCGTTTGCGAAGAAGCAGCCTCAGGAGGCGGGCGGGGGATAATCTGCGAGAATAACCGCCCCCCCGGCGCACCCGAAGGGATGAGGGACATGAAAAAGAGAAGAGACTAACCGCAAAGGACGCGAAGGACGCGAAAGCACTCAGGAAGGAAGAGCGGGCTGATTTTCCGCTCTTCCTTCGTGTTTCTTCGCGTTCCTTAGCGGTTCAAAATCTTACCCCGGCGCACCTGCAAGGTTGAAGGGCGCGACGAACGAGTTTAAGAAACAATCACCACTTCGGCGTGGGAGATACCTCGGGCGGGTTGGTCGGCTCGGGGGTGCCCTTGGTCGGCGTGGGAGGCACATCCGGCGGGGCAGTGGGTTCGATCGTCCCCGTGACGGTGGGCCAGGCGGTGAAGGTGGGCGTGGGCGGCGGCGGGTTGATGTGGATATTGTAGCTGAAGGAGCAAATCGGCTCTGAGCCGCGCGTAAAGGCCCACACCTCGCCGAAATCGCCCCAATCGAACGGCGCGGCGGCCCGGATGGTGAAGCGATAGGTCTCGCCGGGCAGCACCGAGCGCGACAGGTCGTAGGCGTCTGCACCGGAGTGCAGCGGCCCCCCTCCCAGCGCGGTGACGAAGGCCAGGTCAACATCTCCGCTCGACCACGTCTTCGCGGTGGTGTTCTTCACCTCGATCTCAACGGTGAAGTCCTCGTTGGGCCGGAAGACCCTGCCGTTTGCGGGCGATTGATAGGTGAGAGCGCAGGCGGCGGAGGTGATGTCGGCCGGGATCCAATCCGGCAGAGGGGTGGCAACCACCTGGACGTTCTCCGCCGCGAAGAGGCGCACATTGGGCTCCATCACCCAGGCGAAACCCGTGGCCGAGACGGAAGGCGAGACCTTCACCTGCAGCCACATCCCATCCACCGTGCGCCCGGTGACGGCCAGGAGCTGCCCTTTGAGGGCGAAATCGAGCACCGAGAACCACTCGCCCGGCCCGGCGCGCAGATTGATGGTGACATACGGCGCGGCGAGTGCACCCCCGGCTTCAGCCTTGGGGAAGCGCGTGGCCGCAGCCCCCGGCAGGACGGGGACGACGGGCACGTTCTCGGTGTGCGTGGCGTGCACTGCCGAGGCTAATATCCAGCCGGAAGCCGCCGGGACGACCTCGGGCGGCAGGTACACCTTCCAATACCTGCCGGGCGCGTCTCGGCCGATGACAAACAGGCTGGCGCCGGTCAGCGCCGCCGAGATGGGCGGGTATTCCTCGCCGGGGCCGGCGAGGATGAGCTGCGGGTCGGTGAGCAGCACCTGCGGGTCATCCAGGCGCGGGAGGGGGTATGAATGGCCGAAGTCTTCAGCCGGGGCAGGCAGCGAAGGGACGGCGGCGTAGTTCTCTGCCCGCACCGTGCCCTGCTTCACCCACCCGATTCCAGCGGGGTAACCGGGCAGGCGCAGCGCCCACCAGGGCGTGAACTTGCCGACGATCTCGGCCTGCGCGCCCGCCGGGAGCACGCCATAGGCCGGGTAGGAGTCGCCTGGGCCGAGGCGCACCGGCACGTTGGCCTCGGCGCCGGCGCTGGCGGCTCCCTCGGCGGGAGCAGGGAAAGAGAGAATGATTTGCGGGGCGAACTGCATCGAACCGCCGCCCTGCAGGCCAAGCTCGAGGTAGCCTTCATTTAGCTGATAGGCGGAGACCTGGCCAAGCTCGAGCGCAAATTCACTGCCCAGCGAACCCGGTGGGCAAGCCATCTTGGTCATCGCGCCCACATTGAGGGCCAGGGCGCCGTTTCCGGCCAGGGTGTAGGAGCCGGAAGCCGTGTTGCAATCGGCCTGGGTTTGCAGCTTGCCGGATGGGTCGAACTGCAGGGTGTAGCGCAGCGGGTCGGCCACAGTGAGAGATTCACCGCCGCCGAGGGCGGGGCGGGCGGAGCGAGTCCACGTCCACAGCGCGCCGGGCAGACCGCTGGCGGCAAGGTCAACCGGGGCGGCGGCCGGCGGGGCGGGGGTATCGGTGGGGGCGGCAGGGACGGTTGGCGTGGCAGTGGCAGCAGCGGCGCCGCCTCCGGCCGGCGAGGTGGGACTGGCGGTGGGGGCGGTGGTGGCCGGTAACTCAGCCGAGGTGGGCTGGGGGGCGGTGGTGGCGCTGGGCGTGGCGGTGGTGCAGGCCGTGATGAACAACACGGCAATCAGGGTGACCGCCCTGACGGCCGCGGCGGTGAGTCTGGGCATCTTTATCCTCTAGGTTGGGTTGGCTTCAATTATAGTATGGAATTGGCGCAGGCCGGTTAGAATCGGTGGTAGCTTCCGGTTCTCGAGAACTCAATCTGGAATCGGGTCAGGATTCGCCCGCGGCTTCGGGCGGCCGCACGCTAATCAGACTGGGCGCCTACCCGCCCCACGAACAGCTTTACCGGCATGCCCCCGTTGAGCAGCGGCAGCGCGCGTTCGAAGCGGATGCGCGTGTGCCCCGCCAGGTACGGCGTGGAACACAGCATGGCCAGTTCCCAGCCGGGGCAATGCGCCCGCAGCACGTTGCCAAATTGAGCATACAGGTCGCGCAGGTCGCGCCCGGGGCTTATCCGCACGCCGTAAGGCGGGTTGGTCACCACCCAGCCCGGCCCCGGCGGGGGCTGGATGCCCGAAACTGCCCGGCAATCGAACTGGATCTCACCCGCCACCCCGGCGCGCTCGGCGTTGGCCTGCGCGGTGCGCACCGCCCCCGCGTCGCGGTCGGAGGCCTGAATGACCCCCGGCGCGGGGCGCTCGTTCGCCGCCGCCTGCGCCAGCAGCGCCTGCCAGCGCGCGTCATCGTAGCCGGGCCAATCCATGAAGGCAAAGCGGCGTTGTTTGCCGGGGGCCGCCCGCCGGGCCATCAGCGCCGCCTCGATGGCAATTGTCCCCGAGCCGCAGAACGGGTCGAGCAGGGGCGCAGAGGGGTTCTCGGCCCAGCCGGAGGCAAAAAGCATCGCGGCGGCCAGCGTCTCGCGCAGGGGGGCCTTGGCCGTTTCCAGGCGGTAGCCGCGCCGGTGCAGCAGCGCCCCAGAGCTATCAACACTGATGGTGCAATGGTCGTGCAGCAGCCGAACCACCACCAGCTGCGGCAAAGGCGGCGCGGACTCATCGAAGCGCGCCGCCTCGGGCGGCTTGCCCAGCCGGTCGCCTGCCGCCGCGGCAATGCGCTCGGCCACCGCGCCGGAATGGTAGAGTTTGGATTTATGGCAGGTCACCCGCACTGCCAGCCGCCCTCCCGGGGCGAGGTAGCTCTCCCACGGCAGGCGCGCGGCCTTCTTGCGCAGTTCAGGGAAGCCCGCGGCGTAAAAATCGCCCAGGCGCACCAGCACGCGGCTGGCGGTGCGCAGGTGCAAATTGGCGCGGTAGAGCGCATCCAGCCCGCCCTCGAACGCCACGCCCCCGCCCTCCTCGCCTTCATCCACAGCCTCGGCCTGCGCCGCGATGCCCAGCCCGGCCAGCTCGCGCATGGCGAACGGCTCCAGCCCGGGCGCGGTGACGGCAAACAGGCGCAGATTCATGGCTTGCGCGGCCCCCGGCCCGCGGCGGGTTTACTCACCACCACCGCCTTCTGGCGCTCGCGGCGCGCGTGGTCTTTCTCCACAAAGAGCGGTTCCAGCGTGAACGGATCCAGCCCGGTGTAATACATCAGCGCCGAATAGGTGGAAGGCAGGGGCGTGAAGATTTGCACCTGTTCCGGCGAGATGTGCAGCTTGCGCCCGGCAAATTCCTTCAGGCGGCGCATGTCGCTCTCGGTGCAGCCCGGGTGCGCAGCGATCAGGTAATAGGTCAGGTACTGTTCCTTGCCCGCCTCCGCCGAAAGCTCATCGAACAACGCCTTGAACTTGAGCAGCGCTTCCTTGCCCGGTTTGCCCATGCGCGCCAGCACGTGCTCTTCCGAGTGCTCGGGGGCCACCTTCAGCTGCCCCGAGACGTGCCAGCCCACAATCTCCTTCAAGTAGCCGCGCCCGTGCGCCCGGTCGGCCAGCACCAGGTCATAGCGAATGCCCGAGGCCACGAAAGCCCGCTTCACACCGGGCAGGCTCCGCACGCGCCGCAGCAGTTCGATCTGCGGGGAATGGTCTGGCTTGAGCGCCGGGCAGACCTGCGGCGAAAGGCAGCGCCGGTCGGGGCAGGCGCCGCTCGTCAGCTTCTTGCGGCACTCGTAGCCGTACATGTTGGCAGTCGGCCCGCCGATGTCGTGGATATACCCCTTGAAGCCGGGCAGCCGCGTCAGCTCCTCCGCCTCCGCAAGGATCGACTCTGCACTGCGCCAGCGCACCGTGCGCCCCTCGTGCACGGCGATCGAGCAATAATTGCACTCGCCATAGCAGCCCCGGTGCGTGCTGATCGAAAAACGGATCGTCTCCAGGGCCTTCACCGCCCCCTGGCGCTCGTATTCGGGGTGCTGCGCCCTGCGGTAGGGCAGCGCCGCGAAGGCATCCAGCTTCTCCTGCGAGGGGTAAGGCGCGGGCGGGTTCTGCACCAGGCAGCGCTCGCCGTGGCGCTGGAAAAGTCCTTTTGCACTGAGCGGGTCGCTGTTGCGGTAGAAAACATGGAACATCTCGATGAACGCCAGTTTGTCGGCAGCCACGCTTTCATACGCGGGCAGCTCCAGGTAACCCGCCGGCGGCCGGTTGGCAATGTAGCACAGCCCGCGCAAGGCGCGCACGTCTTCGCCGGCCTGCAGGGCCCGCGCCAACGCCGTCACGCTCTCCTCAGCCATCCCGTAAAGCAGGAAATCGGCCTTGGCGTCGAAGAGGATCGAGCGCCGGATCGAGTCGCTCCAAAAATCGTAATGCGCCACCCGCCGCAGCGAAGCCTCGATGCCCCCCAGCACCACCGGGCAGGTATGCTTGAAGAAGCGCCGGATCAGGTTGGTATAGACCAGCGTGGCCCGGTCGGGGCGGCGGTCGTTCAGCCCGCCGGGGGTGTAATCGTCGCTGCGGCGCTTCTTCTTGGCGGCGGTGTAGTTGGCCACCATCGAATCCACGCTGCCGCCCGTCACCCCCCAAAAGAGACGCGGCTCACCCAGGCGGGTGATGTCATCCCCCCGGTCCACCTGCGGCTGCGCGATGATCCCCACGCGGAAGCCTGCCGCTTCCAGCACGCGGCCGATTACCGCCGCGCCGATATAGGGGCTGTCGATGTAACTGTCGCCGGTGACGAGGATCACATCCAGCCGGTCCCAGCCGCGCTCGCGCAACTCTGCGGGGGTGGTTGGGAGGAACGGAACGTTCATTCAGCGCCCTTTCTACCGCTAGGGGCGGGGGTTGGCATCTGCTCTCCTGTTCACTCGCCCGGCTTCTCACCGTCGTAATAAATTGCCATGTTGCCCAGCACCCCCCAGGAATTCTCGAACACCCTGGTGGGCACGTCAATGAACCGGCCGTTGGTCATGTAGCGGATATGATCCTCATTATATCCGGTGAGGATGATGGTGTGCTCATAAGCCGCCACGATGACCTTCTGGCCGTCTTTGGCGGTATATTCGGCGGGCACGCCCCCCTCCACGTTGCCGATCACCCAGGCGATCACAGGGCGGTCGTGCGCCAGTTCATCCTTCACCTGCTCCACCGTCCAACCCTTCACGGCGCGGGCCGGCAGCCCATATTTCACCAGCAGGTCGGCCACCGGCGGCGCATGGACGCCGTAACCATAGGGCGGCACCTGCCCCCACGGCGCGTTGACGCTCCCGACAAAGCCCTTCTCGGGGTTATCCGAAAGCGGCAGGGCAAACTGGAAGTCGAATTCCGCGATGGTCACGCCGAAGTACCCCGCCCAATCGGAGGCCACGGCGGCCTCGCAGCTCAGGCTGAAGTGCTGGCGGTGCCCGGTGATGGCGCGAATGTAGTGCTCGGCGGGGCGGGTGGGCGTGGGGGTGAGGGTGGGGGTGGCCGTCGGCTGCAGCGAGGGTGTGGCGCTGGGCGCCAGGGTGGGCGAAGGCGCAGGCGTGAGGGTGCGCGCGGCCTCCGGCGCGAGCGGGGAGGCAGCGGCGAGGGCCTCGGCCTGCCCCGCGGCCCCTGCGGCGCAGGCGCTCAGAAGCAGCAGCCCCGCCAGGGCAGCCAAATGGGGTAAAACCTTGCGTAAACGATAAAGGGAGGTCGCTGTGAGCATAAGCTATTCCGCCCACAGTATACCAGACCCCCCCATGCATCGCGGCAATGCGTGGGCGCGGCTCGATCCACCCCCACCCGCAGGGGCGGTGTTTCGGAGGGGGTAGAATCACCGCGGCCTCGATGAAGGGTTTGGGAGGGGTTAGCAGGAAAACCCCTCAGCTCTTCTGGAATCCCTCCATATACTCTTTGATCGCCGGCAGCGCCGTCAGGCGCTCGTAGAAGAAATTGTTGACGATATTAATCACCTCGGCGCGCGCGGCTTCCGCCTCGGCGGTGAGCGTCGCACCCGCCTCGGGGCGCGAGAGCGCATCGCGCAGCTTGAGCAGGTGGCCGACGATCTCCGCTTCCTGCTCGCCTTCCAGCGCCCGGATCACATCCAAAATCAGCCGGTCGCAGGCCGCCGCCAGCTCCTCGTGAGGGATCGACGCCCCCGAACCGTAGGCGTCGTCGATCGTGCGGATCAGCGACCACACCTGGTAGAGCATCGTCGCCGGCTCGTCGAACAGCTCGCGCAAGAAGGCCGCCTCTTCATAACGCCCGGTCAGGCGGAAGATGTTGTACATGCGCTTGGCCACCTTGCCGTAATTCACGTCGCGCGTCAGGTACTTCTGCACTTCGTGCTCGAGCTGGCTGACGTAATTTTCCAATGCGTTGGCCGAGACGTGCTGTGCCAGCTTGGAGAAAATCGGCACCGAAGCCGCATCCAGGTACACTTCCTGGAAATACGGGTCGAGGTAGCCGTCCAGCGGGGTGATGCTGCCATCGGGGGCCTCCCAGGTCACGTCCAACATGTTGCTGGCGTTGGCAAGCTGTCTGCGGATGGGGTCGGCCACCACCCAATCGAGCTTGCACCAGCCCGGCTCATTCTGCACGTCTTCCCACAACACCGCCGCCGGGCTGCCGTCTGCGCGGAAGCCCTCCACCTTGCCGGCCTGGATCTGATCCGGCCGCCAGGCAATCGGCGCGCCTTTCTTCACCTGCCGCCCGCCCACCACCAAATCTTCGGGGTAAGAACCGAACTTCACCTCGATGAGCTGGTAGGTCGGCCCGCGCAGAGCGCTCAGGGCCTTCTCGCGCATCACTTTGGCCAGAACGGCGCAGGCCTCCTCGCGCGTGGGAGCCAGGATGTTCAGGCGTTCGAAGTAATCGCAATCGCCGGGGTAAGACTGGATCTTCGACTGCGCCGCCGAGCCTGAGAGCGCCAGGGCCGTCTCCAGCACGCCGGGGATATCCGCGAACTCGACGATGCGCCCGATGCGCCGGAAGTATTCCAGCTCGCTGTCGCTGAAATCCAGCATGGTGATGTTGTGCCCGAAGACGCCCGTGCGCTCGTCCATGGTGATCTGGTCGCCCTCTTTGGCGGCCGCCATGCTCGTCAGCCACTGCAGCGCCTCGGCCTCCTCGATTTCAACACCCAGCCTGCGCGCCGATTCGAGTATGCGCGCCAGCTCCGCCTGCGGTTGGTCGCCGGTCTGGTTCATTTGCATCCTCCCTTGGACTTTATGAACATTCGATTGTGGGTATTGTACATGAGATTAGATAAGGTGGAAACCGGCGAAGTACAGGGCTATCGCCAGGTTAGCAAGACCAATCGGCAACAGCTTTGACGATATCGCATTACGCCCATCACTCCCCGCCCTGGCTGCGCCCCGGCAAGCCGAGCAGCTCGCGGAAGATCTCCGCCTGGTCTTGCGCATCGCGCAGCGCATTATGCGAGAGGTGCTTCTCCTCCAGGAAATGCGCCGAGATGTGCGCCATCGAAGTCTCGGCCCATTTCGAGCCCGTCTGCCCCATGAAGTAGGCCTTGATGTCGAGCGCGCTGTGCCCGAAAGGGTTTTCTCCCAGGTAGCGCAGGAAGTAATCGTTGACGAACATCCAATCGAAAGGCGCGTTGAAGGCCACGAACACCGGCCGCGCCCCCGCCGGCGTGACTCGCCGCACCCAATCGGCAAAGGCGCGCAGCGCCTCCTCCGGCGGCAGGCCTTCCTCCTTCAGCCGCTCCAGTGAGAGGCCCGAAATTTCCAGCGCCTCCGCCTTCCACTCCGGCCGGTCGGGCTGAAGCTCGACATAAAACGACACCTCCGGATCCGCCACCAGGCAGGCGCCGATCGAAAGCAGCGCATACTGCGCCGGCACCGGGCCCGCCGTTTCCACATCCACGCTGATATATTCTTCTGGAAGCATGGCCTGATTATAGCCAATTACGCCAGCGGGTAGATCAAATCGGTCACCAGCTTCGCTTCGTCTTCCGTCCAATGCCCATATACCTCGATCACCGGCCAGGCCTGCGCCAGCCCCCGCGCGCGGATCTCGGCGATCACCCGCTCATGCGCCGCGCCGATACCCCGGTAGGGGCCGGTGTGCCTGTAAAACGCATACCGGCCGATCGAAATTTCCCTCAAAAGCAGGCCGGGCAGCACCACGGTATCATCCGCCGGCTCCACCCCGGCGAACAGGTCACCGTTTTGCGCATACAAGGCATGGTTGATGCCGGTGGTCGCATACCCGCCCTCGCGCACGGTTCGCCAGATGGTATCCAGCAGGCCGATCAGCTCCTGCCCGTAGCTCTTCGCGGGGTCGTGCGCGGCGGCCAGCCCAAAAAGCCTGCGCCGGAAGGGCGTTTCGATCCATTCAACGCTCATCTCGCCTCCTCAGATGAAAAAAGGGCCGGAGGGTTTCTCCCCCGGCCCAGGTTGGTCAAATTACGCAGATTGTGCGCCCAGCTTATTTGACCCTGATGGTCAAATTGAAGGTGCAGAAGGTCGTCGAACCGCGCACCAGCCCCCAGGTCGTGCGGTAAGTGCCCGGCTCGGCGGGGGCCAGCAGGTCCACAACGATATCGATCGACTCGCCCGGCGCAACGCTCTTCGAGAGGTTGTAGGTATCGCCATACTGCTTCATATCGGTGCCGCCGACGAACTTCACGTCGATATCCGAAGAGCCCCACGTCTGCTTGCCGGTGTTCTTCACCGTCCACTTGCCGTCCATCTCGCCGCGCGGGGCGAACTCGGCCAGGTACACCGGCGAGGTGTTCGAGACGGAGCAGTCATAATCGGCAGGCACCGCTGTGGCCACAACCCCGCCCGAAGATGCGGCGCGGGTGTTGGTCGGCGCGGGCAGCGTATCTGCCGGGGTGGAAGAGGGCACCAGCGTGGGCGTATCCATCGGCGTGGCGGAAGGCGCCAGCGTGGGCGGGGCGGGCGGCAGGGTGGCGGTGGGGCGGCTGTCAATCTCCGCCAGCGCGGTCTGCACGGCTTCTTCGCGCACCGCGTCCAGCGTCTTTGAGATATCTTGCGTGGGCGCGGGCGGCTGCCCGGTGCCCACGGCGTTGCAGGCGGCCAAAAGCACAGCCGCCAGCAAGAGGATGGTCGGTAGGAATTTCTTCATCGTGTAGTCTCCAATCGGTGATTAGCCAGGGTTATCGGCATGGTTATCAGGGGCCGCGCGTCGTTCCGCGCGGCGTGGCTGAATTGTAACCCCTCTTGGTGGGTTTGGGCAGAGAACGCGGGCGAATTCAGAGCGAATTGAATGGACACGAATAAAAAACGCACCGCATCGACGGCGCGCGCAAAAACAAAAATACCCCCACCCCGGTTGGGCAAACCGCTAAAAACAACCCCCTCTCAGCACCAGGCGCTCGACCTACCTGGTTTTACCTTCTCGCCGGTTGGTCAGCGCGATCCCAACGACCACCAGTAAAATCGCGCCAACACCGACAAGAATCCCGACCAACGCGTCCATCTCTTACCTCCTGCACAATTGAAGATTTGGACATTTAAAATATAGCGCGCTCGGGCCGCCTCGTCAATTGGGTGTAAGCCGGTTTATATAAAAATGCCGTAGGCGCGGGCCTTGTGCCCGCGTCTTCTGAGAGAGGATACACCAGGTGGGCCCGGCTGGGTTCGAACCAGCGACCAAGCGGTTATGAGCCGCGCGCTCTGCCACTGAGCTACGGGCCCCGAATAGGGCAAAACCAAATTGTTAACTCACGCCCAGCGGCCAGGCGGTGATGAGCAAGCGCTTGATCACCCTCCGCAGGAGGGCTGCCACTGAGCTACGGGCCCGTCGTGGGCAACCAAATTATATCACGCCGCCCGCTTTATCCAGCAGCCTGAAGCCCAGCCCCAGCCGCTTCTCCCGCTCCGCGAAGCGCGCATACGCCAGCGCGATCACCCCCGCCAGGCGCATCACCCGCCGCCCGTCCACCTCGCCGCCCCCCGCGCGGTAACCCTCCTCCAACGCCGCATAGACCCCCTCGCGGCCGTCCTTCATCATCAGGTAATAGACAAACCCCAGGTCTTGATAGCGCGAGCCAAGCCCGATCCCCTCGAAATCGATGAACACGATCTCCCCGTTCTTCCTCTCGATCACCTGGGCAGGCTCCGAGTGGATCAGCGCATCGGGCGGGAAGTCGGCCGCCAGAGCCGGTTCGATGCACCTTCCCAGGCCCCATTCGGCCAGGTTCTCGTTTGCCAGAGCGATCAGCCATTCCACGCCGGTCATGCATTCGTGCGGGTAACCCTGTTCCGCATGGAGCAGCCGCAGCGCCTGCCCGGCCCGCCGCGCGTTGCGCAGGGTCAACCCCTCGCGCCCGGCGATGTACTCCATCGTGATCCTCCCGCCCTCGATGTGCTCGATGCGCGGCAAGATACTCAGCCGCCGCGAGAGGGCCGCCAGGTCCCTTTGCCGCGCCGCGTTGTGGAGGAATTCCTCATCGCTGCTCTCTTTGAGGACGAAATCGCCCTCCCGCCAGACGCTCGACCCGCTGAAACCCTGCCTCATGCGCTGCTCCCACCCTTATCCGCGTTTATCCTTCGCATCCAGTTCTTTCTCTTTGCCTCCGCTCCCACTCTTACCCGCGTTCATCCTACGCATCCTGTTCTTTCTCTTTGCCTCCGCTCCCACTCTTATCCGCGTTCATCCTTATCATCCTGTCTCTCCTCTTCCCGGCTCGCCAGCACCAGCGCCCCGAGCGCCAGCAGCGGGAAGAGCACATTCTGCCAGCGCCACGAACCCACCGGCCAGAGCACCGCGCTCCAGCCGAGCAGCCAGGCCGCCCCCACCGCCCAGCGCGCCCGCCCGCGCCAGCTCATCGCCAGCGGCCCCAGCAGCACCGTCAGCCCATAAATCAACGTCTGCGGAAGCAGCAGCATCCCCAGCGGGATGCTCGCCCCAAAGGCAAAGCGCCCGCTCCAGCGCGCGCGCCAGAGCAACAGCGCAAGCGCCGCGCCCAGCAGCAGTAAGAAGAGCGGGCCCGCGTCCCAGGCCGTGGCGGGTGCCCAGGCCGGCTGCGCATACGCCGCGTAGCGCCGCAGCGCATCAAGCCAGCCCGGCAGCCACCAGCCCGCCGCCAGCACGCTCGCCCCCAGCAGGACCGCCTGGGCCGCCGCGAAGCCCCCCAGCCACTTCCAGCGCCGCCCGCGCAGCGCCAGAACGAGCATCACCAGGCAGGGCAGCGCCGCCAGCTCCGGCTTGATCACCCCCGCCGCCAGCACCGCCCCGGCGGCCCAATCGCGCTTTTGCTCAAAGAGCCGCCAGCCCGCCGCCAGCGCCAGCAGCGCCAGGCCGGTGAACTGCCCCTGGAAGACCATTAACAGAGGGAAGTACCACAGCACCAGCCCGAGCAGCGCCCAGGCCGGCAGCCCGCCCTGCCCGCGGAGGCGCAGCAGGTAAAGCGCGCCGCCCAGCATCAGCACCGAAAGCCCCTCCCACAGCGCCGTGGCCAGCTCCACATCCTTCACCAGCCAGAAGGGGAGCAGCAGCGGCACAAGCTGTGCCGGGTAGGCAAAGCCCTGCTGGTCGCGCTCAGGCGGCAGGCTGCCGCCATACAGGCGCTGCTGGATCAGCCGGGTGGTCTCCTCCGAGTAGAGGTCGCGCCGCTCGAAGAGCGCCAGCCGCGCCCCCGCCCAGCGGGGGTAAAAATCGCGGTGGTCGGCCCCGCGCACCCAGGCAAAGTAATTCGCCGCGCTCAGGGCCAGCCAGAGCACGGCGAGAGCAGCGGCGAGGAAGAGAGGCTTGCGCATGATTGGGTTTCAAAGGCCCGGAAGGTCTTGAGATGGATTGTGCATCAATATTTCTGTAAAATGTGGGGCAAAGCCCACATTTTACTGAAAATTATATCCACAATCGTGAGAGACCTTGCGGGTCTTCACGGCCTCAAAGCGCGCGGCGTTCGCGGTCGTAATTTTGCCCGAGGAAGGCCGGAGCGCGCGTCTTGCCGAAGGTGAGGATCATCACCACGATCGTTGCCAGGTAAGGAAGCATCAGCAAGAACTGGTAGGGGATGCCCGTCCCCACCACCTGCACGCGGTAAGCCAGCACCTCGATGGTGGCGAAGAACGCCGCCCCGTAGAGGATGGTGAGCGGCTTCCAGCCGCCGAAGAAGGTGAGGGCAATCGCCAGCCAGCCGCGCCCCTTCACCATCCCTTCGGTGAAGGTGCCGGTATAGACCATCGGCAGGTAGGCCCCCGCCAGGCCGATCATCATCCCCCCGATGATAGCGCTCCAATAGCGCGCGCGAGTGACGTTGATGCCCAGGCTGTCGGCGGCCTGCGGGTTCTCGCCCACCGAGCGCAGTTCCAGGCCCAGCTTGGTGCGGTAGAGGTACCACCACAGCGCTACCGAAACGAGAATCGACACATACACCAGCACGTTCTGGTTGAAGAAGATCTCGCCCAGCAGCGGGATTTTGCTCAGCAGCGGCACCGGCAGGTCTTTGAGCGTGGGCACCAGCGGCGGGGTCAGCGTCACGCCGATGATCAGCTTGGGCAGCAGCGTAGAAAGCCCCACGCCGATGAAGAACAACGCCAGCCCGATGACGAACTGGTCCATCTTGAGGTGGGTGGTAAAGTACGCCAGCGCCAGCCCAAAGAGGGCCCCCGCCGCCATCGCCGCCGCCATCCCCAAAACGATGCTGCCGCTCAGGTAGCTGACGAGGAAGCCCACCGACGCCCCCACCAGCATGATGCCTTCCTGCGCCACGTTGAAGACGCCCGTGCGCCCGCCCAGCATCGTCCCCTGCCCCGCCAGGACGAACGGCACCATGCTCAGCAGAATCAGCTTGGCGTATGCCACGATCGAAACCAGGATCGCATCCATGTTTAGCGCCTCCGCACCACGTCTGAGAGCAAGACGAACACCAAAATCAGCGCTTCCACGATGAACACCATCTCCACCGGGATCAACAGCGTGCGCTGCATGGCGCTCGCGCCCACCTCGAGCACCGAGATAAAGAAGGCGATGAACGGCACCGCCAGGTTATTGCCTTTAGCGATCAACCCGATGATCAGCCCGAGGACGAGGAAGTTCGACTGCATGCCCTCGATCAGCCGGTGCTGCACCCCGGCCACTTCCAGCGCGCCCGAAAGCCCGCCCACCGCCCCCGCGATGACCAGCGAGGAGATGAACATCAGGCGGGTTTTGATGCCGAACGTTTTGGCGGCGCGCGGGTTGGCGCCGGTGGCCACCAACTCATAGCCGGCCACGGTGCGCGTGGTGTAGAAGTACACCAGCGCCGCCACGATGATCGCCACGATGATCCCCGCGTTCAGCGGCGGGTTGTTGATCAACATCGGCAGGAAGCCCCCTTCGCCGATCGCCACCGTCATCGGGTGGCCGGCGCCCTGGTCGCGCCAGGGACCGGTGGCCACGTAATTCACCAGGCTGAAAGCCACAAAGTTGAGCAGCACCGTGGTGAGGATCTCGTTGATCCCGAAGCGGTAGAGCAGCCAGCCGGGGATCAAGCCCCACAGCGCGCCCGCCGCCACCCCCGCCAGGATGACCAGCGGCAGCAGCAGCGCCGGCGGCAGGTGCGAGAAGGCAATCCCCACCGCCGTCGAACCGATGGCCCCCGCCAGCAGCTGCCCCTCGCCGCCAATGTTGAACTTGCCTGCCGTCAACGGGATGGTGAACGCCAGAGCCTGCAAGAGCAGGGGTACGAACTTGAGCAGAGTCTGGATAAACCCGTTGGCCGTGCGGAACGAGGTGAACAGGATGGTCGAGTACGCCCTGAGCACATCGAAGCCCATCAGGGCGATGAAAATGCCCGCCGCCGCGAAGGATGCCAGGATGGCCAGCAGGTATGGGATGGCGGTGCCCAGCAGGCTCCGCGAAGTGGTTTTAGCAGTCATGGCTGTCATCCTTACGCCTCCCGCCTCACGCCGCTCATCAACTGGCCGATCGCATACTTCTCGAACTTCTCGCGCGGGAGAATGCCCAGGATCTCGCCCTTGTAGATCACGCCGATGCGGTCGCAGAGCAGGAGCAGCTCATCCAGGTCTTCCGAGATGAGCAAACTGGCCCGCCCCGCCGCTTTGCGCTCGAGGAACTTGCTATAGACGAAATCCATCGAGGGAATATCGAGCCCGCGGGTGGGGTTGTGCGCCACCAGCAGCGGCGCCTCGCGCGAGAAGGCCCGCGCGATCATCACGCGCTGGATGTTCCCCCCCGAAAGGTTGCCCCCCACTTCGCCCGGCCCGGCCGTCTTGATGTGGTACTGGGCGATCATCTCCTGCGCGCTGGCGAAGACGGTTTTCCAGTCGATCAGCCAGCCGTTGCTGTAGGGCCTGGAGCGCTGCGCGCCGAGGATCAGGTTCTGGGCGATGTTCGCCTTGGGGAGAAAGCCGTCGTGCAGGCGGTCTTCGGGGATGTACGCCACATCTTCACCGAGCAATTGCGCGGTGGTGCGCTCGCGCACGTCGCGGCCCGAAACCAGCACGCGCCCGGCCGTCGGCGGCTGAAGCCCGAGGACCAGCTCGGCCAGTTCGGTCTGCCCGTTGCCGGCCACCCCGGCCACGCCGAAGATCTCACCGGGGCGCACCTCAAAGCTCAGCTCCTTCAGGCGCTGCAGGCCGTCGGCGGTGCGCAGGCCCGCGCCCTCCAGCTTGAGCAGCGCTTCGCCGCCCGGCAGAGGGGCCGCGCGCGACTCGCGGATGCCGGAGAAGAGGATGCTCTTCTCCAGGTTCATCTCTTCGCCCACCATGCCGCGCACGAACTCCTCCTCGGGGGCTTCACCCTTGCGCAGCGTGGTCACGTTTCGCCCGTTCCGCAGCACGGTGATCCGGTCACAGACGCTCAGCACCTCGCGCAGCTTGTGGGTGATGAAGACGATGCTCAGGCCTTCCTTCACCATCTCGCGCAGCGACAGGAAGAGCGCATCCACCTCCTGAGGGGTCAGGTTGGTGGTCGGTTCGTCGAGGATGAGAATTTCCACGCCCCGGTAGAGCGCTTTGAGGATCTCCACCTTCTGGCGCGTGCCCATCGGCAGGTCGCCGAGGGTGGCGCCCAGGTCGATCTCTAACCCAAAACGTTTTTGAATGGCGGCAATCTTCTTCTCTTCCTCGCCAAAGCGCATCGTCAGGCTTTCCTTGAGCGGCGCGCCCATCAAAATGTTCTCCAGGACGGTGAATGAATCCACCTGGAGGAAGTGCTGGTGAACCATGTTGATGCGCTGGGCGATTGCATCGCGCGGGGCCGAAATGGAAATTTTCTTGCTGTGCAGGAACACATCGCCGGAATCCATCCGATAGAGGCCAAAGAGGATGTTCATCAGGGTCGTCTTGCCGGCCCCGTTGCCTCCCAGCAGCCCGTGGATCTCATTCGGGTGCAGCTCGAAATGCACCCCGTCCAGCGCAGGCACGCCCCCAAAAGCCTTGCGGATGCCCTCCATGCGGAGAATGACCATATCATCCATGTCGTTTTACCGTAGGGCGAAAAAATCCAGGCAAAGGGACTGCCCCACGAACCCTTGGGGGCAGCCCCTTCGCGATCGTGTGTATCTTTTTCTGTAATTTGTGGGGCAAGCCCCACAAATTACAGAAAATCAAAAGCACAGTCCCCTTGGCTGGGTGAACTGCATCTCTGCCAGCCTGGCTTACTTGACCTCGCTGGTGTCCTTCACAACGGTGATCTTGCCGGCCACCAGGTCGTCAATCACGGCCTTCATTTCCGTTTCCACGCTCGGGTCCACATTCTTGAGCGGGGTCTGGATCGAAACACCCGTGGCGAAGCCGAGCGGGTAATAACCGCCCTTCTCGCCGGCCTGGATCTTGCCCACGATGTCTTTCATCGGCTTGACGAAGTCATAAAGCAGCGAGGTGACGTAGTTATCGGGGGCGATGCTGGTCTTATCGGTGTATTTGGCGGTGACGAGGATCTTGGTGCCGGTGTTGGCTTTGGCCGCCTCGAAGACGCCGAGCATACCGTTGTTGAGCGAACCAACCAGCACGTCATAACCCTCGGCGATCATCGTATCGGCCACCTGGCGCGACTTGGCCGGGTCGTTAAAGTCGCCCGCCCAAACCGGCTTGAACTCCACCGTCTTGCCCGAGTCGGTGATGGCCTGCTGCATGGCGTGCACCTCGGCATACGAGAAGGGCAGCGTGAGCCCGCCGATATAGCCGATCTTGCCCGTCTTGGTGATGCGCGCAGCCAGGGCGCCGATGCCATAGAAGCCGATGTGGAAGTTGCGGTCGATGAACCAGACGTTGGCCCCCAGCGTTTCGGGCTTGGCGTCGCCCTCGGCGATGAAGATCACATCCGGGAAGGATTTGGCCAGCTCGAGGGTCTGGTTGACAAACTGGCTGCCGTGAGTCCAGATGATGTTGAAGCCCTGGTCCACATACTCGCGCATGACGCGGTCAATATCGGGCACGGCCACCGATTCCGAATAGGCCATTTCGACGCCCAGGTCCTTCTGCACCGCTTCGGCCCCCAGGTAACCGAGGGTGTTATAGTCTGAGTCGCTGATTACACCCGGGAAGATGGCCGCCAGCTTGTAGGTCGTCTTGGCAGGGGTCGGCGTTGCAGCGGGGGCGCAGGCCGCCAGGAGCAGGACAGCGACCATTAACAAGGCAAACAGGGAATAAAACTTGCCTTTCATGCGATTTCTCCTCAAAAGAAAACCAGAATAGGGTGGGATTGTCAGGCAGGTACCTGTGAATCACACAATATCATAACTTTCCAGGCTCGAATGTCAAGCACTGGAGCGAAAAAACTGCTATTTGTCACCCGCAACAGGTGAGTATTGCGCCGGCAGCGTAATTGTGCGAGGCTGTTTCTCAGTAACGCTCCCAATGGACGCGGTCTTCGCGGTATTGCGTGCGCGCCGGTTTCGCCTCAGCGGGGTAACCCACCAGAATCACCCCCAGCGGGATGACCCCCTCCGGCAGGCCGAGGACGCGCTGAACCTCTCGGACGCGCGCCGTCACGGGGTACACCCCGGTCCAAACCGTGCCGAGCCCCAGCCCGGTGGCCGCCAACAGCAGGTTCTCGGTGGCAGCCGAGCAATCTTGCACCCAATAACTGCCGGTGGGCTCATTCTGGGCCAGTTCCGGCACGCCGCACACCACGACCGCCGCCGGGGCGTTGTATTTGCCGTATGGCAAGACGGCCTGCAACTCGGCCATCCGTTCCGGGCGGGTGACGACCACAAATTCCCAGGGTTGTTTATTCACTGCCGACGGGGCCGCCATGGCTGCGCGCAGCAGGTCGATGAGCAGTTCGCGCGGCACGGGCCGTTCCTGGTACTGGCGGATGCTGCGACGTTGGAAGATGGTTTCGAGGATGGTTGGCATCTTGATCCCTTTGCTTTGGTCCGGTTGGATTGGAATATCCTTTGATCTTATTCTTCGCGTCCTTTGCGCTCTTTGCGGTTAATCTCTTCTCTTTTTTATATCAGAATCGCGATTAAGTTGAAGAAAGCAGCCCGGGCAGCTCGGCCAGCGCGTGGATCTCGAACCTGGCCGGGTAGCGCGGGTCAGCGGGCAGGCGCCGGGGGTTGAACCAGCAGCAATCCAGCCCATACTCGTTGGCGCCCTGGATATCGGAGGTCAGCCCGTCGCCGATGACCAGCGCCTCATTGAGCGGCGGCGAGCCAAGCTGCGCGAAGAGGCGGTCGAAATAGGCGCGGTGCGGCTTGGCCACGCCGTATTCCTCCGAAATGGCCACCACCTCGAAGAACCCGGCGATGCCGGAACGCTGCAGGCGCGGGCGCTGCACATCCTTCAGGCCGTTGGTGATGAGCGCAAAGCGGAAGCGCGGCTGGAGCGCGCGCAATGTCTCGGCAGCGCCGGGCATCAGATGCGACCCGCGCGCCAGGTTGGGCAGGTAGCGCCGCGCGAACTCGGCGGCATCGGCCTGGATGCCCCCAGCGGCAAACAGGCGCTCAAAGCGTTCCACGCTCAACCGTTCGGGGGTGGTCAGGCCCGCTTCGAAATCCTTCCACAACTCGGCGTTGAAACGCCGGTAGAGCAGGGCATAGGCCTCGAGGAAGGGGATGCGCATCTCGGCGAAGGTGGCCTGCAGGGCGTGCTCCTCGGCCCGGTCGTAATCGAAGAGCGTGCCGTCTGCATCGAAGAGAAGCCAGGTGTAGCTCATGGACGATATTATACCTGAGGCCCGTCACGCCTCCGGCCTCGGTGTTTTGGCCCTCTCGCGCCAGTTGGGAACTGCCCCGGCAGAACCACGAAGCCTGCCTTCGCAGGCTTCGCGCACAGTCACAGCGGGGTTTCAACCGTCGGAAATGGGTATGCGATCACCCGAAGCACTGGCGCGACGCGATTGACTCGCGCCCCGTTCTCCACTACCATAGATCGTGTGTGCATTTGAAGCGCTTTCACCCTAAAGCCATCAGCGAGGAGGGCAGGATGAAACTGGTTTACGAAGACAGCCTTGCCGCGACCCTGGATGCGCTCAACCAGGTCTTCTTCTACGGGCAACCGCTGCTCTACGCGCAGCGCGAGCAGGCCGCCGAGTGGATCGCCGGGCGGATCGGCCAGCCCAGCTCCTATTGGGGCCTGCCGGCGCCCACCGCGCGTGATTTCGCCGAGGGTGCCGCCCTGTTCACCGGCGAGCGCACCAACAGCCGGGCAGGCACGGCGCACATCCTCGGCGAAGAAGCCTGCCGGGCGCTGCACCTGCTCGGCAGCCGGCAAGCTCAGGTGGTGGAGGCGCAGCACCGAATGCAATCGCAATGGCGCGCCCGCCTGGAACAAAGCTCGGCTGTGCCCGGTTACAACGGCATCTTCTGCTGCGGGCGCTGCACCACGGCGCTCATCCGCAACCTGGCGGCAGGCGGGTTGCCGGGCAGCGAAAGGCGGCTTGCCGAGGCGCTCCAGGCCCTGCGCGCCGCCCGCGAAGACGGGCGCTGGAAGCGCTTCCCCTACCATTACACCCTGCTGGCCCTGAGCGAGACGCAGCTCCCGGCCGCCGTCGAAGAGCTGCGCTATGCCGCCCCCGGCATGCAGCGCTCGTTGAGCCGCCTGGCCGGCGATGAACCGTTCACCGTCAGGCGGCGCGCGCTGCTCGAGCGCGCCCTCGCCATCTGCTAGGGCGTGCTGCCGGGGGCCGAACCGTGCGCCGGGAACAATCACCTGTGGTAAGATAGCGGTGTGATTTCCAGGCTGGCGAAACAACTTGCCGCGCCGGGTCTGCTCCTGGGCATCTGCCTGCTGGCGTTCGGCCTGCAAACGCCTTGGCTGGGCTATTACCTCGACGATTGGATCATCCTGGCGGCTTACCGGGCGGGCGGAGCAAACGGCCTGTTCCTCTACTCCTTTCTGGATAACCGCCCGCTGGTCTTTTGGACCTGGTGGGCGGGCTTCCAGGTGCTCGGCTCGGCGCCCTTCGGCTGGCAGGTGTGGACTCTCTTCTGGCGGTTTCTCACCGCTCTGGCGGCCTGGCTGGCGCTCCGCGCACTGTGGCCGCAGCAGGCCCGCCGGGCGCTTTGGGCGGCCTTGCTCTTTGCCGTTTACCCGCTCTTTTTCCAGCAGCCCTCGGCGCTGACTTACAGCTTCCACTGGTTCTGCTTCTTCCTCTACTGCATCTCCCTGTATTGGATGATCCGCGCGGCGCGCGAGCCGCAGCGCTATCTGCTCTTCTCCTCGCTGGCCATCCTGGCGAATGCCATCCAGCTCTTCTCGTCTGAGTTTTACGCCGGGCTGGAGCTGCTGCGCCCGCTGGTGCTCACCTTCGTCATGCTCGAAGGAGCGCCGCCCCTGCGCAGGCGCCTGGCGCGCGCCGCCCTGCATTGGGCCCCCTATGCGGCCCTCTTTTGCGGCTACCTGGCCTGGCGGCTGGTGTTCATGCCCACGCCCGGCGTTGACCGCAACACGCCGGGGGTGCTCTACGGCCTGCTGACCAGCCCGCTCAGCACCCTCGCTGCGCTGGCCGCCATGGTGCTGCAAGATTTAGCCGAAGGGCTGGCGGGGGTCTGGTACCGCACCGTGCAGGCCTCGGTTTTCACCTTCTCGCCGCTCTCCAACCTGTTTGCCTGGGCGGCAGCAGCGGCGGCCGCGGCGCTGGCCTGGCTGGGCCTGCGCTTCCTGCGCAGCACCGATTCCGGCGCGGAGAAACCCGCCTGGAGAAGGCAGGCTTTCACCCTCGGGCTGGCGGGCATGCTGGCCGGTTTTGCCCCGGGCTGGGCAACCGGCCGCCAGTTCACCGACCCGACCGGGCTGTATAACGACCGCTTCGGGCTGGCGGCGATGCTGGGGGCCGGCATCCTGCTCGTCTGCCTGCTCGACCTGCTGCTGCGCCCGGGGAGACTCCAGGCGGTGGCCGTCTGCCTGCTGATCGGACTGGCGGTGGGGCAGCACTTCCGCAGCGCCAGCGTCTACCGCTGGTCTTGGGAAGAGCAAACCCGGCTGTTCTGGCAGTTCAAATGGCGCGCGCCCGGCTTGAAGTACCCCACGGCCATCCTGGGCAACGGCGCGCTGGTGAAGTACATCGGCTCGTGGGCCAACATTTCGGCATTCAACCTGCTCTACGAACCGCACCCCGCGCTGCCGGACGCAGACCTGTGGTACATCGACCTGTATAAGACCGATCTGAGCCGGTCGGTGGAAGAGGGCGCTCCCATCCGGGACACGCGCAAATTCCTGAACTTCTCATCCGCTGCCGGCGAGAGCATCGTGCTGGCAGACGACCTCGCCGAGAACCAATGCCTGTGGATTGTTTCGGAGGCCGACCGCCACAACCCTTACCTGAGCGCGGAATTGACCCGCGTGCTGCCGCTTTCAGATTTGGGGCGCATCCTGCCGCAGGGAGGCGCGCCCCCGGCCGAGATCTTTGGCAGAGAACCCGCGCACACCTGGTGCTATACCTACCAGAAGGCGCGCCTGGCCGAGCAAAATGCCGACTGGGAGCAGGTGATGGCGTTATGGGATGCGGCCGCCGGGCAGGGCCTTCACCCGCGCAGCGAGCCGGAGTATGTGCCCTTCATCCTGGCCGCTGCGCACACGGGCCGCTGGAGCCTTGCTCTGGATTTGACGGAGAAAGCCTATTTCCCCGATTACATCATGCACGATTACCTGTGCACCACCTGGCGGCGAATCCGCGATGAAGCCCCCGCCTCGCCCGAAAAGCAAGCCGCGCTGGGGCAGGCCGCCCGGCAGTTCGATTGCCAACCCATCCTCGCCCCCTAGGCGGTTCCCTCACCCCTCGGGTTCTTCCAGCTCGGGCGGGTCGAGGCTGATCACCACCCATTCCGAGCCGCACACCACGCAGGTCACCATCACGCCGGGGTCGGCGTATGTCAGGTCGATCTCACCGCCGCAAGACGGGCAGACCGTCAACGGGCGCTCATCGAAGGCTCTTTCGCTCATCGCAATCCTTTCTCCGGGCAAGCGCGAATGCCACAATCGCTCAGTGCTTTTATTCTTTTATCAGCACACGATTCACAATTGTACCCCCCCCCCGTCCCGGCAGGCAGCGGGCATGCCCTTTCGTTGCTCAAGAAAATTCCATTCTTAAAAACCGAAAGCCCGCGGTGGTGCCCGCACCGTGGGCTCCGGCGGTCGGGCGCTGCCTTGCGCCCGGCCAGGAGAAAAGATGGGAGGAAATGCTCAATCCCTCACATGAGAAGGATTGTTCTGAGTATAGAAAACTCGGCGCGCCGGGGCAATTCCCCAAACGGGTAATTCTTCTGGGAAGGGTCAGGCGCCTGGTGGTTTTCTCGCTGAGTTTAAAACATTTCCCCTCATCCCCCGGCCCTCACCCCCACGGGTGTGCGAAGCGCGTCCCAGAGGGAGAAGGGAAGTAAAAACCCTCTCCCAGAGGGAAAGGGTAGGGTGAGGGAAAAACCAGGAATTTAACGTGAAAACCACTCAGGCCGGCGGATCGATCAACCGCAGGAAGACTTCTGCAAGGTGAGGGTCGAAGTGACGCCCCGCCTGCTCGCGGATATACTGGATGGCCTGCGAACGCGGCCAGGCCGGGCGGTAGGGCCGCACATTCGTCAGCGCATCGAAGACATCCGCCAGCGCAAAGATGCGTGCCTCTAACGGGATCTCCTCGCCCGCCAGCCCGCGCGGGTAACCGGAGCCGTCCCATTTTTCGTGGTGGCAGTAGGGAATGTTGAGCGCCGGGCGCAGGTAGGCGATGGGCGCAAGCATCTCGTAGGCATAGGCGGGGTGCATGCGCATCACCTTCCACTCTTCCTCGGTGAGCGCGTCCTGCTTGAGCAGGATGCGGTCGGGCACGCCCATTTTGCCGATGTCATGCAGCATGGCTCCGCGCCGGATGTGCACCAGGCGCTCTCCGGCCAGGCCGATCTCTTCCGCCAGGCGGAGGGTAAGCTCGGTGACGCGCTGGGTGTGGAATTCGGTTTCGCGGTCGCGCAAGTCTAACGCACGCGACCAGCCTTCGATCGTCCTGTCGTAGGCATCCAGCAGTTCGCGGTTCGATTCCTGCAGGCCCTGGTAGAGATCGGCGTTTTCGATGGCCGTGGCGGTGGTGCTGCCGATCAGCATCAGCAGGCCGGTTTCTTCGGCGGTGAAGCGCCCGCGGGTGGGGCTGACCAGCACCATCACGCCCAGGGCTTTGCCGCGCGTCACCAAAGGAACGATGACCGCCGACCCGTCTTCGGGCAATTCGAGGCTGAGCGGTGAAAGCTGAGGCTGGATGCAGCGAACCGAGTCAACGAGCTGCGGCTCATGCGATTGAATCGCGCGCAAGAAGAGGTCGCAGCCGCTATCCGAGAGCGTGAGCCCCTCTGCGCCGGTCACATCCCACTCACGGCCGCCGGAGACTGCATAAATGAACCGGCCCCAACCGCCGGGCGCATCCACTTTTACGATCGCCAGGGTCGAAACGCCCCCCACCAGGTCGTTCACCGAGGCCGAGAGGCGCCTGTAGATGTCGCCCAGGTCGAGCGTTTCGGCCATGGCGCGCCCGGCGGCGGTGATCGCCACGGTTTGCTCGGCGTAGCGCAAGGTGCGTTCGTGCAGGCTGGCGCGGTGAATCGCGTTGGCGCTCATATCCGCCACGGCCTGTAAAACGCGGAATTCTTCCGGCGTGAAGGGGTAGCTGCGCCCCACCCACAGCACGCCGATCTTCTCTCCCTGCACCATGAGGGGCGCCCCCACAACCGAGGTTATGCCCTGCAGAGGCAGCGCCAGCTTGAATTGGGGTTCCGCCTGCAGGTCGCTGGTCAGGTAAGGGCCTTCGGCGGCAAAGACCAGGCCCGAGATGCCCTCGCCAAGCTGGAAATAACGCCCGGTGGAAACGGCCGCCGTCCCGCGGCCCAGCTCAAGATAGAGCGCTTTCCTGGAGGGGTCGTAAGAGGCAATCGCCGCCCCGTTTCCACGCAGCAGTTCGAGGAGCTGGTCGAGAATGATCGGGAGCATCTCGGCGCGGGTTTCGGCCTTGCGCAGCGCCGTGGAGACCGAGACAATGGCCTGCATTTCGCGCTCGCGCTGCACCTCGTCGGTGATATTGCGCTTGACCGCAGCGTAATTGATGATGCGGCCGGAGGCGTCCTTCACCGGGAAGATGGTCGAGTTTTCATAGAACAGGCTGCCGTCTTTCCGCCGGTTGACCAGCCTGCCGGTCCACGGCTTGCCGGAAGTCAACCTTTGCCACATCCGGCGGTAGAACCGTTCATCCTGATAGCCGCTCTTGAGGATGCGCGGATTTTTACCGCGCACTTCCTCGAAGGTGTAGCCGGTGACGCGCTCGAAGTACGGGTTCACGTAGAGGATATCGCCGGCCAGGTCGGTGATCACCACGGCCTCGGCGGCCTGCTGAACCACGCCCGCCAGGCGCGACATTTCCATCTGCGCGCGCACCTGCGCGGAGACATCGCGGATGATCGTCGTCAGGAAGACGCTCTCGCCGACCGCCACCTTTGAGATGGTCACCTCGGCCGGGAACTCTTCACCGTTCACGCGGCTCGCGCGGGTGTAGATTGCCCCGCTCACCATCCGGTCTGCATCGCGCCCGCGGGTGACGGCCTTGGCCCCCTGCTCCAAATCCTCGAAAAGCAGCTCCGGCATCAAACGCCCCACCGCCTGGCCGATCATCTCTTCCGCGCCGCAGCCAAACATGCGCTCGGCGGCCTCGTTAAACAGGAAGATCTTGCCGCGCTCATCCATGGTGATGATCCCATCCATGGCCGAATCGATGATCGCCGCCAGCCGCTCCTGGCTGATGCGCAGCGCTTCTTCGGCCAGCTTGCGGCGGGTGATATCGCGATTCACCCCAAGGGTGGCGGTCAGTTTCCCCTGGCTGTCGAAAATCGGCAGCACCACCAGGTCGGCTGTGCCGGTGGAGCCGTCGCGGCGCATGAAGGTGTACTCCCCTTCCCACCGGCCGTCTCGCAGAAGCTTCTCGATCAGCTCGTCTTCCAACTCCTCGGCGCTATCGGGCGGGCGGATGATTGTCACCGGCTTGCCGATGACTTCGTCACGCCGGTATTGGAACATGCGCTCGGCTGCCGGGTTCCAATCGATGATGCGCCGGCCGTCGGTCAGGATAATCGCATCGAAGATATTGGCGAACGTCAACGCCTGCCGGCTGACTTCTTCATACAGGCGCGCATTTTGGAGGGCAATGGCCGCGTGCCCGGCCATCAGTTCGAGCATGGCCAGGTCGTCGCTGTTGAAGGCGCAGGGCTTGTAGCTCTGCACGCTGAAGGTGCCGATCACCTTGCCGGAGAGTTTGAGCGGCACCACCAGCACCGAGCGAGCGTTCACCGGTTTGCCAAAATGCACCGACGAGGGCATCCGGTCGCGTTCTTTGAGGAAATCATCAATGCGCATCGAAACACCGGTGCGCAGTACATAGCCCGACCAGCCCTGGTCGTCTCGAATTCGGAAAGAAGGGTACGTGCGGCCGCCATCGAAGAGGTAAATGCCCTCGATCTCGTGGTTCTTTTCGTCCCACAGCGTGATGGTGAAGACATCGAACTGGAGCAAACGGGCAGTGGCGGAATGAATGGCTTCGCACACGGCCTGCATATCCAGGCGCGCGGCGGCGATTTCCTGGCTGGCGTCATGAATGGCGGCCAGCTGCGCCAGGCGCCGGCGCGCGCTCTCTTCGCTGCGCATATGGTCGATGGCGACGCCCAGTTGAATGCCAAGCGTCATCATCAGGCGCTGGTCTTCCGCCGAAAAGGCGTGCGGGTGGTCTCTTTCGACATTGATCACGCCAAGGATTTCATCGCGCAGGCGAATCGGCACGCACAGTTGCGAACAGGTCTCGCTTCCACGGTGGAGAGAGGGCTCGCGGCGCTCCACTTCGGGCATGTTCACCGGCCGGCCTGTGAGCGCCACCGCGCCGATGGTTCCCTCGCCCAGGGCAAACGGGGTGGTTTTTTCTTTTCCGGTAATCCCCCGGCAAGAAGGATGGAAGCTCAATGTTTGCGTGGAGGGGTCGAGGGTTAAAATCCCGAATCTGCCGGGGTTCAAGGTCTCGGCGATCAGGCTGCTGACGCGCTCGATCAGCTCCGATTCGCTGCGCGCCTCGAACGCCGCCGCCGCCACCCCGTGCAAAACGGCCAGCTCATTGCGTGACTGCCTGAGTTCTCCGGTGCCGCTCTTCCGGCGGGCACCCCGGATAACGGCTCGCTGCGCCGCCTCATGAAGGCGGCCCGGAAGCTCGCTCCAGGCCAGCGCATCGCTTAATCCGGCCTCCCTGGCCGATTGAAGCGCGCCTTCATCGGGCGCATCCACCAGCGCCAGCAGGGCAAGCTCTGGGGCCTGCCGGGCTGAGCGCTTCAGCGCCGCCAACAGTTCCGGCCCGCCGAGCGGCCAATCCACCAGGGCCAGGTCCCAGATGGCAAGCCCAAAGGCTTCCTCCAGCTCAGCGGCCGTGTTCGCCAGGCGCAGTTCCACGGCGCTGCCGAGGCCCGCTTTGCTCAGAGAATCCAAAAGCATGGTCGCATCTGCACGATCCGTCACAAAGACCAGCTTGAGAGAAGTCGCCTTCAACGGCATTGTATGGATTTTTTCGACCTGTTGAATCACCTGCCTGCGCATCCGCTCACCAAGATCAGGTACAATTAAGATCGCAGTAATGAAGCCGTCTGGGAGCTTTCTTCTCTCAGCCACTCTTAATAGGAAGCTCCAGCCTGCGAGAGCCGCAACCACCATTATACAGGCGGCAGGCAGCCCTGGAATTAACAGTTTTGTTTGGAGGCATTCATGCGCCCCGATTGGGATTCCTATTTTATGAAAATTGCCTTCGCGGTATCGGAACGCAGTACATGCGACCGGGCTTTTGTGGGCTGCGTGCTGGTGCGCGATAAACGCATCCTCACCACCGGCTTCAACGGGTCGCCGGCCGGGCAGCCGCACTGCGACGAGATCGGCCACCTGATGGTAGATGGGCACTGCGTGCGCACCATCCACGCCGAAACAAACGCCATCATCCAGGCCGCCCTGCACGGGGTTTCGAGCAAGGGTTCGACCTGCTACGTGACGCACTTCCCCTGCATTCACTGCGCAAAGGTGCTGGTCAATGCCGGGGTTGTGCGCCTGGTGTACAGCGTGGCTTACCGGCAGGACCCGATCTCGGTGGAATTCCTGGAAAGCGCCAATATCGAGATCTGTCAGAAGGTATTCACGCCGTAATGAGAAAGGAAACCCCTGAAGGTTTTCGCAAATCTTCAGGGGTTTCCTTTTCGGGAAATTAAAGCATCAATCTTTAAGCTGCATCGCCAGGTAATTCTGCAGGCCCAGCTGCTTCACCTGGTCGAGCTGCGCCTCCAGCCAGTCGATATGCTCTTCCTCGTCCTCGAGGATCTCCTCGAGCAAGTCGCGCGTGCCGTTGTCGCCCAGGTCGACGGCCTGCTTGATGGCGGCGTTGTAAGCTTTGACCGCGCCGTACTCGGCCTGGGCATCGCTCTGCAGCTGGTCGAGTACCTCGGCCCCCACGTGCAGATCGTTGAGTTTGGAGACGATCGGCCGGCCTTCCAGGAAGAGGATGCGCGCGATGAGCTTTTCGGCGTGCTTCATCTCGTCGATGGCGCGCTTTTCGATCACATCGTGCAGGCGTTCATACCCCCAGTTGGCGCACATCTCCGAGTGCAGGATGTACTGGTTCACGGCGGTCAGTTCGTCGGCGAGCTGAACGTTCAAGGTCGCGATGATCGAATCGTTGCCTTTCATTTGGAATCCCTCCCGTGAGATTTATTCAATAATAGCACTGTTTTCAGCGTGAAAATACGGTGTTTCTCCCGGCCTGGCCGTCTTCACGTCTGAAAATTCAGCCTGCCCCAGCCACGGGGGGATTGGCCTTTGGTTTCTCGACTTCCGAACAGCGGGCTTTTTCGGGATCGTCTGCCCACCTGCCGAGAGGGTGTTCACGATTGGTCGAATATTCCGAGTGAATACTTGTATCCATACAAATGGGTTATATAATTAGTACCCATGCAGCAAATCTGGCAAGGTATCCTCCAGGGGCTGCGCCTGCTCTTCACTGGCGACCCAGCCTTATGGAGAATCATCCTGCTCTCCGCTAAAGTCAGCGGGGCTGCCCTGTTGATCAGCGCCGTGATGGGCATTCCCCTGGGGGCGATCCTTGGTCTGGTGAAGTTTCCCGGCAAACGCTTGATCCAGGCCGCCATCTACACCGGCATGGGCCTCCCGCCGGTGGTGGTGGGGCTGGCCGTGTACCTGCTGCTCTCGCGCAACGGCATCCTCGGGCCGCTCAACTTACCCTGGGTGCCCGAGCTTTTCACCGTCCCTGCTATGGTCTTGGCCCAGGTGATCCTTGCCACGCCCCTGGTGGCTGGTTACACAATGACTGCAGTGGCTGAAGTTGACCCCGCCCTGCGCCTGCAGATGCAATCGCTGGGAGCCAGCCACGCTCAAAGCCTGCTGGCGGTATTGCGAGAGGCACATTTGGGGGTCATTGTGGCGCTGGTGGGCGGGTTAGGGGGCATCATCTCGGAAGTTGGGGCGGTGATGATGGTGGGCGGAAACGTGGAAGGCTCGACACGCGTGCTGACCACAGCGATCATGCTCGAAACCCGGCGCGGCAACTTCGACTTGGCCATCGGCCTGGGTTTCGTGCTGCTGCTGCTGGCCTTTCTGATCAACGTGGGCGCGGCTCATCTCCTTGGAAAGGAGCATTAATGGCGCCCGTTTTCCGCCTGGAATCGGCAAAGAAGAGTTATGCAGGCCGGACGGTCGTCGATATTGACCGGTTAGAGATCGACCCCGGCGAATTTCTGGCAATCGTCGGCCCCAGCGGCGCGGGTAAATCCACCCTGTTGCGTTTGCTCAACTTCCTGGAATATCCGGACTCAGGGAAAATTTATTATGCCGGGCAGGCCTCCTCGCCCGCACTGCCCCTCGAGCTGCGCCGCCAGGTGACGACCGTTTTCCAGCGGCCGGTACTGCTGCGTGACAACGTGGAGAATAACGTGGCCTACGGATTGCGCCTGCGCGGCCTGCGAGACTGCCACGCGGAAGTGCGCGCCGTTTTGGGGCGTTTGGGCCTGGGCAAGCTGCACCGCGCCCAGGCTCGCTCCCTTTCGAGCGGAGAAGCCCAACGTGTGGCCCTTGCACGCGCCATCGTTCTCCAACCGGCCGTGCTCCTGCTGGATGAGCCCAGCGCCAACCTGGACCCTTATAACATCGGCTTGATCGAGGATATGCTCAGAGAAATCCACCAGGCCGGTCGCACGACCGTACTGCTGGTGACTCACAACATCTTCCAGGCAAAACGCCTGGCCCAGCGTACTGCCTTGATGCTGGAGGGACGGATAATCGAGATTTCCCCCACGTCTGAATTCTTTGAAAACCCGCGCGATCGGCGTACACGTGCTTTTGTCAACGGTGAAATGATCTATTAATTCCTAAAGGCAACTTGAATGCACACAAAATCGCTGTTACCTCTCTTGATGATCATCGTCTTGCTGTGCATTCTGCCGGCAGCCTGCACCGCGGTGGCAGCCCCCGTCGGTGAGGCCTCCGAACCCGCCCGCCTGATCCTGGCGACCACCACCAGCACGCAAGATTCGGGCCTGTTGGAGTACCTCCTGCCAGATTTTGAGAAGGCTTATAACGCCAAAATTGAGGTCATCGCTGTCGGCTCAGGGCAGGCCCTGCAAACCGGCAAAGACGGCAACGCCGACGTTCTGCTGGTGCATTCACCTGCCGCCGAGAAAACCTTCATGGAGGAAGGTCACGGCGTGCGCCGTGAAGACGTGATGTATAACGACTTCGTCATCGCAGGCCCCGAAAGCGACCCGGCAAAGATCAACGGCTTGACCAGTGCGGTGGAGGCCTTCAAAGCCATCGCCTCCGCCCAGGCGCTTTTCGTCTCACGCGGCGATGACTCGGGCACGCATGTGAAGGAAAAATCGATCTGGAAAGCCGCCGGCATCGAACCCTCGGGAGGCTGGTACTTCCAGGCGGGTGACAGCATGGGCGCCGTGCTGGCGATGTCAGACGAGAAATCAGCCTACACGCTCAGCGACCGGGCCACCTACCTGGCGCTGGCAAAGAAAGGGCTGGCCCTCAAGGTGATGGTTGAGGGAGATCCGGTGCTGTTCAATCCCTACGGGGTGATCGCCGTGAACCCGGCCAAGAGTGCGAAGATCAATAACGGCCTGGCAAACCGGTTTATCGATTGGATCATCTCGGTGCCGGTGCAGGAGAAAATCGCGCATTTCGGCAATGAAAAATTCGGCCAGTCGCTCTTCGTGCCCGACTCCGGGCCGTGGAAAGCAGCCAATCCTTAACCGAATGGCCGTTAGATGATCTGAAATTCACCGCTGTGATCAAGGTTGTAACCGCGCAAGCCGCCAAGCGCCCGGCGCGCGGCAGGTGAGCCCAGCCAGCCCACCAAAGCAGCAAACGACCCCTGGCCGGCTTCTTCGGCCGGGAAAACCAGGTCGTAGCTTTCTTGCACAAGGAATTGAAAATCCAGATTAAAGGCCGCGGCAGCCGATTCCAGAGCCAGGCCGGCATCGGCGCGGCCTTCGGCTACCGCGCGAGCCACCTCTGAATGGGTGGCCTTTTCATCGGCGTAGCCCTGCACCCTGGAACGGTCAATGCCGAGACGCTCAAGCTGCTGGTCGAACCACACGCGCGTCCCCGAACCGCCTTGACGGTTGGCAAAGCGCACACCCGAGCGCGCCAGATCGCGCAGCGTGTGAATACCCAGTGGGTTGCCGGGAGCCAGCACCAGCCCAACGCTGCGTTCGGCCAACCTCACCAGCGCCATGCGCCTGCCGGGAAACAGTTTACGAAGGTAGGGCAGGTTATAAGTGCCGCTTTCCGGGTCGAAAAGGTGGCTGCCCGAGAGATCGGCGCGGCCTTCAGCTAGAGCCATCAGCCCGCCCAGGCTGCCGGTAAAGCTCAATTCCAGCGTCCAGCCTGGGCAGACCTGCTCAAAATGAGTAGACAGCCAGGTCACGGCCAGGTCATGACTGCCAGCGAAACGCAGGGTGTTTTCAGCCGATGCGCCCTGTGGCTGCTCCTGAACAGCCCGCCAGCGGTCCATCGCCAGGTCCACCGCCTGCTGGATTTCGGTGCGTGAAAAGCCTGCCGTCAGAACTTCGAGAAGGAAAGCCTCTGCGCGGTGGACCAGCCTGGCACGGCGCAGCGAGGCCTGAGAGGGAACATGGCTCGCCTCAATGCGGCCGGCCACATAAGTGCCCCGCCCCGCCCGGCTGGTGACCAACCCCTGCCGGGTCAGGTCCAGGTAGGCGCGCTGGATCGTCCCCGGAGTACACTGCCAGACGGCCGATTGCTCGCGGATGGTGGGCAGGCGGTCGCCGGGCTTTAAGCGCCCTTCAAGGATCTCCTGTCGGATGTGATCTGCAATGCGCTGGTAGAGTGTGGGCTGATCCATCGGGAAACGTCCCCGCTATAAAAACCTCTAACCCATCTCGTCAAAAAAGGATGACCTGTTCCTGTTTAATTCATGAAAGGGAGAGGAAGGAAATCTGCTGCCTGGGCTAATCTCGCACGGCGGCCGCGTTCTCCCTCACTTGAGACGCCACGAACAGAGAGTGAGATTGTTGCCTGGGCTAATCTATAAGCCGCGTTCTGTCCACCCCGTCGCCGGGGATGGGCGATCATCTCTCTAGGCCGTCGGTTACCCGCCGGCTCATGCAGCCTACCCGAGACCGTTGGACGGGCCGCCCTATCCGCCCCCGAAGGGGAGGCTGGTCTCTGCTTGGCCTTGCTCCGGGCGGGGGTTGCCTGGCCGCCGCATTGCTGCGGACGCCGGTGGTCTCTTACACCGCCGTTTCACCCTTACCTCTTGCGAGGCGGTATGTTTCTGTGGCCCGGTCCGGCACCTTGCGGCGCCCCGGGTGTTACCCGGCGCCATGCCCTGTGGAGCGCGGACTTTCCTCGACCCTCACGCAGAGAGCCGCGATCGCCCGACCAGCCCAGGCAAATCCATGATAACACATCCTGCCTTTAAAGATCGTGTGTATCTTTTTCTTTAATTTGTAAGGTTTGCCCCACAAATCACAAGAAACACAGCGCTTCTAAGTGAGCGGTGAGGTGCTCAAGAACCAGGCTGCCACCCAGCCGCGCGTGCCCTCTTCGCTCTCGCCGAAGACCCATAACCCCTGGCGGCCGGTTTTCGCGCGCGCGGCGTCCAGGTCGGTTTCGATCACCCTGAGTTTGCCCCCGCGCAGGATGCCCCCCACGCGCGGAGAGTTGGCGCTGGCCTGCGCGCGCATGTTGACATCCGCAGTGGTGAAGAGGGTCAGTTCGCCCAGGCCTGCGGGCGGGGCAGGCGGAGCGCCCGCATCCGCGCTCACCAGCCAGGCCGCCACGTAACCGGTGTACTTCTGCGGCGTGCGCACATTCAACCATTCACCCTGCCGGCCGATACGCGCCAGGGCCTGGGTTTTATCGCCCAAAACGGCCAGGGCGTCTCCCGGCAGCACCACGGTGAGGACGTTCTCTTCGGCGCCGGGGCGGGCGCGCACGTTGAGCGGAACGGTGGGGAACACACTCAGGCCTGAAGCCTGCGGCGCCTGCCCGGTGAGGTGCACCAGCCAGGCGGCCACAAAGCCTCTTTGCCCGGCTTCCGTCTGCACCTGAATCCACTCGCCCTGGCGGCCGATCTTCGCGCGGGCGTTATCGGCGTCGCCCAGCACGGTGAGCGGGTCGGTTGGCGCCAGCGCGGCGAGCACGTCGAAGCCCGTGCCCGGGCCGCTGCGCAGGTTGAGCGCGTCGGCGGGGTAGATCACCAGGCTGGAGGGTGGGAAGGACTGGTCGAACCCCTGCACGAACCAGGCCGCTACGAATCCGGCCTGGCCGGAGGCCGTCTGCACCTGCAGCCATTCGCCCTGCTGCCCGATTTTGGCTTTGACCGCCGCGGCATCGCCCAGCGTGCTCAGCGGCTCGCCCGCCGGCAGCCCGGCGACGACTTGCGCCCCGGTATTGGGGCCTGCGCGCAGGTTAAGCTCGCTGGTGGTAAAAACCGTCACCCCGCTTTTGGGCGGCAGCGGCCCGGGCGGTGGCACCTCCACCGGGTTTTGCAGGTAAGGCCAGGGGTCTACGATTCCAGCCGGGTAGCCGGGGGTCTGCGCGCCGTCAATCTTGAGCGTCAAATGCAGGTGCGAACCGAAGGAATTGCCGGTGTTATCGGCCAGGCCGAGCAAGTCGCCTGCCGAAACAAGGTCGTTTTCCTGCACGCGCGTCTCGGAAAGATGCGCGTAGATGGTGTGGAAGACCACCCCGTCCATCTCGTGGCGCAGGCGCACCTGCAAGCCGTAGGGATGCCCCGCAGGGTGGCCTGCCTTTTCCACCACGCCCGGCGCCGCGGCATAGACGTTTGCGCCGGTCGGAGCGAAGAGATCCAAACCCTCGTGGCCGGGCAGCCCAAACGGTTTGTACGAATCGGGGTTCTCGCCAAAGAACTGGTTGACGCGGCGGCTGTCGACCGGCCAGGCCAGCCGGATGGCCGCCATGGGGCCGCGCGGTGCGAGCGCCGCCCCGCGCGGTGCCAGCCGGAAGGCATTTACTTTGGCCTGGTAGGGGATAATGAAAAACCCGCGCAGCGCCTCGCCGGTCGATTGGGTCACCGCAAAACCAGGCCCCGTCTGCCCCAGGTTGAGGCGCAAAGTGGGCGTCTGGCCGGGATGATTGGGGTCGTAAAGCGAGATCTGCATCTCCCGCGTGGCATCGTCCAGCGAATAGGCCACCGCCAGCACCTGGTGGTTGTGGGTGGGGTCGCCCAGGCCCTGCACACGCACCAGCCCGAGCACGGCCGGGTCGCCTTTATCGAGCATGCGCCGCAGCCTGGGGATCTCACTGCGCAGCATGCGCGCGCCGATCTCAGCCTGGTCGATCAACATCCACTCGATGAATTTGATCAGGGTGGTGATCTTCAAGCTGTCGATCTGGCGGTCAGCCAGGTAAATGAGCGTCTTGGGGTCCAGTTCCTGCGGGCTGGCTGCCGCCGTGGGCGCTTTGCCCGCGTAGAAGTTATCCAGCGCGGCAAAGCACATGCCGCCGCACAGGCCGAGGACAACCTCGTTCAGGTCGATCGTCCCTGCCAGCGGGAGCGTGAACTTGAGCGGTAGTTTGAACTCGAAGCGGTTGACGAAAGGGAACCCGTTCTCCGCGGGGACGAATTTGGTCTGTGCCTGAGCCATCGAGAACACTCCTTACCCGGACAGGGCCGCAATCTCAACTTAATCAATCTATTTAGTGGTCGATCGGTGTTTTTTTATGGGTTTGTCCTGGGGCAAAACCCCGAAACAAACCCATAAAACCCATTCACCAGAGCGCTTAGCTCATCATACTGGAAAGTGCAAGTTAAATCAACAGCGCGCCCGGCGGTTGGCGGGCGCGCTGTGGCGTTCGCTCGAGTTATGCGTCGTGGAACTGGCCTTCGACGACCTCGCCTTCGGCGCTGCCGTCGTCAGGGCGGCCGCCCGGGTTCTCCGGCTGGGCCGAAGCCACCGCTGAAACCGCCTGCGACAGCGCTTGCGTGCGAATACGGATGGCCGACAGGTCGTCGCCGTTCATCACGGCGCGCAGGTCGTTGATCTTCGCCTCCACATCGGCGCGCACCTGCGCCGAGACGCTGCCGCCGCGTTCTTTGAGCAGCTTTTCGGCCTGGTAAACCGCCGTGTCGGCGATGTTGCGCGCCTCGACGATTTCCTTGCGCTTTCGGTCGGCGGCCTCATGCTTCTGCGCTTCGCTCACCATGCGCTCCACATCGCTCTTGCTCAGGTTGGTCGAAGCGGTGATCGTCACGCGCTGTTCCTTGCCGGTGGCCTTATCGCGCGCCGAGACGTTGAGGATGCCGTTGGCGTCGATGTCGAAGGTGACCTCCACCTGCGGCACGCCGCGCGGGGCCGGGGGGATGCCTTCCAGGCGGAAGCGGCCCAGGCTGATGTTATCGGCAGCCATCGGGCGCTCGCCCTGCAGCACGTGCACGTCCACCGCGGTCTGCCCATCTTCCGCCGTCGAGAAGATTTCGCTCTTGCGGATCGGGATGGTGCTGTTGCGCGGGATCAGCGTGGTCATCACGCCGCCGAGCGTCTCCACGCCCAGCGAAAGCGGGGTGACATCGAGCAGCAGCACGTCTTTCACTTCGCCGCCCAGCACGCCCGCCTGAATGGCCGCGCCGACCGCCACCACCTCATCGGGGTTGACGGATTTGTTCGGCTCTTTGTTGACCATGCGGCGCACGAAGTCTTGCACCATGGGCATGCGCGTAGCGCCGCCCACCAGCACCACTTCATCGATGCCGCGCGTGTCCAGCTTCGCGTCGCGCAGGGCCGCCTCGAAGGGGCCGCGCATGCGCTCCACCAGGTCGGCGGTGAGTTGCTCGAAGCGCGCGCGGGTCAGGCGCAGCTGCATGTGCTTGGGGCCGTTGGCGTCTGCGGTGATGTAGGGCAGGTTGATTTCCGTCTCCATCACGGTCGAAAGCTCGATCTTCGCCTTTTCGGCGGCCTCGCGCAGGCGCTGCAGGGCCTGGCGGTCGCTGCGCAGGTCGATGCCCTGCTCCTTCTTGAACTCGTCGGCAGCCCAGTTGACGATGCGCTGATCCCAATCATCGCCGCCCAGGTGGGTATCGCCGTTGGTGGCGCGCACCTCGACGACGTTGTCGCCCACTTCCAGCACGCTCACGTCGAAGGTGCCGCCGCCCAGGTCGAAGACGAGGATCTTCTCGTTGGTCTTCTTATCCAGGCCATACGCCAGGGCAGCCGCTGTGGGCTCGTTGATGATGCGCAGCACGTCCAGCCCGGCGATCTTCCCGGCGTCTTTGGTGGCCTGGCGCTGGCTGTCGGAGAAGTAAGCCGGCACGGTGATGACCGCCTGGGAGACAGGTTCGCCCAGGTAGGCTTCGGCATCGGCCTTCAGCTTGCTCAAGATCATCGCCGAGATTTCCTGCGGGGTGTACTCGCGGTTGGTTTGCGGGATCTTCACGCGCGCGTCGCCGGCCGGGCCTTCCACCACGGCGTAAGGGACCATTTTGCGCTCGGTTTCCACTTCGGCATACCGGCGGCCCATAAAGCGCTTGATCGAATAGACCGTGTTTTCAGGGTTGATCACCGCCTGGCGCTTGGCCGTCTGGCCCACCAGGCGCTCGCCGGTCTTGCTGAACCCGACGACCGACGGGCACAACCGCGAGCCTTCGGCGGTGGTGATCACCAGCGGCTCGCCGCCTTCCATCACTGCCACCACGCTGTTGGTTGTACCGAGGTCGATACCGATAATCTTTCCCATGGTCTTTTCTCCTTCTTAAAAATGTTGATGATTGCTCCATGCGGGCAGGGTTGCTCACACATTCGTAAGGATACGCCGGGCATGCAAGAATTTCATTAACGAAATATTGGATGTATATAAGACCCGCCGCAAATCGAAGAAACGGCTTAAAATGAGCGGATGCACAGCGAACCACCTGTTGACGAAGATGCCATCACCCTCATTTTGCAGGCGCTGCGCTTTGCCGCGCGCAAGCACAGCAGCCAGCGCCGCAAGGGCAGCGACCAATCGCCGTACATCAACCACCCGATCGATGTGCTCGACCTGCTCTGGCGGGTGGGCGGCGTGCGCCGGGCCGAGGTGCTGGCCGCCGCCGTGCTGCACGATACGCTCGAAGACACCGCCACCACCCCGGCCGAACTGGAGGCCGCCTTTGGGCGCGAGGTGCTCGCGCTGGTGCAGGAAGTCAGCGATGATAAACGGCTGCCCAAAGAAGAGCGCAAGCGCCTGCAGGTGGAACACGCCCCCGCCCTCTCGGAAGGGGCGCGGTTAATCAAGCTGGCCGATAAAATCAGCAACGTGCGCGATATGCGGCACACCCCGCCGGTCTTCTGGTCGCGGCAGCGGCGCGAGGAATACCTGGCCTGGGCCGCCCAGGTGGTGAGCCGCCTGCGCGGCACGAATGCGGCGCTGGAAGCCGAGTTCGAGCGGGTGCTGAGAGAAGGCTGAATCATCGCGGCTTCTGAGCGGCACTGTCAATCGCAAGAAACGCATTTTCCCTGGCGCAGACCAGAGGGCCGGTTGACAGTTGCGTCCAAGCATGCTATCCTGCTCCAGCGAAAGACCATTACCCGTATTTTTACAAGGTAGGCGCAGAGGCACAGCCTTCGCGCCGGGAGATAAATGCCCCCCATGATCGAAGCGAAATTATCCAAATTAATGGACATCCTGCGCGCCATGGACAGCGCCATCGTGGCCTTTTCGGGCGGCATCGACAGCACGCTGGTGGCGAAGGCCGCCTTCGATGCGCTCGGCGAGCGCGCCGTGGCCGTCACCGCCGATTCGGCCAGCCTGGCGGGCAGCGAGCGCGATGAAACCATCGCCCTGGCGCGGCAGATCGGCATCCGGCACGTGCTGGTGCAGAGCAACGAACTGGAAGATGAACGCTACCGCGCCAACTCTCCGCTGCGCTGCTACTGGTGCAAGCACGAACTGGCCGGCATCCTCACCGCCTACGCGCGCCAACATGGATATGCCGCCATCCTCGACGGCTCGAACCTGGATGACACCCGCGATGTGCGCCCCGGCCGGAAGGCAATGGCCGAAGGCGGCTTCCGCTCGCCGTTGATTGAAGCCGGCATGACCAAAGCCGACGTGCGCGAGGCCGCCCGCCGGCTGGGCCTGCCCAACTGGGATAAGCCCGCCATGGCCTGCCTGGCTTCGCGCATTCCCTACGGCACGCAGGTGAACGCGGCCAACCTCAAGCAGGTGGAGCTGGCAGAAAGCTTCTTGCACGGGCTGGGGCTGCGGCAGGTGCGCGTGCGGCATCACGGCAGCCTGGCGCGCATCGAGGTGGACCCGGAAGAATTTGCACCGGTCCTCGCGGAGCGCGAGGCCATCGCCGCGCGCTTCAAGGAAATCGGCTACACTCACACGGCCCTCGACCTGGCCGGTTACCGGCCCGGCAGCCTGAACGAAGCCCTCAAAGCGCGCGCCGCCGCATAGCCTGGCAGCTGGTAGGGTGCAGTCGCGTTGGACTGCACCGCCTCCGCCCGAAAGATGGCGCGGTCAAAAACCCGACCGCGCCCTACGGGGAGCTGAGAGTATAATTACAACATCCATACCATTACACAAAAGGTTTACATCATGACGGCTCAAATCCTGGATGGCGCGGCGGTGGCAGAGAAAATCCGGGCGGATGTCGCCCAGGCTGTTGCAGAGCGGCTGGCGCAGGGCAGGCCTGCGCCCGGCCTGGCCACCGTGCTGGTGGGTGATAACCCCGCCTCGCATGTCTATGTTCGCTCCAAACACAAAGCCTGCCAGCAGGTGGGCATCCAATCCTTTGGCTACGAGCTGCCCGCCACGGCCTCGCAGGCCGAAGTGGAAGCCCTGGTGCGCGAGTTGAACGCCGACCCGCGCGTGAACGGCATCCTGGTGCAGCTGCCGCTCCCCTCCGGGCTGGATGAAGAGCGCGTGCTGAGCGCCATCTCGATCGAAAAAGACGTGGATGGCTTTCACCCCCTCAACATCGGCCGGCTGGCGCAAAAAGGCCGCGACCCGCTGTTTGTGCCCTGCACCCCTGCCGGCTGCATGGTGCTGATTGAATCGGCGCTGCCTGACCTGAACGGCGTCAACGCGGTGGTGCTGGGGCGCTCGAACATCGTCGGCATGCCCATGGCGCTGCTGCTGGTGCGCGCCAATGCCACCGTCACGGTGTGCCATTCACGCACGCGCAACCTGCGCGAAGTCGTCCGGCAGGCCGATGTGCTGGTGGCGGCGGTGGGGCGCGCCGAAATGGTGCGCGGCGATTGGATCAAGCCCGGCGCGGTGGTGGTGGATGTGGGCATGAACCGCGTGGAAGACCCGACCCGCCCGAAAGGTTACCGCCTGACCGGCGACGTGTGCTTCGATGAGGCCAAAGAGGTCGCCGGGTGGATCACGCCCGTCCCGGGCGGCGTGGGGCCGATGACGATCGCCATGCTGCTGCAAAACACGCTGCGCGCCGCCCGCCTGGCCGGCTGAGCCGCCGCGGAGCGCCGTTCCAGGCCGTTACGCATTATGAAAGGGGGGAGGGTGAAGATGGACGCGAAACGTGTCATCCAGGCGCAGTACCTGGCGGCTTTGGACATGCTCTGCGACGCCGTGGCGCAGTGCCCGGAGGAGTTGTGGGACGACCCGGCCTATCGGAACCGCTTCTGGCAGGTGGCGTTCCACGCCCTGTTCTACGTTCATCTTTACCTGCAGCCCAACCTGGAGGCGTTCAAAACCTGGGCCAAACACAGGGCCGGCCGCGAGCAGCTGGACCAACCCAGCCAGCCCTATTCGGTGGAAGAGGTGCTGGAATATGCCGGGCTGTGCCGCGACGAGGTGGTGAAACAGGTCGCGCAGCTCGAGCCGGATGCGCCTTCCGGCTTCCACTGGCTGCCGTTCAACAAGCTGGAGCTGCAGTTCTATAACATCCGCCACCTCCAGCAGCACATCGGCGAGCTGTGCGAGCGCCTGGGGAGGGTGGGCGAGATCTCCGTTCAATGGATAGGAACAAAGCAGGCTTAACTGGTGACATTTGGGTATTGTCTGACAATTGACAATTAACGGAATTGCCATTAAACTGAAATACAGCCTCGATGGTCAGACAACCAACCCATATATGCCCACTCTCCTGGTTAAGAATGCCTCCGTCCTGATCACCATGGACGGCTCGCGCCGCGAGATTGCCGGCGGCGGGCTGTTTGCCCGCGATGGATTCATCGAGCAGGTCGGTCCGGCGGGCGAACTGCCCTCCGCCGCCGATGAAGTCCTCGACCTGAGCGGGTACGTGGTCTTCCCAGGGTTAATCAACACCCACCACCACTTTTACCAGACTCTCACGCGCGCGGTGCCCGCCGCGCAAGACGCCAACCTCTTCAACTGGCTCAAGACGCTCTACCCCATCTGGGCGCGCATGACCCCGGAGGACATCTTCACCTCCACGCAGACTGCGCTGGCCGAGCTGGCCCTTTCGGGCTGCACCACCGCCTCCGACCATCTCTACCTCTTCCCCAACGGCGCGCGGCTGGATGACGAGATCGCCGCCGCCGCCGAGGTGGGCCTGCGCCTGCACGCCTCGCGCGGCTCGATGAGCCTGGGCGAGAGCCAGGGCGGCCTGCCGCCCGACAGCGTGGTGGATAGCGAAGAGCGCATCCTCGCCGATTCGCAGCGCCTGATCGAAACGTATCACGACCCAAAGCCCGGCTCGATGCTGCAAATCGTCCTCGCGCCGTGCTCGCCATTCAGCGTCACCGGCGACCTGATGCGCCAGAGCGCCGCGCTGGCGCGCCAGTATCGCGTCCACCTGCACACGCACCTGGCCGAAACGCAAGACGAAGAGGTCTTCTGCATGGAGAAGTTCGGCCACCGCCCGGTGGGCTACATGCAGGCGCTGGGCTGGGTGGGCGAAGATGTCTGGTTCGCGCACGCCGTGTATGCCAGCCCGGATGAGGTGCAGGTCTTTGCCCGCACCGGCTGCGGCGTGGCGCACTGCCCCAGCTCGAATATGCGCCTGGCTTCGGGCATCGCCCCGTTGACGGCCTACCGGGCCGCAGGCGTCAACGTGGGGCTGGGGGTAGATGGCTCGGCCTCCAACGACGGCTCACACATGCTGGCCGAGGCGCGCCAGGCCATGCTGCTGCAGCGCCTTTCGGCGGCACTGGGCGGGGCCTCGCTCTCCGGCCAGGGTGCACCCGCGCTGCTCACCGCGCGCCAGGCGCTCGAACTGGCCACGCGCGGCGGGGCCGCGGTGCTCGGCCGCCCCGACCTCGGCTCGCTCGAGGCCGGCAAATGCGCCGATTTTGCCGCCATCCGGCTCGACCGGCTGGCCTACGCCGGGGCCTTGCATGACCCCGTCGCGGCGCTGGTTTTCTGCGCCCCGCAGCAGGTGGACCGCCTGGTGGTCGGCGGGCGAACCATCGTCAAGGACGGCTTGCTGCAGAGCGTCGACCTCCCCCGCCTGGTCGAGCGGCACAACCGCGCGGCCGGCCGGTTGCTTGCCTGATTCCCAGCCGCCCCCGAGCCCCTCCCATTCCCTTGAGGGAGGGCCGGGGGCGGCGATCCAACCGCGAAGGACACGGATGAGAGATTTCCGCCTGACCAACTCTCGCGAACTGGTTGACTGCGCCATGGGGCGCACGCCGGCCGACCTGGTGATTCGCGGCGGGCGCTGGGTGTGCGTCCAATCGGGCGAGGTGCTGCCGGGCACCGATGTGGCCGTCAAGAACGGGCGCATCGCCGCCGTCGGGCCCGATGTGCACCAGACCGTCGGCCCCAACACGCGCATCCTGGATGCCGCCGGGCGCTACCTGACCCCCGGCCTGCTCGATGCGCACATGCACGTCGAATCGGGCATGCTCACCGTGGCCGAGTTCGCCCACGCCGTCATCCCGCACGGCACCACCGGCATGTTCATCGACCCGCATGAGATCGCCAACGTCTTCGGGCTGCGCGGCGTGCGCCTGATGGTGGATGAGGCCGCACTCCAGCCGATCCACATCTTCGTCCAGGTGCCCTCCTGCGTGCCTTCCGCCCCGGGCCTGGAGACGAACGGCGCCGGGCTGAGCGCCGCCGAAGTGCAGGAAGCCCTCGCCTGGCCGGGAGTGATCGGCCTGGGCGAGATGATGAATTACCCCGGCGTCGCCGGAGGCGACGAAACCGTGCACGCCAAGCTGCAAGCCACGCGCGAAGCCGGCAAGGTGATCGGCGGGCACTACCCCGCGCTCGACCTGGGCATGGAATTTTCGGCTTACGTGGCGGGCGGCCCGATGGACGACCACGAGGGCACGCGCCTCGAAGACGCCGTCGCCCGCGTGCGCCAGGGCATGCGCGCCATGCTCCGCTTTGGCTCGGCCTGGCACGATGTGGCCGAGCAGGTGCGCGCCGTCACCGAAATGGGCCTCGACCCGCGCCACTTCATCCTCTGCACCGACGACACGCACTCGGCCACGCTGATCGGCGATGGCCACATGGACCGCGCCGTGCGCCACGCCATCAGCCAGGGCCTGCCGCCGGTCACGGCCATTCAGATGGCCACGCTCAACACCGCCGAGCACTTCGGCGTCAGCGGTGAGATTGGCCAGATCGCCCCCGGCCGCTACGCCGATATCCTCATCGTGCCGGACCTGGTCAACTTCCGGCCCGATGTCGTGCTGGCGCGCGGCGAGGTGGTGGCCGAGCACGGGCGCCTGCTGGCCCGCACGCCGGCGATCACCTACCCCGATTGGGCGCTGCATTCGGTGCACCTGCCGCGCCCCCTGACGGAAGCGGATTTCGCCCTGCGCGCTGCGGGCAGCGGGCAGCAGACGGCCAACGTGATCGGCGTGATCGAAAACCAGGCCCCCACGCGCCACCTGCGCGTGCCGGTGCGCGCCCGCTCAGGGCAAATCCGCGCCGACCTCACCCGCGACCTTGCCAAAGCGGCCCTGGTCGAACGCCACCACGGCACGGGCGGCGTGCAGGTGGGGCTGGTGCAGGGTTTTGGCTTCAGCGAGCCGTGCGGCATGGCTTCCACGGTGGCGCACGACAGCCACCAGATGATCGTCATCGGCACCGACGACGCCGACATGGCCCAGGCCGCCAACCGCCTGGCGCAGACCGGCGGGGGGCAGGTGGTGGTGCGCCGCGGCGAAATCATCGGCGAGGTGAACCTGCCGATTGCGGGGTTGATCTCCAACGAACCGGCCGAACTGGTGGCGCGCGGCGCCGAGACGGTGCTGGCGGGCTTCCGCGCCTGCGGCTGCAAGCTCAACAACCCCAACATGCAGATGAGCCTGCTGGCGCTGGTGGTCATCCCAGAGCTGCGCATCTCCGATAAAGGCCTGGTGGACGTGCAACGGTTCCAGGTGATCGACGTCCTGGAATAAAACGATAGGGGAAATAAAAGGAATGGACACGAAAGCAACCGTTATCCACCCATACCAGCGGCTGCAAACCCAACTGGCCGGGTTGATCGCCGCCACAGCCGCGGGCGAGCGCCTGCCCGCCGAGCCAGAACTGGCGCGCCAGCTGGGGGTTTCGAGGGCCACGCTGCGCGAGGCTATGCGCACCTTCGAGGGCCAGGGTCTCATCCGCCGCCGGCAGGGCGTTGGCACGTTCGTCGTCGGCCAGCTGCCGGTGATCGAAACCGGCCTGGAAGTGCTGGAGAGCATCGAAAGCCTGGCCCGCCGCATCGGGCTGGAGGTGACGATGGGCGACCTGCACATCGAGCGCATCAGCGCCAGCCCAGAACAGGCCGAGGCGCTCAACGTGCCGCCGGGAGACAGCCTGGTGATGGTCAGCCGGGTGATCAACACCAAAGGGCGGCCGGTGGCTCACCTGGTGGATATCCTCCCCGAAGATATCCTCACCCCCGAAGACCTGCGCCAGGGGTTCACCGGCTCGGTGTTCGACCTGCTCCTCCAGCGCGGCGAACCGGCGCTGAGCAACTCCTATACCGAGATCAACGCAGTGGCGGCCACCGCCGAGTGGGCGCGCGCGTTGCAGATCCAGCGCGGCGACGTGCTGCTCAAGTTCACCGCGCGGCTGTACACCACCGAAGGGCGGGCGATCGATTATTCGCAGAGCCTGTTCCTGCCGGGGTACTTTCACTTTCATGTCGTCCGGCGCGCCGGGTCTCAGCCGCCTTCTGCCTGACCGTAACGTCCGAAACCGGCGGGCCGCGCCTGCCGTTTCTATCCTAACCAACCGATTTCAGGAGGTTTTTTCCGTATGCGAAGTTTTGCAGGCCGTGACATTCTTTCGCTCAAGGACTTTGAGCGCAATGAGTTTGAGCGAGTCTTCGAAGTGGCTCGCGAGCTCGAACCGATCGCCCGCAGCCGCCGCAACAGCGACCTGTGCGCCGACAAGACCCTCGTCACCGCCTTCTACCAGCCCAGCACGCGCACGCGCCTGGCGCACGAAGCCGCCATGCACCGCCTCGGCGGGCATGTCACCGGCTTTTCGGACGCCAAGATGACCCGCGCCGGCGACTGGTACCAGGAATCGATCAAAGACACGGTCAAGATGCTCGAATTCTACGGCGATGTCATCGTGATGCGCCACTTTCAACAGGGCGCTCCGCACGAAGCCGCGCGCTGGGCTTCCATCCCCATCATCAACGGCGGCGACGGCTGGGGCGAGCACCCCACCCAGATCCTCACCGATCTGTACACCGTGCTCAAAGAGAAGGGCACCATCGACGGCCTGAAGTGGCTGGCGGTCGGCGATATGCGCATGCGCACCATGCACTCGCTGGCCTACGCGCTCACCCAGTTCGACTGCCCGATCACCTTTGTGGCTCCGCCGGATATGTCGCTCAAGCCGGAGTTCAAAGAAGAGCTCAAGCAGTACAGCCTGAACTTCAAAGAGGCCGAGCACGTCGAGCAGGCCATCCACGAGGCCGATGTCATCCTGGTGGAGCCGGTTGTCCAGCCGGATTACACCAAATCGCGCCAGGAAGCCGGCGAACACGGGCAGACCCCCGACAATTACAAGATCACCCGCCAGCTGCTGGAAACGAAGGCCAAGCCGGGCGCCATCCTGCTGCACTCGCTCCCGCGCATGGATGAGATTCCCCCGGATGTCGATATCACCCGCTGGTCGCGCTACTGGCAGGAGGCCTTCTACGGCGTGGTGATGCGCATGGCGCTCATCGCCCTCGTCCTGGGCAAGATGGAGTAGAAGCCGTTCATCGTTTCCCGATCCTCCGCGTGGATGGTCGGGAAACGATAAAGATCAATGGGCAGGAGGATTTATGCAGACGTTTTTACACGGGCGCGACCTGATCGGCGACCTTGACTTCAGCAAAGAGGAAGTCGAGACCGTCCTGGATGTGGCGCTCGACCTCAAACGCAAGCGCGCGCTCAACGAACCGCACGCGTACCTGCGTGATAAGACCCTGGCGATGCTGTTCTTCTTCAGCAGCACGCGCACGCGCGGCTCCTTCGAGGCCGGCATGGCTCAACTCGGCGGCCACGCGGCCTTCATCGAATCGCGCACCACGCAGATCTCGCACGGCGACACCGCCAAGGAGATCGGCGAGATCCTCGGGCGCTACTACGACGGCCTGGCCATCCGCCACGTGGAGTGGACCAAGGGCAACCCCTATCTCAACGAGGTCGCCAAATACTCGCGCGTGCCGGTGTTGAACATGCAGTGCGATATCTACCACCCCTTCCAGTGCCTGGCCGACCTGCTGACCATCTGGGAGAAGAAAGGCCGCGACCTGCGCCGCAAGAAGATGGTCGTCTCGTGGGCCTATGCCGCTTCGTACCAAAAGCCCATGTCGGTGCCGCAGAGCCTGATCCTGCAAATGCCGCGTTTCGGGCTGGATGTCGTCCTGGCGCACCCGCCAGAGTTCAAATTGATGCCCGAGATCATGGACCAGGCGCGCGAACAGGCGCGCAAATTCGGCACCGGCTTTGAGGTGGTGGATGACATGGACGAGGGCTTCAAGGACGCCGATATCGTCTATGCCAAATCCTGGGGCGCCATGGTTCACACGCCCGATGAAAAGCAGGGCGCCGAGATCATCCAGAAGTACTCGAGCTGGATCACCGACCAGCGCCGCATGCGGCTGGCCAAGAGCGACGCCATTTACATGCACCCGCTCCCCGCGGACCGCAATATCGAGGTCACCGATGAGGTGATCGACGGGCCGAATTCGGTCGTCTATGACGAAGCCGAGAACCGACTCCACGTGCAAAAAGCCGTGATGGCCCTCACGATGGGCTGACGGCTATTTATTCCTGTTTTTTTGGAGAACCCATGTCTGAAAAGAAGATCGCTGTCATCGCTATTGGTGGTAACTCGCTGATCAAAGACAACGCGCACCAGCGCATCGAAGACCAGTACCTGGCCGCCAAGGAGACCACCTACCACATCGCCGATATGATCGAATCCGGCTGGAACGTGGCCATCGGGCACGGCAACGGGCCGCAGGTGGGGCTCATCCTGCGCCAGTCGGAAGTCGCGGCGCACCACGAGAGCATCCCCGAAACTCCGCTGGATGTTTGCGGCGCCGAGAGCCAGGGGCTGATCGGCTACCTGCTGCAGCAAAACCTGCAGAACGAGCTGTACCGCCGCAAGATCCAGCAGAACGTCGCCACCGTCATCACCCAGGTGCTGGTGGATGTGAACGACCCGGCTTTCCAGCACCCCACCAAGCCGATCGGCGGCTTCATGGATGAAGCCGAGGCCAAGCGCAAAGCCCACGACCTGGGCTGGACGATCGTGGAAGATGCCGGGCGCGGCTGGCGGCGCGTGGTGGCCTCGCCGGACCCGAAAGAGGTCGTCGAGATCGACACCGTCAAAGCGTTGATCAACGCCGGGGTGATCGTCATCACCGTGGGCGGCGGCGGCATCCCGGTGATCGACAAGGGCGGCGGCGAGTACGTCGGTACGGCGGCAGTGATCGACAAAGATTACGCCTCCAGCCTGCTGGCCCAGGAAATCCATGCCGACCTGTTCGTCATCTCCACCGCGGTGGAGAAGGTGGCCCTCAACTACGGCAAGCCCAACCAGGTGCTGCTCGACCGCATGACGGTGGCCGAAGCCAGGCAGTACATGGCCGAAGGGCACTTTGCCAAGGGCTCAATGCTCCCCAAGATCCAGGCCATCCTGCGCTACCTCGAAAAGGGCGGCAAGCAGGCCCTGATCACCAACCCGGAGAATATCGGCCGCGCCCTGAAGGGCGAGACCGGCACCTGGGTGGTGGCGGAATAAGGCTCCGTAAACCAAAAAGAGTGCGCGCGGGCGCACTCTTTTTGGTTTAAAGGTAAATGTTTTTTTCGATCAAATGGTGGGGCAAACCCCACCATTTGATCGAAAAACCGCCCACCGTTCAGAGGCTCTTGCAGTAAATCTGAATGGCCTCGCGCAGGAAAGGGGCCAGCTCCGGGTGGATGCGCACGAAGGTGGCGTTGAACTCCGGGTCGTCGTTGTAGAGGTCGCCCAGGCCGAGGAGAATTTCTTTGGTCGGCTCGTAGAAGTTGCGCAAATTCCGGTGCCAGCGGGCGACGCCCTCTTGAGCCTGCGGGCTGGCCGGCCCCAGCGGCATGCTGGCGACCAGGTCGAGGTAAATCTGCCGGGCTTCTTCGAACACGGCTTTTTTCTTTTCGGGCGAATACGAAGCCCAGCGCTTCTGCGATTCGCTCACATTCGCCCGGCCCCAGCGGCGGGCAGCCTCTTCTTCATATTGTTTTTGCTTTTCTTCGCTGAAGCCCTCGAACAACTGTTGATCATCCATGGCGGCGTTTCCTTTCAGGTAAGAGATGGTGCGGTCTACCGTTTGAACCAGGGCAGCGAGCCGCTCCTGGCGCGCCAGCAGCGCCTTGCGGTGCTGTTCGAGCGCCGCCAGCAGGTCAAAGCCCGGCTCGTCGAGGATGACCTGGATCTCCTCCAGGCTCAACCCCAGCTCGCGCAGAAAGAGGATCTGCTGCAGGCGCAGAAGCGCCGCGCGGTTGTAGATGCGGTAGCCGTTATCGGGGTTACGGTCGGGCCTCAGCAGGCCGATCTCATCGTAGTAATGCAGGGTGCGCGCGCTGACCCCCGCCACCCTGGCGAGCTGCCGGACTGTGTATTGCCTTTGCGTATCCACGCCGATAGTATAAAGTATTACGTTACGTTAATGTCAAGGGGCAAATCGGGTTCACCGGGCCTTCTGCGGCCGGGAGCACAGCGCCGATCTCCAACGCCCGAACGCAGAATGCGTTCGCCTAAAAACTCACCCTTTTGGGCGTCTCGCTGGCAGAGATTCGATGTAAAATTATGATTATGCCGATCATCGAGTCCGCATCTGCGGGCCCTCAACCCGGCATAGTTTCAACCTTTCGACAATTGAGCTACCTCTCCGCTGCCAGAACAATCTCAAAGGAGGTGATCCCGGTCGAATCCCCTCTGTAACTGTGTTTTACAGAAACACCGTCCCTCAACCATCTGTTTTGGAGGAGAACCACATGAAAAAGTCCGCATTGTTCTTTGGCCTGAGCATTTTGCTGATCGTTGCATTTGCTCTTTCGGCCTGCCAGCCCGCTGCTCCGGCTGCCACCGAAGCCCCGAAGGAAGAACCCACGCCCGAGAAAGTCGGCGGGTTCCAGATTCCGGCCGTGGTGGAAGGCAAATTCAATGTCGCGATGGTGCTGATCGGCCCCCATGACGACGGCGGCTGGTCGCAGGCTCACTACGAGGGCCTGGAATACGTGCAAAAGAACGTGCCGAATGTGAACACCGCTTATGTGGAGAACGTGCCGGAAGGCGCCGACTCTGAGCAGGTGTTCCGCGCGCTCTCGCGCAAGGGCTTCAACCTGATCTTCGGCACCTCCTACGGCTTCATGGACCCGATGGAAACCGTTGCCAACGAATTCCCCGATATCATGTACGTGCACATTTCGGGGATTAAATCGAACGAGAAGAACTTTGGCAACCTGTTCGGCGGCATGGAGACGATGAAGTACCTGGCCGGTATGCTGGCCGGCGCGCGCGCCAAGATGGACGGCAACACCAAGCTGGGCTACATGGCCACCTTCCCCATCCCTGAAGAGCTGCGCCTGGGCAACGCCATCGCCCTGGGCATGCGCAAGACCTGCCCGGAATGCACCATGGACGTGCGCTGGATCAACACCTGGCACGACCCGGTGAAGGAAAAAGAAGGCGCGGCCTCCCTGTTTGACGCCGGCGCTCAGGTGGTCTTCACCGGCGCCGACACCCCTGCCGTGGCCGACGTGGCCACCGAAAAGGGCAAATGGGGCGTCACCTATGACTGGTACGGCTCCTGCAAGGCCGAGCGCTGCCTGACGGCCCCCTATTGGATCTGGGGCCCGGTGTATGCCAAGATCGCCCAGGCCGTCATTGACAAGACCTACAAGCCCGGCTGGGAGTACTTCGATGCCGATTCCGGCGGTTTGGGGCTGTTTGGCTTCATGGAAGGCCAGACCCCGACCAAGGGCGTTTCGGAGCTGCCCCCGGAGGTCGTCAATGAGGTCAAAGACCTGGTGGCGAAATCCCTCAAGGGCGAATTCAACCGCTTCAATGTCTTCAGCGGGCCGATCAACGACAACTCCGGCAAGGAGATTGTCCCCGCCGGCTCGGCCCTGGAGCAGGCCGACCTCGACCAGTTCCCCGAGTACAACCTCGGCTGCAAATACTGCATGAAGTGGTGGGCCGAAGGCGTCACCGCCGAACTGCCCTCCACGCAATAAACTCTTTTGCGGCCTTCTTCGTGCGCCCAGAGCGGGCGCACGAAGAAGGATGCGCTTGAGATCGGCATTTGAAGTGTTTGCAGGTGCGCTGCACCTGAAAACACTTCAAATGCAGGATCATCACCCTCGCCCTCCCGCGGGGGCCTGCAGCGAATGATTGGGTGCATAGGTTTTTGTAAATTGTGAGGCCTGCCACACAATTTACAGGAAAATTGAAGCCCCGTCCAGCAAAGCTTTAGAGGTGGCATGGAGCAACCGAAACCGACCGAACCTGAGGTCATCGTCAGCATGCGCGGAATCACCAAACGCTTCCCCGGCGTGCTGGCGAACGACCATGTGGATTTCGACCTGCGGATGGGCGAAATCCACGCTCTGCTTGGAGAAAACGGCGCCGGCAAGAGCACCTTGATGAACATCCTGGCCGGCCTGTACCGCCCCGATGCCGGGACGATCCTGGTCAACGGCAGGCCGGTCTCCTTCGCCTCGCCGCGCGAGGCGATCAACGCCGGAATCGGGATGATCCACCAGCATTTCATGCTCGTGCCATCCATGACCGTCACCGAAAATATCCTCATCGGCCTGGAAAAGCCGCGCTTCAGGCTGAACTTATCTGCTTACGACCGCGAGATCCAGGCCCTGAGCGAGCGCTTTGGCATGCGGGTAGACCCGCGCGCGCACGTCTGGCAGCTTTCGGTCGGTGAGCAGCAGCGCATCGAAATCCTCAAGATGCTCTACCGCGGTGCGGGAATCTTAATCATGGATGAACCTACCGCCGTCCTCGCGCCGAGCGAAGTGGATGAGCTGTTCCACACCCTGCGGGCGATGACGGCCGAGGGCAAGTCGATCATCTTCATCTCTCATAAGCTGCACGAAGTGATGCAAATCTCGGACCGCGTCACCGTGCTGCGCCGCGGTAAGGTGACGGCCGGCGGCAGAAGCGCCGAAGGCATCACCCGCGAAGAACTGGCGCGCCTGATGGTGGGCCGCGAGGTGATCTTCAACCTCCAAAAGAAGCCCTGCCAGCCCGGCAATGTGGTGCTGAAGGTGGAAGACCTGTGGGCCGATAACGATAAACTCCTGCCGGCGCTGCGCGGCGTGAACCTGGAGATCCGCCAGGGCGAAATCCTCGGGCTGGCGGGCGTGGCCGGCAACGGGCAGCGTGAACTGGCCGATGTGATCACCGGCCTGCGCAAAGCCAGGAAAGGCCGCGTGCTCGTCGGCGGAGAGGATATCACCAACCAGGCGGTCAGCAAGGGCATCCGGCGCGGGGTTTCGCACATCCCGGAGGACCGCACCCACGTCGGCACCGCCCCCAACCTGAGCGTGACCGACAACGTGGTGATGAAAGCCTACAACCGCGCGCCGATCGGCCGCGGCTGGCTCTTCAATGCCCTGGCAGCCAGCAATTACGCCGAAGAGCTGCGCAAGAGTTACGACATCGTCGCCCCCAACATCGAGACGCCCGTGCGGCTGCTCTCCGGCGGCAACCTGCAGCGCGTCATCCTGGCGCGCGAAATCTCCAGCGCCCCGGCGCTGATGATCGCCATGCAGCCCACGCGTGGGCTGGACGTGGGCGCCATCGAGGGCGTGCACCGCCTGCTGCTGGCTCAGCGCGACGCCGGGGCCGCCATTTTGCTCATCTCGGAAGAGCTGGAAGAATTGATCGCCTTGAGCGACCGCGTGGCTGTGATCTATGAAGGCCAAATTATGGGCGAGGTCAACGATGGAAACGTGGATGAGATTGGCTTGATGATGACCGGTTCGCGCCAGGAACAGATTCGCTCCGCGGAGGTGCCGCATGGCTGAGCAGGGCCTCGGGCGCGGCAGCTTTTTGAACCGCTTCCCCTATCGAATTGTCTTGGAGCCGCGTCTCAAACAGCCTCCGCGCTGGTACCCGGTTTTCCTCTCGCTGCTGTCGGTCGCCATCGCTCTGCTCATCGGCGCGCTCATCCTGACCATCGCCGGCGGCGACCCCTGGGCCACCTACGCTTACATCGCCAAAGCCTCGTTCGGCAGCCTGGGGGTGATCTCTGACACACTCGTCAAGGCCATCCCGCTCATGCTGGTGGGGCTGGCCTGCACGCTGGCCTTCCGCATGAAGCTGTGGAACATCGGCGCCGAGGGGCAGTTCTTCATCGGCGCGTTTGGCGCCAGCGCCGTGGTGCTCACCCCGCTGCTGCCCGAAACGGCCCCCACCTGGCTGTATATCGCCACGATGGTTTTCTTCGGGGCGCTGTGCGGGGCGATCTGGGGCTTCATCCCGGGCATCTTGAAAGCCAGGTTCAACGTCAACGAGGTCATCTCCACCTTGATGATGAACTACATCGCCGTCTCCTGGAATAATTACTGGATCTTCGCCGTCTGGACGGAGGGCGGGTTTCAGATGTCGCGCATGTTCCCCAAGAACGCCTGGCTCCCGCGCCTGACGGATTTTGCCGCGCAGGTGCCGCTCTTCCGCGGGCTCACCACGCATTTCGGGCTGGTGCTGGCGCTCATCGCGGCGGTGGTCGTCTGGCTGATTCTTTACCGCAGCCAGTGGGGATATGAGATCCGCCTGGTGGGCGATAACCCGCGCGCCGCGCAGTACGCGGGCATTTCCATCGCGCGCAACACGGTGCTGGTGATGATGATTTCGGGGGCCATCGCGGGCATCGCGGGCATGTCGGAAATTTCGGGCGTGGTGCACCGCCTGCAAGGCGCCATTTCGCCCGGGTACGGCTTCACCGGCATCATCGTGGCCTGGCTCGCCAAGCTCAACCCGTTTGCCATCATTCCCGTCTCGATCCTCTTCGGGGCGCTCATCCTGGCCGGGCGCGAAATTCAGCCCTCGGGCATCCCTAAAATGATGAACGGCATCATCCTGGTGACGTTGATCGCCAGTGACTTCCTCCTGCGCTATCACATCCGCATCGTCCGCCGCGAGGAGGCCGAATGAACCTCATCATCATTCTGCAGGCAGGCGTCGCCACCGGAACGGTGCTCCTGTTTGCCACGCTGGGCGGCATCTTCTCTGAACGCGCCGGGGTGATGAACCTGGGCATGGAAGGCATGATGCTGATTGGCGCGATGAGCGCCTTCAGCGTGGCCACGCGCACCGGCAGCCCCTGGCTGGGCGTGCTGGTGGCCATGCTGGCGGCCGGGTTGATCAGCCAGGTGCACGCTTTCATCAGCATCACCCTTCAGGCCGACCAGGTGGTCTCGGGGCTTTCGCTGGGCTTTCTGGCAACCGGCATCAGCCTGGTGCTGGGCGAGGGTCTCTCCAAAGCCGGCACGGTGACGCTCATCCCCACGCTCACCGTCCCGCTGCTCAGCCAGATACCCCTCATCGGGCCGGTTTTCTTCACCGACCAGAAGCTTTCGGTATACCTGGGCTACGTGCTGGTGCCGGTGGCCTGGTACATCATCAACCGCACCCGCCCGGGCCTGCACCTGCGAGCAGTGGGCGAATACCCCGCGGCGGCCGACTCGCTGGGCGTGAACGTGTACGCGCTGCGCTACCTGTATGTCTTTGTCGGCGGCCTGCTGGCCGGGCTGGCCGGCGCCACCATCAGCCTGGCCATCTCGCCCGGCTGGTTCAGCGAGCTGACCACCGCCGGGCAGGGCTGGATCGCCATCGGCCTGGTGATCTTCGCCCAGTGGGACCCGCTGCGCGCGGCCTTCGGCTCGTATGTCTTCGGCGCGCTGCGCCGGCTTGTGCTGGATATCCAGGGCCCGATGATGCTCTTCGGCGCGCCCAACCCCTTCTATTACAACCCCTACTGGGGCTTCTTCCTGGAAATGCTGCCCTACGCCTTCACCATCATCGTGCTGGTGATCGGCTCGCGCGAGGCGATCCGCAAACGCCTGGGCGCGCCGACCGCGCTGGGCATTCCGTACATCCGCGGCGAACGCGGCATGTGAAGCCCCCCAACCAACGAGGAACCTGATGCCCGAGACGAAATTCACCGGCTATCGCTGCTCCATTTGTGGAGAAGAATACCCCCCGCTCGACCAGATCTACACCTGCCCGCGCGACGGCGGCAACCTGGATGTTGTCCTCCCTTCGCTGCGCATCCGCCGCGAGCTTTCGCCCGAGCGGCTGGCTGCCTCGACGGAGCCTTCGCTCTGGCGTTACCTGCCGCTGCTGCCGGTGGGCGACCCCCTCTCGTGGGGCACGCCGCTGCGCGCCGCCGGCTGGACGCCCGTTTACCAGCCGCCGCTGCTGGCGCGCCGCCTTGGCCTGGAACGCTTGTGGATCAAAGACGACGGCCGCAACCCCAGCGCCTCCTTCAAGGACCGCGCCAGCGCGGTGGTGGTGGCGCGCGCCCGCGAGATCGGCGCGGAACGGGTGGTGACGGCCTCCACCGGCAACGCCGGGGCGGCCCTGGCCTGCATGGCGGCCGCCGCCGGGCAGCCCGCCACCATCTTCGCGCCGCGCACGGCCCCGCCCGCCAAAATTGCGCAGCTCCTCGTCTTTGGGGCGCAGGTCATCCTGGTGGACGGCACCTACGATGAGGCTTTCGACCTGACGGTGCAGGCCGCCCAAGAGTTCGGCTGGTACTGCCGCAACACGGGCTACAACCCCTTCACCGCCGAGGGAAAGAAAACCGCCGCCCTGGAGATCTGGGAGCAGGTGCTGCTGCCCAACCGTTTTGAACGGCCGCTGTGCGTGTTCGTCTCGGTGGGCGACGGCAACATCATCTCGGGCATTCACAAGGGCTTCAAGGACCTCCTCAACCTCGGCTGGATCGAGCAGCTTCCGCGCATCATCGGCGTGCAGGCCGAGGGTTCGGCGGCCGTGGCGAACGCCTTTCATGCCGGCGGTGAGAGAATCACCCCCGTGGCGGCGCAGACCCTGGCCGACTCGATCGCCGTGGACCTGCCGCGCGACGGCGTTCGCGCGGTGCGCGCCGCGCGCGAGACGGGCGGCACGTACCTCACCGTGAGCGACGCCGAGATTCTGCAGGCCATCGCCGCGATGGGCCCGGCGGGCATCTTCTCCGAACCGGCCGGCGCGGCGGCATACGCAGGGCTGGTGAAGGCGCTCGGGCTTGGCCTGGTGACCGGCGCAGACCCCGTGCTGGTGCTCATCACCGGCTCGGGGCTCAAGGACGTGCGCGCCGCCATGCAGGCGGTGCACGAGGCCCCGGTCATCGAGCCGAACCTCGCGGCGGTGAAGAGGCTGCTGAACATCTGAGCCGAAGGCAGGCAAACGAAACCATCACAGAACATGAGCAGGCGGGGCGCCCTCCGCCTGCTTTGTTATCCGTTCTAAAGGCTTAGAACTACGCTGGAATGCTTTTTCTCACCTCAGACGCACCTGTCAGACAATATGCAGTCTGGGTTATAATTCGTCTTGAATGAACTGCACCAACGCCGGGTTTTTTACGGAAAGGCACACTGCATGAACCCTGTCTTTACGATCGTCGCGCCGGTGTTCAACGAATGCGAAATCCTCCCCGAACTGCACCGGCGCATCAGCGCGGTGATGGAAAGCCTGGGCGAGACCTGGGAGCTGATCCTGGTGGACGACGGCTCCTCCGACGGCTCTTCCGAGAAGATCCGCGAGCTGGCCGCGCAGGACCCGCACGTCAAGCCGCTCATCTTCGCGCGCAACTTCGGCCATCAAATTGCCGCCACCGCCGGATTGGATTACTCCAGCGGCGACGCGGTGGTGATCATCGACTCAGACCTGCAGGACCCGCCGGAGGTGATCGCCGAACTGGTCGCCAAATGGCGCGAGGGGTATGAGGTGGTCTATGCCGTGCGCGCCGAACGCGAGGGCGAAAGCTGGTTCAAGCTCTTCACCGCCTCGCTGTTCTACCGCCTGATCTTCCGCATCACCGATGTGAAAATCCCGCTCGACACGGGCGACTTCCGCCTGATGGATCGCAAAGTGGTGAACGTGATGAACTCGATGCGCGAGCGCGACCGCTTCTTGCGCGGCATGTCGGCCTGGGTGGGCTTCCGGCAGATCGGCGTGCCCTACAAGCGCGCGGCGCGCTTTGCCGGATCGACCAAGTACCCCTTCAAGAAGATGCTGCGCCTGGCGCTCAACGCCATCACGGGGTTTTCTTACTTCCCCCTGCAGCTGGCCACGTGGATCGGCTTTGCGGCCGCGGGCCTTTCGATGATCTTCATCCCCGTGGTGGTCATCGAGCGCCTGATGGGCCGGCAGGAATTCCTCGGGCAGGCCACCACGCTGGTGATGGTGCTCTTCCTCGGCGGGGTGCAGCTCATCTGCCTGGGCATCCTGGGCGAGTACATCGGCCGCATTTATGATGAAGTGAAGGGCCGGCCGCTGTACATCGTGCGCGAAGCCCCCGAAAAGCGAAAAGACATTACCCAATGAAGCAAAAGAGGATGACTCACCCATGGGATGAGCATCCTCTTTTCATCGATCAAAATCTGACAGGAGAAGCAACCGAATGGCAACCATTGATCTGACCGTCCATCCCGACCGGCTCGAACATGCCGTGCAGCGCGTGCGCGAGCGCGGGATCCGCATCCCCACCTTTGCGCAGATGAAGAACCCGGCCCTCATCCCGGCGGAGATTCGCGCGAAGCTGGAGCAGACCGGGCTGTGGGACGTGGCCCCGGTGAACCTGTTCCGCATCACCTGGAAGAACCAGCCCGTGGCGAAGGGCGGTCTCTTTGGCGGGGTGAATTACATCGAATTCCCCTCCAGCCTCACCGGCACGCGCGCCAGGGTGATCGCCCTCATCGGCAAATGGTTCCCCACCGGCGCGCATAAGGTTGGCGCGGCCTTTGGCTGCCTGGTGCCGCGCCTGGTGACCGGGCAGTTCGACCCGATCACCCAAAAGGCCGTCTGGCCTTCCACCGGCAACTACTGCCGCGGCGGCTCTTACGACTCGGCGCTGCTCGACTGCCAGTCGATCGCCATCCTCCCCGAAGGGATGAGCCAGGAGCGCTTCCAGTGGCTCTCGAAGATCGCCGGCGAGGTCATCGCCACGCCGGGGAGCGAATCGAACGTCAAGGAAATCTTCGACAAGTGCTGGGAGCTGCGCAAATCCGGCCAGGATTTGATGATCTTCAACCAGTTCGAGGAATTTGGCAACTACCTGTGGCACTACGATGTGACCGGGCACGCCATGGAAGAAGTGCTGCGCGCCGAGCTTGGCCCCCGTGATGCCTACCGCGGCGTGGCGCTCACCACCGGCTCGGCGGGGACGATTGCCTGCGGCGATTACATGAAGCAGGTCTTCCCCACCAGCAAGATCATCGCCAGCGAGGCGCTGCAGTGCCCCACCCTGCTGCAGAACGGCTTCGGGGCGCACCGCATCGAGGGCATCGGCGATAAACACGTGCCCTGGATCCACAACGTCAAGAATACCGACCTGGTGGTGGCGATCGACGATAACGACGTGGTGAAGATCGCCCGCCTGTTCAATGAGCCGGCAGGGCAGGAATACCTCAAGCGCAAAGGCGTGCCGGAAAGCACCCTCAGCCGCCTCGACCTGCTTGGTTTCTCGGGCATCGCCAACGTGCTCTCGGCGATCAAGTTCGCCAAGTATTACGAGCTCACCGAGCACGACGTGGTGCTGACCGTGCTGACCGACTCGATGGAACTCTACGGCACGCGCCTGGAGGAATACCGCCAGCAGTTTGGCGCCTTCACCCCCTACGATGCCGCCGAGGCCTTCGCCGGAGCGCTGCACGGGCAGAGCACCGACAACCTGCTCGAGCTTGGCTACGCCGAGCGCAAACGCATCCACAACCTCAAGTACTTCACCTGGGTGGAGCAGCAGGGCAAGACCTACGAGGAAGTCCAGGCGCAGTGGTATGACCCGAACTACTGGACCGACGTGCAGAAGCAGGTCGGCGAGATCGACGCGAAGATCACCGAGTTCAACCGCAAAGCCGGGCTGGGCTAGGCCGATCCTTTCTTGCAGCAAAAAGAGGGCGGAGGTGTGTCCGCCCTCTTTATTGCACCCTCCTCTGTCTTCAGCTCATCGCCTGGAGGTCCGCGAACATCTCCTGGGCCGTGCGGGCGGCCTTCTCGCCGAGCGCTTTGGGCAGCGTGCAGTGGGGCACGATGTACTTGCCGAGCACCCGGCAGCCCAGGTACTCCATCTCGCGCTCGAACTCGATTTGAATCGTGTCGGCGTTGTTTTCGACGGCGTCGCCGCAGGTGACGAGCAGCGCCGCGGTTTTACCCTGCATCAAGGCGGCGGCTTTTTGGCCTTCCTGCCACTTCACCAGGCAATAATGCCGGTCTAGCAGGGCTTTGAGCTGCGCCGAATAGCTCCAGCAATAGAGCGGCGAAGCGTAGATCACCACGTCGGCTGCCAGAATGCGCTCGAGCAGGGCCACGCCGTCGTCCTTTTGCTTGCAGCCGGGTTCTTCCAGGTTCTTGAAGCACGAGTCGCAGCCCAGGCAACCGCGCACCTCGTAATCGGTGATGTTGATGCGCTCGACGCTGTGCTCGGCCGCCGCCAGGCGCTCAAAGCGGGCCAGCACCGCCGCGGTGTTGCCCTTGCGGCGCGGGCTTCCCAAAATGGTGAGAATTTTCATCGGCTAACCCTCCCGCTTCCATTATAGACCAGGCGGCGCGCAAACCTCTGTATAATAATCGGGAAAAGGTTCTCTCTCATTGAGCGCCATCGACCCAACCTCCCTTGTCCTGGTGGCATACCTGCCTTCGGTGCGCGATTTCGAAATCGCGCGCCTGCTGGGTTGGTACCGCATTCCCTTGCGCACCGCGCCGAAGGTGGTCCAGGTGGATTACCTGGCCTTCTACCAGGCCGGGCCGTTCGGCGAGGAGCACCGCTGGCGCATCGAGACGTATGCGCCCGTGCGCGGCGTCGAGTTGACCACGCGCGGCGAGCTTTTGCGCGACGAACCCGAACACCCCCGCGCCCGCGAGGAGTATTACAAGGTGCAGCTCGGTCCGCTGGAACTCCTACCGCAGCCCATCCTGGCGCGGAACTGGCGAAGAATCACCTTCCTCTACACCACCGGCGAGATGCTGATGCGCGCCCGTTCAGTGAGCGAGCTGGCAGTTCGCTCGGAAGAGCGCGAGGTGCTCTGGAAGACGCTGCGCGAGCGCGCCCTGCGCGCCGGGGCCTACCAGGCCGAGCAGCTCCCCGAGCTGCCCATCGATCCGGCGATCCTGGCCCTGCTGGGAGGCCTCGAGCGGAGAAACGGTTGAAGTGGTGGCTCAAGGCGAAGAACAGGGCTGCTTTGCGCAGGCGAGGTTTTGGCAATCAAGAGGAGAACGACTGAAGTCGTTGCGACAAGAGAAGATTTGCTTTTCTGCGTAGTAACGACTTCAGTCGTTTCTTCTTCAATAAAAGAACCCGGCTGGGGTTCTACTTCGTCTCCTTCTCTTCCCCGTCTTTGTCTTTCACTTTCAACTCGGCTGCCGGGGTGCGCCCGGCATGCTCCTGGGCCTTCTTCTGCATTTCTTCTTCGCGGCGCTCTTCCTCGCGCCAGCGGCGGTTCGCCACTCCGTAAGCGAAGATAATCCCGACAAAGAAAAGAACTGCCCAGGCCCAGCCCGGCACGCCGCTTAAGAATTCCATATGCTCTCATCCAATGGCGGATCTGTTTTTTCACCCGGCTCCGCTCGGGTGTGCACCCCGCCGCCTGGGGGCGGGGTGGCCTTCTCTCCCCTTGCCAGGTAATGAGCCAGGTTCTCGCGGCTCACCAGACTGAGCTGCGCGGGCACATCCTCGGGCGCAAACCAGCCGATGGCGCTGCACTTGCCCGGCTCGCGGATAGCAGGCTCGCCCGAGCGCACCCGGCAGAGAAAGGTGGGCGAAACCCAATGCTGGCCTTCCTCCGGCAGGATGTGATCGACCACGTCGAGCAGCTCGAGCACCTCCACCTCGATGCCGAACTCCTCACGCATCTCGCGCCGCAGGGCATCGGCCAGGCGCTCGCCAAACTCCACCGACCCGCCGGGGAACTCCCAAAGGCCGCGCTCGTTCTTGGCCTGCGGGCCGCGTTGCGCCAGGAAGAGCCGGCCCGCGTCGTCAACGATCAACGCGCCCACGCCCACGCCGATAAAATCCACTCCGCGCCTGCTCATACGATCCACGGCGCCGCGAAGGTGGCCTCCACCTGCCCGGCGGCCAGGTTCCACCAATGGATCACGCCGCTCTCCAGCAGGCTGGCCAGATGAATGCCGTCTGGCGCGCAAAACAGGCCGTGCACGGCCTGCGGCTCGGGGAGCACCGCCTCCACCGCGGCGCGGCGCATCCCGCCGGCAGAAATGCGCCCCAGGTTGAGAATTTGCACCTCGAAGGGCGAGACGGCCGTGCTGGCCACCGGCCCCCACACGCTCACCGCCACCAGGCGCGGGTCGCTCACCATGGCGGCGGCCACGTTGGTGAACCCGCTCACCCAGGTTTCACCGGCGATATGGCCGGTGGAAAGGTCAAAAACCGAGAGGTGATAGATATCATCGCTGATCATGAGCAGGTTGTGCTCGCGCGAAAAGTTGAACGGCGGCAGGCTGCGAAATTTGTTCACCTTGAACTTGAAGCGCCGCGCCCCGCTGGCCAGGTCCACGCACAGGCCGCTGGCCCAGCCCTGCCCGGCCACCTCGCCGGCCAGGGTGACGACCAGCGAGCGGTCGTCGGGCGCAAGCGCGCAGGCCTCGAGGGCAGGGTAATAGCGCGGGTCATGCTCGATGCGCACCACCCGTTTAGGCTCGATTCCCAGCGCATCGCGCAGCTCGATGAGCAGCTTGTAGCGGTCGGGGGCGGCCACAAAGCGCTGGTGCAGGCTGAGCTCCGCGGCATCCAGGGCCTTCAACGCACATTCGGCCCCGGTGCATGCCTCCCAGGCCTTCACCGCGCCGCCGGAAGAGCCGGTCAGCAGCCGCCGGCCGCTTCGCTCCACGCCCAGCAGGCCGCCCGGAAGCGCGCGCACGTAAGCACCGTCGCGCAAATCCCACACGTCCACCGATTCGTCGCTGGTGGAATGGAACAGGAACTCTCCGCCAGGTGATATGTAGAGCGGCTTCAAGGCAGATCACCTCAACTTCAAGCGCACCACACGGGCTTACCTTTTCCGGTTTTTATACCATATTTCATTGGACGGTTTATACTTATTACGCGAGGAGATTTTTATGTGTAGAAACATTCGCAAGCTGCGTTCTGCCGAGCGGCCGCCCAGCGATGATGAAATCCGCGAGGCTGCGCTTCAATTTGTGCGCAAAGTCAGCGGCTACCGCGCGCCCTCGAAGGCCAACCGCGAAGCCTTCGAGCGCGCCGTCGAGCAGGTTTCGGCCTCGGTGCGGGCGCTCTTCGACAGCCTCGAAAGCCACGCGCGGAGCAGCCAGCCATGACGCTCCTGATCAAAGGCGGCACGCTGGTGACAGCCGGCGAGACCTTCCAGGCCGACCTGCTCGTGGAAGGCGAGCAGATCGCCCTCATCGGCGCGGACCTGCAGGCCCCGCCCGGGGCCGGGGTGATCGACGCGCGCGGCAGGCTGGTGATGCCCGGCGGCGTGGACGTGCACGTCCACCTCGACCTGCCCATGTTCGGCACGGTGTCATCCGATGACCATTACACCGGCCACAAGGCCGCCGCTTTCGGCGGCACCACCACGGTGATCGACTTCATCTCGCAAGACCACCCCTCTCTGCGCGCCTGCGTGGAGGCCTGGCACGCCCGCGTGGGCGGTAAAGCCGCGGTGGATTACGGCTTTCACATGAACATCACCCGCCTCTACGAACACACGCTGGATGAGCTTCCCATCCTGCTCGAAGAGGGGATCACGTCCATCAAAGTCTTCACCGCCTATAATAACCGCCTGCGCCTGCCGGATGGCGATATCTTTCGCGTCATGCGCGCGGCGCGCAAGCTCGGCTTGCTCACACTCCTGCACGCCGAAAACGGCGATGTGATCGAGGTGTTGGTAGCCGAAGCCCTCGAGGCGGGCAACACCACGCCCGAATGGCACGCGCGTACCCGCCCGGCCTGGGGCGCGGTGGAAGCCGTGCTGCGCGGGGCGGCCCTTTCGGCACAGACGGGCGCGCCGCTTTATGTGGTGCACATGAACGCCGCCGGCGAGGTGGACCAGCTGGCTTACGCGCTCAAGCAGGGCCTGGCGGTGATGGGCGAGACCTGCCCGCAGTATCTCTGCTTCACCGATGAGAAGTTGAGCGAGCCTGATGGGGCCAAGTGGGTCTGCTCACCGCCGCTGCGCGGGGCTGCCGACCGCAAGCGCCTCTGGCAGGGCCTGGCGGATGGCACCATCCAGGTCGTCGCCACCGATCACTGCCCGTTCTTCTTCGACGGCACGCGGCCGATCGACTACGAGGGCGTGCCCGTGGCCATCCCCGGCAAGGAACTCGGCGAGGGCAATTTCACGCGCATTCCCAACGGCCTGCCCGGCGTGGGCGACCGCCTGCCTATCCTCTGGACCAGGGGCGTGGGCAGCGGGATACTCACCCCCAACCAGTTCGTGGCCCTCACCGCCACCAACCCGGCGCGCATCTTCGGGCTTTACCCGCGCAAGGGCGCGCTGGTGCCCGGCGCCGATGCCGATATTCTGCTCTGGGACCCGCACAAGCGCCTGACATACGGCGTGGCGCACGCCCGGCACCGCACCGATTACAACCTCTACGAGGGCTGGGAACTGACCGGCTACCCCGAAAAGGTCTTCCTGCGCGGGCAGCTCATTGTGGATGGCGAACGCTGGCTGGGCCGCCGCGGGCAGGGAACCTTCTTGCGGCGCAAACCGTTTGCCGAGGTGCTCTAAGACTTGCTTCCGCTCCTGCCTCCTGCCTTGCTGCTCCTGGCGGCGCTTGGTATCTTGACTCTCCAGCGCCTGCGCCCGAGCGTGGGCTACGCCTGGGTGATCGGCACACTCACCAGCCTGGCCGCCGCGGCAGTCACCGTCTTCCTGCGCTGGCGCCTTCCGCAGCAAACCTCGCTGGGCAACTGGCTGCCGTTTTCGGTGTTCATCGATTCTCCCATCCTGGGATTAGACGGCAATTCCTGGCCTTATTACTTCTCCATCGGGGCGGTCGCCCTGGCCGTGCTGCTCACGGCCTCGGCCCGCCTGGAGCCTGCCGCCAGCCCCTATGCCTGGGCCGGGGTGCTCTCGTTGTGCTCCATGGGCATGCTGGCGGTCCTCTCGGCCAACCTGCTCACCCTCACCCTCACCTGGACGTTGATCGACCTGCTCGAACTGGTCATCCTGCAGGCAAACAGCAATAACCGCACCCTGGGGATCCAGACGGTGATCATGTCCACCTTCCGCGTCACCGGCACCGTGCTGGTGCTGGTGGCCGCCCTGGTCTGCCGCGGGCAAAACCTGCCGCCCACCTTCGCCACCCTGCCGCCCGCGGCTGCGCTGCTGCTGTTGCTGGCTGCCGGGCTGCGCCTGGGGGTCCTTCCGCTGCACCTGCCGGATCTGGGGATCATCCGGCGGCGCGGGCTGGGAACCACACTGCGCATCGTCTCTGCGGCAGCGGCGCTGGTGGTGCTGGCGCGCCTGCCCGCCGAGAGCGTCCCCGCCGAGGTGAAAGGCCTGCTGCTGGGCTTCACGGCACTGGCCGCCCTCTACAGCGCGGCAATGTGGGCCGGGGCCGGCGACGAACTCGGCGGGCGGCCGTATTGGCTGATCGCCCTCGGGGGGCTGGCGGTGGCCAGCGTCATCCAGGGGCAGCCGCGCTCCAGCCTGGCCTGGGGGATGCTGCTCATCCTGCCGGGCAGCCTGCTCTTCCTCTATTCGGCCCGCCGGCGGCAGATTCTCTTCCTGCCCGCCCTGGCTGTGGTTGGGCTTTCGGGCCTGCCGTTCACCCCGGGGGCGGGCGGCTGGGCAGGGGTGTTCGCAACGCCGTTCAACTTCTGGCAGGTACTGCTCCTGGCGGCGCATTCGCTGCTCTTCCTGGGCTACCTGAAGTTCATCTTCATGCCGGGCGAAGACCTGGCCAGGATGGAGCGCTGGATCCAGGCCATGTACCCGTTGGGGCTGGCAGTGCCCGCCCTCGCGCTGGCGTTCACCGGCCTGCTTGGCTGGCCCGGCTCGCTGGGGCCGGGCATCTTCTGGGCCGGGCCGCTCTCGCTGGTCGCCGCCGGGCTGCTTTGGACGGCGCTGAGCTACTGGCAGCGCCGCACCACGCGCGACGACGCCGTCAGCCGTTTTTATTCGAGCGCAACGCAATCGGTCGGGGGGGCGCTCGCGCGCCTCTTCAGCCTGCGCTGGCTCTACGGGTTGATCTGGTGGCTCTACCGGCGACTGCTGCAGGTCATCCAGGTGCTCACCGAAATTCTCGAAGGCGACGGCGGTGTGCTTTGGGCGCTGGTGCTGCTGGCGCTGCTGATCTCTTTGCTTCGATCCAGGCTGGCGCGATGACAATCCTCGAGCGGCTCGAAGTTTTCCCCGTCATCCTCGTGGCGCTGTGCAGCGTGGTGCTGCTCGTCAGTCAGAACTGGCGCTACAGCATCCTGGCGCTGGCCATTCAATACGTGGGCGTGTTCTGGCTGGTCGGCACCATCTGGCCGTTTGGGCTGGCGGTGGTCAAACTGGTGGCCGGTTGGATGGCCGGGGCCGCCCTGAGCGCATCGCAGCCCGAGGAGGGCCTGCGCGAAGAGGCCGCGCCGGGGGCATCCAGGGCGGTCTTCCGCACCCTGGCCGCCGGGCTGGTGGTCATCCTGGTTGTTTCGGTGACGCCGCTGGTGCAGGGGTTCGCGTTGATTGACCCGCAGAGCCTGCAAGGCGGGTTGATCCTCATCGGCGCGGGGCTGCTTCACCTGGGGATGAGCACCCGCCCCATGCGCGTCATCCTGGGGCTGCTCACCGCGCTCTCCGGCTTCGAGATTCTCTACGCCGCCGTAGAGACATCCGTCCTGGTGGCGGGGCTGCAGGCAATCATCACGCTGGGGCTGGCCCTCGTCGGCGCTTACCTGCTGGCCGCGCCCGGCATGGAGGGGGGCGAGTGAGCGCGGCCCTGCTGTGGATCTTCCTGCCCGGGCTGGCGGCCGTCGGCCTGTGGTTTGGCCGCAAGCGCTCGGGGATGGTCGTCTTCGTCGCCACCGGGTTGTGCCTGGCGCTGGCCGGGCTGGCCCTGGTTTTGCCCATCGGGAAGGCGCTGCGCCTGGGCCGCCTGCTGTTCGAGCTCGAACCGGTGATGAACATTGCCGGTCGGCGGCTGGTGCTGGCCGAAGCCGACCGCCCCCTGCTGACGTTCTTCTACGCCATCGCGGGCTTCTGGTTCGCCGGGACGCTCTCGGCGGGCGGGCACCGGCAGATCGTCCCTTACGGGCTGGGGATGGTGGCGCTGCTGGTGGCGGCCGTTGCCGTGGAGCCATTCCTCTTTGCCGCGCTGTTGATCGAAATGGCCGTCCTCCTGAGCATCCCGATGCTCATCACGCCCGGCGAAGCGCGCATCGGGCAGGGAGTGCTGCGTTACCTGATCTTCCAGACCCTGGCGATGCCGTTCATCCTGCTGGCCGGGTGGGCGCTCTCTGGGGTGGAGGCCAACCCTGCCGATGCCACGCTCGTCTCGCTGGCGAGCATCTTCCTTGGGCTGGGGTTCGCCTTCTGGCTGGCCATCTTCCCGTTTTACACCTGGGTGCCGCTGCTCGCCGGGCAGGCGCCCCCCTATGCGGTGGGGTTCCTTTACCTCGTCTTGCCGACCACCGCGCTGCTGCTTGGGCTGGATTTCATCAACGCCTACGGCTGGCTGCGCAACGCCTCCCAGCTGTACCTGATCCTGCGGCTGGGCGGGGCTTTGATGGTGGTGACGGCCGGGGTCTGGTCGCTCTTCCAGCGCAACCTGGGGCGGCTTTTCGGCTACGCGATGATTGTGGAAACGGGCTTCTCGCTGCTTGCGGTGAGCCTCAACAGCCACCTGGGCGGCGAGATCTTCACCATGATCTTCCTGCCGCGCGTCATCGCCATGGGGCTGTGGGCGCTGTGCTCGGCTGCGCTGCTCAAGACGGGCCGCAGCCTGGATTATGAGAGCCTCGAGCGCGTTGCCGAGGAGCTGCCCACCGCCTCGGCGGGGCTGGCTGCTGCGGTGCTCACCCTGGGCGGGCTGCCGCTGCTCGCGGCCTTCCCGATTCGCATCGTCCTGCTTCAGGAAGTGGCCGGGCAGTCGCCGCTCACGGCTGTTTGGGTGCTGGCAGGCATGGTGGGGCTGCTGTTCAGCGCATTTCGCCTGCTGGCCGTGCTCACCGGCGGTTACTTTGGCCCGCGCCGCTTTCAGGAAGGCCGCCTGCAAAGTGCGTTGATCATCGCCGGGGCCGCCGCGCTGTTGATCATCGGCTTTGCGCCGCGGCTCTTCCTACCGCTGCTGGCGGGCATGCTGAAAGCCTTCACGCGCCTGCCGTGAGGCAGAGCCCTCTCGGCGCAAGGCCGGTTTCAAAGCCAGGTAACTTTTCCACAGGGTTCGTAAGGTATAATTTAATCTATTCAAGCGAAAATCACCGCCCCCGCGGGCATATTCACGGATCACTCACTCACAGGAAATCAAGATGGACCCAGAGCAATTGCAAAAGCGTCTCGAATTTATCGAAAACGAACGCCGCAAGGATAAAGAGATCATCAGCACCTTAGAGCAGCGCCTGGCCGCCCTCGAAGACACCCAGCCCGAGTTGAAGCAGCAGGTGAAAGACACCACCAGCGAGGTGGTGCGCCTGAACACGGTGCTCTCGCGCTTCGACCAGCTCGACGCCGCCCTCGCTCAGCTGCGCATCGACCTGACGCGCAACCTTGAGAACATCGAGAAAATCCGCACCGACCACGACCGCGAGGTGGAAAGGGTGCGCCTGGGCGACCTGGAACTGCTCAACAAGGCCATCGGCGAGGTGCGCAAAGGCCTCGAACCGATCCCGGAACTGCGCAAGAACCTGCAGAGCCGCGTGGAAGAAGATTTCCGCCTCTCGCGCCTGATCGAAGAGATGGAAGTGAAGCTCCTCGAGGCGCGCCGGTCAGACGAAGAATACCGCCGCTCGCAAAAACTGCTCGAAGAAGGCCAGCGGCAAGATGCCAAGCGCCTGGCCGACTTGCAGGGCGAGGTGACGGCCATCCGCAAGCGTTTGGATGAACAGCGCGGCAAGGTGGACCTGAACACCGACAGCGTGCGCAAGCTCGACCAACGCATCAACGACCTGCAGGCCGCCGAGGGCGAGCGCAGGCAGACGATCGCGGCCTTCATTGACAAGCAAAACATGGCCCAGCTGGAGCGCGAGCGCATCTGGAAAGACTGGCAGAGCCGCTTCGAGGCCATCGAGCGCCAGTCGGTCGGGCTGGATTCGCAGGTGCAGGCGCTGGATGCGTTGCAGCGCTCGGTGCGCCGCGCCCAGGAGAACTTCGAAGAGATCACCCAACGCTTCGAGCGGCGCATCAACGAGATCACCGAGATGCAGCGGCTGAACGAGGAGCGCTTCCGCCAGGAGTGGGTGGCCTTCCGCGCCGATGACCAGAAACGCTGGACGAACTACTCGCTGGTGCAGGAAGAGCAGCAGCGCGAGCAGGCGCAGTTGTTCGAGCGCGTCAACGAGCGCACGACCGCCCTCGAAGACTCCCTGCAGGATATTCAAGACACGCTGCAACTGATCAAAGCCGAGACGGAAAAGCGCTTGCAGGGCCTGCTGGCCTCGGCGCACGAGTGGATCGAAGAATTCGACCGCGCCTTTGGGCGCTCCGGCTAGCGGCGTATGCACGTCATCGGCACGGCGGGGCACGTTGACCACGGGAAATCGACCCTGGTAGCCGCCTTAACGGGCATCCATCCCGACCGGCTCAAGGAAGAGCAGGAGCGGGAGATGACCATTGACCTGGGCTTCGCCTGGATGACCCTGTCCGGCGGCGAGACAGTGGGCATTGTGGACGTGCCCGGCCACCGCGATTTTATCGAGAATATGCTGGCGGGCGTGGGCGGCATCGATGCCGCCCTGTTCGTCGTCGCCGCAGACGAGGGCGTCATGCCGCAAACGCGCGAGCATCTGGCGATCCTCGACCTGCTGAAAATCGAGGGCGGGGTGATCGCCCTCACCAAAACCGACCTGGCCCCCGATTCCGACTGGCTGGAGCTGGTGGAACTGGACGTGCGCCAGGCCGTGCAGGGCAGCGTGCTGGAGAATGCACCCATCGTGCCTGTTTCGGCGCGCACGGGCGCCGGCCTGCCCGAACTGGCGCGCGCCCTGGAGGCGGCCCTGGCCCTCCGCCCTCCTCGCCCCGACCTGGGCCGCGCCCGCCTGAGCGTGGACCGCGTGTTCACCATCGCCGGGTTCGGCACGGTGGTGACCGGCACGCTGATCGACGGCGCGCTCCGGCTGGGCGAGGAGATCGAACTGCAACCCTCGGGGCTGCGCGGGCGCATCCGCGGCCTGCAGACCCATAAAAAGAAGGAACAGACGGCCGTCCCCGGCAGCCGCACGGCGGTGAACATCAGCGGGTTGGATGTGGAGCAGATCCGCCGCGGGCAGGTGCTGGCTCACCCGGGCCGCTACCGGCCCACGCGCCTGCTGGATGTGCACTTCAAGCTGCTGGCAGATGCCTCTGGGCCGCTGCGCCACAGCGCCGAAGTGAAGTTCTTCACCGGCTCGGCGGAGGTGCTGGCCCGCGTGCGCCTGCTGGGCGCGGAAGAACTCCCGCCGGGCGGCGAGGGCTGGCTGCAACTGGAGTTGCGCGAGCCGGTGGTGGCCGTGCGCGGCGACCGCTACATCCTGCGCCGCCCCTCCCCCTCCGAGACGCTCGGCGGGGGCGAGGTGACCGACCCGCAGCCCAGGCGCCACCGCCGCTTCGACGAGGCCGCCATCGCCGCGCTCGAGTCGCTTCGCCGCGGCGCCCCGGCCGAAGTGCTGGCTTCGGCTTTCCAGGCGCTGGGAGTGGTCACGCTCAAAGAGGCCGCGCAGCGCTCGCGCTTAGAGCCGCCCCAGGCTGCCGCCGCGCTGAAGGAGCTGCTCGAAACGGGTCAGCTCGTCTTGCTCGAGGCGGGCGAGCCCGCGCCCCAGGCCGACCTGCTGGCGGCGCTCATGCCCGCCTGGCAGGCCCTGCGCGAGAAGGCACTGCAAGAGGTGGGGGCCTACCACAAGGCCAACCCGCTGCGCCGCGGTATGCCGCGCGAGGAGCTCAAGAGCCGCCTCAAGCTTGCCCCGCGGCCGTTCAATGCCGCGCTGCGCAGGCTGGCCCAGGATGGCGCGCTCGAAGAGAACGCCGCGCTGGTGCGCCTGCCCGGGCACTCGGTGAGCTTTTCGCCGCAGCAGGCCGCCGCGGTGGAAAAGCTGCTGGCCAGGTTCGCCGCCGCGCCCTACACGCCGCCCTCCGTCAAAGAGTCGCAGGCCGAGCTGGGCGAGGAGCTCTACCTGGCGCTGCTCGACCTCGGAAAGCTGGTGCAGGTCTCGCCGGAGGTGGTCTTCCGCCGCGAAGATTACGACGAGATGCTGCGCCAGGTGCGTGCGCACTTCGCCCAGGAGCCCACGCTCACGGTGATCCAGTTCCGTGACCGCTTCAACACCAGCCGCAAGTACGCTCTGGGGTTCCTCGAACACCTGGATGCGCTCGGCGTGACGGTGCGCGAGGGAGATTTCAGGAAGCTGAGGCGCTGAAAACTCATTTCTATAGATTGTGGGGCAAAGCCCGAAATTTATAGCGAAAGATGCACACAATCTTGGAACCCATGCCTTCGCCGCGGCCCGGCCGCGGCTTTGCTGTTAAAATACGTTCGGAGCCTGCATGAATCCTCGAACCAGGAAATTCCTGTCATATTACAAACCCTACCTGGGGTTGTTCCTGACCCTCATGGCCTGCGCCGTCACCAGCGCCGCCATTTCGCTGCTCTACCCGCTCTTCATCCGCTACATCACCAAGACCGTGCTGGTGGAGGGTTTCGCCGACGCGCTCGGCCAGATCTACCGGGTGGGCGCGGCGATGACGGCGCTCATCCTCCTCCAGGCGGTCGTCCAATTCTTCGTGGATTACCGCGGCCATGCGCTGGGCGCGATGATGGAGGCCGACCTGCGCGCCGAGCTGTTTGCGCACTACCAGAAGCTGTCTTTCAGCTTTTACGACGGGCAGCGCACCGGGCAGTTGATGTCCAGGCTGACCAACGACCTGCTCTCGATGGCCGAGCTGTATCACCACGGGCCGGAGGACCTCGTCATCTACACGGCGCGCTTCATCGGCGCGCTGGTCATCTTGCTCACCGTCAACGCGCAGCTCACCCTGGCGGTCTTCCTCTTCCTCCCCATCCTGGCGGTGTTCGCGGTCATCTTCAACAAGCGGATGAACCGGGCGCTCAAGCGCAACAAAGAACGCATGGGCGATATCAACGCGCAGGTAGAAGACACCCTCTCCGGCATCCGGGTGGTCAAGTCCTTTGGCAACGAAGAAACCGAAATCGCCAAGTTCGCGCGCGAGAACAACCGCTTCCTCGCCAGCCGGAAGGACGGCTATAAAAACGAGGCCTACTTCTCCGAGGGGGTCGCGGCATTGACGCAGCTCATCACGGTGGCGGTGGTCGTCTTTGGCGGGGCGGGCATCGTGCGCGCCTCGCTCGATTTGCCGGACCTGATCACCTTCCTGCTCTACGTGGGCTACCTGATCGAGCCGATCCACAAATTCCTGCATTTTGCCATGCAGTTCCAGGAAGGCATCACCGGCTTCGAGCGCTTTATGGAGATCATGGAAATCGAGCCGGATATCGTGGATTCACCCACGGCCATCGAACTGGAAACCGTGCGCGGCGATATCCGCTTCGTCAACGTGGGCTTTCAATATCACGCCGATCATGATTACGTGCTCAAGAACATCTCGCTGGATGTGAAGGCCGGAGATTACCTGGCCGTGGTCGGTTCATCGGGGGTCGGCAAGACCACCCTGTGCTCGCTCATCCCCCGCTTTTACGAGGTGACCGAAGGCGCAATCTACCTGGACGGCGTGAACATCCGCGAGATACGCCTGAGTTCGCTGCGCAAGAACGTGGGCGTCGTCCAGCAGGATGTGTACCTGTTTGCCGGGACGGTGTTCGAGAACATCCGCTACGGCAAGCCCGGCGCCAGCCGCGAGGAGGTGATCGAGGCGGCAAAGAAAGCCAATGCTCACGAGTTCATCCTGCAGCTGCCGCAGGGCTATGACACCGATATCGGCCAGCGCGGCGTGAGGCTCTCGGGCGGGCAGAAGCAACGCTTGAGCATCGCGCGCGTGTTCCTCAAAGACCCGCCGGTGTTGATTTTCGATGAAGCCACCAGCGCACTCGATTATGAGAGCGAAAAGGTCGTCCAGGATTCGCTGGAAACCCTGGCGAAGAACCGCACCACGTTCGTCATCGCCCACCGCCTGTCAACCATCCGCAAGGCAAAGCGCATCATCGTGCTGGCCGACCGGGGAATCGACGAGCAAGGGACGCATGAAGAGCTGCTGGAGCTGGACGGAGCCTACGCGCGGCTGTATAACCTGTGAGCTGACCACAGGCACCTTGACAGACTCGGGGGTGGCCTGTATAATACGCTTCGCTCACGCCCCGGCGATCGTTGGCTGGGGCATCAATCTGTATCCCCAACTTCCCCTCGGCCCGGCGGAGTGGCGCGGGGACCGAGGCGAAGTGAAGCTTGAGGAGTGAACATGAAGTACGCGATTGTTGAATGCGGCGGCAAGCAGTATAAGGCCGTCGAGGGCGCGCCCATCGAGGTGGACCTGCTCGAGGTTGAACCCGGCCAGCCCTACCAGCTCGATTCCGTCTTGCTGCTGGTGGATGGCGACCAGGTTACGGTGGGCACCCCGCGTGTCAGTGGCGCGCAGGTTAAAACCACCGTGGTTTCGCACATCAAAGGGCCCAAGGTGACGATCTTCAAATACCGGCCCAAGAAGCGCATCCGTGTCAAGACCGGGCATCGCCAGCAATACACGCGCTTGCTCGTGAACTCGATCGAAGTGGAGTAGGAACGATGGCTCACAAAAAAGGTGGCGGCTCCAGCCGCAACGGACGAGACAGCAATTCGCAGCGCCTGGGCGTCAAACGCTACGCCGGCCAGAAGGTCCTCTCGGGCAGCATCCTGGTCCGCCAGCGCGGCACCCGCATCAAACCCGGCCTGAACGTCGGCCTGGGGCGCGACGACACCATCTTCGCCACCAGCGACGGTGTGGTCCTCTTCGAAACGCTGCCGAACGGCCAGAAAATGGTCTCGATCATCCCCGAGGCCAAGGCCGAGTAAGCTTACCGGTTCTGCTAGGATCCTGCCCCGCCGCCCGGATGAGGCGCCCGGATTGCAGGTCGAAAGGATTTCAAGATGAAAAAGGGAATTCACCCCACCTTCTACACCGATGCCGTTGTGACGTGCGCGTGCGGCAACACCTGGACCACCGGCTCCACCCGCAAGACCATCCACACCGAGGTTTGCTCGCGCTGCCACCCCTTCTACACCGGCGAACAGGCCCGCATCGTTGACACCGAAGGCCAGGTTGACCGCTTCTACCGCAAGCTGCAGGCCCGCCAGAGCTATGTGGACCAGAAGAAGTCGCGCGAAGAAGCACGCACCTCGCTGGAGCGCCCGCTGGTCGAGCTCAATTTGGGCACCCGCCCCACCGAAGCGCTGGCCAAAGCCGGCCTGACGAACGTCGGGCATGTGCTGGCCCTGCTCGAGAAGGGCGAATCAGCCCTCCTCAGCGTGGAAGGCTTTGGGCGCAAGTCGCTCATCGACCTGAAGAAGGCGCTGCGCAACCTGGGTTACCAGCTCCCCGCCGCCGCCGATGAGGTGGCCGTCTGAGTGGGCGGCAATGCAAATACAACACCCCGCAATTTCTTGCGGGGTGTTTTTTTATCCTTAACCGGCGAGCGCCGGGGCGAAAGATTGTATAATGATCGTTTCGGCTGATCGATGAACATGCGCCTCTTCTTCCACGTCCTCAAGCTGGCGGTGCTGCAGCAAACCACCTACCGCACCGCGTTGATCGCCGGGCTGGTGACCAACTTCTTCTTCGGGTTGTTTCGCGCGGCGGTGATCACGGCCCTCTACCATCAACAGGGGCAGATCAACGGCCTCACGCTGGAGGGCGCCATCACCTATGTGGCCATCGGGCAGGCGATGATCAGCTTCCTTTTCCTGTTCGGCAGCTATGACCTGATGATGACGGTGTATAACGGCAGCATCGCCACCGATTTGATCCGCCCGATGCCGCTCTTCTCGCTCTGGCTGGCAAAGGATTTTGGCGCGGCGCTCGTCAACCTGTTGATGCGCGGCGTGCTGCTGCTGTTCTTCTTCGGCCTGTTCTACAAGGTGGCCCTCCCGCCGCGGGCAGCCGATTGGCTGCTCACCGCGCTCTCGCTGCTGCTCGGTTGGCTGGTCTCCTTTGCCTGGCGCTTCCTGGTCAACCTGACCTCTTTCTGGACGCCGGACGCGCGCGGCATCGGGCGCGGGGCGTTCATCTTCTCGCAGCTGCTTTCGGGCTTTCTGATCCCCCTGCGCCTCTACCCCGACTGGTTCGCGCGCATCTGCCACCTCACGCCCTTCCCGGCTATGTTCAACACCGGCATGGAAGTTTACCTGGGCGCGGTGCGCGGGGCAGAACTCTGGCGCTCGCTCGGCATCCAGGCGGTGTGGTTCGCGGCGCTGGCAGGGGCCTGCTTTGCGATGATGCGCGCCGGGGTGCGGCGGCTGGTGATCCAAGGGGGGTAGGGTGCGTAGAACCATCTCGCTCTATTTGCGCTTCATCTCCATCCAGCTGCGTTCGCAGATGCAGTTCCGCGCATCCTTCTGGCTGGATGTCTTCACCACGGGTTTGCTCAACTTCTCTTACTTCGTCTCCACCTACCTGGTGCTGGAGCGCATCGGGAACATCGCCGGGTGGAGCATCGCCGAGCTGGCGTTCCTCTACGGGATGATCGAAGTCTCCTTTGGGACGATGGACATGATCTTCAGCGGGTTCGACCCCGATGTATTCTCGCGGTTCATCCGCCTGGGCGCGCTCGACCAGGTGCTCTTGCGCCCGGTGAACGTGCTGGCGCAGATCTTCGGCAGCGCCTTCGTCTTGCGGCGCATCGGGCGCATCACCCAGGGAGCTGTGGTGCTGGGCTTCGCTTTCGCCCACCTGGGGGTTCACTGGACGCCCCTCAAGCTGCTCTACCTGCCGGTGGTGATGGCCAGCCAGGTGGCGGCGATGGGCGCGCTCTTCATGGCCGGTTCGACGCTCAGCTTTTGGACGCTGCAGCGCGTGGAGGCGATCAACGTCGTCACCTACGGCGGCGTGGAGGTGATGAGCTACCCTTCCACCATTTACCCGCGCTGGCTGCGCGGCTTCTTCACCTATCTGATCCCGTTTGTTTTCATGAATTACTACCCGGCGCTGTTTTTCCTCGATAAGCCCGACCCGCTGGGTATGCCCGGCTTCGCGCCGTTCCTTGCGCCGCTGGCAGCCGGTTTGATGCTGTTCGTCACGCTGCGCTTCTGGCGCTTCGGTTTGAGCCGTTATCAAAGCACGGGGACGTGAGCGCATGGCTACGATCATTCGAGTCCGCAAGTTGCACAAGCAGTTCCAGGTTCTGGTGCGCCGGGCCGGGCTGGGCGGCGCGCTGGTCAACCTGGTCAAACCGCGCTACCAGGTGGTGCGAGCCGTCAACGATGTTTCGTTTGACCTGCAGGCCGGCGAGCTGGTGGGTTACCTGGGGCCGAACGGGGCGGGGAAATCCACCACCATCAAGGTGCTAACCGGGCTGCTCGTGCCCACAAGCGGCGAGGTGGTGATCGGCGGGCTGGTGCCCTGGCAGGCCCGCGAGCGCTATGTGCGCGGCATCGGCGTGGTGTTTGGCAACCGCACCACGCTCTGGTGGGACCTGCCGGTGATCGATTCGCTCGAGCTGCTCCAGCCGATGTACGACATCCCCCGCGAACGGTTCCGCTCGAACCTGGCCGAGTTCACCCGCCTGCTCGACCTCGAACCATTCTTGAACACCCCCGTGCGCTCGCTCTCGCTTGGGCAGCGCATGCGCGCCGACCTGTGCGCCGCGTTGATGCACGAGCCTGCACTGCTCTTCCTCGATGAGCCGACCATCGGGTTAGACGTGGTGGCCAAGGAGCATATCCGCCAGTTCATCCTGCACATCAACCGGGCGCGCGGGGTGACGGTGCTGCTCACCACGCACGATCTTTCGGACGTGGAGCGCCTGTGCGAGCGGGTGTTGATCCTCGACCGCGGGCAGTTGCTCTATGACGGCTCGCTGAGTTCCTTGAACCACCGCTTCGAAAGCTTCTGGACTTTGAAAGTGGACTTCGAGGAGGAATATGGCGATGTAGCGCTGCCCGGGCTTGAGCCGCCTGCCCGCACGGGGCTGCAGGCGGTGTATCGCTTCGACCACCGCAGCGTGCCCTCGGCGGAGTTGATCGCCAGGCTGCTCGAGCGTTTTCGCATCGCCGACCTGGAAGTGCGCCGCCCGCCGCTCGAAGAGACCATCCGCCGCATTTACCAGGAAAAGCTCCTGGAACGGGAAGATGCGGATAAACGCGCCTGAAACCTGGCAGACATTGCTGGCGATTGTTCTTTATAATATTCCAAACGTAACTGCTCAGACCCCACCCACCCCCCGGCCATTTTCCCGTGTGCAGGGGAGGTTCCGGGGTCCTTCTCCCCTTCCTGGCCGGGAAGGATGCAAGGAAGGTTATCAAACAAGGCAGGGAAAATGGACATCATCCGCGTGAAGACCGCTGCCAAGAAGCACATTGCGCTCATCGCGCATGACGGCATGAAGCAAGATCTGCTCGAGTGGGTGACCTTCAACAAAGATACCCTCGGGCGGCATTTCCTCTACGCCACTGCCTCCACCGGCAAGTTGATCATGGCGCACACCCATCTGCCGGTGACGTGTTTCCAATCCGGCCCCATCGGCGGCGATATGCAGATCGGCGCGCGCATCGTGGACGGCGGGATCAACTTCCTCATCTTCTTCTGGGACCCGCTCCAGCCGCAGCCGCACGACCCCGATGTGAAGGCGCTGCTGCGCGTGGCCGTGCTGCACAACATCCCCACCGCCTCCAACCGCGCCACGGCCGATTTCCTCATTTCCTCTCACCTGATGGAGCAGGAGTACACCCGCTTCGTGCCCGATTATATGGACCGGATCAGGCCGGAAGAAGGATGATAAAGCGCTTTGGAACCGGGCGCTCAGGGATTCTGTACCCAGGCGCCCGATCCCTGAACGCCTGAGTGCCCGCTCCCCCCAGCCATGCCTCCCCGCAAGATCATTCACCTCGACCTGGATGCCTTCTTCTGCGCCGTGGAAGAGCTGCGCCGGCCCGAGCTGAAGGGCAAGCCCTTCGCAGTGGGAGGGCGGCCCAACGAGCGCGGGGTGGTGGCCTCCTGCTCTTACCCGGCGCGGGCCTGCGGGGTGCGCTCGGCCATGCCGATGGCCAACGCCCTGCGCCTGTGCCCAGGGTTGATCGTCGTCGCGCCGGAGCACGGGCTGTATGGGCGTGTCTCGCAGCAGGTGATGGCGATTCTAGGGGAATACACGGCCTTGATCGAGCAAATCTCCATCGATGAGGCCTTTCTCGACCTCACCGACCTGCCCCAGCCCGGCGAGGAGCTGGCGCGCATGCTGCAAAACGCCATCCGCGAACGGCTTGGGCTGCCCTGCTCGCTGGGCGTGGCAAGCAACAAACTGGTGGCAAAAATCGCCACCGATACCGGCAAAAGCCGCAGCAAGACGGGCAGCTACCCCTGCGCGGTGACGGTGGTGCCCCCCGGGCAAGAAGCAGCCTTTCTAGCCCCGCTGCCGGTGCAGGCGCTGTGGGGCGTGGGGCCAAAGACGGCTGCCCAGTTGGAGGCGATGGGCGTGCGCACCATCGGCGACCTGGCGGCTCAGCCCGAGGCGAACCTCGTCAGGCACTTCGGCGTCAACGGCCACGATTTGTGGGTGCGCGCCCGGGGGCTGGATGACCGGCCCATCGAAACCGAGCGCGCGGCCAGGTCGATCAGCCAGGAGGTGACTTTTGACCGTGACGTGAGCGATGGCGAGCGCCTGCGCCGCGTGCTGCGCTCGCAGAGTGAGACGGTGGCCGCCCGGCTGCGCGCCGAGGGCCTGTGCGCCTCTACCGTCAGGCTCAAGCTGCGCTGGCCCGATTTCACCACCCCCACGCGCCAGGTGAGCCTGCGGCGCCCCACCGATCAAGACGGCGTGATCTACGCCGCCGCTGTGGGGTTATTCGAAAACCTGTGGGTAGCCGGGCGCCCCGTGCGCCTACTGGGGGTTGGCGCTTCCAAATTAACCCCCGCAGCGCACCAGCTTGGGTTGTGGGATACGCCCGATGAAAAAGAGCGCCGCCTGCTCGAGGCGCTGGATGAACTGCGCGCCCGGTTTGGGGAACAGGTGGTGCGGCGCGGCAAAAGAACCCGCGACTAACCCACCCCTTGCGAAGGGCCGTGTATCGTTTCTCATTAATTGTGGGGCAAGCCCCACAATTGATTAAAAATTGAAACACCGTCTATAATTTTGGCATGAATTATCGGCGCGATCTGCGCAGCAAACTGCTCGATGGGCTGCTCCCGGCCGCCGCCCTCTATCTGCTGGCCATGCTGGTCATCCTGGCAGCCGGGTTGATCGACCGGCGCTTTGGCGGCGTGGGCCTGCTGGTGTATGTTTTGGGCCTGATCAGCGTGGCGATGTTCAGCCTGCAGCGCTCGCTGGTGCAGCGCTACAGCGAAGCCGCGCGCGCCTGGTATGGCATGGCCGGCGGCCTGCTGGCCTGGTCGGTGGTGGAAATTTCGGCCATGCTGGAGAAACGCACCCTCACCGGGACGACGACCACCCTGCTCATCATCATGTCGGCGCTGACGGTGGTGCTGCTTTGGCGCCCATACCTGCCGCTTGGGGCGCGCTTCTTCCTGGCTGCGTGCCTTTCTTATGGCGCCGGGCATGCCACCCTGGCGTTCATCCGGTCTCTCTCTGGCTGGTCGCCCGCATTGTTGGTGTTCTACCGTGTGCTGGGAGGGTTATTGGCAGCCGGGGCGGCCGGAGCGCTGGTGTGGATTTTCGGGCTTTCGACCTGGCGCATTCAACGCATGTGGGCGGCCCTGGCGGCCACCCTGCTGGGCACGGCGGCGTTTTACATCCTCTCCGGGATCAGCTTCTAGCCGAACCTGCCGGTTCAACCGGCTGCAGGCACCAGGCTGCGGTAAACATCGAGGATGCGGTCAACGATGTTCTCCCAGGCATACTGGCGCGCATAAGCAGCGGCCTGGACGCCCAGCTTTTCGCGCAGGCCCGGCTCGGTGAGCAGGCGGGTGATGCGCTCCGAAAGGGCGCGCGGGTCGCCATCCGGCACCACAAAGCCGGTCACGCCGTCTTGCACCAGGAAGGCCAGCCCGCCCACCTGCGAGGCCACCACGGGCGTGCCGCAGGCCATCGCCTCCAGGGCCACCATGCCGAAGGACTCATAATGTGAAGGCATGATCAACACATCGGCGGCCGAGTAATAATACGGCAGCGAATCCTGGGCGCGCTTGCCGAGGAAAAGCACCAGTTCATCCATGCCCAGTTCCTGGCGCAGGGCCTGCAGGCGGACCATTTCGGCGTTGATGTTCTCGCCGCTGGCGGAAGGGTCGCCGCCGACGACGGCCAGGTAATGTGGCACCCGGCACTGGAGGCCCTGCTCGCGCATCAGGGCGATGGCGCGGATGAGCGTCTCGAGACCCTTGAGCGGCTCGATGCGCCCCACGAAGAGCAGAAGGCCGTCGCCTTGCGGCACGCCGATGCTCTCGCGCGCCTCTTCGACGGGGATGGGGTAGAAGCGGCTGGTATCCACCCCGGGCGGGATGACCGTGATCTTCGAGTCATCGGCCTGGTAAAGGAAATGGAGCTGCGAGCGCTCAGCCAGGGTGGCGGCGATGATCTGGTCGGCGTATTGCAGAACGCGCCGCTCGCCCTCGATGCGGTATTCACCTTCCATCTCGCTGGGGCTGCGGGCAATGCGGTTTTTCATCAGCCCGAGGGTGTGGTACATGTGCACCAACGGGGCGTTCCACGCGGCCTTCAGGCGCTCGGCGGCCACGCCAGACATCCAGTAATTGCTGTGGATCAGGTCGTAACGAATGCCCTTTTCGGCGGCGAAGCGCAAAATGCCCTGGGCGAATTCTTCGAGGTAACCGGCCAGCTGCTGCTTTGGCAGGGGCACTTCGGGCCCGGCGGGGATGTGCACCACGCGGTTACCGTAGCCCAGGTCGTGCAGCACATGCGGGACGTGCTCATCCTGCGAGCGGGTGAAGACATCCACATGCACCCCGCAGCGCCCGAGGTAACGCGTGACCTCGCGGACGTACACGTTCATCCCGCCGGTATCTTTGCCGCCCAGCACCGCCAGGGGGCAGGTGTGGTAGGAGATCATGGCGACGTTCATGGGTTCTATTGTACCCGCGATCAGGCAGAAAGGCGAAGCGCGAGCGCCGGGCGAGATGGGCCCCGCTTTCACTTGATAGATCGCCCGGCCTGCTGTATAATACAGCCCGCGCCACCGTAGCTCAGCCGGTAGAGCAGACGTTTCGTAAACGCCAGGTCAAGGGTTCGAATCCCTTCGGTGGCTCTTTCCATCGAAACCTTGCCGGGATTTTTCACGCAAAAAACCCTGAGAGCCGCGCACTCTGCTCTCAGGGTTTCTTTGTGTTTTCGGTCAACGTTTGACGCCGCTACTCCACCGTGAAGCGGGCTTTGAGGGCGTGCGGGTCGAGGGAGTGCGCCCCCACGAAGACCTCGTAGGTGAGCGGCTCGACCACAAATTCCTCGCGGGCTTCATCGTAATACGCCAGGCGGCCGGCCGGGAGGCTGAGCTGCACGGTCTTCGTCTCGCTCGGCTGCAGGGCAACGCGGGCAAAGGCTTTCAATTCCTTGGGCGCGCGCTCCACCGCCGACCCGGGCGCGGCGACGTAGAGCTGCACCACCTCCTCGCCCGCGTAGCCGCCGGTGTTGGTCACATCCACCAGCACCTCGAGCGTATCGGCGGCCGAAAGCGATTGGCGCGAAAGCCGCAGGTTGGAATAGCGGTAGCCGGTGTAGCTCAGGCCGAAGCCGAACGGGAAGGCGGGCAGGTTGCCATCGCGCTCCAACTTGCGGTAGCCGTGCCACAGGTCATATTCAATGGACGTGGCCGCCCGGTCGAAGAACGGCAGGTGCCCTGGCTCCGCCGGGAAGACGAGCGGCAGCTTTCCGCTCGGGTTGACGCGCCCCAGCAGGATATCCGCCAGGGCGTGCCCGCCCTCCATGCCGGGGTACCACAGCATCAGGATCGCCGGCACCAGTTCGCGCCAGGCTTCCATGATCACGCTGCTGCCGCCCATCACCGCCACCACACAGCGCGGGTTGGCCTCGGCCACCGCGCGGATGAGCGCCTCGTCTTCCGGCGGCAGGGTGAGCAGGCTGCGGTCGCCCCCGGTGAGGAAGCCCTCTTGCGGCCCGGCCGCCTGCATGAACCCGGCCACGATGGGCTCCTCGCCCGGTTCGGGCGGCGGGAAGAGCGGCGCCAGGGCTTGCATTGTTTCGGGGTCGAGGAATTCCCCCTCGTTGATATGGGTGTACCCGGCGACGATGAGCACCGCATCGGCCCCCCGCGCGGCTGCCGCGGCGCGGGCCGGGTCGCTGCCATCGTCATACAGCACCTCGGCGCGGCCCTTGAGCGCGTGCTGGAGGCCTTCCAGCGGGGTGACCACATGGTCCGGCAGGGTGCTGGAAGAGCCCGAATCGCCGGTGTTGGCAATGGCCGCCAGGCGGCCGACCACGGCCAGCTTCTTGAAGTCCTTGAGCGGCAGGAGGCCGCCCGAATTTTTGAGCAAGACAATCGACTTCTGCGCGGCTTCGCGGGCCAGGGCGCGGGCCGGCTGCGAGGAGGCGTAGTCGCCGGGGCGCGCCAGGCGCAGCTGCTGGCGCAGCGAGCGCAGCACGGCATCGTCCACGCGCTCCAGCGGCACCTCGCCGGCTTCCACCAGGGCTTTCAGGTGCCGGCGGAAGTGCATGCGGAAGGGCATTTCCACGTCCTGCCCGGCGAGGGCAGCTTTCTTGGCGTCGCGCATGCCAAACATGAAGTCGGTCATCACGAAGCCTTCAAAGCCCCACTTCTGCTTGAGGATCTCGGTGAGGAGGGTCTTATTCTGCCCGCACCACTCGCCGTTGACGCTGTTATAGGCGCTCATCACCGCGGCCACGCCTTCATCCACCACGCGCTTGAAATGCGCCAGGTAGATCTCGTGCAGCGGGCGGGGGCGGATGCTCACATCCACCTTGAAGCGGGCATTTTCGATCGAATTGAGGGCATAGTGTTTGACACAGGCCATGGCGTGCCGCTGCACGCCGCGCGTGAGGGCCACGCCCATCTCGCCCAGCAGGAGCGGATCTTCGCCATAGGATTCTTGCGAGCGCCCCCAGGCCGGGTGGCGCACCAGGTTGATGCACACCCCGCCGAAGAAGTTGGCCCCGCGCACGCGCAGTTCACGGCCGATCACGTCGCCAATGCGCTCTTCCATCTCCGGGTCCCAGGCGGCGGCGCGTGCCATCGAAACCGGGAAGGTGGTGGCGCCCGCCATCACCACGCCGCGCGGACCGTCGCTGAAGCGCACGCCCGGGATGCCCAGGCGGGGGATGGCGCCGGCGGGCCACGGGTGGGCGTTATAACCGCCGTTCATCATCTCCACCATGCCCGTCCAAAAGGAAACATCGCCGTCCATGATCTCGATTTTCTCATCGAGTGTGAGCTGCGCGAGCAGTTCGCGCGCTGCGGCGTCGATCTGAGCTTTGGTGGGCGTCTGGGACGCCGCGAAGATATGAAAAGCTGCCGGATCGTTGGTGTGAGTCATACGAGTCATCCTTCGAGAAAGGGCCGGGCGCGCCGGCCGGGAAGTGAATGATTTCCTTTCGCGATCTACGGATAAGGGAGTATGATCATTGTATATGCTTTAGGCGGCGATCACAAGCGAAACCGGCCTGCAAGCTCCGAGATTTTGACGCCAAGGATGGGCCACAATGTCCAAGAAGCTCCTGAGCAGCATAACCGCGCTGGCGCTGCTGGCGCTCATGGTTCCGGCGCGCCCTGCCGCAGCCGCCCCCGCCACCTATTACGTCTCGAACTCAACGGGCAGCGACGGCAACAACGGCCTCTCGGAAAGCGCGCCGTTTGCCACCCTGGCCAGGGTCAACTCATTGAACCTGCAGCCCGGCGACCGGGTGCTCCTCAAATGCGGCGATACCTGGCAGGCCGAACAACTGGTGGTGAGCAAATCCGGCACTGAAGCGGCTCCGATCCTGTTCTCATCCTATCCATCCGGCTGCGCGAACAAGCCGGTCCTTTCCGGCTCGAAGCCCATCACCGGTTGGGTGATCGATTCGGGCAATGTGTACCGCACCGACCTGCCTTTGGCGGACTTCCCGCTTGGAATCAACCAGCTCTTCCGCGCCGGGCAGCGCCTCACGCTGGGGCGCTGGCCCAACCTGGATGCGCCCAATGGCGGCTACACCTTCGTCGATGCGCACACCGCAGGCAGCAGCCAGATCACCGATAACCAGCTCCCAGCCACCGACTGGGCCGGGGCGATCGTGCACATTAAGAATATCCGTTGGTCAATGATCGACCGTCGGGTGACGGCCTCCAGCGGCGCTACGCTGACCCTCAATAAGGGCATTTCGTGCCTGGTCTCCGGCTGGGGCACGTGCGCCGGCTGGGGTTACTTCCTCAACAACCACCGCGCCACACTCGACCAGGACGGCGAATGGTATTACGACCCCTCGACCCGGCGCGTGTATCTCTATTCGGCCTCCGGCGCCCCGGCGAACATCGAAGGCTCCGTCATTCTGGAAGAGGGGGAAACGCTGCGCCACGGCGGGGTAATGCTCTCCGATGGCAGCGCCACGGCCTACGTCATCCTCGATAACCTGGCGATCATCCGCTGGTTCAATCACGGCATCGGCACGCCCGGCGGGATGAACGGTGACATCTACCATCACCTCACCGTGCGCAACGTTCTCATCCGCGACGTAGACGGCGCCGGCGTGAACCTGAGCAGCTGGCTGGAGCGCCCTTCAGACGGCGTGAAAGGGCTGCGCGGCGGGCACCACCTGCTCTTCTCCAACAACGTCATCGACGGGGCCAACTCCTTTGGGGTTACGGGCTACTTTGCTCAATCTACCTTCGAAGATAACACCATCCAGAATATCGCACTGGTCGGCAACCTGGGCAAGGCTGGCATGGCATGCGGCATCACTACCGACGAGTGCACCGAAAACGGCGACGGGTTTCGCATCCGCACGCACATGGCGGTCAACTCGGGTTTCGGCAACATCTTGCGCTACAACTACTTCGACCTGATCGGTTACAACGGCGTGGACGTCTTCGGGCCGGAAACGACCATCGAGAAGAACCTGTTCTCGGGCACCTGCTTCACCAAAGCCGATTGCGGCGCGGTGCGCACATTTGGAAGCGGCAGCCTGGAATCCACCGGGGTGTATAACATCCACCTGATCGACAATATCATCGTGAACATTCCCGGCAACGTGGATGGCTGCGAGGCTTCGCGCGCGGCATTCGGCATGGGGTTGTACGTGGATCACTTTTCGCGCAACGTGGAAACGCGCGGCAACACAATCATCGACACCACTGCCACAGGCATTCTCTACCAGGAATCCAGCGGGCAGATCACCGGAAACACCGTCTTCAACGCATCCTCAGGCACGGCCTACAGCGCCGGGATTACCCTGGCAGGCAGCGCCACCCGCGCAAGCCTGAACGGCAACCGGGTGTACGGGCTGAAGACCAACGCCTGGACGCTCTATGTTTCAGACCTGGCAAATATCCTGTCTGCGGACGGCAATTATTACTTCCATCCCTACGTGAGCAAGCACATCGCCTACGGACCGTCCTGGACAACCCGCACCTTTTCGCAGTGGCAGACCTTCAGCGGACGCGACCAAAACTCGAAGACCAACTGGTTCACCCAGCCCCCTGGCGAGGCCTCGCGCGGCGAGGTGTTCTACAACAAAACCAAAACCGTGCACACATTCGACCTTAAAGACCGCCAGTACCTGACCCTCGACCAGCAGCCCGTCTTCGGCAGCCTCACGCTGGCGCCCTTTGCTTCGCAGATTCTGGTGGATAACGGCCCGGCGCCGTTCACCCTGCGCGGAATTTCGCCGGCCCTCGCCGCCGCTAGCGATGCGCATGATTTTTCGCTCATCGTGTTCGGCACCGGCTTCACGGCCAACTCAGTGGTGCGCTGGAACGGCGCGGACCGCCTCACGGCCTGGGTTGATTCCACTCACCTGAGCGCGTCCATTTCGGCCGCAGACGTGAGTTCATTGGGCGTCTATCTCGTCACCGTGTATGACCCGACCGCCGTTGCGGGCGGCCCGGAAACCCCGCCGGCGCGCTTCTACGTGGTCGAGAGCGTCCGCGACTCCTACCTGCCGGTGATCTCCAGGTGAGGCAAGCCCGGCCTCAGCGCCCCTGGACGCTGAAGGTGTAGAGCGCCTCCTGGTTGGTGTAACGGGCGGTGCCGCCCACCACCAGCACAGCCTCTTCCACATCGCCGCCGATCGAAAAATCCAGGCTGCCGGATTGCGCCTCATTCAGCTCGAAGGGGATGACCTGAGTCTGGCCGCCGAGGAGGATCAGCGAGACCTTGAAGCTCTGCGGCAGGCGGTTCGAGACGCGCACAAACCCCTCGGCGTTCCAGCCGCCGTCGTCTGCCTCAAAGTTGGAGAAGTAATTCACCGCGTCCACCTTGATATCGTCGATGAGCATGCCTTCGCCGTTGACGGCGGCGTCGGTGACGTATTCAAAGCGGAGCTGCACCTGCTTTCCGGCAAATTCCGAAAGGTCCACGTCCTCCAAAATCCAGACCCCGTTGGTCTTGCCGGTGTACCCCCAGCCGAAGTTGCTGCCGTTGGGGTTTTCTGCGGTGCCGGAGCGCGGCTTGAGCATCTGCCAGGCTTTGCCGTCCAGCGAGGCCAGCAGGTAAACGTAATCGTAATCCGATTCGATATCGAACCAGGTGCGGTAAGAGAGGGTGATCGGCCCGGTTACGGAGGTGAAGTCGAAGGTGCGCGTGAGGGTCATATCCGATTCATCACCCCGGTTCGACCAGAAAGCATACTCGCCCGAATAAGGCTCGGTGGGCAGCAAGGCCACCTGCGACGCCCCCTGGAATTGGAGGGTGTACGCCCCCTGGCAAACCAGGCGGATGTAATCGGAGCCATATTGCTTGACGGTGCGCCGCTGAGCGCTGACCGGGCAGGCGGCGAAGTCTTCGGTCGGAGAAGCCTTCGGCGCATCGGGGTAATTGGCGTAATGATAACGCCCGCCGGCGGCCTGCGGGTCATCCAGGTAATTGGCCACGGCCCAATCGGCGAACAGGTCGTCTGCGCCGATTGGCCCGCCGGTGGCAGGGTCTTTGGCGTCGATCGTTTGCAGCACCTTGTCAATGCTCTCCAGGCCGTTCGCGGGGTCGGCCACCAGCGCCTTGGTGGCCTGTTCGCCAAAGCGGTTGAGGAAGTAATCGAGGAAGAGGAAGGCCGCGCCGTAATTGGGCGCCGACTGCCCCGGCCCGGGCCAGTTGACCAGCGACAGGTCGGGGTCGATCATGAAGAGATAATCGAACCCGCCGATGTCGTAGCCGTTGAGCAGTTCGGCCAGCACCGAGAAGCCTTCGTTCATCCAGGTCTCTTCGTTGCGGTCGGTGTAATAGTGAATCATATGCTGGAACTCGTGCGCCATGACGCCGTAGATGTACGAGTCGCCCAGGCTCACGTTGTCGGCGCTGAGCACGAACATCTCGCGCGCATTCGAGAACTCGAACGCCGCCGGGGGGATTTCATCTGCCGAGCTGAAGTAACCCGCCACCGATTCGCCCACGCTGCGGGCATACAGCACGTGCAGGCGCGGGTCCGAATCCACCCCCGGGTTCCACTCGCTGCCGAAGAACTCGCGGTCGGTGGGGTAGATTTTTTGGGCAAAGGTGTCCGCCAGGCGGCGCATCTCCTCACCGTTGAAGTTGACGCCGTTTTCAATCCAAAAATAGAGCTTGTCGTTCATGTAGCGCAGCGTGGCCGTCAACTGGCGCTTCTCGTCGGTGTCGGAGTTCGTCACCCAGAATTTCTCTTCATCGCCCACCTGGAGGGGCACGGCGCGCGGCGGCAGGGTGGGGGCAATGCCCTGCACGCCCTTCAGCCGTTCGGCAAGCTGAATGGGGTTGTTCACCGGCACCTCTTCCTCGTTCAAGGTGCGCAAGGTGTTCACGTCCGATGCCGAGACCCCTTCGCCGGTCGGGAGGGGCAAGGGCGTGGCCTCGGGGGCGGCCGGAGTGCGGGTGGGCACCGGCACGGGGGTGGATTGCTGCGTTGGCTGGGCCTCCACCGACGGGTGCCCGCCGTCTGCAGGCAGCACCTGGCCGGTTTGAGCGCGTGTTTGCAGGAAAATGAACCCCGCGGCGGCGATACCGATCAACGAAAGGCAGGCGCAGGCCGCCAGCACCAGCACGACGATAGTGATAATCCACTTCGAGGACTTATTCACGCTCCACTCCTTCAACGGCCAGGGCCGCGCGCCATGCGCCCGCCACCAGGCCCAGGGTAACCCAATAATACGGCAGCCCAAAAGTATCCACGCTGAAGCCCTCGGTGAGCAGGGCCGTCAGCACGAACCACCCGGCCAGCCCGAGCGTGCCGCACAGGCCCTCACGGCGGCGCAGCCAGCCTGCCGAGCGCCAGTGCGCCGCCAGGAAGGCCGCAAAACAGGCGAATCCAGCCAGGCCCGTTTCGGCAAGCAGGCGCACCCACAGGCTCTTGATGTTGGGGAGCACATCCTGGCGGAACATCAGCGTGCGCACCTCGGTGAGGTGCCACGAGAACAGGCTCAGATCGCGCGGGAAGAAGAAACCGGCATTGCCCGGGCCGACCCCCAGCAGGGGGTATTCGTTGAACACCTTCCAGCCGACTTCCCAAAAGATGATGCGCTCGGCGAAGACAAGCTGGTTGGCGTAATAGATGAACGATCTGCCCTGCACGGCTTTAAAGTTGAACAGCTCCTTCATGCGCGGGTCGAAGCGGCTGAGGCCATAACCCGCGCCGAGGAACATCGCCGCCAGGAACAGCGCCAGGGTGAAAAACAGCCCGGCCCGCACGCCCAGGCCGGCCAGCCGCCGTCGGGTGCCTTCCAGGCGGCTGCGCACGAGCAGTTTGCGCTCCAGCCAGCCGATGGCGCGCGCCGCCCCGAGCAGCGCCAGCAAAGCCAGCATGAGCAAGAACCCCAGCAAGCCGATGCGCGAGACCGAGAGCACCAGCGTGAGCGCCCCGCCCGCCAGCAGCAAGCGTTCAAAAGTGAGCGGGCCGAGGCGCAGGCGGTGAACCGTCTCTCCGCGCAGCGCAGCCGCCAGCCACCAGGGCAGGTAGAGCATGTTCAACTGGTGCGCCAGCCAGGAAGGCTCGAAGGCAAAGCCCGTGGCGCGCGCCGCGATGATCTCGGTGGTGACGAAGCGGGCATGGATTTCGGCCATCCAACCAGGGTAACCGTGCTGGAGCCGCCAGAAGAGCGCCTGCAGCAGCGACCAGCCGATCACCGCCAGGCCGGACCAGTTGATCCAGCGCAGGAGAAACGCCAGGCGCCCCGCGCGCACCGCCCAGGCAGAAACCGCCAGGTAAAAGCTGGCGCCAATCGCCAGGGTGACGAGGGCATCTACCTCGCTGGCCGGGAGGGAAAAATTGCGATAGGAGGGGAAGACCAGGAAGAAGGCCGCCGCCGCGGAGATGAGTGAAACGCTGAGGAAGGCCAGCAGCGGAAGGCTCTGCGGGCCAAGCCTGCCCCCGCGCAGCAGGTGGGGCAGCAGCCAGGCCAGGATCAGCGCTGCCAGCGCCAGCAGCGCCGCCGGGGCGACCATGCTGGAGCCTGTCAACCGCCCGACCAGCGGCAAACTGGTGAACGGCAGCGCCAGCGCAAACAGCAGCCACAAGCCGCGCTCGAGGAGCACACTCCAGCGAGCCTCAGCCAAGCCGCGCTCCATCGAACCGGAGTTGAACCCCCCACGCCCCGGCCACCAGCCCGATGAGCGCCCCCGCCAGGGCCAGCTGCGCGCGCGGCGCAGTGACCGGCCGGGGGGGAAGCAAATCGAAGCCGGCCGGGCCGATCACCAGGCTGCTCGAAAGCCCCCTGGCGCCGGCGCGCGCTTCGGCCAGTTCCTTGCCGGTTTGCTTCAATTCCTGCTGGAGCGCGGGGAGCGCATCCGAAGCGCACTGCACCCCCGCAGGCGGGCTGGAAGCCGCCCTTGCCAGGCAGGATTCAAGGCTGTCGAGGTGCAGCTGCAGCGCGTCGGCGCGGATGGCGCTGGCATAGGCGCTTTGCAGCTCGGCTTCGCCGACCGACTGCCAGATGCGCGCCAGCCCTTCGGCCACCGCAGGGTCGGCGTGGCGCACGCGCATGCGCCAAGCCGAGAGGCGGCGCTCGACGGTGGTGTGCTCGAGCAGGTATGTCAGGTCAACGGGGTAGCCCTCCTGAGCGGCCCGGGCGGCCACGCGCTCGAGCAGCCAGGGGGCATAGAACAGCCCGCCAACCGACTCGTACTGCACGTCTTCCGAGTATTCCACCAGCTCGCCGGAGATCGTCTGGTTGATGATCGCCGTCACGGTGAACCCGGCTTCGTATTGCGCCGGGCGCAGAAAGCTCGCCAGCAGGCCGATGCACCCTCCGGCCGCCACCGTCAGGGCCAGCATCCACCAGCGCCGGAGCGCATTCACCACCGCCTGACGCGGCGCGAAGCCCTCCTGGTCGGTCGAAGCGGAGATGAGTTCGGGCATGCTGGAATTATACCTGAGGAATGCCCCGGCCCGCGCGCGGGGGCTGCTGCGCAGGCCGGGGATGCCAGGTCTAGTTGCCGATGCTGGGCAGGTAGATCCGCCAGGAACCGGATTTCGCCTCAAAATTGACCAGGATCAGGTTCTTCTGGCAGTCGTTGAAGGTCACCAGGGAGTACGGCTCGGAAAGCGGTTCGAATTTATCGTTGACCAGCTGGAGCGTGAGCGCGTTGTTGGTATCGGCCGATTGGTCGCCGATCTGCACCTCATAACCGGCGGGGCCGTAAGCTTCGCCCAGGCCGCTCAGCACCATTGCATCGACGATTTTACCGTTGAAATAGCCTTTTACCAGCACCACCACGCCTTCGAGGGGTTCTTTTTGCTCATCGAAAACCTGCCCGGCCACGCCCACCCAGGCGCAGCCGGCCTCGGGATGGGTGAAAGACGGCAAATAGCGCGGCGAGCCGGTTTGCAACACAAAGGGGTAATCGGCGGGGGCGGCCTGGGCGGCTGCTTCTACATTGGTGGGCGATGGGGCAGCCGTATCGGTGGGGGCGGCAGTATCCGTCGGGGCGGTGGTATCGGTGGGCGCAAGCGTATCGGTGGGCAGGGCTGCCTCGGTTTGCGAAGGGAGCGTGGGCAGGTTCGGCCCGCCATCCAGAATTGGCAAAGCAACCCCGCAGCCGCCCGTAGCGAGCGCGAGGAAAATGAACATCGAGACCAGCTTAAGGCGCATGCAATTCCTCCTGTTTCCTCGATTGGAAGGATGCAAGTCTTGTGCCTTATGCGTTCATCGCCAGGCGGCAGCTCTGGCTCACCAGCGAGGCGATCTTTGCCCAGGAACGTTCTTCACGGAACAGGCAGCCCAGGCGGCGGCCAAGCTCGCGGGCTCGCTCAGGGTTGGCCAGCAGCTCTTCGATGGCAGCGGCCAGCTCATCCACCGAGCCGGGCCTGACAAGCACACCCGCCTCCCCACCGGCAAGCTGCTCGGGCAGGCCGCCGGTGTGCGTGGCGATGACCGGCAGGTCGAAGGCGGCAGCCTGGGCAATCACCCCCGATTGCGTCGCGCTGGTGTAGGGCAGCACCACGAGGCCGCTTTCGGCAAAGGCAGCGGCCGCCTCGGCGTCATCCACCCAGCGGTTCACCACGTGCAGGTTGGGCAGGCCGTCCATCAGGGAGCGGTAGGGCCTCAGTCTGCCCTCGCCCACCACCCACAGCCGGGCCTGCGGGAAGCGCCGGAGCACACGGCGGAAAGCCGGCAGGAGCACTTCCAGGCCCTTGTAGGGCTCGATGCGCCCGAAGAAGAGCAGACGCCAGGGGTCGGGCGCCGGTGAAGGCGCGGGGCCGGCCGCAACCTCAAGAATGCCGTGCGGGATGACATCCACGCGCTCCGGCGGGATGTCAAAACGGCCCAGCTCTTGCACAAATACCCGGCTGAGCACCGCGCAACGCGCCGCCCGGCGGATGGACAGCCCCTGGAGGAAGGAAAAGAACCGGTCGCGCAGGCCGGGGTGAGGGAGAGGGTCGTGCACCATGACGAGCGAGGGGATATGACGCAGTTCGTCCTGGATGATCCAGTTCCAGGGGTGCAGCATGGGGAAGAAAAGCGCATCCGGCCGGCGCGCGCCGATCTCCCCGGCCAGCTTGCGCGCGCGGCGGGTATCCGCCAGGCTCCAAAGGGCCTGCAGATCGCTGCGGACCACATCGGCCAGCAGATGGGGCACGCCCGAACGCTCGATCTGGGGGCGCAGCCCGGCCTGGGCGCTGGCCACAAGGAAACCCTCCACGTCGGCGGGGAAGTTGCGCGCCACCTCCAGGGCCAGCAGGCCGCCCGAACCTCTGCGGCCGAGGTAGATCACGCCGATGCGCATCGCGAAGCTCCGGGGCAGGTTACGGGCGGTCTCATGCCGCCACCTCCGCGTAGAGGGCGGCCAGGCGCGAGCGCATGATCTCCCAGCTATAGCGCTCGCGGTAGGCCCGGCAGCCGTTCCGGCCGAGGCGGGCCCGCAGTTCGGGCGAGGCGGCCAGTTCCTGGAACGCCGCCTCGAGCGCAGCGGCGCTGCCATAATCCACCACCATGCCGCTCCCCTCCGACTGCACCAGCCGGTCGGCGTTGGTGCCGCGCGCCACCACCACCGGTTTGCCAAGCAGCATGGCCTCAAAGACCTTGTTGGGGCTGGCGTAACGGTTGTTGGGGATGCGCGGGTCGTAGGTGGCCAACAGCACATCGGCGGCGGCCTCAAGCTCCAGCGCGCGCTCGTAGGGGATGCGGCCGTGCCAGGCGGCGTTGGGCAGGGCTGAAGCGCGCCGGGCCATCGCTTCGGCATCGGGGCCGAAGCCCGCCAGGTCGAGGTGCCACTCGGGGTGGCGCTCCAGCACCTCGAAAAGCTCGTTCAGGCCCCGCTCGCGCTGCAAATTGCCCACGTAGGCTATACGAAGCTCCCCCGCGGGAGAAGCCTCCCCCGCGGCGGCGGGCAGGCCCTCTTCGGCGGGAGAGTTATAGATGAAGGCCAGCCGCCTCGGATGGGAACCGGCGATCTGCCCCTGCCGCGCCTCATCGGCCAGGATGACGGCATCGGCCCGGCCCAGCGCCCAAAGCTCGGCCCGCCGCGCCAATCCGGCCAGCCAGGCAGGAGTCCGGCGCAGCATATCGGCGTAGAAATCAAAAATATCGTAGATCACGCGCTTGCCCCACAGACGTTTGGCCGCCAGCGCCGGCAGCAGCGTGTCGAAATCACAGGCATGGATCAGGTCATATTCGGCCCGGCGGCGCGCCAGCCAGCCCATCAAGCGGGCCTGGAAGAGCGCCAGGTAGGGCAAATTGGCCGCACCGCGCCGCCGGGGCAGGCGCAGGCCGATGCGCGAGAGGCCAATGCCGCCCAGCGCATCTTCCAGCGGGTGCTGAGCGTCTTTATCCCAGGCCAGGATGCGCATGCCGTAGCCCAGCCCGGATAGAGCGCGGGCAATTTTCTCGACGCGCGGGTCGGGCGGGACGGGGTTGCCGCGGAGGATGAGCACGCGAGCTGGCATGATACAAAGATTATATCGAAAAAGAGCGCACAGACCGGTTGGGTTTCCGCCACCGGCATGCTTTATAATTAATCCACCGGCACCAAGAACACCCCGCCTGCCGGCTTCCATGCCTAAAAAACTGCTGCTCGTCGCCAACACCGATTGGTTTCTCTATAACCACCACCTCGCGCACGCCATCTTCATGCGCGAGCAGGGCTTTGAAGTGGGGCTTGTCTCGCCGCCGGGAGCCTTCAGCGGGCTGCTTGCCGGGCAGGGCTTCCGCTGGCTCGCCTGGCCGGTGGGGCGCAGCTCCACCAACCCATGGCATGAACTGGCGGGTATGCGCCGGCTGGCGCAAATTTACCGCGCCGAACGGCCGGATCTGGTGCACCATTTCACGATCAAACCCGTGCTCTATGGCAGCCTGGCGGCCAGGCTGACGGGCGTGCCCGGGGTGGTGAATGCCATCACCGGGCGCGGTTACCTGCTGCTCTCGAATGAACTGCGCGCGCGCCTGCTGCGCCCGGGGGCGCTGCTCTTCTACCGGCTGGCGCTGGCCGGAAACTGCCGGGTGATCTTCGAAAACGAGGTGGACCGCGCGTACTTCCTCTCGCGCGGGCTGCTCAAAGAGCGGCAGGCGCACCTGATCGCCGGGGTGGGCGCGGATGAGAGGCGCTTCACCCCATCGCCCGAACCGCCCGGGCCGCCGGTGATCGCCTACGTGGGGCGGCTGTTATGGGATAAGGGCGTGGGCCTGCTGGTGGAGGCCGCCGGGCTGCTGCGGGCGCGCGGCCTGGAATTCCGGCTGGTGCTGGCGGGCGAGCCCGACCCCGGCAACCCGGCCTCGATCGATGAGGCAACCCTGCGCAGCTGGGCCGAGCGCGGCGAGGCCGAGTGGTGGGGCTTTCAAGCAGAGGTCGAGCAGGTTTACCGCCAGAGTCACATTGTGGCGCTGCCCTCCTTTGGCGAGGGCGTGCCCACCGTGTTGATCGAAGCGGCGGCATCCGGGCGTCCGTGCGTGGCCAGTGACCTGGCAGGCTGCCGCGCGGTGGTGGAAGAGGGCATCAGCGGGTTGATCGTGCCGCTGCGCGACGTGCCCGCGCTGGCAGACGCGCTCGAAAAGCTGCTGCGCGACCCCGGACTGCGCCGGCAGATGGGGCAGGCCGCCCGCGCGCGCTTCCTGGAGCGCTTCACGCATGAGATCATCAACCGGCAGACGCTGGACGTGTACAAAGAGATCATAAATTAACCGGGGCTGCCCAACCAGGATAGCTGGACAGCCCCTTTCCGGCAGGATCGGTATTCTAGCGCACCGAACTACAGCTCGGCGGAGCGGGTGCGGATGCGCTCGGTGACGAGGGCGATGAACTCATCCACGGGCATCACCTGCTGCGCGCCGTCGCGCTTGCGCAGGGCCACCGCCCCGGCGCTCACTTCCTTCTCGCCGACGACGAGCATATACGGCACTTTGAAGAGCTGCGCCTTGCGGATCTTGGCGTTCATGCGGTCGGCGGTCAGGTCGGCCTCCACGCGCACCCCGGCTTCGTGCAGGCGCTTTTCCAGCCCGAGGGCATATTCGTTCTGGCTGTCGGTGATGGGAATGATGCGCACCTGCTCAGGCGAGAGCCAGACGGGGAACGCCCCCGCGTAATGTTCGAGGAGGAAGCCGATCATGCGCTCGTGCGTGCCGAGCGGCGCGCGGTGGATGCACAGGGGCATCTCCTCCTGGCCGTCCTCGTTGATGAAGGTCAGGCCAAAGCGGGCGGGCTGGGCAAAATCCACCTGGTTGGTGGCAATGGAAAACTCGCGGCCGATGGCGCTCTTGGCCTGCACGTCGATCTTCGGGCCGTAGAAGGCGGCTTCATCGGCGATCTCGATGAACGGGATATCGTGCTTGATCATCGCCTGGCGCACCATATCTTCAGTCTTCTTCCACATCTCCGGGTTGTTGACGTACTTCTTGCCAAGCCCTTTGGGGTGATGCGTGCTGAAGCGCATGAAATACTCGGTGACGCCGAAGAGCTTGAAGTATTCCACGTACATGTTCACCACGTCGGTGAACTCTTCCTCGAACTGCTGCTCGGTGCAATAGATATGGGCGTCGTTCATCTGCAGCGAGCGCACGCGCATCAGCCCGAACAACTCGCCGGATTTTTCGTAGCGATAGCACGTACCGTACTCGCCCAGGCGCAGCGGCAGGTCGCGGTAGCTGTGCGGCTTGGAGGCGAAGATCTTGTGGTGCATCGGGCAGTTCATCGGCTTGACGTAGTAGCGCACGCCCTCCAGCTCCATGGGCGGGTACATCGTCTCGGCGTAGTAGGGCAGGTGGCCCGAGTGCAGAAAGAGATCCTCTTTGGCGAGGTTGGGCGTGCGCACGCGCACGTAACCGTGCTGGAATTCGGTCTCTTTGGCCAGGCGCTCGAGCTCCTCGATCATCGCGCCGCCGCGCGGCAGCCAGAGCGGCAGGCCCGGCCCCACCTCTTCATCGAAGGTGAAGATCTCCAGCTCCTTGCCCAGCTTGCGGTGATCACGCTTCTTGGCCTCTTCCAGCCGCCAGAGGTAATCCTTAAGCTCGTCGGGGGTATTCCAGGCCGTGCCATAGATGCGCTGCAGCATGGGGTTGTGCTCATCGCCGCGCCAGTAGGCTCCCGAGACGTTCATCAGCTTGAGCGCCTTAGGGTTGATCTCGCGGGTATTCTCCACATGCGGGCCGCGGCACAGGTCGGTGAAGGTATCGTGCACGTAAAGCGAGATCTCGGGCTTTTCGGCGAGCGGGTTGCCGTGCTCGTCCACTTCGCCCGTCTCTAACCCGTTGATCAGCTCGAGCTTGTAAGGTTGGTCTTTGAAGATCTGCCGGGCCTCATCCGCCGAGACGACCTTGCGCGTGAAGGCGTGGTTGCCTTTGACGATCTCGACCATGCGCTTCTCGATCTTCTCCAGGTCTTCGGGGGTGAGGGTGCGCGGGAGGTCGAAATCATAATAAAAGCCCTCGTCAATGGCCGGGCCGATGGCGTACTTGGCGGTCGGGAACATCTCCAGCACTGCCTGAGCCATGACATGGGCGCTCGAGTGGCGGATGCGGAAGAGTTTGGAATCCTCATACCGTTCGTGCATCTTCGCAACCATAGAAACCTCCTTCAAAAACAAAAGCGCCCGTCCCCTGGCCGTCTTTTGACGGCGCTGGGGCGAGCGATCATCGCACGCGGTTCCACCCAGGTTCACCCCGCACGCGGGGGGTGATCTCTGTGAGCCGTTAACGGGGCAGTCCGTCTTGCCCTAGATTGCGGTTTGGGCAGCCGCTCGCGGGTGGTTTTCGGCGTCTGGCACTCCTGAGTGGGCTCTCAATCGGCGGCCCGCTCTCCCTGTCGGCGCACAGGCGCGTACTCGTCCCGGTCATCGCGTTTTGCAGTGGGCGGTATAGGGCTCGAACCTACGACCTCACGGATGTCAACCGTGTGCTCTAACCAACTGAGCTAACCGCCCGCAATTGTGCCCCCTATTATAGCCAGATTCACCCGCCTTGACAATGGATAAAGGAAGCAGTTTTTTACCCGGGCGCATCCGCAGCCGGGATGAAAACGGCGGCCCGGGTTGTCATCAAATTGTCATCGAATTGGCCTACAATCGAACTATCGCTGCAAACCGATATGCCCCCCGAGGAGGTGACCCCGTGAACCGTTCCCGCCCCGCCAAAAACGCCCGCAAGCCGTTCCCGGCAATCGGGCTGATCGCCATCCTGCTCGCCATCGGGGTGCTCATCACAGCCGGCGGGTTCACCTTTGCCGCCAGTCAGGAACAGCACGATGCCTTCTGCGCCTCCTGCCACACCCAGCCGGAATCGACCTTCTTCCAGCGCTCGACGGCCGAGCAGGCGGTGGACCTGGCCTCGGCGCACACCGCCGAAGCCACCCGCTGCATCGACTGCCACTCGGGCCCCGGCATCGGCGGGCGCATCTCAGCCGAGTTGATGGGCGCACACAACGCGCTGGCGTGGTTCACCAAAACAGCCGTCCAGCCGGCGGTGCTCTCGAAGCCCATTGCCGATGCGAACTGCCTGAAGTGCCACAGCGATGTCACCGCTGGGCGGGGCAGGAACAACCACTTTCACGCCTTCCTGGCGCGCTGGCAGAGCCGCGACCCCAACGCCGCCACGTGCGTGAGCTGCCACAGCAGCCACACCACCGACGGCGATGCGCAGCAATTCCTTAATCAGGCGCGCACCGAGGCCGTCTGCCAGGCCTGCCACACAGCCCTGGGAGAGGGCGGTGAAGAGGATTGATCAGAACAGCGGAAGCTGCTTTTCGGGCCGGTAGCGCTTGACCTGCGTATCCAGGCCGAACTGGGCGCACAGGCCGGGAAAATGCCTGTCGAGCTGTTCTTATGACCAGGCTCGCGACATGCCGAACCAGGGATTTACATCTCTCATCGCCTCATCGACCCTTCGACTCTTCACTATTTTGGCAGCAGCCCAAACACCTTGTTGAACCAGCGGTGGATGCCGTGGAATTTTTCTTTGCTGGCAAACATCAAAATGCACTGCCCGGTGACCACCGTCAGGCCAAGCTCATGAGCGGCCTTCACCGCGGCTTCTGAATCTGCGCCCTGCTGCAGCCAGACGCGCGTGATGCCCTCCGCGGCGGCCTCGCGGACGGCAGCTTCCGAATCTTCCTGCTTGACCATGATGAGCGCCCCGCCGGGTTTCTCCGGCAGGTCGTGCAGGCTGGTATAAAGCGTCTCCTCGCCGGCCTTGCCCCCATTGCGATTGACCGGATACACCGTGTACCCGCTGGCGCGCAGTTCTTTCATGGTCGCATTGCTGAACTTCTCCGGCTTGCGCGACACCCCGACCAGCGCCAGGACGCGCTGAGACACAAACTCTTCCACTACCGATTTACTGACCATCTTACCCTCCACAAGGATGTACGTACGATTGGAATTGTAGTTGCACTTCGATAAGGGGAGAAATGAGAGGACGGGAATATCTCGTCAACGGCTCGGGCCGGATGAAGTTTCTCACCTGACGAGGTCGATGAAGCTGAAGCCCAGTTCGTTGGTCAGCAGGTCGTGGGCCGAGGTCATCAGGTCTTGCATGCGTTCGAACGCCTGGGCCTGACGGGCGAGTGCCGGGTGGGCCTTCATCTCGCGCTCCAGCTTGAAGTATTCATCAAGCTCACCGCCCGAGATCACCTCGCCCGCGTTCTGGCGCTGCACCAGGTCGTCATAAGCCGTTTCGACGAGGGCCTTCAGGCGGGCGGCTTCGCCGTCTTGCGCCGCATCGCGCCCGGCCTGCAGGTACGCCTGCACGGCGGGGCTTTCGCGCAGCGCCTCGCCAAGCTCGCGGGCCAGCCTGATCAGTTCATCATTTTTCGAAGCAATTTCCATTGTACTCGCCTGGTTCCGGCCAGACCTGGCCGGGAGATGTGCTAACCTCAGGTGTGCCCGCCTGGGCGGACGTTGGCGGAAAATTCCACCCCGGCGGCAGCGGCAATCGCGCGGTCCACCTCGGCGCACAGGGCGCGCAAGGCCTGCACCGCCCGGTTGTAAGCCGCCATCACCGGCAGGGCCTGCAGTTCGGTCTGCAAGGCAGCCGTATCGGTGCAGCCGAAGGAGACCCGGCAGTTGCGAATCTGGCGAATCAAGCGCGCCACCTCGGCGTCGCGAGAGATGGCCTGCGAAGCCCGAAGATAGGCCTGGTATTCGGGCGAGCGGATAAGCCCTTCAGCCAGCCGGCGCACCGCCAGGGCGGTGCGGTCATCAACCGGGCTGTCGAATGCTCGCAGCGGGAGAACGGTGGTTTCCATAGGCAATCTGGATTAAGTATAGGGAATTTACCCGATTCTTACAACGACTGATATCCCCATCCGGGGCGACAAACGTAACCTGGGCGCGCCATCTCAGGCGGGGCCGCGCAGAACGCGCAGCACGGCAATTTTGGTCGGGTGATTGAAGGGCGAAGGGTCGGCCGGCGGCGCGGAGACGCGCGTGGCGGGGTAGCCGGTCACATCCTCGGGGACGGGGATCAATTCCTCCACCGCCAGGTAACCGCCCTCACCCAATGCCTCCAGCACGCGCAGGTAAACGGCGCCGGAGGTGAACAGGGCATTGTTGACCGCCACCAGCCGCCCGCCCTGGCGGACGAGCGGGCGCACTTTGTTGATCAGCCGGGCCGGATCGCTCACCAGGTCTACGCGCCCGCCCGAAGTTTCGGAGAAAAAAGGCGGGTCGAGGATGACTAAATCGAAGGTCTCGCCGCGGCGGCGGAGCTGGCCGGCCAGGCGGAAGAAATCGCCCGCCCAGAAGTCGGCGCGGTTCACCTTCCAGCCATTGAGGGCGAAGGTATCTTTGGCAAGGTTGAGGAAGCGCGCCTTGAGGTCGGCCTGGAAGACGCGCGCCGCGCCGCCCGCCGCGCAGGCCGCCCCCAGGCTGCCGGTGTAGGCAAAGGTGTTGAGCACGCTCAGCCCCGTGGAATTTTTTTTGAGCCAGGCCCGCAGCAGGCGCGTATCGAGGTAGAAGGTGGAATCCTGGTGAAGCGTCAGGTTGAGCGCGTACCAGATTCCGTTTTCGCGCACCCTCCGCGCCGGAGGGCCGCCCCACAGGAGCCGCCCATTGCGCTCCTCCGGCGTGGCACCGCGGCGAACCTTCACGAGCGCCGTTGAAAGCCAGGGCAGGCGCGCGCGATAGAACTCGGCCGCGGCGGGCACCCAGGCGGCCAGCCGGGCAGGGTCTTCGGCGTAGTTGTAGATCACCAGCGTGGCGGCGTAGAGGTCCACAACAAGGTCGGGCAGGCCCTCGAAAAAGCCGTTGAACAGGCGCAGGGCCGTGTTGTGCGGCTCGGTCAGAAGGGGCAGGCGGGCATCCAGCGCGGCGGAGAGGAGGGTTTCAGAGGACACGGGGCTGCATTTCATGAAATACCTGGGTAGATCCGAACAACGATGATCATCTGCCGTTCCACATTGCATGATCCATGGTTATCCATTGCCGAGGTAAGCGCATAGGCCGGCAAATAAAGAAACGGCCCGGTGAATAAGTTATATTGTAACTTCTCAGGGGCCCACCCACGGCACAAAACCGGTGTGCACAGAGGGCTGTAACCCTTGCGCACACCGGTTTTTCAAGAAACTCGGGGGGGCCCATCGTTCTTTTAAGGACACCCCCCCTCGGCGGATGACCAGGCTGGCCATCCGCCGGAGGTCAATCCAACACCTTCACCAGCGTGTAATTCTTGCGGCCTTTGCGCAAGACGATAAACCGGCCTTCCAGCGCGTCGCCCAGGGTGACGGAGCGGGCCGCATCGGCGGCGCGGCGGTTGTTCAGGTTGATACCGCCCTCGGCGATGCTGCGGCGCGCCTCGCCTTTCGACTTCGCCACGCCGGCCAATACCAGCAGATCCACCAGCGGCAGCCCGGGGCCTTCGAGCTGCGTTTTGGGCAGCTCGCAAGAGGGCACGTCGGAGAAAATATCGGCGATTTCTGCAGCCGAAAGGCCGGTGATCTCACCGCCAAACAGGGCTTGCGAGGCCTGCTCGGCGCGGGCCAGGGCCGTCTCGCCATGCAGGCGGGCGGTCATATCGCGCGCCAGGGCGCGGTGCGGCTCGCGCTGCTCGGGGCGCTCGGCCAGGCTGGCTTCCAAAGCGGCGATCTCTTCCTGGGTGAAGAAGGTGAAATACTTCAGGTTCTTGATCACGTCGCGGTCGTCGGTGTTCAGCCAGAACTGGTAGAAGCGGAACGGCGAGGTCTTCTCCGGGTCGAGCCAGACGGAACCGGATTCCGTCTTGCCGAACTTGGTGCCATCGGCCTTGGTGAGCAGGTTGTAAACCATCGCGTAAGCAGAGCCGCCGCGCGCCCGCCGGATCAGCTCCACCCCGGCGACGATGTTGCCCCACTGGTCGCTGCCACCCGTTTGCAGGCGGCAGCCATAGGTGTCGTAGAGATGCATGAAGTCATACGATTGGAGCAGCATGTAGCTGAACTCGGTGAAGGAAAGGCCCTCCTCGCGCTCGAGGCGCGTCTTGACCGAATCCTTGGCAAGCATGTAGTTGACGGTGAAGTGCTTGCCCGTGTCGCGCAGGAAATTCACCAGGTTGAGCTCGAGCAGCCAATCGGCGTTGTTGAGCAGCATGGCCGGGTTGCTTTTCACCTCAAAATCGAGCAGGTGAGCGAGCTGCTTTTTGATGCAGGAGACGTTGTACTCGATTTGCTCGCGGGTGAGCAGGTTGCGCTCGGAGGATTTGCCGCTTGGATCGCCGATCATGCCGGTGCCGCCGCCTGCCAGGGCGATGGGGGTGTGCCCGAAGCGCTGCAGGCGCGCCAGGGCGATCAATGGGATGGTGTGGCCCACGTGCAGACTGTCGGCGGTGGGGTCGAAGCCGTTGTACACGGTGACCTTTTCTTTGGCCAGCAGTTCAGGCACGCCCTCGATATGATCGAAGATCAGGCCGCGCCACTTCAATTCGTCGAATGCGTTGGTGATCATTCCTTCCTCTCCAGTTGAACGGGGCTAGTATAACATCCTTTTGAACACAAAAAAGCAGCCACCCGCTGGTGGGTGGCTGCCATGCAGACCGGATTCAGGCTAGCTGTGCGTCCCCAACCCACAACGGGCTCTCGTCAGAGAACCTCGTAGGAATAGGGGTAGGCATACAGCGGAGCGAACATAGTGCGTTAATTATACACCGTTCAATGGGCTGATGCAACGGGTTATTTTAAGGTTTTTCCGCTTCCTCAAATGAACGTCAGGCGATCTTTTCGAGCACCACCGCCGTGCCATAGGCCAGCACCTCGGTGACGCCGTCCATCACGTCGTTGGCATCGTAGCGCATGCCGATCAGCCCATTGGCGCCCTTTTCGACGGCATGCTGGACCATCAAATCATAGGCTTCCTGGCGGGCGTGCTCGCACAGCTCGGTGTAGGTGGTGATGTTGCCGCCGAAGATGGTCTCGATGCCGCCGACGAAGTTACCCACGATGCTGCGCGAGCGCACGGTGACGCCGCGCACCACGCCCAGGTAGCGCACGATGCGGTAGCCGGAAAAATCAAAAGCTGTCGTTACCAGGTTGGGGTCCATAGATAATCTCCTTGGGTTCATTGTAGGCCACGCCGGGAGAGCGGGATATCAAGGGAAAGTAAAAACACCCCCTCCCAAACACCGCCCCTGCGGGCGCACCCGGGGTGTCCCCCAAAATCGCGGCGATTTTGGGGGAGGGCCGGGGTGGGGGTCGACGGCCGGGGGGAAACTCATTTCACGGCTCGAAGGTGTTGGTGGGCGTGACGGTGGGGGTTGCGCTGCCGGTGGGCGTGACGCTTCCGGTCGGGGTGACGGTGGGGGTATCGGTATAGAGGGGCGTGGGCGTCTCGGTGGGCAGAGGGGTCGGGGTGGGCGGGACGGTCGGCGTGGGCGAGACGGTCATCTCATATTGAAGCGTCACCACCACCGGCGAGAGCGGCTCGGCCTTGTTGGCAAAGGCGATCGCATCTTCCAGGAGCGCGGCAATGGCGCCGCGGCGCGGCAGGAACACAGAAACAGGAGGCTCTTCCGAGGTCTGCCAGGTGATGGTTTCTTTTTCGCCAATCTGGAAGTACGCCACGCGCTTCGGGTCGCCCAGCCGGAGGATGAGGCCGTAGCTGGAAAGCATCCGGGCGGAGGTGAGGGAGGTATCGACGCGCGTTCGGAAGAGATTGTAGAGCGTGGGCAGGCGCGCCAGGTTGCCGCCCTGCGCCAGGCGCTGAAGCGAGAGCCAGAGCAGCTGCTGCTGGCGCAGCCCGCGCGCCGCTTCATCGTCTCCGATGCGCAGCTGCGCATAGCACGCGGCCTGCCTGCCGGTCATCAGCACGGTTCCCGGGTAGAGCACATCCTCGCACAGGCCCGGGAAGGCCTGCAGCACCGGCACGGCCAGACCGTTGAGCTCATCCACCAGGATCGAAAAATCGTCCATGTGCGCCACCAGCCAGTCATCGGGCCGGATGCCCAGGTTGTATTCCACCGCGTCCACCATCAGGCGCGCCCCGCCCACCGGGTAGGCGCTCGAAAGGCGCTGCATGGTGTAGCCGGGCAGGTAGCCGAAAAGGTCGGGCGGAATCGAGACCATGCTGGCCTTGGCCAGGCGCGGGTGGTAGATGACCAGGAGGAGCGCGTCGCCGCGCCCGGTGAATGGATAGTTGCGATCGAGGCCGACGAGCAGCAGCGAGCGCACTTCTTGCGGCAGGGCCAGGCGGCCAAACGGCGGCGGGACCGGCGTCACGGGTGTATAAACGGGCGCAGGGAAGGTGCTCCAGACGGGCAGGCTTTCGGGAGGGATGGGGGTGACGGTGGCCGTGACGGATGGCGTGGGAGAGGGCGTCCGGCTGGGGGTGAGCGATGGCGTCAGGGTGGGGGTTGGCCCGGCGTTAGAAAATGCGCAGGCGCTCAAGACCAGCGCCGCGCAGAAAAGGGTGACAATCGGGAGAACCAGCCTTGACCGTAAGCCCATCGTCTATAGTTTAGCACCTTCTTGATACGTTTCTGACTTTTTTCCGGCTGGAATTGAGTAGAATAAATCTATGAGCACGACCCATTTCTCGCGCACTTATCCTTCGGGAGTGACGCTGGAAATTGCCCTGGGCGACCTGACGGCCGAAAGCGTGGATGCCATCGTCAACGCCGCCAACAGCCAGCTCCAGCACGGCGGCGGGGTGGCGGGGGCCATCGTGCGGCGCGGGGGGGCGTCAATTCAGGCCGAGAGCGATGCCTGGGTGCGCGCCTACGGCCCGGCGACGCACACCCGCCCGGCCTGGACGCGCGCCGGCAGCCTGCCGAGCCGCTATGTGATCCACGCAGTGGGGCCGATGTGGGGCGAGGGCGATGAAGATGCCCGCCTGGCAGCCGCCGTGCAAAGCAGCCTTGAGCTGGCCGAAAACCTTCAATGCGCATCGCTGGCCATGCCCGCCATCTCGACGGGTATTTTTGGCTTCCCGCGCGCAAGGGCGGCGGGGGTCATCCTCAGGGCGCTGGATGCCTGGGCCTCAAGCGCGCGCGCCTCGGAGGGCAGCCTGCGCCTGGTGCGCGTAGTGCTGCTCGACGAAGCCGCACTGTCAGACTTCCTGGAGGCGGCGAAAGCCCTGGCATGATCACCTCCGCACAGAATCCGCGTATCCAACACGTGCGCGCGCTGCTCGCACAGCGCAAGGCGCGCGAAGAGGCGCAAGAATTCGCCGTGGAGGGCGTGCGCCTGGTGGAAGAGGCGCTCGCCTCCGGCTGGGAAGCGCGCCTGCTGCTTTACACAACCGGCCTCTCGGCGCGCGGGCTGGCCCTGCTGGATGCGGCCCGGGCGCGCGCCGCCGTGGTGGAAGAGATCAGCCCGCAGCTGTTCAAATCCACCGCCGATACCGAGAACCCGCAAGGCATTTTGGGCGTGTTCGGCCGCCGCGAGCTGGCCCTGCCCGCGCCGGAGGCGCTCAACTTTGCCGTGGTGGCCGATGCCCTGCGCGACCCCGGCAACCTGGGCACGCTGCTGCGCACTGCCGCCGCCGCCGGGGCGCAGGCGGCTCTGCTGGCCCCGGGCTGCGCAGACGCCTTCTCGCCCAAGGTGCTGCGCGCGGCGATGGGGGCGCACTTCCGCCTGCCGCTCCGGCAGATGGGCTGGGAGGAAATCGGCGCGCTGCTCAAGCCCGCCTGCCGCGTGTACGCGGCCGAATCGGGCCAGGGCACGGCCTGCTGGCAGCTCGATTTTAAAGCTCCCAGCGCGCTGATCATCGGCGGCGAAGCCGAAGGCCCCGGCTCGCAGGCTCACGCCCTGGCCGATGAAGCTGTGACCATCCCCATGCCGGGGGCCAGCGAATCGCTCAACGCGGCGGTGGCAGCCGGAATCTTGCTTTTTGAAGTGGTGCGACAAAGGAAGCTGAGATGAAGATTCGCTCGATCACCTGTTTCTTCGACCCGCGCTCGGCAGAGGCTTATGCCGGGCTGGATAAACTGGCCCGCCTGGTGGAAGAAGGCAAAAGCCTGTTCAACCAATCGGGGGTGGATGTGCAATCCACGCGCCTGGCCACGGTTCCCTTCCCCCTGCTCTACCCAACCGAAGAGCCTGAAGGCGCGGTGCGCCTGGCGCAGACGCTGGAAGCCGACGCGCACGAACGAGGCTTCGGCTACCTTTCGCTCGGGCATGCCATGCCTGGGCGCATGGGCAGCTACGATCTGATCGTGCCGATCCTGCAATCCACCCGCGACACCTTCCTGGGCGGCATGGTCGGTACACCGCAAGGCGGGCTTTCGCTGGCGGCGGCGCGCGCCTGCGCGCGGATCATCACGCAGGCTGCGCAGCTCACGCCAGACGGCTTCACCAACCTGCGCTTCGGCGCGCTGGCGAATCTGAATCCGCACGGGCCGTTCCTGCCAGGGGCCTACCATGCCGGCGAACGCCCGGCCTTTGCCCTGGCAGTGGAGTGCGCCGACCTGGCCGTGAGCGCGCTGCGCAAGGCCGAAAGCCTGGCCGCGGCGCGCCAAAAGCTGGTGACGGCGCTGGAAGACGCCGCCACCGTGCTGACCGCGCGGGCCGTGCACCTCAGCCAGAAGTACGGCGTGGACTTCAAGGGCATTGACTTCTCGCTGGCGCCTTATCCGCAGGATTGGTGCTCGCTGGGCGGGGCGCTCGAGGCGCTTGGCGTGCCCGCGCTGGGGCTGCTCGGCTCGGCGGGGGCGGCGGCCTTCCTGGCCGATACGCTCGACCGGGGGCGCTGGCTGCGCACGGGCTTCAACGGGCTGATGCTCCCCGTGCTGGAAGATTCGGTGCTGGCCCTGCGCGCCGCAGAGGGTACGCTGTCCCTGAAGGACCTGTTGATCTATGCGACGATGTGCGGGGCCGGGTTGGATACGATCCCCCTGCCGGGAGACGCCTCGCCGGAGCAAATCTACTCCGTGCTGGTGGATGTGGCGGCCATCGCGCTGCGGCTGAACAAGCCGCTCATCGCACGCCTGATGCCCATGCCCGGCAAGCAGGCCGGCGACACGGTGGAATTCGATTTCGAATTTTTCGCCAGGGGGCGGGTGATGGCGCTGCCTGCGCAGCCGCTGCATGGCATGCTGGCCGGGGAAGAAAGTATTTCGATCCGCCCGCGGGGCGGGTTCTAGCGCGCCCTCACTTTCATATCCAAATATCCAAAAGAAGGCAGGGCGAGGAAAATTCCCCGCCCTGCCTTCTTTTGAGAGACCCGGCGAACTGCCAGGATGTCACCTTACCGCGCAGAGACGATGCGGACGAGTTCCTCGCTGGCAACGCTCCCATCCATGCGGACGAGGGAAAAGTTCATCTCTTTATAAGACCACACCGCCCGGCCAATGCCATGCTCGTTGAGCAGGCCGATGAAATCGCGGTGCCAGTTGAGCCTGGATTCGAGCGGGGCGAGGTCGATGACGCCAAACTCGCCGCAGTAGAGCGGGAGGCCGGTCTGGGCGATGAAATCCAGCGCGGGCTGGAAGAAGTAGCGCATCATCTCGATGTCCATGCGGGCGCCCACGTAGCGCCGCCAATCGGTATCGGCGAACTGCGGGTTCTTCTCGATAAACTCGGCCAGGCCGGGCACTTCGCCGGGGTAGGGCGTGACGGCGTTGAGCGCGGCAAGGAAATCCACCCAGTGCGCGCGCTGGTGCGTGAAGAAGAAGGGCTCGTAGAAGTGAAAGGTGTACACGATGTGCGGGTCGGGGATGAGCTCGATCTCCTTCAGCGTCCAGGCCGAGTTGTAATGGTTGCCGCCGATCATAATCCAGCGCGATGGGTCAACGCTGCGGATGCGCTCCACGGCACGCTTCGCCAGCCTGTTCCAGGGCTCGCTGGTGGGCAGCACGACTTCGTTCATCAATTCGAGCACGATGCCGGGCTGCTCCACATCTTTATAGCGCCGGGCGATGGCCTCCCAGAGGGCCAGGAAGCGCTCCTGGGCCGCGGGGCTTTCGAAGAGGGTATTTTCGGCCAGGGTGGAGAAGCTGAAGCCGGGGGCGTGGTGCAGGTCGAGCACCAGGTTGAGGCCCGCCTTGCGGCACCATTCGATGCAGGCATCGATGTAGGCAAAACCGTCTTCTTTGTAGTGGAAGGGCTGCGAGTCGTCTTCCAGCACGGGGTAATCCACCGGCAGGCGCACGTGATCCATGCCCCAGCCGGCGATGCGCTGGATATCGGGCTCGAGGATGTAGCTGCGAAAGTGTTCGTGGTCAAAGCGGCCGTACTGCGAGATCCAACCGCCGAGGTTGACGCCGACCTGGTATCCGGGAAAGTCAGGCATGGTGGGGTCCTTTCATCAACACGGGTGATGTTAATACTATAGCCCGAATGGCGGAACCGGCAATCTGTAAACAGGCACATTTTCCTCATACCAGCCAGAGCTGCTCGGCCAGTTCCTCCAACGTGGCGGATCGGGCTGCCAGGGCAAGGTCACGCAGGCCGTTCAACACGTCGAACTCGTGCAGCAGGCAGGCGGTCATGGCGCGGCGGGCAAACCAGGGGCCGGTGGGGCCGGTGTAGCCGTAGGCCTCCAGGAAGGCCGCCAGCAAGGCCTTCTCGCCGGCGAAGAGCCCCGGGTGCAGCGCCGCCAGCTCATAGAAAAGCCCGCCGGTGAGCGCATCGCCGAAGTCGATCAGCGCCAGCGTGTTCCAACGCCCGCCTTCCAGCCGCCCAAGCAGGTGGTCGGCCGTCAGGTCGGCGTGGATGATGTGCGGGCGCTCGCCCGGCATGATAAGCTCGCCGGCCGGGAGCAGGTAGCCTTCCAATCCGGGCAGCAGATGCGCCGGGAGCGTGCCCCACGCGCGGTGGCGGGCAGCGCAGCCGGCTCGCTGACTCTCGAGGAAGGCCAGGTGAGGTTCAAAGCCCGCCGCGAAAGCGCCGCCCGGCGGGATGGGCAGAGCGTGCAAGGCGCGCAGCCAGCCGCCCACCTGGCGGGCAACCCGCAGCCTTTCGGTCAGGCCAATTTGATCGCGCACTTCGCCGAAGCTGACGCCGGGAATGAACTCGAAAATCAGGTAAGGCCAATGCCAGGCAGCCCCGGGCGGCTCGAGCGCGCCTCCGCCAAGCAGGCTCGGCACGGGCATCACCGGCTGCCGGGCGAGCAGGCGCGCCGCGGCGCGCTCCACCGGGTAGGAGCGCGCGCCGCCGTACAACCGCCCAAAGAACTTCACCAGGGCGCGCTCGCCGGCGATGAAAGCCGGGCAGGAGCCGGGCACGCCCACGCGCACGCTGCCGCCCGCCTCGATGCCGTGGCGGCGGCAGGCCTCCTCCACGTAGGGGGCAAAGAAAACTGCATCGGTGAAGAGCTCCGTGTAGCGCTCGGGCAGGTCAAGCTCGTCGAGGGGGTGGGGCATGGCGGGTCAGGAGTGGGCGAGGAAGTCGCGGTACTGCGCAAGCCAGGCCAGCATGCTCCCGGCCTGCTCGCGGGGGACCTTTGCGAGCGATTCGAGGTAGCGAAACGCGCGCGGCGAGCGCCCGGCAGGCATACCGGAAAGAACCGTCTGCTCGACGGTCTCCAGTTCGCGCAGGAGGTTGCCGCGCCGGATGCGAATGGCCCGCGCGCTGACGGCGTAGGTGTTGAGGCCGGCCGGGTCGACTTCCAGCTCCAGCTCGGGGGCGGGCAGGCTGTCCCAGATCTCGGCAAGAAAGGGCGGGTGGGCGCTGCGGGCATGGCAGTAACAGGCGCGCGCGGCGGCCTGGAGCACCTGCTGGGCGAAGGCGCCTTCGTGGTCGGTGAGTTTGGCGACCTGTGCAGGCAGCCAGGCCAGGTTGGGGACGTAGGAATAGGTCTGCGGCAGGGCGGTGGCGAGCTGGCGCTTGCCAACCGGGCGGGCCCAGCGCCAGGCGTGGCAGGCGATGAAGCCGCGTCCGCGCGAGGCGCGGTCGTAGGCCGAGAAGTGCGCCGAGCGGATGGCATAGCTGCTGACGAGCAGCTTGAGGATGGAGTTGTTATCGCGCAGGTAGCCCTGGGGATTGGCCGAACCCCATTCTTGCTTGCGGATGCTCGCGTCGCGCACGCAATAGGGCAGGAGCACCGGCACGGCGAGGTAGAGGTCGAGCGGCAGCCAGATGGAAAGGTCGAGCACCAGGCGCAAGACGAGTTCGCGCGAAAAGGCATCATCGCGCGGGATGACGACTTTCTGGAGATAATGATAGATGGCGTTGCCGCCGTCGATGCGCCTGGGCATGGGATGAGTCCAGGTTCATTATACAGGGAGAGGAGCATGCTTCACCGCAAAGAGCGCCGAGAAGATGTTTTTAACCGCTACGCCCCGGGTGCACCCGAAGAGGTGTGAAACGCCAAGGAACGCGAATAAGAGAAGATCAACGGAAGCTTCTTCTTCGCGTAATTTCGCGTCCTTTCGTGGTTAAGAAATCGAACCGCAATGCCCCGGGTGCACCCGAAGAGGTGTGAAACGCCAAGGAACGCGAATAAGAGAAGATCAACGGAAGCTTCTTCTTAGCGTAATTTCGCGTCCTTTCGCGGTTAAGAAATCGAACCGCTAAGCAACACGAAGGAACGGCGGAATCCAGCCCGGGCGGCGGGGGGCCGGCCGACGGTTTTATAGTACAATAAATGCACACCCCTCAGACAACGTTGTCATGCCGCCCTGCCGATACTTGGAGATGCAGCCATGCCATCTACCCGCTTCGTGGAACGCTTGAATACCGGCAAGCCCATCGTGCTGGATGGGGCCACCGGCACCAACCTGCAGGCGCGCGGCCTGCCCATGGGCACGCCTTCGGATTTCTGGGTGCTGGATAACCCCGCCGAGGTGCTGCGCCTGCACGCCGATTTTCTCGCCGCCGGGTCGGATTTGATCCTCACCAACACCTTCGGCTCCAGCCGCCCAAACCTGGCTCATGCCGGGCTGGAGGAGCGCTTTGAAGCCACCAACCGCCAAGCCGCCCGGCTGGCGCGCCAGGCCGCCCAAAAGACCGGCGCCCTGGTGGGCGGCTCGCTGGGGCCGCTCGGAGAGATGCTGGAACCGATGGGCACGCTGACGGCCGAGCAAGCCCGCCAGGCCTACGCCGAACAGGCACAATTGCTGGCTGAAGAAGGGGTGGATGTGCTGGTCATCGAAACCCAGTTCGACCTTAACGAGGCCCTCGCCGCCGTGCGCGGGGTTCGCTCGGTGACCGACCTGCCCGTGGTGTGCTCCTTCAGCTATGACCGCGGTACGCGCACGATGATGGGCGTGCGCCCGGCGCAGATGGCCGCCGCCTTCGCCGAAGCCGGGCTGGCTGCGCTGGGAATCAACTGCGGGCGCAGCCTGGAAGACAACCTCAAGGCGTTGCAAGAGCTTCGCGCGGCCACGGCGCTGCCAATCTGGTTCAAACCCAACGCGGGTTTGCCTCACAGCGACGCCGGCGGCGGCCTGGCCTACGACGTGCTGCCCGGGATGATGGGCAGCCAGGCGCCCATCTGGCTGCAAGAGGGGGCGGCGCTGGTGGGCGGCTGCTGCGGCACTTCGCCGGAGCACCTCAAGGCCATCGCAGAGGCGGTTAAGAAACCGGCATGACGCGCTTCACCATCACCCTGCAGCCCGTAGGCCGGCGCATCGAGGTGGAGCCGGGCGTCAACCTGCTCGAAGCGGCGCAGCGCGCCGGGGTCGAGATGGTGGCATCGTGCGGGGGGCTGGGGATTTGCTCCACCTGCAAAGTGCGCATCCCGCACGGAAAGGTGACCCCGCCCACCGAGACGGAACTGGAAGAGCTGGGCAAAGAGCAGATCGCGGCGGGCTACCGCCTGGCCTGCCAGACCGAGCCGCTCGAAGACGTGCGCGTGGATATCCCGCGCGAGTCACTCGTCGCCGGGCAGATGCTCCAGCTGGACGGGCGCGAGGGCGAGGTGGCGCTCGACCCGCCGGTGAAGGGAATCGACCTGGAGCTGGAACCGCCCAGCCTGGAAGACCTGCGTTCCGACGTGGCGCGCGTAGATTCCGCGCTGGCCGCGCAGGGGCTGGGGCCGCTCAAGAGCGGGCCGGGGCTGCTCGGCAGGCTCTCGCAGCACCTGCGGCGCTCCGGCTGGCGCGCGCGCATCGCCGTGCGCCCCGAGGATGGGGCCTCGGCGCTGGTTTCGGTGCTGCCGCACGGCGCGCGCCTGGCCGGTTTGGCGATGGACCTTGGCTCGACCAAGCTGGCCATCTTCCTGGTGGATTTGGAGAGCGGGGCGATCCTGGCGCAGGCCGGGGTGATGAACCCGCAGATTTCCTACGGCGAAGATGTCGTCAGCCGGATCGCCTACGCCAACCGCGGCGAAGAGAACCGCAAGCAATTGCAGGCGCGCCTGGTCGAGACGATCAACCAGACCCTCGCCGAGTTCTGCGAGCGCGAGGGCATCTGCGCCGACCAGGTGGTGGACGTGGTGGCGGTGGGCAACACGGCCATGCACCATCTCTTCTGCGGGCTGCCCGTGGAGCCGCTTGGGGCCGCGCCCTACACGCCGGTGGTGAGCGAAGCGCTGCACTTTGCGGCGAGCGAGCTCGGGCTGCGCGTGGCCGAAGGGGCCCGGGTGTACCTGCCGCCGAACATCGCCGGGTATGTGGGGGCCGACCACGTGGCGGCCCTGCTGGCGACGCGCTCCTACACCGCCGACGGGCACACCTCCATCGTGGTGGATATCGGCACCAACACCGAGATCAGCCTGCTGCACGGCGGGCGGGTGCTTTCTTGCTCGTGCGCCTCGGGGCCGGCCTTCGAAGGCGCGCACATCCGCGATGGAATGCGCGCCGCGCCGGGGGCGATCGAGCGCGTGCACATCAGCGGCGGGGCCGTGCGCCCCGTGACGATCGCCGCGCAGCCGCCGGTGGGCATTTGCGGCTCGGGCATCCTCAACGCCGTGGCCGAACTGCTGGAAGCGAGCGCCCTCGACGAGCGCGGCGTGCTGCGCCCCGGCGCCCCGCGCGTGCGCCAGGCCAACGGCAAGGCCGAGTTCCTGCTGGTGCCCGCCGCTGAGACGGGCCACGGGCGCGATATCGTCGTCACCCGCAAGGATGTCAACGAGATCCAGCTGGCCAAAGGCGCCATCCGCGCAGGGATCGAAATCCTGCTCCGCGAGGGGGGCATCGGGGCGGAGGACGTGGATGATTTCATCATCGCGGGGGCTTTTGGCACGCACCTCGACCTGCAATCCGCGCTGCGGGTGGGCATGTTCCCGCGCCTGCCTTTGGAGCGCTACCACCAGGTGGGCAACGCCGCCGGGGTGGGGGCGCGGCAGATGCTGCTCTCCAGGCGGCAGCGCGATGAAGCCGCGCGCCTTACGCGCAGGGTGGAATACATCGAGTTGACCACCTACCCGGATTTCACCCCCACCTTTGTAGACCAGATGTATTTTGCCTCATGATACAATTTAACCCGCCGCACAACGAAACGAAAGTCAAGAATCACAATTCGCAGATGAATTGAAACAACGTCGAGAGCATCAGACCGCATTTAATCTGAGAGGAGAATGGAGATGGATGAGAGGATCAAGAATATCTTCCAGTGCGTCGTAGAAGGAGACAACAACGGCGTTCAGGAACACGTCCACGCCGCCCTGGGGGCGGGCATGGACCCGGGGAAGATTTTGAACGAAGGGTTGATCGCCGCGATGGCCGAAGTCGGCCGCCTGTTCGAAGAAGGTGAGTATTTCGTCCCGGAAATGCTCATCTCGGCGCGGGCGATGAAGAGCGCCATGGCCATCCTCAAGCCGCACCTGACCTCCGAGCAGGTCGGTTCGGCGGGCAAAGTCGCCATCGGCACGGTGAAGGGCGACCTGCACGACATCGGCAAAAACCTCGTCAGCCTGATGCTCGAAGGCGCGGGCTTCCAGGTGGTGGACCTTGGCTCGGACGTGGCGCCGGAGAAGTTCGTCGAAGCGGCCAAGACGAGCGGCGTGAACATCGTTGCCATGTCGGCGCTGCTGACCACCACGATGGTGAACATGAAATCGACGATCACCGCGCTGGAAGAAGCCGGCGTACGCGGCAAGGTGAAGGTGATGATCGGCGGCGCGCCGGTGACGGATGCCTACGCGCGGCAGATCGGCGCAGACGGCTACGCGCCAGATGCCAGCCGGGCCGTGGCGGTGGCGCGCTCGCTGCTGGGGTAGCATTCGCGGGCCAATAACCTGAAGAGCCCCTCCCCAAGACGGAAGATCACCGCCTTGAGGAGGGGCTTTTATTGGACAGCGCTTTCTTTTTTATATGCGCCGGGGACGATGTTCAGGTCAGGCGGGGTTCGATTTTCGTGGTTCTCTCGCGAAATTCCTGGATTATTCCCTCACCCTACCCCACCCCTACGGGTGCGCGAAGCGCGTCCCAGGGGGAGAGGGTTTTGACCTGTGTTTCAATTATTCTATAAAGGCGGGGGCAGCCCGTTGCGCAGGCCGCTCAAACTCAAGCGTTTTCTTCGGCATCCAGCCGGTAGCCTACGCCGCGGATGGTTTTGATGAATTTGGGGGTGCGGTAATCCACCTCCACGGCGCGGCGCAGCCAGCTGATGTGCACATCGAGCGTGCGCGTATCCTCGGTGTAGGCTGTGTCCCAGGCCTGGCGAAAGAGCGCCTCGCGCTCCACCACCGCGCCCTGGTGCTCCATGAGGATGCGCAGGAGGGTCACCAGGCGGGGGGTCAGGCTGGTCTGGCGGGTGCCCACGCGCACCCAGCGCTGGACCGGGTCTAACTGGATCGGCCCGGCCTGGATGAGGTCTTTGCCTTCGGCGGGCAGGAGCGGGCGAACGCGGTTGACGAGCTTCTGAAGGGTGAACGGCAGGGCCAGGGTGACATCGGCGATCGAGTCTTTTTCAGCGGTTCCGGCCTGGTCGGCGGAGAGGATCAACACCAGCGGAGTGACATGCGCGTGAGCGCGCAGCGACTGGCAAATGCGTTTGCCGCTGGTGCGCATCGAGGCGGCATCGACGATGATCAGGTGCGGGTTGAACGGCTCGAGGCGCGCAAAGGCGGCGCTGCCGTTTGGCACGCTCTCCACCTGGTAACCTTTGCGCATCAGGCCGGCGACGAAAGACGGCCGGTCGGCTCGTTTGCCTTCGATGACTAGTATTCTTGCCTTCATTGCCTCACCGCAGCTCGCTGGCCTTAGACAGGTCGATAGCCAATCCTCGCCCCCACTTGGCTGGCTAAACAACGCGAATTGCTATCTTGACTGTGGAGGTTTAAAAAATTATACCTTAAAAAACCTTTAAAAAGTCAAATCCGGATAAGATTAGTTGCATACCTCCCAACGGCGTGTTAAAATGGGAATACTGTTCAGCCAAAGAAGAAAGGGCCCGGTTTTGGGGCGTTTACCAGGGCTCACGGTTCGAAAAACACCCTCCGGCACCTCAGATTCGGTTTCCCTGGTTGGTTGAGCATCCTGGAGCCCTGGACGTCTACCCGAAAGGGAGGTTGGTATGTCCCGAATGGTGGAAATGGTCATCGACAGCGTGCGGGTGAGCCTGACCAACCAGCAGCGCATCGTGGTGCTGCGCGAGGTCAATGCCGAGCGTTACCTGACGATCTGGATTGGCCCATACGAAGCCGAGTCGATCACCATTGCGCTGCAAGAAATCGAAGTGTCGCGGCCGCAGACCCACGACCTGCTCAAGAACGTGCTTGCCTCGCTCAACGCGCGCCTGCTGCGCATCGAAGTGGTGGCGCTGCGCGAAGAAGTCTATTATGGGAACCTGGTAGTGGAAACGAACGGCCAGATTTTACAGATCGACTCGCGCCCCTCGGACGCGCTGGCCCTGGCCGTGCGCGCCCATGTGCCCATCCTGGTGGCGCGCGAGGTGCTGGATGCCGCCGGGGTGACCCCCGAGGACGACCTGCGCGCGCAAAAGCCAAGCAGCGCACCGCTGGCCCCCAGCCCGCGCTCGACCGGCGAGGAACCCCACCCGGCCGCCGAAGGCCCATCGGAAGAGCGGCTGCACGTCTTTGAAGACTTCCTCTCCAACCTCAACATCGGCGACATGGACGACAACCCCGATGAGGAAGAAGACGAAGACCCCGATAAGCCCAAGAAGTGACCGTGTGCGTCCTTCTGCGCACTGCGTAACCCGCAGAAGGACAGCGGTGCTTTCCAGTTCATGCTGAAATGAGACGAATAGAGCGGGACGGAGGCGAGTCTGCCGTCCCGCTTCGTATCTCAACCGGAAGGGTGTATCTGCGGTACGGGAAAGTAAGCAGCACTTTGTGAATCGGCCAGTTCGGCTGAGCCGTTCTTGCCGGATCGTGCAACTCATTTTCTGTTACTTGTGGGGCAATCTCCCCAATTACCAGAAAAATTGAAGCACTATCTCTTGGCGATTCCTGCTAGAATCAGAGTCAGGCAGCGATGAGCGATTTTATCCCTGAAGAAACCTCGACGAGTGAAGTGCAGGCGCCGCCGCACAACCGGCAGGCCGAAGAAGCCGTGCTGGGCGCGGTGCTGATCGATTCGGAGGCTTATTTCACCGTCTCGCAGTTCCTCAAGGCGGAGGATTTTTACATCGTCCGCAACCGCTGGATCTGGGAGGCCTTCACGCGCCTGCACGAGAAACGCTCGCCGATTGACTACCTGACGGTGACGCAGGAGCTGGAAACCCAGGGGCAGATGGACGAGGTCGGCGGGCAGGCTTACCTGCTGACGCTGATCAACCAGACGCCCTCCTCGTTGAACGTGGAAGCCTACGCGCATGTGGTGGAGGAACACTCGCTGCGCCGCAAGATGCTGACCGCCGCCAACGAGCTGGCCCAGCTGGCCTTCGACCAGAAACAATCCATCGACACGGTCATCGACGAGGCCGAGAAGAAGATCTTTTCGATCAGCGAGAAGCGCGTGCGCCACGACCTGCAGCCCATCTCGCAGGTGCTCAGCGAGGTGTACGACCGCATCGACCAGCTTTCGCAGCGCACCGACGAGATCATGGGTGTGCCCACCGGGTTGATCGACCTGGATAAGCTGCTGGGCGGGCTGCAAAAATCGGACTTATTGATCATCGCCGGGCGGCCTGGCAGCGGCAAGACGGGCTTTATGCTCTCGGTGATGAAGAACGCCGCCCAGCGCTATAAAAAGCACGTGGCGATGTTCTCGCTCGAAATGTCCAACGAGCAGCTCGTGCAGCGGTTGATCGCCCAGGAGACCGGCATCGATACGCAGCGCCTGCGCACCGGCAAGCTCACCGAAGAAGAGTGGCCGCTCTTCACCCACGCCATCGAAGTGCTGGCCGATACGCACATCTTCCTGGACGACACCCCGGCCATCACCCCCATGCAGCTGCGCACCAAGTGCCGCCGCCTGCACATGGAATATGAACTCGACCTGATCATCGTGGATTACCTGCAGTTGATGAGCGGCGACACGCGCAACGATAACCGCGTGCAGGAGGTCTCGTACATCTCGCGCAACCTGAAGGTGCTGGCGCGCGAGCTGAACGTGCCCGTCCTGGCGGCAGCGCAGCTTTCGCGCGCGGTGGAGCAGCGCGCCGATAAAAAACCCGTGCTTTCAGACCTGCGCGAATCCGGCTCGCTCGAGCAGGACTCGGATGTGGTCATGTTCATCCACCGCCCAGACGCACTGGAGAAGGACAACCCGCGCTCGAACCTGGCGGAGATCATCGTGGCCAAGCACCGCAACGGCCCCACACACGGCGGTATCGAGCTGGTCTTCCTCAACAACCTGGCGCGCTTCGATAACGCCGCGCCGCACCCGGGAGGCAGGCGCTGATGCCATTCGCCGGCTTTTCTGGCGGCAAGACCCACCTGACACGCCTTCCGGCGCAGTTCTTCAGCGAGCTGCTGCCCGAGATCGACCACCTGGGCGAGTTGAAGGTGACCCTCTACGCGCTGTGGTTCGTGGAGCGCATGGAAGGCAAGGTGCGCTTCCTGGCCTACACGGACTTCCAGGCCGATGAGCGCCTGCTGGCCGGCCTGGGCGAGGGCGGGCTGGATGACGCCCTCGAACGGGCCGTGCTGCGCGGAACGCTGCTGCGCGTTTACTCGCCGCGCGAAAGCACGCAGAAGAGCCAGGCCTTCTACTTCATCAACAGCCCGCGCGGGCGTGCGGCGGTAGAAGCCGCCTTGCGCGGCGAATGGCAGCCGGGCGAGGAACCGCGCCCCGGCCTGACGCTCGACGTGGAGCGCCCGAACATCTTCAGGCTGTACGAGCAGAACATCGGCCCACTCACCCCGCTGATCGGCGAAATGCTCCAGGAAGCCGAAAAACTCTACCCGCAGGCCTGGATCGAAGATGCCTTCAAGATCGCGGTCGAGAAGAACGTGCGCCGCTGGAAATACATCGAGGCAATTCTGAAATCCTGGCAGGAGGAAGGTCGTGACGAAACCGATCGACGAAGCACTGCGAAAGATCGCAGAAGGTATATCGAAGGGGAATTCGCCGACTTCATCGACCACTGAGGGCGAGCGAGACCCCAACTTCCGCGGCGACCCCAACTGCCCCATCTGCCACGGGGTGGGGTTCGTGCGCCGCGACCTGCCGGTGGGCCACCCCGATTTTGGCCGGGTGGAGATCTGCACCTGCCGCGCCCAGGAGGTGGCCCAATCGGCTTACCAGCGCGTCTATCGCCTGAGCAACCTCGCGGCCTTCCAGGAGATGACCTTCGAGACCTTCAAGGTGAAGGGGCGGGTGGGCATGGGCGAAGACCAAGCCCGCTCGTTGAAGATGGCCTTCGACCACGCGCAAACCTTCGCCAAGACGCTCTCGGGGTGGCTGCTCCTGCTGGGCAGCTATGGGGTGGGCAAGACTCACCTGGCCGCGGCGATCGCCAACTTCGCCGTGCGGATGGGCGTGCCGACCATCTTCCTGACCGTGCCGGACCTGCTGGACTGGCTGCGCTACTCGTACGATTCGGCCGACGAGACCTTCGAGTCGCGCTTTGAGGAGATTCGCAACATCAACCTGCTGGTGATCGACGACCTGGGGACGCAAAACGCCACCGCGTGGGCGCAGGAGAAGCTCTACCAGATCTTCAACCACCGCTACGTCAACCGCCTGCCGACGGTGATCACCTCGAACCAGCCGCTGGAAGAGATCGAAGGGCGCATCCAATCGCGCCTGCGCGACCCCGAGCTGGTGAGCCAGGTGAAGATCAACGCGCAGGATTACCGCCAGCCGCTGGTCGATTCCACCCAGCCGCGGCTTTCGGCGCTGCCGCTCTATGCCCGCATGACCTTTGGCAGCTTCAACATGCGCGAGCGCGAAAAACTCACCCCCGAAGAGCGCGCCAACCTCGAAAAGGCTTTCCGACTGGCGCAGGAGTTCGCCGAGCACCCGCGCGGATGGCTGGTCTTCTCGGGCACTTACGGCTGCGGCAAGACGCATCTGGCGGCGGCCATCGGCAATTACCAGGCCGGCCTGGGTCAGCCGCCGATCTTCGTGGTGGTGCCCGACCTGCTCGACCACCTGCGCTCCACCTTCAGCCCGAACAGCTCCGTCTCGTATGACGAGATCTTCGAGGAAGTGCGCACCGCCCGCCTGTTGATTCTGGACGACCTGGGTACGCAGAGCGCCAGCCCGTGGGCGCGCGAGAAGCTCTACCAGATCTTCAACCACCGCTACACGGCCGAGCTGCCCACGGTGATCACCACCGCCAGCCGGCTGGATGAGATCGACCCGCGCATCCGCAGCCGGATGCTGGACGCGCGCCTTTGCACCATCTTCAGCATCCTGGCGCCGGCTTTTGTAGCTCCGCCGGAGCGGGCGCGCCGCAGCCGGAAGGCCGTGTAGGCAGTTCTTAAACCGGGTTGGAATACACATCGCGGGGTGAGGTCAAACAATCGACCGCACCCCGCTGGGATTGCCGGTTACCCGCCGACCGCCTTCTTCATGAACTCATCCATATCCCGAACGGCTTCTTCCAGTTCCACATCCAGCAGAATGACGTGGTGCGAACGCTCGTACCAGCGCAGCTCTTTGAGTGTGGAGGCCACGCCGGAGAGGATTAACTCACCGGCGCGCGGGTCGATGGTGGTATCCAGGCGGCCCTGCGCCACCATCACCGGCTGGCGGATGAGGTGCAGCCTCGCCAGCAGCGCGCGCTGCATCTCGAGCAACTGGAGCACGCCTCTCAACGGGTTGACATTGTAGCCCTGCCAGCGGTCGTCGGAATCGAGGCTGCCCTTGGGAACCGATCCCACGAAGGGGGCCAGCACATGCAATTGGAGGAGCTTCCAGCGGCTCAGGCGCAGGCGCACCGCCGGGGCAAAGCACAACACACCGGCGGCCTCGGGGTGCCGCGTTGCCAGGTGCAGCGCAACGACGGCGCCCATCGATTCGCCGCCGACGAAGACGCGGGAGCAGCGTTCTTTCAGGCGCGCAAAGGCCTGTTCGCCGGCTTCGACCCAGCTCTGCCAGGGCACGCGGTTGAGGTCGCCCGGGGCTGCGGCATGGCCCGGCAGGAGCGGCCCTGCCACGCTGTAGCCAAGGGTGTGCAGCTGCTCGGCGGCGGCGCGCACCTCCACCGGCGTGGCGGTGAATCCGTGCAGCAGCAGCACGCCCACGGGGCCGGCCTCCCAGTGGAACGGCTCGCCGTTGAGGTGCGGGTTGCGCAGGTGGGGGTTGGGTGTGTCGGTCATTTTCCTCCGATCGGGATGAGATGAAGAGAAGAGGGTTTACCCGCAAAAAACGCGAAGAAGAAAACCACAGAGAACACAGAGAGCACAGAGGGAAAGAAGGTGTGAAGAGAAGAAACGATGCGGCGAAATGCCGCTAAGAAACGCATTGGGAAAGATAACCGGAGATGAAAGTAAAAACCATGCCGGAGCCAGGCATTTCACCACCCCATCAAACGGTGCTGTCGCGCAAGATATGAAATTAATTGTTAATAGTATAATCGAGTAATCCCCCTTCAAAGACTTCCCACTCCCCTTTCCCAATGGAAAACTAATTTGAGCACCCCCATTATCCTGTCCGCATTGGATTGCCCGAAGTGCGGCGCCCCTCTGGATGCAATCGAGAATGAGCGTATCACGGTTTGCATCTACTGTAATGTGCCTGTGACGCTCAACTGGCAGGATCACAAGAGGCCAAGCGGTTTCCTGGATGTTTCCAGCCTGGGGTCGAACCTGAAAAGCCAGATTTTGGAATCGCTTCAATTGAAGTTAAGCTATTACCATGAGGAATGGTGCCGCTTTGAGCAGGAGTATTCCCATTCACTGGCCAGGTACAAAGAGCAGGTAGAGCGTGTTATTGGTAAGAGAGATGGGGGCACGGGCCTGGCTTCCGTGCTCGATGAAAAGAAAAAGCGATTACTGGAACCTTACGAAAATGACTACAAATCCGGTGTGACGGCCAATGGAATCCGGTCGAATAATCTTGCCTTAAAAATCGACCTGACGATTAAGAATTGCAAGAACCTGAACCCCGGCTTTTTGAATGCTTCCTATGCTTCCTGGCCTGATGTATTTGCCAATATTCTCGAATTTGTTCCTTCCGGTTCATCCTACCTGCATCAGTTTGAACCGCTGATTTATGAGCTTTCGCGGCGCAATTTGCTTGTCGAGGACCTCGGAAAAATAGACAGCTTTATCCCGTTGCGTTTTTTGATCAACGCCTTACCGGCAATGATTACGTGTGATCTGCCTTTTGCACAGGCAGCGGAACTCAATAACAGGTTAATGGTTGCAGGGGCGGTTGGCAGGATAGCTGCAACTTCCCTTACCCAGAGATACCGGGTGAATCTAAAATCGCTGATCAAATTGCCTGACAACCGTCGATAGCCATCACTGCAAGGAGGGGAATCTATGGAGAAACAAGCATTGACTTGCCAGCAATGTGGTGCGCCCTTGCCCATGAAAGAGAATGCCACATCCATCACCTGCAATTATTGTGGCATGAAGAATGTCGTCGAGAAGATGAAACCGGCTAAGGCTGCACCTTCTGCTCAAGACGCGGGCGGAGGCAGCGCGGAGATCCAATCTGAACTTGACGAATTGATCAAAACCCGCGAACAGCGTTTTGCTGAACTGATGCATGAGAGGAGGACGATCGAGGCCAATTACAATAAGCGGATTTCCGAACTGCCGGATGTCAGAGTTCGAGGATTGGTGGGGGTATCCATTGCAGGCGTTGCCGGAATCTTGGGAATCGCATGGTTTATCTGCGCGAACAGCACCCGCGACCTGAAATCCATGGCCTGCCCGGGCGGCGCCGGGTTAATCATCCTGGCGATATTGGTGTATGTGGTCACGGAAGTCAATCATTCAAGAAAATCGAATGAGAACAGGGTCAGGAGAAAAGAACTCCAGAGCCAGTTCGATGAAGAACTCGAGGCGTTTGATCGCAAAGTCTCTGGAGAAATGAAATCGCTCGATGACCAGATTGCAGATCTCAACCGCCAGGTAAAACGGTAAGATAAGCCTTCCGACAAGAAAAGAACAAATAAACCGGGGCTGCCCAGAAAGAACCGGCTCAACCTAAGGACGGCATACCCGGGGGGCCGCACACGGGTCGCTCCCTGCGGGCAGGGGCGGGCCGCCGTTTGGACCGCCTGAAAAAGCGTGTGGCCGCCCCCGTTTTAGATAACCCAAGTTGTATTTACTTTGCGCTCTCTGCGTTCTTCGCGGTGAACACCTCTTCTCTGTCCTCGGCAAATATCTTTCTTCTCCGTGTTCTCCGTGTCCTCTGTGGTTTCAACCTCTTCTCTTCATCCCAACCCGTTGGGGAAGATCATCACCTTGCGCACATCCTCGGCCCCTTGCTCGATCAATTCGCAGCCGCGCAGGAAGCCCTCCAGCGGCAGCCGGTGCGAGATAATATCCTCCACCGGCAGGCGGCCGCTCTGCAGCAGGCTGACGGCCTGGTAGGAATTGCGCAGCGATGTGAACGAGCCGTAGATGGCCAGTCCCTTGCGAAAGACTTTGAACGGCTCGAAGCTCAGTTCCTTCCCGGCGGGCGGGACGCCGAACCAGAGCACCCTGCCGCCTGGGCGGGCAAAATCGATGCAGCGGCGCATCACGGCGGGGGCGCCGGTGGCGTCGATGACCGCATCATAGCCATCCGGCTGCAGGTCATCCAGGCTGGAGAAAACCGCTTCAGCCCCGGCGCGGCGGGCCAGCTCCAGGCGGGCCGGGTTGCGCTCGGCCACGCTGATCGATGTGGCGCCCATCAGGCGCGCGGCGCGCAGGAGCTGGATGCCGATCGGCCCGGCCCCCAGGATGGCGACCGATTCGCCAGGGCGCAGCGCGAGCTTCTCCAGGCCGTGCAGCACACACGAGAGCGGCTCCACAAATGCCGCCTGCTCGAAGGGCAGGCTGCCGGTGAGAAAGACCTGCGCCTCGGGCACGGCCGCGTATTCGGCCATGCCCCCGGGCAGCGTAACCCCCACGGCCTGCCAGTTGCGGCAGAAGTTCTGGCGGTTGTGCAGGCATTCGGGGCAATTGTTGCACGGAATGTTCGGCTCCACCGCCACGCGCTCGCCGGGCTTGAAGCGCGTCACGGCGCTTCCAACCTGCTCGATGACGCCTGAGAATTCATGGCCGGGGATGACCGGGTAGCCGCCCATGTATTCCCCGCGCAGGATGTGAAGATCGGTGCCGCAGATGCCCGAGGCGTGCACCCGGATGAGCACCTCGCCTTCGCGCGGGGCCGGCTTGGGCAGCTCGACGATTTCGACACGGTTCGGTTCAGGGATGCGGATGCATTTCATGCGTTTATTGTATATCGTTCTTCGCGGCGCAGGAGCATGTTACCCCGCTGCAAGAACGCCCCGATCGCGCCGAATCCGCCGGGCTTCAATGGTAGAATCGAATTCCTATGACACAGGCGCACCCATCCCCTTCGACCAGCAAGTGGCTGGCGATGCTCGGCATCGCCATGGGCGTGTTCATGGCCACGCTCGACGCGAGCATCGTCAACATCTCGCTGCCCACGCTGGTCAAGGCCTTCAACTCAAACCTGGCGACCATCGAGTGGGTCATCCTCAGCTACGTGCTTGTACTGACCTCGCTGATGCTCGGGGCGGCCCGCCTGGGCGATATGTTCGACAAGAAAAAGCTCTACCTGGGCGGCATGACGCTCTTTGTGATCGGCTCGCTGCTGTGCGGCAGCTCGCCCTCGGTGGGCTGGTTGATCGGCTTCCGCGCGCTGCAAGGGCTGGGGGCCACCTTCATGCAGGCACTGGGCGGCGCGATGGTGACCGAGATCTTCCCCTCCAGCGAGCGCGGGCGTGCGCTTGGGATCATCGGCAGCACCGTTTCGGTTGGAATCGCCGTCGGCCCGCCGCTGGGAGGTATGTTGATCGGGCTGGTGGGCTGGCAGTCGATCTTCTGGGTCAATGTGCCGGTGGGCATCCTCACCTGGCTCATCACCTATCGTTTCGTGCCGTCCAGCAAGCCGGGGCGGGCGGGGCAGCGCTTCGACGCGCTTGGGGCGGCGACGCTGCTGGCCGCGCTGGCCGCCTATGCGCTGGGGATGACGCTCGGGCAGGATGAAGGCTTTGCCTCTCTGCCGGTGATCGGCCTGCTCGCGCTGGCCCTGCTGGGAATCGCGGCGTTCATCTTCATCGAGACGCGCGTGGAACAGCCGATGGTGGAGCTGAGCCTGTTCCGCAACTCGCTGATCAGCACCAATTTGCTGATGGCTTTCCTGGTGTTCATCGTCCTTTCGGGCGGCTTCATCATGCCGTTCTTTTTGCAGAATGTGATGGGCTATTCCACGCAGGTGGTGGGCTTCTTCATGATGGCCAACCCGATCACCATGGGGCTGGTGGCGCCCATCGCCGGGTCGCTCTCCGACCGGTTCGGCTCGCGGGTGATCAGCCTGGTGGGCCTGGGGGTGATCATCCTCGGCTGCCTGGCAATCGGCACGCTGCATGACGGACTCGACCCGCTGGGGATTATCCTGCGGCTGGCGCCGCTGGGGCTGGGGTTTGGTCTGTTCCAATCGCCCAATAACAGCGCCATCATGGGGGCGGCTCCGCGCCAGCGCCTGGGGGTGGCCTCGGGCCTTACCAGCCTGGCACGTACGCTGGGCAACACCACCGGGCTGCCGCTGGTGGGGTCCATCTTCACCGCGCAGGTGATGGCGGCGGGCGGCGCGGCGCAAGGCGTGGATGTGACCGGCGCGCCGGCGCATGCCCTGGTGCGGGGAATCGCGGGCACGTATCACATCGTCATCTACTTTATCTTCGCCGCCGCGGCGCTGGCTGTCTTTGCCTGGCAGGTGGACCGCCGCCAGCGAGCTGCCCAGCCTGCGCAGGACTGAAAGCCCTCCGGCGCTTTTTGGCGCTCGACAACTCTGAAGACCGCTTTGGCGAAGGTATAGTAATTTGGTACAATTATTCCATGCTCATACGGCGGCGCGTGTTGATCACACTCCTGGCGGGTGACCTGCTGGCGATCCTGGCGTTGAGCCTGATCGGTTTCTTCTTCCACAACGACACGTTCACCTGGCGCTGGCTGGCCACCTTTCTGCCCGCCTGCGCCGGCTGGGGGTTGATTGCCCCCTGGCTGGGGCTGTACCGGCCTGAAGTGGCTGCCAGCCCCTGGGCTGCCTGGCGGGCGGCGCTGGCGGGTTTTTTGGCCGGCCCGCTGGCTGCCTGGCTGCGCGGCCTGTGGCTGAACGCGGCCATCCTGCCCATTTTCATCCTGGTGCTGGCCCTCACCACTGCCGCCGGGATGGCCCTCTGGCGGCTGGCATGGTCGCTCGCCGCCGGACCGGGCAGAGGGAAACTCACCCATGGATGAAATTGCCCTCGTGCAAAGCGCGCGCAAAGGCGACCTGGATGCCTTCAATCGCCTGGTGCTGGCTTACCAGGATATGGCCTATAACCTGGCGGTGCGCATGCTTTCCGACACCGACATTGCCCAGGATGTGACCCAAACGGCCTTCCTCTCGGCCTACCGCAGCCTCGATTCCTTCCGCGGCGGGTCGTTCAAGGCCTGGGTGATGCGCATGGTCACCAATGCCTGCTACGATGAGCTGCGCCGCCGCCAGCGCCACCCCACCACGCCGCTCGAACCGGTGGATGAAGATGACGAGGAGATCGAATCGCCGCACTGGATGGCCGGAGACGACCCCACCCCCGAAGAAGCGCTCGAACGCCGCGAACTGGACCGCGCCGTGCAGCGCTGCCTGGAAGGGCTGGAAGAGGACTTCCGCGCCGTGGTGGTGATGATCGACCTGGAAGGGATGGACTACCTGGAAGTTTCGGCTTCGCTTCACAAGCCGCTCGGCACCATCAAGAGCCGGCTGGCGCGCGCCCGCCTCAAGCTGCGCGACTGCCTGCACCGCTTCTGGGAACTTTTGCCGTCTGCATTCCGTCTGGAAAGTGAGAGGAACGCATGAACGGTTTATCGTTGAAGGAGTATGAGAAGTTTTCCGCCTACCTGGATGGGGAGCTTCCGGCCGCCGAAGCCCGGCAGCTGGAAGAGCAGATTAAAGCCCATCCCGAATGGCGGCTGGCGATCGAGGAACTATCCGCTACGCGTGACCTCCTCCGCCGGGCTCCGCGTTACCGCGCCCCGCGCAACTTCACCATCTCGCCCGAGGTCGCGCGGCAGTATGCGCGCAAGGGCTGGCTGCCTTCCTTTATTTCCTTCCGCCTGTCTGCGGCTGTGGCCGCGCTCGCCATGGTGGCGGCGCTGGTTTTGCAGATCCTGCCGGGGGCCGGGCTGGCCTCGCGGGTGGCAATGGCCCCGGCGGCTGCTCCGCAGGCCGAGTTGCAGGCCATGCCGACCAGCTCCGCGGTGGAAAAGACGATGGATACCCAGGCCGCCGGGCAGCCGCAGGCTTCCGCTCCGGCCGAGTCGGCTGGAGAAGCCACCCCGCCTCCGGTCATCCTGTGGGGCGATAACAGCGGGGTGATCTCCAACATGGGCGTGGCCAGGGGCATGGGCGGCGGGGGCGGCGGGTGCGAACCCGGCCAGCCCGGCTGCGATGTGCCCGGGGGCGGGATTGTGACCTACAACAATGAGAAAGTCGGCTCGCCCATGCAGGGCGGAGCGGCCGATACGATCGCGCCCGCCCCATCCGGCGGGGGGATCGTCACCTACAACGGCGTCCCGCCGGACCGGAACGTGGTGGGCGAGGGCAGCTATATTCCGCCCATGACCCTGCCCGCCGGAAGCGCAGCCGGGCCATCGAGCAGCCCCGAAAGCCAGCCCACCGCCACGCCCGAGGCGGCGCGCAGCGCTGCCGAGGCCGAAAGCGCCAACCCCATCCTGGGCTTCGCCCGTGGCGACCAGGCCGGGCAGATCATCGCCCAGGCGCCGATCACCCAGGCCCCCACGGCTGCCGCGGTTGAAGTGGCGCCGTCAGCCGGAGTGCGCGAGGTGCACGCCGCCGCGCAGCCCTTCTGGAGCCCGACGCGCATTGCCCAGGTTGGGCTGGTGGGGCTGGCGCTGCTGGCGCTCGTCGCCGCGCTGTTGCTGCGGCGCAGGGGTTGAGTTTGGCTCCCTTCTTCGCAAGGTACTGCATCAACTGCGGGACGCCTTTGGTGTCCCGCTTCCTCTTTGGCAAGGAACGGGAAACCTGCCCCGCCTGCGGCTGGGTCCATTTTGAAGACCCCAAGGTGGCCGCGGCGGTGTTGGTGGAGCGGGGCGATGAAGTGCTGCTGGTGCAGCGCATCAACGAGCCGGGCGTGGGCCGCTGGACGGTGCCGGCGGGGTTCATTGACGCGCGCGAAGACCCCGCCCGCGCCGCCGAGCGCGAATGCCTGGAAGAAACCGGGCTGGTGGTGGAAGCAGCCGAACTGCTGGGGGTGATTGCGGGCCGCGAGCATGCCAACGGCGCCGATATGGTCATCGCTTACCGGGCGCGGGTGCTCGGCGGCGAGCTGCAGGCCGGCGACGACGCCCAGGAGGCCCGCTTCTTCCCGCGCACCGCGCTGCCGCCGCTGGCCTTCCGCGCCACGCGGGTGATGCTTGGGCTGGAACCGGATGCGCTCACAGGCCCTCAGCACCCGCCGGAAGAATAAGAAAACCGGCAGCGCTTCTTAGCGGTTTTCTCGGTAGATTCGTGGGTTTTTCCCCTCACCCTGCCCTCTCCCTCTGGGAGAGGGTTTTTACCTCCCTTCTCCCAGAGGGGTGAAGGCCGGGGATAAGGGGGAATGTCTTTCCTTAATTTCCGTGGGGCTGCTCAAAAGAGGGCGGACACATCGGTCCGCCCCTACCCGTATGCCGGTTCTCTGCCTAAAATGTTTCTTTTCAGACAGCCTCAGGGGTGCGGGCGGCTCACTTTCTCAGGCTTTGCTTGCGCAGTTCATCCAGCGCGCTGCGGTACGCCTCGGCGTTGGCCGGTTTGAGGGCCAGGATCGTCTCGAGGATGTTGATGGCCTCGAGGAGCTTGCCGCGTTCGGCATAGGCATCGGCCACCGCATCGAGCTGGGCCACGGCTTCTTCCACGCGGCCTTCGCGCGCGTAAAGGTCGGCCAACCGGCGGCGGATATCGGGGATGGCTTCGACCTCGGTGAGCAGGTTATTGAGGAATTCGATTGCCCTGGCGCGCCGGCCGGAGCTTTCCATGTGGTTGACAAACGAGTCCACCTCGGCGATCACCGCGGCGGGCTGGCCCAGGCGGAATTGCAGTTGAATGACCTGCAGGCGCACCGCGGGGTCATCCGGCTGGATGGTGCGGATCTGCTCGAGGATGCGCAGCGCCTGGCGGAAGTTCAAGCGCTGCATGTCGATATCGGCGATGCGCGTGAGGATATCTACGCCCCAGGTGCGGTTGTTGCGCGATTGCTGCGCCACCTTGAGCGCGGTGAGGTACGTCTGGCGGGCTTTATCCAGCTCGGCCTGGCGGTAATACGTCTCGGCCAGCTGCAGGTATTCCTGGAGGGCGTCGTCGATCTTCTCCTGCGCGGTGAGCAGCTGGATCAGCCGCAGGCGCACGTCCTGATCCATGGGGGCGATCTCGAGGATGCGGCGCATCAGGCGCACCGCGCGGTCCGATTCGCCGCGCGCATTGTACAGGTCGGCCACGGCCATGAACTTCTTGACGGCTTCTTCGGTGCGGCCCTCTTTGAGGAGCAATTCGCCGATCTCGATATGCACGGGCAGGTAGGTGGGGGCCAGCTGAACGGCGAAGTAAGCCTCTTCCATGGCGGTCTGGAGCTTATCTTGCGCGGCCAGGCGGCGCACCTGCCCGATGGCTTCCACCACCAGGCTGCTGCGCGATTCGAGCAGCATTTCCGTCACCGGGATGGGGGCGGCGTCGGCGGGCTGCACCGGCAGGTTCTGGCGCGCCATTTGCAGGTAAGCGCGCCAATCGGGGCGCAGCAGCTGGCTTTTGATCGTCTCGCAGACGTTCTTGAGCAAGGCGGGGTCGGTCTCGGAGGATTGCGCATCGATGAGCGGTTCATAGATGCGGCGCAGTTCTTCGGCCTGCGCTTGCGGGACAACCTCGGCATCGGCCAGGCCGAGGGCGCGCATATAATCGGCGGCGGCTTCGCTCCAGTTTTCGTCTTCGGCGTTGATTTCCGCCAGCAGCAGGCTGGCCCCCAGGGCGTAATCGGGGTGCTTGACGGCCTCGCGCAGGTATCGCACGGCTTTCTCGCGCTCGCGCGGGCGGTACATCAGCCCGAGGTCGAAATACGCCGCCGGGACCCTCAAGCCCAGGTCGAGGGCGCGTTCGAGCTCGGCGATCGCCTGGGCTTCATCGCCCTGGGTCTGCGAATCGATGGCCTGGCCGAGATGGAGGATCACGCGGGCTTTATCATTGCTGGCGCTCAAAGCGCCGGGCGCGCCGCGCGTCAATGCGCCCAGGCCGCGGCGGGCGCTCGTTTCGCCCTCGGCTTCGTCGGCCTGCTCAAAGAGCAGGGCAGCCAGTTGGACGAGGGCTTTCTGGCGCGCTTCGTCGATCGGGTCGAGCTGGCTGGTCACATCCGGGCCGCTGGGGGCTTTATCCATTTCGCGCAGGCTGGCCATGAGCACCGGGCCGGTGCCGCCTTTCGGGCGGCCGGGGCGCGGAAGCACCTGGTTGGTGCGCAGGTTATGAAGGGCAAAGCGGGCTTCCTGGCTTTCGGGCATCAGCCGGGTGGCATATTCCACCGATTTCATCGCCCGCGTCAGGTCGCCGGAGCGCTGCAGGATGCTGGCCACGGCGATGTACTCGTGGACGGCTTCTTCCTTGCGGCCGAGCTTCTCATAGACCACCGCCAGGCGCTGGCGGGTGGAGAGGTGCTCGGGGAAGAGGCTGAGCACGTGCGTCCAGTTGTCGATGGCCCGTTCGGCATCGCGCGCGCGCAGGTGGGCTTCGGCGGCCTGCAGGGAGGCCCCGGCGGCCTCTTTGAGCTGGCCCATGCGCTCGTAGATGCGCGCCAGCTTCTCCTGCGGGACGGGGTCCCCCGGGGCCACGCGCGCCGCGTGCTGGTAGCATTCCAGCGAGCGCTCGAATTCCTGCAGCTCAAAGTACGCCAGGCCCAGGCTCGAAAGCGCCAGCGGGTGTTCGGGGAACTCGGCCAAAGCCGTGGCATAAAACTCGGCCGCTTTCTGCCAGTCTTGATCCCAGGCGGCCGAGTGCCCCTGGTTCATGGCTTTTTGGAACGCAGCTTGGTTACCGGGCATGTCCTTTAGAATAACACGAATCGCGCCAGGTCATTCCCGCCCCTGGAAAATGTAGGTAAATTGCAATGTTAATTTTATGCGATTTCTCAAAATCCACGGCCCGCATGGGCAGGCCTTGAGGTGAAGATTTCGCAATTCGCCCGATTGGGGAGAGTCTAGCCCAACGGCGTCATCTCGCCCCAGTTCCTGCCCCATTTTGCCTCGGTGCTGAGCGGAATCGAGATGGTGAAGGCGTTTTCCATCACTTCGCGAACGACCTGGGCGGTCTTGGCCAGCTCTTCTTCGGGCACTTCCAGCACAAGCTCGTCGTGCACCTGCAGGAGCAGCCGCGCCCCCAGCCCGGCCTGCCGGAGCGCGCCCGGCAGGCGGATCATGGCCAGCTTGATCACATCCGCCGCGGTGCCCTGGATAGGCGCGTTGATGGCCTCGCGCTCCTCGCGGTTGCGCAGCATCTGGTTGGTGGCATTCACCAGGTTGGGGAAGTAGCGCCGCCGCCCGAGGAGCGTCTCCACATAGCCCTGCCTGGCTGCCAGGCGGCGCGTATCATCCAGGTAGCGTTTGACGCCGGGGAACTTCTCGAAGTAGGCTTTGACGAAGTTTTCCGCCTCGGCCAGGGTCAGGTCGGTGGTGCGGCTGAGGCCGAAGGAGCTCATCCCATAGATCAGGCCAAAGTTGATCGCCTTGGCATGGCGGCGCATGGCCCGGGTGACCTGGTCGAGCGGCACGCCATACACGGCCGCGGCGGTGGTGGCGTGAATATCCTGCCCGGCGCGGAAGGCCGCCAGCATGGCTTCATCCTGCGCGGCGTGTGCCACGATGCGCAGCTCGATCTGCGAGTAATCCACCGAGAGCAGCACCCAGCCCGGCGCGGCCACGAAGGCGTTGCGCACCTGGCGGCCCAGGTCGGTGCGGGTGGGAATGTTCTGCAAATTGGGCTCCGAGGAAGCCAGCCGCCCGGTGACCGAACCGGTCTGGTTAAAGCTGGTGTGCACGCGCCCGGTGCGCGGGTTGATCTCCAGCGGCAGCGCTTCGATGTAGGTGGATTTGAGCTTGGCCAGCTCGCGGTTTTCGAGCACCAGGTCCACCACCGGGTGCTTGCCGCTCAACTCTTCCAGCACGTCGGCCGAGGTGGAGTAATGCCCCGAGGCCGTTTTCTTGCGCCGGTCGGGCGGCTCGAGGCGCAGGGTCTCGAAGAGCACTTTGGAAAGCTGCTGGGTGGAGTTGATGTTGAAGGGATAGCCCACCAGGGCGTAGATCTGCCCTTCGATCTCGGCCAGGCGCCGGCTGAGCTGCGCGTTCATGCCCTGCAGGTAGGGCGCATCCAGCGAGATGCCGGTCCACTCCATATCGGCCAGCACGGGCACCAACGGCATTTCGATTTCGCCGAACAGGCGCGCGGCCCCGGCCCGGCGCATGCCTTCTTCGAGGAGCGGCCGCAGGCGCAGCGTCACCTCGGCATCGGCGGCGGCGTAGGGGGCGGCCTGTTCAACGGGCACCTCGGCCATGCTGCGCTGGTTCTTGCCGGTGCCGATCAATTCCTCGATGTGCGTCATCTGAATGCCCAGGTACTGGTCGGCCATTTCTTTGAGGCCCAGGCTGCGCGAGGCGGGGTCGATCAGCCAGCCGGCCAGCATGGTGTCGAAGGCCAGCCCGGCCGTTTCGATGCCGTGGCTGCGCAGCATGAGGGCGTCATACTTGAGGTTCTGCCCAATCTTGGCGCGCGCGGGGTCAGACATCAACGGGCGCAGTGCCCCGGCCACCTGCTCCAGCGCGAGCTGGGCCTCGCCGGTTTTGTGACCGACGGGGATGTAGTAACCCGTGCCTTCTTCCACCGCCAGCGAGATGCCCACCAGTTCGCCGCGCAGCGGGTCGGTGGAGGTGGATTCGGTGTCAAAGGCGAACGCTCCCGCGCGTTCCAGCTTTTCCAGCAGGTCTGCCAGGGCGGCGGGGCTGTCCACCACGACGGTGTTGAGCTGGTAGGCCGGGGTGACGCCGATGCGGCTGACCTCTGCGCCGAAGAGCGAAAGCTGCCCGGCGGGCGCTTCGGCGGCGGCTGCCCTGGCGGGCGAGGCTGCCCCAGGCGGGGGGAACACCTTGTGCAGCCGCTCGGTGAGGGTGCGGAACTCGAGCCGCCGGAACAGCTCTTCCACCTTCGCCGTGTTCACATCGTCGGTGCGCGCCGAGTTCAGGTCGAGGGTGATCGAAAGATCGGTCTTGATCTTGGCCAGGCGGTAGCTCAGGTAAGCGTTCTCGCGCCCGGCCTCCAGGCGGGCTTTCACCTTGCCGGGGATTTCATCCAGGTGGGCGTAGATCGCATCCAGCGTTGGGTAGGTTTGCAGCAGCGAGATGGCGGTCTTCTCACCCACGCCGCTCACGCCGGGGATGTTATCGGAAGTGTCGCCGACCAGGGCTTTATAATCCACCACCTGGTCCGGGCGCACGCCCAGGTATTCGACCACGTCTTTGGGGGTGAAATCTCTGGCCTCGCTGAGCTTGCTGCCCGCCAGGTTGACGATGATGCGGTCTTCGACCAGTTGCAGCAGGTCGCGGTCGCCGGTGATGATTTTGACGCCGAACCCCTGCGCGACGGCCTGGTGGGCAATGCTGCCAAGGATGTCGTCGGCTTCGTAGCCGTCCAGTTCGAGGCGCGGGATGCCGAAGGCATCGACCAGGTCGCGGATGAAGCCCATTTGCGAGCGGAGGTCATCGGGCATCTTCGCCCGGGTGGCCTTGTAGCCGGGGTATTCCTGGTCGCGGAAGGAATGCCCGCCGTCGAAAGTCACCGCCAGGAATTCGGGCTTCTCCTGCTCATACAGGCGCAGCAGCACGCTGGCGAAGCCAAACACCCCGGCGGTCGGTTCGCCGCTGGAGGTGGAAAGACGCGTGCCCCCGCCGGCGGTGAGAGCAAAGAAGGTGCGGTATGCCAGGGCATGTCCGTCGATCAGATAGAGAGTCGGAGGCATGGGGGCTCCAGGTGAAGGAAAGGGTTCAGGAACGCGCCTTGGGGTCGGCCGGGAGGGCCGGCGGCTGACCGCCCGGGAAGGCAACCCCCTGGCGGCGGCGCGTCTCGGCGATGTAATCGCGCAGCAGGCGCGGAGAGGGCGGCTGCGGTCCGGAGACGATCAAATAGCCCGTGGCCCAAAAGTCGCCCGAAGGGTTTTGCTGAGCCAGGGCGGGGAAGGTCTCGAAGATAATGGCAGAGGTGTGCTGGCGCGTGATGCGCATCAGGCTGCCCGGCGCGATGGAAGGCGAGACCTGCACGGTCCATTGCAGGTACTCCGGCCGGATGGCGATGCCCTCCAGACGCCAGCCATACGCCAGGCAGAGCCGGTGCACCCACTGGCCGAGGTTCTCGCCGAGCGGCCCGGTGAGGTGGTGCTGCGGCAGGCGCGGAATGAGCACGCAGGTGTAACTGAGCTGGCTGAAGTCCGTCGTCACCGGCTCCAGCTGCCCGATGTGCGTCAGGTTGGTCAGCACACGCGGGCGGGTATCCTCCAGTTCATCCACGGGCGGCTCAGCCAGGGTGAGGACGGGCTGCGTGGGCTCCTCGGCCGCAGCCGGCTCCCAGTTGAGGCCGGCAGAGTCCCCGCCGGGGGCGGGCGGCCTTTCGGCAGTGAGGATGGGCTGGGTGTCTTCCAGGCGTGGATCGAGCGGGCGCGCAGCGGGGGCCACGCTCACCGGGCGGGTGGCTTCGGCGGCTTCATCCCACGGGAAGACCGCCTCGCTTTCAGGTCGCGGCAGCGACATGGAGATTTCGGGCACCCAATCCTCTGTTGCCAGGCCGGGGGCCGCCCGGGCCGGGTCGGGCGGGGGGACGCTGCCGAGCAGAGCCGCCAGGTCGATGGCCTGGATCGCGCCCTCATCCTCGGTGAGGTCTTCTTCCGCCGGGGTAGAGCTGCCCTGAGGGGGCGCCTCGGGGGCAGGCGCAGGCGCGGCAGCTTCGGCGGCCAGCGAGCGGGCCACCTGCCCGGCCTGCAGGCGCACGCGGCTGAGCGGCGTGCCCACCGCGTAAGCCAGGCTGAGAGCCCTGCCCTCGCCGAGCGGCGTGCAGTAGAAAAGATGGTCGCTGCTCTGCCCGGGCAGGCGGACGAAACGCACCAGGTCGGTGCGCTCGCTGTTTTTCAGGGCGCGTCCGGCCAGCGCGGCGAGTTCTTCGGCCAGGGGCGGGGTCATCTGGCCGCCCGAAAGGGCCTCGCCGTCTTCCAGGAGCAGCAGGCCGGCCACGGCGCTGGAAAGACCCAGCGCGCGCTCAAAGGCCGCGCGGCCGGGGCCGAGCGGCTGGGTGATGGGCTCGGCTGCCGCGCCTGGGGCCGGTTCCGGCGCGGGCGGCGGCTCGGCGGCCGGCGGGCGCACGGTTGGTTCGATGTTCACCTCGCCGGAGGTCAACCGCGCCATCAAGTCCAGCAGGTCGGGCAGGTAAAAGGGGCGCAGGATGTGCCCGTGGAACACCATCCCGGCCAGAGAAGGGTGTTGGATGTCGTTCTCAGGGGGGATGACGACGATTTTCAGGCCCGGCAGGCGGGTAAGGAGCTGGCCGCCAAGGTCGGCGGCGCGAATGTCGCTCAGGTCGCCGTCTAGAATGGCCACCTGGCAGGTGTGAGAAATGAGCGCCACCGCTTCGCGCGCCGAGCGGACCAGGCGCACGCGATAGTGCCCTTCCTCTTCCAGGCTCAGGCGCAGCAACTCGCCAAACGCCTGATGCGGAGTGGCCACCAGCACCGTTACGCTCATGTTAAAAGTGTATCATAAAACATCGACCAATTTTGTGCTCGAACCCAATCGCTATCTGCCTTAGCAAAGCCGGGGATTTGCCCTCGCCTTTCGGTGTAGCAAGAAGCCTGCCAGGTTGCCGGTCATTCCCAGGCCACGCTTAACCTCCCGGCCGGGCGCGGGCCTGGGCGCCACTCGGCGCGGGTGATATACACCAACCCGGTCGGCCCTGCGCCGGGCGGCAGCTCAGAAACCCCCAGAACGCGCGCCCAGCGGCCCACCGGCGTTTCACTGCCCAGCAGCGCCCGGCCGCTCTTGTGGCGGATTTCTCCATCCGGCCAGATGACAAGCTCCGGCGCGGCGGGCTGCGGGCGCTTCTCGATGACGAGCTGGCGTTCCACGTTGACCCTCGCCGAAAGCTCCTCGCCGCCGGCAGCGCCCACCTGCAGCAGTTCGGCCAGTTCGGCGCTGGCGCGCAGCTTTCCGAGCCGGAACAGGCGTGTTTTGACGTTCGCCACGTCGCGGATGAGCAGGCCGGTGAGGAACTGCCCGCCCGCGCCGGGCGCGCAAATCGCTTTGATCTGCTCGGTGGTCTCTTCTTCGCCGTAGAGGCCCAGCACCATCGAGGCGGCCGGGGTGCGCGCGGCCCAGCTCGAGCCGTTCCAGGCCAGCAGGCTGTTGCCGAATTTATTGCCCTCTTCCACGCGCACCCCGTAGTAATTGGCGGCATCCACCGCCCCGCTGCGGCGCACCTGCAAGGTGTAATAGGTGTTATGCGCCACCGTGTACGGGGCGGCGAACTTGAGCTTCACCCAGCGGGTGGGCTCGCGCTCCAGCGCCCCGCCGGCAATGCTCGCGCTTGCATAGACGGTGCCCGGGCCGCTTGCGGTGTACTGGCACAGCTCCACGATGACGGTATCGGCAGGCGAGCCCACTTTGTACAGCCTCAGCCACAAATCGCTGGCCGCCCAGGCCGCCCCGCCGCCGACCAGAAAGGTCTGCGCCACTTTGGAGACGGCCGCGGCCCCGCCCCACGGGTAGGCCAGGCCCTGCCATTCCACGTTACCGCGGTAACCGCGCGGTTGCTCGTAGAAACGCCAGGCAAGGGTCTCCCACCAGCCGGACAGGCGCAAAAATGCCCAGGCAGGCGCGCTTCCATCCTGCCGGCCCGGCGTGGAGCGCGGAACCGGCAGCGAGCGCTTGAGGAGCTGCGTTGCCCGGGCGGCGAGGGCCTCTTCGGGCCGCGCTTCGCCAAGCTCGAACACCATTTCCTTCACCCCGTACCGGGCCTGGCTGGCAGGGTGATCTTCCCAGCCGGTCTGAGCGGTGTAACCGGGCGCATCCGCCGCCGGGGAGGAATCGGCTTCATCTCGCCAGCGCACCGCCACGCGGTTGGCCAGCCCGTCCAGCGAGGCCAGGTAAACGGCGCCATCGAGGTGCAGCTCCACCTCGTTGACAAACCCCCACCAGGCCGCCGCCCCGTGTTCATCGGTGATGGTGACGGGGCAGCGCAAGAGCTGCGGCAGGTTCTGCAATGCCTGGCGCGGGCCCGTGGCGCGCACGCGCCCGCGCTCCGGGCCGCCGCGTTCGGCCCAGCTCAACCACTCCACATCAAAGCTGCACAGCCCGGCCGGCAGCGGCTTCGAAAAGTTGCGTTCATACAGGGTGATTTGCATTCCGCCTCCTGAAAGAAGTCAACGAGACGAAAAGGTGATGCGTGAGGCGCAAAGGGGTTTTCGGACCTCCTCACCCGTCTCTCGTCGTCTCATTGCTCATCGTCTACAGCGTCCTTTTGCGCGGCCGGTATTGCACGTTCACCTGCGGGTTGAGGTGGATATCCCACCCGGCCCCGGTGCGCGTAACAAACACCAGCCGCTGCGGCCGCCCCGGCACCAGTTCGATGCCCGGCCCTTCGGCGAAGTGCGTCTGGATGCTCTTCCCCTCGTTCAGGAGCAGGCGCGTCTGGCAGTCGTAGGTGAGGAGCGTGTTCGGGTAACTCGTCACCAGCGGGATGAGGCGCAGCGTGGAATCCAATGGGAGCAAAGTGATCGCATCAAGGTTGAGCGAGTTCGACCCGCCACCCTCTTCACAGGCATGCAGCGACAGGTTAACGCTCTGGCTGGAAGCGCCCAGCACCGGCCAGGGCGGCAGGGCCAGCGGCGGCAGGGCAATCATCAAGCGATCGGTTGGCAGCAGCACCGCCTCGCCTGTGCAAACAGGCTCCAGCAGGCCGGATTGCTCGTAATTGAGCGCCGCGCGCAGCCACATCCTTTCTCCGGCGGCGATGGCCGACTGCAGCCGCACAACCGGCCGGTACACCCGGCCCGCCAGCGCCGAACTGCGCGCAACCCCCAGCGTGAAGTGCCGCAGGGTCACTTCCGCGCTGCCCGACCACGCCAGCTGGACGTAATGCCCGCTGGAGGCAGCCGCGCTGGCCTGCAGGCTGGCCGTCACGCCGGCCCCGCTCACGCCGTCTTCGCCCTCCAGGAACAGGCCCGCGTTCGGCAGGTCGAGATAGACCCCCGATCCCGCGTAGATTTCAAGGCCCGCCTGGTCGCTCTTCGAGAAGCTCAGCACCGCCGGAGCGGGCAGGTCGCCTTCGGGCGCGGCGAGGTCCACAAAGCAATCATGCCCGTCATCGCCATGGTTATAGATGGACAGCCCTTGCGGGCCTGCGCTCGACCCATGCCGGTTCGAGAGGGCGGCATATTGGAGCGCGGCCTTTTCCCAGTAACCGGCCCGGTCGAGCTTCACCCGCAGCACCTGTTGAGCGCCCGCGCGCCCGGCGAGGCCGTTCAACGAGGTCAGGCTGCCGCCCTGGAGCGGGCTGCGCCACTCGGCTCCATCGGCCAGGGTAACATGCACAAAAACCCACTCCTCGCCCGCCAGGCCGTAGCAGCGCTGCGCCTCGAAGAGCTTCACCCCGATCGCGTCGGTCAGCGCGGCGATCTCACCCGGCGAGCCTTCGCAGGCCACCTCGACCTCGCGCAGAGCATCCTCCATAAACCGGGCATCCACAACCGGGGCCGGAGCCCCCGCGCCGTTCAATGGCAGCGCCGCGCCTCCTTGAACCAGAGAAATGTTCATGGGCGTGCTAACCTCCATCCCTTTCGCCAAAATCATCGTTCCAGGCGGCCCAGGGCGAGGCCGTCCGGCGCTGGTCGGCTGTGCGGGCGGTTGCGGCGGGGTAGAATTCGGCCAGCCGCGCCTGGAAGTGGGCAAACCAATATTCACCCCAGGCCATCAGGCGCTCTGGCTCCTGGCCGGGGCGGCGCTCCCATTCGGCGCGGGCGCCCGCGCGCATCATCGCACAGATTCCGGCCGCCCCGCAGGCCAGCGGCTGCTCCAGGCGGGGCGGCAGGGTGGTGAGTTCCGCGCCGTCCAGCCCGGAGATGACCAGGCTCTGCCCGGCAGCCAGCGAGGCTTCGCTGAGAGCCACCTGCAGCGCGCGGGTGATCTCGGCCTCCGAGTATTTCACGTTCGCGCCGTCTTTGAGGAAATCCTCGACCAGCGCGATCAAACCGGTGAGTGTGGCAGTCATTCATCCCTCCTTAAGTTGCCCGGGCGCTGAGGGATTGGGCGCTCAGGAGCCTGGGTTCTTTCCCCTGAGTCCCAATCCCCAGGCGCCTTTCCTCGCCTGCGCGCCTGTCTTACCGGTCCAGCGCGGTGCCCAGGATGTAGGCGGCCAGCAGCGCCACCAGGCTGGTGGTCTGCTCATCGTTGAGCGGGAAGTCTGGGTCCAGCCCTTTCGCGGTGACGACCACCAGCCCCGCCACGGCAGCCCAAAACTTGCGGCTTTTCAACAGTTGGCTCAATTTTTCAGGCATACTGATCTCCTGTGTCGTTTTTCGTTGCCGGCCGCCGGTTTTCGGCTCATCCTTAGGCAGATCGCCCGGCGGCCGGCCGTTGAGAGCTTCTCCTTACCCGATCGCGCGCACATTCTTCTATTAACTGTCGGGCTTGCCCCACAATTCACAGAATGATCGGAGCGCTATCCTTTACCCCGCCACGTTGCTCTTGTGGAGGGGCCTGAAGTCGTTCACCCACACTGCCAGGAAGTGGCGCACCTTCAGGCGGTGCTCGTCGTTGGTGAAGACCGCCGGGCTGAGTTCATCGCCCGCGATGTACACCTCCGGCATCACCCCGAAGCGCTCGCCCACGAAGATGGCCGGGGCCACGGCCGGATCGCAGGCGGCAGCCCAGTTGGTCGCGTCGGTCCATTCCGGGATGGTGAGCACGTCTCCCGGCTGGCCGCGCTGCATGTTTTCCGAGTAGATGTTGGCGGCGTTCTCCAGGCTGGGGTAAAGGATCTTCATCGCCGTCAGCTGCAGCGCGCGGGGCACCAGCAGGTAACGCGGGTTGACGGCCATCTTCGGCCCGCTGCCATACAGCCCCGCGGCGTTCTTGACCAGCATCGGCTGGTTATACACGGCCATCGAGGCGGCATCCCAGGCCGCAGCCGAGAGCGCCGTGGTGAGCAGGTTGGCATGGCCCGCCCCGCCCGCATCGGTGACTGCCGTGGCGTTGAAGAGCGCCCCGCCATCGGCCAGGGTGGGGCCAACGCCGCCGTTCGCGGTGAAGATCTCCGCCACCAGGCTCGAGACTTTGCGCAGCCCGGCGCTGGCCAGCTCGCGCGCATAGGCTTTGAGCTTGCGCGTCTCGTCGCGGTCGATCAGCTCCAGCGTCAGGGGGATGTAGCCGCCGTACTTGACGAAGGTGGCCGTCTCGGGAGAATCGCCCACCACCAGCTCGGTGTAGGCCGCGCCTTCATCCACCACGGGCAGGTCGCCCACGGTGCCCACCAGCGTGCCCGTCACCTGGTTGAGCGTGTTAAAGTGCTCGACGGTCGCCACCCGCGTCCACCAGTCGTAACCGGCGCGGCCGAGCACCTCCCAGGTGTTGGCCACGATCTTGTTGAGCGCGTTCTTCACCAGGCCGGTGAAATCGCCCGTCGTCGCCAGCTGCGCCCGCGCAGAGTCATACCCGCCGTGGAAGTAATAATCGCCGGTGAGCATCAAATAAAGCTCGCGGATGCCCTGCAGCCTGGCAGTGCGCAGGCCCTCCAGCCCCTTTTCGCGTGGCACGCCGAACAGGTCGTCCACGGCCGCCTGGAGCTGGTCGCGCGAGTCGAACACGCCGGAGATGCGCCCCGGCCCCTGGGCCGCCGCACCGCCGGTGAGCGCCGAAACAAGCCCGCGCGCGCCTTCCAGCGACCGGTCGAGTTCGGCGGGGGTGAAATCGCGCCCGGCGAACTGCGCGCGGATGAACTCTTCGGCCGCCCTGGGCAGCCTTGCGGCAGTGAGCCGCAAGTCGAGCAGAGCCTGGTTCATGGCCGCGCGCGTTTCCTGAAGCTGTGCGGCCGTGGCCGGCGCTTCTCCAGCCGGCGCGTTCACGGTTTCGTTTGTCCCTTCCATTCTGTCTCCTTGTTGGTTGAGCGCGCGGACGAAAGCCCCGCCGCGCGCCGGGTTGAATACCAGATCCAGCGAATTGACCCGCAGGATCTTCTCCACGTCACGGCCTTTGGCCGTAAAAACCACGTCCGCCGAAAACCCCACCTTCGGCTTCTGCCCGCCGGCGCTCAGCACCTGACGGCCAAGCTCCGTCAGCAATTCCGCCGCCGGCCCGACGGCCTGCAGGGTGAGCCGCACCCCGCGGCGCTCTTCATCCCACCTGGGCAGCTCGCACACCCCTGCCAGGTCGCGGATGCTGCGAGCCGCGAAGCCGTGGTCGATGAAGCATTCCACGCCATCCCACAGGCCCAGCGATTCGCGCAGGGCGGCCTCGCTGAAGTTCCAGCCGTTGCCCAGCCCCGCGGTGATGGCCAGCACGTCGAAGCGGCCGGATGGGTTCACCTGCGCGTGCGCCTCCAGCCGGGCGCGGATTGCCCCGTTTTCTATGCCTGTCTCCATTCATCCTCCTGGTTCAATGGGTTATGGAAAATCCGTCTCACCCGTCCCGATGATCGGCCCCCGGGGCCGGTTCGCCCGCAAAGCGGTAAACCAGGCGCAGCAGTTCATCTTCGCCGATCAACTTGCGCTCCCACAACTGCACCAGCGCGCCTGCAGCCGCCGCGGTTGCATTGGCCAGCGAGACGTTATCGCGTGCCGAAAGGTCTCCCCCGGTCACGCTCACCTCGCAGGCAAAGCGCTGCCCGCTCGCCGCCATCCAGCGCTCCAGCGCAGCACGGGCCACATCGGCCAGCAGCCAGCAGAAGAAGCGCTGCCGCTGTTCGAGCCGCCGGTAGGTGGGCCCGCCGGCGGCCTCGGCGGTGGTGCGCGTGGAGCTTTCCGGTTCGGCGAGGAAGTGCAGCGGCACGCCTGCCCCGGCGGCGATCATGCGCTTGAGCGCCAGGCCGTCTTCACCGGCCTCCTGGCTTTCCAGGCGCGGTGCGAGCACGCTCCATTCTTCGCTCGAGTCCGTCACCAAAATGCTCCCCGGCGCGGGCGGATTGGCCGCCAGCGATTGCTGCCGCGCCAGGCGCTCGGCCTCGCTGGCAAAGGCCGCCTTGACGGTGAAGAGGAACGAATTGCGGTAGCGGTTGAGGCGCGCGCGGTCTTCCAGCCAGCCCGAATAGCGCGTCAGCCAGCGCAGCAGCGGGGCAAGGTCGCTCTCGCCGCGCACGGCCCCCGCCGGGCGGTTAATGGCGTAGTGCAGCATCACGGCGGGGAAGGTTCCATCTTGGGCAGGTGCGTCTTCGGGTCCGCGGGCGGCCGGGAAGGTGGTCTCCTCGCCGTTTGGGCCGGTGCGCGCCACGTAAGCCTGCTCCTGCTGGATGTCGTTTTCCGCTGTGAGCACGCGGCCCACCTGGCTGGCCGGCACCGCCCTGGCGTAGCTCATCCCACCCTGGTCGGTGGAAAGCAGCACAAAGAGCTCGCCAGAACGGGTCAGCTCGTCGCACCACTCGGCGGCGCGCATCTCCAGGCGGTTGAGCGGGTGCTCCCACCACTCGCGCAGAAAGCGCTCCCCCAGCGGGTGCGAGCAGCGCAGTTGCAGCCCGCCTCCCACCGCGTACTGCGTGGTCAGCTCCACGATGCGCCGCGCCAGCGGGTTGGTGCGCCAGGCTTCCAGGGCCAGCTCGAGCACCTGTTCGCGGTCGTAATCCTGCCGGTCGCGCTCGCCGGGCGGGGCCCCGGCCCGCCATCCCAGCGTGACGGTATTCTCCGTTTCGGCCAGCGCCAGCTTCACCCGCCTGGCCACTTCCGGTTCGATCCACCTGGCCTCGAAAACTCTGCCAAGCGATGAAAACAATTGTTTGAACATTCCGGTCACCTCCTCAAAACCTTTCCTTTTGATCCAGCGGGTCTTTGCCCTGGATGATGCCGACCGCGCCGCCTTCCAGCGGCCACTCCACGTTATCGAGCCGGGCCACGAGCGCCGCGGCCAGCAGCAGGTCGTCATGGAGCGGTTTGCCCGTGGCGGGGTGGCGCGCGCCTTCGGGCACGCCCCAATGCAGTGCCTGGGCCGGGCGCTGCCCAACATGGTAGGCGCACCCGCGCGCCTGGGCGCGCAGCAATTCCACCAGTTCCTCTCCGCGCTGGCCCTCGGCGCGCGGCAGACTGAAGCGCCCGCTTTCGATCACCTCGATGAAGCGCCACCCCAGGCGGCTCTTCGAGAGCGTGTTGAACTCGAAGCGCAGCACCCGCCCGGGCAGCGCGCGCTCTAAAAAATCGGCCAGGCCGGCCCCCAGGCCGGTGGCATCGATCACCACCCGGCGCGGGTTCCATGTTTTAGCCAGGGCTTGAATCTGCTGATAGAGCGTGGAATGGCGCTCGCCGTGCCACTGGCGCAGGTGGGTCACGCGGTAGGTCGGCGCGCGCAGCAGCGGGTCGGCCAGGCTGCCGCGATCCACCGCGACGATCACCAGCGCGGTGGCATCGTGCTCGCGTTCGGGAGCTTCCCCTTCTCCGGGCAGTGCGGGGGGCTTTTCCTCGCCGCCCACGTCCACAAGAAAGGCATAGGTTTCGCCGGGCTGCGGGCGCTCCTGCCAGGCGTGGGCGCCTTCCATGAGGGCCAGCCGCTCCGGCGGGAAGAGCCCCGCCTCGGCGTCGATTTCCTCCGAAAAGTACTGCGTGCGGATGCTCGGGTGCCCGCGCCCCAGGCGCGCCACCTGTTCGGCTACAAAGCGCTCATAGGCAGGCGCTTCGCGCGCCACCTCCTCCGCCGCAATGCGAAAGACCCGCCGGGGCAAGTCGTCTGCCGGCGTGCTCCGTTCGGCGGCCAGCCCGGCGCGCAGTTCACGCCCCAGCAGGGTCTGCGCCGTCCAGGCCGTGCCCCAAAAGACGCGCGTGGCGTTGGTGGAGGCCGCCATAGGGGCGATTTCGCGGTCGAACTTCTCCGGCGAGACGGATTGGGCTTCATCCACCTCCAGCAGCAGCGAGGCCGTGGCCCCCACGATGCTGGCCGATGGCGCCGCCGAAAGGAAGTAGATGCGCGCCTGGTCCACCCGAAAGATGTAGCCGTTCTCGCGCTGCCAGCGCTGGCGGGTGAGTTCGTTGGCGTTGAGCACGCGCTCCAGGCGGCGCATCGCGTTCAGGCTCTGCGGCCGCCAGGTGGGCGAAATTTTCACGATCTCCACCGGCTGGCTGGCGTAGAGCATCAGCAGGTAAGCCTCGATCTGCGCCTGCAGCTCGTTCTTCCCGCTCTGGCGCGGGAACATCACCACCAGCGAAAGGCCCAGCTTTTCCTGCACCGAGCGCAGCACCGCGCGCGCCGCTTCTTCCTGGTAGCGGCGCAGCTTGATCCCGCCGAGCTGGGTGAAGCTCAGGAAGTTGCCCAAAAGGGATTCAAGATCGTCGTCGAAGTTCAAGTTCCTCCGCAGGTGAAACCAATGCACAGGGCGGGGGCGGTGATCGTTCGCCGGTGCGGACTGCCCTCTGCGGGGTGCCCGGGCGCCGCCGCGTTCCCCAGCCGGGGCGCCGCGCCGCGGGCGCTGAAGGTCTTCCGCGCAGAGGGGGCAGCTCAATGGCGCGTTCGCTCCGCTCGGTTCCGGCCGGGCTCCCTCGGGGCGGTCCTCCGGGCCGCCCTGGCAGGGTTCACCGCCCCCGGCCTGTGCCTTCATTGCGCATCCGGCTGCTCGAGCTGCCTGCGCACGCGCTCGGCCACCTCGCGTACCTTGTTGATCAACTCATCGCCGCCGCCGAGCTGCGACTGCACCTTGCGGATCTGCGCTATGTGCGCCCCGGCCTGGCTGAGCGCCGCCAGGATGCGCGCCTGTTTGACCGCATCTTCTTCTTCGGCGGCTTTTTCGGCCAGCTGCTCCATCAACCCGCGCAGCATGTCGATCTCCTTTGCCAGGTCGTCGGGCTGAGCGCCGCTGTAGTAGGGGGTGGGTTTCTTGCGGGCGGGCATTTTCCTCCTTTTGAAATAGAATATATGTTCTAATTCTGCCAGTACGGTAGCACGCAAGGGAGTGCAGTTTCAACCTGTCAAAAGATGCAGTTTTTTAAGAAAAGGTGCAGAAATACCCCGGGCGGGTGCGGCCCGCTTCGGTTGCATTTCGCCCCTTTGTGGTTTATCATGTACCCAATGGCCCCCAATTCACCCAAAACCGTTCCCCCTCTATCGCGCCGCTCGCTGCTCATCACCTTCGGCACCGGCCTGCTCATCATCCTCTGCCTGGGCGGGGTCTTCCTGGCCGGGGGGCTGGGGTTCGTCTCGCTCTTCAGCGAGCCGCCGCTGGCCGTCAGCGCCAGCCGGCCCGCGCCGGTCGGCGTGGGCGAGGTTTACGATATCGCCCTCACCGTCACCAACACCGGCGATCGCCCCATCCGCTTCAGCGAGGTCCAGCTGCCGCTCCTGCTCCTCGAAACCTCCGAGCTGACCGGCACCACGCCCGCCTACACCACCATCAGCGAGCTTTCGGGCCGCAACGGCTATGCCTTCGACTTCACCCTCTCGCCCGGCGCCAGCCAGACGGTCACCTTCCACTTCAAAGCGCTCTACCCCGGCGACACTTCCACCGAGGCGCGCGTGATGTCTGGCACGCGCGGAAAATCCGTCGCCCTGCTCGTGCGCATCGAGCCGTCCGCGCTCACCCCTCTGCCCTGACCAACCCTCTATGAGCGATTCCACCTTTTACATCGGCCGATCGGTTGACCTGTTTGCCGCTCCGCAGTCGCCCCCGCGCACAGAAGCCCTGCGCTACGACCCGGACGACCTGACCACCCACGCCGTCATCGTCGGCATGACCGGCTCCGGCAAGACCGGCCTGCTGATCAGCCTGCTCGAGGAGGCCGCCCTGCACGGCCTGCCCGCCATCGTCATCGACCCCAAGGGCGACCTGACCAACCTGCTCTTGCACTTCCCCGGCCTGCTGCCGGCGGATTTCGAACCCTGGATCGACCCCGAAACCGCCCGCCGCCAGAACCTCACCCCCGCGCAGCTGGCCGAAGCCACCGCCGCCCGCTGGCGCGAGGGCCTGCAAAACTGGGACCTCGACCGCGACGAGCTGCAGGCGCTTCAGGAGGCTGTCGATTACGTCGTCTATACCCCGGGCTCCAACGCAGGCCAGAGCGTGAACCTGCTTTCCTCATTCGCCCCGCCCGCCGGACTCAACTGGTCCGATCACCGCGAGATCTTGCGCGAGCGCATCTCTGCCACGGTGACGGCCCTGCTCAGCCTGGTGGGCCTCAAGGAGATCGACCCGCTGCGGTCGCGCGAGCATATCCTCCTCAGCAATATCCTCGAGGAAGCCTGGGAACAGAACCGCGCTCTCGACCTGACCGAGCTGATCTTGCAGGTGCAGAACCCGCCTTTCGAACGCCTGGGCGCCTTCGCCGTGGATTCCTTCTTCCCCGCCAAAGAGCGCAGCGAACTGGCCTTCAGGCTCAACAACTTCCTGGCCTCGCCATCCTTCCAATCCTGGACGGAAGGCCGGCCGGTGGAAGTGCAAGACTTCCTCTACACCCCGCAGGGCCGCCCGCGCATGAGCATCTTCTACCTGGCGCACCTCGACGAGAACGAGCGCATGTTCTTCGTCACCCTGCTGCTGGCTTCGGTGGAGTCCTGGATGCGCGCGCAGCGCGGAAGTACGGGGCTGCGCGCCTTGCTGGCCTTTGACGAGATCGTCGGCTACCTGCCCCCTGTGGCCAACCCGCCCTCGCGCACGGTGCTGCTGCGCCTGCTCAAACAGGCGCGCGCCTTCGGCCTGGGGCTGCTGCTGGCCACCCAAAACCCCGTTGACCTGGATTACAAGGGCCTCTCCAACGCCGGCACCTGGTTCATCGGCCGGCTGCAGACCGAGCGCGATAAGCTGCGCCTGCTCGAAGGCCTGGAAGCCATCGAGGCGGGTGTGGAAAGCGCCGCCTACGATAAGCTGATCTCTGCCCTGCGCCCGCGCGTTTTCCTGCTCTACAATGTGCATCACCACGGCGGGGCACAGGTATTCCAGACGCGCTGGTGCCTCAATTACCTCGCCGGGCCGCTCACCCGCGCCCAGCTGAGCGGGCTAAAACCGCTCGGCGCCGGGCTGGAAGGCGCGCCCGAAGCGGCTTCTCCCAGGCTTACGCCCTCTACCTCGCTGCGCGGAGCGGCCGCCATCCCCGCCCCTACCCCAGCTGCCGGGACGACGCTTACCCCTCCGGCCGCCCCCGGCGGCGCGAGCGCACTCTTCCTGGCACCCGAACTCAGCCTCAGCCAGGCCCTGGCCAGAACGGCTTCTTCTTTTGCCGGCCCGGCCCGCCCGGAAGGCATCCTCTACCGCCCGGCCCTGCTCTACCAGGCCGAGGTGCGCTACGTCAACCGCCGCTACCGCCTGGATGACTCGCGCCGCCTGGCCGCGCTGGTGGAAGAATTGAGCGCTCCCCGCCCCGATTGGGACGCAAGCGCGCGCGAGCCTTTCGACCTCGGCCGCCTGGATGCCGCTCCCCTGCCCGATGCGCGCTTCCTGGCGCTGCCGGGCTGGCTTTCCACCGCCCGCAGCCTGGCCGCCCTGCAGAAAGACTTCCTCGATTGGGTCTTGCGCAGCGCCGGGGTGCGCCTGCTGGTGAACGAGACGCTCAAGGTCTATTCACTGCCCGAGGATTCGCCTGCCACCTTCCGCCAGAAGTGCGATGAGGCGGCCCGCGCCGGGTTCAAAGCCGAGGCGGCCCGGCTGACTGCGGCGGTGGACGCCAAATTGAGTGCTCTCCAGCGGCGCATCCAACGCCAGGAATTGCTGGTGAGGAAAACCGAGGATGAAGTCAATCAACGGCGCATGGAAGAGTTCACCACCGGCGCGGAAGTGGTCTTGAGCGTCTTCTCGAAGCGCAAGCGCAGGCTTTCCACGGCCATGTCGAAGGGCCGCATGACTTCACAGGCCAGGGCCGAGCTGGAAGCCGCCGAAGCGACGCTCGAATCCCTCGAAAGGCAATCCCAGGAGCTCAAAGCCCAGCGCGAAGAATCGCTGCGCGCAGCGCAGGAGCGCTGGGCGCGCGCGGTGGGCGAGATCACCGAGGTGAGCATCGCGCCGTTGCGCAAGGATATCTACCTGGAGGTGGGCGGGCTGGTCTGGCTGCCGGTGTACCTGGTGGCCGCCGAAGGGCGCATCATCGAAACCCCGGCCTACTGACAATCTCCCGTAGGGTGCGGTCGATTTTATGACCGCACCCTCTTTTTCACCAACAAAGATGGTGCGGCCCAAAGCGGCCACACCCTACAAAGCATCCCGTAGGGCGCGGCCGATCGGTTGACCCGTCTATTGGACAATCTCCTGTAGGGTGCGGTCGATTTTATGACCGCACCTTTTCCGAAAGCAAAACCGCCCCCTCACACCTTATACTTGCTCAGCAGGTCGTCGAGCGCCTCGCGCAGCAGATAAGCCTCCGTCTTGCCGGTGCGCTTCGCCAGGTCGGCCAGCTTCTCAAGCTGAGTCTGGGTATAGTGACTCGTCTTCGTCACCATCTGCGAGCTGACCGGCAAACAGATGCGGTTGCGCCCCAGCCGCTTGGCGCGAAAGAGCGCCTCATCCGAGCGCCGGAAGAGGTTCTCCCAATCGCTGCCCCCCGAAGGGTAATCGGCCACCCCGCCCGAGACGTGCACCGTCAGGCTGGTGTTCTGCTCGCCGATGCGCACCTCCACCGGCGTATCCTGGATGGCCCGCCGCACCTCTTCGGCCAGCACAAAGGCCGTTTCGGCGCTTGCCCCCGGCAGCAGGATGACGAACTCATCTCCCGCGTAGCGCCCCACGTAACCGATCTCCTTGAAGTTGCTTTCCAGCACGCGCCCTATCCGCCGCAGCACCTCGTCGCCGGTATAGCGCCCGAACTGTTGATTGATCGAAAGAAAATCATCGATATCCAGGTTGATCAACGCGCCCCCGCCCTCGCCAGCGAGCTGCTCGAAGCGCGCCAGGATGCTCGCCCGTTTGAGCGTTCCGGTCAACGGGTCGCGCTCTTCGATCTCCGAATAGACGCGCACCCGGTTACCGCCTTCGTCCTTGGCGCGCAGGAGTGCCTCGTAGGCGCGCCGCAACAACTCCTCATCGGTCAGCGAGCCCCCCTCTCCCGGGAAAAAAGATACGCCGATCGACACGCTGACGGGCACCTCGCCGCCCTGTTGAACGGTGAGCGGGCGGCTTGCCACCCCGGCGCGCACCTTCTCCACCACCGCCAGGGCCTGCTCGAGCGGCAGCCCAGGCAGGATGAGCAAAAATTCATCGCCGCCCACGCGCCCCGTGGCGGCCTGCTCCACTTCCGCCGCGGCCCGGCGCAGCACGTCGCCCACGAGCTGGATAAATCCATCCCCGGCGATATGCCCGTATTCGGTATTGATGCGCAGCAGGTGCTGGCAATCCACGTAGGCAGCCACCAAAGGCTGGTTCAGGCGGCTGGCTTGAGCCAATGCATTCTTGAGCTGTTCGAGCATCTCCGCGCGAGACAGCAGCCCCGTCAATTCATCCGGTGACATGACACCCTCCGTATTTCAATATACATATGTTTTTATATGTATGATTATATATGTATATTATCGGGAGTCAATAGGCAAATTTGTCAGGTGCTCCGGCGCATAGGGCAAAAAGCGCCTCATAATTTCCTTCGCTCTGCCATAATCCCGGGCATCTTCTCACCGTTCTCCGGCCGCCAATTGGAATATAATCAAATTATGCCCTCCCAACCCACCCCCATTGTGATTGGAATCGCCGGCGGAACCGGCTCCGGCAAGACCACCGTCGTCGCCAAAATCCTCGAACAGGTTGGCAGGCACCGCATTGCCTGCCTGCCCCACGATGCCTACTACCGCGACCTCGGCCACCTCTCGCTGGAAGAGCGCAAGAAAACCAACTTCGATCACCCCGATTCGCTCGAAACCGACCTGCTCATCGAGCATATCCACCAGCTCAAAGCCTGGCGGCCTGTGCGCGTGCCGGTATATGACTTCGCCAACCACACCCGCACCGCGCAGACCATCCTGGTCGAGCCGCAGCGCATCATCCTGGTGGATGGCATCCTCATCTTCTACGAGGCAGCCCTGCGCAAGGAGTTCGACGTTAAAATTTTCGTCGATACCGATGCCGATATCCGCTTCATCCGCCGCCTCCAGCGCGATATCAACGAACGCGGGCGCACCACTGAGTCGGTCATCAACCAGTACCTGAACACCGTGCGCCCCATGCACCTGGAATTCGTCGAACCCACCAAGCGCTACGCCGATGTGATCATCCCCGAGGGCGGGTTGAACGCCGTGGCGATGGATATGGTCGTGGCGCGCATCGAGGCCCTGCTGGGCGGCGCCAAACCGCCTGCATGAAGCCCGAGACGCGCACCACCCTCCTGCGCATTGCCGTCCTCGTCTTCGTCGTCGGCATTTCGGTGGCGCTCTACCTGCTGCGCGACCGGGTTCAAGAGCTGCGCGGCTTCGGCTACACCGGCGTGTTCCTGATCTCGCTCTTCTCCAGCGCCACCGTCATCCTGCCGGTGCCGGGCGTGCTGGTCACCTCGATGATGGGCGCGGTCTTCAACCCTTTTTGGGTGGCCGTTGCCGCGGGGGCCGGTGCCGCCCTCGGAGAAGTCTCCGGCTACCTGGCGGGGTTCAGCGGGCAGGGCGTGGCCCAAAAAGCCGAGATCTACGTCAAGCTCGAAGCCTGGATGCGCCGCTACGGCGGGCTGACGGTGCTGGTGCTGGCTTTCATCCCCAACCCGCTCTTCGACGTGGCCGGCATGATCGCCGGGGCGCTCAAAATGCCGCTGTGGAAGTTCCTCGGCTTTTGCCTGATCGGCAAGATCGCCAAGATGATGCTCTTCGCCTACGGCGGTGACAGCGTGATGAAATTATTCGAGTAACTGCCGGGCGGCTCCCGCCGCCCGAGCTTTTTGACGGAGGACCCGATGACCGATTACACCCGTATCGATGCCTACCTTGAAAGCCACCTGGATGAATCGATTGCCGAGCTTTCGCGCCTGTGCGCCCAGCCGAGCGTCTCGGCGCAGAACTGGGGCCTGGTGGAGACGGCCGAGATGGTCGCCGAAATGCTCCGCAAACGCGGCTTCCAGGCCTCCATCCATCCCACCGGCGGCGCGCCGGTCGTCTTTGCCGAGCGCAAAGGCCGCAGCGATAAGACCCTGCTCTTCTACAACCACTACGATGTCCAGCCGCCCGAGCCGATCGAGCTGTGGGAAAGCCCGCCCTTCGAGCCGACCCTGCGCGGCGGCCACCTCTACGCGCGCGGCGTTGGCGATGATAAAAGCCCGCTCGTCAGCCGCCTCTTCGCCATTGATTCCCTCCTCGACCAGGACGGCGAGCTGCCTTGCACGGTCAAATTCGTCATCGAGGGCGAGGAGGAGACCTCCAGCGTGCACCTCAAGCCCTTCGTGCAGAACAACGCCGATCTGCTCAAAGCCGATGCCTGCGTGTGGGAGTTCGGCACGGTGGATTTCCGCGATGTGCCCATCCAGTACCTCGGCCTGCGCGGCATCTGCTACGTGGAATTGAGCGTCGAGACCGCCAATCAAGACGTCCACTCCGGCCTGGGCGGCTCGATCTTCCCCAACGCGGCCTGGAGGCTCGTCTGGGCGCTGAGCACCCTCAAAGGCCCCGATGAGCGCATCCGCATCCCGCATTATTACGACCACGTCCGCCCGCCAACGGCGCGCGAGCAGGCCTTGCTGGCCGAGTTGCCCGACCCGGCCGAGGAATATAAAACCCGTTATGGCTTGAAAGGCTTCCTGAAAGGCATCCAGGGCGGGCAAGAGCTGCGCCTCGCCGAGGTGTACGAGCCCACCTGCACCATCTGCGGCCTCACCTCCGGCTACCAGGGCCCCGGCTCCAAGACGGTCCTGCCCGCCAAAGCCAGCGCCAAGGTGGATTTCCGCCTGGTGCCCGACCAGACCCCCGAGGAAACCCTGCGCCTGCTGCGCGCCCACCTCGATGAGCAGGGCTTCAGCGATGTGCAGATCACCTTCCTCGGCGGCGAAGCCCCCGCCACCACCGACCCCGACGACCCCTTTGTGAAGCTGGTGGTGGATGCCGCCGAAGCGCCCTACGGCGTGAAGATGCAGGTCGTCCCCATGGTCGGCGGCTCGGGCCCCAACCATATCTTCAAGGAGACCCTGCACGTGCCCATCGTCACCGCGGGCACCGGTCACCCCGGCGGGCAGACCCACGCCCCCAACGAGAACATCCGCATCGATCTTTACCTGAAGGCGGCCCGGCACATTGCCCGCATCCTCAAAGAATTCGGCAGGTAACCTATCCTGATCCCCCGCCCTCTCCCTGCGGGAGAGGGCGGGGTGAGGGTCACTGCTTAATCTTCCTCCACGCTTCCAGCACCGCGCTCACCTCCTGGCGCGTTTCCGGCAGCTCGCCGTAACGCACGCGCACATACGCAGAAGTGATCAGCTCCAGCTCGGCCTCGCGCCCCGGGAAGAGCTCCCGCGCCTGCGGCAGGAACTCCAGCGGGGTCAGCCACGGCTTGCGCGGCGCGCCAAGCCCCGCACAGCGCGCCATCAACGCCCCATACACCCGCCGGATGCGCGCCGCCGCCAGGATGCGCCCGGGGTGGGCCGCCCGCCTGCCCCAGGGACGCAGCCGGCGCGCCAGCCGGCGCAGCAGGGCCAGCAGGTCTGCCGGCGGCGCCTGCGCGGTTTCCTCCTCGGCCCGCGCGTTCAGGCGCAGCTCGCTCAGCTTGAGCCAGAGCAGCGCCAGCCCCACCACCCCCAGCAGCACCAGCAGCGGGATGAGGATGCGCGCCATATGCAGCGCCGGCAGGATGCGCTCGAAGAACCCGGCCGCCAGCGTCTGGAACCCGGCAAGCCCCTTCTTGATGTTTTCGAAGAACTCCGTGTCGAACCCCCCGGCCAGCCGCTGCAGGGCCAGGATGACCAGGTTCACCAGCCAGCTCAGCAGGGGGAAGAACACCATCAACAGCAGAATCCCCAGCAGGCCCAGGATGCCCAGGAACACCGCGGCGATGATCTCCCCGGCTGACCCGGCCGAAATGCGCCCCAGGAGCAGCCCCGCGCCCACCACCGCCAGCGCGCCCGCCAGCACCCCCGCCGCCCAGCCCACGCTGGGGCGCGCCAGCCGCCCACCGCGGAAGTTGGTCACCCCGGCGATGCGCGCCGCGCACATCATCACCAGTCCAAGGAACAGGAAGAGGAACAACCCGCCCGCCGACATGCGCGGGTGGGTGGGCAGGTAGATCAGCCCGTGCAGCAGCAGAGCCACCAGGCCCGTCTGCAGCCCCAGCAGCGAGCCGCGCACGTCTGGCGGGCTGCCTGCCAGCAGCACCCCCCGCAGGGCCAGGAGCGGGATGAACAGGATGTGCAGGAAGGGCAGGAGCGAGTCATCCGCCCCGGTCAGCGAGCGCACCGGCGCGAGGAGCAGGTAGGGCAGGTCGGTGCGCACGTCCCGCAGGAGGATCAGCTTAAGCGTGCCGAAGGCGCACAGCGCGATCCACAGCAAAAAGAGCCCGCGCCGCAGCCGCAGCGGCCAGCGCGCCCAATTGAACAGCCGCGCCAGGCCGTAGGAACCCGCCGTCACCCCGCACAGCGCCAGCCAGATGCCCCACCACGGGATGCGCACCTGGCGCTCGAACGCCGCGGCGTACCACAGCGCAACCCAGGTCATCTCCATCCCGGCCCTGGACAGCAGGGCGGTTTCGCTCCAGGCGCGCAGGAGCGGCTCGGGCGGGCGCGTCTCAGCCATGCGCAGGCTCCTCAAAGGGCAGGTGGATGGCGCGCAGGCCGGGCGTCTCGGCGGGCGGCTCGCCGCCCGCCTTGTAGAGCAGGATGTTGCGGCGGTAGTGGCGCAGGCGCAGCAGTGTATCCTGCAATGAAGCGTCGAAGCGGGCCGTCACCAGCACCAGCGTGGCGCCAAAGGGCATCTCGCCGAGCGCCGAAAGCAGGAAGCCGGCAAACGGCGCCGCCACATAGGGCGTCACCCCGGCGAGGGCCTGCAGCAGGGCCGCCAGGTGGTGCGGCGTGCGCCCCGGTTGGATGTGGAACGGCTGGTCGGCGTGCGCCAGGCAGCCGTTGGAATATAACCCAACGCTGTAGCCGTTTTGAATGCCCTGGTAACACAGCGTGGCCGCCGCGCTGATCATAAATTCGAGCAGCGCCGGCGAGAAGCCCAGCCACGGGCGCTCCTGCGTGGCCACATCCAGGCAAACCACCACCGTGCGGGCCGTCACCGGTTCGAAGATGCGCGTCTGCAGCTGGCCGGTGCGCGCACTGGCCGGCCAATGGATGCGCCGGAAGCCGTCTTCCGGGTGGTAGGGGCGCACACCCATCGGACGGTTGGGGTCTTCGAACAGCGGCCGGCGCGCCGGGCGCTCGCCGAACGGGTCGTCGGCGGCCGGACGCAGGAGGTCGATGGGCAAAATGCGCGGGAAGATGGTCAGGTATTCCCGGTTGGGCAGTTCGCGCTCGCGGCTGTAGACCCCAAACAGGTCGCCGGATTCCATGCGAGCAGGCCCCACCGGGAAAATGCCGCGTTCTTGAAAATTAATCGTCAGGCTGCGCCGCGCCTGCGCGTACCAGCGCAGGTTGTAGGCGTTCACCAATTGCCCCTGGCCCTGCAGATGCGATGGGGCCAGCAGCTCGGCATCTTCGGGCGCCGCCGCCAGCGGCCAGGGGTCTTCCACGCGCAGCCACGAAAGCGGCAGGAACTTGCGGTTTTCCACCTCGATGCTCACCGGGGTCGATTCGCCGGGGAAGCCGCGCCGGTAGCGGAAGCGCCGCCGGTAGAGAACCCCATCCAGCGCCCGCGCGGCCCACAGGTGCGCCGCGCCCATCACCACGCCCACCGCCACCGAAAAGTAGATCAACCACGGCGCGCGCAGGGCCGCCCCTGCCAGGAAGAGAAAGATCAGCAGCGGCAGCCAGGCAGGCGCAAGCATTAACCCTCCACCGGCACCGGCACCGCCGCCACGATATCCCCCACCAGCTCGGCGGCGCTGCGTCCGCGCAGCTGCGCCTGCGGAGAGATCACCAGGCGGTGACTCAACACCGGCGGTGCCACCTGCTTGACGTCATCCGGCAGCACATACGCTCGCCCGTGAATGGCTGCCCAGGCCTGCGCCGATTGGTAGAGCGCCAGGCTGGCGCGCGGGCTGGCCCCCAGTTGAATATCCGGGTTCTGGCGCGTGGCGCGCGCAATGCGCACGATGTAATCGCGCACCGATTCCTCCACGCGCACCTGCCGCCGCGCGCCGATCCACTCCAGCACATCCGCCGGCCCGGCCACCGGCTGCAGCTCGGGCAGCGGGTCAGACGCCCTGAAGCGCTCCAGAATGGCGTTTTCCTCGGCCTGGTCGGGGTAACCCAGCGCCACCCGCAGGAGAAAGCGGTCGATCTGCGCCTCCGGCAGAGGGAACGTGCCCTCCAGCTCCACCGGGTTCTGCGTGGCAATGACGATGAACGGCCGCTCCAACGGGCGGGTGACGCCGTCGGCCGTCACCTGGCGCTCTTGCATCGCCTCCAGCAGCGCCGATTGCGTGCGCGGCGTTGCGCGGTTGATCTCATCGGCCAGCACCACCTGGGCCGTCACCGGGCCGGGGCGATGCTCGAATTCGGATGTCTTCTGGTTGAACCACGAAAGGCCGGTGATATCGGTCGGCAGCAGGTCGGGGGTGAACTGGATGCGCCGGAAGCTGCACCCCAGCGAGACGGCCAGCGAGCGCGCCAGGGTGGTCTTGCCGGTGCCGGGCACATCCTCCAGCAGGATATGCCCTTCGCAAAGCACTGCCACCAGCAGCAGGCGAATCGTCTCCAGCTTGCCAATGATGACCTTTTGAATGTTATCGGTGACGCGCCGGGCAGCCGCCTCGATCATAACTTACCTCGATGGGGATCGTGTGTATCTTTTTCTTTAAATTGTGGAGCTTGCACCACAATTTAAAGAAAAATCGAAACACCGTCTCGATGGGAAAATGTAGATATTAATTATACGTGATCCACCCCCGTGGATCACATCGGCATCGAAACAACCGCAAGCCAAAGAGACCTTCCCGCAGGCCGCGCAGCGCAGGGGCGCCGGCGGATGCGCTTTCTGGGCGCAGATCACCCGTGTAAGCGCTGCAGCGGGGCCTGGACGGCGCGGCCCAGCTCCAGCCAGAAGCCCTTCCGCTGCCAGGCCTCCCACGCGGCGATGAACCCCGCGTAGTGCCGTTCGCGCAGAGCCTTCCGGTCGGCAAGGTATGCCTGCAGGCCGGGCTCCAGGCGCCTGAACGGGCGGAGCGTGCCATAAAACCCCAATGTGCGGGCGCGCTCCTCCTCGATGAAAACCGGCAGAAAAGAGCCCCACACATCGCAGTCGTGGATATTGCCCAGCATCTCCTGCACCTCGCGGATCGAAGTCAGCCATTGCTTCAAACCGCCCGCATAAAGCGGCGCGAAAGTTTCCAGCGTATAGCGCAGGCGCTTGGCGGCGATGCGCATGGCATGCAGCTCGGCCACCATCTCAGGCCTGCGCACGGCCTCGTCATACGAGAGGAACTCGCTCAGGCGCGGTTCGATCGACTCATCGGCGTGCTGGTAGAGCGCCCGGCTGAAGGGCAGGCCTGCTTCCATGCTTCCCAGCGCCAGGAGCGCCTCGCGCATGGCGGGCAGAGTCTGGCTGAGAGAGAAGCGGTCCAGCGCAGCCACCACGCCCGGCTGCAGCCCGGCGCGCTGCTGGCGCAGCCTGAGCAGCAGGCGCGCCACGCCCGGCTTCAGGGTGGGGTCTTCCAGCGTGCGGTAATAGCGCAGCAGCGTGTCGATCTGCACATCGGCGTCGCGGGCAGCCCCCAGCGCGCGCGTGATCTGCCGGATTTCCCCTTCCCAGGCCTTGCCGCGCTTCGCCGGCAGGCAGGCGGCAAAGAGCGGCAGCGCCGCGCGCAGGCGGCGTGTGGCAACCCGCATACGGTGGATGTGCTCGATGTCCGCGCCGGCCGTGCGCACCCCTTCCATTTCGGCCTCCAGGGCCGCCAGGTGCTTTAGAAGCACCTGCGCCCCGAAGACGCATACCCCCGTGCCGCCCGGTGCTTCGCTCAACGCTTGAGCAGCTCGCGGAAATACCCCGTCAGTTCGCGGAACACCTCTTGAACCGGTCGGTTCGCGTCGATCGTGCAAAAACCGTATTCCTCCGCCATCTGGTCGAACTGGGCCATCAACTGTGTCTGGTAATAACAGAAGCTGTCGTAGAGGTTATCGGCGTAGCCCATATCCATGCCGGCTTCCCAATAGTTGAAGCCGCGCCCGTTGGCCATGCGCGTCACCAGCGTATTCAGGTTGGCGCGCAGGTAATAGACCGCATCGGGCACGAGCGCAAAGCCGTACACTTTGCGGGCCCACTCGGCGTCGCCGCCCCGCACCACGTCGCGGGCAATGATCGAGTAAAAATAGCGGTCCGAAAGCACGCAAAAACCCGCTTTGAGCGCCGGGATGATGTCGTTCTCCAGGCGGTCGGCGAAATCGGTGGCGTAGAAGAGGCTCATCGTCAGGCGCCCCAGGGTATGCCCGCTCTTGGCGGCATCCAGCCCGGGCTGGGTCAGCGCCGAGCGGCGCAGGCCGGTGTCGATGACGGCATAACCCTCGTCTTCCAGCCAGCGGCGCAGCAGGTTCATCTGCGTCGAACGCCCCACCCCGTCGGTGCCTTCCAGCACGATCAGCTTGCCCGGCATATCCTCCAGGTCACGGTAAGGCAGGCCCGCTCCGTAGAATTTTGCCTGTGTCATGGCTTCTCACTCCTTGCCTTTCGATGCTTTGGCGGGTCGTTGCTTCTTTTTCTTCGCGGCAGTGAAGGGGTTAGGCAGGCCCTCCCAGCCGTGCAAAACACGGCGCACGAGCATGCGGATCTGCTTCTGCTGTTCCTGGATGGGCAGCGTGCCGTCGATCACCGTCAGGCCGAACTCCTCGCTCATCCGGTCGTACTGCTCCATGATCAGTTTCTGGAAGATGCGGAAGCTCTCGACCTTGTCGTCCGAAAAGCCCTGATCCATGCCCGCTTCGTAATACTTGATCTTGGCGCGCGCCGAGAGGATGCGCCCGATCGCCACTTCCAGCGGCACGCGGAAGTAAAGCGCCAGGTCGGGTTGCGGGGCAAACGAATACAGGTTGCGCACCCAGCCGGGGTCCACGCCGCGGGCCACGTCACGGGCAAAGGCCGTGAAGGCGTAGCGGTCTGCCAGCACCACCGCGCCCGCTTTGAGCATGGGCAGCATGTAATTCTCCCAGCGGTCGGCGAAATCGGTGGCCTGCAGCAGGCTGAAGCTGGTGGGGGTGAACATTTTCCCCTTCTTGCCCAGCCGGGTGGTCGATTTAACCAGTTCGGACGAGTTCCACTCGCTGAAATAAACCGTGCGGCCCTGGGCAGTCAGCCATTTGACCAGCAGGTCAATCTGGGTCGATTTACCGCTGCCGTCGATGCCCTCAACGACGATCAGCTTTCCATGATATGTGTGTGGGCAAAGCACGCTGCACCTCTTTTGCCGCGAGTTTGATTTTATGCATCAATATTATAGCATTCTGGGGGTACAACGGCATCGCGCGGGCGCGGGGATCTTCCGGCCTTCTTTTCGGCGCAGGGTCAAAGCTCCATCGCCCTGCAGTCCCCTTAGCGCCGCCTATACGTTCGTCTCTTCGTTGTCGTCGGTGTCCATCTCATACAGCTCGCCCGTGGCGATGAACACCGTGCGCTCGCAGATGTTCGTCACCCGGTCGGCCGAGCGCTCCAGGTTGTGAGCCACCCAGATCAGCAAATTGGCCTGGTCGATAATCGCCGGGTTGGCAATCATCGAAGCCACAATGGAGTGGTAGGCCTGGTTGTAGAGCGCATCCACCTGGTCGTCTTCAAGAACGATCTGCCGCGCCAGGTTGGCGTCTTCATCCACAAAGGCCCCCAGGGCGCGGTGGAGCATCGCGCTGGATTTCTCGGCCATCTGGCTGAACTCGCGGATGGGGATGGGCAGCTCGCTCTCGCCCAGCCGCACCACCACCTTGCAGATCCCCTTGGCATAGTCGCCGATGCGCTCCAGCTCGATGATCGTCTCGAGCACCGAGGCCAGCAGGCGCAGGTCGTGCGCCATAGGTTGCTGCGTGGCGATGAGGATGATGATGGCGTTTTCGAGGGCGTAGCGCTTCTCGTTGATGATCGGGTCGGCCGAGAAGATACGCCCGGCGGCGGCTACATCCCGGCGCTTCAGGGCATCCACCGCGTTGAGCAGGGCCTCTTCCACCATGCTGCCCAGCAGCAGCACTTCATCCAGCAGCTGGCGAATCTGGCGGTCTAGCGTTGCACGAGGCATGAGATCCCTTCTTTCCGGCCTAGCCGAACCTGCCGGTGATGTAGTCTTCGGTGCGTTGGTCGCGCGGCGTGGTGAAGATTTGGTTCGTCTCTCCGTATTCTACCATGATCCCCGCCCGGTCTTCGTCCATTGTGAAGAACGCGGTGTAATCGGAGGCGCGTGCCGCCTGCTGCATATTGTGGGTGACGATGATGATGGTGTAATTGCGCGAAAGCTCGCGCATCAATTCCTCGATCTTCAGCGTGGCAATCGGGTCGAGCGCCGAGCACGGCTCATCCATCAAGATGATCTCCGGCTTCACCGCCAGCGCCCTGGCAATGCACAGGCGCTGCTGCTGCCCGCCCGAAAGCGAAAGGCCGCTCTTTTTCAGGTCGTCTTTCACCTCGTCCCACAGGGCCGCGGCGCGCAGCGTCTCTTCCACCAGGTCGTCCAGGCTGCCCTTGTAGCCGTTGATGCGCGCTCCCCAGGCCACGTTCTCATAAATACTCTTGGGGAATGGATTGGGCTTCTGGAACACCATCCCGATGCGCTGGCGCACCTGCACCGCGTCAATTTCGGGATCGTAGATGTTCTGCCCGTGGAAGAGAATCTGCCCATCCATGTGGAAGGAGGGCACGAAGTCATTCATGCGGTTGAAAGACCGCAGCACGGTGCTCTTCCCGCAGCCCGAAGGCCCGATGATGGCGGTGATCTTCTGCGGCACAATCTGCATCGAGACCTCTTTCACGGCGCGGAATCCGCCGTAATACAGGTGCACGTTTTGGGTCTCGATAGCGAAATGGTTATTGGTCGGTAACGTCATGTGGTTCGCCTGCTCAAACGGTTGCGCAAAAGGATGGCGACGGAGTTCAGGCTGAGCAGTAGAATCACCAGCACCAGGATCGCTGCCGCGGCAATGTTGCGAAACTCGGCCTGAGGTCGCGTAGTCCAATTATAAATCTGGATCGGCAGCGCAGTGAAAAAAGCAAAGGGCCCATTCGGGTCTTTGTTGATCAAACTGGAAGCCCCCACCAGGATCAGCGGAGCCGTCTCGCCGATGGCGCGCGAAACGGCGAGAATCGTGCCGGTCAGTATGCCGGGGAAGGCATACGGCAAAACATGATGCCAGATCGTCTGCCACTGCGTGGCCCCCAGCCCGTAACTGGCCTGGCGCAGCGAGTTGGGCACCGCGCGGATCGCCTCCTGCGCGTTGATGATCAAGATCGGCAGGATCAAAAGCGCCATCGTCAGGCCTGCCGAGAGGATCGTGCGCCCGTTTCCGCCTCCAGCGCCAAAGGCTTCGCCGCTGGTGAAGCGCCCCAGCGTGCGCACGAAGATCGCCAGCCCCAAAATGCCATACACAATCGAGGGCACCCCTGCCAGGTTATCGATGTTCGTCTGGATAATGCGGTTGATCCGGTTGGACGAAGACGCATATTCTTCCAGGTAAACGGCCGCACCTACCCCCACCGGGAAGGCCACCAGGATGGTGATGGCGATGATCCACAGCGAGCCGAACAGCGCGGTGCGCACCCCGGCGTTTTCCGGCGTGGCCGACATGCTGTTCTGGATAAAAGCCGGGGTCAGCCAGGCCTTGAACTCCAGGCGCGCGCCGGGGTATTTTACCGCCGCCTCGGCCTCAATTCTCCCGCGCTGGAAGAGCGACTCGAACAGATAGTAGCTCTGCTCGACGGTCGGCTTCACGATCTCATCCGTCACAAGGCCCAGCAGTTCTGCAGGAGTCTGAGTTTCCAGCCTGCCCTGCTCGCGCTCGATGGCCCGCAGGCGCGCCGGGCGCAGGTTCTCGCGCAGCACCTGGGCCAGTTCGGCGCCGCTCAACTGCTCAAGCGGCCGGTCCGCAAGCGTGGACGGGTTCACCGCGTCTTCCACCACCACCAGCCCAAAGGCCCGGTCGGCCACGCTGACGAGCAGCACCGCCAGGGCCACCAGCCCGATGATGGTGGCGAAGAAGAACAGCGCCTGCCAGACGGACCCTCTCGCCCTTCTGCGGCGCAGGTCGTTGGCATCGGCTGTAAAAAGATTGGCCCTCATTCATACACCTCGCGGAAGCGCGCCGCCAGCCTGCGGCTGAGGATGTTCAACGCCAGGGTGGCGCCAAACAACAGCAGGCCGATGGCAAAAATGCTGTTGTAGTCGGGCGTGTCGTAGGCCACGTCTCCGCCGGAGATGCGCGCAATATAGCCGGTCATCGTCTCGGCCGCGTCGAAGGGGTTGAAGGTGAAGTTCGGCCCCGAGCCGGCCGCAATGGCAACGATCATCGTCTCGCCCACCGCGCGCGAAATGCCGAGGATGAACGCCGCGATGATCCCAGAGAGCGCCGCAGGCACCACCACCTGCACGGCCGTCTCGAGGCGGGTTGCGCCCAGCCCGTAGGCGGCCTCGCGCAGCGAGCGCGGCACCGCGTTGAGCGCGTCTTCGCTCATCGAGCACACCAGCGGGAGGATCATGATGCCCATCACCAACCCGGCCGAAGCCGTGTTGTAAATGTTCACCCGCCCCTCCCCGAACACGGCCCGCAGGATGGGCGTCATGGTCGTCAGGGCAAAGTAGCCATACACCACGGTCGGCACGCCGGCCAGCACCTCCAGGATGGGCTTGAGGGTAGCCCGCGCGCGCGGGCTGGCATATTCGCTCAGGTAAATGGCGGCCCCCAGCCCCAACGGCAGCGAGACGAGCATGGCGATGAACGTCGTCATCAGCGTGGCGCTCACCAGCGGTAGCACACCGAACTTGCCCACCGTCGGCTGCCACTCCGTGCCGGTGAGGAAGCCGAGCAAAGTCACCTTGGGCATCTGGAAGAAGAGCAGCGATTCCTTGCCCAGCTCGAAGACGATCCCCAGCGTGGTGAGGATCGAAACAGCCCCGCAAAAAAACAAAAACCCCCGGATCAGGGCTTCGCCAATGCGCGGGCGCTTGCGCAGCCTGCGCAGCAGGGGCGCGTCGCTCGCGGCGGCCCTTCCAATTGGAGTTGTGATCATCTCGTTTTGCATGTTATTTAAAAACCACCCTCACCCCGCCCTCCCTCAAAACAGTCTGTTTTGGGGGAGGGAATGGGATGGGGGGGGGTTCTATTTCATCGCCGCGTCGAGGGCTGCCAGCCCTTCATCCAGCCTGGCCTGGCTGGCGGGGAAGTACCCCACCTTTTCGATCAGGCTGTTGACGTTTTCGATGTAGTAGCGGATGAACGCGCCCACCTGCGGCTTGGCTTTGATGATCCCCGCATCGCTGTAGATGAACAACGGGCGCGAGAGCACGTAGGAGGCGTCTTCTGCGGTCTGCTCGGAGGGCGTGATGCCGTCCACCGAAATCACCTTCATCCGGTCGGCCTGCTCTTTATAGTAGGCAAAGCCGAAGTAACCGATGGCGTACTTGTTACCTTCCACGCCCTGCACGAGCACGTTATCGTCTTCCGAGAGGTTCAGGTTCTTCGCGTCCAGGGCCAGCTTCTTGGCGTCATCCAGGTTCGCGATCTGATTGGGCTTCTGGAGGACCGTCTCGACGAAGAAGTCGAAGGTGCCGCTGTCGGTGCCGGGGGTGTAGCGCAGAATCGGCTCGGCAGGCCAGGAGGGGTCTACATCGGACCACTTCTCCGCGGAGGTGAAGATCTTGCCAAGCTGGTCGAGCGTCACGTTGGTGAGGAAGTCGTTCTGCTTGTTGACCACCACGGCGATCGCATCCAGCCCGACGAGGAAGCCGATGGGCGTGCGGGCCGGCGAGAGCTTGCCGCAGTTCTCGACCTCCGAGTCCTTGATGGGGCGCGAGGCGTTGGCGATATCCGTCTCTCCGGTCTTGCAGAAGCGCTCGAAGCCCGCCCCCGAACCGATGATATCGTTCTTCACCTGCCCGGTGAAGCCGTCGGCCACAAACTGCTCGATCACGGCTTCGGTGAGCGGCCCCACGGTGGACGAACCGGCGGTGTAAATATCGCCCGTCACGGCGGCGGGGTCGTACGGGTCGAGGGTGGGTTCCACGGACGGCTGAGTGGCGGTCGCTTCGGCCGCTGCAGGCTGCGTGGAGGTTGATTCTGCCGCAGCCGTCGTCGGCATGGCAGTGGGTGCGGCAGCAGGGGCGCAGGCGGCGAGCAGCATACTCAGCACCGCCAGGGCGCCCAGCGCGGTAAAGCTCTTCCGGCGCATAGAATTCTTCTCCTTGAAGTTGATTGGTTTCATAGCGCCAGTGTAACCCGCGCAATTTAACGCCCCGCGAAGGTCACGTTAACAGTGCATGAACGGGTATTTATTTTCTTGTAAACCCGGAAATTTCGCCGGAGAGAAAGCCTGGGCGCCCCTATGCCACCGGCAGGGTGAAGTAAAACCGGCTGCCCTTCTCCGGCTCGCTCTCGGCCCAGATGCGCCCGCCGTGCGCCTCCACCAGGTGGCGCGCGATCGAAAGCCCCAGCCCCGTCCCGCCGCCCGAGCGCGAACGGTCGGCTTTATAGAAGCGCTCGAAGATGCGCGGCAGGTCTTCGGGGGCAATCCCCACGCCCGTGTCGCGCACGCCGATCACCACTTCCCTCTCGCGCGGCTCGGCCGAAACGACAATCTCCCCGCCGGGGCGGGTGAACTTGACCGCGTTGTGCAGCAGGTTCACCAGCACCTGCTGGATGCGCTCCGGGTCGGCTTTCACCTCCGGCAGATCCGCGGCGCATTCCATCCGCAGGCTCAGACCGGCGCGTTCGGCCTGCAGGGCCATGCGCTCCACGGCGCGCTCGAGGAACACGCACGGGTTCACGCTCAGGCGTTCCAACGGCGCGCGGCCCGATTCGATGCGTGAAAGCTCGAGCAGCTCGTGCACCAGCTGGGTCATGTTGTCAATTTCCGTCTCCATCTGCTTGAGGAAGCGCCGCGCCGCGGGCGGGTCTTCCAACGCGCCCTCGCTCAGCGTTTCGGCCAGGGCCTTCACCGAGGCCAGCGGGGTGCGCAGGTCGTGCGAGACGTTACTGATGAAGTCGCGGCGCACCGTTTCGAGCTTGCGCAGGCGCGTCAAATCCTGGAAGACCAGCAGCACCGCCCCTTCCATCGTATCGCCCAACGGCGAGGCAAACGCCTGGAGGAACAGCCGCTCGGCGGCCAGCTCCAGCGAGAGCGTCTGCTGCTCGCCGGTTTCCTGGCACTTGCGCCACAGCTCCACCACCTGGTGCTGCCGGACAACCTCGGCCAGCGACTTTCCCAGCGCGCCCGCCGGGGCGTTGAACATGCGCGCGGCCGCCGGGTTGATGCGCTGGACAACCCCCTGCAGGTCGGCGATGATGATGCCGTCGGTCATATTCGCCAGGACGGCCTCCAGTTTGCCGCGTTCGGCGTGCAGCTCCGAGATCTGCAAGCGCAGCTCCTGCGACATGCTGACGAAGGTGGCCTGCAGCCGGCTGAGTTCGTCCCTCGCCCCCTGGCCTTCCAGCGCGGGCGCGTAGGTGCTCGCCGCCCGCGAAAGGCTGTTCAACGGCCGCAGGGTAGAGCGCGTGATCAGCAGCGCGAGTAAAATCCCCAGCCCGGCCGCCGCGAGCGCGGCCACCAGCACCGAGGTGTACAGGTGACCCAGGTTGCTCTGAATTTCGGTCAACGGCGCCGCCAGGCGCACCACCGCCACCACCTCGCCCTGGTCGCTGAGCGGCACCGCCGCATACAGCAGGTCGGTTTTGAGCGTGTCGCTGTGGCGAATTTCGGTGGCCTCCTTATTCAACAGGGCCTGCTGCACCTCAGGGCGGCTGAAATGGTTTTCCATCTCGCTCAGGGGCTTTTCGGATTCACCCACCACGCGCCCGTCAGCCAGCACAATCGTCACCCGCGCCGAAAGCAGCCCGGCATCGCGCACAGCCAGCGCATTGATCTGCGGGTCGGTCGGGTTGGCCAGGAGAAGCGGTGCGATCTCGTTGCGCACCAGGTGGGCTTCAGAGAGTAAACTCGCCTCGGTGCGTTCCAGGTAGGTGCTGCGCAAGAAGCGCGTCAGGTAAAGAGTCAACCCCGCGAGCACCGCCACAAGGAGCAGGATGAAGGGCAGGAGAATTCGCCAGAGAATAGTGGTGCGCATGGTTTAGCCCTCGAAGCGGTAACCGGCCCCGCGCAGCGTGACGATCCGCACGGGATGCGATGGATCGGCCTCGATCTTCTCGCGCAGCCAGCGCATGTGCACGTCCACCGTGCGGCTGTCGCCGAAGAAGTTCCAGCCCCACACCTGCTGGAGGATGGCCTCGCGGGTGAGCACCTGGCCTTTGTGCCGCGCGATGTACACCAGCAGCTCAAACTCCTTCGGCTTGAGCGCCAGCACCTTACCTTCCAGCGAGACCTCACGGCGCAGGGTGTCGATCTTCAAATTGCCAAAGACCATCTGCGCCGCGGGGGCTTCTTCGGCGGCCTGCGCGCCTGTCTGCACTTCTTCGCGGATCATCCGCACCCGCCTCAGCATGGCCTTCACGCGCGCCAGCAGCTCGCGCATCGAGAACGGCTTGGTCATGTAATCGTCCGCGCCCACTTCCAGCCCCACCACGCGGTCGATCTCATCGTCGCGCGCGGTGAGCATCAGCACCGGCGTGTTCATATCCTGACGCAAAATGCGCGTCAATTCAAAACCGTCGATGCCCGGCAGCATCACATCCAGCACGATCAAATCCGGCTTGAACGTGCGCACCGATTCCAAAGCCGAGGGTCCGTCTGCCGAAGTTTCCACCTCGTAACCCTGGCGGCGCAGGTTGTACGCCAGGGTCTCCTGCAAGGCTTGTTCGTCATCCACCACCAGGATCTTCTCAGCCATGCTCACCTCGCATTTCTTCGAGCAACAGGGTCAGCTTTTCGGCCAGTTGTTCACGGTTGAAGTTCTTCTCGATGTACTCGCGCCCGCTGGCGCCCATGCGCCGCGCGGCCTGCGGGTCGGCGGAAAGGCAGCGCACCGCCTGGGCCAGCGCAGCGGCATCACCGGGCGGCACGGGCAGCCCCGCCCCGGCCGCCTCCACCACCTGCCGGATCACCCCGTCAATCGCCAACACCACCGGGCGGCCGGCGGCCATATAATCGAAAACCTTGTTCGGGTAGGTGGTCTTATACAGCTCGAGCGGCTTGAGGATGGCCACGCAGGCGTCGGCGGCGGCCATCACCTCGCGCATGCCGTTCTTTGCCACCGGCGGCAGAAAGGTGAGGTTATCCAACCCCATGCGCGCGGCTTGCGCCTGCAGGTTGGGCTTTTCCTTACCGTCTCCCACCAGCAGAAAGTGCACCCCGCGCTCCCCCCGCAGCAGGGCGGCTGCCTCCAGCACCACGCCCAGGTCGTTCGAAAGGCCGTGCGCCCCGGCATACAGCACCACGAACTGCCCGTCCAGTTGGTGCCGGCGGCGGAACTCGCCGGCGTCGCCCGCCGGGTCGAACATCGCCGGGTCGGCGCCGTTCGGCACCAGCTCCACCCAGCGTGCGCCGCGCCGGCTGACATGCTCGATGAACCCCGGCGAGTTGACCATCACGCGGTCGGCATGCCGGTAGAGGAAACGTTCAAGCCAGAGCGAAGCGCGCACCAAAACCGGGTTGCGCAGCACCCCCACCGCAACGGCAAAGGCGGGCCACAGGTCGCGCACTTCCAGCAAAAAGGGCACTCCCTTCAAGCGCGCCAGCAGCCAGGCCGTCACCGCCTGGAAGATGGGCGGTGAGGTGCCCCACACCAGGTCCACCTGCCGCACCCGCAGCCCCGCCAGGAACGATGAGAGCATGAAGCTGAGGAAGCTCAGCACGCGGTGAAAGAAGCTGCGGTGCAGCGCCGAATAGGTGTAGGTGCGCAGGATGGTGATGCCGGGCAAATCCTCCTGCCGTTCCACCCAGGCCGGGCGAGAGCGCGCTACGCCCGTCAGGTAACTGACCGGGCTGGAGATGATGGTGACGCGGTGCCCCCGGCCTGCCAGGTGCCGGGCCAGCTCGTGGTGGCGCGTCCCACCGGCTTCGTCCAATGACGCGAACGCCTGGTGGATGAGGAGGATATGCATGTTAACATTATAATCTGTGCCGCCTCGCCGGGGCTGCAGGATTTGCGCGGTTCGTTTAATCTCGCGGGTCGAGTTCGGTTCGCCCGGCCTGCCCGCTCAGGCAATGGTGAAGACCGTCCGCAGCTCCAGCGGAGCCGCGCCGCGCACCACCCGCCTCACCGCGAGCGCCGGAACGCGCAGGTTATAGGCCGGCGAGGCCCACCCCAGGGTTTCCACATCCTCGCCGGGGGCCTCGCCCGCCAGCACCCGCCCGGCCCGGATGACCTGCAGCTTCCCGCCCGCCCCGCCCTCGAAGGCCACGTGCACGCTCACCCCCGGCCCTTCCAGCCGCAGCACCGAATCGCCCTCCAGAGCAAACGGCCAATCGGACAGCAGCCAGTGCAGGGTGAAGGCGTGCTCCGCGCCGCCGCCGCCTGCGGGCAGCAGCCGGTCGCTCACCGCCCAGCCGGAGGCAAGCCGCTCCAGCCGCCGCCGGTGAATCACCCCCAGGCGCCGGTAACCGGCGTGCTCGGCCTCCAGGCAGTCTTCGGTTTCGGCCAGCCGCCGGGTTTGCACCCAATCGAGCCACAGGAACTTACCCGCGCGCGTCATCGGCTCGGATTCATCTACGGTGAGGGTGTTGTGCACCCTGGCCGAGGCCAGCGCGTTCTCCCATGGCGGCGGGGCGCTGTAGCGGTAGGTGCCGGCATCGGAGGCCAGGTTGTGCCCCCCCTGCCAGATCTCCACATGCAGCGGGTCGGCATGCGCCGGGCGCGAGGTGTAACGCACGGCGCGCAGCGAGGCCCAGCCCGAACCGCCCGCCGCCCACAGGCGCGGAGCGGCCAGCCTCTCCAGCGCCAGCATCTCTACGTGCGGAGCGGCTTCCGGCAGGCCGAGCCATAATGCCGGTTCGTCCCACCCGCCCGGCTCCAGCAAGGCCCCTCCGGCAAAGGCCTGCGCCGCGGCCTGCAAGGTGGGCCGGAAATCCGCATACCCGCCGGGGGCCAGCGGCAGGATGTGCGCGCCGTCGTTGTGCCCCAGGTTCGGCGCCCGCCCGCCCTCTGGGTCTACCTGCTGGTAGAGCCAGCCCACGGCGGCATAGAGGCAGGCCTGGCTCGCGGCAGGCCAGGCGCGCCCCTCCAGGCGCGCGAAGCAATCGGCCAGCAAGGCCGCCTGCAGCATGAGGCGGTGATAGTTGGTGGAGTGCTGGCAGTAGGTTCCGTCTGCGGCGATCTGCGTTTGCAGCGCGCGGTTGAGCTCGCGCCAGCCCGCTTCGCGCCAGCGGCGGGCGTGCGGGTGCCCGGGCAGCGCCAGCCCTGCCAGGTAAAGCCCAAGCCCCTCGCTGATCTGGTGGTTATTGTGCTGGGCGCGCGCGTAGGGCAGGGTGAGCGCCACGCGCCGGGCGTGCTCGGCGGTCGCCTGGGCCAGGCGGAGGAGACGCGCGGGGGTGCTCTCCGGCGAGGCCGCGAAGACGCTCGCCGCAAAGGCAAACGCCGCGATCCGCAGCGCCGCCTCCTGCGCCGAGGCCCAGTTGGGGCCGATGTTGGGCGGGTTGGCGCGGTCGAAGGCCTCGAAGTAGCGCCAGAAAGCCGCCGCGCAGCGCTCGTCACCGGCCAGGATATACGCCCGCCCCAACGTGAAGGCCCAGCCAAAGCGCGCCGGTTCCCAGATGAGCTTGATATCCTCGGCGCCCCAATCCGCCCGCCCGAGCTCGTATTCCGTCCAGTGCACCGCTCCGGCAGGCGGCTCGAGGCAAATCTCAGCCGGCGGCCCGCCGAACAGGCGCGCCTTGCCGCCGAGGATCTCTTCCGCCTCTTCCAGAAGCTCTGCTCTGGCTGCGCCTGCCAGCGCGTCGTTCAGCCGGGCCTGCCCGGGCAGCGGCCAGAGCGCCCGCAGGCGCACAGCGGCCTCCTCGCGCCGGGCAGGCGAAGAGCGCCGGTAATGCCCGCTCTGCAGCCCCAGGCGGTAGAGCGCGTACCAGCCCGATTGCGCCGGCCCCAGGGTGGCGGCCGTCTTCAAGCGGCGAATCATGCCTTCAACTTTTCTACGGCCTCGAATGTGGCGCGCGTGACGGCGATGAGTTGATCGTAAGGGATGGGCGGCGGCCCGCCCTTGCGCACGCAGGCCAGGAAGTTGGCCCACGCGGCCTGGTGGCCTTTATCCTGCCCGAGCGGTGAGCTGCTGACGCGCCGCCTGCCCCCCGAGGTCACCTCCAGGCGGCGGAAGTCATCCAGCACGGCCACCGTCCCGCCGCAGAAGACCTCCACGCGCTCTTTGGGCGCGGCCTTATCGCCGTTGGCCAGGTAAGCCAGCGTGCCCAGCGATCCATCCGGGAAGGTGAGGGTGACGAGAGCATTATCCTGGCGGTAACGGCCCATGTCGGGCAGGGCCTGCGCTTCCACGCGGCAGGGCGGCTCCCCCACCAGGAAGGTGAGAAAATCCACAAAGTGGCAGCCCTCGCCGATGATGCGCCCGCCGCCCACCGCGGGGTCGTGCGTCCAATGCGTGAGCGGTAGAAAGCCCGCGTTGACGCGGTAATGCGCGGCCAGCGGTTCGGCGCGCCGCCCCAGCGCGGCCTTCAGGGCCAGCGCCAGCGGGGCGAAGCGCCGGTTGAACCCCACCGTCAGCAGCGGCAGGGTTTCATCGCGCAGCGCGGCCTCGATCTCCCCCAGCTCCTCTTCGCAGAGCGCCAGGGGCTTTTCGCAGTAAACGTGTTTGCCCGCCCGCAGAGCCTGCAGGGTTTGCCGCGCATGCTGGTTGTGCCGGGTGAGCACCGCCACCACGTTGATCTCGGGGTTGGCCAGGATTTCCCGTTCATCCGAGGTTGCAAAGCGAAAGCCGAACTTCTGCGCGGCGTGGCGGGCGCTCAAGCCCGTCCCCGAAGCCACCCCGGCCAGCACCGCCCCGCCGGCCTTCTGCACGGCCGGAAGGAACACCGCCGAGGCGTAATTGCCCGCTCCGAGCACGCCCACCACCGGCTCTCCGGCGGGCGGGGCCGCCTTCGGCGCAACGGGCAGGTCCACCCGCCGGGCAGGCGCGGCGGCCCCGGCTTGCGGGTAGGTGAGCAGCACGCCCAGGAAAGGCTCGGAGGTCTTCCCTGTGATCAATTCATAAGCCCTGGCGCCCTCTTCGATGGGGAAGCGGTGCGAGATGAGCGGCGTCACATCCAGCCTGCCCTCTGCCAGCAGTTCGACGAAGGCCTCCAGGTTGCGCCCTTCGGTCCAGCGCACATATCCGGCGGGGTAATCCTGCCCGCGCTCCTCATAGGCCGGGTCGTAGCGCCCGGGGCCGTAGGAGCGCGAGACCAGGAAGGTGAGCTCCTTCTCGTAATACACCTTGCGCGGGATGTTCAGGCCCACCGCGCCCACCGCCACCACACAGCCGCGGTCGCGCGCCAGCAGCCCGGCCAGCTCGATGGGGTCGTTGGAATGCGCATCGGCGCACACCAGCACCGCATCGAAGCCCTGCCCGCGGGTGAAGGCGCCCGCGGCGGCCTCGGCCTCGGCGCGCAGGGCAGCCGAAGCGCCCATCTTCTGCGCCAGCTCCACGCGCGCTGGCGAAAGATCCACGCCAAACACGGCGCAGCCCGCGGCGCGCGCGATGCCCGCCGCCAGCTGGCCAAGCAACCCCAGGCCGATCACCGCCACGCGCTCGCCCACCTGCGGGCGGGCCAGGCGGAAGCCGTGCAGGGCAATCGCCCCCAGGGTGGTGAAGGCCGCGGATTCGAAATCGACGTTATCCGGCAGGCGGGCGAGCAGGTTTTGGGGCACAACGGCCACCTCGGCGTGCGCGGCGTAACCGCCCCCGGCGCAGGCCACCCGGTCGCCCACGCGGAAACCCTGCAGCCCCTCGCCAACCTCGATGATCGTCCCGGCGGAAGAATAGCCCAAAGCCATCGCCTGGTCGAGCCGGGTGAAGGCCGCCTGCAGGGTGGGCAGCACCCCTTCGCGGCGGGCTTTATCCAGCACCTGGCGCACCAGGTCAGGCCGCGAGCGGGCCTTGCCGAGCAGGCTTTTTTCGGCGAACTCGACCACCATGCGCTCGGTGCCCGCCGAGACCAGCGACGCCGCCGTGCGCACCAGGGCTGCTCCGCGCCGCACGCCCGGGGCCGGAACCTCGGCAACCACTGCCTTGCCATCGCGCATATTTTGAAGAAGTTGTTTCATGGTAGGGGTATTATAGCCAATTTCGCCCGCGCTCCAGGCTAAACTGCAAGCACATCGCAAGGCTTGCGGCCCGCGTTTTCAGCTAGAATAACCAGGGAGGAGATTCAACCGGCAGTGAACAACCCCTTACGGATGGCGGCTCTCGGTCGGGCGGCACAGCGCGCGGCGCTGGCGCTGCTGGCGCTGTACGTGGTCGCCTGGGGCGGGAAGTACGCCGGGCTGGTCCTCTACCTGCCCTACATGATCAACGTCTGGCTGCTGGCGCTGGGCTCTCTGGCCTGGCTGGCCTGGCGTGCCCTGCGCAGGCGGCCCTTCCCCGCCACGCCGTTCGACCTGCCCCTGCTGGCGTTCCTCGCCGCCTACCTGCTTTCTTCGCTGGCCTCTCCGATCCCGCGCCTTGGCCTGGAGCAGTTCGGCTATTACCTGGCCTGCACATTGATCTTCTACCTGCTCGTTGACCTGGCGCGGGCGGGTAAATCGCTCGAGCCCTGGCTCGGGCTGATGCTGCTCGCCGGGGCGTGGTACCTGTTCTTCGGCCTGGGCGAAGTGACTGCCTGGTACCGGCGCTGGCTGGAGATCGCCCCCCCGGGGCAGTGGATCCCTCCGGCCACCCTGCGGGTGGATGCCACCATCGGCCACCCCAACACCCTGGCCGCTTTGCTCAACCTGCTCTGGCCGCTGGCGGCGGCGCGGCTGGCGGCAGCCCGCTCGCGCTGGCTGAAGGCCGCCCTGGCCGTTTATGTGCTGGCGGCTTTCGCCGTGCTCTTCCTCACCTCCTCGCGCGGGGGCTGGCTGGCAGCCGCGGCTGCCCTGGCCGTGTTGATCCTCCTGCTCGCGCTCGACCGGCGCGAACTGGTCCGGCGGTGCTGGGCCTGGCTGCGCGCGCACGCCTGGGCGTGGGCCGGGCTTGGCCTGGCCGGCCTGCTCCTGGGCAGGGCGCTCGGCGCGCTCATGCTGCGCCAGGTGCAGCACCCCACCCACCCCACCGCCGACCCGCGCGGCTACATCTGGCAGGTGGCCGTCGCCATGTTCCGCGCCCGCCCCTGGCTGGGCGGCGGGCCGGGCACCTACCCGCTGGAGTACCTGAGCTTCTTCTCCAACCCGCCGTTTGATCTGCTGCCCCACGCGCACAACTTCGTGCTCAACCAGCTCGGCGAGAACGGCCTGGCGGGCGCTGCGGCCACCCTGGCGCTGGGGGCCGTGCTGGCCTGGGCCGCCTGGCAGGCCTGGAAACGTTCCGCGCCAGGCGGCCGGACGTTGCTGGCCGGGTCGCTGGCGGCGCTGGCAGGGCTGGCGGTGCACAGCCAGTTCGACCTGCCTCAGTGGGCGCCGGTGGTGAACGTGCTGACGGCTGTGTTGATGGCCGGGCTGGCCGCTCCGCTGCTGCCGCGCCGACCGGCAGGGGTGCCCCTGGCGGCAGGGAACGCGCTCCTCACGGCGGGCTGCCTTGCCCTCGTCGTTTTGAGCCTGCTTTCGGGCTGGGGTTACACGGCCTACCAGCGCGGGGTAGAAGCGCTGCGGGCCGGCAACTGGCCCTCTGCTGCCCGCTGGTTGGAAGAAGCCATTCGGCGCGACCCTTCCATGCCGGTCTACCACCTGCAGGCCGGGGTCGCATATGCGCGCCTGGGGATGGACGATGCCGGCCGGGCAACCGACCCGGCCGCCCTGCGCAAATCCATCGCCCTCACCGGGCAGGGGCTGGCGCTGGCGGGCAACTACGCGCCGGATTGGGCCGGGTTGGGCATGGCAAAGCTCGCGGCCGGAGATGCAAAAGGCGGGGTCGAAGCGCTGCGAACAGCTGCCGGGCTTGCCCCGGCCTGGGCCGAGGTGCGGCTGGCGCTCGCTCAGGCCCTGGAACAGGCCGGCCAGGATGCAGAGGCCGCCGCCCTCTACCGCGCCGCGCTGGAGATGAAGCCCGCCCTGGCGGAAGACCCGTCTGCGCCCGATACGCCCCTCTGGCGCGAAGCAGCCGCCTCGCCCCCCTCCGCGCTGCCCGATGCCGAAGAAAGCTGGCAGGCGCTGGCTGAAGGCGATGCGGCCCGCGCCGAAGCGCTCTTCAAAGCCCAGGCCGGAGGGGTGAACAACGCATCGGCCTACCTGGGGCTTGGCCTGGCTCAGATGCAGCAAGGCAGGCTGGAAGAGGCCCGCCGCTCGCTGGAAACTTCAACATTCATCGATGGCAGCCAGCCGCGGGCGCACGCCGTGCTGGCAGATCTGTATGCAAAGCTGGGCGAGGCGGCGAAGGCGCAGGCCGAATCCGCGCGGGCGGCGGAGCTGCTCGGCATCAGCGCCTACAACCGACCCGCCGAGCTCGGCACGCGCAAAGGCCAATGGGTATTGATCTATCATCGGGAGTGAGCAAATGCACTCCGAGGGATGAAATCTTCATGGTTTATCAATCAACCTGTTTATAAACAATGGTGCTCGGTAATTCGATCTTCCCGCATGGCACTTAACAGGCTTAAGCATCTAGGGCAGGAATTCTTCTTCGTCGGGCTCGGACAGGCGCTGGCAATCCTTTTTGGTTTGTTTGGTATTCGTCTGATCACCCGCGTGCTCGACCCGCCTCAATATGGCGAGCTTTCATTAGCCCTGACGGTATTCACCCTGAGCCAGCAATTGCTCTTTGGGCCAATCGCCGGTGCGGTCGCTCGATTCTATGCAGCCAGTAAGGAAAATGGAGAATTTCCCGCATTCGTAAGATCTGTGAACCGGGTCGGTCTTTACAGCGGCCTGACTACCCTGGCGGTTGGCATGGCTGCTATCTTCCTGTTATTTCTGTTGAATCAATTGCATGTCGCCGCATTGACCGCATTCACCTTCGTGTTTTCTCTGCTTTCCGGCTGGAATACTATCTTTGAACAATTACAAAACGCAGCCCGCCATCGGGTTGTAGTTGCCTGGCACCAGGCGATTAGCCAGTTGTTTAAATTCCTGCTGGCATACCTTTTCTGTATTTGGTTTGTTTCGAGCAGCCAATCCGCAATGGCCGGATACGCCGCATCAGCGATCCTCATCTTGCTTTCGCAAATCTTCTTTTACCGGTTGAAACTGGCGCATGCCAGCACAGATAAACCGGGCGAGATTGCCCCCGATCGGTTCTCTGCCGATTGGTTCAAAAACATCACGAGCTACGCAAGTCCCTTTATGATGTGGGGTGTTTTCACCTGGATCCAGCTTTCGTCCGACCGTTGGGCATTGCAGCTCTTTTCCTCCACCAATGATGTGGGCTTTTACACGGTTTTATACCAATTGGGCTACTATCCAATCACGATCTTATCGTCCGTTTTGGTGCAGTTCGTTTCGCCGATCCTGTTCGAGCGCGTTGGAGATGGGAACGACCCTCAGCGCTTATTTTCTACACAGAAAATCACCCGGAGACTCACTTTGTTTTCACTCGGGTTGACAATCCTATTGAGCCTCGTTGTGCTTTTCATCCACGCCCCCATTTTCAGGTTATTGACCGCGCCCGGGTATTGGAAAGTATCGTCCTACCTGCCATTCCTGGTACTCTCCGGCGGGTTGTTCGCCACCGGGCAGGTTTCAGCTCTTGTTCTGTTAAACAGCCGAAAACCGAATATCCTGTTGCCGCCAAAAATCTCCACGGCTTTGATAGGAACGTGCTTAAACTTTGTTTTCAGTTATCTTGCCGGGTTAAGCGGGGTCATCGTAGCAAATCTGGCGTTTTCGATCCTGTACTTCTGGTGGGTGTTCATCCTTGCTGAAGCCGAAAGCAAGAAAGCCCTGCGATCACCGATTTCTCGCGAGGCAGTCAGTCAATGAACCAAAAACCTGCGATCTTGCGCTTGTTGAATCGGCTTATTCGTCCGGTTGTGGATCTGAAACAGCTGGGCAGGGGAGTATGGAGGTATGGAAAATTCCTGCACGATCTTCGTGAATTTCGGAAAACTTCGACCGATCTATCTTTAAAGATCATTGATCTCGATCCTCAACTGCATGATTTCACATCCACGTCAACAATAGATGCCCATTACTACTATAGTAATGGCTGGGCAATGCGCCGAATCCTTCGAAATTCTCCGGAATATCACGTCGATATTGGTTCACAAGTTATCTTCTCGAACCTGCTTAGCTCAGTGATGAAAGTTGCCTTCGTTGAATACCGGCCGTTGATTGCCCGCATTGACGGGTTATGGAATATGGCTGGAGATATCCTCGCTTTGCCATTTCCATCGAACTGCCTGCCGTCGGTATCGAGCCTGCATGTTATTGAGCACATTGGGCTGGGCAGGTATGGTGACCGCCTCGACCCTGAAGGCACCCAAAAAGCCGCTCGCGAGCTTTCGCGGGTACTCGCGCCGCTTGGCTTTCTCTATCTCGCCGTTCCTGTGGGCGTGCCTAGAATCTGCTTCAACGCTCACCGGATTCTTCCACCTCAAAAGGTAATCGGCTTATTTAACGACTTGAACCTGGTTGAATTTTCTGTCGTGGATGATATGGGGCGTTACACCGAGAACGCCGATCGATTCCAACACGCCGAAAGTCAATACGCATGCGGATTATTCATCTTCCAAAAACCCGCGAACAGGTTGTAGAAGCATGGATATCTTATACGTCGGCATGAAATATGAATATGGCAAGCCTGAAAGAGGCCTGAGTTTCGAGCACTATAATTTCTTCGACTCCTTGCATCACCTGGGGCACAATATTCTTTACTTCGATTTTCCAACCTTGCTAAAAAAATATGGCCGTGATCGGATGAACAGGCGGCTTTCCGAAATAACCGCCGCAGAAAAGCCCGATCTATTATTTTCGATCCTCTTCGAAGACGAGTTTGAACACAACACATTCCGCGATATTTCATCATCCGGTTTCACCCGTACATTGAATTGGTTCTGTGACGACCATTGGCGCTTTGAAAGTTACTCAAAGTCTTGGGCGCCGTGCTTCAACTGGGTGGTGACCACTTCCCAGTCTGCGCTCAACCATTACCACGCAGTCGGTCTTCATCATGTGGTTAAAAGCCAATGGGCGTGCAATCCCTCGATCTATCAAAAAAAGCAGCTTCCATTGAAATACGACGTTACTTTCGTCGGCCAGCCGCATGGAAGGAGACGGGATATTATCCGATACCTGCGAGAAAAAGGTATCCGGGTTGATGTGTGGGGAACAGGCTGGGAAACAGGCCGGATCAGCCAGGACCGGATGATCCGCGTGTTCAATCAGAGCCGGGTTAACCTCAACTTCGCGAATGCCTCGTTTGAAAAGATGACTCTACTCCAACGGGCAGCCACGAAAGTAAGGAATAGATTCCCGGCTGCCGTGAAACCCATCAATTGGGTGATGGATATGCTCGATCCTCCCGACCCAGGTTTATATCATGAGGGAATCCCTCAAATCAAAGGGAGGAATTTCGAAATCCCAGGGTGTGGGGGGTTTCTTCTCACCGACCTTGCGGAAAATCTGGAAGAGTATTACCAGCCGGGAATTGAAATTGCCTGCTTCGAAGGGATAACCGATTTAGCGGAGAAAATTCGCTATTACCTGGCGCATGAGGACGAGCGTGCCGCCGTGGCCAAGGCCGGGTACCAGCGGACGCTCAAAGACCACACGTATGCACAGCGGTTCAGCGAAATATTCAAAGTAATGTTCGATCGCCCCATGGCCCAGGATGTTGAGACCAACCCGGCCAGAGCGGGCGCGGTTGAGGAAGTGCAATAACATGCCGCTCGTCAGCGTGATCATCCCAACCTATCAGCGCGCCGCCGTGCTCGGCGAGGCAATCGAAAGCGTCCTTGCCCAAACCTTCACCGATTACGAGTTGATCGTGGTGGATGACGGTTCCACCGACGGCACCCTGCAGGTCGTTGAAAAATACAAAGAGAAGATCACCTTTCTCCACCAGCCCAACCGGGGCGTCTCTGCGGCCCGCAACCTTGGGATTCAACACAGCCGGGGGCAGTTGATCGCCTTCCTGGATTCAGACGATCTCTGGCTCCCGGATAAGCTCTCCAACCAGGTGCCCTTGTTCCAGGCGCAGGCAGTCGGCCTCGTCTTCGGCGACATCCGCTTTTTTTCGGGCAAGACCATCCAACGCAAGACCTCTTTCGACCTTTACCCGCCTCGCAGAGGGAAAATCTTTGGTGACCTGTTCGCCAGGAATTTCATCCCGGCCTCCACCGTCGTGGTCCGCAAAGCCTGCCTGGAAACGACCGGGCTGTTCGAGCGCGAATTTGAACCGTGCGAAGATTATCACCTCTGGATGCGCATCCTTCAGCACTGGGAGGCCGATTTCTGCCCTCAACCGGCTGCCCTCTACCGGGTCGGCAGCGGCCAGGCTTCAGGGAACGCCGTCAGGGCCTGGACAAGCCTGGTGAAAGCCCAGGAAGCCCTGGTGGAGCAGGCAAGGCTTGCGGGGGGGCAGCTCTCGCCGCAGCAGTTGTATGACGGGCTGTATAAGCGCTATCTCCGCCTGGCGGTGTATGCGTTGAAGAAAAGAGAAAGAAAAATTGCGTTCTACTGGCTGGATCGTTTCCGTCTTATGCATAGATGGACTACCTTGTGGTTGTTTCTTACAATTTCTGCAAACTTACCGTACTTCGTTTTAACACCATTGATCTACCTTGGTTATCGGCTCGCTATTCGACAGGAATACGCTCAGAATTGAGCCTTGACTACCTCCTAAAAAACTGAGACATGGAAAAGTTTGAGTTTGCATCTATGTACGCGTTGATGGTAGAGTATGAACACCGGTTCCCATCGTCTCTCGAGAAACAACATGAAAATCCTTCTTGCGCATAATTATTACCAGCACGCCGGAGGTGAAGACCGCGTCTTCGAGAATGAAGCGGCATTGCTCGAAGCTAAAGGGCATTCCATTAAAAAAGTTATCCTCCATAACAACAGCATCAAGGATATGCCGCACATTGACCTGGCTATGAAAACCTTTTGGAATGCTGATATTCATCGAGAACTCAGAAAAACCATTCGCGAATTTTCACCCGATGTCATTCATTTCCACAATACATTCCCCATTCTCTCGCCCTCCGGTTATTATGCGGCGAAGAAGGAGAATATTCCCGTTATTCAGACTCTGCATAACTTTCGACTTTCGTGTTTGAATGGGCTTTTTCTTAGGGAGAATAATATTTGTGAAGATTGTTTAGGTAAACCTCCCTGGTTGGGGATCGTCAGAAAATGCTACCGATCCAATTTCGCTGCCAGCAGCATATTGGCGGGGATGGTAATTTTCCATCGAATGATCAGAACATGGCAAACGCAAATTGATCGCTTTATTGTTCTGAATCAGTTCTCTCGGAAGAAATTCATCGAAATTGGTTTACCCGCAGAAAAACTAATGGTGAAACCCAATTTTATCCATGCCAAACCCACCAAGAAAAGCGCCAACCCTAATTACGCTCTTTTTATCGGTAGATTGTCACCCGAAAAAGGGATCGAAGTTCTTCTAAATGCCTGGAAGAAACATAGAAGCGGATCGAATCTGCTCATTGCCGGGTCAGGCCCGCTCGAAAGCCGTGTTAGACAGGCCTGCCTAACGGACCATACCATTCAATATATTGGACAGGTACCGGCAATGGAAATATTCCCACTGCACGAGAACGCCAAATTCCTGATTTTTCCTTCGATCTGTTACGAAAACCAACCCTTAGTCCTCCTGGAAAGCCTTGCGGCAGGAACCCCTATAATTGCTTCCAAGCAAGGTGGAATACCTGAAATCATACAACACGAGAAAACTGGTTTACTTTTCAAACCAGGAAATACCGATGAACTTGCTCATCTAATAGACCGCGTTTTGTCAAGCAAAGAGGAATCTATGATTTACTCGAAAAATGCTCGAGACGATTTTCAAAAGAGATTCTCGCCGGAGATAAACTATGAAAAACTCATGATGGTTTATGATTCCGTTCAGTCTTAGAAACCAATGGTTGATCAATCATTCAATTTACTCGGCGTCCAGGTCTCTGCAATCAACATGTCGATTGCCATTCAACAGCTTGCTGATTGGATCACATCAGGAGACCGTCGGTATGTATGCGTCACAGGCGTCCATGGCATCATGGAATCTTACCGATCCCCGCGTCTGCTTGCAATCCACAATCAAGCCGGAATGGTCACCCCGGATGGAATGCCTCTCGTCTGGTTCTCACATCTGAAAGGCTACCTTTTTGTTCAACGAGTTTATGGTCCCGATCTACTCCTTGCGGCATGTAAAGAGTCACTGAAGCATGGCTGGACACACTTCTTTTACGGTGGCGCCCCTGGCGTGGCCGAACGCCTGGCCGAACGCCTATCCGCACGTTTCCCTGGCTTAAGAATCGCCGGGACGGAAACACCTCCATTCCGCCCGCTCACGCCAGAAGAAGACCGGATTGCTGTCGAACGCATCAATGCAACCGGAGCAAACCTGCTTTGGGTAGGGTTAGGCACACCTAAACAAGAGTATTGGATGGCAGAGCACTTAGGACGTATTCGGGCAAATGTGATGCTGGGAGTGGGTGCCGCCTTCGATTTTCACGCCGGGCTAAAACCTCAAGCGCCGCATTGGATGCAAAAAAGCGGTCTGGAATGGCTTTTTCGATTAATTAACGAACCGAAACGCCTCTGGAAGCGGTACCTGGTGAATAACCCGCTTTTTATATGGTTAACCATGCTACAACTACTCGGCCTCAAATCCTTCCCCCCTGGCCCGCCCAGGCCTTAACGAAACTGTAATTCCACGCCGGCCGCGCCTGAGCCTATAATCAATCCAGGATCATGTGGTTCTTTTTCTGTAAATCGTGGGGGGTGCCCCACAATTTACAGAATAATAGAAACACCATCCAATCTAACCCGCCATGTTCCGCCGATTCTCCGTCAACTTCGCCATTTTCTCCATCCTGCTCGATGCTGCACTGGTCGCCGCGGCCCTGCATATATCGGTGCAGCTGCGCGCCCCGCTCAACAACGCGCTCAGCTTCATCAAACCCATCGACCCCGTCGAGCTGCCCTGGGGCCTCTACCTGCTCTTCCCCGCCCTGTGGGTGGGCCTGCTGCTCAACTTCTCGGTCTATGACGGGCGCAAGAACTTCCGCATCGTGGACGAGCTTGGCAGCCTCACGCTCGGCTCGCTGCTGGCCACGGTCTCGCTGGCGGGCATCCTCTACTTCACCTACCGCGATGTGTCGCGCTTCCTGTTCCTCATGGCCGCGGCGCTGGCCTTCCTCTTCCTGGCCGGCTGGCGGCTGCTGGCCCGCCTGGCCTTCAAACACAACGGCCTTCACGTCCAGCCCAGGCGCGTGCTCATCCTCGGCGCGGGCGAGGTGGCCCGCAAGCTCGCCGGGCAGATCAACCAAATGCCCGGCCTCGGGCTGCACCTGGTGGGCTTCTTGGATGACGATTGGCAGCGCCAGGCCGACCACGCCGATATCCACGGCTCGCTGGATATCACCCGCCGCGTGGTGGCCGAAAAGGAAGTCGATGACGTCGTCATAGCCCTGCCGCGCTCCGAGCACCAGCGCCTCACCGAAGTCGTCTCCACCCTCCACGACCTGCCCGTGCGCGTATGGATCATCCCCGATTACTTCTCGCTCACCCTCCACCGCGCCCAGGTGGAAGACTTCGCCGGCATCCCCATGCTCGACCTGCGCGCCCCCGCCCTCAGCGAATATCAGCGCATGACCAAGCGCGCCTTCGATCTCACCCTCAGCCTGCTGCTCCTGCCGTTTGCCCTGCCGCTCATCGGGCTGATCTCCCTCGCCATCCGCCTCGACAGCCCCGGCCCGGTCTTCTATTCGGCCCGGCGCATCGGAGAGAACGGCCGCCTGTTCAACATGCTCAAATTCCGCACCATGGTGCAAAACGCCGAGCAGCTCCTCAAGCAGGTGGCCTGGCAGGACGAGAATGGCCACATCCTCTATAAGCGCCGCGACGACCCGCGCGTGACGCGCGTTGGGCGCATCCTGCGCCGCACCAGCCTGGATGAGCTGCCTCAGTTGTTCAATGTGCTGCGCGGCGAGATGAGCCTGGTGGGTCCGCGCCCCGAAATGCCCGAACTGGTCGAGAAGTACGACCTCTGGCAGCGCCGGCGCTTCTGCGTGCCGCAGGGGGTCACCGGCTGGTGGCAGGTGAACGGCCGCAGCGACAAGCCCATGCACCTTCACACCGAAGAGGACCTCTACTACGTCCAAAATTACTCGCTCTGGCTCGACCTGCAAATCCTGATCCGCACCGTGTGGGCCGTGCTGCGCGGCAAAGGCGCTTATTAAAAATCCCCGGCATTCCCCCTGCCCATGGCCTTCTCAAAGGCGCCAGGCAAACCGGCAATCCTCGATTCCCCTCATCCCCGGCCCTCACCCCGCCGGGTGCGCAAAGCGCGTCCCCGAGGGCAAAGGCAGCCGGTTCCCCCCTCTCCCTGAGGGAGAGGGCAGGGTGAGGGCCTTTTGACCACCTTGAGCAAGCCATGTTTCCCCGCCTCAAATTCCTTGACGCCCCACCCGCGCGGATATACAATCTACCTGACAACTTACAAATGCTCCCAGGTGCCCTGCTCCCGGATGGGCAGGGCAAAACGGCGAAGCCGGTGCAAGTCCGGCGCTGTCGCGCAACTGTAAGGCAGGGGCCGCCCCCGCCAAGCCAGGTCGACCGCCTGGGGTGCGTTTCTCACAACCTCGCTGAAAGGAGGTGGGAACTACCATGGGCGCAGCCTGCACCTGATTTTCCCCCTCCCTGCCTTCAACGACAGGGAGTTTTCATTTGAGCGCAACCGTTCGGGCACAGCGTGTTCCTTCACCAACCGCCTGATCCCTCGGCACTGAATGCCTGATCATCGATTCGAGCATAACGAGACTTTCGAAAACCCTTATGAAACCAACCACCTCATTCACCCTCTTGACCCTCATCCTGGCCTTGATCCTCGCCGCCTGCGCGCCGGCAGCCGCCCCCGCGCAGCCCACCCCCACCCCAGGGCCGATTGTCCTCGCCGATGGGCTGGGCGGCGAGTTGACCCTCTCGCAGCCGGCGGCGCGCATCGTCTCGCTGGCTCCCTCCAACACCGAAATCCTCTTCGCCATCGGCGCGGGCGCTCAGGTTGTGGCCCGCGAAGACTTCTCCAACTACCCCGAAGAAGCCGCCGCTCTCCCCTCGGTGGGCGGCAATATGGGCAAATATAACTTCGAGCAGATCGTCGCGCTCAAGCCCGACCTGGTGCTGGCATCGCCGCTCACCTCGCCCGAGGCGATCCAATCCATGCAGGAGCTTAAGCTGCCGGTGCTCGTCGTCCCCAACCCCACCAGCCTGGAAGGTCTGTATGCCAACCTCGGGCTGGTCGGCCAGGCCGCCGGGCAAAACGCCAGGGCGAAGGAACTCATCGCCTCTTTGCAGGCGCGCGAAAAGAAAATCCTTTCGGCGGTCGCCGGCACCACCGAAAGGCCCCTTGTCTTCTACGAATTGGACGCCACCGACCCCGCCAAGCCCTGGACAAGCGGCCCCGGCACCTTTGTGGATCTGCTCATCGGCCTGGCCGGCGGGCGGAACCTGGGCGCAAGCCTGCAAGGCGAGTGGGCGCAAATCAGCCAGGAAGAATTGATCGTGCAAAATCCGCAGGTCATCCTCCTGGGCGACTCCCTCTACGGCGGGGTCACCCCCGAAGCAGTGGCGCAGCGCCCCGGTTGGAGCGCCATCCAGGCCGTCAAAGAGAACCGCGTGCTGGTCTTCAACGATGACCTCGTCAGCCGGCCCGGCCCGCGCATGCTCGACGGGCTCGCCGAGCTGGTCAAGGCCATCCATCCCGAACTGGCCGGCCAGCTGGATTAACCCCCGCTGCAAAAAGGTGTGATGAAACACGCTGCCCGGCCCTATCTCCTCAACCTGCTCCTGCTGGCGGCCGCCCTGCTCCTCTCGGTGGCGGTGGGCAGCGTGTTCATCCCCCCAGGTTCCATCGCCCGCCTCTTCGCCGCGCACCTGACCGGACAGGCCGCCCCGGCTGCTCTCCAGACCTTCGAGGTCATTCTCTTCAGCCTGCGCCTGCCGCGCACCCTGCTGGTGGCGCTGGCCGGGGCCGGGCTGGCAGGCAGCGGAGCCGCCTACCAGGGGCTTTTCCGCAACCCGCTCGCCGACCCCTACCTGGTGGGCGTGGCCTCGGGGGCCGGGCTGGGGGCCATCCTGGCGATGACCGGCGGCGCCAGCCGCACCTTCCTGGGCCTGGCGGCCGTGCCCATGGCCGCCTTCGCCGGAGCGCTCATCACCGTCTGGCTGGTCTACCAGATGGCGCGCGTGGGGCGCAGCGTGCCCACCACCAACCTCATCCTGGCGGGCGTGGCCGTCAGCGCCTTCGCCACCGCGCTCACATCCTTCCTCATGCTCCTCTCCACCGGCGAGCTGCGCCGCGCCATCGTCTGGTTGATGGGCGGAGCCTCGCTGAGCGGGTGGCAGCCCGTCCTGGCCTCCCTGCCTTACATCACCCTTGGGCTGGCCGCGCTGCTCACCACCGGGCACGCCTTGAACGTCTTCCAGTTCGGCGAGGAACAGGCCAAACAGCTTGGTCTGCCGGTGGAGAGCGTGCGCCTGCTGGTGGTGGCGGCCGCCTCGCTCACCACGGCTGCCGCGGTTTCGTTTGCCGGAATCATCGGCTTCATCGGGTTGATCGTCCCGCACGTGGTACGGTTCTTATGGGGCGGAGATTACCGCCGCATCCTCCCGCTTTCGGCCATCGGCGGGGCCACGGTGCTCTTGCTGGCCGATGTTCTCGCCCGCGTGCTGATGGCCCCCCAGGAACTGCCGGTGGGCATCATCACCGCGCTCGGCGGGGCGCCGTTCTTCCTCTGGCTGCTGCGCCGCGCCAGGCAGCAGTCGTTTTGGTAGTTGCAGGGATCGGGAATCAGGTGCTTGGGAACGAAGGACCGCAGACTCCTTTCCCGAGGCCTGATCCCTGAGCGCCCGAGCGCCTTCTTCGTGAGTGCTGGCACACAATTAGGGATCTATGCTAAAAGTCACCCGCCTGCTCGTCAAATATGGGGAGCGCGCCGCCCTGCGCGATGTATCCTTCGAGGTGCCGCGCGGCTCCATCCTCGGCGTCATCGGCCCCAACGGCGCCGGCAAGACCACCCTCATCCGCGCCCTCAGCGGCGTGCTCCGCCCGGCTGCCGGCAGCATGCAGGTGGATGGCAGAGATCTCTCGGCGATGAGCGAGCAGGAGCGCGCCCGCCTGGTGGCCGTGGTGCCGCAGGCGCGCAACCTCCCCCCGGCCTTCACCGGGCTGGAGATGGTCCAGCTTGGGCGCACCCCCTATCTCAACTGGCTCGGCCAGCTCACGCCCCTCGACCGGCAGCGCGTCCAGCGCGCCATGGAGCGCGCCCGCACCCTCGAACTGGCCGACCGGCGCGTGGGCGACCTTTCCGGCGGCGAGCAGCAGCGCCTGCTCCTGGCGCGCGCCCTGGCGCAAGACGCTCCCCTGCTGCTCCTCGACGAGCCTACCACCCACCTCGACCTGCAGTATCAGATCAGCCTGTTGGATGCGGTGAGCGCCCTGGTGAAGCAGGATGGCCTGACGGTGGTGATGACCCTCCACGACCTGAACCTCGTCAGCCGCTACGCCGACCGCCTGTGCCTGCTGGTGGAAGGGCAGGTGGCCGCGGCAGGCACCCCCGATGAGGTGCTCGACCCCGACCTGCTCAGCCGGGTTTATCACGTGCCGTTGCAGCGTCTTCAGGCCGGCGCCGGGGGCCGCCCCGTCATCCTCCCCACCGTTTTGTGAGGCTTTCCACCAATCTGGGTTAGAATCACCCCATGCAAGTGAACCTCTATGCCACCTTCCGGCTGCTGGCCGGGCTGAAGACCTTCGATTTGCCCCTCCCGCCCGGCGCCAGCGTTGCCCAGGCCGTCGAGAGCATCGTCGAGCGTTACCCCGTCTTGCGCAGCCACTGGCTGGATGAATCCGGCAGCCTGCACGCCCATGTGCTTCTCTTCGTCAACGGCCGCGAGGTGCGCACCCTCCCCGATGAAATGCAGACCCCCCTCCAGCCCGGCGATGTGCTGGATTTCTTCCCCCCCGTCGCCGGAGGAAGCCGCAGAAGCGTATGCGCTTTTTGACCATCAGTTGGGATGACGGCTTTGCCCGTTCGATGCTCAAACTGGCATCTATCTACGAAAAACTCGGCCTGAAGGCCGAGATCAACGTGCTGGCAATCGCCCACGAACAAAAGGAGCGCCTGCCCGCCAACATGGCCCCAGACGCCTCCTGGGGAGCCCCGTATGGCGACTTCGGCCTGTGGAACGAGCTGCAGGCCCGCGGGCATGTCATTCAACCCCACGGCCTCGACCACACCAACAAGGCAAGCATCCCGCTCGCGGCCGCCCAGGCCAAGATCCTGCGCTGCCTGGAGATTTTCACCCTCAAGCTCAACGGCTTCGAACCGCGCCGGGCAATCTTCAACTTCCCCTACAACGCCGCCACACCCGAGCTGGAAGCCTGGCTGCCCGGCGTGGTGCGCGCCTTCCGCGGGGGCGGGCCGGCCCTCAACCCGCTGCCCGGGCCGGGCACGGTGGCCATCCGCACCGGCGGCTGGGAAGACGCCGAGCCCTGGCTGGAGAAGACCGTCGCCCAGTTGCTCGCCATGCCGGAAGGCTGGCTGGTTTACAATGCTCACGGCCTGGATGGCGAAGGCTGGGGCCCCCTGCGCAGTGAATTCCTCGAGCGCACCCTCGAGCGCCTGCTCGAAAGCACCGACGTGCGCATCCTCCCCGCCCGCGAAGTGCTGGATTGGGGAGAGAAGTCAACGTGAGAACAAGACAATGCGTGATGAGCGATTCCTCTTCTCGTCACTCATCGCCTTCAACTCTCATCGACTACGTTACTTGTTGGCTTCTTCCACCACCTTCGTGAACGTGTTGAACACCGGCGGGTGTTCGAGGGCTTTCTTCACCGCGCACTGGTTGGCCGAGCGCACCAGCGAATCGTAATACTTCTCCGGGAAGCCCGGCGGAACCTGAATCTCCAGGTCGATCGTCCCGATCATGCCGGTGAGCGGGTCGCGGTGAATGCGCTCGATGATGCGGATGCCCTCGGTAGAGAGCCCGCGCTGGCGGCAGAACCCCACCACGTAGATGCCCGCGCAGGTGCCGATCGAAGCCAGGAACGTCTCGAACGGCGTCGGGGCCGTCCCCTCTCCGCCGCCCATCCGGGGCTGGTCGGTTTTGAGGGTGAACTCGCCAAAATGCGCGTCAACTTTCGCGCCGCCGGGGAAGTCAATCACCATTTCCATGCACATACCTCCAAATCGAAATATACGTCTGGTTAGATGAGCCTGCGCTCCTTTGGTTACATATCAATCATACCCCCAAAAAAGCCCCCTTCCAGAGGGGCACTTCTCTGAGAAGGGGGCAGGCTCCAGGGACCTGCGGATGTGCGAACGATCCCTGCCGATGGGCAGTTCAACCTCCGGCGCGGGGCGCACGCTGCGGCGCCCGCCAGAAGAACTTCCAGTACAGGAAGGTGGAAAGCGTGTACAACACCATAGTGATGATGAAGGCCGGGCCAAACCCGTAACGCACCTGGATCCACCCGCTGATGGACGGTGAAAAGGCCCAGCCGAAATTGTTCGCCATGCTCACCAGGCTGGCCACCGTGGCGCGCGATTTCGCCTCCACCTGCTCGAGGACAAAGGCCTGGTACACCGGCCCGGACATATTCATCAACCCAAGGCGGATGTAGTAGGCCCCCGCGCTCAGCCAGAACCATGGCGCGAAGCCCATCACCGCCAGGAAGGGGATGGAAATCGACTGCGCCGCCACAATCAGGCCGATCTTCCCGAACCGGTCGGCCAGCGGCGGGGCGATGATCATCCCCAGGCCCATCGCCAGCGAGCCCCAGGCGAACAGCGAGCCGATCACCGGGTCGGGCTGGTGATGCACCTGGCGGAAGAAGACGTTCATGAAGGGCATGAACATGCCCGCGCCGATCGAAGTGGCCAGCATCGGCAGGATGAGCCTGGAAAGCCGGCCCGACTGGCGCTTCAACTCGGCCAGAGAATTGAAGTTATCGCGGCGGTCGCCGCCCCCGCGCTGCGTGCGCAGGAAGAAGAGCGGCAGCGTGGCCAGCGCGGCGGAAATGGAAATGACCAGCAGCGAGGCGCCGTAGGCCGCCGTGGAGGTGGGCTCCGCGCCCTGCAGCGCGCCCAGCCAGGTGGGCAGGTAGCCGCCGATCCAGTTGCCGACGAAGGCCGCGCCCATCTGCAGCCCCGCGCTGAAGCTGAACAGGTAAGTGCGCTCCGTGTCGCCGCTGTTTTCCATCAAAAAAGGCCCCATCGTCACCCCGGCCAGGCTCTGGCCGAGGCCGAGGAGCACATTGGCCCCGATGAACACCGGCGTGGAGGGGAACAGCACGATCAGCGCCACCACCAGCCCGGTGACAAGCCCGCCGGCCACCAGCGAGGCTTTGCGGCCTAGAAAATCGGCCAGGTAGCCCATCGGCAGGGCGGCGAGCAGCGCCGTGAGGCTGCTGGTGGTCACCAGCACCCCCAGCAGGCGCTCGTCATAGCCCTGGCTGAGGATGTAAAAGTTGAACAGCAGGCGGTAAATGCCCAGCGCCGCGCCGCTGAGCACCACGCTGCCCAGGTAGAGGCGCGCGTTGGGGTGGAAGGCCCCCAGGCGCTCGACATAGGTGGATAGCACGCGCCCGCTGCGCGCAAAGAAGGAAGATGCGGTCATCGTTGAGAGCGGCTTTCGAGCGAAGATCCCAGATAGTCTTCCAGGCCCGAGAGCACCGCATGAATGGCTTCCACTCGCAAGGCGTAGCGGCGTTCCGCCCCCGGCAGCAGGGTGATCTCCACCAGCCCGGCCAGGCGCAGCGCGTTGAGGTGGTGGATGACGGTGGGCGGGCGCAGGCGCAGGCGGCGCGCCAGCTCGGTGGGGGTAAGCGGCTCTTCGCCCAGGTAGCGCAAAATCGCCAGGCGCGTTGGGTCGGCAATGGCCTTGAGCGAGCCGACCAGCCCGCCGGGGACGCTTTCACCGGGGATCAGGTTCTGCTCCTCCGGGCGGCAGCCGAACAGGACGAGCAGCCTGCCCGGGCCGAGGTGATCGTAGAATACCAGGGGGGTAGACCAGTACGAAGGTACGAGAACCACTTCTTCGAGCGAATCCAGCCCGCTGAAGCGCACCCCGCGCGAAAGCGTGCTGAGCAGTTCGGGCAGCGGCAGCCGGGCAGCCAGCTCGGAGGCGCGCCGGGCGCACTCGGCCAGCGCCGGGCCGATGCGCAATTCTTCCTCGGCGTAGAACACCTGCTGGTAAACCTGGAGGGCCTGGAGGAAGCGCTCGCCAAATTCGGCGGAGTGCGCCCAGGCGTCACACAGGTGTTGAAGGGCGGCCGGTTTAAATAAAAGCCCCTCGTGCTGGTATTCGGTGCGGATTACCTCCAGCTCGGCTGGAGTCCAGAACTGGCGCTGAGAGATGTTGCGTAAGGTTGCGGCGAGTTGCGGTGTGATGCGCGATGAATTCGACAGTGACGCAAGGCGCTCGGCGGCGGGGGTTTGCGCCAGGGCAGTGAGAGCGTCGGCAGAGTTTCTGGCTCCAGCCGGCAGGAGGTATAACCAGCGCAAGGGGACGGGTAAGAACGTCTGGGCTTTTTCAAGGAACTCACGGTGCACAGCCGGAAGGCGCGAGCGCACCCCGGCCGCCCAGGAAGGGCGCAGGCCAAATCGTTCAGGCCAGTGCAGCACGTACAGGCTGACAAACAAGTCGTAAGATGTGGCTTCGTCCCAGGAGAGTGACGGCATGCTTGTTCGTGGGAGTTAGACGAATATCTAACTTGTTAGATAATAATCTAATACCCGCCAAAAGTCAAGGGAATTTTGCGCATGAAATCACAAATCCGCCATCTATCCTCTTTCAACCGGCTGTCGGTAGGGCAAATGACTTATTTTATGGGCTATTGATCATGTCACGGCCGATGATTAACGTCGCTTCATGTGGGAGTTTTGCCACTATAATATCAATAACCCATGCTTTAACATATGACTAATGTTCAGGCAAGAGTACGCTAATCTCGCCATCTTTGAAGGGCTCGATGCTCAGCAAATCGGCCTGCTTTCCCCATTCATGGAAGAAGTCAGCTTCTCCCGTGGCGCGGTCATTTTCGACCAGGGGCAGCTGGCCGATAACCTCTACATCCTGCTCGCGGGCGAGGTGGTGATCAACTACAAACCGTATGACGGCCCGCCCCTCACCGTGGCGCGCATCCTGCCCGGTGGCGTGTTTGGCTGGTCGTCGGTGCTGGGTCACGAGCAGTACTCTTCGGGGGCCGCCGCCGCCTCCGACTGCGTGGCTTACCGTATCCGCGCGCAAAGCCTGCAGCAAATCTACGAATATTACCCCGAGATGGGCAATGTGCTGCTCGAACGCCTGGCGGGGGTGATTGCCGAACGCCTGCGCAACACCCACGCCTCCATCCTGGGAATGCTCAGTCAGGGAATCGACTCGAATGGAAGTGGATCGAAAAGGAGCGCCGACCGATGAGCGAAACGAACTTTGAATTCACTGTAGAAGAACGCCTCAAGGCTTTGATCGAAACGCTGGATGCCTACATCAACCACTACCACGGCGGGACGGTCGAAATGGTTGGTTTTGACGGCAAGGTGCTTTCGGTGCGCCTGGGCGGCGCGTGCAACGGCTGCCCGTTGACCGCCACCACCCTCAACGGCTGGGTGGCAGGCACGGTGCGCCAGTTCTTCCCCGAGGTAGAAAACGTCGTCGCCGTGGAAGATTAAAAAAGCCCCCGCTTTTGCCATACCCAAGCGAAACCCCCGCGCCGGCGCGGGGGTTTCGCTTCACTCGATATATACTTCCACGTGTTCGCCGTCTTCGTGGCTCTGCACGTCGATCACCTTTCCCACCTCGCCGGAGTTCAAAAAGGCCATCAGCTGCTCCGGGTCGAGTCCTTCCACCTGCGGAGAGAAGCGCGCGCCCATCTTTAAACCGGCGCTCACCAGGCTCACCGGCAGGCGCACGTTGACGCGCGTTTTACCGGTGTTCGTATCCGTCACCACCACGCGGAACCAGCGCTGCTCGCGCGGCACCCCCGGCGGGCCGGGCGGCGCAGGCGGCACGGGAGGCGCGCCGGGCTTCGCCGGTTTGGCTTCCAGGGCGTCCAGCAGTTCCAGCCCTTCCTGGGCGGTCAGCTTCCCTTCCTGGATCATCTTCAAAATCTTCATCCGCTCTTCCGAGGTGATCATACAAGGGGCGGCTCCTGTGCCTGATTCTATTTTAACCGATTTTAGGGGCAAGGGAACAGGCGCTTCGGCGCGCAGGCATTCACCTCACCCTCAGCGCCCCACCCTTGAGCGCCTCCCTCACATCGACTTCTCGACTTCTCAACCAATCATTTCATCGACTTTTCCGTTATACTCACCCTCATGCATTGGATCTACCTTTCCCCTCACTTCGATGATGCCGTGCTTTCCTGCGGCGGGATGATCTGGGAGCAGGCGCGCTCCGGCGAGCGTGTGGAAATCTGGACGGTATGCGCCGGAAGCCCGCCGCGCGGCCAGCCCCTGCCCGAATTTGCCGCCCTGCTGCACGCCGAATGGAAAGCCGGCAAAGCGCCCATCGCCCGCCGCCGTGCCGAAGACCGCGCCGCCTGCGCTGCCGTGGGCGCCCAGCCGCGCTACTGGACTCTCCCCGATTGCATCTACCGCCGCCTGCCCAGCGGTGAAGAGCTGGTGCGCTCCGGCGCCGATCTGTGGATGCCCGTCCACCCCGCCGAGCTGCCCACCGTCGTCCGCCTGCGCGCCTGGCTGCAGCGCCGCCTGCCGCCAGGGGCGCTGCTCGTCTGCCCGCTCAGCCTGGGCAACCACATCGATCACCGCCTGGTGCGCGCCGCCGCCGAACGCCTGCGCCGCCCGCTGGCCTACTACGCCGATTACCCCTACGTGGCCCAGCGCTCGCTCTGGCTGCCGCAGGGCCTGCCCGAAGCGCAAATGCACCGCGTCAAGGTTTCGCCGGAGGGCTTCAAGGCCTGGCGCGCGGGCGTGGCCTGCTACGGCTCGCAGATCAGCAGCCTGTTCGGCACGTTGGAAGAGATGGATATCCAGCTGGAAGAATTCTGGCAGACGGGCGGGGGAAGCTCGCTCTGGCGTCCTACATAGCGATTGCCTGGCATGGGGGGGACATGCCAGGCAATCTTCAGGGAGGGAATGCCACCAACTTGCTTTGCAAGCTCGGGGGGGACGAGCATTACACCGCTGTCCGGTGGAAGGTACGGCGCTCACAAGAAGCGCAGCACCTTGGAGATAATATACACTAAGCGGGTAAATAATGCATTAAATATAAATGAGAGTTTCGATGCGCCTCGTTTCACAAAATCCGATATTTCTGTGCGCTGTTTGTGGGGCCTGCCCACAAACCACACACAAGAAATAAATGGACAACCTCATTTCTTGCGCTTGAACAGCTTCAGCCACTCGTCCACCTCATCCGCCGGCGGCGGCAGTTCGCGCGGGTCGGGGCTGGAGGGGCGCGCCGAGATCTGCAGCTGCAGCAGTTCGCGGGCGAAACTCGCCGAATCCACCAAACCGGCCCGCAGAGCGCGCGCCTCGGCCTGGACGCGCCGGTCGGAGGAAATCACCCTCGCTTCGCCCGCCCGCGCCCCCAGGCTGCGCAGAGCCGCGAGGATGGCGTCATCGGCGGTGCGCCCGGCGCGCACGAAATGAGCCTTCACCGTGCCGAAGTTCCGCGCCCCCCCGTGCCCGGGCGGCGCGCCGTCGAAGAACACCTCCACCTGGCTGCGCCGCGCCCCGGCGAACACCCGCAGCATCTCCACCAGGCGCATCTCATCGTCGAGGTCGCGCAGGCTCAGGCCCGGGATGTTGGGGATCAGGTTATGCCCGTCGATGAGATAGATCATCCCCCCGATTCTACCCGATTTGTGATGGTGGATGGGTTTTCTTCAGCCTCAGCCGCGCCCTGCAGGCCGGCCTCCGTTCCTGCTGGAAGGCCGGATTTTATGCTATCATAAAGCCACGATGAGCCGCCGCAGTGGTCAAAACCACCTGTTCCTTTACTTGCTGCTGAATGTGATCGTCTCAGCCGCCACCGTGCTGGCCGTGTTGTATATCTGGGACCGCGTGCGCCAGACGGAGCTGCCCCCGCCGCTGCCCGAAAGCACCGCCCCGCCTGCCTCCGCAGCCACCCAGCCGCCTGCCGGGGCCGGCCTCACCGCCACGCCCCCGCCCGCCCCCACCCCCACCCAGGCCCGGCTCTCCAGCGGGCCGCTCATCCAGATCACCTCGATCATCGGCGCCACCGACCCCCAGCAGGAATATGTGGTTTTAAAGCGCCTGGGCGAGGGCGACCTCAGCCTGGCGGGCTGGAAGCTGCAAGATGAGGATGGCAACGTGTACACCTTCCCTTCCAGCCCGGAATTGATCCTCTTCAAAGGCGGAGCCGTTCAGGTTTACACGCGCGTCGGCAACGACACCCCCGCCGAAGTCTTCTGGAACCGCAGCCAGGCCGTCTGGCGGCCCGGCGAATGGGCCACCCTGCTCGATGCGCAGGGAAACGTGCAGGCCACCTACCAGGTGCCGTAGCCTGCATAGAGAAACGGGGCAGCGATGGACGCAGCCGAAAACCCGGCCGAAAAGAAAATCCGCGAGGCGATGGAACGCGGCGAGTTCGACAACCTGCCCGGCAAGGGCAAGCCGCTCAAGCTGGATGACAACCCCTTCGTCCCCGAAGACCTGCGGCTGGCCTATCACCTGCTGGAAAGCAACGGCTTTGCCCCTGAGTGGATCGAGCTGGGCGCGGAGATCGAGCGCGAGCGCGCCCGCCTGGAGGCGCTGCTGGCGCAAGGCACCCTCGCCGAGCGCCGCGCGCGCTTTGCCCGCCTGCACATGGAGGTGGAAGCCCTGAACCGCAAGGTTTTCGAGTACAATTTGCGCGTGCCGCTGCCCACCCTGCACAAGCAGCGCCTCAAGCCGCCGCCAGACCTGGCAACAGATTAAAGGAGCCCGCCGGCCCATGTCGCAAGCCTTCTACCGCAAATGGCGCCCGCGCCTGTGGGAACAGGTCATCGGGCAGGAACACGTCATTCAGACCCTGCGCAACGCCGTGCGCGCCGGGCGGGTGGGCCATGCGTACCTCTTCTCGGGGCCGCGCGGCACCGGCAAGACCACCACCGCACGCCTGCTGGCCAAAGCGGTCAACTGCCTCGACCCTGACCCTGCCAAACGCCCCTGCGATGCCTGCCAGCACTGCGCCGCCGTCAACGAGGGGCGCTTTCTCGACCTGATCGAGATCGACGCGGCCTCCAACACCTCGGTAGATGACGTGCGCGACCTGCGCGAGAAGATCAACTTCGCGCCCAGCCAGGGGCAGTATAAGGTCTATATCATCGACGAAGTGCACATGCTCTCCACGGCGGCCTTCAACGCCCTGCTCAAGACCCTCGAAGAGCCGCCCCCGCACGCCATTTTCATCCTGGCCACCACCGAAGTACACAAGATCCCTCCCACCGTGCTCTCGCGCTGCCAGCGCCACGAGTTCCGCCGCGTGCCCGTAGCGCAGATCGTCGCGCATCTCAGCCAGAAGGCCGCCGAAGAGAACCTGGCGGTGGATGAAGACGCCCTGCTGCTCATCGCGCGCCAGGCCACCGGCAGCGTGCGCGATGCCATCTCTCTGCTCGACCAGCTCTCTTCCACCGGCCAGCGCGTCACCCTCGGCGAGGCGCAGGTGGTGCTCGGCACCGCCGCCAGCGAGACGGTTCTGGCCCTGGTAGATGCCATCCTCGCCCGCGACCCGGCCGCCGGGATGGGCTGCATCCATCAAGCATTGGATTCAGGCAGCGACGCGCGCCAGTTCGCCCGCCAGGTGGTGGATTACCTGCGCGGGGTGCTGCTGGTGCGCCTGAACAACGCCGGTTTGATCGACGCTACCCCCGAAGTGAAGGCCCACATGGCCGCCCAGGCCGCGCAGTTCGAGACGCCCCGCCTGCTCGAGACGCTGCGCCTGTTCAACGAGGCCGCCACCGACCCGCGCAGTTCCTGGCAGCCCGGGCTGGGGCTGGAGCTTGCCCTGGCCGAGGCAATCGAAGAGCGCCCCGCCCCGCCCCCGCAGCCCGCCCCAACCGGCCCGGCCCAGCCCTCGCCGCGCAGCGTGGAGGCAACCCCCCCCGTGCAGGCCCAGCCTGCCGCTCCGCAGGCCGGGGAACCCGCCAAACCCGCCGGAACCCGCGCCCAGCCCGCCGCGCCCGCGCCCCAAAGCGAGAACGCCCCCGCAAAGAGCGAGGCTGCGCCTGCTTCCACACCACAGCCTGCCCCCGCTTCCGGCGGCCCGGGGCTGGCCGAGATCCGCGCCAGCTGGGCAAAGATCCGCCAGGCCGTCAAACAGCGCAGCGGACTCACAGCCGCCGCGCTCAACTCGTGCCGCACCTTCACCCTCAAAGACGGCGTGCTGATCCTCGGCTACCAGACGGAACTGGTCCGCTCGAAGATGGAAACCGAAGAAAACCTGGCCCTCTTGCGCGAGGCGATTAAATCGGTGGTGGGGGCCAGCTTCCCGGTGCGCTGCGTGGTGGTCGGCAACAAAACATCGATCGATGTGGATGACCCCACCCTGGCAGGCGATGGGATGGTGCGCACCGCGCTCGACCTGGGCGGGGTGCTGTTGAGCAACAACGACGAGTGACCCGCGCCGCCCAGCCGATTGGCGGCCGGATTGAAGACAGCACTTCTTATTTTCTGTAATTTATGGGGCTTGCCCCACAAATCACAGAATAGAACCACACGATCGGATTGAAGGTAATGGACTCAAGGAGGACGTATGGCTAAGGGATTCAATCGCCAGATGGGCGGCGGCGGCAACGCCGGCATGATGGCCCAGTTGAGGAAGCTGCAAGAGCAGATGGAGCAGGCCCAGGCGCGCCTGGCCGAAGAGACTGTCACCGGCACTTCCGGCGGCGGGGCAGTAAAGGTCACCGTCACCGGCGACCAGCGCTGCACCAAAGTGGAGGTGGATGCCGACTTCCTCAAAGACGCAGACGCCGAGATGCTCCAGGATATGCTCCTGACGGCCATCAACCAGGCCCTGGATTCCTCGCGCAAGCTGCAAGAGGAACGCATGGGCCCGCTGGCCGGCGGGTTGGGCGGGCTGGGCTTTTAATGGCTTCGCTGCCCGAGCCGCTCCAGGCGCTGATCCTGGCGTTTGAACGCCTGCCGGGGATTGGCCCGAAGACGGCCTCGCGCCTGGCCTTTTACCTGCTGCGCCAGCCCGAAGAGCTTTCGCGTTCGCTGGCCGAGGCGCTGCTGGCGGTGAAGTCGGCCACCGCGCTCTGCCCGGTGTGCTTCAACATCACCTCGGCGGGCATGGAGCGCTGCGAGGTGTGCGCCGACTCGCGCCGCGATGAGACGCTCCTGTGCGTGGTGGAAGAACCGCTGGACGTGCTGGTGCTGGAGCGCACCGGCGGGTTCAACGGGCGCTACCACGTGCTGCACGGCGTGCTCTCGCCCATCGAGGGGGTCGGCCCTGAGCAGCTCAAGATCCGCCCGCTCATCGAGCGCGTGCGGCAAAACCCGCCCCGCGAGGTGATCCTGGCGACCAACCCGAGCATGGAAGGCGACGCCACGGCGCTCTATCTCCGCCAGCAGCTCGCGCCCCTGGGGGTGCGCGTCACCCGCCTGGCGCGCGGCCTGCCGGTGGGCGGCGACCTGGAATACGCCGACCAGAACACGCTCCTGCGCGCCCTCGCCGGGCGGCAAGATTTGTAAACAAACGTTCGGCCAAGAGAACCGGCATATAATTGGGGGCGACACGCGTGTCGCCCCCTCCGGGTAGGGGCGGACCGATGTGTCCGCCCTCATTTCGGCCAACTCCGCTCTACTTCCCCTCCTCCACCCACAACCGTTCCCCATCCGTTTGCAGGTGCGCCCACCCGCCCGGGGGCAGCCTGCCCGGCGCGAACACATAGAGCGCCCCCGCCGCTTCCCATTCCTCGGGCGAATCCTGCGCCCCCAGCAGCAGCGCCGAGAGGCCGCGCAGCGCCTCCGGCGGAAGCTCGCCCGGAGGAATCCCTCCAGGAAGCAGCGCGGCAAAGCTGCCCCACTCCAGCAGCAGCGCGCAGCCGCCCTCTGCGCACGCCGGCACCCGCAGCTCTGCCCCGGCCCCCAGCGCCAGGCTCTGCCCGGCTTCAAGCCGCGCCTGCGCCACCTCCCTCGCCGCAATCCACTCCTGCAGGCGCTGCGCGGCGGCGTTCACAGACGGTTCCCCGCCCCAATAGACTGCCCGCGGCGGGAAGCGCGAGAGCGCGCCTGGCAGACCCAACAGCGCAGCCGGTTGCGCGCCGTTCACCACCAGCGCGTCCAGGCCGCGCCCGAGCGGAGGCAGCCGGCGCCCCAGCCCCGCCGAAAGCTGGCTGGCGCGCGGGCCGCCCCCCACCAGCACCGCCTGCCCGCCCGGCGCGCGCACCAGGAATGCCGGTTGCCCCTCCAGGTTGAAGGCCGTCACGTGCAGGCGCCCATCCGGCCCGGCCAGCGCCTGCCGCCACAGGAAGGCCCCCAGCCCGCCCACCGCCAGCAGCGCGACCACAGGGCTCACGCGCGCGGCGTGCGCCTTGAGCCATTGCCAGCCCAGGGCCAGCCCGGCCAGGGCTGCCAGCGCCGCAACCGCCCAGCCCAGGCTGCCCGCCCCGGTGACCACCTCGGCCCCCTTCCAGCTGCCCAGCCACTCCACCACGCGCAGCGTGTAGGCGGCCAGCGCCCAGGCCGGCGGGGCAAGCACTCGCCCGAAAGGCAGCCAGAAGCTCCCCGCCAGCACCGCCAGCCCGGCAAAGATCATCAGGTAGGCCTGCGCCGGCAGTACGAACAGGTTGGCCGGCGGCGCCACGAGCGAAATGCGCCCAAAGTGATACCAGATGACCGGCAGGGTGAAAGCCTGCGCCACCAGCGTGAAGAGCACGTTCTCGCCCACCAGCCCGGCCAGCGGTGCGGCGATGTGCCCCGGCAAATGCTTTTGGAAGAGCCGCAGCGCCGCCCCCTGCAGGCGCGAAGCATACAGCAGCAGCCCGAGCGTGGCGGCAAACGAAAGCTGAAAGCTCACATCCCAGGGCAGGTTCGGGTCGCCCAGGCACATCACGCCCGCCGCCAGGCAGAGCGCGTTCAGGCCGCCGCCGGGCCGGCCGATCTGCGCCGCCGCCAGGCTGAGCCCGCTCATCACCGCCGCGCGCACCACCGAGGCCCCCGCCCCCACCAGCAGCGTGTAGACCGCCAATGCCAGCAGCGCCGACAGGGCTGCCCACCAGCGCGAAAAGAGCCTGCCGAAGAGCGCCATGAACAACCCTGCCAGCACCGCCATGTTGAAGCCCGAAATGGCGATGATGTGCGCGGTGCCGCTGCGCCGGAAGTCCTCTTCGAGCTCAGGCGGCAGGCCGCGGTCTAAACCGAGCAGGATGCCGTCTATCAGCGGGCCCTCCGGCGGCGGGAAGAGCGCCTCGACCGCCGAATGAGCGCGCTCGCGCAGCCCGTAGACGGCCCACAGCAGCGGGCTGCCCGCCCTGGCGGCGCCTTCCACCGGGCGCACGCGTGGGTAAGCCAGGTACGTCAGCACGCCTTTGCGCGCCAGGTAGTCGCGGTAAGAGAACTCCGCGCCTTCCGGCGGGTTCACCGGCTGCCCGGCGAGCGTCAGCCGCGCGCCATAGGGCCAATCGCCGCCGGGCGGCAGCAGCGCCAGCGCCTGCCCGCGCACCGCATAGGCCGTGCCCTCCTGCGGGAAGGCAATGCGCTCGACCTGCAATTTCAACAGCGTGGAGGTATCGCGGCGGTCGGCCGGCTCGGCCGCCCAGCCGGTCAGCTCGGCCGGGCCGCGCCCGTTGTAGAAGGCCAGATCCTGCACGCCGGGGGCTGGCCGGGCCAGCTCATAGCGCAGCCCGCCCAGCGCCAGGGCGCTTAAAAGCAAAACCGGCGGCAGCTTCAACCGCCGGTCGCGCCTGGCGACCACCCCGGCCCGCGGCAGCCTGCGCAGCAAAGGCCACAGCGCCAGAGAGACGGCCCCAGCCGCCAGCCAGATCTGCCAGCCCCAGCCGCTCCAGGCTGCCAGCAGGATGCCGGCGACGAAACTGAGCGAAAGCCAGAGCAGAGGCATGGCGGGCCAGGGGCGGGCTTTAGACGATCAACTCATCCAGCGGGCGCTTGGGCACGTGGTGCACGCCCTGCGCATCTCGCCAGTACTTGATATCTCCATCGGGGCCGGTCGTTTCCAGGCAGACCTGCTCCTTGGGCACGCCGAGCGCAATCACCAGCAAGATCTCATACCTCGGCGGGATGCCCAGCGCCGCGCGCAGTTCCTCGCGCTGCACCGAGCCGATCATACAGCCGCCCAGCCCGCGCTCGGCCGCCCCCAGGAGGATCGTCTGCGCGGCGATGCCGTGGTCGCAGCCGGCATTCTTACTCACCTCGCTGTCGAGCAAGACGACGATATACGCCGTTGGGCGCTCGCCTTCGGCGGGGCCGGGCCAGTCGCGCAGGTAGCCCGCCCACGAAAGCAGCGGGAAGATCAGCGCGTTGGTCTGCGCATCGGCCGAAAGCCGGTAGCGCAGCGGCTGGCGGTTGGCCGCGCTGGGGGTGATGCGCGCCAGGTCGATCAACTCGCGCAGAGTCTCCAGGCTCACCGGCTGGTCTTCATAAAAACGGCGAAAACTGCGGTTCTTCAACACCAGGTCTCGAAACGACATACTCCACTCCAAAATACCGGAATCTCTTTATAAAAGCTCTTTTCTACCTTAGCGCCCTTCGCGTTCTTTGCGGTTTATTTCTTCTTTCTTCTCCGTGCCCTCTGTGTTTACTTCTTCCTCTTCTCCCCGCACTTCTTAGCGCCCTTCGCGTTCTTTGCGGTTTATTTCTTCTTTCTTCTCCGTGTCCTCTGTGTTCTCTGTGGTTACTTCTTCCTCTTCTCTTCCATCACCGCCGCCAGCAATTCATCGGCGATGGCGCGCGCCTGCCCCGGGGTGAGATGCACGGCTGCCTCGCCCCCCTGCAGCAGCTTGAGGGCCCCCGGGCAGGTTTCTTCCAGGTACAGGCAAATGTTTTCGCCACGCGCAGCGGAGCGGTCATAAAAAGCCGTCACGCGCAGGCCTTCTTCATCCAATAAAACGGACATCTTTCCCTCCCATTTCGTCCGGGTTCATCCGGCGCTCATCTGATAGGCGGCGGTGCCGCTTGCGGCCAGAATCTCGCCGTAATACACGCGGTGATAATCTTTGCGCGGGTAATGCGCATCCAGTTGCGGGTCGATAAAGTGCCCCGGGTCGATATCCTGCCAGTAGATCTTGCGGCACTCGAGCACCAGCTCGGCCTCGGCAAACACCGGGGCCGCAACGCAGGCCCCCGCCCGCGCCGTCAGCCCCGATTCGGCAATTTTATCGCCATCCCGCCCCGATTTCGTCCCCAGCAGGTTGAGCGCCTTGCGGTAACGGCGCGGAAAAGCGCACAGGCTGAAGGCCGGATAAGCCTCCATCAATTCGAAGGTGTAGCGGTGCGGGCGCACCACCACCTGAACATAGGGCCGCCCCCACATATTCCCCAGCGCCCCCCAGGAGACGGTCATCGCGTTATACCGCCCGGCGGCAAAATCTCCGCTGCCGAGCAAAAACCAGCCGTGCTCCCAGATGGAATACGGCAGAACGGCCAATCGTTCGATCGGGATCGGTGTGAGCGGCATAGCGACCTCCCCGGCGGTGCAATACAGCGGTTTTTTTTCGTTCTCTTCAAGTATATAGCAGAACCAAACCCGCCATCATCCGCCAGAGGGCACGCCTGAGCGCGCAGAAAATCACATTGAACGGTGAGTTATAATAATCGCGGAGGTGTCTTATGCTGCGCCACAACATCTTGCGCTGGTTCGGGCTGGTTCTCCTGCTCATGGGCCTGGCTCTTCCGGCATTCCGCCCCGCCCAGGCTCAGGCCGATGCCCCCCGCGTGGTGATGGTGCGCCTCGATGGGCCGCTCAACCCGATCTGGCAGGAGATGATCAAGCGCGCGCAGCGCACCGCCGAGCTGCAAGGGGCCGGGGCGCTGGTGATCGCCCTCAACACCCCCGGCGGCAGCGTGAATACGATGACCAACCTCGTGGAGCAGTTGCGCGCCAGCCCGATCCCGGTGATCGTGTACGTCTCGCCGGATGGAGCGATGGCCGCTTCCGCCGGGACGCTCATCACCCTGGCGGCCCACGCCGCCGGCATGGCCCCCGAATCGACCATTGGGGCGGCCAGCCCGGTTGGCTCGCAGGGCGAGGATATCGGCACTACCGAGGCCGTCAAAGTCAAAGAGGTGCTCAAGGCCACGGTGCGCTCGGTGGCCGCCTGGCGCGGGCAGGAAGCCGTCAGCCTGGCCGAATCGATGATCGATGATGCCCGCGCCGTCTCCTCTCAGGAGGCGCTCCAGGCCGGGCTGATTGACGCAGTAGCGCGCAACCTGCCGGACTTGCTGGCGCAGCTGGATGGCTTCACCGTGCGGGTGGGCGGCCAGAGCCTTGCGCTCCACACCCGCGGGGCCGAGGTGATCGAGGTGAACCCCACCTTCCTCGAGAGCTTCCTCCAAATTCTCACCGACCCCAACCTCGTCTTCCTGCTCCTCTCGGTGGGGGTGCAGGCCATTTTGATCGAGCTTTCCAGCCCGGGCGGCTGGGTGGCGGGCTTCATCGGTGTGGTGTGCGTGGCCCTGGCGGCTTTTGGGCTGGGCATCCTGCCGGTCAACTGGTTTGGCATCATCTTCCTGGTCATTGCCTTCGTGCTCTTCATCGTGGATATCAAAGCTCCCACCCACGGCGCGTTGACGGCCGCCGGAATCGGCTCATTCATCGTGGGGGCGCTGGTGCTCTTCAACTCGCCCAACGTGCCGGGCTTCCCGCGCGTTTCGGTGCCGCTGGTGGTGGGCACGGGCATCTTCTTTGGGATCAGCTTCACCGGCATCCTCACCATCGCGCTGCGGGCGCGCAGGCTGCCCATCCGCACCGGGCAGGAATCGATCATCGGGCAGGTGGGCACGGCGCGCGCCGAACTGGCCCCCAGCGGGCCGGTGCAGCTTGGCAGCGAGCTGTGGACAGCCACCCTCGAAGACCCGTCCGCGCGCCTCCCCAAAGGCTCGCGCGTGGAGGTGGTGGCGGTGCAGGGCATCCAGATCGTGGTGCGCAAGAAAGAATAACCCCCCTCCCAAAACCTCCCCCAGGTTGACTTCGCCCGCCGCTTAACGGTACAATGCCCCTACTTTTGGAGGTAGCTGCTGCATGAACCCCACCCGCGATCGTGTGAACCCCGAGAAGATCGACACCACCCCCATCCGCCGCCCCGATTGGATTCGCGTGCGCGCGCCATCCGGCGAGACATACGAATGGCTGCAAGGCCTCATGCGCCAGAAAGCCCTGCATACCGTCTGCGAAGAAGCCGGCTGCCCCAACATGGGCGAGTGCTGGGATTCGGGCACGGCCACCTTCTTGATGATGGGCGACGTGTGCACGCGCACCTGCGGCTTCTGCGATATCAAACGCGGACGGCCTTCTGCGCTGGATTTCCTCGAACCCGAGCGCGTTGCCCAGGCGGTCAAGGCCATGGGCCTCAAGCACGCCGTCATCACCAGCGTCAACCGCGACGACCGCCGTGACGGCGGCGCCCCCATCTTCGCCATGCTGATCAACCGCATCCGCGAGATTCACCCCGGCTGCTCGATCGAAGTGCTGATCCCCGATTTCAAAGGCAGCGTGGAAGCCCTGCGCATCGTGGTGGAAGCCCGCCCCGAGATCCTCAACCACAACATCGAGACCGTCCCGCGTCTCTTCAAACTGGTGCAGCCGCAAGATAACTACGCCTGGGCGCGCGCCACCCTCTCCAACGCAAAGCGCATCGACCCCGACGTGCTCACCAAGAGCGGCATCATGCTTGGGCTGGGCGAGACGACCGATGAGGTGAAAGCCGCCATGCAAGACCTGCGCTCCTGGGGGGTAGAGATCCTCACCATCGGGCAATACCTGCAGCCCAGCCGAAAGCACCTGCCCATCGCGCGCTACGTCCACCCGGATGAATTTGCGGCCCTCAAGGAATACGGCCTTTCGATCGGCTTCCGCTGGGTGGAGAGCGGCCCGCTGGTGCGCTCGTCATACCACGCCGCCGAGCAGGTGCGCGCCCTTTCGGCCGTTCACAAACAGCTCTACAGCTAAGCCCTCGCCGATCGTGTGGTTTTCTTTCTATACTTGGTGGGCCCTGCCTCACCAAGTATAGAAAGTGGATGCACGGCCCCTCACCTTACAATACTATAAGGTCTCTGCCGCTCGGCCTTTCGACGGGGTCTGCGGTACAATAGCTGCTGGCCCACGCATGAACACCCCCAACCTCTACAGACTGCTGCGCCTGAACCCTGCCTCGGTCGATGACCGGAACGCGGTGAACCTGGTGGTCGAAGTGTTCTTTGCCGCCATCCTGGGCGCCGCGGCCAGCTTCAACGGAGCCTATGCCCTGCGCCTGGGGGCCGCCAACGAAGATATCGGCCTGCTCACCTCGCTGCCCTCCCTGCTGGCGGTGATCATCTCCATCCCGGCGGGGCGCTTCTTGCAGACCCGCGCCCGCCGCAAGCCGTGGGTCGTCTACAGCCTGTTGATGCACCGCGCGGGCTTTTTGCTCGTGGCGCTGGTGCCCTTCCTCAAGTGGATCGGCGTGAGCGCCAACCCCGGCACGCTGGTGGTGATCGTCCTGGTGCTGATCAGCGCCCCGGCGAACTTCTTCAACATCGGCTGGATCCCCCTTCTGGCAGATTGCATCCCCGAAGAGCGCCGTGCGGCGATGTGGTCGGCGCGCAACGTCACCGCCAACGCCACCACCAGCATCTTTGTCTTCCTCTTCGGGCAATGGCTCAGCCGGATGACCTTCCCGGCCAACTACCAGATCATGTACGTGTTTGGCTTCTGCGCCTCGCTGCTCAGCCAGTATTTCATCATGAAAGTGAACGTGCCCGAGAAGCCCCCCTTGCCGCCCGCCCCCGCCGAAAGCAAGGGGAACCCGTTCATCGCTCAGTTTCAGCTCATCCTCAAGGCGCTGCGCGAAGAGCCGGAATTCCAGCGCATCACCGCCAACACCCTGATGCACGGCATCGGGCTCTGGCTGGCCTCACCGCTCTACATCCTCTACTACGTGCGCCAGTTAGACGCCACCGATGCCTGGCTCGGGCTGCAGGGCACCGTGCTCACCACCGCCACCATCTTCGGCTGGCTCTTCTGGCGCTGGGTCATCGCGCGCGTCGGCGAGCCGCGCATCCTCAAGCTGATGATCGTCACCATCGGGCTGGTGCCCATCCTGGTGGGCCTGCTGCCCAACCTCACCCTCATCGTCTTCGTGGTGGGCCTGAACGGCCTGCTGGCGCCGGCGGTGAACCTCAGCCACTTCAACATCCTGCTCAAGGTGATGCCCCCCGAGCAGCGCCCGCTCTACACCGGGCTGTATACCACCATCGTCAACCTCGGCGCGTTCGTCTGCCCGCTGATCGGCGTCTTCATCGCCGATCAGATCGGCCTGGCCCCCGCGTTGGTCGCCTTTGGCGCGCTCTCCATCCTCGGCTCCACGTCCTTCTGGTGGCGGCCGGTGAGGGTGTAGCGTAAGGCGGCATCCCCCCCCAATCCGTCAGGGCCAGACGCGAATCTCCCCTCGCGTTCCGCCGCCCGGGCGCGAAGCCACCTCCAGCCCGGCGCCCACTGCCGCCAGCATGGCGCTGTGGATGCGCAGCCCGCTGCCCGCCCCGGCCCGGGCCTGGTCGCCGGCCAGCCCCACCCCGTCGTCTTCGATCGTCAGGCGCAGTCCGCCTTCATCGGTCTGCAGCCCGATGGCCAGGCGCAGCGGGCGCAGGCGCTCGGCGCCGCGCGCGTAGCGGGCGGCGTTGCGCAGCAGCTCGCGGGCGGCAAAATAGACCACCTCGGCGGCGAAAGGCGGCAGGCTCCGCGCGCGTTCCTCGGCAGCCGGGTCGATGTCCCAGCGCACCGCATCGAATTCGCCCGCCAGGTCGCCTTCCAGCAGGTCGCGCAAAGCCGCGGCCAGCCCTGCCTGCGCCAATCGCTGGGGCACATCCGGGGCCGCCGCGCGGAGCAGGTCGGAAATGCGGTGGTGAGCGCTGGTCAGCGCCTCCAACGCCCGGCTCACCTCGGGGTTGCCGGCCTCCAGCCCGCCCAGGTAGAGCACCGAGGTGTGCAGCTCAGGCAGCACCTCATCGTGGAGGACGCGCCGGCTCTGGCCTTCCAGCACGCGCGCCTGGGTCACGCGCTGGCGCAGCAGCTCCAGCGAGAGCCGCGCCGCCTGCGAACCGGCCAGCATGTCCAGCAGGCGCTCCCCGGCCGCCTGAGCCAGCTCGATCTCCTCCTCGCTGTAAGTGCCGCCGCGTGCTTTCTCGCCCACAAAGAGCGCCCCGGCCAGCCCGCCCGCGCTCCACAACGGCACCACCCACGCCGGTCCGCCCTGGCCGGGCGGGGCCGGAAGGATGCGCACCGCGCGCGTGAAGCGCTGCCGCCAGCCATCCAGGCTGGGCGCGGTCAGCCCGGCCCCGGGCGGGTAAACCAGCGGCGGCCCGGCCAGCGCCGAAAGCTGCCCCGCCGGCACCAGCGCCGCGGATTTCGCGCCGAGCAGGTCGCGGCAGAGCGCCTCGAAGAGCTCACCCGTCGAGCCGCCATCGCCCACCGCCGCCGGGCCGGTGAGCTGCCCGTAGAGGTTCTGGCTGGCCACAAACGGGCGCAGGCGCTCCATGAACTGCTCGCGCTCGGCATAAGCCCGCCACGAGAACAGCGCATAAAAGCCTGCCACCAGCACGGTGGCCAGCAGGTAACTGTAAACAGGGGTCGGGTGCAGCGCCACCGCAAAGGCCGCCAGGCTGCCAAACCCCGCCGCCAGCAGCACGGTGCTGCGCCACTGCGCATAGAAGCGGTCGCGCGGCAGCGGGCGGCCGGTGAAGACCTCGTAAGCCACGATGGCCCGCCCCAGCAGGGTGACGGCCACCGCCACCAGCGAGGCCACCGCCAGGTCGAAGAGCCTGACGGTGCGCTCCGCCAACGGGTCGCTCAGGCTGGGCAGCGGGGTGGTCTTGAGCGCCCAAAGGGCCGTCCAGGTGAGGATGCCCCCGGCTGCGAGCATGGCCACCGAAGCCGCCACCAGCCAGGGCCGCGCCAGCGCGCGGGCCCGCCCGCCGGGAGAGGGATCGCCCTGCCCCCTCTGGCGCAGGAGCGTTAACGGCAGCAAATAGCACAGAATCGAATAGAGGATATACGCCCACACCAGCAGCGGGATGCCCCCCAGGCTGGGGCTGATGAACAGGCCGCGCCCGGCCACGTACTGGTAAGTGGGCAGCGGGTTGGCGAAGAGGATCAGCCCGACGACGCCGAGGGTCATTGCCGCCACCAGCAGCGGCTGGCGGCGGTGCGGCCCGCCCTGGAAAGTGAAACCTGCATGCCAGAGCATGGAAGCATACCACGCCAGCGGGGCCACCACGGCCGGGGTCCAGCTCACCCACCACCAGAAGTTCATCCCAAAACCGGTGGAAGCCAGCCCGCGCCCCAGGATGGCCGTGTGGCTGGTGAAGAACAGCGCCCCCAGCAGCAGCCCGCTGCTCACCAGCCAGGTGCCGGCGCTGCGCCGGTTGCCGATGAGCAGCACCATGCCCCCCAGCCAGAGCAGTGAAAGGGTCAGGTAAAACGAAACCGCCAGCCCTGCCCAGGAGAGCAGGGCGTCAAAACCGGGTAGGAGGATCATCACCGTTGATTGTAAAGGATTTTACCGCGCCGGTGCGCGCCTTTGTTCCCTTGCCGGGCGGGGTCGGTTTTATGACCGCACCATCATTTGCCCGGTTCCCGTAGGGTGCGGTCGATCCTATGACCGCACCCTCTTTTACCCGGTTCCCGTAGGGTGCGGTCGATTTTCTGACCGCACCCTCCTTCACCCGTCAAAAGGTGCAGCCCAAAGCGACTGCACCCTACAATCCCTCGGTTCCCGCAGGGTGCGGTCGATCCTATGACCGCACCCTCTTTCGCCCGTCAAAAGGTGCAGCCCAAAGCGGCTGCACCCAAAAAAACTATGGCCCTCACCTCTGCTTCATCGTCTTCCCAAACACCGCCTTGGTAACCTCGGCCACCAGCGAGGGAATGATCAGCAGCGGGATGATCTCGGCCCACTGAGCCCAACCGAGCGCTTCGGTGTCGAAAATACTCGAAAGGAACGGCACGTAAACCACCGCCATGATCAACGCCAATGAAGAAAGCACCGCCCAGTTCATCCACCTGTTGGAGAAGAACCCGATTCTGAACAGCGGGTAATACTCCGAGCGCGCGGTGTACGCTCGCAGCAATTCCGAAACGCTGAGCGTGACAAAGGCCATCGTCTCGGCGTAATGCACGTGCTCCGGCGAGGTCGTGCCGATCCAAAAGGCCGCCAGCGTCACCGCGGTGATCGCCACCGTCTGGAAGGCAATGCCGATCAGCATAAAGCGGTTGATGATCGGCTCTTTGGGCGGTCGCGGCTTCTGTTCCATGATATCCGGGTCGCCCTTCTCGGTGCCCAGCGCCAGCGCAGGCGCGCCATCGGTGACCAGGTTGAGCCACAACAGTTGCAGAGCCGTCAACGGCGATTTGCTGAGGAACAGCGTGCCGAGGAAGATGATGCCGATCTCGGCTAGGTTGCAGGAAAGCAGGTAATAAACAAACTTGCGGATATTGCTGTAGATGATGCGCCCCTGCTCGATGGCGGCCACGATGCTGGCGTAGTTATCATCGGTGAGCACCATATCGGCGGTCTCTTTGGCCACATCGGTGCCGGTGATGCCCATCGCCACGCCGATATCGGCACGTTTGATCGCCGGGGCGTCGTTGACGCCGTCGCCGGTCATCGCCACCACCTCGTTGTTGGCGCGCAGGGCGTTGACAATGCGCATCTTGTGTTCCGGCGAGACGCGCGCAAACACGTCCGTCAGTTCCACCTCGCGGGTCAGCGCCTCGTCGTCCAGCTCGCCGATCTGCGCGCCCGTCAGCACATGGTGCCCGGGGGCCAGCAGACCGATGCTCTCGGCGATGGCGCGCGCCGTATTGGGGTAGTCGCCGGTGATCATAATCGTGCGGATGCCCGCCTTGCGCGCCTTCTCCAGCGCCGGGTGGACCTCGGCGCGCGCCGGGTCGATCATCCCCACCAGCCCGACGAAGATCAGGTCCTTTTCCATCTCTTCACTGCGCACCTGCTCGGGCATCACCGTCTCCAGGCGATAGGCCAGGCCCAGCACGCGCAGCGCATCGCGGGTCATCGCATCGTTGGCATCGAGGATGCGCTGCCGCCCGGCGTCATCCAGCGGGGCGGGGCGGTCTTCGGCGGTCTGGTAAAAGCTGCACAGGCGCAAGACCACATCCGGCGCGCCTTTGACGGCAATGGCATAGCGCTCGGGGCGGTCTTTCTCGTAGAGCGGGGAGCTGTCTTCAGGGATGATCTGCTCGATGGAATGCACGGTGAGCATGCGCTTGCGGCTCGAATCGAAGGGAATTTCCTGCGCGCGCGGGTAAATTCCGCTCAAGTCGCTCTGCAAGATGCCCGCCTTTGCCGCCGCCACCAGGATCGACCCCTCGGTGGGGTCACCGATGATGCGAAAGCCGCTGTTTCCGTTTTCGCCTTCCAGGCGCTCGAGCTGCGCATCGTTGTTCAATGCGCCCACCCACAGGGCCGTGCGCACCGCGGGCAGACTTTCCAGATCTACTTTCTGCCCGCCCACGCGGAACTCGCCCTCGGGTTTATACCCGCTGCCGGTCACCTCCACCAGCGTCCCATCCACCCACAGGCGCGTGACGGTCATCGCGTTCTGAGTGAGCGTGCCGGTCTTATCCGAGCAAATCACCGTCGCCGAACCGAGCGTCTCCACCGAAGACAGCCGGCGGATGAGCGCATGCCGGCGGACCATCTCACGCATGCCCAGCGCCAGGCTGATGGTGACGATGGCCGGCATGCCCTCCGGCACGGCGGCGATCGCCAGGCTGACGGCGATCATGAACAATTCCACGATGTGGGCAATCGTCAGGCTGCCCTCGGAGAGCGCGCGCAAAATGCCCACCACGAAGACCAGCCCGCAGACTGCCAGCGCCCCCCAGCCGAGGGTTTTGCCAAGCTGGTCGAGGCGCTTCTGGAGCGGCGTCTCTTCCTCTTCCACGCTTTGCAGCATGTTGGCGATGAGGCCAAGCTGGGTGCGCATGCCGGTGGCTACCACCACGCCGCGCCCGCGTCCGTAGGTGACCACCGTGCCCATGAAGGCAGTATTCTTGCGGTCGCCCAGGGCGGCATCCATTGCCATGCGCTCGGTGGCGGTCTTGGTCACCGGCACCGATTCGCCCGTCAGCGCGGCCTCGTCTATCTGCAGGTTCACGGCTTCCACCAGGCGCACATCCGCCGGCACGTAGTTGCCCGCCTCTAAAAAGACAATATCGCCCGGCACAAGCTGCGCGGCCGGAACCGCCACCCGGTGGCCGTCGCGCAGCGTTTGAGCCTCGGGCGCCGCCATTTTCTTCAACGCCGAGAGGGCCTCCTCGGCTCGCCGCTCCTGCACCACCCCCATCACCGCATTGAGCACCACAATCGCCAGAATCGCCCCAGACTCTACCCACTCACCAAGCACTGCCGAAATCAATGAAGCGACGATGAGGAGGATAACGACAAAACTCTTGAGCTGGTCGAGAACGAGCTGCAGAAAGGTTGGCCGCGGCCTTTCGACAAGCTGGTTGGGGCCATACTGCTCCAGGCGGCGGGCAGCTTCTGCGGAACTCAGGCCGGCCTGCACCTGCGTATCCAGGCGCCGGAGAACATCCTCCGCGCTCATCGAATGCCAGGTGATGCTGACGTCTTCTTGTGTGTTGACGGCCTCGCGGGGATCGACGGATTGCATGGGCGCTCCTCTATTCGAATTCTATTGGTTATATGCACCACAAGGCTTTCATTTGCTATCAACCCGTGAACGAGTTCACAAATTGACGGCAAGCAAAGCCGCTGGTGAGCCAATTGCCAGCACAAATGATCGCTAGTGTTTGGAAATTGAGTACCGGTAAGATAAATTCGTTGAAGTATACCAGATGGCTTCACTCGCAGGCAGAGCGTATCGGGTGCAAGCCGTTGCTAGCCGCCTGGTATGCTAGGGACATTCTGCTTCTTCTGCCTGAATTCTGGTCGCGCAGGTAATGCCCATCTTCTCCATGTCCTTCATAAGACGGACCGGATCAACCAGGTGTCCCATCATCCAGAGGCCGGGCTTCCTGGCGGAACCATCCAGGTACTGCAGCAAGGTTGCGACGACCGGGATGGCGGTCAGTTCGTATCCGTCGGGATGGGCGACGCTTGATTGTACCGTGACCTGGCGCCCATCTTTCAAACCGGCAGCCTGAACCTGAAGTTCAACCCGATAGGGCGGTTTGTGAAAGGTACCCATCCCCCACCACAAGAATTTCCCGATGGAACGAACGGCTTGCGGCGCCAGCTTAAGCCAGGCCCAGGTGATCGGCATTACCACCCAATCCAACAGCCAATGCATCTCCGAAATGTAAAACCCGGTCTCACGCAGCGAGGGGAACAAGGAGGGCAAAGGGCGTAACTCTTCGAAAAACATAGAATAGCAGCGTCGGCGTCCGATATCACCGCCAAAATCGCAAGTGCGCATTACGTAGGAGTTTACCTTCGTCCATGAGCCATTTTTGAAGACCTGTCCGTTATATTCTCTGAAACTCTCAACCACCTCATCCACCGCCTCGGAATACGGCAAGTCCTTGCCCATGTTCAGATAGCCTAATGTGATGGCGCTCTCAATGCAATCCAGGTGAGTGGCAGCATAGCGCACCAACGCGGAGGGCAAACCGGGATGGAAACCGGCTTCGGTAATGAAACAAAGGCCGGCCTGTTCGATTTCTTGCGCCAGCGATTGCAGCAACGCCAATTTCTGAGCACCGAGTTGCACGTCCAAATAGTCCAGACCCATTTCCAAAGAGGTTCGGATGACATTTTCAGCGTACGCAGTGGTGGGTGCAGCGACTACAACCATCATCTGATCTGCAAACGCCCGGTGCAATGAACCGATTTGCGACGCATCAGCGCAGGCTGCTTTGACACGATGGTCAGGATATTGCTGGTTGAGTTGATCGGCCAGAGCCTGCGCCCTGTCGAGGTGCCGCGCCGCAATCGTTATATCCGCTTTGGAGTTCTCTAGCAGATGCTGCACTATCAATCTTCCTGTATAACCTGTGCCGCCCAGGACCAGGATTTTTGACATGCTCTATTTTCTCTCCTTTCTCTTGAGCGGTTTTCTCGCTAAATTCCTGGGATTTTCCCCTCACCCTGCCCCACCCCTACGGGTGCGCGAAGCGCGTCCCAGAGGGAGAGGTTTTTTTTACCTCCCTTCTCCCTCTGGGAGAAGGGCCGGTTGATGAGGGGAAATGTTCTTAACGTAGCGAGAACACCATTCAGCGGTGAACCGGTTCTATCCAGCAGGATCATCGGGAAATTCAGAATAGAATAACCCTCATTCCGCAAGGGTGGTTCGCATGTCCACATACTTGCAGGGGCGGTTCGCGAACCGCCCCTACAGCACAAAAATGAACGCCAGGTCATTCACATTGGTTTGTGTCGGGCCGGGGAGGAGCAGGTCGCCCAGCGGGGCGAAGAAATGATACGCATCGTTGCGCGCGAGGTGTTCCTGCGCATCCAGCCCTGCGGCGCGCGCCCGTGGGGCCGTCTCACCGCTCACCACCGCCCCGGCCGCGTCGGTGGGGCCGTCGCCGCCGTCCGTTGCCAGCGCCGCCAGCAGGGTGCCTTCCAGCCCGGCTAAATCCAGGGCCGCCGCCAGGGCCAGTTCCTGGTTGCGCCCGCCCAGCCCATCGCCGCGCAGAGTCACCGTCGTCTCACCGCCCGCCACGATGCACCCCGGGCGCGCCACCGGTTCGCCGGTGAGCGCCGCCTGCCGGGCTACCGCCGCCAGCATGCGCCCGGCCTGGCGCGCCTCGCCCTGCAGCGAGGTGGTCAGCAGCAGCGCATCCCAGCCCTCGCGCCGCGCCTGGGCAAGCCCCGCCTGGGCAGCCTGGTAATTGCTGGCCACCACCACGTTCTGCACGCGCTCAAAAAGCCCGTCGCCGGGCTTGGGGGTTTCGGGGGTTTCGCCGCGCAGGCCGGCCTCTAACCGGCTTCGGATGGCCGCAGGGACCTCTGCAAGCAGCTCGTAGCGCCGCAGAACCTCGAACCCATCTGCATATGTGGAAGGGTCCGGCACGCACGGCCCGGAGGCGATCACGTCCAGCGGGTCGCCGACCACGTCCGAGAGGATCAATGCCGCCACATCGGCTGGGGCGGCCCAGCGCGCCAGCCCGCCGCCCTTCACCAGGTCGATGTGTTTGCGCAGCGTGTTGATCTCCGCAATGCTTGCTCCGCAGGCCAGCAGCCGGGCAGTGAGGGCCTGCACATCTGCCAGCGAGACCCCCGGCGCGGGGGCCGTCAGCAGCGCAGACCCCCCGCCGGAGAGGAGGCACAGCACCAGGTCTCCGGCCCCTGCGCCCTCCAGCAGGGCCGCCATGCGCCGGGTGGCCTGCGCGCCGCGTTCATCCGGCAGCGGGTGACCGGCCTCGACGACCTCGATCCCCCTCAAATTCCGCTGCGGTGGAGCGTACCCTTCATTGACGATCACCAGCCCCCCGCCGATGCGCCCGCCCAGCACGTCGGCAGCTGCCTGGGCCATCGGGTAACCGGCTTTCCCGGCCCCCACCACCCAGATGCGCCGGATCGCCGCCAGGTCATACGCTCGCTCGCCCACCCACAGGCGCTCGCCTTCGCGGCGCAAAAAACGCAGCACCGCCGCGCGCGGGTCCACCGCCTCCAGCGCGGCCGCCAGCACGCGCGCCACCGCCTGCCCGGCCGGGTGCGCCCGAAGGGTGTGGGTCAGCAGCCTGGTCGGGTCCATCGAGAGGGTTGGCCTTGTTTCCGGCCGTTCACTTCGGCGCGATCACCGTCCCCGGCAAGATGACGGCGTTCTTCGGAACCACCACGATCCCATCCTGGACGGTCCAGTTATCCGTCTCGATATCCGTGCCGCGCGGGAAGGGCTTGATCACCACGTTGCGGCCGATGCGCGCATTTTTATCGATGATCGCGCCTTGAATGAAGCAGTCGCGCCCGATGCCGATGCACGGCAGGTCGCCTTCGTCGCCGCGGTCTTCCGCGCAATTTTGGTCGTAGTAATCGGACCCCATGATGATCGTGTCGAGGATCACGCAGCCCGCCCTGACCATGGTGCGCAGGCCCACCACCGAGTGGCGCAGCTCGCTGCGCCGCAGCCAGCTTCCTTCGGTCAGCAGCACATGTTCGATGACGCTGTTGTCGATGATCGAGCCGGGCAGGAAGCGCGAGTGCGAGTAAATCGGCCGCACCGGGTCGTAGAGGTTGAAGCGCGGGTTCGGGTCGGCAAGGGCAAGGTTGGTCTCGTAGAACGAGCGGATCGTCCCGATATCCTCCCAATAGCCGGTGAAGTCGAAGCCGTACACCTGGCTTTGCTGCAGGGCAAATGGAATCACCTGCCCGCCGAAGTCATCGAAGGCATTTTGCTCGAGCACATCGCACAGCGCCTGGGTGTTGAACATATAAATGCCCATCGAGCCGAGGTACGGCCTGACGGGGTCGTCGCGGCTGACCAGTTCGGCCAGCAGGTTGGGGTCTTTGGGCTTTTCGGCAAAGCGGGTGATGCGGCAGTCGCTGTCGCGCTTCAAAATTCCCAGGCGGCCGGCTTCGTCGGCGCGCACCGGCTGCACGGCCACGGTGATATCGGCTTTATGCTCCCAGTGGAAGCGCGCCATCTCCGAGTAATCCATGCGGTAGAGGTGGTCGCCTGCCAGCACCAGGACGTAATCGGCGCGCGCCGAGCGAATCTGGAAGAGCTGCTTGCGCACCGCGTCGGCCGTGCCCTGGTACCAGTCGGCGTTTTCGTTGGTCTGCTCGGCGGCCCAGATGTTCACCCAGCCGGTGTGGAAAACATCGAAGACATAGGTCTGCGAAATGTGCCGGTGGAGCGAAACCGAGTTGAACTGCGTCAGCACGGCCACGCGGTAGATCCCTGAATTGATGCAGTTGCTGATCGGGATATCAATCAACCGGTATTTGCCGCCCATGGGGACGGCCGGTTTAGAGCGGAGTTTCGTCAACGGATAGAGCCGGCTTCCTTTACCGCCCCCGAGGATGACGGCCAGGATGCTATCTAGTGAAGGCATGATTTCCTCCTATACTCGAATGCGACCTATCTTCTAACTCCTGATGATGTGATGAACCTCGAAGGAAACTGAGTTCTGGCGTGCTGTTTTACGAGCCGAACGTGTTTCATTTTCCCGTCCATTTGTGTTGACAGAAAACCTACGCACGATCTTCGATACCGCCATCTAAATTATACAATGCCTTCGGTCAGCGCTTCAATTATTCTGTAAATTGTGCGGCTTACCCTGCAATTCCCTAAAAAGGATGCACCCAGCCGGCCTTCGGGTGATCGAGCGGCATGCAGAATGAAGATATAATCGAACCCATGCGGCGCATCCTGCACACCTTCCAGCTGGCCATCACCAATGCTGCATTTCTGGCCCTGCTCCTGGTCACGCTGAGCCGCAGCGATGCCCTCCCCGCAGACAGCCTTGAGAAGATCCGCACCTTCACGCGCTGGAAGGAGTTTGATTACGTCGAGTGGACGCTCGATGCCCTGGCGCTCAAGAACGCCCAGGCCGGCCTCGGAGCGCCGCGCTACCTGGGCATCGGCGAACAACGCGATGCGGTCTATCGTTACCTCGAGCTGCTCGGGCAGATCGACCGCCTGAACTACTTCATCACGGTAGTTTACGCCGACCCGAACGTGAAGGACCCCGCCGCCGCCACCATCGAGCAGCGCCAGGCGCTGCGCAACGCGCGCGCCGAAGAAGCCCGCCTGGGCCCGCTGGCCGAAAGCATCTTCGAGGCGCAGCTCAGCTACATCCTCGAAGGGCTGGGCCTCACCACCGCCGGGCAGCCGCTGCCCCCCGTGCTCTACCGCGTCACCCCGCTGCCCTACGCGTTGATCGTCTCGCCGCGCGATAAAATCGAGCAAGAAGCCAACATCTCGCTCCTGCCGGGGCTTTCACTGGAAGAGCGCGTGGAGATCGAAAACTCGGTCACCCGCCAGCTAGACCGCTCTGCCCTGGTGGTCGGCATCGGCGGCGTGGGGGTTTACCCCACCATGGTGCAAAGCACCACCGATATCAACTGGCTGGCCGAGGTCGTCTCGCACGAGTGGACGCACAATTACCTGACGCTTCGCCCGCTGGGGATCAATTACGACACCTCGCCCGAGCTGCGCACGATCAACGAAACCACCGCCAGCATCGTCGGCAAAGAGGTGGGCGCGCTGCTCATCCGGCGCTTTTACCCCGAAAAGGCCCCGCCCCCGCCGGTCGAAGAACCCCCCCGGCCCCCCCGGCCCGCCCAGCCTTCCGAACCGCCCGAGTTCGACTTCCGCAAGGAAATGCGCATCACGCGCGTGACGGCCGAAGAACTGCTCGCCCAGGGCAAGGTCGAAGCCGCCGAAGCCTATATGGAAGCGCGCCGCCAGTTCTTCTGGGACCACGGCTACCTGATCCGCAAACTCAACCAGGCCTATTTTGCCTTCTACGGCGCCTACAACGACTCGCCCGGCGGCGGAGCTTCCGGCGAAGACCCTGTCGGCCCGGCGGTGCAGGCGCTGCGCGCGCGCTCGGCTTCCCTGGCTGAGTTCTTGAACACCATCGCCCGGGTCACTTCATTCGACGAACTGAAACGGCTGGTGAATTAAGAAAGAAAGCTAGAAATCATCCTCTCCCAGGCCGCCCATATCCCCCATCCCGCCCATGCCGCCCATCTCGCCGCCGCCCTCGGCCAGTTCGGGCATATCGCGTTCGATCGACTCGGGGTCCTGCCCCGATTCGAGCCGGTTCACCACTTCGTCGAACTCGGGGCCCATATCTTCGCCCGTCTCGCGGCTCATCTCGCGCATCATGCGCCCGAGGGCTTTGGGGTCGTCCTCCAGCCCGGCCAGGCGGGAAGGATCGGCCATGCTCTCCAGGCGGCTCTCATCCGAGCGGGCCACGCGCACCTTGTTGATGCGCCGCTGGACGTTCGTGCTCTGGCAGTGCGGGCAGATGGCAGGCTTTTTGCCGTACTCGGCAAAGGTGAAGAAGGCGGTAAACCGCCGGCGGCAATCCAGGCAGCGGTAATCGTAATAAGGCATGCTCACTCTCCAGGGTCTTCTTGTCCGCGCGTCCGGCGGCCCACAGGCCAGGCAGACGGCCGATTCGCCAGCCGGGCGCCTTTTCAATTATAATCAGACCATCCAATCTACTCAAGAAGAGAAGAAAGCAGCCACATTGTGATCGTGATGGAACAAGAGACCCTCTCCTTCGACGTGTACCACCCCCAGCCTTTGATGATCGTCATCTCCGGGCCTTCCGGCGTCGGCAAAGACGCCGTGGTGAAGGCCATGCAGGCGCGCGGCCTGCCCATCCACTTCGTCGTCACCATGACGAGCCGCGCCCCGCGCGAAGATGAGGTGCACGGCGTGGATTACTTCTTCACCTCCCGCGAGAACTTCGAGGCAATGATCCGCCAGAACGAGTTCATCGAGTACGCGATGGTCTATCAGGATTACAAAGGCGTGCCAAAGCCGCAAATTCGCGAGGCGCTGGCCAGCGGCCTGGATGTGCTCCTGCGCGTGGATGTGCAGGGGGCCGCCGCGCTCAAAAAGCTTTGCCCCGAGGCGCTGCTGATCTTCCTCATCCCCGATAACCAGGAAGAATGGCTGGAGCGCCTGTGCAACCGCAGGACCGAAACGCCCGAAAGCCTGGCCCTGCGGGTGAGCACCGCGCGCGAAGAGATGAAACAACTGCCCAACTTCGATTACGTGGTGGTCAATGCGCAGCACCGCCTGGACGAAGCCGTGGATACCATCGTGGATATCATCAACGCCGAGCACCACCGCGTGCACCCGCGCAGGATCTGCCTGTGAGCCTGCCGCCCTTCCCCTCCAGGCCCGAAGATACGGAGCCGCAAGGCCCGGTTGAAATCGGCCAGGTGCAGCCCGTGCGCGTGGAAGTGCGCCTGCCGAACGCGCGTCCGGTGGTCACGTATGTGCTCCTGGGCGTGACGATCGTGGTCTTCTTGCTGCAAATGGCCGGCGAATACCTGCTCGGCGGCGATTTTTTGATCGCCTACGGCGCCAAGGTCAACGAACTCATCCGCCAGGGGCAGCTGTGGCGCTTCTTCACCCCGGCGCTGCTGCACGTGAGCATTGCGCACATCGCCTTCAACATGTACGCGCTCTATTCGATCGGTTCCGGCCTCGAACGCCACTACGGGCACGCGCGCTTCTTCCTGCTCTATGTGCTGGGGGCGTTTGCGGGCAACCTGGCCTCGTTCATCCTCTCGGCCAGCCCATCGGCGGGGGCTTCCACGGCGCTCTTCGGGCTGGTGGCCGCCGAGGCGGTTTTCATCTTCCAGAACCGGCGCATCTTCGGCAAGAATTCGGCGCGCATGCTGGGCAACCTGCTCTTCATCATCGTCATCAACCTGGGGCTGGGCCTTTCGCCGGGCATTGATAACTGGGGCCACCTGGGCGGCTTGGTCGGCGGGGCGGTTTTCGCCTGGCTTGCCGGGCCGAAGATGGAAATCGGCGGTGTCTACCCCAGCCTGCACCTGGAAGACAGGCGCGACCCGCTGCTCGTCTGGACGGTAGCCGCCCTCGAAGGCCTCGCGCTGGCCGCCGTGGCCGCTGTGGCAATACTGCGCTAAGAAACAGGGAAGAGAGGGTTGCGGCGCTTCCCGTGCCGCAACCCTCTCTTTCGATGTTCTTTCCCCCGCCCCTTGAGGGGCGGGGGCAATGGGGGCGGGGTGGTTATTTAATCTTCAGCACGCTCCCGGCGCTGCGCCCCTCCACCTCGGGGAAGTAATACTGCCAGGCATGCGCCGGCATCACCTGAAACTCTCCCGCCAGCACCGGCGAGAGCCGGTAGGTGAGCGTGTAAGTGCCCGCCGGCAGGTACGGCGCGATCCACCTCACATGGTCGTCAAAGATGCGCGCCGCGCCAAAGCGCCACCAGCCCCAGCCGCCCCTGAAGGGGTCTTGCGGGTCGAACTGCTGGTCGGGCGGCAGGTCGGTGTTCACAAAGCCCTGGCGGCTGGTCTTCAAATTCGGGTCGATCACCTCCGCCCCGGAGGGGATGGCGTCTTCCACCACTACGTAATACATATCTTTCGGCAGGGTCACCGTCAGGCGCACCACCAGGCCGCCGGCGCTGCCCAGCTCGGCTTCCGTCACCGGGGTGCATTCCACAGCGCGGCAGTCTAACCCGCCGGTGAAGTACTCGCGCTGGATATACAACCCGCTGGACATGGCCGGGGCGTCGCCCGCGGGGCGGCTCACCTGCAGGTAAGCGCGGTAATACAGGCGCCCGTCGCCCGGCTCGCGCTTGATCCTCAGCGAATTGGGGCCTTCGGCGTTCAACTGGCTGAGCGGCACCACCGCCGTCACCGGGTTGAGCGCGCCCTGCGGGCCTTCGGCGCTTCCGCTGGCCATGATGGCCCCGTTGAGCGTGGCCTGGTAGGTGTAACTGGCCTGCAGGTCGCCCGTCGATTTGAGCGCCTGGCTGAGCGCCAGCAGCACCCAGGCTGAGTCGTAAGATGAATTCCAGCAGCCGTTGGGCCGCCGGTGCAGCACCATGTAGCGCACCGCATCGGTCAGCAGTGGCGAGGCCGGGTCGATGGTGGCGATGGCTTGCGTCACCACGGCCGTCGTGTAAACGGGCGTGCTCCAGTTCTGCCAATCTTCCACCGCCGGCTGCCAGCTCGCGCCGGTGGCGCTGCGATCGGCCAGGCCGGCCAGGTCAGAGACCAGCGTCCTGGCGCGCTCGTCGCCGGGGGCAAAGCCTTCCAGCGCCAGCGCCAGCAGCCCCTTGCCCGCCGGGCTGAGCTTCTCGCGCCACTCATAGAGCGCGCCCGGGTCGGGCACCGAACCCGATTGCTGCAGGGCGTAATAGAAGAGCGCCTGCTGCTCCACCTCGGCGTTCTTCATCGTCGCGGCGGGGGTTTGCAGCCCGGAGAGGACAAACTGCTGCGCGCGCCGGAGGGCATCGGGGTTGACGAAGAAATCGGCTTTGGCGGCCTGGCTGAGCGCCAGCAGCGCGTAAGCCGAGAGGCGCAGGTCGCTTTGCCCGCCGTCGAAGCCCCAATTCCACCCGCCGTCGTAGGCCTGCAGTTGGAGCAGGCGGCGCAGATCGGTGCGGATGTTGGCCTGCAGGGTAGATTGCAGGTCGGGGGCATCAAGGTTGAAGTCTTTCAGCGCGCGGTATGCCGCGGCGTTGGCCATCAGGCGCGAGATCACCGGCTCGGCGAAGTCGTCCGGGAAGGTTTCCAGCGCCTCCAGCCCGCGCAGCACCGTCGCCGCCAGCGAGGGGGTCAACTCCAGGCGCAGTTCGCCGCCGGTCGGCGTGAAGCTGCGCGGCAGGCTGACGACCTCCAGGCGCTCGCCTCCCTCGGCCAGCAGCCCGGCCGTGCCAAAGGTCTGCGGGGCGGTATAGCTCAGCACCGGCAGCGCGCCGCGTTCGGTGTGGGTGATGTCTTCCAGGTCGCCGGCCTGGACGCGGAAGACGGGGTCCACCGCAGGGCCGTCTTGCACCGTGGCGTTCCAGTCCACGCGCACGCGCCCGTTGGCGGGCACCTCCACCGATTGAACGGCCGAGGCGGGGTTGTCCAGCGTCAGGCCGGGGGCTTCCAGGCTCACATCCGCCGAAAGCGCCCCGCCGGTGTTATTCTGCACGATCGCGCCGAGCTGGATATGATCTCCCGCCACCAAAAAGCGCGGCGCCACCGGGCGGATGAGCAGCGGCTTGGTGGCGATGATCTCCACGCGTGCCTCGCCGGCCAGCGTATCGCCGGTTAACCCGCGCACATCGGCCACCCAGGTGGTCAGGTTATCGGGCAGCCGCAGGGTCAACTCGGCCCGCCCGTCGGCGTTGGTCTCGATCGAGGGGTACCAGGCGGCCGTGTCTTTGAACTCGGTGCGCTCGCCCGGGTTGGCGGCCAGATCACCGCCGCCCCCGCCGCCGCGCCCGCCCGCCAGCGCGGTCACCAGCCGGCTGGCCGAGGCCGTCAGGTCCATGCCGGTCTGCACGGCCAGGTTCTGCGGGCCGTAGAAGGCCTCGAAGATATCCGGCGAGTTGGGGTCGGCCAGCGCCAGCGCGGCTTTATCCACCAGCGCCAGCGAGAACTCTCCCTGCACGGGCCGCCCGCTTGCATCCTGCGCCAACAGGCTGAGCTTCACCTCCTGGCCCGGCCCGGCCTGGGGCGGGTCGAAGGCCGCCTCCACCGAAAGCCGCAGCGCGGCGGGGTCCACCTTCAACTGGAGATACCCCAGGCGGAAATCCGGCTGGCCTTTCTCATTCTTGCCGAGCAGGATCACCGAAACATACACATTCGGCGCATCGATCGCTTCGATCGGCAGCTCGAACTCCTCCAGCGCCGCGCTCACCTGCCGGACGTAGGTGCGCATCACGCGGCTGCGTTCCACGCTCACCAGCGCCAGCGCGCCGCCCGCAAACGGGTTGGGGATGCGGATCTTCGCCGCCTGCCCAGGTTTATATTCGGCGGCGTCGGCCTCCAGCCGCAAGCGCTGGTTCGAGAGCTTCGGCCAGGGCGCCATGCCCGGCCCCATCGCCCAGATCAACAGCTCGCTCACGGCCCCCTCGCCCGAGACGCTCAACTGGTAGGTTCCGCCATCCGGCGGGGTAAAGGCCACCCGCGCCTGCCCAAGGCCGTCGGTGGTCAGGTTGGCGCTGCCGATCTCCGTCAACACCTTCTTGAAGGCCGGGTAGCCATACGGCGAGGTATCATCGCCCTCCTGCACCCATTCCACCCGGCTGAAGACCGCCAGCAGGTCGTGCGCTCCGGCGGGTTGGTCTTCCCAATCGAGGGTCTGGATGGTGAAGCCCTGCTCCTCTCCGGCCTGGGCAGACCACGAATCGGCGCGCAGGCCGATGTAGAAGCTGGCCGGGTGCAGCTCGGCCTCGGCGCGCACGCTCACCGGCCGGTTGCTCTCATCCATCGCCGAAACTTCCAGCACCAGCGTGCGGCGGCCGGTGAAGCCCATATCAACCAGCGTCTGCGCGGGGATATCGATCACCAGCCTGCCGTCGGCGCCCGTCTGGGCCTGGCCCTGGGCGATGAACTGCCCCATCCCGGGAGCGAACTGGTCGGGCGGGTAAAGCCACGAGTCATCATACGCGCCCACCTGCATCCCGCCGGGGAGGTAGATAAAATCGGGGCGGCTGTAGAGGTTCCAGCTCACCGGCAGGTCGCTCACCGGCGCGCCGAAGTAATACGCCGCCGAGATGCTCGCCGAGAGCCCCTCGCCAAGCTGGTAATCGGTTTTAGCAAAGGCCGCCTGCAGGTCGAACTCCGGCTTGCGGTAACTGGCCACCTGGAAGGAGAGGCTGGCGCTCAGTTCGAGCAGGTCGATCGAGTAATACCCCGGCTGCGCATCGGCGGGCAGGTCAAACGAGCCGCTGACCGCGCCGTAGCCCGAAACCGGCAGGTTCAGCGTGGTGAGCGGCTGCTGCTCGGCCATCGTCGGGTCGTAGGGCGGCATGACGCGCACATCCACCGCGCTCAGGTCGAGCGCAGAGTAGCGCCCGTTATCCTTCTCGCGCAGCACGGCCTTGAAGTTCACCGTCTGCCCGGGCCGGTAGATCAGCCGGTCGGTGTAGAGATACACAAAGCGCGGGTCGGGCTGGTAATCGAACGGCATGCCTGTTTCCCAGGCGCTGGTGCCCTGGCTCATCAGGGAGGAGACGAAGCCAAACTGCGCATCTCCGGGCTGGCCGGCCACGGCATGCACGCCCTCGTAGATATCGTTGCGCTCCGGCAGGTCCACGCTGCAAATGCCGTCGGCATTGGTGATGCACGCGCCGAGGTCCGGCGTGGTGAAGCTCAGCAGACGGATGCGCAGCCCGGCTGCCGGGCGGTTCTGCGCCAGGTCCACCGCCCAAACCACTGCCTGGCTGCGGCTGAGCTTGATCGTCAGGTGGATGCTGCTGGCGACGAGCAGGTACGAGCGGTTCGAGCTCTCGTCCAGGCCGGGGGCGTTGACGGTGAGCGAATACAGCCCGGGCGCCAGGCCCGCGCCGGAAGGGTCGAGCCGGATGCGCGCGCCGGTCGAGCGATCGGCCGGGGCGGAGAAGGTCTCCGTCCAGCTCCTGACCGCCGAGCCTGCCGGGCCGGGCTGCCCGGAGCCAAACGAAGCGATGAATTCATCCAGCGTCAGGCTGGCGCGCCTGAGCTGCGCCTGGGCCAGGTTGGTGACGCGCACGTCCAGGCCCGTCTCGCCGGCGGGGATGAAGAAGGCCGGCGCGCCCGCCTGCGCCAGCGGGATGACGAGCTGCGGCGGGGGCGTTTCGGTGCGCACCTGTAGGCTCACCGGCTGGCCCAGCGTGCCGCCCCAGCGGTCTTGCAAACCCGCCGCCAGGGTGACGGTGTAGGTGGTGGAGGGCTGGAACGAGCCGTCCAGCGTCAACGTGTACATATCGTAGGTGTTGGAAACGCGCAACCCGCTCACTGCCGGTTCAACAGTGACCAAAGCGGCAAGGTCCTGCTGCTTTGCGAGCGGGGCCGTCAGGGTGATCATGTAATAGCCCTGGCCGAAGTTGGCGTTCATCAACTTGCCTGCCGGCGGCGTGGTAGATTCCACCCCCAGGGCGGGCGTCGAGCGGTGCGAGAAGCTCGTTTCCACGCCGATCGGCGCGCCGCCCAGGCTGCGCGCCCCGGGCTTTACCACCACGTCATAGAGCACGCCGCGCTCCAGCAGCCCCTGCGGCTGGAGCGTGACCGTGACGCCCTTTTCGTCCCATTCGTACTTCAACGGCACGCCCGCGCCGCCCTCCGGGACAAGGCTCAGGTTCTGCTCCACGCTGGCGGTGTCCATCGGCTGGTTGAAGGTCACCTTCACCTTGCCGTCCAGCTCCAGGCGGTCGTTCTCGCCAAACATCACCGCGCTCACCGCGGGCAGCGCGGTGGTGAAGGTCCAATCCTGCGGCTCCAGCCCTTCCAGGGTGAGCGGCACGCCATCCGATGAGACCAGGGCCGGGTCGAGCGCCACGCGATATTCCACGCCGCCCGCCAGGGCCGGCTGCGGGTAGAAGATATAAGTGGAGGTGTTGAGCCACTCGCCGCGCCCGGCAGCCTCGGGCTGCAAGGTGAAGGCGCCCGGCTGCGCGGCGGGGTCGGCGCCCAGCGGCACCACCGGCCGGTTGAAGGTGACCACCACGGCCGAGGACGGGTTGGCTTCGGCCGTCCCCGGTTTGGGCAGCCGCTCGGAGACGCGCAAACTATCGGCCACCTGGAAGCGCAGCTCCACCGGCTCGGGCAGGGCCTGCCCGTTGACGGCTTTGGCCGCGGAGGTCAACAGCACTTCGATCTGCGCACCCGCCGGGAAGGGTTGGCCGGGGGTGAAGCGCACCGTGGCGTCATCCAGCCACTCGAAGCTCCCCACCAGGGCGGGCTGCCCCTGCAGGGCCGCTTCCACCGTTGCTCGCTGCATAGCCTGGTTGAAGAAAAAGGTCAGCGCCGCGCCGGGAGCGATCTCGCTGCCCGCGGGCGGGTCGGTCTCCACCAGCGCAGGGGGCAGTTCTTCCTGCCGGAGGGGCTTTTCCGCGCCGCCCGAAGGGGCCGAGGTGGGCTGCGGCGGCGTGGTGGGCGTGGGCTTTGCCCCGCCGATGGCCGGCAGGGTGCAGGCCAGGCTGGCGAGCAGGAGAATCGACAAAACAACGGTTAACCGGCGGCGGGCCGGGGCCGGACGGGTGGGGTTCATGAGCGCTCCTTGCAGCGAACCAAAGGCATACCTTGATTATACAACGCGCAGGAGGGCAGGTTTGTTCCCCGAGGAGGGACAACGAGATGATGAGAGAAGAGTCGACGAAAAAGGCAAACCGTTCTTCACTCCTCGTCGCATTGGAATCCGCGCACGGGTGGCCAATGCCGTAATCTCGGATACAATAACAATCAAACCCATTGCCGAGGTAACCGCATGATCATTTCCACGCTCGATCACTTGCCCCCCCGCATGGCTCTCACCCCCAGCCTGCGCAAAGCGCTCGATTTCCTCGCCGCGCACCGCACCGGCGAGGGGCTGCCCGCCCGCCTGGAGGTGGACGGCGCGCGGGTCTACGCCATGCTGCAATCCTTCGAGACATCTCCCGCCGGCCCGCTGGTGGAGCTGGAAGCCCACCGCCGGTACATCGACATCCAATACGTCGTCTCCGGCGGCGAGGTGATGGGCTGGGCGCACCTCTCCGCCGTGCAGAGCTTGAGCGCCTACAACCCGGAGAAGGACGTCCAGACCGGAACGCTCCCCGCCGCCGAGGTCTCTCCGGTGCTGGTGCGCGCCGGGCAGGCGTGCGTCTTCTTCCCTGAAGATGCCCACGCCCCCAAGCTGGCCTGGGGCAAACCGGATAAGGTTGTTAAAATTGTAGTGAAGGTAGCAGTGGAGTAAGATGAAACCCGCCCTTGCCTTCGTCCAAACTTCACATGCCGCGCTTGCGGCCCCGGAGGCGGCATGAGAACCCCCACGCGCAGCCTCCCGGAGGGTTACCGGCCCACCAAGGAGATCAACCTCTTCAAAGACCGCGCCCTGGCGCTTGGCCTGAACATCGCGGCCATCATCCTCTTCCTGGTCATCTTCGGGCTGCTGGGCGTGCTGGTCAACCGCGTGCGCCCCGGCCTGCTCGGCGACACGCTCGATATCGTCATCGGCCCCGGGCTGCTGCTCTCGCTGCTCAAGATCGTCGCGCTCGCCGCGGGGGTCATCCTCCTGCACGAACTTGTCCACGGGCTGTTCTTCTGGCTCTTCACCGGCAGCCGCCCGGCCTTTGGGCTGCGCCTCGCCTACGCTTACGCCGCCGCGCCCGATTGGTACATTCCCCGCGCCATCTACCGCGTGATCGGCCTGGCCCCGCTCGTGCTCATCGGCGCGGCCTGCCTGCTGCTGCTGGCGGTGGCCCCGGCGGGCTGGATTCTCCCGCTGGCGCTGGCCCTCTCGCTCAACACCTCCGGCGCGGTGGGCGACTTGCTGATCATCGCGGTGGTCAATCGCAGCGCACCGGGCTGCCTGGTCAACGACCGCGGCGAAGGGGTCATCATCTACGAGCCCGACCTGGGAGGATGAAAGAAGTCATTCCCTCCTCTTCAGGGATAGTTCAGGAGAGGTTCTTCCCTCCCCATCAGTATATGATGGTGCGCTCAACGATCGAGCGCACCCTACAAAGGCTTTCATGCTGAAGCCGGTGCAACCCCCACCCTGGCCCTCCCTCCAAAATCGTCGCGACGATTTTTGGGGGAGGGTTTGGATAGGGGGTCTGTCCGTCGAGTCTGTTGTCTCGCTAACCGGAATAATTACGCGTTGCTGCCGCGCAGGCGCGGGTCGAGCGCATCGCGCAGGCCGTCGCCCAGCAGGTTGAAGCTCAACACCGTCAGCATAATCGCCAGGCCCGGGAAGAACACCAGGTGCGGGGCGTTGAACACGCTGTTCTTCTCCTCGCCCAGCATCAGCCCCCACTCGGGGCGCGGCGGCTCGGCGCCCAGCCCGAGGAAAGAGAGCGCCGCCGCATCGATGATCGCCCCGGCGATGCCCAGCGTGCCCTGCACGATCAACGGGGTGATCGCGTTCGGCAGGATGCGCAGGAAGAGCACGTGCAGCCCGCCGGCGCCCAGCGCGCGCGAAGCCTGCACATACTCCAGGTCGCGCACCTGCAGCACCGTGGAGCGCACCAGGCGCGCATAACGCGGAATGGAGACGATCCCAATCGCTAAAAGCGCGTTGATCAGCCCGGTGCCCAGCACCGCCACAATGGCGATCGCCAGCAGCAGGCTTGGGAACGCCATCAACACGTCCATCGAACGCATCAGGATGTTATCCACCCAGCCGCCCGCATAGGCCGAAAGCGCGCCGATCAGCCCTCCGATGAGGATGGCGAAGGTGATGGTGGCAAAACCCACCTGCAGCGAGAGGCGCGATCCAAACAGCACACGCGAAAACAGGTCGCGGCTGTTGCTGTCGATGCCGAAGATGTGCTGCGGCTGGTCGGCAGGGCAGCCCAGCAGGTGAATGCAGGGTGCAGAGCGCCGCTTGGCGCCCAACTGGCGGGCGTAGGGGTCGTAAGGGGCGATCAACGGGGCAAAGATCGCGATCAAGACCATGAAGCCCAGAATCACCATGCCAATCTGCGCGGAGCGGTGCTTGACGAGCCTGCGCAGCGCTTCACGGGTGGGCGACATGCGCCGCATATTGGCTTCGGTGGATGAGGCGGTTAAGGTGGCTGCGCTCATGAAAGTTGACTCTCGCTTCTAACGGGATGGGTCGTCATTCCAGGCGGATGCGCGGGTCGAGATACGCATAGGATAGGTCCACCACCAGGTTGGCGATGATAAAGATCATGGCGACGACCAGGGTAAAGCCCTGCACCACGGGGTAATCGCGCGCCAGGATGGCAGACACGAGCGCCGTGCCCACCCCCGGCAGAGAAAAGACCGTCTCGGTGAGCACCGCGCCCGAAAGCAGCGAGCCGACCTCCAGGCCGATGATCGTGACGATCGGCACCATCGCGTTGCGCATGGCGTGCCGCGAGATCACCTTGTTATACACCAGGCCTTTCGCGCGCGCCGTGCGGATATAATCGAGGCCGAGCACTTCCAGCAGGCTCGAACGCGTCATGCGCGCGATAATCGCCATCGGGATCGTCCCCACCGCCACCGCCGGAAGGATCAGGTGCTTGAGCCCGTCGCCGAAAGGCTGCCAGTTGCCGGTGATCAGGCTGTTGAACAGCAAGGAATTGGAGAGGAAATCCACGGCGAACTTCTTCACCCCGCTGATTCCGGTCAAATCCCAATACTTGACCAGCGGGGTGAGCGCAATGCCCGAGGTCAACCGCCCGGAAGGCGGCAGCGAAAGCGGGGTGTCTTTGAGCAGGAGCGCGAAGATGTAGGCCAGCACCAGCCCAAGCACAAAGACGGGCATCGAAACGCCGATGTTGGCGATCATCATCGTGAGCGAATCGATGAAAGTATTGCGCTTTAGGGCCGAAATGACACCCAGAGAGATACCCACCACCGTCGAGAAGATCATCGCCACGATCGTCAGCTCGATCGTCAGCGGCAGCCGCTCCGAAAGCAGGTCCATCACCGGGCGGCCAAAACGCAGCGACATGCCGAAATCGCCCTTCGCCATGTTGAGCAGGTAGCGCCCAAACTGGACGAAAATGTTGTCGTTCAGCCCGTAGCGCTCCTTGAATGCATTGCAGGTGGCTTCGGTGGCCTTTTCGCCGAGCATCGCTTTACACGCATCGCCGGGGATCGCGCGCACAATAATAAAAGTGACCAGCACAATGCCGATCAACACGGGGACGAGCAGAATCAAACGTCGCGCCACAAATTGAAGCATGCACTATGCTCCGTGGGAATAAAAAGGTGGCTTGGGGGCCTTGCGGCCGCCCAAGCCACCCGGTTGGGCGGGTTATTCCCCGTTCAGGAATTTTCCGAAGAAGGCTCCGAAGTACTCGAAGGTGCCCGTGCGGCCCTTGTGATTGGGGTCCTTCGCATCCCACTGGGAGACAAAGGTCGCCACCACATCGTTCGCATCGAGCGCGGCGCCGTTATGGAACTTGACGCCCGGGCGCAGTTTGAAGACCCACTCGGTCGCATCCGCGTTCACGGTGTAGCTTTCCGCCAGGGCGGGCTCCACCTCGACGCTGCCGACCTTGTAATCATACAGCGGTTCCCAAACCTGCAGGCAGGCGCGCAGCGTCTCGCCGTCGGTCTCGTCCGAGCACCACAGCGCAGCCGGTTCACCGTTCTGCATCCAGACGATCTTGCCGGTGCCGTTCGAAATCACACCGAATTTCTCGTTGTTCAGCGGGCTGGCGGCCACGCCTTCCTCGCCGGCCTTGAAGGCAATCGCCGAAACGGCGTGCGAGATCGGGATCATCGGGACGTGCTCTTTGAGGGCCGCGTTCGCCTGGTCATAGAGCTTCTGGCGTTCGGCCGGGTCGGCAATCTTCGCAGCCGCGCGGATCGGATCGGCAATATCGGGGAAGAGCGTGCCGAACTGCTTGTTGGCGTCGTTGGCGAAGTGATAATCGTAGAAGTTGGTCGCATCCGGGTAGTCGGCGCCCCAGCCTAACAGGTAGAAGGCTTTCTCACCGGCCGAGGTCGCGTCGATGAACGCGGTGGATTCAACTTCTTCCAGCTTCACTTTCACGCCGATCTCGGCGAGCTGGGCCTGGATCTCCTGAGCCACCTTATCGGGGGTGGCCAGGTAGCTGCGCACCACGTTGCGGAAGGAAAGGGTCACTTCCTGGTTGAAGTCGAAGCCGGCTTCGGTGAGTAGGGCCTTGGCGGCATCCTTGTTATAAGAGTAGTAGGCCGGGGTGTTGGAATACCCGGGTTTCAGCGCCGGCGGGACGAAAACATTCGCCACGATCGAACCCACGGGCAGGTATTCATCCACGATGCGCTGCCGGTCAATCGCCTGGGCAAAGGCCTGGCGCACCTTCTCGTTATTGAAGGGGGGCAGGTCCACATTGAAGCCGACATAGAAGATGTTCAACGGGTCGCGCGGGTAGAGCGCCAGGGTCGAATCGTTCTGGATGGTCTCGAAATCTTCCGGGGCGGGGTTGTCGATGCCGTCCACGTTGCCCGACTGGAGTTCCAGCAGGCGCTGAGCCGACTGCTCGGACCAGCGGAAGATGACGGTCTTCTCCTTGGCTTTCTCGCCCCAGTAATCGGGGTTGGCCTCGAAGGTCACATTGTCGCCGCGCGTCCACGAGGCCACTTTATAGGGGCCGGTGCCGTTGGGGTTGTCGCTCATCTTCACCGAGTCGCCGCCCATCTGATCCAGATAGTCTTTATCGGCGATCGAGAAGACGTTGAAGGCCACCTTCGAGAGGAAGGCCGGGTCGGGGTAGCACAGGGTGAATTTCACGGTCAGTTCATCGACCGCCTCGATGGACTTGAACTCACCGCCGTAATCGCAGCTGGGCGCTTCCACCTTCATCGGTTCGTAGGCGGGCGCAGCCTCGGTGGGGGTTGCTTCGGGAGCTTTGGTCGGCTCGGGGGCCTTGGTTGGCTCGGGGGCGGTCGTCGGAGCCGCGGTCGGCTCCGCGGGGGCGGTGGCTTGCGGCTGGCAGGCTGCCAGGAGCAGGCTTAACACCATCAATAACCCTACAACATTGAACAACGATCTCTTATTCACAGTCTCTCCTCCTTTAGCGAATTCGGTCAAACTGTGCCTGAGGGTCAGGCAGAGATAGGCAACAACGCCACTGTTTCTGGGCAACACCTCCTGTCTTCTATGCGGTTGTCACTCAATCCCCACTGGAATAATCGCTGATTATACCGACATACGAGGATTTGTCAAAGGGAAAGGAAGGAGCAGCAATTGGATTATAGCTTTAACGACAACCCGCCGATGGATGTGACAGTCTGGTTTCTGATCAGCACCCATCGCCTTCACCTCTCTTTGACCTCTTGGCTCGCAGGCCAATCCTCTACTACGAATATACACTATTTTACGAGGATTCGGCAAATCTATCACAACAATTGCCCTCCATGCTGGTAAAATCACTGTGAAGTGAAAGCCAGCGTATGCCCGAAGCCAACGAACTGAGCGAAATCATCATCCACGTGCTCGACCTGCCCGCGGAGCTTGCCTTTTACCGCGATCTGCTCGGCCTGCGGTTGATTCCCGCCGATCCGGGCGACGGCGCGCGCACCCGGCTCGACGCAGGCGCTTGCACGCTGGCCCTCGATGCCAGCCAGACCCCGGCTCCGCTGCCCGGGCGCATGCGCCTCGTCTTCCGCGTGCCGGATGTGATCTTCACCCGCAAAGACCTGCTGGCCCGCGGCGTGCAGCTTGGCCCGCTCTACGAACCCGCCCCCGGCTGGCTGGCCTGTGACGGCAGCGACCCCGAAGGCAACCCCTTCAGCCTGCAGAGCAGCACCGACGGCGCCGTCATCACCACCACGACCGTCTTCCCCACCATCAACGTGCCCAACACCTCCAGCCGCCGGGTGTGGACCGTCTGACCGCCCCGCCATGCAAAACGCACTCTTCTCCCAACCCCGCGTGCTTTGGTCTGACCGTCTGCCCCAAACGCCCATCGGCCCGGTGTGGGTGGCGGTTTCGAGCCTGGGGCTGGCGCGCGTCGTCATCGGCGCGCCCATCGAAGCCGCCGCCCAGGGAAAAAGCCCCGCGCTGCTTGCGCTGGCTTTGCGCCAGCTGGACGAGTACTTCCAGCGCAAGCGCGAGCAGTTCGACCTGCCCATCGATTGGAGCGGCCTGGCGCCCTTCAACCTGCGTGCGCTGCGGGCCTGCGCCGAAATCCCCTACGGGCAGGTCCGCACCTATGCGCAGCTGGCGGCCCAGCTCGGCAGCCCGCGCGCGGGCAGGGCAGTCGGCGCCGCCATGGCGGGTAACCCGGTGCCCATTGTGGTGCCCTGCCACCGCGTGGTGGGCAGCGACGGCAAGCTGCACGGCTACGGCGCACCGGGCGGCATCCAAACCAAAGCCTTCCTCCTGCGCCTGGAGGGCGGCCTGAGCATCTGAGCGCCATGGAGCATTGCCTTTGAACCTCGACATGCGCGTCCTCCCCGGCGAACTGGCCGTTTGCCGCCTCGATCCAAGCGCCGGGCTGCCCGCCTGGGCCATGCACGGGCCCTTCACCGCCTTCACGCGCACCGCCGACGAGCTTTCGGTGATCTGCCCGCAGGAATGCGTCCCTGCCGGCGTGCTGCGCGAGCCGGGCTGGCGCGCGCTCAAGGTGGCCGGGCCGCTCGGGTTCACCATGGTGGGCGTGCTGGCGGGCATCGCCGGGGCGCTGGCCGGGGCGCAGATCAGCCTGTTCGCCGTCTCCACCTTCGATACCGACTACATCCTCGTCAAACAGGCCGACCTGCCCGGCGCGCTCCAGGCCCTGCGGGCTGCCGGCTATGGGGTGAAGGAATAGCCGGGCGCGCAGCGAGCGGCCGCCCCGGCCCCTGCCCGCCTGGTTGCCCGAACGCCAGACAGACAACGAGAGAAGAATTGATAAACAGATCATGAATACACCTGACTCCAGCCTTTCCCCCAGCTTCAAATCCGGCTTTGTCGCCGTCATCGGGCGGCCCAACGTGGGCAAGAGCACCCTGATGAACGCCTTCCTGCAGCAGAAGGTCGCCGCCGTCTCGCCGCGCCCGCAGACCACCCGCCGCCGCCAGCTGGGCATCCTCACCCTGCCCGAAGCGCAGGTCATCTTTGTCGATACGCCCGGCATTCACAAGCCCGTCCACAAGCTGGGCGAGGTGATGAACCAGATCGCCCTCGACGCGCTCAAGGATGCCGACGTGGTGCTCTGGCTGGTGGATGCCTCCGCGCGCCCCAACCCCGAAGACGAGCTGGCTGCCGCCCGCCTGGCCGAGGCCGGCGCCGACGGCGCCCTCAAGGTGGTCCTGGCCTTGAATAAGATCGACCTCGTCTCCGATGAACAGCGCCCCGTGCGCCTGGAAGAGTACCGCTCGCTCTACCCCCAGGCGTTCGTGGTGATGGTCTCGGCTTCCAGCGGCTACCAGATCGACTCCCTGCTGCAAGCCATCCTCGACCGGCTGCCCCCCGGCCCGCCCTATTACGACGAAGACCAGGTGACCGACCTCTACGAGCGCGACATCGCCGCCGACCTGGTGCGCGAGGCCGTGCTGCGCCACCTCAAAGATGAAGTGCCGCACTCCACCGCCGTGCGCATCGAGGAATACAAGGAGCGCTCGGAAGATACGGCCTACATCGCCGCCACGCTGCTGGTGGAGCGCGAGTCGCAGAAGCCGATTGTCATCGGCAAAGGCGGCGAGATGCTCAAACGCATCGGCACCACCGCCCGCCAGGAGATCGAAAAGATGAGCGGGCGCACCGTCTTCCTCGACCTGCACGTCAAAGTGCTGGAAAACTGGCGCGACAATCCCGCCCTGCTCAAGCGGCTGGGCTACACTCCCTCGGCAAAACCAGAACCTCCGGAATGGTGGGGTCATAGGATCGACCGCACCCTACGGGAATCGGGGGGCATGGTAGGGTGCAGGCGCTTTGGACTGCACCTTTTGACCGATGAAAGAGGGTGCGGTCTGCGAGAATCGGGGATATGGTAGGGTGCAGTCGCTTTGGACTGCACCTTTTGACGGGTGAAAGAGGGTGCGGTCATAAAATCGACCGCACCCTGCGGGGAAGGCTGGGCCGCGCCAACCTACAGATACCGGCTCAATTCCTCCGGCTCCACACGGCCAATCTTCACCTCCGGCGTGTTGTGCCAGGCGGCGCAGCGCCCAATCGCCTCTTTCAGCGCCTGGCCCAGGCCGGGGGCAGGCTCAACCCCCTTCTCCAGGAAAAGCCCTTTCACCTCGAAGACGCCTTCCTTGCGGTGCGCCTTGGCATCCAGCCTGCCGACCAGCGCGCCGTTGTGCAGCAGCGGCATCAGGTAATAGCCGTAGAGCCGCTTGTGCGCGGGCAGGTAAAACTCGATGGAAAAATCGAAACCGAACAGTTGCAGGGTGCGCTTGCGGTCGCTCACCAGGGGGTCGAAAGGCGAAAGCAGCGTGGTGTAACCGGCTTCCAACCCGCCGTTTTCCGCCGCCTCCAGGAGCGGAACGCTTTCGGCCGTCACCAGCGCCGGTTCAGCCCAGCCCTCCACCGCCACCTCCAGCAGCCTGCCCTCGGCAAGCAGGTCTTTGAGCGCGGCTTGCGTTTCCTTCTTGGGCAGCCGGTAGTAATCCCACACCTGACCGCGCAGGGTGACGCCCAGTGCCGCCACGCTGCGCAGCGCCAGGGTGCGGTACACCTCCGCAAGGGGCGGAACGCAGGAGTCGTCCCAGCCGGGCAGCACGCGCTCGCGCAAGTCATACATGCGTTGAAAGTTCTTCCGCCGCGTCACCATCAGTTCATTGCGACAGAACCAGTATTCCAGGGCCAGCTTCTCTTCCTTCCAGTTCCACCAGCCGCCGGGTTGCTTCTGGCTCTCGAAATCTGCCGAGCTCACCTCACCATTGGCGCGAATGTGCCCCAGCACCCCCTCGGCCATCTCGCGGTGATGATCGTACCAATCGGGCCAGAAATACATGCGCTTGTTTTCCAGCGCCAGGCGGCGGTGCAGGGCAAAATCCTCCATCGGCAAATAACAGGCCGCGTGCGCCCAGAACTCGAAAAGCCGCCGTTCCTCCAGCAATTCGTCCAGCCAGGCGGGTGGGTAATGACCAACGCGGCTGAAGAGCACCATGTACTGGCTGCGCGCCACGATGTGAATTGTGTCGATCTGCAAGAACCCCATCCGGCGGATAGAATCGAGCAGGTCTGCTTTGCGCGCCGGTCCGGCGGGGGGCAGGCGCAGCTTTTGGGCTTCGAGCGCCAGCATGCGGGCGGCGTGGATGGATAGGGCGGGCAGGCTCATCGGGCGGCTCCAGGAAGGGCGAATATATGTTCTATTATACTGGAAAGTCGCCGAAGAATGAAGTCAACGAGACGACGAGCATTCATTTGCTCATCGTCTCATCGCCACATCATCTCATGGACTTCCCTTCACATACCGGTCAAAAAACTCGATCGAGCGCTGCATCGCCGCCGAAAACGATTGCGAGATGTTGTGATCGTTGCCGGGGTACGTGTAAAGCTCCACCGGCAGCCCGGCTTCTTGGGCAGCCTGGTAAAGCAGCTGCGAGAAGAGCAGCGGTACATCCTCATCTTCCTCGCCGTGATGGAGCTGCAGCGGCCCGCTCGCCTCGCCCACGTAGGTGATCGGCGAGATCGAGGCCCAAAACGCGGGGTTCTCTTCCGGCGAGCCATAAAGGTTGACGAACGTGCTGCGCCAGCCGCGCGCCCCGGCCGAGAGCGTGGCCGGCGGGGTGGCGCGCCAGCGCATCATCATATCAGGGTACGAGGCCACCACGCCCGCCCAGATCACCCCGGCTTTGATATCGCGCGTGGTCACCATCGCCCGCAGGGTGATGTGCCCGCCCATCGAGTGCCCCCACATGCCGATGCGGTTCGGGTCGGCATCGGGGTAGCGCTTGATCGACCCGACCGCGTTGAGCACGTCAATGGTATAGGCCGGGGAGCTGTAGCCGCCGGAGGCGGTCCCTTCCGAACGATCGTGCCCGCGGTAATCGGAGCGGAAAACGATGTAGCCGTTGCGCGCGAAGCCGTCCACGTAGGCCACGTAGCGCTCGGTGGTGCGGTACACGTCCGGCGGGATATACCCGTGGTTGAAGATGATCACCGGCCAGCCGGTGGGGGGCCGCTCGCCGTAAGGCACGGTCATCAGCGCGTAGATCTTCAATCCGTCCGAAAGATACGAGACGTAATAGCGGTAATAATTGGAGCCGGGGTCGAGTTCGTCCTCGATGACAATATCGCTGCCCGGGTATTCGCGCTGGCGCATCGCCTCGATGGAAAGCGGGTGCAGCGTGGGCGTCGGGGTGGGCAGGGGGGTATCGGTGGGGGCAGGGGTGGCGGTGAGGGTGGGCGGCGGCGGGGTGGGCGTCAGGCTGGCCTGCGATGCGGCCGGCGGCGGGCTTTCGACGCCCGGGGCGGGGCTGCTCAGCCCGGGCAGCGCCGCTCCCGCGCAGGCCGCCAGGAAAAGCAGGCCGAGGAATACCAGTTTTTTCATCGGTTCACCTGTACCGGTAAAGGGTTCACCGCTTTATGATAACCGAAAATCCTCCCGTATAATGCTTTCCTCCTTCTCCCCCAGGGAGAAGGGACGGAGACGCGCTTCACACCCCTGTGGAGATCGTGTGTATCTTTTTCTGTAAATTGTGGTGCAAGCCCCACAATTTACAGAAAAAATATACCCGATCGGGATGAGGGGCTCACACGTCGCAGATCTCGAACGCTTTGCGCAGCGAAGCGAACACCTCGCCCCGCGGGCGGTATTCGTGCGCCACGTAATACGCATACCCTGCGTCTGAGATGGCCTGGCACACCGCGCGGTAGTTGATCTCCTGCGTCTCGTCAATATCACCCCGGCCCGGCACGCCTGCCGTGTGGAAGTGCCCGATCCAGCCGATGTTCTCGCGGATGGTCTGGATCAGGTTGCCCTCCATGATCTGCATGTGGTAGATATCATACAGCAGCTTGACGCGCGGGCTGCCCACCCGCCGGCACACCTCCAGCCCCCAGGCCGAGTGATCGTTCTGGTAACCGGGGTGATCAACCAGCGTGTTGAGCAGCTCCAGGTTGAGGTTGACGCCCTTTTCCTCGGCATACGGCGCGACCCGCCGGAAGCCCTGCACGGTGGCCTCGATGGCTTCTTCCTCGCTTTGCCCGGCGCGCCGGTTGCCCGAAAAGCAGATCACCCCCGGCACGCCGTGCCGCGCGGCGAAATCGATCGATTCGCGCAGCTCGGCTTCGATGCGCGCGTGTTCGGCGGGGTTGTTCAACCCGTTTGCCAGGCTGTCGTGCCCGCTGAACTGCGAAATGGCCAGCCCATATCGCCTGCACAGCCCGGCCAGCTCGGTAAAGGTTTCATCGCGTCCCCAGACCTCCACCGCCCGGTAGCCGATTCCCGCCGCCTCGCGCACGAACACATCCAGGGGGATTTGATCCCGGTTCACCATCGGTATGCAAACGGATTGTCGAATGGGCATGGGTTGGCTCCTTGAGGTTGGAAGTCGATCAGGCGAAAAGTCTATGAGACGATGAGATAAGCCTTGCAGATGATTATACAACGCACAAAAAAAGTGCAAACAACCCACCCGTTACCCATCCTTTCATCACTCATTCCGCAACGACTTCTCTCCCTGCTGGTACAATACACTCACCGACCATGGACGCCACCTCATCTCGAAGGCCCTTCCTCCTGCCCGGCGCGCTGCTCCTCTCTGCGCTGGAGGGTGCAGGGGCGCTCGCGCTGCTCTTCAGCCAGCCTTCCGAAGCCCAAAACGCCGCCTGGATGGGCTTCTCGCGCGCGCGCCTGGCTTTGGGGGCCGCGGGGCTTGTCTCGGCTCTGCTGCTGCTTGGGGCGGGGCTGACCCTGCTTGCCAAAGGCCCGCGCGAGTGCCTGGCTGCCCGCCTGGAGGCCGCCCTTCATCCGGCCCGTCCCTTCCTCGCGCTCTTCGTGGGCCTGCTGGCAGCCGCGCCGGTCTTCGCGGCCTGGAATGAAGTCCTCGCCACGCAGCTCTTTGGCCTTGCCCAGCTGCGCCCGCTCGCCATCTGGCTGACGCTGGCTCTCCTGCAGGCCGGGGCGGCCCTGGCGCTGCTCTTCCCCGATCTGCCAGGCCGTGTCCGGCGGCTGCCCCCGCCGGATGCGGCGCGCTTCCTCTGGCTGGCGCTGCTGCCCGCGGCACTGCTGGCAGGCATACTGCTGATCGGCACGCGCCTGGCCATTGACCTGCGCCGCTTCACCTTCCTCTTCGCCTGGAGCCTTTCCGGCATGGCCTGCCTGGCGGTGCTGGGCGCCCTCTCAGGCTGGATGCAAAACCGCCCCTGGTACGCCTCGGCGCGCAGTTATGTTGCGGCAGCCGCCATCTTCTGCGCCGTGTTCGCCGCCTACCGCCTCTCGGCCGTGCTGGCGGGCAACATCCTCACCCCCGCCAAATCTTACTTCGATGAGCTGGCGCGCGCCTGGCTGCAGGGCCGCCTCTACCTGGCCAACCCCAGCGACACTCACGACCTGACCCTCTTCAACGGCCAGTGGTACGTGGCCAACCCGCCGCTGGTGGCCATCCTCATGGTTCCGCTGGTGCTGCTCTTCGATGATTTCAACACCGTGGTCTATTCGGCGGCCAACGGCGCGCTCAACGCCGCCCTGCTCTTCCTCCTGCTGGGCTGGGCCGCCCGCCGCGGCTGGACGCGCACCCAAACCCCCGCTCAGCTCTGGTTGACGGCTTTCTTTGCCTTTGGCACGGCCCATTTTTACCTGAGCACCGACGGGCGCATGTGGTTCATGAGTCAGCAGGTCACCGTCACGCTGTTGCTGCTGGCAGCGGCGCTGGCCGTCACGCGAAAGCCCGCCTGGCTTTCGGGCGCTGCGCTGGCCCTGGCGGTGATGGCCCGCCCGCACATCCTCGTCTTCGCGCCGCTGCTGCTGGGCATTTGGGTGCAAAACGCCCGTGAGGATGCCCGGCCCATCCGCTTCGGGGGCCTGGCGCGCTGGAGCCTCGCCACGGGGCTGCCCATCCTCGCCGCGGGCGCAGCGCTGCTCTTCTACAACTGGCTGCGCTTCGGCAACCCGCTCGATTACGGTTACCTGACCGAAAACGTGGCCGACTTCATGGCCGGCGACCTGCAGGCCTACGGCACCTTCCACCCGGTCTTCATCCTGCGCAATTTGCGTGTGATGTTCCTCAACCTGCCGGTGTGGCGCGCGCCGTGCGCGGCCTACCGGCCCAGCGTGGAGGGGATGAGCATGCTGCTCGCCTCGCCGGCGCTGCTGGGCCTGGCAGGTGCGCTGCCGTTCAAGCGCCTTGCCGGGCGCCGCCAGCCGTGGGTCGTGGGCGCCTGGGCCGCCATCTTCACCACCCTTGTGCCGCTGGCGCTCTATTACAACACCGGCGCGTGGCAGTTCGGTTATAAATACCTGCTCGATTTTCTCGTCCCGGTGATGCTCCTGCTGGGCCTGGCGGCAGGCCCGCGCGCCCCGTGGGGATTGCGCATCCTCATCCTGCTCAGCATCGCCGCCAACCTCTACGGCGTGGTCTGGTGGTTCGGGCTGGTGTGCCGCTGAGCGCGGATTTCGCTCTCGCCCGCCTGGAAAATCGTTGATATATCCGGTAAAATATCTTCACAATTTCCGCCACAAGGAACGCCGATGAAACCCAAGCCGAATGCCGCCTGGCTGCCCATCCTCTCCACCGTGCTGCTGGCCACAATGGCCTGTTCGCTGGTCGCGGTGCAGACTGCCACCCCCGCCCCCACGCCGCCCCCACAGGCCACTGCCCCCGCCGGGCCGGTGCCAACCGACACCCGCGCCCCAATCGCTGACACGCCCGTCCCAGACCCCGCCGCGGCCTGCCCGACCCCCTCCGAGGGCAGCAGCCTTTACGTGAGCCGCGAGAACGGCTTTTGCTTCCTCTACCCGCTCGGGTTCACCCTCCAGCCCGATTTTACCCGCCCCGAAGAAGCCCTCTCGCTGATCGGCCCGCGCGAGCCGGGCGATTCGATCGAACCGATCAGCGTCTTGCTCGGCCTGGCCTATAACGGCCCCGCCGACGGGCTGGATGCCGCCGCCTACGCCGAGCGCTGGCTTTCGCTCTACGCTGAAGGCGAGCCGCGCCCGGGGCCGGCCTCCCCTGCAATGATCGCCGGGCAGCCGGCGGTGGTGATCTCCAACCTGCCGGGCTTCGCCACGCAGCGCGCGGCCTTCCTCATCGCCAACGGCATCAAGTATTCGCTGACGCTCATGCCCGAGCCGGAAACCTTCCCGGCGCTGGCCGAACCGGCCAACCGGGCATGGAACATGCTCGTCGACTCGCTGGTCTTCTTCCCGCCCGAGAATACGCGCAGCGTGGTGCGGGCCGCCGATGTCTGCCCGGCCCCCGCGGGCGACGCGCGCCTTTACCGGAACGATAAAGACGGCTACTGCTTCCTCTACCCCGCCGGATTCGAGCTCAACCCCACCTTCCCCGGCCAGGTGGTGGGCGGCCCCGTGGTGCTCACCGACCCGAGCTTCGGCGAAGTGCGCACCTCGCTCACCCTGGGCACGTTTGGCACCTTCCCCGGCCTCACCCCGCGCCAGGTGCTCGAGCCGCGCGCCGGTTTGATCGACTCGGTGGAAGACACCACCCTCGGGGGCTTCCCCGCGGCGGTTTTCCGCAACTCCCAGGGGCCGTGGGCCTCCAAACAGGCCATGATCCTGGTGGACGGTTCGGCCTACACCATCGTGGCGCAGCCTTTCGAGCCTGAGGCCTACCCGGCCGGCATGCCCTACCTCGACCAGCTGTGGAACACCGTCACCGCCTCGCTGGCCTTCTTCGACCCCTTCCGTTAGAACCGGGAACGGGTTCTCGCCAGAAGACAGAACATCCATTTTTCTGAAAATTGTGGGGCAGACCCCACAATTTTCAGAAAAAGATGCACATGATCCGCCAAAAAACCACCCGTTGAGGATTCCATTCTCGTCAAAAATACGGTATTATTGGTATGATTAATGTACACATTTTCGTCGGTCCAACAGGAGAAAACCATGGCTTTTACGTACAAGAATTCAAAGGGCGTCACCTACATCCTGCACGCAAAGAACCGCGTCACGTCTTCCGGTAAGAAGGCCACGCTGTACTACTTCTCCAAAGAAAAGAAAGAAGGCGCGCTGGATGCGCTCCCGGCCGGGTACGTGGTGGCCGAGACCGCTAACGGGATGCTCGTTCTGAAGAAGAAATAAGCAAGCCGGGGTCTCCTGGCGGGCCTGCCCCGCCAGGAGACTTTCCAACCGACTCCAGGGGGATAGTTTATCTGTTGCGGCCAGACAAATAGACCGGCTTTAAGTCCTCTAACGCAGATTCCAGCCGCCCGGCCCGAAGCGACGTGCCCTCACCCGCCGGAAGCTACGCTTCGCCGCGAAAGCTGCTCACCGCTTCCAGCAGCATCTGGCGGTCCACCAGCCCAAGCGGCTTTTCGTTCTCATCTACGATCACCAACCACTTCCTGGATTCATCCAGCATCTTCCGCACGGCATCCACCACAGGCAGGTCGGGAGGCGCCATTAATGGCCCCGGAGACATCAGGTCAAATGCGGTCTCCTTCCCCGGCGCCGGTTTGCCGATCTGCCGCAATGCATCCAGGATATTCCGCCGCCGGGATGGTTGAACGCGGACGACCACGTCCGAATCGCTCAACAGGCCGATCGCCCTTCCCTGTCCATCCACCACGATCAGCCGGTGAGAGTTGCTGCGCGCGAATTTCTCGATGATGGCCGATAGATCCTCATCCTGGTTGACCATCGGGATATCGGTGCTCATGATATCGCGAACCAGCCGCCCGGCATGTCGAAGCGGCGCATCTTTTTCATGCTGCACCGGTTCGGTGCGGGCCACCTCGCGCAGAATATCCAGCCTCGAAAGCATCCCGGCCAGTTTCCCATCCTGATCGACCACCGGCAGGCGCTTGAGGCCGGCCTTCGCCATTTGCGCGGTGGCAATGCCCAGCGTGTCGGATTCCACCACGGTGACGGCAGGGTGGGTCATGACGTCTTCCACTTTTAAGGTCGAGCGCTCCAGCGCCTGCAATTCCTGCTCCACCTCGGCCTTTTCCATGCGGATGGCCACCGAAAGGCGCTGCTGAATGCCGGCGCGCTCCAGCAAGTCCTCGTCGGTGAGAATGCCAATCACCCTGCCGGAGCGGTCCACCACCGGCAAGGCTTTCACGCGGCTCTCCAGCATTTGTTTCCAGGCCTGGAACACCGTCTTTTCCGCCGCGATGGCGACCACGTCACGGGTCATCACCTCTGAAACAGGCTTATCGGCCGGGAGGGGGTTGAGATAGCGGTGGGTATATTTGACAATCTGCACGTCTTCCAGGGTGATCAGGCCCTCGCGCACCATCGGATAGATGATGTTCAAGACCGCCGCGATTCTCTCCTCGGTGTCGATTGCTTCGATCACCACGGGCAGATCCACCGACAGCACCTCGATCGCCGTGGTATGGATGCGCGAATGCGCGCCAAAACCGGCCATCCCGCGGAAGACGGTCGCCCCGGCCAGGCCTTGCCCGCGTAAAGTCTCCAGCAGTTCGCTATCGAGCGGCTTCCCCCGCCAGCGGTCGCTTTCGCCGATATAGATGCGCAAACGCTGCGCCTTCTTTTGTAAGGAGAGTCCGGGCATGGTGTCCTCCTTGTTTTCCCTATGATTATAGGCTCTTTCCGGGCAACGCCGGGCCTCATCGCACGAGCGCGGCCCTGTGCTTGAGGAATGTGTTTCAATTTTTCTGTAAATTGCGGGGTTTGCCCACAATTTACAGAAAAGATACACACGAGCTGCTTGAGGACAGCGCTTCAGTGGCCGTCCCAAGCGTGAAGCCCTCAACTTCGTTTATTGATGAAAAAACCTCTACCAAAGACGGCCTGTCCAGGTAGAGGCTATCAGTCCATACGGGCAAATTAGCGAGCCTCATCGCAAAAATGATGCTGACTCATTATATTACGATGCTCGAGTAAAAGATGCGGCTTGCCGACGAAGAGCCCTCACCCTGCCCTCTCCCGGAGGGAGAGGGGAAGGAATCGGCTCCCTTCGCCCCCCGGGACGCGCTTCGTGCACCCGAAGGGGTGAGGGCCGGGGATGAGGGAGTTTACGGAGGCCATACTGCCCTGCCCGGCTCTTCAGAGCAGCCCGCCTCTCTGCACAAGCAGTACGGCCGGTTCACCGGCTCCAGTTAATGTTGGAGCCAACAACGAATGACTTTTGCCCTGTTCCATCCACATTGACAATCGCGGCGCTCCAGGTTCTGTTCTGCTGGTCTTGCCCTGCGGTTGAGGCAACGTAGATCCTTGTGCCATCTGGAGACCACCAGAACCAGTTGTCGTCGGCGCTGCTGTTCGAGATATTCTTTTGTCCCGAGCCATCCCGGTTCATCACGTACAATTGCCAATGACCATCCCGGTTGGAGCGGAAAGCGATTTGCTTTCCATCGGGCGAAAAGGCCGGGTTGCTATCGGATGCCGGGTTGTTCGATAAATTGGTCGGCTCTGAACCATCGGCGTTCATCAGGTAAACATCGGAAATACCGTCTCGATACGAATAGAAGAGAATCTGCTTCCCGTCTGGCGACCAGCCTGCCGGGATATCCTCACCCGCGCCGCTCGACAGGCCTTTCACCGCCGAGCCGTCGGCATTCATCACATAGATACGTGGAGAACCCTCGCGATTTGAATTGAACAAGAGACGCCTGCCATCCGGCGACCAGTAGAACAGGGTGTCTACAGCAGGGTTGTCCGTCAGGTTGGTCAGGCCTTTGCCATCCGGCCTGACAATGAAAATATCCGGCTGATCGTTGATGGTTGCCGTGAAGGCAATCCATTTCCCGTCGGGCGACCAGGACAGATACGGTGAGTAACGCATATTGGCCTTATCCCCATCGTCACCGGTCAGCCTGATCACATCCGAACCATCCGAATCCATGCTGTAAACTTGCGGCTTTCCATCGCGATCGGAGGTGAAGGCGATCTTCCTCTGATCCGGCGATAAGGCCGGCAGCATATCGCGCCCCGGATTGTCCGTCAGGTTGACCAACCCGGTCCCATCGGCGTTAATCTTGAAAATCTCAAAATTGCCCTCGCTTTCCAGCGTGCCGCACATGATGATTTGTTCAATGCTTTGCGCAGACGGCGTAACCATCGGCTGAGGGATTGGAACAGGGGTTGTCGAAGGCCCGGTTGTGGCACATCCCGGCAACACAACCCCAAGCAAGACAGCCGCTCCCACAATCATATAGAGAACGATCTTCGAGTGAGTATGCATTTCCTACTGCTCCTTGTGCACAGATGCACCCTGCCACGCGGTTTATGCCCGCCTGTAACTGTCATTTACAACAGATCCAACCTTCCCCGCCAAAAAAGGCTTGAACCAGGGTGATTATGAGCCGTTTCATCCTCTCTCTTTCGCTCAGGCCGAGCAGGAGGATATTCAACGATTGCACGATCGCAAGCCTTCGGATGGTTCGCAGAATTTAACTAAGCCAGAGACGATGATTTGATACAGAGATTCCTTGGCAGATAACCTCAGCTTTTGTGTTCTTACAATGGGGGGTTGTCCAAAATCATTATAGACCATCGCCGATAGTTGTACAAGTTTTTCGCACACACGCCCCTTCAACCTCGCTCCCCTTTTGGCGGCCATATCACCGCCGGATCACCCCCACGTGCGTGGGGAAAACCAGGTGGAAAGCCAGGCCGTTTTCTTTGGTTTCGGATCACCCCCACGTGCGTGGGGAAAACGCCATTTGCGGCAAACTCTAATCTAATGTTCTAGGATCACCCCCACGTGCGTGGGGAAAACGCGTTTTGCCGCCTCCCAGATTCTCCGAGCGACGGATCACCCCCACGTGCGTGGGGAAAACGCCTAGCAGCACCGGCACACCGGCAATCGACACGGATCACCCCCACGTGCGTGGGGAAAACGCTTGACTTTCGCCAGGCCCTGGAGCCATGGGAGGATCACCCCCACGTGCGTGGGGAAAACACCCGGCCCCCAATCAGCTCGATCAGGGCTTGCGGATCACCCCCACGTGCGTGGGGAAAACTCAGCCCTTTTCCGGTGAGGGGCAAACAGGGGAGGATCACCCCCACGTGCGTGGGGAAAACCAAACGCGGATCAATCATCTCGCATGATCCAGCGGATCACCCCCACGTGCGTGGGGAAAACCACCGGGGTAAAAACCCTTGACAACATGCGCAAGGATCACCCCCACGTGCGTGGGGAAAACACGCCCAAGCGATTCATCCCATTCGCACTGCACGGATCACCCCCACGTGCGTGGGGAAAACCTCAGGCTGCGGCTGCGCGATGCCCGCCCAGGCGGATCACCCCCACGTGCGTGGGGAAAACCATATGCAGACGCAGGGCCGCTCTTTTGAGGGCGGATCACCCCCACGTGCGTGGGGAAAACGATCGACGAAGCGACATCCACACCGGCAATGTAGGATCACCCCCACGTGCGTGGGGAAAACGCCACCGTAAGCCGCACACAGGCGCCTGATGACGGATCACCCCCACGTGCGTGGGGAAAACTTCAGGTCTGTCAGGTTCAACCCTGGTGGAATAGGATCACCCCCACGTGCGTGGGGAAAACAATGCTTTGGGCTGGGCAACAGGTTCCTGGATAGGATCACCCCCACGTGCGTGGGGAAAACAAACCATTATCGCAGCCCTGGATGCGGATGTAAGGATCACCCCCACGTGCGTGGGGAAAACCTACTGTCCTGTTTTTGTCGATTTCCGGCTTTCGGATCACCCCCACGTGCGTGGGGAAAACGCAAGTTACGAACATCCCAGTTGTTCGGGCTGCGGA
>JARKPU010000045.1 GCA_029975055.1 Anaerolinea sp.
TCGTTGAAAACTCCGGCGACCGCAACAGGCGGTAACCGATCAGGCCCAGCAGGAACAACCCCACCGGCAGCAAGAAGCCTATGGCTAACAACCCGCGGTTGAGCGAAAAGCCTTGAAGCCCGCCGGAGGTTGGCGTGAGGCTGGGCGGAAAATTGGCGGTTCCCAGAGGCCGGGGCTTCTCGCTCGGCGGGGGTGTGACGCGTGAACTGCCGATATCCGAATCTTCGGTGCCAAACAGGTCGCGCCCGGCGGTGGGGCTGGGGGTGAGCGGGTTGGGCGTGGGGGTCACAAAACCCGCCACGGTGGCAGAGGGAGTGCCTAAAGCCGGCGTGAGGCCGGTGAGCGTGGGGCTTGGGCTGGGCGAGGGCGAGGAGGCATCCGGCGGGGGGTTGTAAGCAGGCTCGGTGGGAGCACCGGGGTAGCCGGTGGCCTCCTGCAGGTCGGCAGCCGCCTCGGGCCCGGCCTGCACGCTCCCGGCTGGCATAAGCCCGCTCAGGGCGGTTGCGCAAACAACAGCCAGGAGGAGAAGAAAAAGTAGTCGCAGGGGCTTTCGGTTCATCGCGGGCCGGGGAGGTCGGAGCGGCTCACGAAAGTGTATCATGAATTTAAGATCACGTATAATAAGCCTCACACACATGGTCAAACCTGCCCTCGTCCAATTGATCATTGCCCAACTGCCTCTCAAGCCCAACGGCATCCATGGAATCTTTCATTGGGCGCGCGTATTTGAAAACGGCCGCCGGTTGGCCGGTGAGACCGCCGCGCGAATGGATGTGATCGAGTATTTCGCCCTGTTGCACGATTCCCGGCGCTTTCACGATGGCGGCGATTACCAGCACGGCCCGCGTGCCGCCGAGTTCACCGCCGGCCTGAGGGAGGATTGGATCGACCTCGACGAAAACGGCTTCAGCCTGCTGCTCGAAGCCATTCGCGGCCACACCGATGGAAGGTGCGAAGCAGACGCAACCGTGCAGACCTGCTGGGATTCAGACCGGCTCGACTTGATGCGCGTGGGCATTGCTCCGCACCCGGCCAGGTTGTGCACCGCACCGGCCCGCGAACCGGATGTCATCGCGTGGGCCAGCCGGCGCGCCCTGGATAACTGGATCGCCCATGAAACGCTGGAAGGCTGGGGCATCGACTGGCGCGCCTGGGCAGAGATATGACCACCTCACGCTCCGCTCTTTGGCGATTTCAAAGGAAAATCTCCGGCCCAATCACGCGGCGGGCAGAAAAGTCATTATAATCAAGGTGTAAGCCATGCTCAGGAGGTGCGGAATGGGTAGAAGACAGGCCAGATCTACGCGCAGAGGTTCATCATTCGGCGGGTTGCTGCTGGCAGCCGCCGGCGGGTGGATGGTGTACAGCCACTATGCCATCAACCACCATATGCCAATCGCCGATGCCATCCCGGCTTCTCGAGAAAACTTCTACACCAAGAACAGCGGGCGGCTCAATTATTACGTCGACCGCCAGGCTTCCGGCCGCCCGCTGGTGCTCATCCACAGCGTCAATGCGGCGGCCAGCGCCTACGAGATGGGTCCGCTCTTCGGGCATTACCGCTCGATACGCCCCGTTTACGCTCTCGATCTGCCCGGGTTTGGCTTTTCGGAGCGCTCCGAGCGCATCTACTCTCCTGTGCTTTATACCGATGCGATTGTGGAGTTTCTCGAAAGCCAGATCAAAGAGCCGGTAGATGTGGTGGCGCTCTCGCTTGGCGCCGAGTTCGCCGCGCGGGCGGCCCTGGCTCGGCCCGAATTGTTCCGCTCGCTGGTGATGATCTCGCCAACAGGCTTGAACCGCGCCGCCCAAAGCAGCAGTTCGCTCTTTGGGAGAATCCAGGGGGTGAGTAATGCCATGCACCTGGTGGCATCCTTCCCGCTGTGGGGGCGCCCGCTCTTCGATTTGATCGCCACCCATTCGAGCATCGGCTTCTTCCTCAAGAAGAGCTTCATCGGGCCGGTGCCGCCGGGCATGGTGGAATATGCGTATGCTTCGGCGCACCAGCCGGGGGCCGAACATGCCCCGCTCTACTTCATCACCGGCAAGCTCTTCACCCCGCAGGTGCGCACGCTGGTGTATGAGCGGCTGCGCAC
>JARKPU010000051.1 GCA_029975055.1 Anaerolinea sp.
CCGATAAAGAAAGGTGCAGTCATAAAATCGACTGCACCCTACAAGAATCGGCGCGGATTCGTAGGGTGCGGTCGCTCTGGACCGCACCATCTTGGGCCGGTAAAGAAGGGTGCAGTCATAAAATCGACTGCACCCTACAAGAATCGGCGCGGATTCGTAGGGTGCAGCCGCTCTGGACCGCACCATTTTGAGCCGGTAAAGAAGGGTGCAGTCATAAAATCGACTGCACCCTACAAGAATCGGCGCGGATTCGTAGGGTGCGGTCGCTCTGGACCGCACCATCTTGGGCCGGCAAAGAAAGGTGCAGTCATAAAATCGACTGCACTACGAATCCGCTGAGGCTCCACCCCTGCCCCGAGAAGGGTTGTGCGGGGATTGTGAATCAGAAAAGGCGCCGCGGGGCGCCTCTTCTGATCTGTGATGGATACGATGACTAGATCTGATGGACGACGTTGCTGAAGATGTTACCGATAGCCGGGCCGAGCAGGGCCAGGATGACGATGACCACGACGGCGACGAGTACCAGGATCAGCGCGTACTCAACCAAACCTTGACCTTTTTCCTTCGGAGCGAATAACATGAGATTTTTCCCCTTTCGAAAAATGATGATGATGAATTCCTACAATGGAAATTCTTATCCTCATTATAGGCCGGCCGGTAAATAATTCAATAACCTAAAACTTACAAAGAACTAACAGTTTGACCGGCTGCACTATGGCACGGCGGCAAAGTACTCTTGCAGCAGGGGCGTGAGGTCGGCGGAAGTGTGGCGGCGCAGCAGGTCGAAGAAGCCGCGGGTGGTGGCAACCTGCCCGGCGTAGGCGGCGGTGTAATCCTTGAGGAAGGCGAAAAACGCCTCATCGCCGGTCAGCGCGCGGAGCCGGTCGAGGAAGACGGCGCCGTTGAGGTAAACCGCATCGCGGTAGGCGCGGTAGGGCTGCGCCTCGTGGTGCGGGTTGTAGATGGTATCGTCCACAAAGCCGCGCGGCTGGTAATAGAGCACGCGCACCTGCCACCACCAGTCGAGCGCAGCAGGGTAGAGGTTTTCGTAATACAGCTTTTCGCTGTAGGTGCACAACGCCTCATCGAGCCAGGGTTGGAGGGCCTGGTCGTTGCCAACCAGCGCGTACCACCACTGGTGAGCCGTCTCGTGGGCCGCCAGCGCCACCAGGTAATCGCCGGGGGCGCCTGCGTAGAGGTTGTAGAAGCCGTTGGAGAGGAAGAACAGGCCGTCGTACTCCATGCCGTCGAGGAAATCGGCTTCCACCACCGCCAGCGCGGTGCGCCGGTAGGCTCCAAACAGCCGCCCGTAGAGCTCGAGCGACTCGGCGGCGGCCTGGGCGGCGCGCTCTCCGGCGGCGGCATGCTCGGGGTAAAAGTAGCTGGTGATGGTGACAGGCCCCGCCTGCCGGGTGCTCACCTGGTAGCTCTCGCTGAGCGAAAGGGCAAAGGTGCGCGCCGATTTTAGCTCGTAGCGCCGCCAATCGCCATCTACAGTTGCGGGGGCGCCGGCGGCCACGCTCAGGCCGGGCGGCGGGTTCGTCACTTGCAGGTTGATGGTGAAATCGGAGGCCTCGTAGGTCTGGTGCTCGCCGTAATAGCCGGGGGGCTGCACCTGCCAGCCTGCCCCGCCGGGCTGGTAGGGCGGCAGGTAGGGGTACCAATCCACCAGGTTGACCTGGCGCGCCGACCAGCCGAAGACCATTGGGCGCAGATCGGCTTCGGCGACCCGCGCCGGGAGCGCCAGCTCGTAGCGCAGCTCCAGGCTCATGCGCTCGCCGGGCGCGAGGGGGCGCTCGAGCGGCAGGCGCAGCCAGGTGCGTTCCCAGGCGGCCGAGGTGACCTGCGGGCCTTCGGGGGTGGTCAGGCTGGTGAGGTTGAAAACCCCCGGCCAGACGGCGGCATCCACGCTGAGGAGCAGCTCGGAAAGAGCTTCCACGCCGCTGCGGTTGGTGTAGACGATCTGCTCGACGGCCGTGAGGTGATGGGCGGCATAGTCATACACGGCGGTGATGGTGTAGGCCGGCGCGGGCAGGTCGGCGGGAGCCTGCGTGGGGCCGGGCGGCGGCGAAGGTTCGGCGGACGGGGTGGCAGAAGCCTCCACCTGGGGGCTGGGTAGCGGCGCGGCGGGCGAAGGCTCCGGCGCAGGCGCCTGTTGCAGCGCGGCACACCCGCAAAGGCAGAAGAGGATGCAACAGGATAAGAAGAATGAACGCGGATGAAGAAGAAGAGATGGGATGATTGTTTTGATATGCATGGCAGTTACACAGAAAACCTGCTTGAGGTCATGAAACAGGATAAGAAGAATGGACGCGGATGAAGAAGAAGAGATGGGATGATCGTTTTGATTTGCATGGCAGTTACACAGAAAACCTGCTTGAGGTCATGCAACAGGATAAGAAAGATGAACGCGGATGAAGAAGGGGGGTGGAGTGGCATGTTAAACCGTGGACGCCCCGCCCGGCCGCCGTGTTTTTAGTTCTGCAGTGAAGGCCGGTGTGCTCACTTTTCGCCCGTGTGATAAAGGCGGTGATATTCGATCCGCGAAGTGCCGAAGTTGATCAGCAGGCAAACCTCCAGCCCGGTTGCTTTGAGATAATTGATGCATTGCGCTTTGTGGATCTGTTCCAGCGCCTTGACGGCCTTGAGCTCCAGCAGCAAGACCTGCTCAACCAGCAAATCGGTGTAATAATCACCCACAATTTCCCCATCATACCAGACCTGGATCGCTTTTTGCTGTTCGACGGTCAACCCCGCTTTGCGCAGTTCGTGAGCGAGCGCATTTTCATAGACTTTTTCCAAAAAGCCGCTGCCCAGCGTGTTGCTCACTTTGAAGCAGCAGCCAAGCACTTGCCGGGTGAGCCGGTTGATCCCTTCATCCTCGTTTGCCATAACCCGATTCAGCAGTTTTGTTTCTTTCTGATCCGCATTCATCCTAACCATCCTGTGATTAATTGAAATCACACCCCGGGCGGTCACCAGGGGTGTGGTTGGGTCGAGCCGTTCTTCTACCAATAATGGTGGACGAGGGGTTTGATCTTTTCGTCGTAGATGGCCTTCACTTTGGCCATCGTCTCGGGCGGGAGGGGCGGCAGGTCGGCGGCGGCGATGTTATCTTCGGCCTGCGAGGGGCGCTTGGCGCCGGGGATGGCGCAGGTGACCGCGTCGAACATGAGGATCCAGCGCAGGGCGAACTGGGCCATGCTCACCCCGGCGGGCACCAGCGGGCGCAGGGCTTCGACGGCCTCCAGGCCGGTCTCATAATCCACGCCGGAGAAGGTCTCGCCGCGGTCGAACGATTCGCCGTGGCGGTTATAGGCGCGGTGATCAGTTTGCTCGAAGCGCGAGTCGCGCTTGAGCTTGCCGGTGAGCAGCCCCGAGGCCAGCGGGACGCGCGCCAGGATGCCCACCTTGCGGCGCAGCGCCTCGCCGAAGAACAGGTCGGCCGGGCGCATGCGGAAGATGTTGAAGATGATCTGCACGCTCTGCACGCCGGGGTATTCGATGGCTTTGAGGGCTTCTTCCACCTTTTCCACGCTCACGCCGTAGAAGCGCAGCTTGCCGGCGCACACCAGGTCATCGAGGGCGCAGAACGTCTCGGGCATGTAATAGACGGCGGTGGGCGGGCAGTGCAGCTGGAGCAGATCGAGCGCCTCCACCTGCAAATTCCTCAGGCTGCGCTCGACGAAGGCCGTCAGGTTGGCTTTGTTATAACCCTCGGCGGTGTGCGGGTCGAGCCGCCTGCCCGCTTTGGTGGCGACGATGATCTCTTCCTTGCGCGACTTTTTAAGCTGCGCGATCAACCGCTCGGAACGCCCGTCGCCATAGACATCGGCTGTGTCGATGAAGTTCACGCCCAGGTCGATGGCGCGGTGGAGGGCGGCGAGCGAGTCCTGGTCGTCAACCGTGCCCCAGGCCCCGCCGATGGCCCAGGCGCCAAAGCTGATGGTGGAAACATTCCACCCGGTGCGTCCTAATGGCCGGTATTGCATATGAGAACCTCCCTGAAATGGTAGCTTTGCAGACAGCGGTTCGATTTTCTGCAAATGATGATGCTTGCCCCACAATTTGCAGAAAAAGATAACCACGCTCTCTTTGCAGGTCATGTTGTGTCCAGGCGGCCCGGAGCCCTTTACCGAAAACCGATCTTCCCACCCCAGAAAGGCCCCGGCCCGCCTCGTGTGTACGCCTCTATTATATAATGGGAGGATATCAACACACCGACGAGGAGGTGCCCTCATGGAAATTACACAAATGGAGCGCGAGGAACTGCTGGGGTTGTTCGCCGACCTGCGCGTGGCGGATGTGCGCGACGGCATGGATTGGTGCATGCTGCACTTCAAGGGCAGCCTGGCGCCCGAGATTCGACCGCTGTGGCGCACGCGGGCGGTCGGCATCGCGCGCACGGCGCGTTACCTGCCTTACAGCGGCCCGCTCCCCAGGATGACCCCCGATGAATACACCGAGTGGGTGGGCTGGTACTACAACAACGTGTGCACCTACCCGTGGGTGGAGGAGATCCAGCCGGGCGATTTTGTGGTCATCGACCAGAGCGATGCCAACGTGGGCCTGTGCGGCTCGAACAACACGCTGGAATGCGTGCGCCGCGGCGCCAGGGGGCTTGTTTCGAACGGCGGCGTGCGCGATACCGACGAAGTGATTTTGCAGAAGATTCCCTTCTGGTCGCGCTACTGCTCGCAGAGCATGGTGCAGGCGCGCCTGCAGTATGACGCGCGCAACGTGCCCGTGCAGGTGGGCGGCGTCACCGTTTACCCTGGCGATGTGGTGGTGGCCGACGGCGACGGGGTGATCGTGGTGCCGCGCAGCCAGGCCCGCGAGGTGGCGCGTTACGCGCACCGCGAGCTGCGCAACGACAAAGCCCAGCGCCGCTCGATGTATGAAGCCATGGGGATGGACCTGGACGAGTCGGTGAAGTAAAGCGGTTTTTTATCCGCCGTGGGGTTTGCAGGGAAAGTGTTTCGATTCTCTGTAAGTCGTGGGGCAAGACCCACAACTTACAGAAAAGAATATACACGATCTTTGCAGGCCGGGATGCGCTGAGCGTTCAGCGGATGATCAGCGCCGGGGAGGAACCATCGGCCTTCGCATCCACGGCCTGCCCGCCCTTGAGCAGGCGCCCCAGGTAGGGCTGCGGGCCCGGCTCCACCAGCCAGCCGCTGAGCACAAAGGGGAAGGCCGGGGTGACGCCGATCCACTCGCCGTTGTATTTGCGCGCCAGGTGAATATGCTTGCCGGTGGCCGGGCCGCCCTCACAGGAAGGGTGGCCCAGGGGGGCATCCTGCGCCGCCGCGGCGCCCACGGGCGTGCGGTCCTGGTCGGCCAGGTGCAGGTAGAGCAGGTTCCAGCCGGTCTGCTCGCTGCCGTCGCCGTCCACATCCAGCACGAGCAGGCCGCGCTCAGAGCGCGCCACCACCCCGGGGGCCGCAGCAGTGGCCCAGCGCGCAGACGTGTAGCAGCCCTTGCCCTCGTCGGCGGGGGCAAAATCCAGCGCGGCCAGCGGGCTGCCCACGCCCCAGGCGATGTGCGGGCCGGAGGTGAAGCTCCACTTTTCGCCGGGGGCAAAGGGGAGCTGCCAGTCGGGCTGAGCGGAGCCCAGGCCGGCGGGCAGGAGCGGCTCGAAGGGCGCGGCGCGGGCAAACGGGTTGCCAAACATTTGAGCGTAGAGGGCGAGGAAGCCGTTCTCGCCGTAGAGCGCGGTCAGCCAGTCGGCGGGGCGATAGAGGCTGGCGAAGAGGTTTTGCAGGGCCACCGAACCGGCATTGAGGCGCGGGTCGGGCCGGGCGGAGGCGCCACCAAGGAAGGCAATGCTGGCGAAGCTGCCGCTGCGCCAGCCGTAATAAGCCTGGGTGAGCTGGCGGGTGACGAGGGCAAGCTCTTTATACAGCCCCTGGTGAGAGGCGGCGTAGAAGCCGATCGGGTAGGCAGGGTCGGTGCTGCGCGGCTCGCCGCTCACCCAGCCGGCGCGGAACTGGAGGAAGGCCAGGAGCAGGCGCGGGTTGGTGGAAGTTTCGAGGGCGATGCGCCGCACGCACTCGGCGCCGGTCATTGCCTCGCCTTCGACGGTTTCGCTGTAGCGGCTCAGGTAACCGCCCTGCGAGTCGATATAGGCCCGGATGTCGAAGCCGGCGGCGGGCGGGCCGTAGATGACCTCGCTATCGGGCAGCAGGGCCGCGCCGGGCAGCACCTCGGCCGGAGGGGCGGGGATGGAAAGGCGCGCGCCGGGAGGCAGCAGGTCACTGGCAGGCAGGCCGGCGGGCTGGATGGACGCTGCATCCACGCCAAAGCGCAGCGCCAGCGCAGAGAGCGTGTCGCCGGGCTGGGCGGTGTACTCGAGCGCGGCTCCGCCGGGGTTGAATGCGCCGGTGAAGGATGGAACCTGCCCCGGCGCGGCAGGTGAAAGCCCCGCAAAGGGCTGCCCGGAGGGGATGGGCTGCCCGGCGGCCCCCTGCCCGGCGGCAGAGGCGGGTGACTTTGCGCTGGGGAACAGCTCCGCCGAGAGGGTCTGCTCGGCAGTGCGCGGCTCGCTGACAGGCGGGGCGGATGCGGCGGGCAGGTTGCAGGCCAGCGCCGCTGCCAGGCAGGCCAGCAGGAAGATGGAAGCGGGCTTGGCGGGGCGCGGCCGCATGGGGGGCATGCCTGAATTATACCGTCGGAAGGCGGAATGCTTTGCGGAGGCCGGCCAGGCCGGGGGAATGAGAGCAGTCCGACCACCTCTTGATTGACAATCTCATACCAAAAACATACACTATAGGCATGCCTACCGCACAAGAATTGATCAGCCTGATCGAGCCGCGCAAGGCCGACCTGCGCGCGGCGCTGCCTCCCGAACGGTACAAGGCCTTCGAGGAGAGCTATTATGCCCTGACGGATGCGCTGACCGGCGGCGCGGACGCCGGGAAAACCGCCCAGGACCTGCTCGCGCTGGTGCAGGAGACCTACCCCGAGGCGGGCGAGCTGCTCGGCCTGCAAAAGCCCGCCCCGCCGGAGAAGAAGGAAGGCACTCCCCCGCAGCAAACCGCCCCTGCGCAGCCCCCGCCGCCTCCCGCCGTGACTAGCCAAGGAGATGTGACCATGACGACGACCCCTCAGCCTCAACCCCGCAAGGGCATGAGCGTGGATGCTTTTATCACCATTTTCAAAGAAGCGGTGACGGCAATCATCGCGCTGCTGCTGGTGTGGACGACCGTCCGCATGGCCGCCAGCCTGTTGGCCTTTGTGGGCGATGCGACGCGCATGAGCCAGGCCAAAGACCTGCTCGGCGTGCTGACCGGGCTGATGGGCGTGGTGCTGGGCTATTACTTCGGGCGCATCCCGGCTGAAGCGCGCGCCGCCCAGGCCCAGGAGCAGGCCAGCCAGGCCATCTCGCAGAGCGAGCAGGCCAAGGCGCAGACCGAGGCGCTCGGCGCGCAGGCCGAGAAGCTCGCCAGCCAGGCCAGCGAGCTGGCCGCAGGCATGCAGGGCGCCCCGCAGGCGCGCGGCGGGCAGGCCCCCGTGAACGAGGCCCTGAAGCGCTGGGCCGACGAGGTGCAGGAACTCGGCCGCATGGCGCGCAGGCGCTAGAGAGGGGCAAAGCGATGCGTTCGCTGCAGCAGGCTGCCCAGACCGATTTCGTTTTCCTCGAAAGCCCGTGGACGGCGGCCTACGCGCTGAAGGTGTTGCGCGCCGCAAAGGGCCGGGGGGTGATCATCCACCGCCAGCACGGCGGGCAGGTGTATTTCTACCTCTACCCCCGGCGCGAGGTGCAGGCCGCCTTGAAGAGCGCTCCGGGTGAGATGCCGGTGGCGAACGTCCTCGACCTGCACGAGTGGAAGGCCGCCGAGACGCGCCCCCCGGGCCAGCCGGCCGAGGGCGTGCAGGCGGCGGTGGTGCTGGATGACGGCCGCCCGGTGGGGTATCTCCTGCCGGGGGTGGGGCAGGCGCGCAAGGGAGCGCTGCAAAGAATCGACCTGGAAGAGGCGCTCGACCGCAACCTGGGCGGCGGCCCTCATGCCGCGCCGCCCCCTCCGCCTCCGGGCGAGCCTGAGCCGCAGGTGCTGGAGCGCACCCTGCAGGCTGATTTTTGCGCCTCGCTGCCGGTGGGCCGGGAAGCCGAGTTGAAGGTCTTTTTGGTGGCGGGCAAAGCCGCCGAGCTGCCCGGCCTGGGCATGGCCCAACCCGCCGGCACCGAGCTGGACGTGATCATCCAGGCCCGGCGCGGGCTGGAAGTGAGCGGCGACGCGCGCGGAAAGCTGGTGATCGGCTCGCAGGATGAGTTCGAGCCGCTGCGCTTCACCCTGAAGGCGGTGGAAGAGGGCCAGGGCGACGTGCGCGTGATCGTCTCGATCAAAGGGATGGTCTTTGGCTACCTGAAGCTGACCCCCGTGGTGGAACCGGCGGCCTCGGCCGGCGACCCGCGCCCGGTGACTGTGAACGCGGGCGTGGCGGCCATGGAGGTGAGCACGCCCGACCTCACGCTGCATATCGAGCTGGAAGAACGCGGCGGCCAGCGCGGGTTTGTCATCTACCTGACGGCGCAAAACCCGGAACTCGACCTGAATTACAAGAAGATCGGCCCGGTGTTCTTCCAGACCGACCCGGGGCCGTATTTCGAGCGTTTTTACCGCGATATCGAAGGGCTGCCGATCGGCTCCCCGCAGGATCAGGCGCGCGCCGCCAAAGAACTGGAAGCGCGCGGGCTCTTCCTGTTCGAGATGCTCCCGCCCGCCGCGCAGGAGGAACTCTGGCGGCTCAAAGACCGGATCAAGACGGTCTTCATCCAGTCCGGCGAGCCGTGGGTGCCCTGGGAGATCTGCCGGCTGGAGGGCGTGGAAAAGGGCAAGAAGGTGGAGGGGCCGTTCTTCTGCGAGGCGTTCGAGATGACGCGCTGGCTGCCGGGAGGAAAGTCACCCAGGCCGCAACTGCACCTCAACAACCTGGCGGTGGTGGCCCCCGAAGAATCGAACCTGCCGTACAGCATGTCGGAGCTGAAGTACCTGCTCGAGCTGGCGTCGGGCGGGCGCAAGGTGACGCGCATCCCGGCGCGCTACCTTGACCTGCTGAGCGCATTCAGCGCCGGCGACCGCGACGGCTGGCACTTCAGCGGGCACGGGGCGGTGCGCGGCTCAGACCCCAACCACGCCGAAATGATCCTCGACCAGAAGGAAACGCTCTCGCCGCTGCGCATCAGCGGGTCGGCGGCCAACCTGGGGCAGGCCAGGCCGCTCGTCTTCCTCAACGCCTGCCAGATTGGCGCTGGCGGGATGGCGCTGACGGATATCGGCGGCTGGGCGCGGCAGTTCCTGGAAGCCGGAGCGGGCGCGTTCATCGGCGCGAACTGGGCCGTCTATGACCGCACGGCCTACCTCTTTGCCAAAGATCTCTATACCAGGCTGCTGGGCGGCAAGCCGGTTGGGCAGGCGGTGCGCGAAGCGCGCCTGGCGGTGAAGCCCGCCGGCGATTCCACCTGGCTGGCCTACACCGTCTTTGCGCACCCGCTGGCGGTGGTGCGGGGTTAATCTCTTGCGGCCGCTGTCTTCCGATGAGCTTGAGCGCGGAAGCTGCCCGGGCAGGGCGGCGATTGCTGCCTGCGCGCTCCAGGTTCACCGTATATCCTTTTCTGTAAATTGTGGGCCTTGCCCCACAATTCACAGAAAAACTCAAACTCTTTCCGTTTGACGCCATCCTGCAAAAAGATTAAGATTCTGGCATTCGGGCTGGATTAACCTTCGCCGCACGGGAGTGTGTATATGACCTTACCGCATGATTACCTGGAACGCGTTTATGCCGGGGTGCTCGGCAAACTCATCGGCGTGTACCTGGGCCGCCCCTTCGAGGGCTGGACGTATGAGCGGATCATGGCCGAACTCGGCGAGGTGTGGTATTACGTTCACGAGCGGCTCGGCCTGCCGCTGATCGTCACCGACGACGACATCTCAGGCACGTTCACCTTCTTGCGCGCCATGCCGGATTTTGGCAACACGCGCAGCCTGACGGCAGAGCAGATCGGCCAGACCTGGCTGAACTACCTGATCGAAAACCGCACCGTGCTGTGGTGGGGCGGGCTGGGCAATTCCACCGAGCACACCGCCTACCTGCGCCTGAAGAGCGGCATTCCGGCCCCGGCGAGCGGTTCGATTGCCGTCAACGGCAAGGTGGTGGCCGAGCAGATTGGCGCGCAAATCTTCATTGACGGCTGGGCGATGATTGCCCCCGGCGACCCCGCCCTGGCCGCCGACCTGGCGCGGCGGGCGGCCTCGGTGAGCCATGACGGCGAGGCCGTCTATGGCGCGCAGGTGCTGGCGGCCATGGAAGCCCAGGCCTTCGTGGAACACGACCTGCACGTTCTGCTCGAGACGGCGCTGAGCTTCATCCCGCGCGAATCGGTCATCTACCGCCTGGCGTCTGACCTGCGCGAGTGGCGCGAGAAGTTCCCCGACTGGCGCGAGGCCCGCAGGCTGATTGTGGAGCATTACGGTTACGACAAATACGCTGGCAACTGCCACATGGTGCCCAACCACGCCCTCATCCTGCTCGGGCTGCTGTATGGAGAGGATGATTTCCAGAAGACGTTGATGATCACCAACACCGCCGGCTGGGATACCGACTGCAACAGCGGCAACGTGGGCTGCCTGATGGGCATCAAGAACGGGCTGGCGGGGATCGAAGCCGGCCCCGATTGGCGCGGCCCGCTGGCCGACCGCCTCTACCTGCCCACTGCCGACGGCGGCTCGTGCATCACCGACGCGGCGCGCGTCACCTACCAGGTGGCGAACATCGGGCGGGCGCTGGCGGGGCTGCCGCCCCTGCACCCCAAGAGCCACGCGCGCTTCCACTTTGAGCTGCCCGGCGCGCTGCAGGGCTTCAGGCCCGAGCCGCTGGTAGACGGGCGCAGCCCGATGAGGCTGGAGAACGTCTCGGGGCACAGCAAGCACGGGCGGCACAGCCTGGCGCTGCATTACGCGCACACCGCGCTGGGGCAGCCCGCGCGGGCGGCCACGCCCACCTTCCTGCCGCCGGACGCGCTCAAGATGCAGGGTTATTCGCTCTTTGCCTGCCCCACGCTCTACCCCGGCCAGACGGTGACGGCCGAGGTGATGGCCGATGCAGGCAACCAGCGCCCGGCCATCTGCCGCATGTACCTGCGGCGCTACGGCCCGGGCGATGCGCTTGTGCGCATCTACGGCCCCGAAACGGCCCTGCTCTCGGGCGAGACGCACGTCTTTAGCTGGCGCGTGCCCGAAATGGGCGGCTGGCCCATCGCCGAGATCGGCGTGGAGATCAACTCGCCGCAGGGCGTGCCCGGAACGGTTTACCTGGATTACCTCACGTGGAAGGGCGCCCCGGATGCGGTCTTCTCCAGGCCTGAGGATGCCGGATTGGCCTGGCAAACTGCCTGGGTGAACGCGGCCGATTATTTCCAGAGCTGGGTCGAGTCCTTCCGCGTGATCCAGAACCACGGCACGGGGATGCTCATTCACGGCGCGGCGGATTGGGAAGATTACCGCGTCGAAGCCGATGTGACCCCGCACATGGCCGTGGCGGCGGGGCTTGCGGCGCGCGTGCAGGGCCTGAAGCGTTATTACGCGCTGCTGCTGGCCCCGGAGGGCAGGCTCAAGCTGGTGAAGGTGCGCTACCAGGTCACTTCCGTGCTGGCCGAAGCCGACCTGCCCTGGGAATTTGGGCAGACCTACCTGCTTGGGCTGGAAGTGAAAGGCAGACGCCTGGCGGCGTCTGTGGGCGGCGAGGTGCTCTTGAGCGCGGTGGACGAGGAAGACCCCTACCTGAACGGCGCGGTGGCGCTGGTCTGCGAGGAAGGCCGCACCGCCACCCAGGCGGTGACCGTCCGCCCGGCGTAGATGATTCTTACGCAAGAAGGCCCGGCCAAGCCGGGCCTTCTTGCATGTTTCAGGATCTCCAGGAACGCGCCTTATTCCAAAGCCGCCGGCCAGTGGAAGCTCCCATCTTCGCCGGGCGCAAATTCCACCGCCTGGCGGACTGCCTCGAGGTTCAACGGCCCGTAGATGTGCGGGAACAGCTCCGAGCCGCCTTCCAGGTTCTCATAGCGCACAGGCGCGGCCAGCGCGGATTCCTCGATGGCGAGCAGCACCAGCCCGGCCTGCCCGGCGAAGATGCGCCCGGCCACCGGCAGCACCTGCCCGCGCGTGGAGCAGTGGATGAAGCCCTGGCTGGCGAGCGAGTCGGCGGTGTACTGGCCTGCGGCGAGGGCCGCGGCCCAATCGGAGCGGCGGGCGATGTGATAGATCATGGGTGGAATCCTCACTTGAGCGTCACCTCGCCCCAGGTGGTCGGGTCGGCCAGCGAGCGCCCGGCGGCAGAGGAGACCATGCTCTGCTGGGCGGCCTCGCCGGGCAGGTCGTCATCGGAAACGGAGAAGGCGAAGCCCATGCGCATGCCCCGGTAGGGGACGACGCCGAAGACGCTCCACGGGATGGCCGCCTCGACGCGGTACTGCGTGCCCTCGTCCAGCGCAGCGATGCTCACGCCGGTGAGCTTGCCGGCCTTGCCGGAGGGGAACCACAGATAGGCCTCGCGGTTGCCGTCTGCGATGGTCGGGCGGCCGGGCGAGATGCCGATCTGGTAATCATCGCTGGAGAGGCTGGTGGAGTAGAAATCGCCCGGCAGGTCGAGGTCGATTAAAATCTCCAGGCTGTCGCCTTTGAAGATGTTCTCGCCCTGCGAGACCTGCACGTATTTGTCATCGTGCACCTTGGCGGCGATGTAGAGGTTGGAGAGGTCCCAGCCGACGTAGTAAGAGGCCTCGAGGTCGTCACTGTTGGCCCAGTTGCTCTTGCCGAAGACGACGTTCTTGGCCGGGTACTCGGTGCCCACGTCTTTCCACTCGTTCCAGTTGCCGTCGAGGGTGGGGCTGATGAAGGCCGCGTTGACGCGCGCGCCGGGGCGCACGGGCGGCTGCGTGGCGGTGGGCGGGGGTTTGGTGGCGGTGGGCGGCACCTGGGTGGCGCTGGGGGCGGGCGCCGAGGTGTTGGTGGCGGCCGGCGGCGGCTGGGTGGCGAGCGGCTGCGACGTGTTGGTGGGGATGAATTGCGGCGTGGGCGTGTGGGTGGGCGGCAGGGCGGCGGCCGTCTTGAACAGGGCCGTGATCGTCAGGTCCACGGGGGGCACTTCACTGGTGGGCTGAACGGCGGGCCCGCCCGGGAAGTTGCAGGCCAGGGCCGCCAGCAGCAATGCCGCAATGGGCAGGAACAGGCGCGTTTTCTTCATCCATCCTCCTTTGAGGTCGAACCGGCTTAATTTGACCATATCTCAATTCCCATCCCCCCTGCCTCCCTTCCCAGGAAGGGGGAAAGATCCGTAAATTTGATGTTTGTGTGGCACAGAGTGCCACGCAAACATCAAATTTACGGTAATCAGCTGGGGGTGGGGTGAAATGTGGCATAGTCGAATTAATCATAACTCTAATTTAATCTCGAGGCGCACCGGCCTGCCCGGGCGAAAAGCAGAAGCGCCTTGGGCGACGGGGGTGCATTGGGGCGGCAGGGTATAATTAACCATAAGATGAGCTCCGCAGACGGCTTCTTACCGAACCTCGAGGTGCGGGTGATCGCCTTCAGCCTGCAGGGTGAACGCCTGCACGTGCTGCTCGTGCCGGAGGGCGGGCAGCGGGCCTTCCCGGGCAGCCGCGTGGAGTGCGAGCGCTCGCTCGATGAGGCCGCCAGCGGGCAGCTCTACTGCCTGACGGGCCTGCGCGAGGCCTACCTGGAACAGCTCTACACGTATGGCGACCCCGAACGCAGCCCCGGGGGGCGGCTGATCTCGGTGGTATATTTTGCGCTCGTGCCGGCCGCGCAGGAAGGCGCAGCCGCGCAGGCGGCCCCTATGAATAAGGACGCTGCAGGCGCCGAATGGTTCCCGGTGGAGAGCCTGCCCGGGCTGGTGAGCGACCACGCCGCCATGCTGGCATACGCGCTGCGCCGCTTGCGCTACAAGCTCGAATACAGCGCGGTGGGTTTTCAACTCTTGCCGGAAGTCTTCACGCTGACCGAACTGCAGCGCACCTATGAGATGATCTTGGGGGAAAAGCTCGATAAGCGCAACTTCCGCCGGCGCATCCTCCAGGCGGGGATTATCGAACCGACGCCCCGCCTGCGCAGCGGCGAAGGCCGCCCGGCGCGCCTCTACCGCTACCGCGCCGACGCCGTGGCCGAGGTGAAGGCGCGCAGGCTGTTCCCGTAAGCCGGGTTTTCGAACCGCTGCTTCGCAGCCGAAAACGGATGGCCGTGACGGTTTACCCGGTCACGGCGGTTTGACCTGCGCACGCCCCGGTGTTAATCCCCATACAAACCGGACAGAAGCAAGCATTCCAAGACAGGACGAAGGCTCTCTTTTCTGCTATAGTGATCTTGAGAGAGGATGAGTGCAGAAATGAACTGGATCAAGGAAATGCAGAGCGCGATCGGGTTCATCGAGAGCCGGCTGACGGAGGAACTGGGCATGGAGGAGATTGCGCGCAGCGCGAATTCCTCCAGCGCCAACTTCCAGCGCATCTTCAGCATTGTGACGGGCATGACGGTCGGAGAGTATATCCGCTTCAGGCGGCTGTCGCTGGCCGGCAAGGAGCTGGCAGAGACCGGCGCCAGGGTGCTCGACACGGCCTTGAAATACGGTTTTGAAACCCCAGAGAGCTTCACCAAGGCATTCACGCGTTTCCACGGGGTGACTCCAGCCGCGGCCAAACGCCGGGCATCGGCTTTGAGGAATTTCGCGGCCCTCTCCATCGATGTCGTGGTAAGAGGAGGATTTACCATGCGGAGAAAACTGATCCCAAACGTGCCGGAGATTCCATACGACGGCAACAACGCGGCGTTCTTCATCACCCTGCTCGAGGCCACCCTCAAGGGGCTGGGCGAAGAGTGCGACAAGGCCAAGCTGACCGCCTTGAGCGGCGAGGGTAATCGCTTTTGCTGGACGGATGGCGCATGGGTATTCGGCAACGAGGTCACGGAAAGCATCAACGAAACGCCGTTCGAGACCGAGCAACGGGTGCTTTCTGCCATCGGCTGGAACGCGAAGTACATCACCGTTCTGCGCGGTGCGGACGGCAGCATGATCAACACCGACTCAGCGCAGATCCGGCAGGATTTCCTCTCCGCCATCGACCGGGGCTTCCCGGTGCTCATCCGCTACCGCGAACACCCCGATTGCGACCTGAATGTGTTCTTTGGTTATGAGCAAGATGGGGAGAAGATCATCGGGTATAACTACAACAACGGGTATCAGGCCGGGGTTTCGCAGCCGGGTGACATCAGCGTGCCGGTTGCGTGGGAAAACTGGGAACACAATATCGCCGGGTACATCTTGCTGCAAGGGAAAACCGAAACGGCATCGGAGCGCGAAACGGCGCTGGCCGCCTTCCGGTTCATCAGCGAGCATGCCCGGAAAACCGGCGAGATTCGCGGGAAAAAGGTGGGGCTGGCGGCGTGGGAATCGTTCTTGCGGCATCTGGAGCAGGACGATTTTTCGCAATTGCCTTCCGAAGAGGTCAAGAGCAGGTTCTTCATCTACTGCGACGCGCTTTGCCAGATCGACGCGCGCAAAGGCGCGCTGCCGTACTATCGCCGCCTTGCCGGGCGCTTCCCGGAATGGCGCGGCAGGCTGGAAGCGGCGATTCAAGCCCTGGCCGACTGCGCCGCTTATGGCGGCTTCTTGTGGGGCCAGGGCTTCACCTTCGACGAAGCGGGGTTCGAGAAGTTCAGGTCGCCGGAGGCGAGGAAGGTGCTCGCCGATGCCGGGCGGGAGGCCATGGAGAAGGACCGGTTCGCCGTGGAGCAATTCGAAAAGCTTCTCGAGTGATTACCCTCCGAATAGCCGGTCTTCATCCGCGCGCAGGCAAAAACGGCGCGGTTCTCTGCCAGGGGAGAGCCGCGCCGCTTTTGTTGATGCGAAGAAGCAGAAACGGACGGCCCCGGCAGAACGGCGGGCAGGGCCACCGGCAGGCGTAAGACAGGCAAAACACGGAAGACCGCCCGAATTTAGTACATCTATATCATCAAAAATATCGTAATATCAAATATATACCTTACAGGCGAGAGGTGTGGCGATGACAGAACAAGCGGTCATTCGGGCGCTGCGGCGTCTCTACCAGATTGCCGACGCGGGTGAGAAGGGCTTTGCCACTGCGGCTGTCAATATGCCTGCCCCGGCGCTCAAAATCCTGTTCAAACTCTATGCCCAGCAGCGGCTGACCTTTAAACTCGAGCTTCAAGCGGAGCTAAACCGCCTCGGCGTGACCGGCATGCCGCGGGCGAGCCTGCTGGGGGCCGTCCACCGCGGGCGGGTGGCCATTTTTGCGGGCATGTCCACCGACCGGAAGGGCCAGGAAGGCGTCATCCTCAAAGAGGCTGCCCTGGGCGAGCGCGTGGCGCTGCGCGCCTACCGCAGCGCGCTCGAGAAAGACCTGCCCGCCGAAGCGCGCGCGCTGGTGGAGCGCCAGCTGGCGGAGGTGCAAAAAGTGAGTGAGATGGTGCGGTGCCTGCGCGCCGATGAGCGCCGGCGGGAGGCCGTGCGGGTTTCGCCGAACCATCAGGAAGCCGGCCGGGCCGTGCAGGCGCTGGTGCAGGCCGGGTTCCGGCCCGAAGAGCTCGAGACGCAGGCAATCCACAGCGCGATGCTCTACCAGGGCAAAGGCGCCACCCTGCCCGAGACGCTCCTCTCCGGCGCGGTGGGCGGGGCGCTGTGGGGCGGGCTGATGGGCGCCGTCGCCGGGGTGGGGGTGATCCAATCCATCAGCCTGGCGGGGGCCTGGGCGGTGGCGGGCATCTGGCTGCTGGCGGCGCTTGGCTTTGCGCTGATGGGCGCGGGCATCTCGACGGTGCTGGCGCTGTTCATCGGCCTGCACATTGCAGGAGAAGACAGTAACCTTTCTTTGAGCCTGCAGGCCGGAGCGCAGGTGCTGGTGCAGCCGAGGGCCTGCGAAGCCGCGGAGTAACCCCCGGGACTCAGCCCGCCGGTGGGCTGCGGCGTATCCCTCCAGGCGCGCGCCCGGAAGGCGAAAAGAGCCCTCACCCTGCCCTCTCCCGGGGGGAGAGGGAAGCAGATTCCGCCCACTCTCCCCCAGGGTTCCTTTCCAGCTTTGCAAAAGCCGGGATTTGTGCCCCGCGCAGCTTGACTTTGCCGAACGAGTGTTCTATACTTGAATGCGGGGAGATTTCACCGGCTGCTTTCGATTGGGAGGGAACATGACCGCACTCATCGCCTATTGTGGAGCCGACTGCGCCGCTTGCGAAGCTTACCAGGCCACCCAGGCAGACGACCCGGCCTGGAAGGAACGCGTGGCGGCCGGGTGGCGCGAGGCGTACCAGAACCCCGGCTTCAACATCATGTCGGTCACCTGCGATGGCTGCACCTCCACGAGCGGGCGGCTGGGGGCATATTGCCCGCAGTGCCCGGTGCGGGCGTGCGCCGCGGCGCGCGGGGTGCCGCACTGCGCCGCCTGCCCCGATTATGCCTGCGAGAAGATCCAGGCCTTTTTTGCCATGTCGCCCGAGCTGCAGGCCAACCTCGAAGCCCTGCGGAGGTAAACAGGATGCCCGAACTGCCCGAAGTGGCCAACCTGGCCCGCCAGTTGAACGAGCGCCTGCCCGGCAGGCAGATCCGCTCGATCGAGGTGCTCCAGCCCAGGTGCCTGAACCTGCCGGAAGATGAATTCCGCGCCGCGCTGGAAGGGGCGCGCATCGATTCGGCAGCGAACCGCGGCAAGTGGATTCTCGTCCACACCGACCGCGGCTGGCTGCTGCTCAATTTGGGCATGGGCGGCGAGCTGCTGCTGGTGGAGCGCGCCGGGCTGCCCGCCAAGCGCCGCCTGGCCTTTGAATTCGCCGACGGCGGCCTGCTTTCGGTCAATTTCTGGTGGTTTGGGTATGCCCATTATGCGCCCGAAGACGGCCTGGCGGCGCATGCGATGGTCTCGAAGCTGGGGCCGAACGCGCTGGAGGTGACGGAAGAGCAGCTGCGGGGGATGGTGGCCGGGCAGCGCGGGCGCGTGAAGGATTTCCTGCTCGACCAGAGCAAGATTGCGGGCATCGGCAACGCCTATGTGCACGATATTCTCTGGATGGCGCGCCTGCACCCGCTGCGCAAGCTGGCCACCCTCTCGGCGGAGGAAGTGGCCGGGCTGCACCGGGCAATCGACCTGGGGCTGCGCCCGAGCCTGGAAAAAGGCGGCGCGTTCTACGAGGTGGATACCTACGGGCAGAAGGGCGGGTTCACTGCCGAAGAGATCCAGGTGGGTTACCGCGAAGGCCAGCCCTGCCCGCGCTGCAGCGCGCCGATCACAAAGATCAAGACAGGCGGGACGAGCAGCTTCATCTGCCCCGAATGCCAGAAGATGTAGAAGAACCTGACCCTCCCACTCCCTCCCTTCCCGAACCTGGAAGGGAGGGAGTGAAAATGATTCCGGGTGTGGGTGAGGAAGTTCCTCTAGCGGTACAGGTCTTCGCGGGTGAGCGGCAGGCCGCTCGCGCCGGATTCATCCGGCTTGACCAGCAGGCTCTGATAGACGTTGAGCCTGCCGTGGTCGAACCCGTGCGCCGAGCCGGACATGTAAATGCGCCAGACGCGGTAGGTGGGTTCATCCACGAACTGCACGGCGCGCTCATGGGCGGCTTCGAGGTTAGCCACCCAGCGGCGCAGGGTGAGCGTGTAGTGCTCGCGCAGGCTTTCCACGTCGCGCACCTCAAAGCCCGCCTGCTCGGCGGCGCGCAAGGTGAGCCAGATGGGCAGCGTTTCGCCGTCTGGGAAGACATAGGCGCTGGAGAAAGAGCGCGGGTCCCAGCCTTTATCGATGGCGCGGCGGGCGATGCCGTGGTTGAGGAAGACGCCGCGCGGCTTGAGCAGCTTGAAGGCGCGCTCGAAATAGACCGGCAGGAGCGCCTCGCCGACGTGCTCGAACATGCCCACGCTCACCAGGGCGTCGTAGGCGCCAAAATCGTTCACCTCGCGGTAATCTTGCAGTTGCACGCGCGCGCGGCCTTGCAGGCCGGCCTCGGCGATGCGCCGGTTGGCCAGTTCGGCCTGCGGCTGGCTGAGCGTGATGCCGGTGGCGTCCACGCCGTACTTCTGGGCGGCATAGATGACCAGCCCGCCCCAGCCGCAGCCGATATCCAGCAGGCGCCGGCCCGGCTGGAGCCTCAGCTTGCGGCAGATGTGCTCCAGCTTCTGCTCCTGGGCGGTGTCGAGGTCCTGTTCGGGCGAGCGAAAATAGGCGCAGGAATAGACCATGCGCCTGCCGAGGAACAGGCTGTAGAAATCGTTCGATACGTTATAGTGATAGGCAATCGCCTGGCGGTCGCGCTCGATCGAGTGAGCCTTGCCGCTCAGCCGGGCGGGGCCGCGGCTGGTAACGCGCGGGTTCTGCTGGTCGGGCAGGCGGAGCAGGTCGCGCGCGGCGCCCAGCTTGCGCGCCCAGTTGCCGGTGCGGGCAGATACCATCTCGCCCAGGCTGAAGATGTTCTCGATGCTGCCCTCGATATCCACATCATCGAAGAGGTAAGCTTCGACCATGCCGACCTCGGTGCCGGGCAGCAGCATGGCGCGCAGCGCGCCCGGGTGATTGAGCACCAGGGTGACCGGGCGCGGCGCTTCGTCTGGCCAGAGGGAGCCATCCCACAGGCGGACGCTGATATCGTGCGTGCCGGCAAACAGGTCATCCAGGAGTTTGAGGGTGATCGTTCGAGCATCCAGGGCTACTTGGTCTGAGATCATGGAAACCTCCGGGTGGCAGCGAAATTTGGGTTGAACACGAATTGCAGCACAATCCTGTTTTTGTAACAGCTCAGGCCCTCACCCCCGGCCCCTCCCCCGCACGCGGGGGAGGGGCGGTTTTCTTCGGGTTTCTTCCTCAGAGAGGCGGGGTAAGCAGCTGCTTTTTTCTATCATACCGCGGAGGGGGGAGGTTTAAACCTTAAAAAGTGGACATAAATGATCCGCTAACATTTTTCGAAAAAGGAGAAGGCAGGCGGGCCAGGCCCCTTGCGAAGGCGCAGGGAGCAACGAAGAAACGAACGGATTTACCGCTGCAGCAATAGCCCGGCGGTTATGCCAGCTGGAAGAGCGAGATGCTTTCGATGTGATACGTCTGGGGGAAGAGGTCGAAGGGCGTCACCTGCCGAAGCGCATAGCCGCCTGAGAGCAGCCGGCGCGCATCGCGGGCCAGGGTGGAAGGGTCGCAGGAAACATAGGCCAGCAGCGGGGGGCGCATCGCAAGGAGCGCATCGAGGGCGGGCTTTTCGAGGCCGGCGCGCGGCGGGTCAACCACGGCGGCGGCGGGGCGCAGCTTGAGGGCCGGGAGCACCTGGCCGGCTTCGCCCTGGTAGAGCGAAACGTTGTCGAACTCGTCCAGGTTGGCGGCGAAGTCCTCGCAGGCCGATGGGGAAGACTCGACCCCGATCACCTGCCCGGCCCGCGGGGCGAGGAACGCGCTGAAGAGGCCCACGCCGCAGTACACATCCAGCACGGCATCTCCGGCCGAAAGGGGCAGCAGTTCCAGCAGGTGCTGCACCATCAATTCGGCGGCCGGCAGGTTCACCTGGAAGAAGGAACCCGCCGAGACGCGGAAAGCCCGCCCAAGCACCTGCAGGGCGATGGCCTCATCGCCCGCCAGGACGAGCGCGCCTGCCGGGCCAAGATGCACCGCCGAGACGGGCAGTTCTTCCACGCTCAGCCCGGGGGCCTCAAGCGCGGAGCTTTCGAGGACGAGCATGGCTTCACCTCCGGCTCCGGCGCGCAGGGCGATGCGCTCCAGGCCGGGGATGGGCTCGAGGTCGATCTGCGGCCAGAGCTCGCCGAGCGCCTCTTCGGGCAGGTGGCATTCGCGGATCTCCACCACACTGCCGCCCCCGGCGCTCTGAAAGCCCAGTTTGCCCTGCGGGGTGAGGTGAAACTGGAGCGAGTTGCGGTAGTTCCACGGGCGCGGCGAGGGCACCATGGCCCGGATGGGCGGCTCGGGCAACAGAGCGATGCGCGCGAACTGGTCGCGCAGGATGGCGGTTTTCAGTTCGAGCTGGGCGGGGTAGGGCAGGTGCTGGTAGTGACAGCCGCCGCACTCGCCGAAGTGCGGGCAGCGCGGCTGGATTCTCGCCGGGGCGGGCTGGAGCAGTTCCACCACCTCGCCGCGGGCGAAGCTGCGCCGCTCATCCACCAGGCGGATGCGCGCGCGCTCGCCGGGCAGGACGAAGGGGGTAAACACGGCGCGGCCGTCGGGCAGGCGCCCGACCGAATCGCCGCCGTAGGCGGGGGAGGTGAAATCGATATCGTAAGTCATTGGGTTAATCGTAACACAGGTGCGCGAAAGAGCGTCTCAGGATTCGGGACGCGGGCTGTTCCGCGCACATACTCCGGGGGGCCTCAGGGTTTGGGCTTGAACGCTGGGACGGGGGTGATCTTGATCTCCAGCGGCGGAGCGGGCTGGCCGAGCAGCCGGCGCAAACCTTCTCGCAGCGCGCCGCCCAGGAGCAGCCCGGGGGTTAAGACGGTGGCTTTCAACCCGCTGCGCCCGTCGGTGGCAGAAGATGCCAGCCAGACGGCCTTTTCCGCGGCGACCTCGGGTGGGCGGGCCCACATGCGCAGGATGGTGGGGAAAGGCTTCAGCGCCTCTTCGTGCCCGGCAATGACCCGCACGTCGGTAAGCAAGTCGGTGGTCATCATGCCGGGGTTGAAAACCAACACCTCCACGCCGCTGCCTTTCGTCTCGGCGGCCAGGGCCCGGGTGAACCCCAGCACCCAGGCTTTGCTCGAGCCATAGGCGTTCTGCATAGGCGCGGGCCGGTCGGCGCCGCGCCCGATGAGATTGATCAGCTTGCCGGAGCCCTGGGGGATCAGGCGCCGCAGGGCCGCCATCGAGCCGTAATAGGTGCCGAGGATATTGACCTGCGTATCGCGCGCGAATTCGGCCGGGTCAATGGCCAGGGTTGGCCCGTAAGGAGTCGAAAGGGCGGCGTTGTTGACCCAAATATCCAGCCGCCCAAAGGTCTGCACGGCGAAATCTGCCAGGGCTTCCACCTGGTTTGGGTCAGCCACATCGCAGGCATAGGCGGAGGCCTGGTAGCCGCGTTCGCGCAGGCTGGAAGCGGCTGTCTGGATGGCCTCGGGAGTGCGCGAGGAGAGCACAACGGCCGCGCCTTCGCGGGCGTAGGCGGAGGCAATCGCCAGCCCCAAACCGCGGCTGGAACCAGTGATGACGGCGACTCGGTTGGCTAACAGGTTCATGGTAAATCCTGGCGGGGAAAAGGATGAGTAACCTGTTATTTATAGGCGGGTGGGGGCGGGCTGTCAAGAGGGGCTGTGGAGGGCGCATGCCGCTTCGGGCCCTGGTTTTGATGCCCTTTCACCAAGGGCGGGCGCCGGGCCTGGCAACCGGCGCTAGAACCGGATTCTTCAATACAATCACCCTCAGATCACCCATAATTGCGGATTGTTAAAAGAGCTTAATTTGTATATAATTCATTTACAAAGGGGGATTACTCCAATCCGCCGAAACGCCATTGAGAAACGAGAGAGGAGAGTGCCCATGAAATCGAAGGGTCTTCTGGCAGGGGGTCTGTCTCTTCTGCTGGCGGCTTTCCTGGTCTTGGGTGGCGTCACCCGCCTGGCACAGGCCGGCCAGCTTGCGCAAGACCAACCGAATATCGTCCGCGGGGCCATGCTCTATGACAAGTGGTACGCTGCGCTGGGGGTGAATGCGCCGCAGGGCAATATGCCCATCTGGGCCCGCCAGACGACCAACACGCGCAGCGGTGAGGATACCTGGCGCTGCGTCTCCTGCCACGGCTGGGATTACCAGGGCAAAGACGGCGCCTACCGCCCCGGCACCGGCAACTACACCGGCTTCCCCGGCCTGCTGAGCCTTTCGGAAGGCAAGAGCCTTGAAGACCTGACCGCGATCCTCAAAGGATCGCTGGACCCCGAGCACGACTTTTCGAAATACATGGACGATGCGGCGCTCACCGACCTGGCGGGCTTCCTCAAGAGCGGTCTGGTGGATGACAGCCTGTATATCGACCCGCAGACGCTTTCGGTGAAGGAAGGCGACGCGGCGCACGGCAAGACGCTCTTCGATGCGCAGTGCGCCCGCTGCCACGGCGCAGACGGCACGACGATCAAATTCCGCTTCGAAGGGCGCGACGCCACCCTGGGCACGCTCGCCACGGTGGACCCGTGGCGCTTCTTGCACAAGACGCGCTTTGGCACCCCCGGCACCGATATGGTCATCGGCTATGACCTGGGCTGGCGGCCGCAAGACGGGCGCGACGTGCTGCTCTACGCGCAAAGCCTGCCGAGCGGCCTGGAAAGCCCCGCCTCCACCCCCGCGTTGAGCGGGCGCGAGGGGCAGGCCGGTCAGCCGGGCGGCCCGGCATCGAGCCTCTTCACCGGCATCCTCACCGCGCTGGGGGCCGTGTTCACCGGGCTGGGGTTCGCCGTGGTGTTGGGTGTGTTCCTCATCGGCGTGATCTTCGTCATCGTCTGGCTGGTACGAGGGAAATCCAAATAACATGACCGGGCGGATAGCGCCCTGAGAACTGAGAAAGGAGCCCATCAATGAACAAACCCTTACCATGGTGGCTGCGTCCCTGGGTGCGCGTAACGGCCGGGCTGATCTTCTTGATCCTCCTGGGCGGCGCGGTGGGCGGGATCTACCTGACCCAGCAAACCCCCCAGCAGCCCATTCAGTTCCCGCACAGCTTCCACGTCGGCGCGGGCATCCCCTGCCTTTATTGCCACCCCGGTGCGCAGTGGGGGCCGGTGGCCGGGCTGCCGACCACGCAGAAGTGCTGGGGCTGCCACCAACAGGTCGCCAAGACCAAGACTTCTCCCGAGCTGCAAAAGCTGGTTGCTTACGTTGAGAAAAACGAGGGCATCCCGTGGGTGCCGGTCTTCATCCAGCCCGATTTTGTGCACTTCAACCACCGCCCGCACGTTGCGGCAGGCGTGGCCTGTGAGACGTGCCACGGCGATATGACCAAAGTGACCGTGGCCGAAGCCAAACCCCGCCAGAACATGGGCTGGTGCCTCGACTGCCATTCCAAACAGCCGCAGGAAAAATGGACGCGCCTTTCGGACTGCTCGACCTGCCATTATTAGCCCGACATAGAAGGAAACCAGCATGAGCGATACAATTTCAAGGCGTAACTTTCTCAAATTAACCGGCCTGGGGGCGGCAGGGGCCGCCTTGACCGGCTGCGGGAAGGCCGCGCGCTACGTGACGCGCCGCCCTTATTACGACATGCCCGAATACGGCGCCCTGGGCGAGAGCACCTACTTTGCCACCACCTGCGGCGAGTGCCCGGCGGGCTGCGGGCTGATCATGCGCACCTTTGAGGGCCGGGCGATCAAAGCCGAAGGCAACCCGCAGCACCCGGTGAACATGGGCAAGCTGTGTTCGCGCGGGCTGGTGGGCGTGCAGGGCCTCTATAACCCCGACCGCATCAAAGGCCCCGGCCGCCGCGCCCAGCGCGGGCATGACCAGGTGACCGCGCTGGATTGGAACGCCGCACTCGACGTGGTGAAGCAGGCGCTGGGCGGCGGGCAAAAGGTGGCCTTCTTCCTCGGGCTTTCGCCCGATCACATCGCCGACCTGACCGCCGAGCTGGCCCAGGCCATCGGCGCGCCCGCCCCGGTGCGCTACGGCGCGCTGGGCATGTTCGATGGGCGGGCCGGCCTGGCGGAGGCCTGCCGGCAGGTCTTTGGCGAGGCGCGTTTGCCGTACTTCGACCTGGCCGGCGCCGACCTGGTGATTTCCTTCGGGGCGAATTTCCTCGAGACGTGGCTCTCGCCGGTGGCCTACACGCGCGGCTACAGCCAGTTCCGGCGCAGCGCGGCCACCGGCAAGCGCCGCGGTTACTTCATCTCGCTGGAGGCCCGCCGCTCGCTCACCTCGGGCGTGGCGGATGAGTGGTACCCGGTGGCCCCCGGCAGCGAAGGGCTGGCGGCCCTGGCGCTTGGCAGGCTGCTGGCCGAGCGGGGTTGGGCCTTACCGCTGGATGCGAGCGCGGTGGACGTGGACGCGGCGGCGCAGGCGGCCGGAATGACCCGCGCGCAGCTGGAACACCTGGCCGACCTGGCATCGCAGGCGGCTCACCCGCTCTTCATCCCCGGCGGGAACGCGCTGGCCCACGCCGGCGGGCTGGCGGCGGCGCGCAGCATCCTGGCGCTCAACCTGGCCGCCGGGGCGCTCGGGCAGCCGGGCGGGCTTTACCTCTCACCCGCGGCGGCCGATTCCAGCTCCCTGCGCGATGTGCAGGCGCTGGTGGACCGCATGCGCACCGGGCAGGTGGAAACGCTCTTCATCCACGGCGTCAACCCGGTCTTTGAGCTGCCGCCCGCGCTGGGATTTACCGAGGCGCTTTCCAACGTCAAGCAGGTCATTTCCTTCGCCTCCTTCCCCGATGAGACGGCCCTGCAGAGCGATTACCTGCTGCCAGACCACACCCCGTTAGAATCCTGGGGCTACCAGCGCACGCTGGCGGGCGCCGACCGGCCCGTCTATTCGGCGCAGCAGCCGGTGGTGGTGCCGCTCTACGATACGCGCTCCAGCGCCGACGTGCTGCTTTCGGCGGGCCTGCTGCCCTACAGCGACGAGGTGGATTTTATCCAGAAGAAGATTGCCCCGCTGATCACCCAGGGCGGCAACGTGCAGGCGACGGAAATCGCCACCTTCTGGGCGCGCTTCCTGCAATCGGGCGGGTGGTGGCCGGTGCAGGCGGCCCTGGCTGCCCCCTCCGCGCCGGCCGGATTGGAAGCTGCCGCTCCGCAGGCGGCCGCGGCGCCCGAAGGGCAGTTCCACCTGGTGACCTACCCGACGCAGATGGGCGACGGGCGCGGGGCCAACCGCCCCTGGCTGCAAGAGACCCCCAACCCCTCCACCACGGTCGTCTGGAACACCTGGGTGGAGATCAACCCCGCCACGGCCGACGCGCTGGGGCTGAAGAACGATGACATCGTCAAGGTGAAGTCTTCCGCCGGCGAGGTGGAAGCGGCGGTGTACCGCTTCCCCGCCATTCGCCCGGATACGGTGGCGATTCCCTTTGGGCAGGGGCACACCGCCCTGGGGCGCTGGGCAGAAGGGCGCGGCGCGAACCCGGCGCTGCTGCTCGCTCCGGCCCTCAACGAGGCGGGCGACCTGGCCTTTGGCGACACGCTGGTGACGCTCACCCCCACCGGGCGGCGCAGGCCGCTGGCCAAGCTGGAGAGCACGGCCGGCGTTTACGGCGAGCATTAACGGTGAACCAAACGAGGAGGCAATCCGATGGCTGAACAGATCAAAGAACAAGTCAACGAACGCTGGGGCATGGTCATTGATATGAACCTGTGCACCGGCTGCAATGCCTGCGTGACGGCCTGCGCAATGGAAAACAACATCCCCTGGGTGGGAGAAGACGACGCCGGTTACGGGCGCGGTATCTACTGGATGCGCATCCAGCGCTATTGGGAGGGCGAATACCCCGAAACAACCCCCTCCTACCAGCCGGTGATGTGCCAGCAGTGCGGGCACGCGCCCTGCGAGCCGGTCTGCCCGGTGTTCGCCACGGTGCACAGCGAGGAGGAGCAGATCAACCTGCAGGTCTATAACCGGTGCATCGGCACGCGCTACTGCGCCAACAACTGCCCGTATTTCGCGCGCAGTTTCAACTGGTTCGATTATTCCTACCAGATCCCTGAGCCGTTGAACTACTACCTCAACCCGAACGTGACGGTGCGGCGGCGCGGCGTGATGGAAAAATGCACCTTCTGCGTGCAGCGCATCCACGCCGGGCAGGAGCAGGCCAAGGCGCAGGGGCGCGCAGTGCGCGACGGCGAAGTGGTGCCGGCCTGCGCGCAGGCCTGCCCGGCCGATGCGATCATCTTCGGCGATCTGAGCGACCCCAACAGCCGTGTCAGCCAGGCGGCGCGCAGCCAGCGCAGTTACACACTGCTGGAGGCGCTCGGCACGGAACCGAAAGTCATCTACCTGAAGGGAGAAGGCACCTATGGCGGCTGAAGTCAAACCGATCGCAAACACCCTTCATACCCCCTCCGAGGAGCACGAGGAGCTGCGCGAGCAGTTGATGTTCGACCCGCGCCCGCGCGAGGAATTGAACCGCATGGTGCTGGATTCGATGACCCACACCACCCCGCGCTACTGGACGGCGGTGGGCGTGCTGACCGTGCTGGTGCTGACCCTGCTGCTGGGCATGTGGGGTTACCTGATCTTCACCGGCATCGGCATTTCGGGCGAGCGCCGCCCCAACTATTGGGGCATCTTCATCGTCACCTTCGTCTTCTGGATCGGCATCAGCCACGCGGGGACGTTCGTCTCGGCCATCTTGCGCGTCTTCAAGGCCGAGTTCCGCCGGCCTTTCACGCGCGCCGCCGAGCTGATGACCACCTTCGGGCTGGCGGCCGGCGCGCTGTGGCCGCTGATCCACCTGGGGCGCGTGTGGGTGTTCTACTGGATGATCCCTTACCCCAACGCGCGCTGGCTGTGGCCGAACTTCCGCTCGCCGCTGGTGTGGGACCTGCTGGCCATCACCACCTACCTGCTCTCGAGCACGATCTACCTCTTCTTGCCGCTGCTGCCCGACCTGGCCATGGCGCGCGACCGCACCACCGGCTGGCGGCACGCCATCTACCGGGCGCTGGCGCTGGGCTGGCGCGGCACCGAGGCCGAATGGGCGCGCCTGCGCAAGGCCATCTCCATCTTCGCCTTTGCGATCATCCCGGTGATGTTCTCGGTGCATACCATCGTCTCGTGGGACTTTGCGATGGGCATGGTGGGCGGCTGGAACTCGACCATCTTCGGCCCCTACTTCATCATCGGTGCCATTCTCTCGGGCGTCTCGGCGGTGATCACCATCCTGGTGGTGCTGCGCGCCACGCTCAAGAACATGACCTACTTCATCCGCCCCGAGCACATCGACGCGCTGGGCAAGCTGGTGCTGGTGTTCTCGATGGCCTGGGCGTACTTCTTCTTCAACGATTACCTGGTGCAGTGGTACGGCGGGCATGATGTGGTGCGCGCGCTGCTCTCGTTCCACGCCTCCGGGCCGGACGCGTGGATCTGGTACTGCATGCTGCTGTTCAACATCGTCATCCCCTGGTTGACGCTATGGAACAAGAAGCTGCGCCGCACGCCGTGGGTGATGCTGGTGGTCACTTTGCTGATCAACGTGGGGATGTATTTCGAGCGCTATACGATCATCCCGCTCACGCTCGGCCACCAGCGCATGCCCTTCGATTGGGGCGAATACTCGCCGCGCTTCCCGGAGATCAGCCTGGCGCTGGGTTCGCTGTGCCTGTTCATGCTGCTCTACCTGCTGGCTTCGCGGCTGATCCCGATGGTGCCGGTGTGGGAAGTGCGCGAAGGGCAGGAAGCGCACCTGGTTCGCAAAGTGGGCAAGACGGTTGTGCCGACCGTCTCGGAGCTGGATTAGAAAGGAGGGCGCGCATGGCAAGACGCATCATTCACCTCGCATTGTTCAAAGAAGACCAGGTCGATGAAACCGCCGAGGCGCTCGAAGCGCTGCGCGGCATGGGCATTGTGGACAGAGACATCTCGGTCATTTCGGGCACGCCCTTCTCGGAGAAGATGCTCGGGCGGCCGATGACCTGGACGCGCGTGCCGATCATCGCCATTGCCGGCGCGGTGGTGGGCTTTTTGGTGGCGGCTTTCCTCAACTTTGGCACGCCGCTGCTCTACCCCATCCGCGTGGGCGGGATGGCGCTGCAGACGATCCCCACCTCGTTCGTGATTTTCTTCGAGCTAACCATGCTGGGGCTGTTGATCAGCACGTTCATCGGCGTGTTCGTGGAGTCAATTTCGCCCTCCTACGGCCCGGCCGGGTATGACCCGCGCATCAGCGACGGGCAAATTGGCGTGCTCTTCTGGGCACCGCCCGAGCTGGACCCCAAGCTGCACGAAACGCTCACCGGCCTGGGCGCTGAAATCATTCACGGAACGGAGACGAAGAAGCTATGGCTGTTCTAAAGCGCCTGATCATCGTTCTCGGTTTGGCCATCCTGCCGCTGGCCGCGGGGCTGCTGTTCACCTACGATATTATCAAGATTGACTGGATCAGCTTTATGGAAATCCAGCCGTCTTTCTCGGCGCAGGAAGACCCGCTGCCCCTGCCGGCCGGCTCGGTGCCGGTGCAGGGGGTGGCGTACATCCCCGCGCTGGGCGCCCCGGCCAACCCCGTGGCGGCGGATGAGACTTCGCTGGCGCGCGGCAAGACACAGTATGAGATCAACTGCGTGATCTGCCACGGGGCGAGCGGTAAGGGTAACGGGCCTTTCGCGGCTTTTCTGAACCCCACCAAGCCGGCCAATTTGCTGGAAGGCCGCCCGCTGACCCTCTCGGACGGGGAGATCTTCATGACGATCACCGAAGGGGTTTCGGGCACGATGCCCTCGCTCAAAGAGAACCTGCCCACGCCCGGCATGCGCTGGGACGTGGTGAATTATGTGCGCAGCCTGCAAAAGGCCGGGCAGTAGGAAGGCCGCGCCTTCCCTAAAAACCTTGAAATAGAGCAAGGCCCCCCGCCCCGCCGGCGGGGGGCTTGTTTCTCGTCGCTCAATTTGTGAAATAATTCACAATTCGATGAATCGCATCAACTTAATCGGATTTTGCTATAATAATCTGCAGAGGGAAAATTCTGCATCTAGAGGATTTTGGGAGGTGATATGGTCACGGTTGAGGATTTGATCCGAACCAAGGGGGGCGAGGTCTGGTCGCTTGGCCCGCAAGCCACGCTGCGCCAGGCGCTCAGACTGCTGGCTGAGAAGAACGTGGGGGCGCTTTTGATCCTGGAGGGGCAGGAAATTGCTGGGATTATCTCCGAACGCGATATCGTGCGCCTGATCGACCGCGAGGGCGGCTGCCGGTTGGATTCGCCGGTGGGGGCGGTGATGACCCGCGAGGTGATCACAATCCGGCCGGACCAATCGCTGGACGAAGCCATGCAGATGATGACGAAAGAGCATTTCCGCCACCTTCCGGTGGTGGCGGAGGGCAAGCTGAGGGGGCTGATCTCGATCGGCGATGTGGTGCGCGCCGTCATTGAAGAGCAGTCGCACACCATCAACAGCCTGGAAGGGTTCATCACCGGCTCGTACGGGCAGTAGTTCGGTTTACGCCGGACCCACCCCCGGCCGGTCAAAGGGTCGTTTGAGAAAAAGAGGGTGGACACGTAGGTCCGCCCTTACGACAGGCACGGGCAGGAGATCAATTCACGCGGACGCACCCCCGGCCCCTCCCAGAAGGGAGGGGAGTTAAAAATCCCTCCCCTTGAGGGGGAGGGATGAAAGGGGGTGCTTTCTTTTTAAGGGTTCACCACCAGCGTCTGCGGGGGAAGTTCGCCCTGCACGTCTGGGTTGTAGTAATCATAGGCGCTGCTGGGGGGCGTCTGCACGCGCAGGGGGAACTTCGCCTTCAGGCCAAAGCTGAACTCGATCGGCCTGCCGTTGCTCAGGTTGCTGATGTACACCAGGATCTGCCGCCCGGTCAACTCATAGCGCTCGATCTTCGCGAACTCGTAATCGGGCGGGGTGTCGTCATAGCGGGCCACCAGCGCGGCCAGGTCTTCGGCCTGCACGGCAAAGCCAGGGGGCAGGCCGAGGTCGATCAACGCCGATTCGGCTTTGCCGCCCTGCTGGTTGAGGCTGACCTTCACATTGACCTGGACGGTGTCGTTGACGGCCAGTTCAGCGCGGTCGTAGGCCACGGCGATGCTCACCAGGTCTTCCTGCGGGGCGATTTCAGGGTAGAGGGCCAGCTTATCCCAGGGCAGGTAATAACTGCCCGCCACCTGGTACATCAGGTTGCCTTCGCCGGAGACTTCGATCTCCACGTTGTTCTCGGCGCCGATGTTCACATCATCGAAGCTGACCTGCTGGACGACGTCGAAGTTCTCGGGGGTCACCTGCAGGGTGCGTTCCTGGCTGCCGTTGAGGCGCAGGCTGACGGAGGCGTTGGCGCGTTCGCCGCCCGCGCGCACACTCTGGATGAGCGCCTTCAGCGAGAGCACGGTGGCCTGCGTGGAATACCAGGTTCCGTAGCTGTCTTTTTCGGCGATCAGGTAGGCCAGCGCGGCGTTCGCCACCTCGGGTGAGGCGTTGGCGCGCAAGAGCGCGTACGCGGCCAGGGCGGTGGTTTCGATGGAGCCGGTCTGGCCCTCAGAGCCCATGAAGGTGGCGACGCCGCTCTGCCAGAAGGCCTTCTGCCCGTCGCGCTGCGCCAGGGCGGCAAGCTGCTCGAGCACGGCCTGCGTGGTGGAGCTGAGCTCGCTGCCCGCCGCAAGGTCGCCGGCGACGAGGGCGTTGGCCAGCAGGGCCACCACGTAGGGGTCTTTGGCCTGCTTGTAATTCTCGCGCAGGTAATCCAGGCCTTTCTGCGGGGCGGGTGCGGCGCCAAAGCCCGCGTCGATCAGGCTCCAGGTGATGTAAGCCGTCACCGGCAGGCGGTCATTGCCCAGCGAGGCCCAGGTGTTCTCGTGCACCAGGCCGCGGTCGTTTTCCCACGAGCCGTCTGGAGCCTGCTGGCCCATCAGCCAGTCGGCGGCGCGGCGCACCAGGGCGGGGTCTACATCGTGGACGCGGCTCATATCGGCGAATTCCTGCAGGCCGTAGGCGGTGAGCATGCGGTCGGCGGGGGCGTCGCCGAAGAGCGAGAAGCCGCCCGTGGAACCGACTTCGAAGGTGGTGAGGCGCTGGTAGCCCAGGTTGATGTACTCCTCAGCCTTGAGCTGCGCCTCAGGGGCGGCCTGGTTCGTCGCTTTGAGATAGTCCAATACGAGTACGTTGGGGTAGGTGGTGGAGGAGGTCTGCTCGAAGCAGCCGTACGGCATGCGCAGGATGCTATCCAGCCCTTCCACCACCTGGCTGAACACGCCGGGGTAAATCTTCACCGTCAGGCTTTGCGTCCCGGCGATGGCATCGGCGGGGATGAGCACGCGCTGGCTGACGGGGTCGCCGGGCTGCAGGCGGCCCGAGGCGGTGGTGCGCATCTGCCTGCCATCGGGGTAAACGCGCACCTGCTTGAGGATGGCGTCGGACATCTTGCTCCCCAGGGCGGTCACCTTGAAGGGTTGCAGCCCGAACTGCCCGGCGCGGATGCGGAAGTAGGCCACCGAGATGTCGTTGGCGCCGATGCTCACCTCCTGTACGGGGTCGCCGAGCAATTCGAACCAGCCGGCCTGTTCCAGTTCAAGGCGCACGGTCTGCGGCTCGGGCAGGTAGTTGAAGATGCCCACCGGCACGGCCACTTCATCGCCCACGGTGAGCGAGAGGGGCAGGTCGAGGTCGATGAAGAAATCCTGGAAGACGGTCAGCGGCGCATCGATCGAGCCGAGGCGGCCGTCGCGGCTGGAGGCCAGGGCGGTGATGCGCCAGGTGGTGATGCTGTCGGCCACGGGCACATCCAGGTTGAGCGTGCCATCGGGGCCGGTAAGCGCATCAGGCAGCCAGAGCATCGTCTCGGGGAAGTACTGGCGCAGACGCGGCGGTTCGCTTTGCGCCGCGGCTCCATCGCCGCCGGCGGCCTGATCGGCCGCATTCTTCACCTGGGCAGCGGGGCGTTGGGCGGCCCCGGCCGTCTGGGTGGGCAGAGGCATGGCCAGCGGCATGGCTTCTTCGACCACCCGGCCCGCGAACATGTCCGCTTCGGGCGCGGCGGCCATGCGCGGAGCGGCTGCGCCGCCCAGCAGGGGCAGCAGGCCGACCAGCATGAGGAAGCCGAGCGGGATGGCCGCCAGGGCGGGCAGCGCGCGGCGCTGGAAGAAGAAGCCGCTCACCCGCACCCACAGCGCCAGGGGAACGAGCAGGAAGGCCGCCACGGCCGCCACGAGCGCGGGCTTGCCGGGCAAGCTGGAGCTTTGCATGCTGAAGGCCGCCAGCAGAAACAGCACCACCACGAACGCCGGCAGCAGGCCCACCGTCCAGCCCAGCGAACTTTCTTTGCGCCGGATCGACACGCCCACCAGGGCGAAGAACCCCGCCAGCCCGAGCAGGACGATGACGGCGTAAATGAGCGTGGCGCGGCCGCCGAGCAGGCTGAAGAGCACGTCCAGCCGGTCCATGGGCGAGGTGGCCCAGGCGTAGTTCTCGCCGAGCGGGACGAGCAGGAAGAGCACAACGATGAAGGAGAGCACGCCCAGGGCGGTGAGCAGGCTGCGCCAGAAGAGCCTTTCTTTGCCGAGCGGGTAGATCACGCTGGCGGCGATGCCCAGGCTGATGAGCAGGAAGAGATAAAACGCGCCGGTCTGCATCCAGCCGTAGAACTTCTTCTGCAGGGCGTAGGCGCGGTTGAGCGCGTCCTGGTGCGAGTTGGCCGTCAGGCTGAAGCCCGCCCCGGCTTTGGCGACGGCATCGGCCAGCGAGGCCTGCGCGGCCTGGTCCACCGCGCCCTTCAGCGCAGGGTCGCCGCCTTCGGGCAGGCCGGTGACGAGCTGCGGCACGCTGAAGCCGTGCAGGTCGTAGCGCGGGGTGAGGATTTCGCTCTCGAGCAGGAAGTAGAGCTTGGCGAAGCCGGGATCTTGCTCGGCGAGGGCGAAGACCGATTCATCCACAATGGCCAGCCCGAGGGCCGATTGCACCCCCGCGCCATCCTGCCCGCTGACGGCGACCGCCAGCGCGGCCGTGTCGCCGGGGCGGTAGGAGGCCTGGCCGGGCGTCACCTGCACGGTCAGGTCGGCGGCGCGGTCCACCACCACCAGGCGCGAATCGCGCGTGATGCTGCCGGAGGAGAGCACTTTGTAGGCGTTGAGCTGCAGGGTGCCGTAGAGTTCGGGGGTCAGGTCTACCGCCAGTTCGGCTTTGCCGCCCTGCACCTCCACCGCGCGGGTGGAGACGGTCTGCCCGTCGCGGACGATATCGAGGTAAACCGTTCCGCGCGGCTGGGTGGTGAAGATCGAAAGGCGCATCGAATCGCCCACCTGATAGACGGGCTTTTCGGGGCGCAGAAGGACGGTTTCTTCGCTCCACTCGGCCTGGTAGGCAAAATCGGCGTGCGAGGTGTTGCCGCGCGCGTCCTGCGCGTCCACGCCGAAGTTCAGGTAGGGGCCTTGCGGGGTGAAGCGCACCTCGGCCATGCCGTAGGCATCGGTCTGTGCCTGCACCGACCGGCCGGTATCGTAGAAGGTCAGGTTCAGCGCCGCTTCGGCAGGCGAGCCATCGGGGTAGCTGGCGAGCAGGTAGAGAATGTTTTCCACCCCGGCACGCGGCACGCCGCCCTCGGGGATGGCCTCGATGACCAGCGCCGAGGCCGAAACGGGCAGCGAGAGGTTCGTGGATTCGGCGTGCTGAGCCAGGTCGGTGACATCGGCCTGAAGGTAGAAGCGCCCCAGGCCGCCTTCGAAGTCGCTGCCGGCGATGTAAGCGGGCAGATCGAACTCGAAGGTGAAGTTGCCCTGCTCATCGGTGGAGCCTTCGAGGGTGAAGACGCTGTTGCGCTGCACATCGAAGGTATAGCCTTCGATTTTCACCTGCCCGCCTGCCACCGGCTTGCCGTAGAAGTAGGCCGCCTGCAGCGAGCCGCTGACGCGCTGGCCCGGCAGGTAGAAGCTGCGCTCGGTCTGCAGCGTCAGGTCGAACTTGGGCAGAACGTAGTGCTCCACGTTGACGGTCTTTTCGGACGAGGCGTTGCCGAGCAGGGCGGTGATCTTATAGGCCCCGGCGTTGACCTCGCCGGCGAGCTGGAAATCCGTCCAGGCCGCGCCGAAATCGGAGGTGGTGAGGCTCTCGCGGAACACCTTGTTGCCCTTGCCGTCGGCGATGGTCACCTCCAGCGCCTGCCCGGCGGCGGGGGTCAGGTCGAAGGCCGAGAGCGCCAGCACGCGCAGGTGGATGACCTGCCCGGGCTGGTAGATGGGCTTATCGGTGCTGAGCAAGAGGCGGTAGTCGCGCTCGACGGTGACGGGGCGCTCGATGGTGTCGCTGCCCAGGCGTGAGTTCGTCTCGATTACGAGCGTCTGCGCCGGGTCGATGCCCTCCGGCACCTGGAAGCTCACATCGGCCGAGCCGGAGGGGCCCGTCTTGCCGGTGTAGAGCGCCAGCGGCTTGCCCGCTCCGCCCTGCGGTTTGAGCGAGATGTTCACCTGGGCGCCCTCCAACGGGGCGCCGTCTTTGCTGTCGCGCACCAGGATGCGCAGCGCGGCGCGGCTGCCGGGCACCAGGCGGTTTTGCCCGAGCAGGATCGTCTCGTGCTGGCTGAGGCGCTCGGGCAGGCGGTTAACGTAGAGGGTCGCGGCAACCGAGCCCGCGACCCCGAGGATTAACACGGCGATGAGGATGATGGAAAGGACGGTTTTGCGAGACATGGGGCTTCTCCTCCCTGGAGCGAGTCGAACAAGTCTGCGCATAAGACGCGGAGAGGCGCGGAATTGTTCCGGGGCAGGCCCCCTCCCAAACCCTCCCCCAAGATCGCCGCGATCTTGGGGGACACCCGGGGTGCGCCCGAAGGGGCGGGGCTACGGGTGGGGGGTAATGGGCCGCGGGCGGAGGAGGCTTTGGGGTACAATTAACCGCATGGGCTGGGATGTCATCGGTCACGAATGGGCTGAGCAGCTGCTGGCGGGGCACATCCGCCGCGGCGATGTGCGCCACGCCTACCTGTTCACCGGGCCGCCGGGGGTGGGGCGGCGCACGCTGGCGCTGCGCTTTGCCCAGGCGCTCAACTGCACCAGCCCGCTTTCGGCCGGGCAGCCCTGCCGCGCCTGCCGCATCTGCAAGCAGATCGAGCGCATGCAGCACATCGACCTGAGCGTGACGCAGGCCGAGCGCGAGGGCGGCACGCTCAAGGTGGAGCAGGTGCGCGAGCTGCAGCAGGCCCTCGCGCTGCTGCCCTACGAGGCTGCCTACCGCGTGGCGCTGCTGCTGCGCTTTCAGGAAGCCAACGCCAACGCGCAAAACGCGCTGCTCAAGACCCTCGAAGAGGCCCCCGCGCGCGTGGTGCTGCTGCTCACGGCCGATTCGCCCGATGCGCTGCTGCCGACGATCACCTCACGCTGCGAGGTGCTGCGCCTGAGACCGCTGCCCTTTGACCTGCTGGAAGGCGAGCTGGCCCGGCGCGGCCTGCCGCCCGAAGAAGCCCGCCTGCTGGCCCACCTTTCGGGCGGGCGGCTGGGCCATGCCCTGCGCCTGCGGGCCGATCCGGCCGGGCTGGAAAAGCGCGCCGACCTGCTGAACGACTGGCTGGAATTGCTCTCGGAGGGTAAAACCGGACGTTTTGCCTACGTGGAAGACCTCGCCCGCGGCGAGCGCGCAAAGGAACCCGTGCGGCTGGCCTTCCAGACGTGGCTCTCGGCCTGGCGCGATGTGCTGCTGGCGGCGGCAGGCGACGGGCTGCAACTGGTCAACCCCGATCGTGAGGGGGAGATCCGCGCCCTGGCGGGAGCGGTGGGGCTGGCGCAGGCGCGCCGGTGCGTGCGCGCGCTGGAGCGCGGCCTGGCGCGGCTGGACGCCAATGTCAACCCGCGCCTGCTGGCCGAAGTGGTGCTGATGGATTGGCCGAGGGTGTAGAAACAACCCCTCATCCCCGGCCCTTCTCCCAAAGGGAAAAGGGGAGGCGGGGATGGAATAATCATGCTTCTTAAGTTTATACCGTCAGGCGGGTCACTTCGCCGCCCACCAGCCCCGCCCAGAGCGGGCTGCCGGGGGCAAAGCCGCGCGGAGCGTAGAGCGCGGTGATCTCATTCTCCGCGCTCAACTCGCTCAGGAAGGGCTGCCAGCCCTGGCCGCCGTCGCGCGAGATCCACGCCGCGCCGCTGCACAGCACGGCCATCTCGGGGCGGGCGGGGTATTCGGGCGAGAGCAGCACGCCGTTGACCGGCCCGTCGAAGACTTCGCGGCCCACGTGCTTCCAGCTTGCGCCGCCGTCGGCGGAGACGAGCAGCCCCTGCGACTCGGTGCCCGCGAAGAGCGTCCGATCGAGCCGGTAAGCGGGCGAGATGGCCAGGCTGAGAACCGTCTCGAAGCCGATGGGCAGGTCCACCTCGCGCCAGGCTCGCCCGCCGTTGGTGCTGCGGAAGATGCCCGTCTCGGCACCGGCAAAGAGGGTCTCGTCGGCGGCAAAATCCGGCGAAATCGCCAGGCTGTAAATCGAGAGGTCGAGCAGGCCGAAGTTCCAGGGCAGCCAGCGCAGGCCGCGGTCGGATGAGCGCAGGATGCCGTCTTCCATCGTCCCGGCGAGCAAGACGCCGTCTTCGATGAAAGCCGGCGAGATGACCAGCGCGGTGATGGTCGGCGGGGGCGGGGGGGCCTTGCCGAGCAGCCAGGTGCGGCCGCCGTCGGCGGAGCGCAGCATGCCGCCGGCCATGCCGGCGAACACCGCGCCTTCGTGCGCGAAATCGGGCGAGAGGGCCAGCGCGGTGGAAGGGACGACTTCGGTGAGGTTGAGCGACTCGGTCGCCAGGGCCCAGGTGGCGCCGCCGTCCTCCGAGCGATACAGCCCGGCGGTGCTGGCGGCGAAGAACGTCTCTCCCTGCCCGGCGATGGCGTAAATGAACAGGTTGGGGTCGGGTTGTGAAGTGAGGTAGGCCACGCGGCTCCCTTTCTAGGCGGTGTCGAGCGATTCAGGCGGGCGCTTGCGGTGCACGAGCACGTCGGTGGTGAGGGCCAGCCCGGCGCTTGCGATGGCGCTGTGCACGGCCGCTTTGACCACGCTGGCGGCATCCCAAATGCCTGCCTCGGCCATATTGGCCAGGCGGCGGCGCAGCACGTCGTAGCCCCAGCCGGCGGGAGCGTTGCGCAGGTCGGCCATCACTTCGATATCTTCCAAACCGGCATTCCGCCAGATGGTGCGCGCCGGGGCTTCGAGGGCCTTGAGCACGATGCGGTAAGCGGCCTTTTCATCGGGGTCTTTGGCCTCATCCAGCAGCGGGCGGATGACCCGGCGGCAATCGAGCAAAGCCGCGCCGCCGCCCGGCACCACGCCCTCGCGCATCGCGCCGCGCATGGCTTCGGCGGCGTTGGAGGCCAGCTCCTTCGTCTGCTCGATGTCCACCGGGCTGAAGCCGCCCACCCAGAGGGTGGCCGAGCCGCCCATCAGGTGGCCGAGGCGCGAGAGGAGCAGTTCGCGGGTGTCTTTATCGGCGGCGGAGGCAAACGAGCGGCGCAGCTCGGCGATGTGCTGGCGCAGGCGGCGCGGGTCGCCGCGGCCGGCCACCACGCCGAAGAATTCGCGCGTGGCCCAGGCGCGGCGGGCGCGCCCCAGGTGCGCGAGCTTGACGCCCGCCAGCGTATCGCCCGCGGCCTTGAAGAAAGGCTGCGCGCCGGTCAGGATGGCCAGGTCTTGCAGGGCGGCCTGGCGTTTGGTGGCCATCGCTTCGGGGGCCTTCACCCCTAAGACGGTGATTTTCTCGCGGTTGGTATGGAGAATGGACATGGCCCGGTCGCTCAAGACGGTGGCGACGATGACCAGGTTCTTGATCTGGTTGCCAATGGCCAGTTCGAGCAGGGGCAGCAGATCGGCAGGCTCGTTGATTTCCAGGTCGGAGACGAACAGGTGGGCGTCTTCCATCTCTGAGCGCTGCATGACCGGGTTGTTGACCATATCGCGCGAGAACCAGCCGCCGTCCCAGTAGATGCCTTCCACGTACTCGCGCTCCAGCTCGCGCGAGCGGCCCGAGCGGATCTCCAGGCGGCCGTACTCGCCGATGATGTCGAAGATCTCGCCCAGCTTTTCGGCCAGCGGGCGGTTGTGGGTGATCGTCTCGGCCAGCTGCGCAAGCTGTTCCTTGCCCTGCAGGTGAGTGCGCATGCAATCCAGCTCGGCGAGCAGCAGGGGCACGCAGCGGTCGAAAAAACCGCGCATGCGCATGGCGTTGCCGCCGCTGTTGATGATGTGGCGCACGCCCTGGTTGTAGACGGTTTGGAACATCACCGCCGCGGTGGCGGTGCCGTCGCCGGCCTTTTCTTGCAGCTTCCACAGGACGTGGCGGATGAACATGGCGCCCACATCTTCATCGCGGCCTTTCACCTGGATGATGCGCCGGGCGATCAGCCCGCCGGAATCGAGCAGCTCGGGGAGCTGATCGTTCGCTCCGATGCGCTTGAGGGCGACAACGCGCGGCAGCGGCCCGAGCGTGGGGCGGATGGCGTCAACGATCAGGTTGATGCCGCGCTGCATTCCCAGCCGGGTTTTCGGCTGGAAGACAACATTGGGGCGTTGAAAATCGGTTGGGATCGGCGGTCGCGGGTTTCTGGGCATCATAGGTCGAATTTTATCATGCAGAGATAATCAGGCCGTCTTTCATCTGTAAAATCTCATCCACATACCCATCCACCAGCGGGTCGTGAGAAGACATCAGCACGGTGAGCTTCTCGCGCTCCACAATGGTGCGGAACAAGGTGAGGATTTCGCGCGCGGTGGTGCTGTCGAGCTCGCCCGTGGGTTCGTCGGCCAGGATCAGCTTGGGGCGGTTGGCCAGGGCGCGGGCGATGGCCACGCGCTGCTGCTGGCCGCCCGAAAGCTCATACGGGCGGTGGTGCATCCACTTGCCCAGGCCCACCAGATCGAGCAGCTCTTTGGTGCGCTCTTTCTTCTCTTTGCGCGAAGCCTCGGCGATGCGCAGCATCAGCTCGATGTTCTCGTAGGCCGAGAGGGTGGGCAGCAGGCCGAAGGATTGGAAGATGAAGCCGACTTCCTTGCGCCGCCAGCGGGTGAGGTCTTTCTCATCCATTTCGGCCAGGTTGCGCCCAAAGATGTGCACGGTGCCGCGGTCGGGCCGGTCGAGGCCGCCCAGGCAGTTGAGCAGGGTGGTTTTGCCGCTGCCCGAGCGCCCTTTGAGGGCGATGAAGCGCCCGCCCGCCACGCGCAGACTGACCCCGCGCAAGGCCTGCACTTCGCGCGTGCCGGTCCTGTAGATGCGCCAGAGGTCTTCGGCTTCGATGGTGTAGGTTGTGGTGAGGGGTTCGGCGGTCATGGCTGCCTCCGGCTGGAATCAGATTTGCGCAGGCGGTTGAGCCATGTGCGCAGGCGGCTTTCTTTTTCGGGCGCCTGGACGTTGGGGCCGACGGCCGCCACCAGGGCCTTCTCGCGCTCCGAGGGGGCCGCCGGGCGGATGAGGATGCCGTCGTCGGTCATTTCCACATACACGCGGCGCTGGATGCTGAGGCGCTCGAGGTATTCGCGCGGCACCTGCAGGCGGCCGGCGGAATCGAGCAGCACCACTTCTTCAAAGGTCACTTCCTCGGCCGGTTTGCCTTCCGGCTGGGCTGCTCCGGCTGCGGCCGGGGCGCCCTCGCCGTTGGCGGCCTGAGAGACCGTCTGGCGCACCACCTCGGTGGAGGTCTTCCCATCGCGGATGGCCACCACTCTATCCACATGGTGAGCGATGGCCTGGTCATGGCTGACGATGATGGTGGTGAGGCCGAGGCGGCGGTTGAGGTCTTTGAAGATGTCGAAAATCTGGCGGGCGGTGGCGGTATCGACTTCGCCGGTGGGCTCGTCGGCCAGCAGCAGGGTGGGGTGGTTGGCCAGCGCCACGGCGATGGCCACGCGCTGCTGCTCACCGCCAGACATTTCCACCAGGCGGTGATGCTTGCGCTCGCCCAGCCCGACGGAATCGAGGAGCATCTCGGCGCGCTTGCTCGTCTCGCGCGTCACCTGCCCGGCGATGGTGATGGGCAGCTTGACGTTTTCGAGCGCCGAGAGGTAGGGGATGAGGTTGCGCGCTCCCTGCTGCCAGACGAAACCCACGCGCGTGCTGCGGTAGGTGTTCAGGTCGGCGTCGCTCATTTTGAGCAGGTCGCGCCCGTCCACCATGATGCGCCCCGCCGAGGGCCGGTCGAGCCCGCCGAGGATGTTCATCAGCGTTGATTTGCCGCTTCCGCTGGCGCCCACGATGCCCAGCAGCTCGCCGCGGTGGACCAGCAGGTCGAGCCCTTGCAGGGCCACCACTTCGAGGTTGGCGACCTTGTAAATCTTCACCAGCCCGTCGCACAAGATAAAGTTTTGATCATCCATAAGGTTACACCGCCTCGCCCAGCTTTATGGCCTGGAAGATCTTCATGCGCATCAACAGCCAGCCCAGGGCTGCCAGGGCGATCACGAAAAGGATTGCGAACAGAATATAGACCTGGAACACAGCCGGCCAATCGATGCGCACCAGGAAGGGCGGGACGCGCGCGGCCATGTCGTTGCCGACCTGGAGGTGCGGGATAAAGAAGCTGCTCACCCACACGCCCATGCCCGTCCCGGCGGCCAGCCCCGAAAGGAAGAGGAACGCCAGTTCGGAAGCCAGGAAGCCGAGCATCTGTCCTGAAGAAAGGCCGATGGCGCGCAGCATGCCCAGCTCGATGAAGCGCCGCCTGAAGGAGAAGAGCGCGTAGAGGAGGAAGCCCAGCACCGTCAGGAAGGAAAGGGCCACGAAGCCCACCGAAAGCAGGCCGAAGAACCCCTGCCGCTCGGGCTGCAGCTGCTCCTGGCTGAGGATCTCGGAGGAAATGCGCGGGTACATCACCCGGCGGTAGAGGTCATCAATGCCGGCCAGCATGACGCTGTAATTGGTGCCCGGACGGGTGCGCAGCCACACGTCATAGGGAAACTCGCCGCCGACCGATTCGAAGAGGTAATCGAGGTTGCCCACCACCAGCGGGCCCTGCTCGGGGTACCAGGTGGGGAAGTAATAGAACGTGCCGACGATCTTGTAATCCAGCTCGCGCGTTTCGCCCAGGGCATAGACGCTCACGCGGATGTTGTCGCCCAGCTTGAGGCTGTTGGCGTTGAGCAGATCCCAGTTGACCAGCACGCCCTCGGTGGTGCGGGCCAGGTCGTTCATCAACCCGCCGAGCGGGCTGGGGGCAAAATCGCGGCGCCAGAAGGCCACCCGCGAGAAGTCGATGCGGTCCACGCCGATGAAGGTGGCATCGGTGCCGGTGCTGCCCGCATACACGCGCGCCTTGATGGTGGCCACACGCGCGGCGGCTTCGACCCCCGGCACCTTGAGGTGCTCGGAAACGGGCAGGAAGTACCACAGCGGTTGAGAGTCTTCTTCGGCGGCGGTGTTGGCGGGGTTTCCGGTGGGCGTGCCGCCGATGGCGCTCTGCCCGCCGCCCTGCAGCTCGCCCAGCTCGATGACGTGCACGTCTGCGCCCACTTTATAGTAGGTCTGGTCATGCATGTGGCGGTCGAGCGTCTGCGCGAGGGTGGCGGTGAAGGTGGACAGGCTGAGGGTCATCACCAGCAGGATGAGCGGAGCCGAGTAACCCGAGGTGGAGCGCGAAAGGTAGCGCGCGGCCATCAACAGGCCCACGCTGCGCGTCTGCGCGGCAAGCCAGGCGATGGCGCCCATGATGAGCGGCATGAGGCGGATGATCAACAGGGTGACGGCGAAGATGCCCAGCGCAGGCACCAGCAGCAAGAGCGGGTTCTCGAACGGGTCGGCCGAGAGCAGGCTGCTTGCCTGCGAGCCCAGGCGCTCCTGGCGCTGGAGCAGGTACATGCCGTAACCGGCCGGGATGAGCAGCATCAGGTCGAGGTAAGCGCGCTGCCACCAGGGGCGGCGGATCTGCCGGGCGCGGTCTTGCTTGTAGGTGATGACGGTGTGGCGCGCGGCGCCCACCGTGGGCATGACCATGGCGATGACGGCCACGCCCACCGCCACCAGCCCAAAGCGCACCGATTCGGCGGTGATCGAGGTGTTCAGGCCGGTTTGGGCCGAAAAATCGAGGAAGCTGCGCGCGTTGCCGAAGAATTGGGCCACCACCTGGGCCAGCGGCGCGCCGATGAGCATGCCGACGATGCCCAGCAGGATGGCTTCGAGGGTGGCCATGCCCACCAGCTGCGCCGTGGTAGAGCCGCGGCTGCGCAGCACGGCGATTTCATTGCGGCGCTGGCCCACCGACATATCCACCACCAGCCCGATGAACGTGAGGATCATGAGCAGCAGCGGGATGCTGAAGGCGTAGAGGAAGATGGTGAGCGAACTGGAGAGCCGCAGGTAATTGCCCAGGCTTTCTTCCGGCGAGATATCCAGGCGCATGTTGCCGAGCAGGTTGATGGCCGTCTGGCGGGTGCCGTAGATGCGCGCGAGCAGGTAGGGCACATCGGCCGAGTGAACCGAGGAGCCGTCGAACACCCAATACCACACGCCCAGGTAAATCTGGTTCTGCAGGTAGGGGATGATGCGCCCGGTGAGCGTCTCTTGCGGCACGAGCAGCGAATCGCGGAATTCTTGCGCGCTGTAGAACCAGTACTCGTCGTGGGAGTCGGCGGGCTTCCAGATGCCCGCGATGCGCACGGGGAATTCCACCGGCGTGGTGGTCTGCTCGTTCTTGATGGTTTTGTAGGCGGTGTAGGTGTCGCCGATCTGCGCGCCGAGCATGGTGGCGCGCTCCTCGCTGATCAGCACGTCCACGATGCTGTCGGCCTGCCCGGTGGAAACCCCCGGGAAGCTGCCTTCCACCAGGGTGGCGTGGTTTTCGAAGTCGTTGATGGAAGAGAAATAGACCCAGGCGAGCGGCTCCTGGGTGGTATCGTAGGTGCCCTTTTCGGCCGGGAAGAGCTTGAGCGAATCGGTTTTGAGGTAACGCACGAACTGGCGGGCGGGCAGGCCGATCTCTTGCTGCACGCGGCCGGAGAGGTATTCATCCACCGGCTTCATCGATTCCCAGCTCGTTGTGCCGCTCCACGCGCCGACGTAGCGGTACATGAAGGCGAAGGGCGGGCGGGTGTAATCGCTGGCGTTCTCGTCGCTCGAAACCTGCGCTTTGAGAATATCCTGGTAAACCGCGTCCGAATAGATGGGGATGCTCATCGTCAGCGCGACAGCCGAAATGACGCCCAGCGAGGTGGCGAGTGTCAGCCCGCGCTGCGCGCCGATGCGCTTGATCGTGACGATGAAAATCGCCCAGAACCGCCGAATCGCGTTCATGCAGTATCCCGGTTTATGGGGCGACGACTACCTGGCCTTCGGTGAGGCCCTCGGTAATTTCCACGCGGTCGTCGCCGGTGATGCCAACCTTCACGTCCACGCGGCGCTGGCCTTCGCCATCTTGCACGACGACGAATTTGCGCCCTTCAAAATTGCGGATGGCCTGCGGCGGCAGCCAGAGGACGCCTTCTTTCTTCTCGAGCACCACCACCACGCGGACGAGGTCGCTCAGCCCCAGGCCGACGTCTTCCAACGGGGTGTTGAGGGTGATGCGCGTGCTCTTGTCTTCTTTATCCGATTCCTTCACGTCGGTGGCTTTGCCGTAGGGGTAGGGCAGCTTGCGCAGCTTGCCTTCGGTGACTTTGCCCGGCGAGCTCACCGGCCAGGCCTGCACGGGCATGCCTTCGACCAGCTCGGCCAGATCGGTGTCGGCCACGTCGGAGCTGATCTCCAGCTCCGAGAGGTTGGCCAGCGTGACGACCTCTTTGTAGGCTTCGACGGCGGTGCTTTCGCTGAGGAAGATCGAGAGGATGGTGCCGTCGAAGGGCGCGACGATCTGCGTGGCTTCCACCCGGGCTTTGATCTCGTCCAGCGAAAGCTGGGCCAGTTCCACCTGGTATTGCTGGCGGGCCATGATGATATCGTAGTCTTTGGCGTACTTGTTGATGTTCAGCTCGGTCTGCTGCAGGTCGAGCTTGGCCAATTCCAGCTGGATCTCCGCGCGGCGCAGGTCGAGGGCGCTGGTGCCGCTCTCCAGGTCGGCGATGAGCTGGCCGGCGGTCACCTGGTCGCCCTTCTTGACATACACGTTATCCACGCGCCCGCTGGCCTTGAAGAAAAGCTCTTCCTGGACCACGGGCACGACGCGGCCGGAGAACTCCAGCTTGCGCACCACTTCGCCGGTCTGCACGGTGTAGGTTGGTTTGGTGGGGATGATGGGCGTGGGCAGCGGGGTGGGGGTTGGCTCTTCTTGCGAAGGCTGGGCGGCGCACCCGCTCAGCACAAAGGCAGCCAGCGCCACCAGCAGTACCAGGCGTCCCGCGAACGAGGTGCTGCGCGCGGATTCAGGTTGGTGTACCATTTTCTCTCCGAAAGGCATTAATTTACTTCAATCTATCCTGCAACGAGGGGGGCGTTTCAGGGCGACTTCCGCCTCAATGACCGGATAGATGGGTTCGAGCCGAATTTGGGCAACGTTATCGTTATCACCTGACGAATGCCCTAATTATACTCCGGCCTGCCGGACTCGACGGGTAAAACAGGCCGGCTAAAAATGACAGCGTTTTCATCCGCAAGGGGGTGAAGAACCGGCCCTCCGCCGTCGATTCACCCAACCGGCGGTCAGAGTTTCTTATTCTTGTACATCGTGAGGCAAGCCCCCAAAGGCCTGGCCGGTTTTTGGGGGCTTGCTTACGGCGCTTGTCCGCTCACAGGAACAACATCGGCAGGTATTCGGGTTCGTCGGCGAAGGGCGGCTGGCTGCCCGAAGCCACCTCGTAGAGCCGCTCGTGGCTGGCGCGCGCGGCCCGGCAAAGCTCTTCATAGGGGCGGTTGCACACGTCGAGGAAGCCGATGTTGTAGTTCTCGCCGTCGAAGCGCCCCAGCGCCGATTGATCGTAAAGGATGAAGTAATGCACGCCCACGCACCAGGGTTTGGCGGCGGCGTCTTCCAGGTAGACGCGGTAGGCCTGGCCGCGCGCGGCCTGGTCGCGCACCCGCCCGATGCCGCTGGCGGGCAGGCCGGCATCCAGCGCACCGAAGTGCCACTCGCCGATCATGATCGGCCGGTCGAGCATCTGGCTGATCTGCTGCATCTCTTCGGCGGGCAGGCGGCGGCGGTAACAGTTCATCGAGAAGACGTCGAAGTGCCGCATGCCCTCCAGCGCCCACGCCGGGGGCACGGTGTAATAGCGGATGCCCAGGTTGAGGTGGTTGGGGTCGGCGCGGCGGCAGGCGGCGCTCAGGCCGCCAAAGAAGCGCTCGACCATGACGGCCGAGAACCCGGCCAGGTCGGCGCGGGCCGTGGGCGAGAGCGGCGCGCTCCACTCGCCTGCGGCGATTTGCTCGAAGGTGACGGGCAGGCCCCAGGCGGCGGTCAGGCGGCCGGCGGAGGCGTATTTCTCCTGCAGGTGCGCCGCCAGGGCGCGGCGCGAATGGCAGTCCGGCGTGTTGAAGAGCATCCCCTCGGCGGGGGTCTGAGCGGCGAAGCCCCAGGTGGGCTCGTTCATCAAAAAATAACCGATCAAAGCCGGGTCTTCGCGCGTGGGCGCGAGCTGCGCGGCGTATTCCTCGGCCAGCGCGGGGAAATCGGGGTGGAAGACGTCTGGAAAGTCGCGGTAAACGGCCGGGAGGCGCTCGTAGGTGGCGGCGAGCGGGCGCACGTAGGGCACGCCGCCGCGGCTGGCGACCTGCCAATCGGACCAGTTGCCGACGGTGTTGAAGCCCACGCGGCGCAGCTCGGCCAGGGCGATTTCTCCCCAGCGCTCTTTCCATTCGGCGGGGCCGAAGGCGCGGATGAAGTTGGCCGCCAGGTAGTTGATCGTCTTCCCCTCGCCGCGCCGGCCGTGGGCATCGGCGAACTCGCCGTTTGCATCCGGCAGCCACGAGAGCGCGCTTTCTAACCCGGCGTAGCTGGCGGCGGTATCCACGCCGACGCAGTCGATTCCGGCGGACCAGAAGAGAGCGCCGTCGGGGTCTACCAGCCACCAGCGCGAGGCGTCGCGCTCGACGCGGAAGTAGCCCGTGGCCCGGCTGCGGCGGGCATCCCAGCCGCCCCAGCGGTCGAAGCTTTCCGGCAGGCGCCGGGCGGGCGCGGCGGCGGCCTGCGCGCGCAGGCGGGCGGTGACTTCTTCCACGCTGCGCGACTTTCCGGCCCACTCGCGCTGGGCGCTCTGGCCAAGCTCGTCCAGCAGCGGCCCTTTGGGCAGGAAGGGCTGCCCGAGGGGCGTCGGCTCGGCGGTGACGGCGGTGATGGGCGAGAGGCTGAACTGCACCGGCGCCGTGCCCAGGCGCATCACGCCAAAGCTCATGCGGTCCACCCGGGCCAGGTCCACGCGGTCGCCCCAGCAAAGGGGTTTGAGCCAGGCGCCTTCGCGCTCATACCTCCAGCGGTTCTGGTTGACGGCCTCGAGCGGCAGGCGCATGCGGGCCGAGCACTGGTTGAGCAGGCCGAAGGAGTGCCGGAAGACGGGCCCATCCTCGCCCTCCTGCAGGCTGAGGACGAAGACGGCCAGCTCGGTGCCATCGAGCAGCAAATCGGCGGTGAGGTAGCGGAAGCCCGCCAGCGCGCCGGGGGGGAAGGCGTAGAACAGGCCGTCATTCTCGGCTCTGGCCTCGAACCAGACCGTTCCGGGCAGGAGGGGGTCGCGCTCCGGCAGGATGAGCGAACCGGTGAAGCGGGTGGGGAAGAAGGGATGTTCCATGAAGGCCTCCAGATGTGCGGCGGTGGTGCCGTTTCAGATCCTAGTTTGGCATGGCTGCATTTAATTTGCAAGGCCGGAGATCCGTGGAAAATTGTCAATTTGACAAAAAATATGGGTTTAGTATAATTTTGGCTGCCCGCTGCGGGCGTGCACAATAGAACAGGAGGTCATCCATGTCTGTACTCAAGCGCCATTCGCTTCTCTTCTTCTTCATCCTGGCGTTCCTCCTTTCGTGGATCGTCTGGGGTGTCGATGCCGCGGAAGCCCGCGGCCTGATCAACGCGCATATCCCGTCTTCGCTGGCCTTCTGGGCGCTGACGGCGGCCGCCTTCGCCGCCGCCGGGCTTTCGGGCGGCTGGGGGGCGGTCAAAGAGCTGGTGGCGCGCATGCTGCGCTGGCGGGTGAGCCCGGCCTGGTACGCGGTTGCGCTGCTGCTCTTCCCGCTGCTTTGCCTGCTCACGGCCGCGCCGTATCTGGCGTTTGGCGGCCGCCTGCAGCCGGGGCAAGACCTGCCTGCGGCGCAGCTGCCGCTCTACTTCCTGGTGCAGATCCCCCTGTTCCTGGCCACCGAAGAGACCGCCTGGCGCGGATTTGCCCTGCCGCGCCTGCAGCAGGGCCGCAGCGCGCTCTCGGCCAGCCTGATCCTGGGGCTGATCTGGGGCGTCTGGCACACCCCGCTCTTTTTGACGCCGGGGCAATTTCAGGAGCACATGCCGTTCCTTGGGTTCGTCGCTGCGGCGGTGGGGATGAGCGTCCTCACCACGTGGGTCTTCAACCACACCAGCGGCTCGGTGCTGCTGACGGCCATTCTGCACGCGGTGACGGATGCTTCGATCGCCTACTCAGGGGTGATGCGCAGCGGGCCGGCGCTCTTTTGGGCTTTCGTGGGCGTCATCTGCGCGGCGGCGGTGATCGTCGTGCTGGTCGAGGGTCCGCAGCGCCTGGCCAGGGGCAGCGCCGCCGGCGAGCTTTCGGCGGCGGCCGAAGTGCGCTCGTAACCGGCCATGCCTTCGGAACCGGAGGCCGCGAACACCGGGCTGGAGCGGCTGCTCTTCTTCAGCGACGCGGTGTTTGCCATTGCCATCACGCTGCTGGCGTTGGATCTCCGCTTGCCTGCCCAGGGCGGGGCGCTCAATGATTCTGCCCTCGCCCTGGCGCTGCTGGCGGCCTGGCCGAAGTACCTCTCGTTTGCGGTCAGCTTCCTGGTGGTCGGCCTGTTCTGGTCCGGGCATCACCGGCGCTTCAGCCGCCTGCAGGGATTCGACCGGCGGTTGATCTGGCTCAACCTGCTGCTGCTCATGGGTGTGGCGTTCATTCCCTTCCCGACGGCGGTACTCAGCGAGTACGGCAACCGCACGGCCACTATCTTCTATGCCCTGTCGATCGCCGCGGTGGGCGGGCTTTCCGCCGGGGTATATGCCTATGCGCGGCGGCTGGGCTATCTGAAGCCGGCAGGCCGCGCGTGGGCGGGCAGCCTGGGCGTGCCGGGGGTGTTCCTGCTCTCGGCCGGGGTGGCTTTGTGGAACGCCGACCTGGCTAAATTGACCTGGCTGCTGACGCTGCCGTTGATCCTGGCGGCGGGGTGAGCTGCCTGGCAGGCCGGGTTTGCAGAAATGTCATCTTTGGAAATTCGCAAAATACCCTATTGACATTTGCTCACGGGTGTCTATAATGGAGGGAACTCATTTTTCCGGGAAACCTATTCCGATGTTATTCGTCCACTCTGTCGCGATTATTCTGGTCCTTATTGCGGCTCTCGTAATTGAGAGCCTTTTGCCAATTCGGGCGGCGCGACGATGTGAGGTTAAGATTAAGTAGTTCAGACTATACCCCAACGCAGAAAGCCAAAACCGCCCGAAAGGGCGGTTTTTTTATCCTTTGAACTTGTGGAGTTTTTATGCGATCAGATCAGGTCAAACGCGGTATCGAACATGCCCCCCACCGGGCCCTGCTCAAGGCCACCGGCGTGACCGATGCCGACTTCTCCAAGCCCTTTGTGGCGGTGGTGAATTCGTATGTGGATATCGTCCCGGGGCATGTCCACCTGCAGGAATTTGGCAAACTGGTCAAGCAGGCTGTGCGCGCCGCGGGCGGGGTGCCCTTCGAGTTCAACACCATCGCCGTGGATGACGGCATCGCCATGGGGCACGTTGGGATGAAATATTCCCTGCCCTCGCGCGAGTTGATCGCCGACTCGATCGAAACCATGCTGGAAGCCCACCGTTTCGACGGGATGGTGTGCATCCCGAACTGCGACAAAATTGTGCCGGGTATGCTCATGGCAGCCATGCGCGTGAACATCCCGGCCATTTTTATCTCCGGCGGCCCCATGCCCGCCGGGCGCACCCCCGAGGGCGAAACGATCGACCTGATCTCGGTCTTCGAGGGGGTGGGGGCCTTCCAGGCCGGCAAGATCGACGCGCGCCGCCTGAAGGTGCTGGAAGACCACGCCTGCCCGTCGTGCGGTTCGTGCTCGGGCATGTTCACCGCCAACTCGATGAACTGCCTGATGGAAGCCCTGGGGCTGGCACTGCCCTACAACGGTTCGGCGCTGGCGCGCACCGCCGAGCGTGAAGAGCTGGCCGCCCGCGCGGGCGGGCTGATCCTCGAATTGATCGAGCGCGATATCAAGCCGCGCGATATCGTCACCGCCGAAGCCCTGGATGACGCCTTTGCCCTGGATATGGCGATGGGCGGCTCGACCAACACCATCCTGCACGGGCTGGCGATCGCCCACGAGGCGGGCATTGCCTACTCGCTCGAACGCATCAACCGCATCTCCGAGCGCGTGCCGCACCTGTGCAAGGTGAGCCCGGCGGGGCGCTGGCACATGGAAGATGTCCACCGCGCCGGGGGCATCCCGGCCATCCTCAAGGAAGTGCAGCGCGCCACGGGCATGCTGCATTTGGAGCGCATCACCGCCACGGGGCAGAACCTTTCGGCTGCGCTCGCTTCTGCCGAGATCCGTGACGACGAGGTCATCCGGCGCGCCGAGAACGCCCATTCGGCCAGCGGCGGGCTGGCGGTGCTGTTCGGCAACCTGGCGCCCTGCGGCGCGGTGGTGAAGACGGGCGGCGTGGCCGCCTCGATGCACCGCTTCAGCGGGCCGGCGCGCATTTATGAATCGCAGGATGAGGCGCTGAAGGGCATCCTGGCGCGCGAAGTGCGCCCCGGCGATGTGGTGGTGATTCGCTACGAAGGGCCGCGCGGCGGGCCCGGCATGCAGGAGATGCTCTCTCCGACGAGCGCCATCATGGGCCTCGGGCTGGGCGAGCAGGTGGCGCTGATCACCGACGGGCGCTTTTCGGGCGGGACGCGCGGGGCGTGCATCGGGCATGTTTCGCCCGAAGCCGCCGCGGGCGGGCCGATCGCCGCGCTGCAGCCGGGCGATGTGGTGGAGATCGACCTGGAAGCGCGCACGCTGAACGCGCGCCTTTCGAGCGAGGAAATTGCCCGGCGCGTGGCGGCCCTGCCGCCCTTCCAGCCGCGCACGCAGAGCAAATGGCTGCGCCGCTATGCTCATTTTGTCACCAGCGCCGACACGGGGGCGGTGCTGGTGGACGGCCAATGATCTTGAAGATAGAGGAGAAGGGAACATGAAACTTACGGGTGCGCAAATTCTGTGGGAGACGCTGATGCGCGAGGGCGTGGAAGTGGTCTTCGGCTACCCGGGCGGGGCCAACCTGCCGATCTACGACGCCATGCTCGATTACCCCGTGCGCCACGTGCTGGTGCGCCATGAGCAGGGCGCCGCGCATATGGCCGATGGTTACGCGCGCGCCTGCGGCAAGGTGGGGGTGGCCATGGCCACCTCGGGACCCGGCGCGACCAACCTGGTGACGGGCATTGCCACGGCGATGATGGACTCCTCGCCGACGGTTTTCATCACCGGGCAGGTGGCCAGCAAATTCATCGGCTTCGACGCCTTCCAGGAGACGGACGTGACCGGCATCACCCTGCCGATCACCAAGCACAACTACCTGGTGACGCGCGTGGAAGAGATTGCCCCCACCCTGCGCGAGGCGTTCTACATCGCCTCCACCGGGCGGCCGGGGCCGGTGCTGGTGGATATTGCCAAAGACGCCCAGCAGCATTCTATGGACTGGGAATACGACGGGCGGCCGATCAAGATGCGCGGTTACCGCCCCGACCTGCGCCCTGTGCCCCGGCAGATCGAGCAGGCGGTGGAGATGATCTCCGCCGCGAAACGGCCGCTCATCCTGGCCGGGCGGGGCGTGCTGCTTTCGGGGGCCATGCGCGAGCTGCTGGAATTTGCCGAGCGCGCCAACACCCCCGTGGCGCTCACCCTGCTGGGCATCAGCGGCTTCCCCGCCACCCACCCGCTCAACTTGGGCATGATGGGTATGCACGGCGAGGCCTGGGTGAACCACGCCATCCAGGAGGCCGACCTGCTGCTGGCCTTTGGCATGCGCTTTGACGACCGCGTGACCGGCAACCTGAAGACCTACGCCACCGGCGCGCGCAAGATCCACATTGATATCGACCCCTCCGAGATCAACAAGAACGTCAAGGTGGACCTGGGCCTGGTGGGCGATTTGCGCGAGACTCTGCGGCAGATCCTCGACCGGCTCGAACCGCTCGAACATGCCGACTGGCTGGGGCAGATTGCCCAGGAGAAGGGCAGCAACGCCGTGCGCGATATCCAGAGCCTGCCCGGCGATGAGCACCTCTATGCCGCGCACGTGATTCATGACCTGTGGCGCGCCACCGCCGGCCAGGCGCTCATCGTCACCGACGTGGGCCAGCACCAGATGTGGGCGGCGCAGTACTTCAAGCAGGATAACCCGCATCGCTGGATCACCTCCGGCGGGCTTGGCACGATGGGCTTCGGCCTGCCGGCGGCCATCGGCGCAAAGATCGCCTGCCCGGAGGCCGATGTGTGGGCCATTGTGGGCGACGGGGGCTTTCAGATGACGGCCGCCGAGCTTTCGACGGCGGCGCAAGAGGGCCTCAAGGTGAACGTGGCGGTGATCAACAACGGCTTCCTGGGCATGGTGCGCCAGTGGCAGGAGTTCTTCTACGAGCGCCGCTACGCCGCCACGCCCATGCGCAGCCCCGATTTCGTCAAGCTGGCCGAGGCGCATGGCCTGACGGGCCTGCGCGTCACCTCGCGCGCCGAGGTGGAGGGCGCCATCCGCCGCGCCAGGGAGACGGAAGGCAGCGTGGTGGTGGATTTCCGCGTGGAGCAGGAAGACAGCGTTTACCCGATGGTGCCCAGCGGCGCCGATTTGCACAATATGATCCGCCGGCCAATGCCGATCGCCGAGACGGCTGAGAGTGAAATTTGACCGGCAGGCCAGGAGAGAGAAGCATGTACCATACGATCGTTGCTTTAGTGGAAGATAAACCCGGCGTGCTCAACCGCGTGGCGTCGCTGTTCCGCCGCCGCACCTTCAACATCGAGTCGCTCACGGTGGGCCACACCGAGCAGCCGGGCATTTCGCGCATGACCATCGTGGTCGATTCGGACGACCTTTCGATCGAGCGCCTGACGGCTTACCTCTACAAGCTGGTCAATGTGATTCAGGTGGAAGACCTGACCAGCCTGCCCAGGGTGACGCGCGACCTGGCGATGATCAAGGTGAGCGCCACCGCCGAGAACCGCACGCACATCATGCAGACGGTGGATGTGTTCCGCGCGCGGATTGTGGATGTGACCAATTCCTCGTTCATCATCGAGATCACCGGCGACGAGGAGAAGATCGAGGGCTTTGTGGAAGTGCTGCGCCCGCTTGGAATCATCGAGATGGTGCGCACCGGTGCGGTGGCGATGGCGCGCGGCACCAACCCGCTGTATATGAACGGCAACGGCCACCTGGCCGAATCGGCGGTGCGGGTGTAAAGAACCCCACCCTGGGCAGGGAGAGGGAGAAGAACCAAGATAGGAGCAGGCAGCATGGCAAAGATGAATTTTGCAGGTACGCTCGAAGAAGTCGTCACCCGCGAGGAATTCCCGCTCGAACGGGCCAAAGAGGTGTTGAAGGATGAGGTCGTGGCAGTCCTCGGCTACGGGGTGCAAGGCCCGGCCCAGGCGCTCAACATGCGCGACAACGGAATCAACGTGATCGTCGGCGTCAACGAGGGCGGCCGTTCGTGGCAAAAGGCCCTCAAAGACGGCTGGCAGCCCGGCAAGACGCTCTTCTCGCTCGAAGAGGCCGCCCGGCGCGGCACCGTCATCCAATATCTTGTCTCCGATGCGGCCCAGAAGCTCACCTGGGATGCGATCTGCCCGTGCCTCAACCCCGGCGATGCGCTGTACTTCTCGCACGGGTTTGCGGTGGCGTATAAGGATCAGACCGGCGTGGTTCCGCCCGATTATGTGGATGTGGTGCTGGTGGCCCCAAAAGGCTCGGGCACCAGCGTGCGCGCGAACTTCCTGGATGGCAGCGGCATCAACTCTTCCTTTGCCGTCGCACAGGATTACACCGGCCGCGCCCGCGAGCGCACCCTGGCGCTGGGCATCGCCATCGGTTCGGGCTATCTCTTCGAGACGACCTTCGAGCATGAAGTCTTCAGCGACCTGACGGGCGAGCGCGGCGTGCTGATGGGCGCGCTGGCGGGCATCATGGAGGCGCAATATAAGGTGCTGCGCGAGCACGGGCATACCCCCTCGGAGGCGTTCAACGAGACGGTGGAAGAACTGACTCAAAGCCTGATTCGCCTGGTGGCGAAGAACGGCATGGATTGGATGTATGCCAACTGCTCGACGACCGCCCAGCGCGGCGCATTGGATTGGGGGCCGCGTTTCCGCGATGCCACCCTGCCGCTCTTCGAGGAGCTGTACCAATCGGTGGCCTCGGGAGAAGAAACCCGCATCGTCCTGGAGGCCAACAGCGCCCCCGATTACAAAGAAAAACTGGAAGATGAGCTGCGCCGGATGCGCGAATCGGAGATGTGGCAGGCCGGCGCGATGGTGCGCTCGCTGCGCCCGGAAAACTGGAAGTAAGCCATGGACCCGTACGTACGGATTTTCGACACCACCCTGAGAGACGGCGAGCAGTCGCCGGGCGCCACCATGACCAGCGCCGAAAAGCTGGAAGTGGCGCGCGCGCTGGCGCGCCTGGGCGTGGATGTGATCGAAGCGGGCTTCCCGGCGGCCTCGCCCGATGACCTGGAAGCCGTGCGGCGCATCGCCGTGGAGGTGGGCAACCCCTCGGCGGAGACCGACGGCAAGACGCCGGTGATCTGCGGGCTGGCGCGCGCCACGCGCAGCGACATCGACAAAGCCTGGCAGGCCGTCAGCCCGGCGGCCAAACCGCGCATCCACACTTTTTTGGCCACCTCTGAAATCCACATGCAGTACAAGCTCAAGATGACCCGCGAGCAGGTGCTGGAGCGCGTGCGCGAAATGGTGGCTTACGCGCGCAGCCTGTGCCCGGATGTGGAGTTCAGCCCCGAAGACGCCGGGCGCAGCGACCCGGCCTTCCTCTACCAGGTGCTGGCCGAGGCCGTCCGCGCGGGGGCCAGCACCCTCAATATCCCCGATACGGTGGGTTACACCATGCCGGATGAATTTGGGGCGCTCATCGCCGGGATCCTCGCCAACACGCCGGGCATCGAGAACTGCATCGTTTCGGTGCACTGCCACAACGACCTGGGCGTGGCCACCGCCAACACGCTGGCGGGGCTGCGCGCCGGGGCGCGCCAGGCCGAGGTGACGGTGAACGGCATCGGCGAGCGGGCCGGAAACACCGCGCTGGAAGAGGTGGTGATGGCCCTGCAGACCCGCCGACCGGTCTATAACCTTTCCACGGGCATCGATGCGACGCAGATCACGCGCGTCAGCAAGCTGGTGAGCAATTACACGGGCATCAGCGTGCAGCCGAACAAGGCCATCGTGGGCGCAAATGCCTTTGCTCACGAGGCGGGCATCCACCAGGATGGGCTGCTCAAGAACAACCTGACGTATGAGATCATGCGCCCCGAGTCGGTCGGCGCCGCGCAGACCAGGCTGGTGCTGGGCAAGCACTCCGGGCGCCACGCGCTCAAAACCCGCCTGGCCTCGCTGGGCTACGACCTGAACGAGGCCGAGGCCGACCAGGTCTTTGAACGCTTCAAGGCCCTGGCGGACCGCAAGAAGGTGATCACCGACGCCGATCTGGAAGCTTTGATCTCCGATGAGCTTTACCAGCCGCGCGAGCTCTTCAGCCTGGATGGGCTGCAGGTGGCCTGCGGGACGATGGGCATGCCCACCGCCACCGTGCGCCTGCGCGACCCCGAGGGCGCGATGCACGTGCAGGCCGCGGTGGGCACCGGCCCGGTGGATGCGGCTTACAAGGCCATCGACGCGGTGGTGCAGGCCAGGGTGGTGCTGCTGGAATTCGTGGTGCACGCCGTTACCGAGGGCATCGATGCACTCGGCGAGGTGACCGTGCGCATCCAGGGCCAGAACGGGTTTTCGGCCCTCGACGCGCAAAAAGAAGTGGACCAGCCGCGCACCTTCGGCGGCTACGGGGCCGATACCGATATCGTTGTCGCCAGCGCCAAAGCCTACCTGGCGGCGCTCAATAAGCTGCTGGTGGCCAGCGGCCGTTACGGGCCGGTGGAAAAGGCCGCCATGGAATTTGTGAACCCATAATCTTCTGAGGAGGAGACCCATGGACCCGAAACAATCGATTTCTGTTGACCCGATGCGCGAGGGCCACCCCGAGCCCTTCAGCGAGCCGCGCACCATCCCGGCAGGATGGGATGTGACCGGCTGGATCGACCCGCGCGACGACGCGGGAGCCGAGCAGAACGGCACCGCCTACAACCAGACCAACCCCACCTTCTCGGCGCCTTATGACCGCTCCCAAAACGCTGTTTGAGAAGATCTGGGAGCGGCATGTGGTGGTGGAGGAGCCCGGCTCGCCGGCGGCCCTCTACATTGACCTGCACCTTGTCCACGAGGTGACCTCGCCGCAGGCCTTCAGCGGGCTGCGCTCCCGCGGCCTGCGGGTGCGGCGGCCCGAACGCACGCTGGCGACCATGGATCATGGCGTGCCGACGCGCTCTTCGGCCGATGGCTCGGCGCAGGGGCGCATGGCCTTTGCCGACGAGATGAGCTTCAGGCAGATCCGCCAGCTGGAGGAAAACTGCCGCGAATTCGGCATCCCGCTGATGGGCCTCGAAAGCCCCAACCAGGGCATTGTGCACATCATCGGGCCGGAGCTTGGCCTCACCCAGCCGGGCATGACGATCGTCTGCGGCGACAGCCACACCGCCACGCACGGGGCGTTCGGCGCGCTGGCGTTTGGCATTGGCACAAGCGAGGTGGAGCATGTGCTGGCCACGCAGTGCCTGCTGCAGCGCCGCCCGAAGACGTGCGAAGTGCGCGTGGAGGGCCGCCTGGCCCCCGGCGTGACCGCCAAAGATATCATCCTGGCGCTGATCGCGCAGATCGGCACGGCGGGCGGCACGGGCTATGTGCTGGAATATACCGGCGAGGCCATCCGCGGCCTGACGATGGAAGAGCGCATGACGATCTGCAACATGTCCATCGAGGCGGGGGCGCGGGCGGGCATGATCGCCCCGGATGAGACGACCTTCCGCTACCTGGAAGGCCGCGAGCGCGCCCCACAGGGCGCCGATTGGGAACGGGCGCTGGCCTTCTGGCGCAGCCTGCCCTCCGACCCCGGCGCGGCCTATGACAAAACGGTGGTGCTGGATGCCGCCGCGCTGGAGCCGATGGTGACCTTCGGCACCAACCCCGGCATGGGCATCCCCATCAGCGGGCGCGTGCCCTCGCCGCACGAGCTGGCCGACCCCGGCCAGCGGGCCGCCCTCGAGAAGGCGCTGGGCTACATGGGCCTGGAGGCGGGCGCGCCGCTGCTGGGCCGCCCGCTGGACGTGGTGTTCATCGGCTCGTGCACCAACGGGCGCCTCTCGGATTTGCGCCAGGCCGCCGGGGTGCTGCGCGGGCGCAGGGTGGCCGAGGGGCTGCGCGTGCTGGTGGTGCCCGGCTCCAAGCAGGTGAAGCGCGCCGCCGAGGCCGAAGGCCTCGACCGGGTGTTCAAGGAGGCCGGGGCCGAGTGGCGCGAGCCGGGCTGCTCGATGTGCATCGCCATGAATGGCGACCAGCTCGAGCCGGGGCAGTATGCCGTCTCCACCAGCAACCGCAACTTCGAAGGCCGCCAGGGCAAAGGCGGGCGCACTTTCCTGGCCAGCCCGCTCACCGCGGCGGCTTCGGCCCTCACCGGGCGGGTGACCGACCCGCGCACGCTTAGTTTTGGATGAATATGAACCCATTTACCCGCCTGACCTCGCGCGTGGTGGTGCTGCCGGTCGATAACATCGACACCGATCAGATCATCCCCGCGCGCTTCCTCAAGACAACCGATAAAACCGGCCTGGGGGCCAGCCTGTTCGCCGACTGGCGCTACCTGCCCGATGGCTCGCCGGACCCGGCCTTTGTGCTCAACCGCCCCGAGCACCAGGGCGCGCAGGTGCTGCTGGCGGGCGATAACTTCGGCAGCGGGTCTTCGCGCGAGCACGCCCCCTGGGCGCTGGCGGGCTGGGGCTTCCGCGCCGTCATCTCCACCACCATCGCGGATATCTTCCGCAACAATGCGCTCAAGAACGGGCTGCTGCCGGTGGTGGTGGAGCCTGAGATGCACCGCAAGATGGTGGAGATGTTCAGCGCCGACCCGCGTTTGGAGGTGATGATCGACCTGGCCGGGCAGCGCCTGATCTTGCCGGATGAAGAGGAAGTGAGCTTCCCGATCGACCCGTTTTCGAAGGCCTGCCTGCTCAACGGGGTAGATGAGCTGGGCTATCTGCTCGGCCTGGAACGCTTTATTGCGGAGTATGAGCGGAAGGGCAGTCAGTGATCAGGCGCTTGGGTGCCTGAGATGAGCCTTTTCTTCCCACGCGCCCGATTCCCTGAGTGCCTGAGCACCCGATTATGAGGTTCTATGATTGAAATTTACGATACCACCCTGCGAGACGGCACGCAGCGCACCGACATCTCCCTTTCGCTGAGCGACAAATTGAAGATCGCCCGGCGGCTGGATGACCTCGGCGTGAAGTACATCGAAGGCGGCTGGCCCGGCTCGAACCCGAAGGATGTCGAGTTCTTCCAGCGCGCGGCCGAGATGACGTGGCAGAGCGCCCGCATTGTGGCCTTTGGAGCCACCTGCGCGGCGGGCAAGGCCCCCGCCGAAGACGCGAACATCCAGGCGCTGATCGGTGCGCGCACCAGCCACTGCGCGGTGTTCGGCAAGAGCTCGCTGCTGCATGTGCGCGAGGTGCTGCGCACCACCCCACAGAACAATCTGCGCATGATCGAAGAATCGGTGGCTTACCTGGTGAGCCAGGGGCGCGCGGTGATCTACGACGCCGAGCATTTCTTCGACGGCTACAAGGAAGACAGCGAATATGCCACGGCCACCCTCGAGGCGGCCGCGCGCGGCGGCGCCCAAACGCTGGTGCTGTGCGATACGAACGGCGGCACAATGCCCTGGGAATTGAGCGAGATCGTGCGCGCCGTGCGCGGGCGCTTCCCGAACATGCCGCTTGGCATCCATGCCCACAACGACAGCGAGTGCGCCGTGGCGAACACGCTGGCGGCGGTGCGCGAGGGCTGCACGCAGGTGCAGGGCACCATCAACGGCTACGGCGAGCGCTGCGGCAACGCCAACCTGTGTTCGATCATCCCCGACCTGGAGATCAAGCTGGGGCAGCGCGCGCTCCCCGAGGGCCGCCTGGCGCGCCTGACGGAACTCTCGCATTACGTGGCCGAGCTGGCCAACCTGGCCCCCGATGAACACCTGGCTTACGTGGGCAAGGCTGCCTTTGCTCACAAGGGCGGCGTGCACGTGGCTGCCATCCGGCGCAGCCCGGCCTCGTACCAGCATATCGAGCCGGAACTGGTGGGCAACAAGATGCAGGTGGTCGTTTCGGAGCTTTCGGGGCGGGGCAACCTGATCAGCAAGGCCGAGGAATACGGGCTGGCGCTGGACGATGGCGCCGATGTGAGCGGTGTGCTGAGCGAGGTAAAGAACCTGGAGGCCCGGGGTTTCTCTTTCGAGGCCGCCGAAGCCTCGGTGCTGCTGATGCTCAAGCGACAGCAGCCCGGCTACCGGCCGCCTTTCGAGCTGGTGGACTTCACCGCCACGGTGGAGCACCGCCAGGGGCGCGGAATGTTCGCCGAGGCTACCGTCAAGGTGCTGGTGAAGGGCGAACTGATCCACACCGCCGCCGACGGCAACGGGCCGGTGAACGCGCTGGATATGGCGCTGCGCAAGGCGCTGCTGCCGCATTACCCGGCCGTGGCGCACTTCCACCTGGAAGATTACAAGGTGCGCATCCTCAACGGCGATAAGGGCACCAGCTCGACCACGCGCGTGCTGATCGACACGCACAACGGTTCGCGCACGTGGAGCACAGTGGGGGCCAGCACCAACATCATCGAGGCTTCGTGGATCGCCCTGACCGACTCGATCGAGTACGGGATCATGCTGGCGGAAGAGTGAGAGCGGCGTGCGGGCTGGAACGCCCCCTCCCGGCCTCGCCCAAAGTCGCTGCGATTGTAGGGGGGGGAGGCAGGAGCGGTTTCTCCCGGTCGGGGATGTGACCATGGCGGTGGAAGAGTGAAATGGTCTCTCCCCAAAGCGGGCAATCAATGAAGCAGCAAAGGACCCTCATGGAAGCAAACATTGTTCTCTTACCCGGCGACGGGATCGGCCCCGAGGTGGTGGGCGCAGCCGTGCAGGTGCTGGATGCAGCCGCCCGCCGCTGGGGGCATACCTTTCATTACAGCACGTACCTGATCGGCGGCTGCTCGATTGACGCTTACGGCACGGCGCTCACCGCCGAAACCCTCGCAGCCTGCCAGGCGGCCGATGCCGTCTTGCTCGGCGCGGTGGGCGGCCCCAGGTGGGATGACCCCGCCGCCCCCGTCCGGCCGGAGCAGGGGCTGCTGGGGCTGCGTAAGGGGCTGGGGGTGTTTGCCAACCTGCGCCCGGTGAAGGTGTACCCGCCGCTGGCGGGGGCCTCGCCGCTGCGCCCCGAAAAGCTGGAGGGCGTGGACCTGGTGGTGGTGCGCGAACTGACGGGCGGGCTTTACTTTGGCCAGCCCAAGGGGCGCACGCAGGAGGGCGGCCGCACCCGCGCCGTGGACACCCTCGAATACAGTGATTTCGAGATCGAGCGCATCGTGCGGCTGGCCTTCGGGCTGGCGCAGGCGCGGCGTGGGCGGCTCACTTCGGTGGATAAGGCCAACGTGCTCGAGTCCTCGCGGCTGTGGCGGCAGGTGGCCGCCCAGGTGGGCACGGAATTCCCCGGCGTGGCTCTGGAGCACGTCCTGGTGGATACGGCGGCGATGCGCCTGGTGGCCAACCCGGCCTCCTTTGACGTGATCGTCACCGAGAATATGTTCGGCGATATTCTCACCGACGAGGCCGCCGTGCTGGTTGGGTCGATGGGCCTGCTGCCTTCGGCTTCGCTGGGCGGAGACGGCCCCGGGCTTTACGAGCCGATTCACGGCTCGGCGCCTGATATTGCCGGGAAGGGCATCGCCAACCCGTGCGGCACGGTGTTGAGCGCGGCGCTGCTGCTGCGCCATTCGTTGGGGCTGGAAGCCGAGGCGCGCGCAATCGAGGCGGCGGTGGAGCGCGCCATCCAGGGCGGCTGGCTGACGCGCGACCTGGGCGGCACCTTGAGCACCCGTGAAATGACGGCGAAGATTGTGGATGAGGTATTGAGAGAATGAGATGATGGGGGATGAGGGATCAGGCACTCAGGGATTGGGTACTCAGGCGCCCAATCACGAAGCGCCTGGTTTCTCCTCGCTCAGCGTCTCTTTGACTTTTTCACACGCTTAGGAGAAGCATATGCCGAATGAGACCAATTACATCTGGATGGACGGCAAGCTGGTGGAAGAAGCGCAGGCCACCGTCCCGTTTTTATCGACGGCGCTGCACTATGGGCTGGGGGTTTTCGAGGGCATCCGCTGCTATGCGGCCGAAGGCGGCCCGGCCATCTTCCGGCTCAAGGCGCACATGGAGCGCCTGGTCAACTCGGCCAAAATCCTGGGCTTCCGCAGCCTGCCCTACAGCGCCGAGGAGATGGGCCAGGCCTGCAAAGATGTGGTGAAGGCCAACGGGCTGGCCTCGTGCTACATCCGCCCGCTGATCTACCACTACAGCGCGATGAAAAGCATGAACATCGACGCCGGCGAGGCGCGCGTGGGCATCGCCGCGTGGGAATGGGGCAATTACCTCGGCGATGAAGCCCTGGAGAAGGGCGCGCGCATGCACGTTTCATCGTATACACGCCACCACCCCAACGTGATGATGACCAAGGCCAAGGTGACGGGCAATTACTCCAACAGCAGCCTTGCCAAGACCGAATCGGTGCGGCTGGGCTTCGATGAGGCGGTGATGCTCGACCCGCAAGGCTACGTGGCCGAGTGCACCGGCGAGAACCTGTTCATCGTGCGCGGGGGGGTGGTGTACACGCCCGGCACCGCCACGGTGCTGGAGGGCATCACCCGCGAGGCGGTGATGGCAATCGCCGCCGACCTGGGCCTGCGCGTGGAAGAGGCGCTCATCAGCCGCGACCAGCTCTACATCGCCGACGAGTGCTTTGTGTGCGGCACGGCGGCCGAGGTGGTGCCGGTGACGGAGATCGACTTCCGCACGGTGGGCTGCGGGAAGATGGGCGAGGTGACGCGCGCCATCCAGAAGGATTTTCATGCGCTGGTGCGCGGCAGGCACCCGCGTTCGGCTCTCTGGCTGGATTATGTTTAGATGGATAGTGCATCGATTTTTCCCTAAATGGTGGGGCTTGCCCCGCCATTTAGGGAAAAAGAAACACACGATCAAAAAATGAACGTTGCATTTCAAGGCGAACACGGCGCGTATTCGGAGGCTGGGCTCTTCGAGCATTTCGGCGACGGGGCTGTCGCGCTGCCGTGCGAATCGTTCGACGCGGTCTTTGCGGCGGTCAGTTCGGGCCGGGTGGAGCGCGGCTTCATCCCCATCGAAAATTCGCTGGCGGGCAGCATCCACCGCAACTACGACCTGCTGTTGCAAAACGAGCTGGTGGTGGTGGGCGAGCACAATTTGCGCGTCTCACACTGTTTGATCGGCACGCCCGGCGCGCGGCTGGAGGGCATTCGCACCGTCACCAGCCACCCGCAGGCCCTGGCGCAGTGCGAGGGCTACCTGAAGCGCCTGGGGGTGAAGATCGAGCCGGCTTACGACACGGCCGGGAGCGTCAAGCTGGTGCGCGAGGGCGGCAACCCCTCGGTGGCCGCGATTGCCTCGCGGCGGGCAGCGGAGCTTTACGGCATGCAGGTGCTGGCCGAGGGCATCGAAGATAACCCGGCCAATTACACGCGCTTCCTGGCCATTGCGTGCCATCCGGTGGAGCCCGGGCCGGACGCCAAGACTTCGATCGTCTTCTCGCTCGAAAACCGCCCCGGCGCGCTGTACCGGGCGATGAGCGTGTTCGCGCTGCGTGATATCGACCTGACCAAGATCGAATCGAGGCCGCTGGTGGGCAAGCTGTGGGAGTATTTTTTCTACATCGACCTGGCCGGGTCGGTGGAAGAGACGCGGGTGAAGAATGCGCTGGCGAACCTGAGCGAGTTCGCTGCCTTTTTGCGCGTGCTCGGTTCGTACCCGCGCTACCGGGGCGGGTGAGAGGGGGGTGCGTACTTCGTAGGGTGCAGCCGCTTTGGGCTGCACCATCCTGGTTCTTGAAAGCGGTGCGGTCATAAAATCGACCGCACCCTACGAAGAGATGGGGCACGGTCGGTTTCTGACCGCACCCTACGAAGACGGATCATCCGCATCCAAAATTCACGCTTGACAAAGCGGGTCAAACTTGTTATAAACTTCGCAACAATTGAAATTGAAAAGCTGTGAAGAGAAAGAGTACGCGCTGGAGAGCTGGTCCAGAGAGCGGTTGGCAGGTGAGAAGGCCGCCCGTGCGCCGGCGCCGAATGGGTCTCAGAGCTGCGAGGTGAAAGGTTCTGCCGTGTATCCTCCGCCGGGGCTGCCGCCGTTATCTGGGCAAAGGGTATAACCGGGCTGCGTCCGGCGTACCCGCTGAGTGAGGCTGGCTTTGCTCCCCGTCGTCATCACGACGGGGTTCTTTTTTTCAAAAAGCGACCTCAATTTGGGTGGCACCACGGGAAACCTCTCTCGTCCCAAGCGACGGGAGAGGTTTTTGGTTTAACGGTCAGGCAGGAGTTTATAGGAGGGTCGAATGCTGAAGGAAACGATGAATTTACGAACGCAGGAGGGAATGGCGCCGCTGGTGCGCGAGCTCCCGGCCGATTTGGAGACCCCCGTCTCCACCTACCTCAAGCTGGCCGGGCCGGGGCCGTCCTTCTTGCTCGAATCGGTCACCGGCGGCGAGCAGGTGGCGCGCTACTCGTTCATCGGCGTGGAGCCGCGCCGGGCGTTTGTGCTGCGCGGGCGGCAGATGGAGTCTCACGCTGCGGCAGGGGTGGAGGTGCGCGCCGCCGCAGACCCGCTGGCTGCGCTGGCCGAAGAGCTGAGCCGCGTGCGTGCCGCGCGCACGCCGGGGCTGCCGCGCTTTACCGGCGGGCTGGCCGGTTACCTGAGCTACGAGATGATGCGCTTCTTCGAGCCGAGCGTGGCCCTGCGCCCGCACGCGGGCCTGCCGGATGGCATCTTCCTGCTGGCCGATACGCTGGCGGCCTTCGACCATGCGTTTGGCAGGCTGCTGCTGATCGCCACGCCCGACCCATCGCTCGGGCCTGACGCCGCACGCGCCGAAGCCGAAGCCCGCCTGGATGCGCTCCAGGCCCGCCTGGCGGCCCCCCTGCCGGAACGCGCGCCTGCCGCGCCCGCCGCCCCCCGCTCCCCCGCCCCGATGCAGGCCAACCTCACCCGCGAGCAGTTCTGCCGGGCCGTCGAGCAGGCTAAAGAGCACATCGCCGCGGGCGATATCTTCCAGGTGGTGCTCTCGCAGCGCCTCAGCCGGCAGACCTCGGCCGCGCCCTTCGATATCTACCGCGCGCTCCGGCGGCTCAACCCCTCGCCCTATATGTTCTTCTTCGATTTCGCGCACCTGGCCGGCAGCGAGCCGCTCAGGCTGATCGGCGCATCCCCTGAGATGCACGTGCGCCTGGAGGAAGGGGTGGCGGCCATCCGCCCGATTGCAGGCACGCGCCCGCGCGGCAAAACCCCCGCCGAAGACCTGGCCCTGGAACAGGAACTGCTGGCCGACCCGAAGGAGCGCGCCGAGCACGTCATGCTGGTGGATTTGGCGCGCAACGACCTGGGGCGCGTGTGCGGGTATGGCAGCGTGCATGTGCCCGAGCTGATGGGCGTGGAGCGTTACTCGCATGTGATGCACATCGTCTCGCAGGTGGAGGGCCGCCTGCGCCCCGAGGTTGACGCCTTTGAGTTGATGCGCGCCACCTTCCCCGCCGGGACGGTGAGCGGCGCGCCGAAGATCCGCGCAATGCAGATCATCGACCGGTTGGAAGGCGCGCCGCGCGGCCCCTACGCGGGGGCGGCCGGGTACTTCGCCGCCGACGGCTCGATGGACACCTGCATCACCATCCGCACGCTGGTGATGCAGGGCAGCGAGGTGAGCGTTCAGGCCGGAGCGGGCATCGTGGCCGATTCGCAGCCCGAAAACGAATATCTCGAGACGCTCAACAAGGCCCGCGCCCTGGCGCAGGCCGTGGAGATGGCGGAAACGGAGGCGTATGCTGGCCATCATTGATAATTACGACTCGTTCACCTTCAACCTGGCACAGTTGTTCGGCGAGCTTGGGCAGGATGTGCGCGTCTTCCGCAACGACGCGCTCAGCGCCGATGAACTGGAAGCGCTGGACCCGGGCCATATCGTCATTTCGCCGGGGCCGGGCGAGCCGGATGAGGCCGGCATCTCCACGGAGGTGATCAGGCGGCTGGGCCCGCGCAAGCCGGTGCTGGGGGTGTGCCTGGGGCACCAGTGCATCGGGGCGGCTTTTGGCGGGCAGGTGGTGCGCGCGCCGCGCCTGATGCACGGCAAGACTTCGCCCGTCTATCACTACGGCGAGGATATCTTCGCGGGGCTGCCCAGCCCCTTCGAGGCCACGCGCTACCACTCGCTGGTGGTGGCCGAGCCGCTGCCCGAGGTGCTCAAGCCGACGGCCTTCACGCGCAGCGGCGAGCTGATGGGCCTGCGCCACAGGGTGTTCCCGGTGTTTGGGGTGCAGTTCCACCCCGAGTCTATCCTCACCCTGGCGGGCAGGCAGCTGCTCAGAAATTTCTTAGACGTGAGGATGTAAACCTCTCTCCACCCCGGCCCGGGGAGAAGAGAGGTGATCCTTCAGGAGGTCAACATGTTAAAACCATTTATTAACCAGGTGATCAACCGCCGCGACCTGACTGCCGCCGAGGCCGAAGAAGCCATGACAATCATCATGACCGGCCAGGCCACCCAGGCGCAGATCGGCGCCTACCTGGTGGCGCTGCGCATGAAGGGCGAGACGGTGGAAGAGATCACCGGTTCGGCGCGCGCCATGCGCGCTCAATCGAGCCATGTGCCCTGCGAGGTCAACGGCGACCCGCTGCTGGATACGGCCGGGACGGGCGGCGACGGCGCACACACCTTTAATATTTCCACGGCGGCGGCTTTTGTCATCGCCGGCAGCGGGCAGAAGGTGGCCAAGCACGGCAACCGCGCGGCATCGTCCAGGTGCGGCAGCGCCGACGTGCTCTCCGCGCTGGGGGTCAACCTCGATCTTTCACCCGAGCAGGTGGCCGAGTGCATCGAGCAGGTGGGCATCGGCTTCATCTTCGCGCCCAAATTCCACCCGGCGATGAAACATGCCATCGGCCCGCGCCGCGAGCTGGGCCAGCGGACGATCTTCAACCTGCTTGGCCCGCTCACCAACCCGGCCGGGGCCACCCACCAGTTGATCGGCGTGTATGACCCGGCCCTCACCGGCCCGATGGCCAAGGTGCTCGGCGAGCTGGGCGGGCGCGCGGCTTTCGTCGTCCATGGGTACGGCGGGCTGGATGAGCTTACCACCGGCGGGCCTAACCGTGTCAGCCGCCTGAAGGACGGCGCGGTGGAGACCTTCGAGTTTGACGCCGCCGACCTGGGGCTGCGCCGCGCCCGCCCTGCCGACCTGCGCGGCGGCGAGCCGGAAGAAAACGCACGCATCCTGCGCGCTTTGCTGGGCGGCAAAGACAGGAGCACCCGCCGCGACGTGCTGCTGCTCAACAGCGCGGCGGCCCTGGCGGCGGTGAACGGCGATTTCGCCTCCGGGCTGCGCGAGGCCGAGCGCTCGCTTTCCAGCGGGGCCGCGCTTCACAAGCTGGAAGCCCTGGCGGCGTTTTCTCAACGGTGCGCGCAATGAGCCGCCTGGAAGAGATCCTTGCCCACAAGCGCGCCGAGCTGGCTTCTCGGCGCGGGCAGCTCGACTTAACTCAGGCGCGCGCCCTGGCCGAGCAGGCAGCCCCGCCGCCGGGCTTTCTGAGCGCGGTGCGCCGCCCGGCCGGTGAGCGCCCGCGGCTGATCGCCGAGATCAAGCGCGCTTCGCCCTCGCGCGGGCTGCTGGCGGCGGATTTCGACCCCCTGCGCCTGGCGCGTGCCTACTGCGCGAACGGCGCGGCGGCCATCTCGGTGCTGACCGACGAACGCTTCTTTGGCGGCAGCCTGGAAGATCTGCGCCGGGTGGCCGCGCTGGAACCCGCCCTGCCCGTCTTGCGCAAGGATTTCATCCTCGAGGAAACCCAAGTGTTTGAGGCGCGCGCCGCCGGGGCGGCGGCGGTTCTGCTCATTGCGGCAGCGCTGGAGGCCGGGCGCCTGCGCGCCTTGCGCGAACTGGCCGAAGAGCTTGGCATGGAGGCGCTGGTGGAGGCGCACAACCAGCCCGAGCTCGAGTCGGCGCTCGGCTCGGGGGCCAGGCTGGTCGGGATCAACAACCGCGACCTGCACACCTTCTCCACCAGCCTGGAGACGACCCTGCGCCTGCGCCCGCTCGTCCCGGCGGGGGTGGCGGTGGTGGCGGAGAGCGGCATCCGCTCCCGCGCCGATGCCGACTGCCTGGCGGACGCCGGGGTGGATGCGCTGCTGGTGGGCGAAGCGCTCGTCACCGCGCCGGACCCCGGCGCGAAAGCGCGGGAGCTGGCCGGATGAAGGTGAAGATTTGCGGGATCACCTCGCTGGAAGACGCGCAGGCCGCCGTGCGGGCCGGGGCCGATCTGCTGGGCTTCAATTTTTACCCGGCCAGCCCGCGTTACATCTCCCCGCAGGCCTGCCGGGCGATTGCCGAAGTGCTGCGCCCCACCGGCGTTTGCCTGGTGGGGGTGTTCGTCAACGCCGGTGTAGAAGAGGTGCGCTCCACCCTGGCCGAATGCGGCCTGCATTTGGCGCAGCTTTCGGGCGACGAGCCGCCCGAGGTGCTGGCCGAGCTGGGCGGGCTGGCCTTCAAAGCCCTGCGCCCCGCAGACTCCCAGGCGCTGGACGGCATGCTGGCGCGCTACCCGGCCCGCGCCTCTGCGCCGGCCTGGCTGCTGGATGCGGCCCGCCCGGGCGAGTTCGGCGGCACCGGCCAGAGCGCCGATTGGCGCCTGGCAGCCGGGCTGGCGGCGCGGGCGCCGCTCTTGCTGGCGGGCGGGTTGAAGCCCGAAAACGTGGCCGCCGCGGTGCGGCAGGTGCGCCCGTGGGGCGTGGATGTGGCATCGGGGGTCGAAAGCACCACCGGCAGAAAGGATTTTCATAAAATGGTCGAATTTATTCAGGCAGCCCGCCGGGCCGACCTTGCAGCGGAACCGGCGAGCGCCCCGCGGGCGGGAAAATACGGTCCCTACGGCGGGCAGTTCGCGCCGGAGGTGCTCATGCCGGCGCTGGCCGAGCTGGAAGAAGCCTACGCCGCCGCGCAAAGCGACGCGGCCTTCCAGGCCGAGTTCGAGCGCCTGCTGGCCGAATATGTGGGCCGCCCCACGCCGCTCTCTTATGCGGCGCGGCTGAGCGAAGCGCTGGGCGGGGCGCGCATCTACCTCAAACGCGAGGACCTGGCTCACACCGGGGCGCACAAGATCAACAACGCCCTCGGGCAGGCCTTGCTGGCGCGGCGCATGGGCAAGCGGCGCATCGTGGCCGAGACGGGCGCCGGGCAGCACGGCGTGGCTTCGGCCACCGCGGCGGCGCTGCTGGGGCTGGAGTGCGTGGTCTATATGGGCGAGGTGGATATTGCCCGCCAGCAGCCCAACGTGCAGCGCATGCGCCTGCTGGGGGCCGAGGTGCGCCCGGTGCAAAGCGGCAGCCGCACCCTCAAGGACGCAGTCAACGAGGCCATCCGCGACTGGGTGGCGAACGTGGGCGGCACCTATTACCTGCTTGGCTCGGCGCTCGGCCCGCACCCCTACCCTGCCATGGTGCGCGACTTTCAATCGGTGATCGGCCGCGAGGCGCGCGCGCAGATCCTCGCGCAGGCCGGGCGCCTGCCCGATGCCTGCATCGCCTGCGTCGGGGGCGGATCGAACGCCATCGGCCTCTTCCAGGCTTTCCGCGCCGACCCAGGCGTGGCGCTGGTGGGCGTGGAGGCAGGCGGCGAGGGCCTCGCCACCGGCCGGCACGCCGCGCGCTTTGGCGACCCGCGCAAAGGCCGCCCGGGCGTGCTGCACGGCACCTTCACCTACCTGCTGCAAGATGCCGACGGCCAGGTGGCGCAGACGCATTCCATCTCCGCCGGGCTCGATTACCCCGCCGTCGGCCCCGAGCACGCCTTCCTGCACGACAGCGGGCGTGCCGAATACACCTCGGCGGAAGACGGCGAGGCGCTGGCGGCCTTTCAGATGCTGGCGCGCACCGAAGGGATTCTGCCGGCGCTCGAGTCGGCGCACGCCGTGGCCGAGGCGGTCCGCCGCGCGCCGAAGATGTCGCGGGGGAGCATCCTGTTGGTGAACCTCTCCGGGCGCGGCGACAAGGACCTCGACACGGTGCTGGGCCTGCTCGACAGGCAGACGGGGGGCGCGCAATGAACGCTCCACGCGACTTGAACAGAAAACCAACCGGCCTCGAGCGCATCCGCGCGGCCTTCCAGGCGGCCAACCGCGCGGGCCGGGCGGCGCTGATGCCCTACTTCACCCTCGGCTACCCCGATGCGGCTGCCTCGCTGGAGGTGATCGCCGCCATCGCCGGGGCCGGTGCCGATTTAATCGAGCTGGGCGTGCCTTTTTCGGATCCGCTGGCAGACGGGCCGACCATCCAGCGCTCCACGCAGGCGGCCCTCGAGCAGGGCATGACGGTGCGCGGCTGCCTGGAATTGACCGCCCGCCTGCGCGAGCGCGGGGTGAGCCAGGCGCTGCTGCTGATGGGCTACGCCAACCCGATGCTGGCCTACGGCGTGGAGCTTTATGCTGCCGATGCCGCGCGGGCCGGGGCCGACGGGTTGATCATCCCCGACCTGCCGCTGGAAGAAGCCGCCCAGGCGCAGGCCGCCTGCCTTGCGAACGGGCTTGCGCTGGTCTATTTGCTCTCGCCGGCCTCGCCGCCTGAAAGGATCGCCGCCGCGGCGGGGGCGACCAGCGGGTTCCTCTACCTGGTTTCGCTCAACGGCGTCACCGGGGCGCGCAGCCGGCTGCCGGAGGGGCTGGAGGGGTTCGTAGCCCGCGCCAGGGCCGCGGCGCGCACGCCTGTGGCGGTGGGCTTTGGCATTTCCACGCCCGAGCAGGCCGCGCAGGTGGGCCGCCTGGCCGACGGGGTGATTGTGGGCTCCGCGTTGATCGACTCGGTGAGCCGCTCGGCGCAGCCCGCCCGCGCGGCGGCGGAATTCGTTGGAAACATGCTGTCTGCTCTCAGCCCTCAGCCGCCAGGCAAGGGCGCTGGAGAACGGTCATTCGTGGGTGAAAATTGAGTGGCAAATTCCAGTTTGGTTTCGCTGAGGCCGATCGGCGAGCGCAGAAAGCCGACAGTGTTTCTCTGAAAATACGAAATTCCTACTTGACTTTCGCCTTATTCCGCGCTAAACTCTTCCCTAACCATGCAACCTACCACGTCCTTTGCCCGCTATTATTACTTTTACGGCACACCGGAACCGGCTGCCGGCGGCGGCGCTTAAACGGGCGAGAGAAGGTCACCTCAAACGTAACTGCGATGCCAATGGCATCGCAGTTTTTTGTTTGAATCGATCATAAATGGAGTGTCAGGAATGAGTATTCGCGGAATTCGGGGCGCGGTGGTCGCCGAGCGGGATGACCGGGAGGCCATCCTCTCCGCCACGCGCGAGTTGATCGGCGCGATCGTTGCCGCCAACCCCGGCCTGGAGCCGGGCGATATTGCCAGCGTCTTTTTCACCGTCACCGACGACCTGAGCGCCGCCTACCCGGCGCTGGGGGCGCGCCAAATGGGTTGGACGGAGGTGCCGCTGATGTGCGCGCGCGAAATCCCCGTCCCTGGGGCGCTGGGGAGGGTGATCCGCGTGCTGGTGCACTGGAACACGCCGCTGGCGCAGTCGCAGGTGCGGCATGTGTACCTGGGCGAAGCCGCCATGCTCAGGCCGGACCTGGTGTTGAGCGATGGCGGTGAAGAGGCGCGCTGAAGTCGCGCCGCTTTATCGTTAATGTTGAGGAGGTAAACCTTATGATGATTATCATGCGAGCCGACGCAACCCAGGAGGAAATCAGCCTGGTGGTCGAACGCGTGGAGGCCAACGGCCTGCGCGCGCACCTTTCGCGCGGCGAGGAGCGCACCATCATCGGCGCGATCGGCGACGGCCGCCCCGTCAACCGCGACCAGTTCCTCGTCCTGCCGGGCGTGGACCGCATCGTGCCCATCTCGCGGCCTTACAAGATTGCCTCGCGCGAGTTCAGCCCGCACAACACGGTCTTCCCGCTGGACGGGGTGGAGATCGGCGGCGATGGCATTGTGATCATCGCCGGGCCGTGCGCCGTCGAAAGCCGCCAGCAGACCATCGAGATTGCCCAGGCGGTCAAAGAGGCCGGGGCGCATGCCCTGCGCGGCGGGGCCTACAAACCGCGCACCTCGCCCTACACCTTCCAGGGGCTGGGTGAGGAGGGTCTGCAAATCCTGGCGGAGGCGCGCGAGGTCACCGGCCTGCCGGTGATGACCGAGGTGATGGCCCCCGAGCTGGTTCCGCTGGTGGCGCAGTACGCCGACGTGCTGCAGATCGGCGCGCGCAACATGCAAAACTACGCTCTGCTGCACGCCGCCGGCGAGAGCATGCGCCCGGTGATGGTGAAGCGCGGGATGAGCGCCACCGTGGAAGAGCTGCTCATGGCGGCCGAATATGTGCTTTCGCACGGCAACCGGCGTGTTTTGCTGTGCGAGCGCGGCATCCGCACCTTCGAGACGACTACGCGCAACACCACCGATATCAACGCCATCCCGGTGCTCAAGGCGCTCAGCCACCTGCCGGTGGTGCTCGACCCAAGCCATTCCACCGGCAACTGGGAGTACGTGACGGCCGTTGCCCGCGCGGGCATCGCCGCCGGGGCAGACGGGCTGGTGGTGGAGGTGCACACGCACCCCGAACAGGCTCTTTCGGATGGCGGGCAGAGCCTGAAGCCCGAGCGCTTCGCCGAGATGGTGCGCCAGGTGCGCCTGATCGCCCAGGCCATTGGCCGCGACGTGGCCGCCTCGCGCCACCCCGCGCCTGCCTCGCAGGGGGCCGGATGAGCGACGAAGACCCTGGCTTTTTTAGCCGCGCGCGCGTGGCGGTCTTCGGGCTGGGGCTGATGGGCGGCTCGCTGGCACTGGCGCTCAAGGGCCAGGTGCGCGAGCTGATTGGCATCGACCCCGACCCGGCCACGCTTGCCCTGGCGGCGGAATGGTGCCTGGCCGACCGGCTCTTTGCCCGCGCCGAAGACCTGCCCCCCGAAGCAGACCTGATCGTCCTGGCGGCGCCTGTGCGGGTGATCCTGCAATTGATCGATGCGCTGCCTGCCCTGCACCCGGGCGGCGCGGTGGTGCTCGACCTCGGCTCGACCAAGCGCGAGGTCGTGGAGCGCATGGCGCGCCTGCCCGAGCGCTTCGAAGCCGTTGGGGGGCACCCGATGTGCGGCAAGGAGCGTTCCTCGCTGGCGCAGGCCGAGGCCGGGCTGTACCGCGGCGCGCCTTTTGCGCTTGTAGCTACCCCGCGCACCGGCCCGCGCGCCCGCCAGGCCGCCGAGGCGCTGGCCGGGGCGGTTGGCGCGCGCCCGCTCTGGCTGGATGCCCCCGAGCACGACCGCTGGGTGGCTTCGACCAGCCACCTGCCCTACCTGCTGGCCGGTGCGCTGGCAGCCTGCACGCCGCTCCAGGCGGCCCCCATGGCCGGGCCGGGCTTTCGCAGCACCAGCCGCCTGGCCGCGCAGCCCTCCGATCTGATGCTCGACATTCTGGCGACCAACCGGCAGAACGTTCTGGGGGCGCTGCGCAGCCTGCAGGCGCGCCTTGACCTGCTGGAGCGCATGCTGGACGTGGAGAATTACGCCGCGCTCAAGCTGCTGCTCGATGAGGGCGCGGCGCAGCGCGAGAAAATCCTTTCCTCCCAACCGGAGGGCAGCCGATGAACCTCACCGTTTGGCCGGGGCGCTCGCTCCAGGGCAGCCTGGAAGTGCCGGGCGATAAATCGCTTTCGCACCGCGCTGCGCTCTTCGCCGCGCTGGCCGAGGGGGAATCGCGAATCGAGAATTTCCTCGTCTCGGGGGTCACCGAGGCGATGCTGCGCTGCCTCGAAGCCCTGGGCGTGGCGTGGAAGCTGGAGGGCGAGACTTTATCGGTGCAGGGGCGCGGGCTGAGGGGCCTGCGCGCGCCTGCCGCTCCGCTGGACTGCGGCAATTCGGCCACCACCCTGCGCTTGCTGGCGGGGGCCGTGGCGGCGGGGGGCATCGCGGCGGTGCTCGATGGTTCGGCGGGGTTGCGCCGGCGGCCGATGGAGCGCATCGCCGGGCCGCTGCGCGAGATGGGCGTGGAGATCGAGACCTCTGAAGGCGGCGGGGCGCCGCTGCGCCTGGCGGTCCGGGCGGAAGGGCAAAAGCTGCGCGCGCTGGATGTGATTCTGCCGGTGGCTTCGGCGCAGGTGAAGACCTGCCTGCTCCTGGCGGCGCTGGCCGCCGAAGGGCCTTCGACCATCCGCGAGCCGGCCCTCTCGCGCGATCACTCCGAGCGCATGCTGCGCGGCATGGGCGTGGAGGTGCGCAGCTACGCGGCCGAAAACGGCGGCAACGTGGTGACGCTCACGCCGCCCGCCGGGCCGCTGCTGCCGCTGCGGGGCGCGCTGCCCGGAGATTTCTCGGCGGCCTCCTTCTTGATCGCCGCGGGGCTGATCACCCCCGGTTCGGCGCTGGTGTTGCGAGGCGTGGGGCTCAACCCCACGCGCACCGGTCTGCTGGACGCGCTGCGCGGCATGGGCGGTGAGATCGAGGTGGAAAACCCGCGCGAGACGTGCGGCGAGCCGGTCGGCGACCTGCGCGTGCGCCACTCGCGCCTGCGCGGCCGCACGGTGAGCGGCGAACTGGTGGTGCGCATGATCGACGAATTCCCGGCCTTCGCGGCGGCGGCGGCCTTCGCCGAAGGGCCGACGCTCGTGCAAGATGCCGGGGAATTGCGCTACAAAGAGTCCGACCGGATCAGCGCCCTGTGCGCCGAGCTGCGCGCGCTTGGCGTGCCCGCCGAGGAAATGCCGGATGGCTTTCGCCTTCCGGGCGGCGGGGCGCTCGGTGGCAGCGTGGACCCGCACGGCGATCACCGCCTGGCGATGGCCCTGGCGGTGATGGGGCTGGCAGCCCGCGGGCCGGTGCAGGTGGCGGGCGCGGAGATCATGCGCGAATCGTTCCCCGATTTTGCCGCCGTGCTGGCCGGGCTGGGGGCGCAGCTTGGGTGAAGAGATGAACCGCAGAGAGCAAGGAGAGGAATTTGAACCGCAAAGAACGCGAAGAGCGCGAAGAAAGATAAGATTTGAACCATAGAGGGCACAGAGAACACGGAGAAAGATTTGAATCACAGAGAAGAATTTAAACCGCAAAGAGCGCGAAGAGCGCGAAGAAAGAAAAGATTTGAACCACACAGAACACGGAGAAGAATTTGAATCACAGAGAACGAAGAGAGCACGGCGAAAGATTTGGACTACGGAGAGTGCGGAGAGGAAGTGAAACCACGCAGGAAGAAGGAAAGAGGAAACGCCCCGCTCTCTTCACGCTTTGACTTTTCGACTTTTCATCTCATCAATTGTTCACCGCATTGACCACGCACTGCTCTCACCCCTCCTCTTATTCCCTCGGCCTGACGGGCTGGCCGCTCGGGCACAGCCTTTCGCCGCGCATGCATAACGCCGCGCTGGCGGCGTTGGGGCTGGCGGGTGAATACCGCCTCTACCCTGCCCCGCCCCTGCCGGATGGCGCCGCCGCGCTGACCGCGCTGGCCGGGGACTTGCGCGCGGGGCGCCTGCACGGATTGAACGTGACCATCCCGCACAAGCAGGCCGTTTTACCGCTGGTGGATTCGCTCTCCGAGACGGCGCGGCGCATCGGCGCGGTCAACACGCTCTGGGCGCGGAGCGGCGCGCTGCAAGGGGAGAACACCGATGCGCCGGGCTTCCTGGCCGATTTGCAGGCAAGGTTCGGCCTGCCGGTTGGGCGGGCGCTGGTGCTCGGCGCGGGCGGCTCGGCCAGGGCGGTGGTCTATGCCCTGGCGGATGCAGGCTGGCGGGTGTGCGTGGCGGCGCGCCGCCTCGAGCAGGCCGCCGGGCTGGCCGCGTCGCTGGGCGGAAGGGATGCGCGCGCCTGCGCGCTGGAGCCGGGTGCGCTTTCGGCCGAGCAGGGCGTGGATTTGATCGTCAACACCACGCCGCTGGGCATGGCCCCGCACACCGGGGTCAGCCCCTGGCCGGACGGGCTGCCGTTCCCCAAAAGCGCGGCGGTGTATGACCTGGTCTATAACCCGCGCGAGACGCGCCTGCTGGCCGATGCGCGCCGGGCGGGGCTGGCGGCTTCAGGCGGACTGGGCATGCTGGTCGAGCAGGCCGCCCTCTCGCTGGAGCTTTGGACGGGCTGCTCTGCCCCGCGCGAGGTGATGTACAATGCTTGTCAGGGATAGGGATCAGGCGCTCAGGGAACAGGCGCCTGAGTGCCCGCTCTACTACTAAAGGATTGAACCGCGATGCCATTACGCTTTCTCACTGCCGGTGAATCGCACGGCCCGGCGCTGACAGTCATCCTGGATGGGCTGCCCGCCGGACTGCCGCTCGATGCCGCGCTCATCAACCGCGACCTGGCCCGCCGCCAGCACGGCTACGGCGCCGGGCCGCGCATGAAGCTGGAGAGCGACTCGGCGCGCATCCTCGGCGGCGTGATGGAAGGCCGCACCACCGGCGCCCCGCTGGCGCTGCTGATCGAAAACAGCGACCACGCGCGCTGGAAGGGCAAGGCGGTGGAGGCCTTCTCGACCCCGCGCCCAGGGCATGCCGACCTGAGCGGGGCGCTCAAATACGGTTATTTGGACCTGCGCCCCGCCCTCGAACGCGCTTCGGCGCGCGAGACGGCCGCGCGCGTGGCGGCCGGGGCGGCCTGCCGCGCCTTGCTGGCCGAGTTCGGCATCCGCGTGGGGGGGTATGTCGTCTCCATCGGCGCGGTGAGCGCCGCGCTGGAAGGCCTGCCCTTCGAAGAGCGCATCGACCGCGCCTTGCAGAGCGAGGTCTCCTGCCCCGACGAAGCGGCATCCGAAGCGATGCGGGCCGCCATCCGTGAGGTGATGAGCGCGCGCGATACGCTCGGCGGGGTGATCGAGGTGGCCGCGCTCGGCCTCCCGCCGGGGCTTGGTTCTTTTGCGCAGTGGGACCGCCGCCTGGAGGCGCGCCTGGGGGCGGCCATCCTCAGCGTGCAGGCCATCAAGGGGGTGGAATTTGGCCCGGCCTTCGAGAACGCCCGCCTGCCGGGCACCCGTGCCCATGACCCGATCCGCCTGGAAGGGGAGCGGCTGGTGCGCCCGGGCGCGCGCTCGGGCGGGCTGGAAGGCGGGGTGACCACCGGGCAGCCGCTGGTGCTGCGCGCGGCAATGAAGCCGATTGCCACCACGCTCACCCCGCAAGCCACCGTGGACCTGGCCGCCGGGCAGGAGACCGACACGCACTACGAGCGTTCGGATTTTTGCCCCGTGCCGCGCGCGGTGGTGATCCTCGAGGCGATGACCGCCTTCGTGTTGGCCGACGCTCTGCTGGAAAAGCTGGGCGGCGACTCAATCGATGAGATGCGCCCGCGCTTCGCCGCGCTGCGCCAGGCCCGCCTGGAAGATCTGCGCCTCGACGGCGCGCCGCACGTCTTCTGGCCGGAGGAACCCCCGGGGGGTGAACCGTGACGCAGGCCCGCGCGCAGCGCCTCTTTTACGTCTATGGCCCGCCCGGCGCAGGCAAAACCAGCCTGGCGCGCCTGCTGGCGCAGCGCCTGGAGCTGCCGTTCACCGACCTGGACGACCAGATCGAGGCGGCGGCGGGGATGAGCATCCCGGCGATCTTCAGCGCCGAGGGCGAGCGGGGCTTTCGGGCGCGCGAGCTTTCGGCGCTGCAAGCAGCGGCCGGGGCGGGCCGCGGGGTGGTGGCGCTGGGCGGCGGCGCGCTGTTAGACCCGGCCTGCCGCTCGCTCGCCGAGGAAAGCGGCGTGGTGCTGTGCCTTTCGGCCTCGCGCGATGTGCTCCTCAAGCGGCTGCTGCTCGAGGCTTCTACCCGCCCGCTGCTGGGCGGCGGCCCCGGCTGGCGCGACCGCCTCGACGGGCTGCTGGCGGCGCGAGCGGCTCACTACGCTTCTTTCGCGCTGCGCCTGGATACTTCTTCCTATGACCTGGAGGGCGCCGCTCGCGCTGCGCAGGTGCGCCTGGGGGCCTGGAGAATCACCGGTATGGGCGCAGGCTATGATGTGCGCGTGACGCCCGGCGGCCTGGACGGCCTGGGCGAGATGCTGCGGGCGCGCGGCCTGAACGGCCCGCTGGCGCTGGTGAGCGACCGCAATGTGGCCGCGCTTTATGCCCAACGGGCCGCCGAGGCGCTGGAGGGCTGCGGGTACGCCGTGCGCAGTGTGATTCTGCAGCCCGGCGAGGAGCATAAGACGGTCGCCGCGGTGGAGGAGCTGTGGCAGGGCTTCCTGGCAGGCGGCCTGGAGCGCGGAAGCACGGTGGTGGCGCTGGGCGGCGGTGTGGTTGGCGACCTGGCCGGTTTTGCTGCGGCCACTTACCTGCGCGGGGTGCGCTGGGTGGCTGTGCCCACTTCGCTGCTGGCGATGGCCGATGCCAGCCTGGGCGGCAAGACGGGCGCCGACCTGCCGCAGGGGAAGAACCTGGTGGGGGCCTTCCACCCGCCCGCGCTGGTGCTGGCCGATCCGCTGCTGCTGGGCAGCCTGCCCGAGGCCGAGTTGCGCAGCGGGCTGGCCGAGGTGGTCAAGCACGGTATTCTGGCCGATGCGGAGCTCTTCGAGCGCTGCGAACGCGGCTGGGAGGCCCTCTCGGCCGATTGGGACGAGGTGGTGCGCCGGGCCGTGGCGGTGAAGGCCGGTTACATCCAGGCCGACCCGTATGAGAAGGGCATCCGCGCGGCGCTCAACCTGGGGCATACCATCGGCCATGCGGTAGAGCTGGCCTCGGGCTTCCGCTTGCGGCACGGCGAGGCGGTGGCGGTCGGCCTGGCGGCGGAGGCGGTCATCGCCGAGCAGCAGGGCATCGCCGAGCGCGGTTTGGCCGGGCGCATCGCGGCCTGTTTGATCGGCCTGGGCCTGCCGGTGGAGATTCCGCCGTGGATCGACGGCGAGGCCTTCCTGGCGGCGCTCAAGGTGGATAAGAAGAATGCCTTCGGGCAGGTGCGCTTTGCCCTGCCGGAGCGCATCGGCGCCTGCCGGGTGGGCGTGGCGGTGGAGATGGATTTCCGGTCGCTGCTGGAGGGAAGAGTTAACCACAGAGGGCATGGAGAAGAATAAGTTGGAAAGAGAAGAAAGAGAAAACCACAGAGGGCGCGGAGTGCACAGAGAAGAAGTAGGTTAGAAAGAGAAGAAAGAGTTGAACCGCGAAGGGACGGGTAGATTGACACTCGCATGGGATTTGTTGGGTTTTCTCAAAACACCTCTTTTCTGCTCCGTGTCCTCTGTGTTCTCTGTGGTTTTGCTTGATCTTCTTTGCGGTTGGATTTCCCGTGGGAGCTAAAATGAACGCTTATTTGATTTTGCACGGCCCGAACCTGAACCTGCTCGGCGTGCGCGAGCCGGGCGTTTATGGCACGCTGACGCTGGAGGAGATCAACGCGCGGCTGGAGGCGCTGGCCGCCGGGCTGGGGGTGAGCGTGCGCTGTGTGCAATCAAACCACGAGGGCGGGCTGATCGATGCGCTGCACGAGGCGCGCGGCTGGGCGGCGGGGGTGGTCTTCAACCCCGGCGGATACACGCACACCTCGGTGGCTCTGCGCGACGCCGTGGCGGCCACCGGCCTTCCGGTGGTGGAGGTGCATCTTTCCAACGTGCACGCGCGCGAGGATTTCCGCCGTGTTTCGTTGATCGCGCCGGTTTGCGCAGGCACCATCGCCGGGTTTGGCTGGCGCAGCTACGCGCTGGGCCTGCGCGCGCTGGTGGACCTCGCTTCGAAGGATTGACCAGCATCCATCCGCGGGGAATGGTCCTGTAGGGTGCAGTCGCTTTGGACTGCACCTTTTGGTGGGTGAAAGGCGGTGCGCTCAACAATCGAGCGCACCCCACACAGGCTGGGGAAGGTCCTGTAGGGTGCAGTCGCTTTGGACTGCACCGGATCAAGATGGTGCTACACAGACTGGGGAAGGTCCTGTAGGGTGAAGTCGCTTTGGACTGCACCGGATCAAGATGGTGCACTCACCAATCGAGCGCACCCTACACAGGCTGGGGAAGGTCCTGTAGGGTGCAGTCGCTTTGGACTGCACCGGATCAAGATGGTGCACTCAACAATCGAGCGCACCCTACAGACTTTTTCGTGGTGGATTTCCCTTTAATCCTTTATAATTGACTGAAATTATCCAATTTTTTTCACCGGATGGAGGGCTGGCATGTCGGTTGAGCAAAAATCGCAGGAGATTGTGCTGGTGCGCCCCGAAGCGCAGACGATGACGCGCCAGAAGCTGCCCAATTTCGTCGGCATCTCGGAGGCGACGGCCGGGGCGAAAGGGATTTCGATGAACCTGGTGATCATCCCGCCGGGCGGGGCCGCCGAGCCGCACCTGCACAAGGGCTACGAGACGGCCATCTACCTGATGAAAGGGCGCGTTGACACGCGCTACGGTGAGGGGCTGGCCCGTTCCATCATCGTCGAGGAAGGCGATTTTCTCTTCATCCCCGCCGACCTGCCGCACCAGCCGGTGAACCTGAGCGCCTCCGAGCCGGCGCTCGCCATTGTGGCGCGCAACGACCCCAACGAGCAGGAAAGCGTGGTGCCCTACCGGGTGTGAGCCGGTGCACCGAGGGTCTATAATGGTTCTCAGGAGGACTTTGCCATGAACCTGCTCGAAAACCTCACCCCCCAAACCCTTGCCGAGCGCGGGCTGGCCTGGGAGCATGCCCCCGCTCACTGGGAGGGGCTGCCCGGCGGCGGAATCCGCGTCGGCGTTCCGGCGCATGCCGATTACTTCCGCGACCCTTCGGGCAGCCACGTCAACGACGCCGCGCCCTTCTTGTGGATGCGCGTGAGCGGCGATTTCGTGGCCCGCGCGCTGGTGCGCCCCACCTTTGCCTCCACCTATGACTCGGGGGTGATCATGGTGCGCCACGACGCCGAACACTGGGCCAAGCTGTGCTTCGAGAAGACCGATTTCGGCACCACCGCCGCGGTGAGCGTGGTGACGAACGGCCTTTCGGATGACGCCAACGGCGCCGACCTGGAGATGGAGCAGGTCTGGTTGCAGATGGCGCGCGTGGGAGATGTCTTCGGGCTGCAGTATTCGCCTGCCGAGGCCGGGCCATGGCGGATGGTGCGCGTCTTCCGGCTGGCGCTGCCCCCGGCGGTGCGCGTTGGGATCGTGGCGCAGTGCCCGGCAGGCCCGGGGACGACGGTGGATTTTTTGCACTTTTCGCTCGAACAGCGCACGGTGCGTAACGTTCGGGCCGGAATTTGAGCGAGGTAACCAATGCCAGAGAGCACGGAACGCAAACGCAGGATCGTGGTGGAAGAGAACGGGCCGTACCGCGTGGAGGGGGATGTGCCGCTGGTGCGCAAGTCGCAGGTCGTCTCGGAGTTCGGCGAGCCGCTGACGTGGCGCAAAGACGAAGACCTGGAAGGCGGCGAGATGTATGAGTTGTGCCGCTGCGGGCAGTCGAGCAACAAGCCGTTCTGCGACCGCACGCACCGGATCGTCGGCTTTGACGGCAAGGAAAACGCCGTCACGCGCCCCACCACCGAGCGCCAGGTGAAGCTCGCCGACGGCCGGCGCATCGTCATCAAGCGCGATTACGCCCTGTGCATGGAGGCCGGGTTCTGCGGCAACCGCTTCACCGATATCGAAGGCATGGCCTCCAAAGCCGAAGACGACCCCCAGGTGCGCGCGCAGATCATGGCGATGATCGAACGCTGCCCATCCGGCTCGTATACTTATGCCCCCGGCGCCGGCGAGGCGGACCTGGAGCCTGACCTGCCGCAGCAGATTGCCGTCACCATCGAGATGACCTCTTACGGGCCGATCGACGGCCCCCTGTGGGTGACGGGCAACATCCCGGTGGAGCGGGCCGATGGTAAACCGTTCGAGACGCGCAACCGGGTGATGCTGTGCGGCTGCGGGCTTTCGGGGGCCAAGCCGCTCTGCGATGGGACGCACCGCCGCGACCAGGAAGCCAGGTTGAAGCAGCGCAGCGAGCAGGGCAGGTAGGGCCGTCCTTCCTGCGGTGAGGAAGAAAATCACAGGCATCCGCCGCGGCGGATGCCTGTGATTTTCTTCATTTCACGCGTTCGTGTGCCTTCTATTCGGGTTCGTCCGGGTAAACCTTCCAGCCCAGGGCCGCGAGGTCGGTGGCTTCCAGCCTGTCCGGCGGGACGTCGAAGAGGAGGGTCTTGCCCTCGGCGAGGAGCACCCCGGCTTCGTCGTAAATGCCCGCCCAGCCCTCGGCCACGCGCCCGGTGCTCTTGCCGGCCTTGCCGACGATGCGCAGCGGCTTGCCGATGGGCACATTCTTGCGGTAGAGCACCTCGATCTTGCCGGTGAACATGAAGCGCGGAGCGGAGGGGTCATCGCCCATGTGGGCGCGCCCGCTGATCTCATCCAAAATGGTGGCGATGATGCCGCCGTGCAGCACGCCAGGGTAACCCTGGAAGTGCTCGGGGGCGGTGAAGGTCGTCTCGATGACGCCGGGTTCCACCTGGTAAATCTTCAGCTTCAACCCGACCGGGTTTTCGACCCCACAGACGAAGCAGTGGCGCGAATTGGGCTGTTTGAAGGCGGTTGGTTTGCTCAACGGTCATCTCCCGTTTATCTTGTCTCGGAATGCGGTGCTTTGGCATGAAGTGGAGCAATTATACCCGTTATGGCAGCTTCCACCTGCATGCCCTGGCGGTAGCGGGCCAGGTTGCCTGAGTAGGGGTAAAACAGGTTGGCGGCGATCAGCGCGATGGCGAGGAAGGCCACTCCCGCCTGGGCGGCGCGGGCCGGCCGCCAGGCGATGCGGCCTTCGGCGAGCGCCAGCGGCAGGTTGAGCGCCGAAGCGAAGAGCGGCACCAGCACCGGCAGCCAGTAATGATCGGGCTTGACCGCCACGAAGAACAGCAGGTAGATGGCGTTGGGGATGATCCACAGCAGCACCAGCCCGTTGAGCAGGCGGTGCGGCCCCTTGATACAGCCGAACAGCAGCGAGCCTGCCAGCAGCCCCAGCACGAGCGGGTGAGCGTACCAGGTGGTGAGGGTCCATTCCCACCAGCGCGGCCCCTTGGAATAGTAGAGCGGGTCGTCGTGAGCGTAGCCCCGGGTGAGTTCATCGGTTTTGTAGGTCTGGATTTTGATCAGCTCCTGGCGCGCCCCGGCGTTATAGAGGAACGGGTTCGAGACGACCAGCGCGCCGGTCATCACCAGGATGAAGAGCCCCCCGGCCAGCGCCGCGCGCGGCAGGTTGAGGGTTTTGCGCGCCAGCCCGGCGGCCAGGCAGCCTGCCACCGCCAGGAAGAAGAAGAACCCGGCCAGCTTGATCCCGGCGGCCACGCCGCAAAATGCGGCGGCCAGGTAGAAATTGCGGCCAAAGCGCAGCCGGTCGCGCTCGAGGAAGAAGAGCGTCAGCGTCACGGCGAGCATCGAGAGCGCATCGGGGTGCCACCACTGGATGTTGTTGCGCACCAGCGCGCGCAGGCTGAGCAGCACGGCCAGCAGCAGCAGGCTCAGCCAGGCGGAACGGAAGCGTGTGAACAGCCACGTCAGCAGCGCGGCGGCGGCCAGCATGGGCAGCACGCTGATCAACTGGCGCAGGAGCAGCAGGTTGATCGCGGTGTAATCGGTGAAATGCGCGCCTGCCGCCAGGCGCACCGGCAGCACGGCCAGCGCTGAGAAGAAGTAGAACGGGTAGCCGTAGTGGTAATCGCCGTAGATCACCCAGCGCGTGAACAGGTCTTTGAGGTCGGCGGCGGGGGTGAGCATGCGCACCACATAAGGGTAGGTGACCTGCTCATCCACCGAGGTGCGTTGCAGCATGCGCTCGCTCTGTGCCCCGCGCAGGTTCACCGGGATGAAGGCGCAGAAATAGAGCAGGCAGGCCGCCAGGACAAGCCAGAAGGTGCGCTTTCTTTCTGTGGATGAAGGCTGCTTGCTCATGGGGTTTCAACGCCTGGGCGTTTTGATTGTACCCTGAAGGAGGGCGTTTCAGATTTCAACGCCGGCCTGCGCGAGAAGATTGCAGAGAGGGGGCGGTGCGCTGCGCGCCGCCCCCTCTCTGTTGATCCGGCGGGCGGCCTGCCCCCCGGTCACTCTTTGTTGTACGGCTCGCCGTCGGCAGCCGGGGCCATGCTGCGCCCGACCAGCCCCGCCAGCACCACCATGGTGGTGATGTAGGGCGCCATGGCCATGAATTGGATCGGGATGCCCGTGCCCAGCAGCGTCAGCCGGGTGGCGATTGCATCCGAGAAGCCAAAGAGCAGGCCCGCCAGGAAGGAGCCGATCGGCGTCCAGTTGCCGAAGATCATCGCCGCCAGGCCGATGAAGCCCTTGCCGGCGGTCATCCCCTCGTCAAAGCGGCCCACCGACCCGAGGGTGAAGAAGGCTCCGCCGATGCCGGCCACCAGCCCGCCGAGCAGCACGGCCATGTAGCGCGTGCGGAAGACGTTGATCCCGAGCGTATCGGCCGCCTTGGGGTGCTCGCCCACCGAGCGCATGCGCAGCCCCCAGCGGGTGCGGAAGAGCGCCACCTGGACGATGACCAGGATGATGTACATCAGGTACACGAAGATGTTGGTGTTGAACAGGAGCGGCCCGATGACGGGGATATCGGCCAGCAGCGGGATGGGCACGCGCGGGAAGACGGGCGGGTTGTTAAGGTACTGGTAGGTCTGCAGGAACTTCGCCGAGAGGAAGGATGTGAGGCCGGTGGAGAAGATGTTGATCACCGTGCCGGAGATGATCTGGTTGATCTTGTACTTGATCGAAAGCACGGCGTGGATGAGCGCCAGCAGCAGGCTGGAGGCGATCGCCGCAAGCAGGCCCACCCACATGCTCTTGGTGACGCTGCCCACCAGCGCGCCGATCATGGCGGCCATGAGCATCATGCCCTCAATGGCGATGTTCACCACGCCGGCGCGTTCACAGAGCACGCCCGAGAAGGCGCCCAAAACAATTGGCACGGCCAGCAGCACCGAAGCGCTGAGCATGCCGGCCAGGTTGAGCGACTTGCCCGCCGAGGCCCACAGCAGGAAGGAGAAGATGAAGAAGAACGCTACCACCCCCAGGACGAGGTTAGTCTGGCGGCCAAAGCCGCGCACAAGCTGGTAAATGCCCAGCAGAGCCGAGAGGATGGTGAGCGCCAGCATGGTGCCAAAGACGGGGACGATCCAGTTGGCGGCGATGCCCTGGGTGATGCCGCCCGGCGTCATCACGAAGGTGGACACCTGCCCGGGTTGGACGTGGAGCATGAAGAGGACCACGGTCAGGGCGGCCACCACAAGCTCGATGATGCCCAGCACGCGCCGGCGGGTGGGAGTGATGGTCTCCAGCTTTTTGCGATGAATCACGATGGTAGCCATTATTTACCCCCTCCCCAGCTCCCGCCGACAAAGACGGCTTCTTCCGCTTCCTTTGGCACGCGGATGCGGTAGATGGTGCGGATGATGGCGGGCGCCGCGACGAAGGCCAGGATGAGCGCCTGGATGATCGAAACGATGTCGTTGGGGATCTGCAGCAGCTCCATGCGGGTGGCGCCGTTGCGCAGCGCGCCGAAGAGCAGCGAGGCAAACACCACGCCGATGGGGGTGCTGTTGCCCAGCAGCGCCAGGGCGATGCTGTCGAAGCCGGCGCCGGCCGAGAGGCCGATGGCCATGCTGCGGTTGACGGCCAGGATCTGCGTGGCCCCGGCCAGCCCCGCCAGCGCGCCGGAGAGCGTCATGGCGATGATGATGTTGCTGGTGATGTTGATCCCGGCGTAGCGCGCGGCATAGGGGTTGGCGCCCACCGTGCGCAGGTTGAAGCCCCACGTGGTTTTGAACAGCAGCCAGTGCACCAGGTAAGCAAAAGCCAGGGCGATGAAGAAGCCCAGGTGCAGGCGGATGGGCGACGGGAAGAATTGAGGGATTTCGGCGCTCTTCTCGATGACCGGGCTGATCGGCATGCCCCCCGAGCCGGGGCGGGTCATCGGGCCGGTCAACAGCCATTCGGTCAGGCGGAAGGAAATCCAGTTCATCATGATCGTGTTGATCACCTCGTGGCCGCCGGTTTTGGCTTTCAGCCAGCCGGGGATAAAGCCCCACAGCCCGCCGCCGACCGCTCCGGCCAGGAAGGCCAGCGGCATGTGAATGACCGCCGGCAGCCCTTTGATGGCGAAGCCTACGTAGGTGGCGGCAGCGGCGCCGACGAAGAGCTGCCCTTCCACCCCGATGTTAAAGAGCCCCGAGCGGAAGCCCAGCGCCACTGCCAGCCCGGCGAAGATATACGGCGTGGCGTTCACCAGGCTTTCGAGGATGGGGTTGATCGCCCGGCGAATTTCGAGGGCGTTGCCGCCGCGGATGGCCTCGACGATGCGCACCGGGTCACCCAGGGCACCGGCAAACATCGCGCCGTAAGCCTTGATGATGGTATCCCACACGGCCGCCAGGCCCGCGCCAAAGGATTGCCCGAACCCGGCGTACACTTCTTCGCTGGTGATGATGATGAAAATGGCGCCGATGACCAGCCCGGTGAACACCGCCAGGGCCGGCACGAGCAGCACCCGCCCGGTCCGCCGCCAGCCGCTGGCATGGTGCACGGCCGGGGGGTTGTTCAATTCATCGAGCAAAACTTTCCCAACATCTGGTTTTGGTTGTTTTTCGCTCACGCTGCACCCCGTTTACAAGGTAGATTCGACCACGCGCTCGCCCACCTGGGGCGCGCCGGCCTGTTCCGGGCTGACCCCGGCCATCAGCAGGCCAATGTACGCCTTAGTGGCCTGGTCGGCAGGGACGATGGTCACGATCTTGCCGCGATACATCACCGCGATGCGGTCTGAAAGCTCCATGATTTCATCCAGCTCAGGTGAAACGAGCAGCACGGCGCAGCCTTCATCGCGCTTTTCGACGATGCGTTTGTGAATATATTCGATCGAACCCACGTCCAGGCCGCGGGTGGGTTGGGAAGCGACCAGCAGTTTAATCGGCCGCGAAAACTCGCGCGCGACGATCACCTTTTGCTGGTTGCCCCCTGAGAGCGCGCCGACGTTGGTCTTCGCGCTGGGGGTGCGGATGTCAAAATCCTGGATGAGCTTTTCGGCGTCTTCGTACACCTTTTTCCACTGCATGGTCACGCCTTTGGCATAGGGCGGTTTATAGTAGGTGCACAAGACGGTATTATCGGCCACCGGGAAGGAAAGAACCAGGCCGTCGCGCTGGCGGTCTTCGGGGATGTGCGCCGAGCCAAGCTCCGTCACCTGGCGCGGGGTGGCGCGGGTGATATCCTGCCCGAGCAGGCGGATGGTGCCGCTGTTGGGCATGCGCAGGCCGGTGACGGCCTCCACCAGTTCGGTCTGGCCGTTGCCCTGCACGCCCGCCACGCCGAGGATTTCACCGGCGTGCACGTCGAAGCTGACTTCGTCTACGGTGATTTGCTTCTGCGCATCGGCCACCACCAGGTCCCTCACTTCGAGCACCTTGTTTTGGACGTGCGCCACGCGCTTTTCGACCTCCAGCCTCACCGGGCGGCCCACCATCATGGCTGCCAGGCTGTTCTTATCGGCGCCCTGGGGCACCGTCTCGCCGACGACTGCGCCGCGGCGGATAACCAGAATGTGATCGGCCACCTCCAGCACCTCGCGCAGCTTGTGGGTGATGAAGATGATCGATTTTCCCTGGCGGATCAGCTCGCGCATAATCGCGAACAGCTCGTCGGCTTCCTGCGGGGTGAGCACCGCCGTTGGCTCGTCGAAGATGAGGATCTCGGCCTGGCGGTAGAGCAGCTTGATGATCTCCACGCGCTGCTGGACGCCCACCGGCAGGTCGCGCACGTAGGCATCCGGGTCCACTTCCAGCTTGTAGCGCTGCGAAATGTCGCGGATGCGGTCGGCAGCCTTCTTGCGGTCGAGGAAGCCCGCAGCGCGCAGCTCTTCGGCGCCGAGCATGACGTTCTCGGTGACGGTGAAGACCGGGATGAGCATGAAATGCTGGTGCACCATGCCGATGCCGCTGCGGATGGCGTCGGTGGGCGAGACGATGGTGGTTTTCTTCCCGCGGACGTAAATTTCGCCTTCGTCGGGCTGGTAAAGACCGTAGAGGATGTTCATCAGGGTGGATTTACCCGCGCCGTTTTCCCCCAGCAGGGCGAGGATTTCGCCCTCGTTGAGGGTCAGGTTGATATGGTCGTTGGCCAGTACGCCGGGGAAACGTTTGGTGATGCCTTTGAGTTCCAGGACAGGAGCCATTACCACTCCTTATAGGGGGGAAGGTTGAATGTAATTGTAACATTAACTGGTTCCATTACCCTCCGGTGGATGAAAGTTTTTTCCGGCAGGCGCGCGCACGGGCCGGCCGCATTGAAAGCTTCAAACGGTTCACAAACAACGGTCGGGGGTTGTCAAAAAGAAGAGGGGCGGACACGCACGTCCGCCCCCATCTTTGGGCAGCCCCTGACCGGAAGATGGAATTGCCAGGCGGCGTTCGGTCTACGCCAGCTGCGCCACCGCCAGGCGCTTGACGTGCGCGACGATGGCCGACATGCCGTTCATGCGCTGGGCGGTGAGAACCTCCTGCAGGCCCATCTGCAGGTAAAAATCGGCGGGCAGGTCGAGCACCTGCTCGGGCGTGGCGCCGCGCAGCCCTTCTTCCACAATGGCGGCAAAGCCGCGCACCGTGGGCGATTCGGCGGGTACTTTGAAGTAAAAGCGCATCCCGCCGTCTACCAGCTCGGCGGCCACCGCCACGGGCGTCATGCACTCGGGCACCGCCTCCAGGCTGCTTTCATCGGCCGCCACCCATGCGGGCAGGGGCGGCAGGCTTTCGGCGTATTGCAGGAGCAGCTCCAGCTTCTCGCGGCCTTCGCAAAGCTCAAAATCTTCGACGATTTGCGCCAGCCGGTCGGGCACTTTACCGGGCCGGCTCATTGGCCGGGGCCTTTCTCGATGGGCGCGCCCACCAGGTTGCCCCATTCCGTCCACGAGCCGTCGTAATTCTTGACGCGCGGGTAGCCGAGCAGGTATTTGAGCACGAACCAGGTGAGCGAGCTGCGCTCGCCGATGCGGCAGTAGGCGATGACCTCTTGATCGGGCAAGACGCCTTTGCTCTCGAAGAGCCGGCGCAGTTCGTCGGCCGTTTTGAAGACGCCGTTCTCGGGGTTGACGGCCGTGGCCCACGGGATGCTGACTGCCCCGGCCACGTGGCCGCCGCGCATCGCGCCCTCTTGCGGGTAGTTGGGCATGTGGAGCAGCTCGCCCGTGTATTCCTGCGGCGAGCGCACGTCCACCAGCGGCAGGTGATGTTCCACCTGGCGCAGCACGTCATCGCGGTAAGCGCGGATGGCCCGGTCGGGCGGCGAGGCATGGTAGCGGGCGGCGGGGTAGGCGGGCACGTCTTTGCTGAGCGGGCGGTTTTCCTGCGTCCATTTCAGGCGCCCGCCGTTCATGATGCGCAGATGCCGGTGGCCGTAATAAGCAAACAGCCAGAAAGCGTAGCAGGCAAACCAGTTGTTCTTGTCGCCGTAGAAGACAACGGTGGTATCGTTGGCGATGCCAAGCCCCGAGCAGAGGGCCTCGAACTCCGATTGGTTGATGAAATCGCGCCGGACACGGTCTTGCAGGGTGGTGAACCAATCCACTTTGACGGCGCCGGGGATGTGCCCGGTTTCGTAGAGCAGGGCGTCTTCGTTCGATTCGACCAGGCGCACGGCAGGGTCGTTCAAATGGGCGGCAACCCATTCAGTCTCGACCAGGTATTCAGGATGGGCGTAAACACTGTTCATCAAGGATCACCTCATGAATATTTATAAAAATCTTTAGAAATATTATAAAAATTAGCAGGATTTATGTCAATAGAGTAAATGGGGAAAGGCTTGGCTCCCTTCTCCGCCCGAGACTCGCTTCGTGCACCCGCGAGGGCCGGGGATGAGGGGAAATAGAAAAACCCCGCCCTGGCTTCAGGGCGGGGTTAGGGTCGAACTGGTTTCGACTACTTGATGTCGGCGAGTTTGATCTTGCCGCTGATGATATCGGCCTTGAGGGCGTCGATCTCAGCCTTGAGTTCCGCCGGGACCTTCGAGTCGAAATTGTGATAGGGGGCCAGGCCAACGCCGCCGCTGGCCAGGGTGCCGGTCACGTTCGTGCCGCCCTTGAAGGTGCCGTCGTTGATCGACTTGGCAACCGCCAGGGTGGTGGAGTCCATGTTCTTCAACACGGAGGTGAGGGTGATGTCGGCATATTCGGAGGCGGTCAGGAACCAATCGGAGTCAACGCCGATGATCATGGCATTGCCGCGTTCCTTCACGGCCGAAGCGGTGCCCAGGCCAACCGGGCCGGCCACGGGCATGATGATGTCGGCGCCTTCGTCCATCAGGGTGGTGCCGAATTCCTTGCCCTTCTGCTGGTCGTCGAAGCTGTTGGTGAAGAGGCCCTTGGTGGGATCGGCCAGGTCATAGCCGAGCACTTCCACATTGGTGCCCTTGACCGAGTTGTAGTACTTGACGCCGCGGGTGAAGCCATCCATGAAGATGGTCACGGTGGGGATGGGCAGGCCGCCGAAGGTGCCGACTTTGCCGGTCTTGGTCATGCCGGCGGCGAGGTAGCCAGCCAGGAAGGCGGCTTCATCGGTGGCGAAGACCTGGCCAACCACGTTGGGGATGGGCGGGTCGTAGGAGAAGTCCACGATGGAGAATTTGATATCAGGGTTGGCTTCAGCTGCAGCCTTGGTGGCATCGCCCAGGAGGAAGCCGACGGTGATGATCAGGTCGCACTTCTCTTCGATGAAGGCGTTGATGTTCTTCTCGTAGTCGGCGACTTCTTTAGACTCGAGGTATTTGGCCTCCCAGCCGAGCTCGGACTGAGCCAGTTGGGCGCCTTTCCAGGCGGTGGCGTTGAAGGATTTGTCATCAATACCGCCCGTGTCGGTGACTTCGCAAGCTTTCTTCTTGACTTCGGGCGCTGCGGTTGGGGTGGCAGCCGGTGCGCATGCGCTCAGGATGAGCGACAAGAGCATCACCACAGCCAAAATCAGGGAGAACTTTTTCATATTTTTCTCCTCCAAGAGAAAATAGAGAATAGGGAGATACGATTGGTTTACACGGCAAAACCAGGGTTAATCCCATAAACCCTGGCCCACCGGTAAAACCACGATTGAAATAAGTATAATGCCGTTTAAACGCGCTTGCAAGTGCGGAATGTTACGTGTTTGCCTGGAGGACTATCCCGCCGCTTTGCGGGCCTCGCCGCGGCGCACGCCGAGCATCATCACCAGGGCGATCGCCATGAAGATGGGCCCCACGATCATCACCAGGCTGTAGTTCTTGCCGGTCAGCTGGATGATCCAGCCGTTGATGTTGGGCCCGGCGATGGCGGCCAGGGTGGAAAAGAGGTAGTACAGGCCGGTGTAGGTGCCCACGCGCAGGTTATCGGTCATATCCACCACCATGGGCAGCGAGTTGACGTTGATCAGCGCCCAGGCTGCGCCGCCGACCATCAAGATCACCCCGATGACCGGCACGACGCCGATGCCAAACAGGTGCGGCGTGAGCGGGATGATCAACGTGGCGGGCGGGATGAGGAACATGAGCAGCATGCAGGCGCTCAAGATGAGGATGCCGGTGAGGATGGTGCGGCGGCGGCCCATCTGCGCGCCGATGTAGCCTGCCGGCAGGGCGAAGAGCACGAAGATCAGCGAGAGCTGGCCGAGCAGCCGCGCGCCGTCTTCGCCGGGCAGGCCGAGGTGATTCTGCGCGTAGAGGGTGAAGAAAGCCTCGATGGCGTTGTAGGCCACGAACCAGAAGAAGATCGCCAGCAGGATGCGCAGGGCGCTCTTATCGCGGTCGGCGATCACCTCGCGCAGGCTGCGGATCAAGTTCGGGCGTTCGGCGGTGGTCGTCTCGTAAGTTTTCGGTTCTTTGATCAGCAAAAAGACCAGCAGCGCCGCCAGCACCACCAGCCCCGACCCAAGCCAGAAGGGGTAGGCCTGGTTCATCTTATACAGCACCGAGCCGCCCAGCGTGGCGATGATGGCCCCCACCCCGCCCATGAAGTTGATGATGCCGTTGGCCTGCGAGCGGTAGGCCGAGGGGGTGATATCGGGCATGAGGGCGATGACCGGCGTGCGCCAGAATGCCATGCTCAGCAGCAGGGTGCTGGTGCAGGCCACGAAGAGCGGCAGCGCCGAGGCGAGCGGGATCAACCCGAAGGCCAGGGCGCCCACCGGCGCGCCGATGAGGATGAAGGGCATGCGCCGCCCGATGGGCGTGCGCAGCCGGTCGGACCAGGCCCCCACGGGCGGCTGGATGAGCAGCGCGGCGATGTTGTCGAAGGTCATGAACAGGCCGATCAGCCAGGGTTCCAGGTGGAAGCGGTTGGCCAGAAAGAGCGGCACGAAGGAGTTGTACACCATCCAGATGACGCTCACGCCGAAGAAGCCGAAACCGAGCAGGAAGGTCTTGCCGAAGCTGAATTTCATGGGCGCCTCTTTGTCAGGAAGAAGATGATGAAATGATCAGTCAATGGGTGTGGAACCCAATCGCGGGATGAAAACCCGGCCGTCATGCATCGGGCGCGCCCCGTCTGCGCCGCTTGCGGGTTTTCTGGAGGTCTTCCGGCGTTTCCTCGCCCTTGAGGCGGCGCAGGGTGCGCCGGTCTTCCTCGCTGAGGGGGGCCGTTTCGAGCAGATCGGGCCGCCGGTGGAGGGTGCGCAAGAGGGCCTGTTCGCGGCGCCAGGCGGCGATCTGCGCATGGTTGCCGGAAAGGAGCACTTCCGGCACGGCCCAGCCGCGGAACTCGGCCGGGCGGGTGTAGTGGGGGTATTCGAGCAGCCCGGTGGCGTGCGAGTCGTCAAAGGGGCCGTCTGGGTCGCCCAGCACGCCGGGGATCAGGCGCGCGACGGCGTCGATGAGCACCAGCGCGGGCAGCTCGCCGCCGGTGAGGACGTAATCGCCGATCGAGATCTGGTCGGTGACGAGATGCTCGCGGATGCGCTCATCAATGCCTTCATAGCGGCCGCAGAGCAAGGCCAGGCGCGGCTGGCGGACGAGTTCGAGGGCGGCCTGCTGGTTGAAGACGCGCCCCTGCGGGCTGAGGAGGATCACCGGGCAGGCCGGGGGCGCGCCGAGCACGGCTTCGACGGCGGCGAAGACCGGTTCGCACTTCATCACCATCCCGCCGCCGCCGCCGTAGGGGGGCTCATCGGTGACGTGGTGTTTGCCGGGCGCCCAGGCGCGGATGTCGTGCACCTGCACCTCCAGCAGGCCGTTCTCGCGGGCGCGCTGCAAGATGCTCTCTTCGAGGTAAGGCTGGATGAGCCCGGGAAAGAGGGTGAACACATCGAAGCGCATAGGGCTATTGTATAACGAGAATGGTTTTCGAGCCTGCCGCGGGCGCGGCGAACCTCGGTGCGGGTGGCAAGGGGGGCGCAGGCGTTTGCTGATGGTTGCGGCAGTTGGAGATAGTGTTTCCATTTTTCTATAAACTGTAGGGCTTGCCCCATAATTAATAGAAAAAGGTGTACACGCTCCAGTTGGAAACTGTGCCTGTGCGAACCACCAAGCCGGCCTTCGCCGGCTGAGGGGCCTCCCTGGAGGCGGTTTGGGCCGTCTCTGGCTGCGATGGCGTTCGTTCTGCACGTTGAATTGTGTACCTTGACGGAGACTCTGTTTGCCATTACTATAAAATTATGTATTTAAGTGGAAGCAAGTGGAGCATGAGCCGCCGCAAGAAACGGGCGAACCCGCTCCGCCTGATTATCCTGGTCGCCCTGGTGGGCGCGGCGCTCTACGTCAACCAGGTCGTTATCCCGGCCACCCCTCCGCTCTTCATCCCCACCCCCACGCCGACCCGCTCGCCCGATTCCTTCCTGGCAGATGCGCGCACCGCCGCCGGCGAGGGCAAATACAGCCAGGCCGTGGCGAGTTACACCGCTGCCATCCAGGCCGACCCGAAGAACATCAACACCTACGTGGAGCTGGCCCGCCTGCAGGTGCTCTACGGCGATTTCGAGAATGCGGTGGTGAACGCCGAGAATGCCATCCTGCTCAACCCCAATCACAGCCTGGCGCACGCCGTGCGCGGCTGGGGGCTGGGCCGCCAGGGCGAGTACCTGCCCGCGCAAACCGAGCTGGATAAGGCCATCGCGCTGGACGGCGGCAACGCCCTGGCTTACGCCTTCCAGGCCGAGGTGCTCTCGCAGCAGCAAAACGAGGGCAAAGGCGACCTCACCACGGTGGATAAGGCCATCGAAGCCTCGAAGAAGGCGCTTCAGTTCGGGCCGGACCTGATGGAAACTCACCGCGCGCGCGGCCTTGTGCTGGAGATGACCGGAAATTACACCGAGGCGATCGCAGAGTTCGAGCAGGCCGTGGCGATGAACCCGAACCTGGCCGACCTGCACCTGGCGCTTGGGCGCAACTACAAGGCCAACGATATTTATGATAAGGCCGTTGACCAGTTCGCGCGCGCCATCGCGCTCAAATCGGACGACCCCGAACCCTACGTGGAGACGGCGCTCACCTACCTGAAGATCGGCGAGTATGCCAAGGCCGTCCAATATGCCCAGCAGGCCGTGCAGAAGAAGCCCGATGACCCGCTGCTCTATGGCTATCTCGGCACGATCTACTTCCGCCAGCAGAACTACAACAGCGCCGCCGCTCAACTGCGCCTGGCCACGCGCGGCGGGTTGACGGACACCGGCGCCCAGGTGCCGGGCATGCTGCTCGACAGCAACACCATGTACATTTACGCCCGCTTTGGCATCTCGCTGGCATACACCGGCCAGTGCGGCGAGGCGCTGCAGATCTCGCAGGCGCTGATCAAAGCCTTCCCGGATGATGAAACCAACGTGATCAACGCGCAGGAGATGGTGAATATCTGCAAAGACATCGCCGCGAACCCTGCCCCCACCCCCGAAGCCACGCCGGAAGGCACCTCCGAACCTACCCCGGCGCCCTAAACCGTATGTCGAAATACATTTTCCGTAAAGAAGCCAGGGCTTCCAACCCGGTGAGGGTGATGATCCTGCTCATGCTGGTGATCGGCGGGCTGTTCATCCTGCGCGGCTACCAGGCCAAGGCGATCGAGCCGCTCTTCCAGGCCACGCCCACCCCCACGCGCACGTCGAACTCGTATGCGCTGGAGGGGCAGACTCACTTCACTGCCGGCAACCTGAACGGCGCGATCGCCGCTTACCAGCAGGCGCTCGTATCGGACCCCAATAACGCCCAGTTGTGGGCCGAGCTGGCGCAGATCCAGACTTACTCGTATAAATCGATGACCACCAACGAGACGCGCCGCAAGCGGCTGCAAGAAGCGCTCGAATCAGCCAACAAGGCGGTGGAGGTGGCCCCCGATAGCAGCACGGCCCACGCGGTGCGCGCCTTCGTGCTCGACTGGAACGCCGGCCTGACCGACGATAAAGCTGAGAAGGAAACCTTGCTGGTGGAGGCTGAACTGGCGGCTTCCAAAGCGCTGCAGCTCGACCAGAACAACGTCCTGGCGCTGGCCTATGCCGCCGAAATCTACAACGACGAATCCAAATGGGACCTGGCGCAGCAATCCATTCAACTGGCGGTGGAGCGCAACCCGAACCTGATGGACGTACAGCGCGTGCTGGCCAACATCCGCGAGACGCAGGGCGATTACCGCGGCGCGATCGAGGCCTATGACCGGGCAATTGCCATCGCGCCCAATTTGACCTTCCTTTATATTAACGTGGGGGTGATCTACCGCCACCTGCGGATCTACGACCAGGCGCTGGAGTACTTCGCCAAGGCGGTGGACCGCAACAAGACGCTGGGGATCGAAGACCCCATCCCCTACGTGGCGATCGGCAAGGTTTATGCGCAGGAAGGCGAGTTCTTCATTGCCTCGCTGAACGCCAAGCGCGCGCTGCAAATCGACCCCTATAGCGCCGACCTGTATGGGCAGCTTGGCATGGTGTACTTCAAGGCGCGCAACTATGAGGGCGCCATCCCGGCCCTCAAGTGCGCCACGCTCGGCTGCGACGCCCAGACGAGCTGCGAGGTGCGTGAGTGCGACCCAGAGAAAGACCCGCCGATCGAGATCGCCGGAATCCCGCTGGTGCCCAACGACCAGACGAACGTGGTGTATTACTACACCTACGGGTCGGTGCTGGCAGGCATGTACCGCCCGGTGGGCAAGACTTCGGGTTACTGCAAGGATGCGGCGGGGGTGCTGGCCGAAGTGCGCTCCAAGTTCAGCGACGACCCGACGATCATGAACATCATCCAGGCGAGCGAGGATATTTGCGCTTCGTACAACGTTTCGAGCACATCGCCTTAGGCAAAATGCTCAGGCTTCTGTGGAGCGCGGGGTAGAAACCCCTGTTGTGCAACCGGGATACCCCGTCTTTTCTCAAGCGGATGAATTGGGGATAACCGGCCTCGTTTTATCCGTTTCATCCCCAGGAAATTCGCTGTTACCCACAGGTTTGTTGGGTTTATCCCCAGCTTTCAGGCGAGTTATCCACAGTTTTCAGGGGGTTATCCACAGCGTTCAGCGCAGCGGCCTGAAGCCCTCGCCCAGGGCTTCGTGCGCCTGCCCGATGACCATGAAGGCCTTCGGGTCGGCATCTTTGACGATCGATTTGATCTGGCTGACCTCCGGGCGGGTGACGACGCAATAGAGCACCGGCCGCTCGGCGCCGGTGTAGGCGCCGGTGGCGTTGATGATCGTCACGCCGCGCTCCATCTCCGTCATGATCTTCTTTGCTACTTCTTGCGGGCAGGCGGTGATGATGAGGGCGGTGCGGAAAACGTTCGAGCCTTCCAGCACCATTTCGGCTGCCAGGCCGCTCACGTAGGTGACGGCCAGGGCGTAGAGCGCGTTCTGCCAGGCAAAGACCAGCCCCGAGGCCAGGATGACCAGCGAATCGGTGACGAGGTAAGACTGCGAAATGGGCACGCCCAGCCGCTCGTTGAGGATGCGCCCGAGGATGTCGCTGCCGCCGCTGGTGCCCCGCCCGCGGTAAACCAGCCCCAGCCCCGCGCCGAGCACCACCGCGCCGTAAAGGCAGTTGAGCACCAGGTCTTGCACCACCCCCTGGGCGGGCAGGAAGAAGCCGAGCAGGTCGGTGAAGAACGAGAAGGCCGTCACTGCCAGCGCGGTGCGCAGGGCAAAGCGCGGTCCGCCCAGGTGCCGCCAGCCGAGGAGGAACAGCGGCGCGTTGCCGACGAAGACCATCAACCCGATGGGCCAGCCGGTGTAGTGGTTGATGAGCTGGGCGGCTCCGCTCACCCCGCCGCTGACCAGTTGGGCCGGGATGAGGAAGAGCCGCATGGCAAAGGCCTGTACCAGCGCGCCGATGAGCACGAAGGCGTAATCGGTGAGCGATGCGCGCGAAAAATCGATGCTCTTGAACATCTGGCTGAGCGTTTCGCGCAATGAGGAAGGGGACATGCGCGGTAAATTCATGGGGCACCTCCTGGCAGACTGCCCGCGGATTATAACCTATCTTGCCCCACCCTTACCCCCCCTCCCAACCCTCCCCCAAAATCGCAGATTTTGGGGGAGGGTTGGGAGGGGGGGACGCTGGCACAAGGCCCGCGCCTGCGAGGGATTAATCCCCCACCCTTAGCCCTCTTTGACCCCCACCCTTAGCCCTCTTTGACCCCCACCCGTAGCCCTCCCCCAAAATCGTAGATTTGGGGGGAGGGTTGGGAGGGGGGCGCTGGTACAAGGCCCGCGCCTGCGAGGGACTGACCCCGGATGGCCAATTTGAGTTACAATTTTCTCATGCGAACCTGGAACCTCTCGGCCGGCGACCCCCTGCACCTCACCCTCGCAGCGGATGCCCGGCTGGGCCCCACCCAATATGCCGACGATATCATCTGGGAACTGAACCTTGGGCAGGGCGAGCCTCCCGCCCTGGCGGTGCAGACCAATTTTGGCCTGCGCGCGCGCTGGATGCAGTTCTTCCCGGTCTTTTACCGCGCCGGGATGACGGTGACCGACCCGGCGGCATTCTACCGCCCCCCGCAGGTGTCGCGCATCCTGCCCAATTACTGCGAGGTTCAATTTGCCCCGTATGAGGGCATCGAGGCGCGCGCCGAATACCGCGTGGTGAGCTCGCAGGCCATCGCCGGGCGGCTCTCGCTGGTCAACAAGAGCGTGCTGCCGCACAACCTGCGCCTCGACTGGGTGGGCGTGCTCAACCCGATGGGTTTTGGCGAAGGTCTGGCGGCCCTGCCGATGGGCCTTGGCACGGCGCTGCAGGGCCGCACCGACGGCCTTGCCGTGGTGTGCTTCCTTTCGGGCGGGCCGCAGGCCAACAAGGGCCCCTACCCGGGGCTTTCGCTGCAATATGAGCTTTACCCGGGCGCTTCGGTGGAGGCAGCCTGGGCGGCAGCCGCTCACCCGGCCACCGAAACGGCCTATGAGCTGGCCCAGGCGGCCGCCTCGCGCCCCTGGGAGGCCGAGGTGGCGCGCCTGGAGGTGCGCAACAGCGCCGACCTGCTGGAGATCACCACCGGCGACGCCGAGTGGGATGCAGCCTTTGCCCTGGGGCAGCGCGCCGCCTGCGGGCTGCTGATGTGCAACCCCCAGCACCTGCCCGCCGCTTCCTTCGTGCTTTCGCGGCGCATCGACCAGGGCGCCTCGGTCCGCGGCGACGGCAGCGACCACCCCTACCTGTGGGCCGGACAGACGGCCCTCGACGCCTGGTACCTGACCACTCTGCTGCCGGGCATGGCGGGGCTGGCCGAGGGGCTGGTGCGCAACTTCCTGGCGGCCGCCGAGCGCGGCTACCCCGATTTCAAACCCGGCCTGGCCGGGCAGCGCACCCGCCACCTGGCTCAACCGCTTCTGGCCGGGCTGGCGGCGCAATCGGCTTCTTCCGCTTTTCTGGAAGAGGCTTACCCGGCCCTGCTCGGTTACTTCAACACCTGGCTGAGCACCGAGCACGACCCCGATGGCGACGGGCTGCCGCAGTGGGAGCATCCGATCCAAACCGGCCTGGAAAGCAGCCCGCTCTATGACCGCTGGAGCCCCGGCGCGCAGGGGATGGAAATTACCTGCGTGGAAACCCCCGGCCTGGGCGCGATGCTCTACCGCGAGGTGCGCAGCCTCATCGAGCTGGCCCGCCGCCTGGGCCGCGAGGGCGATTTGCCCTGGTTGGAGGCCCAGCGCGAGCGCATCGGCGGCGCGGTGGAAGGCATGTGGGACCGCCGCGCGCACCTCTACCGCTACCGCGATGCCTACATCCACACCAGCCGGGCGGGGCGCGAGCTGCTTTCCTTCCAGGGATCGGGAGAATTCGCCGTGCGGCGCAAGCTCACCGCGCCGGCGCGGCTGATCCTCCAACTGGATGCCGACGCCGAAAGCACCCGCGCCGTGGTGGCGCATGTGCACGGCCTGAACGAGCAGGGCCTGGCGGTGGAAGACGACCTGGCCCCGCGAGATTTCACCTGGTCGCGCGGGCACGGCCGGGCCACCACCCGCCAGGTTTTCAGCCAGGTGACGCGCCTTGAGCTGACCGGCCCCTCCGAGCGCGACCGGGGGCGGCTGGTGTCGCCGGATTTCACCCTCGAAGACCTCAGCCTGTTCCTGCCGCTGTGGGCGGGCATCCCTGAGGCGGCGCGGGCCAAACACCTGGTCGAGACGCACCTGCTCGGGCGCTACCTGCAGGCCTTCGGGCTGCCGCTCTGCCCGCCGGGTGAATGCCCCGCCGAGCCGCCCGAACTGGCGGCCGTGGCGCTGCCCTGGAATGCCTGGATCGGCGAGGGCCTCTTGGCCGCCGGTTACCGCCGCGAGGCCGCCGACCTTGTGACGCGCCTGATGGGCGCGGTGACCGGCAGCCTCAAGCAAAACCGCGGCTTCCGCCAGTTCTACCACGCCGCCAGCGGGCAGGGCCTGGGCGAGCGCGACCATCTGTGGGGCCTGCCGCCGCTTGGCCTGTTCCTGCGCGCCGCCGGGCTGGAACGCATCACGCCCTCCGAGATAATCGTTCGCGGATTTAACCCTTTCCCATGGCCAATTATTGTAAAATATCAGAGGATGACGATCACGCGGGAGGGTGAAAAAACCACCCTGGCGCTGCCCGGCAGGCCGCCTTTCACGGCCGGAGGGCAGCAGGTGCAGCGAATATCCCTCTCCTGAAACCCACCTCTGCGGACGCGCCCGCCGCGCCGGTAGAAGAAAAGGAGGCCGCATGAGCGAAGCACGACCAACCAACCCATCGGATCGCCAAAATTTGTTGATCGCCGTGGTCCAATCGCAGGATGCCGAGATCGCCCGCGAGGCGCTCGGCAAACTGGGGATTACGGTGGAGCGCCTACCGAGTGTGGGCGGGTTCCTCGGGCGGCGCAATGCCACCCTGTTGATCGGCCTTCCGCCTGAGAAAATCGAGCAGGCCCAGGAAGTGCTGCACGAGAACTGCCGCCAGCGGGTGGAGTTTATCGCCGTCCCGTTGGAAAGCGCGCCGCTGCCCCTGCCCACCCCCACCCCCATCACCGTCGGCGGGGCTACCATCTTCGCGCTGGATGTCGAACACTACGAGGAGCTCTAGCCATGAAACTGATTATTGCCATTCTGCGGGATATCGACCACGATGCCGTCAGCCAGGCGCTCACCTCGGCGGGCTTCCGCGTGACGATGATCGCCTCGACGGGCGGGTTCTGGCGGCGGGGCAACACCACGCTGATGATCGGCTGCGAGGATGAACAGGTGGAGCCTGCGCTGGATGTGATCCGCAAGAATTGCCAGGCCGCTTCCGAGCCGGGCACGCGCCACGCGACGATCTTTGTCATCAAAGTTGACCAGTACGTGCATTTTTAGCGGCGCCCGGGCGTGAGCCGCACGCGCGCTTTCCTCCCTGCCCGCTTTGCTTCTCCACTGGCAGCGGGCAGGTGCTTATGAGCCGACCAACCTGGAGGATTTATGGATTTTGGCAAAGCGTTTTCTTTTGTCTTTGAAGACCCCGACTGGCTGAAGAAGATCGTCGTGGCGGCGTTGATCGGGTTGATCCCGGTGATCGGGCAGGTTTACCTGGTCGGCTACGGGCTGGAAGTGGCCCGGCGGGTGATCCGCCATGACCCTTCACCCCTGCCGGATATCCTCTTTGGCGACTCGCTCGCCACCGGCTTCAAGTCCTTCCTGATCGGGCTGGTTTATGCCATCCCGATCTTCCTGCTGCTCATCCCGGAACTGCTCATCCTTGTGCCGGTCACCTCCACCACCGGCGCCGACGGGGGCGTTTCCTCTGCCGGCGAGCCGCTGGCTGTGGCGGCTTCGCTCTGCTGCACGGGGCTGATGATCCTCTACGGCATTCTGCTGTGGATCTGGATCCCGGCGGCGCAAGGGAACTTCCTGGGCAAAGACGATCTCGGCGCAGCCTTCCGCTTCAAGGAGATCTTCGCGCTGCTCAAGGCCGCCCCGGGGGCTTACCTGATGGTGCTGCTGGGCGGGCTTCTCGGCGGGTTAATCGCCTCGCTGGGGACGATCGGCTGCGGGGTGGGCGTGCTGCTGACGAGCACCTACGCGGTGGCGCTCAGCGGGCATCTCTACGGGCAGGCTTATAACGCGGCAATGGCCAACAAAGCCTTGTAGAAGCGTTTTGCGGAGGTTGGGGGCATGCAAAGCATGCCCAAAATTCTCCGCTCAAGGCTGCTTTCAAGCGCCTTGCAAATATTCACGCACGAAAATAGAGATCGCGGCGCTCAGGCGCGATCTCTATTCGTTTGTTATTCGTGGAATTCTTCCACCTGGTAGGTAAAAACTTCCAGTTTCTTGCGCCGCCACAGGTTGGCCGGAGCGCCCATCTTGAGGCACAGGTGGCTTAAAAATTCCTCGGGGCGCGGGACCTTCTCCCAGACCTGCGGCAGGAAGGTGGCGCGGTGGAACCCGTCGCGCAGGATCACCCCATCTACGCCCGGGCGGAGCCTGGCCAGCAGGTCTTCGGGGGTGTCGTATTCGAGCGGTTGAGGGGCGGTGAGGCGCGAAATCTCGATGCGCAGGTCGTCCACCTCGCCCGGCGTCACCGGCTGGAAGCGGTAGTCTTCGGTGGCGGCGGCCGCGGCGTGCTCGCGCACGTCTTCGGCCAGCGACTGGTAGGCCTCGAGCGTGCCGATGCAGCCGCGCAGCTCGCCGTCGGCTTCGGTGAGGGTCACAAAGCAGGCTCCGGGCGCGCGCAGGCTCGGGGTGAGCTGTGCGGGGTCGATCTCCGGCGGCGGCAGGCCCTGGGCGGCGGCCTCGACGGCGCGCCGCGCGAGCTTCAGCAGTTGTTGTTTTTCTTCCAATGTGAGTGCGTCCATCCCCCCGCCTTTTAAGAAAAGAAGCGCTGTTCCTTTTTACCCATATTATACGGCGCGGCGGAGGGGTTGGCGCACCCGGGTTGGGGAGATTCGCGGGGGCGGTTCGCGAACCGCCCCTACGGGGGGTGTGCTATCGGCGCGGCGCAGGGAGCGTGTGAAAGGTGCGGTTGAAGTAGATCAACGGCCCGCCGCCCTCGGCCAGGTTCACGGCCTCCACCCGGCCAAAGAAAAGCGTCGCGTGCGGCAGGTCGTAGGTGTGCACCACGGCGCAATCCAGCCCGGCCAGCCCGCCCCGGATGAGAGGCACATCGCTGGCGAGGGTGTAGGTTTCCAGCTCATGGAAGCGGTCGCCGCCATCGGGGATGCGCCCGGCGAAGATTTCGGCGAGGTGCTGCTGCGCCTCGGAGAGCACGGTGACGCCATAACGCCGTGAGGCCTCCACCAGGGCATGCGTGCGTGTGCCCTTTGCCAGGGTGACGATCACCACCGGCGGTTCGAGCGAGACGGAGACGAAGGAATTGACCGTCATGCCGTGGTGCATGCCGGCGTGGGCGCAGGTGACAATCGAAACGCCCGTCACCCAGCGGCGCATTGCGCGGCGCAGGTCTTCTCCGGGCAAGGTTCTTGCATCGTCGGTCATGGGGTTTCCTCAATGGTGATGCGCTGGTATGATTTTCGAGCGTGTGTATCTTTTTCTGTAAATTGTGGGGCAAACCCCACAATTTACAGAAAAATTGAAACACTGTTTGATTTGCCGCTCGCCCGCAGGTTGGAGCGGCCCTTTCCTTTATAATTGCTGGAGGCTGCGGCGTCAAGTGGGAATGTGGACGCCCCGGAAATTGCTTAAAAGTCCTAAAATAAGGTACTATACTTTCAATCAATCCTATGAGTGATACGCCAACCCTGAGCCAACCCGCCCCAACGCCCCGCCGGCGCCCGCCGCGCAGCTCCGAGCAGCCCGGAGTCTGGCGTATGCTGCAAACGGTCATCTCGGCCGGGCTGCTGGTGGCCACCCTGCTGACGTTCTGGAGCCCGGCGAATATCCTCTCGGGCAACCTCATGGAGCGCATGTTCCGTTCCTTCGAGGCCGGGGCCGTGCCGGAAGAAGAGCTGCCCACGCCCACGCCGTCGGCGCGCCCGCGCATCGCCATCGTCGCCGGGCACTGGGGGAACGACCCCGGCTCGGTGTGCATCGACGGGCTGACGGAAGAGAGCGTCAATTTGAAGATCGCCGAGCTGGTGCGCCAGAACCTCACCGAGGCCGGTTATGACGTGGACGTGCTGCAAGAGATGGACGCGCGCCTGGCGGGCTTGCAGGCGCTGGCGCTGGTTTCCATCCACAACGACTCGTGCGATTACATCAACGACCAGGCCACGGGCTTCAAGGTGGCGGCGGCGGTTTCGACGATCTACCCCGAGAAGGCCACCCGCCTGACGGCCTGCCTGACTCAGCGCTACCAGGCCGCCACCGGCCTGCCCTTCCATTACAACACCGTCACCCGCGACATGACCGATTACCACGCTTTCCGCGAGATCAACAGCAGCACCACCGCCGCGATCATCGAGACGGGCTTTTTGAACCTGGACCGCGATTTGCTCGTCAACCATACCGACAAGGTGGCCAGGGGCGTCTCGGACGGCATCCTGTGTTATGTGCGCAACGAGGACATCCCTGATTTTCAGCCGGTAAACCCTTAACGGTGTGCTCATGGAAGACGCTCCGCTGACCGCTCAATTCGCCGCGCGACAGGCCATGCAGGCCTTGCGCCTCAAAGACCGCCGGGCAGCGCGCCGCTGGGCCGAGCAGGCGGTGAGGCTCGACCCGCGCCTGGAAGACGGCTGGCTGGTGCTGGCGGCGGTGGCTGCCCCCGAGGCCAGCCTGTTTTATCTGCGCAAGGCGCTGGAAGCCAACCCCGCCAGCCTGAAGGCGCGCAAAGGCATGCATTGGGCCGCGCAGCGCCTGCGCAAAGCCCCCGCACGGCCGCCGGCCCCGTGGGCGAGCCCTAACCTCAGCCTGCCGCTGCCCGCCCTGGGCGATACGCAGCCGGTGGCGGTGCGCATGCGCCAGGCCCGCGCCGAGAATGCCTGGCAGGTGATCGCTCGCCCGCGCAAAGGGCTTATCTGGGCGGCGGCGGCGCTGTTTGTGCTGGTGGTGCTGGCCGTCACGCTGGCGTTCAGCAACAGCTGGGTGGTGATGGCGCGCGCGGGTTCGGCCGAGCGTCCCGCAGCGGCGCTCTTCAAGCCCAGCCTGACCCCGACCAACACGCCCACAAACACCCCCACCGCCACGCCGACCCCCACGCCTACCGCCACCTTCACGCCCACCCCCACGCCGACGGATACACCCACCCCAACCCCCACCGATACCCCCGACCCGACCGACACGCCCGAGCCGCCGCCCGAAGAACCTGCCGGGCCCGAGCCGCCCATCCATGAAGACGGGCGCTGGATCGACGTGGACCTTTCGGACCAGATGGTGTATGCCTATGACGGCGATGAACTGGTCAATTCGTTCCTCGTCTCCACCGGCACCTGGGCGCACCCCACGGTGATCGGCACATTCAAGATCTATGTCAAATACCGCTACACCGATATGTCTGGCCCGGGTTATTACCTGCCGGATGTGCCCTACACGATGTATTTCTACAAGGGCTACGGCCTGCACGGCACGTACTGGCACAGCAATTTTGGCACGCCGATGAGCCACGGGTGCGTCAATTTGCGCACCGAAGACGCCGGCTGGCTGTTCAATTGGGCCTCGGTGGGCACGGTGGTCAACGTTCACGAGTGAGATGAACACGCTGTACGCCTCCGACCTGGCTCACCTCTCCCGGCGCGAATTCCTCAAGTTTGCCGCGGGCGGGCTGGCGGGGCTGTTTGCGTTGCCATTCCTCGACCGGTACGCGCGCTGGGAACGCTTGAATGCCCCGCCCGGCGAGAGCGCGGTGCGCATGGGCCGCTCGGTGGATGACACGCTGGAGGTTTTCGACCGCCCCTCCTTCTCGGGCGAGCTCAAGAAGGCTTACTGGCGCGACCTGGTCTTTGACATCGACGAGGTGGTGATCGGCGATGAAAAGCCGATCCACAACCGCGTGTGGTATCACCTCAAGGGCGAAGGATACGCCCATTCCGGCAAGCTCCAGCCGGTGGAGCTCAAGCTCAACCCGGTGGTGCGCTCGCTGCCCGCCCAGGGGCAGCTGGCCGAGGTGAGCGTGCCCTACACCGACACGCTTGTGAATTACAACCGGCCGGAGAAAATCGCTTACCGGTTGTATTACAGCACGCTCCATTGGGTGATGGGCGTGGCCGACGACGCCCAGGGCCAGGCCTGGTATAAGGTCTGGGACGATAAATTCAAGAAATACTTCTATGCCCGCGCCGAGCACCTGCGCCTGCTGCAGCCGGCCGACGTTGCCCCGCTGGCAGAGGATGTGCCGATGGATGCGCGGCGGATTGAGATCTGGCTGCGCGACCAGATCGTCATCGCCTACGAGAACGACGAACCGGCGTTGATCACGCGCGCGGCGACGGGCGGCAAGTTCATCGAGGGCGATTACACCACGCCGCGCGGCGTGTATATCACCAACCGAAAGCGCCCTTCGCGCCACATGGCGAGCGAAGACCTGGCAGCGCCCAACAGCTACGACCTGCCCGGCGTGCCGTGGGTGAGTTACATCACCGGCGGGGGGATTTCCTTCCACGGCACGTATTGGCATAATGACTTCGGCAAACCGCGCTCGCACGGCTGCATCAACCTCTCGCCTGAGGCGGCCCGCTGGGTATATCGCTGGACTCACCCTGCAGTGCCCTTCGACCAGGCCACCTGGATCGATGACTTCGGAACCCAGGTGCGGGTGATATAATTCCTTGGGTTGATGCGCCCCCCTCCGCCGGCGGGGAGCCGGCGGAACGAGCCGCGGGCCAATTTCGCGGCGATTATCCGTGACGCAAGGAGTGTGAGCATGTCTTCTCAGGCATTGTTCGCCGGTTTGGTGGTCGATGAATATGATAAGCCGGTGGAAGTGACCATGGTGGGCGATGAAGCCTGCTATGTGGTCAACGACCAGGGCTTCCGCCGCCATATCTCTGCCGAAGAGGTGGACCGGCAGGTGCTCGGCCTGATCCGCGACCAGATGAAGGGCAGCGAAGATACCATCGCCGAGCAGGCCGCGAAGATGCTCGGGCAGGAAGATATCTTCAGCAAGGCCATCATCCAGAACCAGATCAAGAACATCGACCAGCAGTTCGAGCAACTGATGAAAACCGGCATTCCTGAATCGGGGCGGGCGTATATGGGCATGATGGGCTTCCGCGTGGTGGTGAACGTGCACGGCGAGGTGGTGCGCGTGGACCAGCCCGGCGCAATCGGTGGAGATGAAGACGAGGAATAGGGACGGCGCATGGCAAACGAATCGAAATCACCTGAGTTTATCCCCGGCTTGAAGCTGAGCGAGATGTTCTACCGCGAGGCGGTGCAGCCCGTGCTGGCGCAGCGCTTTGGGGGGCCGGCGCACACGGCGGGGTTGATCGGCTTCGGCTCGGATGTGATCGGCATGGATGACGCGCGCTCGCGCGACCATATGTGGGGCCCGCGTCTGGTGCTCTTCCTGCCGGAGGAAGACTTCGCGGCCCGCAAGGATGCGGTCTTTGCGGCCCTGCAGGAGGCTCTGCCCAGCACCTTCCATGGCTACCCCACCAGCTTTTCCAAGCCGGATGCCGCCGGGGTGCGCTGTCTGGAGGAGCGTGAAAGCGGCCTGGTGGACCCGCTGGTGGAGGTGGCGACCATCGCCGGGTACTTCGAGCGGGAGATCGCCTGGGATACGCGCCGCCCGCTGGGAGTGGAAGACTGGCTGACCTTCTCGGAGCACAAGCTGCTCAGCCTGACGGCCGGGGGCGTGTGGCATGACGACCTGGGCCTGGAGGCCGTGCGCAGGCAGCTGGCTTATTACCCCAAAGAGGTGTGGATGTACCTGCTGGCCTGCGGGTGGATGAAGATCGGCCAGGAGGAGCCGTTTGTGGGGCGCACCGCCGAGGTGGGCGATGAAATCGGTTCGCGCCTGCTCACGGCGCGCATGGTGCAGTCGGTGATGCACCTGTGTTTCTTGATGGAGCGAAAGTACGCGCCTTACAGCAAGTGGTTCGGCACGGGTTTCTCGCGCCTTGAAATTGCCCCCTTGATCCAGCCGAACCTGATCGGCGCCCTGGAGGCGACCGATTATCACACCCGCGAGCAGTATCTTTGCCGGGCGTATGAGATTTGCGCCTGGAAGTTCAACTCGCTGGATTTGATCGCCCCGGTGCCCGGGCGGGTGACCTTCTTCCACGGGCGGCCGTTCAAGGTGATCCACGGCGGGGAGATCGGCGAGAAGATCCTGGCGGCGATCAGCGATGAGCATATCCGGCGCCTGCCGGGGTTCGTCGGCTCGGTCAACCAGTTGAGCGATTCGACGGATGTGATCTCTTACACGCAGGTGACGGCGAAGCTGCGCGAATTTTTTAAATAGGCGCGGCAAGGCCCTGCCATGCTGTTGCTTCTTGCAGGGTGTGGTCGAGTGTATGACCGCGCCGTTTTTCCTCGTAGGGTGCAGTCGATTTGATGACTGCACCTTTCTTTATTCGGCTCAAGACGGTGCGGTCCAAAGCGACCGCACCCTGCGAACTGGGGAGGGGCAGGGGGTGGGGTCTCAGCGAATCTCCTGCAGCGCCATCGTTATTTTCGTAATATTGCATAAGAATTGCATTAGATATTGATAAGTTTGCTTGACTCTCATCCCTGCCTGTGCGTAGAATCGTAGTATGGAGTACAAGGATTATTACAAAATTCTGGGTGTCGAGCGCGGCGCCGGCGAGGATGCCATCAAAAAGGCATTCCGCAAGCTGGCGATGAAATATCACCCAGACCGCAACCCGGGTAATAAGGCAGCTGAGGAGAAATTCAAAGAAATAAACGAAGCGTACGAGGTGCTCGGCGACCCTGAGAAGCGCAGGCGCTACGACCAGCTGGGCGAATCCTATGCCAGCTGGCAGCAGGCGGGCGGCTCGCCCGGCAACTTCAACTGGTCCGATTGGTTCTCCACGCCGCGCAGCGGCGGCACGCGCACGCGCGTGGAATATACCAACCTCGACGATATGTTCGGCGGGTTGGGCGGCTTTTCGGATTTCTTCCAGAGCATCTTCGGCGGGCTGGGCGGCTCGCCGCAGACCGCCACGCGCACGGCGCAGCGCAATGCGCGCCTGCAAAGCGTGGAGCAGCCCGTGCAGATCAGCTTCATCGAGGCGTATCACGGCGCCGAACGCACCCTGGCCATCGGCGAGCGGCGCATCCAGGTGAAGATTCCCGCCGGGGCCGATAACGGCACCAAGGTGCGCATCAAAGGGGTGGGCCAGCCCCAGCCCGATGGCACCCTGGGCGATGTTTACCTGATCGTGCAGGTGACCCCCGACCCGCGCTTTGAACGCAAGGGCGCCGACCTTTACACCGATGTGGAACTGGACCTGTACACGGCCGTGCTGGGCGGCGAAGCCAAAGTGAACACGCCAGACGGCCCGGTGGTGTTGACGATCCCGGCCGGCACGCAGCCCGGCCAGACCTTCCGGCTGGCGGGGCGGGGCATGCCCCTTCTGCGCAGCCCCAAAACCCACGGCGACCTGTTCGCGCGCGCGCGGGTGAGCCTGCCGCGCAACCTGACGCCCGAACAGCGCGCCTTGTTCCAGAAACTGGCCGGCAGGTAGCCCGCCCGGGCATTTCGATTTGTCGGTAGGACCGCAAGGAGAACCATGAAACGCACTGCACCCATGCTGATGTTCGTTGGGATTTTAATCGTCAGCGCGCTGGCCTGCCAGCTCTCACCCGTTTCGACCAATCAACTCACCCAGAACACCCCGTCGGCCGCCCAGTCGCAGCCCCAGGTGGTCACGGTTATACCGCAAAGCCTGCCCAACCTGGTGGATCAAGAAAAGACCCTCACCGCATTGTACGAGCGTGTCAGCCCGGGGGTGGTTTCGATCCAGGTGCTTTCCGATTCCGGGGCCGGGCAGGGCTCGGGGTTTGTCTATGACACCGAAGGGCACATCATCACCAACTACCACGTGGTGGAAAACGCCACCGACCTGGAGGTGGACTTCCCCTCGGGTCTCAAACTGCACGGCAAAGTGGTGGGCACCGACCTGGATTCCGACATCGCCGTGGTGAAGGTGGAAGCCCCCGAGGGTGCCCTCACCCCCCTGCCGCTGGGCAGCGGTGAAGCCCTCAAAGTGGGGCAGTCGGTGGTGGCCATCGGCAACCCGTTTGGGCTGGCAGGCACGATGACGGTGGGCATCGTCTCGGCCAAGGGCCGCACGCTCGATTCGCTGCGCGAAGCGCCCTCGGGCGGTTTCTTCTCCTCGGGGGCCGTCATCCAGACGGATGCGGCCATCAACCCGGGCAATTCGGGCGGCCCGCTGCTCAACCTGAACGGTGAAGTGGTGGGAATCAACCGTGCCATCATCGCCAACAACACGCTGGGAGAATCCACCAACGTCGGGGTCGGCTTTGCCGTCAACGTGGATATTGTGAAGCGCGTGGTGCCGGAGTTGATCCGCACCGGCAAGTATGATTACCCCTACCTGGGGATCACCAGCCAGGAGGAACTGACCCTGCTGGCCGCCGAAGCGCTGGGGCTGCCGCAAACCACCGGCGCCTACGTGCTGGACGTGCGGCCCGGCAGCCCGGCGGAAGCCGCCGGGATCATCGCGGGTTCGCGATCCTCCAGCGACCCCAGCCTGCCCGCCGGCGGCGATTTGATCGTGGCGGTGGACGGGCGCGAGGTGCGCGTCTTTGGCGACCTGCTCACGTATCTGATGATCAACAAAAGCCCTGGCGACCAGATCGTTCTGACGGTTCTGCGCGATGGGCAGCGAAAGGAGGTCACCATCACTTTGGGCAAACGCCCCTGATCCGATTGCGATGCGGCTCACATCCAACATATCTAAGGTTCTTCTGCCCGGAGAGGGAAGAATCGTAAGCGCGCTGTAGACGCTTCCCGTGAAATACGGTAGAGCCTTAACAAATCAACAGGAGGTTGCCATGTTAACCGAAAATGACTTGCGGGAGCTGGTTGAGTTCAATGCGCCGGCCCCGGTGCTCAGCCTGTACTTGAACACCGACCCGTCCGAAGGAAACGCCGATGCCCACAAGCTGCGCGCGCGCAGCCTGATCAAAGAGATCAACCTTCCGCAAGACGTTGAGGCAATCAACCGCTACCTGGACCGCGAATACAACTGGTCTGGGCGCGGCGTGGCGATTTTCTCTTGCGCTCCGGCCGGTTTCTTGCGCGCCTATCCGTTGGGCGTGCCAGTGCGGAGCGCGGTGCACATCAGCGACCGGCCGAGTGTCAAGATTCTGACGGAACTGCTGGATAACTATGGAGGATATGGGGTGGTGCTGGTGGATAAGCAGGGGGCGCGCTTATTCCACTTCCACCTGGGGAGCCTGGTTGAGCAGGAAGGCGTGATGGGTGAGGCGGTCAAGCACACCAAGCGCGGCGGGGCGTCTTCGATGCCCGGGCGACGCGGTGGAACCGCCGGGCAAACCCGTGCGGTGGAAGAGCAGGTTGACCGCAACATGAAAGATGCTGCTGATTTCGCGGTCCATTTCTTTGAGAGCAAACATATCCGCCGCATTTTAATCGGCGGAACGGAAGCCAATGTCAAGCAATTCCGCAGCTTTTTGCCGAAATCGTGGCAGAGCCTGGTGATGGGCACCTTCCCGATGAGCCTGACGGCGAAAGCCTCGGAGGTGCTCGAGCGCGCGATGGAAGTGGGCAGGCAGGCCGAACTGCGCAAGGAGGCCGGGTTGATCGAGCAGGTGATCACCGGGGCGGCCAAGGCGCAGAGCGCGGTGGTGGGCCTGGATGACACCCTCGAGGCGGTCAACGCCGGGCGGGTGCAGACGCTCGTCATCACCGAAGGGTTCCGCAAGGTGGGCTACCATGCCAAAGAGAACGGCCGCCTGGCGGCCAGGCTGCCCGCCGAGAACCCCGAAGACTATGAGAAGGTCTTCGATGTGGTGGACCTGGCGGTGAACAAGGTGATGCGCACCGGCGGCGAGGTGGAAGTGGTTCACCGGGCCGAGGCGCTGGAGAAGGCCGGGAGCATCGGAGCGCTGTTGAGATATTAGTGAGGTGAAACCCTCATCCCCTGGGGCTGTCCGAAAAGACCCATATAGAGATTGGAACCGGCATATGCAGGGGGCGACACACGGGTCGCCCCCTACAGGTAGGGGCGGACCTATGTGTCCGCCCTCTTTTCGGACAGCCCCAGCGATAACCATGATGCCGGTGTCAATGCGCCGGCATCATGGTTTTTACTGCGAGGGAACCTCGGCGGCCTTCCGTTTTTGCAGTGCCATTGCCAGCCAGTAAACCGTCAGGAACAGGATGACCAGGAAGGTGCCGGTGTACATCAGGAACACGGCGGGCAGGGAGGAATCGGTGCCGGAGAAGATGCCGTGCGCCGTGGCGCCCAGGTAGGCAAGCAGGCTGGCATAGTGGATGGCGCGGAAGGCCTTCATGCCGATGCGCTGGCGCAGGTAGTAGGTGATGCTCACCAGGGCGCACAGGTAGAAGGCGATCACGCCGACGCCCACCCACAGCGGGCGGTAATCGGACAGGAAGGGCACCAGGATCTGCGCGAGCGAGTAGGGCAAAAAGCGGTCGGCGGTGAGGATGAACATGTGCAGGCCGAGGAAGCCCAGCGAGAGCAGCGAGATGAACTGGTGGAAGTCGAAGGTGAAGGCGCGGTTCAGCCACCGGTCGAGCAGTTTGGAGGGGATGGCCAGCCCCCAGGCGGTGGAGAGCCACAGCAGCAGGTAGGCGATGATGCCAGCGGCGCGGGTGATATACCAGGTGACCTGCGCCGAAGAGAAGGCCAGCAAGCTGTCCAGCCAGGCGCGCAGCCCGGCGGCCTGCGGTGTGCTGAGCCCAAGGGCCACGCCCGCGGCGGCGGTGAGGATTGCGGCCGTGGCTGCCAGACCGTAGGGGAAGGCTTCCTTTTTTCTAGCGGATTTGCTCAGGGACATACAGATACTCCTTGCTTTGTGGCGGCCCCCACAGGCTGCCATCGGGCCTGATGGCGACGAAGCGCAGGCCGGGCATGCGCGCGGCGGCTTCGGGGCCGCCGATGAGCAGCGCTTTGGCGAAGCCCTCGGCGCGCGCGGCCGTTTGGGTGAACACGCTCACCGAGAGCCAGGCCGGCCCGGCGGGCAGGCCGCTGCGCGGGTCGATGATGTGATGGCGCTGCTCTCCGCCTTGCACCCAGCGGCGCTTGGTGACGGCCGAGGTGGCCAGCGCCCCCGGCGGCAGGTTGAGCACCGCCAGGGTGAGCTGCGGGTCGCGCGGGTCTTCCAGCGAAACCTGCCAGGCGTTCTGGCCTTCGGGCAGGCCGATCAGCACCATATCGCCCCCGGCGGAGACGGCGCAGGCCGGGGTGAACTTGCTCAGGGCCGCCGCGGCGCGCTCGGCCGTCCAGCCTTTGGCGATGCCCCCCAGGTCGATTCGCACGCCCTCAGGCAGGCGGATGGCGCGGCGCTCGTGGTCGAAGCGGGTTTGCTCGAAAGGCGGGCGCTGCCAGGGCTCGCGGTAGCCGGTGGGGGCGTCCAGCAGGCCGCCGGCCTGGCGGATCTCATCCATGCTGCGGTCGTAACCGGCGGCCTGCAGCGCGGCAAGGATGGAGGGGTCGAACAGCCCGCCGGTGGATTGGTGCAGCCCGTAAGCCTGCCAGACCACGTCGAACAGCTCCGACGAGGCCGAAAACCAGTGCCCGGCCGAGCGGTTGAGGGCGTTCAGCTCGCTGTCTTGCCGGAAGCGCGAGAAGCGCTGCTCACATTCGGCCACGAACGTGCGGATGAAATCCAGGTGCACCTGCAGGCGCTCGCGGCGCCCCTCGGCGGCCACCAGGAAGCTGGTGTTCATGGCGCGGAATTCGTCGTAGATCATCAGGATCCCATGGTGCGCAGGCGCGGGAAGTTGAAGGTGACGCTCGGCTGGATGGGCGCGCTGAGCTGGCTGCCGCCCGACGGGTTGGCGACGAGTTCATCCAGCGATGGAATCGCTTCAAGCTGCGGCGCGCTGAAGGCCGCCGTTGAAGCGCCGGTGTTGGCGGCAGCCTGCCCCGCCAAAGGCGCGGGCTTGCCCGAATGGGCCAGGGCCACCCAGCCGAGGATGAGGCCGGCGGTGGAAACCCCGGCGATCCACAGGCGTAAGAGGGTTTTAACAAGGTGGTTCATGGTGTGAAATCCTTGGGGTTGGGTTAATCACCGCCGCCGTCATCGCCGCCGCCGCGCCTTTGCCCGCCGCCCAGGAACACGCGGCCATCCGGGGAGATCTGGATGATACCGGCGTTTTCCAGTCCGCTGACGAGAGCCTGGTACTGGCTGAGCTGCTGGTTGGCCTGGTTGAGCTGCGCGGCGGCTTGATTGAGCTCGGCCTTGTACTGCTGTTCGCGGGCCTGGTACTGCGCGATCAGCTCCTGCATCTGCTGCAGGGCGGCCGGGTCGGCGGAGGCTGCGGCGGATGGATCGGCGGGGGCCGCCAGCACCGGCTGCGTGTTGGGGTTGAAGAGGGCGTTAAAGCCGATGGCCAGGATGGCCAGGCCGAAGAGGGCCGTCATGCCGAAGGCGGCCGCCACGGCGGGGATGGTTTTGTGCTTTTTGAGGTATTCGGCGATCATGCGCCAGGTTGCTCCTTTCTTTCGTGCGTCATGCCTCACAGTATAGGCGGCGAAGATGACAAAACGATGAATCGGACCCAATTCAGGCGGGATCGTTTCTCGGAGGTTTGTCATCTGATATTCATCTGCCGGATGTAAAATGAAGGCGTATGCGCGTGCTGCTGGTCGAAGACAACCGCCGCTTGAACCTCTCGCTCAAGACGAGCCTGATCGAGGATGGTTATGCCGTGGACGCGGCCTTCGACGGCGAGGAAGGCGAGGCCTTCGCGCTTGCGGCGCCGTATGACCTCATCATCCTGGATGTGATGCTGCCCAAGAAGGACGGCTTCACGCTCTGCCGCGAGCTGCGCGCCGGGCGCATCAAAACTCCCATCCTCATGCTCACCGCGCGCGATGCGGTCGATGACCGTGTGACCGGCCTCGACAGCGGGGCCGATGACTACCTGGTGAAGCCCTTTGCGCTCAACGAGCTGCGCGCGCGCCTGCGCGCCCTGCTGCGGCGCGACCTGGACGATAAAAGCGGCCTGCTGGAAGCAGCCGACCTGCTGCTCGACCCGGCCGGCCACCGCGTGGAGCGCGGCGGGGAACCGATCGAGCTGACCACGCGTGAATTTGCCCTGCTCGAATACCTGATGCGCAACCCCAACCGACTGATCACCCGCGAGATGATCGAAGAGCACGTCTGGAGCTACGATTTCATCTCCAGTTCCAACGTGGTGGATGTCTATATCCGCCGGCTGCGGCGCAAGATTGACGAACCCTTTCACCTCAAACTGCTCGAGACGGTGCGCGGCGCCGGTTACCGCCTGTTCAAACCGGTGAAGGAAGCCCCCCGGTGAAAGCCGGCCTGCCGGGCAGCGTGCGCTTCAGGCTCACCCTGTGGTTCGTGGCGATCCTTGTGCTGGTGCTGGCCGGTTTCAGCGCCTTCATTTACACCCGCCAGGTGCAGGTGCTGCGCAGCGAGGCCGGGCTGCGCCTGGCCTCACTGGCCGACCGCCTGAGCCTCTATTACCTGACGCTGCTGCGCGAGGTGGAGCACGAGGGCGAAGCCCCGGGCACGGGCATCGCGGGCGACCAGCCCCTGCTGCAAGCGGGCGATGTGCTGGCGCTCATCGGGCCGCAAAACCAGGTGCTCGCGCAAAGCGCGGGGTTCTCCGATGCGGATCTTCGCGCCGTGCTGGCGGCCGCGCAGAACGGGGCGACGGTGGCCTACCAATTGCCCGGCGATGGCGGGCGGCGGCAAGAGGCGCTCTTCAGCGTTTCACCGCTGCGTTACGAGCGCGATGTCATCGGCCTGCTGGTAGTGGGCACCCCGGTGGACCCCGGCGCGCAGCTCCCGCGCCTGGCCTTCACCCTGGGGCTTGGCTCGCTGGTGGTGGCGCTGGCGGCATTTGGCGGGGGATTCTGGCTGGCCGACCGGGCCATGCGCCCCGTGGAGGTGATCACCCGCGCGGCGCGCGAAATCGGCGAAGGTGACCTCTCTCGCCGCCTGAACCTGGGCCGCCGCGATGAACTCGGCGAGCTGGCCGATACCTTCGACGGCATGCTCTCGCGTCTGCAGGCGGCTTTCGAACGCCAGCGCCGGTTCACCGCCGACGCCAGCCACGAGCTGCGCACGCCGTTGACGATCATCGAGCTGGAGGCCAACCGCGCCCTCGAGCACCGCCGCTCGCCGGAGGAATATGCCGCCGCGCTGGGGGTGATTCAATCTGAAAACGAGCGCATGAGCCGGCTGGTGAACGAGCTGCTCACCCTGGCGCGCATGGATGCCGGGCAGACGTTGATGCGCCGCGAGGCGCTGGACTTGAGCGACCTGGCGGTGGAGGTGGTGAGCCGCCTGCTGCCGGTGGCCGCCCGGCGCGGTGCGAACCTGCAAACCGGCGAACTGGGCGAGGCCCCTGCCTGCGGCGACCGCGTGCTGCTGACGCAGATGATCTCGAACCTGGTGGAGAACGCGCTCAAGCACGCCGGAGGGCCCGGCCTGCGCGTGGTGGTGGAGAGCGGTTCCGCCGTGCGCTCCGGCAGGCCCGGCGGCTGGGTGACGGTGACGGACGACGGCCAGGGCATTGCCCCCGAACACCTGCCGCACCTCTTCGAGCGCTTCTACCGCGTGGATGCCGCCCGCAGCCGCGCGGACGACGACCCCGCGGATGCGGCCGCCTCCAGCGGGCTGGGGCTGGCGATCGTCCAGGGGGTGGCCCAGGCGCACGGCGGCGCGGTGGAGGTGAGCAGCCGCCCCGGCGAAGGCACGCGCTTCAGGGTGTGGATTCCGCAGTAAACCCGCGAAATGCGCTTCTGAACCGTAGAAGATGCTTAAGAGAGAGGGCGGACCGGCATACCGGCCGTTGCTATTTTGACAGCGTGGCGCTGATCAGTTGCAGCTCGCTGGAAAGGCGCTCCAGGTCCTGGTCGGCCAGGGTGGCGTTGCGCCCCAGATCGGTCCGGGCCAGGTCGAAGAGCTGCGTGAAGGTTGCGGCGCTGGCGCCGCCGAGCTTTTCGAGCTGCGGCAGGGCGGGGGTGAGCGTCTTCTCGGCCTGCTCGAGCGCCAGCCTGGCGGCAGACGTGTCTTTGGCGGCCAGTTTGAGGCGTGCTTCCATCACCTGGTTGAGCGCCTGCAGCACGGTCACCTGAGCGCCTCTTTTCTCGGCCTCGGCGGCCAGGCCGGTGTTTTGTTGTTGCACCCCCGCCATGCTCAGCCCGGCCTTGTCGAGCTCGGCCTGCTTATCGGCCACGTCCTTGCGGAGCTGCTCGAGTTCGACCAGGTTGGCGCGCTGCTGAACCTGCAGCGGGCGGTAGAGCAGCAGGTAGGCGGTGAAGAACCCAAGGGCGTAAAAGCCGACGATGAACGCGATGGTGCGGATCACTGCGCGCAAGGCGCGCCCGGCTTTTGTGTCGCGCCCGAAGAGGGGCTTGCGCGGCTTGACCGCTTCCGGGCCGAGGGAGGCGGCCTTGACGGGGCCGGGGGCAGGCTCTGAGGCAGGGGGAGGAGTCTGGTCGCTCATAGGCATTCCTTTCCTTGAAGGTATTATATCCCAGCGGGGGCTGCGCTTCAATTTTTCAGGGCACCAGGCCCCCCGCAGCGAATCACAAACGGGCGATTGAAATCGCTGCACAAGAAGGCGCGAAGCCTGCCTTCGCAGGCTCCTCAGCCGGCGCAGATCGGTTAACCGGCGATTGAAATCGCTGCACAAGAAGGCGCGAAGCCTGCCTTCGCAGGCTCCTCAGCCAGTGCAGTTTCCAACTGCCGCGAACCGCCCGCGCGGGAGAATTGCTTGAGGCGAATTTCTCACCGCGCAGCGAAAACGGGTGTACAATCATTCGGGCAGGCCCTGAGTTTGCCAATCCAGACAAACGGGCCTGTTTCGTTAAGTACACGCCGCCAGGAGAGGATATGCCCCCGTTTATTTACCCCTTCTCGTTCACCGAAGATGACGCCAGCCAGGTCGGCGGGTGTCTCACCCTCGAAGAGCCGCTTCCCTACCGCCGCAACGGACAAGGAAGCGGCTTTTACCGCCCGGGCAGGATGACCTTGAACGGCGGCGGGCAGCTCGACCTGGTGCTCTATCATACCCCTTCTACCTCGGCGTTCATTTACCTGCGCGAATGCCGCAGCGACCCCAACCTGTTCGATCTGATCGGCCTCTCGCCGGCTGAAGCCGCTCGGGCCGAAGGCATGGCCCTGCCAGGGCAGCTCTGCCTGGGAGCCGAGCGCTCGAACCTGATCGGCCAGGCGTTGAAAGACCTGCTGGCCTCGCCCGCGCTGCGGTCGATCGTTGCCGGGCACCGCCAGCAAAACCTGGCGGTCTTCCCAATCGCGCGCGAGGGGCTCAAATACCAGGTGGCCGAGGCGATCTTCGAGAACTTCGGTTATTACTGCGATGAGGTGGTCCTCGATGCCCACCACGTCTTCGACAGCAGCGTGCCGGTCTATAACCGCAAGGTGGAGATGACCCTCTTCAAGGATAAGGACCTCGACCAGCAGCAGCGCGAGAACATCAAGGTGGCCTTCATCGCCGACAGCATCGCCAGCGGCCTGGTGATGAAAGAGGTGATCCTGCGCATCAAAGAGCGCTTCCACCACATCGAGCGGGTGGAGGTGATCGCCCCGCTGGCCACCGTGCGCGGGCTGTGCCGCGTGGCCGCTTCGGAAAGCGCGCAGGGCATCCAGGTGCGGCTGCACGTCTTCGAGACGATTCTCAACGCGCTCCCGCCGGATTACTACTACTCCGCGCACTACCCCACCCCCGAACTGCACATCTGCCCGGAACTCGAAGCCGCCTACCGCGAATGGTGGGGCACCGACGCCTCGGGCGCGGCGATTGCCGACACGGCCTGCGCCGGTTATGGCTGGAGCGAGGTGTTCTTTTCGCCGCGCAAGCAGATCGAGATGATCAACGGCGAACTGGGGCGGCGGCACGGCATGACCATCGCCGAGATCGTGCGCAGAAACATCCCTTAGACGTATAATCCAGGTATGCCTTCCGACGCCCCCTCTGCCGGGCGGCAAATTGCGCGCGCCGCCGGGACGGTGATGCTGGCTTTCTTGCTCACGCAGCTGCTCGGCCTGCTGCGCGGGGTGCTCATCTACCGCGCCTTTGGCACGAGCGCCGGGCTGGATTCGTTCAACGCGGCCAACCGCGTGAGCGAGCTGCTCTTCAACCTGGTGGCGGGCGGGGCGCTGGGCTCGGCGTTCATCCCCACCTTCACCGGCCTGCTGGCCCGCAAGGAGCATGCCCCCGCCTGGAAGCTGGCCTCGGCGGTGGCCAACCTGCTGCTGGCGGTGCTCAGCCTGCTGGCGGCGCTGGGGGCCGTCTTTGCGCCGCAGATTGTGCGCCACGGCCTCTACCTGCTGGCCCCCGGAGAATCGCCCGGGCAGGAAGCGCTCACCGTGCAGTTGCTGCGCATCCTCATGCCCACGGTGGTGATCTTCGGTCTGAGCGGGCTGGTGATGGGCATTCTCAACGCGCATCAAAGGTTCTGGCTGCCGGCTGTTGCCCCGGCCATGTACTCGCTCGGGCAGATCGGCGGCGTGCTGCTCCTGCCGGAAAGTTGGGGCATCCAGCGCCTGGCCTATGGGGCGCTGGCGGGGGCCTTCATGCACCTCGCCATCCAGCTGCCTCAGCTGCCGGGCCTGCGCGGGCGCTACACCCCCACCCTGGGGCTGGGCATGGCCGAGGTGCGCGAGGTGATCGCTCTGATGGGCCCGCGCGTGCTGGGCGCGGCGGTGGTGCAGGTGAACTTCGTGGTCAACACAATCATTGCGCTGAGCCTGCCGGAAGGGAGCGTCTCGGCCGTTTCGCTGGCGTTTATGTGGATGATGATGCCCGAAGTCGCCATCGCGCAATCGGTGGCGGTGGCCGCCATGCCCACGTTCTCGGCGCAGGCCGCGCTTGGCAGGCTGGACGACCTGCGCGCGTCGCTGGCCGGCAGCCTGCGGGGGGTGATTCTGCTGGCCCTGCCGGCCTCGCTTGGGTTGATTCTGCTGCGCGAGCCGCTTATCCGCCTGCTCTATGAGCACGGCGGCGCGTTCACCGGCCGCTCCACGCAGATGGTGGCCTGGGCGCTGCTGTGGTATGCGGCCGGGCTGCTTGGCCACTCGCTGCTGGAGGTGATCGTGCGCGCTTTCTACGCGCTGCACGATACGCGCACGCCGGTGGCGGTGGGCGTGGCGGCCATGACGCTCAACGTGGGCGCGAGCTTTGCCCTGACGGCCTGGTTTGGCCGCCTGGGCTGGATGCCGCACGGCGGGCTGGCGCTGGCCAACTCGGCGGCCACTTTTATCGAGATGGGCGTGCTGCTGGCGCTGCTGCGGCGGCGCTTGAACGGCCTGGGCGGCGGGCGCGTGGCCTCCGCGCTGGGGCAGGCGGCCCTGGGCAGCCTGGCGCTGGCGGCCGGGGTGTGGGCCTGGCTTACATGGGGCGGCGGCCTGCCCGATTGGCTGCTGGCAGCCGGCGGGGCCGGGCTGGGCGCGGGGCTGTATGCGGCGGCGCTGGCCCTGCTGCGCGTGCCCGAGCTGGGCGCGCTCTGGAGAGTGACACGGCGCTGGATGGCGCGCAAAGAGATTCCCTGAGGAGCTGCGATGAAAGACTTTTTTGCTGATTTTCTCTCGAAAACCGCTTACCCTCATCTTTCGCCCTCGCCGCAGTCGCAGGGCGTTGAACAGCCCCCGCTCGAGCTGCCCACCCCGCCCGGTGCGCAGCTCATCGCGCTGCCGGGGGCGGCCGGGCTGAGCATGGCGCCTGCCGATCTGCGCGGCACGATCGAACGCCGTCGCAGCCTGCGCCGCTATCAAGAAACCCCGCTCAGCCTGGAGGAGCTTTCATACCTGCTCTGGCTGACGCAAGGGGTGCAGCGCGTCACCGGCCGGCCCGCCACGCTGCGCACGGTTCCATCGGCGGGGGCCAGGCATGCCTTCGAGACGGTCCTGCTGATCAACCGCGTGGAGGGGCTGGAGCCCGGCCTCTACCGTTTTGCCGCCACGCAGCACGCGCTGGCGCGCCTGGAAGCCCCGGATGATATCACCGGGCGCTTCTTCGAGGCCACGCACGAACAGGAGCACGTGCGCCAATGCGCGGCGATGTTCATCTGGGTGGCGGTGACTGGGCGCATGGCGTGGCGCTATGTCGAGCGCGGCATGCGCTACCTCTTCCTGGATGCCGGGCACGTCTGCCAGAACCTCTACCTGGCCGCCGAGTCGATCGGCTGCGGGGTGTGCGCCATCGGCGCGTATGAGGATGAAGCCGTCAACCGGCTGCTCGGGCTGGACGGCGTGGAGCAGTTTGTCATCTACATGGCCACGCTGGGAAAGAGGTAGAAAGAGCCCCTCAGTTTCCAAAGGTTGTCTGCATAGGGTTGTTAAAACCTGGTTGGCCCCACATGTGAGGTTCAACCAGATTAGGAACATTAGCTCTATTGGTTATACTGACCTATCTGCTAATAAGAGCATCTGATAGCGCGATTGAATGCACAGTCCTCTTTGCACTCCCTGTAAGAACCCGATATTTTCCAGGCGGGCAGATACTTTCCCATTTATCTCGGCCTTCATCTGACGCATCAAACCCGTCGAATTTACTCGATCAGGTCCTTTGAATCACTATGATCAACCAACTCTGTAACTAGCCAATAATCCTCAATATGTGGATGTAGATTCACTTTACTGGCGTTTGGTACTTCATCCGTGATTTCAAAAGAACAACAATAGCATTCAACATTTGTGGTCTTCATCCATGCTCTCCCAGGATCTTCAGGGTCAGGATTTTCAGTATCGATATCAAAAAATCTGATTAATGAATGACATCCACAAACTGGACAAGTTAAAACGTCATATACGTTTGCTTTTCCTTGTTCAAGTTCCAATTTTGCTATTGTTTCTGCTCGCCTGCGATTTCCTGTGTCAATTCTCAGCCCACGTTTTTGGATAGGGTCATTGTATGCCGCTCTCCCTAACTCTTTTAAGAACGCAATTTTCTTTAAGTCAAAGGGATTGGTTTGGAAAACCGAAAGCAGTTCTTGAATTGGATCTATTTCACAATGGAGTGGGTGTTGATACTTCCAGAGATTTTCTTTTCCCACGATTTCGGGCAGTTGAAGCGATGTATGAACCAGAGGAAGCAAATACTTGCCAATGAATTCGTCCAGAGATGCATAGGGTAAAACAAAAGTACCTCTATGAATCAGGCGATTTCGAAACCAGTTTAATTTCTCAAGAATCGGCGCTCCCTCTTTCAAATATCCGTACCTGATTAGGTCGATTTTCTTATTATCAATCAAGCAAACTACTCTTTTTAACGCTTCGCTGAACTCAACAGACTTTTGATGTTGAAGTTGAGAAGCATCTACTTTTTCTCCCATCAATAATTGGTAGAGAATGAGGGGATTGCTTGAGGCATCAGTAGCAAGGAGTTCGTGTTGGTGCCTTAGGATATCTTTTAGCAGTAATTCGAAAAAATGATGAAAACGGAGAATCGTCTCACTATAAGCCTGATAATATTCAATTGAATGATTATTCTGCCGGATTAATCGGGCATATTGATCGGGGTCTTCTCTAATTCCGTCAGGTAGCGGTAATGGATGAGTCACATCTGCAATATCGAAGCGCCAAAGAAAGCAATGATAGGTTGAGAACCAAGCCCTGAATGCTGAACGCAAAGATAGAAAAGCGATTGTTAATTCACTTCTGTTAATCTCATCAAGTGAATACCCTTCACTTTCTATTGCGTTTAAGTTAGGTGTTGCCATATCAACATCCCTTATTTCTGTAACATTGGATCTATGGGATCGTTTGTTGGGGAAGGAATTGCCGTGTGCTCCATTTGGTCAACCCTTGAATTACTCTCTTTTCTTTTTATTCGTCTGCGTACTCCAGGCCGAGGTCGGCGGGAGAGGCGCTGATGCCCGCCAGCGCTTCGAAGGACAGGTCGGATGGGGGCAGGCCGCGGGCAGCGCGGAGCTGCTCGAACAGCGCCAGGTAGCTCAGGGCGCTGCGAGCTTCCCAGCGCAGGCCCAGCTCGGCGGCGAGGGTTTGAATTTCAACGGCGCCCGCGCCCTCGATTTCGACAAAATCACCGTAGGGCATCTCATCCAGCACCACCACCGCGCCGCGCAGGTGATAGGTGGCGCGGTATTTCTCATACATCACCACCACGCGGTAGCCCAGCGCTTCGAGCAGGCGGCGCGCGGCGGCAAAATCGCTCACTTCGAATTCGATCTCCTGGCGGATCGAGACCTCCTCGCCCAGGCGGGCAGGGCCTTTGAAGGTCATCACCGCGCGCGAATCATGCCGCAGGCGCAGCACCTTGCGCTCGGCCGAAAGCTCGAAGGCGGGGGTGTCGAAGCGCAGGTTGATTTCCAGCACGCGCGGGGCGGCCAGCTCAGCCCCGAGGGCTTCGAGCCGGGCCTGCACGGCCTGGCGGCTGCGCACCATGAACTTGGCCTCAATCTCCTGATCGGCTTGCGCCATGCGCACCTCTCTCTTGCCAGGGGCGTGTCACCCAGGCGCAGAAGAGCAGCCCCAGCAGCGTGACCGCGAGCGCGAAAGGCCAGTTGCCCATCATCTCGGCGGCACGGGTGAGGGCGAGGAAGTCCAGCCAGTAACCGGCAGCCAGGGCCAGCACTGCTCCAAAGACGGCCCGCCCGGCCCAGGGCGCCTGGGCAAAGGTCAACCCGGCGGCGGCCAGGGCGGCAGCGGCCCACGCCCCGCCGCTCACGGCCAGGTAGAGCGGCCCCGGGCGTGCGCCGAGCGATTGCAGCAGGCTCCAATCTTGAACGGCCAGCCGGAGGCGCGAAACGCCCAGCACGGCCAGGTAAAGCAGCAGGGCTGCCAGCAGGATGCGCCGCCAGCGCAGGCGGGTAGATGGGGCATGCATAGCTGCATTATACCCTCCAGGCTTACAGATTCATAAGGCGGGCAATACCTGCGCATTTTAAACATAACCATGCTATGATTAAGAACATGGCGAATGGGCGCGATCGCATTCTACTCGTCGAAAATGACCCTGTCGTCGCAGATTTGATCGGCCGCCAGGCGCTGCAGGCGGTGGGATACCAGGTGGTGATCGTCGGAGATGCCAACGCCGCCATCCCGCGCGCTATCCAGTGGGTTCCAGACCTGATCGTGACGGATGTCAACCTGCCCGGCTTGAGCGGCAAAGACCTGCTCGTGGCGATCCGCTCGCAGGGCATCCAGACCCCGGTGGTGCTGCTGGCCCAGCGCGGGCAGGAATCGGATATCGTCCAGGCCTTCCGGCTGGGCGCAGCCGATTATCTGCTCCTGCCGGTGCGCGAGGCCGAGGTCGTCTCGGCAGTGGAGCGCGTGCTGAAGCAGGTCAACGAGCGCCGCGAGCGCGAGCGCCTGGCCCAGCAGCTTCAACAGACCAACACAGAGCTGCAGCTGCGCGTGCGCGAGCTGACGACCATCTTCTCGGTCGGCAAGGCGGTCACCTCCATCACCGATATGTCGCTGCTCATGGACCGCATCCTCGAGGGAGCGGTGCGCGTGACGCAGGCCGACCTGGGCTGGTTCATGCTGCGCGACGACGAAGACAGGCCGTTCGTGCTGGTGGCCGATAACAACCTGCCTGCTTCGCTTGGGCTGCGCATTGGCCAGCCCTGGGACGACGGCATCAGCAAGCTGGTGGCGATGTCTGGCGAGACGCTCATCATCCACGGCGAGCCGCTCAAGCGTTTTCGCATTGCCAGCCTGGGCCAGTCGGCGCTCATCGCGCCGATCCGCGCGCAGAAGAAGAAGCAGCGCACGGTGATCGGCCTGCTGGCGATGGTGCGCAAGCAGCTCAATCCCTTCACCAGCTCGGAACAGCACCTGCTGGAGGCGCTGGCCGATTACGCTTCGATCTCGCTGGTCAACGCGCATCTCTTCCGCGCCACCGAAGAGCGCGCCCGTTCGCTGCAGAGCGTGGCCGATGCGGCCCAGCTGGCCGGGAAGATCAACAGCGATATCCTCCTGGCGGTCAAGCGGCAGATTCAAGAGCCGGTGGAGCAGGCCGAGGCGGCCCTGGGCAAACTGGGCAAAGACCCCACGGCCCGCTGGCGGGCCGACCAGCGCCAGCTCCTCTCGGCCATTCAAGACCAGTTGGAGGCGCTGCGCCAGCTGGCCGGAGCGATCACCCCCGGCGCGCCTGTGCTGCCGGGGGCCAAACCGCAGGTGAACCTGAACGATTTGATCCGCCAGGCGGTGCGCCACATGCAGCCCTACGCGGCCGCCGGCGGGCCGTCCATCTCCACCGAGCTGCCCCCGGAGAGCATCCTGGCGGCAGCCGACCCAACCCTGGCCGGGCAGGCGTTGGATGGTTTGTTGAGCCATGCCCTGAGCTACGGCGCGGGCGGGGGGCAGGTGGTCATCCGCCTGGATAAAGCCGCCGACGGGCTGGCCCATGTGGCCCTGCGCTGCGTGGGGGCCGGCGTGGACATCAAGGAGGTCGAGCGCGCCCTCAACGAACCGGATGCCCCGCCCCCGGCGACGCGCCGGAAGTTCAGCGGGCTGGCCGTGCGCCTCAGCCTGATCCAGGAGATCCTGACTCGCCTGGGCGGAAAGATTTGGCTCGAGAGCCAGCCGGGCAAAGGGATGACCATGCATTTCAGCCTGCCGCTGGCGCGGTGAGCCGCGGCCTCCCAGATTGAGTAGCTTATGATGACCCAGAACCAGGAATTGATCCTTATCGTTGTCTCCGAGCCCCAGGTAACCTTCTTACTGGAGCGCATGCTCAAGTCGCTGGGGTACGCGGTGCAGTCTTGCCCCGACCGGCAGACCGCGCTGAAGCTCCTGCCGGCCGTCAACCCGGCCCTGGTCTTCCTGGGTGAAAAACTGAGCGACGGCAGCGGCCTTTCGCTGGCCGGCGAGGTGCTGCGGCGCTTCCCCTCCGCGCCGATCATCCTCTTCGTGGCGCAGGAATCGCCGGAGGTTCTAAAATCGGCCATGCGCATGGGCATCACCGAATACCTGTGCCTGCCGCTGCGCGCCGAAGACCTCAACCGGGCCATCAAGAACGCGCTGGAGATCGCCCGGCTGCGCAAAGAGGCCGTGTTGATCGAATCGCGGCGCGCCACCGCCGGGTTGCAGCGCCAGCTGGACGAGCTGGAAACGCTCACCCGCCTCGGCCGCACGGTGACCGGTTCGCTCGACCTCGACCATGTGCTCACCGCCGTGGTGGAGGCCGCCGTGGAGCTGACCGCCGCCGAAGAAGGTAGCCTGCTGCTGCTGGATGAAGATACCGGCGAGCTGTATATGCGCGCGGCGCGCAACTTCCAGGAAGAGTTCGTGCGCACCTTCCGCATCCCCGTCCAGGATACGCTGGCCGGTTCGGTGATCCGCAACGGGCAGTCGGTGCTGCTGGACGATAACACGCCGCAGAAGATCAAAACCGCCTACCTGGTGCAGAGCCTGCTTTACGTGCCGCTCTCTATGAACGGGCATGTCTTTGGCGTGCTGGGCGTGGATAACCGCCAGAACCGCCTGCCGTTCACCGACCATCACATCAAGCTGCTCAACGCGCTGGCCGAGTTCGCCGTCATCGCCATCGAAAACGCGCGCCTGTACGCCGCCACGATCAGCGAACAGCGCAAGATGGAAACCGTGCTGACAAGCGTGCGCGACGGGGTGATCTTGCTCGACCAGGACCAGCGCCTGGTGCTGGTCAACAATGTGGTGCGCGAGGCGCTTGGGCTGGGGGAGGAGCGCCTGACCGGGCGGCCCTTCCGCGAGATCTTCAACCAGCCGGCCTTGCTGGAGTTGATCGAGACGCTTGGCAAGACCGTCTCGAACCGCACGGAGCTTTCGGTGGAAGACGGGCGCATCTTTTCGGTGCAAATCTCGCCGATCCCAGAGGTGGGGTTGGCCTTCACCCTGAGCGACATCACCAGCCTGAAGAAACTCGACCAGATCAAGAGCGACTTTGTCCACACCGTCTCGCACGACCTGCGCTCACCGTTGACGGCCATCTTGGGCTATGTGGAGCTGATCGAGCGCGCGGGCAACATCAACGACCTGCAGCGCGATTTTATCCGCCGCGTGCAGGTGAGCGTCCACAACATCACCAGCCTGGTGGATGACCTGCTCGACCTGGGGCGCATCGAGGCGGGCTTCGACACGCGCAAGGAATCGGTTCAGCTCGACCAGATCATCCACTATTCGGCCGACGGGCTGCGCAAGAAGCTGGCCGAAAAGGGCCATCACCTGCAGATCAACCTGCCAACCAGCATGCCGCCCATCCTGGCCAACCCGGTGCAGATGCGCCAGATGATCGACAACCTGCTCGATAACGCGCTCAAATACACGCCTGCGGGCGGGACGATCACCATCTCGGGGCATGTGGAAAAGAGCCAGGTGATCTTGCAGGTGATTGATAACGGTATCGGCATCCCGTCGCTGGATCTGCCGTATATCTTCGATAAATTCTACCGGGCCTCGAACGCCACGCCCGAAATGGCCGGTACCGGCCTGGGATTGGCTATCGTGAAATCGATCATCGAGGGCCACCAGGGCCGCGTGTGGGTAGATTCGACGGTGGGCGAGGGCACCACCATTACGATCGTCTTACCAGTCAGCGGAGGATAAGCCGAATGAGCATCTTCGATGGCCAGCGTCTGGACAACGCTACGTTCAAGCTGGATATTGAACGCATGCGCCGGGGTTGGTATAGCGATAAGTACTTCACCAATATCGCCACCATGTTGACGGCACTTGCCGGGCAGGGGTACACCTATCAAGGGGCGCACCACAAGCTTTCTTCGCAAGCCTCGGCAGAGGGCATTGCCGTGGGCGATATCGAGGTGGAGATGCAATGGTTCACCCGCCGCGTGGGCACCACCCTGGTGGTGGGGGTGGATAAGGCGCTGACCATGCTGCGCCACTGCACCGGCTATTACGAGGGCGAGAAGTTCATCAACACGGCCGATCAGTTGGAGGTGTGGGCGGTGCACGACGGCACGGTGGTGATCTCGGACGGCGACCCGCTCAACATTCACCCGGTGATCCGCGTGCGCGGGAGGTACCGCGATTTTGCCATCCTCGAAACCCCCACGCTGGGCATCCTCACGCGCGCCAGCCGCGTGGCGACGAACGTCTATGAGACGCTCATCGCCGCGCACGGCAAGCCGGTGCTGTTCTTCCCGGCGCGCTTTGACGTGCACGAGGTGCAGGCCGCCGACGGCTATGCCTACAATATCGCCGTGCAACGCGTGAATATGGATAACGCCAGCACGCTCGGGCCGTTCGTCTCCACCGATGCGCAGGGCGATTGGTGGGGCGGCGCGGGCGGCGGAACCGTCTCGCACTCGGCCATCGCCAGCTTCCTGGGTGATACCGCCGCGGCCATGCTGGCCTTCGCCGAGGTGCTGCCCACCAGCATCCCGCGCATCGCGCTGGTAGACTTCAACAACGACTGCGTGGGCGATTCCCGGCTGGTGTGCCAGGTGATGTTCGAGCGCTACCGCCGATTATGCGAGGCCGGCAACGAGAAAGAAGCCGAGCGCTACCGTCTGTATGGCGTGCGCCTGGATACCAGCGCCAGCCTGCGGGATGTTTCGGTGCCGCCCCTGGGCGACCCCGCCCTCGACCTGGGCGTGAACCCCCGGCTGTGCTTCCTGGTGCGCCAGGGGTTAGACAGCGCCTGGGAAAGCTGGGACCTGCCCGAGGAATGGCGCGAGCGCGCCCGCGAATACTGCCGCAATGTGCGCATCGTCGTTTCGGGCGGGTTTGGGCCTGAGAAAATCCGCCGCTTCGAGCGTCTGCGCGTGCCGGTGGATATCTATGCGGTCGGCTCGGCGCTCTTCGACAACCACGGCCCGACGGTCACCGATTACACCGCCGACGTGGTGCGCATCAAGGTGCACGGCGAGTGGATCGACATGGCCAAGGTGGGCCGCCGCTCGCAAGATAACCCCGACCTGGAACGAGTCTGGTAAGGGTGCGTCGGCCTTCCGGCTATCATCCTGCCCGGAAAAGCGGGTTGTGCATTTCTGTTCAAAAAAAATTGTGGGGCCGCCCCCACAATTTTTTTGTTAACCATTCACGATAGGGTTAATCAAAGAACCCGGCGTCTTCCTCGCTGAGGTGCTTCTTCGCCTCTTCGACGATGAAATCAACCCCCAGGCCGGGGGTGTCCCACACGTCGATCAGGCTGTTCTTGACGATCGGGTCCGGCAGGCCGGTGATGATGCTGTACCACCAATCGGGGCGCGCCACGGGGTATTCGAAGGCGATGTAGTTCTGCGGGAGCGTGGCCGCCACCTGGACGAGGGCGGCCAGGCCGATCAACCCATCGAAGATGCCGTGCGGGGCCATGAGAATGCCGTGCAGGTCGGCGTATTCGGCCACCCATTTGAGTTCGGCAATGCCGCCGATATCGGCCGGGTCGGGGCCGATGATGTTGACGGCGTGCGACTCGATCAATTCCTTGAAGTTCTGGCGCAGGTAGATCTGCTCGCCGGTGTGGATGGGGGTGGAGGTGCTGCGCGTCACCTCGCGGTAAACATCGGCCAGCACGTAGGGCATGTAATCGCCGGTGATCAGATCTTCCAGCCACATCACGTTGAGCGGTTCGAGGGCTTTGGCCAGGCGGATCGCGTCGGGGACCATCCAGCCGGGGCCGCAATCGAGCGCCAGGCCGATCTCATCGCCCAAGACGGCTTTCATCGCTTCCACGCAGGCGATGACGTGCTTGAGGCCGCGCTCGGTGAGCGGCCCGCGGTTGGAATGCGGGGGGCCGCCCTGCAGGTCGCCATAGAAGAAGCCCGGCACGCTGCCGGTCATGCCGCTGTGAAAGCCCACGGCGGCTTTGATGATGCTGAAGCCCTCTTTGGCGGCTTTCATTTTAGCCATGTTGTCGGCGTAGTCTTGCGGGGAATGCCCGCTCATCGGGAAGCGCACCCCGCCGTTATAGACGCGCACGCGGTCGCGCACTTTGCCGCCCAGGAGCTTATACACGGGCACCCCGGCGGCCTTGCCGGCGATATCCCAGAGGGCCATTTCGATGGCGCTCACCGAGCTGCCCCAGGGCTTGAAGCTGCCCATACGGCGGATCTTGAGCATCACGCGCTCCACGTTGGTGGGGTCTTCGCCGATCAGGTACTGCTTATAGAAGAGGACGTGCGGCTTCAGGTAGGGCTTGGAATTTTCAGCCTCGCCGTAGCCGTAGATGCCTTCGTCGGTGGTGATGCGCACAACCGGGTTTTGCCCGATGACGGCGCATTTCAGGTCGGTGATTTTCATTGTTGAGTGCCTCCGGTTGGAATAGAAATATTATAGAGGAAAAATGAAAACCGCCTTGCAGCAACAAAAAGGTGCGGTCGTTTGAACGACCGCACCCGATTGGATTGGAATTCCTGTGGCTTAGTTGGCCAGGGTGAGCAGCACGGGCTTTCCGCGCAGGTAATACTTGCCGCTGCTCGCCTGCAGCACCTGCTGGACGTGCCGCTCGGCCACATCCACGAAGGTGTGCTCGGCGTGAATGTCGATCACGCCGATGGCCCGCCCCGGGATGCCCACCTCGCTGGCGATGGCCCCGACCACGTCGCTGGGACGCAGGCCGTGCGCGTTGCCGAGGTTCATCAGCAGGCGCACCATGCCGGAACCCGCTTTTTGGCCCTTGAGGCGGGCGGGCTGCTCGCGGTGCGCCTTTTTGCGCGGGTCGTAGGGCGAGAGGGCCGAAGCATCGGCCTGAGCGAAGGGGCGCCGGGGGCGCTGCTCGCGGGCAGGCTCGACGATCTCCTCCAGGGGGTGCTCATTCTGGCTGCTGCGCGCCAGCCGGATGGCCGCCGCAGCAATATCTTCCAGGCTCAGGCCGCTCTGGCTCAGCCGGGCGATCAACGCTTGCTCGGTTCCCTGCCCGGCGGCGCCGAGCTGCTCTTGCAGGCGGCCGATGAAGCGCTCATCGCGGCGGGCCAGGATTTCTTCGCGGGTGGGGATGGGCATTTCGCGCAGCGGCTGGCGGGTGTAGGCCTCGACGGCCTGGATGCGCCCGCGCTCGCGCGGCACGAAGAAGGTGATCGCCACGCCCTTTTTGCCGGCGCGCCCGGTGCGCCCGATGCGGTGCACGTAGCTTTCGGCGTCGTCGGGTGAGTCGTAATTGAACACGTGCGAGACGTTCTCGATATCCAGCCCGCGCGCGGCCACGTCGGTGGCCACCAGCAGGGTGATGGCGCGCTGGCGGAAGCGGTTGAGCACCGTCTCGCGGCGCGACTGGTTGAGGTCGCCGTGGAGGGCTTCGGCGGCGAAGCCGCGCCCGGCCAGCCCGTCGGCCAGTTCCTGGGCGCGCAGTTTGGTGCGCGCGAAGATGAGGGCGCTTTGCACGTCTTCGGTTTCGAGCAGGCGGGTGAGGGCCGCCAGTTTATTTTCCTCGCGCACGCGCAGGTAGCGCTGCTCCGTCTCGGCCACGGTGACCTGGGCGGGGTTGATTTTGATCTCGCAGGGGTTGGCCACGTATTGCCCGGCCAGCTTGCGCACCGCCTCGGGCATGGTGGCCGAGAAGAGCGCGATTTGCCGGTCCCACGGCACGTAGCCGAGGATGGTTTCGACATCGTCGATGAAGCCCATTTCGAGCATTTCGTCGGCTTCGTCGAGGACGAAGTAGCGCACGGCGCTCAGGTCGAGGACGCCCTGGCGGATCAGGTCAATCAGGCGCCCGGGGGTGCCCACCACCACATCCACGCCGCGCGCCAGGGCGCGCTTTTGGATCTGGTAAGACTGGCCACCGTAAACGGCGAGGATGCGCGCCGAGCCGCGCGCGAGGCGCTCGGTGGCCTCGACGACCTGGATGGCCAGCTCGCGCGTGGGGGCCAGGACGAGGGCCTGGACGGCCCCGATCCCCGGTTGGAGGCGCTGCAGCATGGGCAGCGCGTAAGCGGCGGTCTTGCCGGTGCCGGTTTGCGCCTGCCCGACGACGTTGCGGCCTTCCAGCAGGGCCGGGATGGCCGCCTGCTGGATGGGGGTGGGCTGGGTGAAGCCAATCTGCTCGACGGTATCGACAAAGCGGCCGAGCAGGCCCAAGTTTTCGAACTCTGGAAGCATATCTGTGGTACTCCTAAACAACAAAAGCGCCCTGCTGGTCACAGCAAGGCACTCAGAACAAGCACGATCACTGTCCTGGCGGTTTGCCCGCCAGAGGGGAGATTATAACATAGAATCCATGGGAATGAAGAATTCACCGCGAAGAACGCGAATGGGCGCGAATAAGAGGAATTGAACCGCGAAGAACGCGAAGGAAAAGAATCTTATTCGCGTGCCTTCGTGGTTTGATGGCTCTTGAAGAGAGATGGAACCGCGAAGAACACGAATGGGCGCGAATAAGAGGAATTGAACCGCGAAGGTCACGAAGGAAAAGAATCTTATTCGCGTGCCTTCATGGTTTGATGGCTCTTGAAGAGAGATGGAACCGCGAAGAACACGAATGGTCGCGAATACGAGGAATTGAACCGCGAAGGGCGCGAAGGAAAAGAATCTTATTCGCGTGCCTTCATGGTTTGATGGCTCTTGAAGAGGGATGGAACCGCGAAGAACGCGAAAGGGCGCGAATAGGAGGAATTGAACCGCGAAGGGCGCGAAGGAAAAGAATCTTATTCGCGTTACTTCGCGTGCCTTCGTGGTTTGATGGCTCTTGAAGAGGGATGGAACCGCGAAGAACGCGAAAGGACGCGAATAAGAGGAATTGAACCGCGAAGAACGCGAAGGATGAGTGCCTTTTTAGCGTTACTTCGCATGCTTTCGTGGTTCATTTCCTAAGACCTATTTTGGAAAGTTGGTACAATGGATGAAAAAAACAGAGGTGCGTATGGAATACCGCTTCTTGGGAAGCACCGGCGTGCAGGTGAGCCAGCTTTGCTTTGGCACCATGTCGTTCGGCGGGGATGCCGATGAGGCGACCTCGGCGGCGCTCTTCCGGCGCTGCCGCGATGCGGGGATCAATTTCTTCGATTGCGCCAACACCTACGCGGGCGGGCGCTCGGAGGAAATCCTCGGGCGGCTGATGGCCGGCAGCCGCGATGAACTGGTCATTACCAGCAAGGTGTACTTCCCCACCGGGCAGGACGTGAACGCGCGCGGAGCTTCGCGGCGCAACATCCTGGCCCAGGTGGAGGGCAGCCTGCGCCGCCTCGGCACCGACCACCTCGACATCTATTTCATCCATCACTTTGACGACCACACCCCCCTGCCCGAGACGCTGCGCGCCCTGGACGACCTGGTGAAAGCCGGCAAGGTGCTCTACCCCGCGGCCAGCAACTTCGCTGCCTGGCAGGTGGCCAAAGCCCTTGGCCTGAGCGCGCTGCACGGCTGGGCGGCGTTCGCCTGCCTGCAGCCGATGTACAACCTGGTGAAGCGCCAGGCCGAGGTGGAGCTGCTGCCGCTGGCGCTCAGCGAAGGCCTGGGGGTGATTCCCTACAGCCCGCTGGGCGGCGGGCTGCTGACGGGCAAATACGGCCTTGACAAACGCCCCCCAAGCGGCCGCCTGGTGGAAAACGCCATGTACAAAACGCGCTACGCAGGCGATTGGGTCTTCGAGGTGGCGGAACGCTTCAGCCGGTTCGCACAGGAGCGCGGCTTCGAACCGGCAGCCCTGGCGGTGGCCTGGGTGGGCAGCCACCCCGCGGTGACGGCGCCGATCATCGGCGCGCGTAACCTGCAGCAACTGGAAGGCTCGTTGAAATCGGTGGATGTGCCGATGACGCCCGAGCTGCGCGCCGAAATCTCGGCGCTCTCGCCCGAGCCGCCGCCGGCCACCGACCGCAGCGAGGAAGCCGCACCTGCCCGGTAGGCGCGCATGAAGCTGATCCAATCCGACTACGATGACCACTACCATGAAAACTTCCTGCTGCGCGAGACGCCAAACTCTCAGCGCAACCGGCGACGCCTGGCGGCACTGCTAGCCTATAAACAGACCGGCAACCTCCTGGAAATCGGCTGTGGAAAAGCGGGCTTCTTGCGCCAGGCGGCGCGTCACTTTTCGGTGGAGGGCATCGAAATTTCGCGCAACGCCGTGGAAGATTTGCAGCCCGACTTCGGCAGCAGCATCCGCCACGCCAACATCGAAACGCACACCCTGCCGCACCGGCGCTATGATGTGATCGCGGCGTTCAACCTGCTCGAACACCTGCGGCGGCCCGAGGCGGCCATCCGCCGGATGTACGCCTCGCTGGTGGAGGGCGGCGTGATCATCGGCTCGATGCCGAACAACTTTGGGCTGGTCGGGGGCGTGGCGACGCTCTTGAGCAACTTCTTCGACCGCACCCACATCTCCACGCTCACGCCTGCCGCCTGGCGGACGCTCTTCCAGCAGGCGGGCTTCCGGCAGATCGATTTTTTCGGCGAGGTGACCATTGGCCGCAACCGCGCGGTGCACATCCATCACCGGCTGTGGCCGCACCTGAGTTTTAACCTGATGTTCGCCTGCGTGAAATAGACCGGAAGTTTACCGGCCTATGGAAAAACCGCGATTTCATGCGCCTGTGGTCGGGGCAGACGATCTCGAGCGATCTTCTTTGCGTTAGCTTTTCGCTGATTGCCCGGCGCGGATGCCCAGCCCGGCGCTGACGCTGCTGAACGCATCGGAGGCCACCAGCTTACCGGCCCCAAAGATGCGCGCCAGCATGGCGGTGAAAACCGGTATGTTCGACGACCCGCCCGTGGTGACGACGGCGTCGATCTGCCCGGGTTCGCGCCCGGCGGCCTGCAGCGTCTCGAGCAGCACCTGCTCGATCTTCTCGCGGTGCTCGCGGATGTCCTGCTCGAACTGCCCGCGCGTGTAGAGCTCCCACAGGTCGATGCCCGCCTCCTTGAGGCGGATCACGCTGGCGCCCTGGCTGGATAGGGCGATCTTGCCCTCCTCCACGGCGCGGTAGAAGGTGAAGGCCAGGTCGTTGAAGATGAGTGACTCGAGGGCCTTGAGCTGCACCGGGGCCACCCCGGCCTTCACCGCCGCCTGCAGGTGGTGGCGCGCGGAGGGCACGCACAGCTCGGGCAGCGAGATCCAATCCGAAACGGCGTTGATCAACGCGAGGATCTCGGGGCGGCCTTCCACGCGCCCCAGGCCGAAGTGCGGCAACATGCGCCGGCGGATGATGGCGCTGTCGAAGTCGCTGCCGGCGATGCCGATGCCCCCCGAGGCGTACACCTCGCGCTCCTGCGGGCTGCCCAGGCGCATGATGGTGATATCCAGCGTGCCGCCGCCGAAATCGAAGATCAGCGCGTCCTGCGGGCGGCGCAGGGTGCGCTCGTAGAACAGGGCCGCGGCGACGGGTTCGAGCTCGAACTCGACCGACCTGAACCCGGCCTGCCGGGCGGCTTCGGCGAGCGCCTCCTGGGCGCGCCGGTCGCGCTGCGGGTCATCTGAGAAGCGCACCGGCCGGCCCAGGGTGACCCCCTCGATCTCTTCGCCCAGCAGGGCTTCGGCGCGGCGCTTCAGCTCGCGCAGGTAGATGGCGATCAGCTCGGTGGTGGAATAGAAGCGCTCGAAAACGCGCGTGCCCTCGTAACCTTCCGAGCGCAGGGCCGTCTTCAGGTATTGCAGCAGGCGCCCGGGGGCCAACTCGTCAACGTATGCGTACACGTCGGTGACGTAGAACATCTCCGCGCCGTGATATTCCACCTCGCCGACCCATTTCTTGACGATGCTGCGCTGGCGGCCGATATTCTGCCGGTAATACAGTTCGACGGCTTCCTGCCCGATGAGCGCTTCGCCGTCGCGGGTGATGTAGAGGATCGTCTTGACCACTTCGGGGACGAGGTTCTGCGGGTCGATCGGCAGCACGCGCACCCGGCTGCCATCGGAGACAGCCACGCCCGAATTGGAGGTGCCGAAGTCGATGCCGACGCGCAGGCTCATCGCGGCCTATCCTTGCGGGCTGAAGGCGGCAAAGCTGAGCAGCCCGGCGGCCTGCGAATCGGCGTCCACCGCGCCGGAGGCCAGCAGCCCTTCCACCGGGAAGGCCAGCAAGGCCCCGTCGGCGCGCAGGGCCACGCTCCAGTCGGCTTCATCCACGGCGGCGGCGCCGATGGCGCGCACCCCGGCCTCGCGCCGCGCCGGAGAGAAGACGGCCTGCCCGCGCGACTTGTAGGAGATGGCCGGCTCAAGCCAGGCGGCCTCGCGGTGGAGCACCTTGCCGACGTTGGTCATCACCAGGATGGAAGCCTTGCTGCCCGGGGAGAAGGCCGCCACCACGTGGTCGCTGACCGAAAGCTGGAGGATTTCCTCCGGGGCGAAGGGCAGTTTGGCCACGTCCATGCCGAGCAGGTAGCCCTCGCGGGTGGCCAGCGCCAGGCGGCCTTCGCGCGCGCAGAAGACCAGCGCGGCCGTGCGGTCGGGCTTGCGCTTGACCCCCGCGCCGATGGTGCCGCGCGCCACGAAGCTCTCGAAGGAGGCCTTGAGCATCAGCTTGACGCACCCGCGCCGGCTGACCTGGGCGCAGGCTTCGTGCATGGCCATGCGCGCGATGGGCAGCACGGCGGCCAGCTCTTCGCCGGGGCGCGCGTCCACGCGGTAAGCGCCCTGCCAGCTCAAATCGCCTTCCGCCAAAGCGATCTTGCCCGCCGCCAGGGTGATGGCCCGGCCCGAATCGAACACGAAGAGCAGTTCTTCGTGCGGGCTGGTGACGAGCAGGCCGGGCGGAGGGGAATCCGGCGGGAGGGGCTGCGTGAAAGCGGCCAGCCGGGCGGCGGGCTTGAGCGCATCCGGCTGGAGGTTGAGGCGCAGCACCTGCCCGCGCGGGTTGAAGAGCAGCAGGCTGGCGCCTTCGGGCGCGGCGGCAAGCGCCGGAGCGCCCTGCCCCACCTGCCGCCCGAGCATTTCGAGCTGATATTCCAGGCTGGCGATGCGCTTCTCGTATTCCTCGGCGCGCTCGCCGCTGCGCAGGGCGATGTTATCGGCGAGGAGCTCTTCGTTCCAGGCGTCGAGTTCGGCCAGGCGGGCGGCGATGGCGCGCAGGATGCCCGCCGCAGACGCCGGGCGCTCTTCGATCTCGCGGATCCAGGCTTCGATTTGGTCAGAGGTGATCACATCGGCCTCCCGACCTTGTATTGTACCGGAAAAGGGGAGAGGAATGCAGAAACGGCTGAAGCCGTTACTACAAGAGAATGGAAGATCCCCTTCTTTGGCGTAACGGCTCCGGCCGCTTCTTCTTACGGCAGGGCTTCGCCCCTCCCGGCGGTGAACAGGCGGTACCACTCCTCGCGGTCCAGCTCCAGCCCGTCTGCGCGGCAAGAGGCGGCGATGCGCCCCGGCTGGGTGGTGCCGATGATGGCCTGGATGCGCGCGGGGTGGCGCAGGATCCACGCGACGAGCAGCGCCTCGGGCGGGACGCCCTTCGCGCGGGCCATCTCTGCCAGCAGGGCCGAGGTGCGCGTGATGTGCTCGGCGGGCTTCTCGGGCGCGCGCCCGGTGAGCAGCCCCCAGGCGAGCGACCCCCAGGACTGCAGGGTGATGTTGTGCAGGCGGCAGTATTCGATGGTCCCCTCGTTGCGCGCCAGCTTGGGGTTATCCTGGTTGAAGACGATGCCCTCGTCGAGCATGCCGGTGTGGATGACGTTGAAGGCCACCTGGTTGGCGACGATGGGCTGGCGCAGATAGGCGCGCAGCAGCTCGAGCTGGGCGGCGGTGTGGTTGCTCACGCCGAACCAGCGCACCTTGCCGGCCTGGTGCAGCTCGTCGAAGGCGCGCGCCACCTCCTCCGGCTCTACCAGCGGGTCGGGCCGGTGCAGGAGGAGCACGTCGAGGTAATCCGTCTTGAGGCGCCTGAGGCTGCCCTCCACCGAGCGCAGGATGTGGGCGTAGCTGAAGTCGAAGCGGTGCGGCGAGGCCGGGTTTGGCTCGCCCGCAAAGCGGATGCCGCACTTGCTCTGCAGGATGATTTTTCCGCGCAGGTTGGGCGCTTCATCCCAGACGGCCGAGAAGGCCTCTTCCGATTTGCCGATGCAGTAGATATCGGCATGGTCGAAGAAGTTGATGCCCTCGTCGAGGGCGGCGCGGATGCTGCGCAGGGCCTCTTTGCGCGTGGAATCGCTCAACGGGGCGGCGTCCCACGTGCCGCCCAGCGGCATGCAGCCGTAGGCGATGCGCGTGACCTGCAGGTCGGATGAGCCAAGCGGTTGGGTTTGCATGGGGCCTCCAGGATGAACCATAGGAAGAGGGGGCGGTGTGACGCAGCTGTATTATAGCGCAGGGCGGAAGCCCGGCGTGCTCTCGAAATTCTTAGATTCTTTCTTGACAAAAACAAGTATAATTCATATATACAATGTCCGAAAAGGGTGGTTTCTTACAAAACACCTCTCGTGTGCATCGTTCAGGAGGTGATCGCGACAAATCTGTCTCTCCGGATAGATCAATACCTGTGTGCTGCCTGCCGGTTGTGCTTTCGTTTTGCTGTAAATTGGGGAGCTTGCCCCCCAATTTACAGAAAAAGAATCATGCAATCTGCCTGCCGGTCTTCTTGTGAGGTCCGGCCTGCGACCGGATTGCCGGAAGCGCCCCCACGGACCTTCCCGGCGCCTTGTTGATAATCCGACCAGATAAGGAACCCTATGAAACATTCCATGTTCAAGCGGGCTTTCGCGCTCTTTGTCACCCTCGTATTGTGCTTCTCATCGCTCCCCTCCGCCGTCTTGGCGGCAGCCCCGGCTGAGAATTCGCGCCAGGACGACAAAAACAAGGTCGTCTTTTTTGTTGCCGATGGCATGCGGCAAGACCTGGTGGAGCAGTTCGCCTCCAAGAAGAACATGCCGAACCTGAGCAAGCTGCTGCGCAACGGCGCGAGCGCCGCAGACGCCGGCCTGCTCACCCAGGCCCCGCCGAACACCGGCGCAGGGTGGTACAGCCTTGAGACCGGCGCCTGGTCCGGCGTGCATGGCTCGACGAACAACACCTTCGCCATCAACGGCGCCCCGTTTGCCAACCGCACCGGTTCGTTCGATAACGGCGTGCTCCAGGCGGAATCGCTGGCGCAGGCTGCCGAGCGCGGCGGCAAGAAGGTGGCGCAGATCGAATGGGCCGGCGGGCGCGTTGGCGTGATCAACGGCCCCACGGTGGACTTCCGCGGCTTCTTCTCCGGGCGCGGCGTGGCGACCAACTTCATCAGCCCCACCGATGATGCGGCCTTCACGGCCTCGTTTGGTCTGCAATTCGACCACCCCGCCGGGTTCGCCGGGCAGCCGCCCTTCGCCGGCGCGGCCCCGGCGGATGCTTCGGGCTGGACGAATGTGCCCAACTCCTTCAGCCCGGCCAAAGAGATGCGCCTGCGCGTGCTGGATTTCGGCGTCGATAAATACGGCCTGAACGCCTACATTTTCGACTCGTCCAACAACGGCAAGGTGGATTACGACCGCGTGCTCTTCTCCTTCAGCAAAGACGGTTCGGCCGCCGTTGCCACGCTCAAGCGCGGGCAGTGGGCCGATGTGAAGGTGACGATCTCGGGCGGCGCGCTCAACGGCAAGACCGCCGGTATGCTGGTGAAGGTCGAAGAACTCAGCCCCGATCTTTCGAAGGTGCGCCTCTTCCACACTTCGGTGGCGCGCGCCAACGCCTCGTGGTTGAACTGGGGCGGCGAGCCGGGCTTTACCGGTTCGTTTGAAGACTTCGTCGCCGAAAAGTTCCCCTCCTCCACCGCCGCCGATTTCGCCATCCTTGAAGCCGGCATCGTCAGCGAGGAGACCTACGTGGAACAGGGCCTCTACTGGGAGACCTTTGCTACCCCGTTGATCAAGTACATCCTCAAGACCTACCAGCCCGACCTGGCGATGGTGGGCTTCCCGACCACCGACGAGTTCTCGCACCAGTTCCTGGGCTTGATCTCTCCGGTGCTGCCCTCCGGCGACCCGAACCCGGCCTACGACGACGTGCAGGTGAACGGCACGCCCGACGGCCGCGTGGCCCAGCGCACCAAATTCCTCCAATCGGCCTACGAAGGCGCGGACCGTGTCTTGGGGCTGGTGCAGTCGCTGATGGACAAAGACGTCACCACCATTGTTTCTTCCGACCACGGCTTTGCCCCGCAGTTCCTCGCCATCGATGCCAGCAAGGTGCTGGTGGACCTGGGCCTGCTCTCCAAACCGCAGACCTCTAACTGCCGCCCCGCCACCGGTGAGACCATCGGCAAGGCCAAGGCCTGCTGGGCCGGCGGCACGGTGCAGATTTACCTCAACGTGGCCGGACGCGACCCGGCGGGCGGGGGCTTCACCCAGGTGCCTGCCAACCAGGTGGACGCCACGGTGGAGCAGATCCGCAACGCCTACCTCTCGCTTTCAGACCCCAACGACTGGACCGGCGACGGCAACCCGGAAACCTGGATGATGATCGACCGCGCCTACAGCAAGGCCGAGGCGCGCTACATCCCCAACGGGCCCGATAGCTACGCCGATATGGCGCATCCCACGCGCACCGGCGACCTGGTGGTCTTTGCCTACCCGCCCTACCAGTTCGACGCCGCCACCCCCGGCACGCTGGTGGCCCGCTCGGCCTTCTTCGGCCAGCACGGTTATGTGCCGGATGTGCAGAACCTGGCCGCGAATGTGAACATGCGCGCCACGTTCCTGGCCGGCGGCAAGGGCATTCAACCGAACGTGGTGGCGAGCGGCCTGCGCACCATTGACCTGGCCCCCACCATCGCTTACTTTATGGGCATCCCGGAACCGCAGCAATCGCAGGGCGTGGTTCGCCTCGACCTGCTGCGCGGCGGCGACGCGCGCACCCTGGTGCCGATCACCGGCCTGACGGACTTCCACGGCCAGCTCGATCCGACCAACTACGTCATTGACGGACGCAACGTCTCGGTCGGCGGCTCGGCTTTCCTGGCGACGATGTTCGACGAGGAATCGGCCCGGTTCCAGGGCCAGTCCTTCCTGTTCGCCTCGGGCGATAACGTGGGCGCTTCTCCGGCCAACTCGGGGCTGCTGCAAGATGCCCCGGCGATCGACGTGGAAAATGCCTGGGGCCTGATGGCCACTTCTTACGGCAACCACGAGTTCGATTACGGCATTCCCCGCCTGCTCGATCACCAGGCGCGCGCCAACTTCCCCTTCCTGGGGGCCAACATCGTCGATGAGACCACCCTGCAAAACCCCGATTGGGTGCAAGGCACGCACGTGTTCGACTTTGGCAACACGCGCGTGGGGGTGATCGGCATCGAATTGAAGGAAACCCCCGAACTGGTCAGCGCGGGCGCTACGGCCGGGCTGGCCTTCCTCGACGAGGTGGATACCATCCGCACTGAGTCGGCCAAACTGCGCAAGCAGGGCGTCAGGGTGCAGGTGGTGCTCATCCACCAGGGCAGCGCGCTTGGCTCGAACGCCGTGGATGGCGTGGCGGCGGTTCCCTGGCAGGGGCCGATCATGACCATCGTGAATGGCATTCAGGACACGGAAGTGGATGTCGTCCTGGCAGGCCACACGCACCGCGTCTCGAATATGATGGTCGGGCGCATTTTGGTGGCCGAAGGCATCAACGCGGGCGCGAGCTACTCGGTGGTGCAGATGGTCGTCCACGGGCAAAATGTGGAATGGGCCGGCGCCGCCACGCGCATCGCCAAGAACCTTGGGGTGGCTGCCCGCCCGGACGTGCAGGCCATTGTGGACGACGCCAACGCCCAGACGGCGGTGCTGCGCAACCAGGTGATCGGCACGCAGCAGTTTGATATCCTGCGCGCGCCCACCCGCCTGTTCGAATCGGCGATGGGCAACATGGTGGCCGATGCGATGCGCTTGAAGTACCCCGGCGTGGACGCGGCCTACACCAATTCCGGCGGCTTGCGGCAAGATCTGCTGTGCTCGCCGCCCTCGGCGGGCGAACAGCCGTGTGAAATCACCTGGGGCGAGATGTTCGCCGTGCTGCCCTTTGGCAACCGCACCGTCATCGAAACGCTCACCGGGGCGCAGCTCGAGCAGGCCTTCCTCAACGGCTTCTCGCCCAAGTGCAACCCGGCCATCGCCACGGGGCGCTTCCCGCAGATTTCGGGCCTGAAGGTGCAATATACCTGCAACGGCTTGAACCCGGTGATCGTGGGAATGTGGAAGGCGCCGCAAGGCGTGAACGGGCCGCTCACCCCGATCGGCCCGACGGACACGGTGCGCTTCGTCACCAACGACTTTATGTTCACCGGCGGCGATGGGTACACCATCTTCAGCCAGGGCACCAACGTGCTGCAGCCGGGTGACGACCTGCTGCAGGTGGCCATTGACTACGTGGCCGCCAACTCGCCGGTCGGCCCGGTGGTGGATGGGCGCATTGTCGGCCCGTAAACCCGGGGCCGCGGGCGCAGCGTAAGCAAGGCGCCGGGGCCGAGTGGGTGAACAACCCGCCCGGCCCCGGCTTTTTTTTGCCAAAATTAACTTGACTGACCCCTAAGCCTGGAAGTGCTTCTTCAGCACCTCCTCGAGGGGGCGGTTGGGGACGCAGTTCTTGAAGGCAAAAGCCTGCAGCAGCGCGTCGATCTGCGCTTCCGTCAGGTCTTTGAACAGGCGCGCGTAGGGCACCTGCAGGAACTGCGCCAGGTAGCCGAACAGGCTGAACTGGCCGAAGCGGTTGCGTTCGATGCGCGCGTCCAGGCCGAGCCCGGCCAGGGCTGAATCGATGCCGTCGGCCAGGGCTTTCATCTGCGCGGCCGCAGGGGTGGCGGGCGCGGGAGAGTCCCAATCGTCCAGCAGGTGCTTGGCCTGGAGGACGGGGTCGATCAGGCGCAGGTAATCGCAGCCGGGGGCCAGGTTGAGCGTGCCCATCGCGCCGATGTCTTTGAGCGTCCAGATCGTCCAGTGCGCCCCGGCCGATTCGAACACGGAGAGCTGGTCATCCAGGGCGCGCACGCGCTGTTCGATCTCCTGCGGGGCGGGCCGGTACCACACGCCGAATTCGCCGGCGAAGATGGGCAGGCGCATCCGGCTTGCCAGGCGCGTGCCGCTGTGGGCGGTAAATTCGGCGGCGAGCGCGTCGCGGTTCCAGGTTTTGCCGCCGAAGACGCCCGGGTAGGCTCCGCGCGAGGTGGTGGGGGCCGTGTAATTGTGCGTGGAGACGGCCAGGTTGGCGTCGAAGCTCACGTCCAGCCCGTCGAACTGGGTGGCGAACTCATCGCCTTCCAGGAAGAGAATGTGCTCGCGGTCCACGGCGCGGATGGCGGCGGCGAGCTTGCGGAAGACGCCGTTGAGGGCCGGCCAATCGTAATAGGAGGGGCGGTACTGCTCGTATTCGAGGCGGGTGACGGGTTCGTTCATCAGGTCGTAACCGGCCACGGCCGGGTTGCCGGCGTAGCGCCGGGCGATCTCTTGCCAGAGCGCCGCGGCGCGCTCCTGGAAGTGCGGCTGCGAGTAGAGCAGGATGTGCACGTGCGCGTTATCGGAGTGCCAATCGGGGTTGTGCCAGCCGGGCACGGCGTGCAGGTCGAGGATGACATAGATGCCGTGGCGGGCGCACCACTCCACGGCCCGGTCGAGGCGGCGAAAGCCCTCTTCGAGGTATGTGAACGGCCGGGCATCCGCCTCGAAGTGGCGGTAGTTGAAAGGCAGGCGCAGCAGGTTGGCCCCCAGGCTGCGCATGTAGGCCACGTCATCTTCGGTGAAGAAGTAATCCAGCAGGCGCTCGAAGAAGAAGCCCGCCTTTTGCGGCCCGAGGATGCGCGCCATGGTGGCGCGCAGGTTGTGCTCGGCGCCGGTGTAGCCGTCGATGAAGTCTTCCATGTTCAGCCAGCCGCCGATGTTAAAGCCGCGCAGGCGCACGGGCTTGCCTGCGGCGGTGACGATCTGTCCGTCTTGGACGTGAAGCATATCCATGCCAGCCTCCTGTGAGAATGGGGATCGTTGTGATCGCTTATTGGGGATCTCTTTCGGGTCACCTATATTATAGGCGCCTCTGTCGGCCCGAGTGGCGCGCGGGGGCAAAAACCTGTGAGCGCTTTCAGGTTCCCGGTATACAATAAGGTACCTGGATTTTAAGGAGCTTCCCGATGGTTCCAAGCGCTTCGATTGTGTGGATGAGCGTATCGCTGGTTCTGATCTTTGGCTTCCCGATTGCCCTGGCAGTCTACCTGTGCGTGCGGCGCAAAGCCTCGTTCCTGGCGGTGGCGGTGGGCGCGCTGGTCTTCCTGGTCGTCCAGCTGCTCGTGCGCATCCCGCTGTTGCAGCAGCTTGGCAAGCTGGATTGGTATCAGAGCCTGGCATCGAACACGCTCTTGTTCGTGCTCTTCCTCAGCCTCACCGCGGGGCTGTTCGAGGAAACCGGCCGTTACGTGGCCTTCCGCTTTCTGCTCAAAGACCGGCTGGAAACCAAGAACGCCCTGGCCTACGGGGCCGGGCACGGCGGCTTCGAGGCGATTGCGCTGGTGGGCCTCACCTACATCAACAACCTGGTCATCAGTTTGGCGATCAACAACGGCACCTTCGATACGCTGATCGCCCCATCGCTGGGGGGCAGCGGCGAAATGGTCAAGAGCCAGTTCCTCGGCCTCGCGCCGTCGGTGTTCGTGCTGGGGGGCGTCGAGCGCTTCTTGACGATTCTCGTGCACATCGGCATGACGCTGCTGGTTTACTATTCGGTGCGCTACCGCAGGCCGGTATTTTACTGGCTGGCGCTGCTGGTCCACACGGCGTTAAACTTCGGCGCGGTGATGATCGCCCAGCTGCCGGGCGGGATGTGGCCTGCCGAGGCGTTCGTGCTGGTGTTTGCCGGGTTGAGTGTGTGGCTGATCCTGCGCTCGCCCCAGGTGGAGAGCCGCCTCGCCCCCGAACCGGCTGCGCCCGAAGTGCCTGCGGTTGAGTTGGATAGCAAACCCGAATAGAAACCGGGTGCTCCACCTTGACCTTTCAAGGATGGATGCAACATTAAAGCGGAGGTTTCGACATTGGATGGGTCGAAACCTCCGCTTTATGGTTGACGGTCAATTGGCTAAAGGGCTTCGAACGCGCCGGTGAGCATGCCGGGCGTGTGGAAGAAGCGGTTTTCGCTCTCGCGCGAAAGCTCGATGATATGGTGCATGACGTTATCGGCCACGCTGCGCACGTGCGGATGGTCTTCCACATTGCCCTGGTAATAGAGCGGCGTGCCGACCGTGACGTTATAGGGGCCGCGCAGGTACCAGTGCCCGTATTCGACGCGCCCGCGCACCACCGAGCGGATGGAGTGAATGCGCTCCTTCAACAGGTGAATGCCCACCGGAATGACCGGCGCACCCGAGGCCAGCGCCAGGCGCGCCACGCCTGTGCGCGCCTTGTGGAAGCCCCCCGTCAGCGGGCTGATCTCTCCCTCGGGGAAGATCATCACCGTGCGCCCGTCCTTCAAGTATTCCAGCGCGGCATCCAGCGCTTCCTGCCCATGGCCGGGCTTCACCGAGATGTGCCCCGACCGGCGCAGGTATTCGCCCAGGATGGGCACCTGGAAGAGGATGTCATTGATCAAAATGAAGGATTGATGGCGGATGAGAGCGGCGACGAAGAAGGGATCGGTGGTGGAAGGGTGGTTGGCGGCGATGATCTTCGCCCCCGCAGGAAGTTCCCCCTTGCGCTGGATGTCCATCTTCAACATGGTGCCGGTATAGGTGCGCACCACCGGCTTCGAGGCCCAATATAAAGCTTTCTCTGCGATCATGAAATTCCTGTTCAGCGATAAATCGGCTGCGATAATAGGGTGCTGATTTCTACTATCTGTAAACTGTACCTGGGTTTCCGCCAGGCTGCATCCCGCCTGAGGCATATTCCCCACCATGACCGGGCATACATTTTAGCTCTGCAAGATACAGGCCAGATGTGACCGGTTTCACCATGATAAACCCTCGACCGGGCGATTCGATGTGAGCCGCCGCCCGGTTTGCGTTTTTGTAAGCCCCGCGCGGTTTTATGCTAAGATTCAACCGGGCAGCCCCCGGTTTTAAAAAACACTGTCTTTTCTGGAGGTGATGATTTGGAGATTGCGCCGATCAAAGCTCAACTGGAGGGCGTGTTCGCCTGCGCCGAGGAGAAGCTGCACCGCCTGGTGGACACCCACCCCGGCCGCTTCCCCATCTATACCACCGGCGGGAAGTGGGACTTTAGCGGCGAGGCCTGGACGAACTGGTGCGAGGGCTTCCTGGGCGGGCAGCTCTGGCTGCTCCACCTGCACACCGGAAGCCCGTTCTGGCGAGCGCAGGCCGAGCACTATTCGCGCCTGATCGAGCCGCGCAAGGCCGATACCTCGGTGCACGACCTGGGCTTTCTCTTCTGGCCCACCTGGAAGCGCTGGTATGACCTGACCGGCGATGAAAGCTTGCGCGCCGTGGTCATCCAGGCGGGGCAGACGATGGGCCTGCGCTTTCGCGAGAAGGGCGGTTATCTGCGCTCCTTCCTGGCCGAAGACAGCCTGTTCATTGATATTATGATGAACGTCGGCATCCTCATCTATGCCGCGCAGCAGACCGGCGACCGGGCGCTGGAGGAGAAGGGCCTGCGCCACTGCCTGACCACGCGGAAATACCTCGTGCGCGGCGACGGCTCGACGGCGCACGAGGGCATCTTCGACCTGGCGACAGGCGAGTTCCTGCGCCAATCCACGCAGCAGGGCTGGCGGGCCGATTCCAGCTGGGCGCGCGGGCTGGCCTGGGCGCTCTACGGGTTTGGCACCGTCTTCGGCCTGACGGGCGACGCGCGCTTTTTGGAGACGGCCGAGGCCTGCGCGCGGTTTTACATTGAAAACACCCCGGCGGGCGGCGTGCCCCCCAACGACTGGGACGAGCCTTCGCCGGCGCTGCCCTGTGAGAGTTCGGCGGCGGCCATCGCCGCGGGCGGGCTGCTCAACCTGGCGCGTCTGACGGCCGGGCGCGCGGAAAGCAGCCTCTACCGCGAGACGGCGCTGCACACCCTCGCGACGCTCAGCGGCCCGGCCTTCCTGGCTGCGAACGAGCCCGGTTGGGAGGGTATCCTCAAACACGGCATCTATCACCAGCGCAAGGGTCTGGGGGTGGATGAATCGGTCATGTGGGGCGATTATTTCTTCCTGGAAGCGTGCTATCAGGTGCTGCATGGAACATAAAGTGGCGCTGGTCACCGGCGGAAGCCGGGGCATCGGGCGGGCAATCGTGCTCGCGCTGGCCGGGGGCGGTTGGCAGGTGGTGTTCAGCTACCGCAGCAATGAGGCCGCCGCCCAGGAGACGCTCGAGACGGCCCTGCGCCTGGGCGGGCGCGCCCTGGCGGTGCGGGCCGACCTTGCGGCAGGAGAGGACCGCCGCCGCCTGGCGCAAGAGGCGCTCGGCGTGAACGGGCGGATCGATCTGCTGGTGAACAATGCGGGCATGGCTCCGCGCCAGCGCACCGATCTGCTGGAGATGAGCGAGGCCAGTTATGAAGAGGTGATGGCGGCCAATTTGAAGGGGCCGTTCTTCCTCACTCAGCAGGTGGCGCGCCTGATGGCCGGGCAGGTGCGCTCCGGCAGCCCCATCCAGCCGGTGATTATCAACATCGGTTCGATCTCGGCCTATACCAGCAGCGTCAATCGCGGGGAATATTGCATCTCGAAGGCCGGAATGGGCATGCTCACGGCGCTGTTCGCCGACCGCCTGGCGGGAGAGGGGGTGCTCGTCTATGAGGTGCGCCCCGGGATCATCGCCACCGATATGACCGCCGGGGTGAAGGGCAAGTATGACCGCCTGATCGAAGACGGGCTGCTGCCGCTGCGGCGCTGGGGCCAGCCGGAAGATGTGGCGCGGGCGGTGCTGCTGCTGGCGGAGGGCGGGCTGCCCTATTCCACGGGCGAGGTGATCAATGTGGATGGGGGCTTCCATCTGCGTAGGTTGTGAAGTGAAGAGTTGAACCACAGAGGGCACAGAGAGCACGGAGAAGAAAAGAGCTTGAGAGAAGAGAATAAGAGAAGAATGGAACCGCAGAGGGCGCAGAGAGCGCAGGGAAGAAAAGGGAGGAAGAGAGAGATTGAACCGCGAAAGGACGCGAAGTGACGTTAAGGAGAGGGGGTAAGAAACAAAATGAGGCATCTCACCTCCTTTCGCCTTCCTTGGCGCTCTTTGCGCCCTTTGCGGTTAAACTCTTTGTCTTTCTCTGTGTTCTCCGTGCCCTCTGTGGTTAACCTCTTCTCTTCCGCTCCGATTTCATAAACCATAAAGGTGCACATGGATTACCCAAAAATCGCTTCTTTCAAAACCCCGGCGCAGTTCGCCGCGCGCCTGCAGGAACTTGGGCTGGACCTGCCTTTCGATGAGCAGGTGGCGGCGGCCCCGGCTTCTCCGCTTGGGCAGCCCGTCTCGGCGGGTGGACTCACGGCGGGCAACCGCTTCGCCGTGCTGCCGATGGAAGGCTGGGACTGCACGCCCGACGGCCGCCCCAGCGAACTCACCGTGCGCCGCTGGCGGCGCTTTGGGCAGAGCGGGGCCAAATTGGTGTGGGGCGGCGAGGCCGCCGCGGTGCGCTTTGACGGGCGCGCCAACCCCAACCAGCTGGTGATCTCAAAAGAAACGCTCGGCGAGATCGCCGCGCTGCGCCGGGCGCTGGTGGAAGCGCACATCGCCGCGCACGGCTCGGCGGAGGGGCTGGTGATCGGCCTGCAGTTGACGCACTCGGGGCGCTATTCCAGGCCGGGCCCCGGCGGCAAGCCCGAGCCGCGCCTGGCCTACGACCATCCGCTGCTCAACCCGCGGCTGGGGCTGGGCCTGCCTTCGGGGCGCGACTTCAGCGATGACGAGATGGACGAGCTGGTAGAAGATTTTATCGGCGCGGCGGCGCTGGCGCAGGAGGCGGGCTTCGACTTTGTGGATGTGAAGCACTGCCACGGCTACCTGCTGCACGAGTTCCTCTCGGCGGTGGAGCGCCACGGGCGCTACGGCGGCAGCCTGGAGAACCGCACCCGTGCCGCCCGCGCGATCATCGAGGGCATCGGCGCGCGCGCGCCGGGTTTGAAGGTGGGCGTGCGGCTGAGCGCGTTCGACTTCATGCCCTTCCAGAAGGGCCCGGATGGAACGGGCCAGCCGGTGAGCTGGCAGGGCCGCTACCCCTATGCCTTCGGCGGCGACGGCAGCGGCCTGGGCATCGACCTGACCGAGCCGCTGGCCTTTTTGGATATGCTGCAAAGCCTGGGCGTGCGCTGGGTGTGCATCACCGCCGGCAGCCCCTACTACAACCCCCACATCCAGCGCCCGGCTGCCTTCCCGCCGTCGGATGGCTACCTGCCGCCCGAAGACCCGCTGGCAGGGGTGGCGCGCCAGGCGGAGGTGACGCGGCAGCTCAAAGAACGCTTCCCGCAGATGGTCTTCGTCGGCTCGGCGTATTCTTACCTGCAGGAATACCTGCCCAACGTGGCGCAGGCAGCCGTGCGGCTGGGCAGGACCGACCTGGTGGGCCTGGGCCGCTCCTGCCTGGCCTACCCCGAACTGCCCGCCGATGTGCTGGCCGGCCGCCCCTTGCAGCGTAAAAAGCTCTGCCGCACCTTCAGCGATTGCACTACCGCCCCGCGCAACGGGATGGTCTCGGGCTGCTACCCGCTGGACGAGTTTTACAAGGCGCGCCCCGAGGGCCGGCGCCTGCTGGAATTGAAACGTCCGCAGTGACCGGCGAGTTTGGTTCGCGTTTCGATGCGAAAGGCGCTGCAAGGGAAGCCCCCGCAGCGCCTTTCCTTTAACTCGCGCGCTCAGATCAGGCCTTCACCTCGTTCAATTTGCCGGAGTGCACGTCATAGATGAACCCGCGCACGGGGATGGCCTTGGGAATCCAGGGGTGAGATTGCACGCGCTGGATTTGCTCGCGGACGTTCTGCTCGAGATCGTCGAAGGAATGAAAGGCCGCCGGGATGACGGCCGTGGTGTGCGTGGCGGCTTGCAGCTTTTGCTTCAACTGCTCATCATGGAAGGTGAGCATACCGCAGTCGGTGTGATTGATGATCATGAATTCCTGCGTTCCGAGCAGATAGTGCGAGATGATCAGCGAGCGAAGGGCATCTTCGGTGACGACTCCGCCCGCATTGCGGATGATGTGCGCTTCGCCGGTCTTCAGCCCCAGCGCCTGCTCAACGGTCAGGCGGGCATCCATGCAGGCCACAATCGCCAGCTTGCGGGCGGGCGGAATGGGCAGGTTCGCCAGGTTGAACGAGCGGGCATAGGCCTGGTTGGCCTGAAGGGTTTCATCAATTGCGCTCATAACAGGTCTCCTATAAGGTGAAAACGGATAAGATTCGCCGGCCGCAGGACTAAAAACGGCCAACCGGCGCTAAAAGAAAGACGCCTTGCCCCGGGGGGTGGGTGGGGCCGCGTCTTTCTTCGCCGGTCAGCCGTTATGTGCGGTGCGGGACAGCAGAGCTTGACGAAGGGACGTTACGGCCCCTGCGCCGTACACATACAGCCGGTCAGGTGAAGCTCGCCAGTGAATGCCATAATTGGAATTTGGACTATTTTACTCGCATTTCTGCGCCTGTCAAGCGGTGTGTCTGGCGCGATTCTGCCCCCGCAAGGATTGACACGCCGGTTGAAAAGTTCTACTATTGGATATAAGACAAAAATTATCCTATTATTGGTGCCGGTTTGAAGAAGTGCTTCTTTTTTGTAAATCGAGGGATTTGTCCCTCGATTTACAAAAAACACACACAACCCGGTTCGAGGTGAATGGAGGTGCAGGCATGGTATCCAAAACCATTCAGGTTGACGTGGAAAAATACCAGCGCGAAGGTTACCTGACCGCCCCGGCGGTCGTCTCAGACGAGTATCTCGCCCGGCTTCGCATGGAATCGGACCGTCTGATGCGCCTGTGCTATGCCGAGCGCGAGCGTTACGCGCGGAGAATCGAGTGGGAGGTGGATCACCTGGCCGAAGAAGAAAAGCGCGGCATGGAAAAGGTCATCCGCAAGCTCGAGCCGATCTCCGACCTGAGCCCGGTCTTCCGCGAGATGGCCTTCACCCCCGAGATCACCGGGCCGGTGAGTGCCATTTTCGGCGAACCGGTGGACCTCTTCGAGGACAAGCTCAACCTGAAGCTCCCCGGCGGTTCACCTTACCCCTGGCACCAGGATTGGGTCTGCTGCTGGCGGGCGCACACCGACCAGTTGATCACCTGCTTCATTTACCTCGATGACGCCGACCTGGAAAACGGCTGCCTGCAGGTGATTCCCGGCAGCCAGCTGGGCAAGCCGATCCTGCCGTTCCGCGCGGGCGGGCATTTCGAGATCGACCCGGTCTTCGTGCCGCGCGAAAACGCCGTGCCGGTGCCGCTCAAGGCCGGCGAGATGATTTTCTTTGACCCCTACCTGCTGCATTTTTCCGATTTAAACCGCGGCAAGGTGCCCCGGCGGGCGATTATCTTCACCTATCACCCCGCGCGGCTTGGGAAGATCAATGAGGGGCGCTTCCCGGCGGATTTTTCATAACCTGCCACACGGGCAGGCGTAAAGGCGCGGGGACCGGCCCCGCGCCTTTTCATGTGAAGCGCCCGCCATGGGCGCCCCTACGCAGATTGGCCCGCCGGAGCGGTTTGGGTCATCGGATCGTCCTGCCCCCGTCCACGACGATCATCTGCCCGGTGATGTAATCTTCGCGCATCAGGTAAACCACCGCGCGGGCGGCGTCTTCCGGCTGGCCCGGCTTTTTGAGCGGCGCAGCCTCGGCCAGGCGCTGCCAGCGCTCTTCTTCCCAGCCCTGCGGCTTGAGCAGCGGCCCCGGCAACACGGCGTTCACCCGCACCGTTGGGGCCAGGGCCAGCGCGCTCGAACGGGTGAGCATCCACAGCGCGGCTTTGGAGACGCCGTGATGCACAAAAACGCGCGTTGGCCTGACCGCCGATTCATCCAGCAGGTTGACCACCGCGCCGCCGCCGTGAGCGAGCATCCAGCGCGCGACCGCCTGGGTGAAGAGGAACGGCCCGCGGGTGTTGATATCCTGCGCCAGGTCCCAGTCTTCGGGGGTGATTTCGAGGAAGGGCGCTTCCGGCATGATCGAAGCGTTGTTCACCAGGCCGTCCAGCCGGCCCCATTCCCGGAGGACCGCTTCGACCGCCCCCTGCACCTGGGCCGGCGAGGTCTGGTCGCAGCGCAGGTGCAGGGCAGGCACGCCCAGCGCTTCGATCTCGCGGCGAGTCTGGCGGGCGGCTTCGGTGGAGGTGAGGTAGGTGAAGGCCACGGCGGCGCCCTCGGCAGCCAGCGCCAGGGCGATGGCCTTGCCGACGCGGTGCGCCCCGCCGGTGACGAGCATGACGGTGCCTTTCAGGCTGGTGATCGGCATGGTTCCCTCCATTTCTGCCCTGCGCCGCGGGTGCTTCCATTGTACTTCGAATTAAAAAGGGCGGCGGATGCCTGCTTCAACTCCGGTGCGCCGTGCGCGACAATAAACGCCAATTATTCCTTATTGTATTTGCCAAATGTACCATTAAAATGAGATTAATCGTCCCGGTGATGGGTTCGCCGGGCCAGGGGGAACGAGAAAGTCGGCCAAGGGATATCACCGGAGGGAAACATGTCGAAAAAAGCCTGGTTGTTTGGCTTAATGGCCACCGGCTTGCTGGCGCTCCTGCTTGCCTGGCCGGCCAGCGCGCAAAAAGCCGCTGCGCTGAGCCCCATCGAGCAGCTTGGCAAGGCGCTGTTCTTTGACCAGCAGCTTTCAAAGAACAGCAACCAATCCTGCGCCACCTGCCACGCCCCCGAGACGGGCTTCACCGGCCCGGATTCGGCCGTGAACGCGCACGGGGCGGTTTACCCGGGCAGCACGCCCAGCCTGTTCGGCAACCGCAGGCCGCCCGCTGCGGCTTATGCCGGAGACAGCCCGAACCTGCACTATGACGCCGCCGCCCAGGAGTGGGTGGGCGGGATGTTCTGGGATGGCCGCGCCGACGGCTCGAAACTGGGCGACCCGCTGGCCGAGCAGGCCATGGGGCCCTTCCTCAACCCGTTGGAGATGGGGCTGGCCTCGGCGGAGGAATTGTGTGCCAAAGTGAAGGCCGGCAGTTACGCCGCGCTGTTCGACCAGGTGTGGGGTGCCGGCGCGCTGGATTGCGCCAAAGCCGCCCAGGTTTATGAGCAGATCGGCAGGTCCATCGCCGCCTTTGAGCGCTCGGTGGAGGTGAACCCGTTCACTTCCAAGTTCGATGCGTTCTGGGATAAGGCGAAAGCCAGGCGGCTGGATGTGACGCGCATCGGCGCCGCGAACTGGACGAAATACCGCAACCTGGGGCTGACGGATGCGGAGCTTTACGGTCTGGCCGTCTTCAACGACCCGGCTCAGGCCAACTGCGCCGCGTGCCATTCACTCAAGCCCGGTTCCAGGGGCTACCCGCTCTTCACCGATTTCAGCTATCAGAACATCGGCTTCCCCAGGAACCCTGAGAACCCCTTCTACACCAACCTGGCTTATAACCCCGACGGCGCGGCGTGGGTGGACCTCGGGCTGGGCGGCTTCCTGGCGAGCGCCGACCCCGCCAACGCGGCCCTGGCCAACGGCAAGATGAAGGTGCCCACCCTGCGCAATGTGGATAAGCGCCCCGCGGCGAGCTTCGTCAAAGCGTACGGGCACAACGGGGCGATCAAATCTCTGCCGGATGTGGTGGCCTTCTACGCTGCGCGCGCCATGATGGGCGGCGGCGGGATGATGGGCGGCGGCGGCATGGGCGGAGGCATGGGCGGAGGCGGCATGGGCGGCGGGGGCATGGGCTGCATGATGGCCCCCGACCCGGAGGTGAACGAGAACCTGGCCGTGCTGAATCACTTCCGCTGCCGCGACCAGGCCAACATCGTCGCCTTCTTGAAGACGCTCTCGGACGGCTACATCCAAAGGTGAGGTTGACCGCAGGCGAGAGGATATAGCAAAACAGGAGCCGGCCATAATTGAAGCACCCCCTCCAGATCTCTCCAATCACCGCCATGGTTTTTGGAGAGGCCGGAGGGGGCGCTTTTATGGAGCGAGGCTAGGCCGATTGTGCCGGTGGAGATTTTTTAACCAGCGAATAGACGACGACGCCAATGCCCGCCAGGATGAGCAGCGCCGGCCAGAGAATGCCCGCTGCCGTGCCGCGCCGGTAGATGAGCAGCTCGAAGAACGTGCCGAAGATCAGGAACAGCACCAGCCCCAGCCGCACCAGCCCCCAGCCGCCGCGGCGCGCCCCTTCCGAGCGGCTCCAATAGCCCTGGATGATGCGCCCAACGCCGACGGACGCCACGATGAGCGCCCAGCTGTAGGCCCAGGTGTCGAAGAGGTCGAAGAGGTTCTGCACGAACAGGATCAGCCCCACCGTGACGATGATGCTGCCCGGGATCGCCAGGCCGCCGCTGGAAGGGCCGCTCAGGATCATGGCGAGGAAGAAAAGCCCCCCGACGCCGATGATGATCAACGGCCAGAGGGCATCGCCAAAATAGATGCGGAAGAACTGCCCGGCCATGAAGATCAGGCCGAGGATGATCAGCAATCCCCCGAAGATTGCGCCCGCGCGCGTGCGGTTTTCGTCCATGAGCAAAATCCTTTCTTGAGCTGTGAATGACCGCTTCCGTTTGGAACGGGAAAACCGGATAAAACCAATGCAGCCGCCGGGAAACCGGATGGGCTTTATTGATTGTATCCATTAATTTCGTAGATACAATAAGTATAGATAATACGGATGGCGGATTTTGACTGTGAGGTAACCTACGAATGGACCCAAACCAACCGATGAACGGCGAGATGTTCACCAGGCGCCTGATCAGCCTCTGCCTGCGCAGCGGCCTGACGGCCTTTCCCAAAGACGGGCTCGACCAGCACATCCTGCTCAAGAGCGCGGCGCTGGTGGTGGGCAGCCACGAAAGCTACACCGAGAAGGAGATCAACGAGCGGCTGCAATTGTGGCTGTTGCAGGTCTGCCCGATCAAGAATTTCGACCATATCACGCTGCGGCGCTGGCTGGTGGACCTGGGCTACCTCAAGCGCAGTCCCGATGGTTCCAGTTACCAGGTGGCGCGCCCCGGTCCCCGGCCCGAGCTGTTTTCGAGCGAGGTGGAGCAGATTGACGTGGCGGGGGTCATCGCCGCCGGGAAGGAAGAGATCGAGCGCCGCAAGCGGGAGTACATGCAGCGCGCAGGCAAGTGAGCCGCGCTAGGCCGGGGGTTCAACGTTCGGAGGGCCGGAGATCCAAACCTGCGCGGCCTCCACCTGTTCCGGCTCGCCGATCAAACCCACCCGGTCGCCGGTCTGGAACACACTCATCGACTTGGGGTTTGGAATCAACCGGTGGTTGCGGATTAATGCAACCACCGAGGCCCCCGTGCGCGCGCGGATATCCGCCTCCAGCAGGGTTTTCCCGGCCAGGGGACTTGCCTCTCCCAGCGTCACCCAGGTGATTTCGATGCTGCCGGCGGCGCTGAGCAAGTCGTGCAGTGTGCGGTGCTCTTCCGATGAATCGATCGCGATGTTGTAGCGGTCGTGCCGCACCGCCTCGGCGTACTCGTGCACCTGGCGCAGAGGGAAGCCGAGCTGCAGCAGGGCGTGATGGACCATCTCCAGCCCGCCTTCCAGCTCGGGGTGGACGACGTGGTTGGCGCCCATCCGGTTGAGCATGTGCACGCCCTCCACCGAAGCGGCGCGCGCGATGATCGGCAGGCGGGGGTTGAGGTCGCGCGCGGCGGCCACGATCAGCGCAGCGGTATCTTCCTGGGAGATGGTGACGACCAGCGCGCGGGCGCGCTCGAGCCGGGCGTGGGTGATCACCTCCGAGTTGGCGGCGTCGCCAAAAAGGGCGGTGACGCCGCGCGCGTTGAGGGCTTCCACGCGTTCCACGTCCGATTCGATTGCCAGCAGGGGCACCTCAAGCGATTGGAGCACGCCCACCAGGTGCTCGCCCACGCGCCCGTAGCCGATGACCACCACATGCCCATCCAGCTGCTCCTCGTTGACCTCGGGGAGCGGTTTATACGACTGGAGCTGCTTCCAGAAGCCCGGCATGCGCTGCAGGGTGCGCTCCAGCGCGGGCAGCAGCTTATACAGAAACGGGTTGACGGTGATGGAGATCAGCGAGGCGGCCAGGATCAAGCCGTATTGGTTCGCGCTGAGCAGCTGGTTTGAGACCCCGGCCTGCCCGAGGATGAAGGAAAATTCGCCGACCTGGCTGAGACCCACCGCGACGACGAGGAACGTGCGCGCCGGGCGCGGGAAGAGCAGCCCCAGCAGGATGACGATGACGAGCTTGCCCGCCACCACCAGCAAAGTGACCAGCGCCACGTTCCCCAGGTTTTGCCACAGGAAGGCCGGGTTGACGAGCATGCCCACCGAGACGAAGAAAAGCACCGAGAACGCCTCGCGGAAGGCGAAGACATCGGCGCCCACCTGGTGGCTGAGCGGCGAGCGGCTGATGATGGCCCCCGCCACGAAGGCCCCCAGCGCCAGCGAGACGCCGAACAGTTCCGAAGCGCCCAGCGCGATGCCCAGCGTGACGGCCAGGATGGCCAGGATGAACAGCTCGCGCGAGCGGGTGTGGGCGATGCGGTCGAGCAGCCAGGGGATGAGCCGCACCCCGGCGAACATCATGATGGCCACGAAGCCGGCCGCTTTGAGCAGGGTGATTGCCAGCGAAGGCCAGTCGAAGCCGCCTGAGGTGGATGCCAGCGCCGGCATGAGCACCAGGATGAGCACCGAGAGGATATCTTCCATCACCAGCCAGCCCACGGCGGCCTGCCCGTGCGAGGTGTTGAGGAGCGAGTTGTCCATCAGCCCGCGCAGAAGCACCACCGTGCTGGCCACCGAAATGGACAGCCCCAGGACGATCCCTGCGGAGACCGGCCAGCCCCACAGGCGCGTCAACCCAAAGCCGAGCAGGGTGGCAAGGCCGGTCTGGATGAGCGCGCCCGGGATGGCGATATCGCGCACGCGCCAGAGATCGCCAAACGAGAAGTGCAGGCCGACGCCAAACATGAGGAAGATGACCCCCAGCTCGGCCAGCTGCTGGATGGTTTCGACATCGCCCACGAAGCCCGGCGTGAAGGGGCCGATGCTGATCCCGGCCAGCAGGTAGCCGACGATCGACGGCAGCCCGATGCGCCGCGCGACGACCCCCCCAAGGAAGGCCACGACGAGCGCGATGGTGATGTTCATTAACAGCGGCACTTCATGCATGTCGGTTCACCTTTCTGAAGGGACAGTGCTCTTGTTTTCTGTAACTTGTGGGGCAAGTACCATAAGCTACAGGAAAAGATATTCACGATCTCTGAAGGTGTTTCTCGGTTTTATCTGCCGGGGCGCGGGGCAAGGCTCTGCAGCTCGCTGCCCGCCAACGGGCGGCGCGAATGCCCGGTGTAAACCCACTCGGGGCGGGCGGCCTGCAGGCGGGCCAGGCTGCCCGGAAGCTGCTCCCAGCCGGTGGCCAGCAGGTCTTGCAGGCGGGCAGGCGCGCGCGAGATCAGGTCGGCGGCAAAGGCCACGGCGCCATCCAGCAGCAGGCAGGTGTGGCCGGGCGTGTGGCCCGGGGTGTGCAAGACGGCGGCCTGGAGGCCGAATTCGGCCAGAGTTTCGCCGTCTCCGCGCGTGAAATCCGGCGCAGCCGGCGGCAGGGGCCAGAGCCGGTTCAGCAGCGGCATTACCAGCCGGAAGACCCACCCATGCCGTCGGGCGGTGCCGAGCGGCGAGCGGCCCGCGGCCAGGTGGGGCGCATCGGCGGGGTGCACGCCGATGGGCGCGCCGGTGAGCCGGCGCAGCGCCGCCGCGCTGCCGTAGTGATCGTAATGTGCGTGGGTGATCCAGATCAACCTGAGGTCGGAGCGCCCGAGGGCGCGCATCTTTTCCAGCACGGCCCCTTGTTGGCCGGGGTGGCCGGTGTCGATCAAATACAGGCCGTGCGGGTATTCGAGCAGGAAGGAAAGCCCGAAGCCGGTGGGCAGGATGTGGATGTTCATCACCGTCGGTGCGTTTGGGGCGGGTTACCACCTCACCACCGGGTCGGGCTGGCGCCTGGGCGTGATGATCAGGGCCAGCAGCACGCCGGCCACAAACCCGCCGATGTGCGCCCAGAAGGCCGTGCCGCCCACATCCCCCGCGCCCAGCGTGAGCACCCCGTTGAACAGCTGCAGCACGAACCAGAGGATGAGCACGAGGCTGGCCGGAACCAGCGTGAGGCGCATAAAGAAGCCGATGGGGATGAAGGTGAGCACGCGGCTTTGCGGGAACAGCACCAGGTAAGCGCCCAGCACGGCGGCGATGGCCCCGCTGGCGCCCACGGTTGGGATCTGCGAGCCTGGGTTGGTGAGGATGTGGGTGAGGGAGGCCACCACGCCGCCCACCAGGTAGAAGATGAGGTACTTGATCGGCCCCATCAGGTCTTCGACGTTGTCGCCGAAGATCCACAGGTAGAGCATGTTGCCGCCCAGGTGCAGCAGCCCGGCGTGCATGAACATGGAGGTGAAGATATCGCCGATGCTGGCGGCGTTAACCCCGGCGGTGAAATTGGCCGGGATGAGCGCGAACTGGTAAACCAGCGCTTCCTGGTTGGGGCCCGCCAGCCACATCATGATGAACACGAACACGTTGGCGGCAATCAGCAGGTAGTTGATGATTGGCACATGCCGGGTGGGAATCTGGTCGCGGATCGGGATCATGGCGGTGACTCCTTCTGGGGCGGGATTCGCCGGAGCTCAACCCGGGCGGCGGGTATTCCTGGGTAAATTGTGACCATGCAGCCGAGAATGGGTGCACTTCCGGTAACCTTATGTTACCACAGCGGGCGACTTTCCAGATCGTGTGTACCTTTTTTCTATACTCTTTGGGGTTTGCCCCACAGAGCATAGAAAATTAGCGGCACCTGTCCCTTTCTAAAACGGCAGGTCGAGCCGGCTGTAGGGGAAGGCGCTGCCGTGGCCGGGGTAGATGGTGCCGGGGCGCAGGCGAGCGAGCTTTTCGATGCTGGCGCGGGCCGCGGCGAGGTCGTCCATGATCGAGTTCAACGCGGGCGATTTGACGTTTTCGAGCAGGTCGCCGCAGAAGAGGCTGCCATCCTCCGCCAGCACGCCGATGGAACCCAGCGAATGGCCCGGGATGTGAACGACAGCCGCTTCCAGGCCGAATTCGGCGAGCGATGCGCCGTCTTCGAGGAGCAAATCTGGGGCGCAGCGGTTGGCCTTGCCAAACCCGAACAGGACGGGCGCAGCCGCGCGCAGCAGCCGGCTGCCCTGCTTGCGGTTGTAGAACATATCGCCGCGTTCGAGCATGAGCGAATCGCCCGCGTGCATGGCGATTTTTACGCCATGCCTGGCGCGCAGGTGCGCGGCGCTGCCCGTGTGGTCGAAGTCGCCGTGGGTGAGGAGCACCAGCCGCAGTGAGCCTGCGGCGCAGCCGGCGCGCTCCAGTTCGCGTTCCAGCGCCGGGCGGGCCGATGCGGGGCCGGTGTCGATCAAAACCCAGCCGCCGCCTGCCGTTTCGAGCAGGTAGCAGTTGACGCTGCCCATGCCGAGCGGCAGCGGGAGGGTGATGGTGTGAATTTTTTGCGGCATGCTCACCTCGTGAAATGCATGGTTACCTGATTATAGCCCGAGGCGCGCGTTGCACGGGCGAAGAATACCGGGCGTGCGGCGGCCAGATGCACTTTTCGGGCGGCTGGAGGGTCTCTTCCGTTTGCCCCGCCATGCACACCCGAAGCAGTGCACATTTTGTCCGGTCGAATCGAGAGTGCTCATCCGGCAAATCACCCCCCCGGTGGGGTAAAAGCGAACGGCCCCCTCGGTGAGGGAATCACCGTGGAGGGCCGCGAGGAGCCGGGTTGGAAATGGCGGCAGGGGTTAGATCAACTTGCTGAGGTATTCAAAGCTGCGGATGGCATCCGGCACGGTGCCGCATTCCACCGAGAAGACGATGTCGTTCGGGCACCGGGTCTTCACGATGTCGATCACCCGCTTCCAGTCTACCACGCCGTCGCCGCAGGCGCAGCCAACCGGCGTGCCGGTGACTTTGCCGCGCTCTTCGCCGCTCTGCGCGAAGCTGATATCTTTGGCGTGCAGGTGCACCAGCCGCCCGACGACATGCTCAAGCCACTCATATGTGTCATCGGTGCCGGCCAGGTAGCTGTTGCCGGTATCGTAGTTGATGCCAATCGCCGGTGATTTGACCAGGTCGTAGATGCTGTCCAGGCCCGCCCGCGACTTGCTGTACTGTTGATGCGGCTCAAGACCGATCTTCACGCCGTACCGCTCAGCGACCAGAGAGGCTTCCTTCAGCGTGTACGTCATCAGGCAGTAATCCATCTCTTTGGTGGTCCATTCCGGCTTGGGGCCTTCGTCGGTGTTCACCACCGGCGCGCCTGCATCGGATGCCCAGCGGATTGCCTGCTTGAGGTACTCCACGCTGATCTCCGGTTTACACAGCGGAGTGTGTGACGAGAGGCCTGAGAGTTTGATGTTGTGCCTGGCGGCCAGGTCTAACACCCAGCGCGGGTCGTCATACATCGAGACCGAGTGGAAATAGCGCGCCTCGCTGAGCAGCTCACGGCCCCAGTGTACCATTGGCTCGATATACTGATAGCCGATCTCGGCGGCCTTTGCAACGCCCCACGCAAAGTCTTTGTCATGGTGGCGCACAAATTCCATATTGACGCCTAAATAAATTTTGCCCATGAGCTTCTCCTTCCAGTTTGAGGTGGTTCCATCCGGTTGAATTACTTCCTGGCAGCCATGCGCCTGTTGGCGTCATCCACCAGTTCGCGCACAAACGCCAGGCTCCGCTCAATCAACGGCCCGCCCTGCCCTTCGCACTCCAGGCTGACGATGCCCTCGTAGTTGATGTCCACCAGGATGTCGAAGCATTTGCGGATGTTCTCGCGGTTCACACCATCACCGATCGCGCATTGGCTGACGGCGATGCCGGTCAGCTCGCCGCGCAGCGACTGAGCCAGCGATTCGCTCACGTCTTTGATGTGCACATGGGCAACTTTGTGCCGGAACTTGTTGAGGAACGCAACGGGGTCCTGCCCGGCGATGAAAGTATTGCCGGTGTCCATGTTCATCCGCAGATAGGGGCTGTCCACGAAAGCCAGCATTTGCTCCATGAACTCAGGCTTGGTGGTGTAATAGCCGTGCGGTTCGATGTCGATAATGGTTTGGTAGCGCTCGGCGACTTCCACGATCTGTGCATAGGAGCGCTTCATCATCTCCATGGCCTGGGCATCGGTCAGGCCGGGAGGGGCAAAGCGGTCATCGGTGGTATCGATGTGGTGGCAGCCGGCGATATGTGCCCAGCGAATGGTGCGCAGAGCATACTCGACGCCCAGGCTGGCGCCTTGCGGCAACGAGAGCGGGAAGGCGGCGTCGATCTGAGAGAAGCGCACGCCGTATTTTTCCATCTTCTCACACCACATCAAAGGATCTTCCCAAGAAGCAATATGCGGCTGGTATCCAAGACCGTGGATCCAGCTCACGCCATCAATCATGCCGCATTCAATCCAGTGCACATCATTTTTCTGCGCCCACTGCAGGGCTTGCTCGAAACTCCAATAGGCACTGTTGAATGCGTCTGTATGGAAACCGATCTCGATCATGGATCGCCAACTCCTTTCGAGTGCTTCAAATCCGGCGAGAAAAGAGCCCGCCCGGATCTCGAGCGGGCTCTTTTTTACCCGTTACAGGAAGAGATCAGTTGATCACATCCTTGTACTTGTTGATGTCGACGTTCTTCCAGGCATCGGGGTAGTTGGTCATGTCCTCGCAACCGCAAGCGGCATAATGCAGCGGGGGCATATCCGGATTGAAGTATTTATCCAGATTGTCCTTGGTGACCACCGGCTGGGGCAGAACCCATTTCTTCTGGACGGTTTCACCCTGCAGGAACATCACGGCGGCCAAAACGGCAGTGCGCCACTGGTAGGTCGCGAAGGTCGGAGCGATGCCGGTCAGGTTGTTCTCCTTCCAGTACTTCAAGAAGTCGTTCTGATCTTCGCCGACGATGATCGGGAATTTGGCGCCGGCATCTTTGAAGGCATCCAGAATGGAGACGGCGGTGCCGCCGGCATCCATCCATACGGCGTCGATCTTGCCGAAGCGGTCGATGTAGTCTTGCACGACCGTGTTGGCTTTGAAGCTGTCATAGCCGACAAATTCAACGCCGATGACGTTGATCTGCGGATTCTCTTCAAAGATCTTCCGGGCCGCACCCCAACGCTGTTCCAGCACATCCACACCCGGTAGGATGCGGAAAGCGAGCACGTTCCCCCCTTGAGGCCCAAGCTGGTCTACCACGAATTTCGCGCCCGCAATACCGAAGGCGTAACCACCGATGGAGCGGGTGGAAACAACCGGGCAATCGGTCTGAGCATAGCGGTCGAACTGGACAACCGGCATGACCTCGCAAGCCTTCTCCACAATCGGGGTGAGGGCTTCGCTGGTGTTCGAGGCGACGATCAGGATGTCGCATTTGCCGGGGGTGTTGATCAGGTCCTGGATGTCGGCAATCTGCTTCTCATCCTTGCCCTGGGCGTCGAGGTGATAGAAGTTCTTGATCAGGCCTTTGGCGCGCAGTTCTTCGACCTGTTCGCGCATATCAACGTAGCCAACCACACGCCAGGGGTTGTTGACGCCGGCGTTGGAGAAGCACACGTTGTAGGGCGGTTCCTTCTTGGCGAACTCGGCATACTGCGGGTACTTCGAGATATCGGTCGGGTTCTCGACCAGATATTGCAGGTACACCGGAGCATCCGGATTCAGCGGCTGCATGCTCATTTGCTTCAACGATTCCTCGTAATCGGCATCATTGAAGAATTGGGGGGCAACCTTCGCGGAATCCATCTGCAAGCCTACGTTCTTCGAGGCAGCGGGTTCCTTGGTGGCGGATTCTTTGACGGCAGTGTCGGTTTTCGCAGCGGGCGCGCATGCGGTCAGCAGCATGGAAAGCACGATCAACAGCGAAACGATGCACAAGAGACTCTTTTTCATGGTTTTACTCCTCCGAAGCTTTGAGTACAACAGATTGGAACGTTTCGACAAACGCACTGGAAATTTGGGTTTACTTTGCATCACCTCCTGCCCTGTAAAATTCCCGGATGAAATAACGATCGAGTTAGCATGCAGGGCAGCCGGATTTCTACCGCTTCCTGCGAGTGCTTAGAGCAATGTAGGCCACCGCGGCGATAATGATCAGACCTTGCACGGCGTCCTTGTACGGTTTCGGGAGGCCCAGCAGGTTCAGCAGGTTGAACATCGCTTCCATCGTGAACGCGCCGAAGACCACGTTCATCACATTGCCGCGCCCGCCGGTCAGCATCACGCCGCCGACCACGCAAGCCGCAATCGACTGCATTTCCAGGCCTTCGCCGATGGTCACGTTTACGCCGCCGTACCCGCCGATCAACACACCGCCGATCACGGCAAACACGGCAGAGAGCACGAATGCCATCGTTCTGACCAGCCGCACCCGCACGCCTGAAAGCTGGCTGGCGCGCACATTATCGCCGATGGCTAAAACCTGCTTGCCAAAGTTGGTGCGGTGGAAGATGAACCAGGAAAACGCAGCTATGACGATCAAAATCAGCAGCGCCACCGGGAACCGGCCAAGGATGGGCACGTTCTCGATATATTCGCGCCCGAAGAAGCGCCAGTTGTCGGTCAGGTAACCCTGGGGAGCGCCGCCCACCCAGTAGAGCGCTCCGCCCTTCACCAGCAGCAGCATGCCCAGCGTAGCGATGAACGAAGGCACCTTCAAATAGCTGACCACGGTTCCGTTGATCAGGCCGATCAGCACGCCGAAGCCCAACATGATCAAAATCGAGGGAATCGCGTTAGCCGGATCGTTGTTGAGCAGCTTCGAGCTGCCCAGCACCACCAGGGTGACGATAGAACCGATCGAAAGGTCAAAGCCACCGGTCGCCAGCACCAACATCTCGCCAATCGCTAAAATGGCCAGCGGCGCAGCCCGGCGCAAGAAATTGAGGATGCCCGGCATCGTCTGGTAGCTTTGGCCCAGGAAGCCGATACTGATAAAGATGGCGAAGAACAGCGGATAAACCGGCGGAATTTTCTTGATCGCCGCCCAAACTGAGCGCAGGATTCTGGAGGCTCCCGCCGAGCTGGTAAACGTCGAGGTAGTCATTCATCCACTCCTTATGCAGCTTCCCGCTTGGAGCGGTAAGTGTAGCTGGCGACGGCAAGGACGATAATTCCACCGCGCAGAACGGTCTTGAGGTAGGGGTTCACCCCCAATTGGTTGAAAACGGTGTCGAGCACGCCGAAGATCAACACACCTGCGAGCGTGCCCCACACGCCGCCCTTGCCGCCCGAAAGCGCCGTCCCGCCGACCACCGTGGTCGCAATCGACTCGAGGTCGTAGATGCCGTCAGGGCCAACCCACGGCGCACCGGAGCGCAGGCGGCTGACGATGAACAGGCCGGTCAGCACGGCGGTCAGGCTGCAGATGATGTGAGCCATGATCAACACCCGGTCGGTGCGCAAGCCCGAGAGGCGGGCGACTTCATTGTTGCCGCCCACGCCGTACAGGTGAGAGCCGAATTTGGTGCGGTTGAGCAGAAACCAGCCGGCGAACACCACCAGCAGCAGCACCAGGATGGAGATCGGGATCGGGCCGATCTGGTTATAGCCGAAGGCTTCAAAGCTGCGCGGGATGCTGCCGGTGTAGTTCGAGAACGTGCCGTTGATGATGCCTTTCAGGATCAGGCTGGTGCCGAGGGTGGCGATGAACGCATTGACGTTGAGCTTGGTGATGAGCAGGCCGTTCACCAGCCCGATCACCGCGCCGATGGCGAAGACGATCAAGATCGCTTGCGGCACATTGTTGGGGTCGCCTTGCATGATGAACGAAGACATCACCGCGGTGATGCTGATCGTGTAGGCGACCGACAGATCGATGGAAGCGCCGATAATCACCAGGGTTTGCCCGACCGCAACGATGCCCAGGGCTACCGAACGGACGATCATATTCATGAAGATGGATGGGTTGGTGAAGATCTGGCCATCCGCGAAGATTTGATCCAGCAGACCGCCTACCGCAAACGTAATCACCAGGAAGATATATACCGGCGGGATGCGCAGGCGCCCGAGGGCCTGTTTCCACTTGTTTTGTGAAACTGTAATCGTCGCCATATTATTCCTTTCCTGCGGCGGCCACATCGCCAGGTTTATTGCCAGTCGCCATGAGCATGATTTCGTTTTCGCTGGATTTAGCCGGGAGCTCGCCCGCGATCTGCCCTTCGTACATCACCAGAATCCGGTCGCTCATCCCGATCACTTCCGGCAGCTCCGAGGAGATCATCAGCACGGCTTTGCCCTGGCGGGTCAAGTCGCGGATCATATCGTGAATGCTTGCTTTGGCTTCCACATCGATGCCGCGGGTAGGCTCGTCAAAGATGAAAACTTCAGCGTCTGAAGCCAGCCACCTGGAAAGCACGACCTTCTGCTGATTGCCGCCGCTCAAGAACTGCACTTCGCGGTCAAATGAGTCGGTCTTGACATCTACCTGCTTGCCCAGGTTCGGCACCAGGTTCGGCGCTTTGCGAATGCCGTTTTTGTTGATCACGCCAAAGATGTTCTGGATGGCGCGCACAGTCAGCAGCATATTATCGCGGATGGGCTGTTTGGGGAGCAGCCCCTCGCTCTTGCGGTCTTCGGTCACAAAGCCCAATCCGTTTTTGATCGCCTGCGATGGGTTGCGAATGTCGATCGGCTTGCCCCTCAGTTCGATCTCTCCGGTCTTGAATGGCACCACCCCAAACAGCGCCTGGGCCAGTTCGGTGCGCCCTGAGCCTTGCAGGCCGGCGATGCCGACCACCTCGCCCTTGCGCAGGGTGAAGTTGATATTTTTCAAAATGTGATTGGAGGCATTTTTGACCCGCAGCACCACCTCGCCGAAATCTTCCGGCGAGCCCAGCGGCGGGAAATAGTGATCGAGCGTGCGCCCGACCATCAGATACACCACATCGGCGGTGGTCACATCCTGGGTGTTCACGGTCTTGACAAACTTGCCGTCTTTGAGCACGGTGATCACATGGGCGATGTCGAACACCTCTACCAGCCGGTGCGAGATGAAGATTACGGCCAGCCCGCGGCTGGTCAGCCGCTGAATGAGATCGTGCAGCAGCTGCACCTCGGTGCTGGTGAGGGCGGCGGTCGGCTCGTCCATGATCAACACCTTGGCGTTGAACGAAATCGCTTTGGCAATTTCCACCAGTTGCTGCTCGGCCACCGACAGGCTGCTGACCACGGCGGTCGGCGAGATGAACTGCTCGACGCCGATTTCTTTGAGCAGCACGCGGGCGTTTTCGTTCATCTTTCCGATGTCAATCACGCCGAACCGAGAAGGCTCGCGCCCCAGGAAGATATTCTGAGCCACCGTGCGCTCGGGCAGCAGGTTGAACTCTTGATAAATAATGCTGATGCCCTTTTGCAGCGCCTCTTGCGGGTGAGAGAATGTTACCCTTTCGCCTTGCAAAAGTATTTCGCCCGAATCCGGCACATAAGCGCCCGCCATGATTTTCATCAGGGTTGATTTCCCGGCGCCGTTCTCGCCGACGACGGCGTGAACCTGCCCGGGCAAGAATTCAACCGATACATCATCCAGCGCCAGCACGCCTGGGAAGCGCTTGGTAATGTGGCGAACTTCCAGAATCGGTTGCAAGGCTGACGGCGTTTGGGTTGTGCGTGCAAGTGTTTCTTGTGTCATTAATCAACCCTCTCCGAGTTGGGCATTCGTTCATTCATGCCAAAATGGATTTCAAGAACTTCAATCCTTGTTGGGCAATCGCATCCTGGCTGGGAGCGATCTCCCGCCAGATACATACCGCCCGTGCGATCTCTTTTACCTGTGAGGTGAAGGACTCGATCACCACCGGCCCGTCATAGCGCACGTCCTTCAGCGCCAGGGCAACTTCATCCCAGCGCACCTGACCGGTGCCGGGCACGCCGCGGTCGTTCTCGCAGGCATGGAAGTGGAAGAGTTTGCCGTTGGCCCGCCGGATCGCGTCGCCGCTGTTCTTTTCTTCCAGATGCATGTGGAAGGTGTCGAGGTGGAAGCCAACGTTATCCATGCCGGTCTGCTCGATGAAGGCAAGCCCTTGCGAAACAACGTTCAGCATGTCGGTCTCGAAGCGGTTCAAAGTCTCGAGCGCCAGTTTGACCCCTTTGCTTTGGGCATATCGGGCCATCTCGCGCACCTCGCTCACAGCCCGGTCCCATTCGGCGCGGCGGGCGGCGTCGTCTTCCAGGTGCTGCTTGCCGACCGAGGAATACATCGGCCCGCACACCGTGGGCGAACCCAGCTCGGCGGCGGCGTCAATCAACCAGCGAATATACACCTTCGCGTTCTGCACCAACTGCGGGTCGCTGCTGGCCAGGTTGCGGTCGGGGCCGAACGCCCCGCACACAATTGCATCCAGGCCGTTGGTTCGCAGGGCGGCCTTCACGCGCGGCAGGTCGAGCAGAGCCGGGTTTTCGACCGCCAGTTCGAGGATATCGAACCCCAAAGCCTTGACGTGTGGGGCCAGCTCCTCAACCGCCAGGGTGGTGCAGGGTGAGACCCATACAAAGGTGTTGACGCCGAATTTCATGCTGCGCTCCTCATCACTCGTTCAGACGTCGACCGCCGCGCCGGTTTCGACCGTGAATATGTAGTCAATGGCAAGGTTGACCGCGCCGAGAATACCGGCATCCTGCCCGATCTGCGAGAAGATGATTTGTAAATCGCGGGTGGCAAGCGGAAGCGAACGGCCGAGAACGGTCTGGCGGATGGAAGACAGCAGCAGGTCGCCCAGCCTGCTGACTCCGCCGCCGATCACGATCATATCGGGGTTATAGAAGTTGACCAGGCTGGCCAGCACGTCGCCGATCATTTGGCCGCTCTCGCGGATGATCTGATTGGAAACGACGTCGCCTTCACGAGCCGCATTGCCCACATCTTCGGCGCTGAGAACGCCGCCATTACGCTCGTAGTAGCTCAGGAGGATGGCGCTCTTGCCGTCTAGCGCGGCAGCCTTGGCACGCTCGGCGATCGCCGCCCCGCCTGCCATTGCTTCCAGGCAGCCTTTGTTACCGCAGTGACACAGCGGGCCGTTCTTATCCACGTTAATATGGCCGATATCGCCCGCGCAGCCGTTGGAGCCGCGGTAGATGACGCCGTTGCAAATTATGCCGGCCCCGATTCCAGTTCCGATTTTGACGAAGATCAGGTTGTTGATTTCTCTGCCTGCACCCTGGCTGACCTCGCCGATTGCCATCACATTCACGTCATTATCGACGACAACACTGGCAACGGGGAACCACTGCTGCACGGTCTCGATGATTGGGTAGCGGTCCCAGCCGGGCATGATCGGCGGAGAAACCACCGTGCCGTTCGAGAAATCCACCGGGCCGGGGATGCCAATCCCAATCCCGCGCAGGTGGCTGGTGTTCAGTTCGTGGTGCTGCATCAGCCCTTCGAGTAACTCGCACACCCGCCCCAAGATCTTGAGCGGGCCTTCGCGCACCAGCGCCGGCTCGTGGTGCTGAGCGATGATCTTCCGGGAAAAATCGGCGACTGCCAGATGAATGCTGGTTGCACCGATTTCTACGCCCGCCACATAGACGAGCCCGCTGTTCAGGCTATAGGTGCGCGAACGCCGCCCGCCGCTATATTCGGTCGAAGGGTTTTCGATAATGAATTTCTTTTTGAGAAGCGAGTCGGTGCTGCTGGTTACTTTGGTGCGTGAATGCTCTGTGAAATTGACCAGCTCATTCTTGGTTAACTCACCATGCTTGCGCAGTAAATCGATCAATTCCTTTTCAGCCGGGGTGATGAACAGGCGGTTGGGCAGGTCACCAGCCTGAACCAGCCAGGCCGGGGTATCGGGCCGGGTTAGGAACCGGTTTTTCTTTGCACTCACCTCGCGACTAAGGCTCATCATCGTTTCCGTAAGGCGGGATTTTATCCAGTTCGAGCAAGATGGCTAAAGGGTCAGCGTATCCAGGCCGAACACTTTGGAGACGATTTCAAGCGCGTTCAAATTGTGGCCGGTGGTGACGATGTAATGATGAGAAACGACATGGTCGATCATCTTCGGGCCGTTGGGCACTCTGACAACCGCGCCGTTGAGACAATCGGAATTGGCAAATTGAGCATACTTGGGCATTTCACCTTCGAGGATGCTCCAGCGATCGAACGGGGGCATCAGCTTGACGAGCGTGACGGGGCCTTCCTGCAGGCGGGCGTCGATGGCGTGGGCGTTCTCGTCCACAATCGCCAGCACCTTCTTGCGCAAGGTCCACTGAGTGGCAAAAGACTGCGGCACGACGCCGAAATAACCGCAGTGGGCCATCAGGACATGGTCTTTGGGGTCGCCTTCCACATCCGGGAAGCTGGGGATGCGCTCGTGCTTGAGCGCCGCCTGTCCCATCAGGAAGGGGTACAGGTTGGTCATCATGAACGGTACGCCGATGGTTTTGTCGATGAGCACCTCGGTGAGCATGGTCACCAGGTCGCCTTCGCAGCCCCACACCATGCGCTGGTCATTGTAGAGGAAGTTCCAGGCCAGGCAGGGGGTGGTTTCGCAGAAGCGCGATTCGTTCAAGCAGTTCATCCCGGCCGCAATGATACCGGGGTCGGAATCCAGGTCTTGCTTGATCTGCATATACAGCTTGACAGCGCTGAGCACTGCACGGCTGCTCAGCCCGGCGATCGGCGTGACCGCCTGTTTCCTGGCCCATACTTCCTCGGCTGCAGCATCGGGGATGGCACGCGCCCGCTCGGCGAGGTCTTTGAAACTCTTTTTGACTACCTTCAGGCCGTAACGCGACTCGATGGCCTCCACGCACTCGGGCTCCCACCAGTAGAAACGCTTGAAGATGGCATCCTGGTGGCCGCCCTCGCTGGCCGGGTTATCCTGGTAAACCAGGAACCGGGCCGTTTTTAACTGGCGTTTGAGCGCCAAAGCGCGGCAGGCAATCCTGGCTTTTTCCAGCGTGTTGGGGGCGATCAAAGAAACACCCTTGGCGGTCAGGTAGCTGTTGATCTCCCAATCCCACATCGAGACGGTGCCGAACTCGGAGGTGATGATCAGCAGGGGTTGGGGCAGGGCCTGAAAGTCCTGCAGGCGGCGGAAGGCTTCGCCGAGAAGCTGCGGGAAGAGCACGCCATCGGCTATTTCGGGAACCTGTTTGCCTAATTCGACAGGTTCAAGGATTTCGGCTTCTTCAGCCAGGAGCTTCTTCAGCTCGTTGGTTTGCCGGACGAAGTCTGGATCGTCCGCACTTTTGATATAAACCGGAACCAGGACAGCCTTCATTTTCACTCCCAGAATGGTTTCAACCGCCCGAAAAACAGGTAGAGGATGGGGATGAGAACCCGGATCACCGGATTCTCATCCCTCCGGTATTTACGATGAGCTGGCGATTAAGAAGGATGGTGAAGGGTTACTGAACTTCGGCGACCTTCACCCGGCGGCCTTCCTTGGCCGAAATGAGGCCGGCTTCGAGGATTTGCATACCCTTCAAGCCATCCAACAGGTTCGGCGTGATGGAGGTGCCTTTTTCGATTGCGTTGAGGAAGTCCACCACGGCATGGGTGAACTCATGCTCATAACCGATGATATGACCGGGCGGCCACCACGCGCCGACATAGGGATGTGTGGCATTGGTCACCAGAATATCGCGGAAGCCCTGCGAATCGGCTGGGTCTTCGAGGTTCAGATACTGCAGCTCGTTCATGCGTTCCAGATTGAACGCCAGCGAGCCTTTGCTGCCGTAGATCTCGAAGAAGTTGTAATTCTTGCGGCCGCTGGCAAACCGGCTGGCTTCAAACGAACCAAGCGCGCCGTTGGCGAATTCCACCACCATGAAGGCCGCGTCGTCAACCGAAACCTTGCCCTTATCGCCGCCGCCGGTGCCGGCCTTGAACGTGCCTGCGCCTTGACCCGGCAACGGGCGTTCGGTGATGAAGGTCTTGAGCATCGCCATCACTGAGTCGACTTCGCCGACCAGGTAGCGGGCCAGGTCCACCGAGTGTGAGTTCAGATCAAAGTGCGGGCCTGCGCCGGCATACTTGGACTGCAAGTGCCAGGTGAGCGGGAAGTTCGGATCGGTGATCCAGTCTTGCAGATACGCTCCGCGCCAGTGGTAGATGGTGCCCAGCTTTCCCTCTTCGATCATCTGCCTGGCGTAGGCAATTGCCGGGGTGCGGCGGTAGTTATGGTTGAGGTAATGCACCACACCGGCTTTTTCGGCGGCTTCGTACATCGCTTTGGCCTCGGCGTAGTTGAGGGCAACCGGCTTCTCGCAGAAAATGTGCTTGCCGGCTTCCGCCGCGGCGATCACGATGTCTTTATGCAGGTAGGTGGGGGTGCTGATATCGACGATGTCGATGTCTTTGCGCTCAATGACCTTGCGCCAGTCGGTTTCGACCTCTTCCCAGCCCCAGTTGTTCGCAAACTCCTGGGTGCCGGCCGGGTCTTGCCCGCAGGCCACCTTGAGGATGGGCTTCAACCCAACCTTGAAGAACTTCGGCGCATTCGTCCAGGCGTTGCTATGCGCTTTGCCCATGAACTTTGTGCCGATGATAGCCACGTTCACTGGTTTCACGGGTTCTCTCCTTTTTTGCAGTGCAAAACGGTGAACAGGCTAGTTCAGGGTCGCGGCGATGCGCTTGAGCTCTTTTACGCTCAATTCAACCGCTTCATCTTCGCGATCGACCCAATCGGTGTGCGGGTGATCAATTTCAACCGCCAGGAAGCCCTTGAAGCCGGCCTGATGCAGCAATTGAGCGAGCTTTTCGTTGTTAATCAGGCCCTTTCCAACCGGCACGCCGGCAAAGAAGAACCAATCGGTTGGCCGGGCGTTCTTGTCGGGATACAGGTCCTTAACATGGGTTGCTAACACGTACGGGGCCAGCTTTTCCATCCCGGCGATAGGATCGTCTAACAGACGCAGGAAGTTGCCGGTATCGAAATTGAGGCCAAAATACTCCGAGTCAACCTCCGTGATGAGCTTGAGAATTTCGTCGGATGTGAAATCGATGTGGTTTTCAACCGCCAGCTTGATTTCGTAGTCTTTGGCCACTTTGACGGCTTCTTTGAACATCTTTACCAGGGCTTCAATCTGCGGGCCGTGCGGTTCGTGGCGGAACATCAGGCTGGAGCCGACCACACGCATCACTTCCGCGCCAATTGCCTTGGCATGCGGGATCATGGAGACCATCTCGTTGTAGGCGGTGAAGTTCTTGCCGCGCTCCAGTCCGTCGGGGTGCCCCCAGGCAAAGACGCGGTCAAAACCGTATTCGTCCAGTTGAGCCTTCAAGTCCTTGAAGAAGGCTGCCTCATAGGACGGGAAGAAGCATGACTCGAGCGAGACCCCATCCACCCCAAGCTCTTTAGCCCGGGTGAGGAAGTCTTGCATGGTCATATTTTTGGCGGGTGGCTTTTGATCGGGGTACACCTCGCCAAAAAACCGGTGATAGCAATAACTATCGATCCCTACTTTCATGTTGTTCCTCCTGATAAATATCCATTTTGATTGAGATGGTTCTGATGCCAAAGCAGGGAGTTCGCAGAGCCAGACGATTGTTGGCTCAACCACCGATAAACTTGTTATTACAGGATAACATGTATTATAACGATTGATTCGGAAAATACAATAGGGTCAGCAGAAAAAAATACAAAATTCAAACAATAAAGCACACTTTTGTCTACGCCGGATAAAAGTTCCTTTTCAAAGAAATACCCGCAAGCGAAATCCTCCCTGCCAGGCGGTTTCGAGATTCACCTTCGGGCCGATCTCCACGCTGTTTAGCGAGAACACCGCTAATGAATACAAAGGGGTTGCCCCAAAAGAGGGCGGACACACGCTTCTTCAAGCGGCTGAAGCGGCGGTCCGCCCCCTGTGTATGGCGGTTCTCTCAGCCTGCTGGTTCTTTTTAGGTAGCCCCTCCGAGCGTGAATGGCTTTGTCGCCTCGGTTTACGTGTGGTTGACGCGCAGCTTGCCCTTGACTTTGCGGGTCTGGACAAGCACGTCGGTGTAGTATTTGTTGTAGGTGGCGCAGCCAATCGGGGCCTGCTGGATGAGCAGCTCGAGGCAGTTATCGCACGTGGTGCAATAATTGATCTCATCTTCACGGCCCTCGCGCAGCTTGAGCGGCAGGAGCGGGTCGGCCAGCGACTGGCGGCCGAGGCCGATCATATCCACGTAGCCGCGCTCGATGTTCTTTGCGCCATACGTCAGCAGCGATGCGTCTTCTTGCGAGACGGCCTGCAGCTTGTTCTTACCCTTGCCGAATACCGAGTAATTCGAGCCGATGATGACCGTCTCACGACGGACGTTCTCTTTGAGCACCTTGGCGAAGAACTGGTGCAGGTAGGCGAAGTAGGGGTGGTCTTTGTCGGCCTGGGTCAGGCTGATGGTGATCGACGGGCTGCCCGCCGACTGGATGAAGAACTGCGCGCCGCGCTCTTCCAGACCTTTAACAAGGTCGATCGGCTCGGTCAGGTCGATAATCGGCGTGTCGGGGCCGGCTGTGCCGAAGCCGCCCGGGAAGCCTTCCCAAACCGAAATTTTGGAGCCGATCAGGAAGTTGGGATCGGGCACCACTTTGCGGATGCGCTCATACAAATCGAAGGCGAACTGGCGGCGGTTTTCCCACGGGCCGCCGTACTTCCACTTGCGGCTGTTATAAGGGCGCAGCACCTGCGAGCCAAGATAGCCGTGGCAGAACTTCATGTCGATGCCGTCGGCACCGGCTTCGTAGGTCAGTTTGGCGGCCAGGACGAAGTCATCGACGATCTTGTCGAATTGCTCTTCCGTGATGACTTCCGCTTCGAAGCCGGGCAGCGGGTTCACCGACAGGCGTTTGGAAAATTCGGGGTTGCTCAGCTCGCCCGAGTGGGTGAGCTGGAAGATGAACAGCGTTTTCGGGTTGACTTCACGCAGGCGGCTGACAAACCGGGTCAGCGCGGGCAAGTTCTGAGGCATGATAAACAATTGGTTCATGCGCGAGCGGTTTTTATCGGTAATGGTAATAGCCTCCAGGCACACCAAACCGGCTTCGCCGCGGAACAGGTTTTCATACCGCTGGTAGGTGAGATCGGTCGGGTTGCCTTCAGGGTCTGCATCGTTGCACTCCATCGGCTGGATGAAGAAGCGGTTCTGGGCAGTGCGGGTACCGATCTGAATGGGCGATAGCAAGACAGCTCGTTTATCCATTCTAGATTCCTTTCTACGTCAATCGGTGGGGTAATATATAAACGGCAAATGGGGTTTGTGGCCTTTTCGGACAGGCAGCCAAGCCATAATCATTGAATAAGTTACAACTTCTCGCAGAACTCGATTGTCACGCCATTGGGGTCGAGGAAGAGCAGCACCCGGGCGCCCAAATCCGGCAGGTCGCAGGTTGGCAGCGTGATCTCTACACCTGCTGCGCGCAGCTCGCGCTCGTGCGCCGCCACATCCCGCACCTGGAACGCCAGATGGCGGTAGCCGCGGTCGCTTTCCAGCATCTCCGGGCTGCGGTTCTTACCCCGGTAATCGAACAACTCTAAACGCGCGCCGCCCGGCAACTGGAAGTAGGTGATGTCAAAATCACCGCAGTCCACCGTCTGCAGCCGTTTAAAACCCAGGATACGGCTGTAGAAATCATACGATTTCTGAGCATCCAGGCAGTTGATCGAAACATGATCGATGGCGGTGATATCCAAGAAGCGCCTCCACTCTGACAAGTGTGCCGCCCATACACCCCGTATGGGCGGCACACGCGCGGTGACTAGAGAACCTCGCGCTGATTGATTTCCGGCGAGACAAAGATCTTGAACAGGTCGGGGTTGCGGCGCAGCTCGTGCAGCGCCCACTCCAGGTCTTCCAACGGAACCTTCATGGAGAACAGCGGCTTGGGGTCGATGCGGCCAAATTCCAGCAGCTTAATGGCATCCGGCCAGTCCGCGCCCTGCCCGGCGCAAGAACCGGTGATCTTCTTCTCGCCCAGCACGAACTCGAACGGGCGGATGGCCATGGCGTCCTGTTCACCGGTGATGCCAAAGGACGAGAGCGTGCCGCCGTTGCGCAGCATGGCAAAGGCCTGCTCGTAAGTTTTCGGCGTACCGACGGCTTCGATCACGTAGTCCGCGCCAAGGCCGCCGGTCAGCTTCTTAACTTCCGCCACGGGGTCTTCGACTTGGCGCACGTCGATGATGAAGTCTGCGCCCATCTTCTCGGCGATCTTGAGACGGTGAGTGTTATTGCCGATTACGATCACCGGCGCCGCGGCGCGCAGTCGAGCCAGCGCGCCGTGCAGCACGCCCAAACCGCAGCCCAGCACCGCAACGCTGCTGCCAATGGTGGCGTTCATTGCCTTTGCGGCATGGATGCAGCAGGAAAGCGGTTCAATGAAGGCGCCTTCTTCAAAGCTCAGGTTATCGGGCAGCCTGTGCAGCAGTTTCGCCGGAGCTTTCACGTATTCGGCGAAGGTGCCATTGGTGTGGATGCCCAGCTGGGTGAAGGTGGTGCACAGCAGCGGGTTGCCCTTCATGCAGTAGAAGCAGGTGCCGCAGGCCATGTTGATATCGGCGGTCACCCGGTCGCCTTCTTGCCAGCCTTTAACGTTCTTGCCGACCCCGGCGATAACGCCGGAGAACTCGTGGCCCGCGATCATGGGCAGCTTATCGGCTGAATACCAGCCGTTGTAGATACTCCAGTCGGTGCCGCAGATACCGGTGTTCTTGACTTTAATCAACACATCGTCGGGGCCAATTTCCGGGACAGGCACTTCCTTGACCTTGATGGTCTTGATGGCCTCAAATACTGCCGCTTTCATCATTTTTGCCATGGGATTCGCTCCTGTTAGAAAACACAAAAGTTAGTTGAACAGGACATCGTTCCGCCCTTCGTAGGGCTTCTCGATCATCAAGGGCTTGAGAAAAGCAATCGTCTTGGTGATGCCATCCTGGCGGCTCATGGTGACGTCTTCGTGCTCGTAGCTCATCACGTAGTCGTAGCCGATCAACGACAGCTCGGTGATGACCTTCTTCCACGGCACCGAACCCCAGCCGGGAATGCGGAAGCGGAAGCCGCGGTCGAGACGCTGCCAGTCGCCCTGCGGGATGACGCCCGAGCGGCGCACGTTGTGCGCCACAATCTCGCCATCCTTGGCGTGCACATGGTAAATGCGCCCGCGCAGCGCGTCGATGAAGTTCTCGACGTCGATGCCGAGGTAGATCAGGTTGGCGGGGTCAAAGTTGAAGCCGAATTCCTTGCGCCCACCCATCAGCTCGACGGCGCGCAGGGCAGTTTCGACGTTGTAGATCAGCTCGTTCGGGTGCGGTTCATGGGCAAACTTGACGCCATACTCGGCGAACTTGTCGAGGATTTTGCTCCACCGTTCGACAAATTCCACTTCCATGTCCGCCCAGCCTTTTGAATACGGCCAGGGGAAGAAGCGGCCGAAATTCTCGCAGCCCACAAAGCCGGTCACTACCGGAACTTCGAGGGCATTGGCGGCGGCGGCTGTCTGGACCATGCGCTTCATGCCGTAGGCAATCTTTTCTTCCTTGGTGCCAGGGAAAATTGCATCGGTGTCTTTGCCAAACGGGCCAAGAACAATCTGGCCTTCGGGGTGGTTGGCCAGGGCTGAGATGATCAGGCCATAATCCTTGACCATCTTTTTGAGCTTTTCGGCGTTATTGCCTTTGACGACCTCTTCAATATCCAGGTGGGGGTTGTTGGCGAACGCCGGCAATTCAACTGCCTGGTAACCCAGGCCGGATGCCATTTTGAAGACATCCTCAAGCGGCTTATCCAGATACGTGGCAGTAAACAGACCGATTTTCATTTTGTGCTTTCCCTTTCTTCCAGAAGATGAATGAGATTCTTGGGGATGCGATTAGCCAGGGGCGAGACCGTTCATCAGGTTCAGCGAGGTGCGCAGCACGGGGAAGCAAGAAAAACCTCTCACTCCCTACAGGCGCAAGATACAGAGCACCTCCGATGGATCCGCAATTAATCTTGTTATTACAGGATTACAACCCATTATAGGAAAGACGGTAGCCTCTGTCAAGCTCCAATCACGAATCGCTTGTATAAATCAGTCGGCTACAGGTCCACCTCTCGCAGCGCATCGCTGATTTTGGCCAGGTAACCGGTGGCAAGTTCGAACACTGGCAGAAGCCGTTCGTACTGTGCATTGCGTGCGGGGTCCGGCTCGACTCGCTCGACAATCTTGTGGATGTCATCGATGTGCGTAAAGTCGCGCCACAACCCGCAGCCCACCGCCGCGATCGCCGCCGCGCCGAGCGCCGCCGCATCCTGGTCGATGTTGGTCTTGAGGACCGTGGTGTTGAAGACGTCGGCAAAAATGCCCAGGTAGAAGCGGCTCTTGGCGCCGCCGCCCACGAACAGGATTTCATCTTCCAGGCGGGTGTACTTTCGCAGCAGGTCGAGGCGCAGGCGCAGGTTCATGGCGATGCCTTCCATTGCGGCGCGGATTAACTCGGGTTTACCGTGTTTAAGATCCAGCCCGAAGTAAGCGCCGCGCATGTGCACGCTGTCATCCTGCGAAGTTCCGCCCGCCAGGCTGGGGTTAAAGATCAGGCGATTCGACCCGAGGGGGGCCTTCTCGGCTTCGCGATTCATCAGGACGTACACATCCTGCCCGTTGCGCCCGGCTTCGGCGATCAGCTCGGCGCACAGGTTATCTTTGACCCAGGTGTAGGTGGTTCCTGCTGAGAAGATGCTGACCGCCGAGGTGAACAATCGCGGCACAACGTGGGTGAATACATACGGCTTGAGCTTCCGGTCGAGCACCGGCCGGGCCGAAGAAACGGCGATCCAGGCTGAGGAACCGAGCGAGGTATAGACTCGCCCGTCAAGGATGTTCTTGGCACCCAGCGCCATGCAGGAGTTATCTACCCCTCCGGCGACAACCTGCACCTCCTTGGGCAGCCCGAGCGCGGAGGCGGCCGCAGGGGTGAGGGTGCCGATCACCTGCGTGGAGGGTACAATTTCGGGCCAGACACCGGCGGGGATGCCGCTGGCGGCAATGAAGCGGTCTTCGTACCGCCAACCGGCTAGGTTATAGACGCCGGTGCCCGAAGCGTAGGAGTAGTCGGTGACGAGCTTGCCTGTGAGCAAATAATTAATGTAGTCCTTGGTGCCGATGACCTTATCTACCTGCCGCCACATCTCCGGCTCATGATCGCGGTACCACATCATTTTGAAGACGGTATATAGCGGGGCCGGGAAGCCATTGCCGGTGGTCATATACCACTCATCGGGGTCGATGGCCTGGAAGAATGCAGCCGCCTGTTCCTGGGCGCGCATGTCCGACCAGATCGGCGTGGTCTCGCGCAGCAGGTTCCCGGCTTTATCCAGGGGCACCGCGCCCAGGCTGTGGCCGGAAATGCCAATCGCCAGCACGCGCTGGGGGTCAATGCCGGAGGCAGCCAGCAGCTTGCGGGTGCTTTCGACCACCGCCTGCCACCAGTCGGCCGGTTTTTGCTCGTGCCAGCCGACCTGCGGATAGTGGGTGGGGTAACCGGTGAAGGCGCTTGCCAGCACGTTGCCGCTTGCATCATACAGTGATGCTTTATTGCCGCCCGTGCCCAGATCGAAGGAAAGGATGACCTTGTCCATGGATTCACCTGTCGAGAAGGGTGAGGTTAGAAAGCAGGCGCTGTTTTCTGGTCTATGTTTCGGTCGTTACACTTCCACACCGCCCAGGGCGAGTGCGGTTTCGACAATTTCGATGCCGCTTTTGAGGTTGATGCCAAACCGGCGGGCGCCGGCCCGGTACATGGCAGCCAGCCCGTCCACGCCGCGGATGCCGCCGGACGCCTTGATCTGCACCCGGTCGCCGACGATGGACTTGACCAGGGTCACATCCTCAAGGGTCGTGCCACGCGAAGCCCAGCCGGTGCCGGTTTTGACAAAGGCTGCCCCGGCGCGGATGGCGATCTCGCAGGCGGCCCGCACTTCTTCGGGGGTCAGGTACATGATCTCGATGATCACCTTCACCGGCAGCGGTCGGGCGGCGGCCACCACAGCGCGCGCATCCGCTTCAACCTCCGTCAGCATGCCCGAACGCAGCATGCCGACGTTGATGACCATGTCGATTTCGTCGCAGCCGGCGGCTTTCATCGCCTCGGCCTGGAAGACCTTCACCGCCGTGCTGTCGGAGCCGGAGGGAAAGCTGACGTTGCCGACGATGCGCACCTCGGGGTGCCCCTGCAGAAGCTGCTTCGTATAGGGGATGAAACATTCCAGCACCGATACCTGCCCAAAGCCATACCGGATTGCCGCAGACACCATCTCTTCGATCTCGGCTTTGTTCGAGGTGGTGCGCACGCACGAAAGATCGATCCGTCGGGCAATTTCCTGTGCGGTAATCTTCATCGTAACAGGTCCTATCTGGCGCGCACGGTGGAAGCAACTTCGTTCAGGCGGTTGAACAGCTCGGGGGTCAGGTCAAAATGCAGCACCTGGGCGATCACCTGCGTCCAGCCGTGGACGAAGTACAACCAGCCGTCTTCCACGATGACGTTGCGGGTCTTGACTTGCGCAAGCGCCTGGTGCATGAAATCCAGCTCGCCGCGGTAGTTGAATTCCCAGGCGATGGCGCGCTCGGGGAACTTGCCTTCCCAGGTGATCGGCGAGCCGGGGGTATCTTTGCCCATGCCCGTCGCGTTGATGATGATGCTGCAGGGGGGGAACTGCTCCATCAGCCTGTCGTTCACGGCCGGGTCGGAATTCTGGATGTATTCGATCTCGATGTCGGTTTTCAACCCGCCGACCATCTCTTTGGCGTGGTCAAGCCGGCCCTGCGAGCGGTTTACGAAGGTGAAGCGCCGCGGGCGGTCGCCCTTGTCTTTCTTGTTGATCAGGTGGAGTAAGGTGGCGATGGCCGAGCCGCCGGCGCCGAAGCATAACACCTCGCCGCCGGTGCGGGCGAAATAATCCTTGCCAATGATCGCGTCCAGGCTGGCGCCTGAGCTGATCGGGTCCTTGGCGTGGCCTTCCAACCGGCCATCGCGCTTCGAGATGCTGGAGACCTCGTCGGTGATCTGGGCGTATGGATCGAGGTAGTCGAACATGTCGCGGGCAGCGGTCAGCAGGTCGATCTTGTGGGTGGTGACCAGCGCGCCGAGCGAGAGCGGGTCGTATTTAATTTGCGCAACGGCCGCCCGGTAGACTTCGGGGTCGTCGTGAATTTTGCAGTCGATCCCTTCGAGCACGACCTCTTCGCGCCCGAGGACTTTCATCCACAGCGGAAAGACTTTCACGATCGAAGATTTACCGGTGGTAACGCCGATAAAATAGAATGTCGGAACAGTTTTCGTCACAATCGGATATGGAATTTTGGTTTGCATGGTTCCCTCCCGGACCTGAATGAAAAATTCCATCGTTAACGGTTAAAACTTCACACCACGCGGTATTTTGGCTCCTCTCCGCACAGGACGGCCAGACAATCCCGCAGGGCGAACCAACCCATGTTTTTGGTCGCGCCATCGGTTTGAGCGCCCAGGTGGGGAGTGGCTATCACCTGCGGCAGGTGCAGCAACGGGTTGGCCGGGTCGGGCGGTTCGACCACAAAGGCATCCAGGCCCGCCCCGCGCAAATGACCGCTCTCCAGGGCCCGCAGCAGCGCCATCTCATCGATCACCTCACCGCGCGCGGTGTTGATCAGGTACGAGCCTTTCTTCATGCGCGCCAGGAAATCATCGTTCACCATGCCCCTGGTTTCCGGCGTCAATGGCATGTGCAGGCTGACGACGTCCGAGTTCCGAATCACCTCGTCCAGCGTGGCAAACTCCACCTGGTTTGCCGCCGCAAATTCAAGGTTCGGACAGGGGTCGTAAGCCAGGATGCGGCAGTCAAAACCCGCAAGCCGCCTGGCAAGCTGCTTGCCTATGGCGCCCAGCCCCAGGATCCCGACCGTCTTGCCTTCCAGCGACAGGCCGGAAAGGCGCGGCCATTTGCCCTGCCGGACGCTCTCCACGCCTTCGGGGATATGGCGCATCAATGCCAGCATCAAGCCCAGCGCCAATTCCGCCACCGACACCGTGTTGGCCCCGGGGGTGTTGGTCACGATAATGCCCTTTTCCTTGCAGGCTTCCAGGTCAACGTTGTCCACGCCCACGCCGTAGCGGGCAATCACCTTCAGGCGGTCGGCGCATTCAAGCGCAGCGCGGTCGATCACGTCCAGGCCTGCCAGGTAAGCATCGACGCCGGGCAGGAGCGCCGCCACTTCCGCAGAGGTCAGCGGCTTGCCGGTTGGGTTGTACTGCACCGAACCGACCTGCGATTCAAGCTCGCTTTTCAGGCGCGGGTCGTCTTTCCCGTACGAGGTGGGGGTCACTAAGAAACGCGCTTGTCTGAGGTCCATTTTCGGTTTACTCATGGGCATAGCGCGGGTTATCGATGATTTCGATGCCATTCTCGCCCTCGACCACCAGCTTGCGGAAGCCCAGCCGCTCGATCGTGCCATAGTCGTGCCCGGCATTGCCCGGGTAGACAAAGAAGGTAACCAGGTCTGCCTGGCGCGAGGTGCAAACCGAGCGGTGCGCCCAGCGCGGCGGCACGTACAGCACGTTACCCGGCGCCAGCGGCTGGACACAGGTTTCGCCTTCAGGGGTTTCCATTACCATGAAGCCCTCACCCTGCAGGCAGTAATACACTTCAGCAGTGTCGAGTACGGTATGGAAGTGGCCTTTGGTCATGAAGAACTCGTTGCCCACCTTGCCCGGGTGCACAATCGAGATGCCCATCAACAGCTCGCCTTCCACCGCAGGGCGCTGGATTTCATAAACTTCATAGATCACGCGGTCGTCTTCGGCCAGCATGGCCTGGTAGGTTTCGTGGTCGAGGAACTGACCTTTCATAGACGAGAGCGTACGCCTGATGTGGTTATCGATTCGAGAAGGAACGGCTCCGGGCAGGGGGATGGTAAATGAGAATGGAAAGTCGGCCACAAATGCCTCCAGGGGTCAGGGGGTTAAACCAGCCAGCCGGCGGGCGATGTTGCCGCCGAGCATCTGCTGGATTGCAGTTTCAGGGATGCCCATGCGCTCTAGGCGCGGCTTGATCTTTGCCGGCAGGCTCGCCAGCCCGGGGCCGCGCCCGGCAGCCAGGTACTGGCCGGGTTCGGCCATGTCGGTTGCCAGCACGACCCGGTCCGACAACCCGGCTGCGATCATCTTCTCGAGCAGCGGCCACAGGTTGGCTTCGGGGTCGTACTTGGGGCGGTAAAAAGTGTCATACTCGAGCAGCACGCCATGCTGGGCCAGCTCGCGATGCAGGCCTGAGTCGGGACGCTTGTCCATATGGCACAGCACCAGTTGTTGGGGCGGCACGCCCTGCGCGCCGAAGAACAGCACGACCCGCTCGGCCAGTGCTCCCTGCTCGGTGTGGATTTCCACCAGGTCGCCGGTTTGGCGGGCAGCCAGGGCCGCGCCGAGCAGCGCCTGGTGAGGCGTATCGCTCCACAACCGTTCGAGGGCCACCTTGATAAACCCGGCGCGAATTGACGTTGCGCCCTGCGATTCGCCAAGCTGCCGGGTCAGCTCATTGATGAAGAAACCGGCCGCCTGTTCGGCGCTGAAGCTGAACAGGGCATGGCCCGGCGCATAGTAGCGCGCGCGGTGGAAGCCGGTGCTGGCGATGATCTGCACGCCCGTGTCGCGCGCGAGTTGAGCCAGCCGGTTGGCGTCTCGGCCGCAGCCGGGCGGCTGGCAGTCCATCAGGCTCTGCCCGCCTGCTGCCCGGTACAGACGCAGCTCTTCTCGAATTAACTCGTAGTTGTTGAGCACCGGCGCGGCGGCATCGGCCCGGCGACCGGGCTGATCCAGGCGTGATTATGGCCGTCGGTGATGCCTAACTGCTCGTAGGGCAACTCACCCAGCACGGTGCGGATGGGTCGCGGAAGGGCAGAAGGAGAAAACGGGGAAACGGCCACGATCAGGGTTCCAGGACGATTTTGAGCGATTTTCGGTCTTCGGCAGCGGCAAAGGCGGCCAGGGCCTCGCGCAGCGGGAAGCGTTGACTGACCACATCCGAAAGGTCAATCACACCGGCGTTCACCAGGCGCGAGGCGCGCCAGCAGTCGTCGGTGCTGCAGGCGGTCGTGCCGGTAACGATCAGCTCCTTATAATGCACCAGGTTGGCGTCTAAGGTGATGGTGGGGCGGTCTTTGGGCAGCCCGCCGAAGAAGTTGATCCGCCCGCCGATGGCAGCCAGGTGCAGGGCCTGCTCCTGCGCTGCGTGCACAGGCGCAGCCACGATGATCGCATCCGCGCCGCGCCCGCCCGATTCTTCGAGCACTGCGGCCTGCAGGTCCTCTTCGATCGGGTTGACCACCCGGTCTGCGCCCATGCGTTTCACCTGGGCGGCCCGCTCGGCCATCGGCTCACTGACGATCACGCGGCCTGCGCCGCGCACTTTGGCGAGCTTGACGTGCATCACGCCGATCGGCCCGGCGCCGATCACCAACACAATTTCGCCCGGCTGGATGTGAAGCGCGTCTTGTCCACGCAGCACACAGGCAAACGGCTCCATCAGGGCGGCAACGGCCGGGTCGACATCCTTATTGAGCGGGATGACGTTGCCTTGCGCCACCGAGTTGGCCGGCACGCGCACATATTCGGCGAACCCGCCGTCGATGGTGATGCCGATGGCGTCATAATTTGCGCACAGGTTGTTCTTGCCGCTGACACACTGGGGGCAGCGGCCGCATCCCATGTTGGGGGCGATGAACACGCGCTGCCCGAGGGTATAACCTTCCAGCCCGGGGCCGATCTCGGCGATGTCGCCAACCACTTCGTGACCGGGGATGCGGACGGTACCGGCGGAATACTTGCGGTGATTCCCGTGCAGGATGCGCAGGTCGGTGGCGCAGATGCTGGCATTTCGCACCTTCACCAGCAGCTCGCCCGGCCCGATCTGCGGAACCGGCACTTCTTCCACCCGCAAGTCATTCGGCCCATGATATACGGCTGCTAACATGGCGCTGCTCGCTTTCTGTAAGACTAATGAGTCTCACCGTTAAGGATTTCGCTCAGATAAACCGGGCGTTCTTCGAGGAAAGACCTGGTTCCTGCCAGCACCCCCGCCACGGCCCAACGGCCATCCGCGCCGCCCACCTTCGGCTGCTTGCCGGTGCGGATGCATTCGGTGAAGTGCTCAAGCTCGTAGATGTAAGCCCACTGGAAACGCTGCGGCCAGGTGCGCGTGATGGGGGTGATCAGGCCCTGGTCGCGGTTGGTGCAGACGATCACTGCCTGGCCCTTGAGCTCGCCAATCTGCATGATGCCCTTATCGCCGATGATTTCCGCGCGGGCGTCATAACCGTAACCGCACGGGCACACGCCCGAAATCAGCCCCAGGCCGCCGCTCTCGAATTTGATGTTCACCAGCACGTTGTCATAGAAGTTGGGGGTATCGACGTTGTTGGCCGCGCCTTTGAAATTGGCGACCTCGGTATAGACGCGCTGATGATTGGAGCCCATCAGCCAGCGGGTGGTGTCCCAGTCATGGCTGTTGACCTCGGCCAGCATGCCGTTCGAGGTGCGCAGGTCGCGCGCCCAGGGCGGGGGCAGGCCCGGCCCGTGGGTGTTGGACTTGATCATCATCGGCGTGCCGATTTCACCGGCTTCGATACGTTCCCAGGCGGCGACGAACTCGGGGTCAAAGCGGCGCATAAACCCCAGCTGCAACAACACGCCGTTCTTTTCGACCGCGGCGATGATTTCATCGCACTCGCGCAAGTTGAGCGCCATCGGCTTCTCGAGGAACACGTGCTTGCCGTGCTCGGCGGCCAATTGGGTGAGCGGCAGGTGCGTGGGGGTGGGGGTGGTGATCACCACGCCGTCGAATTCCACCTTGTCGAGCGCTTCTTCCAGGCTGGCGAACTGATATTCGATCCCGAACTCGGCTGCGGTTTCTGCGCGTACCGCTTCGACAGGATCTACCAGGGCGACAATTTCACTGCCGGAGACGTGGCGAGTGAGCGCGCGCGAGTGGTTTTTGCCAACGCGGCCCGCACCAATCATACAAATCCGTACCGGTCTTTTCACGATAAACTCCTTACTCAGCCGACTGGCTGAAGAATTGATGCAGCATGTCTTCCATGCGGATATACCGTTCGACGAGCGGCTGGTAGGCCGTATGACGGCCGGGGTCGGGCTGGAGCGGCGCGCCTTCGGTTCGCGCAGTTGCGGCGGCATGCCCTGCCAGATCATCGATCACCCCGGCCGCTTTGCCGGCGATCATTGCTGCGCCCCAGGTGCCAAACTCGTTGCCATGCAGCCGCTGGTATGCGACGCCCAGCACGTCGGCCTTGATCTGGTTCCAGATTGGGCTGCGCGCCCCGCCGCCGGCCGCCCGCGCCACGGTCAGGTTCAACGAGGGCAGCAATTCCAGCAGGATGCGCAGATAGTAGGCGTACTCGTAGGCAATGCTCTCGAGGATGGCGCGGAAGAAATGCGCCTGGGTGTGCGACCACGATACGCCGACCCACGCCCCGCGCATCGCCGGGCTGGAAGGGCAGATTCGCCCGCCCAGGTGCGGTGAGAAGAACAACCCGTCTGAACCGGGCTCGACCGCAGCAGCCAGGTCAATCATGGCCGCGTACATGTCATCCAGCGTCGGCTGGGTCTGCCCGTGGTGTGCGTTATAGAACTGGTCGCGGAACCAGCGTAACGCCAGCCCGCCCCCGCCCACGTATGCCAGCGGATTCCACAACCCCGGGATGACCGAACGCATGGTCAGCAATGCGCGGTGCCGCGTATCGGCGACGAAGGTATCGGTGCAGCCGGCCAGCACCGAGGCGGTGCCGGCCACATCGAAGACCATGCCGGGCTGCACAATCCCCGCGCCGAGCGCGTTGGCGGCGGTATCGCCCGCCCCGGCAGCGATGGGTGTGCCGGGCGCCAGGCCAAAATCGGCGGCTGCCACGGGGGTCACCTCGCCAATCACCCGCCAGGGCTCGACGATCTCAGGCAGTTTGGCCCGGTCGAGGCCGAACCGGTCGGTCAGCTCCTCCGACCAGGTTGTGCGCCGTGCATCGGAGAAGCCGGAGAAGTGGATAAAGGTGTAATCGATGAAGGCCTGTTCGCCCTTCAAACCGGCCATTTTACCCGCCACAAACGCGGCGGGCATCAGGAACTTGGCGGTGCGGGCGTAATCGGCGGGACGCTCGTGCTTCCACCACAACATCTTTGGGCCATGGTCGCAGGTTGGGGGGCAGCCGGTCAATTCCGTCACCCGCTCACCGGCCTCGCGGTCCATCCACTCGATGTAGGGCTGGCAGCGCATGTCCAGCCACGAGTCGAAGCGCGCCACCGGCTGGTAGTTCTCGTCCACCATGCCCACCCCCGCCATCTGAGAGTCAAACGCAATGGCAGCAATCTCACGCGCATCCACGCCGCTCTGTTCCACGCAGCGGCGCACAGTGGCCGCCGCCGACTCGTAGAAATCGTTGTTTTCTTGCTCGACGATTCCTGGCTTTGGGTGGCGCAGCGGCACTTCTACGCTGGCTTCCGCCAGCTTCTTTCCATCCGTCTGATATAAAGCAGCCTTCGTACCACTGGTACCCAGGTCAACGCCGATCAGGTACTTTTTTGCCATGCGCGACTCCCGGTGATGGGGTATGGGGTGTGGATGAAAAGTCTAAAAGTAAATCTTTATCGAATGGCTTCACCATCCGACCATGGCTAGGATGAAATTCTTGCTTTATCTTGATCGCTGAGGCGAACGAGTTCCACTTCGAAGCGCGAGCGGTCTCCGCGGTGGAGGGCGTGATAATACTCGATCGGCAGGTCGGCCTCCCCGTAGGTGACGGAATCGAGCATCAACAACGGCGATCCACGCTCAATGTGCAGCAGTTCGGCTTCGGTTTCATTTGCCAGCACGGCTTCGATGTAGCGCCGCCCGCGCATCAGCCGGATGCCGCCTTCCTTTTCGAGGAACTCGTAGAGCGAACGGTCGGTCAGGTCCACCGTCGCCAGGGGCGGGAAGATATGGTAAGGAATATAGGTGGTGACCAGCTGGATGGGTTCGTCGTTGATAAAGCGCAGACGTTGGATGTCGACCACCAACGTTCCGGGCTGGACTTTGAGGAAACGGGCGACTTGCGGATTGGCCCCAACCACCCGTTGGTGCAACACTTTGGTCACCGGCTTCAGGCCGCGCTCCACCATATCCTGGTAGAAGCCGGTCAACTTTTGAATGAGGCCCTCGCTGATCTTTGGCTCGGAGATGAAAGTGCCTTTGCCCTTGCGGCGGGTGATCACCCCGGCCAGTTCCAGTTCGCGCAGAGCCTGGCGCACAACGGTGCGGCTGACGTGATACAGCTCGCACAGCTCCTGCTCGCCGGGGATCTGCTCGCCGGGCAGCCACTTTTTTTGATGAACCTGCTCTTTGAAGAGATCGATCAGCTGAATGTAGTACGGGATATGACTCTCGAAGTCGATGGCCTGGCCATTTTCCATGAGATTTCCTTTGGAATGTCTTGTTGTAATCCTGTAATTACAACAGTATTATAGGACGTTTCAAGGCGCGTGTCAATAGGTATCGAGAAGGGAGAAAGGCGTGCGGGATTGAATCGCCGAGTTCTTTCAAACGCCCCGCCGGCGGCTGCGGAACGAACGGAGCATCATGCCGGGCGATGCGGCCGGCTGCGGGGCGAGCAGCACTTCGCCGAATTGCAGCTGCTGTCAGCTCCGGCCGCCGTGACTACCACTTATCTTGTGGATTGATTCTTGGGGGGCAAGATGGTTGCCAGGACTTGATATAAAGTTGTATAACCAATTATATTGTTCATTTCCCGTTCAGGTCAGAAATGAACAATTCGATCAATGATCGATATATTGGTATCCTTGGTAAATTTCTCTTGTAGTAAAAACTCTGCCTTTGGTTAGGATGATACAGTTGAAGCCAGAGAATCTTTTTTTCTTTTGATTGGATTATTCGTACTTCTTGTGGGATTTCTATTTCTTGAGCCAAAAAACTATCTGGAAATGGAATTTCATTAAATAATGCAGCAACACATTTTTTGGCTTTATCCCCTTGAGATATCAATACATCAGGTTCAAGAATTTGAATTTCTCCTTTAGCAAATCTATAGCAATTCCGAAATAAAATATCGCCTGCTTGCGATCTTTGGGGATTGTTCACTGAGCATTTTGCACTATTAACATGCGCAAAATAATGTTTAGCATCACCAATCTTGATGTCGAGTTTAAATGGCTTCAATAACTGATACACCAGGTTATGTGTTTGATACCAATGTTGGTTTGTCCTTCCTTCATCCAATCGATAAATCTCTTCTTCGTGATACCGTACATATTCAGGGGTTCTTTGATTAGGGTCGCTCCAGCCACTTCCTGGATCAGCCGATAATATCAGAATGCGTGGATAATCATGTAGCTCATACCCGCTACTTACAAAGGCAGATTTAGCTTCGGTGAAAGAAACGCTTCCTTGACTACAATCTGCACGATACGGACATTTAAAGTCCAACGAGTAGATAGATTCCGACCGATAATAGCTTTCCAGCTTCTGTAGAAGTGGTGTGATTGGCATGCTCAAGCCTCCCCTATAGGATTACATGAATTAGCTTCCATTGCTTCTCGATAGCCCCCCAGAAGAACCGCTTACTTGCTTCATATTTACCAAAAAGAATTGATCAATGATACTGCTTCTTGATTCAAATCTTGGAAATACAGATTGCAGGTGCTGACCGGCCCCCAATGATTGGTCCAATATCTATGTGGTGGTCGGGACGGCTGCGCCGATCAGCGGAGATGCCAGTTTGGGCATCTGGACCGTTTCGGGCGCCAGAGGATGGGAACCTAAAGCACTGTGAGGCCTGATTGTATTGTACTACTTTCGCCATTGTTCGATGAGGATTTTAGCCTCGTTGAGGCTGTAGAAGATTTCGCCGTTCAACAGCTCGTCGCGCAGCCTGCCGTTGAAGCTCTCGATGCAGCCGTTCTGCCCGGCCCTACCAAGTTTTTCGAGAATTTCGCTTCAAACTGCTGATACGGCTCTATCAATCGGCGTTTTCGACCAATGCCCTGGCAGTTTGAATATCCGTGATCAGCACATTGATGTACCCCCCACGCATTGCGCCACGGATGGCAGCAACCTTGTGCATTCCCCCGGCGACACCCACGGAGCGCTTGATCCGGCGCAGCTGCTCTAATTCCAGGCCAATCACCCGTTCGTTCAGTCCGTTGAGGATCGGTTGCCCGTTAGCATCGAAGAAGCGCATACAAATATCGCCAACGGCTCCCTTTTGGCGCAGTTCATTTAGCTCATCACGCGAAAATACATTGCCGCTGCTGGCCAGCATATCCGATGGCTCGACGCTGCCAATCCCCACCAGGCAGAGGGTCATCTTTTTGAACATTTCAATTGCTTCTGCCACGTAAGGGTCTTGCAAATAAAGATTGCGCGTTTCTGCTGAGACTACCACGCCGGGGGCAGGGAGGAAAACCGCTTTCCCCTGCACCAGCACAGCCAACCGGCGGACCAGGTGAACGGCGTGCTGCTCCGCAGCCGGGTTGCCCATGCCGCCCAGCACCTGCACGACATAGATATTTGCTTCTCTGGCCAGCGGATTCATGGCGTCCACCATGGCCATCAACGTTTTGCTCCATGAGGACAGCCCAATCACCTCATTGGGTTTGATGGTCTGTTCAAGGTAGTAAGCTGTGGCTGTCCCAATATCGCGCAGGATCTGCTCGTAATTATCAACACTGTCAACGACGATGGCCTCTTTGATGTTGTAGATCCGCTCCAGGTCCGCCTCGATATCCGAATAGGTTCCAGTGGGTGTGCTGATGTTAATGCGGACGATTTGTTCATCCAGAGCACGCTTGAGCAGCCGGGAAATCGTGGCCTGCGATATATCCAGCTGCTCGGCAATCTGCGTCTGGCGAAGATGCATCGTATAATACAAGCGGGCAACTTTAGCCATTAAACGCAATTCATCAATTCGAGCCATAGCGTGTACCCAACCATCCATGAAACAGAAAGTGTTTCAATTTTCCTGTAAATTATGAGGCTTGCCCCACAATTTACAGGAAAAGAATCCCACGATCATGAAACACCAGCGTAAGCAAAATTAAAATCCACTTCCTATAACTCAAATGGATTCATCACCTGGTGGCCGACAGGGAATCAAAATTTCATCCTGGCGGATTACCACAATAGCCATTGCAAGCAATAAAACGAACGAGATAAGATATTATAACCAATTTTCCTGGTCCGGTTTCAGGCCAGACTTTCCGCTGTCGCTCCAATAGGAGCATTCCAATCCAAATCCTCCGTCCATTTCTTATTCAGGCTTGGGATTGAAGCCAGAAGAAGTTTGGTGTATTCATGCTGCGGACTTTGAAGAACCCGCTTGCCCTCGCCAAATTCAACCAGCTTGCCGTGGTTTAGAACGGCGATGTAATCGCTGATGTAATACGCGGTAGCCAGGTCATGCGTGATGTATAAAAAGCTGGTTTTATATTCCTGCTTAAGCGCCAGGAACAGGTTGATGATAATCATGCGCCGCGAGGCATCGATCATGCTGACCGGCTCGTCGGCAATAATCAAGTTCGGATGCGGGATTAAGGCCCTCGCAACAGAGGCGCGCTGCAATTCCCCGCCGGAAAACTGGTTGGGATATTTACCGCGCACATCCTTATATTCAAGCCCAACGGCAGCCAGGGCTTCTTCAATCGCCCGGACAGCCTCAGCCTGGTCTAATTTCAACACCCGAGTAGCCGTTTCATACAGGTACATGTCAATGGTGCGGTAGCGGTTGAAGGCGGAAAACGGGTTTTGGAAGATCGGCTGCACGGTGCGCAGAAATTCCGTTTTATCGGGCTTTGCGCCTTTCCCGGCGACCAGTTGGTTTGAAACAATCACCCGTCCAGAGGTTGGCTGCAGCAGGCGCAAAATCACTTTCGCCAGGGTGGTCTTGCCGCTCCCCGATTCGCCAACGACGCTGATAATGACCGGCTTCTGGCTGGTAACCGAGATATTGACATTGTTTAGAGCCTGAATCTTGATACTGCGGGGAAAGCCGCCCAGGACAAATTCCTTGTTGAGGCCTTCGGTTTCTAAAATCGTATCCATTATTCAACCTCCTCTTTCAGCGCAGCGGCAGCTGCAGCGCCCTCGGTTTCATCGGCTCGCAACGCGCTTTCAACCTGCGCAATCAGCTTATCCTGATCGTTGGCAAGTTCACTTAATTTCGGCCCTCTCCAAACTTTTGCCGCCAGTTCTGGAATGGCATCTACCCGATGGCAGGCAGAAAAACGCCCAGGCAGGTGTTCAAGCAGCTGCGGCTCAACCTCATGGCAGTGGGCGGTCGCCAATGGGCAACGCATGGCGAAGCGGCAGCCTTGCGGCGGATCCCACAGGCTGGGTGGGCGACCAGGCAGGCCCGTCCGGGCCCGTTCATCTCCGATGGTCGGCAGCGAGCTGGTCAACATCAAGGTGTAGGGGTGGAGTGGATTCTTGAAGATGTCATCGGTATTGGCGTATTCAACCGTCTTTGCCGCATACATGATCATCATTTTGTGGGTGATCTGGTAATGGACGCCCATGTCATGCGAGACAAAAATGATGGTGTTTCTCATCATGCGCTGCAAGCGCATCAACAGGATCAGGATGTCTTTCTGAACCACCACATCCAGGGCAGTCGTCGGTTCATCGGCCAGGATGATCTGGGGATGGAAAAAGGTAGCGAGGGCCACCATAATGCGCTGCTGCATCCCCCCCGAGAGCTGATGCGGGTAAGCATCGATCGACTCTGGCGGCAGGCCCAGTTCTTGAACATATTCACGAACGCTTTCCAGGACCTCGCGTTTTCTGCCGTAGGTGGCTGGGAAGTCGGTAAACTGATCGCGGATGCGCGTCACAGGATTCAATGAGCTCATCGAGCTTTGAGGAACATAGGAAATATTCCGGAACCATTCCCTTTGAATATTCCGGCTGGTAACCGGCTGCCCTCTGTCATTTTCAAAACCATAATCCACGCTGCCTTTGGTGAGCTCCAGCGGGAAGCCGGTGTCGCCGTAAATCACCTTCATCAGGGTGGTTTTCCCGCAGCCCGATTCGCCGGCTATCCCCAGAATGATGCTATAGGGGATCTCCAGGCTGACACCCTCGACGGCTTTCACTCTGCCGCGCACGGTCGTATAGGTTGCCTCGATATTCTCTAGCTTGATCATGCCACACCCCGCCTCTCCGCAAACAACTCGTTGTAACCAGTCGATGTCAGGAATAACCCCAGGAAGAGCAGCACCGTCGCTACGATTGGCGCGACAATCCAGGCAGTCTGGCCAATCATTAAGGCGTTGTAGTTCAAAGCCCAGAAGATGATCGAGCCCAGTGTGGGCACCTGAATCTTGGAGAGACCGATGACTGCCAGGGCTGCTTCTGTGTTGATTGCAAACAGGATGGTATTGATAAAGCCAACCACCATGTAGGCATAAACATGCGGAAAGACCTCTTTATAGATGATATCGAAGGTGCCGGCTCCTGAGAAACGGGCCATGTTAATGAACTCACGCTCGCGCAGCGAGAGCACCATCGAGCGGATCGTGCGCGCATTCCAGGCCCACCCGAAGACGATCAGGATTGCCGCAACAATGGCGAATGAAGTATTGCCGCGCACCAGCGCGCCCAACACGATCAGGATGGGCAGGACCGGGATGGTGATGAAGGTATCGATGAAAAGAACCACGATCCGTTCGTACCATCCTCCGATGTAACCTGCGCTCATCCCCAGGAACGTGGAAATGAGCGTGATCCCAAAGCTGGCCCCTAAACCGATCAACAAGGAGTTGCGAATTGAGAAAACCAAAAACCAGAAGATGTCTTGCCCCAGTGAGTTGGTTCCCAAGAGGTGCTTGGCCGAGAGGGGCATGTTTTTCAGATATGTGCCCTGGGCTGCCGGGTCAACATCTGTAAAAAAAGGCAGGATAAAGCTTCCCAGGATAAATACGGAAATGATGGATAAGCCGACATACAGGCGCGCGTTCAGCTTGAGCGGGCTGCGTCCTTTTTGACTGCTTTTGGTAGAAACAATCCGATCTGCCATTGGATTACCTCCCTAAGCGGATGCGCGGGTCAAACAGCGGATAAATAAGATCGAGGATAAAAGCTGCCGTGGCAACTGCGATGATCGAGAGGGTGATCGAACCATACAGCAAGTTGTAATCTCCTGCCCCGGCGGCCGTGCGCATGAGGAGACCCACGCCAGGGTACGAGAAAATCATCTCTGTCAGCAGTGCGCCGTTGAAGATTGTCCCCAGCGACAGGATCAGGGCAGTCACCTGCGGGAGGAGCGCATTGCGGAACACATAACCGGTCATTCTGTTCCAATTCGGAACGCCCTTCAGCCGGGCGAATTGAACAAACGGTTCTTCTTTGGTGGAGACCGCCAGGGATTTCATGCTGAGGATATTCCAACCGAAACCGGCCAGGACCAATGTCAATGCGGGCAGGATGGAATTGTACAGGATCTGTTTGAACTTCTCCCAGGTGAACTCGCCGGGAAGGAAGGTGGGGGAAATCGGAAAGATTTGGAGCCAGAAAGCCAGCACGATCAGCACCGATATGGCCAGGATATAGTACGGGATCGGGTAGAGCACGATTCCCAGCAATTCCAGGACGGTGGCTCCGGCGCGTTTATTGTAGTAACCCGCGACCAAGCCAATTAAGTTTCCTATGATCCAGGAGAGAGCCGTCGTTGTCAGGAGCAACCCGACCGTATAGGGCAGCGCTCTCAGTAAGATTGTTGAAACCTTTTCCGGGTAGTTCGTAAAGGAAGGCCCAAAATCGAAATGCAAAATCACACGGTTTAAAAAGCCGACGTATTGGGTAAACAGGTTGCCTTTCAGGCCGTACAGCTCGGCGAGAGAATTTCGAATCTGCTCAACGGCTTCGGGAGAAAGGGTCTGTCCGGCTCTTGCCTGGATCTGGGAGATGTAGTTGTTGATCGGATCGCCGGGCATGAACCTGGGCAAGAAGAATGTGATCGTCAGCCCGATAAAAAGAACCGCCAGGTAAGTTGCAAACCGTTGCAGGACGTATTGGGCCAGTTTCATTACGCACCTCTCTTTACGATCAAAATAGGGGGGAGCCCAGGGGCCTCCCCCCTATTATCGAACAAAATACTGCTATTTCCCAGTAGGTTTAATCGTTACCAGGATCTTCTTGAAAGAGCTCCACCAGGTGTACGGGACCGAGTAGGCGTTATCGGCCTTGGGGAAGTTCGTCCAGTAAGTATCGTTGGTTGGGATCGTGGTCGGGATGTTCATCATGTTGATGTAGAACATCTGCGACAGCATACCCTTGATAATCTCCTGGCCTGTCTGCAAGAACTCGGGCGTGGACTGGTCCATCGAGCCGGCCTCGACGATCTGTGCGAAGATCTTCTCGTCGGTGACGCGCATGTTGTTGCCAACGATTTCCTCGTTCGAATCAACAGGCTTCAGATTGTCCTTGGTGATCGAGCGCCAGTTCTGTACATAGTTGGTATTGAAGACGCAGGAGGGTGTCCAGTTGACCATGGTGGTCAGCAGGGAGTTGGTGTTCTGGACTTTGCCGAATTCGCCGTTGTCCACCTGGCGGGCATTGGTCTTAAAGCCGGCCTTATTCCAGGAGTCGGCGATGGAGAACCCAACGCGCTGCATCACTTTGTTCCAGTCGCTGGGGATGACCAGCTCGACTTCCCAGGTTTTGCCATCAGGCCCGGCATAGAAGCCGTCGGCGCCCTTCTTATAACCCGCGGTGGCCATCAGCTTTTCCGCTTCAGCCGGGTCGTATTTCCACCAACCCATGCCGTAGCTCTTGGTCACATTGTCACCGGTCGGAAGGGTGGAAGGATCGGCTCCGGCATCGGTCATCTTCTTTACCATATCGGCGGCGAAGTTCGGATCCCAGGGCTGATAACCATCCTCCAGCTTGAAGTCCTTCAACCACTGCTCAAGCGGAGCAAAGAAGGCCGGGTGGGTGATCTGGGTGTCAGGCATGGGCAGCGCCGAGGCGCGGAATTCGCCGTTCATGGAGTTGAAACCGACGCTCTTCAGGTCGAGCGACAGAGCCAGGGCCCAGCGCACATTCGGGTTATCCAACGGAGCTTTCTGGTTGTTCATCAGGATGCCGTACGAGCAGGCATCGCCCATGTCATGGTAAGGCATGACCGGTGAGAACGATTTGATGAGCGGATTCTGCTTCTTGCCCGCGGCGATGCCGTCGGGGCTCATGAAGGTGTCGACGTCGTACTGGTTCTTAATGAAGGCCAGGGTGCGGGTCTGCTCATCGCCGAAATTCTTGTAGAGAATGTACTTTGGAGCGGGCTGGCCCATCCAGCCGGTGGAGGAGCGCTGCCAGTCATCGCGGCGCTGCCACAGGTGCCACTGGCCATTGGGGTCAAAGGACTTGAGGGTATAAGCGCCCAGGGTGACCGGGTTCGGGTTCTTGAAGGTGGACAGGTCCTCCACTTTTTCGAAGACGTGCTTGGGCAGGATATTGAAGAGCGAACCCCAGGTATACACGCCCATCGTGGTAACGAAATCATAGGCAGGATGGGTCGTTTCGATTTCGACGGTGTAATTGTCGATCTTCTTGTAAGATTTGACATAGCCGGTGATCGCGGGGATGCCCCAGTAAGTCAGCTTGCCTTTGCCCGCGAAATAAGTATCCAGGGTGTAGATCACATCGTCGGCGGTAAATTCAACGCCGTCGCTCCAGTAGATGCCTTTCTTGAGAGAAACCTGGAACTGGGTGTGCTGGTCATCCAGGATTTTTGGCATTTCAGCGGCCAGCTCGGGATACGACTGGCCGGTGGCGGTGTCCATTTCCCACAGATAACCCCAGGCCAATTCGCGGAGACCACGCCAGAGTACATAGCTGGCATTGAGCGGGTTGAAATTGTCCGGGACATCCACTTTTCCATCGAAGGTCTGGACGATCAGGGTTTCGCTGCGAGGGGTGCCAACCTCAGTCATTTCGCCAGAGCCGCCGGTAGCGTCTGAAGCGGGCGGGTTGGTAGCTTCAGTGGAGCCGCTTGATGCCTGGGTGGCGGCAGGAGCCGTGGCAACGCTGGGTGCGCAGGCAGAAAGGATCATGCTCATAATTACAACCAGCGCGATCACCCAAGAGGTTAAAGGACTTTTACGGGACATGACTTCATCTCCTCAGATTTGTTGAATCGGGTGGATAGGATCAGGATGGGGGGTTAACAAGAATGTCTTCCTCTATCGGCACCTCCTTTGGTGAAGACGCACTATCGCTGCTCGCGGTGCCTAGTTCTTCTGAATGCGGATTGCCATATACTTGCGGGTAGGCATGGGAACCCGGATGGTTCCGGATGCAGACTCATCGAAACAATCGATGGTCATGTTCCATGTGTCAATCACATCCACCCGGTACGTGGCGCCCTGGGGCAGGTTGAAGTTGCGGAAGCCGGGTTGGTGGCTGCCATAGTAAAAAATGAAATAGTCATCCTCGTGGTAACCACCTGACACGCAGTTCCAGGGGCCTTCTGGGATGATTGTGTCGATGGCGCGCGTACCGCGTTTGAATGCGTTGAAACCGCCGTTTTCCATCAGGTTTATAAATTCGCCGTCCGTCTTTTCCACCGGAGATAAATTTGGCGCGGCTTCAAAAATCTTGCGCAAGAAGGCGATGCGGGCCGGGCTTTGACCGATCAACTCGCCGCCCTTTGACCACCACAGCTCTTCGCGGTCGTTGACATAGGTCTCGCCGTGGCCCACATACCCTCCCTGAACGAAACCGGTCCAGAAGCGGTGCACCATTTTTTCAGGAGAAAGATCGCCCCACAGCATGTTGATGTTGCCTTCATAACAGCACTCATCGACGACCACGGGTTTGCCATACATTTTGCGCCAAACCTGCACGCGGTACATATTCGAGTTCTGGATGCTGCAGTGGGTGACCCACGGCTTGGTGTGATCGTAAAAAGCCATGCAGTTGTGGATCGAACGCAGATGATCGTAAGGATCGATCTGCTGGACGAGCTGCATGTAGTGGTCCCAATCGGCTATCGTCCGGCCGATGAACAGATCATATTCGTTGGCGAAAGACCACCAGATATTGCGGAAGGAACCCAGCCGGGCGACCAGGTAGCGCAGGTAGCGGTCATTGACCTCGGCGGGCATGCGATCAAAGCCCCAGGCGCCGTAGTCATAAGGATGGAAGATGATCAGATCGGCTTCAATCCCGCGGGCGCGCAGATCCAGGATGCGTTTTTCCAGGTGCTGAAAATACGCCGGGTTAAAGCGTTCCAGGTTCCAATAATCCGGCGGCTCCTTGGTGGAATATGTCATCATCATTTCATGACTGAAGGTGGACTGCAGCTTGCCGCTGAACCTGGCCTCAAACGGGTAACTTGGCGGTTCATTCGAATTAAAGGCATAGCGTTTTGGGAATACGCACATGCGCATCTTGTTGAAAGGCGCGCTGTCCAGGGTGCGGAGCGTTTTCTCTTCCAGTTCATCGCCTTGCAAATTCCAGACATAGCAGGTGGTTCCAACCGGGATATAGGAGCTGCCATCCGCATAAGCAAAGTGAAACCGGTTGGCCACGCGCACGGGGCCGTGATTGCCAGCCCGGGCAGGCGTGCAGACCAGAGACCCACTGACGCCGTGCAGACCAGGCACATTGCTGGTCGTGGTAAATGCCCACTGACCTTCCGATTCGGGCATGAAGCGCAGTTTATATACCCCCCCTCCGTCATAAAAACCGCTGACATGCACGCGTATGTCGCCCTGCGTGAAATCCGCCTCCAGTGTTACGTCCAAAAAGGGATTGCCGGTCTCTGGGCCTTGCAGAGTAAGCTCGAAGAAATCCCATTTCTCAATCTGAAAAGACATTGCCAATCTCCTGGAAATAGGAACACGAAACAGAAACGGTCGCTAAACAGCTCGATTGAACGGTACCACTATTTTTTTGGGATCACGACGAATAAGAACCGGAAATAATGGAGGAGTGCTTCGGATGATGGACTGCCTGAATATTTATTCATCATCTTTAATTTATTCCAAATCAGTGTAGCATAATAAAAATGTTTCGTCAAGTACCATACAAGAAAATTCACATATATATTTATATTAGAATATTTATTCATTGTTGAAATGGCCCCAAAAATGGCTTACACTATGAATGATCGGCCCTGAATATATTTTGTTTTATGAATAAATATTCAATTTAACTCTGCTCACCAGATAAAGTATCCCTCGGTTCAGGGAATGTTTCATTGACAGGAGATCATCATGTTATCCGATTTGGAATTAAAAACGAAATCGGCAGAATACCGGAAAACCATCCTGCGGATTATTAAACAAGCGCGCGCCGGGCATACCGGCGGGTCTTTATCGTCTATCGATATCATCAATGTCCTTTACAATCATGTTTTGAACGTCTCACCAGGAACTTTTCATGATCCGAACCGCGACCGCTATGTTCAGAGCAAAGGCCACTGCGTCGAGGCGCTCTATACCGTCCTGGCGGACCGGGGCTTTTTCCCCGTCGAAGAGCTGGATACGCTGTGCAAGTACCAGTCGCACTTCATTGGCCATCCCACCCGCAGTGTCCCGGGTGTAGAGCATAATACCGGCGCGCTGGGCCACGGCCTGGCGGTCGCCGTGGGCATGGCTATCGCAGCAAAGCTGGACCAACGCAGCTACCGCGTCTTCACTTTGCTGGGGGATGGCGAGCTGGATGAAGGATCGAACTGGGAAGCTTCGCTGGCGGCTTCTCATTACCGCCTGGATAACTTGACCGCCATTGTGGACCGGAACGGGCTGCAAATAACGGGCTCCACAGAGGTTGTCAATCCATTGGAACCGCTGGCCGATAAATTCAGGGCCTTTGGCTATGCCGTCCGCGAAGTAGACGGCAACGATACGCGTGCCCTGGTGGAGTTGTTTGAGCAGCTGCCTTTTGAACCCGGCAAGCCCAACCTGGTGTTGGCGCATACGGTCAAAGGCAAAGGGGTCAGCTTTATCGAGAACTCGCATAAATGGCACCACCGCGTCCCCAGCGATGAAGAATATCAAACCGCTTTGCAAGAACTGGATCTTAGTTATGAACTGGACGAAGGGAGATAGCCATGGAACTCGGTAGGGCCAACCTGGACGTGTTTGCCGAGACGCTTCTCGAAATCGCTCGGCAGGATCGGGATGTGCTGGTAGTGACAAGCGATTCGCGCGGTTCAGGGAAATTAACCCAGTTTGGCGAGGAACTGCCTGAGCAAATCATCGAGCTCGGAATCGCCGAGCAGAACGTGGTTGGCATTTCCGCCGGGCTGGCTTCGGCGGGAAAGAAAGTGTTTGCCGCCTCGCCGGCCTGCTTTATCACCGCCCGCAGCCTCGAACAGGTTAAAAATGATGTCGCCTATTCCGACCAGCCGGTTCGCATCATCGGTATCAGCGCGGGGGTCAGCTATGGGGCATTGGGCGCTACGCACCACTCCCTGCATGATTTCGCTGTCTTACGGGCCATCAACAATATCACCATCATTGCGCCGGCAGATAATTTCGAAACCCGCGAGACCATCAAAGCACTTCATACGTATCAGCACCCGGTCTATGTTCGCTTTGGAAAGGCTCCGCAGCGGCATGTGCACACACCCGAAAACAGCCAGTTTACCATTGGCAAAGCCGCACAGCTCCAGGACGGGAAAGACCTGACCTTTATCGCCTGCGGTGAAACCGTTTCGATCGCCCTGGCAGCGGCTCAGCAGCTTGAAGGGGAAGGCGTTTCTTGCCGGGTATTGAGCATGCACACGATCAAGCCCCTCGACGAAGAAGCTGTGCTCAATGCGGCCCGCGAAACGCGCGCCATGATCACCGTCGAGGAACACAGCCTGCATGGCGGGCTGGGGGAGGCTTGCGCAGGCCTCTTGCTGCAGAATGGCGCGAGCCTGCCGTTTCGTATGATTGGCTTCCCCGATGAATATATGGTCACCGGTTCGCAAATCGAGATCTTTAATCATTATGGTATCTCGCTCAACGGCCTGGCGGAAAGCGCCCGCCAGTTACTGTACATCAAAGCATAATCAGGAGAAATGAAGATGATCCCCAAAACGACGCTTGGCGTGATTGTCGGCAATCGAGATTTCTTTCCGGATCGATTGATTTCAGAAGGCCGCAAAGATATCCTGGACCTGTTCGAGACGATGAACATCGAGCCGGTGATACTCGAAGAGACGGACACCAAGTTCGGCTCGGTGGAAACCTACGCTCATGCAAAAGCCTGCGCCGAGTTGTTCCGCAAGAATGCTGAACGGATCGAAGGGATTCTGGTCACCCTGCCCAATTTTGGGGATGAAAATGGTGTGGCCGATACCATTAAGCTCTCCGGACTGAATGTGCCGATCTTGGTGCAGGCATATCCCGATGAACTGGATAAGCTTTCCGTTGAACTCCGCCGCGATTCTTTCTGCGGGAAGGTTTCCGTCTGTAACAACCTGCGCCAGTACGGGTATGAGTTCACCCTGACGGAGCTGCACACCGTACATCCCGGTTCCGAAAGCTTTAAAGCCGACCTCCAGAAGTTCATTGGCGTGTGCAAAGTGGTGCGCGGCCTGAAAAATGCTCGCTTTGGTGCGGTTGGCGCCCGCCCCGCGGCTTTTAACACCGTTCGCTACAGCGAAAAGCTGCTGCAGCTGCATGGCATGAGCGTTACCACGGTCGATTTTTCGGAAATCCTCGGGCTGGCCAACCGCCTGGCCGATGACGATGCGAAGGTGAAGGCCAAACTCGAGTCGATCACCGGGTATGCCCGCACCGATAAGGTGCCATCTCAGCGGATCCTTCGCATGGCAAAACTGGGCATCGTGCTGGATGATTGGATGAAAGAAAACGATCTGCAGGCCACAGCCCTGCAGTGTTGGAACTCTTTGCAGAAAAACTATGGCGTGAATGTCTGCACGCTGATGTCGATGATGAGCCAGCAGCTCTTGCCTTCCGCCTGCGAAGTCGATATCACCGGTGTGGCTTCGATGTACGCGCTCCAGCTGGCTTCCGGCAGCCCATCTGCCTTAATTGATTGGAACAACAACTACGGCGACGACCCCAATAAATGCGTCTTCTTTCACTGCGGCAACTGGGCCAAATCCTTCCTGCCCGAGATCGAGATGAGCAATGCGCCCATCCTGGGAACGACGCTGGGCGTCGAAAACACCTACGGCACGGTGGTTGGCCGCACTCCGGCCGGGCCGGTCACGTTTGCCCGGATTTCCACCGACGATACGATGGGCATGATCCGCACCTACGTGGGTGAGGGCAGTTTTACCAACGATCCGCTGGATACTTTTGGCAGCCGCGCGGTGGTAGAGGTCGAAGGTTTACAGCGCCTGATGAAATATATCTGCAAGAACGGTTTTGAGCACCATGTGGCGATGAGCGCTTCACTGGTTGCCGATACGCTGGCCGAAGCCTTTGGTACATATCTCGGATGGGATGTTTATCGACACGAAAATTAAAAGCCTCTTTCCGAAAGCGGCCCCCTACCGGCAGCAACGGTTCTGGCGAGGAGACCGATCGGGCTTGACCTCCCGACCAGGGCATTGCGGTTTGCGAAAGCTCTTCTCATTCAGGAATCTATCATGATGGAACCATTGATTATAGCCATCGACCAGGGCACAACCAACAGCAAGGTTTCGATCATCGATTCCACCGGGCAGGTAGTCCGTGAAACTTCACGCCCGGTTCAAATCCGTTACCCGCAGCCGGGTTGGGTGGAGCAAGAGCCCGCGGAATTATGGGAAACCGCAAGGGCGGCTCTGCAAGAGGCTCTACAGGGTTGCGACCCCGCAGCTCTTGCTGCAGTGGCAATCACCAACCAGCGCGAATCGGTGCTGATCTGGGAACGGAGCAGTGGAAAGCCGGTTGGTCCATCCGTCACCTGGCAGTGCCGCCGTTCAACCCCGTTTGTCACCCGCCTGCGCGATGCCGGCTATGAAGAACTGGTCCGCGGCAAGACCGGGCTGACGCTTGACCCGATGTTCTCGGCGGGAAAGGCGCGCTGGCTGCTAGACAGTATTCCCGAGGGTCACGCCCGGGCTGAAGCCGGCGCCCTGTGTTTTGGCACCGTGGATGCCTGGATGCTGTGGAACCTGACCGGCGGGAAAATCCACGCCTGTGATGTAACGAACGCTTCGCGCACGCAGTTATTCAACCTGCATACGCAGGATTGGGATGATGAACTGCTGGAAATGTTTGGCATTCCACGCGCCATGCTGCCCACGATCTTTCCCTCCAGTGCGATTTATGGCAGCACCTGCGCCGACGGCCTGCTCCCGGCCGGCATTCCGATCGCTGCACTGATCGGTGACTCGCACGGCGCGCTCTTTGGACACGCCGGCTTTCAACCGGGATCGCTCAAGGCCACGTATGGAACCGGTTCATCCTTAATGATGCCAACCCGCAGCCCTGTCTTTTCAAAGCATGGGCTGTCAACCAGCGTTGCGTGGGGGTGCCAGGGCACAACCTACGCCCTGGAAGGCAACATTTACGTCACCGGCGCGGGCGTGCAATGGCTGTACCAGTTCCTGGGTTTGAAGACGCCGGAAGAGATCGAAGCCCTGGCCAAACGGGTCGGTGGAAACGAAGGCCTGTATTTCGTGCCAGCGTTGGTGGGCCTGGGTGCACCATACTGGGACGCAAACGCCCGTGGCCTGCTGGTGGGTATCACCCGCGGGACCACCGCGGGGCATGCTGCCCGAGCCGCGCTGGAGGCCATTGCTTACCAGATCCATGATGTGTTCGTGGCGATGCAGTCGGAATCCGGTCAACCACTGACTCAATTGATGGCAGACGGTGGGGCCACGCGGAACGACTTCCTGATGCAGTTCCAGGCGGATTTACTCAACGTTCCGGTGGTGCGCAGCCGCGCCAGCGATCTATCTGCGTTGGGAGCGGCCTACCTGGCCGGGCTGGCAACCAGTATCTGGAAATCGCTCGACGAGGTAAGCCGGTTGTCTCGACCGCAAGATCGTTTTGAGCCGAACATGGAAAATGGGCGGCGCGAGGCGCTGCTGCTTGGCTGGCAAGATGCCGTGCGGCGAGCGTTGTCGACAAATTAGAAATCCTGCGAGACCCACTGATGCGATTCTCCATGCCCCAATACGGCATCCAAATCGCTCAAGTCAACCGCAAGTCCACCAACCATCTGAAGCTGTTCTATCGCCGCAGGCGTGAACCCACTTCGGGCAAAAAGCGCATAATATACCTGCCACCCCGCACTCTCGGACGGCAAATCCTTTAAAACCAGCGGTGTTTTGGTTTCGATCAGTTCTCGCACAATCTGCCGGTCCACCTGATCGGTTCCCCATTTGCACTCACCCAGCAGGATTTCATGCGTCTTCCAATTGATTGCCACGACATCCACCTGAACCCGGCTGCTCCAGTGACTGCCGATTGCATCCGGCACAAAAGGCAGTTTGCCTGCCTTACCCTGCATCTGCACCCACGTCTCCTGCCATAGCAACAACAGCTGGTGCAAATTGATCTTTCCCGATCAATCATAACATCGAGAGATACTCACGAACTTCAAATTTCATAAATCCTCTGTTCAAGACCCCTGCCAAAAATAATTCTTTGATCTTCGTCTCCAAGGTGCATTCTTTCAAAAAAGGGAGTAATTGGCTTTCTATTAATTTTGTAAGATCTATTAAAGATTGAGCATCACCTGTTGACAAAGAACAGCCCTTAATTATCTCATCTCGGCTTTCTGGAAAGAACCGTTCAAGCCTGTAATACATATGACAATGGTTATATTTAGGAAAACTGGAGTTTCCTAACTTTTTCAACCAAAAACCAATATTGACAGCATACTGACCTGGAGAGTACATATTAATGCTCTCTAGATTAACCACGATGATAGTATCTGTCCCGTCAAGGTACCAGGACATACCTTTTTTTAGAAAACCACCTTGTCTTAAAGGTATGTCAAAGACTTTTAGAAGAGAATCTTTTTCTATCATTTGTTAGAGGAAACATTGGGCTATTCAACAACTCCTGCATCCCGTAGTTTCCATAGTCCGTCTAGCAGGGCGCGGAATCTCGGGTGCCGTTTTGGTGCCACAAACAATTCACTCCGCATTCGGCCTTCCAAGAAAAATTCGATTGCAGTTCTCCAATGTGTTCCAGAAAGGTCAATATCTTTCCATTTACCTTCCTTCGCTTTCTCTCGGGTAATTAAGAACTGAGAATAACTATCGCGTAAAATCAGGTTCCCTGGGACACCGCGTAAATCCGCTTCTTCGAACTCCGCCTCACGGAGATCAAGCGCCCAATCGATTCTAGAATAGAAGCCTTCATTTGCTTCGTCGAATGCTTTTTGGTTATCCTGTGAAAGTTTTCCCATAGCAACCCCTGAAATCAATGGGCTTATCATAATACGGCCAATCTTTCCTCTAAAAACAACGTGCTTAAAGACTGCTCCCCACGACTGAAGCAACCCATTTGTTTTCAAGCCGTCTATAAGAACGTCTTCGATGATAGTTGCTTCAAGTGCACATCCATGTTGTTCACAATTAATCATTTGTACATTTTTAACCTTCGAACGATAGCGTGGATCACGAGTGATTGAGATCGCACAACTTACAAAATGGCATTTTCGAAACTCAAGATCCCTGAACGTTTTCCCTGAGTTATTATCATAAAAACTTCGAAATTCTCGCTCTTGGAAAATGTTTTTCATGGGAATAACCGAAAATTGGGGGGGCGGTTATAGGTAGCGATTTGTAAGCCTAAGCCATATGATGGACGTAAAAGGTGGGTAGACTGTTGAGAAAATCCATTTCTTGCCGCCGGTCAACGAACATACCCCCCTCCAAAAAATTATAGTCATAACCTTTATAGCACGGGCCATAATAAACATTGTGGGTTTTACCAATCGAAAGAAAAAAGCTGCTCCGGAGGGCAGTCCAGGCAGCTTTTCTCCGAGGCAACGGTATTGTGGCCGTTCAGCTAACCGATTCGTTTATGCCCCTTGTGACCCAAAAAAGTTGTAGTAGCGGGGAGGGCGGGTTGTGTTCCAAGTTTGACAACTACAACCTGATTTTCCCCTCCGTAGCGATTACGGAAATCCTCCAAACAATCGAATAGGCGATCAGAAACAGGCACCTGCCTGTCATTCTGCTCTTTCACACTGCCTCGGACATGGTTCGTACTCGTCCGAGGCAGTTTTTATTCTTGCTGATTCAGGCATCGGAGTTATCCCATGAGGCTCCAATGATCCTGTATCAGCCACTTGATTTCGATCTCGTTCCAAGCGATCTCTTTGTTCCGAAGATCCTTCCCGGTGTTTTTGGCTACGCCGGGGATTGTCGCTATTCCGTTGTCCGGTGGGAAGAAGATCTGGGCAGCGCGACCTTGGAAGATATTTACGCGGCAAACTCGCTGGATCCCATCATCTGGCTGACCTATATCACGCACCCAGCCATTGCAGATTGCATTACTGGGGAAATATCGCTGGATATCTTCTCTTTTGAGCAAGATTGTTTGCTGTTCGATTGGGTCGATTGCCAGGTATATCTGGGCGAATACGTAGCAGCTCGGGCATTCCTCGACCACGTGCGCGCAGGCTGGCTGCTGCCTCCTGCCAGGCGCATCCCCTTTACCACCCAAAATCTCAAAAGCTACACCTGCGACCAGGAGGGCCTCGTTGGCCTCCTGCGGATCACTTTGGATCAACGCCTACGTTTGAATTAACCAGGCGAATACGTCGGAAAGCATAGACACGGAGGATCAACAATGAAGGCGAAAGTCATTTGTGTGACCAATCAAAAAGGTGGCGTCGGCAAGACCACCACGGCCGTTTCCCTTGCTCATGGATTAGCCCGAAAAGGCAAAACCGTTTTGTTGATCGACCTGGACCCGCAAGGTCAGGTGGCAACAGCATTGGGGATGAACCCGGAAGCCGGGGCTTTCTATCTGCTCACCATGGGTCGAACGCCCCAAGAAATGAATTTCGTCCAGCAGTGGATTCGGCAAACGGGCCGCGAGAACCTGTGGATCATTGCGGGCAGTCAGGAAACGATGGCTGCCCAAACGGTAATGAACGCGCAGAACAAGCTGGTCTCTCACATTCGGGAAGCCATTGCGCCCTTGATGGTGAAGTCCCTGGCCAATTCAAAAGGCTTCGATTACCTGATTTTCGATACCGCTCCTTCTGTGGGCGGTATCCAGGAACGGGCAATCTGGGCTGCGGACCTGGTATTGGTTCCCACTGCAACAGAATACCTGTCGGTGGATGGCGTCAAGAAAGTATCCGAGACCATGTTGATCTTACAGCGGGAAAAAGCCTGGAAAGGTTCTCTGCTGGGGGTTCTCCCGACGTTCTTCGACGAGCAAACGCGGGAGAGCGCTTCGGCGATGGACGATCTACAACAAGGTTTTCGAGATCGCGTTTTCCCGCCTGTCCATCGGGCAACGCTTTTGCGCGAATGTGCGGCTGAAGGGGTGACGATCTTTGAAAAAGATGCCCGGTGCCGAGCAGCGGAAGAATACCGCCGTGTAATTGACTTGGTTCTCAAATACTAAGGGGGATTCGATGACCGGAAAACGGCGGCGCAATGTATTTGGCAGTGACTCCCAGCCGGACAGTGGCATGGGAGATCTATCAGAAAAATTGTTACCTGGAGAAGCAACTCCGGCAGCCCCAGTGGCCCGTTCTGTCGTTGATCAATTGACCTTTGCTGAAACGAGGAAAGCTTCTTCTGCTCCAAAACCACCCCGGCCGGGACAGGTTAGTTATCGGGGTTTTCCAGGCGAGCTAAAAGAATCGATCCATGCAGCAGCCCAAGAACTTCAGGTGAACATCGATGAGGTAGTACGTGCCACATTGGAATATGCCCTTGGAGTGTACTGGTCTGGCAAGCTGGAACTTGATCCAATGCCTGCCAGGATCAAGATGACGCTTTACCCATCAAACTCCAAAACGATCGTTCAGGGAAAACCACGAAAAGGACAGAAGCGAAAGAAAACAGATAAACCACGTTGGGCGACTGTGGTGACCTTCCGGGGAATACCGGACGAGATTCAGGAGGCGGTCAAACAACTCGCTGAGGAGCGCGATATCCCGGTTGGTGAAGTCGCTGCTTATCTCATTGAGACCGGGATGCGCGCGTTTCGATCTGGCGAATTGGTTCTACATCCAGTTCCCAAACCCGGTGCAAATACGCTCTATGCGGAGTAGATCATGCGTAAGCAAAAACATGAACCTGTAGTCCGTCGAAAAAATACACGTAAGCCACCTGCTTACCTATGGCTTACGTTCTGCTTACGCTTGGTTTACGTTCCTGCTTACGTACTTGCTTACGTTGCCTCGCCAGGAAGGCCGTAGAGACGTGTGGTATGCGAGATGCGATCTCTCTATCCCTTATTCTCGATTTGCCGATTTCTGCTGTTTTCGGCTGTGGTGACTGCTCATGACGATGACGCCTGAAGACGCTTGGAACGCAGCAATTGGCCAGCTCCGCATGGAGATGAGTAAAGCATCCTTTGATACCTGGGTCGCTTCTGCGCGGTTGTTAGAAGTGAGCGATGGCGTATTTTCGATTGGTACGTATAACGCCTACAGTCGGGATTGGCTGGAAAGCCGGCTGACCACAACCCTCTCGCGGATGATTACAGGAATACTCGGCCAACCAACAAGTATACAATTCGTCGTTTTATCGGACATTGTGAATCGTGAGGATGAAGCCGAACCTGAACGAGAGGCTGAAAACAAGCTGGAAACTGCTCGACCACCAGATGAACTGGAAATCCAGGATATCACCCGAGAGCTGCACACGCTAATCGTTCAGCCGGATAAGGTTGTTGTAGTTCCGAAGTATCTGCTGAGATGGCTTCCCCTGATTGGTCCTGACCTGTTCTGGATGGTCATCGCTTTCCGGCAAGCACGCTTCTTGAACACAATCAGTTCCAACCGGAATAAAGCATTTACTGCTCGGGCTGAGGAGATCTACCGCTGGAGTGGAATGAGCCGGGCAACCTTCTGGCGGAATCTCGACCGAGAGGAGCTTGCCTGGTTTATTGAGCGGTTGCCGCAGACAGGTTGGGGATTGAATACGGAAACCGGGCGCGCAAAACAGAATCCGAACCGCTACCGAATTGAAGTCGATATTCCCATGACCCCAATGGATGCGGAAGCCCTTCGTGCTTATCTGGTAGCTCACGATTTCCTGTGTGATCCGGTAGGAGCATTAACCACAGCATTTCACGCCCCGATTCGCGATATTCTCGCTTTCCCCTCACCTCGGCCTTCCCCAGAACAACGGAGCATGAAGCCGTGCCCGTATACCGTGCAAAGTATTGTGGCAAAGCTATTGGAAAATGATCCGAGCCTACAGCCCATACCTGATCGACAAATCCAAGACCTCTGCACGCAACTCTCAGAAAAACTATTACGGCCGCTCGAAAATTTTCAGCTTTCCTGGTATTTCCTCGAAGGATGGCTTCCGGTGCTCGGCACTGGGCCTGCTGCTCTGGTGGCCGTCCTACGCAGCTACGGATACTACAACCCGATTACCGGAGAACTCCGCGATGAGATCTGGATCGAGGGCGGGTATGAGGAGTTAGCCCAGATACTGGGATTACAGCGTGCAAAAACGCTGGTGGAATGGCTTCCCAGTGCGGTAAACCATGGAAAGCAACTCAATAGCTTGACTTCAAAGGCGCGCCAGGAGAAAGAGCGGATCGAAGGTTTACGGAAAAATTTGGCGAAATTTCTCCAACGCGTGGATTACCGGCCAGGGAATGCTGGTTACGCTTTCAAATTCAAGGTCAAACTGGATGCTGAGCCCTTGTGCGAAAAAGACGAAGTAATCCATTCAACTCTCCAGGCTATATTGACACAGTGCCAGAAAAAGGTGGTTGTTTCTGATTTCACAGCCTGGATACAGCATGTTGACTTTGATCAGTTGACCAAGCAAGCCGCGGAATGGCCAAGTTCCGGTTTTGAGACTCTCATACTGGACCCGGTTCTGGATTTGAGACTCTCTAACGGCGAGCGTTCCGGTTTTGAGACTCTCAAGCAGATCCTCAGTTCCGGATTTGAGACTCTCAAACAGGCGCAGGTTCCGGTTTTGAGACTGTTTAAAGTACTTCTTGGTTTAAGAACTTTAAAGCCATTACTGGATTCACCAACCAGCACCGCCCAGCCAGAACAAGAGGTGGAGGGGGCGGAATGGAAATTGGAGACTTTGTTGGCAATCAATCATGTTAGCCAGAAAAAGCGCGAGGTTCTGTTAAGGCAAGAAAATTCAGGGAAACCATTTGTTTCCTGGTTACTCTATGCGGCAAGCTCGCGTGGTGAGGCAATCAAAGACCCAGTGAGTGTTGCGATTAGCAAGCTGTTGGAAAATCCGGGTGAAGGCGCAGGCGGTGCGTTTGATCGTTTGGCCGAATTACTGGATGAGCAACTCCTCGATCTGATCTGGGATGAATTGAGACTGAATCGGCCTACGAATCGAGATTGGCGTCAGGCGATGGAGAATGCTCCCCGACACCGGGTGAAACAACTTGCTGAACAACTGGGGCTTGAAGTTTCTGTCAATGAACATGTTTATTAAGCCCTGTTTATTTGATCGATCCATATCACTTTCAAGGAGAACACAAAATGGCACAAAGCAATCACGTATCGGTAAAAGGTGACATCACTGGGGATATCTACTATGACATTTTGGATATCGGAGAAAAGCAGACACCTTACCTTCGCCTCTACATGATGATCAATGGCAGCCGGGAAGCCTACCCGGTCAAGGGCCTGCGAATTTGCATGTATGGGCTATTGGCCGAACTGACGTATGCCCATGTCCAGAAAGGTTCGCGGATTTTTGTGGAAGGGCACGTTCAGACGCGAACGCGGCGCAATAACGAGGTAGTGGTAGAGATCGTCGCAGAAGACGTAGACTTTATCCGTAACATCGATTACGAACGCGGCAATCGGGTGGCAGAAGAACTGCGCAGCCGCGGTCTGTTCAACGCGGTGAACCCGAGTGGGCAAAACCAGTTGACGTCGATCAGTTTGGGATATGGGGGAGCCATCGAAGGAATTTACGATACGCCGATGGGCCAGACGGTGATGACTTCTCAGACTGGAGAATAGGCTTGATATGCAAACTTCACCAAGTAATGACCAGGAAGTAAAGGTTCCGGTTCCTGTCGCCGTTATAACCCTTCTGGTTTTGCTAACCTTGATCGGTATGTTTAACACCCATCCCGATACTGAAGGACGCCCTCTACTACTGCTTCCGGATGTTTGGAAAACAATGGCGTATCAGAAAAAAGCAATTGAATGGCAGAGCGAATTCTACCGGTTGGAAAGTGATTTGAACGGGCTATTGGCAGAAACTCAGGTTGGTGATCTCCTGGCTCAATCCCAATCGGCACAGAAGACGTTAGAGCGGGCGGCTCATCTTGCTCGCGAAATTGACCAAGTGCCTGCGCCGATGGCTGTTACTGGGTTACGGGACTTACTGGTTGAAACATCCATCGATTATCTGGAAGCCTCCCGGTTAGGCCTTCGCTGGTTGAACCTACCAAAAGAGGATGCCCGTATTGAAGCATTAGCAAAACTGCAGCAGGCACACCAGGCTTTGCAGCAATTGGAAGAGAGCCAATGGATCAAAACCCACTGAGACAAAACGCGGACGACATTACGATTACCAACCTTCGTCGCCTGATACAGGTGCAGACAGACCTTCGTGACCAGGCAGAACGACGCGCTCATGAGGCTATCCTCATCTTTCAAGACTTGTTGCAGACCTTGGCTCCTGAAGAAAGTGAACGAATCGCAAGATCAGGCACAAGCATCGAAAGCATGCCATTATCCCAACTTGCCGACCTTTTGAAAGCGAGGTCTCGCCAATTGGTCAGTGACGTTGCTCGCTTTCAGCGACCACAGATTGAAAACGCTGAGGAGATCATTGCCAGAGCATACACACAAAACTCTTTCTTGCGCGGAGAATTGAAACGCGTCCAAGACCAGCTCGACCAGATGACTGTTGAGAATAACCATCTTCGCTCCGAGAACGAGGCGTATAAGAAGTCCAAGAGCAAGTCGGTGGAGAATGGTCAGGAAACACGGGTGAACCGAGTTAATCAAGAACCCGTTACTCAGCCGCGTGCAGTTGGTAGTGAGGGGGAACAGTCTTGGATGCAAGTGTGGCGCAATAGTAAGCACTTCGATCAAGACTCAAAAGCGATTGTTCTTCTTGGGAAAACTGGATTATCACGCCGGCCCGAAATCGAAGTAGAGCTTGGGAAAGTGCTGGAGGTTGGCGAAAATAGCGGCACACAACCAAGAGTCATTCGGCGATTGGAAAAGGAATGGGGGATGGTGAGCATCCAGAAACCATTTCAGACCCGGGGCGCCAGCTCTGGTGGATCACATCCAGATCTTATTGTGTTGACAGACCGCGGTAAGTACGCTTATCGGACATTGATGGGGACGGATGTGGTACCCAGCGAGTTTGAACGCTTGCGTCCTTCTCATGTATCTGCTGAACACACGCTGCTCAACATCGAAGTAGCGGATTTCTTACGGCAGGAAGGTTACACCATCATGACGGAAGTGCCAGTCATTGAGCTTGCCCAGGGAGGGAAGTTTATTCCAGACATTGTCGCCGAGAAGGGCAATGAAGTCTACTTTATCGAAGTGGAGCGGGGGACGTCAAAGGATACCAAGGCGCGGCAGGCCAAATGGTTGAATTTCTACACAGCGAGCGCAGGCCAGATCTATGTGTTTTGCGACAACCTGGAATGTATGTGCGGGATTCGAAAAGAATTGCTAGACGCCTTGGGAGCGCACCGGGCATCGTTTTCTTTAACGAACATGGCGCAGTTGAAAAATGGAGAACGCGGGAAGGATGGTTCGATCTGGCTGGATCGCCGGCGTGGGCATGCGCCACAAGCCAGGCACGAGCCCGAGTAGAGTCGTTAAGGGTCAGCACGAGCCAGATTTTTGGATTGAGCCTTGTAATAAGTGATACTCTAGTATACAATGACGACAAGGAATATGACAATGCCAAAAACGAAATCTGCGAAGAAACCTGTGCGATCCTTTCGACTGAGTGGTGAAACGTTGGGGCAAATTGAGGAGTTGGCTGCCACAATGGGGCGTAGCGAGGGCAATATTTTGGAGATTGCTGTCGATCGGATGTACCGGGAGGAAGTACGCTTTCATCGCATACTGGATCCAAAAGCGGAATATCAAGTAACTGAAAGGAAAGATGACAAGGAGGCTGAATGAAGTTTATTTTTAAAATGGCTGCTGGGTTTATTCGTTTCATGTTTCGCATTCTTTCCCTGGGATTATTCCTGGTTGTTCTGGCAGTTGCCTGCTTTATTTATTTTCGTGGCAATCAGCCGATGCAGGTTGCCCAGGTTCCCGCCGACATGACCTACTGGCAATTCATGGCTGATCGCCTGGATGCGGCGCAAGAGGTCGAACCGAAGCGGTGTGGTGTGGGCCGGCTGATAACATTTGGAATCCTGGCGCCGGTCTACTCTTTGGTTTACACCGACGTTGGTCTACACCCAGGAGGCTTCCTGGATCGAGTTTCTCAGGACGATCAGAACATCCCCAATGGGGTCGAGAATACCCCTTGGTACAATGTTCCGGAACTATGGTGGAACGTATTCGAAAAGATCTCCTGGAGTATGCTTGCCAGGCGTACACCGGCATGCAGTTTCCGACCAGTAGAAATCGTCGACCAATAAGTAAGGAAAGATTTGAGAATCGATTAGGCAGGGAAAACAAGAAAATCTCCCAATTTGGGAGAAAGGTGCTATAATAACATATGCGGATTATCTCACGTCGCCGTCTCGTCGAATTCTGGGAGATCCACCCGGATGCCGAACAACCGCTGCGAGCCTGGTATACAGAAGCCCAAAAAGCCAGTTGGGATTCGCCGGCAGAAATCAAAGCGGTCTATCGCAGCGTCAGTATTCTCTCCAATAACCGGGTTGTTTTCAACATCAAAGGGAATACCTACCGGTTAGTCGTGGTGGTTGAATACACACAGGGGAAAATGTTTATCAGGTTCGTAGGCACTCACGCGGAATATGACCGGATTGACGCAACAAGCATCTAGAATTGAGGGAAATATCTATGGAAATCAAACCCATTCGAACCGAAGCAGATTACGAAGCGGCCCTCGCCGAAGTGGAACGGCTGTGGGGAGCGGAACCCGGTACGCCGGATGGGGACCGTTTTGAGGTGCTGTTTACTTTGGTTGAGGCATACGAGGAAAAACAATATCCCATTCTGCCACCTGATCCTGTTGAGGCGATCAAATATTACATGGACAGCCGCGGGTTAGACCGGCGTGACCTGGAGCAGTACATTGGCCCGAGCGGTCGTGTTTCTGAGGTTTTAAGCCGAAAGCGTCCTTTGACTCTGGCGATGATCCGCAAATTGAATGCAGGATTGGGTATCCCGGCGGAGATATTGATCCAGAGCTCAGCAAATGGCCAACGGTGAGGGTAACAATTATAGGGGTTCATATGGGCAACCTTATCGATTATGGATAAAGGTTGCCCTTAAAAATATCTCGCTCTCGGCGATTGACGAATACGCAAATAAAACGCCCTGACTATCTTCTTTTCGGAAGAAAGCAGCCTCACCTGGCTACCTTATTGCCGCGGGCGGGTAAAACGGTCTCACCGTTTTATTTCAATCTGAATCATATGGACAAAACGGTGTAGTGTCAATATAAGCCGGTTCATATCGTATTAAATCTCTGTACTTACCAACCATACCTTGTCAAGCTAACCCTAATGCGCCTGACAATCAGACGGACACAAAGCTGCGCACAAGTCAGAGCAGCAAATTGAGCTAAATCTTAAATCTTCAATTTTCTTCCCCATAAATGTTTCTTATCCGTTCCCGTAACATATCTCTATTGGATAGTTTCTTTCGACAAGTCTCGATAATTTTTTCACCTCTTGCTGATGGATTTACCCCTTCATTAGGCCCACTGATCAAAATGCCGATTTCTTTTGGACTTATTCCTGCATCCCTCTGCTCTACTATCCATTTTGTTGGATCAGGGACCCCGTCAATAACAAGAGCTCTCCACCACCACGCAGAATTCTCAAAATCATCTTTAATTTCTAAATTGCACAAATGTTCTTGTGCTGATGACTTAAAGTCAAAACGGGTTAAATTCGGCCAGTTAGCAGGTAAAAATTTATTAAACAATTCCCATTGTATTCGGCCTTTATATACACACTCGGCGATATTCGTAGTTAGGGCTTTTCGGAACATCTCTTTTATTCTATCCTCTGGCAATAACACTTCAACAACAAAGGCATGATAAAAGAAGCCTGGAAAATTTCGTTTTGAAGTAATCCATGTTAAATGCTCTTCCGTTACTTGCCTCACTTCCCTTAATTTTTGTTGCAAAGCCTCGATATCCGAGCTTATTGCTCCACCTGAGGTTACAATAACCCGCCCAATTGCATGCTCTGTCGGTGGTCGATATGTAGCTGGATCGATAACAGTATAGATATACTCTCTCTCTCCAGCTTCCCCTTCACGTACATTCGTCTGAAAAATTCGTAAATATTCAGTTTTTCCTGGAAGCTTATCTTTTAACCAGTCATATATAACTTTCTGATGGTCAACCTTTGGTTTGCTAGCCTCCCTTATTAAAATGTCTTCTCTCAATTTATATAATCTGTCTTCTAACCGTTTAATGGTTCTCAATGCAACTTTTGGTGATTGGGAAGAGAGAACTTCCAAAATATGGTTTATATCCTGTTCGATCTCCATATGAACTTCTCCTTACTTAAACATCAGTTAAGCTCTTTTGCAGCCAACTTCCAGGTTTTGTCACCTAAAATTGCCTTTTTATTAGGCGAAAGAAAAGAAGTTATAAATTTTCTCGCATTTCTTAAAGTAAGATAGTCTACTTCCAGGATCACCCCTTGGCTGCAATCAAGTAACGCTGCCAGTCGCTCGGAAATCCGTAGTCCTCTAGGGATAACCTTCCCAGTACAGCTGCTTTATCTGATAGCGCTTTCGAAAAAGCAACCCAGTCTTGTTGCTTTGAAAGGCGCCTAAGAACCAAACACATGGCGAAAAGACTGCCATTATTGTTTGTGTCCCAGCCGAATTCACGATACAGCTTGGGTCGTACAGAGAACTCTCTACGGAATAAGTATCCGTAATGAGCACAAATATTTCGTAAGACACTTACGGTGTGCAACCATTGCCCTAGAAAATATTCGTTTACGTTATACGCATCTTTTGCGATTTGCTTCTTATCCCTCTCGTGCATACAAGCGAATATGTTCGAAACCGCTCTAAAGGATAAGAATTCAACAACCACCCAGATCGGATATTTACCTCTGTACGCTGTCTCGTGATGAAGAATGATCGGATCTTTATAGTTCCGATTCCTTTCATTCTCAAAATCTTTGGTAACCTTCTTGAAGTCATCTATGTTTTTGAAGCAGTTATCTTTATAGAAACAATCTGACCCATAAGAATGACTAAGACGATAGGCAATTCTCGTCTTTATGTGGATTTCAATTGGCTCCAATAGGGTCAGCAACCTATTCCGTAGCCAACGATCAAACTCATAGACGGCCACTATATCTTCAAAGGTAGTGCCGACTTTAAAGCAATTTTCAGCCTTCATGTATTTATGAAAATAAATGTTCAGGCGGTAGTAACTATTCTGAAGCAACAAAGCTTCAGCGGATGAGGGATTCTCGATAATTAAACCCCGCGTTTGCAGAAGTTTCACTTGTTCTGAGACAGACAGAGCAGGCTTTATAGTCATAGGAAGAGGTTTGATATCCAGGAAAAAAATGACCCACCTCGGTCCGCATGCCAATGGCAGAGGCGTGGTGGGTACTGTTAGCCATATTATACAGGGCGACTTGGAGAATTTCAAGAGCAAGGGGTTTATTTCTGAATTGAATTTAATTTGACAATGCTAAAATGACATGATAATATAGCGATACCAACTGAATACACTTCGGATAACCGGTCGCCCCACACCATAGATTCGTATACAGCCTTTGAAGCGATCACTTGCAAGAGTTTACATCTTGCTCGTGGTCGCTTTTTATTTTGCGTATCCGCAAGGAGAATGATTTGAAGATCAAGATCCCAGCACTTCATAAAAATGAAAGACGTGAAAACCAGCTTGTTGTACTGCTTGCTGCCGCTGACCCTAATCCGGCTATTCTTCAACTGTTGTCGCAGGAACAGAACATTCGCCTGAAAGAAGCGTTCACGACGCAGGGGTTGATCCAGGAACTGCCTGAGACCAACCTGGTTATTCGCGGAAGCCTTATCGAAGTTTCCGCCATTTCACACGATCTGGTCCAGCGCACGTTGGAAATGAGCCGCCTGCCGGTTGTCTCTATCGAAGAATTTCTCGCAGCGCCTGAAGAATGGATAGGCCGGGCGCGGCTATCAAGTGCGACAAAACTATCTTTTCTCCCTCCGAAACAATTGAATATTGTGAACTGGTCGGGAGGTGTTGGTAAAACCACTTTGGCAATGACAGTCTGCAAACGCTTTGTCGATCAGACCGGTCTGCCCGCTGCCCTATTGGAATTGAGCATGGGAGGAAGCGCTTTACAGGCCCGCATCTCACCGGAATTACCAGAGTTCTTCACAATTGCTACCGGGAAGGCCGAACCGGCTACCTGGAACGGTGTCAACCTCTATCCCATGGATGGGCGCTCGATGGAAGTGTTGTGGGGAGATGATCCCGTTAAGGTTCAGGAGTTCGTTAGCAATATTCGGAAGAAGCATACGCTCTTCGTGGTTGATTGTTTTCCAGGACATCCCTTATTTCCCTTTTTGAATGGAGCCAGTTCAGCGGCCATCAGCATTGTTACCACAACACCACGAAATGATTCGGTGATGCAGGCCAAACGGCTGTTGAAGGAAGTCGCACAACCGGCTTATCTGGTCATGAACATGACCAGGAGCCTGGCCGATCAAGCCGGTGCCGGAGCAGATCTTTCCCTTCCCTATAACGAACGCTGGGCAGAAGGGTTGGATGCCCGCCTGGCAGATCCACTCCTCGCACTCGTTTATCCAGGTTGGAATGGGAGGAAGCAATGAACCGAGGCGCTCAAATTCTTATTGGGATCCTTTCCATCGTTCTCGCATTAGCTGCGGGAATTTACGGCAGGAACACATATCTGAAAGAGGTATCGACGTACCAGGTTCCCATTCCGGTTCAAGCTATCCCTTCCTACACCGTGCTTACGCCGGAACTGTTTCAGATGCGGGAGATGCCGCGGGCGATGGAAACGCTGCCTTACTTTCAAACCGTAGAGGAAATGGTGGGATTGATTTCCACGTCACCAATCCCCGCCGGCCTCCCAATCGCAAAAACGAATGCTGTTTCAGCGTCCCTTTTCCGCCTGGCCGATGCCAACTTTGAGGTTGTTTCTATTCCGGTCAAACCTGTATCAGCAGTTGGCGGCCAGATCCAGATTGGTCAACGTGTCAACCTGTACCAGATCCTTGAGGAGCGGCCTGAGGAGGGAGAACCAATCTCCTCGTCGCCTGAGTTCACCGTTGAAATGATTGCCGTCAGCGTTCTGGTCGTTGATGTGCGGAATTCCCAAGGCGCGCAAGCGGGTCCCTCGAACCGGCAGGGAAACCAAACTGTTGATGACAATGAACCGGCTGAACAGGTTCAGATTCTTACCCTTGCGCTGATTCCAGAGTCGGTGCAAAGCGTGTTAGATGCGGTCGCGAAAGCAGAAAAACAAGGTGGTCTGTTATGGACAACGCTAGCCAGACCATGATGCATATGCCGCCTACGATTGCGCCACTCAGCGCGGATGATCTTGCCCTGATCCAGCGCACGCGCGAATCGCTGGTTCAGAAAGCCGTGAAACCACCATCCTGGCGTGAGATGGACGCTCAGAAACGCCGGCAGTTCTATGACGAGGTGCGGTCCATTTTAATCGAGCAGGGTGAATCTGTTTCGATCGTCAACCGCCAGGCGCAAATCGTCACCGACGCGCTCTCGGGGATTGGACTGCTTGACCAACTGCTGCGGGATCCATTTGTCGAAGAAATTTTCGTGCGCAACGGCGAAGTAGCTGTGGAGTACGATGGTACGTTTTACCACCTTGGGAAGCTGGCAGATGATCGTTACTTCGAAGACCTTGCCGTGCATGTGGCCGATCAAGGTGGGGCGACGATCCGTGGCGACCGTCCAGCTGTGCTGATCGATTTACCCGGTGGAGAGCGGTTTACCGCAATCATCCCGCGCCTTTCTACTGAAGGGACGGCCATCAACATTCGCACCTTTGGCCGGCGGATCAAGACGCTGGAGCAAATGGAAAAGGTGGGTACGTTTGCGAAGCGAAACATTGCATTGGACAACCTTCTTGGGCGCGTCACCGATCCTGGCGTGCAGAACCGTATCCGTCAACTCCATGAAGCGCCGGACCGGTTCCTGGCCTGGACCGCGGCTACATTATCTGGAAGCATCTTGGTTGCCGGGGAAATGGGTTCAGGGAAAACCACGCTGCTCAATGCCCTTTCCGGTTTTTTGCCTGCCTATGCCCCAATTGCTGCGCTGGAGACGTTCCGCGAGCTAGAGATCCAGCGGCCATTTTTGCTCCGCGCGGTTGCGCCGGCGGACCTGCCAGAAGGGACTCCCGGCGTGACGCTGGATTGGGTTTTGAACGTCATCTATACCCGCATGAACCCCGCTGCGATTCTGGTTGGGGAAGTGGTCGGCCCTGAAGCACTTCAGTTTCTCAAAGCCACCTGCCTGGGGCGAAAGGCTCTCACCACGATCCACGGCGGAACGGTTGAAGAGGCGCTAATGCGTCTCGAGCAGCTTGCCCTGGCCACGGCTGCGGAGCTGGGGTTACCTGCCATTCGCTCAATGGTGGCACTGGGCGTGGATGTGGTCGCGCTGATGGGCCGGGTCCGGAAGGGAGATCGGGTGGAACGAGCGCTCCAGGCAATTGCAGTTTTAGATGGTCTGGATGATCAAGGGGGATACCAACTGCGGTATCTCTATGAGGCCCAACCGGAAAAAACTAGTGTAACCCTGGAGAAGGCTTACCAGTTTTTGGAGGGGCAGCCATGAAGAAAGGCCAACTGTTTAAGAAAATTGCCCACTATCTGATGATCGGTCTTCTATTGGTGCTGGCTGCTGGCTTTGTCACTTTCCTGTTCGTTAACGTCAACCGCCCGATCTTAGATGCAAAGAAGGCAACCGAATCACTTTACAGTGTTGACGTAGAAGCTTGGGAGAAAACAGTTCGCAGGCAGCTTCGCCAGGCGCCCTGGCAAGGCCTTCGTTACCTTCCAGAGAAAAATGAGTGGCGATTCTATGCGATCACCGGTGAGAACCGCAAGATCAATCTTGTCGTTTCTTTTGACCTGATCAAAGTCTATTACCTGGAAGCGGATGGAGACCTGGTTTTTACCTGGGTCAACACGGCAGCCGATATTCCGGGAAACGGGCGGCTGGAGATGATGAGTGGTCCAATCGAGAACGAGGAAATGGTCGAGGTTGCCCTCCGTGGAGAACACGTCACCCGATCCGGTGTGCGATGGGATCTATGCGATACCGAGTACTGCCGTGTGGCGAACATCATTGACACCTTCATCATTCTCGATGACAAGGGAACCGGGATAACCAATGGCTTTATCCAGTATGGCTGGGAACCGCCAACCTCACCAATATACGGCTTTTTGTGCTGGGAAATTCGCCCCGCCGGTGCTGAAGCTGTAGCAGGAACAAGTTCAACGAGGTGATGAAGAATGTACCCAATCCATTACCAGAAGGAAATCTGTTGCAGTGTTGATGAAGCGTCAGGCCATCTTGTATTCTTCGATCCTGAGCATCCCCTGGCACGGCAGAACGGAATGGTTTCGATGGGCCGGCACGTTCTCTCCGTAAAACTTGGTCGCTGGCTAGGTGCGGAAGAGTGTGTTCATTACGTTGATGGGAACACCCAAAACGTAGAACCGGATAACCTGGTTCTCGTTACGCGGGCGGAACTGGCCAGCCAGATGCATAACCGTAAGGTCGAAGGTATCTGCACGTTTTGTGGGAAACCCTTCCCGGTCAGCCCATCGCACCTGGAAAAACGCTCTCATTGCTCTGATCCCTGTCGTCGCTTGCATTCGCGTCGGTTTGAAATACAGGCAGAAGTACTGAAAACGATGGTTTGGGAAATGCCCACCACCGAGATTGCCAGGATCTATGGGGTGTCAGATAAGGCTATCGAGAAACGCTGCAAACTGTTCGGGATCATCAAGCCTCCACGTGGCTATTGGGCACGCATGGCGGCTGGTGAGTCAGGCGTAAAGGTGTGGGAATCGGAAGGTAGCCATGAGCAAGTTTAGCCTACTACTCAACGCGACCTTTCTCCTGTCTGTTGCCGGCCTCACCCTGGTTTGTTTTGGCTTATTCAGCAGCGCCGGTGAAATTCTGGTCAGGCTGTGGCAGCGCGTTTTTCGGCGATGGACTGCGGGCAAGCTGCAGGTGCTGGGAATGGTTCGCAAAGAAAACAACGAAGGTCGCAGTCAACTCGATTGGAAGCGGCTGATGCTGGTTGCCTTTATTCCGGTGCTCGCACTCGCTGTCCAGGATTTCCTCCTGTCGCCACTGGTCGTCATCATCGGCGTGCTGCTATTCATATGGATGCATTTCCAGAACCGCCAGGCAGACAACGGGCGGGTGAATGAGGATGCCGAAATTGCCGCGCTTCAACTGCGGTCACTAATGGAAGTCGACCATTCCCTTCAGAATGCCGTCAAAGGTTTGGAGATTCCAGCCGGATCGATGAAAAAAGCACTCGAAGAGCTGGCTGACCGCTTACAAATGCGCCAGCCACCTGATCAGGCAGTGCTTCCCTTATACGCGCTCCCTGGAAAGGTAACAGCTCGTCTGGCAATCTTGATCGCCAACAGTGCGCGTATCACCGAGGACGTTCAGGCTTCCTTATTGTCAGGTCTGGAGCAGGAAGCCCACCGGCAGAAACTGCTGAGATCCAAAATGCGTCAAACTCTGGCGCTTGTGCGGGGAACGATTCGTCTGCTACAGGGCGTGACGGCAGCCGCAATGGGGTTTGTACTGTTGTCCCCAATTTGGCGCAGTTTCTTTCTACAGGATTTATCGCACCGGACTCTGCTCACCGCGTTGCTAATTTGTTCGGTTGTCGCCAGTCTGTATTTTGAATTTGAGGTCTACCAGTTGGGAAGTGGAGACGCTTTTTGATGAACACATCCATTCCACTCCTGCTTGGTTTTTCGCTGGCTGTTGGCGTAGGCCTGATCGTCAACGTGTTCCTTACATCAATTTTTGAAATCGGAAGGAGGATTGCTGGTTTTAGCAGATTTGGGCGGGGTCGCCTCGCTGTACTCGGTCTGCATCATTCACAATATCAAACCAACCAACAAAACCAAGATGACATTTGGGGAGTCGCTGGCATCTCATGGGCCAATATATACGCGTTATCCGCACTGTTCGGTCTGCTCGGGTTTGCTTTGATCGGTTCGTCCGTGCCGTGGGCGAGAACAGCTTTTCTTCTTGCCCCCGCGCTCGTCTGGGCGTTCAAACGCTACCTTATGTATCAGCGGAAGCGGTTTCTGGTCGGCCAGGTACGCCAACTTCTCATCGACGTGCGTGTTCACATGAGTCTTGCGGGCTCCCTCCTCTTGGGGCTGGAAAGCATCGCGCGGACCACGCACGAAACCTCACCTGTCTACCGTATGCTCAAACGGCGTATGTCCGGGGGGGCAATCAAAAGCGGCGTCGATGTACTCCAACTGCTTGCGACGGACCTAAAATCGCACCATCTGTTACGAGTTGTGCAGCGGGTACGCTCCGCGCAGCAAACATCCGGTCTGCTGGGCATCGATCAGGCAATCAATCACTCAATCGACGAGTTGAACGAGGAGATCGCGACCGCCTGTGAAGAGCAAATTCAGCACTTGCCACTACGCATTACGCTGCTTGCGATGCCTTTTTTGCTTGGTCCCATCGTAATCCTGTTGTTCTACCCGCTGGTTGATCGCATTCTCAAAACCCTTGCTGGGACTGCAATCGGCGGCGGTTTCTAAACCAATTCTATAAGGAGATCTGTCATGTTGTTCGATAAGAAAGCTTCTGAAATTCCGCAGTTCGTCGTTGTGCTTGCCATCGTCGTCGTACTCGGCGCGGCCGCTGTCTGGGGCATCCTGACCAATATCGGCTCCCAGGGCGATAACGTCGCCACCTGGATCGACAGCATCGCGGTTCCCGCCGCCCATCCGTAAACTGCCCTGATCGTGGGTTGCCTGCGGAGGATTCCTCCGCAGGCAACCAATGGAGGAATCATGCTGCACGACAGAAACGGGCAAAGTATCGCCGAATATATCCTCATCCTAGCCCTCCTGATCTCGCTGGTTGGAGGCGCATTATGGCAGATTTTTGTAACGCTTCAAGGCCAGTTCAACGATGTCAACACCGAGCTTGGTTCCTAAAAGCAGAAACTCGGGCCAGGCGGTGGTTGAGGCGCTGCTGGTCGTCATGCTCATGGCCTTACTCATCTTTGGTGGGATCCAGCTCAGCCAGGGCGTTGCAATCCGCCAGGCGCTGGACAGCGGAGCTGGGGCAGGCGTCCGCGCTTTATCCCTCGATCCTACCCAATGGGGCTTTGCAGGGAACATTGTCCAGCAGTCGGTTAACCAGAATGTGATGGGAAGTACGGCACCGGTGACGATCAACGTATACGATGCATCTGGAAACCTGCGCAGCGCTGCCTGGTTGTCCGCGTCCACATTTGGCACTTCCTTCATTTTAGAAGCATCCGTTCCTTTTGACGCAGATATCCCTTTTCTATCCAATGGCCCAATCACCATCCAGGTGAGACATTGGGGAATTGTTGAGCGGTACCCATGATGACACAACGAAAGGCTCAAACGGCTGTGTGGGGCCTGCTTGCGATGCTGATTTTTATCGCAATCGCCGGCGGGCTGGTGGATATCTACCGCCTCTTTGCCGCCAGGAACTGGGCTTACTCCGTAGCACAAGAAGCTGCTCTGGCTGGGGCCTCAAAGGGTCGAGACTGGTCCGCGATTATGAGTGGTGGGGAGATTCGCCTGGTGCAATCTACTGCGGAGACGGCTGCGGAAAATCTGGTCGCCGCTGAGATGAGCGCGCGGGGCATCCATGGTTACGCCTTGGATGTGCGCGTTCTCCCTGATCCTGCCGGTGGTTCGGTGACCGGCTATCCGCCGCGGCCGGTCCGGCTGGGAAGCAGTTTGGGAGATTGGACCAGTGATGAGCCATCGGTGGGCGTGTACCTGGTTGTGCCGGTCGATTGGCTATTACTGGATCGGATCGGGATTATAGGAAAGACGGTTTCTGCTTTTGCTGCAGCGGGGGTTGCTCGATGAAATGGAAGGGAATGGATATTCAAAAGAAACGCAAGTGGCTGCGTCTCCTGACGATTTTTGCATTCGTTCTGGTGGCTCTTGCCTTTGGAGCGTCCAACGTCCGCGCGATCTTCCCTGAATACTTGAAGAATGGGCGTACGTACGATCAGGAGCGGAATTATATCCAGTGGAACGGGTCAGTCGCATATATCGACCTTTACCACAAAGATAATACTTCGTTACCCGCTTCAGAGGGTGGCACCTACTGTGGCAATGGCTGTACAGAGCAAGTAACGCGTATCCAGGATGGCAGCTCGATTTCGGGAAATTTCACCTATCTTCAGACATTCAACGTGCAGGTGGCTTACAGCGGCGACAGTAACGTTGGCTCTGCCATTATTCGGGCTTGCGGACAGGTGATCCGGAACGAAGATCTCTATATTCCGAATCAAGGAACGCCTGGTTTCAACAATTTGCCCAGTCCTGCCTGGAACGTACCGACTGCCGGCGACTGCACCTGGTCGATTACGGCCAGCGGTGGGTACGTCGATTTTCGCGCTGTGACGACCGTTTACCGGACAACACCAGCACCAACCGTTGACCTAAAAGTAAACAGCAGCAATGGACCGTTGAATGTCGGCGCGCCGGGAAGCTACACGTTAAGCTGGACAAGCACCAATGCCGCCTCCTGCACGGCTTCGGGCAGTTGGAGCGGGGCGCAGGCAACCAACAGTTCGCAGTCGTACAGCAATATCGCCGCGGGATCGTATACCTACAGCATTACCTGCACCAACCCGACTGGCAGCGCGACCGACAGCGTAACGGTCAATGTCCTTTCCGCGCCAACGGTTTCGGTCAGCGCGCCGGCGGCTGTCACGGCACCGGCCAGCTATACCGCCACCTGGACCAGTTCGAATGCCTCTTCCTGCACCGGGTCGAACCGCTTTAACGGGCTGACTGGCTTATCCGGATCAAAAGCAGAAACGAACTTACCGGTCGGCAGCTACGATTACACGGTCACCTGCACGAATGCAGTTGGCGCAACAGCTTCGGATACGAAACGAACGGTTGTGTATGCGGCGCCATCGGTGGATTTGAAAGTTGATGGATCGGATGGGCCGACCCTGACCCGCACCGGTCCGGCTTCCTACACTGCCGCCTGGACCAGTGCCAACACCACGCAGTGCACAGGCTCCTCCCGCCTGGCGGGTTACTCTGGTCTCTCAGGCTCTCGCGCCGAAACCAATATCCCAGCCGGCGCCACTTACGATTACACCGTTACCTGCCAGAACGCAGCCGGAACGACCGCCAGTGACACCATCCGGATGATCGTGGTGGCTGCACCAACGGTTGATGTGCGGGTGAACGGGTCGAATGGCCCGCTGACATTTACCGAGCCGGCCAGTTATACCGTTACCTGGAGCAGCACGAACGCTACCTCCTGCTCCGCTTTGAACAATCTGACCGGCCCAATTGGAACCAGCGGATCAACGGCTTTCAGTAATGTCGCACAAGCGGTCTACCGTTACACGGTGCAGTGTGCCAACGCTGCTGGGATAACCGCAAGTGACACGGCTATAGTAACGGTCAACCCACCACCACCTACGGTGGATTTGAAAATCAATGGCGGTAACGGGCCAGTGACGCTGGTTGCGCCAGGCGATTATACCCTCACCTGGACCAGCCAAAATGCTACATCTTGTTCTGCTTCCAGTACGGACGGGATGTGGTCAGGGAGTCAGATTGCCAATGGCTCCAAAGCTTTGACCAATATTGGTGTTGGTGTTCGTACCTATTCGATTACCTGTACAAACGTTTCCGGTTCGGCAACTGATTCGATAACGGCCAATGTTATTGCGCCTCTCACCGGCACAATCTCTGTTCTGTATTCCAGACTGCTGCTGTTCGGGCCAGCGATGGGAACGCCTGCACAAGTCGTGAACGGGTCCGTTTCTGGTGGTGAGGCGCCTTATCAAACTACGGTAGTTGTCCGTTCGCCCTATGGCGTTCAAACAACCTTTCGCCTGAATGGAGCAAGCTGGTCGCTCGATTCTGTGGTTTCAGGCGATCCGAACCTTGGCGTTAATGAAAAAGGAACCTGGTCTACCCGGGCTGAAATCCGCGACGCCGGTGGTAGATTGTTCCAGACAAATAGTGTAACTTGGGAGGTTTCGTGGTATCCAGTACATGGCCGACCTTAATCGTAAGTTTTTTGATGCTCTTCTTGCTTACTCCAATTCAGGCAGGCCAGTCACAGGCGAATGAGGAGAGCATTTGCCAGAAAGCATATGGCGCGATCCAGACGGACCAGTCAGTCCCCAATTGGCTGCAGATGGATTTTACAACAGACGGTCTCTTCACCGAAAACCGTTACGATCTCCTGGCCGGGCGGCTTCTGTACTCGGGAATCGTCGATGGATCGCAGTGCCCCGGTTGGGGAATGAACGTGGATGGCTCACCAAATGGATGCGGGCTGGAAAAAGCGCAGCCGGCAGTGAACCAATGGCAGAACCAGTTTGATGTGGAAATTCTCTCAGCGGCCCAGAAGTTTGGTTATCCGCCGCGGATGGTGAAATCCGTCATCGCTATCGAATCCCAATTCTGGCCGGCTTCGGATTGGTCACGAGGGGAAGTTGGCCTCGGACAGTTGACCAATGCGGGGGCCGACCTACTGTTATTCTGGCGGCAAGGGGTGTATCAAGATGCCTGTTTCCAAGTGTATGGACAGGAAACGTGCCAACGTCCGTATGGGAAGCAGGAGTCCTGGATTCAAGCAGCCATTCGTGGAAAACTACTTCGCATGGCTGATCCGAGTTGTGCTCAGTGTAAGGGTGGCGTGGATATTGATGTGGCAAAACAATCCATCCCGTTACTGGTTGAAGGTTTGAGCGCGAGTTGCCAGCAATCCGCATACCTGACCCGCCGGTTCACGGGCAGCGCACCTTCCTCGATCATGACGTATGAGGATTTCATTAAACTTTCCCTTGCGAATTACCATGCGGGGTCAGGATGCACTACCTACGCGTTCCAAAACACGTATGTGTATTACGACTGGGGGAGCTTGTCCGGGCATTACTCGGCGGGATGCCCTAATGGAACCGGGTATGTGCGCAAAATAATGAAATCTCTGCAACCCTGAGGTGGAATGAACACTGTCATTTTAATTCCCGTGCTTCTCTGGCTAGTGCTGGTTTCCTGGTTTGATATTCGAAGGCATGAAATTCCACACAGCGCGTGGGTGATCATTCCACTCGTTCTAGCCATCATTTATCAGGTTGTATTGGGAAATTGGTCACTGGTGTTGTTCGCTGTCCTGATATCCCTGATAAGCGAGCGGCTGTTCCTGTCTCGATATCCAAGGGTCATGCCATTTATGTCAGTCAGGACCTGGCTTCCCATTCTGATCGTTTCACTACTTTGGTCAGCTCAATCTTTTCCTGTAGCTACGTTGTCGATCTTTGCTTTTTGGGTCGCCTGGGAATTTGGTTGGTGGGGCGGGGCAGATGCAACCGCTGCAATTTGCCTGTTTCTCCTTCTCCCAGCAGCCGGTTTACTTTTTGGGTTTGTTCTGGTTCACCTGATCACAGTCCTTACCTTAGCTGTGCATTCCTGGATTACCACAAAGAAATTCCAAATACACCGAGTGCCTGGCCTGCCTCTTCTGTTGATATCAACACTGGTGGTAGCATACTTCTCCTGAATGTTTTATTTGACAATGCCAAAATAGCATGATAATATAAGGAAACAATCAAATATTCCTTGGCGATCGGTCGCCCTGTCCACCTTCGATAGCATAGATTCTAGAAGCGACCACCTGCGTGATGCCTGCCAAACCAGCAGACCTCTCTCGCAAGTGGTCGCTTTTTGTTTTCTGAAATGGAGATTTGGTCATGCATCTCAACCTCAAAACCATCCTACTTCCTCTGGTCATCCTTCTCGCCGGCCTCCTCATCCTCACATCTTTTCCTGGGATTGTTGGATCACAGCAGGGATCACTGACCCCCACCCCAGCTGAAGATGACCTGGCAAAGGCAGCAGCAATTCAAGGGGCAACGGTCTTCTTCACGATTGACGAACAGGCCGGCAAGGATGCCTGGATCGAAAGCTTTTGTATGGTCAGTACGGAAAGCGGATGTGCCTTCTACAAATTGGGTTTGTCCAAGCTGTGGAAACAATTTGAAGCCGCGCACATCTCGATCACCCCGACGATCCTTTCCAGTGAGAAGGTAACTACTTTTCCGGAAAAGCAGGGTCAGCAAGTCTGGAAGCTAGAGATTGAATTATCGAAACCTCTCCCGGGTCGCAGCAGTTCTAAAGACACTGCCTACACACTCGTTGTTCTCGAGCAAGGAACGTGGAAATTCGACCGGTTCCTAACGCCAGATGAAGTGAACGGACTTCCCAAGTAATCGAGGATGAAAATGAATCTGCCCTGCGCTTTTCGTAACACGGTTTTTGCCCTCCTGCTGGTAGCTCTACTGCTAAATGGAAGCCATCCAGTCATGGCTCAGGCAGATGGCGACTCTCCATGGGGAGATGTTGTCGATGAAAACGGCCATCTTCGCTACGATGAACTGATTGACCTGGGTGAAACCGTAGAAGATGCCGAGTGGATGGATATTGAACTTCCCTTTGGCATGGAGCTGGATCTGGATGCCAATTACCACCGCTACCAGACGCAAGACGGCGACATTGTTGTTCTTCCCACACCGCTGACGGTCATGATGATGGCTATGAATCCGGTCGAAAGTGGCCTGTCGGATGCTCAAAGCCAGCTTGGACTGGGAGGGTTTGTTGGCGCGGAATTTCTGGGTGCATTGCTTGGCGATCACATCGATTGGAACCGGTTAGGCCAGTCCAATCCAGACTATGCAAATCCGGATAACTTCTGGAATGCAGTCATCAATGGGCAGGAGAACGTTTGGACCTGGTTCGCGGGATTGGATTTCCTCACCGACCTGGCCTTGATGAGCTGGAACGACATGGACTTGCGCATGGGTTTGCTGCTTTACCTGAACGGCGCGGCGAACTGCAGAGAAATACCAGGCGGGTGCTCGGGTATCGTGATTGAGCAGCTTTTGCCGGTAACTTGTCCAGCGCCAAGTGTCACTATGCAGCAGCCCACACTATCGATTCGGAAAACCGCTCCGGAAAATCCGCTGGTGATCGGCCAAGATCCGGAAAAGCGCGGCGCAGATGTGCAGGTCTCTGTCAACGTCCCGCCGGTCATATATACCTGGTTCGAGCCGGTGTATGAGGAAGTGGAAGTTTGCCGCGATCTCGGGACCGGAGAAGTGGCGGACTGCCGCAAGAGTAATTCTTCCATTGTCAACGACGGCAAACGGGACAGCGAACTGATTCTGGTGGATTGCCGCCAGCACGTTGAGTATTTGCCTGATCGTGTAACTTCGCTGACTGCCACCGCACAACTGACGCCGGCGAGCAAAGCCTGGATTCTTAACCAGTTGAGCAGCGCCTATTACGAAGCGTACATCCACCGCGAGAGCTTTAACCTCGTGCCCGGCCTGGCTTCCTGGGCGGGTGGTTGTAGTGGGGGTACGTGTACTGCATCCGCATTGGTCAGTCGCATTCCGTTTGCCGACCCCGGCAAGTTTGATCTCTCCCTCCGCGTGCAGACGGCCGGCGCGAGTTTTGCCGGTCGCCAGATCACCCAACCCCGTTCCTTGAGTTCGGCCGGCCAAATGCAAGTTTTTGTCACCCTAACCACGCTGATCGAGCAACCATGAACATTCTCAACGATCTCGGCTGGTTCTTCCTTGATCTGCCGGTTCACCTTGCTAATGGCAGCTTGCTTACGCTGTACTGGCTTCTGGACAACCTGCCTGCACACGTCAGCATGGGCGTGGCTTACGTGATCGCTGCCGTTCCGGATAGGCTCGTCCAGGATCGAGCCATACGCCCATTACGGGGAGAGCGGGTGGGTGATGAGCAGAGCCCGAAAGCAGCTCAGGTGATGACGGGATTGGTACTCCTTTTATGGGTCGCCGGGCAGTGGGGTATGGCCGCGCCGGTACCCTGGATTGGGGCTGCCATGTGGATCATCGGTGCTATCGCGGTGGTTGTTATGCAAAACCAGCAGTTCAACCTGCTCTGGTTTGTGAAGACGGGTATTGCCATTTATGCCTTTGCCGTCATCGCCAGCCGGATTTATCTGGCCTACACCATCCAGTTGACGCCTGAGCAGTGGGCGGCCTTGATTGGTTCTTCCCAGAGCGCCGCGACGGTCATTGCCAACACGCGGGGTAACATGACCACGATCATTCTGTGGGCATTGTGGCTGGTCATCCCGTTGGGATATTTTTCGATGCTGTTGCAGCAGGTATTCCTCAATCCTGTTTCGGTGATGAATCCCATCGGAGGCGTACAGAAAACGCTGGAAGCGCTGCGCTACCGGGGTGGGAGGTAATTGGGTAGGGCGGCGAATGAGACTGGAGAACCCTCGTTCTCCCGTTTCGTTCTCTGCCCTGCACGGAAGTGAAGTGAGCAGAACGTACCCTGATCGTAGGAAAGCTGAGACCGTCTGATCTATTCAACCCTTGGAGGAAACATGTTGGAGTTCATGAAAGATTTCAAAGACGTGGGGCTTGTGATCGCAAGTGGAATCGTTGGTATTGGGCTGCTGGCTGTTGTTGCCCAGGTCACATTGTTCACGCTCGTTACCATTCGGCGGTTACGCGCCTTACGCCGGAGGCCGGTGAAGATCGAGGTGCTGCCCGCTCCTGAAGTCAAGTACCTTCCGCGGATGTAGTCCGCGGGGGTCTTCTCAGCCCATCAGTCTGGCTGGTGGGCTGAGAAGACCTTTTAGGAGAAATGATGTTCAAACGATTTACTGAAACGATCCAACAAGTAAGCCAAATCTGTCCTGCGTGGCTGCGGGGGCGGAACATTGCCATGCATGTTCCGGCTGATCTATCCGTTGAACAGTCCGGCGTGGAGTTCGTCGATGGTAAAGATCAGATGGATTACTTGTGGTTTCGGGTGACGGAGTGGGAAGGTGGGAAAGCCTACTCGGGATATCGCGTCGTTCGCCTGTTGCAGCTCCGCTACATTCCACAGGAGGCGCGCGCAGATGCTGGGCTCCTGCAAAAGATGCGGACTGCACTGCGGGGAATGTATTCGGCAGGTGTCAATCTCGTTTATCTGGCCGCCGGCATTTTTGGCGGTGACGCTCCCATTGGTATTGTGCAATGTTATGGGGTCACAGTCTTCAACCAAGATCTGGAAACTGCCAAAGTCCAGTCATACAAGGACTTGCTGGCACTGCGCTCCACGCTTTCAGGCGCTTACCGGCAGCTGCGCCTGGAACCGATCAACGTCCGGCTAGCGGATTGGATCTTCTCTGCCTTCCAGCGCATGCCCCATGCTCTGGTAGTCGTTGGGCATCCCGATCCACGTGAAAACGCGCGCGGTGGCGTACGTTCGTTGGGGGAACCGGTTGGGGATTCCGATCCATCGTCACAGAACTACGCACTCCAGCAAAATGAATTGCTCTTCCGCGGGATGAGCGAACTGCGAGAAGATTTTTTGTTTGTCACGCTCACCTCTCCCCTTTCCATTCCGATTATCGTTCGAATGCTGACCGGACTTGCGGAAGAAACTTCAACATGGGCCTCATTACAGCAGGGTGTTCGCGGCGCAGCATTTGGGGTTTCACTGCCTGCAGCGCTGGTAGCCAGTGTTGCAGACCAGGCTTCTCGCTCTTTTTCAGAAAATACCGCCAACTCCACTACCCAGGGTGTTGCAGAAACAGAAGGGTTGGCAAATACGCAAGGCCAGGCGCATACCGTTGGCCACGCCTCTACTCGGGGATGGGCGCACACCATCAGCGAGGGAGAGAGCGTCACCAATGGCGCTTCGACGACCAATGGCACCTCTGTGAGCGACGGCACGACGGTAACAGATGGTAGCTCCCATTCCGAAGGCTCCGCTTCGATGTCTTCACACTCGGATTCTTTCTCATGGGGTTTACGGGGATCGTTAGAGCCGGTCGGGATCGGGATTGGCGGGGGCGTCAACTGGGGATCGGTGGATAGCTTCGGATCGAGCAGCAGCTCCTCTGACAGCACAATGCATTCCGAGTCGACCAGTCACGTTGAAACAGTCAGCCAATCGAATACACAGTCTCATGCCGTCACGCAGAGCAGGTCGGAAGCCTGGACTACTTCCGGGTCAGAAACCGATTCCGTTTCTGATACGACCAGCCAATCCCAAACCGAAAGCCAGTCCACAACACACTCAACTGCCAACAGCCATACCAATGGCCTGGCAATGGGACAGAGCCTGGGGCGGGGTTTGAGCAATGGGCTATCCGTGGCTATTGCCCCTTCGTTTTCGATCTCGAATAGTCACCAATGGCAGTTTGATCCGGCCATCATGGTCACGCAAATTTTGCGCACCCAGCAGCGCCTGCTGGACATGGCCAGCCGCGAAGGGGCTTACTATACCGACGTATATGCCCTGGCCAGCACCCCACAAGGAAAACAAGCCTTGATGGGCTTGATCGCGGAAGCGTTTCACGGAACAGAAGACGTGGTGACCGGTGTGCAGGTGCGCGATTTGAACGAGGAAGAAAGCGCCTATATCTCCTTGCATGCCAGAGCTTTCACGCCTTCCACCCGGATAGAAGAGATTCCGCAAGTGATCTCCGGTTACGCCGATTCGACCATTCTTAACATGCTGCAAGTGGCCGCCTATACCGCGCCAGGCATGTACGAAGAAGGTACAGCCATCACGACGCAGGAAGCGACGCCTCCCTTTGCCTTTTATCCGGCGATGCCCGGTGAGGTCGTTCTTGGATACCAGTGGTCGAGCGAGACCGGACAGCTATCCAATACGCTGCTGCGGCTATCCGCGGACCGGCACTTCCACACCGCCTTTGTTGGCGATACCGGCTTTGGTAAGAGTGTGGCCGCCGAGCGCTTGGCTTATGAAACGACCCTCCATTGGCACTATCGCACCGTGATCCTTGATTTTGGCCAGGGCTGGCGAAAAGCATTGCGCTGGCCAGGGCTGGAAGCTCGCGTTGACGTTCGCCAGCTCTATCCCGGCGCGCCGCGGCCGCTTCGCTGGAACTTTTTGCAAATTCCCCAGCGTATCGACGCATCCCGTTACCGGTCGCTCGTGGCTGAATTGTTTGCCAATGCAGGCTGCATGGGCGCCCGCCAGCTTGGATTCATGCGGCGCGCGTTGACCGAACTGTATTTGGAACAGGGGGTCTTGACCTCTGATTTTGCCCTACAAGGGGGCAAGTGGGGCAGGCTTCAAGATGAGGCCGAGGTGCGTCTGATCCAGGAGAAGCGAGACGCGAACCGCATCCCGGGTAGAGTGCAGCTCGATACACGCATCGAGGAACTAACCCCTTTAGAACTCCAGGCGCTGGCGATCCACCGCAGCAAGGTGATTAGCCCGGCGGATTGGGTCGCCCGTCTGAAGAAATTCCTGGATGGCATCAAGTATGACCAGAGCAGCAAAACCAGCCTGGAGGGAGTATTGCTCCGTTTGGAGCCGTTTTCGGAAGGCCAGATGGCGTATCAATATGGGCCTGGAGCAGACGCGATTGCGGTCGAAAACCTGGGTCTGGCGGGAAGTTCGAGCGATCCCTGGGGCATGGCTGTGATCGAGGGGGGCGCGGAAATGGACGAGTACCCGAAAGCAGCTCTCCTTTCTTTGCTGGCCACCATCCTGTACTTTGATGCCGTATCCCGCCGGCGCGAATCGCTGGCCGGAACGCGTTTTCCGCCGCTGCAGATCTTCTTCGAGGAGGCCAACAAAATCCTGTCGGGTGTTTCCGGCGGCGCTGCATCCGACAGTTCCTCCAAAGATGGGGCCAATTCCGTGAGCTCCATCCTTCAGGCGATGTGGCGGGATGGCCGGAAGTACCGCATTTTCCTACACCTGTTGGGGCAGACGGTGAGCGAACTGCCCGAAGGGATTTTGGCTTCTTGTGCCAACATCTTCGTTTTTCAAACCAAGAACCCACGCGACCGTGACCTGATCCTGCCGCATCTCGGTCGTAGTGAGAAAGGTATGGTCAACACCAATTACAAGCGATACCTGGCGCGTATCCCAAAGACCTACGCTGTAGCCAAACTGGGTTATAGCGAGGACGTTTATCAGTTGGAACCACTCCTGATCCGCCCTTTACTGGTTCCTGGAACGGAGCCTTCAGATCAGGACATCGTCGAAACGTTGGGAATGGGCTTGCCCTTCTCGCGTGAAGAAATCAGCCAATTATTCGATTAATCAAAATTGGAGGATAGGGATGGAACAGAAGAAACGCTCGCCGTTTCTGGCAATTGCTCTTGCGGTAGTCATCGGCCTGATGGTTATTGCTTTGTTGAATGGGTTTATACGACCAACCCAGGTAGTGGTCGCCAAGGTTGCGGTCGCACCTGGAACAATTCTCATGGCCGACCTGGTGGAACTGCGCTCTATACCGGCAGCCGCGAAACCGGCCGGCGCGTTTAGCAAGGTAGAAGAAGTGGAAGGGAAAATGCTGGCAGTTGGCCGCACGCCGGGTGACTTTATTCTCTCGTCCGTTTTAGGGGAAGCATCGGCAGCCGGCATTCCCTCCGAATTGGAACCCGGCCACGTTGCGCTAGCCATCAACGTCAACCTGGCTTCGGGAGTTGCCGGCGTTCTCCGCCCTGGTCAAACCGTGACGATCATTGGGATGCTCACGCCAGACGTGTTGCAGGATGCAGTGTCGGTGATGCCCGCGCCTTATCCACAGGATGTCTCGCTCACTCCTGCGGTTGGCCTGGCGACTGCAACGCCCACGCCGACGCCCGCTCCGCCTTCTGCTCCCATTGCTCGGCTGGCGATTAGCGGCCTGAAGGTCTTGATGGTTCCGCAGTCGTTCCGCTACGAAGAACTACCAGCAGGCAGTTCTGAGGAACAACTCTATTCCTCCGCACGCACCACAATGGCCGCGCAGGGTAACAGCGTAATCGTGCTGGACGTGCCTACTAGCTTGGTGGAGGTCGTCCCCGGGCTGCGGCTGAACCCGGTTTCGCTGCTGGCCGCACTCAACCAGTATGGCACGCTGCACCTGGCCCTTGAACCCGCGGCTGGACTGGACGCCAAAGATGTGGTCACGCTGAATCTCGGCGATCTGTACCAATCGCTCAATGAAGTTCGTGGCAAAGAGGACCGGTAGAGCATGGGCGACAAAGTCACGTTGATGCTGGCCGGGGCAGGACACGAGGCCGTGTATTACCAGATGCAGCCGGCCTTTCTCACCGATGAACGATTCTCGGTAGCGACCCACGCCACCCAGTGGTCCGCATTTGAGCCGAATTTACAGCAAATGCAGCCAGACCTGGTTATCGTGCAGGCAGAAATTGCACCCGGGCCAGATGTGCTCTTGCCGGTGCTCTCTCGACTGCAAGCCTGGAATGGTGTCGCAATCGTCATTCTCCCGATTGCCTTGAAGGACATGGAGGGAATCTATCGGGCGGCGTCCGCCGTTGTGCGGGGCGTGTACATCGCTCCTGTTTCTTGGGTTGAGGTTGCGCAGGCGGGGTACAGCGCCGTGATGACGGAGCGTGCTCGCTTGACCAATACCGCTCCTTTACAGCAGGTCCTGGCTGCATCTGCCTCCATTGGTGGAGGCGGCGCTTATCCCTCGATGGTGACAGGAACCAAACGAATTGCGGTGATCTCACATGCGGGCGGGGCGGGTTGTTCCACGATTGCAGAAAACCTGGCGTATGTGCTCAAAGTCCAGAACAGTGTTCAAACCTTGCTTTTATCTCTGGGACTGCCACCTGCGGCTGTTCCGCATCTCAAACTCAAAATTGCTCCCACGGTTCAAGAATATCTGGAGCGTCCGGGGAGAGCTTCACTCCAGGCCGCGCTTCAATCGCGCGAAGGTCTTGAAGTTTTGCTTTCACCAGACACGTCAGCCGCGTACCTAAAAGCGGATGAGACGTCACGCCGGGACGCGCGCGAACCAGGCAGTATTTATTCGATGCTGCTCGATTGCGAAAATGGGCGGTATGCCGCGATCGTCATGGACATTCCATCTCACGAGGATACCTGGACGATCCATCCGCTGGTGTTTGCCAACACCATTCTGATCGTTGCCCGGCCTACGTTGGCGGACTGCTCCGCCGTGCGCCACACCCTGAACCTGCTGCTTTACGGGTTGAGAGAAGAAAACCGGAAACCCAAAGAGTCTATCTTCCTGGTTCTCAATCAGGCATCAGAACGGTCCGGTTTGACCCCACGCAGCATTCAAGAAACGCTGCTGGATGCTGTCGGATGGGCGCCGCCGATTGCGGCCATTATTCCCTACGATCCGGCCGTTACACAAGCCCAGGACAGTTTTCTCATTCCCGTAACGCGTTCCGAGCCGTTTGCCAAAGGCATCCAGTCACTGATCCAGGTGCTCTTCCCAAATCTGAGCCGCACGATGGGACAGGGAAATGCGAGCAATAAAAGCGTTTTGCGGCTGCCCCGCATCCGGATTGGAGGGTAGGCATGAACGGATTGTTGGGTCTGTATAACAATGATCCGCTTACGGCAATCCCTTCTGCAGAGGTTCGGAACGAGATCATTAACGAAGTGATCGATCTGGTAAACCAGGAGTTCCCACCGGCGACGCTGCAAGCGCCCACCGACCAGGACCGCCAGAAAATCTCTGAACGCGTGCTTTCTTTGATTGGGATGGCCCTTCGGCGGAGAAACTCCCGTCCCGGCATGCCATATGAAACCTCACTAGCAGAAGAGCTGACCCGCCGCCTGATCGGCCTCGGATTTCTAGATCTGTTGCTGCCTCCAACCCGTAACGATCTTTCGGAAATCTGCGTCTATTCAAGCGGCCTGGTGCAGGTGATGCGGAAAGGCAGCGTACGCTGGGAAACGATCGAGCTGCGCCCGGATCCAGGAGAAATCTGGCGGGTGCTGGACCGGTTATTGGGCCCACAGAATAAAACCCTGAACGAAGCCAATCCAACCATCAATGCCAAACTCCCGGCGACGCCCCATAATCCTGGCGGTGGACGGATCAAGGCGCTGCATCCGGTGATTGCACCACCGGGCCGGAACCCGAGTATCAATCTGCGTCTTTACGAGCAAAAACCGGTCCGGCCAGAGTGGATTCTGGAAAAAGGCGTTATGAGCGCCGAGATGATGGCGACAGTGGAAGCGGCCATGCAAGCAGGCTGCCGGATCTTGATCACCGGTGGGACGCGCACGGGAAAGACGACGCTGCTTTCCGCGATCTGCAATTTCCTTCCACAAGGGTGGCGAATCGTGAAAATCGAAGACCCTGAAGAAATTTGGATCGACCGGCAGACGGTGCAGACAGTTGAAGCGCGACCCCAAGCGGTTGGGACGGAAGTTCGGCCCTATACCCTGGCAGATGGCGTCGATGATGCCATGCGCATGTCGCCAGACTACTTAATTATCGGCGAGGTGCGGGATGGTAGAGCGGCAATGAGTCTTTTCCGTGCGTTGATGACCGGCCACAGTGGCGCCTGCACCTTCCACGCCGACAGCCCGCGCGAAGCAGCACGCCGGTTAGCTACTGTGATGGGCGCTGATTCGGGCGTGCGTCCACATGAGGCAAACCAGATGATTGCGGATTCTGTAGACCTATTGATCCAGATTGGCATACGCAACGAGGTCCGCCGGGTGCTGTCGATCAGCAATATCTCGCGGGAACTGAAAAGTGGAGAAGTGTGGTTTGAGCCTATTTTCCGATTTTCGGATCGAGGGACTGGCATGGGGTTGTGCTGGGAAAAGGTCGGCGAGCTGCACTCTCGTAATGAATTTGATTGAAAGGAGTAGAAATGACAGGCATCATTGTTTTGATCGGAGTGCTCTGTGTGGTCATCGTCTTATACCTTGCTTATCCTCAGAAACGTTCCGTTGGCCGGCTGGCCGAGCTATATTCCGTCGATTCGCTGCGCACCCTGTCGGATCTGAATCCGAACTCCCTGGAATACCGGCTGATGGCGTCTGGCATTAATTACCGCCCGGTGACCTGGCAGTTACTCTGCCTCTCCGCAGGAACCGCGGCTGCTGCAGTAACCTGGTTGGTATTACCGGGGCTGCCGGCATTGGTGGTGGGTGGAATCGCCTACTATCTCCCGAATGCCTGGCTGGACGATAAGGTGAAAAGTCGAGGGCGCGAAATTGATAAATGCTTGCCCATCGCGATTGGCCGGATTGCAGCCGGTCTGCTGGCAAGCGGCTCGGTCCCCGATGTGCTTCAGCAAGTAGGGCAATCACTTCAGATCGAAGCAGCCAACCCGCTGACGCCCGAATTGATGCTCACCGCGACGGAACTTCGAACAAAAGACCGGCGAGAAGCTCTCCGAAATCTGGCCCAGCGGTCCCCTTCGGTTTCTCTGGCAAACCTGGCCCAGCTACTGGAGGGATATTCCGAGGCTGGCGGCGCAAGATACGCGAGTGTCTTGATGGATATTTCGCAACGCGTTCAGCAAATCTTGATCGCACGCAACCGCGCTCAGGCGAAAGCGGGAGACTCGGTTGTCTCGACGCGGGTCCTACCGGGGGTTCTCCTGCTCATTATCGTTTACCTATCTTCAGACCCGATGGTGCAGCAATCGCTGCACGCTTTCCCCGTGCAGATCGCTATTGCTCTAACGATGGCAGCCATGATTATTGGGTATTTTGTGATGCGGTCGATGGTTTTGGAGGCGGTATGACGGCACTTGTATATCTGATTGGGATTGCTACCTTTGCACTGATCATGTTGCTGACAGTGGAGTTTGTTCCTTCTTCACCGGCAGGAAGATTGGCTGACACGCTCACCCCGGGGCAGGTGGAACTGACCGGGTGGCGGAGGTCACTGGCAATTCTGGACAAACCCGTCTCCCGGTGGACGCCGATCCGTTTCTTACAGAAAGCGAAGGCGGACCTTTATTGGGCGCATCTGGTGGGGAAATGGACAGGCTGGAACGACGTCCAGTTTCTGTCGCTGCGATTAGCGGCAGGCGTAGCTGGTTTTGTGATCGGCAGCCTGGTGTTCAACGCCCTACCCGTTGCGCTCATTGCCGGATTTATTGCCTTTCAATTCCCTGCCATGTCGTTGAATGGTGTCGCCCGGCGTACCCGCCGGCAGTTTCAGGCGCAGCTCCCCGAATTTATCCAGCTTGTCTCTGCGCAAATGTCTGCAGGCGTTTCTATGGAAGAAGCCTTGAACCGGACTGCCCAGGCACAGAGCCTGGTTGGGAAGTGGATGCGTTACGTCATCCAGATGGCGCAAGGACGTGGGCTGATTGAGCAGATGCAGCGCGAAGCGCAGGAATCGCTCATGCCTGAATTGATTGGCATGGCTGTGCAGTTGGACTTTATCCGTAAAGGCACGGCGCAGCAGCAACTTATGGGCCAGCTTGCGATGAGCATTGCCGCAGATTACATTGGCGGGGCGGAACAGCGCGCCGAAAAAGTCGGCTCGGAACTGGTGATACCGATGGTGATCTTCTACTTCCTGCCGTTCATGGTCACATTGCTGGCAGTGATTGGCTGGCCAATTTTCACCAACATGGGCAGGTAGACCATGGAAACCATGAAAAACTTGCTCGGATTTGCATTCTTCTTCACGGTGGCCATCTTATCAGAATGGTCGGCCTGGAAAACGCCAACCATTCTGGCCTGGATAGTTGCCCTACACAACCTGTTGCTCGCCATAATTTACCTTCTGCGGCAACCGGCCAATTCTTATGATCGAACTGGGCTCTGGCTGGGCCTGGTTGCCGCCCTGCTTCCATCGGTAAACGCCCTTCCACATTCGCTACCGCCGATCGCTTTGTTCGTAGGGTTAGCCAGCTATGGCCTCATTCTTTGGTCCCTCTGTACGTTGGGGCCGGCATTTGGCGTTGCTCCTGCTGATCGTGGGCTGGTCGTACAAGGCCCCTATCGTTTTGTACGACACCCGATGTACTTGGGTGAGTTGGTTTTGCGCTTTGTTCTGGTCGCTACTTCACCGCAGCCTGTTCTGGCTGTGCTGTTTGCCATGACCCTGGTTGTGATCCAGGTGGCCCGAATATTAAGAGAAGAGAAGGTTATTCGTGGTTACCGGTTGTATGCGAGCTGGATTCGCTGGCGATTACTCCCCGGAGTATGGTGATGCGAAGAATAGCTCATCTCGCTGCTTCATTGCTAATCTTGGGATTCACATTGATCTGCCTGTTTTCTTTCGTACGAGAAAGCGTGGGATATGAACGAAAAGACTCTGCATGGGAAAGACCCATTTTTCAGGATAACCGGTGGCTCCTGGAAGGGATAACGGAGGACAGCATAAAAAGCATGGCCTCTAAGTGGGGCCAGGTTGATGTCGTGAAAATCCGATACGGAAAAGGAACTTTGTGGACAGTCGCAGGGCTGGCAAACGAGGACGGCAATTATCAAAGCTGGGTGCGGGGTATCAAGGATCGACAGCAGCTAGTGGAAGCATTGCAACAACCACGTAGGGTAACACTCTCGGCTCCCGGAACCCATGAAGGCGTGCGCCTGGAGGTATGCGCCAGATCATTCCCACCGGCCTGTCAGATGATCGCTGAAACTGAGCATAACCAACCAGGATTTGGTGTAGCAACTGAAGCGAAGGAAAGCACGCTCCAAAGTAATGTTTTTATTCAAACTGGCACGTTTCCAGACCATTACCTGTATGGCGTTTTGACCTGGGAGATGGATCTGGGTGAGATTATCGAGCAAGGATTGGAAGGATTTTGATCATCATGGAACAATCTTCTTACGTTATAGCAATTGCGGATCAGTGGTTTTGGATGGGGGTTGCTGCTGGGACGGGAGCAGGAATGTTTTTGTCGGCGTTGATCCGTTGGGTTACTGAGTCACGGGATTAGAAAGCATGGAGAACTCAAGGGATATCGACTCTAATAAAGTGAAAAATCGGGCATCTTCTACGCTTCAAAAGCCATTGCGCGCTTTCTTCCTACGGCGAAATATTCGCATCCCGAAAAGCATCCCGCTTCACGTGCTGGCGCATAGTCGCCGGATCATTCTCGGACTGGAAAAGGGAAGGCCCTATACCGATTTCAAAGGGAAGCGGCTTTTCCCAGATCGCGAAGTAATCTCAATTCCGGTTGGCCGGCGTTGGCGACTGCTGGCTGAATGGCAAGAGGGAAAGGTGACTCCAATCCGGCTGCTCTCGCATGAAGCATACAACCACAAGTGGAATTGGGAAAAACGATGACCTTTCTGAGCCTGGTTCAGTATACGCTTCTCCCGTTTATGTTCCTCTGGCTTGGTGTATGTGTGCGAAATGACTTACGGAGCCGAGAAGTGCCGGTGTGGATGACTGTGATTCCACTCGCTGTGGCGGGACTCATTGGCATCGTATTTGGTCGTTGGTCGTCGGCCTGCCTGGTTGCAATGCTTATCCTATTATCCGATTTGGTGTCCCTCCGGTTCGGTTTCGCCCTGCTTGGAACAGTAGTCGTCGTAATCCTGGATCCCACATCGGTGTTCCTCAACCTTACGATCTTCGCCATCTGGTTGTTATGGGATAGGGGCGCGATCGGCGGCGCGGACGCGAAGATCCTCATCACGCTCTTACTGGTGTGGGGCAGTGCCTGGCTGATGGTATGGGTCGCTTTATCTGGTGGTCTTCAGGGACTGGTGGCCTGGTGGAGAAAACAGCGGGAAATTCCCTATACTGTGGCGATCCTTCTAGGTTCCATCGGTTTCTGGTTGGCAAACTTATTCTAAGGAAAGGAGGTATATACCATGCGGTTCTTGCGGGATCAGCGAGCGATTGAAATGACCGAAGTTGCTTTGATTATTGCGGTCGTTGTTCTGATTGCCTACGGAGCATACCAGCTCCTTGGCGGAAATATCGCTGCAATGGTAAGCGACGTGGCTAGCCGGCTGTAAAGTGCTTTGCAGTGTCTCTGTTGGGAGTCGAGAGGAAGGCTCCCAACAGAGAACGATCAAAAGGATGAGGATACCGATGCGATTTCTACGAGCAAAATCCGCAATGGAAATGTTGGAAGCCGCCATTACCACACCGATTGCAGTGTTGGTGATGCTGGCGATTGTCAATTTGGGTATGGTCGTCTACGCACAGCAAGCCGTTCAGGCAGCGGCTCGACACGGAGCGCGTATGGGAAGTGTGGCGCAGCAATGCTCGGCCTGTTATGCACTTTCTTCCGCCAGGCAGGCAATTTCTGAAGCTCAATTGGTCCAAAACCCGTCGGTAGCCGTTCTCGCACCTGGCGGATCGGCAGGAAGTGTGCTGAGAATCCAAGTGAGCGGATCTGTACCAAATTATCTATCCCCTCTGACCAGTCTCTTTCCTGGGTTACCTGGAGAAACGTTCCGAGTAAGCGCAGATGCAACTTTTCGTCAGGAGGGATGGTAATGCTCCAACAGAAACGAGCATACTCAATGACGTTTTGGGCCGTGTTCTTTGGTTTTGTGCTCGTCCCGGCACTAGCCATGGCGATCGAACTCGGCCGGTACTTCTATGCCCGGTCAGAAGTAGCGAAAGCGGCGGATGCTGCAGCAGTGGCGGCCGCGGCGGAAATTAACCAGCGAGTGTTTCAGAATAGCGGGGATCTAACGCCTACAGATAAAACCTGGGCGAACGCACAAACCTATGCTTTTCGGAACAACTCGGTGTTGTCGGCTCGTGGAATTAATGCTTATGTGACAGGGATTGCTGTCGAACCTGGTGCGGACACAGTTCGTGTGACTGTCTCCGCTGACCTTTCATTGTTGTTTCCATCCGTTGTGCCCAAAGTCATTGTCCACGAAACGGGTGTTGCACAGGTTCGGGCTTTTAGCCGGTAGGGTTTTAAGAAGGGTATAAGGAATTGGAACCAAATCGTTTTCTGCTCATTAGGGATGTGGATGAAACGGGAGTATCTGGCACTGGAATCGTAGCAATGGGGTTTCAGTTCCCTACAGGGCGAGTTGTTATCGAATGGCTCGTAAAACCGTTTGCTTTAGGTATCTTTTCATCTTTACAAGAACTCATTGAAGTACATGGACACGAGGGGAAAACTCGGGTGAAGTTTATATTGGAATGATCTTTATAGCATTGAACACCAGCGTTCAACACTCGTACATCCTTGTTCAATAAGGGGTGACATAATCCGTTGCACCAGGAACGGATTATGGACAAAGACAATGCACAAGTGTTCTTAGATTGGCTATCGACCAAGTTAAGGGAGCGAAACCTTACTGAACACCAGCTGGCCAAAAAGGCGAAGGTTGGACATTCGCATTTTACCAGGGCCCGGACGAAAGGCATCTTACCGAAATGGGATACGATCTATAAGATTGCTCGGGCTTTAGATACCAGCGTTTACGAGGCGTTTCGCGTTGCCGGACTAATTCCACCTTTACCCCAGTTTGAACATCAAGAGAAAATCGACAGAATTATGGAGCGAGTAGGTTCTGTTCCTGAAGAACGTCTTGACTTTGTCTTTGATTTGATCAGTCTGGTTATAAAAGAGGCGAAGAAGTCTCAAAAATAATAGCTTCGGGATACCGCGAAAGGGATTGCTATTTATCGTTAAAGTCAACAGAAAGTCGATATTGTTTGCTGGGTTTGTGTGAAAAACCGCAATAGTTTGCGGGAATCCGCAATCGGAATTGCAGAAAATCCCAGTTACGGGTGAAAAGATGCTTCGGTAAACTAGGCAACATTCCACACCTAATTTATCGGAGGATTTTTATGTCTTTAGCAGTACTTTCGTTTCAAGTCGCCAATGATGAATCGTTGTTGCAGAAATTGGCGGAGAATTTTACGGAAGTGTTGGAACAGCAGGGAATTCAGTTGAGTTCAGTAGAGGAGTTTTCTTTAAGAGCAACTTTGACCGAGAAGAAAACTATCCTAGCAGTTGAGCCCTGGACGATTATTTGATGCAAGCAGATATTTTGGAAGCAGTATTCGACCGCCTTTCCACCACGATTAACGAAACTGGAATTGTTGATGACTACCGGGAGTTTTTACTCTCGGTAGTTATCCAATCCATTTGCGGGTATCAATTCCGCAGTGAAGACAAATTGCTGGCAATTACATTGCCGGAGTTGTGGTGTGTGGGATTAGGTGGAGAAAGTCATCGAGTAGTTGGCGTAACGGCCGCCTGGTTTTTACTTCAACTGGCTGCGTTTTTGTTAGATAAAGTTGAAGATGACGAACTGGATCTAACAACGTTTGCTACGTTAGGCGTCGGTCCTGTTTCTAACCTCGCCACCGGTTTGATTTTTCTTTCTCAGTGCATCTTAAACCGCCTGGAATTGGATGACGGTATCGACTATTCAACAGCGACCGATATTCGGGCAATGTTTTCTAAGAGTATTTTGAATGTATGCGGCGGCCAGCACATCGACTTAACTGCAAAAAATTGTTTGCTCGAGCAGGTTTGGAACAGTTTCGAGATGAAGTCAGGATTATTCTTCGCTTTAGCCTGTTTTGCTGGCGCACGTCTAGCAACCAATGATCCAAAGAGATTGAACGCCTGTCTGGAGTACGGGAAAAACCTTGGTGTGCTGCTACAAATTGCCGATGAGCGGGAAGATCTTTCCAAAGAAGCGCCGGACCTTTGGAAAAGTTCCAATATTTTCAACGCTTATTACAACGAGGTGATGTCAAGCGGCCTTTTGATGCAAAAGGATCATTTCGCAAACAGCATCAACTCGTTTCGGTCTGGCCTCCAAGTGTATTTGAATGTGCAGTCTCACACGCTATGGCGTTCCGGTATGGCTGCCATGGACGACATTCAAGCGGAATTAAAAACCCGGCCTGACCTGGTTCGGCTATTATCTCAATCGGTATAAATAATAGGTGTAAATGCGGAAAAGATTTCTCGTTCCATATCTGTTTATACTACTCACACTTTGCTTACTGGGGTGGGCCGGGATCAAGCACATTGACCGGCCCACTCTCGGTTTATATTGGAATACACGAACAGGCCTGGTATACCAAATTCAAGGTAACAGTCCAAATTTAACGAATGTTCGAATTGGTGATCGGTTGTTATCTGGTAATGGAATCAAGGCTGATCAACTTTATGCATTCATTGACCAGGGAGGAGAGGGCACGATCCATCTTTTATTAGAACGCGCAGGAGTGGGATTTTCTGTTGATACCCAGCGTGTCGATCCCGATTTCATCACAATTCTAAGCCGACTGTCTTTCGTTTTCATCGCATTTGTTTTTTGGTTTACAGGCACCTTGATTTATATTTTCGGCGAGGATCGAGAACAGTCACTATTGTTTCTGTTCTTTTGCTTGTTCACGTCTGTAACACTAGCGGCGGGTTCTATATCTTCCTTTGGACCCGCTTGGTCTAAGCCACTTCTTTACTTTGGGATCGTTTGGGGTGGCTTTTTTGCTGTTCATCTACATCTAAACTTTCCTGGTAAGCTCAAAATTTCGCATCGGACAATGCTATTGGCCGTACTGTTTACCTTGAGTTCTATTCAAACAATCTCATATAGTGGAATTTATCTGGGTCATGCCCCAAAAGTATATTCTCAAACGTTATGGCCACTTAGTTTGCTTCTGTTTGCCGGCGAAATGTCATTCGTCGTTGTTGCAGTTGCTAAATCCTTCAGAAATGTAGCATTATCGATTGAAAGAATTCAAGCGGGCATTATCGTTCTGGCAACGATCCTTGGAATATTTCCTGTATTGGTATTTTCTGTGATCCCAGAAGTGTTAATGGGAAGAACGCTAATTCCATATGAGTTTTCTTTCCTAAGCCTTTTGTCATTTCCGTTTGGTTACCAGTATGCAATCCTGCGGCTCAAACTCGTCAACCTTGATTCCACTGTGAACCGTGGAGCTGCATTCACTTTCGTGATCCTGATCCTGGCCGGCCTGTATGCGCTTGTATTTTCTTTGTTGTCTCGTTATTTCTCAAGCGTGTTTGACCAATATCCTCTTGCTGGAATGTTAATCACCATCGTCATTGCATTTGCATCGAGAAAACTTTATTCAAAACTATTTACCTGGGTCAACCACATTTTATATGGTGAATGGTATGACTATCGGTCGGCTATAAATTTTATCAACCATCATTTGAAGTCAGTGGAATCGGAAGATCGGGCTATTGCGACCACATTTTGTCAGGTCGTAATGAAGTCCTTGCAGCTAGACTTTGTAGCAGTGATTTTACAAGATCGCTTTTTTACTTTTGTTGAACCAGGAAGCGAACCAGTAAGCCAACGTATTTCAGACGAGAATTTTGAAGCAGTATGGAAGCAAATATCCAAGAGCAAAGTAACATCGGAAAAGCCAAACGATATTCTACTAGATCCCATTCTTCCGAAACATCTGATGCCGAAAATTCACCTCATGACTCCATTTCGTAGTCAGGATCAAATCCTCGGGCTTCTGATTTTAGGTCGAAAAAGAGGTGATGGTATCTTCGGCAAAAGCGATCTAGAAGTTCTCGATGTAGCCATTCATCAGGCGCAAATAAGCATGGAAAAAGCAGGTTTATTGAACGATGTGCGACAGTATAGTAATGAAATTCGAGAACTCCATCGCAAGGTAACGAATATGAGGGAACAAGAACGGAAACAGGTTTCACGCGAACTTCATGACGAGGTAATTCAATCACTCGTAGGTTTAAATTACCGGTTATCCACCATGCGACGGCATAAGCATCAGTTGCAGGAGGATGATTTTCTAGCTGTGCAGGAAGGTTTGGTTTCCGTTCTTGAAGAGGTACGGCACATATGTGCGAATCTACGCCCACCCGTATTGGATAGCCTGGATTTGGTGTCCGCTTTTCGGGTCAAGATCGATGAAGTACAACGAAAATCCGACTTTCAAATCCGATTTTTCGTTCATGGAGATAAAGAGCAAGATATTCCTGAAGATGTGCGGGGATTCGCCTATCGCCTTTTGGGAGAGGGCCTCGCGAACATCCATAAACATGCCAATGCGAAGTCTGTGGAAGTGCACTTGTCCATTAATTCCACAGAGATAACCATTATCGTAGAGGATGATGGTCAGGGTTTTTCCGTGCCAAACAAGCTTTCTTCCCTAGAAAGGGCTCAACATTTCGGGCTGGTCAGTTTGTTGGAAGATGTGAGGGCCGTAAAGGGGACTTTGGAGATCGATTCAACAATTGGTGAAGGATGCTGTTTAGTAGCAACCATTCCTTTATCTCGGTGAATTTAGCTTAGAAAGGTGAAGCGAAATGGGTATTCGAATCTTAATTGCGGACGACCATCATGTTGTTCGCTCTGGTATAAAGGCTGAGCTGGAACGACAGAAGGATTTTGACGTAGTAGGCGAAGCAAAGACTGGCGATGAGGCTTTGGAGATGGTGGTAAAGCTCGTCCCTGATGTATTGCTGCTTGACGTAATGATGCCAGGTATAAAAGCTTTTGAAATCATACGGCAGATTCACCAGAAAAAGTTGCCCGTCCGCATAATGGTATTAACTGCGCATGATGACAGAGGAACAGTGTCGGGATTGGTCCAGCTTGGAGTGGATGGTTTTCTTTTGAAAGAAGAGGATGCATCTGTATTACCGGATGCAATCCGTAAGATATCGCGAGGACAAAAATGGCTCAGTTCAAAAGTCGCAGAATATCTTATGGAGAATATGCAAGCAACTATGAGCCAAACTGAACAACCGGTTCTTACTGAAAAAGAGATAACTGTATTACGCTTACTCTCTGAAGGAAAAACCACGAAAGAAATCGTGGCTGCTATGGATAGCAAGGAGAGAACCATCGAGTTTCATATAAAGAAGATAAACACCAAGCTGGGAGTTGCCACGCGGGCACAAGCTGTTGCTTGGGCGAAGGATCACGGCCTTTTATAATTTGTAAGTCCATGGAAATCGTTCGATAATGTGCCTAAAAGTGTAAATCCTTGCATGAGGAAAAGTGAACATGAGTGAAACACTGTTAACTTTTCCTCATACACTATTTTTGATACTCATCTAGATCGGCCTGTATTACCATTGGAAATTACCAAGTGAACTGAAACGTTATCTATGAATAGTGAATGTAAGAAACCCAGCCTTCACTGCGTCTAATCACATAGAAAATCTAAAAGGCAGGGGATAAAACAGTTCATGGATAAATCCAATCAAAAGTATGATGTGGCAATTATTGGATCGGGAATCGGCGGTTCGACACTTGCGAGTGTGCTTGCCCGTCAAGGCCTGTCGGTCATCGTATTCGAAGGGGGCTCGCATCCTCGCTTTACCATCGGCGAGTCGATGATCCTGGAAACATCCGAAGCAATGCGCGCCTTGGCGGAGTTTTATGATGTGCCGGAACTCGCCTATTACAGTTCGGAGAATTATTACAGCTACATCGGCACCGCGCACGGCGTTAAGCGCCACTTTGGTTTTGTTCATCACACGCCCGGAGAGCATGTCTCGGCGCAAAAGAGCCTTCAGGCGGTAATCCCCAAAATGCCCTACGGCCATGAGATCCATATCCTCCGCCAGGATTCGGACTATTTTTTAACTTCCGTTGCCGTCTCCTATGGCGCGACGGTACTGCAAAACACCTTTATTCAAGACATTCAAGTATCCCCCGACTGCGTCGAAATCTTTACCAACAAAGGTAAAACTTTTACCGCCGAATATATCATCGATGCCGGTGGGATGAAATCCATCCTGGCGAACAAGTTCAACTGGCGGCATCGCGATTGCTTGTCCTACTCACGAACGATTTTTACCCACATGGTGGATGTGCCGTGCTTCAACAATGTCAGCCTGAGCAAGAAAGTCTTTGGGCACCCATACCGGTTCTCAGAGGGAACGCTCCATCATGTATTCAAAGGTGGATGGCTGTGGATTATCCCGTTCAACAATCACCCAGCATCCACCAATCCGCTCTGCAGCGTCGGTATGCAGCTCGACCCGCGCATCTACCCGCAGCGCGACGACCTCAATCCTGAGCAGGAATTTTACGCATTCGTCGAGCAGTTCCCCGATATCTACGCCCAACTAAAAGATGCCCATGCCGTGCGTGATTGGATGCGCATTGACCGGCTGCAGTACTCTGCCCACCATATTGTAGGGGACCGCTTCGCGCTGCTGGCACACGCCGCCGGCTTTATCGATCCACTCTATTCCAAAGGGTTGTACGTGACCCATGCCAGTATCTTCCTGGCAGCAGACCTACTGCTCAAGGCAAAGCGAACGGGCGATTATTCTGCCGCCGCGTTCGCGCCATTGGAGAAGATGACACTCGGCTATATCCAGATGCACGATCGGCTGGTCGCCAGTTCGTTCAAATCCTGGCACAACTTCAAACTGTGGAATGTGTATGAAGTGCTGTGGCTGTTGGGCGCGTATCTCGAGTACCTGCGGTTGATCACCAACCGGTTTCGGGCGAATGGGGATCGGGAGAAGTACCTGAAATTGATGAAGCCGCATCGCCTGGCTGGTGGGGGCTTTGAACTGTTCTTCGAAATCCAGGAAAAAATCGACGCGCTGATCGATGCCGTCAACCCGGAGGATGAAGCCGATGTGGACCGGACGGTTGAGGAAGTCAAGGCGCACTTTGACCGCTTTCCCTGGATGTCCTCGGCCTTTAAAGACTTATTGAACGGAAAGAACCACTTACCAGACAATAAACTACGCCTGAACCTGCTTAACCGCCAGGTGGGTTTTATGGGGAGCGGTGCGTATCGGGAGCATTTCTTTGGTTCCGAATCACCTGCGAGGTACCTGCAGAAAGCAGCTGCTGATCAGCTAAAGTATTCTGTTCCGGCTCTCAAACTCCGGCGTAAAACACGCGCCCGGCTTTCCTGGCAAAAGAAGGGGGGATAAAGCATGTTTGACGCATCCTTACGCCGTACCAAAGATCGTTATGGTGAATCAGTTGCCGCACTCTTTAGAGGGGTATCGCCAAACACCATTTCGCTGGCATCCTTCGTGGTGGGCATGTTCTCCGCCGGTTTGGCCTTTTATGGCTGGTTTGGCTTTGCGCTCATCCTTTGGATCATCAGCCGGCTTTTGGATGGGCTGGACGGACTGATTGCACGCGTTCTTGATAAACAGACAGATTTTGGGGGATACCTGGACATCCTGTGCGATTTTGCCGTTTATGCAATACTGCCGATCGCGATTGTGCAGAATCGGCCCAGCCCAGAGGGGTACCTGGCCCTGGCTTTTTTACTGGCAACTTTTAACATCAATGGGGCCTCCTGGATGTACCTGGCGGCGATCTTAGAGAAGCGCGGCAGCCAGTATGTCGGCGATCCGGCCGCGCCGCCGGCCATGACTTCGATCATTATGCCTTCCGGGTTGGTTGGCGCGGCAGAGACCATTCTGGCCTACTGCCTGTTTCTGATCTGGCCCAGCCAGGCTGCGCTGCTGTTTACCGTGTTTGGCGGTATGGTCGTTATTACGACTCTGCAGCGGCTGGCCTGGGCCTGGCACACATTTGGTAAACAAGAATGCAAAGGACCCGTAACCAAAAATGAAACTCAAAAACCGTGAGCCTGCTCCCGATTTCACCTTGCAAACCGTAGAAGGCATTCCCATTCGCCTGTCTGATGTCGTTAACAGTGGACAGCATGTGCTGCTGGTCTTCCTGCGCCACCTTGGCTGACTGCCCTGCCGCGAACATGCTGCACAGTTGTGCCAGCGCCAGGAAGAATTTTGGCAGTACAATACGCGGGTTCTAATCATTTCCTTTGGAACACTGCCGGCCCTTCAGCAGTGGATGAAGGAAACCTGCCATTCTTTTGATGTTCTACTGGATCGGGAGCGTAGAGTCTATCAGGCCTATGGTTTGGAACGTTCCTTCTTTCGTTCCCGTAACCTCAGGACGAGGTGGTATTACTTGAAAGCGCTACTATCGGGGAAGAAAACCCATGATGACCATGGCGAAGATACCTCGCAGCTCGGGGGCGACTTCATCGTCGATAAAAATGGAACCTTGCAACTGGTATACCCCAGCCATGATCCAACGGACCGCCCACCGGTGGATGATCTGCTGTCAATCCTAAAAGAGATATCGAGTAACGGCCATTCGAAAGATGGAGTTTAAAAAAGCGATGCTGACCAATACTGATTTTGGTCAGCATCTTTTTCATGATTTGTGGGCGGCTACTCACCCTACTTCTTTTAGGTATTCCCGGATCATAAGAGCGGCCGTTGCTCCTTCGCCAGCAGCTGCTGCGGCTTGTTTGGTCGAGCCTGCGCGCACATCTCCAGCGGTGAACAGACCCGGCAACGAGGTCATCAAGGTTTTGTCGGTGAGGACAAACCCAAAAGGATCCATCTCAACCGCTTCTCTTACCAGGCTGCTGTTTGGCGAAAGCCCAATAAAGACAAACACACCATCGTACTGCCACTCTTTCACTTCACAGGTACTCTGATCTTCGACGATGACACGATCTAGGCGATTATTTTTTACCTGAAATGCTTTGATCGCGTGGTTGACGGTTACGGTCATATTCTCCTGGCTGGCGACCTTTTCCTGCAGGATCTTGCTGGCTTTCACCTGGGGGGTATGGACAACAATATCAACCGTTTTTGCGAAGCGCGTCAGGAACAGCGCTTCTTCAAAGGCGCTATTCCCACCGCCGATGACCAGGACGCGCTTGCCCTTGTAGAAAGCGCCATCACAGGTGGCGCAAAAGTGAATATTGGTACCGATTAATTCGTCTTCGCCTGGGACATCCAGCCGGCGGTACTGCGCACCGGTGGCCAGCAGCACGGCTTTTGCCCCATACTCCACGTTGTCGACCGTGATGGCGCACAGATAGGTGCCCTGGGGGACAATTTTTCCCACTTCATTGGCTTGCAAGATTTCTACGCCAAATTGGTACGCTTGCTGGGTCAAGCGGTCGGCAAACTCACCGCCCGAAATACCTCCTGGGAAGCCTGGGAAATTATCCAGCACCTGCGTAATCCCGACTTGCCCGCCAAGGCCGGCCTTTTCTATCACCAGCACTTCCAAACCTTCACGCGCCATATAGAGAGCTGCTGTCAGTCCGGTTGGGCCGCCACCGATGATGATCATGTCATAATACTGCCGCTGGGCTTTGGTTTTTAGGCCCAATTTGGCTGCCAGTTCTGCATTAGAGGGTTCTACCAGTAGTGAACCATCTGGAAAGACGATAGTCGGTATGATGCGCTTGCCATTGTTGACCTTTTCGACATACGCCATCGCATCAGGATCTTGCTCGATATCGATGTTCTCATACGAGACGCGTTGTTCGCCAAAGAATTTCTTGGCCCGCTTACAGTCCGGGCACCAGACGGTGCTATATACCTTGATTAAGTCGGTTGTCATTTTTTCTTCCCCTCCAATAAAAGCGTGGATTGTAAACTCAGGATCGTCGAAACGCTGGATGTTGTTGAGACCAGATACGGCACCAGATAGGTTAGAATGATCCGAAAAACACGCACAGAATCAATCTCCCCCGTAATGAAAGCGTCGCCATGATTGATAATCACCAGGACCGTACCTACGATCAGGCTGGTGAGCAATGACCGCCTAATGATATTCCTGGAGATACAAAGAGCAAGCCACGTGCGTGGCTTGCTGCTTGTGCCTGGTGTCAAGCTGGTTGGCTCATTCATGTATTTGTCGTGTTTTCTACCTTCAACAGTGCTTCTGCTTTCGCTTTCAGGGCTGGCGGCGGGAGTGCCCCCGTTTGCCGGTCGACCAGCTTCCCCTGGTGAAGGAATAACAGGGTTGGAATGCCCTGCACGCCATACTTCATCGCCCATTCGGGGTTCTCGTCCGTATTCACCTTGGCTACTAGCAGCTTGCCAGCGTGCTGTTTGGCCAGGTCTTCAAGTACTGGCGCGATGATGCGGCAGGGCCCACACCAGGGCGCCCAGAAATCGACGATCACGGGCAGGTCTGCCTGTAAAACTTTATTATCGAATTCTTGATCGTTGACATGGATCGGTTTGGTCATAACTGTACTTTCTCGCTTTCATAATGGAATATTTTTTCTCCGGCCCGCACGGGAACCTTCAGGCGGTTCTCAAACGGGGTCAGCGGGCAGGACCAGTTTTCGTTATATGCGCAGTAAGGGTTATAGGCCAGGTTGAAGTCAATTTGGAATTTTCCATTCGCAAGCGGTTCGGGCTCCAGATAACGGCCGGCGGGATACGTTTCCTCACCTGCCAGGCTATCAACAAATGGTAAGAAATAACCGTGCTCGCTAGCAAAGATGGTCAGAGTTTGCTCTTCGCCATTCACCGAAAACTGGAATTTGCCAAACCGCTGGTAAGTTTGCGTGTCACCTGTCGATGTCTGGATCGTTACTTCCTGAGGTTCAGAAAACCGCTCGACGGTCACTCGAAAGCGCAGGTCCGGCGCTTCCGGAAAGTAATTCAGCCCCTTGAAGGCCTTTTTCTGCTCTCTCGTCAGCGGGCTGTGGCGGTCTGTCGCAAAAAAGCTATCTTTTGCGGATCGGAATTTTTCGATGTTGCTCATTTTTCCCTCCCGTATGGTCTTTGTTTGTTCATGTTCAATAGACGAGGTCAGGTTGGAAAATCTTACCAACCAGCAAGCGTAAATGGGAACCGTTTTTAGAATGCGCAGCTTTCCGGTAAGGGTTGTTCTTCTTCCAACTCCACCGCAAAACCCCTGGCCAATTCAACCGGTTGAAAGCCCTGGTGAACGGACCCTTTCAGAGCCACTCCTCCATACCCATCTGGATGAAAATGGGCGCGAATAATGACCACCTGATCATCGGTGACGGGTACCGGGCCACCAGAGCGCATAAAAGGTTGCTCATTGGTATGGCTGTGCAGGAGCACTCGCCGGTAGAGCAGTGATCCATTTTCGTCCAGCACTTCCCACCAGTCGGCGTACTGCTCGCAGCCTTGATCAGGACTGGAAACTTCTACCGCGAACTGATATGCGCCTGAGTTCCCTGATACCGAAACCGAAAGGACGTCTGCTGTTGAACTGGCCGGCGATGTAGGCTGTTCAGCAGTAGGATCGGGTGTATTATCGGCAGCGCTTGCTGGCTCACGCTTCTCCCCAACAGGTTCCAGGTTGGGTGAAGAAGTACCAGTGTTGTTCGTGTTGGATGAATTCTGATTGGTCGGGGTGCAACTTGTAAATAACAGTAGAGCCAGCACCCAAACGATAGAAAGGTTCCAGTATCGCATAAAAATTCTCCCATTCCCCCTTGATCTATTCGAGCCATTCTATAAGAAGGAACGTATGCTGAACAAATGGATATACTTTCCTTTCCACTAGAATAACACAGGTACAACCAGTGTCAGAGGCCTTCGCCTGGGCGAAAGCCTCTGAATGTACCCTTCTGTGAATGTTTAGAAATCGAATCTACTCAGCGTGGTCTCCCAGTCCCGGGAACGTCACCACGTTGCGAATGTTCTGATGGATTCGCCCATCGGGCAGCATTTGCGGAGCAACGATACCCTGGGCTAGCCCTTCGCCAAATTCTTCACTGAACAGCTCGCAGCGGAAGAACATACCGCCATTCTGGTCGGCGTTCGGGATGATTGGACCACCGGACTGATAATGGATAAGCAAAGGCTCAATTTCTCTTCCACCCGGTAAGGTGCGTTGGATATTGTAATCACCGAAGGCGAACATAGTGCCCTGCGGAACATGGATACCATCAAACTCGCCGCCTAAAGTGTAACCATCAGGATTCGTAATGCTTGCTGACCAACCACCGTCACGGATCACCCAGCCGGAGGACGGTACTTGCTCGTTCGATACAACATAGGCACGGTATTCATTTCGGGGATCAAAGTAAAACGGGGTGAACATGACACCGTCATCCGTAGTAAAGGGCGCAAACAGGTCACCGCCTGGATCGACCAAATTTAGCCCGAAACGCTGGTTATAAAACGCAATCGCGTCAGCACGGTCCTGCGCGATTTCTGCATCGCTGCGCTGCATGACATCGCGCTGAAATTCTTGCGCGTTGGGTGCTGTGTAGCTGGGATCGTTGGGATCGTATAAACCATCGGCCATGTAAACCAGGAACTTATCAAAGTTATCGGGGGTGGGGCTGCCTGGGTTGACTGGTCCGGCGGCTGTCAAGACAAAAACAGCCAGTAGTGCAAGTGCGAGAATCACATGATATTGTTTCTTTCGTAACATTGGAAAACCTCCATTATATGAACCATTTGCTTGGCCCGCGCTACACCATATAGCGTGAGCGCGAGAGGCTCTTTGTTTCCTTGGTAATCGACTTGTTTCCGATTTGACAGATATCCGCATGTTGCCGAATGCCCATACACCTCCTGTCTGATTAATCGGTGTTTTTCCATCTCCGGTTGAACACCTTTTCAGCCCCCTATGGCGTTTGGATGAAATTGAGGCTGAAAATCTTACCAAATTGCTTCTAAATATGATCAAAACAGTCGAGAGGTAAGAATAAATGAGGATAAGACATCTAAAGAATAGGTGCGATGCAGCGGAACTGAGGGTATCTTTTCAAAGATAATCTTCAAAATACATGCCGGAATCCAAATATAGGAGAAGTTGTATCTCATGAAGAAGAATTCATACCTATTGGTGCTCATCGTCCTGGTGTTGTTTGGCGGTGCTTACCTGTTCGAAAACCGGTTTAACCTGGCGCTGCCAGGTGGACAAAACCGCCCAGCGGTGATCGGGACGACCCTCCCCAATTTACAGATGAAAACCGTGGATGGACAGTTGATTCAGCTAGAGGATTATCGCGGCAAGGTAGTGATGGTGAATGCTTTTGCCTCCTGGTGCGCGCCCTGCCGGGCGGAAGCGCCATATCTGGAAGAAGCGGCCAGACAACTAGAATCGGAACTGGTGGTGATCGGGCTGAATATTGACGAGCCGCAAACATCGGTCGAACAGTTTCGGGATGATTTTGTCCTCACCTACCCGTTGGTTATGGATCCTGAGAAAGAGATCTCGCGCGTTTTTCAACTGCGCGGGCTGCCAACCAGTTGGTTTATTGATGGCGATGGCGTGCTGCGCTACGTACACAGCGGGCCATTATCACGGGCGATGATCGAGGAAATATTAAGGACGGTTCAATGAGAAGCAAACGTGTTTTTCCATTGTGGTTAATCATGATGCTTGTCCTGGCTGCCTGCGTGCCAAACAGCGTTTCCGAAGGCGATCTAGTTCAGGCTGAGAATCCAATCGTGCAACCTATCCCAACCAATACGGCCAACCAAACAACAGACGAACAGGAGCAGATCCCGACGGAAACGTTTTTACCGGAACAGGCTCCCCCAAGAGGTGCAGCAGTGGAATTTTCTACGGATTTCAGCAAACACACCGTCAACTATGATGAGATCCTCTCCGGCGGCCCCCCGAAGGACGGTATCCCGGCCATTGACCGGCCGCGATTTGTCACCGTAGCGGAGGCGGATGCCTGGCTCAAGCCGGTTGAACCGGTGGTCATCGTCGAAGTGGGTGATGATGCCCGTGCTTATCCAATTCAAGTCCTCATGTGGCATGAGATCGCCAATGACACCGTCGGCGGACTGCCGCTGGCGGTTACTTTCTGCCCGTTGTGCAACACGGCGATTGTCTTCGAGCGCACGGTTGATGGCCAGGTGCTGGACTTTGGCACCACCGGCCGGCTGCGCTTCAGCAACCTGATCATGTATGACCGCCAGACGGAAACCTGGTGGCAGCAGGCCAGCGGCGAAGCGATTGCGGGCGAGCAGACTGGCAAGAGGCTGGCGTTTTACCCTGGCGCAATTATCTCCTGGGCGGATTTCAAGGCGGCGCACCCGGATGGACAGGTGCTGTCTCGAGAAACAGGCTTCAGCCGCGCTTATGGCGACAACCCGTATGCCGGCTATGATGATGTCAACCGGCCACCCTTTTTATATCAGGGCCCAGAGACGCCCGGTGTGTTGCCGCCTGTGACCCGCGTGCTGACCGTAGACTTGAACGGTGATGCCGTGGCTTATCCATACGATATTTTGGAAGAAGAACGGGTTATCAATGATACAGTCGGCGGGCAGCAGGTGGTGGTCTTCTGGACAGAAGGTACCGCTTCGGCGCTGGACGCCGGTTCGGTGGCGGGTGGCAGGGATGTGGGTGCTACGAATGCGTATCTGCGCGTGGTGGATGACCAGGCGCTGCGTTTCACCGTACAGGATGGGCAAATCACGGATGAGGAAACTGGCAGTCAGTGGGATATCCTTGGCCAGGCGATCAGCGGTGACTACGCCGGAAAGCAGCTTGAGCCGGTGATCGCGATCAACCATTTCTGGTTTTCCTGGGCCGCTTTCCGACCGGATACCAGGGTTTATCAACCATAGTTGCGCAAGAAATAAAAGCGCTATAAAGGTGTTCAAGGAGATTGTGGAGGTCGGAATTCCACAATCTCCTTGAACACCCGGTATGTGCCAAATCAAAACAGCGGGCTGGACTTCACAATCTGCCTCGCCGTTTTTCTTTAAACCATCTTAAGCATTTTTTATCTGGAACAGGTGCTCTTGCGGGAAAATAACATGCACTGGCGCGCCGTGTGGAACCATCTCGGTTGGCATGGGTACGCGCGCCCGGACGCTCATCTCAGGAATCTCCACCTGGTACTCGACGTACTCGCCGTGGTAGGTACAATCCTTGATGATGCCTGGCAGCGCGTTTGGACGCTGATTTGATTCAATCCGAATATGTTCGGGCCGGATAGCAAATACGCCCGGCCCTGGCTTGCTTCTATTCGGGCAAACCTCCAGTGTACCCAGGTCTGTCCGCAGGCAGCCATCCGAGACCTCGCCTCGCAAGAAGGTATTAATTCCCACGAAGCGGGCGGCCTGTTCGCTGGGCGGGTGTTGGAATAACCGCATGGGCTGGTCGAAAGCCGCCACCTGCCCATCGAGCAGCAGCGCCATGCGGTCTGACATCGACATGGCCTCGCTCAAGTCGTGGGTGACCAGGATGGTGGTGATGCCCAATTCACGCTGAATGCGACGGATGGCTTCCTGCAAATTTGCCCGTACGGCCGTATCCAGGCTGCTCAACGGCTCATCCAAGAGCAGCAGGCGCGGCTGGGTGACCAGCGCGCGGGCTAAGGCGACCCGCTGCTGCTCACCACCGGAAAGGTGGGCTGGTTTGCGCTTTTCAATCCCTGGCAGCCCGATCAGGTCCAACATGCGCTTTACGGCAGCCTGGATTGTAGCTTTGGATGCGTTCTGCATTTTTAGCCCGAACCCGATGTTTTCGGCAATACTCAAGAAGGGAAATAGATACGCCTTTTGGAACATAAACACAGCGCCACGCTGGTTGGGCGGCGTGTTCAGGATGGTTTTACGATTAAACTGTATGTCGCCAGAATCAGGCGTTTCTATTCCAGTAATCAGCTTAAGGATGGTTGACTTGCCGCTGCCGGAAGGACCGAGCAGGGCCACCAGTTCTCCAGCATGTACCGATAACGAAAAGTGATCCAGAACCGGCTGCGCCTGTCCCGGATAGGTCTTGCGAAGATCCAAAATAGAAACGTCGGTCATTAGTACTGCTCCTGTACGGCTGCGCCGTGCTGACCTAGATAACGGGCGGTGGCGGCGATCACCAGAACGGGTGGGGTCACAAACAGCAGGGACAGGGCCGCGATCGAGGCCGGGTTGCCGCCGGAAACCGAAGAGAACAGCAGCATGGGCAGGGTCAGCACACGCCCGCCGCCGATCAGCAGGGTCAGCAGATACTGGCTCCACGAAATCAGAAACGCGAACAACCCGGCCACGACCAGGCCAGGGAAAACTAGGCGTAGGGTGATGCGAAAAAAGATTTGAACGGGGTTCGCGCCCAACGCCAGCGCCTGGTGTTCGTAGTTTTCGTCATAACGGGCAAAGACGCTCGAAAGCGTGAAAATGGTGTAGGGCAGGGTCGGCACCAGGTGCGCCAGGGTGACCCCAAGCATGCTTCCGGCCAGGCCGATTTGCAGGAAAAAAATATTCAGCCCCATGCCGATGGCCAGCGGCGGCACGACCGTAGGTACGAAAAATGCCAGCCAGGCGGCCTGCCGCCCGCGAAAAGCGCGCAAGCCCAAGGTTCGCGCAGCCGGGAAGCTGATGGCAAGCGACAGCAGGCTGGCAGCGGCGGCGATGCTCAGGCTCTCACCTAGCCCTTGCAACGTACGCCGGTCGGACAGCAAGCGCGCAAAGGGGCTGGCGGTCCACTCCTGCGGAACCAGCGCTGGAAAGAACCAGCGTTCCGAAAAGGCATACACAGCAAACAACACCAGCGGGGTTGCCAGGACGCCGTAAAGCAGCAGTTGAAGGGTGTATGTAGATAATCGCTGGCTCATGTTTCTCCGATGGATTTGTTTTGACGGATACTGATGACCGCCAATAAGATTACTATGATGGCAATCAGGAAACTGATCGCCATGCCTTCCGCCCGGCTGCTCAGGTCGGGGTTGGTGAAAAAGTCGAGCGCCAACACCGGAAGCGCGCGTGGGTAGCGCACGCCCAGCACCGCCGGCACTTCATAGGCGCTGAACACATAGGCAAAGACCAGCAAAGAACCGGCGGTCAGCGCCGGCAGCACCTGTGGCAGGGTAATGTAGCGCAGGCGCTGCCAACGGTTCGCGCCCAAGTTTTCCGCAACTACAGCATAGTTCTCAGGCTGTGAGCGCAGTACCGCCAGCACGATCAGCGCCAGGAAGGGGATTTCCTTGGTCACGTAGCTAAGGATGATGCCGAATCCCAGCCGGTCGCGCACCAGCACCGGGAAGTCGGCTGGGGTTTGCACCCAACCGAAAAAAGCGGCCAGTCGGGCGAGCATCCCGCTTTGTGACAGGAAAAGCAGCAAGGCTACCGCCCATACCAGGTGCGGAAAGGCCAGATTCCAGTTCAGGGCCAGCGTCTCCTTTTGTTGCGATTGACCGCGTCTACCGTTCAACCACAGGGCCACCGGCAGCGCCCCCAACGCTGATAGCAGCGTGGAGGCGCCACTGATCCACAACGAAAAGCCAAGTGAAGGCCAGAATTCTCGCCCGGCCGGGCCGGACCCGGTAAGCACGTTCCGGTACGCATCCAGACTGGCCTCTTGCTGGCCGATGGCCGCCATCACCCCCAGGCTCTGCCCGGCGCCGTAGACAATACTGGTGCCGAACAGAATACCAATCACCAGCAAGGCCGGAGCCAAGCGGAGCCAGGGGGAGGAAAGAACGCGCTTCCGCATATCGCTTATTGGCCCTGCAGCACGTACTGCCGCCAGCCTTCTTCGACCAGGCTCTGGTACTGCGGGGCGGTATCACCGACCAGCGAACTGGCCAGGTCTTCGGCAGGGGTAGCAGCCTGGCCCAGTTTCTGCGCGGCGGCTTCCAGTAATGCTTTATCTTCGGGGTCGGTCACCCGATTGACATCAATCCCAAAACCCAACCCAAAGCCGTTTTCCGGCAAGATCTGAGCGGCTTGCAGTTCGGGGTCCAGCAGCAGGTTGGCCAGTACCAGCGCGGCAGCTTTGTTGGGTGCATTGGCCGGGATGGCGACGTAGTTGAAATCACCGATCATGTATTGGTCAAAGACAAAGGCACGCGCCGTCTCCGGCACCAGGCCCTGCTCGATTAAGGCACCCGCGCCGACGATGGCCTGAGTGATGCTAAAATCCACTTCATTGTTGGCAAACAGGCTGTGCAGCTCGTTTTCGTCTTTCGGGTAGGTCTCACCCTGACGCCACAGGTACGGTTTGATTTCGTTAAAGTAACCCCACAACTGCGGTGACCACTGGTCCCAGGTGGCTTGATCGAACGCGCTCCACGGCTCTGCGCCGCCGCTGATTTCATACAGCGCGCCCTTTACAAAACGCGTGCCCTGGAAACCGCCCGGGCCGGGAGCGATGTAGGTGAAGCGGCCGGGGTTCTGAACTACCCATTCCTTCAACTCCGTATAGGAACGCGGCAGGTCCTCCGGCTGCATACGGGCTGAGTCGTAGATCAGCTGGAACTGGGCTGAGGACCAGGGACTTTCCAGGTTATCTACGGGGTTGCCAAAGTCCAGGTTGACGGCCGGGTTCTCCCAGTTGACCAGGGCGCTGTTGGGCAGCTTACGCGCCCAATCGGGGTAGAGCAGGTTGGCTTGCTTCAAAGTGAAGAAGTTTTCGCCATTGATCCAGATCAGGTCCACCGCGCCCGGATCTTTGCCAGCCTCTTTTTCGCTCAAGACCTGGTTGACCGCATCCACGGTGTCGGCCACCGGCACGCGGTTGAGGGTGATGTCATAGCGCTCTTTCAGTGCTTTACCGTAGAAGTCGTCTACGAAGCGGTTGATCGATTCAGAACCACCCCAGATATACCAATTTACCGTCTGTCCTTTCGCGGCGTTGACGACGCTGTCCCAATCATTCAGGTCAAATGTTGTTGATCTAGATTGCACGACCCCGCTGCAAGCGGATAATAGAAATGAGAACAAAATTAACAAACTCAAGTAACGTTTCATTTTCCCTCCAGTAATCTTATTGCTTTGTTATCTACTTAGATGCGGCATTCAAGCTCGATCTTACATACTTCCCGCTGAAGCCCTATGTTGTGTGTGACAGATGTTTTCGTGTTTATCTGGCAAACCGGTACTTAAGATATGCGGCCAACTCGCGCGGCAGGCTGGGTAGGGTCTCTCGCATAAAGGTATCGGCAATCTTCAGGATGCCGCTGGAAAAGGTTGGATAGGGGTAAACAAGGCGGTAGAACTGGTAAAGCGAAATGCGGCGGCTGATCGCCAGAGTAAAGAACGAAATCATCTCTGAGGCGCGCGGGCCGACAATGGTAACGCTCAGAATGGTCCCGGTGAGCCGGACGACATCCACCAGGATGAAGCCGTTTTCCACGCCGTCCGTGTAGCCCCGGTCGGTATCTTTAAAGTCAATCCGCAGCCGGCGGACGAGTTCTGGATGGCACTTCTCCGCAATCTGTTTTGGGGATAATCCTACGGTGGCCACTTCAGGATCGCTGAAGGTTGCGGTCGGGAAGAGGGGTTCCGGTCCGCGCGCGGGTAGCCAGGGGAATGCGATACGCTGCACCACCCGCCGGCCCTGGGCATTAGCAGAGTGGGTGAAAGCTGATGTGGGTGTGACATCGCCAATCGCATACACGCCGGGTACACTCGTGCGGCCAAAACTGTCGACGCGGATGCCGTTCTTGTCGTGCGCAATCCCGGCTTTTTCCAGGTTAAGCTGGTCGATGTTGCGCACGCGGCCCACTGCCAGCAGCACTTTGTCTACACTCTCGAGGGGGAACTTTTCTTCACCAGAGCGGACGCACAGCGTTTGCGTGGTTTCATCATAAGAGTCGCTGGTTGCATTGTAGTAGGTGACAATCCCGCGCCGGTCCAGTTCTGGTTGGATGGCTTCTGAGACCTCGAGCGGATAAGTGGGCAGCACGCGCGGGTCAAGCGCAATCAGCGTCACCTGGGTGCCCAGCTTGCTGAATGCGAACGCCAGCTCCACGGCGATGATGCCTGCCCCGATCACAGCCAGGTGGCGTGGGGGGGCGGTGAGATCGAACAGCGACTCGTTGGTCAGCAGGCGGTTTGCGGATAGGCCTGGGATGTCCAGCATCCGAGGTCGCGCGCCGGTGGCAATGGTGATGGTATCCGCGGACAACGCCTGTACATCGCCGTTCGGACCGGTTACATGAAGCTGTTTCGGTCCCGCGAACGCGGCCTTTCCCTGAATGAAGGTTAGGTTCTCTATCTGTTTGACTTCTTCAGTCTCTTTTTCGCGCAGCGCGTCGCGCTTGCGCGTCACTTCGGCCAGGACCGCCTCAACACTGTCGCCTGGGCGGTAGTCGGCTGCCAGGTGAATTAAGGTTTTAGAGGGCACGCAGCCCACATTGGTGCAGTCACCGCCGACATGGTGGGCCTCAATCAACGCCACCTGTTTGCCCAGGTTGGCCAGGCCGATCGCGACGGTCATTCCGCCGGAGCCGGCGCCGATGACGATGTTGGAATAATGTTTGCTGTTCATTTTTCGATACCTTCACGTTTTTTGAAAAGTCGAGATAATACCAGGCTGACGATAAATATTGCGACTGAAGCAGCCAGAGTAACCGGGTTCAATTGAGGAATTCCGCCATCGAAGCGCTCGATGGATGCGCCGGCCAGGATGAAAGCGATCGTGCCGGGAATGGAACCGAGAATGGTTGCCAGGATAAAGGGCACCCAGCGGATGCGCAGGAAACCGGCCAGGTAGTTGACCAGATCATACGGTAGAAAGATAAAGCGCATCACAATCACTGTCTCAAAGCTGTTCTGGCGCATGCGTTCCGCGTAGCGCTGGAGCAGATTTTTCGATGCCCCCTCTTTCAACAACCCTTGACCGAAATAACGCCCAACCAAAAAAGCGATTGTGGCCGAGGTGTTGCTGGCAACGATGGTGTAGAGCACACCGAGCACCGGTCCGAACAGAAAGCCTCCCGCAAGCGTTAGAACAGTCGATGGGAACAACACCAGGGGGCGGATCGCGTAAAGGATAATGTAAACCAGCGGTCCCCATAGGCTGCCGGTCATAAATACCAGCAGTTGCTGCATGACTTCCACAGGCGAGAGATCATTTTGCCAGGCATACCACTGATAACTTCCCAGCAGCGCCAGCCAGAACAAGAGTGCGACTAGTTTCAGACCGTTATTTTTTAGATTAGTCGTTGGACCTGCTTGTGAAGAAGATACGTCTGTCATACATTCATCCTATTTTGATCCATGTGTCGGTAGGCCCATACAACCTGCCAGATCGCCGAAAGCAGTACCAGCCCGGCCAGCAGGCTGAACCAGAATGGCAGCCAGGCTGGAAAGAGCAGGAACAGCGAGTAGATCACGACTGCTTCAGCGCCTTCGACGATGGCGGTCGGCATGGTTACGGTGGTGAGTTCACCGCGGGCTTTGGCGCCCAGGTTGCGCTTTTCCAGGTTGGCCGCCAGCATCATCCAGGCGGCGCTGTTGATGTAGAAACTGGCAAAGAGCAGGCTCAAGGCAATGAATACCTCCAGCCGGTTGGCAGCAAAGGCCAGGCCGAGTGGGATGGCAACATAGGCGACCATATCCAGCACAATGTCGAGATAACCGCCGAAGTCACTTTGTTTTTTGTTGACTCGAGCAACGGTTCCATCCAGGCCATCCAGTAGGCGGTTGAGATACCAAAGACCCAGGGCCAGACCGGTTGCGTTTTGCCAGGCGGCGACTCCCGCGCCGATCCCAACCGCGCACGCACTGACGGTCAGCACATTGGGATGGATCTGTTGTAGAGGGCCTTTCGCCAACGGTTCGAGAATTCGCTCTTTGGGTAAGCGTAGGATAATATCAATCATAGGGCCGGTTCACTCCGATCGCTGCAAATGAAGTCTGTGTAGCACATCGTTTTCTAGACGCAGTAAAGCGCCGAGATCTTACAGTCTCGGCGCCTTTTCCTGCCTGATTGGGATGTTGAATGTGAGCCGGGAAAGTTCCAGCGTACCTAAAAGCTATTCAATAACATCAATTACGGTTCCACCTGGCCAGCCAACTGTCAGATCACCTGGATCAAAAGGTACGATTGGCTGTGGCCAGCGAAACACCCATTTTGCATCTTCTGGGCGGCAGTTGACACATCCATGTGACATTGCTTCGCCAAAATTAATGTGCCAGAATGTGGAATGGATAGCGACGCCATTACCTTCAAACAGGGTTGTCCAGCTCACCCCGGCGAGATCATACCCACCTCCTGTGGCCCCGCCGGTCATATGGACCGAGATGAGCTTGCGCCAAATTGGACGTGCTCCTAACGGCGTTTCCCAGTGATCCACCCGATTACCGTTGATATCAAATTTCATGCCGGTGGATACCTGAGCATAATAGACTTCGCGATTTCCTTCAAAGCATGAGATTGTCTGGCGGGCGGTATCCACGACCACCTTTTTTTCTACAACATCGGGGTGAATGGGGGCAACTTCATCGGCAGTGAGTGGGCGGAATGCTTCCGCAGAAGCCCACAAGATATCGCCGTATCCATACCGTTCGTTGACACGGTAATACATCTGGCCATCCGCTTCTGTCTTGACCTGGTCAATCCACATCACCTAGCTGTAATACAATCTTGGCAGGATGCTGGTATCTTGTAACCAGGGTGAGCGTGCCGGGGGATTGTCAAGGAGGCAGTCGACAAACGGAACGGTTACTTCAGCCCACATTCCACTGCCCAAACTGGTGTTGGGTAGTGTTTTTACGGCTGAATTCAGCTGGTTTTGAACGGGTTGTAAGTAAGGCGCCCAGATGTAGCCATCGGGTGTTTCCACCCAACGCTGATTGAACCGGTAAGGACGCCGGCCAACAACTTCGCGCAGCCAGGATACGACCGTATCCTGATACACCCTGGCGACCGTGGTGCTATCTGGATCTGGACGCCGTTTTACTTCCGCCATGCCAACATTGACACGACCGAGCTTCGTCCCCGGGGTAATGTTGAATTTGGGCAAAAGGAGAAGCCCTGGTATCAATCCAACCCTTTTTATAAAGTTTCGGCGTGATCGGTTGACAGTCATTATCCTGCGTTGTCATTGCATTTGGGAAGATACCGGGTGGGGAAGTTCACGATTTGGCCGCCTTCCCTTGCATTTTCCAGCAGGTCCAGCGCCGCTAGAATCACGCTGCGTTGCGTGGCATGGTCGCCGGGGGCACCAAGCGGACGCCCCATGGGGTGGTGTGTCAGCAGCGTTCTCGGTAGGCGCATGGCTTCCAACCGGTCATGGAAAATACTCGATCCGATCACAATCGTAGCGATCCCGCTTTCTTCTAACAACCGGGCAATGTGTCCCACGGACACATGACAAACCGGTCAGACGGGTACCATCAGGACAGCCTCAATCTGGTTTTCGTGGAACATGCGTACCCATTCTGGGCCGGTGTGTTTTTGGAGACGGATTTGGGAAGTGGCGCCGACGAAAGAGTAGGCGGTTGAAAATAATTCGGCAACTTTCCCTTCCGCTTGCATCTCCCGCAGCAGAGCGATGGGGAAATTGACGTTTGGGTCTGCCTGCGCGCCGCGTACGTCAACTCCGGGATGCCGGACGCGCAGCCGGTCCTCCGGCGTTTCGATGGGGATTTTCGATAACTGCGGTTCCGCTCTGAGAAAGTCCGTAATTCTGGATTCGGCTTCCTGCTGCGACATGTTGTCGACATCGAAAGGTTTAGGATCATCACCTTCCACAAAATGCCCGCTGGAGGACATCAACGCAAGCCGCAGCTGAGAGACAGGTTTCTTAAGCGGTGTAAATGGAGCATCTTCGTAGGTAAAACGACCAGGGCCTGCATAACCTTTTGTCTGCGCACTCACGATATGCTCGATGATCCGGTCGATGTTTCCATCATCCAGTACATCTCCGAGCTTCCACAGCAAGTCCTGAAAGAACCGGGCCGCATCTTCTGGGGAAAGGTCTTTTAAGAACTTAAAGTTCAGATCCGAACGCGAACCATAGTAAAAAGCGTTCTTGAATTCCTCGAAAGAAAAACTTTTATCATCTTCCGTCATAATAAGCTCCTTACCTTTATTTCCTTGTGCAAATTCGAGCTTAAGCAGCAGGTGATGCCGGCTTATGCCCCCAGTTTTTCATAGCTGCAAGTTCTCTATATCTTCTTCGGAGAAAATTCCATCGGCTTCTAACCTGTGCTTCAAACGCAAACGCGCGTCGTGGATCATCTTGAAATAGTCGCAAAATTTCATCCCTAACTGCCGGGCAACTTCTTCTTTCGGCATTCGGAACATCACCATTGAACGAAGCGCCAGGCGTTGATTTTCGCTCAGTTCATCTTTAAAAATTTGGTGCAGATACTGCAAGAAGGGGTTGCCTTGTAGCTGTTCGCGCAGTTCGGATGTTATCTCTGGAAAAGGGCTGTGCGGAGCGTTTGCCTGCCACTTTTGTTTACGAAACTCCAAAAAAGCCTGCCGGACAGCGATCTTCAAGACCCAAGTAATGAATGAACTCCGTTCATCATATTGCCCCAGGTTCTGTTGTACATACAGAAGGGTCCTGGAGACGATCTTGTCGATCGCAGCATTCCGGTTGATGGTTTTCGGTACGATGGTTTCATCGAATGCATAAGAAATACTGCCTAAAATCACGGCATGTAAATCCTGCAAAGCACGAGAGCAGTTTTCTCCCGTGCTGTTCAAGTCATCCAACCAGTCTTTGTTCGATCGTTGTCTCATCGAAAATCCAACGTTCCTTTGTGCGATAGGTGAATGTGATCTGGTTTACCCAGACGGAAAAGCCTTCCGGAATTCGTCTACCGCTTTAGGCCCATTCTGTTCCAGCCTGCGATAAAACTGATCTCGCTCTTGATTGCGGTAATCTAATCGCTCAACATGGAACGGAGCCAGGCGTTCACCCGCTTTCCGGCGTTCAGGAATTTGGGTGAAATAATCCAGGGCATTGGCGATACTGGCTGCATCGCTCCAATCCGATTTGTAGACAGGGATTCCTGATTTGGTAAAGATCCAGGTCATATTGGGCATGGAGCCAAAAGCCCGGTGGCAAGCGCCATCCAATGAATCCAGCAAGATCGGACGGCTGACACCGTAAACATCACGCAGTGCATGGGCATGCCGGTATTTCTGTTCCATGCTGGTCAGGTGCGGATAGTTCTCCCCTGGATGGGCTTCATGGGTGTAAATAAACACCGATCCGACCCCTTTGGGTGCAAAATTAGAGGCGATCTTGTTCATGGCCGGCGACGCCAGCCCGCAGTATGGTCAGGTAAAGCTGCCAAACTCCACCACCGTGAACATTGATTGGCTGATGACCTGGCTGAGGGACGTCTGCGTTCCATCCAGATCCCAGAGCGGAAAATCCGGAGCTGCCTGGCCGAGCGGGGGACTGGAGGAGAAATTCATCCAGCGCTCGAACTTCTCGGGGATAAATTCATCATAATTATAGTGATCAATAAGGTTCGATTCTGTCATATTGTCCGGTCATTTTGACGGGTGATTCCCGCATCCTCGCATCCACTTGTACGAGTCGCGATCCAACAGCGCTTCTGCCTCAGTTGGTCCCCAACTGCCTGGTTCGTATATCGCTAGCGGTGGACCATCGGGGCTTTCCCAGGCCGACAGGATGGGGTCGAGCAATTCCCAGGCGAGTTCGTTGCGATCGCTGCGGGTGAAAAGCGATGCGTCGCCATGCAACCCATCCAGCAGCAGCCTTTCGTATGCTTCTGGAATGGCTTTTTCTCCAAAGACGTCTCGATAATGATACTCTAGATCAACTGAGCGTGTATCAGCACTTGTGTCTGGAACTTTCGTCTCAAATTTTAAGTGGATCCCTTCATCCGGTTGAAGGCAAAGCGTCAGCGTATTCGAGGTAAATTCATATTCATCGGGTAAGGGGAACATACGGTGCGGCGGGCGTTTGAACTGGACGACGATCTCGCTCATCTTCTCTTTTAATCGTTTCCCGGACCGCAGATAGAAAGGTACGCCCTGCCAGCGCCAGTTGTCAATATAGAAACGAATCGCTGCATAGGTAGCTGTCTGCGTATTTGGCGCGACACCTTCTTCCGCTTGATAGCCCTGGTATTGGCCGCGTACTGCATGCAGTCCAACCTGATCAAAGGGGATTTTCCGTATGGCCTTTAGCACCTTGACCTTCTCGTCACGCTGGTCATCGGCTTTGTGCGAAGCGGGTGGTTCCATGGCGATCAGCGAAAGCAGCTGAAGCAGGTGGTTTTGGAACATATCCCGGACCACACCCACTTTGTCATAATAACCAGCACGCTGCTCAAGCCCCACTGTTTCGGCCACGGTAATTTGAACATTGTCGATATAGTTTCGGTTCCAAACGGGCTCAAAGATCGTATTCGCAAACCGGGCAATCATAATATTTTGGACAGTCTCTTTGCCCAGGTAGTGATCGATGCGGTAAATTTGATCCTCGCGCAGTACCTGCCGTATTTCTCGATTCAGACTTCGCGCAGATTCTAGATCGGTCCCAAAAGGCTTTTCAATCACAACCCTTCGCCAGCCGCCGTTCTCCTCTACCTGGCCGGTTTTTCCCAGGTTGGTAATGATATGGGTGAAGAAATCCGGCGGCGTTGCCAGGTAGAACAGGCGGTATGCTGACCCATTTTCGATTTGCGCCAGCATGAGCGCCAGGCGTTGGAAAGAGGCTTCATCCTGGAAGTTCCCAGCGTGGTAAAACAATCGATCTGAGAACTTATGCCAGGCGGTTTCATCAATTTTGTAATCGGCATATTTTTCAATCCCGCTGCGAGCCGCATTGCAAAGATCCTCGTCACTCCAGGCGCGTCCTGCAAAGCCGATGATTTGGAAGTCGCCATTCAGCCGGCCTTTCTGGTAAAGATTAAACAAGGCCGGGATCAATTTGCGCTGCGCCAGATCCCCGGATATCCCAAAAATGATAATCGATGTTGATGTACTCAAGTTGAATACTCCTAAGTTGGCTACGGTGCCGATGCACCATGTTTCTCTATGTCGAGAGGAAAAACAAATCAAATATCCTGTCTTGTTTATATAGATGGTGTAATCAATCCCATTCTTACCTTTCTCAGCAAAACGAAAATCGTAATTAATTGTTCCTTGACATTGTCAAATGAGACGAAGCGTCGAATGACACTGAAATTTGTCTTGAATCAATGCTTACATACTGGGGAGTAATAATTTCGATCTCAGGGATGTCTACAGCTCAATTAGTCTTATTAACAGAGGGTTCTCATGTCAAGAATTCACGAACTTACAAAGCACGGCCAATCTATTTGGTATGACAATATTCGTCGAACGATGCTCGTTTCTGGAGAACTAAAGAATCTCATAGATTTTGGAGTAACAGGTGTCACCTCCAACCCTACAATTTTTGAAAAGGCAATTGCCGGCAGCAGCGACTACGATGCTGACTTACAAAGAATGGTCACACAGGGTTTTGACACCAACTCCATATATGAAACCCTGATTCTGGATGATATTCGCTCAGCCGCAGATGTTCTCAGGCCGGTTTATGACCGGACGGAAAAGAAAGACGGGTACGTCAGCCTGGAAGTGCGTCCAACGCTGGCAAACGACACGGCCGGCACAATTGAGGAAGCCCGGAGTTTATTTGCTGCGCTTGGTCGTCCAAACGTGATGATTAAGGTGCCCGCAACACTGCAAGGCATTCCTGCGATTGAAACGTTGATTTCTGAGGGGATCAATGTCAATGTAACCCTCATTTTTTCCCTCAAGCAGTATGAGGCCGTTGCAGAAGCATATATTGCAGGTCTCGAAAAACGGGCAGTCTCCGGGGAAAACATCAGTAATGTTGCTTCGGTAGCTTCATTTTTCATCAGTCGCGTGGATAGCCTTATCGATCCAGCTTTGACGCAGGCTGGCATTCCTCAATTGCAGGGAAAAATCGCCATTGCAAATGCAAAGCTAGCAAATGCCAGATTCTATGAACTTTTCGCTGGGCCGGGTTGGGAAAAACTGGCCGAACGTGGCGCTCAGGTACAACGTCCTTTATGGGCAAGCACCGGAACAAAAAGTCCTGCTTATCCTGACACCTTATATGTTGACGCACTGATCGGTCCGGATACCGTGAATACGCTTCCACCGGTGACGTTGGAGGCCTATCTGGATCACGGAAATACCGAGGAAAGTTTGACGGCCGGTTTTGAGGATGCAGTTCAATATTTAGCAAGGTTGGCAGATGCCGGGATAGTGCTGGATGAAATAACCCAACAATTACTAGAGGATGGTTTATCAGCGTTTAAAAAATCCTTTGAGACTTTACTTACTGGCATTGCGGAGAAGCGGGATTTCTATGAAAACCGAAAGCGAGTAGGCGAGGAGGATGTTCGATGATCCGGGCAATGATCTTTGATTTGGATGGCACCCTGGTGCAAACGGAACGCTTGAAAGCCTATTCGTATGCAAAAGCAATCCAAGAATTGAGCCCAGCCCCAGTGGATGAAGATGTAATCATCGAGGCATTTAAAGAGGTGGTTGGCCTATCTCGTCGAGAGGTTGCACAATGTCTCTTACAGGCATTCGATCTTGAATCCCAGGCGCAGTCTCGCATGGATCAATTTGGTGTTACAACGCCCTGGCAGGCATTTGTCCAGATCCGCCTCAAATACTATGAACAAATGCTGATCGATCCGCAGGTAATTCGCGACAATGTCTGGCCACATAATATGGCGTTGTTGTCAGAAGCCCGTCAGTCGGGCTGTCTCGTTGGACTGGCGACCATGTCTTACTGTCCTCAGGTCCATCGTATTCTTGATGCCCTAAACCTGCAAGCTGCGTTTGATTTTGTAGCAAGCCGGGACGATGTGGAAAACGGCAAACCCGACCCGGAAATATATCATCTGGTTGCGAATGAACTCCACGTCATACCATCAGAATGCCTGGTGATTGAAGATTCGCCAAGTGGTGTGAAAGCGGCTTTAGCGGCTGGCATGCAGGTGATTGCTGTTACAACACCATTTACGCGAACTGCATTTCATGGAAGCCAGCTGTTAGACCCACGATGGATTGTCAACGATCCATCAACGCTTCCATCTGTTTTGGCAGATCGGATGCTTTCCAACCATCATGGAGCCGTAGATTCGACGGTATTAGAAAAACAGCCCGGTGTGGATTATTAACGCCTGGATGAAAAGAATTCATCAACATGAGTAATAAGTAGGTTCGATAACGCGTCTATGGGAATGAGAGATAGATTTCAGGTGTAGACGGCCATACGACGATCCAGCCGTCTCAGCCTTTCGTGATGTTCGCGATGAAGAAAATGTGAGAATGAGTAGCAAAGTGATTGGTCGACCTTACACGATACTAAACGTCGCGATGACGGCTGACGGCAAAACGGACACGTTCGCCCGGCAGGGAGCGATGATTTCGTCCAATCTGGATATGGAGCGGGTCGACCGTTTCCGCGCATCCAGTGATGCCATCCTGGTAGGTGGCCTTACGCTGCTCGGTGATGATCCCAGGCTTCTCGTTAAATCAGCAGCACTACGAAGAGAACGCCTTGAGCGCGGAATGGATGAAAACCCAATCAAAGTAGCCGTTGTCACCAGGGCTGATATTCGGCCTGACAGTCGCTTTTTAACCTATGGGCCGGCAAAGATCATGGTCTTCACGACCACCCAGACTTCACTTTCACAAATCGATGCGCTGCGTGAACGAGGGATTTGGGTCCATATTACCGAAGCGAGTCGGGTGAACCTTCTTTCGGTGATGGAAGCGCTTCACCAGGCTGGCGTGAAGCAACTATTGGTAGAAGGCGGTGGCACATTGAATGAAGCGCTGCTGCGGTTGGACTTGGTGGATGAGATCAATGTGTATATCGCACCGCTTATATTTGGCGGAGCAAACGCACCGACCTTTGCGAGTGGACCTGGCCTGGAGAGGGAAGCGGCCAAACCGTTGAAATTAACCAACGTCCAACAGTATGATGATGGTGGAATCGTATTGCGTTATGTTGTCTTTAAGACAGCCAATATAGAGGCATAGAATCACAAAAGGAGATCGGACATGCCACTGAATCATTTACAAATCAAAGAGATATTAGATGAGAACCGCGCCCACGAATGTGAAGGTTACGGTAAAGATCATATTTGTGTGCAAATTGCTTCTATCGCAGAACTGCCCTCACGCTTTGGCCAGTTCCAGGTTGTGGCTTTTTGGAACAACCGGGATGGAAAGGAACATGCCGCGTTTGTTCATGGCGATGTCATGGGCGCTGAGAATGTTCCCGTCCGTGTGCATTCGGAGTGCTTGACCGGGGATGCTATCGGCTCCCTGCGCTGCGACTGCCGGGATCAACTCGAAACGGCGTTGAAGACAATTGGCGAGATGGAGAACGGCATCCTTTTGTACCTGCGCCAGGAAGGACGTGGAATCGGTTTCGTCAACAAAATTCGGGCGTATGGGCTGCAGGACTACGGTTACGATACCGTTGAAGCCAACCTCGCTTTGGGCTTCCGGGATGATGAACGTGAATACAGTGTTGCCGCCCATATGCTGGATTCCCTCAAGGTGAAGTCAATCCGGCTGTTGACCAACAACCCCAAAAAGATCAACGAACTGGCAGCATACGGGATCAAAATCAGCGAACGCTTGCCCCTGATCATTCCGCCGAATCCTTATAATGAATTCTATCTGAGAACCAAAGCTACGAAATCAGGGCATTTGCTCAGCATCGGCGACAAGGTCCGGTTACCTGAACAGGGCGATCAACCGATTGTGGCTGGAATGACGAGCGAACAGATTGGCGCGCTGCATCAAGGTGAAGACCTGGTTGTTGGAGGATAAACCGATGGGCACAGAAAACCGAGTGGCAGTCATTACCGGCGCGACCGGAGGGTTAGGACGCGTGGTTACCCGTCAAATGGCTGAAAGTGGGGTCCGGCTTGTGCTGGTGGGATCCCAGGCGGAAAAGTTAGATGCCTTGAGTCGCGAACTCAAACAACCTCCCGAGCAGTGGATTCCTGTTGCGGTGGACCTGAGCCAGGTAGGTTCTGCTCAAAAAGTGCTGGATGTCTCCCTGGCCAGGTTTGGCCGGGTAGATCTGCTGCTGCATCTTGTCGGTGGATGGACTGGGGGAAAGGCGGTCCCAGAGGTGCCAGTCGAAGAGGTCGAATCCATGCTGCAGCAGCACCTCTGGACCACCTTCTACCTGGCAAAGGTGTTTGGTCCACACATGGTTGCCAACAGATGGGGCAGGATTGTGGTTGTTTCCTCACCAAGTGCGTCCGCGCCGCCGGCAAAAGGGCTGGCATATTCGGTCGGAAAATCATCCCAGGAAGCTTTAATGTTGACACTGGCCGAAGAACTGAAGGGCACGGGCGTAACTGCCAATATACTGCGCGTACGAACAATCGATGTGAATCACGAACGCGACCAGCACCCGTCCGAAAAAACAGCGGCCTGGACGACACCTGAAGAAATCGTGTCGGCCATACTGTATTTGAGCTCTGATGAGGCAGGGACGGTGAATGGCGCTCGTATTCCCTTGTACGGGAGCCCATAGCATGCGCGGGGATACCAATTGCTGGATAGGGTGGGCGAAGAGAAGCATTCTCATAATCCTTTTCTTCGCCCTCCTCCTGGCAAGCTGCACAACAGCAAGCACGCCAGAACCCATATCGACCCCAACCGAACCAGCCGAACCCAAGCAGGGTGTAAAGGATCAACCAACGAAAGAAGACCTTGTCGAAAACAGGGAAACAATCGCTCCAGAAGACACCCTTCCTTATCTAGGCCTAACGTACATAAGCCCGGATGGGAATCGCGTGGTTGCAGGGTCAAGCCGAACTGCGCTTTCTTCAATCGACATCCGTTTACAGGGCCAACCGCTGTGGGTGGTGAGCGCGCCGTTTCAGGGAATGTCGGTTTGGTATGTGGTGTTGACAACCGGCCAGGTGCAGGTGTTTCACGTGAACGGGACAAAGGTGCTCGAACAAACCCCTGATGTGTCTTCGCTGCCCGCTGGGATGCCGCCGGCGCTGGCCGCGCAGAAAGGAGTCGTTCATCTGCTTCCGGTGACGCCCGATGCTTCGGTTGTTACGAACCCGGTCCAACTTGGCGGCGGTACGGTCGCCTATGTGGATGACGACGGGAACCTGGTTTTGAACCGGTCCGGGCAGTTCGAACAACTGGCTTTGGACGTTTTGCCGGATGCGCGTATCCTGATAGATGAAACCGGCCGCTTGTTGTTTCTATCTGGTCAGAGCAGCATGTACGCGCATGGTGTTTTGGGAGACAGCCTGGAAGCGACCGCCATCACGCTGGTAGACGTAAACACGAATCCTATCTTATCCCAGGTAATTGAAATCGCGGCCGGTGATGTCATTGAAGGGACTGCGCCAATCTGGGTCGATATCGATGGCGATGGCGCGCGTGAAATTGTGGTGACGCAAACCAACGCAACCGAAGGCGCTCGGATAGTGGTTTACCGGGAAGACGGCAGCATTCTCGCGCAAGGAGACCCAATCGGGCAGGGATACCGCTGGAGACACCAGTTGGCAGTGGCCCAGTTCATCCCTGGAGGCGCAATGGAAATCGCTGCCGTACGTACACCGCACATCGGCGGAGTGGTCGAAATCTATACCTTGGAAGACGATAGGCTTGAGGTTGCGGCAACGCTCTCAGGATACAGTTCTCATCAGATTGGATCCCGTAATCTCGACAGTGCCTTCGCTGGTGATATGAATGGCGATGGCCTGGTTGAACTGATCTTGCCGAACCAGGCGCAAACGGGGCTGGCGAGCATTCAGTATGCGGAAGATGGCCTGCACGTTGTTTGGTCGGCATCTCTTGGGGGAAAATTAAGTACCAACCTGTCTGCGGTATCATTGCCAGACGGTACCGTGGCTTTCGGGGCTGGAACATCAAACCAGATATTGCGAATATGGTTTCAAGATTGACCCGTGCTTCATATCTCTCGTAAGAATTACGCTTTTCGCCGCGTCTTATCCCATAAGAAATACAAGAAACGAAGCGAGCTCCGCCAGGTAATTTCCTCCTGGCGATGGCTTTGCTTGTGAATATTGGTAGTTATGCCCGGCTTTGGAGGTGACTCACAATGGCTATTCAAGTATTGAAGAGAGTGGACCATGCGGCGATCAAGGTGAACCAGCTAACGATCATCTTTCTCTGCATCCTTGCTTTCGTCTTCAACATGCCCTGGGTTGTTGCGCTGGTTGCTCTAGTGATGTTGGTAGGCGTTTTGCGAAAAGCACCGGGGTTTGATTTTGTTTATCGGTATGCTGCATTGCCCCTTGGCCTGGCGAAACCGGATATCCTGAGCGATCATCCGGAGCCACACCGGTTTGCTCAACTTCTAGGTGGTCTGGTGTTGACCGCTGGATCCATTAGTTTCCTGCTCGGCACAGCGGCTGCTGGTTGGGCAATGGTATGGCTTGTGATTGCACTGGCGGCTTTAAATGCTTTTGGCGGTTTTTGTGTAGGTTGTGCGCTGTACTACTGGTTCGGGCGATTATCCATTCCTGGATTTACCCGGCAGCCACCTGCAGGGAGTATCCCGGGTATGCGACCGGAGGGGTAAACAAATGAATATTGATATCCTAACTCGCCTCTATTTGGCATTGGGGATTGTTGCAGGAGGAATACTCCTCTATTTTCTGATGAACAAGTTCCTACTGATACGCACCCGTTCGGTCAAAGGTACCTTGCCCATCAGCGTTTCCGGGAAAGTGGCTGTTTTGTATTTCACCACTCCCAACTGTGCGCCATGCAAAACGATTCAGCGCCCTCTGCATTACGCAAGATAACGGATTTGCTGGGTCCAAAAATCCAGGTTGTGGAGATCGACGCATCGAATCAACCTGAAGTGGCCAGGCAATGGGGCGTATTGTCGGTACCGACAACCTTTGTGATTGACAAAAAAGGAAAAGCGCGTTTTGTAAATCATGGTGTGACCCGGGCCGATAAGCTGTTGCACCAGATCAGCCAGTTGGAAATTTAGCAGGTAAAAGGAGCAAGTCATGGAAATCGGATTGGTCGGATTAGGAAAGATGGGCGGTAATATGGTGCTGCGTTTGTTGAAAGGTGGGCACCGGGTCGTAGTATACGATGTTATCGAAGCGGCGATCGCTACTGCGGAGGTAGCTGGAGCTGTTGGCGCTCGCAGTCTGGGTGAGCTAGTTAAAAAGCTGCCGGCGCCCAGGTTGGTATGGGTCATGGTACCGTCTGGAAAAATCACCGATGATACCATCCAGTCCATCGCTGAACATCTTGAATATGGCGATACGATCATCGACGGCGGCAATTCAAACTACAAGGATTCGCAGCGCCACGCAGCCGAACTGTCCACGAAAGGCATTCACTTCATTGATGTGGGGACCAGCGGCGGGGTATGGGGCCTGACCGAAGGATATAGCATGATGGTGGGCGGTGAGAAGGAGGTTGTTGAGCGCTACTGTTCCATCTTCGAAACATTGGCGCCCGCGCCAGATAAAGGCTGGGGGCATGTTGGGCCTGCGGGTGCAGGACACTATGTGAAGATGATTCACAACGGCATTGAATATGGCATGATGCAAGCCTATGCCGAGGGGTTTGAAATTCTCCAGGCGAAAAAAGAGTTTGGGCTGGACTTGCACAATATTGCCGAAATATGGCGTCAAGGAAGCGTGATCCGGTCCTGGCTGTTAGATTTAACCTCGAACCTGCTTGCTACTGACCAGGACTTGAAAGATATCAAAGCCTGGGTGCCCGATTCGGGAGAGGGACGCTGGACTGTTTTTGAAGCAGTCGACTTGAATGTAGCCGCCCCGGTGATCACTCTGGCTTTGCAGCGCAGACTTCGCTCGCGCAGCGAATCACCCTATTCAGACCGGTTGTTGGCGGCCCTTCGCAACCAATTCGGGGGGCACGCGGTTACGAAACTATAAGAAGGCCTAGCCCGAAACCGATTTGCATGGATTTTTGTGAAAATCGATTGATGGTTGGAAATCTTAGCCGGTTTTGAAATGGGCCTGTTTCCTTTCATAAAGGAAACAGGCCGAAGTGACTCTACGATGGGCTCTAATAGACCTTCACAAAACAAACAAAATCATTCTTTCCTTACAAAAGAAAGAATCATTGCCGGCGTCGCCTGGATAACGCTAGTATTCATTTATTGGTGGGTTACCAGTTTCTATCAACTCACTCCCGTTGATTTAATGAGAAGGGTGATTGGGTTTCTGGCTGGCAACCCAATCGGCGTTCTGTTTTATGTCGTATTGTATGTGATCCGCCCGTTGTTCTTATTCCCAGCCACCCTGGTTACCATGGCGGCCGGATTTCTTTATGGGCCAGTTTGGGGAATCGTTTTTGCAGTTGTTGCCAGTAATCTTTCCTCGATGGTTGCTTATTTTATTGGGCGTTTTTTCGGAAGGGCACTGATCGACCAATTTTGCAAATATGATCTCGTCAGTCGATATGCAACCCGTCTTCGCAATAACAGTTTTGAAACCTCGTTGACTTTACGCTTCCTTTTTCTGCCGTATGATTTGGTGAGTTATTTTTCTGGGTTTTTAAAGATCGATTGGCGCTGGTTTTTACTGGCGACGATTCTGGGTAGTATCCCCGGAACAATCTCATTTGGGCTAATCGGGGCAGCGCTTGATGAAGAATTTTCGGTGACATCAGTGTCGTTCAATCTCAACCTGATCATCATTTCAGGTTTGATGTTTGCATTGAGCATTCTGCTCTCCCGCTGGTTTCGAAAGCGGGAAGCAAAATCAGCCAATCATTAGCGCAGGATTTAATTTATGATGATGGATGGTTGGAATGAACACACCCTCCCATGTTTTGATCAATCTAGCCATTAAGCGTGCAGGCGGGAAAAGGGCTGCCAGTATTCCCTGGAAGGCATTCTTTTGGGGGAGTTTCATGCCTGACATCCCCTTTGGATTACTATCGTTGGCAGCTACTTTCTATTATCGTATTATCCTGGGCAATCAGTCCCCTTATCTGATGGAGACGGTACTTCACCCGTTGTATTTCAATAATCCCTTATGGATCGCAACGCATAATATTCTGCATGCGCCATTGGCTTTGGGGACCTATCTGTTTTTGTTATGGCGCTGGCGAAATCGACCGGGGAAAGTTCAAAATTGGCTTTATTGGTTCTTCGTTAGCTGTAGTTTGCACGCTGGGATTGATATTCTGACGCATTTTGATGATGGACCAGTGCTGTTCTGGCCTTTGGATTGGAGTTTTCGATTTCACAGCCCAATCAGTTACTGGGATACGGCCCATTTTGGCAGTGAGTTTATGATCTTTGAATTGATATTGGATGCGGCATTGCTCGGGTATTTACTTATCCCAATCATATCGAAATGGTACATTCGGAGAAAAGACACGAGCAAGCAGGATGCATGAACTGAACTCTCTCCGTTTTAGAGTGAGGGCGTAAGGACATGTTTGCCGCCTTCTGCAGAAAACTGAAAGCCCGGGGTGAGGCGTGTAGCTTTTTTGGAAAATGATCACAGCGTAAGAATGAATGCCTGCATGTTGTCTAATGGTGAAGATACGTTATTTGTGAAAGGATTTATTCTGTGAAAAAGCACGTAAAAAACGAAAAAACCACAAAGTTGAGGGATATTTTGACTGGTTTCATGGAGCTTTTGCGGAAGGCGGCAGGTATCCAATCGCAAAAAGTTCCGGTTTTGGTGCCAATTCCATACCAAAGAAAGGCAGTACGGAGTAAAAAGCAAAATTCCTAAAGCTTCTCCATGCCTGGCTTGAAACCGTTGATTTTGCTTCTCAACATAGAAACCGTCGGTGCGCCGCGCAGCCCATTTTCGGTGGCATAAACGCGACACCCTAAGTGATAAGACTCGCGTTCCTCTGGCCACAGATCCTGCCCGTTGATCCGGAAAGATGGCGATCCCAGGAATTTTTCTGTCCTGGCTTCGTCGTCACTTTCGATTAAGATCAGCTGGATTTCAGCGTTTATTTGTCCTGCCCTTAAGGCTTCTTGCAGGTTTTTCAGGCCGGCTTCCCAGGATGGGCAGCCATTGAAATACAAAAGTTCAACATTCATGTTGTTGCCTTTCTTTCGAAATCATCGGTCTCGCGATAAACACGCAACAGTTCGGCGACACTCCAGGCTTGCGCAAAACAACCTCGCGGAGTGAATGGTGCATCGCCGTCAAAAATCTCGCTTATGCTTCCCAATCCGTGATCGGAAAGCTGAAGCAGCAGCGGCGTGAGGAAGCTGCGAGCCGCGGCTGGATTGTGGTAAACCTTCAAGTGCGCGCTGACAAACGGCCCGATTAGCCATGCCCACACAGTCCCCTGGTGATACGCGGCGTCACGCTGGCGCATATTCCCGCCATAATGCCCAATGTAAGCAGGGTCTAGCGGCGAAAGGCTGCGCAGGCCGTGCGATGTCAGCAGGTGCCGGGCGCAAATATCGACGACAGCCTTCTGCTTTGGACCGGGAAGCGGGCTGTGAAAAAGGGAAACCGCAAGAAGCTGGTTGGGTCTGAGGGAATCATCCGGCCCTTCAGGACCATCGATAACGTCAAAGCAGTAAGCTACGCTCTCGTTCCAGAATTTCGTAAAGCTACTCATAACCTGTTGCGCCCGGGTTTCATAGCGATGCGCGGGTTTCCCTAATCTTTTGGCAAAATCTGCCATGCTGCGCAGGGCGTTATACCAGAGCGCATTTATCTCAACCGGCTTTCCTGTCCGCGGGGTAACCACCCATTCACCAACTTTAGCATCCATCCAGGTGAGCTGCACGCCAGGTTCACCGGCATGAAGCAGGCCATCGGAGGGATCCATGTGAATATGATAGCGGGTGCCTTGTATATGGCAAACAACAATTTCCTCCAGAACTGGATAAAGTTCTTCCAACAGCGGAACATCTCCAGTTGCTTCAAAATAAGCACGAACCGCTTCGAAGTACCACAGGGTGGCATCGACCGTATTGTATTCGGGCGTCTCGCCAGCATCCGGGAAACGGTTGGGCAGCATGCCCTGTTCCACGTACTGGGCAAAGGTCCGCAAGATACTGCGGGCGACATCAAACTGGCCGGTTGCCAGGGTTAACCCTGGCAGGCTGATCATGGTGTCTCTGCCCCAATCCCCAAACCAGGGATACCCGGCAATGACGGAGTGTCCATTTGGATCGGCAGGCGTATTTCGCCGGACAATGAACGGTTCTGCGGCCAAAGCAAGTTGCTGGGGAAGGCCAGGGGCGAGACCGGTAATCGTTTTGTCATAGGTCTTTCTTTCTGCGAGCGCTGCCTGGCCATCCATGTTGGGTGCAGCTTCCGCACTGAGCATGAATGTGACTGTTTCGCCTTCTTGCAGGGTAAGGGTAAACTCGCCGGCAAACAAATGATCGTCAGAATCGGGCAATCCCCGGTAGCGTTCGATGCTCAGATCAAAATTACGAACCCATTCGTGCTGTACATCGACGATCCCTGCATCGCATAAAATGCGAAATGATTGCGCACCCTCAAAAGCAGTCACCTGTAATCCGTTGTTGATCTTCTCAATCTGCATTGTCCAGCCATTTCCATGGGTTTCACCGTGATGATCCCGGAAATTGATCAGCGCCTTCACCTTGAGGGTCAGCGGTCGTGTGGCTCTCGCCAGGCGATACTGCACGTAGGTGGTGTTCGCGCCAGGCTGCATCCAGATCCGTTTTTCGAGCTGTGCGTCCCCGAACGCGAAGATCCAGACGGGCATCGTCCCATCTAGGAAAAAGCGTTCGGTCTGCCGGTAACCGTGGGGATCGATGTGACCGCCCATCCAACGGTTGGTAAACAAGGGTGCCTGCTGTCCAGCATACTGGGCGGTTTCATCGAATTTCGTGACCAACAGCGTGCGTCCTAATGGCGGTTGGGTCGCAGCGATTAACAGGCCGTGATAGCGGCGGGTGAGTAGATTGGCAACCGTACCCGATGCATACCCACCGATCCCATTGGTCACCAGCCATTCTTTCGTCTCAGCAATCGCCAGATTACCGCAAACATCCTGCCCAAAATCAATCTGTCTCATATGCCCAACCTTTCTTACTTGGCACGAACCGTGTAACCGCGAACGTCTTTTGCATCACCACAGGCGAAGGATCTCACTTTCCGCAAACAGGGCCCCTACGATCATCCCCGGGACCGCTTTTTCATATAGCTGTGGTGGGACACTGATATCGGCCAGGTAGAGTTCGCCCACAACCGGCTTTACATTTACGGCGCGCAGCCCTTCTTTGGGGAGCGCCAGAGTCAGCGTAGCGGTGGCCCGGATGGCCGGGTCATAAACGAACCCGGTGGTGGTATCCACACCCGACGGCGCATCCAGCGCCAAAACCGGGGCGGGCTGCTGGTTGGCCCAGCGGATCAGGTCCGCGGCAGATCCACGCGGAGCGCCTTTCAAGCTGTACCCGATCAGCCCATCGATCACCAGATCGGATGGTTCACCGCTGAGGATCTCCTGTACCAAAGCAACTGGAATACCCATCCGCCTTACAATATCGAGCTGGTGCGCTGGAACCTGGGCGAAGTCTTCATCGGGCCGGCTGAGGAACACTTGCACCCTTGCACCCCAGTTGTGCAGCCGCCGGGCGCACACCAAAGCGCCGCCGCCGTTGCCGCCCGTTCCGGCCAGGACAACGATTTTCTTTCCGGTTGGGTCATCATCCAAAAAACGGACACGGGCAAGATGAGCCAGGTTCCGGCCGGCATTTTCCATCATCTGGATCAGTTCAATCTTGAAATCTTGCATCATGATCCGGTCCACCTCTACCATTTGTGCGGTGGTGAGGTAAGGAATATCTTGGGAAGTTTTTAAAATTTCCAATGCCGTCCTCCTAAAGATGAACTGGTTCGGGCTGGATGTCTGTGGCAGTCAATGCTTGATTTGTGAAATGCGAGCTGCCGATCTGTTTCATCAGCATCGCGACCAGACCTGTCCAACCGGTTTGGTGACTGGCTCCCAGTCCAGCGCCGTTGTCTCCGTGAAAGTATTCATAGAAGAGGATATGATCGCGCCAGTTTGGGTCATCCTGGAACATTCGTGACCCGCCAAATACCGGCCTTTCACCAGCCTCATTTCTTGTGAATAAACGAATCAGCCGTCTGGAGAGCTCCTCCGCGACTTGGTTGAGATCCATCCAGTTCCCTGAACCGGTCGGACATTCTACTTTCAGATCCTCTCCATAATACCGGTAAAACTTTTGCAGCGACTCAATCATCAGAAAGTTGATCGGGAACCAGATGGGCCCGCGCCAGTTTGAGTTTCCACCAAAAAGACCGCTCTGCGATTCGGCTGCCTGGTAGCGGATTTCAAATGCTTGCCCACCATAATGGAAGGTATATGGATTCGCCTGGTGGTATTTTGAGAGCGAGCGAATGCCATAATCGGAGAGAAACTCATCGGGATCCAGCATATAGCGGAGGACTTCGACCAGGCGTTCGCGGGTCAGGGCAGAGACAATATGGCGTTTTCCTACTCCTTCAACGTCTAGGCTGGACATATTGCCGCTCAGATGCGGCCGCTGCTCGGTAAACCAGCCCATCCGCCGGGCAAAGTCGGGCTGTTGTTCCAGTGTTTCGGGTTCCAGTATCTCCACTGCCAGCAGCGGCATCAGGCCAACCAGCGAGCGGACTTTTAATGGCAGGACACTCCCATCGGGCATATGCAGGGCGTCGTAGAAAAAGTGGTCGCTTTCATCCCACAAGCAGTGTCCCTGCCCTTCGCAGCTGGTCATGGCGCCCGCGATTCGCAGGAAATGCTCGTAAAATTTCGTGGCCAGATCCTGGTAGATTGGGTTCTCTACCGCCAACTCCAGGGCGATTTTCATCATCCCCAGGCTGTAAAAGGCCATCCAGGCAGTTCCATCCGATTGGTCGATGTGCCCGCCGGTCGGCAGGGCCGCGCTGCGATCAAAGATACTGATATTATCCAGGCCCAAGAATCCACCCTGGAAAATATTGTTGCCGTCTGCATCTTTCCGGTTGGTCCACCAGGTGAAATTGAGCAGCAGCTTGTGAAAAACGGCTTCCAGAAAACGGCGGTCGGGTTTGCCGGTCTGTTCTGCGTCAATTTCGTAGACCCGGCAGGCCGCCCAGGCATGCACCGGCGGGTTGACATCCCCAAAAGCCCATTCATAGGAGGGCAGTTGTCCGTTGGGATGCATATACCATTCACGCGTCATCAAAACCAGCTGGCGCTTGGCGAAGTCTGGGTCAAGCAAGGTTAAGGGAAGGGTGTGAAACGCCAGATCCCAGGCGGCGTACCAGGGATATTCCCATTTATCCGGCATAGAAAGAATGTCAAAGTTATTGAGGTGCATCCAATCTCGATTGCGCTGAACCTTCCGGCTGCCAACAGCGATTGGCAAAACCGGGTCGCCCAGCAGCCACTGCTCTACGTCAAAATAATACAGCTGTTTGTTCCAAAGCATGCCGGCCAACGCCTGTCGAAAGATAAGCGCTTCGTCAGTGGTGATGCCAGACGGCTGTATCGCGGCATAAAACGCATCCGCTTCCTGAAGGCGCAGCGCAAAGATTTCGTGGAAACCCTCAAATGGATCTAGATGAGCTGCCTGGGACAACCGCAGGCGAACCGTTCTCGTTTCTTCTGCGCCAATGACTGCCCGGAAAACGGCCGCTGCTTTGGTGCCCTTTTTCTCGGGGTTTATCGCCCCTTGTTCGTTCTGGATCAGGTAGCGGTGAAAGGAGTCTTTTTTGTACGGATGCGTGTTCGCCAGGCTAAAGATCCGGTCTGTGTTCGTCTCATTTTCTGTAAACCACAAATCATCTGCATTTTCGGCGTAAAGATAGTAGCTGCCCTGAACAGGATGGCTGGCCTGCACGACCATGCTGCTTTTTGCGCTGTCCATCTGCCGTAAACCAGGTTTTTCCGGTACAACGCCCATCGGGCCGGCTGGATAGCCCCAATCCCAGGTGTTGCGGTACCAAAGGGTGGGGAGCAGGCTCAATTCAGCCGGATTCGGTCCGCGGTTGGTGGCTGAAATTTGAATCAGCAGATCATTTTCATCTGCCTTGCCATACTCTATAACGACATCAAAATATCGATTGTCGTTGAAGATGCCTGTATCCAATAGTTCAAATTCAAAATCATGCCGTCCCCGGCGGCTGTTTTCAGAAACCAGCATATTGTAGGGAAATACGGACTGGGGATATTTGTACAGATATTTCATATAGCTGTGCGTAGGTGTGTTGTCAAGGTAGAAGTAGTACTCCTTGCCATCTTCACCGTGGTTGCCTTCCGGTCCAGAAAGGCCAAAGAGGCGTTCCTTGAGGATGGGATCCTTCTCGTTCCACAACGATAACGCGAAGCATAAATATTGCTGCCGGTCGCTGATTCCTGCTAAACCATCCTCATTCCAACGGTATGCCCGGCTGCGAGCGTGATCATGCGGAAAATAGTCCCAGGAATTTCCAAACAGGCTGTAGTCTTCCCGAACTGTACCCCAGGCCCGCTCGCTCAGGTACGGTCCCCAGTTCTTCCAATTACTTTTTCGTTCATGATATGCGTTGAGTCGTTCATACTCATTGGTGTTGTTCATACCGCTGGTCCTCGATAAAGTTGATATTGATCACGTTTCATAGACGATGCGGGATTGACGGTCCTTACGGGTACGGGCTAAAGCGCAGGCTTTCTGGGTGGCTGGCATCAGGTAAGAATATTGCGCCAGACTGCGTCAATAGTAGATAACTGGGGATAGGAGTTGGCTTGCCTTGGATGTGAGCGTTTCTCAGAATAAGAATATTGCCCCCGGGGAGGTTTGATGATCGAAAGCGTTTTCACAGAAACAATTTTTGAACAGTTGGCTGACCATCTTGTGCGGTTTTCCCCTGGAGATGAACTGGAACCCCTTTCCGGTGGTCTACTCAACCAGGTGTGGCGTGTCCGTGGCAGGCCGGGATCGGTTCCAGAGACGGTGATCGTCAAGTGGGCGCCGCCGTACATTGCTTCTGCGCCCGAGGTGCCGTTTGACCCAGCCCGTCTGGCGGTCGAAGCGAGTGCTCTGCAGGCTTTTTCAAGCGGCGGGCTACTCGCGGCAGTCGACACCAGGGATGTACGTCCCCCACTTTTTTATGGATTTGAGGAAGAGGAGAGTCTTCTCTTTATGGAAGATGCCGGTCCATTCCCCAATGTGGCCGGCTGGCTTAACGGCGTTTCCGTGACTGAGCAGAATGTAGACAGGACTGGCGCAGCGCTTGGAGCTTTTATCGGTTCGCTGCATCGCATCAGCGCCAGGCAGCCTGAACTGAGAAAGGTTTTTGATAATCGCAGTATTCAAGCCACACGTCTGGACCTGCAATACAGCCAGATAGGAAAATACGCTCATTTGGCCGGGCTTCGAGACGCAGAAACATTGGGGCAGACTGCACTCGTGCTGGGAAAACGGCTGCAAGAGCCGGGTTATTGCGTGATCATGGGCGACCTCTGGCCCGCTTCGATTATCCCAACAGACTCTGGCATCAGGATCATCGATTGGGAACTGGCGCACTACGGCCGTCCGGCGCAGGATATTGGTCACCTGACAGCGCATCTTTGGATGCAATTCCATCGCGCGCAAAACCACCGCTTTGCAAATTTTGTCTGGCTGCTCCTGCGACGATTTTTGGAAAGCTACCGCAAAGCCCTGGGATCAGACTTTGAAAGGCTTTTTGGCCTTGGTGGTCTGGAAGAAAGCGCTATCCATTTTGGCAGTGAAGTGCTGACTCGAACGGTCGGGATTTTCCAGCAAGGGTATCTGTATGAAGGCTTATCGCGTGATGATGACCTGGTTCAGGAAGCGGTACAGGTCGCTGCAATGCACATCCGCCGTCCACTCGATGTGGAGACCTTTATTCCGTTCCGATAAATCGTACCAAAACCAACCTCCCGATGAGCGGGGGAGATCACGCCTGTAGATACAAGGAAAATAAAAATGAAGAAATATGACATTGCAGTGATCGGCGCCGGTTCCGGTGGCCTGGTGGCGGCGCTGACCGGGAACCGCCGCGGTGCGCGGGTGGCGTTGATTGAAAAGCACAAAATTGGCGGTGAATGCACACACTACGGCTGTGTGCCGAGTAAATCCCTGATCAGCAGCGCTCGGTTATATCACGCCATGCAGAACGCGGAAAGCAAAGGCCTACCCGCGCTGCACGCAAGTCAGGCCGCTGACTTTGCCCAGGTGATGGAGCACGTGGATCAGGTGGTGCAGGGGGTCTATGCCAACGAACAACCGGAACATTTTGAGAATCAAGGGATTGACGTTTATCTTCATCCGTCTGGAGCCCAGTTTATCAATGAACACGAAATCCGCATTGGCGAAACGGTGATCCATGCGGAATACACGATCATTGCCACCGGGTCTTCGCCGCGCATGGCCCCGCATCCTGGCGAGGAATCCTTACGCGTGCTGCACAACGAAAACTTCTGGGCCTTGCGAAAACAGCCCAGATCGGTCGTATTTTTGGGAGGCGGCGTCATCTCTGTGGAATTAGGTCAGGCTCTGGCGCGCTTTGGCACCGAAGTGACCATCGTCGATCGCAATGAACGTATTCTTTCAGCGGTGGATACAGAAGTTGGGAAGCTGGCAACCGATACACTGCAACAGGAGGGTATTCGTCTGCTGCCCAATTCCCAGGTGACCTACTGCCAGATGGCAGAAGATGGAAAGGTCAAAATTACCCTGAACCAGAAGGGGCAGGAAAATGAACTGGTCGCAGAAGAAATCTTTGTTGCGCTCGGCCGGACACCCAACATCACTGGGATGCAACTGGAACAAGCAGGCGTGGCCTATACGGATCGCGGCATCCAGACCAATGAATATCTACAAACCAGCGTGCCCAACATTTACGCCTGTGGTGATGTCACTTCACCGGCCAAGTTTACCCATATGGCGTCTTACCAGGCAGAAATCTGTGTTTCGAATATCCTCGAAGGCAACCACGCCACTAACGATCTCTCGGTTGTGCCCTGGGCCATTTTCATGGAACCGGAAATTGGGCATGTTGGCCTGAGCGAAGCGGAAGCGCGCGATATGGTGGGAGAAGTGAACGTGTTCAAAGTAAACACGGGTTCGGTGGACCGGTTTATCACGGAGCGTGATACGCACGGGTTCCTCAAAGTGATCATGGATCCGAACAACCGGATTCTAGGCGCGGATGCCATCGGCGCGCATGCGGGTGAATGGATCCAGTTTTTTACCCTGGCTATTCGTCAGAAGTTGACTATCGACAGCATGGCTGAGATGATTTTCATCTATCCCACGTTTTCGGAGATTGTCAAGAAAGCCCTTTCTCGCTACCTGCGCACCCAAACAGGTACCAAACAGGCCGTTTTCTCAAGAAATTAAGATGGAATAAAACTGCTCCAAAAAAAGACGAGTAATTCGGTAAGAAAAACGTGTGCCAACCTATCTATCTTATTAGAAGCATAAAAACAGGTTCTATTCGAAATGGAGGATGAAATGTCAGCAGTATCAACAGTACAACAAGTAGATTTGAGCAAGGGTATCGTCAAGGGGGCGATTGCTGGGTTAGGCGGCGGCGTGGTCTTCGGCATGATGATGGCCATGATGGGCATGCTGCCGATGGTAGCCGGATTGGTTGGTTCAGAGTCGCCCGTAGTTGGCGCGCTTGTGCATATGGTCATCAGCGCGGCCATTGGCGCCTTCTATGGGGCAGCACTCACACTTGGCCGTTTTAAATTGAGCACCGGGTTCGCGGTTGTTTCGGGGATGATCAACGGTGTGATCTGGTGGGTTCTTGGCGCTCTGATCCTGATGCCCATTGGCCTGGGCATGGCTAACATGGTCTTCCAGATCGGCACCACACAGTGGTTGAGCTTGATGGGTCACCTGATTTACGGTGTTGTCACCGGGCTGCTGTTTGTCTGGTTGATCCGCAGAGGCTAAAGCGAGATCAGGCGAATTCGTATCATTGCAAATCCTGAGCAGGTTCGGCGAGGAGGTTACGTTCCCTCGCCGAAGCCATTTTTGTCAATAAAGCTGATACGCCAGTCCAGAACGGTTTTTCGCCTAAATAAGTTCTGCTGTACAATAAAGCAGGCCAGTTGTTCTCAACAGTGGAGATTTCAAAGCGTATTTACAGTTTGTAAATGTGCGAGAGCACAATGAAATCGTGTTCCTGTGAAGGAGACGGCCGAAGGAAAGGGCATGCTGAAAAGAACCAATGAACAATGGATATCGGACCTGCGCGCTTCTGGCGAGCTGCACGAAGTCGCAATAAAAGATTTACGCGATATTGTTGTTTCTGGCCTCCCTGCCGCGCTGTCGGGTTGGATATCACCAAACTCGCCACAGTTTGAAGGATTGGCTGAAGAAGTCGCTCAAGAGACGATCCTCAAGGTTTTGAGCCATTTAGATACGTTTGAAGGTCGCAGCCAGTTTACGACCTGGGTGTATAAGATTGCGGTGCGCATGGCGCTCACGGAACTTCGGCGCAGCCGGTGGAAAGATGTCTCTTTAGAAAGCCTGGTGGAAACAGAAGAAGGCCCAGCGTCGCCCCAGTTGATGGCCGATTCATCGGTCGACCCAGAAGTACAGACGATGCAGTCAGACATGATAGTGCGTATTCAGATGATGATGAAAGAGGAGCTTTCAGAACGGCAGATGATGGCGATGAAATTAATCGCTATCCACCGCATGCCGATGGAGGAAGCTGCCCGTCGTTTGGGCAGCGAACGGAACGCTTTGTACAAGCTAATGCATGATGCTCGACTCCGATTGAAGCACCGGCTGGCGCGAGAGGGATTAGATCTTGGTGAGATTTTTGCGGTTTTTGAATCCAGGTAAGATTTTCCGGTTCCTCCGCGTCAGAGTATTGGAAGTGATGGTGAAAACATGAAGAACTTTTTTCGACGTTTATTCAAAAAGCCGGACGGCAAAAAAAATCCTCCACGCATGGATATGCCGCCAGCGATGGCAAAACAAATGCTGAATGCTGTCCAGCAGACGGAGGAAGTGGAGTACTCCTGCGATGACGTCTACCGCCTGATGGATGAGTATGTTGAACTTGTGCGACGTGGGGAAGATACATCCAAATTAATGCCACTGGTGGAACATCATTTGAAAATGTGTGGGGACTGCCGCGAAGAAGTTGAGGCCCTGTTACGAATGATGGATTCGGATCCGCAGCGGTAGTATCACCCTGCTCGTTTCCGATATACCGGCCCGATTGGCGCAGGCGGAGTTTTTTCTCTGTCAGCGCCTTTTCTTTATCGCAAAGTTGGCTATACTCAATCAAACCGGAACGGTCAGGTGGTCAAATGACCGTCACCTTTGCTCTTATCCCGAATATGCCCGGACAATTGGAGCGTAGACTACTGGTTTTCTATCTGTCCGTTTCAGGATTGCGGGTTCGATGTTTGTCAAGATAGTCGATCCCGCGATTTCGAATGAGTGAAAGAATGATAAATATAACGGCTAAAACTGAGAAGTAAAGAAGCAATATTTTGGTTACCAAGAGATTTAAAACAAAAAATCTGCTCACTTTTGAGCAGATTTCTGTGTCTGGCGGGAGCGACGGGCATCGCCCCATCTGCAAGTAATTTCAGGGGGACAGACTTTCTGCTCAGAATGGGCCTTGAAAGACTACTGAAACGCGCTGTTCGACGCGATTTTTGCTTTTTAAAGGGCTTTATCTGCCTGTTGAGGTCATTTTACATCGGGTTGTGTAAAACGGCAAGAAAGACTTTCATTTTTGTTAGGTGTGAAGTCTAATTTTACTCGCTGGTATCAACAGGATAATTGTGATGTTATTTTGCCTGGTTCTGGTTGTAACTATTGGTTTCTGATAAAACCGAGTAAAAGCGTGCCTCACATCTTTCTTATTAGACCTTCGGCTAAATCGATGAGATTGGGTTTGATGAGAAATATCAAATCATCCGTGATGAACCTTTAAAAAACCAATCCAGGTGTGCTTGAAGCACCTCATCCAATACGGGCAGAACAGGATAAGTAGCTACTTCGCCTTGCGTGATGAGTTCAGCAACGCGGTTGTAGCCAGTCAATATGGTAACCTCGGCGGGTATATCCGGCCTGACCAGGAAATCAGGGGATGCACTTCTTAACTTGTTTGCGCGTTGCTGGCGGACTAACAAGTCGAGCGAATCACCCAAGGTCGCGATCAATCCGCCTATCGTACCGGAAAGGGGCTTCAGATGGGCGAGAGTCTGCCAGACTGAATCGTTCTGCCAATCCACATCAACTCCAAGAACAACATCCGCTCCCATTTGACGTACTGCATCTACCGGCAAATTATTCAATAAACCGCCATCCACCAGGCGCATGCCATCCTGCACAACGGGCGCCAACAAGCCGGGTATGGAAACTGTGGCGCGTAATGCTTGTGCCACCGAACCTTCCTGTAAACGGACTTCCTGGCCAGTATTCAAATCCACAGCAATCAGTGAAAGAGGGACTGACAAGTCAGCGAAGTTGCAACCGTTGAGATGCTGCGAAAAGAAGGCCAATAAACGCTCGCCGCGGAAGATTCCTTGCTGAGGAAGGGAAAAATCAGCCAATCTCAGAAGATTACGTGTTCTTGATGTGTCGGTTGCTATCTGCTCGATCTCGTCTGGCTTCAGACCAGCCGCATACGCTGCAGCAATTACGCCACCCATGCTGGTTCCGGCCAGATAATCTGGTTGGATGCCAGCTTCTTCCAGGACTTTGAGCACGCCAATATGGGCTAGGCCGCGAGCGCCGCCGCCGCTCAGTGCCAGGCCAAAACGCGGTTCACGCTGCAGTCCCCGTTTCATTCTAGAAAGAAAATTGTTCATGATATATGTTTTTGCGCCAAGCGTCCATTCACATTCATGATGATCCCCCAATGGTTCGACATCAACCGGGTTCTTCCCCTTAAGAGAATTATCAGAAATACCACCTTCTGCTGGCTCATTTCCCTGGTGTATCAGGATTTTCGGGATTGTAGCGGTCACCCGGCGCGGCGAAGACACTCAAAAAATCGATTTCGGAGAGCGGAAATTCGCGCGCCACGATGGGTAAAATGGTGTTCATCAAAGCAACACGCTCCTGGCGACTCATTCCAGCAACCAGAGTGCCCAAGTGTCTGGCCGCGACGTTGGTCAAGAAGTTTGCCCGTTCATTAGGGGGAACCTTCTGCCAGACTTGTGGCCAGACGTTCGCAGCCAGATCCACCCATTCCTGAGGCGATTTGTTGCGCGCCAATAACATCGCAACCGCAAATAACCATTTCATAATTAGCATTCCTTCCGGGACTGTCTCGCTAACGGTCCCTTTTCCGCCATTCCTGGTACCATGCCAGAGCGATTACCAACCCAAGGAAAAACAACAGGTGGTAATACATCAAAGGATTTGCGCCAGTAGGGTTCATGGTTCACTCCTGTTTAATGGACGGGATAGATCTACCAGTGATGATTCGATCTATGGAATGGTCATTTTTATTCCATGTAGGCATACCAGAAATAGGTAACCAGTCCACTGATCAAGAAGCTAAAGGGAATAACCCATCCGTTGGTCACAAGAAATTCCCAGGTTTCCACAGTTCGTCTCCTATGATTTGTCCGCCTGATTGATCAAAGCTTCCATTTTTACGGTTAGACCCTTCACGCCCTTCTTCGCCGCCAGACTCGTTTCGCGAATCGCTGCAGGCATCCCGATTCGGAACAACTCATTTAGAGTTTTGCGGCTCTCATCGTAGCGGCAAATGAGTTGGCGGGTTTCTTGGTGTATGCTGCCTACGGTCTGACGGATCGGGGAGATCGTTACCAAGCTGATTTGCTGAAGATCTACAAGCCGGACCCAGCGGGACTTGGCTGCCAACGCGTGGTGCCCAAAACGATATTCGCCGAGATAGCGATCCAACACAGCTTGATCGAAAGGATCTCCCATCATTTGGTTGATTGCCAGGAAAGAGTAACGTACTGCCACATTCCAGCGACCATCCGTTTCCAACCGGCGCACCGAGACGGGGATCGGCACGTGCAGAATGCCAAACCTGCCTCCTTGAGCGACCATGCGGCGGACGTAGTCATGATCTTCAGACAGGTACAAAGCTTCGTCAAATCCACCGATACTCGCATGCGTTTGCTTGCGGCTTAAAATACAGAAACCTGGGGCATGTGGACTGAACGGGCGTGTGGCCTCTAAAAATACGTTGGCCGCTTGATGAAAGATGGCGTCGGTCAGGTTGCCGCCCAGAGGCAAGACCGGACAGGTGGCAGCATCCAGGCCACGCCGGTCGAATTCCTCTATAGCGCGCGCCAGGAAATCGGGCCCAGGGAGCACGTCTGCGTCGAGGAATAAGAGAATATCGCCCAGGGCGACCGCTGCGCCGGCATTGCGCCCACGCGCCGGCCTGCCGCCAGGCACCACCTGGCATCCCGTTTGAAGGGCGATTTCGACCGTCCGGTCGGAAGATCCGGCGTCGGCGACGATGACCTCCAGCGGAGGGCGGGTCTGTTGGCGAATGGCCTCTAACAAACCCGGCAGATAGGCTTCTTCGTTGAGGGTGGGGATGACAATAGAGACGGTTTTCATGCTTTACTCAACGTACATCGCCAGGCCGATCGTGCCCGGTCCCACGTGGGTGCCGATCACGGGGCTGAGTTCAAAGGTATAAATGTGATCGCATTTCAGGCGTTCAGCCAGGCGCGATCGAAATTCCGCAGCCTCTTCTGGGGCATTGGCATGCAGCACCCCTACGTGGACAGGATTGCCTCCTGCTTTTTCTTCAGCCAGGTCAACCAGACGTTCCAGCGCCTTTATCTTCGTGCGAACGCGCTCCAAAGCGTCGATTTTGCCTTCCCCATTGAAAAACAGGATGGGTTTGATGCGTAACGCAGAACCCAGGTAGCGCGACGCACCGCCAATACGCCCCCCTTTGTGCAGGTATTTCAACGTATCTACCATGAAGAAAAGGTGCAGTTTCTGGACGACATCTCGGGCGACCTGAGTAACCTCGGGCAGACGACAGCCCTGCGCAACAGAGTGGGCAGCGGCCAGTGTGACTAAAGCCAGCCCGGCAGAGGTGGAATGCGTATCCACGACCTGAACAGGTACCCTGGTAAACTCAGCTGACGCGGCCAGGGCCGAAGCCACCGTGCCGCTGATCCCGGAAGAGATCAACGGTACGAGGATGCCCTCGTACCGGTCCGCCAGCCGATCGAAGGCTTGAAGGAAGTCGTGCTTGGAGAGCTGTGAAGTGCTGGGAAGCGTGGCATGGTTTGCCAGGCGGTAGTAAAACGCCTGTGGGGTGATATCTACCCCATCTACCAGGGTCTCCCCGTCCCAGTGGAGTTTGAGCGGGATAACGTGGATGTCGTGGCGCTCCAGCAGGTCTGAGGTCAGATACGCGGAACTGTCGGTCAAGATCGCGATGCGGGACACGAGATACTCCTTTGTCGAAAATAACGAAAGAATTCGATAAAAAAAATTATTCAGCGAGGATGCTTGCCACCTCACGCGCAAAATCGCTAAGTCGCAGTTGGTTTGCTTCATTGAGGGTCGCAAGCATCGTCTCGTACCGGCCCACTTGAGCTAGAAGCAGGGTAGAGAACCGGCGATTGACGCGCTCCAGGAGGGAAAGCGCCATGCTGATTCCACTCAGCGCGCCCAAGCCGATTTCGCCCGGTAAACCAATGCGCTGCAGGTGCCCCATCAACTTGCGCGCTTCCGGGGTTTCCTGAACAGAGGCCAGGGTCAAAAACATAGCTGCGATCAGTTCGGTCGCGTAAATTAACGCGGAATGGCGCTTGGAGATGCGCGCCAATAGGTCGGAAAGCAGTCCTTCGTAGCCGCCAGCTTTCCCTTCCCGGAGCTGTTTCAAGATACGTTCTTTGACAATCAGCCAATCTTCAAGGTCGGCCGACTCCCCGGCCAGTTCATTGATCAGACGATTGGCTTCCTTTGTTGGATAGAAGAGGACCATGGAACGCCCTGGCCCACGTTGGTCCGGATGCGATTGGTACTCCGCCCGCACAAGTCCGCGCTCTTCCAGCAGTCGCAGCATTTCGTAAGCAGTGACGTTTCCAATACCCAACCGCTCTGCCACTGCGACGTAGTGCACTGGCTCATCCATATCTCGGTATACGTCCAGAAACTGGCTCAAGAACTGTTGTTGGCGGTAAGTGAGTTTCTTCATAATACTCCAAATGTAAAACTCCGAAAATTCCGAAATAATTATACTATACCTCCCAGGCGGCGTCAACCTGGCTTGCTTTGCTTGTGCAACATTTTCACAATGATCTTGACTTAATAAGAGTATTTTGGTAAAGTTTTGTTACTATAAAAAATATAGCGTCCCTGTTAAGCGCCAACGAATGTGGCGTATTATTTTCACCCTATACTTTATTTTTTATAGTAAGGAGCCGACGAATGGTAGATCGAAACTGTCCAATCACAAAGGCTGCCAAAGTCCTCGGCAGGAAGTGGACCCTGGAAATGATCCACTACCTGCGTGAACGTAAGCGGTTTTGCGAACTGCAGGAGAATGTCGGCGGCGTTAACCCTGCAACGCTTACTCAACGACTCAAGACGTTAGAGCACGCCGGCATTATTAATCGTTATCCCATTTCCGCCGGGCCGCGTCACGTGGAATATGAGCTAACAGAAAAGGGCAAGGACCTGTTGGGCGTGTTGTCTGCCCTGGCGGCCTGGGTGCATCGCTGGTATCCAGAGGAGGAAAATGAAAACCAACAACTGTGATAGCCATTATCCGGTTGTGACTCTGTAATTCCATCTCGAAATATTTCGATCGGACAGGAGGAGTTCATGTTAGAAAACATCTTTTCACCGTACAGCGATTTAGGCCTGTTCATCCTGCGCCTGGCAGCAGGTATTATCTTTCTCGTGCATGGCTGGCCCAAGCTCAATCCCAACTCGCCGATGAAGGGCCCGGCAGGCTTTGGCGGGTTCTTGAAGCAAATGGGCGTCCCAATGCCAATCTTCTTTGGTTGGGTGGTTGCCTTATTAGAGACATTGGGCGCAGTGCTGCTCATTCTCGGCTTGGGTACACGCGTCCTGGCAGTTCTGTTTGCCATTGACATGCTGGTGGCTATTCTTGTCGCCAAGATGCGGGTGATGAAAGTTGGCTTTTCTGCCCAGCAGGCCACTGGCTGGGAGTTCGACTTTATCCTGGGAGCCGTGGCGCTGTCCTTGCTCTTCACCGGCGCTGGAAACATTGCGCTTGATCCGGTTCTTGGATTATAGGGTGAGTGATATGAACACAGCTATCTGGATCGCACAAATCTTGCTGGCTCTGGCGTTTGCCGGGTCGGGCTTATCGAAACTGTTGCAGCCTTATGATAAGTTGGCGGCACAAATGGCCTACGTAAACGACTTTACGCCGGGTGTCATACGCGCCATTGGTACTCTGGAAATCCTGGGTGCTATTGGAACGATGTTGCCAACCCTAACCGGTATTCTGCCATGGCTCACCCCCGCGGCTGCCTTCGGTCTTGCGGTCAATATGGGCGGAGCCATGTCAACGCACCTCAGGCGCAAGGAATATCCTGTGATCATCATAAATCTTGTTTTGCTGGCGCTGGCCGGATTTGTGGTGTACGGGCGTCTCGTTGCTGTTCCCCGGTGATCGAAGTTACGCCACCGCCGGCGCGCAGCCTTCGAGGCGTTCAGGTAATCACCAGTATAACTGGTGGCTGTACAAGAATAATTAACCGAATGTTCGGGAAATAGTAGGTTAGGAGATTTTGGAACCATGACCACGAACCAACTACCAGAACGCAGGCGGCCCAGACCGTTTACACAACAGGCGATGCCGCATACCCAAATTGGCATACAGCCAGTACCTGAAATCAATACTGAACTATTCAAGCGTTGTTATTCGCTACCTGATGTCCAGAACCGCCCCACGGTGATTTCCGTTCCCGGAGCGCGGGCCCTCTGGTTGCGCGAAGACTTGCCTTTGGCCCACCCCGAAGTGATCGCCCGCGGGCGTGAGTTCGCCCACATCCATCCGGACGGCAGCCTGCACATCGCATTGCCCCCCGAACGCGCCAACGAAGCAGTGGAAAAAGGCTGGGCGGAGCCGCATCCAATGGCCAAATACATGGACATAGAAGGCATGGTCATGCTCTACACCCCGCTGGATATGGATGAACTGGATGTGGTGTTCCGACTAATCCTGGATTCCTATAACTTCGTCACCGGGCGGAATCTGCGTCCTGAGAACGTCTTTTCGGATGTCAAAACAGGAGAGAAATGAACGCCATAACCCTGCCTCAACCTGTTGCCATTGCCCTCCACCGCATTCATCCTCAGACACGCCCGGGCTTTGTCCATCTCAAGGTTGCCAACCTCGAGAACCAATTGGTCTTTTACCAGCGGGCACTGGGCTTACGCCTGCACTGGAAGAATGAAAATAGTGCCGGGTTGGGCGCCGGCGGCGAGGATCTCGTCCGCCTGACTCAAATCGCAAATGGAAAACGCTATCGCGGCGTGACCGGCATCTACCACTTCGCCATCCTCTTCCCTGACCGGCGCCAGCTGGCGCGAGCCATCTCCCGCCTCTTTGCCCAGCGCTGGCCAAACTACCCCACTGACCATATCATGACCAAAACTACCTACCTGGACGATCCGGAAGGCAACAATATCGAGCTCTACTGCGAATCGCCGGAAGATGGATTGTTCATGGTTACTGCCAATGGGGATTTATACGCCCGTCATGCCAACGGCAGATGGTCCGACGGTCGTGAATCCCTCGACCTCGAGGCGCTCTTCTCCCATTTGAGCAAAGACGACCGGCCAGACGAACCCGTCTCGCCCGAAGTACGCATGGGGCATTTCCACCTCTATGTCGCCAACCTGGAGGAGACGCGCCACTTCTACCACGAGTTGCTTGGCTTCGACGATATGGGCCTGGGGCGAAGCTTTCGGATGGGCATGGTCTCGGCGGGCGGCTATCACCATCACATCGGCTTCAACACCTGGCAAGGAGAGGGCGCGCCGCCTCCGCGGCCCGACGCGCTAGGGCTGCAGGCCATCTCGTTCATCCTGCCCGATCGCGCGGCGTGGGATCAACTCCTGGCACGCATTGCGGAAATTGAAATGCCCTATACTCAGACCGAAGAGGGTATCCAGATGTCAGATCCATCCCGAAACAATATATTATTCATGGTGGCAAAATGAACATCGAATTGGATACCGGTTCTCCCGCGCCCGATTTCGAGCTGCTGGCGAATACCGGTCAGAAAATCAGGTTGTCGGATTACAGGGGTAAGTCGCATGTTGTCCTGTTCTTTGTGCGCGAATATAACTGAATGCAGTGCCGCGCGCATGTCGCCCAGTTGGGGCGACTGTATAAGGATTTTCAAGCAGCTGGCGCGGATGTGATTGTAATTTTGGGGGACACGCCTGACCGCGCCCACCATTATGCTGAAAGCCTGCATACCCCCTTCCCTGTGCTGGCTGACCCGGAGCGGGATGTCTACATACGGTTTGGATTGGAGAAGGCGTTGCTCGTCATCCAGCGCACCGCTTCGCTGGTGGTGGATCGCCACGGTGTGATCCGCTATATCAAGCGTGCCACGAACCCGATGACTTGGCTGCAAGAGAGCCGGGAATTACTCGAAGCAGCTCGTGCCTTGGGCTGATACTGTCAAGTTCTATCCTTCAGGTCGATTGGATTTATCAACTTCGTGGCAGCAGCCTTCGTAGCTGAATCTGAACGAACGCCCCGATTACCCCCAACCACATGCGTGAAAGCAAGGGTTATCCTTGACAAGGGTGAGGTATCGTTCTAAAATTCGGTTACTTTTTGGTCTTTTTGGAAATTAATTCATGAAACTCACTCGCCGGCAGGAAACTTTTATTTACAATCTGCTCGATCTGTATCGAGAATTGAATGGCCCCATCCACTATACTGCCCTGGCGGAAAGGGTTGGCGTCAGCCCTTTTACCGCTTACGATATGCTGCGCCTGTTGGAAGAAAAGGGGCTGGCAGCTTCAGAGTATCGCGTATCGAACGATAAGCCAATCCCCGGCCGCTCGGAGGTACTCTTCTGGCCTACGGAGCGCGCCCACAACCTGTGGTTGGAGTTAACCGGCGATCCGGAGACAGAAGAGTGGGAAGCGGTGAAAAAGCGGGCATTGGATAGGATCCGCGACGGCGAATTGCGCGAGCTGGCGGAGGAAATGCTGGCTCGCCTGCCGCCCGGCGGGCCGGTAATCCTGCGTTACTGCATCGAAGTAATGAGTATCATCGTCTTGCGGTTGGGCCGCGGCTCCGGTCGGCGCCTGTTGGCCGAGCACCTACCCCAAATTCTGGAAGGTCAAGGAACCGTGACGCGCGCCGGCCTGCTCCTGTTGGGTGGATTTGCCCTGGGGTTGCTGGCAAAAGAGAGTGGTGGAGTTCACGATTGGAGCGAAGAGCTGCTGGCCCACGTCCAGCGATACCAAACCCTGATCCTGGAGATGGAGCCGCGCACGTGCCGTCGCCTGGGTGAATCGATGAAGGAGACATTAATGCCCTTGCTCAGGTCGTAATAAAAATTTACCTCGTTTTTTGGTCTTTTTGGAACTTTTGAATCAATGACAAGTGGAGGAAATATTTCACGAATGAATCACGCCATTGAGGCAACTCAGCTAAACAAACATTACCCCTCCCAGCGGGAGAACCATCCGGCGATCGAAAAGATCGACCTGTCGATCCCCTCGGGGACGCTCTATGGTTTGGTGGGACCGGATGGGGCAGGAAAGACAACCGCTCTCCGCATTCTGGCCACTGTGATGGAACCGACTTCGGGGGAGGCTCGTGTTGGAGGTTTTGACGTCGTGCGCCAGGCCGAGAAAGCCCGGCCGTTGATCGGATATATGCCCCAGGCATTTAGCCTTTATCCTGACTTGACCGTCATGGAAAACCTGAACTTTTTTGCGGATATCAACGGCGTTGTGAAAACTCGCCGCAAGAGTCGGATCGAAGAATTGTTGGCTTTTACCCGCCTGGGAGAGTTTACCAAACGACGCAGCGAACACCTCTCGGGAGGGATGCGCAAGAAACTGGCCCTCGCCTGCGCGCTCATTCATGAACCTCGCGTGCTTCTGCTCGATGAACCTACCACAGGAGTGGATCCGGTTTCGCGGCGCGAGCTCTGGCAAATACTTTCGGAGGTTATTCTCAATGGTGTGACGGTCTTGGTCAGCACACCCTATATGGATGAAGCGGAACGCTGCAACCAGGTCAGTATTCTCTATGAGGGGAAAGTCCTGGCAACTGGCGCGCCCAGAGAGTTAGAGGAAAAATTGCCATTTGAAATTTTGGAAGTGAAGGCCCGTCCACGCAGGGTGATCCGAGAAGTAATCGGGGCAACGGAAGGTATCCTTCGCTGGCGACCGGTCGGGGACAGACTGCGTCTCTCCGTAAAGGGACTGGATTCGCTCGAAGCCTGCCTGTCAAGCGCGCTGCAAAACGCCGGAGCGGAGGTCAGCATCCTCAGGCGAGCAAAGCCGACGATGGACGATGTTTTCATCTATATGGTGGAAGATCAGCGAGGTCAGGCATGAGCGCAGAGAATGCTGTCGAGGCCATCGATTTATCCAAAAAATTTGGGGACTTCACCGCGGTGGACGGGGTCAGTTTCACAATCCCCAAAGGCGAGATCTTCGGCTTGCTGGGTCCGAATGGCGCTGGGAAAACCACAACCATCCGTATGTTGTGTGGGTTACTGGCGCCTACGTTGGGCGTTGGGAGAGTAATGGGCTTTGATGTGGCAAAGCAGCCTGAAAAAGTGAAATCTAACCTGGGCTATATGTCGCAGAAATTCTCACTCTACAACGATCTAACGGCCATTGAAAATCTGGACTTTTACGCTCGCATCTATCGCCTCTCGGGTAAGACGCGCAGTAGCCGGACCGAGGCGCTGATCGAAATGGCCGGCTTGAAAGATCATCGTACCGAACTGACCGCCAATCTTTCCGGCGCCTGGCGTCAGCGGCTGGCCCTGGCCTGCGCGATTGTACACGAACCTCCCATGCTGTTCCTGGACGAGCCGACTGCCGGGGTAGACCCGGTCTCGCGCCGCGAGTTCTGGAATTTGATCTACGAGCTTGCTGGACGTGGAGTGAGCGTGCTGGCCACTACCCATTACATGGATGAGGCGGAATACTGCAATGAGATTGGTTTGATGTATCAGTCACGCATGATTCTCAGAGATGACCCGGATTCTTTAAAGGAAAAGCTGCCCGGAACGTTATTGGAAATCGAGAGTGACCAACCAGGCCGGGCCATTGACCTGCTTAAGAACATCCCCGGTGTGGTTGACGTGGCTTTTCATGGGATCCTGCTGCACGTAATCGTATCGGATGAGACTCTTCAGGGCAGGCTTCGGCAAGTTCTGGAAGAGAATGCAATCACGGTTCAGCGTATCGAGCGCGTCCTGCCGTCACTCGAAGATGTGTTTGTCGGCATGGTGGATGCAGAGAACCGGGCCAGGCTGCGAACTGAGCTGAAACAAGGAGGCGAAGAATGAGTCGTGTATGGACGATTGTGCGTAAGGAAATCATTCATATCCTGCGCGATCCTCGAACACTGGGGTTGGTGATCATCTTGCCAGTCATGATGCTGGTGCTATTGGGCTATGCTGTTTCGGCGGACGTCGAAGATATTCCTATGGCAGTGGCCGATCTATCGAAAACTGATGCCAGCCGGCGCTTTGTTGAACGTTTTACGGCCAGCGGATTTTTCAAGATCACCTACTCGGTAGAAAGTGAAAGGCAGATGATCCAGTTGATTGATGAGGGGATCGTGCGCAGCGGGCTGCTGGTCCCGGAGGACTTTGGCCGGAAGGTAACTACAGGTGGTTCAAGCTCGCTCGTCGTCTTCATCGATGGCTCAAACCCTAGCGTTGCACAGACCGCCCAGTTAGCCGCGGAAACCATCAGCCAGGCAGCATCACAGGAAATCCTGGTACAGAGACTCTCCGCCACGCCGCTTGGCAATGGGATCAGGCTGCCTGTTGATGCCAGACTGCGGTTTTTATATAACCCAGATATGCGCCGGATGGATTTTATGATCCCGGGTCTGGTGGCGGTCATTTTGCAGATGCAGACCCTGTTACTGACCGCCTTTGCCATCGTGCGTGAGCGTGAGCAAGGTACGCTCGAGCAGTTGATCGTCACACCAATCAAGTCCTGGGAACTCATGCTGGGAAAGATCCTGCCTTATATCGTCGTTGCGCTACTAAACATTGCGATGACCGTAGGCGTCGGTTACTTGTGGTTTGGCGTGGATGTGGCTGGCAGCATCACGCTCTTGTTTATCCTGAGCCTGATCTTCCTGCTTGGCTCGCTTGGTCTGGGGATTCTGATTTCCAATGTCTCGCGCACACAAATGCAGGCGATGTACCTTGCGTCCTTTATTATGATGCCTTCGTTCATTCTCTCTGGGCTGCTTTTTCCGCGCGACAATATGCCCTGGCTGGCGTACTATGCCGGCTATCTCCTGCCAGTAACGTACTTTCTGGAGATCGTGCGCGGCGTCATGCTGAAAGGAATAGGGTTCCTTTACCTGTGGCCGTGGGTCTGGCCGATGGCTCTTTTCAGCGTGGTGGTCTTTTTCTTGTCCGTGTTCCTTTTCCGGAAACGGATCGGTTGAGGCTTTTGGTTTGACTTTGGAGCCATTGTGAATAGTCGAAGCACATCGAGAAAACATTACCTTTCGTATGGAGGATCTTCTGTGAACAAGCGTCTTTTGAGCATCCTGGTTTTACTTAGTCTGTCAGCGATTCTGTTGAGCGCCTGCGCTTCGATCCCCAGCCGGGCGGGGGAGAACGGCGCTTTAACCGCTTCCGGCATTATTTCTGCTCGCCAGGTGGCGATCGCCCCGGAGATCGGCGGAAAAGTCGTGGAAGTCCTGGTTGAAGAAGGGCAGCCGGTAAAGACCGGGGACGGGCTCTTCCGCCTCGATGACGAATTAGTACAGGCGCAGCGAGAACAGGCAACTGCGGCAGTACAGGTGGCCGAAGCGGCCTTGAACGCTGCCCGTGTCCAACAGGAAAGCGCACAAACCCAATATAACCTGGTGCTGCAGGCTGCCCGCCAGCAAGACCAACAGAACCGGGTGAACACGTGGCAGTCAGAGGTTCCGGAAGAGTTTAACCTGCCCGTCTGGTACTTTGAAACGGATGAAGAACTCACTGCCGTTGAGAAGGAGGTTACGGAAGCTGAAGCAGCTCTCAAGTCAGAACTCGCGAACCTGGAGGCCGTGCTTGCCAGCGCCAGCAACGCCAACTTTGTGGCGGCCGAAGAGCGTCTCGCCGAAGCGCAAACCGCGTTTGGAGTCGCTCGTGAAGTACTGGATCGAGCTGAACAGGCACAAGACAACCAGACATTGCGCGAACAGGCTCAAAAACAGCTCGATGCTGCCCAGGCGCAACTGAGAGCGGCACAGGAAAGCTATAACCGCATGCTCACCAGCGCCGCCAGCCAGGATGTACTGGAGGCTCGCGCCCGTGTGGCCGTCACCAGGGCGCGCTTTGACGCGGCCATTGACCGAATGAATGAACTTCAAACCGGGGAAAATTCGCTGCAGGTGAAGGCCGCCCAAACCGGAATGTCACAGGCAGAAGCCGCGGTCTCTCAGGCGGAGGCTGGACTGGCCCAGGCGCAAGCCGCGTTGAATTCAATCGATATTCAGGTAAAGAAAGTGACGGTTACGGCACCCATCGATGGCATCTTGTTGACACGCAACCTCGAAGTTGGCGAAACAGTCTCCCCAGGTAGTACCCTCATGACGATCGGCCAACTGGATGAAGTGGAGTTGGTGGTTTACGTTCCAGAAGATCGCTATGGTGCGATTAACCTGGGTGAAAAAGTGGAAATTCGGGTTGATTCATTCCCTGGGGAAACGTTCAATGGGACTGTCGCACACATTTCTGATCAGGCCGAATTCACCCCGCGCAACGTGCAAACGGTCGAAGGCCGCCGCGCCACGGTTTATGCTGTGAAGCTACTTGTGCCCAACCCAGGTTTGAAGCTTAAGCCGGGTATGCCGGCGGACGTAACGTTTGCAAAATAAAAACCCTGTAGTCTGTAATTAGCCAAGACAGTCGTACCGCTGATTATGCATATTGAAGGTCGTCCGTACCTGGAGGGGATTAACCTCAAGCCGACGGAACCACGCGAGGAGCGGACGTATCGGCAAGGCCGCCTTTGAGCTTAGAGGCAAGGTTACCACTACCCCATCTTCACCAACGGGGATGGGGTAGTGGCGCCGGTGGACCAGGTGAGTGGTGAAGACCACGTTATGCAGACTACCGTGGGTTCTGTGGCCCAGAAAGCTATCTGACACAAGACTTCGCCAGGTTGTCTGATTTGCAGTTGTTGTTGACCATAAAGGATTTGTATGAAAATCAGGTATCTTGGCCACTCATGTGTGGAAATTCTCGGAAAGCAACATATCTTAATTGATCCAGATTTTACTCGTCCTCCGTCGCCCGGTGTGGAGTTCATATGCGTATCCCACGCTCACAAGGACCACATTGGTCAGATTGCATCTGTTTCCAGCGGGGTTGTTCTGGCGGCGCCTGATGTATGCGAAATAGCTCAAAAAATGGGTATCCCCGCATCGCGACTTAAGCCGGTGAAGGCTGGTGAACAGGTAGAAAACATTAAAATCCTTCCCGGCTTTAGTGTTGTGAAAGATCCCATGTACATTGCTGTGAGTCTGCTTTTCCGCTTACGACTGCCAGACCCCGGTGGCACGCCGCTTTCATTTCACATTCAGGATGAAGCCGATGTGTTGCACGTTGGCGACGCCCACCAATTCCCGATCGAGCTACGGCCGGAGATTCTATGCCTTCCATGGCGTACTTCTCCAATTCGATCTGAAAAGTACAAATCGATGTTAATTGATATGGCAAAACAGGTCGCAGCACCTTATATTCTTCCAATCCATTACGACCTTTCTGGAACGGAAGCGGATCCCACCGAAATAACGCATCGAATCCATTCGGTTATTTTGAGAGGAGAGGGATGGCACGATTTCAACGAGAATAAGGAGATCAATCTAAGTTGATAATTACCACTACGTATCATGGCATCCCATGTACAGAGATATTCGTGTTAGCCTGACAATCGAACATAGCGCGACGGAAGGTAAGCCCCGAGCGAGGTGTCAGTTGGCGCACGAAAATGCATGGTAACTATTCCCCCAAAGGATGAAAGGATTGATTGATGAAAAGGCGAAAAGTAGCAATCGTAACGGATGGAGCTTGTTCATTAACTCCTGCCCAAGGCGAGCAATTTGGCATTCATGTTGTCCCAGTCTATGTCGCGTTTGGAGAAAAAACATATCGCGCTGGAATTGACCTGGATAACGAGGGATTTTACCGTTTTCTCAGCACTAGTAAGAAATTGCCCACAACAGCCCAACCCACTGCACCTGATTTCGTGAATATCTACAATCAACTGGCGGAGGAGGCTGAGGAAATCATTACAATCGTGATTTCTCACCACATGAGCGCAACAATTCAATCCGCTGAAATGGCCAGGAACCTATTCGACAATGTGCCCGTGCACATTGTCGATTCTGAAACAGTCTCGCTTGGTTTAGGAATGATGGCAATTGCCGCAGCCAGAGCTGCAGAACAAGGGCAAGACGCGCAAGCAGTGCTAAACCTTGTGGAAAGCATCAAACAAAAAATGAATGTGATTTTTACCGTCAATACCCTGGAGTATCTATATAAAGGTGGACGGATCGGTGGAGCTACAGCGTTTTTGGGAACCGCATTAGACATTAAGCCCATTCTCTATATCAAGAATGGAAGGATTGAACCCTTAGAGAGACAGCGCACACGCAAACGTTCGGTTTCTCGGCTGTTGGCATTAATGGAACAAAGTGTTGGAAAACAACCGGTGCACGTTGCGATTCTACACGGCAATGCCTCTGAGGAAGCTCGTCAACTGAAGCAATCCATTCAAAGTCAATTCAATTGTGTCGAGCTGATTTCCTCAGATATGGGGCCGGTAATTGGCGTTCATGCAGGGCCTGGCACGTTAGGTCTGGTTTTTTATACCTCTGACCAAGAATGAAACCGAACGTAAAAGGTAGTGTTAACCTCCATGGATGAAGGACAGCATGCTTGCTAGTTCGTCGGTAATGCGCGGGCGCTTTTATCAGCACATGCACCTCTACTCTTTCGGGACTACCTGATGTTCGCAAACCCGGTTTAGGATTGGGAATGATCCCTGGTGCTTTGTTTATGATTACTGGCGGAGAATTGCTTAGATTTAAACGGATCTACCTGGTTCTTGATCGAAGTAAAGAAATGCACAATATCGTGATTGTGATTAACCCACCGATGATCATCGACTGCCCCAAACTGTTTTGGGACACACTCGGGACCAGGAATGCCACACCAATGATTAAAGCGCCAACAAGAAGGCTTAACGATAAACGAGTGAAGAGCTGGTCTAACTTATCCATAATTCGATCCGTATCATCGATGTGGATCTCAAAAGGCTCGTTCCGCTCGATACGATCCATTATTCGGTTTCCAGCACGAGGTAAGCGGTTGAATAACTCGCCCCAGTTGGCTCCACCGAGTAAGAGCGTTCGTCCCCACGTTGAATTTGGCATGACCATATGCCAGATCAGTCGTTGTACGAAGGGTTGGGCTACTGCAAATACATCGAATTCAGGATCTAATTGCAGGCCGACCCCCTCCATCATGGCTAATGTCTTCCCTAAAAGCCACAGATCGCTCGGCAGGCGCAGGTGATGATGAAAAGCAAGGGGCATAATCTCTTCAACTACTTCTCGAGCGCGTATGTCTTTGAGAGGAAGGGCATAATATTTATTGAGAAGGCGACTAATGTCACGCGCCAACCCGGTTCGGTCAACGTCTGCGCTTGCAGCACCCATCCGGATCAGTTGATCAACGATGCCATCAGCATCTAGCGCCACAGAAACGAGATAGAGTCGGATAAGATCGATGCGATCCCTATCTCTCAAGTAACCAACCATTCCGAAATCCATCGCACCGATCACCTCACCTGGCAGCACATTATAATTCCCTGGATGGGGGTCGGCATGGAAAAAGCCGTCTTCCAGGACTTCCTTAATAATGACGCGCGCGCTATGTAACGCTATCCGGTGGCGATCGTAACCTGCTTCGGTTAACGCATGGAGATCGTCAATTTTTATGCCATGGATACGTTCCAGAACTAAAACACGTTGACTGCTATACTCCCAATAGACACGCGGTATGTATAAGTGAGGCTCACCGGCAAAATTATCTCGAAAACGGTCGGCATTACGTCCTTCACGACGATAATCCAATTCATTCTTCAAAGTGAAGGCAAAGTCATTTGCCATGCTGATAAAGTCGTAGATCTTTCCCCAACGAGTTGTCTGTGCACGTGCCGCCAGAGAAGACAGGATTTCAAGATCTGTGTTGATTACAGCAGGAATGCCAGGCCGTTGAACTTTGACGACCACTTCCTGGCCAGCCGGCAGGGTTGCAGCGTGAACCTGAGCCAGTGAAGCTGCCGCCATCGGCTGAGGATCTATTGTCAAAAACACCTGCTCAGGCTCACGGCCAAGTTCCTGGATCATCACCTTCCGGATCAAGTCCCAAGGTGTTGGGGGTACGGTATCTTGCAGTTTGCTTAATTCAGCAATGTAGGCTGGTGGAAGTAGGTCAGGGCGGGTGGAGAGTATCTGCCCAAATTTGATAAACGTTGGACCTAATTCTTCCAACGCCAAACGGAAGTGCATTGCCAGATCGTTGGGAGATGTTGGAAGTTTCTCCTGTTCTGGAATCCTTAGAATGCGACGGAAGGGGTACCAGCCTGGTTGCAACTGGTCAATGGCGAAACCAAAACCGTGCCGCAAAAAAATTCTAGCAATTTCGCGGTAACGCTGCCAATGACGCACTGAACGTGATTTTGAAAACATGACCAATTTTCTAAACTCTCAAAACTTTTTATTTGCCCTTGGCAAGCATTCTCGACGAATAAACACAATCACACCTACATCTTTCAGCGGTTGCAGGGTTCTGGTAGATTACGGGGAAATCTTTACAATGGTGAGGGGTGACGTGGCCAACGTCCAGCCATCCCGCTACTTCGCCGTATTGTACAGGCCTCTCATCCTGGCAGTTGTCCTAAAATTGACTCCAGAACCAAAAAATCCGAAAATTCCGAAATAATTGTACATTATCGCCCAGATGGTGTCAACATTGCTCTACTTACCTTCTCGCCGATCAGCCCTAAGGCTTATTACACCCATTAGCTTTCCCTGGGTATGTTTCAAAATCGATTTGGACAACACTGGCATATTTTAAGCGGAGGAATAAACTGCGCTTAAATATGAGGACGCATACAATTGCTAGACGGTATCGTAAATACACGGAGAGTGACTTCATCCTTGACTCCACATAAATTGGTTGTGGTCACAAGGGTTCTTACTTTTATTTGTCGGATCCATCGCTTAGGGAGAAACTCTATTTACCGCAAAAAGTCTTGTGGCAGGTGTTTTACCCAAGAAACGGAAATAACGCATGCCTAATTATTTATTTTTGTACTAACAGTCCTGGTCGTTGAATATGATCTGAATTATTACTTTTGCTCGCCTGCCGTTGTCAAATCGTGCAGCAGAAGATAAAAAAGCAAATTGTCTGAGCATTATGAGTTAGTTGAAATGCAAACTTGAGAGATGCTGAGGCTTCTGCTATAAAGACTACGAAAGAAATTCCCGTTTATGCTAGGTTTCCAATCAGTGTGGTACAAGTAAGGAGGGAGGCGTAAACAAGGCGTGGTTTTATCCTAAGAGAGTTTCTGTCCTTTCATTGAACGCGGAAGCAATGATATATCAGAAACATTGCTCCATTCCTAAGTAAATTCAGGCCTACAGAAATCCATTCCCAGAAACACCAATTTCGGTTGACAATTTCCTGCTCAATCAATCAAAATATTTTGTCGAAACAGGAAGTTTAAACAAAAAAAACCCACTCATTTCTGAGCAGGTTTTTAGCGGGAGCGACGAGATTTGAACCAACGCTTTAAAGTGCAACAGAATATGTTTTATACTGTTGAGCCCCAAAAAGGAAAGTCTTAGAGCAGTACAACGGTATGAGTTTTGATCAGGAGTGTTATGGGATAAAATAACTTATGAGAATGAGGCTTCTCGAAATCCATCCACAGAGGAAAAATGACCACTACTGCCCTGTCTACGCACTCAGAAATCAATCTGGTTAAAGCCGAAAAACTACCTCTGGATCAAAACCCTGCAGCTGTTTACCTGGCTAGCCTCAAACCGACTGGCCGGCGTACGCAGCAACAAGCCCTGAGCACAATCGCCCGTTTAATGGGCGCGCCAGATTGTTTTAATCTTGATTGGGCTGCGTTGCGCTATCAACACACGGCCGCTATTATGGCGCGACTGGCTGAAACCTATAAACCAGCAACTGCGAACAAGATGCGCGTGGCGCTACGGCGTGTTCTACTGGAAGCCTGGCGCCTGGGACAGATGACAGCTGAGGAATATCACCGAGCAGCTGATGTAAAAGCAATTACCGGTGAAACACTACCGGCTGGTCGTGAGCTGTCACCGGGTGAAATTTCTGCGTTGATGACCAACTGCGAGAATGATTTGACGCCGGCCGGTGCCCGTGATGCTGCAATCATCGCTCTGATGTATGGCGTTGGACTACGGCGAGAGGAAGTGACAACACTTGACCTGGCCGACTATGACCCAGAAGTGGGTAAGCTTATTATCCGTGGCAAGCGTTCAAAAGAACGCACTGGTTACCTGGTAGGTGGTGCAGTAGATGCGATGGCCGACTGGCTGGTTCATCGTGGCGAAAATGCAGGCCCACTTTTTCTTGCTATCAACAAAGGTGGAAAGATCCAGTATGGCCGGCGAATAACTCCTCAGGCGATTTATAATCTCTTGGCGAAGCGTGCTGAATCTGCTGGCGTGAAGCACTTCAGTCCGCACGATTTACGGCGCACATTCGTGAGTGATTTGCTTGAATCGGGCGCGGATATCTCCATAGTGGCTAAGATGGCAGGGCATGCCGATGTGAGCACAACCTCAAGATATGACCGCCGGCCAGAGCAGGCCAAACAAAAAGCAGCGTTATTGCTGCATATCCCTTATAAACGAAAACCAGTGGGCGTAATAGTTCTCCATGTAGATAAACATTGACCTTTCCAGTTCCACGCCGTCCCAGACTCCGGACGATAGAGCACTTTCACAAAACAACTAAGGCGGTAAGATATTTGATCAACCGAAATTTATCTCCAATTGGTGAAAGAACCGGCGAAAAAGGTGCTAGAGGAAAACGCCTTCTAATATCAAAACAGTGAAACATATGGAACTAGAGCCCATCATCCGTAGTTTTTAAAGATTTGTGCTGCACTCAGGACAAACATTCCACTGATTATTTATTAGCAGTGCGCCACAATTGTTACAATATCTCCCCCCATCTATAAAGCCCAGTGCAGCCTGGACTGCCGGTACGCGAATTTTTGCTATCCGACCGTTTCCATTTTGCCTGTTCTGATAAGCCGTTTGTCCGTCCTCCCGCCGGTAGGTGGACGAAAGAAATTTCGTAATCTGTCCATCGCCGATATATCGAAGCGTGTTTAAGCGGTAGACGGTGGCTTCGTAGCTTACATGGAAAACAGCGGAAAGAGTGGTGATGGTGAGTAGCTCCCCCAATTCATCAATTACCGCCTGAAACATCGTCGGGGGCATGAGTAACTCTGCTGCGAAAGCATTCGCTTTCCGTTCAATATGAGTCCTGGCATTGGAAAGGCATGGGGGCAACTGTGTTCCGTCATCAGGGACATCATGAAGATGGTGTTTTAATTCATGAGCCGCCGTAAACCGTTGTTTCGGCCGGGGATGATTGCTGTTGACGGCAATACCTGAACCGGTGATATTTCGGAGGTACAAGCCTTCAAGTCTCGAATTGCGAAACGGCAAGAAATCGACTTGTACCTCCTGATCCGTTAAAATCTGATATACATTTACCGGAGGTTCCCGGATATTGTATCCTTGAAGCACGCTGAGAGCAGATTTGCGCATTAGGGTATTGTTTTGGATTTCGGCTGCGAGGTAATGCGTCAACTCTCCTCCGTGTTCCTGTGCTCGTTATACCAGCGCTGATACCGATAGCGAGTATATTCGACAATTTCTTTTAGATCTGTTTCATCCAAGTCTTTGGCCATTTTGAATAATATTTGCATGTAATCGCTTTCCTGCGGCTCTGGCTCAAAGAAATATGATAATGGCTTACTCACTTCGTTCGCGAATTTTTCCAGCATTTCAAATGAAGGTGATCGAGTTCCCGTCTCCCAGCGAGAAAGAGTAATGGGAGTGACGTCTAAAATTTTTGCGAGTTCTTCCTGTGTGTACCCTTTTCCTCCTTGTGCCCCCTGTCTAGCCTGTTGCATCCTTTGTCCTAGCTGTTTATAGAGCGTGACATCTGATTTTGGTGCTCTATTTTTGCCGGGCATAACGCCTCCTTTCTTTACCATTTTGGATAAGTTAACTATACCACAGAGGATTAGTCTTGACAAGTGGGTTACCGTAGTGGTATACTAACTATACCAAATTGGATAAGTCGAGGAGGTGAAGTATAAGCTTACAACAACAATATCGGTAACCTTATTGGGCTTGCAGAGTTGAGCAACCGTAAAGCGTCACCACAAGCCGACCGACTGCTCGCTGGCTAAAACCCAGCTAGCTTCCTAACACCATCATTATTCTAGTTGCGGAGTAGTACAACATGCCCACCTTTACTTATTCAGTCGACGATGAGCCGCAAACAACCGGCGAGCACGTTCTTACCCCAGTGCAGATTCTTCAGAATGCAGGGATAGATCCAGGCACGCACTATCTGGTGCAAATCATGGGGAACCACCAGGAATCGTACCAAAACAAGCTGAATGAACCCATTCATATGCACGAGCGCATGAAATTTATATCCGTCTCTACGGGTCCGACCACGGTTTCATAGGAGGGGCGATTTATGGCTCGTAGTGATTTCATTGCACAAATTAAAGCAATGGGGTACGAAGTCGAGGATAAAGGGGAAAATCGATTAGCTTTCCCCTACACTATCCCGATTGGTCGTTTCGCAGGGCAACAGATTAAACTGGGATTTGTTGTGGGAGATGATTTCCCCATGACTCCACCCAGTGGCCCACACATCTCACCTCGGCTGCTTCCCCTCAACCCTGCTCAAGTACCTCATCCCGTAGGTGGAATTCATGCCAGCAATTTTGGTGAAGACTGGGAGTATTGGAGCCGGCCATTTCCCAACTGGGCTGGTACAAATAGAACCGCAAGCGCATATATGCGCCATATCCGCCACTTATTCGATACGCAATGAACCATTATAGCGTAGCTCTTCCCTCTGATGTCCACGAACAGGCTGCCGGTCATCTCATTCGGGATGACCGGCAGGAAGATTTGTGTTTTGCGCTGTGGTTTCCCAGCCAGGGCAGTAACCGGACAACAGCTTTAATTCACAAGGTGATCCTGCCCGGGGAAAATGACCGCTTGGTTCACGGGAATGCTAGTTTCCTTCCCCAATACTTTGAACGAGCATTAAGTCTCGCCATTTCCTGTAATGCCGGCCTGGCTTTTATGCACAGTCACGGGGGACCAGGTTGGCAGGGTATGAGCTCAGACGATATTGCCGCTGAACAGGGGCATGCGGCCGCTGTCAAAGCTGCAACCGGTTTGCCATTCGTAGGACTAACCTTGGCCGAAGACGGCGCCTGGAGTGCCAGGTTTTGGATCAAAACCCGACCGCGCACTTATACGCGATACTGGTGCACATCTGTCCGGGTAACCGGGCCTCAACTGGCAGTTACTTATGCGGACTTTTTGGCGCCCAGGCCAAAACCCCAGCGGGAACAATTGCGTACTATATCCGCATGGGGAGAAACCATACAAGCAGATATTTCTAGGCTTCATGTCGGCGTTGTCGGGGCAGGAAGCGTCGGAGCAATGGTAGCCGAAGCCTTGGCTCGCATGGGAGTGGCGCATATCAGTCTTTTTGACTTTGATAGCGTGGAGGTGGAAAACCTGGACCGGCTTCTTCACGCAAAGCGGGAAGACGCCTTATTGCGCAGGGCCAAAGTAACTGTTTTGGCCAAGGCTCTGCGACAAAGTGCAACCGCTCGACCGTTTCAGGTTGATACCTACGAATGGAGCATTGCCGAAGCATCCGGTTTTCAAGCCGCTTTAGACTGTGATGTTCTATTTAGCTGCGTCGATCGTCATTGGCCGCGCTCCGTGCTGAATTTTATTGCATATGCTCATCTGATTCCTGTCATAGACGGGGGAATACGCCTGGTAATAAACAAAAATGGATACGGCCTAAAAAGAGGTGATATGCGGGCGCATGTAATTGCACCATCGCATAAATGCATGGAATGCCTGGGACAGTATGATCCTGGACAAGTAGCCACGGAACGAGATGGGTACGCCAATGACCCTCGCTACATTGAAGAAGTCCAGAAGGCCAATTCAGATCTAGGCAATCAAAATGTGTTTGGTTTCAGCATGTTTACCGGGGGATTGGAAGTCATGCAATTCCTGTCATTACTGGTGTCCCCAACAGGGAACGCGATTCCGGGGGCGCAAATGTATCACTTTATCCCTGGTCATTTGGATATAGACCGTTCCGGATGCAACGATAACTGTATCTACACTAAACTCATCGCTCTGGGTGATCGATCCTCGGTTACCGTAACAGCCCGAGACCGAGTGGCAGAAGAAGCCAGAAAGACACGCAATCGGCACGCTATGCTCTGGATAGATCGATTAACGGATTTTATTTCAAAATTTCTAGAACGACTACGTTTAGGTAAAACGGGAGGATAAGATGCACCTTCAGCCATTGGATTTTACAACAGTGATTTCAATTGCCAAAGGAATAGTAATGATTGTATTGCCTTTCATGCCTTTGATTGCTGTCGCCTTATTTATAGGCAAAAAACGGCGATAACAAAGTCGTTAGGGAGTAGGCTCAGTACTGCCGAATATATGTTGGTAGGACTAAAAAATATCGTCCTTGGTCAAATACAACTCGACTTTTTTGTAGGTGTTTTGTGGATTCTGGTTAAATTCCTTTCGACTTGGACAAATACTTGCTTGATGTGTTAACATGCAATCAATTTTGTTACGTGTAACCGTTTTTAGTTTTTTTCTCGATGATCTGTTCAGCGATTTCCTCAGCTTCTTTCTTGGTTTCGGTTTTGATCATTCGCACTCTGTGGTATTGATTTTTGATACTTCCCCAGGTGCAAACAACGGCATGGCTATCTAACAGGGTAGATTGTACGTGCACCTCGTAAAACCGATGCATATTCTTTTGTGGATCGATGCGAGTGAGTTTCATAGAATAATTGTAATCGCGAAAATCGCTTGCACAAAATAAATGCAAATGCTATAATGACATTGAAGTAAACGCGGCGCACTCTGCGCCACTTCCTCGGCTGGACCTTTTTCCCCTGAAAGGTTCAGCCGTTTTTGTTTCTGACCTGGAGGTGCAATTTGATCAATGACGTAGTGTTAGAGGGCATTGTAACCCGCGAACCGTGGAAATACACCGATGATCTTTTCTTCCGGTTGGCCACCTACCGTGATACCGATCTTCCCCCTAAACCGCTGGATGCTGAACGCGATCAGGCGGATTACATCAATGTGCGGGTCAGTGGCGGCGCAAATGGGCTCATGTCCATTCGCCGGGGAATGCGACTGCGCGTGCATGGTTTCCTGCAAAGCAGGGATTACCGCGAATCGCTTAACGATTTTCTCGAAAAGGCGCGCAAAGGTGGGAACACGGCCCAAATTAACTTAGGTGAAGTGAAACCGGAACAGGTCTTGATCGACCGCAACACCGTCGAGATCGTTGCACGGCGTCTCATCGTTCTTGATGCAGGCGATAAGAAATAACGCCACAAACCGAATAAAGTAAGCACGCCGGCCTCCAGGCCGGAAACACCAGGAGGATCACAGGATTCAGGCCATCCCAGGTCGGAGGGTCTTTGAACTGTCGATCCTCCTGTTCGTTTTAAGCACCTTAACAAACAGCCCAAAATACCGGGCTCATATCACAGGAGACAAACATATCGCTGCCCAGGTAGGGCAGCGGACCGAAGGGATGGAAACATCTTTCGATCTTTTCGGTGCGCTGCTCTGCATATGCAGAGACACTGCCAACCGTAAGTTGGTGCACATACCTCGGTTGAAATCCCATACGTTGAAACCCATTTATAAGGAGCCACACATGATGATCTTGACCTTTCTGATCGCCGGCCTGGCAGGAACGATCCTGATTCATGGCCTGCTCACGCTGCGTTATGCCATGAGCGAGGAATGGAAGCTGCGCCAACGCTTGAATCGCTACCTCTAGGAGGAAAGTATGGTGTCTACCCCTGCAAACACTGCTTCGGCGCAAGAAGAACGGACGGCGCGAGCGCTGGAAGCGCTGCGCACCAATGCTTTCCAGATCGCCTCGGATGGTCAAGATGCCTGGTCCGTGAAAAACGGAGGCAAGAGTCCTTACCTGGTGAAGCGTGAGGAAGGCAACTGGAGCTGCACCTGCCCGGATTTTACTCAACGAGGCCCGGCGATTCGCTGCAAGCACATAGAAGCGGTTCGCCTGAGCATCGAAAGTGAATCCGGTGCGACTAATTTATCCGCAAGTCACAAGGAGAAAATCATGAGCAACACATCGGATAATCCATCTGACCGCATCCGCTGGGAGCTACGCCAGCCGCTCGATATGTCCCGGGTGAAGCGCCGCCAGGCCCCCGGACTTGGCTCTGTCCCATATTTAGAGGGATACGACGTGATCCAGCGCGCGAATGAGATCTTCTCGTTTGTCTGGTCCTTCGATCTCCTGAAGGAGCCGATGATCATGCGCTGGCAGAAGACGCAGACCTACTACAGCCAGCAGCACCGGCGCAAGATGCCCGTTCTGGACGATCAGGGCAGGCCGGTCATGGATGATGTAGGGATGGTGTGGGTTACAGGCAAAGTGACTGCCGAACTGGATGGCAAGACAGTTAGCCACGCAGACGTTGGGCGCTGTATCTTCTCTGGCGATACCCCGGAGGCGCTCGATATGGCAGTCGCCGGTGCGGCTACAGACTGCTTGAAGCGCTGCTTCCGCCAATTCGGTGAGCAGTTTGGAAATAGCCTCTACGATAAAGAGGTCGCCCAAACCGCTGGACTCGAAACGACGGGTCACTCGACCGGACAGCCAGGTGGGAACGGCCATACCTCTGCCCAAGTGGGCGGTAATGGCTCAACTTCTCCATCTCGCAATGCGCCGGCCGCGTCTCGCTCGCCTGCTTCCAACACCCTTTCTATTGCCGATGCGGGCAAGGTAGTCTTTACCCTCAAGCCGAAATCACGCCCTGAACTGACTGGAAAAACACTGGCTGAACTGCAGTCGCTCGCGCCCGATATTCTGACCTGGTTGGCAAATGAATATAACGCCACCACGGAAACCCAGGCGATGAAGGATGCAGCTCAGGTTCTTGTCACCTCAAAATCGCGCGAGTCGAAGATCCTCTCGGAACTCGGCTTCGCTAACTAAAACCACTATTTCACAAAGGAGCAAATCATGTTTCACACCATCATCCTGGTCGGCAATCTCGGAAATGAACCGACCATGCGCTACACACCCAGTGGTCAGCCGGTGACCACCTTTTCGGTGGCGACCAATCGTCAGCACAATGCCGAAAATGGCGGCGGCCCGGTGAAAGAAACCACCTGGTTCCGCGTTACGGCCTGGGGTAAGCAGGCGGAGACCTGCAACGAGTTCCTTCACAAGGGGAGCAAGGTACTGATCGAAGGTCGCCTCACCCCCGACCCAGACACGGGCGGACCGCGCATTTTCAATCGGCAGGATGGGTCGGCCGGCGCTTCATACGAAGTGAATGCGTCCACCGTGCGGTTCCTGTCGGGTAAGGAGAACGGCGAGGTGGATATGCAGGTGCACGGTTCCACCGTAAGTGGAAGCTACAGTGCCGGGTCGTCTACGCCCGATGATGATATCCCGTTCTAGGAGCGCACATGACCACAGGCCAGATTGCTTCAACGATTGTCACATTGGTAGAAAAACACCTGGGAACCGGTTTCGACCCGGTGACCGACGCTGTACTGATAGGTGCAGTGGCTGAGTATCTGGAAGAAGAAGTGCTCGGCGCTCAAGTCACCGCAAGCCGCAACCTGCCTACGGTTGCTCTTGACCTTGACGCTGCCTTCGTCCGGTCCAACTAATCCAGATTTCCGCAACAACCCCGGAGGGGGATGCCTTTCCCCTCTGTGGGATAGGTGTCCTCCTCCTCACTAGAGGAGGGCTATTGGAGACGATACCGAAAACGATTATGCCCGACCTGGTTACCCCAATCCGCGTTTCCGTCTGGGGCTACGAGTACCTGGTAGATTTTGGCCAGGCAGTAAAACCTCGTTATCACCGGGTCAATAAGGAGAAACAGTGTTCTTGCGGCGCACCGTCATGTCCATCAGTTGATGCTGTGCGCGAATATTTGCTGGAGGGAGGGCAGCGTGCCCCTGATCCACTTCCGCCTTGCCCGATATGTGGCGCGAAAGTAATCCGCGAACCTGATTGGGATGGCAAGTATACCCATGAACTGGGCTGGCGTTGCAGCCAGGGAGGAATCAGGCACTTCCTTCAGCAAAAACTGGAGCGTATTCGCAAGAACTGGATTGAGCATCCATACCTTATCCCTCCGGCGCCAGGTTATCCTGGTGTTCGCAGAGACGAAATCCTCACGTACGAGGATCTAATCCCTGTTTACCGGAAAGCCGCAGAAGAGGGATACGATCCAACTGCATGAAAGATTTACGATATTACCCCGAAGGGGACGGAACATCTCCTTCGGGAGGGATCCGTCCCTTTTTTCATAGGCGGACCCAATGGACGAATTGTTCCCAACACAGACAAATTTCCCCTACCTGCAACCAAAAGTGAAACTGCTACCCCTCAAAGAGCAGCCTGCCTACCGGGTCTCGGTCAACGCTGAAACATGCAATCTGGCCGAACTGCTGGCGGTGATTATCGGCGGTAAGGAACAGATCGAAACGGCTGAGCGGCTGCTTGCTCGCTTTGGCTCTGTCCAGAAGCTTGCCCAAGCGCACGTCAACGAGATTGCATGCCTCAAAGGGGTTGGGTCAACGACAGCCCTGAGACTGAAGGCTGCGCTTGCGCTTGGCCGGAAGTTGCTGGAACCCCAGGAAGAACGGCCTGAAATCAGCTCCCCTGCGAAAGCGGCGGCGATCTTGATGCCCCGACTGGCTCACCTACAGCAAGAATACCTGGTGACCCTTTTGCTAGACACGCGGAACCGAGTTATCGAGGTGGTTGAGGTGTACCGCGGCTCGCTGAACTGCTCATCGGTGCGGATCGGCGAGATCTATAAGGCGGCGATACAGCAGAGCGCTGCCGGTATTGTGATCAGCCATAATCACCCGTCTGGTGACCCAACGCCTAGTCCCGAGGACGTCGCGGTGACGCGGGCCATTGTTCAGGCAGGTAAGCTGATGGATATCAATTGCCTGGATCACCTGATCATAGGTCAGGGTCGATGGATATCACTCAAGGAAAGCGGGTTAGGGTTCAACTAACAAGGAGATGCACATGGAAACGGAAAGCCATAAAACACAGCTCGAAAACGATCCTACCTATCAGCTTCTGCTGGAGCGCATCCGGCTGATTGGTCTGTTGCCGGATGCGCCGGCATTTCAAATTACGTGGGGACAACTCGCAGAACGTCTTGCATTGTTCCTGTCGCAAAATGGTCAGCCTGTTCAGGAAATTTCTGATGATCGCCTGGCCGACTGCCTGCGCAAATCAGCTGATTCGTTGGTTGACCAGGAGCGCCTACCATGGTTATGGATGGTTGAAATGAGCATCGAGAACGCGCTGTTCCCGGCTCCTGATCCTGAGAGCGACGACGAAGGCCCATTGACCGAAGAGTACGAAAACTGGTCGCGGATCGAAGACGGCTGGCTCGATTCTGCCTTCGAAGATCGCTTTGAATTGGGCTACTACTAAAACCACATCACTGGGCGGCTGGTTCCCCTGCCAGCCGCCCACCCTTAACCTGGAGGAACACAGATGGATACAAACATGGAAAACTTGATCCCACTGGCGATCCCTGTCCCACCCGATCCGTTGCTAGAGCAGGCGGTGGGATATACCCGCAAAGCCCGGTTCTTTGCCACCTGGTGGCAGCCTGAAGGGGACGAAGCCATGGTGAGCGATGGGATCGTAACGGCTACTGGTCAGTGGATGGGATACCTGGCCTACGTCGAGCATTCTCGCGTATACCCGGGTTTGATGACCTATGAACTGGGTGCGTCGGATTGCCCGGCTGAATTCTGGCTGGTAATCGACCGCAAGGAGCGGAAGGCGTTCGTCGCCCGGCCATGGGAAGCACAGAAATTCCTGGCCAGCCAGTGGCCGGAGACGCCGATATCTCTGAAGCCGGAGCAGATGGATGAATTGATGGAGGCGCTGGATCACTGGCTGTCTGAAGACCGCAACGCGACGGTTGGTGATGTGCTGGAATGGATGGAAGCCAACCAGAAAGCGGTTGAAGCCCTAAAAGACTGGCTGAAAGAACCAGAAATGACTACGAGGAGCATACCATGACGAACCTGACAATTGAAAAAGCATCCCTGGCGCAGGCGCTGGGAGTCGTAACCCGTGCTGTCTCGTCGCGCCCAACGCTGCCGGCGCTCAGCACAGTGCTGTTGAAAAGCGAAGATGGTCGCTTGCGCCTTTCGGCCACCAACCTTGAAATTGGCCTGTCCTGTTGGTTGGACGCTCACCTGGACGGCGATCTGGCGATTGCTCTGCCGGCCCGCACGTTCAATGACATGGTCAGTGCCCTGGAAGGTGGCAGCAACGTTCACATCCATGCTAACGGTGAATGCAGAGCAACAGTGAAAAGCGGCGGCTCGAAAACGGTGCTCAACGGGATTGGAGCGAATGAGTTCCCACCCCTGCCAGAAGTCTTTGGCAATGAAGCACTGGCGCTTACCCTGGTATCGTCTGCGATGAAAGATGCCATCCGCCAGGTCGCTTTTGCGGCTTCCACCGATGATGGGCGACCGATTTTGCAGGGTGTGCAGGTCGATCTGGAGCAGGACAACATGCGGCTGGCAGCCACGGATGGCTTTCGCCTGGCGGTTCGAACGCTGCAACTGCCTACGCCTGTTACGAAATCCATTCGGTTCACCATTCCGGCGGCTGCGCTTAAAGAATTGGCGCGGATCTTGCCGGATAGCAGTGAATCCTTCCGGCTGTACAGCTTGAAAAACCGCAGCCAACTGGCATTCCGCACGGGCGATACGGAGTTGGTCGCACAGCAGTTGGAAGGTAACTTCCCCGACTACAAAGTAATCATCCCAAAATGCACGAAGCTGAAGGTGATTGTGGGGACGCAGGATATGCTCAAAGCCTGCAAGCAGGTGGAGATCATCGCCCGTGAGGGCGGCCACGTTGCCAAACTAACCTTTACGCCAACGGCTGATGGAAAAGGCAGCCTGACCGTTTCTGCGCAGTCCGAAGAGACCGGGTCGAGTGAGATCGAAGTCCCGCTGCGGAAGCTGGAGGGTCCTGCACTAAGCATCGTCTTCAACGTCCGTTTTCTGAAAGACGTGCTGGAGGGGGTTAAGTCAAAGGAAGTATCTTTCGAAGCGAATGCGAGCAATACGCCAGCGGTGATCAGGCCGCACAGCGAGGAGGATTACCTGTACGTAGTGATGCCGATGCATCAAAGCTGATATATGGGGGGCACATCGCCCCCCATTATCACGGTAATGCACCTCTGGTACCTGATTCTCATCCACCTTCCCCATGCGTCCATTATACTGGCGCAACGCATCGGCGCTTTCGATTCCTGATTTCTCGTCAGCGTTCTCGTCCAAAATCAACAGGCTGTCTTTGGCCAGTTCCAAGCGTTTGATCTTACTCAGTATCGCCTGACCTCTTTTCGAGATTATTAGTCGTGAGCGAGAGGCAACTAGCTGTTTTTGCGATCAAGAATATCAAAGTGGCAGAAATGGTGGCATTACATTCTTCGGTAGTAATTAATCCATGTGCGACCTTGTTTCTTACGTTGAAACGACACCGGCTTTCAACAAGGAATATCCGGGCAAACCAGAATAGGCCCTCAGACAAAAGATCTTTTACATCAGTCTTACTTGGACCTAATAAACTCGGTAGCGGAGAAATTTCTTGCCTTTTCTGGTCATCAAGTCGAATAGTCGCAATGCCATTTAGGTCAGCCACCTGTACAATGAGCGATTCAAGTTGAGGCGTGAGAATGTGAATCGATGAAATGTAGTCGCCCGCAAAGTGCCGTTGAACACCGTGTCTAATCAATGACCAGTTAAATTGTGGCATGGAGCGTTGCAGGTACGAGATAATCTCAAGCTCTCCGAGTTGATCCTGCTTCTCAAGTGTGATCCATATTTCCCCAATTGCGTGAACTAATTCAATGACATGCTGTTCTAGGAAGCGAAGCCCCTCCTCTGGTTCCTCCCACCCACGAAAGTTGTCATGGCTATCCCGGCGTGAACTTTGGATGTAAGAGACGAGACCATCGTTTGCAAACCGGGCTTTCCTCCGTTCTACCTCGTGAATATCAACAACAAGGCGGCTGTCGCTCAATAGCCGATAGAGCTTGGTATCGTTGGCATCTGTTGGAGCAGAGTGATATGCAATCAGTTCATCTATAGGCGGGAGGAATCGCTGTGCATGTTGTCGTTGAAGGCCACGCATAAGAATTTTCTCTAGTTCAGTTTTAATGCTGGCGGCATTGGGCAATCCGGGACCCAATTGGATCCTCGCAGTATGTGCCATTTGCAGCAATTCACCCGATCGCTCGGAATCGCCCAGCCTGTCCCTTGCCAAGACAGCGGCTTCTTCCAGCCAGGCTACGGCCAAGTCAGGATTGCTTTCCGAGATAATAGATGCTCCATGAACCAGAGTATTAATAATTGCCAAATCTAGTTGACGTCGCTCGGAATCATCTACTGCTAGTTTTCGCAGAACATCGAATGCACTACGGCAGATCCAATGATCCATTTCGTTTCGAATTGGCAACTTCCGGCTTCCTTGCTCCAAGACGCGGCGCAGTCGTGATCGATCTGAATCAGTATCGACTCGAAGAGGTTCGACGCTACCACCTGTATCAGTAGTCACTACCTGGATCGCGAATACAGGATGCCAATTTAGTGCCCGTTCCGCTAAATCAAGCCGTTCACCAATCACCCGTGAAGCTACCGCAATCTTGTTGAACCTGCGCAGCGTTGCTATCAGCGAGTCTGATAAGTTTCTATATGTGTGCAACTCCGCAAAAGTTACACTGGAACCCATGCCAGCAATGCTCGTAAGAATCGCCTGATGAAAATCGGATAGGTACTTCTCCAGCTTGTCTGCATATGCCATCATGTCAGAGTAATTTGAGGTATCTTGGGGAGGTAAAGGATAGTCCGACATCGATTAATCCCTTAAAAATAAATTGAGCCACCTATCGGTTTAGCAAGCCCGTGAGCGTTTTTGCATTAAACATCATGGACCCAGGCTAACCTGATTCTTGGCGCCTCGTTTGCCCGATCGTAACTCGTCCCCTGCAGCGGATGTTAGACGTTGATCCATTAATCATGGATATGCTGATCTTATTGATCTCCTCTGTAGGTACTATGAAGATCGAGTACTTTCGTGAGAGAGAATCTTGCCTGGTCAATGGCAAGCCGAACTTCCTCATCAGTTAGGTTCGGGTCATGATCATGAGCCCTTGCAATACAAAGGTCTAAAGATTCCTTGGCAGCATGCGCGGTGATATCGAGCTGCTCGATAATGCATTCGTCAATCGATTCTCCTGCCCCGTAGAGTAGATACCTTAGTCTCGATCTCCTTGAAACTCCGCCTGGGGCTCCTGCAGTTGATTCAAACCAAGGCTGAACTATTACAGCTTCGTTGGGGGCAAGACGTTCCAAAAGCTGTTGAAACAGGTCCCGCATTGAATGTGCAGCTTGGCTGAGATGGTCGGGAGAATCCAGCTTGAGTGCTGCTTCAGATCCCTCTAGCATGTTGCGGAATTTGGCGTCATATTCTTCCAGCATTTCTGCGAGTTCTTTGAATTGCTGCTCACGAGATGTCAATCTTTCTGGTGGTGAATCAACGTAAAGTGGTCGGTACTCGGGTTGGATTACATGGATCCGACTCTCCACCGCAGCTCCCATATAGACGGCCGAGCCTGCCGAGCTGTCGGTACTGGAAACTGCACGAAGAAAGAACTCGTGTTTTTCCTTCTGAGCCCGTACTGAAGCGTCTGCAGAATTGGCGAGGAAATCCGCTTGAGAATCTAGATTCTGAAGGGTGCCAGCCAGAAGAATTCCGGACGCTGTAACGACTTCATCATTCCATACCCCTTCTGAGTGGTCTTGATAGACGATCCTTTCGATGTAATCGGCTTCTCGTTCTAAATTGTTCGCGACTGTGACCTGCTCGAGGCCCATCCGAATCTCTTCTTGGCCGGCTTCACGAAGCGAACCAGCCTTCTCTCGAATCTTGCTCACTAACTCACGAGACGTTTCGACCCATCTAGGAGTCGATGACTGAGATTGAGCCATCTACAATCTCCTCCTTCTACATCAGCAAATAACGATCGACAGACTTGTTTCTTAACGCCCTCGGAGGCAACGTGTCCTCCAGGGGGGCATTTAATCGAGTGTACAAAGATGAGAAAGTACCTTTATTGTACATTCATGAGGGTTTCAACGGTAAGCTGGTCTAGCCGTTTGTATTTTATCCACGATTGCCAATCCGCTTGTCCTGGGATCAGCAAAATCAAATTTCCGTTACGTGAACCTTCGACGTAGTTTTATTTTACCTCCCCAGTGTTGAATTTCTTTTCGGTGAATCCACCGAGAGTGGCTGTTATGGTTACTTTGTGGGGTACGAAGAAATACAGTTTCAGGCGTTTTATCTTTTGCTGATGATCAGACTCTGTCTGTTTCATTCCCCTTGGATAACTGAAACCGTTGGCACATTTTTCCTATAAGGAGCAACAGATGAAACCATATGAAGACACTTATCTGCAGAAGCGGGTAAGCGCAGTGATCGAGCGTCAGAAGCAAGGCAAGATCGTAATTGCGGCCTACGAGGACGGTACAGGGCTGCCGACCCGGCAAGATCTGCCGGCCATCAAAGCCGCGCAGTACCCGCATGATTATGCCGTTGGTGACTGCGGCTACCTGAATTATGACAGCCAACTTGGAGCGTACATCTTCACCCAGAAGCCGGGCGCGGATCTGCCGAAAGTGCTGGCGCATTACCGTCCTTTGGCGCTAGGAGAAGCAACCGTTCGGGTGGCGGACCGGCAAGCGATCATCCGGGTAAATGATACGGAGATCACCTTCACCGGTGTGCCCGTCTGGGAGCCGGCCTATAACTTGCTGAAGGAGATCAACAGCGAGCTGGCCCGGGCAAACGCCGGTGTCATTATCTGGAAAATCAATTGGGATGAGAAAGGGGCTGGGCAGGAAAGGCTGCTCTTCCAAGGAGCGGTCCCCAGGCTGCGCAACGGCCAGGCGCTGGTGCACCTGACCGGCTTTGCCTATGACGAGGATCACACCCTGGTGTACGCCGGCGCGGTTGGGTACAAGACCAGCCTGGAGAGCATCCGGGCAACGCTCTTGACCTCCAAGCAGCTGACCTTGAACCACGATCAGCAGGATATCTACCTGTCATCGCTGGATCGGTACGAACAGGTCTGGCAAGCGATGCCGGAATATACCAGTCACCACGTTACCTACGTTGGTCGCCAGGCGCTGCCCGGCAAGTGGGACCCGGAGGACCAGTTCGCGTACCTGCTCGTTTTTCAGACAACCGCCGAACCCAAGCAGGAAATGCTGCGGATTTTTTCTGAACGGCTGAAAGAGGCGCTGGAAATCCCGGTTCTGGATGTCTGGTCGGGAGCGTTGTGGAAAGCAGCCAAAGATCAAGGATACATTCGCGACCTGGTGACGGTCGGCGACTGCCTGAAAGGGTTTCGCATGCATCTGAAAGCAGACTGGCAAGGATTGATCACGGCACTACTCAAGGAGGAAATGATCGCTCTATAACCAGTAAATCAAAGGAAAGACTGTCACGCAAACGCCGTGACAGGAAAATCTACCACCCCGGAGGGGACGTGCTTCGCTTCCCTCACAGGGGAGGTAGTGCGTCTCCTCCTTACTTATTCTCAAGGAGACGCGAACATGAGACCCCCTGCAATTGAAAAAATGGGTTATTACCCGACCCCGGAAATTGTACTCGAAACCCTCAAGACTTACGCTGAATCTGGAGGTGCGCGTGGCCGGCTGCTCGATCCGTGCGCCGGCGAAGGCAAGGCGGCGAGTGAACTGGGCCGTGCCTTTAACTGCGATACCTGGGGCGCGGAGCTTTCCCCGGAGCGGGCGGCGAAGGCTGCTCAGGTGATGAACCGGGTATATAACGCTCCCTGGCAGGTCTGCCAGCTCAACGACGAATCGATCACAGTGCTCTACTTAAATCCGCCGTATGAAACCGATCGCTTCGACAGCCGCAAGCGCCTGGAGTACGACTTCCTCAAGTCCACCACGCCCAAGCTGGTCCGCGGTGGGCTGCTGATCTACGTGATCCCACAGAAAGTGCTGGGGATCATCGAGGTAGCACGCTTGCTGGCCAACTACTACGAGTGCCTGACGGTTGGGCGCTTCCCTGACGGGGAGTTCGAAACCTTCAAGCAGGTGGTGGTGTTGGGATACCGGCGTAAGAGCTACCTAGCAGCGACGGACAAGGAGATTCTGGCAATCCAGGCCATAGCAAGCGAAAACTTGCCGGTTCTGGAACCGTTTGGCGAACCGGTCTATCACCTGCTGCCCGCGCCGGAACGTGGCGCGAATGGTAAGCCTGTACTGTTCAAGCGCAGCGACTGGGAGCCGGAGGAGATTGTCGAGGCGACCCGCGCAAACGGCGTTCACCGCTCGAAGGAGTGGTTGGACTTGCTCAACCCCACGCGCGGAAAAGCCGAACTCACCCGCCCGGTGATGCCGCTGAAACGCGGCCACATCGCCATGTTGATGGCCTCTGGCATGATGGGTACGGTGCGGCTGACCAACGAAAAGGGCCGCCCGATGCTGATCAAGGGGCGGGTGGTGAAGGTGGTCGAGAAGGTGGACGAGCACGATAACGGCGACGGCGAGACGGTCACCGAGGTCTACCGCGACCGCTTTATCACCACGATAGCTGTGCTGAACAAGGAGGGCATTCAGATCATCAAGGACGTGAAGGGGCTGGCGGACTTCATGCGTGCTCACGGCGACAAGATCGCCGCGCACGTGCTGGAGACCTACCGGCCGCTCTACAACCTTGACCCTACCCCGGCGGAAGTCGCCGTGCTGGATACACTTGGCAAAGGTCGCAAGGCGTTACCTGGTCAGCCTGAGCCGGGACTGTTGCCGACCCAACGTCATGCTACCGCCGCGGTCGCACGCTGTATTCACAAGAACCGTGTGGCAAATATCCAGGCGGAAATGGGCACGGGCAAAACCGGGATCGCCGCATCTACCATCGAACTCTTAGGAGCTTACCCGGCGCTGATTCTCTGCCCGCCGCACCTGGTCCCCAAGTGGATCCGCGAGATCGAAGAAGTGATCCCAGGGGCACAGGCGCGCGAGTTGCGCCGGATTGGCCGGTCAGGCGATGAGCGAGCTGACGTGAACGACGTGCGTAGCTTCTTAAATGACTGGCAAAGCGGCCGGCTGGGCAAGAGAGCAGTGGCGGTGATGGCCAACACCTCGGCCAAGATTGGCTCGGGGTGGGAACCGGCGGTGACGTTGCGCAAGGTGCGCGACCCGCTGACCAACCACGTGGAAACGGTGTGCGTCTGCCCGGCCTGTGGCGCGCCTGTCTACGGCGATGAGGGTGTGTACATCACCAACCCGGAGGAACTGGCCGGAAAACGGCGCTTCTGCCGGGCCTCTGTGCCTGGCTGGCAATTAGGGCCGGACGGCCGCCTGAAACGCGACGAGCAAGGGAATACTATCTGGAGCACGCGGCCCTGCAATACACCGCTGTTCCGCTTTGGCGGAGCGCGGCGCTGGTCGCTGGCCGAGTACATCGCCAAGCACGCGAAGGGCGCGTTCAAGCTGCTCTGCGCCGACGAATCGCACGAGTATAAAGGTAAGAGCTCAGATCGGGGCATAGCCTTCCACCAGTTGATCACTGCCTGCCAATCGACACTCACCCTCACGGGGACGTTCTTCGGTGGCCGCTCAACATCGATCTTTTGGTTGTTGCACCGGCTCAACGCCGGCGTCCGGCACGACTTCGCCTTTCATGACGAAAAACGCTGGGCGCGGCTGTACGGCGTACTCGAATCACAACGCCGCCGGCGCAAGAGTGACGAGGAAGATGAGGACGGCGTGTTCACCGGCAACCGGCGCTACCGCAACCAGGCCAAAGAACAGCCGGGCGTAAGTCCGGCCATCGTCAACCGGCTGCTGGATACGACCGTGTTTCTCAGCCTGAAAGACCTTGGGCTGGCACTGCCGGAATACAAGGAGGAAGTCAGCACGCTAACCATGCTCAACGATCAGTCGCAGCAGTATCACCAGATGGACAGCACGCTGCGGTCGATGGCGCTGCAATCCAACCGCTACCTCTCGACCTGGCTTCAATGGAGTCTGGCCCGGCCAAACTCAGCATTCCGCGATGAAACCATTATCATTGATGAACTGAACAAGCAGGGCGAGGTGATCCGCCACGTGCCGCTGATGGAACTGCCGGCGATCAACCCAAACGGTCACCGCTGGCTGCCGAAGGAGGGCTGGCTGGCGAACTTCTGCCGGGCGGAAAAACTGCAAGGCCGCAAGGTGCTGGTTTACGTGCGCCAGACAGGGAAGCGCGACATACAGGATCACCTGGTGCTGCCGCTGGAAGAGAACGGCCTGCGCGTGACAGTGCTGGGCGGTAACGTGGACCCGCGCAAGCGAGAGGAGTGGATTGCCAAACGGGCCGACCGGCTGGACGTGCTAATCTGCAACCCGGAATTGGTGAAAACCGGCCTCGACTTGATCCAATTTTCCTCGGTGGTGTTTTTTGAAATTACGTACTCGTTGTACACCCTTTGGCAAGCAGTCCGCCGGGTGTGGCGACTGGGCCAGGTGCGCCCGGTGCGGGCGGTGTTCTCCGTCTATAACGGGACGATGGAAGCGCGGGCCTTATCCCTGATGGGCGCGAAGATGAAAGCCGCCCAATTGCTGTACGGGGACGAGGTTGGCGGCGCGATCGTACCGGAAGAGGACGCCGACCTGCTGACCGAGCTAGCCCGCGAGGTGCTCAATGGCGCGGATCTGCCCGACCTGCAGACCCTGTTCGCCGACGAGATGAAGGTGAGCAACAACCCGCTGGGCAGCCTGATGACGCCGAGCGCGGTGATTTTGCCAGGCGAGAAGGTGATGACCTGGTCGGACTGGATAGCTGAGAAGGTCGTTGTGGTTCGGAGAAAATCAAGAAGGGAGGTGGTGCCAGAAGGTCAGATAGGATTGGGAATCTAGGGTGATAGGCTCTGAGGCAACTCAGAGCCTATCGTTCTTAATGAACACTGTGATGTGAAATTTCAATTGACTATCCATCTATGAAGGTTATAATAATCTAGGGATTTAATTTCTATTATTAATTAATGCTTGGAAAAAGCATGATGCCTTCCTCTCCTGTTTTTCAGACTCGTGAAGACCTATTTAATTACTTAGATAGTTATGCTTTTGATCGGAAGGAAGAAATCGATCAGCATAAATTTTCTAAGCAATCGGGGCTTATTAAATCCTATGTATTGGAAACATCCCTTAATCATAATGGCAGAGATATTGTATCTGTTCTTCAAAACCGTGGATTTCAGCTAAAACCGATTGATAATGGGTCTTGTTTTGCTCTGAACTCTGAAACAGAGACTTTGGGCTTTTTAGAACCTTATACTTCTCAACGCTATTGGTTATTGCACTCAACATCATACACAAAAGATATTGACAAACTACTGCAAAGAGAGATTTCCCAAATCTCGCAGTTGGACAGATTATGGTTATCAGGACAATATTTTCTCTCTTTATGGAATGATATTGTTGTCCCTCAATCACCCGATAGAATCATCCGAATGAAATTTGAAACTGAGGCTAGATTTGAGGGATTCGAAGGAGAAGACATTTATTCGAGAAGTGAAGAGGACGAAGGTGAGGAAAGTCTACTTGATATTGAGGATGAGATAAAAGAACGCAAAGTTTCTGTGATGACCATTACGGATACAGCTAGGAAAGTTGATCAATTTCTCCCAAATTTACAACGCGCTTATTCCGCGTTCAAATCAATTAAAATGCTTCGTTTGCCTGCTAGCAAACGAGGAGGGTATGAATTTTGGTCATGGGGTAAAGTCACTCATCGAGCTTCAAGTTTTCGGGAGGGTCGAGACTATATACTTACAGTTACGAAAATTTATTCAGTCCTTACTGAGATGATTGAAAAAATAATGTGGCTAGACTTCGAGACTGTAAATCTCCCAGATGGATCAGGTTATCGAATTACCGGTTCTCCTCTAATTATTAACTTCAACTCACCACTTAGTCTAGCTACTTTTAAATCTGTCGTTGATATAACCTTTGAACAGGGAAAAGGACCTCTACGGTTATGGGGGAACCCTTTATGGCTTAACGATAGAAAAGTGCATGTCTATGGAGTTGATCTTCATTTGTGGCAACAAATCTTTCTTGAATTCACACCAAAACATATTATTGCTATCTTGCCAAAAGGAACTTGTGGAAATACGGTTAATCGCCTAGTAACTAATGTTCAATCTTATATTGATCCTGATATTAATGTAACACTTGCCGGAAAAGACTACAAAGATTTGATTGAAGATGCTTTTAGAAAAGCAGGGGGGTAAACTTGAGTTTTGAACAGACACCTTTATTTCAACTAAATCTGTTTTTATATCTAGGAATTCCTGGAAGTAATGGAATTATCCGCCCGATATTATTTGAGCGAGGTTATTCTATTTATTGTATTGCTCCAAATTTAACTACAAGTCTCACTACACTTCTACAAGCAAATAATACGTCAGGGACCATGAAGCTTCAAAGATCTACTTCACCTGATGTCCTATTTACTTGTAATGGCAATAATCATCTTTTGATTGTTGAATGCAAGAAATCTCGTTTCCCTTTAGAGAGCGATCAGGCAAGACAAGTTTCTACCATGCTTACTTTTCGGGGACCTGATTTGGCGAATTATTTTGGATTTGAGCAACCTGAAAATTGGCAGAGTCTCTTAGAGCTTGCTGTTAGTGGTGGTCATGGGGAACAAACGGTGGCTGTAACGCAAGAATTGGCTGAAAGGCTCTTGCAGTCTTCTATTCAGCCAAGCGAATTTGGTGTATTGGAAATTGTTATAAGGAATGATGGCGCCTATTTGCTGTCTTTTCGGCCTGAGGATTGTGAATTTTGCTTTAAGAATGAAAAAGTTATGTCTCTAGAAGAGGGAGAAGATCCCAGACCTCTGTATCTAATTCCAATAGATCCTTCTATACAAAGTAATGATGAATATGAATTGGCAACTCTAAGAGAAAGAGTTCGCGCGTCGGTTGTTGAGAATATAGGGAAGCGTCTAGACTTGAGTCATTTTGAAATTTCTCAAGACGAGATTTGTCGCAGTGCTGTTCCAGTATGGGATAAATGGTTTGATAGAAATTCAAAACGGTCTCTAAAGACTTCGATAAGTAAATACCTAGGAGACGTGGCTCGGGAAATGAAAAAACTCGGCTTTGATATTGCGGTTCAAAGCAATATGGTCGAATGCAAAAACATAAACGTTGTTATAGCCGACAAGGTAAGAAGATATTTAACTAGCAAGGAATTTAAGACAGGTTTTATTGAGATATCCCATCCAGACCAAATGCCCCTAAGTGACGATTGGCTCTAACCCTCAACCCTTCAAAAACTATTCCAAAAGCAAGCTTTAGACAGTTCCTAAGCTAAGTAACTATTTGATCAAAGATAAACTTGGCTTGCCCATAAAAAGCCGACAGCATCTGCAGCACTTGATCTTTTGGAAATTGATAATCTTCTAGCCTTTCCTCACGTCCCGTCCGTCGCAGTGATTTCTCCATAGCTACTTCAAAAAGCTTAGGGCGCCCTTTAAATTCTGCACGGATTTCAACAACATAAGGTTGTTTTACGTGGTTATATTCGTATGTCATTGCAGTGAACCGATATCCACCAGTTTCACACTGCTTTACGAATGAGTTCTGACGTAAATCTTGCCCTTCCAAAATTGCTTGGCTTATTCCTGAGAGGACAGACCGATCCGTTTCATCTTTCTCATCCTCTTCATTGTTTTGCGGGGAATTTTTTCTTAAAGTTATTCTTTTTACTTGTGAAAAATTCCAATCACTTGTCATGCCACATCGGGATAACTCATCGAAGAACATTACTGTTTGAGTGTTGCTTAGTTCACCTTGATCGATGGTAACTACCTGGTAATTCCTCCTCGAAAAATTAGGGAACCAGTCTTCCAATATTTGAGCATCTTGGGAACGATGACCATCCACTAGAATTTGCCAACGATTCTGCTCAACCTCTTTTATATAAAAATCAAAATTCCTTTGAACTTCACTTAGAAATTCGACTCGTCCTGGTTGTCTTTGGAAATACCCGACACTTCCACTAAAAGTGTTATCACCTAATCCATTCTTTTGAATAATTGGTCCAAGAGTCATTTGGTTTTTAGGCTCTACTACTCTGCCGCTAGAAGCTTCCAATTCATCTAACAATGTTATGCCATCCCCATCTGTAGATGCCCAAAAACCAGATAAGCTATTCTTTTTATAAACATGTAATGCAGCTTCATGTATTTCTGATAAATCGTCTCCATCAAAAAAGAGACCAGATAAAAATTCTCCTAATTCATTCTGAGTAGCGTTTGCAATAAAAACACCCCTATCTTGAGCAAATATATCTACGAACTGTCGTGAACAAAAGTCACATAATGAAACTTGAAGTGCAAATTTATCAGGATAAATCACTTTTCTTTCCATTTTTTACCTCGTTTCATCTTTCATCCAAGTTGGAAGACCAGCAAATTTTGTCATACCGCGAAACTCGACATCTGGATATCCTGCGGCTTTGTACAATTTTTCAACATCAGGTTTTATTTTTCGGAAGTCCTCATCATCTTGATAATTAAAGATCGTGAGAGGAACCTGATTATCAACAAACTGATACAGCAATAGGGCTTCGCGAAGTTTCAAATAGCTGTCATAGTCACGAGGGCCATTGTACATTACAAGATTTCTTTCACCGAACCTTGTATTTAAAGCCTTCGCTTTTGCAAGTACAAACTTTGAAAACACTAATTCAATGGTTAGGATTTTTGATGAAATGGCAGGAGATGTCTTGGTTGCGGGATACCAAAAGCTTACATTATTTTCTTCCAAACCGGCCTCATGTTTATAATCTTTCAATGTGTCGATAAGTGAACAAATCCTTAGGATCGCCTCATTCCCTACAACAAACATCCGGTTGATTCTTCCTGGTATTCCTCTACCGTGGGGCACACTAACCGCTCGCATTGCACTTCTAAAATCCTCGTGAAATCCAAGGTCTCCATTCAAATCATGAATCCAAATTGCTAATATACCGTTCCTAAGTTGCGTGTTACCTTCTTTTAGGGTTGGGAACCTTTGATAGAAGTCATCCGACCTTTTTATTTCGAGCATCTTTTGATTAATTGTTTTTATCCAATCTTGCAATTTCCCCATTTGGAACGATTTTTTACTATAGTATTTGGCCTCTGCAAATATTCCTTCCCAACCAAATCCAGGTGTTATTTCATATCTAAATACTGAATCAAGTCCATGTTGATGACCATCCGTACCTTCGACATCGATATTGCTATCACCGATTTTCTCCCAACCCATTTTAGCAAAAAGTTTTGATGCCTCATTATTCCATCGGCCGCCATTGAAGCTTGGATCTTCAGGCATGATCGCCCCCTGTTTCATTCACAAATAGCGCTGTTTTGATTATGGATAGCACTTTGAATAAATCATCTTCGTCACAAAATACTTCAATATGCCCATCACAAGAGAATGATACTTTAACTGAACCAACCTCGGGAAGATTGAGCAAGAACTTCGCTTTGGATACCTCGTTAGGATATTTTTCCAGAATTTCGGTTGCTGCTTCTGTCTTGCTCACCTTCATTTCAAATCGACCAACGATCCCTTCTTTATACTGAAAATTATTCACCGTTAGCTTTTGTATTTCTTGTAAAAATAACTTTTTAATCAACGCAGGAATGACCCTGCTAGGCGATAAATCTATGGGCACTATTTGGACAGATGGATGAAGGTATGAGGTAATCGCTGAAAGAAGTTTTCGCGCATTTCTTGTAGGACCAACAACTTCTAGTATTGCAAATCTGGTATCTATTCCCCAAATTATTCTCGAATAAATAAAAAACTCCTGGTCTATTAATTTTCCTGCTGACAAATCATATTGAGGAATAAAAGTTGGAGTTCGTTTGAGAAGCGTTGCCGATAAATAATCACCATCAAATAGAACCTCATCAAAACCAACTCCAGTGGTATTGGAGTACTTTTCCTCAGTCAAGCGGTGAGAAATAGCTTTCACCATATCTGGGAGTAAACATTCTAGCCTTATCAAATGCACTGAATGATTACTGCTTTTCATAATTTTTACCTCCCCAAATGTGTTTAGTCCTGGAAAGTGCCTTTAAAAGCCTTTTCCAGGAATGAGGGCAGCAAGGCGTTTAAAAATTCTTTGAGATTTGGATTGCTCTTCTTTCAATAATTCTAGTACCTTTTCCAATTCGGATACCCTACTAATGATGCTTTCTTGCTGTTGTCTGGATGGAAAACGAACTGGGAACGCTTATAGTTGGCTTTGATTAATGGAAGTTAGATTTGTGGTCGTTTTTGCCTTGGAAAGAAAGTGAATTTTCCCGTAAGAGGATTGAACCTTAAGATCTAAACCACGACCTAACTTATCAAAATCACCGCCTTCTGTCAGATGCTAATCACCAAGTATCAGTCGCCATTTCACAAGCTCATTATGCCGAATTTTGACTTGTTTTTTTCTGATGAGTCATGCCATCACCATCTACATTCGCTAAACATAGGTGCTTCTAATCAGCCTTATTAGGTACAGATGCAGAACCTTCGTCTTTATCAAGTGGTAATTCTGGTTGAATATCTCGAGTCTCTTCAGTTATCCTTGTAATTTCATCGGATTTCTGGTTTACAAAGGTAGCGGCTTGGTTCTGTCCCTGGGAAGGTGAATTTTCTATGCTTACACTTTCCCTGTCGGGACCATTATGTTTATTACTTAAAACACTCGTCTGTTTCTTGACAAATTCACTCTCAATAATTTCTCTCGCTTGGGGTGGAAATTTTGCAGCTCGACAGAAGTAATTGTAAACGAGCATACCAAACTTTAGGAGTAATAGGTCTTCTTCAGAGGTATACCGTTCAAGGAAGGAGCGGTTGAGTAGAATATCTACAGCCGCACTTCTAAACAGAATAGGTAATGAGAAAGCTAAAGCTGGATATTCAAGAAGATTACGAACCAGTTGCATAAACCTATCCCATTCAGGTAACGTGAGAGGTGTTGGTGTAGCTTTCTTGGCATTAATCAAATCGTTCCTTAGCTTGGCCACAAAGTCATACTGACTACGCCCTCCCCAAAGTAAATACTTTAGAGATTCATCTAATTGACTTTGTGTTCCAGGTTTTAAGTATTGTTTAAAAACAATACCAATACACTCAGCTAAACCTATAGAAAAAATTGCACAAGCATCTAAAACAAGGGCTTGATGCTCTTTTGCTAATGGATCAATCTCTTGAGAAACTTGCTGGGCTTCGCCTAACAATTTCCTTACCAATTCAACAAAGCTGCCTTCATTCCAAGATAAAGTATAAAGATATTCAGTAAGGGGTTTAATTCTTGGAAAACGGTTGGTTATCGCCATTATGGCTTGGATTTCATTGAGGTTTATGCAAGAATCGGAGGAGCCACTTGGGTAAAGAACAGCTTTATCATATGCCCCAAACTCGTCTTCGCTTAACAGGGTTACGCCAAAGCCCGATGCAAAAAGTTTATGGTCTATTTCCATCGGTTGTTCTTTCTTTAACACAAGGACACCTTCTGAAGCGTTGAAGAAACTCATTAATCCACGTAACCATAATGCACGATTAGCAGGAGATTGCCCTCTAAGAGTTTTACAGTCACCAAGAACTATTTCCCATCGTAGGTTGGTCCCTGGACGTAAAGCAAGTACATCAATATCAGTTATTACTTTCTTCTGTTCGTTTACTCCCCCCTTGTGAAACACAATTACCTCAGGTTGAGCAAACCAGCCTAAAGTATAGAAATGCCTACAAAGAATATCTTTTTGACCAGTATCTTTGTTCATTCTCTACCTCTTAGAAGGAAGGAATCAATTGCATCTTGTGACTCTTCATCAATTTCAATAGGTTTGTTTTCAAGTATTCTTTTCCTACCTATTAATGATTCTACATACTTTTCACCTTGTCGGAGGGATAAAATAATATCCTCTCTTGCGTTTACTTGCGGTTCAGCCCCGCTGACCATTGAAATAGCCATATCAACGGCTTCACGATTCTCTGGTAAATCGACAAGATAAAGCTTACCCCAATTGTTTTCTAGTTTTTCTATTCGCCCTACTCGTAGAGCAGCAACTTGGCGATACTGCTCTATTGCCTCAGTATTTGCCTGTAAGTATCCTTTATCTCTAAATGCACTTAATAATGCGATGGGTGAACGGATGGCATATTTCGCTGGCAATAATTGTCCTTGCCTAACTGCTGCTACCAACGCCATTGCTGCTTCATAGACCTGCCGTTTTTCTGGGGGCAAATATGCCTTTCCGGGACGCGGACCAAACAAGAACGAATTTGCTCCAGCGTGTGTTGTTTCTATAGCTGGGGGCGGTAAGAATCCTTCTCCTGCCAGCATTCTTGTGACTAGAATATCTGCTTCTTCGATTGGCGTTTGGCCAATCATTCTTTCAGATTCGATTTTTACCAAAGGCCAGCCTTGATTTAGTTTTAATAATTCCAAGACTTTCTTTACTCTGCCAGCTCCATTAGCCGCAACCAAATCGGTATAGGCATTAACATTTTCTGGAAAGTATGTCGGTGAAAGTAAAACCGATCTTCCACGAGCACGTCGGTTTATCAAAAAATTACCTTTACTTCCAATATCAATGACTCTGTCAACTAGTTTTTTCTCGGCGCCTGTTTGGTAAACGTGGTCAACAAGCATCGGGGAAGCTGATAGTCTTTTCATTAATGATAATGTAAGATACTCGGGTTCAGAAATTTTGTTTAGATTGTTTGCGCAGTTTCCTAAACTTGTAAAAAGATTCTCGTAAAATGGGATATCTGGAATTATTGTTTTGATAGTATTTCCTTCGGTGTCAAGCTTTACAAATTCTGCCTCTGCAAGCAATTCAAGAACGGGCTTGACTACCGTTGATGAGGGAAAATCAAGTAAATAAACTGCAACATCACGAATCGTCGTATATGAGACTGCTTGGACCCCTCTTAAATGCATAGCTAAACGAGCTGCCATACCGAGTAATGAAATAAAATCGAACTCAGGCACGGTTGTGCGCTCCAAGCAAACTGTAATGTCATGGGCTCTAATAGCTAAATCTGTTGTAGTCAATCCATCTGATATTGCCATAGTTTTCCCTGTTTCTTCCAATTATTATCGTTGTAATGAGAATGATATTGCTGCTATCTAACTTAGAGTTGGTTAAAGTTCTCTAATTTGATTTCCTTAACCAGCCATTATCCTTTTATTTGTTCATTCTAAAGCTCTCCTATAAACGCTTTATCAAGTACAGACTTAAAACGCCCCTCCATCTCTTGATTGATCAAGGCCTGCCTTCTTCTCAATTATTCAAGCCTATTCTATTGGCAATCGAAACAACCCATAATTGTTTCTCATAGCACGGTATGGGAATCTCAATTTCATCCAGCATTTTTGACCCAAGCGTGCGGTTTCTGCCAGCGCTACCAGGTGAAGCCTTCCCAAGTTGCTCTATTCCTCCGGTATCGTGAAGTAATAATAGAGAAAATCTGCTGAGGCAACACCTTCGATAGGTTTTGGGCTGGCAAAGCGATGTGGCCCATGTCGCCTGTCCCAGCTGTATGCCATGCGCAACCTGACCACTGTCCATAACACTATACTTCCCTCTTCGCTCGGATAGGCTGTTGTAATGCTGCCCCGACTGAACGCCTCCTATCTGCTGACCTTGTTTTGGCTCTTTCACTACTTACTTCCGATCATCCTAGACTTTGAGAAGCCATGGACTGCCAAAAATTCGCACTTGATTTAATAGAACTTATTTACTATAATATCCATATAGAACTAATGTTCTCTCTCGGTTTGAATAAGGCAGAAAGCCATGAATGAAACAATTTTTTCTGATGCTGCAATTATCGAATTGCAGGGTGAAGAAGCCTTACAGCTTCTTGAGTTGGATTTCCAGCATGCCTTTTATCGGGTTTTGGGTTTTGAACAGATGAGGGTCTTCATCACCGATCACCGATCAGAAAGTGTAGATGCTGTTCGTGAAGCTATAGACAAAGGCAATTCTGGTGATTTTGCTCAGCGGTTCAGTTCACCAGCTTATGTTCTCGTCACCCATTCTGACAATTCATCGATTATGATCGATCTATATGAAACTTCCGAACAAGTCCATGATTGTATGTTATGGGTAGCTGTGGGAATACCTGGTTCTCTTCCAATATACGATTATTATTACTATCATTATGAGCAGACTGCTCAAGACCTTTATGCATTCCTTTCGATCTATTCAACCGAGGCCGATCATCAACCCGTATTTCCTCTGACATCAGCCTTAGCTTGTTGATAATACTTGTATTTCTTATACGGTTTTCCAGCGTCTCCCGTATTTAAGAATCGACAAACCTCCTGCCAGATAAATCGTTCTTTCTCGATTGTCTTCGGGGGTTTTCGTTTTAATTGAACAAGCAGGTCAAACCGAAATAGGTCGTATGTTGAACGGATCATATCCCCATATTCACTAACAATAAAAAGCGAAGCTCGATGGAATAAATAGGCCATGAAGAACGACAACAGTAGGATGGCTACATATAGAATAACACGTTGTGTATAAACATCCGCCCCTCGGTCGATTTGAACAAAATAGATCGGAGAGGAGGAATTATGCAAAGCCAGTTGGGCAAGAACGAATTGATAGATTGCAGCTGCAAGACAGAGAACAGAAAATAATGCCGAGAGGATAGAACAATTTAACAAGAAAGAAAGCTGATTATTCTTCTGATCTAAGAATGACATGTAACGATCAGGAATGGCATTGATCAGGCGCGTCCACATAGGAACACCATCGATATTGTACCTTTCTCTGGGGTATGCTTCCGAAGCCTTCATGATGTTGCCAAATCTGGTGGGCAAAATATCATCATCCTTAAAAGGCAAATTTGCCTGGAAATAGGTATCCATTTGTTCGGCTTGGTCCACCAACTCCAAGAGATATTTTTGGTTTATCTCTGAAGTAGAAGAGGACAATCGGTCAATTTTTCGTTGAAGCAATTCCCTTTTTCGTCTTAGCTGCTTTGCCTGTTTCTGATACTTTCCCGCCAAAAATTTGAACCGCCAGAGTAGAACATAGCCTTCAAACAGCTTGAAAACAAAAGTATTTAAACTGGTTAGCGTGAAACCAAGAACGATAGTGAAGAGTAGAGCGATTAAGCCCGACTCACTTAATGGATTAAAAGTACCACCAAGCCGAACAATCAGGCTTGCAGGCATAATTGGTTGGAAAATCAGCATGGATAGCGTTACAAAACCCAAAGCTGGGATTAATGATGCCGTTAAAAAGTTGCTACCCATACGATCGAGATAGCTCTGTAATGCTTGCATAACCGGTTATTTCTTTTTGCGAACGGGAATTTTTATTTTATGATTGCAAATTGGACAGCGAGTTGCGTTGTCTTTAATCTTTACAGCATCAATTTTCTTTTTACAGTCAGGGCAAACAACTGTGTTAGAACGTGTCGGCGTCCCCACAGGCTTTCCAGGAAGATTGGTTGGCGGGCGAGCGAACATTCCCCTCCTAATTTTTTCGCAACCAGGAATTGTTAAAAATTATACAACGAATCTAATCCAAAGGATTATCCAGATCATCGACAGTTTGCTGCACGATCTCTTTTGAGAAAGATAACAGTTGTGATACCTCTTTGCTATCCTTGATATTTCCAGTTTGTTCGATGTACGTTATTTGCTTCATAAATCCAACCAGGATCACCTTAATCTGGCTGATACGCTTAATCATCTGAATCATTTTGCCAATCGGGTTTATTCGCATGATAGAAATCAGAAACACAAACCCGAAAAGAATTGCAGCGATGCTAAAAACAACTTTTAGGTTGGCAGGGCCATTTTGGAAGGCAAGTACGATACCAATAATGATTAAAGCAGTAGAAAAACCTGCAATCAGTATAAGGAGCCCAAAATTGACCCAGAAATAAGATTTGATCTTGTCATCCAGGAAGTGAATTTGCGTTAGGAGAAGATCGCTGATCTCATCAAAGGCAAATTCGGGTTCCGGCATAGGGCTCTCGGAGCCATTGGGCTTTTCACTGTCTTGATTTTGAATTTCTTTTTTCTTCTTCGTGCCCATTACTGCTCCAGCAACAATTAATCAAAAACCTCTTATCAAAGCGTTCCCTCAAAAACACGATCAAGCAATGACTTAATCAACCCTTCTATTTCACTACTGAGCATACTGTGCCTTTTTCGTAGATACTCAAGCCTCTTTTGCTATAGACACAACCCACATTTGCTTATCGTAACTGGGTAGCAGAACCTCAATCTTCCCCAACATTTTCAAGCCAAGCATATTGTCTCACTGTGTTGCCTGGCAAGCTTTCCATAATTACTCAGTACCGGCTCGACTGAAAAGCAGAGCTGTATGGCTTTGGCGGCTATAACTGAGCGAATGATACCTATTAACAAGATAAGCGTGCCGATCAAAACCACAACTACTTTTATCCTGTTCTTGGAAGAACTGTTGGTCAGGTTTTACCCGACGGAGCGCGTGGCTTTGAGATGAATTATTGAATTTAGCTCCGTCATAATTTTTCATGTGCCCTTACTCGACCCAATCTTTGGCAATAACCTCCGCCTGCTCCAAGACCGTCCGCGTTGCCTTTTCCTGTTTGTCGGGCGGATAACCGTATTTCCGTAAAATCCGTTTGACCATCACGCGCAGCTTGGCGCGGACCGTTTCCCGCACCGTCCAATCAATCGTTGCATTGTTACGGACGGTTTCTACCAATTCTCTGGCGATGTTTTTGAGCGTGTCGTCCCCCAACACCTTGACGGCACTGTCGTTGACTTCGAGTGCGTCGTAAAAGGCAATCTCATCTTCGCTGAGGTTGAGCTGTTCGCCCCGTTTTTGGGCTTCACGCATTTCTTCCGCCAGCTTAATCAATTCAGCGATCACTTCCGCTGACTCTAGTGTGCGGTTCTGGTAAGAGCGGATTGTGCGTTCGAGCAGTTCGGTAAACGAGCGAGACTGCACAAGGTTCTTCCGCATCCGCATTTTGAGCTCATCGTTAAGCAGTTTCCTCAACAGTTCGATGGCAAGGTTCTTTTGCGGCATGCCTTTGACATCCGCAAGGAACTCATCTGACAAGATCGAGATTTCGGGTTTTTTCAAACCGGCGGCTGCAAAAATATCTATTACCTGATCGCTGGCTGCGACAGCGCGGGATAGGATCTGACGAATAGCCTGGTCGAGATCCTCCGCGCTGCGTTCACCATCTACGGTGGATTTGATAAAAGCCGTGCGCACCGCCTGGAAGAACGCGACATCATCTCTGATGGCGAGCGCGCGTTCGTCGGGGACCGCTAACGCGAAGGCTAAAGAGAGTTCGCGAACAGCCTGCAATAGGCGTTTTTTGCCATCCTCCAACTGGAGAATGTGCTCCATTGCCATCGGCAACACGGTCGTTTTCTCGGTCGCGGTCCCGGTGAAAAATTTCGACCAATCGAACCCGTGGAACAGCCCTTTGCAGATCTCGTAACGTTTGAGCAGTTCGTTGACCGCCTCTTCCTGGTTGGGGGTTTCGGCGGGGTGACCGGCTTCGGTGTATGCTGCCAGTGCTTTTTGCAGGTGATACGCCAGCCCTAGGTAGTCCACGATCAAACCGCCGGGCTTGTCTTTATACACACGGTTGACCCGTGCAATCGCTTGCATTAGCCCATGCCCCTGCATAGGTTTATCAATGTACATGGTATGCAGCGGCGGAACATCGAAGCCGGTCAGCCACATATCCCGCACTATGACGATCTTGAACGGGTCGTGGGTGTCTTTGAAGCGTTTGGCAAGTTCTTCACGGCGCGCCTTGGTGCGTACATGCGGCTGCCATTCGAGCGGGTCGGTGGCGCTGCCCGTCATCACGATCTTAATCGCGCCTTGTTTGTCATCCTCTGAGTGCCAATTTGGGCGCAGTTTGATAATAGCGTTGTATAAATCTACGCAGATGCGGCGGGACATGCACACGATCATTGCCTTGCCATCCATGGCTTCGAGCCGCTTCTCAAAGTGATCAACCACGTCTTTGGCAATCAGCCCAATGCGTCTCTCGGTTCCCACGATGGCTTCGAGCGCCGCCCATTTGGTTTTGAGTTTTTCCTTCTTCTCAAGTTCTTCGCCTTCGGTCACTTCATCAAATTCAGGATCAATCTTCGGCTTTTCTTTTTCGTCCAGTTCTAACTTGGCCAGTCGTCCTTCATAGTAAATCTTGACCGTGGCTCCGTCTTCCACCGCTTGCTGGATGTCATAGATACTAATGTAATTGCCGAACACAGATCGGGTATTGGCGTCCGTGTGCTCGATGGGTGTTCCGGTAAAACCGATAAAAGAAGCGTTGGGCAGTGAATCGCGCATGTGCCGGGCGTAACCGTCAATAAAGTCGTACTGGCTGCGGTGGGCTTCGTCCGCAATGACTACGATGTTATGCCGGTCTGACAGCGGGCCGCCCGATTCGGCGGTAGGCATGAACTTCTGGATGGTGGTAAAGAACACTCCGCCCGCTTTCCGCCCTTTGAGCTTTTGGACCAGGTCTTCGCGGCTCTCGGCCTGCTCGGGCGTCTGGCGCAGGACTTCGGAACAGCGCGAGAACGTGCCAAAAAGCTGGTCATCTAGATCATTGCGGTCGGTCAAAACGATGATGGTGGGATTTTCCATGTCGCGATGCGCGACCAAACGCCCCGCATAGAAAGCCATGGTCAGGCTCTTGCCCGACCCCTGGGTGTGCCAGATGACCCCAATACGCTGGTCGCCCATTTCGCCGCCTTTCATCGGGTTGGCCAGGTACGTACCTCTTAGCTCGCCCAAGGCAGCCCGTTGCACCCGCGAAGCGCGGATGGTTTCCCCCAGCGCATAATTGACTGCGTGGAATTGGTGATAGCCAGCGATCTTCTTGAGCGTGGGCGTGCCGCGTTCTTGTTCGAAGACAATAAAATAATGGATCAGGTCAAGGAAGCGGCGTTTGTCAAACACCCCTTTCAGCAGCACTTCCAACTGCGTGACCGTAGCGGGCGCGCTGGACTGGCCCTCAATCGTCTTCCAGGGTAGGAACCATTCTTTGTTCGCGGTAAGAGAGCCGATGCGGGCATTTAGGCCATCGGAAACGATGAGCAGCTCGTTTGTATGGAAGAGAGCCGGGATATCGTTTTTATAAGTTTGCAATTGGTTGAAGGCTGACCAGATAGTGGCTTTCTCATCGGCAGCGTTCTTAAGTTCGATAATGGCCATTGGCAGCCCGTTGACAAAGACCACTACGTCTGGACGGCGGTTGACTTTACCGTTCTGATGATCGGCTTCCACTGTGTATTGGTTGACGACCAACCAGTCGTTGTTATCAGGATTTTGAAAATCCACCACATACGCCCGGCCGCTGACCATACGCCCGTCTTTGGCTTTGTATTCCACATCGATGCCGTTGACTAACAGATGATGAAAGGCATGATTGTTGAGCAGCAGCGAAGGCTTGCCGATTCGTGTGATTTTTTGGTTTGCTTCTTCGTGCGCTTGGGTGGGCAGGTTTCTGTTGATGCGTGTGATGGCGTCTCGCAGACGGCCTACCAGAAGCGTTCCCTGATAATCGCTGCGTTCCGGATTCTCTCCATCGCAGGCAATCTCAGGGCCGAAAGTGTAACCGTAGCCCAGGTCTTTGAACCAATCGATGGCGGCTTGTTCGATAATGGATTCGGTGAAGGGTGGCATGGAGTAATTTCCCTGTAAATAATTATATACGCTAGAATGCAGAACAGTAAATCATCATTTAGCGTCTACATCTGCCACGCATAACTCGCCGGACATCAGGCGAGGCAAAAGCGAATCCCTTAAATCGGCTATGTGAGCGGATTCTCTCGTGCGATTCTCCATTTCTTTAAAGATAGGCCTGACTGTCTCATCAAACCGTTTCAATGTGGCCTCATCAGGTGTAACAACAGGAAAGCTCTTTAAAATATCGGTTTTTAGATTGGTGAAAACACTACCATTGCCGAGAGCCACCAAGTCTTGCCTAATATGCTTGAAAAACAGGTACAGAAACTCTGTAGAGAAATGGGAGGTCGGAAAATACAGCCAACCGTCATGAATACAAGTATCAACTCCCAGTATTTTAGGGATGCCCGGTGTTGCGCTGTTGGAGAGAACCAGTGAACCAGATTTTAGAAAAACAGTCTTTCTCAGCCCAGATTCCTTGATGTGTTCCTTAATCTGCAATACAAACGGTGTTAACAAAGCAGTTACATCAGAGATTTTTAACCACCTAAGACCAGAGTCCGACAGAAAATCATGGATGGGTCGAGGTGAACCACCGCGCCTAATCACTACATAGTCGCCAAGTGTGCCTTTCCGCCACTCGGGCGGTTGATCACCGTTAAACGGGTCGAGGTCCACGAACCAGGATTTAAAAATCGCCTGCGCCATCTGCTCTAAATGATGATTTATTTTCCCGTTGATATCAATCCGCTCATCTAAGGCAGAGAGGGTGTTAGCAATTGCTCGTTGTTCATCGAGAGAAACCGGATAGGACACGATTAACTCCGAAAGCAAGCGTTCGCGGTTGAGTTCGGTTTGCCCGGTTGACCCCTCATCCATTTGGAGTATCTCTCCTTGGTGTGCCTTCAGAGCATAGCCGAGATATTGGGGGATGAGTTTCTCGTTAGGACGTAAGACAATCATATGCCCGTCAATAATCGTTGGGTATATAACTTTGTTTAGTTGTGCTACACGTCCCGCTGTTCCTTTACCAGTGGAATTAATCAGTATGTCTTCGTCACGCAGATACTTTTCTTGTGGAACGTTACGCTGTGACAAATCATGTAACCGCGATTCCCCATAATTTATTACAAAATCCCGATTACACTTCTGGTTAAGCACCCGTACTGTCGTTTCGCTTTCTTCTTCCACGTAAGCGGGAGGAATACCCTTGGCAATATAACTTACCACTTCGCGGAGTGGTTCGATTCTCCATTTAGATGTCATACCCAATCGCCCCCAATCTCTTTCGAATTTCTTCCTCCAGCTCATGCGACCGTTTGAACATCTCGGAAAGCTCACTCGTCAGCAGAGCCATTTTTTCTTCAAAGGGCTCACCATCGTCTTCCTGCTCCTCTATCCCAACGTAGCGTCCCGGTGTTAATATATATCCTTGTCCTCTAATCTCTTCAACCGTTACAGATTTACTAAACCCCTGAATATCCTGATATCCTTGATCCCCGCATTTCCACATATGGTAAGCGCCGGCGATTTTAGAAATATCTTTATCCCCTAATTCACGATGTACCCGGTCTGCTAGCGTTCCCAGCTTGCGGGCATCGATGAATAGCGTCTTACCATGACGATTTTTCTTGTTGCGTGAGAGGAACCACAAACACACTGGGATCTGCGTGCTGTAGAACAATTGCCCTGGCAGGGCAACCATGCAGTCGACAAAATCTTCCTCAATAATGGCTTTGCGAATCGCTCCCTCGCCAGAAGTGTTGCTCGACATGCTGCCGTTGGCAAGCACGAAACCCGCTGTGCCATTGGGCGACAGATGATGGATGAAATGCTGCACCCAGGCGAAATTTGCGTTGCCGGCCGGCGGCACGCCGTACTTCCAACGCTTGTCCTCACGCAGTGCGTCACCACCCCAATCGCTCATATTAAAAGGCGGGTTTGCCAGAATAAAGTCGGCCTTCAGGTCAGGATGCTGGTCGCGGTGGAAGGAATCGGCCGGCTCTTTGCCCAGGTCGCCTTCAATGCCGCGGATCGCCAGATTCATCCTCGCCAGCTTGAACGTGGTGGGGTTGGATTCCTGCCCGTAGATCGAAATGTCGCCGACTCGTCCACCGTGCGCCTCGACGAACTTCTCACTCTGCACGAACATCCCGCCGGACCCGCAGCAGGGATCGAAGACTCGGCCTTTGTACGGTGCGAGCATCTCCACCAGTACGCGCACCACCGATCGTGGGGTGTAGAACTCGCCGCCCTTGCGTCCCTCCTGGCTGGCGAACTGAGAGAGGAAATACTCGTACACGCGACCAAGCGTGTCCTGCTTGCGGCTTTCCTCATCTACGAAGTTAATCTTGTTGCTGACCATGTCTACCAGGTCGCCGAGCCGGCGCTTATCAAGCGTGGCGCGCCCGTAATTGCCAGGCAGCATCCCTTTCAGGGGAGGGTTGTCCCGCTCGATAGCCTCCATCGCCTGATCGATTAAGTTTCCGATGGATTCTTGCTTAGCGTTATCCTGAAGCACTTTCCATCGAGCATCTCTCGGCACCCAAAAGGTACGCTCGGCCAGATAAACATCCCGATCCTCAGGGTCATCCAGCCCTTCTTTCTCTACCCGAGCTCTCACCTGCTCGAATATGTCGGAAACATATTTCAGAAAGATCAACCCCAACACAACGGACTTATACTCTGCTGCATCCAGGTGGCCGCGGAGCTTGTCGGCGGCTTCCCATAATTCATTTTCGATCCCAAGCGAAGCGCCGCTCCCGTTTTGGCTTTTACCGTTCTTCTTTTTTATCGGCATAAGTTTCCTCTATAATTCAGTTCTCAACAACGAGAGATGGAAAACAAGGTCATTGAGACGAGCTATCTTTCTCAAAAACAAGCAAATCCCCTACCTGGCAGTTAAAATATTCGCATAACGCCTGGATCACAGGGGCATCATATCGGGTTACTTGGTTATTAGCCCATGAATTCAAGGTTGACCAGGCAATGCCGGTCCCGCGCTGTACATCATTAATTGCAATGCTGTGTTGCTCTCTAGTGGCCTTTTCGGCAAGCAGCATCCGAAATCTATTGATTATTCTTCCGGTCATGTTTGACCCCTTATGAGAAGGGAATAGGATTATCTTATGCGCACTTGATAAAATTGTCAAAGAAAATCAAGGACTAGTCGTGCAATTAGGCTACGAATCAAAGAAGCGTGCTATCAAAACAGGCGAACCATTCATCCGCAATCCCGGACAATCTCTTTGGCTAGCAACGCTAATCACACCAAGTTTGCCACACAGTATAATAAATGCCGTTGCGCAGGTTTATTTTAGGATATTGCTAATGATGGAGAAGCGATGCCATGGCGCAGAAAACTACTATTCCCCAGAAATATCAGGTGTGGATCGAGGTGCGCAGACGTTATCACTTATCAGACGCCCAGATCCAGATGGCAAGAGAAATGGGTCTGAACCCGAACAAGTTCGGCAAACTGGCGAATGAAAAGCTGGAGCCGTGGAAGAAACCCTAACCGGAGTTTATCGAGGAGATCTATTACAAGCGTTTTGGTAGAAGACAGCCTGAAATTGTTCGTAGCATTGAGCAGTTAGTACAGGATCAACGGGAAAAGAAAGCGGAACGCAAAGAGCGTCGTGATAAGCCATCAGAGCTGTGATCCAAAACCGACGTTTTTATCGATAGAGTCTTTACCCCTTTAATTCAATGTCCTTCAGATAAAAATTACATAGGACTCAATATCTGGAAATTTCTGCTGGCAAAACTGCCGCACCTGTTCTGCACATTCGTTAGCCAGAAGCACGCTCCAGTGCGCGCCAACGATCTCCACGTGAATGTACTGAACCCGGATCTCCTCTTGCTGATACCTTTCTACATGGTCACGAATTTGGGCAAATACATCCTCACAGGTGTCACCGTTCGCTAAATGGATACGCACTTCTACGCTTCCAGTCGAAAATTCCGGTTCGTAAATGTTCAATTGCTGACCTGTGCGTAGGCAAGTCTTGCATACGTCTCCAACGAATTCTGGCTCGACGAAGGGAAGCGGATCTCCACAAAAGTAGTGACTTTCCTCCACCTTTCCGCAGCGGCTTTCAAGTCTGGGCATGCAGTTCGCCAGTTGAAAAGCCTCAAAGAAGTGAATTTTTCCGGTGTCGGGATCGTACCATCCGTTCAGGTGGGGCAATAGGTGTTCTTCGTAATACTCGTCAGGGGCCAGGTATCGAACAGGCAAGACTGGCAGCCAGGGATACCCTTCGTATAAGGTATCGATCTTCTCTTGAACAATATCCTGAAGCCCAGGATCTTCAAGACAAACAATCAATTCACTGACCGTTGGAGATGAATTTTCGGCAGTGATTCCCGACCAGCCATAATTCACTTCGGCAATAACCCGATCCTCAGCCCCGATAACATAAAATGACCAGCGTGAAGTAACCGAGAAATCCTCTTCGCGTTCCTGCGCTGCATAGATCAACAAGTCGTACTTGAGTAACTGAGAACGGTATTTCGGAAGATCGTTACGAATTCTCGACATGAATGTTCCCTGTGTTGGTGTACATCATAGATGATAGTACGGAACTGCACAAGAAGGTCAGGAGCTTAATTGTCCAAGCCAACTGTTGAGGAATCGTACAAACCTAATATTCCTGCTTTTGCAACTAGGTGCTCGCGAGTGAGTGCTTGCAGGCGATCTTTCAGTCTAGAAACATAAAAGCGTACAGTTCGAGGCTTGATATCGCAAACGGTCGCGAGCTGATCATCATTCATTCCGGAAGCCAATCCTTGCAAGATGCGTGCTTCTGTAGCGGAAAAATTCATTCGCCGGTATAGCGATTCGGTCCCACGAATAGGCGTAATGATAAGCGTATCTCCCTTTTGGATTGCCTGAAAAGGGCCGCAATGTGCCTGAAAGGGTGGTTCCCATAATCCCATCTGGATGCGCTGAAGCAACACTTCGGTTTGAACAGTCTCGTGCATAACAATAATGGCATTATTTTCGCCGATAAAGACGATCTGGGACAAAGTCTCAAAATCCCCCTTCTTTTGTTTGGTTGTATATATCAGTTTGATTTTGGTTATTTTATATGACCGATCCTTTATGGGTAACTGGGAAAATCCGCATTATTGGTTGCGGTTTTCCACACTCGATTGCGGGAAACCGCAATCTCTTCTCTGATTGTCAAAAACGGCAAGATTACTCTCCCTCTTGCCGCTTTTGACAAATGGTCAGGCGAGTTCGTGCGCTGTACATTCAGAACATCACAACTTTCGAGGAAAACGAATGAACCAACCTGATCACCCGTCTTTGTTGACCGTTGATGCTGCCCAGCAGATGCGCCAGGCCGCGAAAGCGATGCGCGATTTGGCCTTCGGCCTGGAGCAATACGCCGCTGAACCTTGTTTTTCCGCTGTAAATAAGATCAGCCGTGACCTGAGCCGTGTTGGCTGGAACGCAATTTATACCTCATTGTTGATGTCCGAACTGGCTGAAGCGATGCAGGAAGAGAATGGCAATCCCCAAGAACGAACGGGATCAAATCACTTTTTCCAGCACCTGGATGCCCTGCTGACGGCGATCAATTACTTTTCCCGAAGCATTGTCCGGTTGAAACGTATTGGGAAAAACCTTCCGGGAACCGAAGAGATCAAGCCCCATTGGACAGAACTGTACGACCGCCTGAAAGAGGTGTCGCGTGAATGCAAGTCCTTCTGACGTTCCAGTTGAAGAACCATTGAATCCAGCTGCTGAAGAAAAAATCCGCGAGTTTTGTTATGAACTAGCCCTAGCGCTGCGCCGCATCACCGGGCGCAAAGTTTATCAGGGACTAGAAGACCTGCCCAAAGTAGTCCGAGAAGCCATCGAGAATGCCAATGGAACTGAACCTACCAACCAATCCTGACGACCTGAAAAATAAAATCCAGAGCTTTCTCGGTGACCTTGCACGCAATCCCGATCAGGAAGTGGCCGGCATTTATACCCGTATTTCTCGCCTGGACCCACGCCACCATGGTTACTCTCTGGAGATCCAGCCGGATCGCTCTGAAGAGTACGTGAAGTCGAAGGGCTGGCGCGTGTATGGGGTTTATGAAGACCCAGCGAAAACAGGGCGCAACAGCCGGCGCCCAGGCCTTCAGCGGCTGCTGCAGGATGTTCGCGCGGGAAGAATCACAGTAGTGGTCGTTCACCGGTTAGATCGTCTGTACCGCAACTTAGAATCCCTGTTGCGCTTTCTAAAGCTGATCAAGCGTTACAAGGTGCGGCTTGTCTCGGTCACCGAGCAGATTGACACGGATAACTGGTGGGGCAGGTTGGTGCTTTATGTGCTGGGCGCGCTGGCGGAAATGTATATCTGGCAGGCCAGCGCGCGGACGCGAGAAGCCAAGCTGGAGCGTGTGATGAAGGGCCTGTCGAATGCCTCCTACCGCTTTGGCTATTGCAATGGCTTATGTTCCAGTTGCACGGACCCGAACGGCAAAGATTACTGCCCGCTGTTTGGTCATCCAGACCGACCGGAAAGCGAGCGCGGCCGCATCCCGGTTCCTCATCCGATTGAATCCCATGCTGTCCAGCTCATTGTTGTTTCGTATCACCAGGGAAAAAGTGATCTTGATATTGCCAGCGCCCTGAATGGAAATATCTTCCGATTGCCTGATAGCACGGAAGTCCACTTTCGTACGAAGGGCCGGCCAGGCAGCGTCCCGCCTGGCCCATTCAGCCGGGATAATATACGCGACATTGTGCGCAGCCCGTACTACGTTGGCCTGGTGGCGCATTATCCAACTCGCCCATTAGACATGGAGGATGATCCCGAAGATCCTCGGAGAAAACCGAACAGCCTGCCATTGGCCAACAAGCGCGTGCCTCAGCAACTTACCGAAGGTGTGCACACCGCCCTCTACGCGAAGGCGTTGTGGGAATCGAACATGCAGCTGCGAAAAGCTAAATCGAACATGAAAGCAACCACCCACACGCCCCGGCCAGAGTACCTGCTGACCGGTGTCGGGCGCTGCTGGGTGTGTTATGAGTACGGGAAGATCAAAGCTGGCTTCTGTGGTGTTCGGGGTGGCAGCGGCATTTCGTATTATCGCTGCGCCACGGTTCGAGACCGGGGAAAAAATTTGCAGGCTAAACAATCAGAGGAAGCCGTTTATACGGGTACACGGCCGGTGGAACCGAATCACCAATGGGAGGGCTTGCTGGAAGCACATCTGGGCAATTGGAAAGCTGAGGAAGTCGAAGGTGAGATTGACAGGCTCGTTGGCAAGCTGGTGATCCCTGAGAAGTGGCACGACATGATCTATGCCTACTATCTGCACGATAACGGCCTGGCCGAATTCGAGCGAGAAACGTACAACCTGCGTAAAGAACTAGAACGTCTGCAGCGGCTATTTACCGGTGGGTACCTGAACCAGGCTCAATTTGAGGAACGCGCGGTAGATATCACCAGACGGTTGAAGGAGCATCAGCCGGCCAGCCAGCCGGAAGTGAAAGAAGTGTTACGGTTACTCAAAGATTTCAAGTCCACCTGGAAATTACTCTCTCTTTCTGAGAAAAAAGCACTACTGAAGGTGATCTTTGTTGCGCTTTACTTTGACCAGGATGGAACGATAAGAAAAGCGATGGTTAATAATCCTTTTGACCATTATATTCGACCTGTCTGCCACAATATTTCGTAGTCAGTTGCATTTTCCAACAAGATCAAGGAGGGATGGAAATCTACCCGTCTCTCCTTGAATTCTTTGCAAGTATTAAAAAGGGACTCTGCCTAAAGGCAACTTAGCTGCATCTAATACATGCACTATTAAAACAACACATGCCTGCCGATCACTGCTGTAGTTTGAGTTTGGTTTTTACTTGAATTTATGAGTACAAAGGACTTCGACCTTTTTGTTGATCTAACCATTGAGAATAACCCTCAATTACCGGGCCCCCTAAATTTATGGCATATTCGATTCCAAATATTGCTAGGATTAAATACAATTCATTCTTTTCTGTATATAAAAAGGTAAATTCATGAAGCACATAAAACTCCGTTTGATTCTCTTCAAAAATTGCGTTTTCAGGATAAATAATACGCTCACTAAAAGGCCACGAAGATTTTTGAATGTTTCCCTGTCTAACAAAATTTCTAATCTCATCTAATTCAATTTTATTGACAACATCATCCAATCCATTCGGTACATCAAGAACCCGCAAAGCCAAGGCTTCTAGGGCTACCTTGCCTAAAAATCGAGAAAAGAGATATTTGTTAGAATTTCGACCGATTGGAATTATGAGTTTCCCTTGCTCCTTATGGAGTAATGTATCTATAAATTTCTTTTCATCACTTTCTCGATATGTGTTTACTGACAATCCATTACTCGTTTTGCTTATTTCGATTTCCATCCCCGAATCAAAATGAATTCCTCGGACTCTTGGTACAGTTCCTTTTTTATTTAAAATATCCCAGCGAAAGCGAGCTTGATTGAAATAGTCTGCTTCCAAAAGGGGTTTTTCGAGCTCTCGTGAAAAATAGTTATTGCAATTATCACAGACAACGCCAGGAGGTAACATATGTTCTTTGTTCCCAAGGGACTCTGGAATGATATGTTCATATGATCTTGAATTATCGGAAACCCTTTTACAAAATATGCACCTCATCACATGCCATCACATTAACAGCTAAAACCCAAAACTTAATTGTCCTTCATTTTGTGGCTCAGATAGTTTCTTTTTTGGATACCATAGGCCGACAATTGTAAAGGTATCTGGGTGTGAGGATATATTGCCCAAGAAGAAATAAAGATCATTGTCAGGCGAACAAACTTGATTTTGCAGCTTGTCCACCACTTTTTGGGCTGCAACATGAGGAGAATCACCTTTCTGGCGTAAAGTGAAATATAGAGCGTCTGTTTCCCAGTCAAGTACACTAAACTGATGATCAACTTGGCAACGTGAATCGTTACAACGAAAGGTTATTTTAAATCGGAAATCAGCAGGACTTAGTGGCTTTACGAGATGCTCAGTTTCTGGGTCTAACGGTAATTCCATCTGGCTTATTGCGTTACGATAATTCTGCCAAAATTTTTCTTTCTCTTCCTGTCGGAATAAACTGTACCTTATATCTTTCACTACCGAAGGCTTAACTAGACCTAAAGAGGTATTATCAACCCCCTGTCTTTCTTTAATGGCTTCAACAGATTGATATATGTTTCCATCGTTCATCACCCATTTTGCTCGTTCATCCCAATTTCCTCTTTTTGTTGGGATCACATCAAAGGTAACAATATTATCTGCTCGGATCTTAAAACTCTCAGGCCTCGTATCCGAACCGGATTTAGCCACATCCGCCTCAATCCATTGATATTTTTTGAAGATTTTTTCGTCATCCATATATCTGAGCGGTATTGGGTATAAGCGTACAAGTCTTTTTGTGTCCTGGAATACTCCGCCAGTACACACAATCTCGCGATATTTTTTACTTAATTCTGGACGAGTCTTTCCCCAAATCAAAATCCTACGGCGCTGCCACAAAGTTTCCATAGGTTACTCCAATTTTATCAATTCAATGGACTTTGAATGCGACATTGCATACTCTAACAAAATGCTTCGATGACATTTTTCATGGTTTCTCTCGTAACATAATACAGCTACTGTTTTCCCCAGGCTTTGTCTTTCTATAAGGGCAACAATCTCAGGATTGGCTTCTAAATACTCTCGATAGAGTTGTAAACACCTAGAGAGTTTTTTCTTTTCCTTGTGGTAAGGATTTCCCGCCAGCGGTACGTGAATATACTCAATACCAACTTGGTTCAAAGAGTCCTGCAGCCTTTTTTTACTAAAGCCAGGTTTCCGTGAATTAGGTGTTTGTCGAACATCAAGGACTTCTATTACTTTATATTCTTTCATCAATTCTACGAATTCAACAACGCTACGCTGCTCATATCCGATACTTAATATAATCGACATAATTTATTCCTCTATCTTGATCTTAGGTCCCCATGTTCCACAATTTTTAACAAAGAGGAATTGAAAATAGACTAGAGCCAGGAATGACTGAATAAATGAGTTCAAAAAAATTATAGCTTAACTCTTTAATCTCATAAGTCCAAATGAAAGAAAATATTCTCATCATTAAGCGGTCTGTCAGGTGAGTCCTTGAAAGGACGAGAAAAGTTTTCAGCCAAGAAAGGGTGGTCAGCCTTTCATTTACCGACGAGATAAACCGATAACCATAGACCAATTCCTTTTATATTTATAGAAAATCGGGCTTTGATACCAAGGCCAACGGGGCATAAAATCCGCGGAACCGAGACTGGTTCTCCGCCAAGCCTGCCGATGGTATACTCCAATTGTTAAAAATGTAGAACTACTGCTTGATATGATGAGGAAAGGTTTATCCTTCCAAATATTTCTTTGTTAGAAAAAGCATTGCCTCAACGACAGCTTTACGGGTTCCAGGATCAGGTATTTTTGCGACAGCTAATGCAATATCAACAGCTTCCGGCGGAAGATTCTCTGTGTCCACCGACCGAACGTCAAAAATCTTCAAAGTTGGCCATCCCGCCAGTTGCAAAAATTCGTTGGGGTTAATTCCATAGTGATCCGCCAGCAGAATACAAATGTGCATACTTGGCCGCTGGCCTTCCAGTACCCGGCGAACGCCCTGGTGATCAAGTCCAGCCCGTAGGCTGGCCTCTCGGTAACTCTCGTTGTGTTTTTCCAGTAATTCTCTAAGCCTTTTGATCATTGGCTCAGGATCATACGGTTTCTCCAGTGTTTTTCGACGTGACTTTGCAATTGGTTCTTCCATGTGAGTCCACCTGACGTAAAATAGGGGAACATCCGTTCTTGCTGGATGTATCAAAACCATTATAGCACTAGGAGGTTCATGTGGAAAAAGAAAGGTTGCGAGCGGTTGGATACCGCAGAGTATCCATGCGTGAACAGGTGGACGGGCACAGCTTGGACGCGCAAGCCAAAAACATCAAGGATTATGTGAACGGTCAAGGCTGGGATTTGCTGGAGATCTACACCGATGCCGGCATTTCCGCGAAGAAGGACAGCTTTCGGCCAGACCTGGCCAAGTTGATGCAGGATGCGGAAGATGGCAAGTTCGACGTGGTGGTGGTTGACAAGATTGACCGCTTTTACAGACACCTGGCAGGGCTTCTGACGGCCCTGGACAGTCTCAGGCATATGAATGTGGCCTTTGCTTCGGTACAGGAGCGCCTGGATTTCACCTCGCCCTGGGGCAAGCTCACGCTGACCGTTCTGGGCATCTTGGCCGAACTGTACTTAGATAATGTGCGCCGTTCGATGGCATGTGGTGATTGCGCGTAACGCGCCGTAGGTTGAGGATAAACCTACGAGGCCGTCCGACCTACCGAAAGGGGAAACCTGTACGGGAACATCGCCTGTCGGAAAAGGGGTGAACCGGGAAACCGTTTACCGGCGTCGTCGCCCCAAGGCCTGGATGATATGGGTAAAGCTGGATTGCTTGAAGTCTAATGGCAAGTTGGAGACAGAGTACTCCCTTGACACAACGGTTACGGTCAAGACCCGGCGGCAGCAGATTGAGATTGTCGGTCTGTGAAGTCCTCCCAGCCGGGAACAAAGATCAGTGAGATCAATCAAGCCATGAATGGACACCCTACCTCATCCTATTACGTCTCACATGACTGTACAGCGGAATCGCCTACGGGGCGCGAGCCCTATGGTGATGGAGGCTCCATAGTAGTCGGTGGCGTCACGACCACCCAGGGCGGTTGGGAAAGCCAACCACAGGGCAAAGGGAGCCAGGAATCTGGCTTGTCAGAAGAAGCGAGGTATGCGTAATGCAGACAGCCGAACACATTCTACAAGCAATGCGAAAGATGGGTGAAAAGCGTCTTCCCTTGGAACGGGCCTATCGCAGTCTGTTCAGTGAGGACTTGTTCCTCACCGCCTATGACAAGATTGCCCGCAACAAAGGCGCTTTGACCGCAGGAAGTGATGAGCGAGATACCGTGGATGGCATGAGCCTGGAACGAGTACAACGCGTGATTGAGCAACTCCGCAATGAACGGTTCCGGTTCACGCCTGTCCGGCGCGTTCAGATCCCCAAGAAAAGCGGCGGTTTCCGACCGCTGGGAATGCCGAGCTTCACCGACAAACTGGTGCAAGAGGCGCTGCGCATGGTGTTAGAAGCCTACTACGAACCCCGCTTTCGGGATTGTTCGCACGGCTTTCGACATGGGCGGGGTTGCCACACGGCACTGGGAGCGTTGAAGTACAAGTTCAAAGGGGCCGCCTGGTTCATCGAGGGCGACATCCGGGGATGCTTTGACAACATCGACCATCAGGCGTTGTTGAACATCCTGGCAAGAGACATTCAGGATGGGCGACTGCTCAACCTGATCCGGATGAGCCTGGAAGCGGGCTACCTGGAGGACTGGGTGTACCACCGCACTTACAGCGGTGCACCCCAAGGCGGCATTCTCAGCCCCTTACTGTCGAATATCTACCTGAACGAACTGGATACCTATATCGAGGATGTGTTGATCCCGCAGTATACCCGCGGCAAGAAACGAGCCGAAAACCCGTTCTACCGGCACTTAAACTTTGCCATCAGCCAGGCTCGGAAACATGGCGAGACGGAGCAGGTGAAAACCCTGGAACGGCAGCGCCGTTCGACCCCTTCTCAAAATGTGTACGATCCGAATTACCGGCGGTTGCAGTACATTCGCTACGCGGATGATTTTGTGCTCAGTTTGATCGGGACCAAGGCCGAAGCCGAGGAAATCAAGGCAGCGATTGGCGCGTTCTTGAAAGAAACGCTCCATCTCGAAATGAGCGAGACGAAAACCCTCATCACCCACGCGCGGACGGAGCACGCCCGCTTCCTGGGATACGCCATCAGCGTGTATCACAAGGACGACAAACTCTCTCCCCGAACGGGAACCCCGATCAAAACACGCGGCATCAATAGCTGCGTGCGATTGGGCATCCCGATGGGCAAGGTGGACGAATATACAGCCCGGTACCTGCGCGGCGGAAAGGCCATGCCAGAAAATGATTTGCTGCGCTTCTCGGATGCAACCATTGTCAACACCTTTCAACAACGCTTCCGAGGGGTGGCCGAATACTATAAGTACGCTGTGGATCGCCGCCGCCTGCAAAAACTCAAGTACTACATGGAAATCGCCTTGACCAAAACCCTGGCCAGCAAGCATAAAGTGACCGTACCCAGTATCTACCGCAAATATCGTTCGCGGTTGGAAGTGGATGGAACCAGCTATAAAGTCTTGGCTGTGGAAATCCCTGGTGAGAACAGGTCGAGTTACGCTTACTGGGGCGGCATCTCCCTGAGAGTCATCCCAGTTGGACAGGGTTGGATCATTGATCGGGTCGTGCGGGACCAACTTCCCAACCGATCCAGATCAGACCTGATCCGGCGGTTACAGGCGAACCGGTGTGAGTTATGTGGGGCAGCGGTGAAAAGTGAAGTGCATCACGTCCGAAAGCTGGTGGACATCAAACGCTACTGGCAGGACCGGGAGAAACCGGCTTGGGTTGAGAGAATGATCGAACTGCGACGAAGAACGCTGGTGGTATGCGCCAAGTGCCATGAGGAAATTCATCATGCGGGATAATCACCTATTTGAAACATGGATTCTGGAGAGCCGGATGATCCGAAAGGGTCACGTCCGGTTCGGAGGGGGGACTGTGGAAAAGTACCGTTCGCCCATGTACCAGGGGCGGCGGCAACTCGCCACTTTCCTACCCTACTTGAGACAAGAGACTATCAAGGGTAAGAAAGAACGCGCCCGCAAAGGGTTGTGGAATGGAATGCCGCCGTATGGCTATTGCAAAGGGCTGTGCGAAGCCTGCGAGGATCCAAATGGAAAAGGCTACTGTCCTGACTTTGGCCAGCCCAGTAAAACAGACGGCAAGCACTTGGTAGCCCATCCCATCGACAGCCAGGTGGTCAAGCTGGCATTCGCCTGGTATCTGGAAGGGAACGCATCTGACGCGATCATCGCGGAGAAGCTGAATGAGTTCTTCCTGGAACTGCCCGATGGCGAAAAGATCCAGGTGCATCAGCGCGGCCATCCGGGCGTATCTGAGCCAGGACCGTTCAAGAAGGACGTGGTTCGGGATATGCTCAAGCGCGTTTTCTATACCGGGTTCTTGCCCTACAAATCTTCTTCTGGGCTAGGGGCCAGGCGTACGCGTCGAAGCGATCTGGCTAGCGCTGAACTTTATCCGGGCCAACATCCTGTACTGATCAGCATGGAGGATTACCATAAAGCGCAGGAACTGAGGCGATTGCAAACTGTTACCCGCCATACCAAGTGGAGCACTCCGGCTCACGTTTTCCCAATGTCTGGCATTCTTTACTGCGGCTATTGTGGTAGCTCGATGCGCGGTGTTTCTAATCAGAACCGGTTGTATTATCGGGATGGGGCGAACATCGAAAAAACCAGGAATTGTCCGCAGCATACCGTACGAGCAGAAAAGCTGGAAGCCACTATGGTCGAAGTCCTGAAGAATATCATGTCAGCGTGGGACAAAACCCATGAGACCATTGATCCAGAGGAAGCGAGCCGGGATATCGAGAACCGCTTCAATCGGGCTCGTGAGCTATACTTAGCAGGAGACATCAATCGCGATCAATATCAGGTCGAAAAGGAGCGATACGAGAAGTCAAAAAGTAACTTGCGTCTCGAAGATGCAAATGTTATAATAACACTAACCGATAGCCTTCGAACCAGCTTGAATAACTGGGACGAAACCTTACCAATCGAAAAGAAAAAGCTGCTACGGATGGCCGTCCGAGCAGCTTTTGTCCGAGGCGATACCCTGGTCGCATTGCAGCCCACCGAGGTATTTTGGCCTCTCACCGAACCTATTCGTTGTCAGAGCGGGGAGGGCGGGATTCGAACCCGCGGCTGAGTTAATCCCCAGCACTCACTTAGCAGGCGAGCCCAATCGGCCACTCTGGCACCTCCCCTGGAAGCCGTCCGCTGTCAGCTATCCGCTTTCAGCTTTTCGAGGCCAACCGTTTCCGGCTGATGGCTGAAAGCTGACGGCTGAGAGCTTTCAGTGCGGAGGGAGAGGGATTCGAACCCCCGGTGGGTTGCCCCACACCTGTTTTCAAGACAGGCGCCATAGGCCGCTCGGCCATCCCTCCATTGAGGTTTCCCCTCCCTGGCAGGGCGGATTATATCATAATTTATCCCAGACTCACCTCTCTATTCCGCCAGCAGGTAGGCCAGCACCCAGCGCGAGGTGGCTTCTAATGCCTCCAGGTGGGTGCGCTCGTAGTTGTGCGAAGCATCTACCCCCGGGCCGATCAACGCCACAGCCACATCTCCGCCGGCCCGCCAGAAGGCTTCGCCGTCGGAGCCGTAGTAAGGGTAAATATCCACCCGATAGGCGATGCCCTCCGCGTCGGCCAGCTCGCGCAGGCGCGTGCTGAAGCCGTGATGGTAAGGCCCGCCCGAATCCTTCACGCAGATCGAGGCGTGGAATTCGTCGGAGGTCTGGCCGTCGCCCACCGCAGCCATATCCACCGCCAGCAGCTCGGCCATCCCTGCCGGAAAGCCCGCCGCTGCGCCGTGCCCCACCTCTTCATAATTGCTGATCAGGGCGTATGCATCCTGCGCGGGGGTGAGCCCTGCATCCTGCAGGGCTTTGAAAGCCGCGGCGATGCAGGCCACGCAGGCTTTGTCGTCCAGGTGGCGCGAGCGGACGAAGCCGTTGGTCACTTCCACGCGCGGGTCGAAGGCGCAGAAATCACCCACTTCGATGCCCAGCGCGCGCGTCTCTTCGGCGGAGGCGGTGCGCTCGTCGAGGCGCACTTCCATGGCGTCGTCGTCGCGTTTGGTGTCATTGACCAGCGCACCGTGGACGTGCGAGGAGGCCCTGGCCAGCAGCAGCGAGCCGCGCACCGCCCGCCCCGAGCGGGTGAAGATGGTGACACCCTCACCCTCCACCGTGTTCCAGGCAAACCCGCCGATCTTGGTCAGCTTGAGCCGGCCGCTGGGCTTCACCTCTTTAACCATCGCGCCCAGCGTATCGACATGCGCCGTCAGCCCGCGCGGTGAGCTGGAGCTGCGGCCCGGCCAGGCGGCCACGAGCGCCCCTTTGCGCGTGCGGGCCAGCCGCACCGGCATGGCCGCAAAGACCTGCTCGCACAGGTCCACCGCCTGCGCGCTGTAGCCGGTGGGGCTGGGGGTGTTAAGCAGGCGGGTGAGGAAGGTGAGCAGAAAATCGGTATCGATGGGGGGAAGTGACATGAGTGGGTCTCCGGGAGATGAGAACGGGCGATGGGTGATCGGGCGCTCAGGGCGCGAAGGCCAGGCGGTTGAAGGTGACGCACCCGGGCGCCCGATCCCTAATTGACCAATCCCTCAAATTCGGCAATCTTCCGCCGCCAGCTCTCAGGGACGGGGATGGAAGCGTGGCGGTCGTAATCGTAGGTGACCATGACGGTTTCGGCGCGGGCCATTGCTTCGCCGCTGGTTTCATCGACGATCTGGTACTCGAAGAGCAGGCTTTTGTTGCCGATGCGCGCCACGCGCTGATCGAGGCGGTATTTGCCGAACAGCACCATCGGCGCGAGGTAAGCGATATGCACGTCGGCGACGATCAGCCCCAGGCGGTTGAAGTCTTGCCCATCCCACAGGCCGAGCTGCACCAGAAAAGCCATGCGGGCCTGCTCGAAGAAGGAGAGGTAACGGGCGTTGTTGACGTGCCACTGCGGGTCGAGGTCGCCGTAGCGCACCTCGATGGGGAGATGAAAACGGAATTCTGCCATGCCGGAATTATACAATTGGGGTGTGAACGTGTCCAGCGGAGCGAATTGTCATTGCAAGGGGTGATAACTGTCACTTGTCGGATAAAGTAGATTTTAATAAACTTATTAAAACGTGGAGAAATATTACCCTTTTTTCCGAAATGAGGTCGGTTGATATGCAAATCACGCGGCAAGCCGATTATGCGCTCAGAGCAATGATCTACCTCTCTCGACTGGAGCCTACTCAACGGGCGGCCACCAGCCAGATAGCAGACGAACAACACATTCCCCCCAGCTTCCTGGCGAAGATCATCTCGCAGCTTTCGATCGCCGGGTTGATCCACACCTCACGCGGCGCGCGCGGCGGCGTCTCGCTGGCCCGCACGCCGGAAGAAATCTCCATCCTCGAGGTCGTCGAAGCCATTGACGGGCCGATTGCATTGAACGAATGCACCGCAGCCTCCGGCTCCTGCCAGTTTGGCGAGGATTGCCCGATGAAGCCCATCTGGTGCGACACGCAGGTGGAGTTGATCGAAAAGCTGCGCAAGACCACCTTTGCGCAGGTGCTGCCGGGCCATAACCACAACAACTGACGCCCGCACGCCATGCGAGGAAACCCAATTGCACGCAGCTGGGTGGTGATGATGCACAGCGGCGTTCCGGCAGTGGATTGGGGCGATGGCAATTTCCTGGATATCCTGACCGGGCAGTTCTTTCAGGCTGTCGAAAAGGATGTCAGCCACCGCGCCCTCGATTCAGACCTGGACTGGCTCAAGCGCATCGGCCGCGTGGAGGATTACGACGTCACCAACGTGGTGTTCGCCAGCCTGCCGAATTTTAACCGCCCCAGGCACAAATAGGTTTGTCGCTCACTCGTTTCATCACCCGCTACCGCCTACCCCTGCTCGCAGGGGTTTTGGCGTTGATCGGCCTGGTGACGGCCCTGGCCCCGCTCGAAAAGACGCTCGGAGCGCGCGTGCGCCTGGTGTATTTCCACGGCGCATGGGTGTGGAGCGGCAAAGCGGCCTTTGCCCTGGCGGCGCTGGCCGGGCTGGCGGCGCTGGTTTTGCGCCGCGCGCGCGGACGCTGGGCGGCCTGGTCGCTGGCCCTGGGGCGGGCCGGGCTCGTCTTCTGGCTCACCTACCTGCCGCTCTCGCTGCTCGTCCAGCAGCTCAACTGGGGCGGCATCTATTGGGATGAGCCGCGCTGGCGCGTGCCCTTCGCCTTCGGCGTGGCGGCGGTGGCGCTGCAGGCGGCGCTGACGCTCTTCGAGCGGCCGCTCCTCACCGCGCTGGGCAACCTCGTCTTCGGCGCGGCTCTGTGGATCGGGCTGGCCAACACGCAGAACGTCTTGCACCCCGATTCGCCCATCTTCGGCTCAGGCTCGCTGCGCATCGAGCTGTTTTTCTCCGGGCTGGTGGCGCTGAGCGTCATTTGCATGCTCATTCTTGCGCAGTGGTTTTACCGCCCGGCAGATTGAGCCGGCCGAACCTTTACGCAAACCAAAAGGCCGGCGCCCAGCGCCGGCCTTCGTCTTCTATCAACCGGAAGTTGGTCTTACGGCAGGTCGTTGTTCTCGGCGAAGGTGGTGCCGAGGATCACTTCGATATCCACCTGCGAGTTCGGATCGAAACGGTTGAGCACGCGGGCGTTCTCCACCTTGAACATCTCGGCCAGGAACTTGATCGTATAGGGTTTGCCGGTGTAATCAATGATCGTGTTGGCGGTATAGACCTGATCGGCGTTCGCCTCGCCCACCACGTCGATGCCTTTGCTGCGCAGGTATTCGGCGGTGCGCCCGGCCAGCCCTTCGGTGGTCGAGCCGTTCTTGACGATCACCTTCGCCTTTTCCTGCCTGACCAGTTCGCCCAGGTCCTCGCTCACCGCGGCGGGGCTGGCGGCCGGGCCGGAGGCAAAGATTTCATCGCGCAGCACGCGGATCTGATCGGTGACTGGAATTTCAATCGACTGGCCGTCGGGCGACTGGCTGAAGGTGACGTAGTTCGGCGGGCCGATGACGCCGCGCTTGATGTTCTCGGTGCCGATATCCTGCGCCAGCAGGGCCAGCTGGACGATCTGCGTCAGCGTCAGGTTGGTGCGCACGCCCTTCGAGACTTCCGAGTAGAGCTTGGGGGCCTTGGCGACCAGCGTGGGCAGCATGTTGAACTGCATGACGCGGTCGCGGATCGAGAGGATCACCTCTTGCTGGCGCTGGGCGCGGTCGAAGTCTCCGCCCTCGGTGTAGCGGTTGCGGGCGTAAGCCAGGGCCGTGGCGCCATCCACCACGTACACGCCGGGGTCGAGGTAGAAGGAATTGTTGGGGCCGAGCGGGTCGATCTTGATGCGCTCCTTGGGGCGGATCTTGACCCCGCCGATTTCATCGATGACCTTCACGAAGGCGTCGAAGTCGATCAGCGCGTAATATTGGATCGGCACGCCCAGCACCTGTTCGACGGTGTCCATCGCCAGGCCGGGGCCGCCCTCAGGGAGGCGGTTGGCCTCGCCGAGGAAGTAGGCGGTGTTGATCTTGGCGTAATCGAAGCCGGGGATGTACACCCATAAATCGCGCGGGATGGAGAGCATGCCCGCCGATTTGGTCACCGGGTCGATCGAAAGGAGCATCATGCTGTCGGTGCGCGCCGCGGTGGAGGTGTCGCATTCCTGGAAGCCCTGGTCGGTTTCGCAATCACGGTAATCGAGGCCGAGCAGGAGGATCGAAACGCGGGTTTTCCCGTCCCAGGGCTGGGCGGCCGGGCCGGCTTCGGGGGCCTGGAAGGGCACGTCGGCGCCCTGTTCGGGCAGGACGATCTGGTTCGAGTTATTGGTTTGGCCTGCCACAGGCGGGCTGCCATCCAGGTTGGTCATCTTCCAGGTGGCGAAGAAGCTGCGCGCCCAGAAGAAGGCCACCACCGCCGTAGCAATGGCCAGGACGGCGAAGACCGCCACCAGGATCACCGTCACGCGGTCATACGAGCGGCGCTGGCGTACAAAACGAGGGGTTGCTCGTGCCATAGACTGTGTTTCTTCTCCTCATGCGGGTTCAGGCTGTGCTGTGGAAGGGTGCAAGAAGCATTCCATCTGCCTGAAGCCCCCGGGGTGCGCGTTTTCTCATTCCATCTTGGGCGGGGGCACCGGCAGCGCATCGGCCGGCACAGAGGCCCATTTATCGCCTTCGTCAATTAACATCACGGGGATGTCCTCGACGACGGGGTATTTGCGGGTGCAGTCCTGGCAGACCAGCCAGGTGTCTTTGACCAGGGTGAGCAGGCCCTGCTTGCCGGCCTCGCGCACGCACACCGGGCAGCGCAGAATCTCGAGTAAATCAGGACTGACCATGCATCCTCCAAGACGAAGTTCTGCGGCTATTGTACCACAAGAGAAAAATCGATTTCGAGGACGGGCGCGCCGCGGGCGATGCGCCCGGCGCGCTCTGTGCCATGCATAAAACGCCCAACCCAGCTGTTTGGTTCCGCCGAGTCGGCAAATGAGGCCACCTGGGCGTAGATGCCGGTTTCGAGCAGCTTGAGGAAGAGCGGCAGGTGTTCGATCCAGCCGCGCTCGAGCGGGTGCGCCGGCAGGTAGCCCTGCAGGAAACAACGCAGGAAGCGCTCGCCGAACGCGTTCTTATCCTCTTCGGGGGTGAGCACGCAAAAATCGTGCAGCAGCATGGCGATATCCATGGCATGCCAGCCCAGGCTGCAATCGTCGAAATCGAGCAGGGTCACCTGGCCGGTCGAAGGCTCGAGCATGAAGTTCCCGCCGTGCAGGTCGGTGTGGATGAGGCCGTAGCCTGCCGCGCTGCGCGGGAAGCCCTGCACCGCGGCGAGCGCTTCGGCGTGGCGGCGCGCCAGCAGGGGGTCGGCGATCGTCTCGGACGGGTGAAAGCAGTTGACGCATTCGTCCCAGTGCGGGCGCTCGAAGCCGGGCGGCGGCGCGTACTTTTGCGCGCAGGTATGGAACTGCCCGACGGCGCGCCCCAAGGTTACGAAACGCGCATCGTCCCAGGAGGAGAAAGGCAGCTCTTCAGCCAGCACGCCCGGCGCGCGCTCGAAGCAAGCAGCCAGGTAGAGGCCCTGGCCGGAGGGGATGCTCACCACCAGCTCGCCGCCCGCGGCGGGGCGGGGGGCCGGAACGCTCACCCCGCCGCGGGCGAGGTGAGCCATGAAGGCCAGCGTTGCCTGCAGCCAGCGAACGTCCATTTCGGGGTCGGGCGGGGTGATGCGCAGGATATAGCCCGCCCGGCCCAGCTCGAAGCCGTACACGTGGCTGAAGTTGCCGCCGCGCTCAGGGCGGCAGGCAGCCGGGTCGGCGCCAAATGCCGCGGCAGCGGCGGCGAGGATGCTTGAGTCCATGGGTCTGCTCCGGGCAGGCGGCTGGACGGATCAACGCGTGATGATGCCTAAGTAAAGGAAGTTATCCAGCGCATCTACCACCACCAATTTTACCGGAATTTGCTTCGGCGAGCCTTCGACGGGCGGCGAGGCCGGCGCGGTGACGGTGACGGTGAGGGTGGTGTCATACTGGCCCAAGGTCTGCAAGACGGGGCCGGTCGGCGCGATGGTGAAGCTTGAGGAGGGCGTGGTGCCGCCCCCGCTTTGCGGCGAGAGCCAGGCGGCGCCGGATACCGCCACCCAGGTGAGCACCATGCTGCTGGATGTGTTCTGCGGCCGGAGGGTGACCTGACCGGGCAGCAGCCGCCCGGTGGATTGATCATAGATGAAGGTGAGCGAATCGGGCAGGTTGCCGAGCGTGTTGCCCGCGCTGGTGAGCTGGATGCTATCGCTGGCCTGCCGGACGGTGGAGCCTTTGCGCACCTCCACCGTGACGGTGCGCGTGCCTTTGACCCACTCGAGCATCCAGGATACCTCAGCCGCGAAGGGCTGCCAGCCCGTCCAGGCCCCCGAGTCGTTCTTGAGGCGCATCTCCGTCCAGGAAGAGTCTTCGCGGTAGATATAGAGGTTCACCTCGGGGGTATCGGTGGAAGCGGCCTCACGGTTGATCACCAGCGGGTAGATGCCGCTGCGCGCGCCGAAATCCTGCACCCAATAGGAGCGGTAGCCGGAAGAGCCAAGATAGTAGCCCACGCCGATCTCGCGGAAACTGCTGCGCAGGATGTTCTCCCGGTGGCCGGTAGAATTCATCCAGCCGGTCATGGCCTCGGCGGGCGTTCCTTGATCCGCGGCGATGTTCTCACCGGCGGTGTTCCAGCCGGTGTAGAACAGGTTGAGCCGGGTCCATGTATCGCATTTGAAAATCGAGCCATCGTACGTGTCGTGATTGAAATAGCCGTCATCGTGCATGTCTTTGGCGTGGTAGCGCGCGGCGTAATCCAGCTCGGTGACGCGCTTGAGCGGCGGCAGGCCCACAGTCGCGCGCTCGGCGTTGACCAGCTCCACCACCTGCTGCTCGTAGGCGGCGTTTTGCACGCTCACATATTGGGCGGTGCAGCCGGTGAAGAGCGGCGCGGGGGCGGCGGGCGTGCCCGGCTCGCCGGGCTGGGTGAAGGCCGGGTCGCCGACCTGCGGCGTGGGGTTCTCGGCGCGGGCGGGTTGGGCAGGCAGGAGCAGGGCGAGGAGCAGCAGGAGAGCTGCCAGGCGGGCTGGGCGCAAGATACGATCATTCATATGGTTAACGTATCATGGCATGGACGAAAGTTACTTTTCAGTTGGTTAACAGGTTGGGGCAGAAACCCCTCCCTGACCCTCCCCTAAAGGGGAGGAAAAAAGATTGCATGATTCTTTTTCTGTAAATTGGGGGGCTTGCCCCCCAATTTACAGAAAAACGAAAGCACAACCGAAAAAAAAGCCCCTCCCTTCAGGGAGGGGTTGGGGTGGGTCCTTACTGCGACTCGCTGTGATCGGGCGGCGGGGGCAGTTCGGTGCCGGGGCCATACTCAAAGGCGTCGGCCCAGGCCTCGTAATGGGTGAAGATCGTGTCGGTGAAGTACACGCCGCCATCCTTGCGCACCGTGCGGTTGACGGTCACATCCGCGCCTTCGGCGGCCCAATCCACCTGGCGGATCTCGCCCTGCTTGAGGTCGGGGTTCTCGCGGTAGATCGGGTCCGGCGGAGGGACCTTATTGACCGGGCCGGTGGTGGTCCATTCCACCGAGCGCCCGTCTTTGGTGGAGTAGAACTTCCAGGTCAGGCTGTAGCCGTTGACATAAGTTTCCATCAACAGCCAGTAGGGCGTGTCGTTGACGAACTTGAAATCGACGATCGGGACAAAGACGGTCGCGTCCAGGCCGGCCAGGCTGTTATCGCGCCCCTTTGCGGTCTGCTCGTAGTAGCCGACGCGGTAGGCGTGCGCGTAGCGCTCGACGATGGGGAAGCCGGCGAAAAAGACGTTGCGGAAGAGGGTGGTACTCACCTGGCAGACGCCGCCGCCCACGCCTTTGATCGTCTGCCCGCCGACGATGATGAGCGCCTCGGCGAAGCCGTTATCGAGGGTGATATCGCCGATGGCCGAGGCCATCGAGAAGGTCTCTCCGGGGGCCACCAGCAGCCCGTGGAACTTGGAGGCGGCGGCTTTGATGTTCTGCACGCGCGAGTCGCTCGAACCGCGGAAGTAGGAGGTGGTGGCCTGAACCAGCTCGGTGATGCCCAGCTGCTCGCCGGTCATATCATCGGTGACGGGCGGGTTGGTGGTGTTCACCACCAGCGTGGCGCTGTGCTCGCCTGCGCGCAGCTTTTCGTTGATCGCGCTCAGGCTGGCCTCCACGTTGAGCGAGCGCCCGATGACAGCGGGCTGGATCACCTCCAGCCGGCGGGTGTCGTCATTGAAGATGAAGCGCGCGTTCTGCGGGTAGCGCAGCAGCTTGGGCGAAAGATCGGCCAGGAAGGCGATCATTAAATCCTGGCGCAGGCCCACCTGGTAGCGCGGGCCTGCTTCCGTCTCGACGCGCTGGATGGTGAGCATCTGAGCGATCTGCTCAGGCGAGAAGGTCCACGGGCCGGCGTCGCCGCCGGGCAGGTCCACCACCAGGGGCGCGCTGAGCATCTTGCGCGCCAGGTCGGCCTCGGCGGAGGCGTCCATGATGACCGGCTGGCTTTCCTTTATATACAGATCGAGCACGCCGTCGCGCAGGCTTTGCAGCTGCAAGGTGACGAGCACGAGCGAGGATTGGATATCCAGCGAACGGCCCGACTGGCCGGGGGTGACGACCACCTCGGTGCCGTTGAGGCTGAGCGAGGCATCCACGGCGGGCTTGTCGATCTCGGCGGCGATCCGGCTCAGGTAGCCGAAGGCCGAGCGCTGGTCGAAGACCAGGCTGGGGGTCACGGCAAGGCCTGCCGAGGCGGCCTCGAATTGCAGCTTAATGCGTTCGGCCAGCCCGCCGCTGCGCCCCACGCGGAAGGCGGCCTGGGCGGAGGATTCGGGGTCGAGGATGAGGCCCAGTTCGCCGGGCGACGCCACCCACACCCGCTCGCCGTCGCGCAGGAGGATCTTGCCGTTCTGGGGGTAGGTGATCTGCTCGGTGAGCCTGACGGCGGCGGCGCGCGGAGAAAGGCCGCCCACGTCCACGCCGGCCACGCTCACGCCGGGGAAGATGCGCCCGGCATACCACAGGCGCGTGGCAGCAAAGGTGCCAACCAGCGCCAGGCCGAAGATGAGGAAGCCGGCCAGGATGGCCAGCAGGATTTGCTCCAGGATGCCGGCGCCGTTGCGGTACGGGCTGCGCCGGACGGGATAGTAAATTGTACCCATAGACTCCTATTATAGCAGAGAGAGGGGCGCGGAACTGCCGCCGCAAGAGGCGCTCCTGCCGGCGGCAATTCCGGCAAGCCCGCTCTCGGATGCCGCATAACCTTGCATGAGACGTGCCAGACCATGGTTTGGTTCCCCAGGCACGGAATCACGCGTATAACGATATAATTGTTAAGAAATTCGCATGGTCATCCGGGGGATGAGAATGAAAACTTGGGTTCGCTTGTTTTCAGCCATATGCCTGGCGGTTCTTTCTCTCTCTATGCTTGCGGCAGCCATAGGTCCCTTGCCCTACGGTGTAAAAAAGCTATTGGGCTGCGATACGATCGCCTGTGAGATCGCGCCGCCAATGAGCGTGCCTGGGGGAATCGTATTTTCCATCAATAATGGAACGCTGGAAGCAACGGTTCAATCTTTGTGGTTCAGCGATGGTACACCGGCTGGCACAAAGAAACTGGTTGACTTATGCACGGATGGCTCAACCAACTATTTAATGAGTTCACCCAGAGAAGATGCCTCCCTGTTGGTTGGTGAAGCGCTCTTCTTCTTCGCGCCTTATGCCTCAGGAGATGGGTGTGCCTGGGGACTCTGGCGTTTTGACGCGGGCGACCAGACTGTGGTGAGAATTCGAGATCAATCCATTGGCCGCCTGGCTTTGGTGAATCATCGGGTTTTGTTGTTCGAAGGGCCGGAATATGACCTTGAAAACGCACTGTTCATCGTAAACCCCACCCTGGATGGCGTTGAATTGATCCACCAGTTTGATGGGGTCGTTCAGCGCATCATCCCCTGGGGAGACCGGATCATACTCACCGTGAAAGTAGGGTCGGAGATAACCCGATACGGCGAGATCTGGTCAACCAATGGATTGGCTGCCGACACGACACTTCTGGCACTTACTGCTGGCCGGTACTGTGAAATTGCGCCGAAAGGCTTTACCGTTCTTAATAATTCATTACTGTTCATTTGCATCGATGTTCCGGGTCCTCGCCTCGAATTATGGAAGACCGATGGATCGCCGACTGGAACGAGTGCTGTCTTTGATCTCGGATCTGCCGGTTTTAATGTTCCATATTATTCTACAGAAATGGCCAGTGCCAACGGCCTTGCCTTCATCAATGGTATCCATACACTTTATCAAACAGATGGAACGTCTGCCGGCACCAGGCAGGTCTATAAAGTGGATAAATACTACAGACCTTACAACAACATCTCCTGGTTTGTTTCGTATAAAGGGGCTTTATATTTCTATGGCGAACCCTTAGGATACGGGCGGCTTTATAAAACTTACGGGCGAAATCCGGGCGAGGAGGAAGGTGAAACGATCGTGATTTCACCTGCCGAGGCGGACACAGGCCCCTATTGTTACAAACCGGTCACGCTGCTTGGCGACCGGTTGTACTTTGCACGGGACCATATCGATGCCAATTTAACCTATTACTGGTTGTGGACGGACGGCGTGAATGTCAACACCTTGTCTGCTCCTGGAAATGATTACCAGAACCCGTGTGATCTCACCCTTTTCAAGGGTCGCCTGTTCTTCTCTGCGTACGATAAAGGCGATAATGAAACAAGCCTGAACAATGAATTATGGGTGGATGACGGCATCACAACCCATCGCGTGGTGGACCTGGACGAAAGCAGCCCGGAAGTCTATTCCGATGTGGAATACCTGACGGTTTCGGGAGATAACCTGTTTTTTGTCAACCGGATTATTAAAGATACCGGCCAATATAATGACGAGCTTTGGGTTTATGCGCCGCTGACCGAAAAAATCTTCCTGCCATCTGTGCGGCGTTAGGAATTGACGCAGAGCGGTCACCAGGGATGGATCGTTCTCATCCAATCATCCTATGGGCTAAGTGGTTTTTTTCGCTAAGTTCTAAACATTCCCCCTCATCCCCGGCCCTCACCCCTGAGGGTGCGAGAAGCGCGTCCCAGAGGGAGAAGGGAGGTAAATACCCTCTCCCTCTGGGAGAGGGTGGGGTGAGGGAACAATCCAGGAATTTAGCGATAAAACCGCTAAGCATAGCGCGAAAAAACATAACAACCGATCCATCCTGCCTGGATTTTGTGCTGGAGCAGCCGGGCAGCGCGCTGCCGGCAATCAACCACCGGCCGGTGTTTGGCGGGGCGAAAGCCCGCCGCCCAGGTTGACTTGTTGAGTGATCCACGAATATACGAATCAATTTTCAAATTGCCCCGATTCACCCTTGACAGATGTTTTAGATTGCATATAATTCAACCCGCTGTGCAGAACAGCCCGGTCCTAGCCCGACCGGCACCCCGGTCCTTCGCGGGACCGCTAACAAAGGAATATGGCGTCGTTGATGACAGCCGATGCAGCAACAGTGATGTGAGGGCATCGGATTTTTATCGCCATTTTCCGGGGCCATGCACCTTAACAACTGAACAGTGAAAGGGAGACCAGTCGAATTCCGGCGGAAGTAGAAGAGGAAATGGATTAAGGCATCGAAAGGTGCTAGAGACTCTCGGAATTTAGCGGAGAGTTTGATCCTGGCTCAGGATGAACGCTGGCGGCGTGCCTAATACATGCAAGTCGAACGGGAGATGTAGCGATATGTCTCCAGTGGCGAACGGGTGAGTAACGCGTTGGTGACCTGCCCCGAAGAGCGG
>JARKPU010000034.1 GCA_029975055.1 Anaerolinea sp.
AAAACCCAGTTTCCATCAAACCTTGCGGGTTCCAACCGGATCGATCGCACGGATATGGGCGGATCGGTATCCATCCGCCTCCTCACCTGCCCGCACCCCGGCGCCGCAAGCGTTTGATCGCCCTTGGAGACCTCCATGCAATTTCTGGTCATATCATCCAGCCCGAACATCGATGGGCTGACCGCCGCCTGCGCGCAAGCCGCGCTGGCGGGCATCCGCCAGTCGGGCAGCCAGGCCCAAGAAATCCGCCTCAACGATCTGAACATCGGCATGTGTGAAGCCTGCGGGAACGGCTGGGGCACCTGCCTCAACGAGAACCGCTGCCAGGTGCTGGATGACTTCCAATCGCTGCACGCGCTCACCCTGCAGGCCGATGGAATCGCGCTCATCACCCCGGTCTATTGGGGCGAGATGAGCGAATCGGCCAAAGCCTTCACCGACCGGCTGCGCCGCTGCGAGGCAAACAACCGCCAGGGCAGCCGCCTCGCAGGCAAGCCCGTACTGGTCGTTGCCGCGGCAGGCGGCAGCGGCAACGGGACGGTCACCTGCCTGCTCAGCATGGAGCGCTGGGCGCAGCACGTCAAGGCGCGCGTGTTCGACCTGATCGCCGTCAACCGCTGGAGCCGCGACTACAAGCTGGAAACCATCCGCGCGGCGGCGCTGGCCATGGCCGCCCCACCGAAGGAGAGCCTGGAAGATTGAACCGGCCCACCGCTTACCCGATTGATTTAAAGGATTTCGATAGCCAATGTCCATCTTAACCGGCAAAGCAAGGCGCACCGCCCCGCTGCAGATCGCCAACCCCTTTGCGCGCCTGCCGGGCCTGATCAACCTGATCTATCAGCGCCGCATTTATCACATCGGCCTCACCCTGCTGGCCCTCTTTGGGGTTATCCTCGCCGTGGGACTGATCACCTCGGCGTCGTTCTTCTCAGAAGCCGTCGACCGGGCGCTGCTCATGCAAGAGCTGGAGAACTTCACCAGCGTCACCAAACGCCCGCCGTTCTCCACCGGCGTTTATATCTTCCCTTCCAGCCGCAACCCCGTCCCGCTCGAACAGGCCGAAAAGCTCTCCAAACAGATCAAGAACATCTTCACCGGCAACGTCGGCCTGCCTGCCCGCCAGATCGGCATGCTCGTCACCGGCGGGGGGATGATGCTGCGCCCCGAGGTGGGCGACACCACCTACGGCGATAAAGACATGATCGGCAACGCCCGCATCATGTACATGGAGGGCGTCGGCCAGCACCTTGAGATCGTCGAAGGCGCACCGCTCGATGAAAAACAAAGCTCAGGCGACCGGCTGGACGTGTGGGTTCACGAAAAGGTCTCGCAGGCGATGAACCTGCACCCCGGCGAACTGCTCGGCATCAGCCAGACGCTCTCCGAACCGGCCATTCCGCTGCGCGTGGCGGGCATCTGGAAAGGCGCCGACCCGACCAACGTCTATTGGTTCTCCGACCCCGATTCCACGCTCAGCGACGGGCTGCTGGTGCGCCGCGACGACTACATCCGCTTCGTCCAGCCGCGCCTGCCCTCCGGCTCGCGCGAGGCCAACTGGTATATCGTGCTGGACGAAAACGCCGTCGTCCCGCAGCGCGGGCCCGAATACATCAGCGGGTTCGACGAAGCCCTCAAGCAGGTCAACGTGTATCTGCCCGGAGCGCGCTTGAACTCGGCCCCGCTCGAACCGCTCAAGAAGTTCGTCAAGCGCAGCGCCACCCTCACCGTCATCCTGCTGGCCTACAACCTGCCGGCTTTCGGCATCCTGCTCTACTTCCTGATGATCACCTCGACGATCATGGCCCAGTGGCAGCGCCGCGAGACGGCCATCCTCGCCAGCCGCGGCATGAACAGCCTGGGCATCTTCAACCTCACCCTCTTCGAGCAGACCATGCTCTTTCTCATCGGCTTCCCCCTCGGGGTGGGTTTCGGGATGCTCGTGGCGCGCATGATGAGCCTGACCACCAGCTTCATGAACTGGGCCCCCCGCGAGCCGCTCACCGTCACCCTCTACGGCTTGAACGCCCCGCTCATCGTGCTGGCGCTGGCCTTCTCGCTCTTCTCGCGGCTGGTGCCCGCCATGCAGGCTTCGCGCAACACCGTCGTCACCGAAGAGCGCGAATGGTCGCGCCCGATGCGCACGCCCTTCTGGTACCGCTACTACCTCGACCTGCTGCTCATCATCCCCACCTGGTATGCCTACGACCAAATGACCAAGAGCGGCTCACTGGCCGGGATCATCACCACCGGCTCGCAAGACCTGCTCAGCGACCCGCTGCTCATCCTGGTGCCGGCGCTCTTCGTGCTGGTGGCCGGGCTGGTGACGATGCGCATCTTCGCGCTGATCATGCGCCTGATCGACGCCGTGGCCGGCCCCACCCCCTGGGTGACTCTTCACCTGGCGCTGCGCCAGCTGGGACGCCAGAGCCAGGATTACATCCGCCCGCTCTTGCTGGTGATCATCTCGCTGGCCATCGGTGTGTACACCATTTCGATGGCCGCCAGCCTCGATCAATGGCTGGTGGACCGCATTTCTTACCGGAGCGGCGCCGACCTGGTGTTCTCGCCCGAGCCGGTCGATACGCGCACCGAGGTGAAGGATGGCAACTGGATTCCCCCCACGGGCGATTACCTCTCGCTGCCGGGCGTCGTCAAGGCCACCCGCGTGGGCGATTATTCAGGGCGCGTCACCCCCGGCGGCGGAAGCGAAAAGCGCGCCCACTTCCTGGCCATCGACCGGGTGGATTTCCCGCAGGTGGCCTGGTGGCGGAAGGATTTTACTGCCGAATCACTTGGCGCGATGATGAACCGCCTGGCGCTCTCGCCCGATGCCGCCCTCGTTTCGAACAAGTTCCTGGCCGATAACGACGTGCGCGTGGGCGATAAAATCTCAATCCTGGCCACCCTCGATTACGCCATTTCGGTGCGCACCAACCTGATCATCGTCGGCACCTTTGATTACTTCCCCACCGCCTACGAAGAGGAAGACGGCTACACCGTGGTGATGAACCTCGATTACGCCACCGATGTGATCGGCTACACCCCGCTGCACAACATCTGGCTCAAGCTGGCCCCGGGCGTCAAGGGCGCCGATGTGCTCAAGGCCGTCCAGCCGACCCTGGCGATCAAAACCGGCAAAGAGCTGGACACCCGCCAGATCATTGCCGATGAGCAGGCCAAGCTGGAGCGCGTGGGCGTGTTCGGCACGCTGACGGTCGGCTTCCTGGCCACAGCCGTGATGGCCGTGGTGGGCCTGCTGATCTACAGCTACGCCTCGCTGCGCGAGCGCGTGTATCGCTTTGCCGTGCTGAACGCCCTCGGCCTGCTCCGCCAGCAGATCATCCGGCAGGTGGTCACCGAGTATTCCTTCCTTTCCCTCTTCGGGGCAGCCGCCGGCGCGTGGATCGGCATCACCGTCTCGCGCATGGTCGTGCCTTTCTTCCGCTACACCGGCGAGAAGGGCATTCCCCTCCCGCCCATCATCCCTATCATCGCTGAAGACCAGGTGCTTGTTCTCGCGGTCATCTTCACCCTGGTGATCTTGATCGCCGAAGTGCTCACCATTATGACCGTCTTCCGCCAGCAGCTCGCCCGTTTGATCAAGACGATCAACCAGTGACCCTGAGAGGAGCCAGATGACCCCCAAGCCCCGCCTGCTCATCAACCTGCCGCCCACGTTCTTCACCACGCCCGCCTTCCAGCCCGATATGCAGCGCCTGGCCGCCCTCGGCGAGGCACGCACCGCTTCGCATAACACCCTGGAAGAAATTCTACCCGACCTGCGCTGGGCCGAGGCCGTCATCATGTGGGCCTGGCCGGCGCTCTCGGCCGAAACGCTCGCCGCCTGCCCGAACCTCAAGTTCCTCGGCGCCATCAACACCAACCAGACCACCGCTAACGGTTGCTTCCAGCGCGGCATCGCCATCAGCGAGGTGCGCCGGTGCTGGTCGCCCGCCGTGGCAGAGCTGGGCCTGGGGTTGATCCTCGACGGGCTGCGGCGCATCAGCGAACACCACTTTTTAATGCGCACCGGCAGCGGCGAATGGGTGAACGACTTCCCCGCCGAGATCGACCCGCGCGAGCGCCAGCTCACCGGCCTGAGCGTGGGCATCGTCGGCTTTGGCGGCATCGGCCAGCGCCTGGCGCAGCTGCTCCAGCCCTTCCAGGTGAAGCTGCGCATCTACGATCCTTATATCCCCGATGAAATCGCGGCGAAGCACGGCGCCGAAAAGACGGGCGTGATGGACCTGGTGACCGCCTCGGATGTGGTGGTGCTGTGCGCCGCCAACAACCAGGGCGCGCGCCGCCTGCTCGGCAAAGCCGAGATCGAAGCCCTGCGCAAAGACGCCGTGCTGGTGAACATCGGCCGCTCGATGCTCGTCGATATGCCGGCCCTGGCCGAGCGGCTGAGCCGTGGAGACCTCATCGCCATGCTGGATGTCTTCGACCAAGAGCCGCTCGAAGACGATTCGATCTTCCGCCGCCTGCCCAACACCTACCTGTCGCCGCATCGCGCCGGGGGCATCCATGCTTCGGTGCACCGCGCGCTGGCCTGGCTGGCCGACGACCTGGAGAACTTCCTCGCCGGCCGCCCGCTGCAATACGCCGTCACCGAGGCCATGCTCACCTCGCTGCCGGAGTAAGAAAGAGCCCTCACCCAACCCTCTCCCAATGGGAGAGGGTTTATCAACCGGGTATCAGCGTTATCGCGTTGATACCCGGTTGGCAGCTGCCCTTTTACCCTCCCTTTCTCTGTCCCTGATGCGCGCACCTGTTTTTCGGGATACTGGCAGGTGCAAATACTGGTTGAATTGACGAATCATTGACTATATAATGAATCCATCGCATCACGGCTCTGGAACAGGAACGGAAGGAGGGATTGGATGAAACTCCAGGCGCCAAGACGGTTCATTATCTCCTTAGCTGTTATTTTCATCTTACTTGTTGGGGCCGTTTCACCGGCCTTTGCCGCCAGCCAGCCCGTCATCGAGGTGACGGGGGTGGTTCCCGGCGGCCTGGTGACGGTGAAGATCTCCAACCTGCCGGGGAACACCGAGTTCACCGTCCGCATGGGGCCCAGCGGCACGCAGGGCATCGCAGGCGGGCTGGTGGCGCACTTCAACACCAATGGGGGCGGTACGCAGGAATACACCTTCGAAGTCCACGAAAGCGTCCGCCATACCGCCCTGGTAGATATCCGCATCGATGACGGCGCCGGCACCTCGGCCTGGCGCACGTTCAACAACGCCAAACCCTTCCCGGCTGTGGCAGCCACATCTGCCCCCGCCACCCCCGCAGCCACGCCCGCGCCCGTGGTCGCCACCAGCGCCCAGGGCGACCTGGTGGTGCTGAACGTGCAGCAGGGCGGCTGGGTGAAGGTTGCCATGTTCAACCTGCCGCCCGGCAAGACGTTCACCGTGCGCATCGGGGCAGCCGGAACGCAGGCGGCCAACGGCCTGGGGTATGTCGTCGCGCACTTCGAGTCCTCTTCGGCGGGGCAGGAAACCGGCACATTCGAGATTCCCTTCAACCTGCGCGCCCAAGCCCGGCTCGACCTGCGCGTGGAGACGGCCGGCTTCGCCCGCACGGTCTCGTTCGACAACGTAGATCGATAACCGCCCAGGCAGGCTTTCTCAGGGGCAGCCTGGCTGCCCCTTTTGGCGTTTTGCACAGCAGCGGCTTATTTTAATTTGAACACGCTGAGGATCTTCGCATTCCCGACCCGCACCGAGAAAACCTCGTTCGGGTAGGGGTAATCTTCGGGGTGCCAGCGGTAATTGCCCAGGTAATAATCGGCTCCGGCCGGGTCGAACAGGAAATTCAGGCGTTTTTCGCCCTCCTCACCCAGGATCGCCGCGCTGCGCCAGCCTGCATCGGTATCGGCATAAACGGAGATGCGTTCGGCATCATCGTGAGCGAGGATATATTCCAGTCCCGCGCGGTACGACAGGCCCCAGTAATCCAGGTCGAAGCGCGCCTTGACGGCCTGCATATCGGCTCCCGCAAAGCGGTTGAAGTAAACGTTTTGGTAGGGGTGCATCTCGATCATGCGGGCAGCCACCGGGGCGAAGAGCCCCAGGCAGCCCACCGCGATGAGCGCCTTTGCCAGGGGCGGGCGCAGCCGCCGCCCGGGCAGCCCCGCCAGCCAGGCGGCCCCATCCAGGGCCAGCAGCGCCAGCGCCGGGTAGATGAAGAACATCTGCCGCCAGGCGTCGTACAGCGATGAATGCAGCAGAATCACGGCCAGCAGAGGCCCGAACAGCCAGGCCAGCGCCAGCAGGCGGATGCGCCAGCTTTCGGCGAAGACCTGTGCCGGGCGGCGCAGCGCACCTGTCAGCGCCGCGCCCAGCCCGAGCGCCCCCAGCGCCAGGTAGGCGGGCGGCAGGGTGATCGCCATCCACACCGGAATGTAATGCCAGGGCAAACTGGTGGGGGTGATGAAACGCCCCTGGTAGAACACCGGCATGTACTGCGGGAAGTTTGCCATGAAGAGCAGCGCTTCTCTGGCCGATTCGAGCGGGTTCCGCCACAGGTAAGGGAAGAAAATGAAGGTGAACCCCACCGCCAGGAGCAGGTAGGTGAGCGCATCGCGCAGCGCGAAGGCGGGCTTGATCCGCCGGGCAAGCACTTCGATCAAAAGCATCCCCAGCGTCAGCGCAGGCATATAAATGCCGGGCGCGCGGATGGCGATGAACGCCCCGGTGAGCAGCGCGTGCAGAGTCAGGCGAAGCAGGCGCGGCTTTTCAAGATACCAGGCCAGCGAGGAAGCGGTAAAGATGGCGAAAACCAGAAAGGGGATATCTTTACTGTTATAAAAGGCATCGGCAAAGATGCGCGGGCAGGCTGCCAGCAAGCCGCAGCCGAGCAAGGCCAGCCAGTCGCTGCGCGCGGCCTTGCGAGCCAGCCAGTAAAAGGCCGCGACGCCCGCGTAAAAGGTGAGGAACACCCACAGGTGCCGGCTCAGGTACATGGCGCGCGGCGAGGATTGATCCATCACCCGCACCAGGAAGATCTCGTAAAGCGGCCCGTAGTGCGCATCAATCAGGCTGAATAAATCGGTGTTGCCCTTGGTGATGAAGCGATAATTGGCCTTGCCGATCTCGAGCTGAGTGTATTCATCCCATGCGATGCCGTAATCGCGGTAGATGGACAGCCCAAGCGCGAGGAACGCCGCAAAAAAGAGCAGCACCGCGGCGCGGGCAGGATTGCGCTTCAACCAATGCACAGGGTTCATCGTGGTTTTTCCAAAATCAGGGGGGCCGAATCGCGCAGCAGCCCGTAGAGATGCGGGTTGTTGGCCTCAAAACGGCGATCGCCCGCCGTGAAGCCGCCCAGCAGGCCCAGCGCCAGCGAGTAGATCGCCAGGGTTGCCACCGCCAGCCGGAACAACCCTCGCCAGCCGGGGCGCGCCGCCAGTGAGCGCTGCGCCTGCCAAAACCCCAGGCAGGCCAGCAAAAAGCCCACCGGCGCCAGCTCGAGCTGGTAGCGGATGGATGAGAAGAAGTAGAGCAGCAGGACGAGCGCCTGGGCGAGCAGCGCGCCCGCAAGCGCGCCCCCAAACCACTTTTCGAAACCCTCGCCGCGCGCCCCGCGCCGCAGCGCATTCACCGCCGCCACCGCCCCGAGCAGAAGCACAGGGCAGGCCGCCAGCAGCCCGGCCTGCGGCTCGTGGTAGATGTAGCTCTCGGGGAGGCGGATCCACCACGGCCAGGCAGCCTCTTTGACGAACGGCACGCTCACATACGGAAAAGCGCCCTCAAAGGCAGGCGCGCGCAGCAGGTAACCGAAGAGGTTCGGCAGCAGGTAAGCGGGCGAGAAGAGGTTGGCCAGGTCGTGCGGGAATTGGGGGATGCCGAGCTGGTAGCGGATGCCCGTCTCGAACGGGCTGCCAAAGCGGGCCGCGTTGAACCACATCAACCCCGCCGCCCCCAACAGAAGCGGCAGCAGCAGCGCCGCCAAAGCCGCACCCGGGCGGCCTGCGCCGCTTTTTGCCAGCCGCCAGGCCCGCCACGCCGCCGCCAGCGCCAGCCAGCCCGCCGGCGCCGCCAGCGTGACCCTTGCGCCCACCGCCAGCGCAAGGCTCGCACCGGCCAGCAACATCCAGCCGGGCCGGGCGCGCGGAGGGCGCAGCACCGTGAAGAGCGCGGCCAGCCCCGCCGCCAGGAAGAACTGCCCCGCCAGGATGGCGCTCTCGTAAACCCCTGGGCGGCCGCTTGGCCAGAGCATGTACAGGTTCAGCCCCCCTGCCAGCAGGAGCAGAAAGAGCCCGCCCGCGCCGGTTTCAGGAAAGAACTGCCGCCGTATGGCGCACGCCAGCCCCGCCATCAGGCAGATCAGCCCTCCCAAAAAGCCTGCCGCCAGCGCCTGGTCTTCGATGTGCGCGCCGAGCGCGGCCTTGAACGCCGCCAGCACGAGCGCCGGGGTGGGGCCCCAATACAGGTAGAATTTGCCCTGGTAGAACGAGACGTCCCACAGGTATTCGAGCCCCGTGCGGTTTTCATACGGGTAGGGGTCGGCCAGCGCCAGCAGAGCCGGGCTGGGCTGCTCCAGCAGGTTGAGCTGCCCGTGTAAAAAGGCCTCGGCCTGCCGGTCGAAGTAAGCGTGCGGGTAGGCGAACCAGCGCGTCAGCGTGCCGGCGCTGAAGTACCAGGCCTGCGCAAGCAGGATGACCCCCACCCCAAGCCAGCAAGCCAGCCGGGCGCGCCGCTCCGGCGAGGCCGCCAGCCAGGCCACCCCGGGCAGGCGCAGGGCGCGCGCCCAGGCTCGTTTGGCCTGCTGCACGGCGGGCAGCCCGCTCAGGCGCGCCCAGGCCGCCGCCAAAAGCCTGCCCGCCAGCGGTGAGATGCGTCCCCACTGCCAGGCCAGCCCCGCCGCCGCCAGGAGCGCCCCCCCGACGGCGGCGAGCGCCGTTCGGCCTTTGCCCCAGCCCGGGTCGTTATCGATCCCCAGCCGGTAAGCCAGGAGGGCGAGGCCGAGGAGGCCCGCCCCGCAGAAGGCTGCCAGGAGGGTGAGGATGCGCCGCATAAAAGCTGTGGAGGCCTGTCTTTGAGAGTTTTAGCCGCCCCGGCCTACGCCTGGGCTGATACGAGTATATCACCGCCGTGATAGAATGAGCCTGCAAGGAGGCGAGATGACCGTCCAACAGGCATTCAACCAGTCGGCGGCCGGGTACGATGCCTGGGTGCGCATGGCCCTGCCCGGCTTTGATGACCTCTTCTCGGCGGCGCTGCGCGTTTTACCCTTCGAGCCGGGTGCTCCCCTGCGGGTGCTCGACCTCGGCGCCGGCACGGGGCTTTTCTCCAGCGTCGTCGCGCGGCGCTTCGCCCGGGCGCGCTTCAAGCTGATGGACCTGGCCGAAGAAATGCTCGCCGTGGCCCGCCTCCGCTTCGAGGCCGAGGCCGGGCGCTTCGAGTATTCGGTCGCCGATATCCGCGCGATAAGCGCCCGAGGGGAGTATGACCTGGTGGTCTCCAGCCTGGCGATCCACCACCTGGAGCACGCCGAAAAGCAGGCCCTCTTCCGGCAGGTCTTCGCGGCGCTGCGTCGGCCGGGCGTGTTCCTCAACCTGGATCAAATCCAGGCCCCCACCCCGGCCCTGCGCGAGCATTACTGGGCCGTCTGGCTGGAGCATGTGCGCGCTCAAGGGGCTACCGAGGATCAGATCCAGCGCAGCATCGCCCGCCGCCAGGCCTATGACCGCGACGCACCGCTGGCCGATCAGCTTGCGTGGCTGAAAGATGCCGGCTTTGCGGAGGTGGATATCCTCTACAAGCACCATTTCATCGGCCTGTTTTACGCCCGCAAGGAGTGAGCATGGATCACCGCCTGCCCGAATGGGCTCCGCGTGTGCCGCAGGCGCTCATCTATGAGCTATACGCCAACGATGCCCTCGGAATGCCGGATGAAGAACTCCTTGATGACGTCGGCTGGCGCCTGCGGGCGCGCTGCCTCAGCTTCATCCAGGCCGTCGAGGCGGCCAACGGGCTGGTGCGCTGCCCGGCCTGCGAGCAGGTCATCCGGCACCGGGTGCGCCCCGATGAAACGCTGCGCTGCGAGCGCTGCGGCTGGGAACTCGCCTGGGCGGTTTACTTCAAGACCTTCCAGGGCAAGCAGCTCAGCGGCGCGCAGCCCATCCTCCAGGTCTTCCAGGTTTTTGTCGATCGCTTTCCGCGCGCGAAAACCGCTGAAGAAAAGATGCTGCAGATCGATCAGCTCCTGCACGCTTTTCACATCAACATGCTCACCAACCGCGCCACCCGCGCCGCGGCTGTCAATTTGATCACCGGGCGCTACCTCGAGGTGGTGAACTTCCTCGACCGGCTCAGCTACTCGCCGGGCAGCACGCCCGGCCTGCTCGAAAGCCGCCGCGCCTGGCGCGCAGAACTCAACCGCACTGCCGACGAATGGAACGACGAGCGCCTGCGCCGCAGCGAAGATTGAGCCGCGCCTTTTGACGATATTCATCTCGATGAATTGTGGGGCAATCTCCACAATTCATCGAGCTGCTACACACAATCTGCCTTTTAAGCTTTCGCGGCTTGCTTTTTTTCGGAAGCCCATATATAAAGACAGAAAATCGAACATCTCCACCACAACTCAAACTTCATGGAGGAACCAGCATGAGCAGGACTGTGCGCGTTGGTGTCATTGGGGTTGGACAGATCGGAAAGTCGCACCTCAACGGGTACACCCAAAAGACCAAAGACGTCGAAATTGTTGCCATCGCCGATATCAACGAAGCCGAAGCCCGGCGCGTCGCCGAGCAGTATAAAATCCCGAACGTGTACACGAACTTCCGCGAGCTGCTCAAGCGCGACGACATCGAGGCCGTGGATGTTTGCCTGCACAACAATTATCACATGCCCGTCACCGTGGCCGCTCTGCAGGCAGGCAAACACGTTTACTGTGAAAAGCCCATGGCCGGGGCATACATCGACGCCCTGACGATGTATAAAACCGCCCAGGAAACCGGCCGGATGCTCTCCATCCAGCTCAACACGCTCTTCCAATCCGAAACGAAAGCCGCCAAGGCGCTCATCGACCAGGGGCTGCTCGGCCACATCTATCACGCGCGCTCCACCGGCTTCCGGCGGCGCGGCCGCCCCTACGTGGACGGCTACGGCACGGCCCAGTTCGTTCAGAAGGACGTCTGCTCGGGCGGCGCGCTCTACGACATGGGCGTCTATCACATCGCCATGATGCTCTGGCTGCTGGGCAACCCGGCCGTGCAGCGCGTCTCCGGCAAGGTCTACCAGGAACTCGACATGGACGAAGAACGCCGCAAGAAGAGCGGCTACAACGTCGAAGAGCTTGGGCTGGGCTTTGTCAAGCTGCAAGACGGCCTCACGCTCGATATCATCGAGTCCTGGGCGGTCAACCTGGATAAATTCGACGGCTCCACCATCTTCGGCTCGAAGGCCGGTATCCGCCTCGAGCCGTTCGGCTTCTTCAGCAGCGTGGGCGACCTCGACCTGAACGCCAGCTCCGATATGGGCGGCTTCGAATGGCGCCTGCACAGCCTGCGCGAAAACGCCGACGGCTACGACAGCGCCATCCAGCACTGGGCGGCTGTTCTGCAGGGGCGCGTACCGCTCTTGCCCACCGCCGAACTGGCCCTCAAGACCATGCTCATCTCCGAGGGCATTTACCACTCCGACCGGCTGGGCCGCGAGGTCAGCGCGGAGGAGATCGAAAGCCTGTCTGTTTCAAGCGCGGTGAAACTATGAACATCTCCATTGCCTCTTACGCCTTCCACGGCCTGCTCGAGCGCGGCATGATCGACGTGTTCGGCTATCTGGAAAGCTGCCGCTACCGCTACCACCTGCACACCGCCGATATCTGGAACGGTATGCTCCCCACCACCGACGACGACTTCCTCCTCAAGGTGAAGGAAGCCCTCACCCAGCGCGAGTTGAGCCTGGAAAACCTGTGCGTGGACGGTGCGCACACCTGGGATGACGACCCGGCCGTGCGCGAGCAGAACCACCGCAACGCGCTGGCTCACCTGCACGCCGCCGAGGTGCTCGGCGCCAAGACGGTGCGCATCGACGCCGGCGGGCAGGGCGAAACCTTCACCCCCGAGCAGTTCGACCTGGTGGTGAAGCGTTTCCGCGAGTATGCCCAGCGCGGCTACGACCACGGCTACAAGGTGGGCCCCGAGAACCACTGGGGGCCCGAGGTGGTGCCCGAGAACATGGTGCGCATCTGCGAGGCCGTGAACCACCCCGGCTTTGGCATTCTGCTGCACTTCCGCGGCAACCCCGGCGATGCCCTGATGGCTCCCTGGGCCATGCACACGCACATCTCCTGGAACATCACCACCGACTGCCTGGAAGAGAGCCTGACCATGCTTCGCGACAAGGGTTACCAGGGCTGCTGGGGCGTTGAACACCACTCAGGCGAGCACGAGTACGTCCGCACCGCCATCCAGCTGGAGCGCGTGCGCGCCGTGCTGCAGAGCTGGTAAGAAAGCAGATCAATTCATGAGATGATGAGACGATGAGTGAATGCCCCCGCAGGAAACCGGCTGGTGAACCTTTCAGCGGAAAGGCTCTTCTCACTCATCGTCTCATTTCGGATCGTCTATTCATCTTTCCACTAAAAGCAAGGCCACCATGAACCACCCAACGTTTGGCTTCCGGCGCATTTTCCTGGTCTTTTGGGTCATCGCCGGTCTGCTCCTCAGCTCGTGCGGGACGCTCTTCCCCACGCCCGAGCCGGTTACGATCACCTTCGGCTATTACAATTACGACCAGGCCTACTACGAGTCGCTCCTGCCGGGCTTCCAGGAGAAATACCCGAACATCACGGTCGAACTCAAACCCCTGCGCAACGAGCCGGATTTCAGCACCGACGTGACCGTCGTTTCATGGATGGCCACCATCGACACAACCGAGATCTTCGACAACCTGCTGCCGCTCGATTCCTTCCTCAGCGAAGAGAAAACCTACTCCCCCGCCGATTTTTACCCCGGCACGCTCGATGCCTTCGCCTTCGAAGGCAAGCAGTACGCCATCCCGCAGGGAGTGGACCCTTATGTGATGTATTACAACAAAGATCTCTTCGACCGGTACGGCGTGGCTTACCCCCAGCCCGGCTGGGATTGGACGGATTTCCTCGATAAAGCCCAGTCGCTGCGCGACCCTGAATACACGATCTACGGCTTCGCCCCCTTGAACGACCATCTCGAAGCGCTGATTCTCATCTACCAGCACGGCGGCAGCCTGACCGACGGCCTTGCCCCCACGCTCAATACCAAGTTGAACATCGAAGCCATCCGCTGGTACGTCAGCCTCTTCCGCGATTACAACGTGGCTCCCACCGACGAGCAGATCACATCCGAATTGGGAGCCGGCGGAAGAGGGGTGTATTACGGCTTGCTCAATGGGAAGGTCGCCATGTTTGTCGCGTCGCTTTCCATGCATGGAGGGCGGATCCAGGGCATCCCGGCCTGGACGTTCAAGTGGGGCGCCGTTCCGCTGCCGCATGATGAAAATGCGTTCACCATCTCCTTCATCGAGGCGCTGGGCGTCACCCGCAATTCCGAACACCCCGACGCAAGCTGGAAATGGATCCAATACGTGAACTCGCAGCCGCACAGCCGCCTGCTTCCGGCGCGAGTCAGCCTGGCGGAATCGCCTGAATATGCCGAGCTGGTTGGAGATGAGCTCGCCACGGCGGGCCGGCAGTCCATGCAAAACGCACTGCTCACCACGCGCCAAAACCTGAGCGGCCTGATGAACATTGTGGAGCTCTTCTCCCTCACGATGGATTCGCTGGTCAACCAGGACCTGGTCGTCCAGGACGAGATGGATAAAGCCCAGGCCCAGGCCGAGCAAGCGCTGCCATGAGAATCCGGCAGGGTGCGGTCATCACATCGTCCGCACCCTGCCGGGGCTTGTAGGGTGCAGCCGCCCTGGGCCGCACCATCTCTGCTGTCAACAGGGTGCGGTTAAAAAAGGGCCGCACCCTGCGCAGATCCTCGTTTGGTCTACCCTCCCCGTTTCAGCAGCACGTCCTTTTCATAAGCCCGGATCAAATCCATATACCCGGCGCCCACCGGCACGCCCTGCTTGAGGCAATGATAATCCCACACGGCGGCGAAGGGCATGCCCTTCAGCTCTTCCAGCAGGGCCAGCCGGGCGGTGTAATCCTGGCTGCGCTCCAGCTCGCGTAAAAGCGCTGCAGGCTCCAGCAGCGCCGCCAGCAGCGCCCTCAGCGCCGCGCGCGCGCCGACCACCCACGCCGCGATGCGGTTGATCGACGCATCGAAGTAATCCAGCCCAATGTGCACCCGGCTCAGGTAATCGCCGCGCACCACCTCGGCGCAGACGGCCTGCAGGTCATCCGTGTAGGTCACCACGTGGTCGCTGTCCCAGCGCACCCCGCGGCTGACGTGCAGCAGCACCCCCGGCACGAAGAGCATCACCGCCGAGAGCTTGTCGGCGATCGTCTCGGTGGGGTGAAAGTGCCCCGAGTCGAGCGTCAGCAGCACGCCCCGCGAGGCGGCATAGCCCAGGTAGAACTCGTGCGAGCCGGTCGTGTAGCTTTCGGCGCCGATCCCAAACAGCTTGCCCTCCACGGCATCCAGGTTGTGGCGCGGGTCGATCTTCTCCGCCAGGATTTCATCCAGCGCGTTGCACAGCAGCACCCGCGGACTCTTGCGGTCGAAGGGTGTATCTTTATACCCGTCCGGGATCCAGATGTTGGTGACGCACGGCGTGCCGAGGGATTGGCCGAAGTACGCCCCGATCTTCCGGCTGGCGATGCAGTGCTCGATCCAATACGCGCGGATGCCGTCGTCGTAGCTCGAAAGGGTGAAGCCGCTCGCGGCCCTGGGGTGCGAGAAGAGCGAGGGATTGAAATCCAGGCCGTGGCGCTTCTCTTTGGCCCAATCCACCCAGGCAGAGAAGTGCTCGGGGAGCAGGCGGCTGCGATCCACCGCGCGCCCGCCCGTTTCGGCGTACATGGCATGCAGGTTCAGGCGGTGCGAGCCGGGGATCAGGCGGTAAGCGGTGTCTAAATCCGAACGCAGCTCGGCGGGCGTGCGCGCCTTGCCCGGGTAATTGCCGGTGGCGGCCAGGCCGCCGCCCAGGGCTGCGCCGCTGTTTTCGAAGCCCCCCACATCGTCGCCCTGCCAGCAGTGCAGGCTGAGCGAGATGCCCGCCAGGCGCTCTAAAGCGAGGTCGGCATCCACCCCCAGTTCACTGTACCGTTCGCGCGCCAGCAGATAAGCGCTTTCGATCTGTCCATCTCTCGGCATGGAATCCTCCAATCTGATTCGGGTTCAGGCTTGTTACACTTCGAGCGAGAAAAGCGCGGCCAGGGGGGCGAAATCGCGTTCCGGGTCGATCGGGCGCAGGTTCATTCGATTCATCGTGGCCGGGCTCCATAAAATTCGTGGGTATATGTAGCTGCTCAGCCCCCCACCCCTGCCCCCTCAAAAACAAAGG
>JARKPU010000081.1 GCA_029975055.1 Anaerolinea sp.
ACACACAATCTCGGCTTCCCACGCATCGGCGCCGAACGTGAACTGAAATTCGCCCTCGAATCCTACTGGAAGGGACAGTCACCCCTCGACGAACTGAAAGCGCTGGGCGCTGAGCTGCGCAGGCGCCACTGGCAGCATCAAGCGGCCCTGGACCTGACGCCCGTCGGCGACTTCGCTTTCTACGATCAGGCGCTGGACATGAGCTTCACCCTGGGCAATCTGCCTGAGCGGGTGCGCGTTTTTCATGGCGATGCGCTGGACAACTATTTCCGTGTCGCCCGCGGTCGCACGGCCCCGGAGGCCGATGACCTCGCAGGCTGTCGAGGCGTGGACGCCGGTGAAATGACCAAGTGGTTCGATACCAACTACCACTACATCGTTCCCGAGTTTAACGCAGACACCCGGTTCAGCCTGGATGCCTCCCGCCTGCTGGAGCACCTGGACGAAGCCGGGTCCCGGGGCGTCAAGGCAAAGCCGGTAATCATCGGTCCGGTCACCTATCTGGTCATCGGCAAAGCCATGGACGGTTCTGACAGGCTCGCGTTGCTGCCGCGACTGCTGCCGGTCTATGTCGAACTTTTGAACGCACTGGCTGCGTGGGGCGTGGAATGGGTCCAGATTGACGAACCCATCCTTGTTGCCGAACTCGACGCCGAGTGGCGGCAGGCCTTTGCAACAGCTTACCATACCCTGAACACCGGGACGGTCAAGCTGCTGCTGGCCACCTATTTCGGGCCGCTGATGGAAAATCTGCCGCTGGTTGCCGGTCTGCCGGTGCAGGGCGTGCACCTCGACGCCGTCAACGCGCGCCATGAGGTTGATGCCCTGATTGGTCAACTGCCGGCCGACCGGGTGGTGTCGCTGGGGGTAATCAACGGCCGCAACATCTGGAAGACCGATCTGAACGCCGTGCTCGACTGGCTGGAACCCGTTGCCCGGAAGCTGGGCGAGCGTCTCTGGATCGCGCCTTCCTGCTCTCTGCTGCATGTACCCGTGGACCTGGAGAGCGAACAGAAGCTCGATGGAGAAATCAAATCATGGCTGGCCTTTGCGAGGCAGAAGCTGGAGGAACTGCGCACTCTTGGCGCCGCCCTGAACCAGGGACGTGAAGCGGTAAAAGTCGAGCTGGAAGCCAATCGCGCCGCCATCGAGGCGCGCCGACTCTCTCCGCGGGTAAACAACCCGGCGGTCAAGGCCGCCCTCGCGGGAATTACGCCATGGATGGACCGGCGCCTGAGCCCCTATCCCCAGCGAGCCGCCAAACAGGCGCCATTGCTGAACTTGCCCAAGTTTCCTACCACCACCATCGGTTCCTTCCCGCAAACGGCGGAGATCCGCCAGGCGCGCAGCCGGTTCAAGGCCGGAAAAATCGATGAGGCAGCGTACAAGGAAACCATGCGCGCCGAGATCGCGCGCTGCGTGCGCGAACAGGAAGCTCTCGGCCTGGATGTGCTGGTGCATGGCGAACCGGAGCGCAACGACATGGTTGAATATTTCGGCGAGCAGCTCGAGGGGTACGCCTTCAGCCAATTCGGCTGGGTGCAGTCCTACGGCTCGCGCTGCGTGAAGCCGCCCATCCTGTTTGGCGACATCAGCCGCCCGCGGGCCATGACGGTAGAATGGATTACCTATGCTCAATCCCTGACCGGCAAGCCCATGAAGGGCATGCTGACCGGTCCGGTGACCATCCTCAACTGGTCCTTCGTGCGCGACGACCAGC
>JARKPU010000009.1 GCA_029975055.1 Anaerolinea sp.
TCCAGGTTGATATTTTCGAGTACCAGCTCGCCGGGGATATATTCGAAAGAGACATCCTTCAGGCGTAAGTGCCCGTCAGCCTTGCCGCGCAGGGCAACAGCCCCGCTGCGTTTCTCCAGCTCGGGTTGTTCTTCTAACAGACCGGCCACGCGCTCGGCGCCGGCCAGGGCGTTTTGAACGGCTTCCCAGGCGCCGCTCAGGTTGCGCACCGGTTGGTAGAACATCTCCAGGTAAAGGAAGAATGCCACCAGGTCGGCGATGGGCAGCACCTGGTTGAATGCCAGCCTGCCACCAAAATAGATCACCACTAGCAGACCGATCGAGGAGGTGAACTCGATGAAGGGCTGAAAAATGGCCATCAGGCGCAGCGCTTTCAGGTTGGCGTTTTTATACAGGTCGATCCCATTGCCGACCCGCCCGTATTCCTCCTCTTCGCGGGTGAAGGCTTTGATCTCGCGAATGCCAGAAAGGTTATCGTTCAAGATGGCGTTGAGCTCACCCAACACCTTCTGGCGCTCGACGAACTTGGGACGAACATAACGCGCATAAAGGCGGAGGGAAAAGATGACCAACGGGATCGGCACCAGGCTGAGCAGCGCCAGGATCCAATTCAGGTTAAAGAGAACGGCGCTGATTGCCACCAGGGTAATCACGTTGACCAGCACATCGGGAATGGCGTGAGCGATCAATTGCTCAAACAGGTCGGTGTCGTTGATCACCCGCGACATCAACTGGCCGGTTTGCTTGTCCTCGTAGAACCGCAGCGACAGGCGTTGAAGGTGCTCGTAGATATACTTGCGCAGGTCGGCGACCACATTCCAGCCGGCGATATGCGCCATGTAACTGCGCAGGAACTGCAACACGGCCCGTGCCAACAGCACGACTACCACCACCAGGGTGAGGGTATTGATGAAATTGAGCGTCTGCGGATCGCCGCCCCCTGCGGTGACCGTGCTGATCAACTGGCGGATGACCCAGGGGATGATTAACTGAGCGCCGACCAGCGCCAGCATGCTGAAGACGGTGATGGCCAACGCTTTGGCGTAGCGACGCGCAAACATTAAGACAAGCTTGATGGGTTTCACGAGAGTCTTACCTTTAGGATCGGATGATGATTCGGGTGGTTAACAGGCTTATTTTACTTGAAAATCCATCCCAATGCCGGTGTCGAGGTGATACGACTCGTCACGGTGGCAATCGGACGATCGCACACTGTCGACGTGGCTTTCGTGGTCAACGTGTTTTTCAGTGATCCGCTCTTGTTGGGCCAGGATGCGCCGTTTTTGCGCGGTATCGAGCTGGCCGCTGCGATACATATTCAGCAGGGCTTCAGCGGCATCGTGGCGCGTGTTTCGCTCGTTGGCCTTCAGCAATTGGATCAGCGGCTCGACCGCGCGCGGATCGCCAATGCCCCCCAAACCGATGGCGGCAGCCTGGCGAACCGCCTCGTTTTTCGAATCGAGCAGCTCCAGCAGGCGTTGAACAGCGCGCGTGTCGCCGATTTTTCCAAGGGCGAGCGCTGCCGGGCAGGTCAGGCGCGGGTTTTCCAGTGCGTCGAGCAAGTAGGGAGTCGCCCGGCGATCGCGGATCATGCCCAGGATGCGCGCCGCCTGCTCGTTGACGGGCGCCGGTTGGTGAAGCAATTCCACCAGGGGTTGCACCGCAGGCGAGCCAATCTTTGCCAGGATATTGGCCAGGACTTCCTGCAGCGCGTCGTCCGGTTCGCGCAGCAGCGGCAAGAGTGGAACGACAGCCGGGCCGCCAATGCGGATCAAGGATTGCGCCCCCGCATCGACCAGGTCGGT
>JARKPU010000024.1 GCA_029975055.1 Anaerolinea sp.
GCGGTTATTTTAAGGCACAGTTTAAAATTATGTTAATACTGACGGTCATTATGTTTGTTGGGTTTGAGGTTTTAAGAATTAATTATTCTTTCCTGGCTGCGCTGGGAATTGCCCTGCTGGATGTCCTGCCCGCCCACATCACAGAAGCGGTTATAGCAGCCAATAATTTTGATAACCTGCTCGAAATTGTCCTCGACCTGGGCCGCATTCCGGTGGCGCGTTTTGTCGGCGGCGAGACCAAACTAAGCGATCAAGAGATCACCCATGAGGATATCCAAACCGTCGTGACGCATATTGGCGATTTCGACGCTGATAACCGCGCCGGCATGGAGCGCACGCTCCATCGTATCTCGGCCATTCGCAACCGGCGCGGCCATATCGTTGGCCTGACCTGCCGGGTTGGGCGGGCGGTCTATGGCACGCTGGATATCATCCAGGACCTGGTGGAATCTGGCCAGAGCCTGCTCATCCTGGGCAAGCCTGGCATTGGCAAAACGACCATGCTGCGCGAGGCGGCCCGCATCCTGGCCGAGACCAAGCGCGTCATTATCGTGGATACTTCCAACGAGATCGGCGGCGAAGGCGAAGTGCCGCATCCTGCCGTAGGAAAAGCCCGCCGCATGCAAGTGGCCACGCCCTCCCTGCAGCATGAAGTGATGATCGAGGCGGTCGAAAAACATAACCCCGAAGTGATCGTCATTGACGAGATCGGGCGTGAGTGGGAAGCTGAGGCGGCCCGCACCATCGCCGAGCGCGGCGTGCAGTTGATCGGCACCGCCCACGGCCGCACGCTGGAGAACTTGCTGCTCAACCCCACCCTTTCTGACCTGGTGGGGGGGATCGAGTCGGTCACCCTTTCAGATGAAGAAGCCCGCCGGCGGGGCACCCAAAAGACCGTGCTCGAACGGCGTTCCCCACCGACTTTTGATGTCCTCATCGAAATCCAGGAACGCAATTTGCTGGTGGTTCACCCTGATGTGGCTGCTGCGGTAGATACGCTGGTGCGCGGCCTGCCGCTCCTGCCGGAGATCCGCTCCCGCGATGAGGATGGCAAGATTCAGGTGCGCAAGCCCCCGCCGCAGCCTCATTTTCCCCAGCGCACGCCGCAACAGGGCCTGCGCCGTTCTTCCAGCGCCAACGGAGCGGTCAACCCTCCCTATCTGACGGCGCATTCTGCCGGGGGTTCTGCGCGCCAGACGCAACAGACGGGCGAAGAAGCGGAATTCCAACCTTTGGGGCAGCCGGATTCCTCTGGCAGGCAAAAGGCTATTCGCATCTATCCCTATGGTGTGGCGCGCAATCGGCTCCTTCAAGCCACCAAACGGCTTGGCGTCCCGGCGGTTATCGCCCGCGACCTCGAAACCGCCGAATCCCTGATGACGCTGCGCACTTACTACCGCGCTCGCCAACAGCCGATCCTGGACGCTGAAGAGCGCGGCTTGCCGATTTTTGTCCTGCGCGCCAACACGGTCAGCCAGATGGAACAGGCCCTCCTGGATATGTT
>JARKPU010000044.1 GCA_029975055.1 Anaerolinea sp.
GCCGTATCGTTTTACGTCTACCTTACAAACACCTTTCACGCGTCATTCTCATCTCTTTCTTGGCTCCATCTGAATTTTCAACCTCATTTTCGCGTGCTATAATGGCATTACAACAAACAAGGCGTTAGTCGCCTTCATAACGTGAGATGGTTTATTTTCAGGTAAGTCCAACGTTGGCCGTTTATTTCCTACTGGGTGCCGCGTTGGATTTTTTAATTCCAGCCAACCGAGCGACCAGGGAACATGGATCGCCGGCAGGTGCTGCTAAATGCGAGACATTCCCAAAAGTCGATCAGCACCCCATTGCACGACCGCAGCGAAGTGCTGCGCAAAAATCTCAGCAACTTTGAAGAGAAATGCTGAGATCGCGACGATGAGATTTGGCCGTGTTCTCACCGCTCGTGGGCCTCTGTTCAAACGGTCAAGGCGCAAAATGCAAGTTTGCTAGATCCGCGCCTTCGCTCCGCAAGGAGCGCGCAGCCAGGTTCCTGCTTAGGAACGAGCGCTGTTTGACCGAGGCAAAGCCAGCAGGAAAAGAGATCCTCAAAAAAGGAAACAGAGGGAAAGTGGCATAAGCCCTTTTCCCCCGGCTTTGCCCTACCTACTTGACTCGTTGATGAAAAAAGGGTGTATGTCGAAACAAGGTGGTCTCTCCTATCAAATGTTGAACGCCCTCAAGGCAATTTTCCACCCAGGTGGAAGCCGTTTTCAGGATAAGCAGCACGGACGAAACCGTGATGTGATCCGGGGGATTGGCACGATGCAAAGCATGGTTGCGGATGTACATTCGTTTTCTCGTTTTATCCGCGATCATTTTCCCGAAGTAAAGAATCTCAACCAGGTCAAACCTGATATGGCACAGGCCTTTATAGAAGAATTGGTACGCAAAGAAAGAAGCGGTGGAAGGATCGGGCGGGTTGTTGCATCCGTTCGTAAGCTGGACCGTGCTTGCCGGGTGACCGGCGTTTTTCCAAAAGATGCGCCGGCACTTTTGCCTTACAAAGGCAAGGGAAGCGTGAAAGGGTTCCACAGCCAACCGCGTACACTGGCATATACTGATGACCAGGCTGCCCAGCTCATTCAGTGGATCTCTCAGGTTGATCCTATCGCCGCGGAAGTTCTTCAAACAATGGATACTTTTGGTCTGCGAATCAAAGAAGCATGCTACCTGAACGAGCGCAATATCCATCCTGAATCCCTGATCATCTCTTTAGATAGCAACGCTAATCACACCAAGGGCGGCCGTCCGCGGACCATCCACCTGCCCCAAGAGGCCGCCCCATATTTGATTGAACTGAAAGAAAAGGCTCGAAAGCGGCTCACCGGTCATCTTTTTACTGATCGTGGATCTCTGCCAGATCGCGTCAGGAAACAGGTGCAGGCAGCTTGTGCTACCCTGGATATTCCGTGCCTGGGCACGCACGGCTTCCGGAAAACCTTTGCTGTCAATAATTACCGGCGAGCAATTGCCAGCGGCACCGGAGATCGAGAAGCCCTGCAGCACACGTCCAATCAATTGGGGCATAACAGGGTGGTTGTTGCCATTCAGAGTTATGTCTCTGGTGATGTTCGCGCGGTTGATCCGTCAAAGGAGGAGGATGGAAATTAACGTCACGCCTTCTCCCGATTACGAAGTCCGGGCCTCGGAACAGGCTCTGATGGAAGCATTCAGGCAGCTGCTGGAACGCGGTCGCAAAATACGCCAGGCTGGTTTGTCTAGCCCAGCAGCATCCACAAACACTACTCAAGATGACCCAGGAAGTGTCAATGCCAATGAATAACCTGGAAGCCGCCCTTCGCTATACCAGGTCCGGGTTATCCATCATTCCAGTGGGCAGAAATAAGCGTCCGGTGATCGCCTGGGAACCTTATCAACGAACCATCGCAGATGAGAAAACAATTCGCGCCTGGTTTGAAAAGGAGGCTAACAACCTGGCGGTTGTCACTGGATTGGTTTCGGGTGGTTTAGTCGCTATCGACTTCGATGAAGCCAGCTTTTTCGAGCGATGGCAATCGGAGATCGAAGAACTCCCGGATAGTCTCGTAATTCAAAGAAGCGGGCGTGGGTTTCACATCTTTTTCAGTTGTCCGCAGCCCGGCCAAAACCAAAAATTAGCGTTCCTGGCTGATGAAAGTGAAAAGGGCGGCCGGCGGGTCGCGATTGAAACTCGTGCAGAAGGTGGCTATATCCTGATCGAGCCTAGCATTCATGCCAGCGGCAAACCATACGAGGTTATTCAGGGTGACCTTACTAAAATCCCCTCCATCGAGCAGCAGCAGGCCGAGCATTTGCTTCGCGCAGCTCGCTTGCTCGATCAATCCCCCACCCGGCCAAAACAGGTAACGTCTGCGTCAATGTCAGCAGCGCGTCAACCATATGCAAGCGGCAAGGTCAGTGCCAATGTTATCGAAGTATTCAATGCAAGCTCTAAGATCGAAGACATTCTTTCACGAAACGGGTACATTATCCAGCAAGATAAGGCAATCCGGCCCAGTGGCGAACATTTCTCGGTCAACATCCGTGAAAACCGCAGCTTCCACTTCAACTCGAATGACCCGCTCAGTAACGAACACTGGCGCTCCGCGTTTGACGCTTTTTGCATATTAGAGCAAGGTGGGGATGTGAAACAAGCCGTGAAAGCTGCCGCCGAACAATTAGGCATGGCGTACCAAACCAAGGAAAAAGTATTAGAAAATAGCAGGGAAGATCTGCCCACTATTCAGACGAACAGCCGGTTTTTACGCCAGGTCACGGCAGATGCGCTGGCTGCACTTTATCAATCCAACCAGCCGCCAAGCTTCTTTGTCCGTTCCGGGGAGATGGTGCGCGTGAAATGGGATGAACAGCATCATCCAAAAATCGAGCCTGTTACCGATATTGCCCTACGCGGCCGGCTGGATCGGGTGGCAAATTTTGTCGTCCAGCGCACCTACAAGAAGACAACCTACGAGGAGCCGCATATTCCTCCAATCGAAGTGGTCAAAGATATTCTGGCTATGGAGAAATGGGATTTTCCTGCGCTGACAGGAATCATCGAATGTCCCACACTTCGCCCTGATGGAACAATTATCTCCATACCTGGTTATGACCCAGCAACCCATCTTTTCTATTGCCCTGCCCAAAATTTTTTCTTTCCATCATTTCCCGAAAATCCCACGCGCGAAGAAATATTGAAAGCTGTCGATACTCTCTCCGAGCCGCTCGCCGATTTCCCCTTTGTCGACGATGGTAGCCGGACGAATGCCCTTGGGATGATACTCACGCCGCTTGTTCGACCCGTTATTCAAGGGCAGGTTCCGCTCGCACTAATCGATGCTCCACAGGCCGGAACTGGGAAATCCCTTCTGCAATCCATCCTAGGCCTTTTGGCAAATGGTCGTGAACCGGCAGTCATTACCGCTCCGAAAAGCGCCGAAGAATGGCGGAAAAAGTTAACCTCTGCCCTCGTTGGCGGCGAAAGCATTATCGCTATCGACAACCTGACCGGCGTACTCGATTCTGGCGAGCTGGCATCCGTACTGACTACTCCAGTTTGGGCAGATCGGGCACTGGGTAAAAATGAAATCCTGCAACTTCCACAGCGAGCCACGTGGTTGGCTAACGGCAATAACATTCGCTTAGGTGGAGACCTTCCCCGCCGTTGCTATTGGATCCGGTTGGATGCCAAGCACTCCAAACCCTGGCAGCGCAGTGGATTTCGACACCAGGATCTATTGGGATGGGTATTAGAGAACAGAGGAACGTTAATTGCCGCGGCGCTTACCCTGGCTCGTGGTTGGTTTGCCGCTGGCTGTCCGGAAAGCAGCAGCCCACAGATAGGCGGTTTTAGCGGCTGGGTAAAGACGATCAATGGAATTCTGTCGTACGCAGGAATCGGTGGATTTCTTGGCAATCTGGAAACTATGTATCGAAATGCAGACGATGAAAACCCTCAATGGGAAGCATTTCTATTGGGCCTTCACGACTACTTTGGAAAAGAGACCGTAACCGTTTCCACCATTATGGAATCCATTCTTAAGGAGAGATATCTCATTGATCTAATCCCCGATTCTTTAGAGGATCTGTGTGACGATGCAGGAAGGGTGCGCGCAAACTTCAAAAAGCGGTTAGGCAAAGCGTTCACCCAGCGGCAGGGAACGCGCTTCGGCGATTCCCAGGTCTATATCGAAAAGTGCGCTGATGATTCGCATCTCAAAGTGGCGCGCTGGCGGTTTCACTGCGGGATTTGCGGGGTATGCGGGATGTAAAGAGTACCGTACTGTGACAAGGTTTTTTTACGGATCGCTCAAAAAGAAACCCCGCGCACCCCGCTAACCCCGCGGATTCGGGAAAAAGTCGAGAGTAACTTTAACAACTCAATATTCGCAAGCAATGCTGTACGGTCCGGAGGGTAAGGGTATAATGAGTCCCAGGGCGAAACCTATGGCAGATTGGATTAGTGTCAGCGAAGCAGCAGAAATCACCGGATATCATCCAGAACACCTGCGCCGGCTTATCCGGCAAGGGAAGCTAAAGGCTGTCCGAAAAGGAACAATGTTCTGGCTGGATCGTGGCGAACTCAGCAGCTTCATGGACGAAACACAAGAATCCAGAGCCGCTGATCAACGGCACGGGCCAAAGAAAACGCCTTTAAGTGACAAAGTGTGATAGAATTAAGTTGTAACCGTACAACATAATGCGCTTTAAGACGGGCCGCGAATGTGCTGCGAACACAGACGAGGCCCTGACCCAGGCACCGACAACGCGGTGATAGGGCTGTGGCGATTCTACCAGAGGGGTAGGATAGCTACAAGCATTAACTTTAACCGCTTGCGCCATCTGCAAAGCGGTTTTCTGTATTACTGAGGTCAACATGGATTTGAAGCACATTGATGAATTTGAAAGAACGGCAGTTGGGTTAGTCACCCGGCTGATCCCATGGTTAGCCCCCATCCCCTCTGCCTTCTTGGTTGGCAGAGCTGCTATTCATTATCTTGATTACCCGATGAGCATCGGCGTCATTTCGGCGGTGATCATCGAGGCATTGGGCCTTGCCGCCACATCCACTGCATTGGATATCTACATTTACAACCAGACGCGACGCAAGGTTGATCCTCCAGCCCCGTTGTTTTTGGCCATCGTCCTGGTATTGGCATACCTGTTCATCGCAACTTGCCTAACGATCATTGTCGAGGTTATTCCGCATCTTGCTGTATATGCTCCAGTAATCTTTCGGAGCCTGAGCTTGGCTGGGGCTATCATCCTGGCCTTACAGACCATGTTATCCAACCGTCAAAAAGCGATTTCTGATGAGAAAGCCGAACGTAAAGCAGAGCGTCAAGCTGTACGGACTGAACAGCGTCAAACGACCAATGCCAACATAGACAGGCCAGTGTCAAACGCCATGTCAATTAACGCGTCGATAGACAACTTGACCGATAAATTACAGGCGGGTAAAAAGGCGAAGCTTGACGCCCGGTTGGATGCCCTGATCGAGGTGTTCTGTAAAGATCCGAACATCGAGATTGCAGAGGCAGCGCGACGGATTCAGGTCTCCCGCCAGACAGTGTATTCGTATTTATCCATCCTGGAAAAAGCCGGGCGCATCAAGCGCGGCGAGAATGGGATTGAGGTGCTTGGATGATCAGTAAATCAAAACAACCGCAACTTGCAGCCATTTATGTGCGTGTTTCTTCTGAACACCAGGCAGAGAAAGTCAGCCCGGAAGAGCAGGAGATTGAATGCCGTAAACTAGCTGAAGAAATGGGCTTGTCGATTATCAATGTCTATCGGGATACACAAAAGTTCCGCGTTGGCACAAGACTTTTCGAGCCATCTGGGACGCGTACAGACCGGCCTGGTTTTGTGCAAATGCTGCATGACGCAGCGGATGGTAAATTCGACACCCTGATTGCATGGCGCGAAGATCGGTTTTACCGTGGTTTGAAAGCCATGATCTTGTTCCTGGAAGTGATTCAAGAGAATCGGATCAATGTCTTTTTAGCCAGAGAAAACTTTGATCAGAAGATGGCTCCAGTTAAAGCATGGGTTGGGCAGTTGGAATTGGATGGAATGAAGGAGAGAATGACTATGGGCGTTAAGGCAAGACTTCGTGCAGGAAAAGCGAACACCGGGCAAGATCGATATGGGTATCGCCGCGTTGGCGAGATTATTGAAGTGGTTGAAGAGGAAGCCAAATGGGTTCGACTAATCTTCGAGTGGTATATCAATCATGTTTCGATTATGGAGATCAGGAACCGCCTTATTGCTAATGATGCACCTCAAAAAGGGTCAACCAAACCTCGTACCATTCAATGGGCCAGAACGACCATTCAGGGCATTTTAAAAGCGGCGAAAGACTACGCCACAGGGACCAAAATTCAGACCCGGGATGGAGAAGCGTTTGAGATTAAGACCCAACCGATTATCAGTGAAGATACCTACAATCAGTTCTTACTGGTGCGTAAGGCGAATAAGAAACATAAGGCAAATCACATGAACCGTGATTATCTCCTGCTGGGAAAGCTGTACTGCGGGTGCAATCGGAAGTGGCAGGCTCGCACAAATTCATATACTCGCAAGAAAAGTAACGGGGAAAAGATTCCTCGGAAAACACTTTATGGCGCCTATTACTGCCCGCAAGAACACAAAGAAAACATACATCCAGATTGTCCACGGACCATCGGCGTTGCAAAAGCAGACGCCCAAGTCTGGAAAAAGATTTACGACACGTTGAGCGAACCAGAAGTGCTAATATCGGCTGCCAGGCGATTTATTCACGAGAAGAGGGAAATGCACGGAGATCGCTTGCGTGAAATGGAAAAACTGCAGAAAGACCTGGACGCCAATTCAGTGGAGCGCCAGTATGTAATTACACTCGCGCGGAAGAAGCGGATTACTGAAGAGGATCTCGATCAGCAGTTGGCTGCCTTAAGCCTGGCTGAAGTAGAGATCAAGCGGCAAATGGCATTAATCGGTGATGTAAATGAGCTATCCGAAATTTCTGATTGGGAAGAGAAGTTCAGGGAATACCTGGAAGATTTGCGAGTTGGCCTGGAAAGTTTAAACGCCGCTCCCCAATCGGATGAGGAACGGCGCGAACAGTTCGAACTTAAGCGCAGATTTGTTCAGTCTGTAGTCGATAAAGTGACCATTAATAAAGAGCGAGAGCTACAGGTTTGGTTCCGTTTCAATCTGCTTGCCCTTGGCTCGCCGGCTGAGAATTTTCGTGAAAACAAATCGGTCGGAACTTGTACCCGTACACAATCATCCCGCGCTCGTCCCCGTCGTCGCGGATTTTGCGCGTCACCATCTCCACCGGCATGCCAATCTCCACCGGCTGCTCGCCCAAATCGGTGAGCTGCGCCGTCACCACCGGGCCTTCCTCCAGCTTGACCAGCGCGACGGTGTAAGGCAGGTTGTGTTCGTAGCCCGCGGGGGCGTCGCGCATCACCGTGTAGGAGAAGACCACCCCCCGGCCCGAAAAATCGAAGCGCGTTTTGGCCTCGCCCCCGCAGTTGGGGCACACATCGCGCGGCGGGAAGATCTTCACCTCGCAATGCGGGCAGACCTCGCCCACCAGGGCGTAGCGTTGTTTTCTCAATCGCCAGATGCGTGGAACTTCCATCTCAGCTCCTTCAGCCAATCACGGGGTCTCCGTGTCCAAAATAATAACCAATGCTTGCACACATCTTCACAAGCACCCCAGACTCTATCCGCCCGGAACTCTCAATTGCTATCAGGCTGCTCGAAACAGCTATCAATTCCTGCCGTTCCAGGCCTCCAGCACATGAGTCACCGCCGTGGATGCCGGCCCGCCCAGCGTCTGCACCAGCGCGCGCCGCGCTTTGGCTAATTGCCCGGCTCCGGCCTCGCCGCGCAGCTGCAAGGCCGCCTCGACGATCTGATACACCCCGGCCGCTCCCAGCGGGTTGCCGCGCGCCTTGAAGCCCCCCAGGGTGAGGATGGGCAGCCTGCCGTCGCGCCGCAGCGAGCCGTCTTGCCCGAGCTTCCAGCCCTCGCCCGCCCCGGCAAAGCCGGCGGCCTCGAGCGAAAGCGGTACGAAGATCGAGTAGGCGTCCGTCAGCTCGAAGAAGTCCACATCGCCCGGCAGGATGCCCGCCTGGCGGCAGGCGCGCTGCGCCGAGATGCGCGCCGCATCGAAAGCCAGCGGGTTTTCACGGTCGTGCAGGGCCAGCGTGTCGATCGTGACCGCCGAGCCGGTGACGCGCACCAGCCCGTGCCCCAAACCGGCGGGCACCCGGTCTGAGCGCGCCAGGATGACCGCCGCCGCGCCATCGGCGTAGGGGGCAACGTCCATCAGGCCAAGCGGGTCGCACACCATCGCCGCGCTCTCGTAGGCTTTGCGGCTGAGCGGCTTGCGGTACATGGCGTTGGGGTTGGCAGCCGCGTTCTCGTGCGCCAGCAGCGGGAACTCGGCGAAGGCCTCGCGCGGGGCGTGATATTCATACAGGTAGCGCTGCATCAGCAACGCCGCCTGGCCGGCGGGGGTGAGCCCTTGCGCCAGTTCATAATCATAATCGCCGCCCTCGGCAATCGCCCCCTCCACGCCCGGGCCGACCATGTCGGTGTATTTTTCCACGCCCAGCACGGCCGCAACCTCCACAAAGCCCGAGGCCACCGCCATATACGCCAGGTGGAAGGCCCCGGCCCCCGAAGCCCCGGCAGCCTCCACGGTGACGCCCTCAATCCCCCAGCTGCCCGACCAATCGGCCAGCAGCGCGCCCAGGTTGGTCTGGTGCGAGGCGGTCGAGCCGATGAAGTTGCCGATATACAGCGCCTGGGGCTGCAGCCCGCCGGCGTCTTTCTTCGCCGCCAGCAGCGCCTGTGCGGCCTGCGAGCGCAGCGACAGTTCCCAATGCTCCCCCACGGGGATCTGGCCAATTCCGGCAATGACAATTTCGGGCATGATAATTCCTCGCTATCAGCTGTCAGCTATCCGCTGTCCGCTTCAGACGGCCTGGTTTTTTAATCGAATTGTGCGCAGCAAAGCAGCCAGCATCTGCTTGATGGATTGAACAGACTTCTCAAGCTCCGCGTGCCGAGTCGGATCGAGAAATCCCAGGTCGCGTGCCATGAGTAATTCGTACTCCAATTCGCTGCCGGATCTCATCGGAATTTAGAGAAACCGGGCAAAATCACCATCCGTCCCTCGCTTCTCATAATGCGGAGCGCTGACAGCGGAACGCAGAAAGCTGACCGCTGACCGCTTCTTCACAACTCCAGCTTCCCCCGCATGCGCGCGTAGGTGGCGTAGTCGATCTCCGTGCGCCGGGCGATATACTCCGCCGTGGTGGGGGCCAGGCGCTGGCGCTCAGTCACCCGCTCGGTGACGAGAATGTCAAACGCATCCGAACCGGCGCCCGAACCATACGAAACCACCAGGATGCGCTCGCCGGGCTTGGCCGCATCCAGCACGGCCGAGAGGCCCACCAGCGAAGCGCCCGCGTAGGTGTTGCCGATCACCGGGGCCAGCAGGCCGGGCTTCACCTGCTCATCCGAAAAGCCCAGCAGCTGCCCGGCGCGCTGCGGGAAGCGCGTGTTGGGCTGGTGGAAGACGGCATACGCATAATCGGCCGGGGTGGTGCCCATCTCTTCCATCAGCGCCCTGCCCGCCTCGGTGATGTGTTTGAAGTACGCCGGCTCGCCGGTGAAGCGCTGCCCGTGCTCGGGGTAACGCTGCTCGGGCCGCCGCCAAAAATCCGGCGTGTCGGTGACGTAAGAGTAAGAGCCCTGGAACACCGCCAGCGCCTGCTCGGCCGGGCCGAGGATATACGCCGCCCCGCCGGAGGCCGCGGTATATTCCAGCTGGCCGCCGGGTTTGCCCTGCGCCGTGTCCATGCCGATCGCCAGCGCGTAGTCGGCCATGTTCGAGCCGATGAGCGCAATGGCCGCCACCAGCGCCTCGGTGCCCGCCTTGCAGGCGAACTCCCAATCGCCCGCCTGGATCGACGGCCCCGCGCCGATGGCCTCGGCGACCACCGTCGAAGAGGGCTTGACCGCGTAGGGGTGCGACTCAGAGCCGATCCACACGGCGCGCAGTTCGGCCGGGTCGATGCGCGCGCGGGCCAGCGCGTTGCGCGCCGCCTCGATGGACATGGTGATCACATCTTCATCCAGCCCGGCCACGGCCTTTTCCTTCACCGGGCCGCCGCCTTTACCGCCTTCCCACACCCGCGCCACCTCGCTGCCCGGCAGGCGGTAGCGCGGCACGTAAGCGCCGTAGCCAATGATGCCCACCGCTCGGGCCGGTTTCAAGAGTCGCTTTGCCATGTTATTTACTCCACTCCTTCAGAATTTCTTGCGCTCGATCGATGCGCACGGCTTTTTCTTCCACCATCCGGCGCGCCACGGCCTCCACCTGGTTGGCTTCGGCCCCGGCGGCAATGGCCACCTGGCGGGCATGCAGGTTCATGTGCCCGCGCTGAATGCCCTCGGTGGCCAGCGCGCGCAGCGCCGCCAGGTTCTGCGCCAGCCCCACCGAGACGATCACCTGCGCCAGTTCGGCAGCCGATTGCGCGCCGATCAGCTTGAGCGCCGCCCGCGCTGCCGGGTGGACGCGCGTTGCCCCGCCCACCGTGCCGACCGCCATGGGCATCTCCAGCGAGCCGACCAGGTTGCCCTCGGCGTCTTTGCCCCACGTGCTCAGCGAGGTGTAGGCCCCGCGCCGCGCAGCGAAGGCGTGCGCCCCGGCCTCGATGGCGCGCCAATCGTTGCCGGTGGCCATCACCACCGCGTCCACGCCGTTCATGATGCCCTTGTTGTGCGTCGCGGCACGGTAGGGGTCTGAGGCGGCAAACGCCCAGGCCTCGATGATCCCGTCGCGCACCTGCTCGGCCGAATACTCGCCAAAAGCCAGCGCATCCAGCATAATCGTGCAGCGCGAGCGCGCCAATCGCCGCTCGGCCAGGTTCGAGAGGATGCGCAGGTGCACCCGCCCGCCGGTGATGCTCTCCACCAGCGGCGCCAGGCGCTCCACCGCCGTGTTGACCGCGTTGGCGCCCATCGCATCGCGCACGTCATAGATCAGGTGCAGCACCAGGAAGGGGCCGGCGGGCGAGGTTTCGATGAGCCGCACGTCGATCTCCCGCGCCCCTCCGCCCAGCTTCACCAGCACCGAATCGACCGCGTTGGCGGCTTCCAGGATTTCCTCGCGGTGCTCGTAGAGCTTGAGGCGCGCCGCGGCCGGGTCTGGCAGGTCGAGGATTTGCATCTGGCCGATCATCTCGGGGGCGCTGGCAGTGGCGAAGAACCCCCCGCCCGAAAGCGCCAGCCGCGCCATGAAGGACGCTCCCGCCACCACCGACGGCTCTTCGATGACCATCGGCACGAGCACGTCGCGCCCGTTGACGCGGAAGTTGCGCGCGATGCCCAGCGGCAGGCCATACACGCCGATCACATTTTCGATCATGTGGTCGGCCAGCTCGGCCGTCAGACCGCCTTCGGGGGTAAATGCCGCCAGGTCTTCCACGGGCAGGCCCGCCCATTCGGCAATGAGTTTGCGCCGCTCATCCAGCGGCAAGTCATAGAACTTTGCGGCCCCTTCCGGCATACCTGGCCCTCCAGCCTGCTCAACCCCGCGCGGGGTGCTGTTTTGCTGATATATACCCGCTCGCGCCTTGCAAAAGCTATCAAGAATGCCTCCCCCAAAGCCGCGCGGCGGAGCAGACCGCACGGCGGCGGCACCTTGGGGCGCGGATTGTTTATAATCAAGTTCGGACCTTAGATCTTCCACCTTATTTAGCGTTACTTTCGAACAGGAGGTTCCTATGCCCGAAAAATACGGCCCTTACCAGGCGGAGTTCCGCTTTGTGTTCTTTGCGCCCCCGGAACGATACGAAGAAACGATTGCATTCTACCGCGACGCGCTGGGCCTGGCGCACATCGGCGGTTTTGGCGAATCCGCCGCCGGTATGCGCGGCGCATTCATCCAGGCCGCCGCCGGGGTGATCGAAATCATCTCCGACCCCACCGATTCCTTCCTGCGCCGCCAGGTGCTCGAACCCGGCCAGAGTTACCGCCCCGCCCAGGGCGGGCATCTGCTCATCGAGGTGGAAGATGTGGACCTCAGCTTCGAGCGCGCGCAGCGGCACGCCGCGCCCGTCACCCAGCCGCTGACGAACTGGCCCTGGGGCTTCCGCGATTTTAAGGTGACCGACCCGTGCGGGAATATCGTTTGCCTGTTTTCGAGGATCATCTCGCCTTAATCCCTCTGCCCTTCGCTGGCGCGGATGAGACACGGGGACAGGCCCCGCGCCTGCGGCATCCGCTCCGTCCTTGCGGGCGCGTCACCCCTCGCGGAATCTTTTGGTACAATTACGCCCATGCTTCTACCGGTTAAATCCATCAAACGCATCCTCCCCAGCACCGTCATCCTCGCGGCCATTGCCCTGCTGGCCTGGGCGGCCCCGGCGCGGGCGCAGGCCCCGGCGGGCGCCGAACCGTATAACGGCGCCCCGCTCTGCCTGCCGGAAGCCTACCCTGCCGCTCCCACCGGCTGCCTGCCCCTCGGCCCGGCGGCGCAGCTGCGCGAATGGGCCAAAACGGGCCTGAGCTACCCGCAGAACCCCCTCCCGGCGCGCCACCCCCCGGCCGAACTCACCCACAGCCCGGTCTACATCGCCAAGATCAACCTGCCCGGCACCGAACCGGCCAAACTCTACGCCACCCTGGATGATGCCGTCAACGGAACCAACCCGGTCGGCTCCATCGAGGCGGGCAAACTGCGCTACGTCTCCTTTGTGGATGTGCAGCGCGTCAACGATAAACCTTACGTGATGCTCAAATCGGGCGCGTGGATGCGCGCCTCGCCGGCGGCTTACTCCTACTTTCAGGGCCTGCTCTTCGACCGCAACCCAACCAGTTCCTTCGGCTGGCTGGTGGATCACACCCGCGCGCGCAGCGCCCCCGGCTACGCCAGCCCCGAGGTCGGCGAGACGATCTACCGCGAAACCGCCGTGCCGATCTACCAAAAGGTCAGCCAGGACGGCACCGACTGGTACCAGATCGGCTTCGGGCAGTGGATCGAGCGGCGCTACATCCGCCAGGTGGTGGTGAACCCCACCCCGCCGCAGGGGGTGGATAACGGGCGCTGGATCGAAGTCAACCTCTACGAGCAGACCCTCAGCGTCTATGAGAACGGCCGCCTGCTCTTTGCCACCATGGTCGCCAGCGGCGGCGAGCCTTTCTACACCCGCCCGGGGCTGTTCAAAATCCAGCAAAAGAAACCCCTCGAAACCATGCAAGGGGCTTTTGAGGCCGACCGCTCGGATTTCTATTACCTGGAAGACGTGCCCTGGACGATGTACTTCGACCAGGCGCGCGCCCTGCACGGGGCGTACTGGCGCGCCTGGTTCGGCTACGCCGGAACGCACGGCTGCGTCAACCTCTCCATCGGCGACTCAGCCTGGCTCTACCAATGGGCCAACGAGGGCGATTGGGTGTACGTCTGGGACCCTTCCGGCCAGACCCCCACCGACCCCGCGCTCTACACCGCGGGCGGGGCCTGAGCGAACAATCCACTCGCGTAAGCTTTCACCAGTTGCGCCCACTCTTCCAGCGAGAGCGTCTCGGCGCGGCGCTGCGGGTCGATGCCCGCGCGGAGCAGCAGAGCTTCTGCCCCCGCGGGTGAAAGGCGCAGGCCGCCTGCAAGCGCGTTGCGCAGCGTCTTGCGCTTTTGGCTGAAGCCCGCTTTCGTCAGCCGGAAGAAGCTCTCTAACCCCTCCGGCGCGATGCGCGGCTGCGCGTAAAGGTCGATGCGCACGACCGCCGAATCCACCTTGGGCGGGGGGATGAACGCCCCGGCCGGGATGCGCGCGGCGATGGAAGGCTGCCCGTAAACCTGCACGCTCAACGCCAGCAGGCTCAGCTCGCCTGGCCCGGCGCAGATGCGCTCGGCCACCTCGCGCTGGACGGTGAGCACCATGCGCCGCGGCTTGACGGGCGCTTCAAGCAGGCGGCGGATGAGCGCCGAGGTGATGTTGTAGGGGATGTTGGCGACGACGTAATACTCCAGCCCGCCCATCAGCGCAGAGGGCTCGAGCGCGAGGATATCGCCCTGGACGATCTCGACGTTGCCCAGCCCGCCCAGCACCCTTTCCAGCACGGGGATGAGCCGCCCGTCAAGCTCCACCGCCACCACGTGCCGGGCGGCGCGCGCCAGGTAACGCGTCAGCGAGCCGATGCCGGGGCCCACCTCCAGCACGGCGGCCTCGGCGGGCAGCTCGGCAGCCTGCACAATGCGCCGCAGCGCGCCTGCATCTGCGAGGAAATTCTGCCCCAGGCTTTTGTGCAGCCAGAGGCCGTGCTCGCGCAGCAGCGCGCCGATCTCCAGCGGCGGCAGGTCTAGGGCAGCAGCGCCGGCGGGTTGGCGGGAGCCGGCGTCAGGAAGTAAACCGTCACCGTTTGTGCCCATGAGACGTAATCCTCATCGCTGTAACCCAGGTCGATCCAATAGGTGCCGGGGATGCCCCCGCCCACGTCGGCCACGGTGGCGAAGCCGTAGCCGGGGATGTAAAGCCGCGCGCCTTTGAACATGCGGTACCACTGCAAGGTGAAGGCCGCGATGCCCTTCTGCAGCAGCGCCCCGCTGGAGGTGCTGCGGCTGCAGCGCCCAAGCCCCTGCTGGCACGGCGAATAGGAGGTGGCATACATGGGCACGGCGCGGTAATACTCGATCGTCCCATCCGGCGTGTCGAGCGTTTTGACCACCACCTGCGTGCCATAGCCGAGCACCTGGTCTTGCGGCTGGGTGGCCACCCATTCGGCTTCGGTCTGGCGGCTCACCTCCTGCCCGTCTTCGTAGCGCACGCGCTGGCGGCTGACTTTGACGCCGTACTTGCCCGGCGTGAGCACGCTGCGCGCGTCCAGTTCGAGGTTGGGATCGGGGGCGTAAGAACTCCGGTAGGGCACGGTGGTCTGCTGGAAGATCAACTCCTCGCGGACGCGCGTCACGCGGATTTCGCCGTTTTCGGGCAGGGGGGCATCTTCCGGCGGCGTGGCGTAATCCAGCCCCTGCAGCGAGACGCCCGCCTCGGCCAGCGCCGCGCCCACGCTGGAGGCCGTGGAGTGTGTGATGATCTGCCTCTCTCCCAGCCGGATGACCAGGCCGCGCGCGCGGGCAATCGTCACCTCCAGCGGGCCGTCCAGCGGGGTATCCAGGCCGGGGGAGATGCGGTCGCCCGGCTTCGGCTGCAGGCCGGCCTTCCACAGCGCCTGCCCGAGCGTCTGCGCCGCCGAATAGAGCATGCGCGTGTTTCCGCCCTCGCGGATGCGCAGCGCTTCGGCCCGGCGGAATTGCAGGTAAAGCCTGGAGGCGCGCGGCAGGGGTTGGAGCGGGTCCACCGGCGCCCCGTTGACCAGCACTTCATCACCCGGGTAGAGGCGCAGGTTCACGCTCGCCAGCAGGTTGGCCGGGATGCGCTCGGCAGTCTCGAAGGTCAGCGGCAGGCCATCCGTCCAGATGGAAACCGGGCGCGCATGCTCCACAAAAAGCAGGCCGCCTGCGGGCACAAGCGCCGCCGGAGAGGCCGAGAGCCGGTCTTGCCCGCCTGCGGCCACGCCGGCCTGGCGCAGCGCCCCGCCCACGGTGAAGAAAATCCCGCGCACCGGGGCTGGGCGCCCATCCACCACCACGGTGACAGGCTGGAGGAAATACAGCCCCGCCAGCAGCAGGCCAAGCAGCGCCAACGCGGCGGGCAATAGACGGCGGATCGTAACGTTCACTGTGCACGATTATAACGTACGAATCCGCCGCTAAAAGTGGCCGCACCCTTGCGCCCACAAAAACAAAATACCGCCGAAGGGCGGTATTTTGCGGAGTCAGCGCGGTGTGCCGAGGGCCAGGATCGAACTGGCGACACCGCAATTTTCAGTCGCGTGCTCTACCAACTGAGCTACCTCGGCTCTTGCGGTGTGATTTTACCCGGCCTGCCTGTTCGTGTCAAGCATTTTGGGTCGAGGCTTCGGTCTCGGCGTCCACGATCCGGATGAAGAGGTCCACCAGGCGCGGGTCGAACTGCCTGCCGGATTCCTGGATCAGGTATTCGCGCACGCGGGCGGCCTCCCATGCGCGGCGGTAGGGCCGGTCGAAGCTCAGAGCATCCCACACGTCCACCACCGCGAAGACGCGCGCCGCCAGCGGGATCTCTTCGCCCTTCAGGCCATAAGGATAGCCGCTGCCGTCCCAGCGCTCGTGGTGATACTGCGGGATGGCCAGCGCCGGACGCAGATAATCGATGGTCGAAAGCATGCGGCGGGCGTTTTCGGGGTGCTGGCGCATCACCACCCATTCTTCCTCATCGAGCGCGCCTTCCTTGTGCAGGATGTGGTCGGGCACGCCCAGCTTGCCAATATCATGCAGCAGCGCGCCGATGCGCACGAACTCGAGCTGCTCGTCCTCCAGCCCGGCTTCGCGCGCCAGCGCCACGGCCAGCTCGCTGACGCGCTGGCTGTGGCCTTCGGTCTCCTTATCGCGCAGCTCCAACGCGCGTGAAAGCCCGTGAATGGTGGAATTATAGGCCTCGCGTAGCTCGGCGTTCGAGCGCTGGAGATTTTCCAGCAGGTCGGCGTTATAGATGGCGATGGCGGCCTGCGCGGCGAGGGTTTCGAGGAAGTCCATCCACTCGCGGTCGTATTCCAGGTAAGTGCGGTTAAAGACCTCCAGCACACCTTTCACCTCTTGCTTGGCGATCAACGGCAGGGCGCAGTAGGTGACGAAATGTTCATGCTGGAGGTCGGCATATTTGAACCCGTCGGCCAGCTCGGGCGGCGGGGCGTTGAGCATCACCCGTTCGCGCCGCAGCGCAGCCTGCCCGGCGTAACTCTCGCCCACCGCCAGGCTGATCACCGAGGGATCCATGTTGAGGAAACCCTTCCCGGCGGCATACTCGAGCTGCCCGGTGCGCGGGTTGCTGCGCAAGACCACCGCCGCGCTGACTCCGAGCAGCTCGATGAGCTGGGCGATCAGCAGCTGCAGCGTCAGCGAGAGGTCGGCATTGGCAGTGATCGAAGCATCCACCAGCTGCAGCCCGGCCAGGCGCTGCAGCTGCACGCCGATGCGCTCTTCGGCGCGCTTGCGCTCGGTGATGTCCAGGATATACCAGTCAAAATGGGTCGGCTCGCCGGAGGAATCGCGGTTGACGCTGGTGAAGTCATACACCCAGCGGATATCGCCGTTGGCGCAGATCAACCGGTATTCCTGCTCGTAATAACGCGCGCCGCTTTCGAGGTGCGCCTGCACCGAGCGGGCCACGCGCTCGCTGTCGCCGGGGTAGATGATCTGGTCGAAGAAATCCTGCCGGCTGATGAAATCATGCGGGCGGTAGCCGTACTGCGACACATTCGGCGAGACGTACTCCACCGGGCGCTCGCCGCTGGCGCGCACGCGGAAGACCACCACCGGCCCCTCGGTGAAGAGCTGGTAAGAGCGGCGCAAAGTCTCCTCAAAGGCCAGGCGGTCGGTGATATCGCGCACCACGCCGCGGAAGCCCAGCAGGCTGCCGTCGCGCCCGCGCACGGCCGTCAGCACCAGCTCGCCGGGGAAGGTCACCCCGTTCGAGCGGGTGAAGCGCATCACCTGCGGGTGCAGCGAGGCCCCGCTGGCCGCCATCCGGCAAATATCGTGCAAATTGGCCGCCTCGTCGCGCGCCAGCAGCCGGTCGAAGAGCTGGCCGCCGTCGAGGTTCCCAAACAACTCATGCGCGGCGCGGTTGGCATATCGCAGGCGCCGCGAGGCATCCATCTCGATGAGCATATCCGGCAGCAGCTCGGCAATCTCGCGGAAGCGCGATTCACTCACCTGCAGGGCGGCCTGGCGCTGCAAAACGGCCTCTTGCATGCGTTGAAAGCTTCCGGCCAGCTCAGACACTTCCACAAACCCCGATTGGATCTTCTCAAAAGGAACCCACTTCTTAAAGCCCCCCTCGGCAAGCTGGCGGGTGCGCTCGGTGAGCTGCGCCAGCGGTCGCACCACCGAGCGGTCGAGCGAGCGCCCAAAGCGGATCATCAGAATGAGGGAGAGAATCGGAACCAGCAGCAGCGCTCCCAGGATGCCCAGGACGTAGCCGCGCAGGCTGAAGAGCAGGGGGGTCTCCACCGAAACGGTCCAGCCCGGCGGCTCGATGGCCCCCCGGCTGACCAGCACCGGCAGGCCGTTGAGGATGCGCGGCAGGTGGCGCCCCGGCGGGGGCAGGTCATCCGGCCGGGTGAAGACCTTACCGCTGCTGCCAATGCGGTTTTGGTTGGCGTCGTAGAGTGCCACCCCCGCATCGGCCTGCTCGGCAGCCAGGCTGCTTTCAAGCGCATCGTTGAGCGCCTGGATGCGCAGTTCGGCAGCCAGGCGCCCGCCATCGGCCAGCGGGGTGACGAGGTAGATCGTGCTCAGGCCGGTGAGCGGTGATGTGAGCGGCGCGGTGTAAACCACCAGGCCCGGCGAGAGGGCCGCGCGCAAGTATCCTTGATTGGAAAAATCCAGGCCCAAGTAGCGCCTATCCAGCGGAGCCAGCCCCACCAGGCGGGCCTGCGCATCGGTGCGATACACGAAATCAAATTGCCTGACCGATTCAGAGAGCAGGTCGAGCGCCTCCTGCCCTCCGCCCAGGCGGGCCGCGGTAAGCAAAGGCTGCTCGCCGGCTTCCAGGATCAGCCGCAGGCGGTTCGAAAGCGCGCCCACCAGGGCATCCTGGCGCTGGAGGAGCGACCGCCAGACGAGCGCCCCGGCCATCAGGTCTACCAGCAGCACGGCGGCCAGCACCGGCAGCAGCAGGCGGTTGAACAGCATACGGCGGATGACTGTCTCCAAAGGGCGCGAGGCAGAGAAGCTCATTCTCATCACTATACCAGAAAGAAATCGGATTCACAAACGCAACCTACTCACCTGCGGGGGTGTTAATCGAAAAAGAATAAACACACGATTCTCATTTCAAGGTATACTCACGCCTCGGAAAGAGAGCATCCTTCATTCATGAAACACGCCGTTTCCATCAGCATCGGAAGCTCAAAACGAAACAAGACCGTCGAGATCGACCTGCTGGGCGAGAAAGTACGCCTGGAACGCATCGGCACCGACGGCGACATCGAACAGGCCGCCCGCCTTTACCAGGAACTGGACGGCAAGGTGGACGCCTTTGGCGTGGGCGGCACCGACCTGGGCCTGATGGTGGCCGGAAAATGGTACCCCCTGCACTCCATCCGGAAAATGGTGCGCTTCGTGCGCAAAACGCCCCTGGTGGATGGCACCGGCCTCAAAACCACCCTCGAACCGCGCGTCGCCCGCCTGCTGCAAAGCCTGGATGGCTCGCTGCCGCGCAAAACAGCCCTCGTGACCACCGCGGTTGACCGCTGGGGCATGGCCGAGGCCGCGCTCAAAGCCGGCTACTCCTGCACCTTTGGCGACCTGATCTATTCGCTGGGCATCCCCATTCCGCTGCACTCGCCCCGCAGCATCCGCGCGCTGGCGGCAGTGCTCATGCCGCTCATCTCGCGCCTGCCCTTCCACTGGGTGTACCCGGTGGGGGCTTCGCAAGGCACGCGCAAACCCGCCCACACGCGGTTCTTCGAGCAGGCCGGGGTGGTGCTGGGCGACTGCCACTACATCTACCGCTATATGCCGGACGACATGACGGGCAAGGTGGTGGTGACCAACACCACCACGCGTGAAGATGTGGAAACCTTCCGGCAGTGCGGCGTGCGCATGCTCATCACCACCACCCCGGTGCTCGATGGGCGCTCCTTTGGCACCAACATGATGGAAGCCGCCCTGCTGGCAGCCAGCGGCCGCCGCGAACCGGTAGATTACGCCCATCCGCAGGGATATTTCGCCTGGCTGGGCCGCCTGGTGGATGAGCTGGGCCTCCAGCCGCAGGTGCAGGAGCTTTCGGCATGAACGTCATCGTCACCGCAGGGGGCCGCCCACAGCCCGGAGACCCGCTTTACCCGCTCACCCAGGGGGGCGTCAAAGCCATGCTGAACGTGGCCGGGAAGCCGATGATCCAATGGGTGTTGGATGCCCTGGGCGGCTCCAGCGCCGCCGGGCATATCCTGGTGGTGGGGCTGCCCGCGCTGGATGGCCTGACGTGCTCCAAACCGCTCTCTTCCCTGCCCGACGCGGGCGACATGCTGGCCAACATCCAGGCCGGCGCCCGCGAGCTGGCGCGCCTCGACCCCGCCGCGCAGCACGTGCTGGTCTGCTCGTCCGATATCCCCGCCCTGCGCCCCGAGATGGTCGACTGGCTGGCAGCCGAAGCGCTGAAGGCCGACGCAGACTTGTGCTACAACGTGATCCGCCGCGAGGTGATGGAAACGCGCTTCCCCGGCTCCAGGCGCACCTATGTCCGCCTGGTGGAGGGCCGGTTTTGCGGCGGTGATCTGAATGCCGTCCGCCAGAGCGTGGCGCTGGGCCGCCACCCCGCCTGGGAGCGCATCATCGCGGCGCGCAAGAACCCGCTGCGCCAGGCCGGGCTGCTTGGCCTGGATACGCTCCTCCTGCTGCTGGCCGGGCGCTTGAGCCTGCCGCGCGCTGAACAGAGCGCCGCCCGGCACCTGGGCATTCATGGCCGCGCGCTCCTTTGCCCCTACGCAGAGCTGGGCATGGACGTGGATAAGCCGTTTCAGTTGGAGCTGTTAGAGCGGTCGATGAGATGATGAGTCAACGTGACGATGAGTGTATCCCTTCATCTTTCGCCTCGTTCATTGCGATGAATCCTCGCCTGCCGACCGCATTGACCTCCCTACTCATCATCTCCTCAACCTGACATCCCCATGCTCTCCACCCTTCTCGCCTGTGACTCGCGCCTGACCAGCGCCCTGCGCCTCGACCCGCGCCAGAGCGCCCGCTGGGGCCTGGCCGTCTTGCTGGCGCATTCGGGCGATTCCTGGCTGTGGATGGCCGCCCTGGTGCTGCTCTGGTGGGCGGGCAGCCCGTTCTGGAAGCAAACAGCCGTGCTCATGGCGGCGGCGGTGGGCACCCAGGCCCTGGTGATCTTCGCGCTCAAGCAGGCCATCCGCCGCCGCCGCCCCGAAGGCGATTGGGGTTCCATCTACCGCAGCATCGATCCGCACTCCTTCCCCTCCGGCCACGCCACGCGCGCCGCGCTGCTGGCGGTGGTCGCCCTTGGGCTGGGGCCGGGCTGGTTCGGGCTGGCGCTCTCATGCTGGGCGCCGCTCGTCTCGCTGGCGCGGGTGGCCACCGGCGTGCACTACCTCTCGGATGTGCTGGCCGGCACATTGATCGGCCTCTTGATGGGCGCGGCAATCCTGGCGCTCCAGGCCCCCCTTTTGCAGCTGCTCGCCTTTCTGCTCTAAGTACTCTGTCAACAATCATTGGATGGGTTATATTTGAGGCTTCGCCCCAAATATAACCATCAACATCAACTTGACTGACCACTAAGCGGGTTACTCGCCAAATTCCTGGATTCTTCCCTCACCCTGCCCTCTCCCAGAGGGAGAGGGTTTTCCCTCCCTTCTCCCTCATGGACGCGCTTCGCGCACCCGTAGGAGTGAGGGCCGGGGATGAGGGAGAATGTTTTGATCTTGGCGGGAAAACCACTAAGCCAGATGGTGTGTTTCTATTTCAATAAATTGTGGGGCAAGCCCCACAATTTATTGAAAAACCGAAGCGCCATCCTAAGCCAGTCCCTGCCCGCTGCGCGGGGATTTTCTTGCCGTTCCTAAACATTAAAATAAGATTAGAGTTTCGAGAAACTCCAAATTGGTGCGCAAAAACGGGCTTACTGAAGCCTACTTTGAAGCCTACCTCTTGTTATTCTATAGTTACCACAATCTTCTTTTGGAGGGAATGATCATGAAACAGCAGTTCACCTACATCGCCAGCCGCATCGATAGCCAGAAAGTCCGCCTGGCTTTCTTCGTCCTCACCCTGGTCCTCTTCATCCTTGGCGCCGGTGCCCCGGAAGACAGCGGTGGGTTCTTCCACTAAATCTTCATGTTCCTAATCGCTGCGGTCATTGTTGGACTGGTCGCCGGGTTGCTCCGTTCGGTCATCTCACGGCGGCCAGTCCAGTTCTTTGACCTCCGGTTGACGTGGCTCGTGCCGATCGCGTTCGTGCCGCAGTTGATCGCCTTCGTTTTACCAACCAAAGCGACCTTTCCAGACAACCTGGCCCCGGCCGCATTGGTCTTTTCGCAGGCAGGCCTGCTGGTCTTTGCCCTGGCGAACTTTAACAAACCCGGCTTCTGGCTCCTCAGCCTCGGGCTGGCGCTCAACCTGACGGTGATCGTTCTGAACGGCGGGTTGATGCCCATCAGCCCCGAGACGGTGCGGGTGATCTTCCCCGATGCGCCCGCCGGAGCGATGGTGATCGGCGAACGGCTCGGAACCGGCAAGGACATCCTCCTGACCGTCGAGCAGACTCGCCTGTGGGCGTTCTCGGACCGCTTCTTGATTCCTTACGGGCCGGGGTATCACGTGGCATTTAGCGCCGGCGACGCCATCGTCGCGTTGGGGGTCATCGCTGCCTTCTGGGCCATCGGCGCGCCCGCCAACCAAAGGCTGATCGCCCAGGTCAGCCGCGAACCAGGGGGAATTTGATGGAGGACACATGGTAACCGATTTTCAAGAGAGCAATTGCACCGGCCCGCGCAACACGCGCCCGCAGCAAGAGCTGAGCCGCCTGCTCACCGCGGCGGTGATCAGCTCGCGCTTCCGCAAGATGCTCCTCACCAACCCAGATAAAGCCATCTCCGCCGGTTACGGCGGCGAGAGCTTCCACTTGCCGGGTGAAGAAACCAGCCGGCTTGCATCGATCCACGCCTCCAACCTGGCGGATTTTGCCTCGCAGGTCCGCAACCTGGAAGCCACCTGGTTGGGCGGTGCTTATCCCGGGGGCGATTAACCTCACCCCCCGCCTCCCAATGAAGCCGAGGCCGGTTGAACTCGATGATCAAAAACGCCTCGCCTATGGGGGAGATAAAGCTATGACTACGGGTAATTTACAGGCTTCAGACTTATGGAAACGGGCCATTCCTGGCACGGGTCTATTCTCGCGCGACAGGATGAACAATATCTTTAACCTCAGCAGACAGCTCGTTGCCACCAACCGACTCGACATCCTCCTCGACAGCATCGCCCGCCACGCGGTCGAAATCTTGCAGGTCAAGTTCAGCCGGATCATCACCCTCGAACCGGACGGCTCTCTGGTGAGCCAGGCGCAGCACTTCGCCCAGGCTCTGCCGCACCTTGCGGTGGAACGCCTGCGCGGGCTTTCCATCAGCCTGCCGGTTTACCGCCAGGCCGTCAATGGCCGCACGCCGGTCTTGCTCCGCCGCGATGAAGCCGGTTTGACCTTTCGAGAACGGACCGAGTTGGGGTTGGATATCGTCGAAAGCCTGTACCTGATCCCCCTGCGCGTGGACGCAGAAGGATTGGGAGTCCTCGCTCTCGGCGACAGCTGGATGACCACCCGCGAACCCTCGGAAGAAGAGAGATTGCGGCTGGCCATGCTCATCGCCGACCAGGCCGCCAGCGCGGTGTACCGCGTGCGCCTCTCGAACCGCCTGAAGGAAGCCCAGCTCGAGACGGTCCTGGCCCTGGCCAAGACCATCGAGGCGCGCGACACCTACACCGGCGGCCATTCCGACCGCATGACCCAGCTGGCCGTGCAAACCGCCGAACGGATGAACTGCTCGTATGAAGAGGTGCAGGCCATTCGCTGGGCTTCGCTGCTGCATGACATCGGCAAGATCAGCATTCCCGATGAGGTGCTGCACAAGCCGGGCGCGCTCGACCTGCAAGAATGGGACCTGGTCAAGAGCCACCCCCAAAAGGGCGCGGAGATTATCCTGATGGCTTCCAACCTGGAGCACGTGGCGGTGCTGGTGCTGGCTCACCACGAAAAATATGACGGCTCCGGGTACCCCTATGGACTGGAAAAACAGCGCATCCCGCTCGGGGCGCGCATCTTAGCTGTGGTAGATGCGTATTCGGCGATGACCGACGGGCGGGTGTACCGCAAGCCGATCTCGCATAGCGAGGCAATCGATGAACTGCGCCGCTGCGCGGGTACACACTTCGACCCGCTGGTGGTGGAGGTGTTCATCGGCCTGTTTGCCTGACGCAGGCGGCTCTTCCTTAATAAACAGATGGAGGGACATACCCTCCACAATCAACCTGACAGTAACTGCCGTTCGTTCGGCAGTTCGACCGCCCTACTCCCCAAGCCCCTCCCCCCATGCGTTCCGGGGGGAGGGCAATTTAACCCGCCGTGCAACAGCCTTCAAGCCGCCCAGGGGTGAGGCCCCGGCGCTCAGTCGCCCCGCACGGCAGCAGGCTGCGCGGCGGGCTGCGCCGTGGCCAGTAAAAAGCCCGCGAACATCACCACCGCGCCGATCAGCTCGCTCACGTAGAGGGCATCCACCAGGCCCGCCTTGACGAACGAACCCGCCATGGCAGGCGAGAGCGCCCCGGCGGCGATGAGGATGTTGCCCAGCACGCGGTTAAGCAGCACCTGCTTGCGCCAGAAAAGATAGGCCGAGTAAATTGCCCCGCCGACCATCGTCAGCGTGCCGTAAATGTTGAGCAAAATGGTGAGCAGCGTCACCGCGCCCGTGCGCACCAGGAGCTCTTTGTACTGCGTCGAGACGGGCAGCGTGGTGTGGAAAGCCCCCGCCGCCGGGGTGATCGGCGCAACCGCCACCAGCGCCGCAGCCGCCAGCGAGACGAGCCCCAGCACGCCCGTCAGCACCCAGGCCGGCCGCCTGCGCCGGATGAGCAGGTGCACCGTCCCCTGCCCAAGCCAGGCGGCGGTGAGCATGGCACCCGATAGATACCACATTTTGAGCACCCACGCGTTGAATTGCAGCGAAAGCAGCACCTCGGCAAGCGTCCCCAGTCCGTAAAAGAGCAGGCCGAGCGACCAGAGCAGCAGGTGCGGCCCGCGCCGGCTGAGATAGCGGTTGAAGACCGCGGCCGTGAAGCCAAACGTGACCAGCGTGGATAGCAAAGGAATCAAATTCATGCAACCTCCAAGAGAAGACTAGAATGGCTTTTTCCAGTAAAACGCGAAACCGGCGGGCTCATGCCGCAGGCGTGAGGCCCAAAACCGAGAGCAAAACCACGCCCAGAGCCGCCAGCAGCCCGGCGGCGAGCAGACCGATCAGGATCAAGATCAACACATTCCACCGGCGCCGAAGGCGGTAGCGCCGCGACGCCCTCTGCTGCGGGGCCTCAGCGGGCATACGGCTCATATTGCTGCAGAATAGACATCAGCACCTCATCGGTGAAGTCGGAATACTTGCGCAGCAGCATCTCCCACACCTCGGGGAAGTAGATGCGCGCACCCCGGTAAGCCTCGACGATAGCCACCAGCACCCTCCGGCGAAAAAACAGGAAAGCCAGCGAGGCATCCACCAGGCTCAGGCCCTGCTTGCGGCAGCGCGCGGCGTAATCCTGCCCGAGGGCGCGCGCCTGCAGAGAACCGTCTTCGTTTTGGACGACCAGTTGCGTCAGGATGGCCTGGATCATCTGCCGCCCGCTGGTGCGAAAGTACTCCCGGTCGCCGGCGTCCATCCGCGCATACCAGCTTTCGTTTTCGAGGTCCTGCCGATGCATCTGCAAGCGCACCGAGAGGACGGCCTGCTGGAGGAGATAATCGACATCGGCGGTTTCCGAATGGTTGTGCGCTTCCTTCCAGAGCGCCATCTCGCTGGCCAGGTAACGCCTGTGCCCGCCCTGCGTGAGGTGGACGGGCAGCTTACCTTCGTTCGACCATTTGCGCACCGTGCTCGGGTGTACCCCCAGCAGGTTCGCCGCGCCTTTCAGGCTCAACCAGACTTGCTCCATTTGCACCCGGTTCGTTTTAGATGGTCCCATTGTATCCCTCTCGAGACATCGGGCAACGTAGATTTACATAGAATTTCGGTGAGAGTTTCCTTAACAAAGGAAGGCTGTCTGAAAAGCATGGTTTTGGTATGCCAAACCCCCGCAGGTGGGGGGTTGGCATACCAAAACGCTGTTGCTGCCGGAAAGGGGCCGCCTGAACGTTCTTGTTCAGGCGCCCCTCTAGATTGTTCCGAAGCGCCCCTAGGGTTTCTTGGGGGCTTTGGTCGGCCGCTTGCCGTTGTTGCCCTTGCCGTTGCCGTTCCCGTTCCCGGGCTGCGGCGTGGTCAGGCCGGCCTCGATTGCCTTCTTGATATTGCCCCAGCCCATGCCGGAGGCGCGCATGGCGAAGATCTCTTCCACCGGCTTGCCGCTCATGTGTGCCAGTTCATAGGCCAGGTCGATCTCGCCGAAGCCGTAACCCTGGCAGAACCAGCCCATGATCTCTTCATACGGCACGCCCCATGTGACCGCCAGCCTTGCGCCCTTGGGCTGTTCCCAGCCCGTCAGGTCGCACCCGGCGCGCACGCCCGTCGGCGAGGGCACGGGGGTTTCCGTCACCGTGGGGGTGATGGTGAGCGTGCCGGTGGGGGTGGCGGAGGGCGTCTCGGTGAGCGTACCGGTGGAGGTCACCGTGGCCGTCTGCGTGATCGTGGCGGTCATGGTCGGCGTGGCGGTGGGTTCTTCGTCTCCTTCACGCTCGAGCATTTCGATCTCTTTCGCCAGCCAGGAGCCGTCTTCGAGGATGACAAAACTCACCGAAACGGGGTCGCCTGCTTGAATATCGCCGTCGATCTCCGTCTCGCCATCCACTTTCACCGTCTTGCCGCCGATCACCCATTCCGTGTCGCCGATCGTCTCGACAACGCCGGTGAAGCGCAGCTTGGTTTTATCGTTGCGCGCGGCATCCATGCGGTCGGCCAGGTACGTGCCATCGGCGAGGATGCGCCCGCGCACCGCCACCAGGTCGCCCACGCCAAAGCCTTCACCCACCGGCGGGTCCACCTGGATGGTCAGCCCGGCGATCTTCCACTGGTTGCCGTTGACCTCGGTGACTTCACCCTGGGCATAGAAGGAGTAGGTCGGGGGCTCGGGCGCGCCGTTATCTTCCACCACGGTGGCCTGCCCGGCGGTGAGCACCACCGCGCTGCCATCTTGCGAAACGGCCACCACGCCGTGATCGACCGCAAAGCGCACGCTGTTGAGCTTGCCGACCAGCACATCGAATGCCGTGCCGTGCACGCTGGCCTTGCCCGCCGGGGTGAGCACCTCATAGAGGGCTTTCGAGCCGCGCAGCTTCACCACCTGGTGGGCCGTCTCGCCCGAAACCTGGCGCATCTGCACCTGGATGGAGCGGTCCCAGCCGCCCGAGAGGCGTTCGAGAACCACTTCGCCTTCCGGCCCGAGCGCGGCCTGGCTGCCATCGAAGAAGGCCAGCGTCACGCTGGATTCGATTCGCGTGCGGATCACATCCCCCTGGCGCACGTGGTAACCATCCGAAACCACTGTCCATTCGCCCGAACCGGCGGCAGACGAGACTTCCACCACGCCTTGAACATCGCGCAAAGTGGCCGCCTGCGCTCCGGCCGGGCGCCCAAACAGCAAGACGCCCGCCAGCACCATTAAAAACGCGAAGACCCCCAGCACAGCGAACCCGGCGGGGACCAGCGCCCAGGCAAAGCGCGGCCTGCCCTTGGGGCGGGCGGCCTGCGCCACCCGCCCTTTCAGCCGGGCCGAAACCTGCAGGTTCAGTTCCGGGTGCCGGGCGCCTTTCACCTGCGCCGCGGCGCGCAGGAGAGAAGCCAGTTCGGTTTGATCCGGGGGCAGGCCGGCAAGGATTTGCTCCAGCGGTTCCCCCTCATCCAGGCGGCGTAAATACAGTTCCAGGTCGTTATCCATTCGTTCCATCCGATCCCTCCGATCCCTCGAGCAGTTCACGCAAAGCCATCAATCCCCGGCGCTGAAGCCCTTTGACGGCGTCCTCGCTCTTGTGGAGCGTTGCGGCCACCTCCGCCAGCGGCATGCCTTCCACAAAGCGCATCAGCACCACATCGCGCTGCTCTTCGCTCAGACGGCTCAAGGCCTGGCGCAGGCGTTCGGCCGAAAGGCGGCTGTCGGCGGCGGCCTCAGGATGCTGCTCCGAGGCGGCCATGCGCTCGTCGATCGGCTGAACCGGGTGCGCCTGCCCGCGCCGGAAGTGGTCGATGGAGAGGTTGCGGGCAATCTGGAACAGCCAGGTGCGGAAGGTGGCGGCCGTGACGCGGTAGCCGGGGAGAGCCTGGACCATCTTGAGGAAGACCTCGCCGGTCAGGTCCTCGGCGGCGGCGGCGTCGCCCGTGCGGTAAAAGAGATAGCGGAAGATGCTGCGGTAATGGCGCTCATAGAGCTGCCCGGCGGCATCCACACTGCCTCGCTGCGCGCGGGAAACCAGGTCGGGGACGGTGTGTGATTGCATCAGAATGCGTGAACCTTCTTGTATCACATACTTTTAAACGCAGATCGAAGGGAAAAGAGTCGCGCCCCGGCCTGGATGGGCGCAAATAAGGGTTTCAACTGGTCGAAGGGGTTCAAACGCGCCGGGTCTCAATGGCGCCGGCGCCAGGCCGGATTGTGTTCTTGATCCTGTAAGTTTGAGGCCAGGCTCCACAACTTGCACAACCCTGGCAGAACTGTGGATCTTGCCGCGCGAGACCTTTTGAAGGATGGCCGTGCACGTAATCCAATCCCCAAAACCACCGGGGTCATCGGCCGGGCTTCCTTTACTATACCAGAGTTTTCACTCGCGAAGGTGGTAGGGCACGTCAATGATCACGCGCTGGTATCCGGCCTTCCGCCGCCCGTAGAGCAGCGCCGCGCGGATCAGCCAGGCCGTCTGGTTGTGCAAAAAGCTCTGCCACCAGCGGGCCGGCACGAACTCGGGCATCACCAGCACCGCCTGCCGCCCGTCGTTGTGCTCCAGGTCGGTTTTATCCAGGTAATCCAGCAGCGGAGCGACGACCGAGCGATAGGGCGACTGAACCACCTCCAGCCGGATATCGGGGAACCACTCCTGCCACTCGTGTAAAACGCGCGGCGTGAGTTCGGGGTTCATCTCGATATACACCGCGGTCACGTCGCTGCTCATCGAGACGGCAAAATTCACCGCGTCGATCATCCCCCGGTGCACCCCTGAGACCGGGATGACCACGCGCGGCGGCGGGAAGGGCTTGAGCGATGGCGGCAATCCGCGCAGCGAGAGCTGCCGCGCCACGCTGTTGTAGTGCCTGCGCACCTTCAAGAAGCCCAGCATGATGAGCGGGATCAGCACAATCGAGATCCACGCCCCCTGGGTGAATTTGCTGAAGCCAATCACGAGCAGACTGAACAGAGTCACCAGAGCGCCCAGCCCGTTGATGAAAGCCTTAGCCTGCCAGCCGCCGCCGCGCAGGCGCACCCAGTGGAGCACCATGCCCGCCTGCGAGAGGGTGAAGGCCAGGAACGCCCCCACCGCGAAGAGCGGGACGAGCGCGTGCGTATTACCCTTGAAGAAGACGATCAACACCGCCGCGCCGATGGTGAGGGCGGCGATTCCGTTGGCAAAGACCAGCCGGTCGCCCAGGTTGGTGAACTGGCGCGGCAGGAATTTATCGCCTGCCAGGATGGCCGCCACGCGCGGGAAGCCGGCAAAGCTGGTGTTGGCCGCCACCGCCAGGATGAGCAGCGTGGCGCCCTGCACCAGGATGTACAGCGGGCCGCTGCCCAGCAGGCGGCGCGCCAGCGCTGAGAGGATCGTCTCCTGCGGCCCGGCGACAATTGCCAGTGATTGGGTCAGGCCGATGCTGCCGATGAAGAGCAGCCCCATCAGCACGGCCATCACAAGCAGCGTTTTTTGGGCGTTCTTCACCTCCGGCGCTTTGAAGACCGGCACCCCGTTGCTGATCGACTCGATGCCCGTCAATGCGGTGCAGCCCGCCGAAAAGGCATGCAGCACGAGCAATACGGTCAGCGGTTCAAGCGCCGCCGGGGCCGTCTCTGCCAGGGGCTGCGCGCCCTCGCGCAGCAGGCGCAGCCCGCCATAAAGCAGCATGGGGATGTAGGTGAAGAGGAACAGGTATACCGGGATAGACATGAGCGTGCCCGTCTCGCGCAGGCCGCGCAGGTTGGCCAGGGTGAGCAGCAGGAGGATGCCCAGCGCCAGCGGCACACGGTATTCGAGCAGCGGCGGAAAGGCCGAGGCGATTGCATCCACCCCGGCCGTCAGGCTCACCGCAGCGGTGAGCACGTAGTCGATCAGCAGCGCGGCAGCCGCCACCAGCCCGGGGTAGGTGCCCAGGTTTTCGCGCGCCACCACGTAAGACCCGCCCCCCGAGGGGTAGCCGCGAATCGTCTGCGAGTAGGAGAGCGCCACAATCGCCAGCAGCCCGACGATGGCCGCGCCGATGGGCAGCGCCTGCGAGAGGCCCGCAGCCCCGGCGACGATCAGCCCGAGGTAGATTTCCTGGTTGGCGTAGGCGATCGAAGAGAGCGCATCGGGCGAAAAGGCCGCCAGCGCCCGGATTTTATTCAGCTTTTTTTCAGCCAGCTCGTAGGTAGGGAGCGGAGGGCCAAGCAGCAGTTCTTTGATTAAATTCAGCATATCCGGCCGGAAGAGATGGGGAACGAAACCAGGGAGCTGAAATCATTATAGGCCCGGGCGGCCCTTTTCGCATCAAAGATGCGTCAATCTTCCCAATCGCCCGGCCCGGCGCGGCGCATCTGCTTGATCTCCGAGCGGTGGCGCTTCTCTCGCGCGCGCCCGGCCCCCGAGGGCTTGACTGCCTTCCGTTCTTTGGGCGCCTGGGCGGCTTTCTGCAGCCAGGCCGCCAGCCGCCGCAGCGCATCGGCTTTGTTTTGCTCTTGCGTGCGGTAGGTGTGCGCGTCAATGATCAGCACGCCGTTCTCCGTCACCCGGCTGCCCGCCAGGCGCACCAGGCGCTCCTTCACTTCGGCCGGCAGCGAGGGCGAACGGATCACATCAAAGCGCAGTTGCACCGCCGTGGAGACTTTGTTGACGTTCTGCCCGCCCGGGCCGGATGCGCGGATGAACTCGTAATGCAGCTCGCTTTCGTCTATGCGGATTGAGGGGGTGACCTCGATCATGGTAAAAGTATAACAGCTCACTCAGAAATGATTGTGGGCACAATTCTTCAGTTAGCAGAGAAAAATCCACGTTTTTCCAACAATATTGCACTCGAAGATAAGCCTGGGTTGTAAATCCACCTCTCCCGCGCTATATTAATCTCATCTTTCCGAAAAGGGGTGGAATTCCAATGAACCTTCGCGGCTTCATCGCAGCGGTGATGATTGCGTTTCTTCTGGCCGGGTGCCGGGCCGGGCAGGCAGGCCCGGGTCCTTCCCGCGTCAATATCAACAATGCGTCAGCCGAAGTGCTCAAGCTGCTGCCCGGTTTCAACGGCCGGATTGTCGAAGAGCTGATCAATTACCGCCTGGAAAACGGCCCGTTCGAAACGCTGGATGACCTGTTGAAAGTCCCCGGCATCGACCAGCCATTCCTCGAAAGCAACCGCGATGCCCTGACGGTGGAGGATACCGGCGGAGATACCCCCCGCCCGGCCGAACTCATCGCGGGGAAAATCGCCTTTAGCAGAGAAGTGAATGGCCGGCATCAAATCTTCGTCCAGGCAAACCTGTATGCCCAGCCCAGGCAGGTCACTTTTGGCGACTTCGATGCCTCCACGCCCAAATGGTCTCCGGATGGCAGGCGCATCGCCTACATCGGCGATGCCGATTCCGCGTGGCCTACCATCTACATCCTGGATCTAGAATCAGGCAAAAGCCAGAAACAGGCCGAAATCCAGGCCGATTTCCCGCACCTGGATTGGTTCGGTGACGGCCTGAACCTGTTCTACACCTGGCACACCGAAGATAGCGCGTACCAGCTCTTTAAACTGGATACGATGAAACCCGTTGTGGGTGTCTCGCTGAGCCCCGAGGTCCAGGGCGCTTACAATTTCGATCTTTCCCCGGCCGGGTCGAGGCTGGCCATCGCTTCGCAAACCAACCCCGGCTATGGAATAAAGGTCATCAACACCAGTTCATGGCAGCCCGACCCGCTTTGGCACACCGAGAACCTCCCCCTCCAGGTGGATTTCCCCGCCTGGTCGCCCGGCGGCGATGTGCTGGGCTATATGGATTACACTTCATCCACCAGTCAGCCTTGTTTCATCAAGAGCGATGGGGTTCCGTTCTGCGTCCCGTTGGGTGAAGCGATTGGATTCTTTACCTGGCTGGATTCCTGGCATATCCTCATCCCAGTCGATTATGGAATCACCTGGGACTACCATGTGCTCGATATCTACCAGCCCCGGCTCGGGCCAACCAAGTTGTTGGAAAATATGAAATCGGTGGATCTCTGGTTCCCGGCCCCCTCCCAGCCGGAGCCCCCGCAGCCGGAAGAACAGGCCGCCGCCGAAATGACCCCCACCAGCAAACCGACCGAACCGCCCGTGCCGCTGGGAAAGCTGCTCTTTAGAGGGGTGGATGACCAGGGTTATTCGCAAATCTGGCTGCGCGAGAGCTATCCAAGCAGCGGAAGGCAGTTGACCAGCGGGGGACAGGGAACGATGTCCGCTTCCTGGGCGCCGGACGGCTCGGGACGGATTGTGTACCGTTCATTCGTTGACGATGATATGTTTGTTTTCCTGTTGGAACAGCCGGATGCGCCGCCGAAGAGAATCTCGCCTGCCGGCTGCATGACGCCCTCCTGGACGCCGGACAGCCAGCGCATCCTGGCGATGTGCGTCACCGGCGGCCGCGCAGAATTGTTCTTGCTCAACCCGGATGGCAGCGGCGAGGGCGTTCAATTGACTCATTCGAGCGTATATAAGGAAATGCCGAAGATATCGCCGGATGGCAGCAGGCTGGCTTTCAGTTCGGGGATGATCGATGCGCCGGGCATCTTCGTCGCACCGATGGATAACCCAGACCAGTACACGCGCCTGGTCACCACCGATTTTTATAACGATTTCGAATGGTCACCCGAAAGCGATGCGATTTTGACCCGCGACTGCCAGAAGGATGGCTGCTCATTGTTCCTGGCCGGGCTGGATGGCAGCCAGAAGAAGGTCTATTCCAACGCAAGGTCTATCCTCTGGATGGACTGGCCCGCGAACACCACCTGGGTGTTGTTCACCATGGAATACCCAGGCAGGCCCGTGGAGAGCCTGCATGCGCTCGATCTGGCCGCCCCAAACTCCGAACCGGTGCTGCTGGCTGAAGAGATCCTGGGGGATATCGACCTGCTGCATTAAAGCGCCTCTCGCGGCAGGTTATCACCGCCCAGGCGGGGAATCCCGCCTGGGCGGTGAGCTTCCGCGCCGAACGCCCCCTGCGTAAAAAACTTCCCTGTTTCCAGGCCTGAACAACCTCAGCCCCGGGCTGTGAACGCCGGCAAAAATAATACTAGTGGTCAGTCAAGTTGATTTTGATGGGTTCTTTTTGGGGCGAAGCCCCAAAAAGAACCCATCAAATGATTATTGACAGAATACTAGTAAATAGATGATAAATGGTTTATTATTAATTGACGATTAAGACCCACATTCGAATATTCCACCAGGGAGGGTAAAATGGACATTTACCGCAAACGCCTGCTGATCGGCACGGGTATCGGCGCTTTGGCGGTCTTTTTCTTTCTATGGCCGGTCATCGCGAACATGCTCAACATCGCCCGCCCAGGCGCGGTCGAAGCCCAGCAGCAAAGCTGCAGCGTGTTGAGCGACCCCAAGAACCTGCCCTCGCCGGCACTGATCAACTTCGACACGCTCGCCGAAGCGCAGGTCATCGGCACAAGTTACAAACCCTCCTTCGGGGTCACCTTCGAAGACAGCCGCCTGACGCAGGCGATCATCTACGGCCAGCCGAGCGCCCAGGCCCGCTCGCTCCCCAACGTGGCCATTAACAATGCCGTCCCGCCGGGCACCAGCGCGAACGTGCCGATGGTCATCGATTTCGACACCCCCAAGACCCACGTGGGCTTCTACCTGGGCAACGGAGAGACGGTGCAGCCCACCGCCCTGGTCAACGCCTATGATATCGACGGCGTTCTCATCTGCCAGGCCCGCTTCACCAACGTGCCCGAAGCGCATACCCTCTTCGCCGGGGTGTCCACCATCGACGCGATCATCAGCCGGGTGACGATCGATTACGGCAACACGGCGCTCTCCGAATCGATCGATGATCTCTACTTCTCGCCCGGCGCAGGCGTGCGGCCCACCCGCCCGCCCCTCCCCGCCTGGACTCCCTTCCCCACCGCCGTCCCGACCAGCGGCCCCACCCCCACCGCCACGCCGCTCGTGCCGATGATTCCCTACTCGCCGGCGCTCATCGTGCCGTCGGTGCCGCTCCTCTTCAACCCCGATTTTTCCATTCACGGCATCGAGATCACCCAGGGCATCCAGTGCTTCAACACCGCGGCGGGGCTTTCGGGCTGCCCGGATAACAGCCTGCCCCTGGTGAACAAGAAGGACTCGACGGCCCGCATCTACCTCAAAGCCAACAACAACTTCTCGGTTTACAACAACGTGCCGGTGCGCCTCTACATCATCGCCAACGGGGTCACCTACACGGCCAATTCGAACGGCAGAACCACCACCGCCATCAACCAGCTCGCCAACGACAGCGCCAATATCTGGTTCAACGTCAATTTCAACTCCACCGTCTCGGTGCAGTTTTACGCCATCGTGGACCCCGATAACGTGTACGCCGAAACCAACGAGACGAACAACCGCTTCCCCGCCGGAAGCGGCACCATCACGCTCAACTTCCAGACCCGCCGCACGGTGAGCATCGTCGGCCAGCGCCTGCGCTACCACCCCAGCGGCTATTCCGGCAGCCAGTATGCCGGGGGTTGGGCGGTCAACGGCGGCGCCGCCGATTGGTTCGAACAGGTGCTGCCGATCCGCAACAACGGCGTCGGCTACACCCTCAACAGCGGCTACATGGACTGGACCACCTCGCTGGGCTCGGGCGACGGGCAGCATGCGTTGATCCAGACCCTCAACGCGCAATGGATGCTGCAAAACCTGTTCTACTGGTGGTATTCCGGGCCGTTCACCGGCGCGCGGCACGTCTATGGGTTTGCGCCCTCCGCCGGCTATTCCGGCGGGCACGCCGATATGCCCATCTACCCGCACGCGGGCGGCCTGGGCGTGGTCGGCATCGGCTCCGACGCCGCCGGAACAAGCACCGATAACCCCGGTTCGGGCGCGCTCATCTTCGGCCACGAACTGGTGCATGATTACAACGTCTATCACACCAACACCGCCGATGCCTGCGGCTCGAACGACAGCAACTCGAACTTCCCCTACTCCAGCTCGAGCATTCAAGAGGTCGGCTATAACCCGATCACCGGCAAGATCTACAACCCCGCCCAAACCCACGACCTGATGAGCTATTGCCCATCCGGCGGCTCGAAGCAGGGCTGGATCTCACCCTTCACCTGGAGCACGATGTTCGCCGATTTCGTGCCGTCGCAGGCCCCGCTGCTCACCCCGCCGCATGCCGTCAGGGCCAACACGTTCTACCTCTCTGCGGCAGGTGAAGCCCTGCTGGTGAACGCAACGGTCTTCAATTCGCAGCCTGCGAGCGGCAAGCTCGACAACCTGTATAAGACCGACGGCGCCGCCGCCTACGACCTGCCCGCCGGCGAATACTCGGTTGAACTGCGCGACGCGGGCAACGCCGTTTTGGCCACCCATTCCTTCGCCGTCAACTTCGAGAGCGAATACGATGCCCACGGCGGAACCCCCGGCGCCGAGGCGGGCGGCGTGAGCCCGAACTCGGCCCCACCCTTCCCGCCCACGCCCACCGGCGAAGAGGATGTCACCTTCATCGTGCCCTGGGTTCCCGGAACAGCCTCCATCGCCTTGATGCACGGCGCCGCGCTGCTCGACCAGGTTTTCGTCTCGCCGAACGCCCCGCAGGTGCTCTTCACCAGCCCGGCCGGCGCAGAGAGCTGGCTGGCGGGCAGCACCCACACCCTTCAATGGCAGGGGCTCGACCTCGACGGCGACCCGCTGACCTACAACGTCTTCTACAGCAACGACGGAGGTTCGACCTGGAATCTCATCGCCCACGACCTCACCACCCCATCGCTCGACGTGCTGACCGATTCCCTCGCCGGAGGCAGCGACACCCGCTTCAGAGTGGTCGTCACCGACGGGGTCAACACCGGCTTCGACGAGACCGATGAGGCGATCAGCGTGCCGAACAAGCCGCCCGTGGCGAATATCCTCAACCCGCAAGCCAACGACAGCTACCTGCCCGGCGGGCTGCTGGTGCTGGAAGGCATCGGCATCGACCTGGAAGACGGAACCCTGCCGGACGGGAACCTGACCTGGTCGGATAACCTGCAAGGCGGGCTGGGGGTGGGCCCGGCGGTCGGGCTGAACACGCTCCAGGCCGGGTGGCACACCATCACCTTCACCGTCACCGATTCGCTCGGCGCGCCATCTAGCGCCAGCGTGAACGTGTTCATCGGGTACCGGGCGTACCTGCCCATCACCCGCAATTGATGTAAAACCGCCGGTAAACAGCAAACGGCGAGTGAAGGTGGCTTTCCCTTCACTCGCCGTTCTCTGGATATGACCCGCGACAGCATGAATCAATGCCAGGTGACGCGGTCAAGGGGATTTTCTCGGCGCGAACATGGATCATCTCCCTCTTAATAAGTAAGCACGATTTAATATATAATTTAAGCCAGGGTGGTTTATATCTAAATTTACCGCAATTGGCGTGTCGTACACTAGTTGGGCTGTCTGGCAGGCAATAGATCATTGCAAGCAAAAAGTTATGAACAAGAGCAGATTGAACATCCCCGAATCTGAACTTAAGATTTTGTTTGCTAGGTCAGGAAATCTTTGCGCTTTTCCTGGTTGTCAAACCCAAGTAATTGCTCAAGAAGGCGATGAGCTTAAGCCCATTGCGGAAATGGCACACATGATTGCATACCGAGAATCTGGGCCACGAGCGGATCCAAGCATACCTCTGGAAGAGCTCAACAAGGCAGCAAACCTAATTCTTCTTTGCCCCACTCACCACACGAAAATAGATAAGTTTGAATACCAATATAACGTCCACGTTCTACGCCAAATGAAGCACTTGCACGAGCAAAAGATTGCCCAATCCTTACAGCACGGAGTACTGGATAGTGGAGAAAAGAAAATTACCAGCGAAAGCCTTTATGCATCTTTCCTGCCCGTGATACATCTGCCAGAATTCGTTTTCTCGGCAGAAACTCCGTATAGAAGGGATAATATTCTGGATTTATTCGAGTATCTAAAAGCTAATGAGAGCCGGGATATTTTGTATGCTTTTGAATTGCGCGAAAAGAAGATATTTACTTTATTTGATCTCCGCGACTCTGCAAATCCTTTTTGGGGAGCATATGATGGTTCTACAGTCACAGTTGAGAAAGCAACTGATTTATGGGCTGAAACTGATGGTCATCGTCTGTATGTTGCATTGTTGAATAGAGCCTTGAATAGTTTTCTGAGAATAAAGGGGGTAATTTATGACCCTAACCATCATAGGTACTTTTTTAAGGCAGACAAAGGAAGAGTTGAAAGAAATTTCACTTATACGGCTTTGTCAGGCAGAAAAACCACAAAGGCTGTCGTTCACCAGCCAACGACCAAAGCCACGGGCTTGCCCAAGTCATACTGGATTCATCTGGCGGCGAATTTATCGTTTCAGCAAATAGCACCACAACAATGGGTACTTACCATACGACCTGAACGCCATTTAACCAAAGATGGATATGAGTCTTACTTGCATACTTCTATTGGCAGTAAAGTCACGAAGATTAAATCAAGGATGTACAACTGGGAGTACCTTCAGGAAATACAATTGTGGCGTGAATTTATTGCTCAGGCGCGTCCAAGGTTGGTTCTCCGTTTCGGCGAACAGACTATTATCATTGAGAACACCTTACCAGAAGGTATTATTGAATGGGCAGGCGCACCTGACGATAAAAAGGATTTTGTTTTTCAAAAACATGCCGAAGACCTTTTCAGTTTTCCCGAAATAAGTTTTCTGAATGAAGAAACTGAAGACACCGAAGACAGCATATACTTGGACGAGTATGAAGAATGAACGCTTCTAGGTCAAAAAGACAATGGCTCTTGGAAAAGCCCAATTTAGAATTGGTGTGGTTGCCTGAACCAAAGTTGACTTTTGCAGGTGGTTCACTTCACATCAACCCTAAGATAGGGATTCCTCTTTTTGGCCCTCGTTCGCTCAACACCCCAAGACACAAGGGAGAAGTACATATCGGCTTTGTTGGAGACATCAATACTATAGAGAAGGTGAGACAATTCATTGATGGGTGCAAAAGAGGTTTGAGAGCAGAAGATATAGAAAATGGTTCGATAGCGTTTCCAGGACTTTCAAGTGATCTGGGGTATAGGTTTCAAATTATCTCATCCGACGAGACAATTGAGAAAATAACCAAGGCAGACAAGGACCGCATCTTACAGAACGCAAGTCGTGCGGAACAGTTCTGTGGAATGCTTGATTTAATAGAGGCAAAAGTAAAAATTCTCTGCGAGAAAGACCATCCATTAGATTACATTTTCATCGTGCTTGAAGAAAGCATCTACGAAAATCTCCGTGTGGTAGCGACCGTTGATCCATTTTCTAGAAAAGATACTGTGCAACGAGATTTCCGCCGTGCTTTGAAAGCCCGTCTTATGAAATATAAGAAGCCTACGCAGATAATCAGGGAATCAACTGTTAGCAGAGAACGTGATGAACGTGAAATGCAAGACTTGGCAACACGCGCTTGGAATATGTTTACGGCAATGTACTATAAAGTTGGTGGTCTTCCATGGGGATTAACCGATATAGAACCAGCAACTTGTTTTATAGGCATTAGTTTTTTTCGCCCCTACGGTGAGTCAAGCTTTATTCGAGCGAGCATTGCTCAAGCCTTTAACGAATATGGCGACGGGCTTATATTGCGGGGACAGAAATTTAAATGGGACGATGAGTTAGACAAGTCTCCTCATCTTTCCGAAACTCTAGCGCAACAGTTAATCGAAGATGTTCTATCACGTTATCAAGCTGAAGGCAAACAATTACCCCGCAGAGTGGTGATTCATAAATCATCACGCTTTGAACTCGAAGAACGGGAAGGCTTTAAGAAAGCTTTGTCACAAATCCCTGAATACGATTTAGTAACTGTTGGAACCACAGGCAATTTTAGGTTATTACGTAGTGGGAACTATCCTCCACTGCGGGGAACTGTACTGAGTACTGGGAATATTCACATCTTGTACACGACGGGTTATTTACCAGAACTAGGTAAATATCCTCACGGCCATGTTCCAATGCCATTAAGAGTAGCTGACCATTATGGCGATAGTACCAAAACACAATTGCTGAAAGAATTATTTGTGTTGACTAAAATGAACTGGAACACTGCTGATGTAGATGGAGCATGGCCAATCACTCTGCAGTTTGCCAGAGCAGTTGGAGACATTCTTAAAGAAATTCCTGACGACGAGATTCCTGAACCCAAGTATATTTACTACATGTGAAAGGCAGCCCAACAAGCGTTTCCACCTGATAGCTTCGCCTAACGTGCGACTGAACACAACCATTGGGCGGCAGAATATTAAAGCAGAAGGGAGCACAGATTATGACTCAAGAGTCGCTAGTCGAACAGGCATCCCGCAAACGGCGTAAAGAGATTTACATTGTGCTAGTAATCGTTTTAGTTTTTGGTATTGCTTGGTTCCTTATGCGTCCTGGTGTTTTCACGATTCAACCAATTGGCGCAATACCTGAAGGCATTACATTAATCTATCATTCGAGAAACCCTGAAATGTCTTTTTTCTCTTCACCCGACGGGTTATGCTTGAAAATTCAAGGTTCGGTCACATTACTTTGCAGATTGGCAGCCCTAAGTGCAGTTGAAGAATTGAGTGATCGTATAATCCTCCGCTTGCCGTATAGCCATTGGGCATACCTACAATCCACTGGTGGTCTGGAATTTGAAAGATAAACTTCATATCAGGAGATAACCCAAATGGACTCACTGTGCGGAATTGTAATTTTCTGGTTTATCTGTGGTCTCATAGCGGCCTATCTTTACCGAAATCGCGGACGGTCGGAATTGACCGGTTTTTTGGGTGGATTACTGCTGGGGCCGTTAGGAATAGTACTTGCTCTTGTAACTCCAGTAGATAAAGATGCACTGGAGGAAAAGCAGGCAAAAGAAATTGCCCGGAAAATCTCCCGTGGCGAACTAAAGAAATGTCCTTACTGCGCCGAGTTGATAAAGCCCGAAGCAAAGGTCTGTAGATATTGCGGTAGAGAGTTGTGAAAGTCGGTATACCGCCCAACCTTTTCTTCCGCAGAGAGGAATATAGACCAGCGAATCGCCCGTGAGGCGGGGTTATACCAAACGCGGCTTACCTGGGCGGGCCCTGCTCGAGGCGGGCGCGGAGTTTCTCCGGCGCGTTATCTTCCCAATGCGCTTCGATCCACCAGGTGGCCCCGGCTTCCTCCCAGGGCGCGAGGAGTACACGCGCGCGGGCGGGGTCGTCTCCGGGGGTCACGCCCTCCACCACAATGTCGAAGGGCATCTCCAGCGTGCGGCGCGCGGCCACGTAGGCGGCCATCTCGCGCACCTCTAGCGGGCTGGCCTGCCTCACCTTTCCATCCGCGCCGATTGTCGAGGGCAGCAGACCGTCGTAGCGCACCACGCGGCGCATAGATTTCTCGCGCGGCCACGCCCCCACCACCCAGATGGGAATGCGCGGCTGCTGGACGGGAGGCGGCGGCGGGTAGAAGCCGGCGGGCTTCACCCGGTAATGCCTGCCCTCGTAGCTGAACGGCTGGCCTTTCCACAGCCCGGTGAGGATCTCCAGGCCTTCGTCCAGCAGCTCGGCGCGCGTCTTGCGGTCGGTCACCTCGCCGAATTCCGCGAAGCCCGTATCCGGCGCGCCCAGCCCCACCGAAAGTGTCACCCGCCCGCCCGAGAGATGGTCGAGCGTGACCGTCTCGGAAGCCAGCTTCCAGGGCCGCATGCGCGAAAGGGGCGTGATCATCGTGCCGAGGCGGATCCGCCGGGTGACCATGGCCGCCGCCGCCAGGCACACCCAGGCATCGATGCCCCACACCGGCTCCCAGACGAAGAAACCATCCCACCCCGCGTCCTCGGCAAGCCCGGCCAGGTCGGCGGCGGCGCGTGCATCGCCGGAGGGCATGACAAAGCCGAATTTCATCGCTTTTCCAGATTGTGTGATTCTTTTACCTGTAATTTATCGGGCAAGCCCGACAATTTACAGAGAAATCGAACCACCCTCCTTTTCCAGCCAGGCGTGCAGGTCGGGCAGGTGCTCGGCATAATGCTCGTAGGAATTCCAGCCGATCCAGTAGAAAAATTCCTTGCCTTGCGTCCAGGCAAAGCGGGCCGGCTCGAACAGATCGGCCTCGGGGGCGGTTTCGGCCACCGCACGCAGCCGCTCGAAGGCCTCGCGTTCGCTTTCGCGGATCACCTCCAGCGGTTTATCGCGGTTGGCGGCATAGGTCTGCGCATTGAACTCGTTGAAGTCGGCCGTGCCCTCAACTTCCTGCCCGGCAGAAAGCAGCCGGTAGAGCGTCTCGGCGCGCGCTTCCCACGCGCCCAGGTGCGCCAGCATGTCTTTGACCGACCAGCCGTTGGTGAGGGCCGGTTCGAGCATGCGCCCCGCGGGCACCCTGGCCAGGGTGCTTTCCAGCTCGGCCCGGCCAGAGTCGATGCGCTGCAGCAATTCTTCGCGAGTCATTCGCAGTCCTCCTCAGGCAGAAATGTTGATCGAAACCATGAACGATTCTACCCCATTCCCGGCGTTCCTGGAATGGTAAAGAAAACGACAGTGCTTCGATTTTTCTGTTAATTGTGGGGCAAACCCCACAATTAACAGAAAAAGAACCACACAATCAAGAGAACCCTCCGCGCCGGAAAGGTCGTGGGGGGCAGCCGGGAAAGTTGAATTGGTGCCGTTTTAGAAGGCTCCAGGCAGCCGGAGCAGGCAATCAGTGAATTTCATACAGGGTATACGCGCCCACCTGCCCCACCGCCTCCGCATCCTTTTCGGCCAGTTCCTCGTCAAACGTCTTCACCAGGGTTGAGAACGGACCGACGATCACATACCGCGTACCAGCGGAAATGCGCGGCTCGCCCAGCAGCGCGCCCCAATGCTTGTTGTAGATCGAGTCGATCATCGCCGAGAGAAGGCGAAAATCGGGGTGGCTGAAGCTGCTGCGGCTGTAAAATTCCACTTCCCATTCCCAATTGAGCACGTTTTCGCCGGCCGGCACGATCTGATCCACCACCTGGGCAAAGCGGCGGGGGGTATCATCGTAATTGGTTAAAATCAGGCGCACGTCGATGGCCAGGTTGGCAAGCACAAACGCGCCCGCAGCCAGCCAGGCGGCCAGCGCCGCCCAGTGCTTGAACGACCTTTGGCGGAACCAGGGCACCAGGTCGTTCATGAATATGGCGATCACCGGGAGGCCCAAAACGATGCCGGTATTCAGGTAACGCGCCCAGGGCAGGCTGAGGAAAAACAGGTTGACCAGCCCGAAGCCCGCCGTCACCACGAAGACGGCCCGCACCAGCCCTTGCAGGCTGCGCTGAAAGGCGCTGAAGAAGACGACCAGCAGCGGGATGCCCAGCACCGCCACAAACCCGCTAAACAGGAACATCTTCAGCGATTCCTTGATGCGGAAGAAGTTGACCCCCAGGTACGTGACCTTAAATGCGGCCGATTGCGTGGCAAGGTAAAAGGCCCGGTCGTCGCCCACCATCGACAGGGAGATCAACGACCAGGCGGCAAAGGTGACCACGCAGGCCGCCCCGGCGGCGAAGAACACCAGCCAGCGCTTCTGCTTGAAGTAAAAGAGATCGAGCAGAAACATCACCCCCAGGCTGGGCGCCAGCACCCAAATCAGCTGGTTCTTGGTAAGCACCGTCAGTCCCAGAAAGACCGCGCTCCAAATGATATTCCACGCTCGCGGTTCGCGGAGCGCCCTGACCAGGAACCATAACCCGAAAAACAGGAAAGCATAGGCGGGCACTTCGCCCAGCACCTGCCGGGCCAGCCAGAGGGTATCGAAATTGGCGTAACCGGCGACCATGAAGAGAAACACGCTCGCCAACGCGATCTCCCAGCGCGTCAACGCGCGGACCAACAAGAACAACCCGGCGATGGCAGCCAGCATGTAAAGCGCAATCAGCGCGCGGGCGGCAAACAGGTTGTCGGGCAACAGCTCGTGGATGAACCCAATGGGGTAGAGCACCGTCGGGCCGGTGGCAGGCGCGGGATACATCCAGCGCGCCAGGTCGTTATCGGAGCAGCCGCACACACCGCTCTCCGAAATGTTATGCCCATATTGAAGGTAGATGCCTTCGTCCCAGCCGTTGATGGTCGGGTATTGATCCAGCCGCCAAAAGGTGAAAAAAAAGATCGCCGGCACAGCCAGCGCGGCAAGGATGAGCTTTACCAAAGGAGTCTGAACCTGAACAGACTTCATTTTTACTTTCCCCCGCTTCTATATTATTTCCCATCCCCCGATGGTAAATGGATTGTAGCACAGAAACGCAGCCGCCAATCGTTGGGCAAGCGTTGCAGCTGCGTGAGTGGATCGCCCCTCGCCCCGCGGGCCTAATCGCTGCCCTTTGCCGCCTGAGCTTCCAGCTCCGCCACCCGGGCGGCCAGGTCGCGGTGGCTGCGCGCCACCAGCCCCATCGCCAGCAGCAGCGCGCCGATAAGCCCATGCAGCCCGGCCAGCAGCGCCATGACGCCCGAAACGGCCTGTTTGAGCATGCCGGCCAGCATGTTGCCCAGCGCCCCAAAAGATGCGAGCAGGAACCGGTAGGATTCAACCGCCGCCGGGGCCGAAAACGCCGCGACGATGAAGTAGAGGCACAGCAAGAAAGCCGCGCCCGCCAGCACGAAGAGCACGATGCTGATCACAGGCAGGCGCTTTGGGGTTGGTGAGGTTCGCATGATACCGCTCCAATCCGATCATCCATAAACAAAGCCCCTCCTTCTGGGCAGGCTTCAGTTTTCTGTACATTGTGGGGCAAACCCCACAATGTACAGAAAAAGAACCACACGGTCTCCTTCTGAAGGAGGGAGGGCCAACCGGGTTCTAGCCCAGTTCGACCGTCACTTCGTGCACGCCGCCGCCAAAAACCGGCAGGATATTGCCCTCCACGGGTTTCCCATCCACGAACATGCGCTTCACGCCCTTGCAGACGTGCGCCGGGTTTTTGACCGCAATGCGGTATTCCGCCCCGCGGAAGTGGCGCACCGCGTTGAAGCCGTCCCATCCCGCCGGGATGCACGGGTCGATGCGCAGCCCATCCAGTTCGGGGCGGATGCCCAAAATCCACTGGCTGGCAGCGACGTAATTCCAGGCGGCCGTGCCGCTCAGCCACGAGTTCTTCGCCTCGCCGTGGGTAGGCGCGTCGCGCCCGGCGATCATCTGGGCATAGACGTACGGCTCGCAGCGATGCACCTCGCTGATCTCCTCGCGCGCCGAGGGGTTGATGCGGGTGTAATAGTCGAAAGCCCGCTCGCCGCGCCCGAGGATCGCCTCGCCGATCATGATCCAGGGGTTGGTGTGGCAGAAGATACCCGCGTTCTCCTTGTAGCCGGGCGGGTAGGAGGAAATCTCGCCCAGCTCGAGGTAATAGTGCGAGTAAGCCGGCTGCTGCAGCACGATTCCGTGCGGAGTCGCCAGCCGTTCGCCCACGGCATCCAGGGCGCTCTGCGCGCGGCCGTCTCCAAGCCCCAACCCGGCCAGCACGCAAATTCCCTGCGGCTCGATGAAGATTTGCCCCTCGGCGCACTCCTTCGAGCCGACCGGGCGGCCAAAGTCGTCGTAGGCGCGGCGGAACCATTCGCCGTCCCAGCCTGCCCGCCAGATCACCTCTTCCATTTTGGCCGCCTCGCGCCGGTAAAGCCCGGCATCCACCGCCTGCCCGCGGCGCTCGGCCATCGCCGCCAGCTCGCCAAGCGAGAGGACGAACAGCCCGGCGATGAAGACGCTCTCGGCCACTTTGCCGTCTTTATTGGTGGTGGTCTGGAAGGATTGCCCCGGCTCGGAGGAGAAGCAGTTCAGGTTCAGGCAGTCGTTCCAGTCGGCGCGTCCAATCAGCGGCAGGCCGTGCGGGCCGATGCGCTCGAGGGTGTAACGCACGCAGCGCTGCAGGTGCTCGTAGAGCGGCGACTCGCTGCCGGGCGCGTTATCGTAGGGCACCGGTTCGTCCAAAATGGCCCAGTCGCCGGTCTCTTTGATATAAGCCGCCACGCCGAGGATCAGCCAATGCGGGTCGTCATTGAAGTTCGAGCCCACGTCGTTGTTACCGCGCTTGGTGAGCGGCTGGTACTGGTGATACGCCCCGCCGCTCGGCAGCTGGGTGGCGGCGATATCCAAAATGCGCTGGCGGGCGCGCTCGGGCACCATGTGGACAAACCCCAGCAGGTCCTGGTTCGAGTCGCGGAAGCCCATGCCACGCCCGATGCCGGATTCATAGAACGAGGCCGAGCGCGACATATTGAAGGTGACCATGCATTGATAAGCGTTCCAGATGTTCACCATCCGGTTGGTGTGCACATCGGGCGTTTCGGCCTGGAACTTGCCCAACAGCCCGTCCCAATAGCGGCGCAGGTCGGCAAAAGCGGCCTCCACCACCTGCGGCTGGAGGAACCGGCCGATGCGCGGGAGCACGCCGCGCTTGTTGATGCGCTGCGAGCCGGGCGGGTCGAACTTGGCGTCGCGCGGGTTCTCGTGGTAACCGAGCAGGAAGATCACCTCGCGCTGTTCGCCGGGCTGCAAGCTGAGGCGCACATGGTGCGCCCCGCACGGAGCCCAGCCGTGCGCCACCGAGCCGGCGCACTGCCCGCGCTCCACCGCCAGCGGGCGCTCCCAGCCGCGGTAGGCCCCCAGGAAGGCATCCCGCTGGGTGTCGAAGCCGGCGTGCTTCTCGGAGCAGGCAAAGAACGCAAAGTGATCGCGCCGCTCGCGGTATTCCGTCTTGTGATAGATGATCTCGTCCTCCACCTCCACCTGCCCGGTGGAAAAGTTGCGCTGGAAGTTCGAGGAATCATCCAGCGCGTCCCACAGGCAGAATTCCACCGCGCCGAAGACCGAGAGCTGAGCGGGTGTGGAGCGCAGATTCTCCAGGCGCAGCCGCCAGACCTCCAGGTTCTCGTCGATGGGGACGAAGTAGCACGTCTCGGCGCGCACGCCGCGGCAGGTGGAAGCGATGACGGTGTAGCCCATGCCGTGCCGGCAGGAATAGTCTTCCAGGTCCGTCTGGGTGGGCATCCAGGAAGGCGACCAGTACGCCCCGCCCGCCTCGGGGGCGTCATCCCGCAGGTAAATATAGCGCCCGCCCAGGTCGAAGGGCGCGTTGTTGTAGCGATAGCGCGTCAGGCGGCGCAGGCGCGCATCGCGGAAGAATGAATAGCCGCCCGCAGTGTTGCTGATGATGCCAAAATACTCCTGGCTGCCGAGGTAGTTGATCCACGGCAGGGGGGTATCGGGGCGGGTGATGACGTACTCACGTCGCGCGTCGTCGAATGATCCGTAGCGCATAAGGCCTCCCTGGGAGAGATGGGCTGTTGTTAATGAATGGAATAATTCTACTATAGCACAATTTTAACCGGTTTGTGAACGTTATCAGAGGAATTTTCCCGTGGTTGCGTTGGCAAAGGCACAACCCCGCCCCGGCCCCGATTAACACCCCCGCCTCGATTTATGGTTTAATCATGTTGCAGCGCGATTCAGCGCTCGGCCCGCTTCAGACAGACTCGGGAGGCGCAGATGGACAACAACTACCTCTGGTGGCGAGACGGAATCATCTATCAGATCTACCCGCGCTCCTTCGCCGACGGCAACGGCGACGGCATCGGCGACCTGGACGGCATCACCGCCCGGCTGGATTACCTGCAAGACCTGGGCGTGGATGCAATCTGGCTCTCCCCGGTTTACCCCTCGCCGGATGTCGATTTCGGATACGACATCAGCAACTACCTCGATATCGACCCCAAGTTCGGCAGCCTCGACAGCTTCGATTACCTGGTCGCGCAGGCGCATGAACGCGGCCTGCGCGTGATCATGGACCTGGTGCTCAACCATACCTCCGACCAGCATCCCTGGTTCATCGAATCGCGCAAATCGCGCGACAACCCCTTCCGCGATTACTACCTCTGGCGCGACCCCAAGCCCAACGGCGACCCGCCGAACAACTGGCTCTCGTGCTTTGGCGGCGGCGGCTGGGAACACGACCCCGTCACCGGGCAGATGTACTTCCACATGTTCACCAAAGAGCAGCCGGATGTCAACTGGCGGAACCCGGCCGTGCGCCAATACATGCTGGATGTGTTCAAATTCTGGCTCGACCGCGGCGTGGACGGCTTTCGGCTGGATGTGTTCAACGCCTACTACAAGGCCGAAGGCCTGCCGGATAACCCGGTCGGCTCATTCAGTCTCGCGCCTCTCTCCGTGCGCCCCTTCGACCGCATGCAGCACCTCTACGACATCGACCAGCCGGAGATGATTCCGCTGTTGAATGACATCCGTGCGCTGCTCGACTCATACCCCCAGACCTACGCCGTCGGCGAGACGTTCCTCGGCGGGCCCGAAAAGGCCGCGCGCTACTGCGGCGAAGGCAAGCTGCACGCGGCCTTCAACTTTGAGTTCACCCGCAGCCCCTGGTGGGCGCGCGCCTTCTACCAATCTATCGAACGGTGGGAAAAGGCCCTGCCCGATGGCGCCTGGCCCAACTACGTCCTCAACAACCACGATCTCCCCCGTTCGGCCACGCGCTACGCCCGCGGTGAAGACGACGAGCGCCTCAAGGTGGCGGCGGCCCTGCTGCTCACCCTGCGCGGCACGCCCTTCCTCTATTACGGCGAAGAAATCGGCATGCGCGATATCCGCCTGACGCGCGACCAGGTGAAAGACCCCGCCGGGCAGCGCTACTGGCCGCTCTTCAAAGGCCGCGATGGCTGCCGCTCGCCTATGCAGTGGTCTGCCGCGCCCAACGCGGGCTTCGCCTTCCCGGGCGTGGAACCCTGGCTGCCCGTGCACCCCAACTACAAGACCCGCAATGTGATGGCCCAGCAGGCCGACCCCGACTCGCTGCTCAACTGGTACAAGCGCCTGGTCGCGGCGCGCAAAGCCCACCCGGCCTTGCGGACGGGCATGTTCCTGCCGGTGACCTACGGCACGCGCTTCGTGTTCAGCTACCTGCGGCAGTTGGAAGGTGAAACGCTGCTGGTGGCGTTGAACTTCTCGGGTCGGCGGCAGCAGCTCGTCTTGGGGCGCGAGCTGGCCGGGCGCAGCTGGGAACTGCTGCTTTCCAACAAGCGCAGCTCCATGGCGCCGGTGAAGGGCAGCCTCATCCCGCTGGAGCCTAACGAGGCGCTCATCCTGACCGCCTGAGCCGAACGGTTCCGGCCCGGCAGTTCGCCCCAGCCACAGGCGAGGGCACGGTATAAGCTCATTCGGTTAAGGGGTTATTCCGGCAGCAGGCCGAGTTTGCGCGCCTGCTCGTAAGTGAGCACATCGGGGTTGGGTGGCGGCAGCGCTTCGCCCTCCACGGCATTCTCCCAAAAATCATCCACCGATTGCCCCGCTGCGGGGCCCGGCGGCGTGCCGAGAATCTCTTCGAGCGCCTTGAGCTCTTCCGGGGCAGGTTCCGGCGCGGGCTCTTCGGCCAGCGGTTCTGGCGCCGTCTGCGGGCCTTCGGCAGCCGCCAGAACGGGCTGCTCGGAAGGGATCGGGCTCACGTTGAGGCCCATCTCACCGAGGATGCGGGCGATCTGTTTTTGGGCCAGCAGCGCCTCTTCAAAGGCCAGCGCCGTGCGCAGCGCCCCGGGGCCGCTCTTCAAAAAGAGCAGCAGCGCGTAACGGCCGACCGGCGCGCACACCAGGTCGAACTCCTTGCCGCGCAGCGAGAAGACGGCATCGGGCAGCGGCGCTCCCGCCAGCCGCGAAATGCGCTGCATGGCGCTCAGGCCAGCCATCAGGTCGGGGACGATCTGCTCGGCAAGTTCAGCCGAGGGCCAGTCGCCGGCCTGCGCGGTGACCCGCCCGGTGTCATCCAACAGAATCGCCGCCTGCCCGCCCAGCGAGCTGCGCAGATAGGTGAGTGCCTCGCTCAGAGTGGGCAGCGGCGGGGCCGGGGTTGGGGGCTCGGGCGCGGCTTCAGCCTGCGCCGGGGCGGGTTCGGGGGCTTTGCTCTTGAGGGGCGCGGTCTTGCCGCGTGCCTTTTCGACGGCGCGGGGCTGCGTGGGCGGGGGCGCGGGTTCTTCGCCGAGCACGGCTTGCACCGTGGAAATGAATTCCGATACGCTCACCGGCTTGCCCAGCAGGTGCGAAGCGCCCACTTCTCTCGCCTGGCGGCGCAGGTCTTCATCCAGGTACATGCCGGTGATGATGATCACCTTGATCTCAGGCTGGCGCAGGCGCACGCGGCGCACCAGGTCGAGGCCAGACATGCCCGGCAGGCGGATATCCACCACCATCAGGTCCACAGTGAAGGTGGTCACCTCCACCATGGCCTCCTCGGCGGAAGGCACGTAGGTGATGGTGGTGTGCGGGTAAGCGCTGCGCAGGGCCTGCTGGTACATGCGGCCCACATCGCGCGCATCGTCGATGATCAAGATGCGTTTCAAAGGCATATGGGTATTATACGTTAAAAGCGCGGCAGGGCGTGCGGCTTGCGGCCCGGCTGCGGGGTTTTCTCAGGAGAGGCAAAGCGCCTTCCCCCACAAAAAAGGAGAAGCAATCTGCTGCTCCCCAATGTAAAAGAGGCGTTTTTGAG
>JARKPU010000048.1 GCA_029975055.1 Anaerolinea sp.
ATTTAAGAACGACCCGGCGATGTATTGGCGCGAGAAGCCGATCACTTATGCCGATCTTTTGGATGCAGTGCAGGAATGGGAGGGCAACCTCGACCGCTATGGCTTGAAAAACGGTCAGGTGGTCGCCCTGGACGGCGATTACAGCCCAAATGCGATCGCAGCATTGCTGGCGTTGATCAACCGTGGGACGATCGTGGTGCCCTTTACCCAGGCGGCAGCCGCACACCGCGAGGAATTCTTCGAGATCGCCCAGGTTGAGGAGGTCGTCGCGTTCGACGAAGCGGATCAGTATTCGATCACGCGCCGCCCGGTGACCGCCGACCACCCGTTGATCTTAAAGTTGCGCGAAAGCGGCGACCCGGGCCTGGTGCTGTTCTCGTCCGGCTCCACCGGCAAGAGCAAGGCGGCTCTGCACAACTTCGCCAAGCTGCTGGATAAGTTCAAGGTGCCGCGCAACAAGATGTGCACCCTGACCTTCCTGCTCCTCGACCACATCGGCGGGCTCAACACGCTGTTCTACACCCTCTCGAACGGCGGGGCGGTGGTGTCGGTGCGCAGCCGCGACCCGGATGTGGTCTGCCAGGCAATTGCCAACTACAAGGTGGAATTGCTGCCCACCTCGCCAACCTTCCTCAACCTGCTGCTCATCTCGGAAGCTTACAAGCGGCACGATATGTCATCTCTGAAGCTGGTCACCTACGGGACGGAAGTGATGCCCGAGAGCACCCTGCTGCGCATCAACGACGTGTTCCCCAACGTGCGCTTGCAGCAGACCTACGGGTTGTCGGAGCTGGGAATTTTGCGCTCTAAGTCCAAAGATAACCGCTCGCTGTGGGTGAAAATCGGCGGAGACGAGTTCCAGACCAAGGTGGTGGACGGAATCCTGTGGATCAAGGCCGATTCAGCCATGCTGGGTTACCTCAACGCACCCAGCCCGTTCAACGAGGAAGGCTGGATGATCACCGGCGACATGGTCGAAGTGGACGGCGAGTACATGCGCATCTTGGGCCGCCAGTCTGAGATCATCAACGTGGGCGGGCAGAAGGTCTATCCCGCCGAGGTGGAGAGCGTGTTGCTCCAGATGGAGAACGTGGACGACGCCGTGGTGTTCGGCGAAAAGAACCCGATCACCGGTTTCATGGTCACCGCTCGGGTCAACTTGAAGACCCCCGAAGACCCGCGCGCTTTCAAGCAGCGAATGTTCGCCTTCTGCCGTGACAAGCTGGCCTCCTTCAAGATCCCGGTCAAGGTGGAGATCATCTCGCAAGAGACCTACAACGCGCGCTATAAGCGCATGCGCCGCGCGGACGCTATCGGATCGAAAGAATGAAAAGACGAGCCGGGCCGGGCCTCACGCGTTTTGGAGGTCCGGCGCTCCTCCTCATCGCAGTGATTGCAGTTGCATTGAGCCTGCTTGCCGGCCAACCACGACCGGTGTATTCCCAGGGCGGGAACTTCTCGTTGAGGCTTTACGGTAATGGCGTCAACGGCATTGACCGCGTGGAAATCCGCGTC
>JARKPU010000057.1 GCA_029975055.1 Anaerolinea sp.
GATAGCTGATAGCTATACTCCGTACTGCTTCATCAACTCGATCGTTTCCGGCACCGAGCGCACGCCGGTGGTGGCGCCCATCGCCGTTACGCAGAGCGCCCCCACCGCATTGCCCAGGCGGGCGGTCTGCTTGAGGTCCCAACCCATGACGACGCCGGCCAAAAAGCCGCCGGCAAAGGCATCACCGGCGCCCGTGGCGTCCACAGCCTGCACGGGAAAGATGGGCAGGGCAAAGGCTTCCTGGCGCGTTTTGACGTAGCAGCCCTGGCTCCCCATCTTGAGCGCCACGGTCTTGATGCCGTAATTGAGAAAGAAATCGGCCACGTCGTCCGGCTCCTCGCGGCCGGCGATCTCTTTGGCCTCCTCGAAAGAGGGCACAAAGATATCCACCTGGTGCAGGCAGGGCTCAATCAGAGCGAGCCAGCGGCCGCTGAAATCCCACGCCGTGTCCAGAGAGGTGGTGACGCCGGCGGCCCGGGCCCGCTGCAGCACGCGCGCGCAGACCTCGCCGTCAAAGCCGGGCATCAGGTTGTGGCCGGCCACGTGCAGGATGCGGGCGCGGCGCACCCGGTCGAAATCGATATCCTCCTCGCGGATGGCCCCGTTGGCGCCGACATAGTGGATAAAGGAGCGCTCGCCATCCTGATCCACCATGACCATGGTGCCCGAGGTGTTGTTCACCGGGTCGCGCACCACCCCCCCGGCATCCACGCCGTTGCGCTGCAGCACGTTGATGATGTAATCGCCAAAGCCATCCTGCCCGGCCTTGCCCATCAGGCCCACGCGCACCCCCAGCCTGGCCAGCGAGATGCCGGTGTTGACGGCGCAGCCGCCGGTGTGCAGCTCTATGCGCTCCACCGTCTCCAGGGTGCCCTTTTTCGGCAGGCCCTTTACCGGGCGCGCCACCACATCGGCCACCATGATGCCCAGGCAGAGAACGTCGTAGGTCGGCTCGGTCATAGTCCCTCCTATGATTCGTAAACGGGATGCTGTCAACGGATTTCTGCCACGGATTGAACGGATTACTTGCACCCATTGCCAGGATTGTTCATGGAACAAAGAACGAGTAGTGGCGCCCACCCTTTGCTGCCGAATAGCATGCTACCCGGCTCTCTGCCGCAACCAATCCGTGTAATCCGTGATAGAAATCCGTTGACAGCCGTCTTCCTAGAGCACCCTCACCTGCACGCGCGGGCGCATCTCCTGCACCTGCTCCAAAGAGCCGATGCCGGTGCCCTCCACCAGAGTGGTGGCCGTGCCCGCAGCGACGGCCAGGCGGGCCATCTCCAGCGGGCGCAGCCCCTCCCGGATGCCCCAGGCCAGGGCAGCCATGACGGCGTCGCCGCCGCCCACCGAGCTGACGGCCTGGATCGTGGGCGGCGCCGCCTCGACGATCGTCCCCTGCCAGCCGAGGATGGCCCCGGCTTCGCCCCGAGTCAGGGCCACGGCGCGGATGCCGCGCGTCCACAGCTCGCGGACGGCAGCCACTGCCTCGGCCGCGGTCTCGACCGGGTGGCCCAGCAGGTCCCGCACCTCGACGTGAGTGGGCTGGATCAAAAAGGGCCGCGCCGCAGCGCCCAGC
>JARKPU010000007.1 GCA_029975055.1 Anaerolinea sp.
GCGCGCATCACCTGGCCGTAGAACCAGTGGGCGAGGGTCTCTTTGCCGCCCAGGTAGCGGGCCAGTTCGGCGGGGTTGGAATCGAGCACATCGGCCACCAGGCCGGCGATGGCGGCGGTATCGGAGACCTGCTCGAGGCCCTGCTCGCGGATGATCTCGGCGGCGGGGCGGCCGCTCTGCAGCATGGTGAGCAAAACGCTCTTGGCGGTGGTGAGGTTGATGCTGCCCGCAGCGGCAAGATCCAGCAGGGCGGCCAGGGCGGCAGGGCTCACCTTGAGCGCGGCCAGCTCCTCGCCGGATTGGTTGAGCCAGGCAAAGACCTCGCCGGTGATCCAGTTGGCAGCCGTTTTGGGCGCGGCGGCCTGGAGGGCGGCGGCGCAGGCCTCGAAGTAATCGGCCACGGGGCGGTCTTCCACCAGCACGCGCGCGTCGGCGGGGGGCAGAGCGTACTGGCGCACGAAGCGCTCGAGCCTGGCCCAGGGGAGCTCCGGCAGGCCGGAACGGATTTCTTCCACCCAGGTATCGTCCAGCACCAGGGGGGGCAGGTCAGGCTCGGGGAAGTAGCGGTAATCGTGGGCTTCTTCCTTGCTGCGCTGCGAGAAGGTGACCCCCGCGGCCTCATCCCAGCCGAGGGTTTCCTGGGCCACGGCGCCGCCGGCCTGGAGCCGGAGGGCCTGCTGCTCGAGCTGGTAGGCGGTGGCGCGCTCGAGGGTGCGGAAGCTGTTGAGGTTTTTGATCTCCACGCGCGTGCCGAGCTGCGTGCTGCCCGGCAGGCGGATGGAGATGTTCGGCTCGATGCGCAGGGCGCCCTTCTCCATATCGCCGCTGGAAGCGCCGACGTAGCGCAGCACGGCGCGCAGGGCCTGGGCATAGGCGCGCACCTCGGCGGCCGAGTGCAGGTCGGGCTCGGAGACGATTTCGAGGAGGGGCACACCCGCGCGGTTGAGATCGACCAGGGAGTAATCTTCGCCCTCTTTGTGGACGTGGGTGAGCTTGCCGGTATCTTCCTCGAGGTGGACGCGGCGGATGCGGATTTCGCGCCGTCCGAGGGGCGTCTCGATGGGCAGGCGGCCGTTCACCGCGAGCGGCTCTTCATATTGGGAGATCTGGTAACCCTTGGGAAGATCGGGGTAGAAGTAGTTCTTGCGGGCGAAGATGCTGGTGCGGCGCACCTGACAGCCCAGGGCGAGGGCCACGCGCAGGGCCAGCTCCACAGCGGCGCGGTTGACCACCGGCAGCACGCCCGGCAGGCCCAGGCAGACGGGGCAGACGGCGGTGTTGGGGCGCGCGCGGGTGGCATCCACCACCGGGCAGGCGCAGAACATTTTGGAGCGCGTGGCAAGCTCGGCGTGGACTTCGAGGCCGATGACGGGTTCGTAGGGCATTTACCTACCCCCCCAGCTTCCTTTCCCTGAAGGGAAGGGGAGATACCATTCCTTGCCGGTGAGCCTAGACATTGAAGCGGATGTTGAGCACGTCGCCGTCCTGGACGATGTAATCTTTGCCTTCCAGGCGCAGCTTGCCGTGCAGCTTGGCTTCGTTCATGCCGCCCAGGGCGGTGAGGTCGTCATAATGCACCACCTCGGCGCGGATGAAGCCCTTCTGCAGGTCGGTATGGATCTCGCCGGCGGCTTCGGGGGCGGTGGCCCCGCGGCGGACCGTCCAGGCGCGGCATTCATCGGGCCCGACGGTGAAGAAGCTCTGCAGGCCGAGCAGGTTGTAGGAGAGGCGGATCATGCGGTTGAGGCTGGGCTCCTCGATGCCATACTCGGAAAGGAAAGCCGCGGCTTCTTCGGGCGGGAGCTGGGCAATTTCCATCTCCAGCTTGCCCTGCAGGGCCACCACCTGGCTTTGCCGGTGAGGGTAATCCACCTGGGGGGCGGGCTGGCCTTCGTGCAAATTGAGCACCACCAGCATGGGCTTGCGGCTGAGGAAGCCGAAGCTGGAGAGGGATTTCTCGTCCTCGGGCGAAAGGGTGAGGTCGCGCAGGGGCTTTTCGGCGGCGAGGGCCTGCTGGAACTGCTGAAAGAGAGCCAGTTCGCGCTCGACGACGGCTTTATCGCGCCCGCCGCCCTTCTTGCGCTCTTCGGCCAGGCGCTCGAGCTTGCGTTCGACGGAGATGAGGTCGTTGAGGATAAGCTCGCCGTCCATGCTGGCGATATCACGGACGGGGTCGATCGTCTCGGCCGGGTGGGGGACGTTTTCATCTTCGAAGCAGCGCACCACCATGATAAAGCCATCCATCTGGGTGAGCTGGTTGAGGAGCGTGCCGGAAATGCCCGTTTTGGCGGCTGAGCCTTCCAGGCCGGCGAAATCGCCGTAGGTCACTTTGGCGTAGATGGTCTTTTTGGGCTTGAACATGGCCGAGAGGCGGTCTACGCGCGGGTCGGGCACGTCCACCACGGCGGTGTGGACTTCGATCTTACCGCTGGAGATGCCGGTGGGCTGGGCGCCGCGGGTGAGGGCGTTGAAGAGGGTGGTTTTGCCCGAAAGCGGGAGGCCGATGATGCCGAGCTTCATGGTTGCAGGATACCTTGACCCTTCTGGTGAATCTGTATATACTGTACATGCACTGCCGAAGTGGCGGAACTGGCATACGCGCGCGACTCAAAATCGCGTTCCGAAAGGAATGTGGGTTCAATTCCCACCTTCGGCACTCACACCCCCAGGAGGGGTGTGTTTTATTTTAACATATCCGCATGGCGGATTGAATTGCATTTTGGCCGGTGAACATGGATTTTCCGCTTTCTCGCGGCAGTTGGAAACTGCACCTGCACAAAGCATGAAGCCGGCCTGCGCCGGCTGAAGAGCCTGCGAAGGCAGGCTTCGCGCCTGGGAAGAAGCGATTTCAATCGCCGCCATGTCGTAGGCGCCGGCTGAAGAGCCTGCGAAGGCCGGCTTCGCGCTTGATAAGAAGCGATTTCAATCGCCGCCATTGTGATATACTTTTAATATTCAATTTCTTCATCACAACGCGAGGGCGCCATGAAGGTTTCGGTCTCACAGCAGCAACTGGCACATGGTTTGGGCATGGTATCTCGGGCTGTTTCGCCGCGCAGCACCCTGCCGGTGCTGGGCAACGTCTTGCTTGCCACCGATGAAGGCCGCCTGCGCCTGGCGGCGACGAACCTGGAGCTGGGCATCTCGTGCTGGATCGGCGCGCAGATCGCCGAAGAAGGTTCCATCACCGTGCCAGCGCGGCTGTTCTCGGACCTGATCAACACGCTGCCGTCCGATACCGTCCAGCTGGCGGTGAATATGACCACCTTCACGCTGAGCGTGCGCTGCGGAGCATCGTACACCGAAATCAAGGGCATCGATGCGCAGGAATTCCCCCCCATGCCGGCGGCCGACCCGGCGGAGGGCATCACGCTGAAGGTGGCCGAATTGAAAGAGATGATCCAGCAGGTGGCCTTTGCCGCCTCGACGGACGAAGCCCGCCCGGTGCTGCAGGGCGTGCAGACGATCGTCGGGGGGGATGAGATCACGCTGGCCGCCACCGACGGCTTCCGCATCTCGGTGCGGCGCGCCCCGCTGCCCGAGGCCGCCAAACGCCCGATGGCGATGATCATCCCGGCGCGCGCGCTGAACGAACTGGCGCGCATCGCGCAAGACGGCGAGGGCGAAGTGACGCTGATCTCCCCGCCGGGGCGCGGGCAGGTGATCTTCCACCTCGAGACGGCCGAACTCGTCTCGCAGCTGATTGACGGCAACTTCCCCGATTACAAAGTCATCATGCCGCGCGCCTTCAAGACGCACACCATCGTCTCCACGCAGGCGCTGCTGAAGGCCTGCAAACAGGCCGAGATCATCGCGCGCAACGGCAACAACGTGGTGCGCCTGACGATGCAGAAGTTCGAAGACCGGCCGGGGGAGATCGAAGTGACCGCGCAGAGCGAGGAGACCGGCGAGAACGAATCCAAGATCGACGCGAACATCGAAGGCCCCGTGCTGGCAATCGCCTTCAACGTGCGCTTCCTGCGCGAAGTGCTGGAAGTGATCAAGACGCCGAACCTGGTGTTGGAGACGAACGATCTCAAATCGCCGGCGCGCATCCAGCCGGTGGGAGACGAGAACTTCCAGCACGTCATCATGCCCATGCACCTGGGGTAAGAATCCGCGTTGGCCCAAGCAGGCGCTCACCCCGGTCGGCAATTCCGCATCTACCTGGCGCTGAGCCAATATCCCATCCTCAGCAGCCGCATCCGCGCGCGAATGCGGCGTGAGCTGTTCGAGCGCGGGGTGATCACGCAGGCCGAGTTCGAGGCCCAGGCGCGGCAGATTGCCATCCAGACTCAGGAATGGGAAGGTCTGCGCAACCCCTACGGCGAGGAACCCTCGGAGTTGTGGGAGGTGCGCCTGACGCGCGTGCGCGACCAGCACACCGACTTTCTCTTCAGCCAGTTCCTCAGCTACGAGCTCTTCGAGCAGCTGGTGTGGGAAGTGCTGCGCGAGCGCGGGGTGAACTACGGCGAGCTGGCGCTTTCGGTGAACCCCGAGCAGGCCCCGCTGGAGATGGTCTTCGAGCAGGCCATCGCGCTGGAGAGCATGCCCCCCGCCGAGCGCGCCCCGCTGGAAGCCCGCCTGAAAGAATCCAAGGTCGTTATCATCCGCACCCTCATCAGCGACCAGCTCGGCTACCTGGATGTGGCCAAGGAATGGTTCACCGTGGCCGACCTGGTGGAAATCCGCCGGCGCAAGATCGGCACGGGGCGCATCGGCGGGAAGAGCGCCGGGATGCTGCTGGCGCTGCGCATCCTCGAAAACGCCGGCGACCCGCAGATCCTCGACTGCCTGAAGACGCCGGATTCGTACTTCATCGGCTCGGACGTGTTCTACACGTTCATGGCGATCAACAACCTGGTGCACTGGAACGACCAGAAGTACAAGACCGAAGACGAGATGCGCACCGATTACCCGGCCATCGTCAAAGATTTCGAAGCCGGGCAGTTCCCGCCGGATATCCTCGACCAGCTGCGCCTGCTGCTGGACACGGTGGGCAAGAAGCCGCTGATCGTGCGCTCCTCGAGCCTGCTGGAAGACAACTTCGGCACCTCGTTTGCGGGTAAGTACGACAGCGTCTTTTGCCCCAACCAGGGCACCCCGGCCAGGAACCTGCGCGACCTCACCAACGCGCTGGCGCGCGTCTATGCTTCCACGCTCAACCCGGGGGCGCTGCTCTACCGGCGCAGCAAACGCCTGCAGGATTACGACGAGCGCATGGCGGTGCTGATCCAGGTGGTGGAAGGGGAGCGCTACCGCAATTACTACTTCCCCCACGGGGCGGGGGTGGCCTTCAGCCGCAACCTCTACCGCTGGGCGCCGCAGATCCGGCGCGAGGACGGCTTTGTGCGCCTGGTGTGGGGGCTGGGCACGCGCGCGGTGGACCGGGTGGGGAACGACTTCCCCCGGCTGATCGCCCTCAGCCACCCCATGCTGCGCCCTTCCACCGACCCCAAGCTGGTGCGGCGCTACTCGCAGCAGTTCATTGACCTGATCGACCTGGAAGAGAATACTTTCAAAACGCTGCCGGTGGAGGAGGTGCTCGAACCGCGCTACCCGCCGCTGCGCTACCTGGCGCAGATCGACCGCGACGGCTACTTCGAATCGCTGCGCAGCACGCTGCTCGACGGCAGCGTGAAAGACCTGGTGCTGACCTTTGACGAGCTGCTCAAGCGCACCGATTTCGCCGAAAAGATGCGTCACATCGTGCGCACGCTGGAAGAGCATTACAAATCGCCGGTGGACCTGGAATTCACGCTGGGGATTCAGAACCCCGAGCAGTCGCGCCCGCGGCTGTGCATCACGCTGCTGCAATGCCGCCCGCAGAGCGCCCTGCTGCCCACCGAAACAGTGAGCCTGCCGGTGAACCTGGTGCACGAAGATATTGTCTTTTCGACGCGCTTCGTGGTGCCGGAGGGGCTGATCAACCAGGTGGATTACGTGGTGTACGTGGCGCCCAAGGGCTACTTCGCGCTCGGGTCGATGGACCTGCGCGGGCTGCTGGTGCGCGCGCTGGCCAGGCTCAACGCCGCGCTGATCGGGCAGAAGTTCATCATGGTGGGGCCGGGGCGCTGGGGCAGCTCAAACTCCGACCTGGGCGTGCCGGTGAATTACGGCGATATTTACCACACCAGGGCGCTGGTGGAACTGGCCGGGCAGGGGGTGGGCGTGGGCACCGTCCCCGAACCCTCGCTCGGCACGCACTTCTTCCAGGACCTGCTCGAAGCACAGATCTACCCGCTGGCGATCTACCTGGACGACCCGGCGAGCATCTTCAACAAAGCCTTCTTCGAGGGCACCCCCAACCGGGTGGAGGAGTTCATCGAGTTAGACCCGCGCCTGCGCGACGCGCTGCGGGTGATCCGCGTGAAGGACTTCAGGCCGGGCGGGCACCTGCGCATCGTGATGAGCGACGAGAAGAGCCAGGCAGTGGCGTATATTGAACCGGATTAATCCCATGCCAATATGAAATAATGCGGCGAGTGCCGGGGCACTCGCCGCTTGATATTTCACCGCCTGCTGATCTTACTCGGCAATCGGCATGTACAGGTCGAGCTCCAGGTCGGGGAAGCTCTTCTCGATATCGCCGATGTGCTCTTCCAGCCACTGGTGGTTAGCGGGGCGGTAGCGGCTGTGCTCGCGCCAGGCCACCAGCTTCTGCCAGGCGGGGAAGATCTCCTCGCCGGTGTGGGGGCGGATGCGCGTCACCGCGTAGAGGCCGCCCGAGAAGTTGAGGATGCGCACGCCCTCTTCGGGCTGGGCGGAATCATCCACCGTCACCCACACGTCGTAGCCGTAGTTCGGGCTGCCCGCGGAGGGGTTCGGGTTGTTATAGCCGAAGAAACGGTGCGGGACGGGGTCTTCATTGAGACGGTGGGCTTTGACGTAGGCGCGCATCTTCGCAAAGGCGATCTCTTCGGGGCTTTCGCCGTAGCCGTTGACACACGCGACGCGCATGGGTTCGAGGCGCACAATGCGGACTTCCATTTTTTGTTCAGACATTCCATTCTCCCTTTCAAAGTTCTGAGGCAACACCGGATCGATCCTGCATGATCTTACCAGACCATACCTGACATCTTATGACAGGATTTTATGGTAGGATAAAAGAAAGTCAATTACGAAGGCCCGAAGGCGGAAAGCTCACAGGGCGGGAAAGCAAACGAGCAAATAAGGAGAACTTTTCATTATCGTTTCTGTTCTTCGTGGTCCTCGAGCCTTATCTTCTTCGTGTGTGATTGCTCTTCCTGGAGGGATATGCGGGCAGACAGGCTGCTGGCGCTGCTGATGACGCTGCAAACGCGGGGGCGAACGACGGCCGTGGAACTGGCGAAAGAGCTGGAAGTTTCGGTGCGCACGATCTACCGCGACGTAGAGGCGCTCGGCACCGCCGGGGTGCCGATCTACGCCGAGCGGGGGCCGGGCGGGGGCATCGCGCTGATCGAATCGTACCGCACGAACCTGACCGGCCTGACCGCCGACGAGGCCAGGGCGCTGTTCATGTTGAGCATCCCCACGCCGCTGATGCAGCTGGGGGTGGGGCAGGAGTTGAAAGCCGCGCTGCTCAAGCTGACGGCGGCGCTGCCGGAGGCCAGCCGCAAAGAACAGCAGGCCGCGCGCCAGCGCATTCACCTGGATGCGAGCTGGTGGGGGCAATCCGGCAGACCGGGGCCGCACCTGGCGGTGGTGCAGCAGGCCGTCTGGCAGGAGCGCGCGCTGCGCCTGGTGACGCGCACCATGTTCGGGGCGGAGATCGAGCAGGTGGTAGAGCCGCTCGGGCTGGTGGCCAAGGCCAACGAGTGGTACCTGGTGGCACTGCGCGAAGGCCGCCCGCGCACCTTCAGGGTGAGCGCGCTGGCTCAGGCCGAGATGCTGGAGACGCCCGTTACCCGGCCGGAGGGTTTTGACCTGGCCGCCTACTGGGAGCGCTACTGCGCCGAGGTGGAGGCCGAGAAGGGGCTTTTTTGGGTGCGGGCGCGCATTTCGGCGGCCCTGGCGCGCGACTTTAAGCTTTACTTCGGCGAGCGCGCGCAATTGGTGCTGGATGAGGCCGGGCCTGCGGATGCGCAGGGCTGGCGCGAGGTGCAACTGCCGTTCGACAGCCTGGAGCAGGCCAGGGAGCGCGTGCTTGGGTGGGGCGGGGGCGTTGAGGTGCTCGAGCCGGATGGGCTGCGGGCGAGCGTGATCGACTTCGCGGAGCAGATCCGGCTGCGGTACCGCAAGTAATAGAATATATGTTCTATTGATTGCATTCTTTGTAGGGTGCGGTCGGTTGGTTGACCGCACCGTCTTCCAGAAAAGAAGGTGAGGCCCTACGAAGAAAGCGGGCTTGCATTCTTCTTTGTAGGGTGCGGTCGGTTGGTTGACCGCACCGTCTTCCCAAAAAAAGAAGGTGCGGCCCAGAGCGGCCGCACCCTACGAAGAAAGCGGGCAAGCACGAAGGAACGGGGTTAATTCACGGAGGCGAGCAGCCTGGCGCGGTTGAAGGTGCGCACAGCCACCACCACCAGCAGCGCATCCACCAGCCAGAGGACGGCGCCGAGCGCCAGCCCGATCCCCACGCTGAGGTAAAGCACGCCAGTGACCTGCCCGATGAGCAGGGCCACCACGAGCAGCACCAGCGAAGCGCTGGTCTGATAAGCGCCCATGAAGGTGGGGTTGCGCGCCGAGATGAGCACGGTGGCGGCGATGCCCAGCAGCGAAAGCGCGGGAGCGATCCAGAAGATCATCGGGAACCAGGCGGGAATCGGGAACCAGATGCGCCCCATGAGCGGGTAGGCTGCCGCATTGACAACCAGGATGTAGGCCAGGAAGCACAGCCAGGTGATCGTCACCGCCGGGAAGCCGGCCGCGACGACCTTGCCCAGGAAAAGTTCGGTGTCGCTGGCGGGCGTGTAGAGCAGCGCTTCGATCGTCTTGCGCTCACGCTCGCCGGCGAAAGATTCAGAGGCGATGACGGTGGAGAACATGAGCGGGATGATCAGGAAGAAGGGCGCGAAGAGGTAGCCGAGGGCCAGCACCAGACCCGCCTGGGTGCCGTTGAGGCCCGCGATCCGCCCGGCCATTTCGGCGGGCATGCGGCTCAGGAAGCCTGCCATATCGGGGTCGGTGAGCAGCGAGTTGGTGGCCTGCGGGTCGAGGCGGGCAGAGAAGATCAAGCCCAGGGGCAGGAAGACGATGAAGACGAGGGGCACGATGACCATCGGCATCCAGACGGCGCGGTTGCCCGAGGCCTCGCGGATATCTTTCGCGGCGATTGTGAGAATATGGTTCCAGTTCATTGGGCACCTTGCCTGGATTGTTCTTGCAGGGTGAAATAAACCTCTTCGAGGGAAATCTGTTCGGGCTGGAGGCGGGTGAGCTGCGCGCCGGATTGCACGAGGGCCGTGACGACGCCGGGGATGGCCGACTCGCCTTCCACCTGAAAGCGCACGCGCGCACCGTCGAAGGCGGCAGAAAGCACGCCGGGCAGGCGCGAAAGGTCCGGCTGAGGGCTGAGCGGCTGGAGGAAAGCGGCCTCCACCCACAGGCCAGGCGAGAGGCGGCGGCCGAGTTCCTCGAGGGTGCCAAGCGCCAGCAGGCGGCCGCTGTTGAGGATGGCAACGCGGTCGCACAGGCGCTCGGCCTCGGTGAGCTGGTGCGTGCAGAGGAAGACGGTGTGGCCGTCGCGGCGGCGGATCGAATCGATCAACTCGCGCACCTGCAAGGCCGATTCGGGGTCGAGCCCGGAGGTGGGTTCATCGAGGAAGACGACCTCGGGGCGGGTGAGCAGGGCGCGCGCCAGAGCCAGGCGCTGCTTCATGCCTTTGGAGTAGGTGCCGGCCTTATCGTGAGCGCGCTCTTCGAGGCCGAAGAAGGCCAGCAGTTCGGCGATGCGCCGCTTGAGGTCGGCGGGGCGCATATCGGCCAGGCGGCCGAAGAACTCGAGGTTCTGCCAGGCCGTCAGGCGCTCGTAGAGCGCGGGGGTTTCGGTAAGGACGCCGGTGCGCGCGCGGACTTCCTGACCGTGCGCGGCCGGGTCGAGACCGAGGATGGAAATGGCCCCGGCGGTGGGGTGATAGAGGCCGTTGAGCAGGCGCACGGTGGTCGTCTTGCCGGCGCCGTTGGGGCCGAGCAGGCCGAAGACCTCGCCGCGGCCGACCTCGAAGGAGAGGTCATCGACGGCGCGGCGCTCGCCAAAGGCGTGAACGAGGTGCTGGACAGTGATGGTTGGAGGCATATTTGAGCCAATCGAAAAAAGAAGGGGTGCATCCGGCCGGGTTCCGGCGCGAGGTGCGGCGGTTCATTCATTATAGGCCGGATTGCACCGGCGACACAGCGCCACAGGGGGCAGACAGTGTTTCACGTGAAACAAGAGGCTGACAGCTGATAGCTGACAGCTAAAGCGAGAGCGTTTCACGTGAAACATTGCGCATCTCTCTGAATGCTGACGGCGGACAGCTGGCGGCTTTCTTACTTCGTCTCCTGGCGGTAGGCGAAGTAGGAGTAGATGATCGTCCCGAACGCGGTGAGCATGAGCGGCACAAGGGTGAACCAGAAGCCCACTTCGGCCGGGAAGAGCAGGCCCACCAGGATGAGCACTGCCGAGACCTTGAAGGCCAGCCCGCCAAGGCGGTGGGTCTTCTGCCACACCGTGGGGCTGGAAAGCGTCCAGGGCGTGCGGATGCCGATGAACCAGTTGGGCAGGGCGCGCTCGATGACGAAACCCAGCCCGAAGAAGAGCACCGCCATCGCGGGCAGCATCACGTAAAGCATGTTAATTTCCACCCCCAGCCCGGCCGACAGGGTGATGATGTGAATGTAGGTAATGAAGACAGCGAACCCGACGACGACCCAGTGATACGCCCCGCGGAAGCGGTCCACGTTGGCGCGCAGCGGGTCGATCTTCGGCAGGTAGATGAGCAGCAGGCCAATCCCAAAGGCGATGGCAGGCATCAGCCAGAGCGCCAGGTCGCGGCTTGAATAGTCGTCCACCTGCCCGGCGGCGTTCCAGTGCGAGGGCACCATCTCGGGCAGGCGCGGCGCAGCCCACAGGCTAAAGGCCAGGCCGACGAGCGAGATCAAGAAGACAACGAGTACGGTTCTGCGGATGGACATGTGAAACTCCTATCATTCAGTAAGGCCCGCCCCTCGCCCACCCCCCAGAGAGAGCGAGGGGCGAGGGCGGAAGGGGTTATTCGGTCTTGGTCTTCTGCTGAGCGAGGGCAACCACGCCGCTCAGCCCGCCGAGGTTCATCGTATCGACGGCGCTGGAGGGCACGATCACCAGGGCGCCCTTTTCCTTGAGGCCCTCGAAGAGCATGTTCATCGCGCGCAGGTGCAGCGCGGTGGGGTTCGAGGCATAGGCCTTGGAGGCCTCGGCGAAGGAATTGGCCACCTGCATTTCGGCCTCGCCAAGGATGACGCGCGACTGGCGCTCGCGCTCGGCCTGCGCCTGCTGCGACATGGCATCCTCCAGGCCCTGCGGGATGATCACATCGCGGATCTCGACCGATTGGACGGAAATGCCCCACGGGGTGGTGCGATCGTCGATGATCTTCTGCAGGTCGGCATCCATGCGGGCGCGGCCAACCAGGATGTCGGCGAGGTTCATCTGGCCGATCACCTCGCGCAGGGCGGTCTGCGCAGCCCAGGAGATGGCGGCGCGGTAGTCGGCCACTTCGAGGGCGGCCTTCTCGGCATCCCAGATCACCCAAAAGAGCACGGCGTCCACGTCAACGGGCACGGTGTCTTTCGTCAGGGTCTTTTCGGCGTTGAAGGGCGTGACCATGACGCGGTGATCGATCCACACGGGGGTGGAGTCGATGATGGGGATGATCCAGAAAAGCCCCGGGCCGCGCAGGCCGCGGAACCTGCCCAGGCGCAGGACGACGGCCTTTTCCCACTGCTGGGCCACCTTGATGGCCAGCAGGAAGTAGAAACCGAGCAGGAAGACCACGGTGACGAAAACGCCGATGATCCATTCGGCCACGCGGGCGTTATCCATCAAAATGGCGCCGATGATGCCCGCCGTGTAGAACAGCGTGGCCACCAGCCCGGCAATCGGGCTGATATGGGTGGTGTCGGGGGCCTTCTCGGCGCGGCTTCGGGGCTGCGAAGAGCCCTGGCTTTCTTTTCTTGCGGTTGCAGTCGGCAGTACGGTCATCATTTTATCCTCACGGTTTCGGTCGTGTGGCTGGTTCTCTGGATATCCGGCTCAGATGCCGGAGTGATCCAAGAAAACGAGCCACGCTCACGGTTACTCAAGCATTTTCGCCGGTATGATTGCCGGTTTCACACAATCGATCCACTTCGGCGCGCGCTTCTTGCGCCGAAAAGCCCATTCGAGCGGCATCCTCCAGGTAGGTCTGGGCAAGTTCGCGCAGGCTCTTTTGCTTCAATTGCAAAATGGCCTCTTCCGTCGGCGCTTCGGAGATGTACGTCCCGCGGCCGGTCTGCGTGGAAATCAGGCGGACTTCATCCAGCACGCGGTAGGCGCGGCTGACGGTGTTGAAGTTGATGCGCAGTTCGGTGGCCAGCTCGCGCACGGTGGGGAGCTGGTCGCCGGGCTTCAACTGGCCGGATGCGATTTTGCGGCGCAGCTCTTCGGCAATCTGGGTGTAAATGGGTACGCCGGAGCGAAAATCGAGCTGGAAGTCGAGCTTGACGGGCAAAATCACCACCTCCCAATTTGTATCATTGTATCATTGTACGAATTGTATACCAACAACCGGCAATTGTCAAGAGGAAAAGATCAAGAAAGCATCAAGAAGGGCCGGATTCCGACCTCATGCTATACTGGTCGCATGGAAAAACGCGTGCCTTGGACTACCCTGATCTGGGTCAACCTGTATTGGCTGGGCCTGAATATTCGCAATAACGCGGTTGGCTCGGTGTTCACTCCCTACCTGGTGGCGGCCTTCGCACCCGAAGCGATGCGCAATACGGCGCTGGGAACGCTCAGCACGGCCGGGCTGCTCATCGCCATGCTGGTGCAGCCGGCGATGGGCCTGCTCAGCGACCGCTCCACCTCGCGCTTTGGGCGGCGCAGGCCGTTCATCTTCGTCGGCGTGCTGCTCGATCTGGTCTTCCTGGCCTGCATTGCCTTCGCCTGGGATTACTGGTCGCTGATGGCGGCCACGCTGCTGATTCAATTCAGCGCGAACACCTCGCACGGCGCGCTCCAGGGGCTGATCCCCGATATGGTCCCTGAAAAGCAGCGGGGGGTGGCTTCGGGCATCAAGGGCGTGATGGAATTGATCCCGCTGATTCTCGTCTCGCTGGTGATCGCCAACATCGTGGGCAACGGGCGCTTCAGGCTGGCGGTGTTCATCACAGGGCTGGCGCTGCTGCTGGTCATGCTGCTGACGATGGTGCTGGTCAAAGAAGAGCCGCTGCGCGAAAAGCCCGATGTTCCGCTGGCACCCACCATGCTGCGGGTGCTGGGGATGCTGGCGGGCATTCTGGCGGGCGGAGCGGCCGGGCTGCTGGCGGGCGGGGCCGTGGGCGGGCTGGCCTGGCTGGCGGCGCGCGCGCTCGCCACGCCAGAGACGGCCCGGGCAATCGGTTTTGGGCTGGGCGGCGCGGTGGCGATGATCATCGCCGTGGGGGCAGGGGTGTGGGCCGGGACGGCCTCCACCCTGGGCTGGAAGGCTGCCCGCAGCCGGAAGCCGTTCGTCTGGTGGGTGGTGAACCGGCTGTATTTCTTCAGCGCGGTCACGTCCATCCGCACCTTCGCGGCGTTTTTTCTGATGTCCACCTTCCTGATCAACCGCGAGCAGGCCACCAGCATGGCGGGGCAGCTCATCACCGCGGTGGGCCTGGCCACCCTGGTGACGGCCCTGCCGGGGGGCTGGCTTTCGGACCGTTTCGGCCACCGCAAGATGGTGGGCCTGAGCGGCATGGTGGGCGCGGCAGGGGCGGTGCTGATCTTGGGCACGATCTGGGCGCCGAGCAAGGGGCTGCTCTACGCGGCCGGGCTGGTGCTTGGGCTGGCGGTGGGGCTGTTCACCAGCACAAACTGGGCGCTCGGGACGAGCCTTGTGCCCAAGGAGGAAGCCGGGCGCTACCTGGGCATCTCGAACCTGGCGGGGGCAGGCGCGGGGATTGTCGGCACGGGCATCGGCGGGCCGGTGGCCGATTCGCTCAATGCGGTGTCGCCCGGCATGGGTTACTTCGTGCTGTTTGGCACGTATGCGGTGCTGTTCGTGCTCAGCGTGGTGAGCCTGCGCTGGGTGAAGCCGGAGCAATGACCTTTCCCCCTGCCCCAAAGGCGGCGGGGAGATGAAATGCGATCAGACCATTCAAAATCCTAGAGGAGCCAATGAAAACACGTTACTCACCGATCAACCCGCGCTTTCCACACTTCTTGCACGGCGGCGATTACAACCCCGATCAATGGCCCGAAGAAGTGTGGGCCGAAGATATGCGGCTGATGAAGCTGGCCAACTGCAACGCCATGAGCGTGGGCATCTTCGCCTGGACGAAACTCGAGCCGGAAGAGGGCAAATATGACTTCGGCTGGCTGGACCGGGTGATGGACCTGCTGGCCGCCAACGGGGCGTACGCCGTGCTGGCCACGCCAAGCGGGGCGCGCCCGGCGTGGATGTCGAAAAAGTACCCCGAGGTGCTGCGCGTGCGCCCCGAACGCCTGCGCAACCTGCACGGCGTAAGGCACAATCACTGCCTCACCTCGCCGGTGTACCGCGAGAAGGTGAGCCAGATCAACACCCGTCTGGCCGAGCGCTATAAAGACCACCCGGCCCTGCTGGTGTGGCACATCTCCAACGAATACAACGGCGAGTGTCACTGCGACCTGTGCCAGGCGGCTTTCCGCGAGTGGCTGAAGAAGAAATACGAGAACGACCTCGACAGGCTCAACCATGCCTGGTGGGCGGCGTTCTGGAGCCACACGTACACCGATTGGGAGCAGATCGAATCGCCCAGCCCGGTCGGCGAGTTCTTGCTGCACGGCCTGAACCTGGATTGGAAGCGCTTCTGCAATGACCAGACCTTCAGTTTCTTCCTCAACGAGATTGCCCCGCTGAAGCGGCTGACGCCGGACGTGCCGGTGACGACGAACTTCATGGGGCTCTTCCCCGGGTTGAATTACCCGAAGTTCGCCGAATATGTGGACGTGGTGAGCTGGGACAGCTACCCCGTCTGGCACACCACCAGCTCCGATTGGCGGCTGGGCGCGCAGGTCGGCTTCATCCACGATCAAAACCGCTCGATGAAGGGCGGCAAGCCCTTCATGCTGATGGAATCGACGCCCAGCAACACCAACTGGCAGCCGATCCCCAAGCTCAAGCGGCCGGGAATGCACCTGCTGAGCAGCCTGCAAGCCGTGGCGCACGGCGCCGACACGGTGCAGTACTTCCAGTGGCGCAAGAGCCGCGGCAGCTCGGAAAAGTTCCACGGGGCGGTGGTGGATCATGTGGGCCACGAGCACACGCGCGTCTTCCGCGATGTGGCCGAGGTGGGCGCCGCGCTGCAGAAGCTGGACGGGGTGATCGGCACGAGCGTGCGCCCCGATGTGGCGATCTACCTGGATTGGGAAAACCGCTGGGCAATCGACGACATGAAAGGCCTGGGGAACGACCGCCGCAACTACCCCGAGACGGTGATCGCGCATTACCTGCCCTTCTGGAAGCGCGGCATCCCGGTGGATGTGATCGCCGAGGAGGCGGAGATCGGCGGCTACAAGCTGGTGGTGGCGCCCATGCTCTATATGCTCAAGCCCGGCGTGGCCGAGCGCCTGCGCGCCTTCGTGGCGCAGGGCGGCACGCTGGTGATGACCTACTGGAGCGGGATCGTGGACGAGAACGACCTGTGCTTCCTGGGCGGGTGGCCGGGCGGCGGACTGCGCGAGGTGCTGGGCATCTGGGACGAGGAGACCGACACAATCACGGCGGCGGAGCGCAACAGCGTGGCAGCTTTGCCCGGCAACGAACTGGGGCTGAGCGGCCCGTATGAGGCGCGCGATTACTTTGCCCTGATCCACGCCGAGGGTGCGCGGGTGCTGGCCACCTTCGGGAGCGACTTCTACGCCGGGAGGCCGGCGCTGACGGTGAACGACTTTGGGCGCGGCAAGGCTTTCTATGTGGCTTCGCGCAACGACGAGAAGTTCATGGACGATTTCTTCGGCGCGCTGGCCGGCAGGCTGGGGCTGCTGCGCGCGCTGAACGCCGACCTGCCCGATGGGGTGACGGCGCAGCTGCGCACCGACGGGGAGAAGCAGTACGTCTTCGTGATGAACTTCAACCCGGCCCCGGCGGCGGTGGACCTGGGCGGCGCAAGCTGGCGCAACCTGCTCAACGGCGCGGAGGTGCAAGGGCGGCTGGAACTCCAGGGTTACGGGGCGGCGGTTCTGGAAAGGTAAGTGAAGTACTACCCTGCCCCGCAGCAGGATGAATAGAAAAGCGTGCGAAGAGGAATCGCCGGTTCGATTCCTCTTCGCCGTTCTACAGGGGATCATGCATGTCTTTTTCTGTAAATTGTGGGCCAAGCCCCACAATTTACAGAAAAATTGAAACACCATCCTACAGGGAAGGTAATCCATTGGGCTATACTCAACGCATGGAGGCGATATGGATAACAACACGGTGATCGTGTTCACGCGCAACGGGATGGGCGATGCGCCTGCCGATCTGCAGCAGGCCCTGGCGGTCAAATTCCTTAACCTGGCGCTGCAATCGGGGCAGGTTCCGGCGAAGATCCTGTTCTACACTGAAGGCGTGCGGCTGGCGTGCGAAGGCTCGCAGGCGCTCGAAGCGCTGCGTGCGCTGGAGGCGCAGGGCGTGGAACTGGTGCTGTGCCAGACGTGCCTGAACTACTTCCACCTGCTGGAGAAGGTGCAGGTGGGCATCGTGGGCGGGATGGGCGACATCCTCGAGGCGCTGGGCAAGGCGGGCAAGGTGATCAGCCTGTGAGTTTGCCGAATTGTCAATAAGTTATCAGTCGGACATAGAAAAGAGTCGCTTTGTATGGTATCATTTAATCATAAACGATGATATTTAATCATTCTTGGAGGACACCTATGGTCCGAACGCAAATTCAGATCACACCCGAACAGGCCAAAGCGCTAAAACGCCTGGCGGCACGGGAAGGAAAGTCGGTCGCGGAGTTGATCCGGATCAGCGTGGATGAGATGCTGCGCGCAGGGGGTATCCAGGAACAAGCCAAACTGCGTAAAAAAGCTCTCGAGGCGGCAGGAAAGCTCTCAGGCCCGGCCGACCTGGCTGAGAAACACGATGATTACACTGTGGAATCGATTGAAGCATGAACATTTTCATCGACACTTCTGCAATCCTGGCTGTATTAAACTCAGCCGATCGGTTCCACAAGCCGGCAAAGGAAGCCTGGCAGGAGCTGTTGACGGGCGATGCGGTGATCACTACCAGCAGCTACATATTGGTCGAGACCATTGCCGTGCTTCAACATCGCTTTGGCACAGAGGCTGTCCGGCTGCTGGATAGCAGCATCATCCCCGTGATGGATGTCTTCTGGATCGATGAAAACATCCATCACCAGGCATTAAGCGCTCTTTTGGCAGCAAACCGCCGGAATCTTTCGCTGGTGGATTGCACGAGCTTTGAGATTATGCGGAAGTTGGGACTGGAAACGGCATTCACCTTTGACCCCCATTTCAAAGAGATGGGCTTTACGCAGCTTCCGTCTTCAGCTTTAGAAGAAAAAGGCGGATAAACTGGAGGTATCGATGAACGTATCCGAAGCGATTCGCACCAAGCGCGCGGTGCGCGAGTTCGAGGCCCGGCCGCTGCCGCAGGAAGCAGTGCGGGCCATCTTGAACGCGGGGCGGCGGGCGCAGTCTTCCAAGAACACGCAGCCCTGGCAGTTCATCGCCGTGCAGGAGCGGGCCGGGCTGCAGGCGCTTTCGAAGCTGGGCACCTATGCCGGGCACCTGGCAGGCGCGGCGCTGGGCGTGGTGATTTTAACCCCCTACCCCGACGAGAAGTTCCAGACACTCTTCGACGCCGGTCAGGCCGCGGCCTACATGCAGCTGGCGGCCTGGGAGATGGGCATCGGCTCGTGCATCGCCAGCATTTATGAGCCGGAGAAGGCGCGCGAGCCGCTGGGCTTCCCGGCGGAGTGGCAGGTGCGCATCGCGCTCTCCTTCGGTTACCCGCTCGACCCGGCGCGCCTGACGATGCCGAACAAGAAGGGCGGGCGCCGCAGGCTGGAGGAGATCGTCCACTGGGAGCGCTGGTAGCGCGCGTACGTCACCGGCTGCGGCCTGCCCGAATAAGATGGTGCGGTCATTAAATCGGCCAGACCCTGCGCGGGATTATCCTCATTATCTTTCCATAGAGAAATGGATTCGTTGTATTAGTAGGGGCTGGGGATATGTGGATAAACTCCGCTCCAGGGGCGGGTTCCCGGCACATCTGGGGGGCGAGGCGGGGGCAGGCCCTGCATCTTGGGAAACCTGACCGGGGAGTTATCCACAACCGGGCGTGGAAAAAACGAGAAGAGAATCCGGGTGTTTCCACAGGATTTTTGCCCGGCTTGATATATGGGCCGGCCTAAAAAGCAACCCCCAGATCTGGGGGTTGCGCATTTTCATCCGGCTCTCATTTTCGGACAAAATTTCGGTTTTTATCCACAAACCAGGGGGGTTATCCACAGTTTTTCCCCGTTTATCCACAATTTTGCCGCATTAATCGTGCTGGTCGAATCTGCGTAATTTTGCAGGCAACCCCTATATATCGGGGGTGCTTACCACCCCGTTGATCTGGCCCCAGCGGTCCAGCGCTTCTTCGACGCTATCCAGGTAGGCATCCAGCGCCTCGAGGCGTGCGCCGAAGTGGGCTTTATCCAGCCCGGCGGTGCGGCAGGCCTCCTGCCAGGGAAGGATGGAAGGGGAATCGGCGGGCAGGTGATAGACCGCCAGCGTCCAGGTGCGCATGAGCAGCCAGAAGGCCGCAGTGGGGTGCTCTTCCCAGAGCGCGGCGGCGGCGCGCAGATAGTAGCCGCGGCGGGTGGGGTGCAGGCGCGGGGGGCAGCCTTCGACCTGCGCCACCGACTGCAAGGCCTGGTCCCAGCCGGCCAGCCAGCTTTCCCAGGTTTCATCGCTCACCTCCACCTCGCTCGCCAGCAGGCTCACCAGCCCGGCCGAAAGGTCTTGCCGGCCGATGGCCAAAGCGCGCTGCGGGAACTGCACCAGGAAGCGCCGCTCGGTGAGGGGCACGCCCGTGAGGCTGGCGATGGCGTTGCCGGCGTTTTCGAGCGCTTTCAAGAAGCCATAGACCTTCCGGCGGTGATCGGGCGCGGAGCCGAAGGACAGGTCCATCCAGCCCCGGCGGGCCAGGTCGGCCAGGGCGCGCGAGCGGGCCAGGACGTTATCTGCCTGCTGGAACTGCGCGCCGGTGGCGGCCTGGTTGTAATCGAACCAGTGGTTCGAGTCGTGCAGGACGAGCGGTTTATTGTAGATGAACGGCCCCAGCCAGGGGTCGATGCGCAGGTGCCTGGGCTGGTGGAAGAGATCCTGCGAGTAGTGGCTGATATCCAGGTGCACCTCGTCGCTCAGGCGCACCACCTCGCGCTCCTGGTTTGGCTCGGTATCGTGGATCATCACCAGGTCGATATCGGTGGTGCCCCCCAGCAGAGGCTGCGTTTCGGTGAGGCAGCTGCCCACCAGGTAGATGCACACCAACCGGCGGGAGACCTTCACCCGCTGGGCGGCGGTCTCTCGGGCAATCTTCAGCAAAATCTCGCGGGTGATGCGCATGATACCTCCCTGAGTCTGCTGCGCGGGTTTACTCCTCGTTGTGCAGGGGCAGCGGCAGTTCCGGCTGGAACGGGGCCAGCGCGAGCGCCTGGCGGATGCGGTTTTCGATCCAGCGCAGGTCTTCGGGATAGCGCACGAAGTCCAGCGGGTCCGATTCGATCACCAGCACCGGCGAAGAAAGGTTTTTCTTGTGCAGGAAGAACTCATCGTAGGCCTGGTTGAGCTGGTCGATGTAGGCGCGCTCCATGTTGCGCTCGTAGGAACGGTCGCGCTGGGTGATGCGCGCCATCAGCAGGTCGGTGTTGGCGCGCAGGTAGATGACCAAATCGGGCGGGGTGATCTTCTCTGCCAGGGCCTCGTGCACGCGGTAATACATCTCCAGCTCGTCACCCTTCAGGTTGATCTCGGCGAAGAGGGCATCTTTGCCGAAGGTGTAGTCGCTGATCAGGTTCTTTCCGCCGGCGGTGAGTTCGCTCACGCCGCGGCGCTGCTGGTGGTAGCGGCTGAGAAGGAAAAAGATTTGGGTTTGGAACGCATAGCGCGCCCGGTCCTCATAAAAATGGCTCAGGAAGGGGTTTTCCTCGAAGACCTCCAAAAGCAGGTTGGCCTGAAACGTCGTTTGCAGCAGGCGCGCCAGGGTGGTCTTACCGACGCCGATGACGCCTTCGATCGCAAGGTACATGCAATGCTCCCAGAGTTGGGGTGGGTGGGTTGTCCTTAAGAATATACCATAAAAACGCGCACTCCCTGCGCATCCAACGCGGGCAGACGTGGGCTTTCTCAAAGCCGGGAAGGAGCCCTCACCCTGCCCTCTCCCTGCAGGATGCGCTTCACACGCCCGCAGGGAGAGGGGAAGGAATCTGCCGGGGTTGTCCAAGAAAAAGGGGCGGACACATCGGTCCGCCCCCCTTTGAAGGCAGCTCCAGAGAGCGAAATTCAACTACTTCGTGACCGGGATTTGCTCCAACTGGCCCACCAGGCCGTCAATTACGTCGAAGCCGCCCTGCCAGAAGGACTCCTGGTAGATATCGATGCCGGCTTCGCCCAGCAGTTTGGCGGGGGCTTTGGAGCCGCCGGTAGAGAGGATCTTGCGGTAGCGCGGCTTGAAGGCCTCACCCTCCTGCTTGAACTGGCGGTAGAGCGAGAAGACAAGCAGCTGCCCGAAGGCATAGGCATAAACGTAGAACGGCGTGGCGTAAATGTGCGGGATCGAGACCCATTCCCAGCGGAATTCGTCGCCAACGTCCACGGCGCTGCCAAACTGCTCGTGGAGCGTCTTGATGTAGGCTTCCGACATCTCGTCCGGCGAGGCGTTCTGGCGCACCATCTCGTGAGCCTGCTTCTCGAAGAGGGCGAAGTACGACTGGCGCTGGATGGTGGCGTAGGCGTCATCCACCTGGCGGAAGAGGATATCGCGGCGGACCGATTCATCGCTTTCTTCGGCCAGGAGCTGATCCACCAGCATCATCTCGCCGAAGGTCGAGGCCGTCTCGGCCAGGGGCAGCGAGGAATGGAAAGTGAAGATGCTGTGGTCGGAGGCCATCATGGCGTGGATTGCGTGGCCAAGCTCGTGGGCCATGGTCGCCACGTCATCGGCGCGGCCCTGGTAATTGAGCAGCACCCAGGGGGTGTGCTTTGGCCCCACCGACATGCAGAAGGCCCCGCCGCGCTTGCCCTTGCGCACTTCGCTGTCGAGGTGCGAGCGCTCGAAGACGCGCTGCGCCAGCGCGCCGAACTGCGGGTCGAACTGGTTGAAGGAGTGCATCACCATCTCGGCGGCGCGGTTGAAGTCGTAACGTTTATCGGATTTGACTACCGGGGCGTAGATATCATAGCGGCGCAGGCGCTCCATGCCCAGCCAGCGCGCCTTGAGGCGGTAAAAGCGCTGGAAGATGCCGGTGTTCTTCTGCGCCACCGAAAGGAGCGTATCCACCACTTCGTCCGGCACATCGTTGGCCAGGTTGCGCACCGAAAGGGGCGATTTATGCTTGCGCAGGGTGATGTTCTCGTTGAACCAGTCGCGCACGATGGCCTGGTACATCTGCCCGAGGAAGCTGCCATCCTGCCCGTACACGCGGTAGAGTTCCTGGTAAGCCCGCGCGCGCAGGTCGGGGTCGGCCTGGCGCACATAGACCATCAACTCTCCGCGGGTCAGTTCTTTCGTCTCGCCGTCCACTTCCAGCTTGAAGGTGTAGCGGTTGGTGTAGGTGTCGTAGAGGTGCTCGATGGCGCTCGCGCCGGTGACGTTCTTGAGGTTGATGATTTTTTCTTCCGGCTCGGAGAGGGTGTAGGGCTTGAAGTGGCGCATTTCCTCCAGCCAGTAGGTGTAGTCGCCGGCGTTCTGCATCAGGCGGGCGGCATTGGCCTCGTCGAGGCCCTTCCACCACAGGCTGAAGAACAGGATGCGGTTTTCCATTTCGGCCAGGAACTGCTCCACGCGCCCCATGAGGGCCATGGCGTTTTGATCTTGCGTGTCGGCCGAGAAGGACAGGGCCGCATAGCCGTAGAGCCGGTAAGCCTGCTCCTGCATGTCTTCCTGCATGCGCACGAGCGCCATGAATTCATCCATGGGCAGGTCGTCGCGCAGGGCGGCGCGCCGGGCTTCAAAAGCCTGCACGGATGCATCCAGTTTGGCGAACGCCGCCTCGATTTCCTCCGGCTGTCCGTTGAACAGGTCGTCCAGGCTCCAGCGGGATTGTTGATAGGTCATGGTAGCCATCGTTTCCTCTTATTGTGTAGTGAATCTGTCTGAATTATAAAGGAAAATGAAGGGAAAAGGCGCCTGGAAATCGGGCGCTCCGGCTGAGCAGTTTTTCCCTAAGCACCGAGCGCCTGATCGCTGGTCGCCAGTTCTACGCGCATCTTCGCGTGCAGGGCGGGGTTGGCCGCCAGGATGCTGCACGGCGGGGTGAGGTAGCCCGCACCGCCCTGCAGGGTGGTGACCAGCGCGCCGGCTTCGGAGGCGATCAAACCGCCCGCCGCCAGGTCCCACGGGTAAACCAGCACCTCCCAGTAGCCGTCCAGCCGCCCTGCGGCGATGTAGCACAGGTCGAGGGCGGCCGAGCCGAGCATCCGCAGGCCCTGGCACAGGCGCCGGAAGCGAACCACGTGCTTCAGGTTGGTCTCGATCACCCAGTCCTCGTAGGCGAAGCCGGTGGTGAGCAGGCTTTGCAGCAGGTCATCGGCCGCCGAGACGTGCACGCGCGAATCGTTCAGCCAGGCGCCCTGCCCGCGCTCGGCCCAGAACATCTCATCCTTCAGCGGGTCGTAGATGGCGCCCAGGCGCACTTCGCCAGCGGCGGCGTAGCCGATGGACACGGCGAACCCCGGCAGGCCGTGGGCAAAGTTGGTCGTCCCGTCCAGCGGGTCGAGGTACCAGAGGTGATCCTCGCTGCCCTGGTGGCGGCCGCTCTCTTCGGTGAGGATGGCGTGCCCCGGGAAGCGCTCGCGGATCAGCCCGAGCAGCAGTTCTTCCGAGCGGCGGTCCACTTCGGTGACCAGGTTGATGCGCCCTTTGTGGTGGACGGCGTGCTCGCGCCCGTAGCCTTCGCGCAGCAGCTCGCCGGCCTGGCGGGCAAAAGATTGCAGGTCTGCGATGGTTGGATGCATGCGCTCTATTATACGGGTGATTCGGCCGGCAAAGAAAAACCCCTCGCCGGTTGCGGAGAGGGGCCGAGGCAGGCGCGTTACGGGTTATTCCGGCTGGCTGCCGGGTTTGAGCTGCTCGAGAATGCCAAACAACTGGTCGAGTTCGCGCTGGATTTCATCGCGGTCGGCGATGGCCTGTTGAAGCAGCGCGCGGAAAGCCGGTTTTTGCTCCTCGGGCAGGGTGGCCAGCAGGCGTTCGGTGCGGGCGATCTGCGTGTTTTTGTGGCGCAGCTTCTGCTCCAGGCGCTCGCGGTAGCCCTGGTAAAAATCGCGCTCGTTCATCGGCGCGGGCAGGTTGACCGCCCCGCTGGTGAGGATCTCGGCGATGGTCAGCAGGAATTCCTCGGTGTCGATGGGCTTTTCCATGAAGCGGACTGCCCCCAGGCTGAGGGCGAATTTTTTATCCTCGGGGGTGACAAAGGTGGCCGAGAGGAAGATGATGGGGATCTGCCGGGTGAGCGGGTCTTTGCGCAGTTCGTGCGCCATGGCGAAGCCGTCCAGCTTGGGCATGAGGATATCCGCCACGATCAGCGCGGGCTTCTCGCGCGCCACCATCTCCAGCGCCTCCTGGCCATCACGGGCCGATACGACCGGGTAGCCTTTGAAGCGCAGGGTCACTTCCAGCAGTTCCAGCACGTTGGGCACGTCTTCAACGACTAAAATGGGGCCGTAAGGTATGCTCATACGGCCGATTCTAGCCCGGTTTAGGGCCGGTTACAAGCGGGTAGAATCGACAATCTTGTTAGGTGGCAGCACCCTGCCTCCATCCGCGGCATTTTGACCCCCACCCCTGGCATTTTGACCCCCACCCCTGGCCCTCCCCCAAGATCGCTGCGATCTTGGGGGAGGGTTGGGAGGGGGGTGATTCACCGCGGCCTTGGAGGTTCTGGAAGGGGCCGAACGCGGGCGCGAGGCCCGCGCCTACGAGGACCGGGGTTTTGACCTCCACCCCTGGCCCTCCCCCAAAATCGTTTCGTTTTTGGGGGTGGGTTTGGGTGGGGGTGATTCGCCGCAGCCTTGGAAGGGTTGAGGAGGGGGGCAAACGCGGGTCGGGCCGGCAGGGTTGACAGCCCACCCCTCCTGGGGTATCCTTGGAGCGCGTCCGGGTGGGACCGGCGCGGCAGAACCCACCGAACCCCGCCAGGTCCGAGAGGAAGCAACGGTAAGGAGGCCATTCTGGGCGCCGCCGGCAAACCTGCCCGGCGCACTTTTGTATGGATAAGATTCCCGTCTGCGATTACGAAGGTTCCGATTACCAGGCTTCCTTTTGGGAGCAGGGCGGGCGCGGCTATGAGGATGCCTGCGAGGCGATCGCCCTGCGCCGCCTGCTGCCCGCCGGGCCGCAGCGCCGCATGCTGGAGCTTGGCGCGGGCGCCGGGCGCAACACCCCGCGCTACGCAGGCTTCGACGAGATCACCCTGGTGGATTATTCGCGCACCCAGCTCGAACAGGCGCGCGACCGGCTTGGCACAGGCCCGCGTTACCGCTATGTGGCCGCCGATATTTACTACCTGCCCTTCGCGGCGGGGCTGTTCGATGCGGCCACAATGATCCGCACCTTGCACCACATGGTGGAGCCGCGCCTGGCGCTGGCGCAGGTGCGCGCCTGCCTGGCGCCCGGGGCGGTGTTTATCCTCGAATTTGCCAACAAGCAGAACCTCAAGGCCATTTTGCGCTATCTTGTGAGGCGGCAGCACTGGAGCCCCTTCACCCCCGAGCCGGTGGAGTTTGCGCCGCTCAACTTCGACTTTCACCCCGCCACGGTGCGCGCCTGGCTGCAGGCCAACGGGTTTGCGGTGGAACGCACACTCACCGTCTCGCACTTCCGCGCGGGGCTGTTCAAGCGCCTGCTGCCGGTGAAGCTGCTGGCGTGGATGGATTCCATTGCCCAGCTCAGCGGCGACCTGTGGCAGCTCAGCCCGAGCGTTTTCGTGCGCTGCCGCGCTCTCGGCCCCGCCCCGGCCGAGGGTGAGTCTGCCCCGGAATTTGCCTTCCGCTGCCCGGCTTGCGGGCACGCGCCCCTGCCCGATACCCCGCCGCTCATCACCTGCCCGGCCTGCGCCTGCGCCTACCCGGTGGAAGGCGGCATCTACGATTTTCGGGTGAAATAGGCGTTCTCTCCCTCTCCGTTTTTCCTCCTGCCGGTCTGATATAATGACAAAAATTGTCGCATTTATGCGCCTTCCGGCCTCCCCTGCCGGAGGGCGAAAGGCTCTTTGTTACCCCTACAGGAGGCAACGAATGAACCACTTTCAAAATTACCTGGCCGAGGAATTTGCCGAGGATTTTCAAGAGGGGCGCATCTCGCGCCGGCAGGCTCTCAAATTGATCGCTTCGGTGACCGGCAGCCTGGCGCTGGCGAGCACAATCCTGGCGGCCTGCGCCCCAGCCGAGCAGGCGGCTGCCCCCGGCACCCCCGAGCCGACCATCGCGCCGCCGGATATGACGGCCACCTTCACCCCAGCTCGGCCCAGCGCCAGCCCGGCCCCCTCGGCCACCACCGCTCCGGCTGCAACGGCCACCGCCGAACCCTCGGCGGTGGCGGGCCTTTCCGGCACGGTGACGGCCGACGACCCGGGCATCTCCGCCGAGGTGGTGAGCGTGCCCGCCGAGGACGTGAACCTGACCGCCTACCTGGCACGCTCCAGGCAGGACGGCCCGCAGCCCGTCATCCTGGTCTGCCACGAAAACCGCGGCCTGACGGAGCATATTCAGGATGTGACCCGCCGCCTGGCAAAGGCCGGTTACACCGCCCTGGCGGTGGATTTACTTTCGAGGCAGGGCGGCACGGCCGGCATGAGGGCAGACCAGGTGCCCGGGGCGCTCAGCAGCATCGACCCGCAGCAGTTTATCCGCGATTTTCGCAGCGGCTGGGAGTTCACCAAAGGCCTGACGGGCGCCACACCCGAACGGGTGGGCATGGTGGGGTTCTGCTTCGGCGGCGGGGTGACGTGGATGGTGGCCACCGGCATGCCCGAATTGCTCGCCGCGGTGCCCTTCTACGGCCCGCACCCGCCCATTGAGCTGGTGCCGCAGATCAACGCGGCCGTGCTGGGCATCTACGCCGGGCGCGACCAGCGCATCAACCAGGGCATCGCGGCTATCGAAGAGGCGATGAAGGCCAACAACAAGATCTTTGAAAAGGTGATCTACCCCGATGTGGACCATGCCTTCCACAACGACACGGGCACGCGCTACGCCTCCGAGGCCGCCCGCGACGCCTGGGCGCGCACGCTGGCGTGGTTCGAGAAATACGTGCGGAACGGGTAGAGTCTCCCTTAAGAAAAAAAACCCCTCCCTTGAGGGAGGGGCAGGTCATATCCCTATTCGATTTTCACCGGCCCGCCTTCGGCCGCCGAGCGGTAGAGCGCATCGAGAATTTCCATTACCAGCAGGCCTTCCTCGCCGGTGGCGATGTGCGGGCGGCCGGAGAGGATGGCATCGGCAAAGTGATAATAAGGCGAGGTGGCGCCGGGCAGGGGCGGGTGCAGCTTCATATCGAAGTGCGCGCCGTTCTGTTCCAGGTAGATCTCAGCCTCGAACCTGTACGTCTCATCGAGGTTGCGCTGGACAAGCCCGGCCTTCGTGCCGTAAAGGCGCGTTTCCATGAACTCGCTTTCCTTCATGTTGGTGGCCCACGAAGCTTCCAGCTCGAGCGTGGCGCCGTTGGCGAACTTGACCAGCCCAACGGCCAGGTCTTCCACATCGAAGGCCTTGCCCTGCTTCTCGGCCAGCGCCGAGCCGATTGGGTTGTAGGTGCTGCCCAGCACCCACACCGGTTTGGGGTAGCCCATCAGCCAGAGCGCCAGGTCGAGGCGGTGCACGCCCAGGTCGATGAGCGGGCCGCCGCCCGAGAGGGCCTTCTGGCCGAACCAGCCGCCAAAGCCGGGCAGCCCGCGCCGCCGGTGCCAGACGGTGCGCGCAAAGTAGACGTCGCCCAGGATGCCCGAATCCACCTGCTGCTTGAGGGCCGTGCTCTGCTCGCTGAAGCGGTAGGAGAAGTTGATCATCAGGCGCTTGCCGGCTTTTTTGGCGGCGGCGAGCATCTCGCGGCCTTCAGCGGCGTTCATCGCCATGGGCTTTTCGCACAGCACGTGGCAGCCGGCCGCGAAGGCCGCCAGCGTCAGCGGCTTGTGGAATTTGTTGGGCGTGGCGATGCTCACCAGCTGGAGGTCTTCTTTCTTTAACATTTCCTCGGGGTCGGTGTAGCGCTTCGGCACGCCGTATTTATCGCAAATCTCGTTCAAGAGGGTCTCGTTGAGGTCGGCGGCAGCCACCACCTGGACGCGCGGGTGGGCCTGGTAGCCGGCGATGTGATGGCGGCCCATGCCCAGGCCGATCACACCGACGCGAAGTGTGTCCATACAGTCAGCTCCTAATTGTTGGTTTGGATGAGTGGCGCGGAGAATTATACCCCTCTCTGCGCCCGTTGGGCCGGGTGAGGGTGAAACCAGGGGGTCAATCGCTCTTCCGGCGGATGACGATGCGGATGGCCTGCTCGATGGGCTTATCGGAGACGAGGATGAGGTAACCCCCGCCGCCTGCCCCGGAGAGCTTCCAGCCCAGGGCGCGGTCTTTGTATTGCTCGATCATCCCGGCGACCATCTCGTTCATCATCAGCGGGAACATGGCCACCTGGGCGTCGAAGGATTCTTTGAAGCAGCGCCCAAAACCCCAGATATCGCGGTTGAGGATCGCGTTCCAGCAGCCCAGGGCGGCATCGGCCAGGGCTTTGGCCCGAACCGCGTCGATCTGCGTCTGGCTGATGACGTCATACTCGCGCCCGCGCGGCCCCAGCGGCACCAGGTAGAGCGCGCGCTCGATGAATTGCAGCACCAGCTCATCGTGCACCGATTCGATGCGCTCGGGCCAGTATTCGCCGTTGTAATGCGCGATGTTCAGCCCCGGCATGGCGATGCCGATGGCGTCTTGCGAACCGGAGATATACTTCGTGCCGGGGGGGTTATCGTAACAGAAGAGGATCTTGGCCAGCTTCTCGGGGTTCTCGCTGGGCAGGCGCGGCCCCCACAGCTCCAGCGCGGCGCGGCGCGTGGATGAGGCCATGCCGCTGCGGTCGTTGAACTCTACCGTCGGCTCGATGGAGATGGTGATGACCGGCCCCGGGTGATATTTGGAGACGTAAGGCTGGTCGAGCCAGCCGCCGGCCAGGTCGATGCGGAAGGGCATGGTCACCACCTGGCGCAGGGCGGTGGTGGAGCGCGCCGCCAGCCCCTCGTGCGGAGCGCGGGTGAGCACCACGTACTGCACGCCGTGCTCCTCGCACAGGCGGCGCTTATCGGGCAGGTTGCCGTCTTCGTTGACGATGAAGATATCCGGCTTGATTTGCTTGAACTCGGCGACGAAATCGAGCATGCCGGTGCCGCTGGAGATGAAGGCCTGCCTGACGCACCCCAGCGAGCGCAACATGTACAGGCGCTCGGCCTCGCTGTTGACGGGCGGGCGGCCCTTCAGGTCGAAGACGGTGCGGTCTGAGCCGATTGCCACATACACGTCGCCATAACGGGCGGCCTCTTCCAGAAAGGCGATGTGGCCGGAGTGCAGCAGGTCGAACACGCCGCTGACGAAGACTTTTTTCGGCATGCGCGGGGGAATCTCCTTGGGATTAGAATGCGAACGACCGCTTTATTTTACATTCAAATCCGCCAGACCGCCGCGCAGGGCGATCACCGCGGCCTGGGTGCGCTCGGAGACCCCCAGTTTGGCGAAGATGGCGCTGACGTAGTTGCGCACCGTCCCCTCCGAAAGATACAGGCGTCGGGCGATCTCGGCGTTGGTCAGGCCAACGGCCAGCAGGCGCAGCACGTCCAGCTCGCGCTCGCTGAACTGCGCCGCCAGGGCCGGGTCGGGGCCGGGCGGATGGGCCTGCCCGACGGCCTGGAGCAGCTTGCCCGCCACGGATGGGTCCACGTAGGTCTTGCCCTCGGCGGTGCCGCGGATAGCCGCGATGAGCTGCTCGCGCGGGGTATCTTTGAGCAGGTAGCCGGAGGCCCCGCCGCGGATGGCATCGAAGACCCACTCGTCGAAGTCGTAGGTGGTCAGCACCAGCACCTTCACGCCCGGCAGGCGCGAGCGGATCTCGCGGGTGGCCTGCACCCCGTTCATTAACGGCATTTTGAGGTCCATCAGCGCCACGTCGGGCCGCAGGCGCGCGGCCAGTTCCACGGCTTCCTCGCCGTTGTAGGCCACGCCCACCACCTGCACATCGGGCACGGTGCTGAGGATGGCCTGCAGCCCCTCGCAGACCACGGCCTGGTCGTCGGCAATCAACACACGGATCATGCCGCTCCGCCCCCTCCCACCGCCAGGCGCAGGCGGGCGCCCCCGCCTGGGCGGGTTTCGATCTCCAACCGCGCGCCGATGCTCTCGGCCCGCTCGCGCATTCCGCGCAGGCCAAAGCGCCCTTCGGCCTCCGCCGAGTCATATTCGAAGCCGACCCCGTCATCTTGCAGCTCGAACTGCAGCCGGCCGGGGGCGGGCTGCTCGGCGGTGATCTGTACGCGGCCGGCCGAGGCGTGCTGCCCGGCGTTGCGCAGGGCTTCCTCGGCGATGCGATAGACCGCGTGCTCGGCTTCCATCGAAAGCCCGTTGATCTCATCCGGCAGGCGGAGGCTCAGCTCCCAGCCGTAGCGCTCGGCCGAGGCGCGCGCAAGCTGCTCGAGGGCTGTGCGCAGCCCCAGGTCATCCAGGGGCGCGGCGCGCAAGGCCTGGATGGCGCGGCGCGTCTCGTTCAGGCCGTTGCGCGTCATGGTCAGCGATTGGTCGAGCAAGGCGCCTGCCCGGCCGGGGTCTTTGGGCTGCAAGGCGCGCACGGCTTCCAGCTGGACGGCCACCGCGCTGAGGGTGTGCGCCAGCGTATCGTGAAATTCGCGCGCCAGGCGGTTGCGCTCGTGGCTGACGGCCAGCTGTTCGAGGGTGGTGGCGTAACTGGCAAGCTGGCGGTTGGCGGCGGCCAGCTCGGCGTTCTGGCGCTTTTGCTCCGTCACCAGGCGGTGGATCAGGTAGCCGAGAAAGACGAAGATCATCGTTCGCAGGCCGATTTCGCCCAGGAAGCGGAACAGGCTGTAGTAGCTGCCGCCGCTGATGATGAGCGGGATGGCGCCGTCGATCAGCGCCGTCGCCAGCACGTAACCCAGGGTGATGCGGAAGGGATAGAGCCAGCTGACGAGGATGAGCGGCACCAGCAGCAGGATGGAAAGCTGGAACTGCCCAGCCAGCAGCACCTGCCGGCTCATTTCGACGGCCGCGGGCGGGGGAACCGCCGGAGCAAAGGCGTCTACCTGAAAGAAGCTGCCCAGCAGGAGCAGGTTTTCGGTCACCGGCCCGAGCGTGGCTGCCGCCAGCCCGATGGGCAGGTAGCCGCCTTTGAGACGCCGCTGCAGCCACGGGATCGAAAGATACGCCAGCAGCAGGGCCGACTCGGCCAGGGCCGCCATGGCGGAGGTTTCGAAGAGGCGCAGGCGCGGCCCCTGGCGCAGGGCAATGGCCAGCGCGGAGACAGCCGCCACCAGCAGGCGAATGCCGATGAAGATGCGAAAGACGTTGATGACCTCGCGGCCCTGGGGTTGGCGCTGCTCCATAAAAGTATTGTAGCACGCAGGCTGCCCGGCGGGCGCTGAGGCGGGTCACCTCAAGGCATGACGGGCGTCATGCCTGCGCGTGACCGGGGCGACTTTCCCGGCGGGGTGGTCTTGTTTACACTGGATGCGTACCTCTCTCCTCTAAGGGAAGGCCTTGAAGGCGCTGGAACCCTTTGGGCCTCGTCTGGCTCCCCCCATTTTCGTTATCTGGTTGCGGAAATGGGGGGAAAGAGGCGGGAGATCATTCACCACGGAGGAATTGAATGAAACGTTTCATCAAATGGTTCTTGATCGTGGCCGGCATTGCGGTGGTGGCCTTCCTGGGCTATACGTTTATCCGCGCGCGCGTCGTGCGGGCGCAGTTCAATGCCCAAAGGTCGCAGACCTACGAGACGGCCCCGGTGACGCGCGGCACGTTGAACACCACCATCCTGGCCAGCGGCAGTGTGCGGGCGCGCCAGAGCGCTGTTTTGAACTGGCAGGCTTCGGGCAAGGTGGGCCGGGTGACGGTGTCGCTGGGCGATACCGTCCAGGCCGAGCAGGAGCTGGCCGCGCTGGACCCCACGTCCCTTTCCCAAAACCTCATCCAGGCCCAGTCGGATTTGATCAGCGCGCAGCAGGCCCTGCAAGACTTGAAGGATAACGCCGGAACGGCGGCGGCCGAGGCGCAATCGAAGCTGGTGGCTGCCCAAAAGGAGCTGGACGATGCCAAAACCGCCCGCGCCAGCCTGAATTACAAGCGCGCCTCGCAGGATACGATTGACGCGGCGCACGCCAACCTGGTGCTGGCCCAAACCGAGGTGGATAACGCGCAAAGCTTCTTCGACCAGGTGAAAGACCGGCCCGAAACCGACCAGCTGCGCGCCCAGGCGCTCTCGAACCTGGCGACCGCCAAGCAGAAACGCGACCGCAACCTGGCCAATTACAACTGGCTGGTGAGCGGGCCTGACCCGATCGAAGTGGCCCAGGCCGATGCGCGCGTGAAGCTGGCCGAGACGAGCCTGGCCGATGCACAGCGCGCTTACGATAAGGTGAAGGACGGCCCCTCGGCAGACGACCTGAAGCTGGCCGAAAACCGCGTCACCATCGCGCAGGCGGCGGTGAACCAGTCGCGCATCACGGCGCCTTTCAGCGGCACCGTCACCAGCCTGACGGCCCTGCCCGGCGACATCGTCTCGCCCAACCAGGAAGCGCTGCGCCTGGATGACCTTTCCTCGGTGTATGTAGACCTGCAGGTCACCGAGGTGGACATCAACAAGATTCAAGTTGGGCAGAGCGCCGAAGTGACGCTCGATGCCGTCGCGGACGCGAAGTTCAATGGTCAGGTGGTGGAGGTGGGCCAGGTGGGTTCTACCAGCGGCGGGGTGGTGTACTTCGGCGTGACACTGCAGATCAAAGAAAGCGACCCGCGGGTGCGCCCCGGCATGACGGCCTCGGCGAGCATCGCGGTTTCGAGCCAGCAGGGCGTGCTGCTGGTGCCCAACCGGGCCATCAGCACGCAGAACGGGCGGCACATCGTGTACGTGCCCGGCTCGAACGGGACAGGCTTCCGGCCGGTGACGGTGCAGGTGGGCGACTCGGATGAGAGCAACACCATCATCACCAGCGGGCTCAAAGAGGGTGAGCAGATCATCACCAATCCGCCCAGCCTGAGCACCACCAGCACGCAGGCCGGCGGCTTCCGCGGGCTGTTTGGCATCGGCGGCGGGCAGCGCACCAACGGCCAGCCGGGCGGCAATAATGGGCAGCCGGGCGGCGGAGGGACCAACCCATGAGCGACGCCGTGATTCACACCGAGCACCTCAGCAAGGTCTACCGCATGGGAGCGATCGAAGTGCACGCTTTGCAGGATATTTCCTTCGAGATTCAGCGCGGCGAGGTGGTTTCGATCATGGGACCGTCAGGCTCGGGGAAATCCACGCTGATGAACATCCTCGGCTGCCTGGATTCGCCCTCGAGCGGCGAGTATATCCTCGACGGCGAGCGGGTCTCGAACCTGCGCGATGACCGGCTGGCGGCGATCCGCAACCGCAAGGTGGGTTTCGTTTTCCAGAGCTTCAACCTGCTGCCGCGGCTCTCGGCGCTGGCCAACACCGGCCTGCCGCTGCGTTATGCCGGGGCAGTGCGGGGCCGCGATGCCCGCTCACGGCAGGCGCTGGAGGCAGTGGGTCTGGCAGACCGGGTGCACCACCGCCCGAACGAGCTTTCGGGCGGGCAGCAGCAGCGCGTGGCTGTGGCCCGCGCCCTGGTCAACGACCCGGCCATCCTGCTGGCCGACGAACCGACCGGCAACCTCGATTCGCACTCGGGCAAGGAGATCATGGATTTGATCCTCACGCTCAACCGCGAGCGCGGCACCACGGTGATCATCGTCACGCACGACCCGGCCATTGCCGGGCAGACTCAGCGGGTGATCCACCTGAAAGACGGGCTGATCGAGGAGGCGCAATGAATTTCCTGCAGATGATCCTGGAAGCCTTCGAGAGCCTGGCCGGCAACAAGCTGCGCTCGGGGCTGACCATGCTGGGGATTGTGATCGGCGTGGCGGCGGTGATCTCGATGCTGGCGATCGGCGCGGGCGCGCAGGCTTCCATTGATAAATCGATTAACAGCATCGGCACGAACCTGATCTTCATCTCGGCAAACAACTCGGTCAGCAACCCCAAGCCGCTCACCGCCGCCGATGCGGAGGCGATTCGCACGGGCATTCAAAACGTGACGGCCGTCTCGGCCACCCTGCAGGGGCGCGAGCAGGTGAGCTATTCGGGGCACAGCGTGGGCACCACCATCATGGCCGTTGCGCCCGATTACGCCGCCCTGCGCAGCCTGAACGTCACCGAGGGCAGCTTCATCACCGACGCGGCCATGAACGCGCGCTCGGCAGTGGCTGTGCTGGGGCCGACCGTGGCGCAAGACCTCTTCGGGCGCACCGATAACCTGGTGGGGCAGGTGGTGCGCATCGGCAGCCAGCCGTTCCGCGTCGTCGGCGTGCTGGAAAGCAAAGGCGGCTCGGGCTTTGGCAACCAGGACGACCAGGTGTTCGTTCCCCTCACCACCGGCCAGACGCGCCTGCTCAACCGCACCCCGCGCGACCGGGTGGATCAAATCCTCGTGCAGGCTTCTTCTTCCGAGCAGGTCACCCAGGTGGGCGATGCGATCACCGCGTTGATGCTCGACCGGCACCACAAGACCAGCGGGTCGGAGGACTTCAGCGTCCTCAAGCAGCAGGATATCCTCGACACGGCCCAATCGATCACCGGGGTGTTCACCCTCTTCCTGGGGGGCGTGGGGGGCATCTCGCTGCTGGTGGGCGGGATTGGCATCATGAACATCATGCTGGTGAGCGTCACTGAGCGCACGCGCGAGATCGGCCTGCGCAAGGCGCTCGGCGCTCGGCGGCGCGATATCCTGGCGCAGTTCTTGATTGAGTCGGCTTCGATCAGCCTGCTGGGGGGGCTGTTTGGCATCCTGCTGGCGTGGGGCATTTCCTCGCTGGTGGGGCGGCTGGCGGCTTCCAGCGGAACGGCGCTGACCCCGTTGATCACGGCCAACGCGGTGCTGCTGGCCACGCTCTTCTCGGCGGCGGTGGGGCTCTTCTTTGGCATCTACCCGGCCAACCGCGCGGCCAATTTACAGCCGGTGGAGGCGCTGCGCACGGAATGAGCAGGCGGCCCTCGCCCTGCGATGAGAAGAGGATAGGCGCCAGGAATGCGCGCCTATCCTCTTTATTCAGGGAGAATCTTGGCTTGCCTGTTCTTGGGTGCGGGCAGGTAGCACAATGCAAAATCGGCCAGCAGCACCGCCGCCGGCAGCAGCCAGCCCCACTTCATCCACAATTCAGAGAGCGCCCGCGCGGGGTAAACCAGCAGCCAGGAGAGCGCCAGCGCCCAGGCCGAAGGGGTGAGCGCCATCAGCGCGGTGCAGTGATAGAGGGTGAAATAGGGCGAGGCAAGCAGGGTGGCCGCCGCCGCCATGCGCAGGCGCTTTGCGCGGGAGATTCCGCGCGGGATGACCGTCAGCGGGATGAACGCCAGGCCAAAGGGCCAGATTGCCGCGTTCCATGACCAGGTGGGGGTGAAGACCCCCAGCGTGGCCGCCCAGCGCATGGGCCAGCCCGGCCAGATGAGCAGGCTGGCCGCCGCGCCCAGCCCGGCGGTGACGAGACCCGCCAGCAGGGGCCTGAAGCCCTGGTCGCGCCAGACCCACCAGGTGAGCAGGAGCAGAATCCCCAGGCTGGCCTGCGGCTTAGCGGCCAGCGCCAGCCAGGCGGCCCCCAGCCAGGCCGGGTGCGCTCGCCGGTTGAGGACGAGCCAGCCCAGGGCCAGCCCGGCCAGCTCCAGCACTTCGATCTGCCCGAGCCAGATGTTCCACAGCATGGGCGCGGAAAAGACCGCCACCCACCAGTTCTTATTCCCCCAGGCGCGGCCGGCCAAGCCCGCCATCAGCACGGTGAGGAAGGTGAGCGCCATCCAGCTAAAGGGGGGCTTCAGCCACGAGAGCGGCGTGGTGAGCAGGTAAACCCAGGCGGGGACGGGGGTGTTATCCGGCGGGGTGCGCAGGTAAAAGAAATAGGCGTCGAAGCCGCCCGGCAGGAACCCCGCCGCGACGGTGAACCCCAGCGCCACCCCCACCAGACCGATCAGGTTGAATTCTGCTCGCCGCATAGCCGCCTGAACCAGCAAGAGATGATTGTTCGAGAGATTAAAACACAGTCCAAAAGATAAGCTTTATTGTATCCCGGCTTTCTGGTATGATAGCTTTTCGATCTCGGTTGTGTGCTTAAATCCGATCCATTGCGGGGTTTACCCTGCAATGGATCGGAGAGCTGAAGCACTTTTCGATCTCATTACAGAAACGAGCGCGCGCGTGAAACGAGGCATCTTCTCCGCCCTGACGGCCTATTTTATCTGGGGCCTTTACCCGGTCTACTGGAAGCTGCTGACGGACGTCCCGGCCCTTCAGATCATGACCCACCGCGTGGTCTGGTCGTTCCTCTTCCTGGCTGCAGCGGTGACGGCCCTGCGCGGCTGGGACGGGCTGCGCAAGGTGGCCAGCCGGCGCGTGCTGCTGATCTACCTGCTGGCCGGGACGCTGCTTTCGATCAACTGGTTGACATACATCTGGGCGGTCAACGCGGGCTTCATCGTCGAGACCAGCCTGGGCTACTTCATCAACCCGCTGGTGAGCGTGCTGCTGGGAGTGGTCTTCTTGCGCGAGCGGCTGCGCCCCCTGCAGTGGGTGCCCATCGGCATGGCCGCCGCCAGCGTGCTCTATATGACGCTCAGCTACGGGCGCCTGCCGTGGATTGCCCTGGTGCTGGCCTTCTCTTTTGGGCTGTACGGGTTGTTCAAGAAGCTCGCTCCGCTGGGGGCGCTGCACGGCCTGACGCTCGAGACGGGCATGGTCTTCCTGCCGGCGCTGGGTTACCTGCTGGCCGTCGAGGCGGGCGGGACGGCCTCCTTTGGGCACGCCGGCCCGCTGCAAAGCGCGCTGCTGGCGCTGACGGGCATCGTCACCGCGGTGCCGCTGCTCTTTTTCGCCGCGGGGGTGCGGCGCATCCCGCTCACGCTGCTTGGGTTCCTCCAATACATTGCGCCCACGCTGCAATTCCTCTTTGGCGTGCTTGTGTACCATGAGCCGTTCACGCCGCAGCGCATGGTGGGCTTTGGAATCATCTGGCTGGCGTTGATCCTCTACTCGGCGGAGGGGTTGATCGAGCGCCGCCGCGCCCAGCAGGAGCTGCGGGCGGGGCACGCTGCCCCCGCCGATTGAAGCCGCAGGCCGGGCATGGCACGCTTCTACGTCGGCACCTCGGGCTGGACGTACTCGCACTGGAAGGGTTCCTTCTACCCGCCCGGGCTGGCGCAAAGCCGCTGGTTTGAGCATTACGCGGCGCGCTTCAACGCCGTGGAGATCAACGCCACTTTCTACCGCCTGTTCTCCGATTCCACCTATACCAAATGGCGCGAGCAGGCCGGAGCCGATTTCCGCTACGCGCTCAAAGCCCCGCGCGCGGCCACGCATGAGAAGCTCCTGCTGGGCTGCGAAGAGGAACTGGCCGCTTTTGCGCGCTCGAGCGCCCTGCTCGAAGAGCGCCTGGGGATGTTCCTGCTGCAGGTGGCCCCTTCCATGCCCTTCGACCTGCCCCGCCTGCAGGCCGCCCTGCAGGCCTTCCCCGACCCGACCCGCGTGGCCGTGGAGTTCCGCGCCGAGATCTGGCGCCGGCCGGCTGCGCGCGAGCTGCTGGAGCGGCTGGGGGCGGCCTATGTGAGCGTGGATTCGCCTGCCATGCGGCCCACCGGCTGGCTGACGGGCCCGCGCGCCTACGTGCGCCTGCACGGGCGCGCGCAGATGTATGCCTCGAACTACTCGGACGCCGAACTGGCCGAGTTTGCCGCCCTGGCGCAGAGCTTTGCCGCGCGCGGGGCTGCGGAGGTGTATATCTTCTTCAACAACGACGTGGGCGGTTTTGCCCCCTGGAATGCGCTGGTGTTGCAGGAGATGCTGCTGGGCGGGTAGGCGCTCAGGGATGAGCAAGAACCCAGGCGCCCAGGTGCCTTATCCCTGAGTGCCTGTGCTCTCAGCGCCCGCCTCCCACTCCCGCAACTCCTCAAACGAGGGCAGCAGGCGCTCGTAGAGGCGCGCGTAGAGCGGGTAGAGGCGCGCGTAAACGGCGGCGAGTTCGGCATCGGGCGGCCGGCTGCCGGTGACGGGCACCAGCTGCCCGGCTTCTTCCAGGCTGCCGAGCGCGCCTGCGCCGATCATCGCCCAGGCCGCCGCCCCCCAGGCGGAAGTCTCGCCCCAGGCGGGCAGGAGCAGCTCGCGCCCAAGGGCAGCGGCGGTGATTGCCAGCCAGAGCGGCGAGCGGACGAAGCCCCCCGAGGCGCGCACCTGGCTCAGTTCGCAGCCGGCTTCGGCCAGCATTTCGGCCAGGCTGCAGAAGCGGAAGGCAATGCCCTCCAGCAGGGCGCGCGCCAGGTGAGCCGGGCCGTGCTCGAGCGAGAGGCCAAAGAAGACCCCGCGGGCGTTCAGGTTCCAGTTGGGGCTGCGCTCTCCGGCGAAGAACGGCAGGCAGAGCACCCCGCCTGCCCCGGCGGGGGCCTGAGCGGCCAGCGCGGCGATATCCTCAAAGGAAAGCGCGGCCCCGGCGGCCCGGTTGAACAGGTCGCGCAGCCAGGCGAGGGCCACCCCGCCGTTGTTGATCGCCCCGCCCACCAGCCAGTGCGAGGGGTCGATGGCGTAGCACCAGCTGCGTCCCTGGGGGTGTAGCACCGGCTGCGGCGAGATGAGGCGCAGCGCTCCGCTGGTGCCGACCATCAAGGTGGCCTGCCCGGCCAGGACGCCCCCCGCCCCCAGGCTGGAGTTGACCGCGTCGGAGCAGCCCAGCACGAGCGGCGTGCCCGGCAGCAGGCCCATCCGCGCGGCCAGGCGCTCGTTCGTCAGGCTGAGCAGGTGCGCAGGCCCGGCCAGCGGGGCCAGCTGCGCCCGGCTCAGCCCGGCCAGCGCCAGGGCTTCGGCATCCCAGGCCAGCGCGCGCGTATCCATGGCGCCGAGTCCGGCAGCGATGGAATAATCGATCAGCCACTCGCCGCAGAGCTGCTCGAGCACGTATTCTTTGGCGGAGACGAAGCGCGCTGCCTGCCGGTAGAGCTCGGGCTGTTCGGCGCGCATCCAGAGGATTTTATACAGCGGGTACATGCCGTGGGCGGGGCAGCCGGTGCGCCTATAGAGCGCCCCGGCCAGCGCCGAGCCGCGCAGCGCGGCGGCCTGGGAGGCCCCGCGGCCGTCGGCCCAGGTGATGATGCCCGTCAGCGGCCGGCCGGAGGCATCCAGCGCGAGCAGGCTGTGCATGGCGCAGCCCAGGCTGAGCGCGGCCACATCGGCGGGGCGCGCACCGGCCTGTTCCAGCGCCTGGCGGGCGGCGGCGCACATCCCATCCAGCAGGCCGGGCGGGTCTTGCTCGATCCACGTGCGGCGCGCATCGCCGGGCGGGTAATCGCCGTGGCCGGTGGAGCGGATCTGCCCGGCGCGGTCCACCAGCACCGCCTTGCAGGAGCCGGTGCCGAGGTCGATGCCGAGGAAATAAGAGTCTGCCAATTTTTCCTTGCCTGTCAGGGTCAAGCGTACCCCCTCCCAGCCCCCCGCCAACTCCGGGGGCCTCGGGTGGGGCCTGCAAAACAATACTACAATTATAGCGATCAACGCTCAGGAGAGGAGTGGAGCGCATGGCAATCATCACCATCACCGGGGCTGGCATGATGGGCAGCGCGCTGTGCTGGCCGCTGGCCGATAACGGGCACACCGTGCGGCTGGTTGGCACGCCGCTGGACGGCGAGATCATCGCCGCGCTGCGCCGCGACGGGCGCCACCCCAAATTGCAGCGCGCGCTGCCGGAGGGCGTGGCATTCTACGACCATACGCAGCTGGCCGAGGCGCTGGAAGGGGCCGAGATGGTGGCCAGCGGGGTGAGCAGCTTTGGCGTGGAATGGTTCGCCTCGGCGGCGGGGCCGCACCTGCCCTCCGGCGCGCCGGTCATCGCCGTCACCAAAGGGCTGGAAGACCTGCCCGACGGCACGCTGCTGACCCTGCCGGAGGCCACCGCGCGCCGCCTGGGCGCGCCGGTCAGCTTGAACGCCATCGGCGGGCCGTGCATTGCGCACGAACTGGCCGCCCGCCGCCAGACGAGCGTGGTCTTCACCGGGGCCGACCCTGCCGTGCTGGAGCGCCTGCGCGCGGCCTTCGCCACGCCGTACTATCACATCTGGACCTCGACCGACGTGACCGGCGTGGAGGTGTGCGCGGCGCTCAAGAACGCTTACGCCCTGGGGGTGGGCCTGGCGGTGGGGATGATGGAGCGGGCCGGCCCCGACGGCCTGGCCAACATGTACAACCCGCAGGCAGCCCTGTTTGCCCAAAGCTGCTACGAGATGCGCTGCTTGCTGGAGATTACCGGCGGCGGGGCCGAGAACGCCGCCTGGCTGCCCGGCCCCGGCGACCTGTATGTGACCGTATTCGGCGGGCGCACGGTGCGCCTTGGCAGGCTGCTGGGGCAGGGGCGCAGCTTCGCAGAGGCGCGGCGCATCCTGGCCGGCGAGACGCTCGAATCGGTGGAGATTGCCACACGGGTGGCGCGCGCCCTGCCCAAACTGGCGGCGCGCGGGCTGGCCCGCCTGGAAGACTTCCCCCTCCTGCTGCACATTGACCGGATCATCAACCACGCGGCGGAAGTGAAGATCCCGTGGGAGCAGTTCTTCGCCAGGCACCGCTGAGCCGGTGTTGACGCGGCCTGCGTCACTTAAAACTCGCTTTTTATGTACTATCTTGATAAAAATTGTGTCTTGAATCTGCTATAGAGATTCGCTACAATCTTTTTACACTGAAATGCCCCCTTGGTGATACAGCAATCTGCATCAAAGATTCAAGGAAGGAGAGGCATCACGATGGACGTAATCAAGGTCAAGGCAAACTCACGCACTGCTGCCGTTGCGGGGGCGATAGCCGGGGTGGTCCGCGAGCATAAGCGCGCCGAAGTGCAGGCCATCGGCGCGGGGGCGGTCAACCAGGCTGTCAAAGCGCTGGTTTTGGCGAAGGGGTACCTGGCGGAGGATGGCATCCCGGTGGTGGCCATCCCCGAATTTGTGGATGTTGAGATTGACGGTAAAGTTCGGACAGCGATCCGCTTAGTGGTCGAACCGCGCTGAGAAGAGCCCGCCGCTTATATCTGGGCGATCTCCTCCGGGTCAAAAACGACGATATCCTTCCCGGATAGTTTTTCGTGGATTTTGCGCGCCACCAGCTCCAGATGCCGGGGGCGCGCAACGTAATCCAGCTGGTCGGCGGGCACGGTGAGCACCGGGCAGAGGGTGAAGGCGTCGATCCAGCGGTCGTAGAGCTTGTTGAGGCTGTCGAGGTAGTCGCGGCTGATGCCGCGCTCGTAGGAGCGGTCGCGCTGGGCGACGCGCTCGAGGAGCGTCTCGGGCGTGGCGCGCAGGTAGATGACGAGGTCGGGCGGGGGGAGGAATTCGATCAACCCCTGGTAGAGGGCGCGGTAGGTTTCGTAATCGCGCGGGTTGATGTAGCCCTGGTGGAAGAGGTTGCAGGCAAAGATCTCGGCGTCTTCGTAGATGCTGCGATCCTGGATGACCGAGCCGGGGCAGCGGATGATGGCGCGGTGGATCTGCAAGCGGTTGGCGAGGAAGAAGACCTGCGAGTGGAAGCCCCAGGCCGACATATCCTGGTAAAAATCGGCCAGGTAGGGGTTGTGGGCTTCAGGCTCGTAGAAGGGCTGCCAGCCGAGCCTCTGGCAGAGCAGGCTGACGAGGGTGGATTTGCCCACCCCGATGTTCCCGGCGACGGTGATGTATCGTTTCATGCGCTCATCCTCCGCCATCCATTATATAAGATGTTGGCGGGGATTTGGCTTAAAGGTCAACATCGTGCATATCTAATTCTAAATTGTGGGGCTTGCCCCACAATTTAGAGAAATTGGTACACGGTCGGTGAGAGCCTTTTGCCTACTTGGGAATCTCGCCGTTCAATTCCATCTGAATGACTTGCTCGAAGACGGAATAGGGCTGCGCGCCGACGAGGGCCAGGCCGTTGATGAAGAAGGTGGGCGTGGAGCTCACGCCCAGGTTGGCGGCCCACTGGTAATCGGCCTCCACCTCGTCTTTATAGCGGCGGTCATCCAGGCACTGGCCGAAGGCGGTTAAATCCAGCCCGAGGCTGCCGGCCACCGATTCGTACGTCTGGCGCGAGAGGCCCAACTCGGTGGAGAAGAGCGCGTCGTTGAACTCCCAATATTTATCCTGCTCGTTGGCGCAGTTGGCGGCTTCGGCGGCCGATTCGGCATTGGCGTGCAGGCCGTAGAGGGGAAAATCGCGATAGACCAGGCGGACTTTATCGCCGTAATTCTGCTTGATAAGCGGCCAGGTTTCGTTGTGCCACTTGCGGCAGAAGGGGCATTCGTAATCGCTGAATTCGATGATGGTGATGGGCGCATCGGCCGGGCCGTAGATGGGGTCGTTGTCGATGGGCACGTCGTAGCGCTTCACGTCTTGCGGCACCTCGGCGGCGGCCTGGTTGCCGGCCTGCGACTGGGCCACGGTCAGCTCGGAGCGCAGCTGGCTGACCTGCTTGCGCAGCGGCAGGGCGAAGAGGGCGTAAGAAAGGGCCATGCCGAGGGCGAAGGCCACCGGCAGGAGGTAGAGCCAGCGCAGGCGGCGCGGGGGTTTGGCTTCGGGCAGGGGCGCAGCCGGGGCGGCGGGTTCCGGCTCGGAGGGCAGGGCGGGGGGGAAATCGGTGTCCATATGTCAGAATTATAATCGAAAAAAGCTGTCAGCTATCAGCGATCAGCTTTCGGTGAAGAAAGCCGAGGGCGGATAGCTGACAGCTGATGGCCGACAGCCGGTTTGGGCTACTTCTGCGAGATGCTGCCGGTGGGGCAAACATCGACGCAGGAGGCGCAGTCTTCGCACTTGGTCTCGTCGATGACGTAGAAATCACCTTCCAGGGAGATCGCGCCATGCGGGCACTCGGTTTCGCACGCGCCGCACTGGATGCAATCGTCTTTCGAGATCACGTATGCCATGTCGTACTCCTTGTGGATATTAATACACCCATTGGTATGATTACAAAAAACCTGCCTGTAGGATACTACAAAGGCGCGGGGCGGGGGGTTGCCGATTGTCACCGAATCGAGTGCATGAATGTCACAAGATGGGTCAGAAAGGCAGTCGGCCTTGACAGGACGGGCGAGGCGGCTATAATATGGGGGCCTTTCCTCGTTAGCTCAATCGGCAGAGCGGGCGGCTGTTAACCGCTAGGTTCGAGGTTCGAGTCCTCGACGAGGAGCCTTCTTGTAGGGCGCGGTCGATTGTATGACCGCGCCTTTCTGTTGCAAACAGGCGAAAATGGTGCAGTCCAAAGCGACTGCACCCTACCGGGGGTTGGCTCGACAGGCATGCCCCCACCCCTGGCCCTCCCCCAAAACCGTTCTTGTTTTGGGGGAGGGCTGCGGGAGGGGGACGCGCCGCACTGGCTTGAGCAAGAAATATGGTGAAGTCCAAAGCGACTGCACCCTACAAGGAGGGCGCGGTCGATTGTATGACCGCGCCTTTCTGCTTGCGTTGAAACATGCAACCTGCGCGGGGTTCCTACCGTATAATCATTAGATGTACATCAACCTGGCCAGACTCAACTTCACCTTCTCCTCTCCTCCCCTGTTGATCGGCGGGAAGGCGATGGAGTTCTACGGGCTGCGGCCCGCCGGCGCCGACGTGGATTTCGTCATCCCCCGCGCCGATTACACCCGCCTGGCCGCGCAATATCCCGACAACCTCAAGGATATATGGGGCGACCTGGGGGTATGCGTCTTCGAGTTCGAGATCTGGCAGACCATCTGCCTGTACGACTACGATTTCCTCTCGCAGGGCGCGCTCGAGCACGGCGAAATGTGCGTCATCTCGCTGGAAAAGCTGCTCTTCCTCAAGGCGCTGGCGATGGTGGTGCCCAAATACCACGCCGACCTGGAGATGATCGTCAAAAAGCTGCGGGACGATAAATTCGCCTCCTGGTGGGCCGTGCTCACCGAGGAGCAGCGCGCCAAATATATCCCCCAGAGCGCCGGCGCTCAAGAGGCTAAGTGAGGTTCGGTTTATAAAGCAAAGCCCGAACAGCATTCATCGTATGCGCTTGTGAATGCTGAATTCCCATGTGTTTTGAAGATCGAAAAGCTGCCGAGGTGAAATGAACGCAGAGAAACCTCCTAAAATCCCGGTCTGGCCGTCAATCCGGCGCTTACTCATGCTGGCGGGGCGCAGCCGGGCCTGGCTCTACCTGGCTGCGGCCATGGTGGTGCTCGAAACCGGCGTGACGATCGGCTGGAACTTCTCGCTGGCGCGGCTGGTAGATTTCGTTTCCGCCGGGAATTACACCAGCTTCACCGCCACCATGTGGATCACGCTGGCGCTGCTGCTGGCCACGGCGCCGCTCAGCTTCCTGCGCGCGCGCAGCGTCGGGCGCTTCAGCGAGCGCGCGCTGGCCACGCTGCGCGAGTTGGTGGCCGAAAAGGCCACCCGCCTGCCCATGCGTTACCTGGAAGAGCGCCACACCGGCGACCTGCTCGCCATGGTCAACGCCGACCTGGGCAAGTTGAAGGGGCTGGCGGCCACCTCGCTGATCGACGTGCTGCGCCAGTCGCTGCTGGGCCTCTCGGCCTTTGCGGCGCTCTTCTTTTTAAGCTGGCAGCTGGCGCTGGCTTCCACGCTCTTCATCCCGGTGGTGCTGGTGCTGATGTCGAGCCTCAACCAGCCGATTGCCAAACGCACGCAGGAGATGCAGGGGGCCATCGGCGAGACGGTGGGCGTGGCGCAAGACGGCCTGGCCGGGCTGATGGTGACGCGCGCCTTCAACCTGACGAAGGTGATGGACGAGCGCTTCCGCCGCTCCAACCAGTCGGCGCTCTCGAAGGGGCTGCAGGTGGCGCGCCTGCGGGCGATCACCAACGGGGGGGCTTCGGTCTTTGGGGTGCTGCCCTTCCTGCTGACCTTTGGGTTCGGCGGCTGGCTGGTCATCAACGGGCACATGACGTTCGGCAGCCTGCTGGCGTTCATCAACCTGCTCAACTTCGTGGCCAACCCGCTCGGCTCGCTGCCGCCCGCGCTGGCCAATCTGGGCGAGGCCGCCGGGGCCGCTCAGCGCACCTATGAGATGCTCGACCAGCCCGCCGAGCGTGAAGGCGGGCAGGGCTTCAGCCCGGTGGCCGGCAGCGGTCCCGTGGTGCGCTTCGAGGGGGTGAATTTCTCCTACGGCGAAGAGCAAATCCTCTCGGAGGTGGAATTCAACGTACACGAGGGCGAGACGGTGGCGCTGGTGGGGCCGAGCGGCGGGGGCAAATCTACCGTGCTCAAGCTGCTCTTGGGGTTCTACCCGGTGGAGCCGCAAAGCGTGTTCCTCTTCGGGCGCGACCTGAACGATTGGTCGCTGCCGGCGGCGCGCTCGCAGATGGCCTACATGGCGCAGGATACCTACCTCTTCCCCGTCTCGATCGCCGAAAACATCGCCCTGGGCCGCCCGGGCGCGGGGCAGGAGGAGATCGAGCAGGCCGCGCGGCAGGCCAACATCCACGACTTTATCATCTCCCTGCCCGAAGGCTACCGCACGCTGGCCGGCGAGCGCGGGGCGCGGCTCTCGGGCGGGCAGCGCCAGCGCATTGCCCTGGCGCGCGCCATCCTCAAGAACGCGCCGGTGCTCCTGCTGGATGAACCCACTTCCGCGCTGGATACCGAGGCTGAAGCGCAGGTGCAGGAAGACCTGGAGCGCTTCATGGCCGGGCGGACGACGATGGTGGTGGCGCACCGCCTTTCTACCATCCGCGACGCCGACCGTGTCTTCGTCCTGGAAGGCGGGCGCATTGTGGAGCAGGGCAGCCACGCCGAGTTGATGGCGCTCGAAGGGCGCTATTTCAATCTTTACCAGCGCCAGTTTGACGACGGCGAGAAAGCCGCCTGAGGAGCGACGCATGAACACCCCTAAAACCAAACGGCAAACCCTCTGGCGCTTGTTCGGCTTCCTGGGTAAATACCGGGCGGCGTACTTTGCCAGCCTGCTCGGCCTGGCGATCGTCCTGACCAGCGAGCGCATGTTCGTGGCTTACGTGATCAAGCTGTTCACCGATTCGATTACCCATATCAACATCGATCTGCTGTGGTATTCGGTCAAGATCTGGGGCGTCTTCCTGCTTGGGTGGATCCCCCTGTCCGTGCTGCTGGGCTACCTGTGGGGGGCCACCACCATGCGCGCGGTGGCCGAGCTGCGCCAGAGCATCTTCAGCCGCCTGCAGCGCCTGCCGCTGGGTTACCTGGAGCAGCGCCACAGCGGCGACCTCATCTCGGTGCTGACCAACGATGTGACGACCGCCGAGCAGGCCTTCCAGCAGGATATGCTCAACCTGGTGAATTACACTCTGCAGGCCGTCTCGGCGGTGGTCTTTATGATGGCGCTCGATTGGAAGCTGGCGCTGGTGGTCATTGCCAGCGGCATGTTACCGCTGATCATCAACTCGCTGTTCGCCGGGCCGCTGCGCAAGGCGGGCGAGGCCGTGCAGGAGCGCCTGGGCGGGATGAGCGAACGCCTGGCCGACCTGCTGGCCGGTTACCAGGTGGTGCGCACCTTCAACCTGAACGAGTGGATTCTGGCGCGCTTCAAGCGCTCGAACCGCGAGCTGCTGGATGCCGGTATGCGCCGCGTGGGGCTTGAATCGACCCTGGAGGCGGCCAACGCCTTCGCGGGCGCGGCGATCATGATCCCCTTTGCCGTCGGCGCTGCGATGGTGATCAACGGGCAGACGACCTTCGGCGTCTTGATGGCGCTGATCCAGTTGAACAACCCGATCCAGAACTTCGTCTTCTCGCTGGGCGGCTCGATCACGCGCATCCAGGCTTCGCTGGCGGCAGCCGACCGCATCCTCGACGTGCTGGATGCGCCCGCCGAGCCGGAGCGTTACGGCGGCGAGGGATCCGCCCCGGCCCGGCTGCCCTCCGGCGGAGAACTGCTGGAATTCAAAGACGTGTGCTTTGGGTATGACGGCGGCAAAGACGTGCTGCAAGGGCTGTCCTTCACGGTACGCGAGGGGCAGACGGCGGCCTTTGTGGGGCCGAGCGGCGGCGGCAAGAGCACCATCTTCAAGCTGCTGCTGGGCTGCTACCCGGTGAGGGAAGGCGCGGCCTTTGCCAGTGGGCGCCCGTTGAACGATTACCTGCTCAGCGAGCTGCGCGACCAGTTCGCTTACATCCCGCAAGATGCCTACCTGTATTCCGGCACGATCATGGAAAACATCCGCTACGGCCGGCCCGGCGCCAGCGACGAGGAAGTGATTGCCGCGGCAAAGGCGGCCTACGCGCACGAGTTCATCAGCGAATTCCCCAACGGGTATGAGACGGTGGTGGGCGAGCGCGGGGCGCGCCTTTCGGGCGGCCAGCGCCAGCGCATCGCCATCGCCAGGGCGCTGCTGAAGGACGCGCCCGTGCTGCTGCTGGACGAAGCCACCTCGGCGCTCGATTCCGAATCCGAAGAGGTGGTGCAGCGCGCGCTCGGCGAGCTGATGCGCGGGCGGACGGTGCTGATCATTGCGCACCGCCTCTCAACGGTGGAGAATGCCGATGTGATCTACGCCATCGAGGGCGGCAAGGTGGTGGAAGCCGGGACGCAGGCCGAGCTGCTCGAGCAGAAAGGGCTGTTCTACCGCCTGCACGAGCTGGCCTTCCGCGATGAAGCCGAGGAGGCCGAGGCCGCCGGGTAACGGGCCGCCGTTACCTCTCCGCGGCCCCCATGTAGGGCTGCGTGCCCCAGGCTTCGGGCGGGTGGAAGGCCACGCCGGGCAGATCGAACAGTTCGCCCCCGGCGGCGAGCCAGTCGAGCACGGCGCGGCGCAGCGAAGTATCGCGCGGGGCGAGGGCCGGGTTCTGCACCTGCTCGCCGAAGACGTAGCTCCACAAGAAGCCCGGCCCCCCGGCGAAGGGGAAAAGGTAAAATTCGCGCTGGAAGCGCACCAGGTTGCTCTCTGGCGGCAGGAGCTTTTGCAGCTGCGGGGTGAAGAACCAGGTGTGGCAGAAGGCCGCCTTGAAGGGCCGCCCGGGAGCGTGGCGGGCGAAGAAGGCGTGCGCCTGGAGCATCGACTCGCGGCAGTCTTCCACCGTGAACGGGTCGTCGGGCGGGATGTGGAGATCGAGCACCGTATTGCCCCGGCGCAGGGCGGGCTGCCACTCGGCGGCAGGCAAAAAGACCTCCTCTTTGAGCACATACCCATAAGGTGAGACGGGGTTCCCGCGCCAGCCGGCGGCGCTCTCCTCGAAGACGGGCAGCCAGGCCTCGCCGGGCGCGGGCGGCGGGGGCTCCTGGCCCTCCGCCCCGGTTTGCCCGGCCCCGTAGGCAAAGCCGTCGGCGCGCAGGGGCAGGGTTGGGTCGGCCAGGAGCAGAATCCTGCCATCCGACTTGCGGCGCAGCGCGGTGACGCCTTCATCGAACTCGATGAGCATGAATTGCAGCCTGCCCAGGCGGAAGAGTTCGGGGCTGAGGTGCCGCCAGATCCACTGGAACTGGCGGAAGCGCCAGACGCCTTCCACCCGGTGGGTGTGGCAGTACCAGCGGCGGATGTCGGTCATCGTGTCCCAAAAGATGTTTTGCGGGATGCCGCGGCGGGCATATTCCAGCAGGGTGTGCGGCAGCGCCGAAAGGTAGGCCAGCAGGTAAAAGAGCGAGACGCGCTCGCCAAAGGCGGCCTGCACGGCCGGGTCGAAGGGCAGATCGGACCATTCGCGGTGCCATTCGCCTCGGTGGGCGGTCTTCTCGTGGAAGGCAGCGAAGATGGCGCGCAGGGCGGGGTCGGCGCGCACCTGGGCAGCGGTTTCGGCCAGGGCCTGGGCGCCATCGGCGGGGTAACCAAGCCGGGCCAGCCACGCGCGCAGGCGTTCGTCTTCGAGGAATTCAATGTCCAAGGCGGACCTCTGTTGGGGTTTTCAGGCGCGGGGCGCGGCGGCTTTCCTTCGGGCCTGGGCAGGATATGGGCTTTCCGCGCCCTTGGAATAATTGTAGCAGGGATTAAAAAAACCCTCTCCGGGTGGGAGAGGGTTGGTCGGAGAGGGTTTGCTTAACCGGCCTGCGGAGCGGGCGGCTCGACGGGCGCGGCAGGCTCTTCAGGCAGCGCGGCGGCGACAGGTTCCACAGGGGCCGCGGGCTGTACCTCAGCGATGGCAGGCGCTGCGGCGGGCGAGAAGTTGCCCAGCATCACTCTGGCGAATTTGCCGGAGAGCCAGGCCAGGCCGTTGAAGACGTGCAGCGAGATGAGCAGCAGGATGACCCCGAACACGGTGCCCAGCAGGGCTTCGCCGAGGGTATCGACCGTGAGGAGCGGGTAGAGGTTCGTGTCGCCCCACAGGGTGATCTCAGGGCTGAAGTACGGGTAGTAGAAGGGCATGGTCAGGAAGGTTGCCGAGACGGCAAGCAGGGTGACGAGCACCACAAAGGAGAGGATGCCGAGCGGGAACTTGGCCAGCAGGTAAACGAGGCCCTTCCAGGTGACCGGGTTGGCGAGCGTGGCGGTGAACTTCTGCCACAGGTTCTTGCCGGAAAGGTCCTGGCGCGACATGGGCGGGATATCCTCGCGCAGCATGCCGATGGCCATGCCGCGCTCGAAGGCCAAAAAGCCGTACCAGGCGGCGAACACGGTCGCCAGGATGAGCAGGCCCACCCAAACGATGACCAGGGCGACGCCCAGCGAAAGCCCGGTGATGAGGAACACGAAGTAGAAGATGCCGAGGGGGAAGGCGAGCAGGAGGTAGAGCGCGTTCAGGTAGGTTTGCCCGCGCAGGACCACACCGAAGAAGTAGCCGAGAGCTTTGGTAATGGATTGCATGATAGACCTTTCTTCCTTGCGTTCTCGCGGCGCGCCGTGTGCCGCGAGGTGGTATCTACAACCATATACGCAGGCGCAGAAGAATGGTTGCACGAGGCAGGTTTCACCCTGGCGGGGGCTTCGGAAAGGCCGGGGAAGATATAATGGTTGACAGAATCACAGAAGCACAGATCAGAAACAGTGCATCAAGTTTTCTATAAATTGTGGGGCAAGCCCCACAATTTATAGAATTAGATCCACACGATCCGATCAGAAAGGCTGGGGCAGGCATGAAGATTCTGTTCACGACCGAAGAAGGCAGCATCCGGCAGATGTACTTCCCCCCGGCGGCGCTCGAGCGCCTGCAAAAGCTGGGCGAAGTGGTCTTCAACCCCAAGGCTGAGCCGCTCGATGAGGCCGAGCTGGCGCAGCTCGTGGAGGGCGCGGATGTCTGCCTGACGCATTGGGGCTGCCCGCCGTTCGGCGAGGCGGTGCTGGAGCGCGCCGACCGCCTCAAGCTGATCGCTCATGCCGCCGGAAGCGTGGGCGACCTGGTGACGGCGCATGTCTATGAGCGCGGGATCAAGGTGTGCAGCGCCAACACGATCATGGCCCGCGAGGTGGCCGAGGGCGTGCTGGCCTACATCCTGGCGGGGCTGCGGCGCATCCCTCAACACGACCGGGCCATGCGGTCGGGCGCGCTGTGGGAACGCCAGGTGGCAGAAAGCCGCTCGCTGGCCGGGGCGAAGGTCGGGCTGGTGGGGCTGGGCACGGTGGGGCGCTTTTTGCTGGGTTTGCTCGAGCCTTTCGGCGTGCAGGTGAAGGTCTATGACCCCTACATCGGCGCGGAAGCGCTGGGCGGGCGCGCGTGGGCCGAGCTTTGCCCATCCCTGGAGGAGGTGATGGCCTGGGGGGATGTGGTTTCGATCCACGCATCGCTCACGCCCGCCACGCGCGGGCTGGTGGGGGCGCGGCAGCTGCGCGCCATGCGCGAGGGGGCACTGCTGGTCAACACGGCGCGCGGCGCGGTGGTCGACGAGGCCGCGCTGGTGGAGGAGCTGCAGCGCGGGCGCATCCAGGCCGTGCTGGACGTCTATACCGAAGAGCCGCTTGCGCCGGAAAGCCCGCTGCGCCGGCTGGAGAACGTGACCGCCCTGCCGCACATGGCCGGGGCCACGGCGCGCGAGCAGATGACCTTTGGAATGATCGAGGAGATCGAGCGCTTCTCGCGCGGCGAACCGCTGCGGTATGAGGTGCCATACCGGGCCTTCACCCTGATGACGAGGGAGAGAAGGTGAAGTAACTACAAAGGGGCGATGGACGAGTAGTTTCTACTCCGGTTTCATCCGCAGCGGACGCAGGCCGTTGAGCGTGACAAAGAGCGAGACGCCCATATCCGCGGCGACGGCCATCCACAGCGTGGCCCACCCGCCCAGCGCCAGCAGGATGAACGCCAGCTTGACCGCCAGGCTGATGGCGACGTTCTGGCGCACCAGGTGAAGCGTCTTGCGCGCCAGGCGCACGGCAAAGGGCAGGCGCGTCAGGTCGCCGCTCATCAAGACGACATCGGCCGTCTCGATGGCCGTGGCGCTGCCCGCCCCGCCCACGGCCACGCCCAGCCCGGCCGAAGCCAGGGCGGGGGCGTCGTTGATGCCGTCGCCGACCATCGCCAGCCGCCCGCCCTGTGCGCTGAGCTGCTGCACCGCGCCGACTTTCTCTTCGGGCAGCAGGCCGGCGCGCACGTCGTCGATCCCCAGGCTTTCGCCCACTTCGCGGGCTGCCGAGGGGTTATCGCCGGTGAGCATGGCGGTGCGCAGCCCCAGAGCGTGCAGGCGTGAGATCACCGCGCGGCTTTCGGGGCGCACCTGGTCGGCCACCGCGATGAACCCGCGTACGCGGTCGCCGTCGCACAGCAGCATGGCCGTGTGGCCGCGGCCTTCGGCCTGCTCCACCAGCTCGCACAGGTTGGCCGGGTGAGGGTGCAGGTCGTCGAAGAGATGGTGGTTGCCGATCGTCGCCAGGCGGCCGTCCACGCGGCCTTGCAGCCCGCGCCCGTTGAGCTGCGTGATCTCCTCCGCCGGGGCGTAGCGCTCGGCGATGCCGGCCGTGCGCGCCTCCTGGACGATGGCCTGAGCCAGCGGGTGAGCGCTGCGGCGTTCGAGGGCTGCGGCCAGGGCCAGCACGTCGGCGCATTCGGCGCAGCCGGCCTCGCATGTGCAATCCACCGAGCGGTAGCCGGTGACAGCCGGCTCGCCGCGGGTGAGCGTGCCGGTTTTATCGAAGGCCATCTGCCTGACGGCGGCGAGCGACTCGAGGTGCGCCCCGCCCTTGACGAGCACGCCCTGCCGGGCGGCGGCGGTGAGGCCGGAGATGATCGTCACCGGCGCGCTGATCACCAGCGCGCAGGGGCAGGCGATCACCAGCAGAGCCAGGGCGCGGTAGAGCCAGCCCGCCTGCCCGGCCGTGTTGAGGAACGGCTGGCCAAAGAAGAGCGGCGGCACGGCCGCCACCAGCACGGCGATGATCACCACCGCCGGGGTGTAGACCTGGGCGAAGCGGTCGATGAAGCGCTGGCTGGGCGCGCGCCGGTTCTGCGCCTCAATGACCATGCGCGAGATGCGCGCCAGGGTGGTATCGGCGACCAGGCGGGTGACCCGCACCACCAGCGCGCCGCTGCCGTTGACGGTGCCGGCATAGACAGGGTCGCCGGGAGATTTGAAGACGGGGCGGCTCTCGCCGGTGATAGGGGCCTGGTCCACCTCGCTCGAGCCGCTCAGCACCTCGCCGTCGATGGGCAGGCGCTCGCCGGGCTTGACGAGGATGCGTTCGCCGGGGTGCAGGCTTTCGACCGGCACGAGCGCCTCGCCTTCTTCGCCGAGGCGCAGGGCCTGGGTGGGGGCCAGCCGGCTCAGCTCGGAAAGGGTGCGGCGGGCGCGGTCGGTGGTGTAGCCCTCGAGGGCTTCAGCCAGGTCGAAGAGGAAGATGAGCGTGGCGGCCTCGGACGTGTCGCCGATGATCAATGCGCCAACGGCGGCGATGGTCATGAGCAGGTTGATGCTGACGCTGCGGTTGATGAAGAGGTTGGCCAGGCCGGAACGCGCCACCGGGTATCCGGCGACGGCGAGCGCAGCCGCTTGCAGCACCCGCGCGGCTGTGGCGGGCAGGCCGAGCGGGGCAATCAGCAGCGAGAGCAAGATGAGCGCGCCGCCCGCCAGGGCCAGTCGAGTCTCCGGCTGGGCGAGCAGGTAGCGCAGAAAGCCGAAAACGGCGCGCTCGCGGGCGGGGGCGGCGAGGGCCTGAGAGGCGGGATGCGGGCTTTCGAGGCGGTAACCGAGCGCCTCGACGCGCGCCTGCAGGGCGGCTTCATCGGGCGATCCATCCAGCTCGAGCAAGCCGGTGGCAAAATTGACGCTGGCGCGGTTCACCCCGGCGAGCTGTGTCACGCCCTGTTCGATATGCCGGGCGCAGTCGGCGCAATCCATGCCGAGGACGGTATAGGTTTTCGTTGAAGAGGCCATGGATCTATTAACCCTGTGAGTTGTGGCGGATGTGTTCGAGGCCGCGCTGGAAAAGGTCGCGGATGTGTTGATCGTCGAGGGCGTAGAAGACGATGCGGCCTTCTTTGCGGGTGCGGACGAGGTTGAGGTTGCGCAGGATGCGCAGCTGGTGCGAGGTGGCGCTCTGGGTCAGGTTGAGCAGGGCGGCCAGGTCGCAGACGCACAGTTCCTGGTCGATGAGGGCCGAGATGAGGCGCACGCGGGTGGGGTCGGCGAGGGCGTCGAAGGCGGCGGCCAGGCGGGCGGCGGCGGGCGGGTCCACCAGGGTTTGCTGGGCGGCCTGGACACGGTCTTCGTGGATGAAGGTGACTTCACACAGGGCGGCGTCCATGGTTCTCCTGAATATATGAGCAATTATTCATATATTGTAGTATACCGGTGAATCGCGGCCTGTCAAGCCCTGGGGGCAAGGTTTTGAGGGGGGAAGATGGTGCGGTCAGGCCCCACCCATGCCCCGAGAGGGGGTGCGTAGGGTGCGGTCGCTCTGGACCGCACCATTTTGAGCCGGTAAAGAAGGGTGCAGTGCGTAGGGTGCGGTCGCTCTGGACCGCACCATCTTGGGCCGGTAAAGAAGGGTGCAGTGCGTAGGGTGCGGTCGCTCTGGACCGCACCATCTTGAGCCGATAAAGAAAGGTGCAGTCATAAAATCGACT
>JARKPU010000010.1 GCA_029975055.1 Anaerolinea sp.
TCCGGTCATCCAGGCGTTGAACTCCGAGTGGACTTTGCGCGACATGGTCATTTCGCCGTGCTTTACGAACGGCAAGGCGAGTGTGACCATCACCTATCAGCTGCCGGCCGCTTACTCCGAATTCCAGGTGATCTATTTCGACCAATTCTCCCTGGCCTGCTCGAAAGGCGGAACCATCGAGCTGGCGACCGGCGCGAATTCGCCATCAGAATTCGATCAGAGTGCGCTTGAAGCCTATTTCAAGGGCAAGATTAACGAGATCGAGAGCAACCCAAGAGTTCGCGAGGTGATCGTTAAAACGAAACCCGACCCGCTCAACCCGGCGAACCCCATCAGTGGACAGGCAACCATCTTCCGAAGCGGGTACAACCGGGTGGAATACAACTTCTTCTACGGACTCGTCCGAGGGTACATGCTCTCAAACGATATCGATTGGCGCGAGTTCCCTGAGATCGAGCAGGCTCATCAAGTCATCCAAGAGCATTTGTTGATTGGAGACCTGGCCGGCTGCGTCATCGGCACGGGTGATGCTCATAGCTACACGGAAGCTAAATTCCACGATTCCGTGGATGCCCCCTGGAACCTTACGGTTGCCATCAGTTGCCCCGATGGCTGGAAAGATGCCGCGGTGCGCATCAATCCCGACGGGACGTATGAGGAATTGCGGATCGCGACAGACTACTAGCCCATACGTTGTGAGCGGGGGAGAACCGCTCAAGGGCCGTCCTTCGCCGCGAGCAGCCCTGCCGCCAGCCGCATCACTTTCTCATCAAGGGGTGGGCGAGCCTGCTTATTCACCCACTGCTGCACACTGCCGCCCCACAGGAAGACGCCATTGAGGCGGTTGAAACCTCTGTAAAACGCCGCCGGGGATGAATAACGGCCAAGCGAATAGACAACGGGATCTTTCCGCTCGATTCTGATCTGGAGCACATGCAGCAGGGCGGCCAGGTCGATCGAGCGCGCCACGTCACTGCGCGTGTAAATGAGCAGCAGGTTGGGCATGCCCGCCTGCATTTGCGCGAGTTTATCCAGCAAGATGCCCACCACCCGCTCCTCTTTGCGCTGGAGGCCGGTCTCAGCCGCCTCACTTTCCATCACCCGCAAACGGGCGATTTCGATGTTGAGAACAAGGTTCTCCCGGTAGGTGGCGGTAAAATCCGGCGCGCGCCTTCCCGCGCCGGCGTAAAGCTCGTAGGCCACATCAAAGCGGCGGTCTTGCAGCAGGCAGCGGGCAGCCGCCAGCTCACAGCGCACATCCAGCAGGCTTTCGGCGTCGCGCGCCACGCGGATCTTTTTACGGATTTTATCGCGGTAAATCTCGACGAAACCCGTGAAGCGCGCAGAAGCCTCCATCCACTCAAGCATTTCGATGGAGACGGCATTCTCTCGCCCGTCGAAGAGATAACGCACCAGGTCGGCTTGCTTTGTCACCCTCTCATTGTAGCCCCAGACCGGCCGTCAGGCCGCCCCGGCAGGTGTACCGCGCCCGTTCATGGCCCACACAGGAGGAAAAGCTCCCCGAAATTTGCATATACAATTAAAACCAGATGAATATAATAAGATCAGGCAGAGGGGTCTATTTCCAAGCCAATCTTTCCCGGACTCATTGCAGCAAAACTATAAATTCGATCTTGCAGCGGAACGAACGCCGGATCGGTGGTTGCCTCTCCGCGAATGATCTTTCGAAAGAGGGTGTATATGCTAAAAGGGCCGGCCGCTCTCCAACACGACCAACCTTTTCTCCAGAAGAAGAACAACCTGATCTTCCGCGTACTGGTGATCTCGAGTATTGTGATCTTTGCCATCGAGACCTTTCTCATGGTCTTCCTGGAATTTCACCTGCTCCTGGCCGAGCCGGTGGTCGTCGTGCTCGATGGACTGGTGTTGATCATCTTGCTCTTCCCGATCAATTATTTCTTCATCGTTCGCCCGCTTTCGCGCCAGATCGATGAGCACTATCACACCAGCCAGGAGCTGATGAAATCCAACGAAGTGCTCGAACGTTTCTTTTCGATCTCCGATGTGCTGATCGCCTACATGGACGCCGATTTCAACTTCATCCGCGTCAACCAGGCTTATGCAGATACCGACCAGCGCCCGGCCGAGGAATTCATCGGGAAGAACCACTTTGCCCTCTTCCCAAACGAAGAGAACCAGGCCATTTTCGAGAACGTGGTGAAGACAGGCAAGGCTTTCAACATCGTCGAGAAGCCCTTTGTGTTCGCCGAGCACCCTGAGCGCGGCGTGACCTATTGGGATTGGAGCTTGATGCCGGTCAAAGACCCGTCTGGAAAGGTCATCGCCCTCATCCTCGTGCTCAACAACGTCACCGAGCGGGTGAAGGCTCAGCAGGCCCTCGTCGAAAGCGAGCGCCGCTTCCGCGGTGTGTTCAACCAGACCTTCCAGCACAGCCTGCTCCTCGATTCTTCCGGGAACGTCTTGCTGGCCAACCAGACCGCGCTCGATTTCACAGGCTATGCGCAGGATGCTCTGGCGGGCCGCCCCCTCTGGAAGCTGCCCTGGTGGGATACGGCGACAACCTCGCCGGAGGAGATCCAGTCTCAGCTCCAAACGGCGATCCAACAAGCGGTGGGAGAGAAATTCGTGCGCGGAGAATACAAAGTGAAGGCCCGCAACGGCGAAAAGGCCACCATGGACATCACCATCAAGCCGTTGTTCGACGAACAAGGCGCTCCGGCCATGTTGATTTATGAAGCGCGGGATATCACAGACCGAATCAAAGCCGAAGAGGCGCTCAAGCACAGCGAGAGCGAGGTGAAGCGCCTCTACATGGCCGAGATGGAAGCCCACCGCTTCGCCGAAACGCTGCGCAGCGCCGTGCTGGCCATTTCAGGCTCGCTGGATAGCGACACGATCTTCAATACGCTCCTCGACCATCTTCACCAGGTTGTGCCATACACCAGCGCCCATATCCTGCTCCTGGAAGATGAGCAGCATTTCATCGTGCGCCTGGCGCGTGGAGAAGAAGCCTGGCCGGAGCAGGCGCGTCTGATGGGCCGGAGGCTGCCCATCGAGAACATACCTTTCACCCAGACTCTCCTCAAGCAGAAAGAGATGATCACCGTGCCCGATACGCTCCTGTATCCGGGCCTGTGGTTCCTGCCGGAAGACGCGTTTGTGCGCAGCTGGCTGGCAATCCCCCTGCTGGCAGGCGAGCAGGTGGTGGGCATCTGCATGCTCGAACACCTCTGCCCATCGTTCTTCAATCCGGATCTGGTCCATTGGGCCACCGCCCTGACAGGTCAGGCTGCCGTAGCCATGCAAAACGCCTGGCTGTTCGACCAGGTGCGCGATGGGCGCGAGCAGCAGCAGGCCCTTTCCAGGCGGCTGGTAGAAGTGCAGGAAAATGAGCGCCATTACATCGCCCGCGAGCTTCATGATGAAGCCGGGCAGGCGCTGGCCTCGATGATGATCGGCCTGCACCACCTGGAAAAAGACTCCGGCGACCCCCAGGCCGTGATCGAGCACAGCCGCGAACTCAAGCAGATCGCCGAGGACGTGCTCGAGGAGCTGCACCGCCTGGCCGTTGACCTGCGTCCTGCCTCCCTCGACCACCTCGGGCTCGAGGCGGCGCTGCGCCAGCACGCCGAGACGGTGGCCGCCCAGCACGGCTTGAACATCCAGTTCGAAGCCGTTGGCAAGATCGAGCGCCTGCCCGGCGAGATCGAAACCGCCATCTACCGCATCGCTCAAGAAGCGTTGACGAATGTGGTTCGCCACGCCCAGGCCTCCCGCGTGGGCATCCTCCTCGAACGGCGCGATGAGACGATCGTCATCGTCGTCGAAGATAATGGCATCGGTTTCGACCCGCAAACTCTGCGCTCGAATCAATTGGGGATACTCGGCATGCACGAGCGGGCCAATATGCTGGGCGGGAAGGTCTCCATCGAAAGCGCGCCCGGCAAGGGCTCCACGATTGTTTTGGAGGTTCCATGCCCATCCGAATCTTGATCGTTGACGACCATCGCCTCTTCCGGGCAGGGCTGAAGACGCTGCTCAGCCCGGACTCGAATTTCGAGATCGTCGGTGAGGCAACCAGCGGCGACGAAGCGCTCTCGATCGCTCACGATGCCCAGCCGGATGTCGTCTTGATGGACATGGGAATGCCGGGTATGGACGGCCTGGAGACGACCCGCCGCATGCTGCAAGACTTGCCGCAAGTGAAGATCCTCATCATGACGATGCATGAAGACAGTGAACTGGTGCGCGAGTGCGTGCGCGCCGGCGCGAAAGGTTACATCATCAAACGCGCCGCGGAATCGGAGCTGGTGGACGCGATCTATGCCGTCTGGCGCGGAATCATCTACATTCACCCGGCGCTGGTGTCGTCGCTGGTGGCGCCCCCTGTTAAAACCAGCCCCAAGCCGCCCGGCGAGGTCGAGCCGCTCAGCGCGAGAGAGATCGAAGTGCTGCGCCTGATCGTCAAAGGGTACACCAACCGGCAGATCAGCGGAGCGTTGAACATCAGCATTCGCACGGTGGAAACGCACCGCTCGAACCTGATGGACAAGTTGAACCTCCACAGCCGGGTTGAATTGGTTCGCTACGCTGCCGAGCACAACTTGAATTGATCGCGCCACGGGAGCGCGGCCTTCACCGCTGAACCCGGCTGATCGAGAGCCGATCACCCGGCTTACGTAGAAACTACGGAGACGGTACTGCGCACGGTAGAGCAGCCGTGCTTTTAATTCCTCAAGAGAAATACGCTCTTCATACGGTTTTCATCCCGCCTGCATTTCTGTATCGTGAATGCAGGCGGTTTTCATTGGTGTACAGGAAACACGGCATGAAACCTGGTCAGAAAGCAATCGGCGAGATCCCCGCAGAAACCAGCCAGCTGGCGAGGCAGTTGTATGCCCGCACGAATATTTACCTGGCGATCGGCGATGCAACCGACGCTCTCGTGGAAGGGATCGACATTCACCTGCTCGACCCAAGCGCATCGCTGGATGCCGCTTCGATCTTCCGGCTCGCGCTGGTGACGGCCTTCCAGAACGCCGAATCCATCCCCGACATGGAAGCTTCGAACGCCACGCGCAAGCGCATCGATTGGAAGTACGCGCTGCACCTGCCGCTCCACCACCGGGGAATCGCCGCACAGGCATTGTGCGCGTTCCGCCAGAACCTTTATTGCTCGCTGCAGGCGCTGAAGGAAGACCACCGGCTCATCGCCCGGCTGGTGAAGCTTGGGCTTGCCTTGCGCGGCGGGCAGGCGCCGGTTTCCGCTGAAGATGCGCTGTTGACCGTCTGCCAGCTCAGCCGTCTGCATCTGCTGTACACCGGCATGAAAGCCGCCCTGGGCCTGCTTGCCTCCGCCTCGCCGGAACACTTCCGCGCCGGCATGCCCCCCTATTGGTACGAGCGGTATAAGGGCGGCAGGCTGTTCCCGGAGGTCCTCTCGAGCCGGCAGGAAATCCAGAATGAGGCACTCCGGTTGGGGGCGGATATGCGCCGCCTGCTGGCCATGGTGGAGGAGCCGGAACTGGCTTCACTGGCCGGTCAGGCCGAATTTACGCGCATCGCGGGCCTGATGAACAGCCAGTTCGTCGTTGTTGCCGACCAGATCCATTGGCGCCTGCCTGGGTGCGCCAATTGCACGATCAACACGCTCAGCGAGTTGATCTCTTGACACCAGCCTCGGGCATTTCCCTGGGGGATTGAAACGAAAGGACGAACGCATGGAGCGAAAGAAAGATTGAAATGAAGCTCACATCAACCGGCCGGGGTGGATCGCCCCCCGCCGGCGGAAGATTCCCGTTCGATATGCATCCAGCTTAGGAAAAGAGCCAGAGGAGGGCAATCGAAAATTAAGGATGAACAACCTCGCGGATCAGGTAACCAGGTGTTTCAGAAACAAGGAGTCCTTGAGATGAACAAGCGGAAATTGATTAATCTGGTGGTTTCAGTGCTGGTCATCATGACCAGCCTGATGGGGACGAACACATCCGTCAAGGCCATGCCGGCCGGACCGACGGATGAGTCCAAAGTGCCCCATTACTTCGGCCCCTACCCGAACTGGGCGCTCAGCCCGCTCACCCAGCCCAACGTCGCGGTCCAGATCGTCGATCCGGGCGGCCAGGGGGCAGGCGCAGCGGCCGTCGCCTCGGTTGGGGCTAACGGTTCGGTCACGGGCATCACCCTCACCAGCCCCGGCCTGGGCTACACCGCCGCCGATGTGCTCATCACCGGCGCCGGAACCGGGGCCGCGGCGACCGCCACGGTCTCTACCTCCGGCGTGGTGACGGGCTTCACGGTGACCGCCCCTGGCACGGGCTACACCTCGCCGAGCGTGTCGCTCTCGGGCGGTGGCGGAACGGGCACCCTGGTGCAGGTTGGCAACCAGCTCATCGAGCGCGCCTTTGCCACCGATAACGCCCCCGAGGTGTTTGTGGTGCTCCCGGCTGCGCTGCCGAACGGGTTCATTCAGAGCTTCATGACCCTCAACCAGGCCCTGGCCGGCGGGAGCGCCGCGCCATCGGCGGGCTTCAGCTTTCATGCCTATGTGCTGCGGCCCACGGTGAACCCAAATGAATACTCGGTTGTTTTCGACAGCGGACTGCTCACCGTGCCCGCGCTCGCCGACCCTGCGGTCAGTGAAATCTCCACCTTCCCGGTGGGGGGTGTGGCCGTCCAGGCCGGTGATGTGATGGCGTTCTACGGCCAGGGCATCCCGCTCGATTCGGGAGCTGGAACAGACATCCTCTCCTACCCTGCGCTGGCCGCACCCAGCCAGGGAGCGCTCATCACCCTCGGCGGGGTTGACTTCCCGCTCTTCCCCGATGCGCGCACCTATTCCTTCGCGGCTTCCGTGGTGGATACTTCGGCCGTCATCCCCCTGACGAACGCCACCGCCACAGCCTACGGCGGTGTTGACCAGGTGACCATCACCAACCCCGGCAGCGGTTACACCATGCCGACGGTAGATTTCGACCTGCCGGATGATCCGAACGGCGTCCAGGCCAGCGGCCACGCCGTTCTGGATGCTTCCGGCGCCGTCACGGCGGTGGTGGTGGATAAGGCCGGTTCCGGCTACCTGCTGCCGCCCAATGTGGTCATCCGCGACGGCACGCTCTTCGACCCAATCTTGAATGCCGGCTCGGGCGCCACAGCCTCCGCCACGCTTAAGATCACCTCCATTGCGGTCGTGAACGCCGGGTCGGGGTACGTCTCCGCGCCGGTGGTGACCATTTCAGACCCAACCGGCACGGGCGCAGCGGCAACCGCCCAGGTGAACGCCGGTGCGGTCACCTCCATTACCCTCACGGCCCCCGGTTCGGGCTACCTGGATGTTGGCCTGCGCAAGTTCATCGACGCCCTGCCGCAGCTTTGCCTGCCGCCCGGCTGCCCTGCCGACCCGGCTGCCAAGTTCCTGCCCGTGGCCGTGTCGGAAGAGAAGGTGTATAACGGCGTGGCTGCCGATGAATTCCAGATCGGCCTGATCCAATACCGCACCTCCTTCTCATCCGACCTGCCCCCCACCCTCGTGCGCGGCTATGTCCAGCTCGAAACCCCCGCGAACGCGGCCATCAGCCAGCATGTTCCGTTGATGAACGAGCTGCTCGACGGCACCAAGGTGGATACCGGCTATTTTGGCGTCACCACCCCGCAGTACCTTGGCCCGGTGATCGCCGCCACCAAAGATAAACCGGTGCGCATCGTCTTCCGCAACCTGCTGCCGGCCGGCTCGGACGGCGACCTGTTCCTGCCGGTGGATTCCACCCTGATGGGTTCCGGCATGGGCCCCATGGGCATGCCCGCTCCGGCCGACCTCGGCACGGTGATGGACGAAGTCCGCAACCCCATGTGCAGCGAATATCCCAAGTCGGATATGTGCTTCAAAGATAACCGGGCCACCCTGCACCTGCACGGCGGCATCACACCGTGGATCTCCGACGGCACGCCGCACCAGTGGATCACCCCGGCCGGAGAAATGACCCCCTGGCCCGAGGGTGTCAGCGTTCAAAATGTGCCCGATATGGACGTCTGCGGCCTGAACAACGACGGCTGCCAGACCTTCTACTACACCAACCAGCAGAGCGCGCGCTTGATGTTCTACCACGATCACTCGTGGGGCATCACCCGCCTGAACGTTTACGCGGGCGAAGCGGCCGGCTACCTCATCTCCGACAGCACCGAAGCGGCGCTCATTTCCAGCGGTACCATCCCCGCCGACCAGATTCCGCTCATCATCCAGGACCGCACCTTCGTCCCCGATGCCGCGCAGCTGGCTCTGCAAGACCCAACCTGGGATGCCGCCCGCTGGGGCAGTAAAGGCAGCTTCTGGTATCACCATGTGTATATGCCTGCGCAAAACCCCGGCGACCCCTCCGGCATGAGCGCTTACGGGCGCTGGATGTACGGCCCCTGGTTCTGGCCCCCGGCCGCCAACACGATGTACGGGCCGATTGATAACCCCTATTACAACCCGGCCTGCAACCTCGACGACCCGGCCACCTGGCAGTACCAGACCGACCCGTTCTGCGAACCGAAGCAGATCCCAGGGACGCCGAACATCTCGGTGGGCATGGAGCAGTTCAACGACACGCCGGTGGTGAACGGTGTGGCCTACCCCACCATCACCCTCGAACCGAAATCGTACCGGCTGAGGATCCTCAACGCCGCGAACGACCGCTTCTTCAACATGCAGTGGTATGTGGGCGACCCGACCACCGCCAGCACCGGCACGAATACGCTGGGCCAGGTGATCGGCGCGACCGAAGTGGCCCTGAACCCCGCCGAACTGGCCCTGGCTCAGACCGACCCGAACGTCTCGCCGACCCCCGATACCACCGTCAGCCTGCCTGGGCCGGATTGGGTCCAGATCGGCACCGAGGGCGGCTTCTTGCCCGCACCCGTGGTGGTGGACGGCCAGCAGGTGACCACCTGGATCACCGACCCGACCCGCTTCGATGTTGGCAACGTGGATAAGCACTCGCTGCTGCTCGCCCCGGCTGAGCGCGCGGATGTGATCGTGGATTTCTCCAAGTTCGCCGGCCAGACCCTCATCCTCTACAACGATGCCCCGGCCGCATTCCCGGCCCGCGTGCCTTCGTATGATTACTACACCGGCGCTCCCGATCTCAGCCCGGTGGGCGCGGCGGCCATCCTGCCCGGATACGGCCCCAACACGCGCACCATCATGCAGGTGAAGATCGCCGGCACTCCGGCGCCCGCCTTCAACCTGGCCAAGCTGCAGAACGCCTTCAAGCACAATGCCAATGGCACCGGCGTCTTCGAAGCGGGCCAGAACCCCATCATCGTCGGCCAGGCCGCCTACAATTCGGCCTACGGCACCAGCTTCGCCGCCAGCAGCAACTGCAACGCCCCCGGCAGCACGCTCCAGCGCTGCGACGGCCTGGTGCGCGTGAGCGATACCATGTCCTTTGGGTTCAACACGCTCAGGGCGCCGACCGTCAAGATGACCATGCCGCTCCAGCCAAAAGCCATTCACGACGAGATGAACGCAACCACGTTCGATGAATTTGGCCGGATGCAGGCGAACCTCGGCGTTGAGGCTCAACCGCCCACGCCCGGGCTGCAGAACGTCACCCTTTACCCCTATGTCAACCCGTCCACCGAGCTCATCGACGGCACCAACCTGCCATATGCGGATATGAAAGTGACGCCCATTTCGAGCGCCACAGACGGCTCGCAGATCTGGCGCATCACCCACAACGGCGTCGATACTCACCCGATTCACTTCCACCTCTATGACGTCCAGGTGGTCAACCGGGTGACATGGGATAACATCATCATTCCGCCCGATGCAACCGAGCTTGGCTGGAAGGACACGGTGCGCATCTCGCCGTTGGAAGATACCATCGTGGCGCTGCGGCCGATCATCCCGAGGGTTCCATGGGAACTGCCGAACTCGATCAGGCTGCTCAGCCCGATGATGCCCGCCGGCGCGATGGACATGTTCAACAATGTTGATCCGCAAGGCAACCCGACGGCGCCGATCGTCAACCAGCTGGTCAACTTCGGATGGGAGTACGTGTACCACTGCCATATCCTGAGCCATGAAGAAATGGATATGATGCGGCCCGTCTCGCTGGCCCTGCCGCCCATCAAACCCGACGGCCTGGCTTATGCGGTGACCGGCAACGGCAACAACCGCCGCCTGGTGCTGACATGGAACGACAATTCCATCACCGAAACGGCCTTCGTCATCCAGCGCATGGATTGGCTCGGCAACTGGACGAACGTCGGGACGGTCCTCTCGCCCCTGGACGTGCCAAACATTCACCAGGCGCGGACCTTCACCGTTCCGGGCACCTATAACCCGGCCAACGCTTACAACTATCGCGTGGTCGCTCAGAATACCGTCGGTTACGGTGCCGAGTTCCCGAGCATGACGGTGCAGTCGGTCTCCAACCCGCTGCCCGTGGGCACCGCGCCCGCCGCACCCACCAGCCTGACGGTGACGCTGCAAGCCGGCCCCCAGGCCAGCCTGACCTGGACCGATAACGCCACCAACGAAGGCGGGTTCGTCATCGAGCGTTCGACCAACGGCGGGGCGTTCGTCCAGATCGGCACCGCACCGGCCCGCGCCGGCACCGGCAACGTGACCATCGTGGATACATCGATCGTGGCCGGAGCAACCGACAACACCTATGCGTACCAGGTGAAAGCGGTCAACCCGGTCGGCTCCTCGGCTTACGCCGGGCCTGCCACGCTGATCGTCCCGGCCATTCCGGCCGCGCCGGGCAGCTTCACGGCCGTCATCGGCCCGAACGGAAACGGCAATTCGCGCTCGGTCATCCTCAACTGGGCCGACCTCTCGAACAACGAGACCGGCTTCACCATCCAGCGCGCGACGAATGCCGCCTTCACCAGCGGCCTCAACAGCGTGACGGTGGCGGCCAATGTCACCACGCTCACGCAGACGGGTCTCAGCCGCAACACGGCCTACTATTACCGGATTCGGGCGAACAACGGAACCATCATCGCATCGGGCTGGGTTCTCGCAACCCCGCAGCCCATCACCACGGCACCATAACGAACCGCCCGGCATTGGGGGAGGGAGCGATCCCTCCCCCATTTTCTTTTTTTAAAGGGCCGATCTACCGGGAGAAGCTCATGTGTATCTTTTTCTGTAAATTGTGGGGCAAGCCCCACAATCTTCAAAAAAAATGAACACTTTCCGAGCGGGCGCAGTAATCGGTCCATCTTTGCTCTCACCGGCTCAAGCGGATATCGCTATAATAAGCAGTACGGACGACCGCCATTGGCAGGGTGGCGATATGAGCCATATCCAGGTTTCCAAAGTGCATGAGCTTACACCCGAATTAACCGGGTGTATCGAGCGCATTTACACCCAAAGCTTCCCTCCCGAAGAAAGAATTGACCTGTCTGGTATGCTCGCTGGAATCGATACGGGCGACCATGAACTCTTTGTCGCGACGTCGAACGAATCGCCCTGCGTCGGCTTCGGCATCCTGGAATTTTTGCCCGGCTCGAACCTCCTTTTCCTGGATTACCTCGCGGTCGAACCGGAACTCAGGAACAGGCAGATCGGCGCAGCCATTTTGCGGAAGATCCTGCGAGATGCCCATGAAGCGGGGTGGAAAGGCGTCATCTTCGAGGTGGAACCCGAAGATGAAGGGTCGGCGCCTGAGCGGGAGTTGCGGAAGCGCCGCATCGGGTTCTATGAGCGCAACGGCGGGCGGGTGCTTCACTGCGCGCCGGGGTACCGAATGCCCAACCTGGTCGGCGAAGGATCCATGCGCATGCGCCTGGTATGGATTCCGGACGACCCGCAATCACCGGACCTGTTCGGCGAAACGCTGCGCCGCTGCATCCAGGAGATTTTTAAGACGGTCTACCATAAAGAAGAAAACGATCCTTTATTGAAGAGCATCCTGGAGGATCTCCGCTGCTAAGTAGTTTTTTCGCTAAGTTCAAAACATTCCCCCTCATCCCCGGCCCTTCACCCAGAGGGAGAGGGTAGGGTGAGGGGAAAATCCAGGAATTTAGCGAGAAAACCACTAAGTGATGTGAAATAAGGGGGAAAAATGGTTTCGGCAGAACTAAAATCGACGCTCGACCTGCTGTTTACCCTGCTGAATACACTGGTCGGTTGTTTCGGACTGGTCTTTGTGGTCGTCTCGCTGTTTTTCGTCTTCAGGCAGACGCGCGATCTGAACCGCCAGACCGAGCTTGCCACCCAGGCAAGCCGCGTCAGCGCCTACAATGAAGTGGCCAGGCAGATGATGGAGATCGACCGTTTCTTTGTCGAAAACCCGCAATATAAGCCGTACTTCTATGAAGGCAAGGCCGCATCAAAGGACCAGGCCGATTACCCCGCCATCGCTTCCATTGCCGAATGGCTGGCCGATTTTATGGACAGCGTTTTCATGCTGGCAAGGACTCTGCCTGAATACCCCTGGGACACCACCTGGTACGTGTACTTCTGCGACCTGCTAAAAGCCAGCCCCGCGCTGCATGACTACTGGAAAGAGCACATCAACTGGTATCCGGGGTCCATCCAGGCCTATTACCCGCCGAAGGTCGCCGCGACCATCCGCGAAATCACCCTGAGCTGAGCGCGCCTGCCCCCAGCCCCAGGGTTATGCACCGTTTCCAGCCGCCTCCAGGATGTTCCTCGCCCGGTTCTCGCCGGTGTTGAGAATCTCCGCCAGCCGCCGGTAACCCAACGCCAGCATTTGCTCGGCGGTGAGAATGCCCGCGTCGCGCAGCCGGCGGGCATACACCGGGCCGATGCCCTTGAGCATGTCAACAGAGCGGGGCAGTTCAGGCGCGTTCGCGCTTAGCTCCAGCACGAGCGAGTGCGCCCCGGGCGGCAGAATCTCCAACCGGTAGCCAAATTGAGCCGGATCGTATTGTTGCAGCAGCCGGTCGGTGGAGGGCGTCCGGCTGGTTGCCGCCAGCGTGAACGTGCGCCCCTGGCGTGAAGCAGCCTGCACAAGCCATTCCAGGGTCTGAAAATCCGGGTTGCCGTATTTCCCATCCGCACAGACCACATAGGTATCTGCGGTGATGCGCTCGAACAGCTCCAGGGTCACGTTGCGCGAGCTTCCGTGGTGCGGCAGTTTGAAGACATCGGCGTGGAAAGCGCCGTTTGCATCCAGCAGCCCGGCCTGCTGCATGCCCTCCAGGAGCTGATCGCCGCGCCCGTCGCCCGTCAGCAGGATGGTTTTGCCCTCGGCCCGCACCAGCAGCATGATGCTGCTCAGGTTGGGCACGCTCATATCCAGCGCGCGGGCGGCGATTTCCATCTCCCCTTCCGGCAGGGCGCGCACTTTGGCCTGTCTGGCGAGCCAGTCCTCCCATTCTTTCTGCAGCGCCTCGAGCGACTTGCGCGTCGGCCCGATGACCGAGATGCTCAGGTTGCCCACCTGGATCGGAACGCGGGTGTTATCGGTGCAGGCCAGCCGGTCGGGCGTATCTTTGAATTCCACGTTGATCGGGATCTTCAACCCGCGCGCGTAAGCCGCCAGTTCATCGCCCTGGCTGATGCTGCGCGCCTGCACTTCGAGGCCGGGCATCAACCCGCGCGGGAGGGGCGCATCAGCCACCTGGCGCGCGAAACCGCGCTCGAGCACAGGGCCGAGAGTCTGGCTGAAGGAGTTGTGCCACAGCCCGTCTACGGTGATCGTCACAGGCTGCCCGGCGCGAAGCTCATCCACCAGGTCGTGCAGCAGGTCCAGCAAGCCGTTGACGTGGTCGTCATCCACGTGGCTGAGCACGGCAAGGTTCACCCTGCCGCCCTGCCGGCTGATCAAGAGCAGCTCGGCCTTCAGGTGGTCGTGATACACGGTGCTCGGCCCGCCGTCGATGAGCATGAAGCGCCGGTCATCCGGCGCGCCGTATTCCAGGATGAGACAATCGCCGTGCAGCGCCTGCAAGACTCTGAGTCGGAACATGCAGCTTCTCCTTGAATCTTGATATTGTACATTCGTTTACTGTTTAACTCCATATTATCGCGGAAATGGCTTGACAAACCAATAAAAAAGATATAGAATACTCTGTAGTATAGAGTACTCTAAGGAATTTCGACATGAACCTCTCCCCTGACGAAGCTCAAAGCGCGCTGGAAGCCATCCAGCTAATGACGCAAAAAACCCGCCGGTCGATTTCCAACAGCGGCATCACCCTCACGCTCTTCATCACCGGCGTGGTCTGGCTCGTTGGCTATGCCTGCACCCAGTTCCTGACAGGCCCGCTTGTCGCTTATATCTGGGCGGGCCTCAGCCTGCTCGGCAGCACCCTGGGGGTTCTCATCGGCTCGCGCATGGGCAGGCGCGTCCGCAGCCCATCGACATCCGTTTACGCCCGCCGCATCGGCATCTTCTGGCTGCTGCTGGTGCTCTATGCCGCAGCCGTCATCGCCGTCGCACGCCCCGCTGACGGAAAGCAGGTGACCATGCTGATCATCCTCTTCATCATGATCGGCCATTTCGCGGCGGGTATGCTGCTCTCTTATTCCTACACATGGTGGGCGCTGCCAGTCACCGCCCTGGCGCTGGCCGGTTATTACCTGCTCCCCGCCTACTTTTACCTGTGGATGGGCGTGCTGGGCGGCGGCGGGATGATCGCCCTCGCTCTCTATATTCGCTCGAGGTGGTGAGAGCATGGCCGAGTTGAATGAAATCATTCACCAGCCGGTGCGCCTGCGCATCATGGCTGCCCTGGTGGCCCTCGAACCGGGTAACGAGGTAGATTTTGCCTACCTCCGCGACCTGCTGGAGGTCACCGATGGCAACCTGGGCGCACACCTGCGCAAGCTCGAAGAGGCCGGGTATATCGCCGTCAACAAAACCTTCGTCGATCGCAAGCCGCGCACTTACGTGGCAGCCACCCCAACAGGGCGGGATGTCTTTCAAGCGCACATCGAAGCTCTCGAATCGATTTTGAAAAGAAAGTAAGGTCGCAATGGATGCCATCGTGCAAGTGAATGGCCTGCGGAAAGCCTATGGGGCCACCGTGGCTGTGGATGGGATTTCCTTCGAGGTCTGCCACGGTGAGATCTTCGGCATGGTCGGCCCGAACGGGGCCGGAAAAACCACAACCATCGAGTGCCTGGAGGGCCTGCGCAAGCCGGACGGCGGCCGCCTCAGCGTTCTGGGCGTGGACCCTATCCTGGGCAGCCAGGTGTTGCGCGAGCGCGCCGGGATGCAGCTGCAGCAGTCGAACCTGCCGGACCGCATGAAGGTCTGGGAAGCCCTCGACCTCTACGCATCGTTCTACCCCAGGCCGGTGGACTGGCAGGCGTTGATTGCTCAATTGGGGCTGGAGGAAAAACGCAACACCCCGTTTGCGAAGCTCTCCGGCGGCCAAAAGCAGCGCCTGTTCATCGCCCTGGCGCTCCTCCCCGACCCGCAGCTGATCTTCCTCGATGAGCTCACCACCGGGCTCGACCCTCAAGCCCGGCGCGCCATTTGGGATTTGATCCTGGCGGTTCGCGCCCTGGGGAAGACCATCCTCCTGACCACCCACTTCATGGAAGAGGCCGAGCGCCTCTGCGACCGGGTAGCGATCCTCGACCACGGGCGCATTGTGGCGCTCGATACCCCTTCGGCGTTGATCCACAACCTGGCCGCCGAGGAGCGCGTCAGCTTCACCCTCCTGGGCGGGGTCTCGCCCGCGCTGCAACAGGCACTCGCGCAACTGGGAAGCGTGGAGATGAACGGAGACCAGGTGACGGTGTCTTCGCCCAACGGACGCGCCAGGCCGCTGGTCAGCGAGGTGGTGAGTCTGCTCACGGCGCAAGGGGCTGCCTTCCGCGATCTGAGCACCCGGCAGCCCAGCCTGGAGGATGTGTTCCTGAGCCTGACCGGCCGCGCGATGCGCGATTGAGGTGTGAAATGAAAAGTCTTCTCAAAATGACCTGGATGGAAGCCAAGCTGTTCCTGCGCGAGCCGGCGGCCGCATTCTTCACCCTGGCTTTCCCGCTGGTGATGCTGCTCATCTTTGCCACGATCTACGGCAATACCCCCCCGCCGGGGTCTACCGGCTCGCAGGGAGCGATCGACGCGCTCATCCCGGCGTTCACTGCCATGGTGATCGGCATCACCGGTCTGATGGCAGTGACGATGACGATGGCCACCTACCGCGAAAACGGAATCTTGCGCCGCCTGCGAACCACGCCGGTGAAGCCGCTGGTGGTGATGGCTGCCCAGGTGGCGGTGGTGTTCGTCATGACCGGCCTGGGCGTGCTCATCCTCCTGGCTGCGGGCGTACTGCTCTACCATGTGCGCCTGCCGGGCAACCCGATCAGCTTTCTGGGCGGGTACGCCTTGAGCAGCCTGAGTTTCTTCGGCATCGGGTTTATCCTGGCGGGGGTGCTCCCTACGGCGCGCACCGCGCAGGTGGTGGCAATGGTGCTTCTCTACCCAATGTTGATCCTCTCCGGCGCCGCCTGGCCGCGTGAACTGATGCCTGCTGCCGTCCAAAAGGTGACTGCCTGCATCCCGCTCACCTATGTGGTCAACCTGCTGCGCGGCTTATGGGCAGGCGAACCCTGGGGAGCGCACCTGCTGGATGTAGCCGTGCTGGTGGTGATGCTCCTGGCGGGAGCTTTCATCTCGGCCAGGATCTTCCGCTGGGAATAAGCCGGCATTTCCATTCATCCACGCTTTACGAGGCCCGCGCCGGCGCCCGATTGGAGCCGAACGGGCCTGTTCTCAATGCTCACTGGCGCGGAATTTACACCCAGCCCGTTGAAGTATAATGGTGGCTGAACCCCTCTCGACTGCCGCAGGCGCTTGAGTAATGCCCGGCGCGCGCAAAACCTGGCTTTCTCCGCCTCATTCCGGTAGAAAAGGTATGCAAACATGCCCCATTTTGTCTACGAAGTGAATCATTTTGGCCTGGATAACGATTCCCTGCTCCTCGGCGAGACGATCTTCCACAACGCCAACGGTTACCTCGGCGTGCGGGCCAACTTCGAAGAAGGTTACCCCGAGGGTTACAAAACCGTCCGCGGGACGTATATCAACGGGTTTTACGATTTTTCCGAGATGAAACAGGCCGAAAAGCTCTACGGGCTGGTCGAAGAGAAACAGACCATGCTCAACGTCGCCGATACCCAGGGCATCCGGCTGTTCCTCGGCGATGAGGAATTCTCCATGTTCGGCGGTGAGCTGCTCGATTACTCGCGCACGCTCGACATGGCGAAAGGCACCACCACCCGGCGCGTGCGGTGGAGGTCGCCGCAGGGCAAGGAAGCGGAGATCACCATCCGGCGCATGGCGTCCTTCACGCGCCTCTCCATCTTCACCATCGAGTACCGGGTGACGCTGCTCAATTGCAGCGCAAAGCTGCGCTTTGTATCTTCGCACAGGGGCGACGTGATGAATTACCACGACCCCGATGACCCGCGCGTCGCTGCGGAAAGCTTCCAGCATCTGCTGGTGCGCAAGGTGGAGGCGGAGCGCGGCAGCTCCTTCATCACCTCCCAGACGGCGAAATCCGGCCTGTTCGTTTGCAGCGGGGTGAGGCACAACCTGGCGGGGACAATCACCACGGGCGAAGCCTTTGCGGTGAGTGAAGTCACCCTCGATGCCGAAGAGGGCATGCCCGTGCGGCTGGTGAAGTACACCGCGCTGGCCGATTCGATCCGCCATACCGATTACCGGCAGGTTTGCGCCGCCGAGCTGGAGAGGGCCGCCGCCGTGCCCATCGAGCAGCTATACGCCGAGCAGGAAGCCTACCTGACCGGCTGCTGGGAGAAATGCTCCCTCGATATTCACGGCGACGACGACCTGAACAGCGCACTCACCTACAACATCTACCAGTTGATTCAATCAGTCACCAAGGATGCATACGGCAACATCGCCGCCAAGGGCCTCAGCGGCGAGGGCTACGAAGGGCATTACTTTTGGGACACCGAAATGTACATCCAGCCCTTCTTCGTGCTCACCATGCCCGAGTTCTGCAAAAACCTGCTCTCGATGCGTTACAAAACGCTCGATATGGCGCGCGAAAACGCCGCCATCATGGGCTGCAAACGCGGAGCGCTCTTCCCCTGGCGCACGATCATGGGCCGCGAGTGCTCGGGGCACTACCCCTCCGGCACGGCGCAGGTGCACATCAACGGCGATATCGCCTATGCGGTCATCGCTTACTACCTCGCCACCGGCGACTTCGAGTTCATCGCCTCGATGGGCGCGGAGCTGATCTTCGAGATTTGCCGCCACTGGATCGACATCGGCAACTATTACAAAGGGAAGTTCCACATCAACGGTGTCACCGGGCCGGATGAATACACCTGCATCGTCAACAACAACTACTTCACCAACGCCCTGGCCAAATATAATCTCTATTGGGCGGTGAAAATCTACGATCTGCTCAAGCAGCATGGCCGGCTGGAACCCCTCGAACGCAAGCCGGGCATCTCGGCTGCCGAAGTGGCCGAATTCGCCCGCGCCAGCGAAGCCATGTACCTGCCGTATGACGAAGAGCTGGGCATCAACCCGCAGGATGATTCCTTCCTCCAGAAAAGAGCCTGGGATTTCGCCGGCACCCCCAAGGAACATCACCCCCTGTTGCTGCACTACCACCCGCTGCACCTTTACCGCCACCAGGTCTGCAAGCAGGCCGATACGGTGATGGCCCATTTCATCCTCGAAGATTACCAGAGCCGGGAGACGATCCGCCGTTCCTTCGAGTATTACGAGAAGATCACCACGCACGATTCCTCGCTCTCCCGCTGCATTTTCTCGATCGTCGCTTCGCGCCTGGGATACAAAGAGAAAGCCTGCGAATACTTTGGCGACTCGGCCAAACTCGACCTGTTCAACACGCACAACAACACCAAAGACGGCATTCACACCGCCAACATGGGCGGCAATTACATGGCCATCGTGTACGGCTTCGCCGGGCTGCGCCTGAAGGAAAGCGGGCTGTACCTGGCGCCGGTGCTGCCCGATCAATGGACCGGCTACGAGTTCACCCTGAGTTACCGCGGCAGCGCAATGAAGGTGGCCGTCGACAGCCGCGCGTGCCGGATCACGCTCGCGCACGGCGCGGCGCAGGAGCTTTATCTCTACGGGGAAAAGCACACCCTCGCGAGCGAAATGGTCGTTCCTCTCCAGGGATAGCCGCAGCCGGGCCGGTTAATCCATGGCGCGCACTTCGGGGCGCAGGAACCAGATGCCCACCGCGAAGATGATCGTCGCGATCGCACAGACATAGAAGGTGAACGGCTCGCTGGTGCGGTCGGCGAGCACGCCCACCGCCAGCGCGCCGAGCGGGCCTCCGCCCATGAACATCAACGAATACAGGCCCATCACCCGGCCGCGCAGATCATCGGGAACGATATACTGCACCATGGCGTTGCTGTTGTTCATCACCGCCACCAGGGTGAAGCCGGTGACAGCCATGAGGAGCAGCGAGAAGGGCAAGTAGCGCGAGGCGGCGAAGGCCATCATCGCCAGCGGCATGACGAGGCTGCTGACGGTCCACATCTTGCCGCGCCCGCCGCGGCTGGCCACAGCCGCGATGACCAACCCGCCGATCACCGCGCCGATGCCGCGCGCCGAAAGCAGCAGGCCGTTGGTGGTCACATCTCCCTGCAAGACCGAAACCGCCCAGGCCGGCAGCAGGGTGATGGGCCCAAAGCCGACGATGTTGAGCACGAAGACGCTCACGGTGAGGGTCAGCACCAGGCGATGCCCGCGCACGTAGCGCACCCCTTCCTTGATCTCATCCAGCGCCGATTTCACGCGCGGCCGCGGCGGTGTGGGCGTGATGCGCATCCGGAACAGGGCATAGATCACCGCGATGAACGAGAGCCCGTTAATGGTGAAGCACCAGCCCGGGCCGGTGAGCGCGTAGATCGCCGCGCCGATGGCCGGGCCGATGATCAAACCGGTGTTGAAGATGGTGCTGTTGAAGGCAATGGCGTTGCTCAAATCTTCACGATCGACCAGTTCCACCACCAGCGACTGGCGGGCGGGTGTGTCGAAGGCATTGGCCACCCCCAGCAAAAAGGCCAGCACCAGGATGTGCCAGGGCTGCACCCAGTTCAAGAAGACCAGCCCCGCCAGGACGAACGCCAGCACCATCATTGCCGATTGGGTGATGATCAATAACGTGCGCCGCGACATTCGGTCGGCGATCAGCCCGCCGTAGATCATAAACAGCCAGGATGGCACGCCCGAGATGAACCCGACATATCCCAGGTATGCCGCCGACCCGGTGAGGGTGTACACCAGGTACCCCTGGGCGGTGTTCTGCATCCATGTGCCGATGATCGAAACTAATTGCCCGGCAAACCACAGGCGGTAGTTGCGGTGGCGAAAGGCCGCAAAAGTGCCGGAAACGCTCAATGAGGTGTTGCGCTTCGTTGTGTTCAATCAAGAGCCTCGAATCCGGAAGATGGTGCGATACTTCGATCTTATCACCAAACCCTGCGCGCGCCAGTGATTAGCTTCACCGATGAGCATGAAAATCCGCCGGTCTCAGGCCCCGGCGGATCCGGCAAATTGTCCTTTTTCAGGCTCAAGCTCACCCGGCGGAGAGCTTCACCTGGACGCGGTGGGTGCCTCCACAGCCGCCCTTCGGGCAGGTGATGACCCGGCCGGTCCGCTCCTCGCCGTCCACCCAGATGCGCGCTGCGCCGCCCGGCAGGCCCGCCGGGTTGCTGATCTCGACCTCATAGACACAGCCGCGGAAGGCCCGCCTGGCTGAGACTTTCTTCCAGCCCGCAGGCAGGCACGGCGAAATGTGCAGCCCGCCCACCTCGGCGCGGATGCCGAGCATTCCATCCCAGATGGCGCGCAGGAACCACTGGGCCGAGCCGGTGTACCAGCTCCAGCCGCCGCGCCCGTAATGGGGCGAGTCGGGGCCGTCGATGTTCCCCGGCGTCACGTACGGTTCGGCGGCGTAGGCCTCCGGCTCCATGCCATGGATCGGCGGGGCAATCGAGCGGTAGATGTCGTAGGCCTGCTCGCCGTTCCCCAGCTTGCAGGCCGCTAAAAGCGCCCAGGTGGCCGCGTGAGTGTACACGCCGCCGTTCTCGCGCAGGCCGGGCGCGTAGCGGGTTATGTAACCGATCGAAGGGTCGGGCTTCCGGTAAGCCGGGGCCAGCACCAGCGGCCCGTGCGGCGAGAGCAGACGCTTTTCCACCGCGGCCCAGGCCCCGGTGATGCGCTCGGGGGCGCCCAGGCCGCTCAACACAGCCCAGCTCTGCGTATTGAGGAAGATCGTCCCTTCCGAAGCCGACTTGCTGCCCAGCAGAACGCCGTCGTCGGTGGATGCGCCCCAATACCATTCGCCGTCCCAGCCATGCTTCTCAACGGCCGCCGCGAGCAGGCCCGCCCGGCGGCGGTACTCGGCGGTGAGCGCAGGCCGGTTCAGCTTTTCGGCAAAGAGGGCATACTGCCCGAGCAGCCCATAAAGGAACTGCGCCAGCCAGATCGACTCGCCCTTTTCACGGTAACCGCAGGCATTCAGGCCGTCGTTCCAATCGCAGTCGCCGATCAACGGCAGGCCGCGCGGACTGAAGCGCCCCAGCGCGCGCCCAATGGCCCGCTCGCAGTGATCCCACAGCGAATGCCCTTCCGGCTGGTCCAGGTACGGCTCGCACAGCTTGAAGGCCGGGTAATCTCCCGTCTCCTCGATATACCTGCCCAGCACGTAGGGCAGCCAGAGCAGGTCGTCGCTGCAGCCGGTGCGCAGCCCGCTTTCGGCCAGAGGGTGCCACCAGTGCCAGACGGAACCATCCGCGAACTGCCGCCCCGCGTGCAGGCGGATCTGCCGGAGGGTCTCATCCGGTTTGCCCAGCAGCAGCCAGACGAGCGAATCCTGCAGCTGGTCGCGGAAGCCATAGGCGCCGCCCGTCTGGTAATAAGCCGTGCGCCCCCACAGCCGCCCGGAGATGGCCTGGTAGGGCAGCCAGGTGTTGGAAAGGATGTTCAGCGATTCATCCGGCGACTCGACGTGCAGCCCCGCCAGCCGTTCTTCCCAACCCTGCCGCGTGGCAGCCAGCGCCCGGCGGGCCTGGGCTTCCTGGGTGTAGCGGCGGGCAAGCGCCAGGGCCTGCTCATCGTCATCGGCCGCTCCCGTCACCAGCACGACGGTCTTTGTTTCGCCGGGGAGCAGGTGCACGCGGGCATGCAGCGAGGCGATTCCATCGCCCCAGCGCCCGGCATGGCCCTCCAGTGTGCCGTCTTTCACCGCTTTGGGCAGCGACTTGCGCCCGTAGCGCCCCAAAAAGGCGCTCTTATCGGCTTCGAACCCGGCCACATCGCCGCCGGCGGCGTGGAACGCCGTGTAAGGCCAGCCGCGGTTCCAGCCCGGACCGCTCCCGCCGGGGATATCCCACAGGCTCTTATGCGCCAGGATGCACTGCGCATCGGGGCGATAACTTGTCTCGATAAAAATGCGGTGGAACTCGCGGTGCCAGTCGGGCGCAGCGCCCAGCAGCCATTCCAGGTAGCTGAACAGGCTCAGCGAGCACTCCTGCTCGCGGCGGTTGGTCAGCTCCACCAGCCAGATCTCCAGCGGGTCATCCGGCGGCACGGTGAGAGTCCAGGCGCACTCCACCCCAGAGAAGCTGGAAAGGTAGCTGGTGTAGCCCAGGCCGTGCCGCACTTCATATGCTTGGAAATCCGGCTGGGTGGGCTGCCAGGCCGCCGACCAGACCTCGCCGCTGGAGTCATCCCGCAGGTAAAGATAGCGCCCATCTTCATCCCGCACCAGGTCCTGATCCCAGCGCGTCAGCCGGTTGAGGCTGGCATGCGTGCGCCATGAATACCCACCGCCGGCCTGCGAGACGACAAAGCCGTAATCGCCGTTGGAGACCACATTGACCCATGGCCGGGGCGTATCCGGCCGGGTGATCACATATTCACGCCCGTCGGCGGTGAACCCGCCGTAGGGGGTGCAATATAGAGCTGGGGGCATGCGTTTCATCAATGAAGCGTTTCCTCTTGGTCTAAATTATTGGCCCACCCCAAGCCGTTCGAGGTCGGCAAGCGCCGCCTGGGTGATATCCGCCCGGTTGGGGAAGAGCCGGGCGCATTCTTTGTAAATTTCAATCGCGGTCGCCTGGTCACCCGATTGCTCGTAGAGCCGGCCCAGCTGCAAGTACACATCCGGGAAGAACGGATGCGAACGGCCGGTGTACCGCTGGATGAAGGCTTCGGCTGTAGAAATATCGAGCTTATGATAGATGATGTCGTTGATCCGTTCGACGGCCCGGTCATAATTCGCCGGTTTGGGCAGGGCGCCGTTGTTGCCCCACAGCCGGGTGATCTGGAAATACCCCCCGTGGGCGGTGCGCTCTTTGGTGGCCGGGTCGATGACATCATACCCGGTCAGCGCGTCCAGGTAGCGGCCCTCCTGGTAGGCAGCCTCGGCGCTGGCATAGAACTCTCCCGCCAGGCTGGAAGAATCGATCCAGGCCAGCAGATAGCCGATGATGAACAGCCCCGCCACCGCCAGGGCGACGAAGAGCAGGCGCTTCGACCAGGAAACCGGCCTGGGGGCCGCCTGAACATCGGCCGGAACAGGGATCGGGACGTTTTGCATGCTCATAGCGCCGGCTCCTTCATTTGAACTTCGCGTTCGCGAAAGCGGCCATGAACTGGTCTTGCAGGAGGAAGAAAACGATGATCAGCGGCACGGTGATGACGGCCATCGCCGCCCAGATTTGCTCCACATTCTGCCCCGGGATCGAGGTCTGGAACTGGTAAAGCCCCAGCTGCAGGGTCCACAATTCCGGTTTGTTCAGGTAGAGCAGCGGCCCGAAGAAGTCATTCCAGCTTCCCATGAAGGTGAGGATGCCCACCGTGGCCAGCGCGGGGCGCATCATCGGCAGGATGATGCCCCAATAGATGCCCCACTCGGAGGCCCCATCCACCCGCGCGGCTTCGACGATCTCATCCTGAATCTGCTGGGCGAACTGGCGCAGCAGGAAGATGTTATAAACGCTCACCGCGCCGGGGATGATCAACGACTGGAACTGGTTCACCCAGCCCAGGCGGTAGATGATCACATAGGTGGGGATGAGGAAGAGCACCCCGGGGATCATCATCGTCACGATCATGAAGGAGAAGATCCGGTCGCGGCCCGGGAAGCTGATCTTTGCCAGCGCGTAGGCGGCCAGCGAGTCGAACAGCAGGTTGAGCACCGTGGTGCTGACGGCCAGGATGAGCGAATTGCGGAAGAGCAGCGGGACGTTGAGCGTCTCCCACATTTTGATGTACCCGCTGAGCGTCCACTGGCTGGGCAGGCTCATCGGGCTGAAGAGGATTTCGCGCCCGGGTTTGAAAGAATTGAGCAGGATATAAAAGAGCGGCATGGCGAAAGCCAGCCCGCCAATCAATAGAACGATAAAGATCAGGTAATCCACAAACTTCGAACGGCCAACCTGCCTGGTTCCCATTTGAACGGTCATTTTGGCTCCTTCCTGCGAGGCCGGCGGCTCAAGAGACGTCTCGCTGCAGGTAGCGGAACTGGATGAGGGTGAACACGGCGATCACCAGTGCCAGCAGCAGCCCGATGGTGGACGCATACCCGACATTGGAGCGGTTGAAGGCCGTGCCATACAGGTAGAGCACCGGGGTCAGCCCCTGCCCGTACAGCCCGCCGGTGATATCGAAATTCATATACACTTCCGTGAACATCTGCAGGCCGTTGATCACATCCATCACCAGCAGGAAGAAGAGCTGCGGGTTGAGCAAGGGCAGCGTGATCTTCCAGAACATCTTCCAGGAGGAAGCGCCGTCAATGGAGGCCGCTTCGTAGAGCTGCGGGTCGATGGTGTATAGCCCGGCCAGGAGGATGATCATGGTGATGCCGAACCATTTCCAGGTATTAATGAGCGCCAGGATCGGCATGGCCAGCCAGCGCGAGGAAGTCCAGAATACGGCCTCATCCAGCCAGCCGATCTTCACGAGGAAGGATTGGACAGGCCCGGTTGGGCCGACGATGTAATTGCCAATGATCATCACGACCACAATCGAGACGATGGTGGGCGTGAAGAAGATGGTGCGGAAGAAGCGCGCCCCCCAGCGCACCTGCTTGATCAGCACCGCCACAATCAACCCAAGCCCAATTGTCAGCGTAATGAAGATGGCCTGGTTATAGATAACGTTGAACAGGCTGTGCCAGAACTTCTCATCGAGGATGCCCTGCACCCAGTTGGAAATTCCCACAAAGGCGCGGTCTTGAGGCTGGATAAAGTTATAGTCGAAGAAGGTGAGGTAAAAAGATAAAACGAGCGGATAGATGCCAAATAGCGCATACAGGATCACCCAGGGAGAGATGAATAGATAACCCCAACGGCTTTTCCTGATCTGTTTCAACATCCCGGCCATGCGGGTCCTCCCTTCGTGGATCGGGTGAATCTTTTCTGTTAATCATGCGGCTTGCCCCATGATTAACAGAAAATTGAAACACTGTCCCATCGAGCGGGCAAGCTGCGCCCGAACGCAGGCTGGGTTTCCCCAGCCTGCGTTCATCAAGACAGGCTGTTATTTGGCGATGACGGCCCGGGCGGCTTCGACCGCCTCGGTGACGCCCTGTTCCGGCGAAATCTCACCGGTCACAACCACTTTATTGTAAACCTTGAGGATTTCATTCGCCACGGCGTCGAAATCGGGGAAGGCGGGCGGGAAGACCGCGTAGGGGAGCAAATCGACGAAGGGCTTGCGGTCGGGCGCCTGGAAGTAGGGGTCCTTCTGCAGGCTGAGTTTCACCGGCAAATAGCCCAGTTCTTTATCGAAGGCCAGGTTGTTCTCATCGGTCATCAGGAACTTGATGAACTCCCAGGCCAGCAGCTCGCGCTCGGGGGTGGTCTTGAGGATCATGAACGGGCGGCCGCCCAGCGTGGTGTAGGGCTGGTCGCCTGCGTTCACCACCGGGATCGGAGCCACGCCAACATCCTTGCCAATTTCCATCGGCTGGCCCTTGGCGTCCTTGAGGTTCGGCAGCCAGGAATAGCCGTATTGCATCCACATGCCGATGGAGCGGCTGAAGAAGCTCTGCTCCATGGTCAGCGGGGCATACTTCTGCGCTTCTTTGGCGAAGGTGAAGAACTCGGCCATCTTGCATTCTGGCTGGTCAAAGACGATATCGGTGCCGATGCGGTTCAGCAGGCCGCACTTGTTCTGGTTGATGGTGAGGTAGATCGGCTGGAGCATGTTCCAGTACCAGCCGCCCCACGCCAGCGCTTCATTCCAGAACACCGTGCCATAAACCTTGGTGCCGTCTTCGCGCGCAGGCAGGGCCTGGATCTTGGCAGCGTAATCGAGGAATTCGGCCTGGGTCACGGGGGGCTTTTCGGGGTCGAGCCCGGCTTCCTTGAACAGCTCCTTATTGTAGATCATCCCGGTGATGTCGATACCGGCCGGGACGTAGTACTTGTGGCCGAAATATTCCTTGACCACGATCGGGTCGATCTGCGCAAAGAGCTCGTCGGCCCCGGGCATATCTTCCAGCGCCACCACCGCGTCCATGGCGGCGTACTTCGTCACCATGTAGCCGAAGGAACCGACAATGATATCGGGCTGGTTGCCTGCCGCGATGAGCGCCTCGAAAGCGCCGCCTTCAGGCTCGGGGACGATGTTGACCTTGACGCCCGGGTTCGCGTCCATGAAGGCTTTGGCCATGCCCTCCATGAAGGGCACCATCGCGCCTGAAACCGAGGCGAGCGTGATCTCGCCGGAGAGCGGCTTGGGTTCGGCGGTCGGTTCGGGGGTGGGGGTGACGACCTTTTCCACCTCGACTTCCTTGGTGACGATGACCGTGTTCTCGATCACCTGCGGTTCCGCCGTGGCGGCCGGCGTTGCCGCTGCAGGGGCACATGCGCCGAGGACCATGCTGGCGATGAGCAGCAGGGCCAGAATGAACATACTGTTGCGTTTCATGTTTTCCTCCAAAGAATCCTAACAGTCAAGCCGGTTGAACAGGGTGAACAGGCTTAAATACCACGCAGATTGAACGTCCAGGTCACCTCCTTTCGAGGAGTGTAAGCGCTTACAAAAACAACGATAAAAAAACGCCCATCTTCTTTCACTCGCTGGAACAGCCGCAGGAGCGGCGCACAATTAATTCGCCCGAGAAAACCTCGTGACGGATGGGAGCTTCGCGTTCTTTGAGCCGGTAGAGCAGCAGCTGCGTGGCCACCTCGCCAAGCCGTTTCATCGGCTGGCGGATGGTGGTCAGGCTGGGCTGGGTGTAGAGCGCCATCTGGATGTCATCGAAGCCAACCACAGCCAGCTTTTCCGGCACCGGCACGTTCATCTGTTTGGCCACGTCGATCACCCCGATGGCCATTTCGTCATTGCCCGAGAAGACTGCCGTGGGCGGGTTGGCGAGCGAAAGCAGCTGCTGTGCAGCCATGCGCCCGCCTTCATAGAGAAAATTGCCTTTCACCACCAGTTCCGGTTCGAGATTCAAGCCCGCGTGGCGCAGCGCGGCCTGGTAGCCGTCGAAGCGCTCCTGGTGGGCATGCGAGTCTTCCGGCCCGCCGATAAAGGCGATGCGCCGGTGGCCGTGGCCCAGCAGGTGCAGCACGGCCTGGTAAGCCCCGGCGCGGTTATCGAGCATGACCGAATCGCAGTCGAACGAATCGTAGCGCTGCCCCAGCAGCACAAATTGAATCCCCTGCCGGTGGAGGTTGAGCAATTGCCCCTCGTCCACCGTGCGCGTCATGATGATGAAGCCGTCCACTTTGCTGGAGAGCATCGGCAGGAAGCGGTCATGCGCGGTGGGCTTACCGCGCGTGCCATAGATCAACAGGCTGTGTTCGTGGCGGTCGGCCTCCTGGTCCACCCCGCTGATCACCATGGAATAGTACGGCCCTGAGATATCGGGGAAGATCAGGCCGATGGTGCCGGTGGTCTGGTAAGCCAGCTTGCGTGCGGCCTGGTTGGGGTGATATTCCATCTCTTGAATCGTGCGCAGGACCTTCTCGCGGGTTTCGGGGCGCACCTTCTGGCTGTTGCTCAGCACCCGCGAGACGGTGGCGATCGAAACCTGTGCCCGGTCGGCGACGTTATAGATGGTGGGATTCTTTTTCTTCACCATGTAAGCCCTTACATTAAGTATAGGGAGATTCTCGGCATTGTCAAGATGCTTTCCCGGAATTTTCGCCCGCTCACAATTGGAACGCCGGGCGGTATACCCCTCCCGTCAGGCCGACCACCTCGCCCCACAGCACCCGCATCTCGTTCACAGAGGCTCGCAGCTCGCCTGCCGTCTGCCCGGCCTTGCCCAGCACAGCCGGGAGGCGCTCGAGGTATCCAGGCGGAAGGAACGCAAAGCCCGCCATCTCCCGAAGAGCGTACTTATCGTTCAAGAAGTACGTCTCGTTCAGCGCGTATAGCGCCTGAGTCAGGTAAGAAGCCGCCCGCGCCAGCGCGCCGACCGTCGCGTACACGTCGCCTGAAGCAGCGTACCCATCGGCATGCAGCAGGCTGAATTCCGCCAGCCAGAGCATTTGGGAGACCGTTTTTTCCTTGAGCAGCGGCGGGTAGCCTGCCACCAAAGCCTTGAGCCGCTGGATGTGCCCCGCCGGGTCGTGCAGCGGCAGGCAGATCTGCGTTTCCGCCAGGTAGATGACGCTGTAAAACCCGAAGGCGGGCTGCTGGTCGTAGTGGTGGTGAACGATGCCCTGGCGTGCGTCCTGGATGGCGCGCTCCACCTGTTCCAGGTTGCGGTAGAGAAAATCCACCTTGCCCGCCGGGGTGTGGACCCACCCGCCGCCGTTGACCCACGGCCCCCAGCCATAGAAATCCGTCACCTCCTGTCCGGCCCGGCCGGAGAGGGCTGCCGCCGCCGACTGGATCTCGGAGATCGCGAACGGCGCGGCTTCGGAATAATAGATGCCAAGGTCCAGGTCGGAATCGGGCCGCGCGGTTCCGCGCGCGTGAGAGCCGCCCAAAACGACGGCCTGCACGCCCCGAACTGCCGTGAGCAGCGCCAGGGCGCGTTCCAGGAGTTGCTGTTTTTCAGGAGGAAGGCTCATCAGGTTTTCCACATCCGTGCGGTGTATTAAGGGTGGATATACTTCGCCGCCCAGGCCTTCGCCTGCTCGATCACCGCGTCCACCTCGGCCGAGGCGTTCTCGAGCGTGCCATCCACCACGATCAACGATGGGATCAGGTAGGGCGAATCCTGCACGCGCTTGTACTTGAGGTAGCCCAGCTCATTGACGCCCGTGCTGTTGCGCGAAGGGTCGCCCCAGCCGTTGAACGCATAGCCGCGGCTGTAGCGCCCGAAGAACTCCCACCAGCGGCCCAGGTAGAGGCCGTCGTCATGCGTCATCGGCGAGACGGCGGCCATCAGATCCCACCAGTTCTCGCCGGTGAAGAAGGCCTGCGGGTGGCGCGCCTTCAGCTCATCGCGCAGGCGCAGCAGCCCGGGGTAAACCGGGTGGGCCGGGTCGTTCGTCCACATGCCGTAAGTATCCAGGAAGATTGCATCCACGCCATAACCCTCGATCAGCCCCGAGGCAGTCTCCAGCAGATGCCGGTGCCAGCCGGGCGCTGCCGGGTTGAGCCAGGCCTGCCAGAAGGTATCGAAGGTGCGCGAGATATCCCAATCGGGCTGGTTGCCCCAGATTTCCATGCCGCCTTCGGTGTGCAGGATGCTCGGCCTGCCCCAGCGGTGAAAGCCCGGCGAATCGATGTGCGCGCAGTTGCCGCCGATCATCAACTGCAGGTGGACTCCCAGCTTGTGCGCCTCTTCCACCAGGCGGCGGAAGCCCCTCTCTCCGCCCATGCGCTCGTCGGGCCGGGCCTGCCCATAGACCCAATAGTAGCGCCCTTCCCAGCCTGCCAGGTGCGCCAGGATGCGCCGGCCTTCGATGCGCTCCGCCAGGGTGCGGATGATGCGCAGTGTCTCTTCGTAGTCGTTGAAGATGTACCCCGACCAGTGCTGGCAGTGGATATAGGCCACCAGGCTTACCTGCCGCAGCCAGCCGGGCACGAACGGGTTCTCCTCCCAGGGCACCAACCCAAAATGCTCCTCCAGGTGCCGCATGTGCGCCCTGACGACCGCATCGGGGTTGCGCGTCTTGCCCACCTGCCAGAGAGGCGTCTGAGTGCGGTTGCTCATCTCTGGGCCGAGGTCGTTGTGCAGCAACTCCACCACCACCCCCTGGCCGCGCGGGTTATGGTAAACGGCGAAAGCCTTGCGCCGCACCTGGGTATCGAGCGAGCGGAAGTAAAAGTAGTCGCCCGCTTCGGTTTTGAGGAAGATCAGCGGCGTATGGATCGGCTCGATATTGAAGTGCAGCGGCCAGGCATAGACATGCCCGTCGCCGATGGCCTGCTCATTCCAGCGGTTGCCGAGGATCACGCCATCCGGCAGGCCGGAGAGGATGATCTTTGACGTGCGAATGGTCTGGGTGTGTTCGGCCGAAAGGGAGATCTCGAGGCCGTCATCGGTTTCGGTCGCCACCAGCTCGGCCCTGCCGGGGGCCTTTTCCTGGTTGCCGGCCCACATCAGGCGGCCGGCTGACATGGCGTGCACCTTGCCGCGGTGCGAACGCTGCAGGCGCTCGGGGTCTAACCCGTATGTGTTCTCAAAGGTGATCACCTGGCCGCTGAGCAGCCAGCCGTTGGCGTTCAGCACCGGGTCGCCAAAATCGAAGCCGTAGAGCTGGATCATCGAATAACCTTTCTCGGTTGACAGGCCGTGAAGCCCCTGGGTTGAGAATGTAAGCCCTTACAACAGTATAAGAGGGAATTTACACCCCTGTCAAGGCATGCCCGGGGCGCATCTCCGGCAGTCACCGGAGAATCTGTGACTTGACTTTTGGACGGCATGCTGCTATATTACTAGAATAAATGTACTAATTTTATAAAATTTGTCTTCTTGGCCGCACCAAGGGAGCAAGGTTCACCCGCCCCACACAGCGCAGGCCTGCGGGCTGGTGAAGGAAAGGAAACGATGATGCGCAAGGTCATTGCCGGGTTATTTACCTCCATCGACGGAGTCGTCGAAGCGCCCAACCTGTGGCAGTTCGATGTGTTCGATGCCGATATGGCCGATGCGATGGCGGCCCACCTCGAATCCGAAGATACCATCCTGCTCGGCAGGGTGACCTACCAGGATTGGTGCAACTACTGGCCAACTTCCACCGACGAGCCTTATGCCAGCCACATCAACCAGACGCCGAAGTACGTCGTCTCCACCACGCTGAGCGAGGTAAGCTGGGGCCAATGGGAAAAACCGGTTTTGATCAAGGCCAACCTTGCGCAGGAGATCGCCCGGCTCAAAACACTGCCCGGAAAAGCCATCGGCGTGGCCGGCAGCCCGACGCTGGTGCAGAGCCTGCTGCGAGACGACCTCCTCGACGAATTCACGCTCATGCTCCACCCGGTAATCGTGGGCAGCGGCAAGAAGCTTTTCACCCAGTGGCCCGCCGTGAAGCGGCTCAAACTCGTCAATTCCAGGGTCACACGCTCGGGTGTTGCGCTGCTGACGTATCGCCGGGCAGACTTTGCGTAACTCACAGCTTGTTAAGGAAACGGCACCATGACTGGCAAACGAACTGAAACAACCTATGAAACCACCTTGAGCCGCCCGGCGCTTGCCGAGCTGCATGCCGCGCTCGACGGCCGCCTGATCCTCCCGGGCGACGACCGGTATGACGGGGCGCGCACCGTGTTCTACGGCGGGTTCGAGCGCCGCCCGGCGGCCATTGCGCTGCCGAAAACCGCGAAGGAGGTGGCGCACGCCATTTTACTGGCGCGCGAAAGCGGCCTGAAGCTGGCTGTGCGCAGTGGTGGGCACAGCAATGCCGGCCACGGCGCCGTCGATGGCGGCCTCGTCCTCGACTTGCGCCAGATGCGCGGTTTGCAGATCGACCCCAAAACACGCACGGCCTGGGCTCAAAGCGGACTCACCGCCGGAGAATACACCAGCGAGGCTGCCGCCTTTGGCCTGGCGTCCGGCTTTGGCGACACGGCCTCGGTCGGCCTGGGGGGTATCACCCTCGGAGGCGGGGTGGGCTATCTGGTGCGCAAACACGGTCTGACGATCGACCACCTGCTCGCGGCTGAAATCGTCACTGCCGATGGGCAAATCCTGGCGGCGGACGAATGGACAAACCCTGACCTGTTCTGGGCCATCCGCGGCGGCGGCGGGAACTTCGGCGTGGCCACGCGCTTCCAGTTCCGCCTGCACGAAGTAAACATGGTGTATGGCGGGATGATCGTCCTCCCGGCGACGCCCGAAGTCATCGCGGGCTTCATCGGCGCAGCAGAAGCCGCGCCTGACGAGCTCTCTACGATCGCCAATATCATGCCTGCACCGCCGATGCCATTCCTTCCGGCCGGGCTGCACGGCAAGTTGATCTTGCTGGGCCTGATGGTCTATGCCGGCAGCCAGGATGCCGGAGCGCAAGCCGTGGCGCCCTTCCGCGCACTGGCGAAACCCCACGCCGATTTACTCCGGCCTATGCGCTACCCCGAAATCTACCCACCGGAAGATGAGAGTTACCACCCCACCGCTGTCGGGCACACCATGTTCCTCGAGCGGGTTGACCTCGCTGTCGCCGGGACGATTCTGGAATACCTGCACAATTTGGATGCCCCCATGCGCGTGGCGCAGCTGCGCGTGCTGGGCGGGGCCATGGCCCGCGTGCCCGCTGCTGCCACCGCGTTTGCTCACCGCAGTTCGCGGATCATGGCCAACCTGGCGGCCTTCTACAACGGCCCTGAAGAGAAGGCCCGGCGCGAGGCATACCTGGCTGATTTTGCCGCTGCTATCCGTCAGGGAGATTCGGGCGCTTATGTCAACTTCCTGGGCGACGAAGGCCCTCAGCGGGTGCACGCCGCTTACCCCGGCGAGACGTGGCAGCGCCTGGCCGCCATCAAAGCCCGCTACGACCCAGACAACATCTTCAACCTCAACCAGAACATCCCGCCCCGGCCCGATAACACCCGGTGAGGAGCAATCCCGGTGAATTTTTGACTATTTATGTCCAATTTGATAGAATCGCCACAGCGCGCCGGAACGCACCACCTGGGCTGCCGCACGCAGGCGGTTTTCAATCGGTTCGCAAAGGAGCAGCAGTATGAGCAGGATCCGAGTATTGGTTGGTACACGCAAGGGCGCATTCATCCTTTCCAGCGATGCCGCGCGCAAGCAGTGGGACATCAGCGGCCCGCACTTCGCAGGCTGGGAGATCTACCACATCAAAGGTTCTCCCGCCGACCCCGACCGCCTGTATGCCTCTCAGAGCAGCGACTGGTTTGGGCAGGTCATTCACCGCTCGAACGATGGCGGAAAAACCTGGGAGACAATGGACAACAAGTTCATCTATGACGGCAACCCCGGGACGCACATGTGGTACGACGGCACGCAGCACCCCTGGGAATTCAAACGCGTTTGGTACCTCGACCCCTCCCCCGCCGACCCCGACAGGGTCTACGCCGGGGTGGAAGATGCCGGGCTGTTCCGCACCGATGACGGCGGCAAGAGCTGGCACGAACTCGGCGGTCTGCGGGCGGTCAAAGGCCACCTCTGGCAGCCGGGCGCAGGCGGCATGTGCCTGCACACCATCCTCCAGGACCCCAAGGACCCGGACCGCATCTACATCGCCATTTCGGCGGCGGGCGCGTTCCGCACCGATGACGGCGGCACCACCTGGAAGCCAATCAACCGCGGCCTGGCAATGGCCAACGAGCTGCCGGATCAAGACGCCGAGGTAGGTTTCTGCGTCCACGGGCTGGCCATGCATCCCTCCCGGCCGGACGTGCTCTTCATGCAGAAACACTGGGACGTGATGCGCAGCGACGACGCCGGAGATAGCTGGCGCGAGGTGAGCGGTAACCTGCCGAGCGACTTCGGCTTCCCCATCGCCGTCCATGCGCACCAGCCTGAAACGGTGTACGTGGTGCCGATCAAGAGCGACATGGAGCATTACCCGCCCGATGGCAGACTGCGCGTTTTTCGAAGCCGGACGGGCGGGAACGAGTGGGAGGCCCTGACCAAAGGTCTGCCGCAAAGCAATTGCTACGTCAACGTCTTGCGCAGCGCGATGGCCGTCGATTCCCTCGACCCGTGCGGTGTGTACTTCGGCACAACCGGCGGCCAGGTGTATGCCTCGGCCAACGCAGGCGACAGTTGGGAGCCGGTGGTGCACGACCTGCCGGCCGTGCTTTCGGTCGAAGTGCAACTGCTGCCATGATCCGCGTCGTGCTCCCGGCCAATTTGCGCATCCTGGTGAAGGTGCAGGGCGAAGTCCAGGTGCAAGTGGGCGGCCCGGCCACCATCTGCTCGGTGTTGGATGCGCTCGAAGAGAAGTTCCCCGCCCTGGGCGGCACGATCCGCGACCACGTCACCAGGCAGCGCAGGCCGTTCCTCCGTTTCTTCGCCTGCGGGCTGGATTGGTCGCACGAGCCGGTGGATTCACCGCTCCCGCAGCCAATCGCCGAAGGCGCGGAACCGCTCTACATCATCGGCGCCATCGCCGGCGGGTAAACCACCGGCCAGCCGGTTTTCGGCGGCTCGCTGCCTGTCGGGCGGGCCGCCCTTTATATTTAACCGCCGTCGGCTAAACCGGAATGAAACAGGAGCAGGGCCGTCCCACGCGCGGTAACGCCCTGGCACTGTCTGCCGGGGTATACTGGGGTGAACGCCCCGTGTAAAAAGGAACCCGATATGCGAAGGACGAATGTCCTGTATTACGGCATCGACGCCCCTCTGCCCGGGCGCATCCCTCTGCGGGCCGGGCCGCTGCGCATGTTTTTTGAAAGCGGCGACCTGCGCACGATTCAATATGCCGGTGTTGAGGTGCTGCGCCGAGTCTATGTGGCCATCCGCGACCGCAACTGGGGCACGCTGCCTAACGTCCTCTCGGATATACGCATAGATGTCCGCGAGGACTCGTTCGAGATCACCTACCAGGCTGCCAACCAGGCCGGGGCGATCGACTTCCGCTGGCAGATGCACATCACCGGTGAAGTCGACGGGACGATCACCTTCGGCATGGACGGCACGGCGCACTCCACCTTCCTGAGCAACCGTATCGGCTTTTGCGTGCTGCACCCGGCCGCCTGCGCCGGTGTGAATTGCCGCGTGGAGCACTTGGATGGCAGCGAGTCGCGGGCCGAACTGCCTTACCTGATCGACCCGGTACAGCCCGTCGCCCCTTTTTACGAAATGCGCGCGCTCAGCCACCAGGTTCAAGGCAGCCTGTGGGCCAGGGTGCAATTCGATGGCGGCAACTTCGAGATGGAAGACCAGCGCAACTGGACGGACGCTTCCTTCAAATCATTCTCCCCTCCATTGCGCCTGCCCTTCCCGGTGGAGGTGAAGGAAGGCACCCGCATCAACCAAAGCATCCGCCTGAGCCTGGAAGGTGAAGCCCGCCCGACGCTAAAGGGTAAGGAAACGGGGGAAGCCAGCCTGGAACTCACCCTTGAGCCATCGGCAGACCCGCTCCCCCTCCCGCCGGTGGGGCTTTGCTGCGCAAGCCACCGCCAGGCCTTGAACCAGAACGAGATCGCCCGCTTGAAGGCCCTCCACCTCGATCACCTGCGGGTGGATCTGCACCCTGAAGACCCCGCGCTGGAAGCCCTTTTGCGCCAGGCGACCATCGAGGCCCGCGCGCTGGGAGCGAAGCTGGATGTGGCGCTGTTCATCTCCGCAGGCGGCGAGGGCCTGGCGGAACTCTCCGCTCTGGTCCGGCGGATGATGCCGCCGGTGCGCGCCTGGTTGATTTACCCGGCCGGGGGCGGGCAGCCCGGCGCCGACGCTGTTGCCAATGCCCTGGCCCAAGCCCACCGCCACCTGACGGGCGCCATCGGCGGGGCCCAATTTGCCTCCGGCGCCGACGCCGACCTGATCCTCCTTCAGCGCGCCATGCCGCCGCTGGAGCAGGTGGACCTGGTGACCTTCGCCATCACCCCGCAGGTGCACGCCTTCGATCAGGTTTCGATCATCGAGACGCTGGAAGCCCAACCCCGGGCCGTGCAAACGGCGCGTCAGCGCGCCGCCGGGAAGCCGGTGATGGTCAGCCCGGTCACGCTCAGGCAGCGCCACAACCCCTTTGCCACCGGCGCGGAGCTGCCCCCGGCCCCGGGCGAACTGCCGCCGCAGGTGGACCCGCGCCAGATGTCGCTGTTCGGCGCGGCCTGGACGCTCGGCTGCCTGGGCGCGCTGGCCGGGTGCGGAACGGCCAGCCTGACGTTCTACGAGACGACCGGCTGGCGCGGGGTGATGGAAACCACAGCCGGTTCGCCCAACCCGGAGCGCTTCCAAACCCTCCCGGGCGAGGTGTTCCCCCTCTATCATGTGCTGGCCGCGGCCGGTGCGTTCGCCGGCGGCGAGGTCATCCCCACCCGCGCCACCTGCCCGCAGCAGTTCACCGGCCTGGCTCTGCGCAAAGGCCGCCGCGAGCGCCTCCTGCTGGCAGGCCTGGCGCCTTTCGAGCAAACGGTCTCCGTCGAACTGCATCGCCCTCGCGCCATCTGCCGCCGCCTGGATGAGACCAACGTGGAAGAAGCCATGCGGAGGCCGGAAAGCTTTATGCATGCCGGAACGGTGCTCGAGGCGGGGGCGAATGGCAGGCTGGCAATTGATCTGTTGCCCTACGCCTTCGCCTGCCTGGATTTTTCCGATTGATCCGGCGCGCATCGCCGGCCTTGCGATGCCCTGGAACGTTCCAGCCCGCGGTTTTCGCATCCTATCCCGGGAATTTGCAGCCAATACATGATATAATTTATTATAATAGTCATCAATTATCGGAGTATTCATTGAACCTGTCCGCACTCCTCAAACTGATCCACGTATTCTCCGCCTTCTGGATGACCACCGGGATCATCGGGCGCTTTGTTAGCCTGAATAAAGCCGAACACAGCAGCGATCTTCACGCCATCCAGTCGATTCTGCCCGTGGCCGGGGTTTTCGAGCGTGTCATGGTAATCCCCGGCTCGCTGCTCGTGCTGCTGGCCGGGCTGGTGACGGCCTGGGCGGAAGGCTGGCCGATCCTGGGTTTCATCCAGGGAGGAACATCCAACTGGGTGCTGGCCTCATTGCTGCTCTACCTCACCATCATGCCGGTCATCCGCTTCGTCTTCCTGCCGCGCGGAAAGGTATTCGCTGCCGCCTTGAGCAGCGCCGTGGCGCAGGGGCGGGTCACCTCCGAGCTCGGAGCCGCTTTTCGCGACCCGCTTGTCCGCGCAGGGCACGCCTACGAGTTCGTCGTCGTGGTCGTCATCATCGCGCTGATGGTGCTCAAGCCCTTCTAGCCGATTACATCCCGCCGGAAGCAGCCAAAAAGATTAGACTTCCTGCCCAATGGTGGAAACCTATTGACAAAGCAAACGTTTGCTTATATGATATTCATAGCAAGCAAACGTTTGCTTTGCCTGCGAAGGACCAATCCCTTGGCCATTACATTAACCGAACTCGCCCGGCTGGCTAATGTCTCCGTCTCCACTGTTTCACGCGCGCTGTCGAACCACGACTACCCGCTGAAGCCCGAGACGCGCCAGCGCATCCGCTTGCTGGCCGAACAGATGGGCTACAAACCCAACCTGGTGGCCAGGAGCCTGCAAAACAACCGCACGCACCTGGTGGGGGTCATTGTCGACCGCATGCAGTCGCCGTTCTCGGCGGAGACGGTGCAGGGCATTCAGGATAAACTGCGCAACGCAGGCTACTCCATCTCCATCGCTTATTCCAACCGCGACCAGGCCCTGGCGATCGAAGCCATCAATTCGTTCTACAGCCGCCAGGTGGATGGCATCATCATCATCAATTCCTGGCTGCACACCTTCAACGACCCCATCCTGGCCATGCAAGACCGGCCTTTTGTGTTCGTCAACCGGCTGTTCAAGAACTGCCTGCAAAACTGCGTCGGCCCCGGCGACCGCTACGGCGCCCAGCTGGCCACCCAGCACCTGGTTGACCTCGGTCATAAGCGCATCGGCTACATCAACGGCATGAAGGACTGGATCGAAGCGCAGGATCGCCTGCTGGGCTATCAAGATGTGCTGGAGCGCAACGGGCTGGAGCTGGATGAGAGCCTCATCCGCAACGGCGATTGGGGTGTCGAAAGCGGCTACCAGGCGGCACGAGAACTGCTGAGCCTCGCGCCCCAGCCGACCGCCATCTTCGCCGCCAACGACATCATGGCCCTCGGCGTGATGTACGCCGCGCAAGACCTGGGGTTCCACATCCCGGAAGATGTTGCCCTGGTAGGTTACGACGACCGCGATTTCGCCTCCTGGGTCAGGCCCGCGCTGACCACGGTGAAAATGCCATCCTTCGAGATGGGCCAGGCCGCAGCCCGCCTGCTGCTCCAGCAGATCGCCGGTGAAGAGCCGGAAGACGCCACGCAAATCCCCGGGCGGTTGATCATCCGCGAGTCGTGCGGCGCGAAAATAGCCAGGAACGTCGTAGAATCGCGCTAAAAGGGAATCAACAAGGTTGAGTTTCAATGGAAGGTCGATGTTAAGGGTAACGTTTTAAAAGTATCCAGCCGTTGATCCGCTAAAAGATTCATTGAGCCAGGCCCGGGGCAATGACCCTTATAAGGAGTTTCCGGCATGCAAATCGATACTGCTCGCAGCCCGTTCGCCCGGTTGAAAACCATTCAACTCGATCATGTCCATCTCGATCAAGGGTTCTGGTCTGGCAGGCAGGAGATCAACCGCAAGATCAGTCTCAAGCACGCGTACCGCAAATTACACGACTCCGGCAATTTCAACAACCTCAAGCTGGCCATCGGTACGGGCGAGGGTGAATACCGCAAGCCTGTCTTCATGGATACGGATATCTACAAGTGGCTCGAAGCGGTCAGCTACGACCTGGTCAACCACCCCGATGCCGCGCTGGAAGCGATGGCCAACGAAGCCATAGACCTGCTGGCCGCCGCCCAGCAGCCGGACGGCTATTTGAACTCCTACTTCCAGGTGGTGGAACCCGAGAAGAAGTGGCAGGAAATCGCCATGGGCCACGAACTCTATTGCGCCGGGCATCTCATCGAGGCCGCGGTGGCCCACCACCGGCTCAAGGGCAAATCGAGGCTGCTCGATATCGCCTGCCGCTTCGCCGACCACATCGACGCCACCTTTGGCCCCGGCAAGCGCGATGTCGTCCCTGGCCACCCGGAGATCGAGCATGCGCTGGTGGAACTGGCCCGCGAATGCGGCGAGCCGCGTTACCTCAGGCTGGCCGAGTTCATGGTGGATCAGCGCGGGCACGGCAAGATGATCGGCTGGACGCCCTTCGACACGGCGTACCACCAGGATCGCGTCCCCGTGCGCGAGGCCCAGGTTGTGGAAGGCCATGCCGTCAGGCAGATGTACCTGCTCTCGGGGGTGGCCGACCTTTACCTCGAAGGCGGCGATCCTTCGCTCCTGGCAGCCGCCGAACGCCTCTGGCAGGATATGGTTGGGCGGAAGATGTACGTCACCGCGGGTGTGGGCGCGCGCCACTACGGAGAAGCCTTCGGCGAGGCCTACGAACTGCCCAGCGACACGGCCTATTGTGAAACCTGCGCCACCATCGCCAACATGATGTTCAACTGGCGCATGCTGGCCATCACCGGCGAAGCGCGCTTTGCCGACCTGATCGAAACCGCGCTGTACAACGGCTTCTTGAGCGGAATCTCGCTGGATGGGCAGCGGTACTTCTATGTCAACCCCCTGCTGAGCAACGGCGGGATCGAGCGCCCAGAGTGGTATGGCTGCGCCTGCTGCCCGCCCAACGTGATGCGCCAGATCGCCTTGCTGGGGCATTACATCGCCACCACCCGCCAGGGCGGCCTCCAGGTGCATCAATATATCTCATCTTCTCTGGAGGCCGACCTCGGCCTCGCCGGGCAGGTAAAGGTTCGCCTCGAGACGCCCTACCCCTGGCAGGGAAAGGTGAGCCTGACCATCGAGGAAACCCCTTCGGCGCCGTGGGAACTGGCGCTGCGCATTCCTTCCTGGTGCCGCGCCGCCACCCTCGAAGCAGGCGGCAGCCTGAGCGATGTTTCGGCTTCCGCCGGCAGCTACGCCCGGCTGACGCGTGCATGGCGGGCGGGCGATGTCGTCGAGCTGAAGGTGCGCCTCGAACCGCGCCTCATCCAGCCCAACCCGCGCGTGGATGCCGTTCGCGGCAGCATGGCCCTCGCCTATGGCCCGCTGGTCTATTGCCTGGAAGCCGGCGACCAGCCCGCCGGGGTGAGCCTTGCCGACCTGCGGCTCGACCCCTCCGCGCCGCTCCAGGCCGCGTTCCGCGCAGATCTCCTGGGCGGCGTGGTGGAGATCAAAGCACATGGCTGGGTCGAAGATATGAGCAGTTGGAAAGGCACGCTCTACCGGCCGCTGCCTGCGGGCAGCCCGGCGCTGGAGAGCGTCGAACTGACTGCCATACCCTATCATACATGGGCCAACCGAGGGCCCGATCAGATGCGTGTTTGGATTCCGTTGAAATAAGTGGCCGGAACAAACGCGGCGAGTCGAAAGGAGGCATCTATCACACGTAAACGTCGGCAAGGGCCAGAGCATGGTTTTTCAACGTGTTCCAACGGATTTGAGGAGGATGAATCATGAAGAATCAGATGAACAGGCGTGATTTTTTGAAAGTCGCAGGTCTGGTGAGCGGGGCGGGCATCCTCGCCGCCTGCCAGCCCGCCGCTGCAACGCAAGGGCCGGCTGCCAAAACGGCAGCGCCGGCATCCGCCGAAACGGTGACGATCACCTTCACCGGCTGGGGCGGAACCGAGGAAGATGAAGGCGTGAAGTCTGCGGTGAAGTACTTCGAGGAGCAAACCCCGGGGATCAAGGTGAACTGGATCCAAATCCCGGAAAACTATGCCGAAAAGATCCTGGCCATGGTTGCCGCCGGGACGCCCCCAGATACGGCCTTCATCTACAACACCATTTTCCAACAATACGTCAAAGATGGCCTGCTGCTCGACATCACCGATAACCTGAAGCAAGACCCGGTGCTCGGCGCGGAGAACTACTTCATCGAACCGCAGGAATCCACCCGCTGCACGGTGAACGGCAAATGGTACGGCATCGGCTCCTGCTGGGTGGCTCCGCACATTTACTATAATGCCGATATCTTCGAAAAAGAGGGCATCACCCCGCCCAGCAACAACCCCGATGAAGCCTGGGATTGGCCGAAGTTCCTCGAGGTGGCCAACCAGCTCACCGTCGACACGAACGGGAAGCACCCCACCGATTCCGGGTTCAACCTCGACAGCATGGAGCGCTGGGCGATCCAGTGGCCCACCTGGTCGATTCCCCTGCACGCGGCGATCGCCTCGAACGGCGGCCACTGGCTGAACCAGGAAACCGGCTTGATCGAACTGGATAAACCCGAAGCCACCGAAGCATTGCAGAAGGTTGCCGACCTGATGCTGGTACAGAATGTGAACCCGCGCGGCGCCGCCTTCTCAGCGCTGGGCCTGACCAACACCCAAATGCTGGAAAACGGCAAGCTGGCGATGGCAATCGACGGCTCGTGGGCGCTCTCCTGGATCACCAAGATCAACGCCAAACTCGGCACCGCGGTCTGCCCGAAGATTCTGCAGCCCGCCACCGACATGCAGGCCCACATCCACTCCGGGTTTGCCGCGACGAAGTACAAAGACCAGGCCTGGGCCTGGCTGCGGTTCCTCGGAACCGAGTATTACCAGCTCGGCTTCCTCAAGATGGGCCTCTGGCTGCCCAGCCAGACCGCGTTGATGACCCCCGAAGGCATGGCCAAGTGGTACACCGAGCGCAAAGGCCCCGGCGACGGCGTACACCCGAAGGGTTACGACCTGATCGTCAAGGAATATGTGCCGAAGTACGGCCATGTGCTGTATATGCCCCCCGGCTACACCGAGGCCGATGCGCTGATCACCCCGGCGCTCGATGCGATCTGGATCGGCGACAAGACGGCTGAAGCCGCGATGGCTGAGGTTGTCCCGGCCGCCAATGAGATCTTGATCAAGGCCAAGGCTTAACGGTACTGCGGACGTTTGCAGGAGGGTGTTTTCGCAACCATCCGAAAACACCCTCCGCAAGGGTTGATCTATATTGCGAATCTCTGCTTTAATGGGTTTACAAGCCGACTTTGCCGCCCAGCGAATTGGTTTCCAACAACCGTACGTGCGTGGTTGGTTTTCTCTTGCGATGCGAGGTCCAAATGGAAAAGACACTTGAATATCACCCACCCAAGAGCAGAAATGCCGGGATCTTCCGGTGGTTCAAAACCCCGCGCGGGCGGCGAACGATCACCGGCTACCTGTTCATCGGGCCGTTCATCCTGGGGGTGATGTTCTGGGTGCTCTACCCTGCCATCATGGCGGCCTGGCTGACCTTCCAGAAATGGAACCTGATTACCCCGGCCACGTTTATCGGCATCGAGAACTTCAGTAACATGCTGACCGATAAGCTCTTCTGGCAGTCGCTCAAGGTCACCTCCATTTACACGTTCTTCTCGGTGCCGCTAGGCCTGGTGATCAGCTTCCTCCTGGCCTTGCTGATTAACACGAAAATCCGCGGGATCGCATTCTTCCGCACCATTTATTACCTGCCCAGCATCGTGCCGGCCGTGGCCAACGCGGTGCTGTGGGCCTGGATCTTCAACACCGACTTTGGCCTGCTCAACAGCATCCTGAGCTACTTTGGGATTGCGAAAATCGCCTGGCTGCAAGAAACCGAATGGGCGCTTCCGGCGTTGATCTTGATGAGCCTGTGGGGCGCCGGATCGGCGATGATCATCTTCCTGGCCGGGCTGCAGGGCATCGACGATATCTATTACGAAGCCGCCAAGATCGACGGCGCCGGAAGATGGGCGCAGTTGATCCACGTCACCATCCCCATGATGTCGTCGGTCATCTTCTTCAACCTCGTCCTCGGGGTGATCAACTCGTTCCAGGTGTTCACCGCCGGTTACCTGATCACCGACGGCGGCCCGCAAAATGCCACGTTGTTCTATGTGCTCTACCTGTACCGCAACGGGTTCGAATACCTGAAGATGGGATACGCCGCCGCTCTCTCCTGGGTGTTGTTCTTCATCATCTTGATCTTCACCCTGATCATCTTCAGGACGGTCGGGCGCAGGGTGTATTACCAATAAGGCGCTACGAGATACGAACCAACTGGAAGAGGAAAAAATGGCTACCGAATTTACCTCCATCTCCACAAAGCCCTCGCAGCTTCACCACGTCCGCAAAAGTGTGCTCAACGGTGAAGTGATTGCGCGGCTGGTCCTCGTCGCCGTCCTGATCCTGGGCGCCGTGGTCATGTTCCTGCCGTTCGCGTTCCTGATCAGCAGCTCCCTCAAGGTGGAAACTCAGGTTTTCCAGGTGCCCGTCCAATGGATTCCGAACCCCGTGCGCTGGCTGAACTACGTGGACGCGATGACTCAGAAACCGTTCTTGCAGTACTTCACCAACACTATGGTCATCGTGCTCCTCAACCAGGTGGCCGTGCTGGTCACCTCCTCGCTGTGCGGTTATGGCTTCGCGCGCATCGAATTCCCCGGGCGCAACTTCTGGTTTGGGGTGGCCCTGGCAACGATGATGCTCCCTTACTACGTGACGATGGTGCCTCAGTTCATCCTCTTCAGCCGCCTGGGCTGGATGGACTCATTCTTGCCGTTGACCGTGCCAATCTTCTTTGGGGGCGGGGCCTTCAACGTGTTCCTCTTCCGCCAGTTCTTCAAAACACTGCCCGAAGACCTCTCCGACGCGGCGCGCATCGACGGCTGCAGCGAGTTCGAAATCTACTGGCGCATTTTCATCCCCCTTTCCACCTCGGTCTTCATCACCGTCTCCATCTTCACCTTCATGGCCAGCTGGAACGACTTCATCGGCCCGCTGCTCTACATCAACTCGCCGGATAAATTCACCATCGCCCTGGGCCTGGCCACCTATCGCAGCATGATGGGCGTGGGCCGCACCCGCTGGGATCTGCTGATGGCGGCTTCGGTGGCAATGACGGCGCCGATTGTGATCCTCTTCTTCATCCTGCAGCGCTACTTCATCAAAGGCGTGGTGATGAGCGGGATCAAGGGTTAGCAATCCAATTCCGGGGAATTAAACAGTCAAGGGCCGGTCATTGAATTGACCGGCCCGTTTTTTTTGTCATCCAGCAGAGCTTTACGGCCTGCGGATCCCTGGCAGATGAAAGTTTTTCAATTTTTCAGTTAATTGTGGGGCTTGCCCCACAATTAACTGAAAAAGATACACACGATCCGGCAGATCACCGCCCGGCGCTCAAAGAGGCCAGCGCCTTCTCGATCTCGCTCAAAATTCGCTCGCCCTCCGGCAATGAAGCCGCCGCCGCCCGGATAGAAACACCTTCTTGCCAGAAGAACCGGTCGGCCGGCCCGGCGCCGTGCGGCGAAAGCACAGCGATCACCCGTTGGAGCGCTTCGGCGTCGTCGATCAACTCGCCCACGCTGCTCTCCGGCGTCAGGATGGGGCGCGGTTTTGGGTAACCCGGGTAGGCATATTCCCACCTGTGCCTGCCCGAGCCGACCTCAAACATCTCGCCATCCGGCTTTCCCGGCAGGCTCACCGAAGCGGTCGTGTTGGGCGGCACTTCGACCTCCACGCTGATCCGCCCGGCTTCGACCCTCCACCGGCAGACCGCTGCCCCGTAGGGGGTGATGTGCCGCGCCTGGGCGCCGGTCAACCCGCCGCCGGGGCGCGGGCGGAACGCCAGCTTGCGGTAGCCCGGCGCCGCCGGTGCCAGCCCGCCGATGGTGCGGTGCATCCAATCGGCCACAGCCCCCAGCGCGTAGTGGTTGAAGGAGGTCATCTCGCCGGGGTTGACCGAGCCGTCTGGCAGCATACTGTCCCAGCGCTCCCAAATCGTCGTCGCCCCCATCGTCACCGGGTAGAGCCAGGATGGGCACTCGCGCGTCATCAGCAGGCGAAAAGCCGTCTCTTCCTGCCCGGCGCCGCACAGCGCATCACAGATCAGCGGGGTGCCGACAAACCCCGTGCTGATGCGGTAATGGCTGGCGCGCGCCAGCTCGGCCAGGCGCTGCCCTGCGCGCCTGCGCTGGGTTTCTTCGGGCAGCAGCGCGAACTGCAGAGCCAGCGCGTATGCCGTGGAAGCATCGCTCACCAGCCTGCCGGCGGGGGTGACGTATTCGCGGTTAAAGGCTTCGCGCACTTTGCCTGCCAGCGCGAGGTAACGCGCTTCCTCGTCTTTCTTCCCTATCACCCCTGCTGCCAGCCCCACCACCTCGGCGGAGCGGGCAAAGTAGGCCGTGGCGACGATGAAGCCCGGCGTCCGCGCCGCGCCGGGGTTATCCGGCGGGGCGGCCGGGTCGAGCCAGTCGCCGAATTGGGGGCCGGTATCCCACAGGTGGCGCTCTCCGGCGATGGAATCGACCAGGTCCACCCAGGCCTGCATGCTCTCGAACTGGTCGGCCAGGATCTGCCTGTCGCCAAAACGCTGGTAGAGCACCCAGGGGATCAGCGACGCCGCGTCGCCCCAGGCTGCGCCGGGCATCTGCGGGCCGGGCAGCACGTCGGGAACCACATACGGCACAAAGCCTTTCTCTTTTTGCTCGGCGGCCAGGTCGCGCAGCCAGGAGGCCAAAAAGCCCGCCGAATCGTACAGGAAGGAAGCGGTCGGCGAGAACACCTGGATGTCTCCCGTCCAGCCCAGGCGTTCATCGCGCTGCGGGCAATCGGTGGGGATATCGAAGAAGTTGCCGCGCATGCTCCACACCGCATTCTCGTGCAGGCGGTTGAGCAGCGCATCCGAGCACTCGAACCACCCGGTGCGCTCCATATCCGAATGGCAGACCGCTGCGAGCAGGTCTTCTTTCTGCAACTCGCCCGGCCAGCCTTCCACCTCGGCGTAACGGAAACCGTGGAAGGTGAAGCGCGGTTCCCAGGTTTCCACCCCGCCGCCTTTGAGGGTGTAGCGGTCGGTGGCTTTGGCCAGGCGCAGCGGCCGGGTGGCCAGTTCGCCGCCTTCCAGCACCTCGGCATGGCGCAGCGTGACGGTCTGCCCCGCCTCGCCTTTCACGCGGATGCGCAACCGCCCCACCAGGTTCTGCCCAAAGTCGATCAACGTCTTCCCGGAAGGCGATTGGAAGATCGACACCGGCTCGATGAACTGCACCCGCCGGACGGGCGGCCCCATGGGGGCAAAGAGGGTCTCCAGGCCGGCTTCCAGCACTTGAACGCCTGCCCAACCTGTGTCGTCGAAGCCTGGCGAGCTCCAGCCGGGCTTTTCCAGCCGGGCGTCGTAAGTTTCGCCGTCGTAGATATCGTCTTCCAGCACGGGGCCTTCGGAAGCGCGCCAGCTGGAATCGGTGACGACGCGCTGCACGCTCCCATCGGCGTAAGTGATTTCCAATTGAGCCAGCAGCGCCAGGCGGTCGCCATAGACGTTGGAGCGCCCGCCGCTCCAGCCCAGGCGGCCGCGGAACCAGCCGTTGCCCAGCATGGCCCCGATGGCATTGCCGCCCTCGCGCAGCAATGCGGTGACATCGCAGACCTGGTAGCGCAGGCGGTGCGAGTAGCTTGTCCAGCCTGGGGGCATCACATGGTCGTTGGCGGGCCGGCCGTTGATCTCGGCCTCGTAGACTCCGTGAGCGGTGATATACAGCCGCGCACGGATGAGCCCTGCCCGCACGTGGAAATCCGTCCGCAGCAGTGGCGCAGGCCGCGAAGCATGCCCCTGAGCAGGCAGGTCAGGCGAGATAAAGCGCGCAGACCAGTCGGAAGCATCGAGCAGCCCGGCCTCGAGCGGCGCAAGCTCGCTCCAGGCCAGGGGACGCCCATCGGTCCCCCAGGCGCGCACGCGCACGGCGGCCCGCTCGCGCGAAGCTAGCGCAGCAAACGGCCACGGCACCAGGACGCTCTCCTGCGATTCCACGCGCCCGGTCGCACCGCTCAAGCGCCCATCGGGGCCGTACAGTTCCACCTCGTAAGCCGCCTGCATCCAGCCGGAGGCCTGCGTTTCCACGTTCCAGCTCAAGCGGGGGCGGGCCGTCCCCACCCCAAAAGCCTCGCGCAGATGCTCAAAGCGCACGCGCGTCACTTTTCCTTCACCCATGCTCATGCTCGTTTCCTCTGTGCGGTCAGAATTTGCGTGTTCATTCGGGAAGCCCGAACAATCCATGCAGACTTAATTATAGAGGGAACAGCTGCCGGGGTGGCCGGATTGTTTCATCGCATTTCGCCGGGCCGGCCAGTTGTTTACACCATCGGAAGGAGAGGGTTTTGACCACCTTTCAAGCGGTTTGCGAACCGGATCTACGAGGTCTCCCATCGCCAGTTTTCGATCCGGCTCGCCGTTTCGCTTGCGCTCCCGATACGTATCACCTACAATGGATGTGTCACCGTAGTGAAGAAAACCGAATAGCAATTTGCGCCATCGAAGCCAAGCCGCCCCGCCCGGCCCGCCTGATTCACGGCGGTATAGCCAGGTTTGCTGCGCAAGCGAAACCATCCGCTTCGTCATTCCCGTTTGCGTGAACAATTCCATCAGGCATCATTTTCAGAAAGGACTTTTGCCATGTTGAACATCTTCAAAAAACAACACGACATGACCATCATCGGGCAGGGCGGTAAGATCATCCTGTTCATGCTGCCCGCATTGATCGCGGCCATCCTGGTCCACCTGCTGCTGCCCCGCGTGGCGGCGCTTCCGCAGAGCCTGAGCTTCCTTAAATCCATCGGCTATGCGCTGCTTTTCCTGGGGGTGGCCCTGTGGGGCACGGCAATCGTTCAATTGTTGACGGGCTTCTCGAAAGGCAAACTGGTGACCTCCGGGGCCTACGGCATCGTCCGCAACCCCATCTACTCCAGCGTCACCTTTTTCATCCTGCCCGGTGTGGCACTCGTCACGCTGGCCTGGGTCTACTTCGTCCCGGCCATCTTCTTATATGTTGGCGTGCTGCTCTTCATCGGCGTGGAAGAGAAACAACTCACCCAGGCATTCGGCCAGGAATATGCCGATTACCTCGAACGGGTAGACCGGCTGGTTCCTTTCAAAAAGCCCTGATCCGGCCGGTCTTCACCGCTCAAGGCGCAGAAAACGCTTCAATTCTCCTGTAAACTGTGCGGCCAGCCCGGCATATTACAGGAAAAGGTGCGCTCGATCACGGCGCAGGCGTCGGCTGCGTGATGGTGTTCGCGCCGCTCAAGTCCAGCACCGGCAGCGTGCTTCCGTTGGTGATGACCCACTTGCTGTTCTCGCGCAATTCCTGGGCGATCAACACCTGGATGTACTGCTCGGCCAACGGCCCGCCGTCTTTCAGCAGCTTGAGGATTGCCTCGATCGATTTTGCCTGCGCTTCGGCATTGAGCGCGGTACGCTTGGCCTCGGCCTCGGCCAGCGTGGTGATGGAATACGCCTCGCCATCGGCTTTCTTTTGGGCGGTGTAGAACTCGCTGTCGGCCAGCGTGCGCTGCTGGGTGGCGTCGGCGGTAGCCTTTTCTTGAAGCTGCTCGGCCACCATCTTTTCTTTGATGGCGTTCACCACTTCGGTGGGCGGCGCGGCGTTTTGGATCTGCACCAGGATGAATTCGATCCCATACTGGGCCTCCTTCTGCTTCAACGCGGTGAGCAATTCCTGGTTGAACTCGGCCCGCAGGTGGAGGACGTCATTCATCTTGCGCGTGTTCACCAGGTCTCTGAGCGCGCCCTGCACAAACCCCGCCACGATCTGGTCTGGGTCCAGCACTTCCAGCTGGTACTGCACGGGGTCTACCACGCGGTAGGTATAGAGCAGCGAGATATCCATGGTGACGTCATCGGCGGTCATCGCCGCCAGGTTCTCGATCATCGCAGAGCGCTCGCTGATCACCACGCCGATGACGGTATCGACGAATGGAATTTGAATGTGCCAGCCCGGCTGGTCGATGCCGACGAAGCTGCCCCCGCGCAGGTGAAGTCCGCGCTCGTAAGGGCGGATTTTATAGATCGCCGCCCGCGCCAGCGAAAAGACCACCCCCAGGATGATCAAGAAGGTCAAAACAGTCAGGGCATATTTTGCGATGAACGCAAAACAACCCTGGAAAAAGCCGCGCTTCTCGGCCGGCGGTTCCGGCGCTCCGGTCGGCTGCAGGTTCTGAGACATGGCTCCCTCCTCGCCAACGATTCTATTTTCCGGGTATAGATACTTGATGTGGGAATGATAGTAGTTACATAGTACCGAATGGGGCGTGAGAAGTCAACCTGCTTGCGATGCGTTGCTTTCTCCCTCCGGTAGCTCATAAAGAGTCGCTCAGCGGCGCTGCGATCAGCCGGAGAATTCACCCACCATGCGAAAGATCAGACCCGGCGCAGCGAAAACCTGCCGGAAAATGTACAATGCAATTGGGAAATCCGCTTTCCTTGATTGTGCCTATAATAGATTGCGGGGACAATCCATGCCAAAGCCACGCCCAGAGGCCGATCGCGTCGAAAGGCGCCTCCGCTCTGCACTGAGAACCACGCGGTAACTGCTCAAGCCCCCGCTTCCGGCCCCTCCCATGTGCGGGGGCGGGGTGTTTCCCCCCTTCCTGCCGGGAAGGGGTGACAAAGGGGGGATGGGTGAGTAGTTACACTATATTGTTCGATTTTCCGCAGAAGGAATTCATTGGATGGAAGCCTTAGCCTCACCCATGACTCTGCCCGCCGAAACCCGCCAGGAAGAGTCGTTCAGCATCCTGCAGATCTCGACCAAACTGCAATCCGATCTCATCCGCCAGCTCAATGTGCACGCCAGCCTGGAAAGTATGCTCGATACGATCATGCAGCAGGTGGAGCTTCAACTGCGGCCCGATGCCTGCTCGCTGTACATCCTTGAAAACCACGCTCACCTCGATGCTGAAGAGCGCGTGGCGCGCATGCGCGCCGCCAGGGGCTACCATGAAGTGGGCCTCAAGAAGGGCGCCTCCTGCCGGGTCATTCTGCCGGGGCGGGTGGTGGCCAGGCCGGCCGACCCCAAGGATAAACTGGGCCTGACCGGTTGGGTCATCTCCACCGGTCTGTCCTTCCTGGCCAAATCACCCGAAGCGGTCATCACCCACTCGCACTGGCGCGGGGAATATGACGCGCAGCAATTGCCCGAGCGCGACCTCAAGCTCTCGGCTTTCCTGGGCGTACCGATCCGCGATCTGCAGGGGCGCATCATCGGCGGGTTGAAGGCTGAACGCCTTGAGGAGCACGACCCATTTTCGATTCAAGATCAAATCACGCTGGAGGCCATGGCGCGGGTGGCGGGGCGCTGCATCACCTATTATGAGAATGCCAACAAAGGTGATGACTTCACCGGCGGGATCGACGCCGCCATCGTCTCCTGGTCGTTGGATGTCATCCACGAGGCCGATGCGACCGAAGGCGAAGTGGATGCCTTCCTCGACATCGCCGTGCGCGTGGCCGCGGCGGTGGCCCAGGCCGATGGCTGCTCGATCTTCTTGATCGACGACGAGAGCCGCAAAGCCCTCACCCAGCGCGCCGGCTGCGGCAACCAGATGCTGCGCAAAGGCATCCGCGCCTATATGCTGCCCGATGCCGAAAAGCTGGCGATGTGCCGCAACCAGCTCACCTGCGACCCGCCCAACTGCAAAGGGGCCAGGGAGCTTAAAGACGCCGAACGCCTTGGGCTGACGGTGTGGGTTGCGGTGACGGGCAAATCCTTCTACGCGCGCAATTATGAGGAACTCCACAAGCACTGCCACCACCGCGGCCAGTTCGACCCGGTGAACTTCCAGGGCCAGCAGATTTGCGGGGCCTGGCTGGGCATGCCGCTGCGGGTGGGGGGCACCGTCATCGGGGTGCTCAAAGTGGAGAATATCGCCCTCACCAAAGACCAGACGGAACGCGTCTTCCCGCTGCACGTGCGCCAGCGCTTCGACGTGCTGGCTTCGGAGATCGCCCTGTCGATCCGGCGGCTGCAAATCCAAAGCCCTGACCGCTACAAGGTCATCCAGAAGGCCATGCCGACGACCATCGCCATCTTGCAGGGCGGCTTCGATATGCCCGACCTGGTCAAAAAGGTCGTCCAGGAAACCGCCCGCCTGTTCGATGCGCGCGCCTGCGCCCTGTTCCTCAAAGAGGGCAATGAGTTGGTCCAGGCCGGCTGGGGGGCCTACGGTTGGGCCGGCCTCGGTAAAAAGCAGCGCCGTTACCGGTTGATCGACCCAGGCGAGATCAAGGACAACCCGAAGCCTGAAGAAAAGGTGGGCCTGACGGTCTGGATCGCCGTCAAGCAGACCAAGTTCACCGCCAAGAGCAACCTGGAGTTGATGTCGCACCCGCATCACCGCGGTTCATTCGACAAATGGAACTTCCAAAGCGGCGAAAAGTGCGAGTCCTTCATGGGCGTGCCGCTCTTACTAAATGAAGGCAAAGAGCTGGTCGGCGTCTTGAAGGTGGAAACCAAGCAGAAAGTGGTCGAAGGCGGCAAGGAATTCTCTTACTTCAACGAGCAAGACGAGCTGGTCTTTGACCTGATCGCCAACATAGCGGCGATTGCCATCCAAAATGCCCGCCTGCTGGAACCGCGCCGCCTCTCGGAACGGCTCATCACCCAGCCGTCGCAGGATTTGGTCTTCCGCGAGCTGCACCGGTTCGTGGCCGGGCGCGAAGACGTGCTCAACACGCTGGATGAGACCGCTCAAATTCTCCAGTCGCAGAGCGAAAACCGCGCCAAGCTGGTGCGCCTCTTTGCCGGGCTGCTCGATGAACGCTTCCCCGAGCGCATCCTGGTCGATATCCGCAACGAAGTGCCCGAGCCGCTCAAAGAGGCCCTCAGCCTGTTCCTGGCTGCCCTGCGCGTGAACAGCGTGGCCGATATCAGCCACCTTGACCAGCGCCTCAAGCAGCAGGAGATCGGCGGGCTGCTTTCGTCCAACTTCTTCCTGCACGAAGCAGTCCAGAAGATTTACGACCTGCTCACCGTCATGGGCGACGACCTGAACGAATACCTCGACAGGCCGGATAAGACCGCCTTACTGGTGAAAAACCTGAGCCTTCTCACCGCCGAGCTGGAAGCCATCGCCGATGAATACCGCTTCGAGCGCATCATCCTGGGGCGCATCCTGGGCCGCTGGTGCGATGTCATCCGCGAGGCGTTGAAAGCCTTCCAGATCATCCCCAACCCCTACCAAGCCGGGCGCCCCCTGGAGCCGGACAGCGAAGTCTTCGTCGGGCGCGAGGAGATCTTTGGCTGGTTGAAGCAGTATATCTGCGACACGCGCGACCAGACGGCTTTGGTGATCCACGGCGGCTGGCACACCGGTAAAACCTCGATCTTGAAGCAAATCCTCTCGGGCGGAGCGGGTGAAGTGCTGCGCGGGCACAAGCAAAAGCCGATCTTCCCGGTGTTCGTCGATTTGCAGGGCATCCCCGACCCGGGCACCGGCATGTTCCTGTTCAACGTCGCCGAGGCAATCTGCGATGCCCTGCAAGAGAAGAAAATCGATTGCCCCAGGCCGGAAGAGGAAGACTATGCCGGCACGCGCTTCTACCGTGAATTCCGCGGCTTCTTGAAGAAGGTCGTTGCCCTGCTCAAACAAAACGGGAAAGGCGTGCTGGTGTTGATGCTCGACGAGTTCGAGCTCCTCGACATTCGCGTGCAAGACCAGAAGATCGAGCGCGAGATCTTCAATTTCTTGCGCTCCATCGTCCAGCACCAGGAAAGGGTGGTGTTAATTCTCGCCGGGCGGCACCGCCTGGAGCAAATGTCGCCGGAATTCAACGAGTCGCTGCTCAATGTTTCGCAGCACAAAGAGGTGGGCTTCCTCTCGAAAGAGGAATCGCTGGCCCTCATCCGCAAGCCGGTGGCCGATTTCGCCGTCACCTACACCAACGAAGTGGTAGATGAGATCATCCGCCTCACCGGCGGGCAGCCTTACTTCATCCAGCAAATTTGCTGGAAGTGCATTGACCTGCTCAACGAGAAGCGTGAGTCGCGCGATGTGACCCGCACCGTGCTGGATGAAGCCGTGAACACCGTGGTGCGCAACAACCCCATCCTCGAAGACTTGTGGAAGCGCGAGATCGACGGAAATGCCCGCCAGATTCTGCGCGCGCTGGTGGACTGGGGCAAAGGGTCGGCCCGCACCCGCCCCATGCCCGAAAGTGAAATTGCCCGCCGCACGGGCCTGCCAGCCGATGTACTTGCGGCGGCGCTGGATGTTCTGACCGTCAAGCAGCTCATTGGCAGAAAAGAAGACGGCTACGTCTTCGTTATCCAAATGCTGGCCGATTGGATCAAGCGCAACGCTTAACAGGAGAACGGAATGCACCAGGGCGAGACATCCATGCTGGAAGGTTCCTTATCGGGATCGTGGCAAAAATACATTACTCGCGACAAAGAAACCGATTTCTTCTTCCGCGCCATCCGCGGTAAAGATAAGTTGTTGCAATCGATCGAAGTCTTTGGCACCCGCAGTTCGGGCGTGACGGATTTCCTGCGGCACCTTCATGACGTGAACAGCGCCGGGAAACCCGCTGCAAGAGGTCTGCAGGATATCATCATGGTCTATGTAGATATCGAGAGCGTCGAAAACCAGTCGGACTTCTATGAAGCGATCATCGCGGCCACACGCGACGAACTGGCAAAGGCGCTCAAAGAGCCTATCCACCAGAGCCTGCACAGCGGCCTTTCGTGGGTGACCGACGACGCCGTATTGAGTGAGCTTTCGGCCTGCCTGCTCGAACGCCTCACGCCTGCCCGCGTCCCAGAGCCGGTCACCCGCCGGCGCTTCGACGAGTGGTTGAAGAACCTGCTCAAGACCCTCGGCGGGGTGAATTTTGCTTTTTTGATCGACAGTTTCGACCACATCACCCTCCACTCAGACGAATTCAACCTCGATTTCCTCAACGCGATGCGCAATTGGGGCCGCGAAGGCCGCCCAAGCTGGGTGATCGGCACCCACCAGCCGGTGATTGACATCTGCGATAAGATCAGGAAGCCCAAAGAACGGATTTCTCCCTTATCGAACATCTTCTTCGCCGAACCGATCATCCTGGGAAGCATCGCCCGCAAGGAAGCCGAGCGGTTGATCTCCGCGTGGGCGTCGGCTCGCGGCGTCACGCTCGAGCCGGACGAGGTGGACGGCATCATCGAAATTTCCGGCCCCTGGCCGCGCATCCTCAATTATGCGGCGCAGCATTGGACATCCCTCAAGCGCATGGGCGGCAGCGTCCGCAAAGAAGCGGTGGTGCACATGCTGCTCTCGCCGCGCCTCCACATCGCCAACCACCTGGCCGCATTTTGGTCTGACCTATCGGCCGAGCAGATCAGGCAGCTGCGCGCCATTGTAGATGGTTCGCAGACTGTCCCCGGCGGCAATACCAACCAGCTCGAGCTGCTTGGGGTGATCCGGCAGGCCGGACAAAGGAAGAGAATCTCGAGTCTGCTGTTCGAAGAATGGATCCGCACCTGTTCGCCCGCCGAAGAGACTGCCACCTCGAACTGGCATAAAACGCGTATCGAGTCGCTGGTGCGCTCTTTGAACGAGGCTTACAAAGACTACTACGACATCCGCACGCAAATCTTCCTCTACTCCTACCTGAACGGCGAGCCGCTCGACGCCGAAAACATCGAAGGCCTGCTCGACGGCACAAGAGGCCACCTGAGGCGCGAACTCGAAAGCAGCGGGGTCCAGGACCTCGACCTGATCCTCAGCCGCCTCGAGCAGATGGAAGACCGCCTGTACGGCAAGCTCGACTCCTTCGAGGTGATCTACCGGCAGGTGAGCAGCCAGAATCAATCCGCCCTGGCCGAACTGCTGATCGAGGTGCACCAGAACAAGGTGGAGCAGGAACTGGCCCGCCGCACTGTCGCCGAAGTGCAGAAGGCCATCGAGCAGATCCGCTCGCAGGGGCTGCCCACTACCGACCCGGCGATCCGCAAAGCGCTCGAGTCGCTGGCAGATAAGGGCAGCTCATTGGACTTCAACCAGCAGTTCGAGCTTTCGCTCCCGGTGATCCCCTTCCTGCTGGAATACAAGGTGTCGCTGGGCGGGGGCGTGGAACTCGGCGCAGTGTGGGATGAGCTGTGCCAGAGAATCCAGAAGCGCAGGAAGAAAGACTCTCCCCGCTGAGACTCACCGTCCTTCCCAGTAGATCTCCGTCCAGTGGACGGGGTGGTCGGTGGCCGATTCGGGAGGGAGAAGGTAAACCGGGTTGCGCGCCTTCAGGTCGGGCGAGAAGAAGATATGGTCAATGCGGTTCTCGCCCGACATATCCACGCCGTCCGGGCTGACCTCGGAGGGGTACACGCTTACCCAGGCATTGACCAGGGTGCCTTCGATCAGCCGGTAGGCCTCTTCATAGTCACGCAGGTTGTAATCTCCCAGGGCGATGACGTTCGGCCTGTCCTTGGCGCGCGCCAGGAGAACCCGCGCAAAGCCCAGCATGGCCGGGTCGGAGCTATCGGGGTGGACGTTGTACACCGTGAAGCGCCGTCCGCCGATCTCGACCTCGGCCTCGGCAACGCCGGTCTCGTCTTTATCGCTATAGATGAAGACGGAGCGGGTGTTTTCCAGGGGGTATTTCGATAGAATCGCCGTGCCGTACGTGCCGGTGATGGGGGTCGGGCCGTAGTAAGCATAGTAACCCAGCTTTTCGGCGACATAACGCACGTAATCGTTGTTGTTCAGCGAGATGCGGTTCGAGTCCGTCTCCTGCATGGCCAGGATATCCGGCGAGGCCCGGCGGATGACGGCCATCTGCCGCTCGAGCGCCTTTTCGCCTGCCTCATCGTTGAACTGCTGCACGTTGTACGTCATGGCGATCAACAAATCCCGGCCCGAACCGTCCACCGGAGGGCGCGCGCCGGGCAAGGAGGTGAGGGCCGTGGCCAGGAACAGCACGCCCAGGGCCGCCCCCCAGCCCCAATGAAAGCCCGCCGCTCGCCCAGGCTCCGGCGCGCCTTTGCCGCGCTGCACCAGCCAAGCCAGCAGGCTGAGTCCGGCTGCGAGCAAGAAATGCGGCAGCCAGAAAGCGTTGCGGAACGGCAGGCTGACCGGCTTCACATACCCCCACACGTTGGTGAAGATGTGCATGAAGACCAGCAGGATGAGCGCGAAGCCCCCGGCCAGGATGCCCGGAGCGGTCCTCCAGGCCGATGCCGCGGGAGCCTCCAGCCGGATCAAGAAGGCGCGTACATCCGCAAAGATGACCGGGAAGAGCAGCAGCATCAACCCCAGCGGAACCTGCTGCAGCCAGGTGGGGGCGCCAACCACCACTTCAGGCGATTCCAGCGCCGGCGGGAAGGCCACCCGATGAGCCAGAATCGTCCCCGTCAGGCTGAGGGTGAAGAGCACGTTCCAGGCCAGCAGCCGGCGCGGGGTGATGCGCTCCAGAAGGCGCGAACGGGTGATTGCCAGCCAGGCCCAGGCCAGCGAGAACAGGCTGACTGCGCTCACAATCAACGGGTAATTGCCTTGTGTCCAGCGGGCGATAACCGCCGGCGCTGAAAAGACAAAGTACACCAGGGTGACGACCAGGTAAATCCCCAGCCATGCAGCCGCCGCCTGCCCTCCCTTGGCCGCCGATGCAGGCCCGGGCGCGAAATCCACGCCTGCCAGCAGCCCGCCGAGGAGCAGCCCCAAGAGCCAGCCCACCCACCCGCCGGCGGGCACCAGCGAATATTCCACGCCGTGGTTAACCGTGCGGAGCAGGGTGGAGAGCGCCACCGCCAGCGCCATCCCCGCCGAGGCCGCCAGCCCGGCTTCAACCTCTCCATAGGCTTTGGGCTTCGCCGAAAGCAGGAGGATGAACAGGCTGAGCGATGCGCCAACGGCGACCCCGGCGGCGGGCAGCCGCCCGGCCGTGTTCAGGTAGGGCATCAGGCCGCGAGAGACCAGGAGAGCCGCAAAAAGCACCCAGCCCGAAAGGCGCGGGAAACGCTTGAAGAATGGAATCGCCAGCAGGGGCGAAAAGAGATACAAGACGCCCAGCGCCTTTTCATCCAGGTTCGTGTTCATCAAGTCCAGGATGTAAATGCTCTCCACCAGCGTCCCGATGGATTGAATGAGGAAGAGGATCAGGATGCCAAACGCAAGTTCGATGAATGGGATTTTCTTCATGCTTCGTCAGCCTCTTTTCCCAGAGAAGATGCGCGCAGGCCTGAAGATGATCGGAAAATGAATTACTGGCCTGCATTGTCAAATTCCAATCCACCCAGGCAAATACCCGGGCGTTGGGGGTAATTATCAAGACTCTCTCCATTATATAAAATCTCCTGACAACGATATGGAATCACCGGGGCCACAATACGGAGAACTGCATACGGTCAGGTAAGCCGGGCTTTTCAGGTTGGCAGATATAATGAAAAACAAATATTGAAATTTCCTACAAAATCGATCGGGCGACATTTCACTCGATGCTCCAGGCGGGCCGTGCCACCCGATACCATCAGCCTGATAGGACACAGCCGTCATGTTCAAACCGTCTATCTTCCGCCGCTTATTGCGGCCCATTAGAGCGCTGGCCAGGGCGGCTGTCTTCTTCCTCAAAGTCTTCCCCATGCTGCCCTCGCGCCCAATCGATTGGGTGACCCGCCGGCCGGAAATCGTCAAAGTGAAGTATCCCACCCGCACCGGTTTCACCGAAGGGGATGTCTACCGCCCGCCCACGCCGGGCCCGCATCCGGGGATGGTCGTCTGCCTGGGGGTTGTGCCGTTCGAGGTAGATCACCCGCAGGTGCCGGTGCTGGGCAGGGCCCTGGCGCGCGCCGGGTTTGCCGCCCTCCTCTACTGGTCCCCGGCGATGCGCGACTTTCGCCTCGACCCCGACGATGTGGAGAACATTGCGCTGGCCTACGATTGGTTCACTACCCAGCCATACGTCGCTGCCGGGCGGAGCGGACTGCTCGGCACGTGCGTGGGCGGCTCGTTCGCCCTGATGGCCGCGGCCCACCCGCTCACGCGCGACCGTGTCGCCTACGTCGGCGCATACGCCCCGTTCTCTTCCATGTGGACCTTTGCGCGCGATATCGCCAGCGCCACCTGCGCAAACGGAAGCGCGCGGGAAGCCTGGAAGGTTGACCAGTTGACGCGCAAAGTCTTTGTCCATTCCCTCACCGCCTGGCTGGAGCCGGTCGAAGCAGAGCAGCTTCGCAGCGCCTATGCGCAAGGGCCGGAGGAATTCGAGGAAACGGAACTGTCGGCCGAAGGGCAGGCGGTGCTGCCCCTGCTCAGGCTGCCCTCGGCGGATGAAGCGCAAAAGGCACTCCAGAACCTGCCCCCGGCGATGCAGGCGCGCCTGACGGCGCTTTCGCCATTGGAGGTTGTGGGCGGTATTCGCGCCCCGTTCATTTCGCTGCTGCACGATCAAGGCGACCAGGTCATTCCCGTGGGCGAATCCAGACGCCTGATGGCAGCCCTTGAGGGGCGTGAAGGAATCCGCTACACCGAGATGCAGTTCTCTCATCTTGACCCCGTAAAGGGGAAACTGCCGCTGCTGCGATTGGCGCGGGAATTCGGTAAATTCTTCGCGGCTGTTTACCCGCTGTTCGAGCGGACGACTGCGCCATGACCGGCCTGGCGCGGAAACCTTCCCGCGCGGCATGTGCGCCATATAACAACAGGCGCCTGCTTCGAGTGATAGCTGTGAAAACACAGATAGAAAACAGCAGGTAAACACCGTCGAGTTTGTACAGCAATGCTCATGCGGGTTGTTTTATCGTCAAAAGTAGAACATATGCTATCATGAACCATAAATACCTGCGTCATAGAGAGACAAATCGATTTCCCAGACGCCAGTTTTAACCATATCTGAAGCTTAGCCAACATATTGTAGCCAGTTACCTCACAGGAATGATCCGGTGAAAGGGGGAACCATCGACCTGTAAATTGCATAAATCCCCATAAGCAACCATCGGCTCACTTCCACAATAAACCCAGTAGTAGATAAACTGGCGAATACCATGGGGAGGGTTTCATGCTGCCTCATTCTAAAAAACCTCAACCCTTGAAGGGACATTGCTTTGCCGTCGCCTGCTATCGAAGGATGCTCCATTCGACCATCATCCTCCTGTTGCTTTGCACATGGATCACACTGCCCGCGCCAGGGCAGGTCTACGCGGCTGCAACGGTGAGCCTGGTTGCCACAGAAGACACGTGGTTGAAGTTGAGCAATTCCACGGCGAATTACGGCGGCGCAACGACGCTGCAGGCACACGCTCAGACCAGTGCCCGCCAGCATCCGCTGATCAAATGGAACCTCACCAGCATCCCTGCAGGGGCAACCATCACCCAGGCGAGTATCACCTTTTATGTGATCGATTCATCCTACTACGTCTATAACCTGTACCAGATGAAGCGGCGTTGGGTTGAGGGGACGAATAACGGCACGGCAGGAACCGGGGCTAACTGGTTGAACTTCGACGTGGGACCTTCCGATAAATGGGGCGCATCCGGCGCAATTGATACGATCACAGACCGTTACGATACCAACCTTTGGGACACGACCGAGAACACGTTCACCGCAAAGGGAAGTGTAACGATTTCCCTGAATGCGAGCGGCATCGCGGTGCTGCAATCCTGGCTGGCTGCTCCAACAAGCAATTATGGCCTGACTATTCAATTCCCCAACGCGCCGGCCCTGGGCGCTGATCCCTGGATCGTCGCCTCCAGCGAAGCGGCGGAGGCATCGCAACGACCAACCCTTCAGATTACCTATTCTCTCCCGCCCGCCATCACCGTCGCCGGCTCATTGAGCGATTTCACCGGCAACATCGGCATGGCATCTGCAGAGCAGTCCTACACCGTCTCGGGCAGCGACCTGGCCGAAGACATCACCATCAGCGCTCCGCCGGATTTCGAAATTTCGGCCACCTCGGGCAGCGGGTTCGGGGCCACGCTCACCCTGCCGCAAAGCGGAGGGGTGGTTGCCAACACGACGATCTATGTGCGCTTCATCCGCTCCACGCCCGGTTCGTCGAGCGGAGTACTCACCCATACCAGCGCGGGAGCCACCCCGGTGAGCATCCCGCTCAGCGGAACAGCCGGCAACGGCCCGCCATCAGTCACTCTGCTTCAACCTGCCGATGACGCCACGGGAATCGGCTACCCGGTTCTGTTGAAGGTATCTGTCAACGACCCGGATTTGAACGACGATCTGACCGTCAGCTTTTACGGGCGGGCGGCGGGGGCAATTCCGGCGGAGGAGAGCGAGCCTTATGCGCTCATCGGCACGGTCAATGACGTTGTAAAAGGCGATCACCCCGGCCGGTTATGGCAGGGGTTGACGGAGAACGTGGAGTATGAGTGGTATGTGACTGTTTCAGACGGCAACACACTGACGACCAGCCCTACCTGGAGCTTCATTGCCGGCGCCCCCACCGCGGCGAACCTCAACTACTTCCGCGCTTCTCGCAATCCGGCGGGCGTGCTCCTGAGATGGGAGACGGCTTCAGAAACCGCCACGGCCGGCTTCAACCTCTACCGGCGCGAAGGCGATGGCCTGTTCATACAGATCAACCCTGCGTTGATCGCACCACAGGCGGCCGGCCAGCCGTTCGGCGCTGCCTACGAGTATCCAGACACAGGCGCTGAACCAGGCGCGACGTATGAATACCGGCTGGATATCCTCGCAACCAGCCTGGCGGTGAGTGATTCAACCCGGTTGATCTCCTACCCGTACTCGATCTCGCTGCCCTTGCTGGCGCGCTGAGCCTCTCGGTAGAAGAAGATCCATGGGGCGCACCGGGCTGACAGGCGGTTCAGACAGATCGAGGCATTTCACAATTTCGTTGCCGTTTTGAAAAGAAAATATGCCAATCCAGAGATTCTTGCTATAATTTTTTAACAGGGGGGAAATGCATGGCAGAAACCCACGCTCAGAGCACTGCATTGGCTGCAGTTTATAAGAAAAGCGAGTCGATCATCTCGCGGAACATCGCAGGCGAGGCCGTGCTCGTTCCCTTGCGCCGCAACGCCGCCGACCTTGATAACATCTATGCCTTGAATGAGACGGCCGCGCTGGTCTGGGAAAGCCTGGACGGGGTGAACACCCTGCAGAACGTGCTCGCTCGGTTGACTACAGAATTCGAGGTGGGAGAAGCCGAAGCCGAAAAGGATCTGCTCGAGCTGATCGCCCAACTCGAATCGCTTGGCGCGGTCATCAAGGTATAAGCCCATGGAATGCCCGCAGACCGAACCCCTCGACCAGCCCGGCTTCTTCGAACGCCTGGCAGCCAGCGGAAAGCGCATCCCCCTCTCCGGTTCGCTCGAAGTGACCTTTCGCTGCAACCTGCGCTGCGTTCACTGCTATCTGGGCGATTTTCGCAATGGAATCGCCGGGCGGAAGGAGCTGAGCAAAGAGGAAATCTGCGGGATTCTTGACCAGGTGGCCGATGCCGGGACGCTGTGGTTCCTGTTCACCGGCGGCGAACCTTTCATCCGGCCCGATTTTTTAGAAATTTACCGGTACGCAGCCCACAAAGGCCTGATCCTGACGGTCTTCACCAACGGCACGCTGCTCACCGAGCGCATTGTGAAGGAGCTGGCCGACCTGCCGCCCAAGCTGATTGAGATTACGCTCTACGGGGCAACCGAGCAGACTTATGAGCGCATTACCGGGGTAAAGGGATCATACGCTCGCTGCATGCGGGGGATTGATCTCATCCTTGAACATGGGCTTCCTTTAGGCTTGAAAACCATCATGATGAAGGATAATTACGAGGAATTTGACAAAATAAAAACATTCATAACAAGCAAAGGTTTGAATTTCCATTACGATCCGTTGCTGGTTGGCGCATTGGATAAATCAACATCCACATTTCCGCAGCGTCTCTCGCCTGATGAAATCGTCGCCATTGAATTAGCCAATCAGAACATCCAGGCCGAACTTGAGAGTATGCTTGAAAGAAATAAGCAAATTCGGTTTGATAACAATTCACTCTATATTTGTGGAGCAGGTAACAACACCTTCCACATAGACCCGTATGGTAGTTTAAGCCCATGCTTACTTTCCCGTGATCCGCAATTCGACCTGACGAAAGGAACCTTTCAGGAAGGGTGGAATGGCGACCTGAGACAGGCCCGCTCTCAACCGGCCATGAATCGAAACGGCTGCAAAGACTGTGATTTGCTAATCCTGTGCAGGCAATGTCCTGGACGATCTACCCTCGAAACAGGAAACCCTTACGATCCGGTCGATTACTTCTGTCAGATTGGAAAATTACGTGGAAAAATGATGAGGAAGGATAACGGTTTCCACGAGCAAGGAGTCTTTCATGGCTGGGAAACTTGAAGAAAACCGCGTCATTCAGAAGCCTTACGTCTCACCGAAGGTTGAGGTTATACCGCTAAAACCTAAACACACTATGCTAGGATTATGTTATTCATCCTCATTGGGCACCGGAGCAATAGAAGGAAGTGGATCTGCGGGATGTCAATATTATGACATTAATAACCAATTGACTGATTGTTTTACACGAGGATGATCTTGTGCATGGACAACCTGCTGCAGTAGCCGCCTGCATCCGGATGCTTTTAGGGGGTGTGTTGGTAGAATTCGATTCTCCTGGCGGTTCATTCGGGTTGGTTGCTGCTCCAATTCACCATAAGATAAGGAACGAAATTCACCCTGAATTTACCATTCATGTATTACCTTACCAGCCAGGGACCATCGCATTTAATGATCCAGTTTTTCGGCTGAACAATTGGGAAATAAGCTCGTCTGAAGGAACGACCTTCATCTACAATCGAAATGTCAATCAAGTTGATATTGAACGGTCAATCATTCTGGAAATCGATCCCCAACAGGGAATTGGTAAGCTTTATATCGGCGATCGAGAGAACAGCCGGCCGGCGGAGAATCAGATTGAGATCCCTCCCCTTGGTCTCGATGAAATCCTGGCAGTTCATCTATTATCGATGGGCCGGGGATTGATGTTTCATGCATCGGGTATTTCAACTCAAGGAAACCGAGGGCTGCTATTCGCAGGATATTCAGGTGCGGGAAAATCGACCATTGCCAATTTATGGGTTGAATGCAGCCAGGGAGCTTTTTTAGGCGATGAGCGTATTGCAGTAAGGCGGAGGGGAGATTTCTACACCATGCAAGGAACAGCCTGGCATGGGAAAGGGAGAACTACGGTTCCAGGCGAGGTTCCTCTGACCTCCCTATTCATTATTCAGCATTCCACGGCAAACTGGTCACGCCGCCTCTCAATACAAGAAGCATCTTCACACCTCTTGCCACACGCTTTCTTACCGAATTGGAATGAAAAAGGGATGGCATTTTCCCTGAGATTCCTTGAAGACCTGTGCACATCCGTGCCATGTTATGAATTAGGCTTCACCCCCAATCAAGACGCCGTAGATTATGTGAAATGGCTGATCTCCTCATAGAGAATACCGACTTCGGTTCATTAACCACTGAACTGCTCGGTCAGGGGCACACAGTGAGGTTCCGCGTCCATGGAAATAGTATGCGGCCTTTTATTTTCGATGGTGATCTGGTGGAAGTAGAAAGAGTTGCACCAGCTAATCTGCAAACAGGGGATGTGGTATTCTGCCGGTTGAGGAACGATATGCTGGTCGTCCATAGGATCATTGGGACAAGTGAAGGAGATCTCCTCATCAAAGGCGATGCGCTGCGATCATCCGATGGAATAGTTCCACGAGAAGACGTCATAGGTGTTGTTAATGCAGTCATTCGCCGGGGTAAACGCATCGCATTGCGAAATGCTTGGACAAAAATAACTGTTAAATTTTGGGGGGCCTGTACACCACTCAGATACCTACTTAGCTATACAAGATCGGCTATATACCGGTTACTCGCCAGGGGAGTCAGACCAACGGATTAATCCATTGTTCAAGTTTTCACCATAGAAAGCGGCGATGTTCAACCTTAAGCTGAATCAATTGGCTACGTGGATTACCATAGCTATTCTGCTCTCACAGACGGGTTGGCAAGCTTCTGCTCTACCAACCAGCCCTTCTGTGAGCAACTCCATACGTGTCCTTGAGTCCGATCAACGACATATCATCCTGGAGGTCACCACCCCGGTATACCAGTTTAGAACAGCCGCATCCAACCAGGGGTCGTGTGAATTCTTGGATGTAGACGGATGGGGACTGAACGGAATCCCGGGCGAACCGGCGTTACCCATCAAAGGCGCTCTGATCGGCATACCTCCTGGAGCCGCCCCCAGGATAAAAAAAACCGTTCCGGGGCCTTATGTCAACCTGGAGGGCGTGAATCTATGCCCCAATGCTTCCTATATTCAATCGAATGGACAGGATGGAACCTCAAAGGAATTTGTTGAGCAAATGGTTGTTAATTCCGACAGCTATGCTTCGGATCGTGAGTTCCCAAACTCTGTTGCAGAAATAGGCCCCCTGAACATGATCCGGAGTCAACAGGTTGCCCAGGTTCTGCTGCAACCTTTTCGTTACAATCCAGTTAATCACCGGTTGACTGTCTATTCGAAATTGACAGTGGAGGTTGTTTTTAATTTGGGTTCGGACTTACCAGACCGAGACACATATATTGATGAAGGAGCATTCGAAAGTATCTTACAAAACCAATTAGTCAACTATGAAGTGGCGCGTTACTGGAGGGTAAACCAGGTTTCTCAGAAAAGCTTCGCTCCAGCTTCCAGCCACAATACCCCAGCTTATAAAATTGAAGTGCCCGAAGACGGGATGGTGAAAGTTTCTTATTCAGCCCTGGCTGCTGCGTCCAACACCATTGACAGCATCAACCCTCAGACATTACGGCTCACCAACCAAAACATAGAACTGCCGATTATGGTAGAGGGCGAATCCGACGGCGTTTTCAACACCTCGGATTACCTATTATTTTATGGTCAAAAGGTAAATACACGATTCACAAATAACAACATATATTGGCTCACCTGGGGTGACGGCAACGGCCTGCGCATGTCGGCAGATTCCAGGCCGCCCACAGGGGGAAGTACACCAACCTCTTTCACCGCGACAGTCCACCGGGAGCAAAATTGGAGATATGCTCCTGACGCACCGAGCGGACCGGATCGAAACCGTATGTATTGGAGCCAGATTGCAGGAGGGTATAAAGATTACACCATTAACCTTACGAACGTCGCAAGTTCCCCTGGAAGCGCCGTCTTGCGCGGTTTTGTAAAGGGCTATGCTGCAGACCCTCAACACCGCATCATTGTATCAGTGAACGGACACCAGGTTCTGGATGCGGTCTGGCCGGCCAAAGGTGAGTATACATTCACTGCCGCCTTTGACCAGTCATTTTTGGTGAATGGCAGCAATACAATCACGGTCAGCTGCCCACAAGATTCAACAGTGAAGGTCAACCAGGTTCTTTTCGACTGGTTTGAAATAGACTATAACAAGACCTTTGTTGCCGATGGCATTCAAACACACCTCAACAACACTGAGACCGGTGATATTCGCGTGACCGGGTTTTCCAACTCAAACGTCTCAATCTGGGAAATCACGGACCCGAAACAACCGGTCATAATTACCAATGCGACAATCACACCCAATGGATCATCAAGCTTTGATGTGGCATTCCATCAAAGTGATGCCGGAATAAAACAATACTTGATTGCATCGCCCTCTGATATTCCCGCCATCGGATCCGAAAGGGTTCAGTATATCGAAACGTCAAATTTGACTTCTCCCTCCAATGCGGCCGATTATTTAATAATCTCCCATCCTGCTTTTATCGACGCGATCCAACCGTTGGCCAACTATTACACTTCCAATGGCATGCGGGTGAGAGTCGTAAATGTCGCAGACATATACAACGAGTTCAGTGACGGATTCTTTACGCCGAATGCTATTCATGACTTTCTATCTTATGCCTATTCCAATTGGGAGCGCCCTGCCCCTACTTATGTGTTGTTGGTTGGCGATGGAAATTATGATTATAAAAATGAAACAGGCTACCAGGAACCCGAATTTATTCCCCCGATTATGGCCGAAGCTGATCAATGGTTAGGTGAGACCGCCGCAGATAATCGATTTGTCACCGTTAGCGGGGAAGATATCCTGCCAGACATGGCTTTAGGGCGATTACCAGTTCAGACCGCCGAACAAGCTGCGGATATTGTGGAAAAAACCCTAAATTACCTTCAAAATGGATCTCAAAACTGGGGTGGGAAATCCCTTTTTCTTGCCGGGAAAACAGACCCAAGCGCAGGCAATTTTGCCGCATTATCGGATGAAGTGATCGAAGGCCATCTTCCACCGGATGCAGATGTTGAAAGAATCTATTATACAGATGGATCTATGGGCCAACAGGCTGTGATCAATGCAGTTAATGAAGGCCGCAGTCTGGTTCATTTCGTAGGCCATTCCAACCAGACCACCTGGTTTGGTGATGTAAACAATCCTCCAGCCCCGTTGCTCACCAGAGAGGCGACTCTAACGTTAACCAACGCAGATCAATATCCAATCGTCTTATCGATGACTTGCCTTACCGGGTATTTCATACAACCTTCCAATCAAAACTACAATTTCTCTACGCTCGATGAAAACTGGATCCGCGCCGAACGAAAGGGAGCTGCGGCAGTCTGGTCACCGACAGGTTTAGGGGTTGCCAGCGGACATAATTTTCTAGACGCTGGCTTCTTTGATGCTATCTATGATGATCACATCAACGCGATTGGTTTAGCTATCAATCAAGCCAAGTTCTACTTGTACAGTAATTCGGGTGGTTCAAACCGTGATTTAATCGACACCTACGTCCTCTTCGGCGACCCGGCGATGCTCTACCAATCCACCCCGACCGGCCCCGTCCTCAACTACTTCACCGCCCACCGCGCGACCGGGGGCATCGAGCTCTCCTGGGAGACTGTTTCCGAAGTTACCCTCTCCGGCTTTGACCTATACCGCCGCGAGCCGGGCGGAACCTGGCAGCGAATCAATGGCCGCATCCCGGCAAAGAATATCGGCCAACCCCAAGGGGCCGCCTACACCTACCTTGACGCCGCTGCCAATCCAGTCACCGCCTATGAATATAAACTGGTCGTGATCGCCAACAGCCTGCAGTCCGTCCAGACGCTCACAACCACCTACATGCCTTTCGTCATCTCGCTGCCGTTCCTGCAAAAGTGACATGCCCGCGCTGGAATCCTTCCTGGTAGATTGCCTGCGCTTCGCCCTGGATTCGCACAGGTTTGAAAAGCCATCCCTCCCGGAGGGGGTCGAGTGGGAGGTGCTGTTGCGCGCCGCCAGCCGGCATAAAGCCCTCGGCGCGCTTCTGTTCGTCGAAAAGGCCAGCCCGGGCTTCTTCCCCTCCTCCATCCGGCAAGAGTTGAGCGCTTACCGCTACTCCTTCCTCGTTCACGCCGATACCGCCGTGCAGCAGGTGCGGCGGGTGCTCGCCGGCCTCTCGTGCGCGGGCATCGCGGCAGTGGTGATGAAGGGCTGGGAATACATCCACACGGTGTACGGCGGCGATTATTCCTTGCGCCCGTGCGGCGATATCGACCTCCTCATCAATCCCCAGGCGCTCAGGCCCGCCGAGCAAGTGCTGAAAGACGCCGGCTACCAGCCGCTGGTGGAGCTCTGGCCCGGGTTTCGCTACCGCCACCACAACCGCGCCTATCACTACCAGCTCGAGCAAAAACCCGCCCCCGGTTTTGATTTCGGCGTGGACCTGCACTGGGGCCTCTTTAACCTGCGCTACTACGACCGGCTCATCCAGCCGGAGGAGTTCATCCGCCGCGCCTTGCCGCTGCAGATCGGCGAAACAGCCGCCCTCCGCCTGTGCGCAGAAGATCACATCCTGCACGCCTGCGGCCACCTCGGCCTGCACCATGTCGAATCCAACGCACTCCACCGCTTCTATGAGCTGGCCTGGGTCATCGCTCATGCGCAGCCGCCCGTCAACTGGCCTCTTCTCCTCGAACGGGCCGCCGCCTGGAGGCTGCAGATCCCTCTCCGGGCGGTGCTGTTAAAAATGGAGGAGCTTTTCCCGGCCACCCTCCCGCAAGAGACGAAAACCGCCTTGGACAGTCTCCAGCCCGGCGCGGAAGAGCGCAGGGTGTATCGCCTCCTGATGCGATACAAGGATACCCCCTTCGTGCGCATCCTGCCCTTCCGCTGGGAACCGGCGAGCGTCTGGCAGTCGCTATGCTTCCTCTTTGAAGCCTTCGTGCCGGGGCCGCAGTTCCTGGTTCACCGCTACGGCCAAACGCGCTTCTGGCCGCTCCTGTACGTCAAGCGGGCAGGCAATTCCATCCGGCAGCTTCTGGCATTCTCGAAAAACTCACCCAAAGACCTGTAACTTCCATTCTGCGCCCCGAACGGAAATGGCGGCGATTATCTCCGTTGATGATTCTTCACGTATAATCGTTGCATTCCATTTACAGGAGTTAACGGTAGTATGTCCATCCCCTTTCCTTCGGATGCCTGGATCAAAGCTATAATGGAGGACCTCAACGCCAGTGAGGCCTATCAAAAAGCCGCCGCAAACTGGGAAGGCGACTTTTTCTTTGTCATCGAGCCCGGCGGGACGCTCGAAACCACGGTCATTCTCTACATGGACTTGTGGCATGGCAAATGCCGCGCCGCCTTTGCCGTGGATGGCAGCGTGCCGAAACCGGCCTTCAAGCTCTCCGGCCCGGTGGAAACCTGGAAGAAGGTCATGACCGGGAAACTCGATCCGATCCAGGCCATGATGACCGGCCGGCTTCGCCTGACGGGCAACATGGCGATGGTGATGAAGAACGTGCGCGCCGCCAAAGAGCTGGTCGAAGCCTGCACGCGCATCCCCACGGTTTTCCCTCTTTGAATGAGGCGCTCCCCCGCCTGCCCCCCCCCGGTGAGCAGGCCCGCATCCGCCGTTAACCTCTACCCTCCCGCCTCCCCGGAGCGCCATGTTCGGACGATTGCTTAAAATCGACCTCACCACCGGAAGTATCTCCGCCGAAGCCATCCCGCCTGAATATATCCGCAGCTTCATCGGCGCGGCGTCTTTGGGCGCGCGCCTGCTGTGGGACGACCTCGACCCCGCCCGCGACCCGCTCGACCCTGCCAGCCCGCTGCTCTTCATCACCGGCCCGCTCACCGGAACGGCCGGCCCGGCCACCGGGCGCTTCGTGATCTGCGGCCGCTCGCCGCAGACCGGCTGGTGGGGCGAGAGCAACATCGGCGGTTTTGTCGGGCCGGAGCTGCGCCAGGCCGGGTGGGACGCGCTCTGGGTCACCGGCCGCGCCGCCGCACCGGTTTACCTGTGGGTCCACAACGACTGCGCCGAACTGCGCCCGGCCGATCACCTGTGGGGCCGCGCCGACCCGTACCAGGCGGCCGCGCTCATCCGCGCGGAAACCGGCGAACCCAGGGCCAGGGTGGCGGCCATCGGCCTGGCGGGAGAGAACATCGTACCGTTCGCCGGCATCCTCTCCGACCACGGACGGCTGGCCGCGCGCACCGGCATGGGCGCTTTGATGGGCAGCAAGCACCTCAAGGCCGTCGCCGTGCGCGGAACCGGGCGCATCGAGACCGCCCGGCACGAGGTGTACAGGGCTTTGCGAGTCCAAGCCAACAAGCGCCTGCTCGAGCAGAACATGACCTCCGTCATGCGCGAGACGGGCACCTCCGGCGGGGCCGAGTACCTGCACTACCTGGGCGACATGCCGGTGAAGTATTGGACTCAATCCGCCTGGGATGGCGCAGAGAAGATCAGCGGGGCAGAGATGGCCTCCACCATCCTCACCGGCACCACCGCCTGCCAGGGCTGCGTCATCGCCTGCGGGCGCGAGGTGAGCGTTCCCTCCGGCCCGCATGCCACGCCGGGCGCGGTGAAAGGCCCCGAGTATGAGACGATCGCCTCCTTCGGCTCGCAATTGATGGTGGACGACCTGCCCGCCATCACCGCGCTGGGCAACCTGTGTGACCGGCTGGGCATGGATTCGATCAGCGCGGGGAACACCATCGCCCTGGCCTACCTGCTCTACGAGCGGGGCGCGCTCACCGTGCAGGATTCCGGCGGGCTGGAACTCCGCTGGGGCGACCCCTCGCCGGCCTTTGTGCTGCTCGAGCAGATGGCCGCGCGCCGCGGGCTTGGGGCGCTGCTGGCGCAGGGCAGCCGCGCGCTCGCCGCCCATTACGGCGACGCAGACCTGGCCGTGCAGGTCAACGGGCTGGATGTGGCGATGCACGATCCGCGCGCTTTCACCGGCCAGGCCCTCCCTTACCTTGTCTCGCCGCGCGGGGCCTGCCACAACCAGTCGGATTTCTTCTCGGTCGAGCTGGGCGGCACGCTGGAGGAAATCGGCATCCCGCTGACCGACCGCCGCGCCAGCGCAGGCAAAGCCGCCTTCGTGGCCCGCCACCAGCACTGGCGCACGCTCTGCAACAGCCTGGTCATCTGCTTCTTCGCGGTGCTCGACCCGCGCGAGGTGGCCGGGCTCCTCGCCGCGGCCACCGGCGAAGACCGTTCGGTGGATGACTTGCTCCTGGCGGGCGAGCGCGCCTGGAACCTGAAACGCCTCTACAACCTGCGCCTCGGCTGGAAGCCCTCCGGCGAGAAGCTGCCCAAGCTCCTGCTCCAGCCGCTCGATGACGGCGGCCAGATGGGGGCCGTGCCGGATGTGGAGACTCTGCTCGGCGAGTATTACGCCGCCTCGGGCTGGGAACGCGCTTCGGGCCGCCCCACGCCCGCCACCCTGCGGCGCCTGGGGTTGGACGGGTTGGCGTAGCGTTGTGAGAACCTTGCAATTCTGCAATTCGTGCCCAGGTTTATCCTTTCGGTGAGCACAATTCGGGTATAATCAAAAACGTGCGACCCAGGCGAGCTGCAGGGGATTCATGCCCGCCGGTTGAAACTTTTATCCGTATCATCCTCATCGCCTTACTCGTTCGAATAGCTACATGACCTTTCGGTGTGAAAACGGGGAGCCCCGCGCGCGCCGCCTGAAGCAGGCGGCGCTGCGCAGGAGACATCACCCGGCCAACCAGGATGATGAATGCGCTTGCCTTTATTCCTAAATTGACTCGGGGAAGACGGCATCCTTGCTGAGGTGAAAAAGCCCGCAAGGATGGTTTTGTTGGAGGGGACACCGTGAACGAGCCTCAAACCGGTCTGAGTCAGGAACAGAATAAGCCATGCAAGCACCTCTGCCAGAGCCAGGTCGAGATGATCGACGAGGCGGTGGGCAGCGTGGGTGAATACGGTGAAGTGCGGCTGGTGATCGAAAAGGGCCGCCTGCGCTACATCTGCGTGCAGCAGAGCCACGATGCGCTCAAGTGGGTGCCCGGCCAGCTGCAAAAGTGAACAGTAGAAAGGGACCGGCTGCTGCATAACCGGGCAGCCGGGAGTCCACCTTCTTCCACCTCCGGGCGCCCTTGCGCCTGCTTGTCTGAATCGACATCCGCGCATGTCGAAATGGCGGAGCACGCCAGAAACAGGTTTTGATGGAACCCTCAACAAGCGCCAGCTCAAACGATCAATGGGACCTGATCATCCAGCCCCAGCGCAGCCTGTTCGACCTGCACCTGGGCGACCTGTGGCGCTACCGCGACCTGGTGATGCTCTTCGTCCGGCGCGATTTCGTTTCGGTTTACAAGCAGACCATCCTCGGCCCGCTGTGGTATCTCATCCAGCCGCTGCTCACCACCATCACCTTCACGGTCATCTTCGGCAACATCGCAAAACTGCCCACCGACGGCCTGCCGCAGTTCCTCTTTTACATGTCCGGCACCGTCATCTGGACGTACTTCGCCGAATGCCTGACGAAGACCTCCAACACCTTCGTCAATAATGCGCACCTGTTCGGCAAGGTCTATTTCCCGCGCCTGGCGGTGCCCGTCTCGATCCTCATCTCCAACCTGATCACCTTCGGCATCCAGTTCGCCTTCTTCCTCGCCTTCATGGGCATCTTCGCGCTGCGCGGCTCGGAAATCCGCCCCAACGTGTGGATTGCCCTCTCCCCCGTGCTGGTGCTGATGATGGCCGGGCTGGGGCTGGGCTTCGGCATCATCATCTCCTCGCTCACCACCAAGTACCGCGACCTGCGCTTCCTCGTCCAGTTCGGCGTGCAGCTTTTGATGTACGCCACGCCGGTGATCTACCCCTCCTCCTCCATCCCCGAGCGCTTCCAGGGGTTGATCAAGCTCAACCCGATGACCCCCATCGTCGAGACGTTCCGCTACGCTTTCCTGGGCGCGGGGTCCGTCCACCCGCTCGACCTGCTCTACAGCGCCGGCTTCATGCTGGTCATCGTTTTCCTCGGCGCGGTGATGTTCAACCGCGTCGAAGCCACGTTCATGGATACGGTGTAGAAATTAGCTGATAGCTGATGGCTGATAGCCAAGAGAGATGGTGCAGGCAAGGGAAGAGGCAGGGCGGAGGATGAGTGAAGCGGGGCAGGCGGCGTATAAAAATCTGGTGGTGTGGCAGAAGAGCATGGAATTTACCAACGCGGTGATTGATCTGACCGAGCGCCTGGACACAGGCCGCAAGCATTATCGCCTGGTGGAGCAGCTCGAATCGGCAGCGACCTCGCTGCCAATGAACATTGCCGAGGGTAAAGGGCGGTTTTCACGCAAGGAGTTCAGCCATTTCCTGTTCATTGCTCGCGGATCACTCTATGAAACCATGACCTTATTGGATATCTTTCAAACGCGCGGATGGATCTCATCAGAAGCGTATCAATCGCTGGAAACGCAGTCGGAAGAGATTGCCAAAATGCTCAACGGCCTCATCCGCTCTTTACCCCTCACCGATTAGCCTCTTCCTCTTCCTATCAGCCATGAGCCATCCCCCTCTTCTTCCCATCAGCTATGAGCTATCAGCTATGAGCTATCAGCCATGAGCCACCCCGTCATCTCCGTTGAGCACCTCTCCAAATCCTACCGCCTCGGGCAGATCGGCACCGGCACGCTGACCAACGACCTGAAGGTCTGGTGGGCGCGCATGCGCGGAAAGCCTAACCCGCTCTTAAAAATCGGCCAGAGTGACCACGGCAACCGCGAGGGCGAGACGATCTGGGCGCTCAAGGACGTCTCCTTCACCGTGGAACAGGGCGAGGTGCTGGGCATCATCGGACGCAACGGCGCCGGCAAGAGCACCCTGCTCAAGATCCTCTCGCGCGTCACCGCCCCCACCAGCGGCCAGGTGAAGGTGAAGGGGCGCATCGCCAGCCTGTTGGAGGTGGGCACCGGCTTCCACCCCGAGCTGACCGGGCGCGAAAACATCTACCTCAACGGGGCCATCCTGGGCATGACGCGCGAAGAAGTGCGCCGCAAATTCGATGAGATCGTGGCCTTCGCCGAGGTGGAGCAGTTCATCGATACGCCCGTCAAGCGCTATTCCAGCGGCATGTACGTGCGCCTGGCCTTCGCCGTGGCCGCCCACCTGGAGCCGGAGATCCTGCTGGTGGATGAGGTGCTGGCCGTAGGCGACGCCGAATTCCAGAAGAAGTGCCTGGGCAAGATGGGCGACGTGGCCAAAGAAGGCCGCACGGTGCTGTTTGTCAGCCATAATATGGCGGCGGTGCAAAACTTATGTCCCAAGGCACTTCTATTAGTGAAAGGAAGCGTTTCTAGTATCTCGACAACAGAGAATGTCATATCTGCTTACCACTTAAGCCAAAGAAAAACCGATCAGATAGACTTGGACGACTTTAGGCCAAAATGGGCAAGACCTTACATAACAGCCGTTAGTTTAGTAAATAAAGACGGTATACAAATCCAATCTGTCCCAATGGGAGAAGATCTAGAATTCCAAGTCGAATTTTTATGCCCCGAGGGAACCTTGCTCCATAAACCTGTTCTTGGGCTTGTGATAAACCACACTACACGGGGCAGTGTTGCTGGCGTCAATATGCGTATGACAGAGTTCAATTATCCAAGAAATAGTTTTAGCGCCGGTAAAATAATTGCTAATTTACAGGATGTGAATTTTATACAAGGTCAATACTCTGTTGATTTTTGGCTTGGTGATGGTTCGATAGATGTGGACGCTATTCTTGGTTATCTTAGGTTCTCCATTGAGGAATCTGACGTCTATGGCACCGGGAAGACACCTTTCTCACATTTTGGCGTAGTATATTTGAATCCCACCTGGAGGATATGCCTTAATGAATGATAATTTTTATACTTCATCATTTTATGAGAATATCTCACAATGGTCTTTGAATTCTGCAAGGATTATTGTACCTATGTTGATGAATTTGATTCATCCAGAAAGTGTTGTTGATGTTGGTTGTGGAGATGGTACTTGGCTGCGAGAATTCATTAACGGAGGTGTAAAAAAAATCCAAGGTCTGGACGGAAGTTATGTTTCATCGAGTATATTAAAGATAGATCCCAAACAATTTCTATCGTGCGATCTTCGCAATCCACCAAAACTGACAGAAGAATTTGATTTGGCATTATGTGTTGAAGTAGCAGAACACTTACCTGTAGATAATTCTGATCAGCTTGTCGATTTTTTAAGTGGTCTTTCTAATATTATTCTATTCTCCGCGGCAATTCCTTTTCAAACTGGAGTGAATCACATTAATAACCAATGGCAGGGGTACTGGAAAGATAAATTCGAAAAAAAAGGGTTCATGCCAATTACAACCTTGAGAGCTGCAATCTGGAATGAGAGTTCAATTCCCTTCTTCTATAAACAAAACATAATTCTTTACGTAAACGAATTGGCTATTAAACATAATCCCGCTCTGCTTGTTGAAGTAAATTTAAGTAAAAAACAGCCAATTGATGTTGTTCATCCCGATTTCTTATTATTAATTATGAAAGCAATAAACAAAACGCACAAGGACCAATCGTTTATTGAATCAATGCGGTTTCATGTAAATAGAAGAATCCGATATTGGAAGACTAAAATGGGCATACGATAGATGAATTCAATTATCGGCGTTTCCATTGTCATTTGCTGCTACAACAGCGCGAAGCGCCTGCCGGCAACCCTTGAGCATCTGAAAAAGCAGATCGTTCCAGCAGACCTCCCCTGGGAGGTGATCGTCGTGGACAATGCCTCGACCGATCAAACCGCACAGGTCGCGTTGGATGTGTGGGGTGATTTCCCAGGCGCGCCACTCCGGGTTGTTTCGGAACCGAGAGCAGGGCTTAGCCATGCGCGGATTAAAGGGTTCGAAGTTTCTCAGTACGAATATGTTAGTTTTGTCGATGACGATAACTGGGTGGCTGAAAACTGGGTGGAAACAGTCTTTCGCATCATGAAGGCTCACCCCGAGGTCGGCGCTTGTGGCGGAAAGAGCGAAGGTGTGTATGAGATCGAACCGCCCGAGTGGTTTCATCAGTATCACGGAAAAATGGCAATTGGTGAACAGGCAGATAAGGAAGGAGATTTAACCGACACTCGCGGCTGGCTGTGGGGAGCAGGGTTGACCGTTCGAAAAGCGGCATGGAAAGAGTTGATCCAAAAAAACTTTAAATTTCTCTTATCTGATCGTAAGGGTTCTCAGCTGTCATCTGGAGGTGACAATGAGATCTGTTATCTGCTAAGAATATTAGGTTGGAGATTATATTATTCCCCGCAATTAACATTAAAGCATTTCATTCCCCAAGCCAGGATTTCATGGGAGTACCTTTGTAAGTTGGCATCCGAAAATGGATATCCTTTAATTGTTGTTTCTAGATACAACAAATTCTTTAGGAATAATCTCCCAATAAGCAAGTCTGAGTATCTACGACATTGGATAAGTTCACTTCGAGCCTTGGTTTATAGGTGGTTAAATTGCGAAATCTCTACTAATAGGCGAAAGATCGTAGGTTCAAGAGATCAATTGAACCAGCTAATGACATTGCGGTACATATTTGTTTGGATCCGTTTAGGACCAAATGGTATCTATGAAATCGATCAGGCTATTCGTTGTTTAAAGAAAGGTTAAATTTCACATGAGTTTGACCGATCATGTAAAACCGCAATTCGCTAATCAAACGAAAATACCCGACATGTTAAAATGGCCTAAGTTAAGCATTATTACTCCATCATATAATCAATCCCAATATCTCGAAGAAACCATCCGCTCAGTTTTATTCCAGGGATATCCCAACCTTGAGTACATTATCATAGACGGTGGTTCCACCGACGGTAGTGTGGAGATCATTAAGAAGTATGAACCCTGGTTGGCATATTGGATTAGCGAACCCGATCAAGGTCAAAGCAATGCAATAAATAAGGGTTTTCAGAGAAGCACAGGAACTATATTCGCATGGATTAATTCCGATGACGTATATAAACCCGGCACTTTTTTTAAAGTTGCTGAGGTTTTTCAAAAACACCCAGATAGTACTGTGTTTTTTGGAGATTGCGATGTAATAGACGAATATAGCAGAATTGTAACAACTATTCGGGGAAATCAATTTGATCCAAAAGAACTATTACTTGTAACTAACAAACACCATAATATAACCCAACCGTCAAGTTTCTTCTCTAGTAGTGCTGTAAGACAGGTCGGTGGTCTAAATGAATCACTTCACATGATAATGGATATTGATATATATTTACGATTAGCATCCCAATTTGGAACTGATACATTCCACTATGTTCCGGAAACCTGGAGTTGTTTTAGACGGCATTCACTTCAGAAAACATATTATATAAACCCTATATTCCAAAAAGAGAGGTTGACTGTAATAGAAAATTTATACCATCAATCTGCCAAGACAGGCATTTTCAACGATCCATCAATTCAGAGAAAAGCACTTGCGTGGGCCTATTGGGTATATTCTTATGGTTTATTGAAACAAGGTCATCTGATGCAAGGTATATTTAATTTAATTAAAGCTGTAATATTCGATGTAAAAATCATTACAAGGCCACGATTTCGATCTCAGTTTAGGGATATTATCATGCATTTAAGATGAATCCGGATATAAATTCATTCCCATGATAAATATTATTATCTCCTTTTCTGAAGGCCGTGTTGTACGTGATCTCTTCTATAATTCCTTTCCAGAATTACTGCACCAATATGGATTAAATTTAGAGGTCTTCACCCCCGCGCAGCGGGTTCCCGAATTCACCCAACGCTGGGAGCAGCCCGGCGTGCGCTTTTACCCGCTGCCGCCCTGTTCATTGAGCAAATCGGAGTATCGCGCCCTGGCAATCCGCGCCCGAATCATCCAATCCGCACCGCGGCTCCTCGACCTCTGGCTACGCATCGAGCGCGCGCAATATAACCAGCCCGATCCCGCCATCGTTGGGGTTTTCCGGCGCGAAAATCCATCTCTGCTCGTCATCACCAACCCGATGCAGCATCACGAGCTGCCCGTGTTCAGAGCCGCGCAGTCGCTGGGCATCCCCACGCTGGGGGTAATCCGCAGCTGGGATAACCTCTACAAGGGCCTGCGCCTGCGGCCGGATGTGCTGGCCGTCTGGAACCCGATCAACCGCGAAGAAGCCATCCGCCTGATGAAATACCCGCCGGAGCGCGTTGAAATGATCGGCGCCACCCAGTTCGACCCGTATTTCGACCCGGCCGGGGTCTGCACCCGCCAGGAATTCGCAGCCGGGCTCGGCCTTGACCCTGCCCGCCCGATCATCACGCTGGCCACGCTGGGCGCCTTCCAGCACCAGTACGATGAAACCTACCTTATGGATTGGCTGATGGATGCCATTCGCGCCGGCGAGCTTCCGCCTGAGGCGCAGGTGATCTGCCGCCTTCACCCTGCCTCGCGGCTGGAGCAGTTCCTGAAATACCAGGCTTACCCGAACGTTCGCCTATCTTTTATCGATAAGTTCATCCCATCGCTGGGTTGGACGATGACGCGCGAGGATGTCTTCTTCGTGGCGAACCTGCTGCGCCACTCGGATGTGGTCATTTCGCCCGGCTCCACCATCACCATTGAGACGGCCATTTTCGATACGCCCACCATCGTCCCCATCTTCCACACCTACCAGCCCGAAGCGGGGAAGCTGCAATTCAACCAGCACCTGGCCACTCACTTCCGGCGGTTGAAGGAATTAGACCTCGTCCCGATCGTTGACACGCCGGAAGCGCTCGCAGAAGCGACCCGGCGCGCCCTGGCCGACCGTTCGTGGTACCGCGCGCAGCGCAAGCAACTGGTGGACGACTATATCTATTTCACCGACGGGAAATCAACGGAGCGGCTGGTGGATTTGATTAACAGACTATCAACAATCCAATCAAGGGGATAACATGGAAGAGGTTACTAGCTATTTCGGAAAACCAATGACACAAATCGAATTCGACGAATTGGTGCAGATGCCCAGACTGACGATGCAGACCGCATCGCTTACTCCGCTCGAAAAGAGCCAAATTGCATTGCTCGTCACCGCCATCAAACCCATGACCATTATCGAAACCGGGGTCTGGAGAGGTTTGACAACCCGGTTCATATCGGAACTGCTTTCGATGAATGCGATGGACGGCCGGATCGTTGGCTTCGATTTTCCAGAGGTAATCGACGAGTTGGTAGCAGACAGCCCGTATTTCAGAGATAAAGCGAATATCACATTCGTCAAAGGTATACTGCCTGAGAGTCTTGAGCAATGGCTAGCGGCGAATCGACCGACCATCGATCTCGCGGTGATCGATGCCGATCACAACTATTTCGCCGCCTACACGGAATTAATCGCCATTGCCCCCTATATGGCTGAGGACGGATATATCTTCTGCCACGATTATGGACTGGACCAGTCCAACCACGAAGGCGTTCTATGCGCAGTCAACGACTTTTGCAGGAGATTCGGCTTTACAATGCTGCCATTCCAGAGCCGGCCCAGCGCACCAAAAACCTTGCGGTCGTGCCAGTCGGTAATATTGCGTAAAGAAATGAAAACATCCTTCGGGCGGCGAATTTCGCATTTGAAAAAATATGTCAAAAGGAAATTCTTCACGAAACCTAAAGACATCAAACTATATAAACTTTCATAAATTCAAAGTTTAATGAAAATTCTCCATTGGCCTACGGGCTATCCTGATCCTGAATATGGAACTCCATACGACCTGATTTTCATCCAGGAGCACATCCGATCCATTGGAGATGAATGCGAGCAGGTGGTATTTTTCCTGTCTCCGCTGGAACCCAGACGCGGCCAACTGCTCGATGTTCGTAGAACCAATGAAGCAGGGATTAAGGTCATACGAATTCATGTTAAGAGATACCCGGCCGAGATTCTTCAAAGGTTGTTGGTTTATTGCGTAGTTCTTATAGAAATACTCTGCTTGATCATATCAGGCTTTCGTCCCGATATAATCCATGTCCACATCTTTTCCAGCGGGAAAATCCCTGCTTTTTTAGCAAAACTCTTGCGGATTCCCTTGGTCGTCACCGAGCATTGGTCGGCGCTTTGCCTGGAAGGAAGGCTGACTCAAGAACGGTTGGCCGATGCAAGAAAGGTATATGAATCCGCTTCGATTGTTTTACCGGTTAGCACCAATCTCTACCATTGTATTGAAAAAAACACAGGAAAAGCCTACCCATATAAAGTCATCCACAATTCTGTCGATTGTTCCATATTCTATGGAGCCGAAAAGAATCGATCGGAGGTTTCAGGATCATCTGCTTTTCGTTTATTGACTGTGGCGAGATTGGAGGAAGTGAAAGATATCCCAACGATGCTTCAATCGGTAGCAATATTATGCAAAAGGGGTCTTTCCATTCACCTTACCGTGGTCGGGAAAGGCGATCCAGGTTCTTTGATGGTGTTATCGCAACATCTCGGCATTTCATCTCAGGTAAATTTCGTAGGCCAGCAACCTAAGCCCGTCATCGCTGACCTTATGCGTGCTTCAGATGTGTTCATTCTTTCCAGTCTATGGGAAAATTCTCCATGCGTTATTGGCGAAGCGATATGCTGCGGTTTGCCAGTGGTAGTCACCGCTGTCGGAGGAGTCCCCGAATTGATCGACTCACCAATTCTAGGCAGGTTGGTTCCACCGAAAGACCCAGAAGCCCTAGCAGACGCTATTTCGGATGTGGTTACACATTTGAGCATGTTTGATAGAAAATTAATCTCGAAAATCGGGAGCGATCGTTTCTCAACCAAAATGATCGGAAAACAAATAAGAGAAACTTATCAAGAAGTTCTACAATCCAAGAACCGTGCCACATAAAATTCTTTTTGCCCATCATGATGCGAACATGTCCGGATCAACGATCAGCCTGGGAAATTTCTTGGCGCATCTTGACCGGACCCAATACGAGCCAAGGGTTTTACTCGCGCAAGATGGCCCTGCCAGGGAATTCTACCAATCCATGGGCATCGCAGTAGATGTCGTCGCAGCATCTCGATTTGGCACATGTCCAGGCCCGCGCCCATATTCGCTCTACTGGTGCCTGAACTGGCGCGCCTTTTTCCCCAACCCTCGCCTTTCCCACTACCTGAAAACCGTTCCTTGGGATCTGCTGCACATCAACGATAAAGCGTTCATTTCAGCCGGCCTGGCGGCCAGCAGGTTGCAGAAGCCCATCGTCTGGCACCTGCGCAGCAGTTACTTTCCCACCTATTCGCGTTTGAATGCATGGGCTTCGCGCCATGTCATTCGTTCAATTGCCGATCAGGTAATCGCCATTTCAGAAGATGAGATCGACGGGTTTGAAGATTTCGAGCCTAAAACTATCATCCATAATTCGGTGGATTTCGAGAAGGTCGCCCAAGCAGTATTATTACGGGACCAAACACGCCGAGAACTCGGTCTGAGTGATAACGATTTGTTGATTGGTCAGGTGTCAACATCGATCGGTGAGGTGCGTGGAACCTGGGATTTCCTGCACGCCTGCGGCCGGGTGAACGCAGCCTTACAAAATCCGGCGGTGAAGTTTATGGTAGTTGCAGCAATCCCTGATCCGGCAAAACACAGCTCGAAAGGCCCTCATCCGCTAGACCAGGCCTGGCTAATTGCTCGCGAGGAAAAAATCGCAGACAAGGTGACGTTCACCGGCTATCGAAAAGATGCTTTGAACCTGATGGCGGCGATGGATGTCGTTGTCGTTTGCAACCGCCATGGCGTTATGGGACGAATGCCTTTTGAGGCAATGGCTTGTGGCCGTCCTCTGGTAGTAACTGCCGGTCACAGTGGTAAGAGCCGAGTGGTGATCGACAGAGAGACCGCGTTGGTTGTCCGTCCAGCAGATCCATTGGCCATTGCAAACGCAATCAAAGATATTCTACGAGATCAGTCTTTAGCCAAAACGCTTGGCCAAAATGGTTCAACGTATGCAAGGGAAACGTTTGATCCAGAAAGAAACGCCAGGCTGGTCGAGCAAATTTATAGAAAACTTTTATAGTCTTCATGGAGTAAGAGAGACGTTCTAAAATGGGGAATAAAATTGTAGGAATCATCCCGGCAGCAGGAAAAGGCACCAGGCTTTCGCCTTTTCCTTGCCCCAAAGAATTATTCCCGGTTGGATACCAGGATTACCTTGTCCAGGGTGTTATTCAAAAACGTCCTAAAGTCATCAGCCAATATCTCGTCGAGAATATCATTCGAGCCGGTGCCGAAAGGCTAATTTTTATTTTAGGCGAAGATAAACATGACATCATGCGGTATTATAGCGATGGGAGCAGGTTCTGCGTTGATATTGCATACTTATTCCAGGAAAAATTGTATGGGATGCCATTTGCTCTCAACCTGGCAAGGAGATGGGTGAACAATGACTTGGTTTTATTTGGCATGCCTGACACAATCATAGAACCCAAGGATGCATTCCAACAATTATTGAAGAAACAAAAGGAAACCTCGGCGGATTTGGTTTTAGGACTATTTACAACGGATAACCCAACAAAATTTGGGATGGTTGATATTGATGACCAAGGAAATATTTCGACGATAATCGATAAACCATTGACGACGAGTCTTCAATTCATGTGGGGGTGTGCATGTTGGTCTTCCAAATTCACCGAATTCCTGGATTCGTATTTGCAATCGCACCCGTATGCAGGAAAAGAGATCGTCTTGGGTGATATATTCTCATCAGCGATAGATTCAGGTTTCATGGCTAAGGCTGTAACTTTTCCTGATGGGCAATACATCGATATCGGAACAGTCAACGAGCTAGATTCGGCTCTAAAGAAATTCCATCTTTGATTACTTTGGAGAAGTTATGGAAAATAAAGTTGACTTAAGCATTTCAATCGTAAACACCAGCAATTGGACGTATCTAAAGCCATGTATTGAGTCGATCATTAAGAATGTAACGAGTTTCACATACGAGATCCTTGTAGTTGATAATTACTCGACAGATGAAAGTCCTGCAAAAATTAAACAAAATTTTCCTAATGTGATCCTCACAGAAAATACCACGCGCTACGGATTCGCTAAGAATAATAACATCAATATAAAGAAGTCGTCGGGACGGTATATTTTATTACTTAACGACGACACATTAATTCTTCCCAACACTCTCAATCATGCGATTAACGTGCTCGACATGAATCCGGATATAGGAATCGTTGGGTGTAACATGATTTACCCTGATGGTAAGTACCAAACAGCCTCAGCAAGGAAGCTTCGAACGCTACTCTCGGAATTCATAATTGAAACTGGCCTTTTTCGTATATGGCCGCAAATTTATATAGAACCAAAATCGGAATTAACCGATGTGGATCTTACGTCTGAAGCTGGAATGATGATTAGAAGAGAAGTGCTAGAGACAGTCGGGCACCTGGATGAACAATTTTTTATGTACGGCGAAGGAGCCGATTTCTGTCGGCGAGTAAAAGAATCCAAATGGAGAATCGTCCTCGATCGAAAATGTTCCATTGTGCACTTTGGCGGCACCACAAATAACAGGGTAAATTTAAAAATGTTAATTCAGTTCTATAAGAGTACATATCTTTACTTCTATAAGGCCTCGAAAATCAAGGGGGTAGTTTATCGTTTTATGATCTTGATCCTTTTTTATCTCAAGAAACTTCTCCTTTTCTTTGGATCAATATTTATTCCTCGTATCAAGCAAAAATACGACGACATGAAAGTATACTATGACTCAATCATCGACCTAATGGCAAACCGTGTATTGGATCGAAGTTATCCGTTCCCAGTAGAATAATGGCTCTATATATTACGATTGTATTAAGCTTTACTGGAATAGTACTTACCTTACTATACCCTTTGTATGGCTTACTCCTGACTATCTTTCTGGTCTACTTCCCCATCTTCAGCACATTCGACCTCGGCCCGGTGACCATCTCCGTCTCCACCTTACCGGTGCTGGCGCTCTTTGCCCGCGCCTTCTTCCCCTGGCTGCAGAACCCCCGGCGCGCGCCCTTCCCTGCCTGGCAGGGGGTCATCCTGGCCGGCATGGCCCTGGCCTACACCCTCGCCACCGTCGCCTCCTCCAACGTGCCGCAGTCGTTGGCGCTGCTCCCCAACCTGATCATGTACGCCATGATCCTCTTCTCTGTCATCGTCCTCGTACGGCGCCCCGAAGATTTCCTCCTCATCACCAAAGTCATCCTCCTCATGGTCCTCGTGGATGCCCTTGTGCCGGGCCTTGCGCCCATCCGCAGGTTCCTCGGCACCGGCGGGCTGGGCATCAACGGGATCGCGATAAAGTATTACCCCGCCTTCACCATCGGCCTGGTCTATCTCACCCAGCCGGTCCCGGGGGTATCCAAACCCTGGCGGTTGATCGGCGGGGTCACCGCGGTGCTGGCCGTGGTGCGGGTGATCCTCTTCCAGACCCGCTCCGCCTGGCTGGCGATGATCTTCATCCTCCTGGCGCTCACCGTGCTGCTGCCCAGGCGCCTGGTATTGCTGGGGATCGTCGCCCTGTGCGCGCTGGCCGCCGCCTATTTTTACCGCGACATCATCCAGAGGAACATCGTCCAGACTCAGGGGGTGCTCACGGCGCTGCAAGAGGGCAGCTACGATGACGCCAGCTCAGACGACCGTATCCGGCTGGTCTCGCGCGAGTTCGGCTGGCGGTTGGCCCAGGAGCGCCCCGTCCTCGGCTGGGGGCCAGATACCTTTGGGCCGATGATCAAGCAGTACGCACCTGCCTCGCGCAAATACGTCACCGGCGGGGCGTTCAATTCCTGGCTGATGCTGCTCGATGAAACCGGCGCCTTCGGCGTGGTTTGGGCGCTGGCGGCGTTCTGCATCCCGGCTGCCGTCAGCGTGTTCATCTTCCCGCGCCTGCGCGGCTCGATGCGCTACATATCCCTGGCGATTGCCCTGGGGGTTCTGGGCACAGGCGTGCACCTCTATTTCATCGACCTGATGTACACCACCCAGGTCTGGCTGCACGTCGGGCTGGCCATAGCCGCGCTCAACTGCGCCACGCAGGCCGTCAAGGCGAAGGAGCCTGCCCGGCGAAGGCGCGGCGTTCCGCTCTGGAGGGTTTCATAGCACATCAGTGCATGAGTGAGAGATTTATTCATGCTGGTATCTTGGATTTTTTTAAGAACTACATTAAGGTGGATTTTCTCGATAGAGTGTAAGGTTTAGAACATATTAAGCATTTTCCAAGAATATCACATTTAATAAATCTTGAGAGCACATGAAACGTATCATGCATGTCATCGATAGTCTTGAGATTGGCGGAGCCGAACGCATGTTGGTCGACATGGCAAATACTATCGATCCGGCCCGATATTCCGTCTCGGTATGCATCACGAGGTCTGGAGAAGCCTTAGCGAAAGAAATTCGTTCTGATATACCTGTTTACAAATTGAACCGGCGATTTTCCTGGGATCCATCTGGATTTACCAAACTGAAAAAGGTATGCAATGAGCAGGGATTGGATTTGTTGCACGCACATGGAAGATCAACTTTTGCTTTTCTGGCAGTCGCCAAACGGTTGGGATTTATAAAACAACCAATTTTGTTTCATGACCACCAAGGAAGGAATTCCAACCAGAATTATTTCTATTGGTGTTGGTCATCTTTAGTGAAAGAATTATCACATTATGTTGGAGTTTGTGACGATTTGCTTGAATGGGCTAATTCTTTAAGAATACCCAGTTCACATATATCTATCCTCAAAAATTCCCAGAATTTAAGAAGGTACGAAATTTATCAACCTATAAATTTACACCGACAATTGAACCTAGATTTTAGTCAACGAATCGGTATTATGGTAGGAAATTTACGTCCCGAAAAAGGCCTGGATCTGTTGATTGAAGCTTGCGCGAAAATACCAAGAGCTTTTCTTCCCATATTCGTAATAGTCGGTGGTATATCAGATAATAGTTATTTTCAGGAATGCAAAAATCACATCCGGAATCTCCAACTGGAAGACAACTTTCACTTCGTCGGCAAGAAAGATGATTGCATATCTTGGATAAAAGGTGCAGATTTCGGTGTCATACCATCCCGCTCCGAATCGGGTCCTCTGGTTCTTATCGAATTCCTGGCGTGTGGGCTTCCATTTGTGTCTTTTAATGTGGGTGGGGTTTCGCAAATCGTGCAGAAAGAGATACCTTCTGCTTTCATCGAACCCGCGAACACTGATCTGTTTGCTGGAGCACTAGAGGCAATGGTCAAATCCTCTCCAAGTGAGCTTCATAGAAGAAGCGAACAAGGCAAGGTAATTGCTTACGATAATTTTGATATTCGCAAGAGATTGCCTGAATGGTATTCCGTTTATGAGCAAATAATCGAGGATGTTAAGTGAAATTACTTATTATCAGCAACATGGCTCATTATCATCGTGACGGTCAGCTCGTGGGATGGGGCCCGACCGTCCAAGAGATCAATGCGTTGGCATCGATTTTTGAGCACATAACGCATATTGGCTGCTTACATGCCTGTACTGCGCCATTGAGCGCTATTCCGTACCAAGCAAAAAACCTTACGTTTATCCCTCTCATCCCTGCTGGAGGGGAAACTCTGAGTTCGAAATTGAGGATCTTAAAATATACTCCTGAGTACATCCGCACGATTCTAAAATGGCTGTCCTGGGGCGACGTCATCCATGTGAGGTGCCCTGCGAATATTCCATTAATCGCATTGTTTTTGTTAAGATTTTCATCATCTCCACAATATCGGTGGGTCAAATACGCCGGCAACTGGCAGCCCAAAGGGAAAGAATCCTTTTCGTATTCGCTCCAACGCTGGTTGTTGCAACACAACTTCCATAAAGGCGTTGTCACTGTGAACGGCGAGTGGGCCAACCAACCTTCACACGTGTTTTCTTTTAACAATCCGTCCTTATCAGCGGAAGAGAAAGCTGCCGCAGCGGCTGCAGGGATGGAGAAGCAACTCACCCCACCTTACCGGCTCCTTTTCATCGGCCGGCTCGAGGCCGCTAAAGGCGTTTACGAAGTGTTACACATAGCCCACGCCCTCGCCTGGCAAAAGGTCGCTTTCCAGCTCGACTTGATCGGAGACGGCCTGGAAAAAGATGAGGTTATCAAAACCGCCGAAGAGCTGGATTTACTGGATCATGCGAAATTCCGAGGCTGGCTGCCCAGGCCCGCGCTCGAAGCATATTACCGGCAAGGCCATTTCATATTGCTACCATCGTCAGCCTCCGAAGGCTGGCCCAAGGTACTGAGCGAAGCCATGGCATACGGCGTGGTCCCCCTGGCAAGCGACGTTTCCTCTATCCCACAGGTATTGGCAAAGACAGGGGCCGGTTACTCATTTCCAGCCAAAAACACCAGCGCATACCTGGAAACGATCAATCGCCTGGTTCTCCATCCAGAAGAATGGAAGAGTTTGAGCCTGGCGGGCATTCAATCGGCTGAGCTGTTTACGTACCAGCATTACCTTTCGTCAGTCACTCGCATGTTTTCATCCTATTGGAACACCCAATGGACGCCGGCGAAAGATTAAAAAGACCGCTCTTATTCATCGGTAATCACCTGCCGGATTCCAAGTTCAACGTCAGTGTCGGATCGGAACTGTCGAAACGTCTCAACTCCAACGGCTGGGAGGTTCGCTGCGTTTCTCATCACTCCAATCGAATCTTAAAATTGCTCGATATGCTCTGGTCAATCTGGCATCACCGACAGTCATATGAAATTGCCCAGGTGGATGTGTTCAGCGGAAACGCGTTCCTTTGGGCGGAGCTCACAACGGCATGGTTGCACCGGCTTGGTAAGCCGGTCATCCTATCCCTCCACGGTGGGAACCTGCCTGTTTTTGCAAAGGACCATCCAGAGCGCGTTCGAATAGTATTCAAACGGGCAACGGCAGTAACCGCTCCATCCGGCTATATGATAGAAGCGATGCGAACCTTCAGAGACGATATATGCTGGATTCCCAATCCGATTGATATCAGCCAATATCCCTACAGAGAGCGTTCCAGTCCTAAACCAACCCTGGTTTGGCTTCGCACATTCCACCACATCTACCGGCCGGATCTTGCCCCCGCCATATTGGCCAAATTGAGCGCCGAATTTCCGGCTGCAAAATTAATAATGGCCGGACCGGATAAGAACGACGGGAGCCTGCCTTTAACACAGAAGTCAGCTTCTGAATTGGGGGTCGAAAGCAAGATTGAATTTCTTGGCCATGTTAGCAAACAGGACATCGGCGCGACCTTGAACCGCGGCGACATTTTCATCAATACTACCACCATCGACAATTCCCCTGTGAGCGTGATCGAAGCGATGGCCTGTGGTTTGTGTGTGGTCTCGACGAACGTGGGCGGAATTCCCTACCTCTTGGAGCATGAAAAAGATGCTCTTCTCGTCCCCCCCAACGACCCCGCCGCCATGGCCGATGCCGTCCGTAGAATATTGACCGAAAAAGGCTTATGTGAACACCTCTCCGAGAATGCCAGGGCGAAAGCCGAGCAATTTGACTGGCAAGTAATATTACCAAAATGGACATCACTCTTCGAACAGATGGCCACCGAACACGAGAATGAGTAAAACCGATTCGATTTATAAATCACTTCCCCCGGCAATTCAGAATATTGCGGTTTCCATATACGGTATATACTGGCATTGGCTACGTTTTGGGGGAAATTATGTATCCTTTGAGAACCAATACGCTCAACGGGAAAAATTAACCCAAAGAGAATGGAATGACTATCAAAGAAACCAATTTAAGGTGCTCTGCTTATCTGCACTGAGAACGACTTATTATAAAAGAACCTGGTCCTCGAACGAAGTAAAAGCAGCAGAGAATTTCGATTTATCAGCTTTACCATTACTGGATAAGAATCCTATTCGATCAAATCCAACCGATTTTGTCCGCACCGACGTAAATCCTTTCCCGAAATTAAAGTTTTACACCAGTGGATCCACCGGAACGCCGCTTACTACGATATGGACTATTTCTGAGCTAAGGGACTCGTTAGCCGTCCGTCAAACCAGATCTGCAAAATGGGCAGGAGTATCATATAGTCTTCCTCGTGCCACTTTTTCCGGGCGCATGGTTGAGCCTGACCCAGATAGTAAAGGCCCATACTACCGTTTTAACGCGGTTGAAAGGCAGGTGTATTTTTCTGCATTCCATTTAAAACCTGAAACCGCCAGTTCATATATCGAGGCTCTCAAGAAACATAAGATTGAATGGATGACAGGCTACGCAAATTCATTTTATATACTGGCTAAATTCGTTCTAGACCAAAAGATCATCGTTCCTCCAATAAAAGCCATAATAACAACGAGTGAAAAGTTAACCGCAGAAATGCGCTCGGTGATTCAACAGGCCTTTAATTGCCGAGTGTTCGAGGAATACAGCACCGTAGAAAATGCCTTGTTCGCCAGTGAATGCGAACAAGGCCGGCTCCACATCAGCCCCGATGTGGGTATTGTCGAGATACTACGACCAGATGGGTCTCCTTGCGAACCGGGCGAGGTCGGAGAAGTTGTCACCACTTGCTTAATGCGAACCTACCAGCCTTTCATCCGTTACCGCCTAGGTGATCTGGCATGTTGGGATCCGGATCCATGCCCGTGTGGCCGGCAGATGCCAGTAATTAAAGAGGTGGTCGGGCGCATTGAGGATGTTGTGGTTGGCCCTGATGGCAGGCAAATGGTTCGTTTTCATGGTATCTTCACCGGCCAACCTCATATTAGAGAAGGCCAGATTATTCAGGAAAGTTTATCGCAGATTACTGTGAAGATTGTTCCCGAAAAAGGCTTCGACCAATCTGACATTATCGAAATAACCAAACGAGTTAACCAACGTTTGGGCGAAAGGGTGAAAGTATCAGTGGATGTGGTTGATTCTATTCCGCGAACTCGGTCCGGGAAATTTAAAGCCGTAATTTCAAAACTGTCAAATTAGAATTTGCACCTCATCCTCCACACCCAATACTACCCGCCTGAGATCGGCGCGCCGCAAAACCGGCTCTCCGAGCTGGCCACCGCCTTGAGCAGCTCGGGCTTCCAGGTCACCGTTTTGACTGCGATGCCCAACTACCCCACCGGGAAGATCTACCCCGGTTTCGGCGGTTTCATCCGACAGGAGCATGCTCAGGGCGTCCACATCATCCGCTGCGCCATCTACCCCACCCTTAGCGCGGCGTTTCTCCCCCGCCTGTTCAGCTACTTCTCCTTTGTGTTTTCCTCCCTGGTCGCAGGCCTGTTCTGCCTCCCGCGCGCCGATTTTCTCCTCACCGAAAGCCCGCCCCTCTTCCTCGGCATCTCCGGCTGGCTCCTCAGCCGCGCAAAAAAAGCCAGGTGGATCTTTAACATCTCCGACCTGTGGCCGGCATCGGCGGCGGAACTTGGCGTGATTCAAAAAGACAGCCTCAGTTACCGGGCCAGCCGCAAGCTGGAAGAGTTTCTTTATAAGCAAGCCTGGCTGGTCACCGGCCAGTCGAAGACCATCCTGGCCGATATCAGCGCGCGCCTGCCGGGCATATCCTGTTACCACCTTTCCAACGGCGTCCAGGTATCGGACTATCGAACGGTAAACGAACCCGGCTCGATCGGTCCGGAGGTCAATATTGCCTATGCCGGTCTGCACGGCCTGGCCCAAGGGCTCGATCTGGTGCTCCACGCCGCCTCGGAATTACAAGGAGCACCGGTGAAGTTCGCGATGATTGGCGACGGCCCTGAGAAAGCCGACCTGATGGAACTCTCGCAGAAACTTGGGCTCCATAACATCGCGTTTCATCCACCCATCCCGAAGCAGCAGGTTCCAGCCGTTCTGGCCGGGGCCGATATCCTGCTCGTCCCCTTGAAAATCCAGCTGACCGGCGCCGTGCCATCCAAACTTTACGAAGCAATGGCGGCAGGGAAGCCGGTGATCTTAATTGCCGAAAGCGAAGCGGCGGAAATCGTCCGTTCGGCTGAATGCGGCCTCGTCGTCCGGCCGGGAGATTGCGCCGGTTTGGTGGATGCCATCCAAAGGCTGGCGCACAACCCCCAAGAAAGAACCCGGATGGGCCGCAACGGCCGCAAGGCAGCCGAAGAACTCTATGACCGGGGCATGATCGGCAAGAAGTTTGCCGGTTTTTTGACTTCGGCCGTGGAAAAAGACCGCGCCCTGCAACAAACGCCGGTTCGCCAGGCGCGGAAGTCGCTTGAAAGATGACGCCTGAACAGGATGACCTTTCCAGGCTGCGGATCGAATACAGCCGGCGTGAGCAGCGTCTCGCCGGCTCGGACCTCTACTCCTTCTCGAACCCGGCCTACCTGTTCGCCGTGCAGCAGCGCCAGCGGGCCATGCTCAAAGCGCTCCGGGCCTGGGGCTGCGCCGAGCTGGAGGGCAGGCGCATCCTCGAGGTCGGCTGCGGGTCAGGCAGGGTGCTGGCCGAGATGGCTTACTTTGGCGCACTTCCACAGCACCTGGCCGGGGTGGATCTGCTTCACAGGCGGCTGGTCGAGGCCCACAGGAATATCCCTGGCGGTTCTTTTACCGCCGCCGACGGCCAAAACCTGCCCTGCCCGCCCCATTCGTTCGACCTCGTGCTCCAGTTCACGGCCTTTTCTTCCGTCCTGGATGAGCAGGTCAAACGCAACATGGCCGCCGAGATGCTCCGCGTGCTTAAGCCGGGCGGGGTAATCATCTGGTACGACTTTTGGCTCAACCCTGCCAACCGGCAGACACGCGGCATCCGGCCGGGAGAAATCCGCGCTCTGTTCCCCGGCTGCGCGGTTGATCTGCACAAAACCACGCTGGCGCCGCCCATTGCGCGCCGCATCGTGCCGGTCTCCTGGGGGCTGGCCGTCTTCCTGGAAGCGCTGCAAGTGCTCAACACGCACTACCTGGCACTGATCCGCAAGGTGGAAGGATGATCCGCCGCTCGCCCGCCGCATGGCTCGGCTGGATGCTCCTCCCTGCCCTGCTGCTTGGGGCGGCGTTTTCTCACGAGCAAATCGCATCCAACCTGGCCAACCTGTCCCTCTGGCGGGCCGTATCGGCAGCAGACCCAACCCTGCCTGTCGCGGAGCCGCTCGAACCCTGCGAGCGAAGCTGGTTTCGCACCATGCACACCCGCAACCAGGGAGGGGTCATCCCCAAGGAGCAGGTAGAAAGCGCCCTCGCGTGCGGGGCAGAGTACATCCCGCTGCTCGCGGTGATCGCGCCCACGAACGTCGAAGATGCCAGGCTGGCGACCATCCTCTACCCGCAGGAAGCGCGGGCCTGGTTCTGGCTGGCCGAGGCCTCCGCGCCGGTAGACACCGCCGCCGAAAGAAGCGCCTATCTGCAAACCGTCCGGCTCGAACCATCCTACGGCCTGGCCTGGTGCCGGCTTGGCCGGAATTACTCTACGGCCGGTGAACTTCAAAAGGCCCAGGAAGCATTTCTGAACTGCTGCATCTACGGCGACCCGGGCTCCAACGGCTGTTACGGCGCCGGGCGTATGGCCGAAAAACTCGGCGACCTGCAAAAGGCGATCGAATACTACCGTCTTTCACGCTGGGATGGCGCGCTGGACCGCGCCGATGAATTAGCAGGCCGGTTGCAGCCGTAAAACAGGCTGCCGGAGTCGCCATTCGCGCAAAGCCCACCAGGCCACGGTGGGCTTTGCGCTTTTAATTCGGCCTTTTGGGCAGGCAACTGCCGAAATTCGGCTCGTTCCGATATACAATTACATTGGTAGATTGCACAGAGCCTGCAGCTTCACCTCGAAACGGCAGGGGCGGCTGTGTGGTGAAAAAAGCCAATCGGTTTCGGCCCGGATACGGAGGATCTCTATGGTGCTCAAAGATTGCATGAAACGCGATGTGGTTTCAATCCCTCCGGCCACAAGCGTTCGAGAAGCGGCACGGATCGTCGTCGAGCGGCACATCGGCCTGCTGCCTGTGATCGATGAGCAGGGCAAATTAATGGGTGTGGTCAGGCTGCATGACCTGCTCTCGTTGGAGCTGCCGGACTTCGTCAACTTCATTTCAGCCGTCGATTTCGTCCACGATTTTGGCGCCGTCGAGACGACCCGCCCCGAGAAGGCGCTGCTCGATCAACCGGTCTTGAGCCTGATGCAGCCAGCCATCAGCGTGGATGAAGAGTGCGGGTTACTCCGCGCTTATGCGCTCATGCTGCAGCACAACCTGCTCGACCTGCCCGTGGTGGCTAAGGATGGTAAGCTGGTCGGGCTGGCTTCACGGGTGGATATCGGCGCAGCCGTATTGGCCAACTGGCAAAATCCCCAAGCGGTGCAGCCATGACGGGCACCATCCTCTCCAGCCTGATCTTCCTGGCCAGCCTGGGCATCATCTTCTCGGAGAAGCTCAACCGCACCATCGTGGCCTTCGCCGGCGCAGCCCTCATGGTGGGGCTGGGCATGGCGTATGGCTTTTATTCCGAGACGCAGGCGATTGCCGCCGTGGACTTCAACACGCTCGGCCTGTTGCTGGGCATGATGATCCTGGTGGCTCTGCTGGAACCGACCGGTTTCTTTCAATACCTTGCCGTTTGGGCCGGGCGCCTCTCGCACGGCAGGCCTGTGCGTCTGTTGGTGCTGCTCGGCACAGTGACCACGGTGTTATCGATGTTCCTGGATAACGTCACCACGGTGGTGTTGATCGCGCCGGTGACGATCTTGATCAGCGAAATTTTGGGCGTCAACCCGCTGCCCTACCTGATGGCAGAGGCCTTGCTTTCGGATACCGGCGGGGTGGCCACCCTGCTCGGCGACCCGCCGAACATCCTCATTGCGTCCGCTGCCGGCTTTACCTTCACGGATTTCCTGACCCATTCGCTGCCCATCGTTCTCATTGCCTGGTTAGTGGCATTGTTTCTTTTGAGATACCTGTTCCGCCGCGAGCTTTCTGTTCCGCCGGCTAATGCCGACGCTGTTTTGAAGCTCGATTACTCCGAGATCCTTACCGATCGGAAAACCGCCCGGCGGGTACTGATCGTCCTGGGGGTTGCGATTCTGGTCTTCTTCTTTCACAGCCTGCTGAGCATCAGCCCGGCTTTCATCGCTCTGAGCGCCGCCGCTGCTGCGCTGGTTTGGGTGCGCCCCGACCCGGCGAAGGTCTTCAAGCAAATCGAATGGAGCGTCTTGATCTTCTTCGTGGCCTTGTTCATCATGGTGGGGGGCATCGAAGCCACAGACGCGATCGATAAGTTGGTTTCGCTCATCAAGAATATCGAGAACATCCCAACCGTTCTGTCAGGCGTGCTCCTCATCTGGGTCGTGGCAGGCATCTCGGCCGTGGTCGATAACGTGCCGGTTACCATCGCGCTCATTCCGGTGATCCAGGGGCTGGGGGCTTCGGGAATGAATATCGGTCCGTTGTGGTGGGCTTTGATCTTCGGGGCAGGCTTCGGCGGCAACGGCACCATCATCGGGTCAACCGCCAACATCGTCGTCGCCGGCATCTCAGGCCGGACGCGCACGCCGATCACCTCCAAATTGTGGAACAAGCGCGGCCTGCCTGTGATGCTGGCAACCTGCCTGGTGACCAGCGTGCTCTACATTGTGCTGTTTCCGCTCTTCAGCCGCTGAACGGGCGCTTGCCGCGGCCGTTCAGCTATGCGCAGCAACGCCCGGGCCTAAGCGCTCTGCCCCACCTGTTCCGGCAAATAGCTGAGCGTCAGCGCCCCGGACTCGGGCAGCCGGTAAACCGCGCCGCCAAGTTCGATTTCCACGCCTCGCGTCAACGGCTCGGCAGCCTGCACCTCCACCTCGCTTTGCGTCAACCGGAGGTTCAACCGCTGCCCGCGGTATGCCAGCGGCAGGTTGACTTCGCTCCAATGCTCGGGCAGGCGCGGCTCGATGTGGATCATGTCGCTTGCGCAGCGGATTCCGCACAGCCCCAGCACGGCGGCCATCCACGCCCCGCCATTGCCTGCCGGGTGCGTCCCGCCGATATACAGCGGGCCCACATACTGCTTGCCCTCGCCGGTGAGGTCGATGGTGGCGGTCTTCATGAAGTAGCGGTAAGCCCAATCGACCTTCCCGATCTGCGCCGCGATCAGTGAGTAGGAACAGGCGCTCAGGCTGGAACCGTGCTCGGTGCGCGGCTCGTAATACTCCCAGTTGGCGGCCTTCTCTTGCTTTGTGTATCGCTCGCTGAACAGGAACATCGCCAGGATCACATCCGCCTGCTTGATGATCTGCGTCGTGGTCGCCAGGCCGCTGCCCGCCCCCAGGTATTCGTGCGGGTGCAGCTTGCGCTTGAGCAGGTCCGGCAGCGCCACATCTTCCAGCGCGAAATACCCGTCAAACTGCGGGATGACCGGCTGGGTCTTCGCGGGCCCCGGCAGATAGATCTTCTTCAAAGCGCTCTCAATGGCCGCGAGGTCACGGGCAAAGCCCAGCCTGGCGATCAACGCTTGGGCCTGCGCCGGGTAACGGGCGAGCAGCAAGTCGCGCACCTTGAGGCAGGTTTCGAAGGTGTGAGCGGCCATGAGGTTGGTGTAGGCGTTGTTATGCACGCGCTCGTGGTATTCGTCCGGGCCGGTCACATCCAGGAGCTCATACCGGTCTCTTTCGGGGCTGTAATATAGCGCCGAGAGGAAGAAGCGCGCGCACTCGAAGATCACCTCCGCGCCGCCGTCAAGGAAGATCGACTCATCTCCGCTGGCAATGTAATACTGCCAGAAGGCATACGCCACGTCGGCGCTGATATGCACCTGCTTATCGCGGAAGTAAGTGCGCAGGGGCCGGTTGGTGAAGACATCAGTGACGTTGAAGAGCGTGCAGGCGTCGTCGCCGGTATCCTGGCTTTCCCAGGCGTAAAAAGCGCCGCGGTACCCGTATTCGGCGGCCTTCCGGCGCGCTCCATCCAGCGTGTGGTAGCGATACATCAAGAGGTTGCGCGAAATTGCCGGGAAAGCATGGTTGAAGAACGGGAGCATGAAGATCTCCGTGTCCCAGAAGATCGCGCCCTTATACACCTGCCCCGAAAGCCCGCGCGCCGGGATCGAAACCGTGTCGGCGTGCGTGGGGGCAATGGCCAGCAGGTGATACATGCTGAAGCGCAGCGCCTGCTGCGCTTCCTCGTCGCCTTTGATCTGGATGTCGCATTCCTGCCAGCGCCGCTCCCACAACCGGCAGTGTTCCTGGTAGAGCTTCTCGAAGCCCTCTGCGGCTGCCCGGTTGCAGAGAGCAATCCCTTCTTCCAGCGGAGCCGTTGAATCCACGCCGGTATGGATGGAAACGAATTTATAGAAGATATAGGGGTGTGTCCAGTTGATCCTGGCGCGCACCTCGCGCAGGATGCGCTTTTCACCCTGGAAGATCGTTTCCTCGCCGCCCGGCAGCAGCGTGCGCTCGCAGACGGCGACGGGGATGCCCCGTTCGTGCGTGCTGGCGCTGAGGCAGATGACCCCGCCCGCGGTGGAGGGGGCCATCCGCTCCAGGTGCGGGCCGTTCAGGTCCCACACGTCGCCGTCAATGCCGGTTTGGATGAAGATTTCGCATTCGCGGCAGGCCTGCAGAGTGTATTCGATGCACAGCAGGTGGGGATGAGCCAGGCTGGCAAACCGCCTGGCGATGATGAGCACCATGTTCCCGCTCGCCGTCTCGAATGCCGTGCGGCGGTGATGGACGGAATGCGCGTAATCCAGCGACTGTGAATGGCACTTCACATTGCCGGAGAGGACGTTGAGCGGCTGCCCTTCGACCGATACCTGCACATACCCCCCGTTCGGCGCATTCACCGGCTCTCGCCAAAGGTCGCCCACCCTGTCGTAAATCCCCGAGACGATGGTGGCCGTTTTTTGCTCTTTGGTGTATTCCTCCAGCGTACCTCGGTAGCCAAAGTAGCCGTTGCCCACCAGGAATTTATTCCCCAGCCGGTCGATGGCTGCCTGGTCGTACTGGTCGGTTTCGGTAATTGTCCAACACATAGCCGGCTCCTATCGTCAGATACAACTCAATGGACTGGCTGCTGATTCGTCACCGGTATGGAAAGGCCGGCCCGGTCGATCTGACGCTTTTCACCACAGATCACGGCCTGCACCGGCTCGCCTTCGAGCACCTGGAAATAAGCGCGCTCCTGAGTCACATGCACTTTCAAGATCGCGCCCCGGTAAACGATCTGGAAGCTGTAAGACTGCCAGCGGCCGGGGATGGATGGATTGAAGACCAGTTCTTCTCCGTCCGAGCGCATCCCGCCAAAGCCGTACACAATGTTCATCCAGGCCGCGGCAATCGAGGTCATGTGAATGCCTTCGGCGGTGTTGCGATTGTAATTATCCAGGTCGATGCGCGTGGCGAACTGGAAGAACTGGAAAGCCTCTTCGTGCCGCCCCAGCTCGGCGGCGAAGATGGAATGCACCGACGGCGACAGCGAAGATTCGTGGATGCAGCGCGGCTCGTAATAATCGTAATTGGCCCGCTTCTGATCCAGCGTGAAGGACTGGTTGTAGAGCAGCATGAACATCAGCACATCCGGCTGCTTGATCATGTCGTTGCGGTAGATGCGGTCATACGACCAGTTGTGGTAGAGGGGGAAATCCTCCACGGGGATCTGGTCCACATCAATGTGAGGCAGGTCGAAGAAGCCTTCGTGCTGTTCGAAGATGCCGGTCTGCGGGTCATAGGGGATGATCATCGCGTCGGCCATGCGCTGCCAGGAATCGGTTTCTTCCTGCGAAAGCCCCAGCCGCCCGGCGAGCGCCGCCTTTTGGGCCGGAAGGTCGCGCTCCATCATGGCCAGCACCTGGAGGGTGTAGCGGAAGGTCCGCTGCGCCATGTAGTTGGTGTAGCAGTTATTGTTGACCATCATCTGGAATTCATCCGGGCCCATCACCGCGTAAAAGCCAAACTGCTTGCGCCGGGCCGACCACTGCCCGCGGCTGGCGAGGAAGCGGCAGATCTGGATGAGCAGTTCCACGCCTTCGTCGTAGAGGTATGCGACATCCTGAGTGATCTTCACGTAATGCCAGATGGCATACGCCACGGCGGTGGTCGGCTGCAGCTGCAGGCTGGCGTGCTGCCAGAGGGTGCAGCTTTCGGTGCCGTCGCAGGTGGCGATTGGGAAGCAGGCGCCCTGGCAATCGAGCTGGCGGGCGCGCTCGAGCGCCTGCGGCAGGGTTTTGTAGCGGAAATGGATGAGGGCTTTGGCCGAAGCGGGGTTGCTGAAAATGTAATACGGCAGGCAGTAAGTTTCGGTATCCCAGAAGGCATTGCCGTTATAAGCCTCGCCGGTGAGGCCTTTGGCGCCGATGTTCGCGCCCGGCACGGCCCCGCGGTAGGTCTGCTGGAGCTGGAAAATGCAAAAGCGAATGCCCTGTTGAGTCTCCGGGTCGCCCTCGATGCAGATATCCGAACTCGCCCAGGCAGATTTCCAATACGCCAGGTTGTCCTCGAACAGGGCCGCGTAGCTGGCGCCTTTCTGCTGCTCCAAAAGGGTCATTCCACGCGCCCAAACCTCGTCCTGCGGGCTGTTCAACTGGCGGGTGGTAGCTAAGACGGCCAGCCGGTCGAGCGCCTGGGTCTCTCCCTGGGCAAGGTGAACGGTGAAGCGCTGGCCGATGAAACGCTCGGAAGCGACCAGCTCGCGCTCCTCCAGCGCGGCGCCGCCCGTTTGGAGGATAAAGCCCGCGAACAGGTTCTGCTGCAGGTGCTTGCTCACGCCAAGGATGGCAATGGCGCCCCCGGCGGCTTCTTCTGCCGTGGAAACGCGCGGGCAGTTCCAGAAGTTCTCGCGGTACATCTCGTGCTGGACGCCGAAATCCACCCCCATCGTCAGGGAGACCGGGCCGGAGAAGTTGAGCGGGGTCAGGCAAATGCGCTGCGCCCCGACCTCATTCGTGCGCATGCTGAGGAAGCGAGAGAAAGCCAGCTTCAGGCGCTTGCCTGTGCCCGTCTCCCAGGTGAACTCGCGCCGCAGCTCGCCGGTGCGAAAATCCAGCTCGCGGGTGAAGCCCGAAAACCGGCTGCGGTTCAGGTCGAGGGTCTCCCCATCGAGCACGATGCGGGTATGCAGCCAATCGGCCGTGTTGACCATGAAGCAAATGCGGTTCGAGATGCCCTTATAGGCACTCGGCTCTTTGATGAAATATTCTTCGTAAATGCCGTTGAGGTAACACCCGACCAGCGTGCTGCCGGAATAGCCCTCCTCAAAGTAACCGCGCACCCCCATGTGCTCGTTGCCGAGCGAAAACAGCGATTCAGAGACGCGGCTCTTCTCGGGGTGAAAGCCTTCTTCGACGAGTTTCCATGGATCGATTTGCAGGTACTGGTCGGCGATTTTTCCCATCGGGCATCCTTATCGGCAAAATGGTTGAACGTTCAACGTAGAGCGCATCATTGGCGCGTCACGCGGTTCCCCGGGCAATCAATTCCACCGGCAAGATCAGCCGGGTGTTGCGCATGGCCTTTTCTTTGAGGATGTTAAGCAGGGTGGTGGTGGCGATGACGCCCTTATCGAAGATATTTTGATTGATGGTGGTCAGCTCGGGGTAAACCTGCCAGCTGATGCTGAGGTTATCGAAGCCGACCAGCCCGAACTCCTGCCCCACGCGCACCCCGCGCCGGAGCAGTTCGTTCAGCAAACCGACCGCCAGCATATCCTCCAGGCAGAAAACGGCATCCACCTGCCGCTCGAGGAGCGCGGGTGCCATCTGGCAGCCGGTTTCGAACGGCGGGCCGCCCTCGCCCTCGAAAACCTTCTCCTCCAGGCCCGCCTCGCGCATGGCCCGCCGGTAGCCCTCGCAGCGCTTTTGCATCAGCGGGCTGGTGTGCAGCGGAGAGACGGCGCACAGCCCGATGGAACGGAATCCGCGCTCGAGCAGCCGCCGCGCCGCCAGGTACCCGCCGTTCTCATCATCGGAATTGATGTACGAGAAGTTGGCGAAGTTCTTCTGGTAGTTGTCAATGAGCACGACGGGAATTTCTTTGGCGTTGATCTCCTGCAAAAAGCGCGGGTTGAACTCGCCCACCGCCAGCACGCCATCGACCGAGCGCGAGTCGATCCAATCACCGACCTGCGAGAGCCTGGCACGCGTGGGCACGCTGTAGATGATCAGGTCGTAATACGTCTCGTTCTGCAGCGCCGAGTAGACTCCGTCTAAAATGATGTTGTAGAACGGGCTGGTGGTGAGGGTGTTTCGATCGACGTATGAAGGCAGGAGCAGGCCGATCAGGTTGGAGCGGTTGGTGATGAGCGACTTGGCAGCCAGGTTGGGCTTGTATCCCAGTCGCCGGGCAGCTTCGAGGACGGCCACGCGGGTTTCCTCCGAATACTTCGCCTTCCCGTTGAAGACATTCGAGACGGTGGTTCTGGATACCCCGGCTTCCCGGGCCACATCGACAACAGTGATACTCATGGGGATCGTTTGGTTGAACGTTCAACAAAATTGTAGCCGATGGCGGGGGGAATGTCAATACGATTGCCTGTGCTATCCGCAGGCCGCCTCGGCAACCCTCACAGAAACTTCAATCTCCGTTCACGCGATATTCACAACCTTATAATAAATTAACGGAATAAGGCCGGAGAACTTCACGCAGGCGATAGCCTTTCTTTGCCTGCATTGAGCCGGTGAACCCAGACGGCCCCCCACCCCGCGGCCCATCGATTGCAGCCCTTCGGAGGCCATAACGGACTCGGTGGAATTGCGTCTCAATTAGTAGAAAATGAACCCGGACGCCGAACAAGAACTCTTGCATGGCGCAGAAGCCCTGGATCATTCAGCGCTGGCGGCTGTTTATCAGCGCTACAGCCCTGGCATCTATCGCTATGCCATGCGTTTGCTGGGAGATGATTGCCTGGCGGAGGACTGTGTGGCGGAGACCTTTTCACGTTACCTCAAGGCAATCCGGGCCGGCAAGGGCCCGCAAGATCACTTGCAGGCCTACCTGTACCGGATTGCTCACAACTGGATCACCGATTGTTACCGGCGGCAGCCCCCGCCTCCGCTCGAGCTTGACGAGGCGTACCCCGAGGACGAAAACGCGCGGCCTGAAACCAGGCTGGATCAGGCTTTCGAGCAGCAACAGGTGCGGCTGGCCTTGCGTACATTGACTCCCGACCAGCGCCTGGTGGTGTCTTTGCGGTTCCTGGAAGGCTGGGAGTACGACGAGATCGCCCTGGCGATGAGCAAACCCGTTGGAACAATCCGGGCTTTGCAGTTTCGAGCATTGAACACGCTGCGAAAGGTGTTCAAGCTCAGTGAAAAAGAAGGTAGCCATGCCCCTTGAGAAGGATATCGAACCCGAGCTGTTGCAAAAACTGGCTTCCCTCCAATCGGTGCCGGATCGCGACCCCGCGAAGGAAGAGCTGGGTCTGGCGGCGTTCATTCGTGAGGCAGATGGATTGCTGACGGGCATAACACCGCAGCCGGAAGCGCGTCATAAAGGGTGGATGCATGCACTCCGATCCCTCTTGATGAACCAACGAAAGGAGCGTTCCCCCATGATCAACACGCTTGCGACGATTTTGTTAATCACATCCTTAATCCTCGGGGGCGGCGGGGCCACCGTTGCGGCTGCTCAAACCAGCCAGCCCGACCAGCCGCTGTACGGAGTCAAATTGTTAAGCGAGGACGTTCGCATCGGCCTGGCAGCGGATCCGGCAAAGGAGGCACAGCTGGCGATGGAATTTGCCGGCCGGCGCGCCGCAGAGATCGCGCTGATGCTGCAGAAAGGCATTGCTCCCTCTCAAGCGGTTCAATTGCGCTACCAATCTCAGATAGAGCTGGCTGTGCGCAGTGCTGCCCGCCTTTCAGACGAACAGGCCGTGAAGCTGCTCGCGCAAATGCGGATTCGCCTCCAGGAGCAGCAGCAATTGCTCCTGCAGATTCAAGAAAACGGCTCGCCCGCCGTTGCTGCAGTGAACCAGATCAGGCAGATGCTGCAAGAACGGCTGCAATGGATCGAAACCGGATTGGGCGACCCGGCGAAGCTGCGCGAGGAACTTCGGCTGCGCGAGCAGGATCAAAACAAGGTTCAGCAGAAGACCCCCTCCAGCGAACCTCAGGCATCCAAAACCGTCCCTGGCTCCGGCGCGGGCAACCCGTGGACAACCGGCACCCCCACCCCCGGCAGCGGTTACGGCCCGGGGCAGGGCACCGGCGAATGCGAAGCCTGTACGCCCGCCTATGACGGGCAGGGCAGCAACCCCTGGACGACCGGCACTCCCACCCCTGGCAGCGGTTACGGCCCGGGGCAGGGCACCGGCCCGACGGATCCAGCCACCCCGGGCGCGGGCAGCGGAAGCGGGCCGCAGCCAACGCCCTGGCAGATGAACCAGCCAACGCAGGCCGGGCCTCAACCAACCCAGGGCGCGCAAGGAACAGCGCCCGGGCCGCAAGCCACTGCAACCCCTCATCGCTCTGGCGGAAAACCCTGACCTGACCATATGCCAGGAACAGCATGTTGGCGAGGATGCACCAGCCAACATGCTGTTTTTTTATGCAGCCCGGCAGGAATTCACTGGTGAAGGTGAGGTTCTTTTACCTCCCGCTGGATTATTTGCCTCTCTGACATGCTACAATCAATCCAGCTGGTTTAGTGGTTCTCTCGCTACATTGCTGGATTTTTCCCTCACCCTACCACCTCCGGGGATGAGGGAAAATGTTTTGAACTTAGCGAGAAAACCGTTTAATGATACGGAATGCTCAATACCACAAATCATGCTGCTGCTCGCTAAAACCCCCAACCCTTCTCCGGCGGACGTGGAGCGCATCCGCGGCAATGCGGACCCGGTCCTGCGCAACCTGCAGATCACCCAATGCTATCACGAACTCTCGGCGGCTCTCGCCCAATGGACGGGCCCGGCGGCGAACTGGTGCACGTTCGCCACCTGGGCCTCCAGGCAGGCCGGGCAGACCATCCGCAAAGAAGACCTGGAACGCCTGGTGGAGCGCAGCCTCAGGGGCTCTGCGACTACGCTACAGGCTTCCCGGCAGGTGGCCGCGGCGATGAACATCCGGGGGGAGGCCGGGCTGATGGGGTTTCAGAGCGCGGCGCTAGGCGCGCGCAACTTCGCCTCGGCGGTGGAGCGGGCCAGCGATGCGGTCGGGCGGGGCAACAAAAAAGTGTTCGAGGAAATCGGGCGCGAGTTCGCCCGGTTCTTCCAGGATTGCCTTTCGGAAGGGGTTCCAGACCCCGGCAGGCTCGACCTCTTTTGCGGTTCGCTGCGGCCGGGCCCGCCGCCCGACGGGCAGGAATACCTGCGCAGGGCATTCCGCCATTATGCGCAGGCGCTGGAAGAACCCGGCCCCAAACTCCGCGCGGAGCTGCTCTTCCTGGCCAACCTGGAAATCGGCCTGCATGAGCAGACGCGCCTGCAGCCGGAGATCGCCGAAAGCATGGACGCCGCGGCGGTCGGCTTCTTCACATTCACGCGCGCGCTGTTTCGCGGTATTTTCCCATTGAACGGGTGGCTTCACCTGGCCTACCTGTACCTGATGCGGCTGCTCGGCCGCCCGACGGAACTGGACAAAGCCATTCAAGCCTTCCTGAATGAAGTGAAGCTGGCGCTGCGCCGCTTGATCACCGAGTTGATGATGACCATCACCTTGCCTTCGGGCGAAGTGCTCAGGCTGAGCGAGGACTTGAAGGCGGGCTTCGCGGAGCCGCTCCGGCAGCTCACCTTGCCAGAGCTGGTCGAGTTTCTGGCCCAACACGGTCTGGCATTTGAAAACACCCAGGGCACCGGGGCGCTGGATTGGGCCGACCTGCCCGACCGGTTGAATTTCATCTGCGGCCTGTTTCGCTGTTACCAGGAACGCCCTGACCTGCTCGGGGCGCCCTTCACGCCGCAGCAGGTGGAAGCGTTGAAAGCCGGCCGGCTGCCGGATGGCCGGCTGTAGCCCGGTTCACCTTCCAACCGCGAAGACAGGGCCGGTTCAGGCCCGCATTTTCTTCCACATTCCGCGCCGATGCGGATACAATACATGCATCACCATCTCTTCAAGGACGAGAACCATGACACCCCGCCCCCAGACCATTTACATTGGCGACGCACCGCGAAAACATGCCGAAAACACGGTGGAAGGTTCCTTCGTGACGCTGCTCGGCGAGCCTTTCTATCAGATTCGCCATTACGACGCGATGGAACCTTTCTTCATGAGCCTCGTCAGCAGCTCGGATCACTGGCTGTTCATCGCCTCCACGGGCGGGCTTTCGGCCGGGCGGGTCAGCGCGGAGCAGGCCATCTTCCCGTACTACACGGTCGATAAACTCACCGAGAACTCCGAAAACACCGGGCAGAAAGCCGTTTTGCTGGTCACCCGCGCGGGCCGCACCAGCCTGTGGGAACCGTTCTCGGAGCGCCAGCAGGGCAGCTATGCCATCGAGCGCAGCCTGTATAAGAACGTCAGCGGCACAAGCCTGGTCTTCGAAGAGCAGAACCACGACCTGGGGCTGTCCTTCCGCTATGCCTGGCGCACCAGCGAGAAGTTCGGCTTTGTGAAGACTTCCTGGCTGGCCGACACGGCAGGTTCGGCCTGCCGGGTCGAGCTGCTCGACGGTGTGCAGAACATCCTGCCTGCCAACGTCACCTCGGCGACCCAGAATATCTTCAGCTCGCTGATCGACGCGTACAAGCGCAGCGAACTGGACGCAGAATCGGGGCTGGCGATCTTCACCATGAATTCGATTTTGACCGACCTGGCCGAGCCGAGCGAGTCGCTGCTGGCCACGACGGCCGCGCAGGTGGGTTTAGACCCGGCCGGCTGCCTGCTCTCTTCCACGCAGCTGGATGCCTTCCGCGCCGGGAAGCCAATTGCAGCCGAAACCGAGGTGCGCGGGCGGCGCTGCGCGTTCTTTGTGCACGCCGACTTTGAACTCGGCGCGGGCGAAGAACGATCATGGCATGTGCTGATCGACACCGCCCAGGATGCCGCCGCGATTGCTTTGAAAGCGCGCTGGTTGAAAGGCGAGCGGCAGGCGCAGCTTCAAGAACTGGAGGCCGACATCGCCGCCGGTGAGACCCGCCTGTGGGAAATTGTCGCCTCCGCCGACGGGCTGCAACTGGCCGGCAACCCCATGCTCGCCACGTATCACTTCGCCAATGTGCTGTTTAACGTGATGCGCGGCGGGATTTTCGTTGACCAGTACCGCATCCGCGCGAAAGACCTGGCCGATTTTGTTTCCATTCGCAACCGGCCGGTGCTGCAAGCCCAGGCGGGCTTCTTCGCCAGCCTGCCGGAAACGATTGAACTCTCAGACCTGTTGGAGCGCGCCGAAGCTTCCGGCTCGCCAGACCTGCTGCGCCTGTGTTATGCATACCTGCCCCTCACCTTCAGCCGCCGGCATGGCGACCCAAGCCGCCCCTGGAACCGCTTCGCGATCAACATCAAACACGCAGACGGCTCGCAGAAACTGGATTATGAAGGCAACTGGCGCGATATCTTCCAGAACTGGGAGGCCCTGGCCTATGCCTACCCGGAATTTGTGGAAAGCATGATCAGCACCTTCCTGAACGCCACCACCGCCGACGGCTACAACCCCTACCGCATCACCCACCACGGCATCGATTGGGAAGTGCCCGAGCCAGGCAACCCCTGGGCCAACATCGGCTACTGGAGCGACCATCAGATCATCTACCTGCAAAAGCTGATGGAGATCAGCGCCATGTTCCACCCCGGCAGGCTGCGGGGCTTCCTCGACCGGCCGCTGTTCAGCTATGCCAACGTCCCTTACCGCATCAAACCCTATGCCGACCTGCTGAAAGACCCCTACAGCACCATTTCCTTCGATTGGGAGCTGGAAAAGCTGGTAGAAGCCAGGGTGCGCGAGCGCGGTACGGATGGGAAGCTGCTCCTGAACCACAACGGGCAGGTGCAGCTTGCCACGCTGGCCGAAAAACTACTCACCCTGCTGCTGGCCAAACTGGTGAACTTTGTACCCGAAGGCGGCGTGTGGATGAACACGCAGCGCCCCGAATGGAACGACGCCAACAATGCGCTGGTCGGAAAGGGCCTTTCGGTAGTGACGCTCTGCTACCTGCGGCGCTATGTCGCCTTCTGCCGGGGCCTGTTCCAGATGGCGGGTGGCGGAGCCTTCCGGGTCAGCGCCGAGCTGCTGAGGTTCTTCGAGCGCGTATATGCGGTGCTCTCTCACCACCGCCCTGCCCTGAGCGGCTCCTTCAGCGATGAGCAGCGGCGGAGCGTGATGGATGACCTCGGGCAGGCGGGCAGCGACTACCGCTGGGGGCTTTACCGCGCGGGCTTCAGCGGAGATGCGTCTGCGCTGGCGGGCAGTGAGCTTGAGGCTTTCCTTGCTCTGGCGCAGGAATATATCGAGCACACGCTGCGCGCCAACCGGCGGCCCGACCGGCTCTACCATGCCTATAACGTGCTGCACCTCCAGCCGGGCCGTGCGGAAGTCTCCCACCTGTATGAAATGCTCGAAGGGCAGGTGGCCGTCCTTTCTTCGGGCATGTTGGATGCCGAAGAATCGCTTGCCCTGCTAGTGAGCCTGCGCGGCAGCAAGCTCTACCAGGCAAGCACGCATAGCTATATTCTCTACCCCGACCGCGAGCTGCCCGGCTTCCGCCAGAAGAACCGCCTTACGCCGGGCCAGGTGAGTGACCTGGCGCTGGTGCGGGCGCTCCTCGAGGCCAACGACCGCACGCTCTTCACCCAAGACGTGGAGGGTCAATATCACTTTGCAGGGCACATCCGCAACGTCAAGGACGTGAACCGGGCGCTCGATGCATTGGCGGGCGACCCCCGCTTTGCCCCCCTGGTGAGCGGCGAAGCCGAAAAGGTGCGCGCGCTCTTCGAACAGACCTTCCGCCACAACGAATTCACCGGGCGCTCGGGCACCTTCTTTGCCTACGAAGGCCTGGGGAGCGTTTACTGGCACATGGTCGCCAAGCTGCTCCTGGCGGCGCAGGAGGCCGCGCTGCGCTTCGAGGATACTCCCCAGGCGCCGGCCCTTGTCGAGCGCTACCGCGACATCCGCCTGGGGCTGGGGTTCAACAAATCGCCGGCCGAGTTTGGCGCCTTCCCCAGCGACCCCTACTCGCATACGCCCAAAGGACAGGGCGCCAAACAGCCCGGCATGACCGGCCTGGTGAAGGAAGAGGTCCTCACCCGGCAGGGAGAAGTGGGTTACACCGTCCACGAAGGCAGGCTGGCGTTCGACCTGCAGCTTTTCGACCGGCAGGAACTGCTCACCGCTCCGGGCACCTTCACCTACCTGGATGTGCATGGAAAGCGGCAGCAATTGGAACTGGAAGCCGGTTCGCTGGCTTACACGATCTGCCAGACGCCGGTCATCCTCAAAGCCGGGGCGCGGCCGGGCATAACCGTTCATACCGGCGGCGGCGCGGCGCAACGCATCGAGGGGCATGTGCTCGATGGCGCGAACAGCCGGCATATCTTCCTGCGAGACGGGCAGGTGCATCACCTGACGGTCGAGATATAAACGGCGAATGATGCACTTTCGAAAATGATAACAACCGGTTCACCCCGCCTGGGGGGCAGCCCGGGCCGGGTGAACGAGAAGGAGGAACGGATGGCAGAAACCCGTGGAAAGGTGATCGGCGTTTTGACCAGCGGCGGAGATGCGCCGGGCATGAATGCCGTGCTGCGTGCTGTTGTCCGCGTGGGGATTGGCATGGGCGCGCGAGTCTTCGCCATCTACGAGGGCTACCAGGGCATGGTCGAGGGCGGCGATAAGATCCGCGAGATGAACACAAACGACGTGGGCGGCATCATCCAGCGCGGCGGGACGATCATCGGCACGGCGCGCTCGGCGGACTTCCGCACGCGCGAGGGACGGCTCAAAGCCGCCCGGAACCTCATCCTGTGCGGCATCGACCGCCTGGTGGTGGTGGGGGGCGATGGCAGCCTGACGGGCGCCAACCTCTTCCGGCAGGAATGGTCGGGGTTGGTGGCCGAGCTTGCCGCTACGGGGCAGATCTCCGAAGAGACCGCCGCCCGGCACCCCTACCTGGGCATTGTCGGGCTGGTCGGGTCGATCGACAACGACTTTTCCGGCACCGATATGACCATCGGCGCCGACACAGCCCTCCACCGCATCACCACCGCGCTGGATCAAATCGGCAGCACGGCGGCCAGCCACCAGCGCACCTTTGTCGTCGAGGTGATGGGCCGCAACTGCGGCTACCTGGCCCTGATGAGCGGCCTGGCCGGCGCAGCCCACTGGGTGTTCATCCCCGAAAGCCCGCCCGACACCGACGATTGGGAGAGCCTGATGTGCGAAGTGCTGGCCGCCGGCCGGAAAGCCGGGCGCCGTCACAGCATTGTGGTCATCGCCGAAGGCGCGCGCGACCGCAACGGCAACCCAATCACCAGCGCGCAGGTGTGCAAGGTGCTGGAAGAACGCCTGGGTGAAGATGTGCGGGCTACCATCCTGGGGCACATCCAGCGCGGCGGCTCGCCAAGCGCCTTCGACCGCTGGATGAGCACGCTGGTGGGCAAGGCCGCCGTCGAGGAATTGTTGAACGCCACCCCCGAGACCGAACCGCAGCTCATCGGCATCCGCTATAACCGCGTCACCCGCCTGCCTCTCATGGAATGCGTGCAGAAGACGCGCTCCGTGACCGATGCCATCAACAAACGCAACTACGAACTGGCCATGGAATTGCGCGGGGGCAGCTTCAAAGAGCAGTTCCGCAACCTGCGCACGCTGGTGCGCGCGCTGCCGCACCCGGCGCCGGAAGGCGTCCGGCGGCTGCGGCTGGCCATCCTGACCGATGGCGCGCCCGCCCCCGGGATGAACACCGCCGTTCGCACCGCAGTGCGCATGGCGGTTGACCAGGGCCACTCGGTGCTGGCGGTGCATAACGGCTTCGAAGGCCTCATCAAGGGCGAATTCCAGGAATTTAGCTGGATGGATGTGCACGGCTGGGGCTCGATGGGCGGTTCGCAGCTTGGCGTGAGCCGCAAAGTGCCCTCCGGGAGCGAATGGTATTCCATCGCCCGCACGCTCGAATCGCAGAATATCGAGGGGCTGCTGGTGATCGGCGGCTGGTCGGCTTACGAGGCCGCTTACAAGCTGTACACCCAGCGCGACACCTTCCCGGCCTTCAACATCCCGATCATCTGCCTGCCCGCTTCGATCGACAACAACCTGCCCGGCTCCGAGCTGAGCATTGGCGCGGATACGGCCCTCAACAGCATTGTGGATGCGCTGGATAAGATCAAAGAGTCGGCGGTCGCCACGCGGCGCTGCTTCATCGTGGAGGTGATGGGCACATACTGCGGTTACCTGGCCTTGATGAGCGGAATCGCCAGCGGGGCCGAGCGAGTGTACCTCAACGAAGAGGGCGTCAAGCTGGCCGACCTGGAAGCCGATTTGAATTACATGATCGAGGACTTTAAGAAGGGCAAGCGCCTGGCGCTCCTGATCCGCAACGAAAAGGCCAACCCGCTCTACACCACGGGCTTTATGTCGGCGCTGTTCGAAGAGGAAAGCAACGGGCTGTTCGACGTGCGCGAGGCAATCCTCGGGCACTTGCAGCAAGGCGGCAACCCCTCTCCCTTCGACCGCATCCAGGCCGTCCGCCTGGCGGCGCGCTGCGTGCGGTTCTTGAGCGAAGAGGCCGAAAAGCGTTCCAGCGCGGGAGCTTTCATCGGCATCCTGGGCGGGAGCATCCAGATCCACAACATGGAAGATATGTGGCGGATGGTGGATGCGGCCCACACGCGCCAAAAAGAACAGTGGTGGCTCGAGCTGAGGCCGCTCGTCAGGCAGCTTTCATAGCGCAGCTACGAGCGGAAGCGGAACCGCCAGACGCCAACCGTAAAGAACACTGCGGCGAAGGCCAGCAGCACCCCGGCGCTGGGCAGGATTGCCTCCAGCCCCTGGCCGTGCAGAACGATACCGAGCAGGCCGCGCATGGCCCAGGTGGTGGGTAGAACCTGAACGGCTTTTTGCACCGCGACCGGGAACAGCTCGAGCGGGTACCAGCAGCCGCCCATCAAGGCCATCACCATGCCGAGCATGATGCTCAAACCGCTGGCCTGGCCTTCGGATTTGACGAACGTCCCCAGCGTGGTGCCCAGCGCAGCCGCGGCGAGGGCCGAGCTAAGCAGCACCACGGCCAAAGCGAGCGGCTGGCTGCCCCAATTCACCTTCATGATGAAAATGCCTACCAGCACCAGCAGCGTCATCTGCACAAGGGCAGTGAGCACCTGACCGGCGATCGTCCCCAGCAGATAGGTGCTCTCGCGGGTTGGGGTCACCAGCAGGCGGCGCAGGGTGCCTTGCTGGCGCTCGAAGGCAAACATGGACGAGATGCCGATCAACGGGATGAACACCCAGGTGATCAACTGGCCCGCCGATGAATTGCCCTGGGGGTCATACTCGATCGAATCCTTTGTGCTGCCGATAAGTTGGGTCACTCGAACCGGAGCTGCCGCGAGCGATGTGTTCGCTTGCGCTAAGGCGGCGTCGAAGTACGCCTGCTTTTCGGCTGCATCGGCGAACGGCTGGATCTGCTCTGCCCGCTCAACACTGCTGCGGGCAATATCGGCCGCGCTGCTCACCCGGCCGATGACCGACTGCACGGCCCGCTGAGCGACCATGGCGTTCATATTGTTGGGCTGCTGGCGCAACTCGAGCTGGACTCCGCCCTGTTCCATGTGGTCAAGGTCGAATTCCGGCGGGATGATGAGCGCCGCCGAGACGGTGCGCTGCGAGAATTGCGTTTCGGCCTGTTGGAGGGTCATCACATCCGGCCGGACGGCCTGTGAACTCTCTAACGCAGCGAGCAAATCCTGCGAGAGCGAGGTGCGGGCCTGATCCACCACCGCCAGCCGCACGCGGTTATCTCCGCTCTGGCCGGTCCCGCCGGCCAGCGTGACGGTAAAAACAACCGGCAGGATGAGAAAGAACAGCCAATCCATCAAGCCCGTAAACCGAAGGAGGGTATCTTTCCAGATAATCGCCAGGACCTTCAACATGCCAATCTCCTATCGCTCCGCCAGGCCGCGGCGGTTGAAGAGCAGCAACGCTATGGCGAACAGAACAGCGCCCATGACCAGCAGGGCCAAAATGGGAACCAGGACATCCTGCAGCGTACCGCCCAGCGCCAGGGTGGTGAAGCCCTCGGCGCCCCAGGCGTTGGGGGTGATTTTGGTGAGTGCGCGGAACCAGGCCGGCATGCTATTCAGGTTGATGAACGTGCCGCCCAGGATGCCGAACGTGAGCATAATGGCCGACCCGATGGCCGAGACCTGCCCCGGGGTGCGGGCGATGGCGGTGATGAGCATGCCCCAGCCGACTGCGGCAAAGACAGCCGCCATCACCAGCGCCTGGACGGCATCATAATCACCCCAGGCCACGCCGAACAACACGCTGGTGCCATAGATGAGCAGCAACATTTGAATCAAGCCGGTGAGGTAGATGCCAAGCATCTTGCCGCCCAGCACCTGAGCCGAAGTGGTGGGCGAGACGAGCAGCCGCGGCAGCGTGCCCTGGCTGCGTTCGTTTAAAAGCGTGCGTCCGCCATTGCTGACGGTGTACATCAAGAACATCAGGGCCATGCCGGGGGCCAACAGAGCCAGCACATCGAACTTCACCGCCTGCCCATTGGGGGTGATGTTCTTCAAGGTGATGGAGGTGCTCTGCCCTGCCGCGCCCGCCTGGCTGGAACCGATTTCGGCGCCCATTTCCTGCGCCTGTTCCGGCCGGATGCGCCCGCTGGCGATCAACTGCCTGACGGCCACCTCTCCGCCAACCCGCCCGGCTTCCACTTCGGTGAGAAATGCGTCCACAATGGTCTTGACGACCCCTGCGCTGGTGGGCGTGGTGGGGTTGGTATAGAGTAGAATCTGCACCGGCGCCGCCGCGCCTTCCTGGCTCTGCGAGGAGGAATTGGCCGCATCTGGAATGATGCTTGCGGTGAAGCCCGCCGGGATGAGCACCACTGCCACCGCTTCGTCGCGGTCCACTTTTTGGTAGGCGGCCTGCGGGTCGCCTCCAACCGTTGGGGCAATCAACTCGCCGAGTTCATCGGACTGGAACAGATCCACCAGGGCGTTCCCCAACTCGCGGCCGTCCTGGTTGATCAGGATGACCGGGATATTGGAGATGCCCCCCGATGAGCCGCCCGAAAACCGCCCGGTGACGGCCCCCATGCCCACCGTGAGCAGGAAAGGCGCCAGGAGCATTAAGATCAGGGCAGTCCGGTCACGAAAGGCGAGCCGGATGTCTTTGAAGGCAATCAGGAGAAGTTTACGCATCTATATCTCCATGGAAGGATCAAGCGTTCAGGCGCGAGGCAGGCACGCGCGTGCGGTTCAATCCCTCAATGCTCTCCCGGTCAACGAGAGGAACACCGCCTCGAGGTTGGGTTCCTGGATTTCAACCGAGCGAATCTTGACACCCAGCTCGTTAGCCGCGGTGATGACCGGCGCCATGATTTCCTCCGCCTCGGGGGCGATGACCGTCACGGAATGGTCGGTCACATCGGCGTTCAACACGCCTGGAATCTTGCGGGCGGCATCGGCCAGAAGCTTGGCGTTCTGGCTTTCATCGATATGCAGGAGGAGCGTGTCGTTCTCGCCCACCTGGTGCGTCAACTCGGCCTGCGTGCCGAGGGCGATCAACTCTCCATGATCAATGATCCCCACCCGGTTGGAAAGCTCCTGGGCTTCTTCCATGTAATGCGTGGTGTAAAGCACCGTCATGCCCTGCCGGTTCAAGTCTTTGACTGAATCCAGGATGGCGCGCCGGCTCTGCGGATCGATCCCCACGGTCGGCTCGTCCAGGAAGAGCAATTGAGGTTTGTGCAGCAGCCCGGCCCCGATGTTGACGCGCCGCTTCATGCCGCCCGAATAAGTTTTCAGGCGGTCCTTCGCCCGGTCGGCCAGGCCGATTTGTTCGAGCACCTCATCCACGCGGCTGTTCAGCGCCCGTCCCCTCATTCCATACATCTGGCCCCAGAAGAGCAGGTTCTCGCGCGCGGTGAGGTCGTCATACAGGGCCAGCTCCTGCGGCACCACGCCGATGATCTGGCGCACCGCCATCGGTTCTTCCGAAACCGAATGGCCGCCGATCAAAGCATCTCCACTGGTGGGCGCAAAAAGCGTGGAAAGAACCGAGATGGTGGTGGTCTTTCCGGCCCCGTTCGGGCCCAGCAGGCTGAAGATCTCACCCTGTCCAATCTCGAATGAGATGCCCTTCACGGCGGCCAAATCGCCGTATTTCTTCACCAGGTTTTTTACCTCGAGGATAGCCGGCATGATTGCTCCTTCTATTGAAACACCCTGTCAACACCCGCGAACTTTCCGCAAAGAGAAGCCGCGCTTGCAGTGCGCCTTGCAATACCCATATAACTTACGTATTCGCCGGTACTACGTTGCACGTTTTAATCATTATGGCTGCAATTTGCAGGTCAACCGGCTGCCAACGGGCCGCCCTGGAACATGGAGCATCTGCATGGACTCTGCTAAAGTGACGAAAAAGGGATGTGGCTTTTATCTCAACTTTTCCTTCAGGTACTGCCCGGTGAAGGAGCCGTTTACCAGGGCCACCTGCTCGGGCGTCCCCTCGGCCACCAGCCTGCCGCCGCCCGCGCCGCCTTCAGGGCCCAGGTCGATGACCCAATCGGCGGTTTTGATGACTTCGAGGTTATGCTCCACGACCACCACGCTGTTGCCGGCATCCACCAGCCGCTGCAGCAGCCCCAGCAGGCGCGCCGTATCGGCCAGGTGCAGGCCGATGGTCGGCTCATCGAGCAGGTAGAGCGTGCGCCCGGCAGCCCTGCGGCCCAGCTCTTTGGCCAGCTTGACCCGCTGCGCCTCGCCGCCCGAAAGCGTGGTGGCGGGCTGACCGAGCTGAAGGTAGCCCAGGCCCACATCCGCCAGCACCTGCAGGCGTGAGGCCGCCGCGGGCACGTCCTGGAAGAGCGCCAGGGCTTCCTCCACCGTCAGGTCGAGCACCTGCGAGATATCACGGCCGCGGTAGCGCACGGCAAGCGTCTCGCGCGTGAAGCGCCTGCCGTGGCAGGCCGGGCAGCGCACTTCCACTTCCGGCATGAAGTGCATCTGGATGGTGAGCACCCCGGCGCCCTCGCAGCGCTCGCAGCGCCCGCCCGGCACGTTGAAGGAGAAATGCCGCGCGGCGAACCCCAGCCGGCGCGCCTCGGGGGTGGCCGCAAAGGCCTCGCGGATGGGGGTGAACACGTCCGAATAGGTGGCGGCATTCGAGCGCGTGATGCGCCCGATGTGCTCCTGGTCAATCGTGATGACCTTCTCGATGAACTCACTGCCTTCGATCGCATCGTGCGCGCCAGGAACTTCAGCGGCGCCGTGCAGCTTCCGGCGCAGGGCGCGGGCGAGGATATCGAACACAAGCGTGGACTTGCCCGAACCCGAGACGCCCGTCACCGCCACCAACAGCCCAAGCGGCAGGCGCACGGTGATGTTCTGCAGGTTGTGCTCGCGCGCTCCTCGAATGATGAGGGCCTTTTCTCCCGGCGGGCGGCGGTGCTGCGTGGCGGCGATTCTCGCCCGCCCGGCGAGGTAAGCCCCGGTGACGGAACCGGGCGCGGCGGCCACCTCGGCGGGCGTGCCTGTGGCCACCACCTGGCCGCCGTTCTTCCCGCCGCCCGGGCCAAAATCAATGACGGTATCGGCGGCGTTGATCATTTCAAGATCGTGCTCGATGACCAGCACGGTATTGCCCAGGTCGCGCAGGCGGCGCAGAATGCCCACCAGCCGCCGCGTATCGCGCTGGTGCAAGCCGATGGTGGGCTCATCGAACACATACAGCACGCCGGTCAGCCCCGAACCGAGCAGGGCAGCCAGCCGCAGGCGTTGCGCTTCTCCGGCCGAAAGTGTGGGCGAGGAGCGTTCGAGGGTCAGGTAGCCGGCGCCAACCTCATCCAGCCGCTGGATGCGCTCTTTCAGGGCGGCCAGGACCGGCCCGGCGATGAGCAACTCCGTTTCGCTCCATCCGGCGGGCAGACCCTCCAGCCATGCGCCGAGAGCCGTCAGCGAAAGGCTCGAAGCAGCGGCGATATCCATCCCGGCCACCTTCACGGCGCGGCTTTCGGGGCGCAGGCGCGTCCCGCCGCAATCTGGACAGGGCTGCGAGACGAGGAATTCCTGCATCTTCTCGCGGTAATCGGCCTCGTGGATATGCTCGGCATAGCGGCGCAGCAGGCCGGTCGCCACGCCCTCAAACCGACCCTGGCGCACGGTGGCGGGCGGCTCTACCTGCGGGTAATGGCGGCGGAACTGCGGGCTTTCGGCGCCGTAGAAGAGCAGATCGCGCTGGGCAGGGCTGAACTCTCGGACTGGCAGCGTGAGGTCAAATTCGAAGCCGTAATAGGCCGCAGCGGCCTGCAGGATGGCGATGTTGTATTCGATATAGGCGCGGTTCCAGCCGTTCACCGCCCCGCCGGCGATGTTTTTTTCCTCATCCACCAGGCGCGAAAGGTTCACCTGGGTGACCACCCCCAGGCCCGTGCAGGCCGGGCAGGCCCCTTCGGGTTTATTGAAGGAGAAATGCTCCATGCCCATCTCAGGGACAGGCGCGCCGCAGTGCGGGCATGGGAAGGCTGCTTCCGGCGCGGGGGCAGCGCTTTCGGCCTCGCCGGCCCATTCGGCGCTCGCAGAGTCATAGGAGGGCGGCACGTCTTTTCCGCAGGCCGGGCACGGGCGGCGCCCGAGGCGCGCAAAGAGAATGCGCAGATAGGTGTACACATCGGTGGCCGTGCCGACGGTGGAACGCGGGCTGTGGTTGGTGAGGTGCTGATCCACGCTGATGGACGGCGAAAGGCCGGTGATCGAATCCACCGGCGGCCTCGTCAGCCCATACTCCACCATCCCCAGCGAAGCCAGGTATTGGCGCTGGCCCTCGGCGTACAGAATATCCAGCCCGAAGGTGGACTTGCCCGAGCCGGAAAGGCCGGTGAGAACGATCAACCTGTTCTTGGGAATGCTGATGCTGACGTTCTTCAGGTTATGCAGCCGCGCGCCGCGAACGGTGATTTGACCGGTCATCTCCATCTCCGAAAGGGTCGTTAAGGCAGTGCGATCCAGAGTCGATTGTAACACTCACCGCCCAGGGGGCCGGGCCGCCGGCGGCGGCAAATGAGCATCGAGGCAGGCCCCGAAGTAGGCTTACTTCCAGGACCAAAAAGCCAGGTCGCCGTCGGCAACCTTCAGCGGGTTGCCGCCTTCGGCGCCGACCACGTAGATGCCCGGCTTCCCGCCCGCGTCCAGGCCCGAAAGGACCAGCGCGCGGCTGTCGGGCGACCAGATTGTCCCTGAGCGTTGATACTGGTCGAAGAACGGCAGGAGGCTCAAGAAGGCTTCGGTGGGCGCAAAGCCAGCCACCCGGCGAGTCTGTCCGCTGGCAAGCTCATACACCTTCACCGCCAGGTGCACACCGGCCTGTTCTCGGGCCGCGATCTGCGACGTTTCACCGGGAGCGGCGGCCTCGAGGGAGAAATACACAATCTTCTGCCCGTCCGGCGACCAGAAGAACGCTGTGATGACCCCTTGCGCGGCCTCGCTCTCGCTGCCCTCCTGGGCGGGGATGAGGATGGCCAGGCGCGTGTGCAGGCCGCTCGAATCGCCCGCGAGCGGTGCGGTGTAGGCCAGGCGGGTTCCATCCGGCGACCAGGCGAAGGCAGCCGGGCCTGCCAGGCCGCTCAAGACACGCTTCACCTGCCCGTCGCGCCCCACCAGGAGCAGCTCGTCTTCGCCCGCATCGTTTAGTGCGCTCAGCACCAGCTCATCGCCGCCGGGCGACCATGCCGGGGCCTGGAACGACCCCGGCGAAAGGTTGAGCACCGTGCTTTTTGGCGCGCCGTCCAGTTCGTAGAGCGCCAGGTAGGCCTCGGGGTTATCGGCCGCTGCCCCGCCCACGTGCGCAATGATCGCGCGGTTATCGGGCGACCAATCCCAATAAAACGGCTGGCCGGTGCCGAGGATGCGGCTCTCGCCGCCCGCCGCCGAGGAAAGGGTGAGCGCCAGCGTGAGCCCGCTGGCCGAAGAACCCAGGAAGGCTATCTGCGTGCTATCCGGCGACCAGAACAGGTAGAACGGGAACGAGCTGGTGCTGCTGAAGGCTTCCACCCGGTCCGAGCCGTCCGAATTGGCGGAATACACCGCCGCCTGCGGCCCTGCCGAAGATAGGCTGTTGAAACCCACAAAAGCCAGCCTGCGCCCATCCGGCGCCCAGGCCGGGTATTGATACACCACCTGCTGCGGGCCTGGCTCGGATGCCGCGATACCGTCTTGCGTGACGGCAGTGTTCTGCGTGCCGTCGCCGGCGATGGTGTAGATGTTGCCGTCCAGGCCGGTGTAGGCAATCTTCCCCGGCAGCGCCTGCGCGTCAGAGGGGGTTGCGGCAACCGGCTGAGCCACGCGTGTGGAGATCGAACAGGCCAGGCCGGCGCCCAAAACGAACAGCAAGAGCGCAGCTAACCCCGTTTTTCTCTGGATTCCCGGCGGCATGAAACACCTCCCGGATCAAATTAACAATAAACCTGATAAAAATTGTAACATACGGGCGTTCCAATCGCTAAAGAAACCGCCTTGACACGTTCTTAACGATTTTCTCGCCGCCCTCGGCCTATAATGGGGCGTGTATTCGCTGTTTTCAAGGACGTAAACCGATGAACTGGCCCATTGAGACGGAAAACCTTGGGAAACGCTACGGAGAACTCCGCGCAGTCGAGGGCCTCTCGCTGCGGGTTGCCCAGGGCGAAATCTATGCCTTCCTCGGCCTGAACGGCGCCGGCAAGACCACCACCATCCGCATGCTGCTGGGCATGATCCGCCCGACGACCGGCCGCGCCAGCGTGCTGCAAACCCCCGTCCACGTGGGCAACCGCGAGCCCTGGGGCGCGGTGGGCTATATGGTCGAAGTGCCGCACAGTTACCCCGAGCTGACCGTCGCCGAGAACCTGGAAGTGGCCCGCAGGCTTCACCCCGGCACGCCCCGCAAGGCGGTTGGGCAGGTGATGGAACGCCTGGGCCTCACCGCTTATGCCAACCGGCGAGCGGGGCATCTTTCGCACGGCAACGCCCAGCGCCTGGGCATCGCAAAAGCCCTCCTCCATTCGCCCAGGCTGCTGGTGCTGGATGAACCCGCCAACGGGCTCGACCCGGCCGGGATTGTGGAAATCCGCGAATTGATGCTGGAATTGACCCGCGAACAGGGCGTGACGATCTTTATGTCGAGCCACATCCTGGCCGAGGTATCGCGCCTGGCGCAGCGCATCGGCATCATCCACAACGGCCGGTTGCTGCAAGAGATGACCACCGCCGAGCTGGAGCGCAACCGCCGCCGCAGGCTCATCATCGCGGTGAGAGATGCGCAGGCGGCCAGGCAGGCGCTGGTGTCGGCAGGCCATGCGGCCGCGTTCGCGCAGGACGGCACGCTTCAACTCGGCGATGCCTATGCCATCGACCACCCCGATGAAATCAACCGCCTGCTGGTCGAGGCGGGCGCTGCGCCCACCCGGCTGGTGGTGGAAGAAGAGGACCTGGAAGCATACTTCTTCCGGCTGGTGGGAATGAACGGAGGGATCGCGCATGAATGACCTCCTGGCGATGATTTGGGTGGAAGGGAAGAAAGCCATTCGCTCGCGCATGCCGCTATGGACGGCGATTGGCTCGCAGTTCTTCCCGCTGGGGATCGCCTTCCTCGTTTTCGTCTCGAAGAACCCCGACCTTTCCAAGAAGCTTGGCCTGATCGGCGCGAAAGCCAACCTGATTCCCTACGCCAGCATGGACTGGGCCACCTACCTGGGCATGTCGGCGCAATTGATCGGCGCAGGGGGGTTCATGCTGTATGTGCTGATCATCAGCTGGGTGTTCGGGCGCGAATTTGCCGATGGCACCCTCAAAGACCTGCTCGCCGTTCCGGTGCGGCGCGCGAACATCCTGGCCGCCAAGTTCATCGTCACGGCCGTCTGGTCGGCTGTGCTCAGCCTGGCCATTTACCTCACCGGGCTGATCCTCGGCTACGCCCTCAAGCTGCCCGGCGGCGCGCCGGAGGTCATCTGGCAGAACACCTCGCTGGTGCTGGTCACGGCCTGCTTCACCATCGCGGCGGTGCTGCCCTATGCGTTTTTTGCCGGCGTCGGGCGCGGCTACCTGCTGCCGATTGCCGCCGCCATCCTGACGCTCATGGCGGCCAACCTGGCCGTGGTGGTCGGGCTGGCGGAATATTACCCCTGGGCCGTGGCCGGGCTCTATGCTCAGCAAAAGGGAGTCTTGCCCGCCGTCAGCTACCTGGTGCTGTTCGGCACCAGCGCGGCGGGCGTGCTGGCAACCTTCTTGTGGTGGACTTACGCCGACCAAAACCGCTAGGCCGGGGCACACTCACCCGAAAACACGCAAGCCCTCAAGGCCAGGGCGGGCAGAGACTGGGTGTATGATTATCGCATGCATCCCATTTCGCCGCGCATTTTACCCCTCGCTACGCCCGATGCGCCCCTCAACCTCGTCGGCGGGAAGGGAGCCAGCCTGGCCCGCCTGGCCTGCGCAGGGTTCCCGGTGCCGGGCGGCTTCCTGGTCTCCACCCAGGCTTACCTGGAATTTATCGCCGCGAACGGCTTAGAGCCGCGCATCCTTGCCCTCATCCCTGAGGCCGGGCTGGACGATCCCTCTGCCCTGGAGAGCGCTTCGGCGCGCATCCGGGCACTGTTCGCCGAAGGTGAGCTGCCGGAAGGCTTGAAACAGGAATTACTGGAGGAATACGCGCGCCTCGGGGGCGGCCCTGTGGCGGTGCGCTCTTCAGCCACAACCGAAGACCTGCCCGACCTTTCCTTCGCCGGCCAGCAAGACACCTACCTCAACGTCATCGGCGCGGAAGCCCTGCTGAAGGCCGTGACCGCCTGCTGGAGCAGCCTGTGGACGGCGCGCGCCATCGGCTACCGCAACCGCAACGCGATCCCTCACGCCGGGATAGCCCTGGCGGTGGTGGTGCAGCGCATGGTCGAAAGCCGCGCCTCGGGCGTGCTCTTCACCGCCAACCCGCTCACCGGGCTGCGCGCCGAGACGGTCATCGATGCCACCCTGGGCCTGGGCGAAGCGCTCGTTTCGGGGCGCGTCGAGCCGGATCATTACGTGGTCAACCCGGCCCGCGGGGAGATTCTTTCCAAAGTGTTCGGGGCCAAGGCGTTATCGATTCACGGCGCCGAAGGGGGCGGCACGCGCGAGGTCGAACAGGCGCGCAGCGCGGTGCAGGCCCTGCCCGATGATTCTATCCTGGCGCTGGCCCAACTGGGAAAGCAGGCGGAAGCGCTGTTTGGCTTCCCACAGGATATCGAATGGGCCTGGGCCGATGAAAAACTGTTCCTCCTGCAATCGCGGCCGATCACCACGCTCTACCCCCTGCCCGAAGGCATGCCCGCCGAACCGCTCAAGGTGATGTTCTCCTTCGGCGCCGTCCAGGGCATGCTCGACCCGATCACCCCGCTGGGCCAAAACGCCATGCGCATGATCTTCGCCGTCGGCGCTGGGCTGTTCAACATTCGGGTCACCGATGAGACCCAGACCGTGCTTCACTCCGCAGGTGAAAGGCTTTGGGCCAATTTCACCACACTGGTTCGGAATTCCGTCGGCAGAAAGGTCGTTCCGGTGGCGCTGCAACTGGTGGAGCCAAGCACCCGGCAGGCGATCCTGCAGGTGATCGATGAGCCGTCGCTCCAGCCGGGCAGGAGTGGAATCAGCCTGCATGCGCGCATGCAAATGGCGCGGTTCTTCCTTCCGGTTGCGGCAAACGCCGTGCTGAACTTGCTCTTCCCCCGCTCGCGCCGCGAGTGGATCATCCACCGCGGTGAGCAGACCCTGGCGAAATTCTCGGCTGAAGCTGCGGCAGTGACGGGCGACCGCTACGAGCGGCTTGCCAGGCAGGCCGATCTGCTCCCTTCGCTGGCCAAACGCGAGCTGCCGCCCCTCTTCACGCGCTTCGTTGCAGGCGTGGCGTCCGGGATGGCCTCGTGGAACATCCTCAACATGCTGGCCGCCGGGGCCGAAGGGCATACCGGCGGCGCGAGCGTACGCGACCTGGTCCTGCAGGTGACGCGCGGCATGCCCAACAACCCCACCACCCAAATGGACCTCGACCTGTGGGCGCTGGTGAAGTCCGTGCGGCGCGACCCGCAATCCCTGCAGGTGCTCCAATCTGCGCCCCCGCAGGAGCTGGCCAAGAGGTTCCTGACCGGCAGTCTGCCTGCCGCGGCCCAGGCAAGCGTAGAAAAGTTCCTGCAGCGCTACGGCGGTCGCGGCCTGGCCGAAATCGATTTGGGGCGCGCCCGCTGGGCCGAAGACCCCACGCACATCTTCGAGATGGTCGCCAGCTTCCTGCAGATCACCGATGAGACCAGGGCCCCCGATGTGGTCTTCGCGCAAAGCTCCCGCTCGGCCATGCAGGCGGTGGAACAGATTGCGGCGGCCGTGCGCCGCACCCGGCGCGGGTGGCTCAAGGCGCTGCTGGTGCGCTTCTTCGGCGGGCGGGCGCGGCAGTTGATGGGCATGCGCGAAAGCCCTAAGTTCTTTGCGGTGCGCCTGCTTTACCTGGCGCGCAGGGAACTGCTAAAGACCGGCGCAGACTTCGTTCGCTCCGGCGAACTCGACCAGGCCGACGATCTGACCTTCCTCACCTTCAAGGAAATTAAAGCCTTCGCGCGGAGAGAGAGCCGAGACTGGCGCGCATTGATCGCCGCGCGCCGTGAACGCTTTGAGCGCGAAAAACATCGCCGGCAGATTCCGCGCCTGCTGCTGAGCGACGGGCGCGCCTTTTACGAGGGCATCGCCGCGCCTGAAAATTCCACCTCGGCTCTGCACGGCAGCCCCGTCTCGCCGGGGAGCGTGGAAGGCCGCGTGCGCGTGGTGCTCGACCCGCGCCAGGCAGGCCTCAAACCGGGAGAAATCCTCGTCTGCCCCGGCACCGACCCATCCTGGACTCCGCTCTTCCTCTCTGCCGCCGGGCTGGTGATGGAAGTGGGCGGGATGATGACGCACGGGGCGGTTGTGGCGCGCGAATACGGCATCCCGGCCATCGTGGGGGTGGACCGGGCCACAACCCGCCTGCATACCGGCCAGCGAATCCGCATCGACGGCTCGCGCGGCGAAATTTACATCCTGGACGGGCTTGAACCGGCGGCGTAACGTGAGCACGGCGGCGATGTAACTTTCTTCGAGGAATCCCATCCAATTTATAGAACACTGGCATATCCTGTTTCAAACAACGGAGGGAAATTCCATGAAAATCAATGAGTCATCTGCAGACCGCATCATCCGGGTCATCCTTGGGGTCGCTTTGCTGGCCCTGTATTTCGCGCTCAGCCTGCAAGGCTGGGTAGGGATCGTCCTCCTGGTGGTCGGCGCGCTGGCGTTGATCACCGGCGCAGTTGGGTTCTGCCCGCTGTATGCATTGCTGAAGATCCGCACCAACAAGGCCTGATCCGGCCCGCAGAGCCGGGTATACAGGAGCAGGGGCGCTGTGGCAGCGCCCCTGCTCCTGTTTCTGAACCCCCTATTTCTGGTGCGGGCCGCCCGCCGAGGGGTGGGTCAGGTGGCAGACGGTGCATTCGGTCAACGTCCCGGCATGGCCCTGGAGCTGGACGAACTTGATCTGGTCGTTCGGCTCGCGGCTGGTGGCGATGGCGTGCGTGCTGTCGTGGCAGGCTTCGCAATACACCCCGCCGTGGCCTTTCGAGAAGCGGTAGAGGGCCTGGTCCTGGTTATACTGCCGGGCTGCCGTCGCGGTATGGCAGGTATCGCAGCGCGGCTCGTTGAGCCACGGGTTGGGGTTCTGCGACACTTTCACCATCCCACCATGGCAATCGATGCAGTTCATCTTCCGGTTGGGGTCGAGCGCCGAGGTCACCTGGAGCGACATCACATCGCGCAGGCATTTGGTCGTCGGCCCGGGGTGACAGGAATAGCACCCGTCGAGCGTATCGGGCACCCGTTCGGCATGCTTGGTGTGCATGGCCCGCGAAAGGCTGGGCACCCCGTTGACGCCCGGCATGCCGAGGGCATTCGAGCTATGGCAGCGCGCGCACAGCACCGGGCGGCTGTTCAAGAGGTTTGTGTTTTCTTCGTCGTCGTGCGTCGCCAGGATGTTGAGTTCGACGCGCGCCTGGTTCCCGCCGGGGTCTTTACCGCTCGCGTGGCAGGTGTCGCAGTGCATCTCGGTCGAGACCGGCGCGACGACCGTCAGGGTGGCCAAAACCTCGCCGGTGGCCACACTCTTGGCCACAATCTCCGCCTTCTGATACGGGTCGGCCACACCGGGGTTGGAATCGCTGAACTCGGTCAGCGGAATCCCTTCGGCGATGAAATGATCTCCCTTCAGGTCCATCACATCGGCCATGCCCTTCCCGGCCAGGCCGACGTTATCGGGCAGGCTGCCGCCGAAAAGCTGGCCGGCATATTGCCAGAAGTTCGTCTTCGTGGATGAGATTTTATTATCCGGGAAGGAATACTGCACGCGGATACCCTGGGTGACGATCTGCGGCGGGTCTCCGCGCTTGATGACCTGCGCCCAAAGGGTGTTATAGGGCGGCAAGACGGCCAGGTCTTGGAAGTCATGGTTGTAACAGTGCATGCCGAGGTCGTTCCACCCAAGCAAGACGTACGCGCCCAGGTTGGGAACCGAGTCGGCGACCAAAGGCAGGTACGCTTTGATCGGCAGGTCAATCAGAGGCCGAGGGGGCGGTTCGCCGGGGGTATCCACCCTGGAGGCCGCGATCGAGAGCAAGAGCGCTGATAGCAAGATTGCCCACTTCAACGCTTTCCAGGCAGAGCGCCTGACCGATCCGAGACGGGCGGGGTATTTGCGCATGCCGACCTCCCAGCGACCATCCAGACGGAATTCATTTTCTTTTAATGTGTTTTCATTATAGCACTCGATGTTGGCGATGTTTCATAAACTATTCAAACCGCCTTCATGAGTTCTTCAAATCCTGGCTCTATCATCAAGGTCAAAGAGCGAGCGCAGCTTGCTCAAACGAAAAACAAGGAGAACTTACATGAACAAGTGGATCATCGGTTTAGTTGCTGTTGCGATCGTGGGCCTGGTTTTAGGGACTGCCGGCGTGGTGGCCGCGCAATCGGGCACGCCCGGTTCGGGATACGGCATGATGGGCGGCCGCGGCGGCTGGGGAATGATGGGCCAGTACGGCACCGGGCAGACCGGCCTGCTGCATGATGAAATGATCGCCGCCTACGCCGAGGCTTTGGGGCTTTCGGTGGAAGACCTGAACGCCCGCCTGGCCAATGGCGAAACGATGGCGCAGATCGCCTCCGCCCAGGGCCTGACGGTGGAAGAGTTCCGCACCTTGATGCTCGATGCCCGCAACAAGGCCATCGACAAGGCCGTTCAAGACGGCACCCTCACCCAGGAGCAGGCCGATTGGATGAAGACGCGCTCCAACCGCATGATGGGCGGCTACGGCGCGCGCGGCGGAGGCCGGGGACAGTATGCCAACCCCACCTGCCCCTACTTTCAGACCGTCCCGTAGGTAAAACGCTACCCGCAAAAAGGCGCCACTTCCCTGGCGCCTTTTTGCTGCCGGGGGCAATGCTTCGCATTTTCTGTAAATTGTGGGGCTTTCCCCACAATTTACAGAAAAAGATACACCCGAACCTGCCGGGGGTAACCGATCGGCAGCGCGGGCATCGAATGGATGGGCGGTTTGCGGCGTAGAACCTGACGTAGAAGGCACAGATTGGGTACAATGAGCGTATGAAGAAAATCCTGGTCGTGGATGATGAGAACCAGATCGTCAAGGTCCTGAAGGCCTACCTGGAACGCGCCGGATTCGAAGTGATCACCGCGGGCGATGGCCCGTCGGCTCTGGCGATCTTCCAACGCGAACGGCCGGATTTCCTGATCCTCGACCTCAACCTGCCGGGCATGGACGGGCTGGATGTCTGCCGCGCGGTGCGGCGCACCTCGAATGTGCCCATCCTCATGCTCACCGCGCGGGTAGAAGAAGCCGACCGCCTGGAAGGCCTCGAACTCGGCGCCGACGATTACGTCGTCAAGCCCTTCAGCCCGCGCGAAGTGGTCGCCCGGGTGCGCACGATCTTCCGGCGGACCGGCGCTGAGCCGCCCTCGAGCGAAGTGATCCGCGCGGGCGACCTGGTCATTGACCTGGAGCAGCATACCGTCAGCCTGGGCGGGCGGCAGATCGACCTGACCCCCACCGAGTTCAACATCCTCGCCGCCCTGGCAAGGCAGCCCAAGCGCGTCTTCACCCGCCTGCAGATCATGGAACAGGCGCAGGGCGATGCCTTCGAGGGCTACGAGCGCACCATCGACGCGCATATCAAAAACCTGCGCTTGAAGCTTGAACCGAACCCGAAGAAGCCGGTCTATATCCAGACTGTCTTTGGGCTGGGATATAAATTCGAGGCCGGAAACGATGCGCAACAGCCTGATCTTTAAACTCATCGGGGCTTTCCTGCTGGTGATCGGCATCGGGACGGTGGTCCTCTCGGTGCTCACGTTGAACGCCACCAGCAGCGCCTTTGCGCTCTACACAACGCGCAGCGGGCAGGTCTGGGGGCAGCGCATGGCGCCCGCTCTGGCCGGGTACTATGCCGTCACCGGCAGCTGGGCCGGGGTGGATTCCAGCCTGCTCGAAGGGCTGGCCGACGAAACCGCTGCGCCCGGGATGATGGGCATGATGGGGCAAGGGAAGGGGTATGGAGGCGGCCGTCCGGCGGCGGGGGGCGGCATGCTGGGCATGATGGGCCAGCGTTTGATCCTTGCAGATGCCAACGGCGTGGTGGTAACCGACACGCAGGATGAGCTTAGCGGCCAACAGCTCCCCCCAACCGCGCTGGCGAACGGGACGCCGATCATTTTGAACGGAAAGCCGGTGGGGACGATCATCGTTACCCCTTCCGAGCCGGCCAATGCAAGCTCGCTGGCGGGGCAGTTCTTGAGTTCGGTCAGGCAGGCCATCATCAGCTCGGCGGCGATCGCCGCGATCATCGCATTGCTGCTCGGGACGGGGCTTTTCCTGCAGATCACCGCCCCATTGCGCCGCCTCAAAATGGCTGCCGCGGCCATTGCCCGCGGTGACTTGAGCCAACGGGTGGAGATTCGCTCCAAAGATGAATTCGGCCAGCTTGGCGAAGCCTTCAACGCGATGGCCGCCAGCCTGGCCGCCGCCGAAGCGCAGCGCCGTCACCTGGTGGCCGATGTGGCCCACGAGCTGCGCACGCCGCTCGCGGCCATCCAGGGCACGCTGGAAGGCATGCAGGATGGCGTCTTGCCGCTGGACGAAGAGCAGGTGGCGGCGCTCCATGCCCAATCACAGCTGCTCAACCGGCTGGTGGGCGATCTCAAGTTGATCTCGCTGGCCGAGGCCGGGCAGCTCAAACTTGAACGCCGGCCCACCCTGCCGGGCGAACTGATCCGCCGGGTGGTCGAAGGTGCGCAGCCGCTTGCCGGGCAAAAGAACATCCGCCTCGAAGCCCAGCCAGGCGCAGACCTGCCGGAGGTTTTCATCGACCCCGACCGCATCGCTCAGGTGCTGAATAACCTGATCGACAACGCCCTGCGCTACACCCAGGAAGGCGGCCGGGTGAGTGTGCAGGCCGCGACGGCCCCGGGCGGCACGGCCCTGGAAGTGACGGTGAGCGATACCGGCCCGGGAATTTCGCCCGAAGACCTGCCGTACATCTTCGACCGCTTCTACCGGGCCGATAAATCGCGCGCACGCGCAAGCGGCGGTTCGGGGCTGGGTCTGGCGATCGTCAAGCAGTTGGTCGAAGCCCACGGCGGGCAGGTGCGCGCAGCCAGCCCGGCTCTGCGTGATGAACACGGCCGCGGCTACGGCGCCAGCTTTACGTTCACAATCCCTGCAGGCCGGGATGATTTAAGATAAAATCAATCCGAATCGCTTACACCATTTCAACAAGGAGGCAGCATGAATTACCGTCGCTTGGGAAAAGCAGGCATCAAGCTCAGCGAGCTTTCGCTGGGCGCATGGGTCACGTTTGGCGAGCAGGTGGGCCTGGATGTGGCCGAGCAGTGCATGACAGCCGCGTTCGACCTGGGGGTGAACTTCTTCGACAACGCCGAGGGCTACGCCCAGGGCGAGGCCGAAGTGGTGATGGGCAAGGTCATCAAAAAGAAAGGCTGGAAGCGCGAAGACCTGGTGCTTTCCACCAAAATCTTCTGGGGCGGTAAAGGCCCCAATGACACGGGCCTTTCGCACAAGCACGTCATCGAAGGGGTGAACAACGCCCTGCGCCGCCTGCAGGTGGAGTATGTGGACCTGGTCTTCTGCCACCGCCCCGACCCAAACACGCCCATCGAAGAAACCGTGCGGGTGATGGACCAGGTGGTGCGCTCGGGCAAAGCCTTCTACTGGGGCACCTCCGAGTGGTCAGCGGCGCAGATAATGCGCGCCGACGGCCTGGCCCGCCAGTACGGGCTTACCCCGCCCGCGATGGAACAGCCGCAGTACAACATGTTCGTGCGCCGGCGCTTCGAGAAGGAATACGACATCCTCTACAAGGAACTGGGCTACGGCACCACCATCTTCAGCCCGCTGGCCTCGGGGCTGCTCTCTGGCAAGTATAACAACGGCATCCCGGCGGGCAGCCGCGCCACCCTGCCGGGCTATGACTGGCTGAAGGAGCACGTCATCACCCCGCAGCGCATCGAAAAGGTGAAACAGCTCGCCCCGCTGGCGAGCGACCTGGGCGTGACGCTCGCGCAGATGGCGCTGGCATGGTGTTTGAAGAACCCCAACGTCAGCACGGTCATCACCGGGGCCAGCCGACCTGAGCAGGTGAAGGAAAACATGAAGGCCCTCGACGCAGTCGCCAAACTCACCCCCGATGTGATGGAGCGCATCGAGCAGATCCTGGGAAACGAATCGCTGGAAGAATAGCGGTATCTCTTCAAATGAAGCGCCCGGCGGAAAATCTACCGGGTGCTTCGTTTCTCCTTCACGATCCAATCCGGCGATGCGGTGAGCATCCATGCTCAAAATGGAGCGGTGCTGCAGGCTCAACACCGGCAGCACCGCTGCTACCAATAAATGGTCTCAAGAAGGGAACCGGCTGCCCCTCCTAAAAACCCGTGGCTGCAAACCAGGCCCCGGCGGGACTGGTGACGAACAGGATCGGCGCAATGCAGGGGCTTGGCAGGCTGAGGTGGTCTTCGATGCTGGCGTTGCCCTGCGGCGTGGCGGGGAACAGCCCCGAGGAGACGTTCACTGTCATCGCGGCCCCGGCTGCGTCTTTCGAGAGGCAACTGACGATGACCTTGAACTGCGCCGATGGGTTGACTCCGGCCAGCCCGCGGTCGATCACCGCCTGGTCGGTCGGGTCGAGCACCAGGCCGGTGACCTTCACCTCCACATCGCCGTTCGTTTTCAACTCGCCCACCGCCGAACCGACCACCCAGGGCAGTCCGCCGCCGGGCACCCCGCGGATGGCGTTCGCCGCACCGGTGTAGGGGCGCGGCACGCCGACCAGCGTGTCGAATTCGAGCACTTTGGCATCTCCTTTACCCTTTGCCAGGGTGGGCTGCGCCGAAACTGCCAGCACGCCGAGCAAAAGCACGGCCATCAGGTACACATGCAGGAACTTCTTCATGCGAAACACCTCTCTGCAACCAGTAAAAACAGGATAACGTTCGTCTATAAAGTATACGTACCCGCCGCCGTTTTAGATTTATTTCGCAACTGCGCAAGCCCCGCCCCCGTGTAAGGTGGCGTGAAGTTTCCCGAAAACAGGCATGCGCAGAGAAAGGGTAAGCCCAGAAAAAGGGGCGGACACATTGGTCCGCCCCAACCCGCATATTCCGGGTCCTGGCAGTGATGCGACAATGTCAGGCAGTTATGCGAATTCGCTCTTTTTATTTCTCGTCGGTTATACGAACGATCACCGGGCCGGTCGCCAGGTTGAGCAGCATGTAAATCAGGGCGATGTTGCTGGCGAGAGTCTGGTTTTCGCGCCATGGGCTGGAAAACCACCCCACCGCTGCAAGCACCAGCGCGTTCGGCAAGATCCACCACCAGAACCCGCGGACACGCCCGGCCACCAGCCGCCACTGCGCCAGGCCCAGTACCGCCCCCACCAGCCCGGTGCCAATGGCGTAATTGGTCGGCGAGGAATCGATGCTCAGGTTGTTGATCAACTCTGTGACTAAGAAGCCAAACACAAACGCGGCAAACATTGAGCCCACCCAGCCGGCCCAAAACCATACGCCGGGCGGGTGAGCACCCGTAGAGCCTGCTTCGTGCGGAACCCCCGTGAACCTCAGCGCCAGCTGGGGCGCCAGGAAGATCGTCCCTGCCAGCCAGAAGAACAAGAAGATGTAGGCAACGGTCGGATCCGCGCCGGTCGCCAGGTCAACCAGGGCGAAGAAAGCCAGGTTGATCAAAATGAGCACCCATGCCTTTGGCTGATACGACGAAAGGATCGACCACTGCTGCAAGCCAGTGACCCCTGCCAGGACGATCATCGTCAAAAACACAAAGGGTTTGAAATCCGAGTCGTTGAGGAGAACACGCTGATAGAGGATGACATACACCAAAACCGGAGCAGCAGCCCAGGCTGACCATTTTACCCAGAAACGCGCATCCTTCAGCAGGGCCGCGCCTTCCCCCGGCTTTACCGCGTCGCGTTGATTCGCTGTAACCGCTCCGCTCAGGTTTGAACCCCGGGTCAGTAAAAATCCACCGATGAAATTGGGGAGCAGGTACATCAATGCGACCATGACGCGGAAGCCTATAAGCGTGCTGTTCCCCGATAAACCCATGTAAAAATCGAGGTTAAACAAAATCCCTAATCCCAATGCAAATACGAAATTCCCCGGCACCCACCAATCGGCCCAGGGCACCTTTCGCCGCAAAGCCAGCCACTGGATCGCGCCAACCACGATCCCAACGAGAGCAAGCAAGAGTGACATGCGCGGCGCGTTGATATAAAGGTCTAACAATTGGAATAACCCAAACCAAAGAAGAAGCCCCGTCATCGCGCCCGCCGTCCAGATAAGCCAGAAATTCCGCAGTTTCGCACTGCCGCCTGCCGGCCGGACCCGGCCCGTTGGAGATTCAGCGGCTGCCGGTGAATTGCTGACCAACGGTTGAGGCTCAGGCTCCATCGCCGCCGAAGCCTCTACGATCCCGGCCTGGACTTTGCCGGTTCCGGCAGATTGATCAACAACCTGAACCGCCGTCTCCGTTTCACCCATCGGGAGCGGACCCGCAATTTCTGTTGGCGTGGGGGGCAGGCTCGGCCCCGGCGGAGGCCCACCACCCGCTTCCAATGGTGAGACGGATGCCGGCGAAGCAGGCTCATCTTTCTTTTGTGCGGCGGTGAAACTCGCCAGGGCCTTCGTTGCCGCATCGGAGACGCTCTTGCTATCGTCATTGGACAGCAGCTCGAGGGCTTTTTGCGCCGCCAGCACATTCGAAGGATCTCCGTCATCCAGCAAACGCCTCAGCACCTCCACCGCCCCCAGCCGCACGGTGCTGTAGGGATTCTGCAGGGCCTTGCGCAGCTCCAGCGGCAGCGGCGCGGGCTTGCGCTCGATCTGGCGCGGGCTGCGCGCGATGAGCAAATCGCCCTGCTGGTTGTAAGACCACTTGCAGGGCGTCTGTAAAGGGGTTTGCCCGACTACCTTGTTGAAGGTGTAATCGTAGAGTTCATCCAGCGAGATGTGCCCGTCGCCATCCTGGTCGGCCTCGCCGGTGCTCAACCCATGCAGTAAAAAGTGCGTAAACAGTGAGAGGTTCGCCTGTTCGACCACCTGGTCACCCTCCAGGGCGAATTGGGTCGAGTCCGAAGCGGTCAGCACCACGCGGCCATAACCTGTGCCTTCGAAGGTGCCCTGCGTCAGGGCTTTATCGCGGCTGCCTTTGGCGCCGCGCACGAAAGCCCCGCCATAGCAGCAGTCGAGGATGAGCACCTGGCGGCGCGATCGGCAGGAATCCATCTCATCGGTGATAAAGTTGGCCGAGATTCCCGTGGCTTTGAGCAGGTCGTGGCGGGTGTCTTTCACTGCCAGGTACAGCCGCCCGCGATCGTCGAGCATGCCGTGGCAGGAAAAGTACAGGAGAACCAGGTCATCCGGTTTCTTCTTTGCAAAGAACAGGCTGATAGATCGGCGCGTTTCAGCTTCCGGCGGATTGACGATGGTGGAGACCTCGTCAAATTGCCCGAGTTTAGGGTCCTCGAGCACTTTTGCCAGCGCCTGCGTATCGGTGATGGATGTCTTTAGCTGTGCAAGGGTACCGTCTTGATATTCGCTGTTCCCAATCACCAGGGCATAGCGCACGCCATCCAACCTTTCCAATGGTTCACCAGGCAGGGTCAGAGCGAAGTGCCCGGCCTTGTGGGCTGCTCGATGAACCTGCGCAGCTCTTCCGGCAGAGCGGATGCGGGATCAAGGTTGAATTCGAGCTTGTCCGTGCCGTCCTTTACCTGCAGCCTGAGAGGGGCCTGCAGGTTGCGCGCCGACCAGGATTTGAGCAATCCTACCAAAGCATTCAGAGTCTCCCGCCCCAGGGTCACCCGCAATTGCCCGGGGCGCTGCCTGCCCGAGCCTTTCGTCCCGCGGGGAACCGAGCCCGCCCTGGGGAATTCAACAGCGTCCACATTGAGCCGGGCAATTTCCTCGTTGAGTCGGCGGGTTAACTCATCCATTTTCTCCGCGCCGGCGTCTTTATCTATAGAGAGCTTCACCCACACCGTAATCGGTTGTTGAACTTTCATTTCGTTAATTATAGACTATGTCTATCTAAATTACAATGATTTGGCTTCGACTATCCGAAGCCGGTTCTCTTACGTGAATACACTGTATCGATCGGAGCATATTGATTACAATTCATGTAATAGAATCCCGGGTTCTCTGTATAAATCCATACAGGAATGACGATTCGCAGCTTAGAAACAGGAATTTCATGAGAAACAAACCGAACCAGCTTCTTCCCCTCCTCCTGCTCATAACGGCGCTCCTGGCAACGGGCTGCGCCACACCCACCCGGGCCGCATCCAAGAGCCAGGTGATCCTCACCTGCGAAATCCCCGCCTGCGCCGACCTGGTGGTGACGCAAGACGGCCAGCCCGCCCGCCTGATGGCCTCTGCACCCTTTGCCCAACCCGCTGCATTGAGCGATTCCAGCCCCTGGAAGATCGACACCGGAACCCCCTCGCCGGACGGCAATTGGGTGGCCTACACCAGCATCAGCAGCGAGAGCGGCGGCCCGGTGCTGCTGCAAAACCTCCAATCGGGAAACTGGACGAATGTAATCCAATCGGTGAACGCCGTCCTGCCGGAAGGGAAAACCGCCTTCCCCGAAGATTACCTCTGGGATGTGATCGGCTGGTTCCCCGATAGCGCCCGGCTGATGGTCGGCCCGGTGGATTTGAGCTTTGTCGTGATCGTGGACGTGCAATCCTTCGCCTCGCAGGTCGTCACCTTCCCCGGAGGGGGGCGCGGCGGGCGCATGTTCGTCAACCTCTCGCCCGATGGCCAAAGCCTGCTCTACATTGGTGATTCCGCCTCCGGCGAACAGGTGCTCAGCCGGCTCGACCTCGCCGGCGGGCAATCCACCGAGCTGCTGCGCCTGCCATACCAGGAGGGGGTCATCTCGAACCCGCGCTGCTCGCCCGACCAGGCTGCCGTGGCATACCTCGTCCAATCCGGACAGCCCGAGCCGGGGCTTTCGTACGCTATCCACCTCTATTCCAGCGCGAGCGGGCAATCGAGCCTGCTGGTCGATGGCAACCTGGACGTGACCGCGCCGGTCTGGTCGCCGGACGGCCGGGCGATTGCCTTCACCCGCAGAGAGAACACCCCGGCGCTGCGTTCCGGCGAAGAGCACAGCAACGTGTGGGTGATCACCCTGGCCGATGCGCTGCAAACCCAGGTAAGCTTCGAGAGCGGCCTCGTGCGCAGCCCGGCCTGGGCAAAAGACAGCCAGACCCTGGCCTACGTGACCGGTGACGGGCGGGTGGGCGTGGCCAGCCTGGAGCAGCCCGGCAAGACGTGGCAGGCCAGGGGGGCTTCTGCCGTTCCCGAGCTGACCAACGTGTTCTTCCTGCCGTAAAACCTGATGGGCAGGCCGGATTGGGTCACCAATCCATGGCAGCCCCGCCCCACCTCGAACGGAGACTTACTTCATGCCGAAGATTCACCCCGCCCTGCTGGCTATTCTGATAATCTGCGTCTTGCTCGGCCTCACTGCCGAGGCCCCGCCACCGCCCTCCGCACAGGGCGGCCCGGCCGTTGATGAAAAGCTGGCGGTGCAAGGCCTCGCCCCGGCGGCCCTTGCCGACCAATCCATCTTCGCCAACCCGGTCGTGCCGGATGCGGTCATCAGCGGCTACTTCGACCACCAATCCACCGCCGGGCTGGTCACTTTCTACAACGGGCGCGCCTCATCGGCGGGGGCCGGATTCACCTTCACCTGCTCGAATCCTGCAATGAACGATTGGGTCGGCTGCGAAGACCCCGTTTCAGGCGAGACGGCCTGCAGCAACAACCGCGAGCTTTGGTACGACGGCCACCACGGCACCGATTATGAGTTCTCACCCAACTGGTACACCGGCGACACCTGCGACCCCTCCCGCTTCAACGGCATCACCCGCCAGATTTTCGCTCCCGCGCGCGGGCAGGTGTTGATGGCCGGCACCGACCCCAACCGCCCGGCCAACGGCTGGCATATCCGCATCAAGCACGACTTGAACGGCAACGGCAACTTCAACGACGATAACTTCCGCTCGGTGTACCTGCATTTCACCGCCAACGCGCTGGCCGTGACGGCCGGGCAGATCGTCAACGCCGGCGATTACCTCGGCCTGGGCGGTTCGACGGGCTATTCTTCCTCTCCGCACCTGCACTTTGAAGTGCAGCGCTCGAGCGATTACTTCCAGACGAATTCCTGGCCGGTGGACCCCTACGGCTGGCAAGGCCCGGGCGGCGATCCTTATGAATACCAGAACGTCAAACTGTGGCGCATGCCGCCGGTGAATTACACCGATTTTCTCTATATCCCGGCCGTCGCCAAAGATTCATCGGCGGGATGCGGCGGCTGTGACGAGTTGCTCCAAAACGGCGGGTTCGAGGGCGGTCACACCGCCTGGGATGAGCAAGGGGTCATGATCATCGTTCAACGGGGCGAGCCGAACCTGACCGTCTCGCCCAACTCGGGCGATTGGCTGGCCTGGCTGGGCGGGCGCAACAGCGCGACCGACGTGCTCAACCAGGATTTCACCATCCCGGCAGGGACGGCGCGGGGCATGCTCAACTTCGCCATGCTGATCACCACCACCGAGACGGGCGGCGCGGCGGATTACTTCTACGTGCGGCTGCGCAAGCCGGATGGCACCGTGCTGCAAGAATGGCTCTTCAACAACACCTACACGCCCAGAGGGCAGTGGGTGCAGCAGAGCTTGAGCCTGCTCGATTTGAGCCCTTACCAGGGGCAGAGCCTGCGCATCAACTTCAAAGCCGTCACCGATGCCTCGGCGCTGACCAATTTCTACCTGGATGACGTTTCCATCCAGGCCGGGCCGTGACGGGCGCAAGAATATACCGCTGGTCGGATAATTCCACATAATGAATGGGCTTGGCGAGGAATCGCCAGGCCCATTCTTATGTGAAAAGCGTTTCAGTTTACTCTAGTACAGCTTTTGGATCTCGATCAACGTCACGCCGTGCGGCTGGAGGGTCACTTCGCGCTGCAGCGCGCCCGGGGCGTCGATCAGCTCCACCTGCAGGCCGGGCACGTCCTGCATGCGCAGCCATTCCAGTTCCTCGGCGGTGGGGTTCTCGGGCGCGCCGAAGCGCTGCCACAGGTCAAACGCCGAGCCGTGGAGGCGGTCGAAGGTGTGGGTGCTCACCTTCCAGCGCCCATCCAGGCCGCCGATGGCCAGCTGGAAGCGGCGCGGCTGTTGATTCTCGAAGATATCGTAGCGGTTCTGGCGGGTGAGCGCCGAGCGGTCGCCTTGGGCGAAGGCCTCGGTGTAGTGGCAGTAATTCCAGAGCAGCACCTGCGTGGAGGCCCCCTTGCGCGTCACGGCGTAGTCTGCGCCAAGCGCCAGCAGCTCGCTGCCCAGCCGGGCCAGGAACCAGTAGCCGTAATATGAAGGCTTCTTCAAGCCCTGGTAATTGAGCAGGCCAAAGCCGCCGTGGAAGAGGCCGTCTCCGGCGCGCCCTTCTTCGAACACATCGGTGAACGTCCAGAACGCGAGCGAATCGACCAACCCCAGGCCCATCAGGTTGTTCTGCACCACGAAGGGCGCCATGAATGCCGTGTCATGAACCAGGTCGCGCGGGCTGGGCGAGGAATTCCACTCGGTAAGGTGAATTTCAGCCTCCGGGAAGGCCGACCGGTTGACGCTCTCGCGCACCTTTTGCATATCTACGGTGGTCGAATCAGGCCCGCGGTAGCCCATCAACGTCTCGCCGAAGCCGTCCAGCGGCCAGCTGTTGGGGTAAGGGTGGGTGGAGACGAAATCCACGGGCAAACCCTCGGCGGCGCAATAAGCCAGGAATTCATCCACCCAGGGGGCGCGCACACCGCCGGAATCGGACGAAGCCGGCCCGCCCACGCGCAGACCCGGGTGCACCGACTTAATTACCCGGGCGGTGGTGGCATACAGCCGGAAATACGCCGCCTGGTCGGACGACCAGAAGCCGTTGTGCAGGTTCGGTTCGTTCCAGACCTCGAAGTACCAGCGCAGCACCTCGTCGATGCCGTAGCGTTCGATGCAATGCCGCACGGTGGCTTCGATCAGATCCGCCCAGCGCTGTTCATCTTTGGGCGGGGTGATATTGCCCTTCCACCAAAAGACGTACGCCTCGCCGCTGGCCATGTCGTAGGGCATGAAGCTCAATTCGAGCAGCGGGCGAAGGTTGATGGAGAGCAGAAAATCGAACAGTTCATCCAGGTACTGCCAGTTATAGACCGGCGCTCCGTTTTCCTCGCGGTAGATCATCATGTCTTCGTGGAAGATGCCGTGGAAACGGATGTACTCAAAGCCGATCTGGCGCTGCACCTCACGCAACTGGTTGCGCCAGCCCTCGCGCAGGCCTTCGCCTGCGCGCCCCGCGGCGATGCACTTCTTCCAGTATGGCTCGATGGGCCGTCCCGGCTGGTCGATGTGAAATTGAACGGTTGGCATAACTCCTCTGAACGAATGGTCTTTGAGTGTGTACGGGATATGACGAGTTGCCTGGATCATACACCAAAATGGCCGTTCTCCCCTAACGATTGGACGAGGTTGTTCTCCGGCCTGGAGGAGGAACACCCGCCGGCTCACCTCAGGCTCATCAGCCGTGTGAGGCTTCGAAAATGAGAAAATCACCTGTTTTTATCCAATTTTTGTAACACATCTGTAATCTTCCCGTCTTAAAAGTGTCGTTGAAGATCGGAAGCCGGCTCACAGCCGGTTGCCCCGGTCAATCCTGAAACTTTCCGATTCACCGCAGGGTGTAAGAAAGGAGTCACTTGATGAACGATCAAACTACGAGGCCCGCCTGGGCCGTCAATCCGCGGCGGTCTAACCGCCTGAAAGGGCGCCTGATCGCCTTCTTCGTCGTCGGCGTCGCCGCCCTCGCCGGGATCCTCCTGTGGGTGCAGCGAGCGCAGGCCTTTTCGAGCGAATTGATCGCCGCCGAGTCGAAGTACCAGAACATCGTCGGCACCAAGCTGGATAGCTGCCTGCTCTGCCACTCCAACATGACCACCTTTGCCCGCAACTCGTACGGGCTGGCGTATAAGAACAGCAATATGAACTTCGCCGCCATCGAGAACCTGGATTCGGACGGCGACGGCTTCAGCAACATCGCCGAGATCATGGCGCTGAGCTTCCCGGGCGACGCAAGCGATAAGCCTGCCGCCCCAACGCCCACCCCGACGCCGTTCCAGCCCGCCACAAACACCCCGACGGCCACCGAAACGAGCGTGCCGCTCCCCACCGATACCCCCGCGGTCACCGATACCCCCGCGGCCACCGAGGCCCCCACCGGCTACCCCGGCCCTGGCGACACTCCGACCGCGACTCTCACCTCTGAGGCGCCCTCGGCCACGCCCACCAACAACCCGCCGGGCGAGACCCCCACCGCCACCCCTGAGATGCCATCGGATACGCCGATGCCCACCTCTGAAAGCCCAACCGAAACGCCCGCTCCTCCAGAGCCAAGCCCAACGCCCCAAGAGAACACCCCCACGCCTGAAATGACGGCCACCCCGGTGCCCTCCGGCGTTCTCGACCTGGATATCAAGAAGTTCAAGGTATCGGAGGAGTACAAGCTCGGCAAAGGCAAGCCGATCGAAATCCGCCTCGATGTGAAGAATGGCGGGCAGGTGGAAGGCGAAGCCATGGCCACCGTCCTCGGGATGCAAAACGGCACGCAGGTGTACAGCCAGACGATGGCCGTTTCAGACCCGGTCGGCGGCGGGCAGACCAAGTTCTCCTTCCCAAGCTTCACGCCCACCACCAGCGGAAACATCACCTGGACGGTGACCATTGATGACGCCGACCCCGATGTCGATATGGACACCGCGACGACCAAGGTGAAAGCCAAAGAAAAGGACGACGACAAGAAGGACGACGAGCACTCGGATGGCGGCGGCGACTGCGATATCGAGCGTGTGGATGTCGGCGGCCGCTACCGCTTGAGCAAAGACGGGCCGATCGTGGTGCGCTTCAGCGTGAAGAACCCCGGCTCGAAAGACAGCCAGGCTTCGGCCACGCTCATCGGCATGCAGGACGGCGTGGAGGTATATAGCAAGACCATCGCCATCTCTGTCCCCGCGGGCAGGTCGAACAGCTTCTCCTTCCCCAAGTTCAAGCCAGGCTCCAAGGGGAACATCACCTGGACTCTGACGCTCAACGACCAGAATTCAGACAACGATGTTTCCACCGAGCAAACTTCGGTAGAACCATAACTTTTGAGGGGTTGATCAGACTTTAGTAATAGGGGAAGGGGTTCGCAAGAGCCCCTTCCCCAGTCTACAACGGCAGCGCGCTCAGGTTTGCCTGCGGCGCAGAGCATTACGGGTACCTTTCCGGATTACTGAACAACCCCTTAAAAGAACCTGATGCGTAGTGAAAAAGCGCTGCTTTCGGGCGCACGTTGCCTGGAAGAAAAATCGCTCATCGAAATCTATTCCCGCTTCAGCCCAGGCATTTACCGGTACGCCGCCCGGCTGCTCTGCGACCAGGATATGGCCGAAGATTGCGTCTCCGAGACGTTCAGCCGCTTCATCGAATCGCTCAACAACGGCGGCGGCCCCGGGGAGCATTTGCAGGCTTATCTCTACCAGATTGCCCACAACTGGATCACCGACCACTTCCGCAATGAATCGTTGAAAGTCACCGGCATGCAGGTGGATCTCGGCAGCGACGGCAACGAACCGGCGAGGATTGCCTTTGCGAACATCGAATTTGATTCCGTCCGCTCGGCGCTTTCCCTTCTAAAGCCCAACCAGCGCCAGGTGATCATCCTGAAATATCTCGAAGGCTGGAGTAACGACGAAATTGCCTCTTCTTTGGGCAAAACCACGGGGGCGGTACGGGTGTTACATCATCGCGCGGTGATGAGCTTGAAGAAGATCCTCCGCCAGCCGGAATTAACGGTATGAACGAGCCGACCGACCCCCTCGACCCCGAACTGCTGGAATCTCTCAAGGATTTGGCGCATTACCCGCCGCGCGACCCGCGCAGGCAGGCCGAAGGCCGGGCCAAATTCCTGGCTGCCGCGCGCGCAGCGCGAGCCAGGCGGCGTTTCGGCCCGCGCCTGTTGGTGGACGAGTTCGCGCGCATCCTTCACACCTGGCTGGCGCCTCTCCTCCCGGCCTCGCTGCCGGGCAACCTGCGGGCCGCCTCGCTGGCCGCCATCCTGATCCTGATCCTCTTCGGCGGAAGCGCCATGACGGTCTTTGCCGCCAAAAGCTCGCTGCCCGGCGATGCGCTTTATGCGGTGAAGACCGCGGTGGAAGATGCTCGGCTCACCTTCAGCGTGGACGCGGCTGCGCAGGCCCGGCTCCACATGCAGTTCGCCCAGCGCCGCCTGGATGAAATCTCCTCGCTCATCGCCCAGAACCGCCTCAACGGAGTCGGCCAGGCGGCCGATCTCTTTGCCTACCATGTCAAAGAAGCCCGACAAAACCTGCAACAGGTGACGGCCGCCGACCCTGCCAAAGGGCAGGCGCTGGAAGAAAGCCTGGCCACCTCGCTGAAAGATAACTCCACCCGCTTGAACGACCTGCGCGCACAGGCTCCGCAAAATGCCGCCCCCGCGCTCGAACAGGCTTTGAACGCCTCGCAGTTCACCCCGGCCCCGGCCCAGGCCGAGCAGGCTTCTCCGACGCCCACGCCTTCTCCAAGCCAGGAACCCGCCCAGGCCACCTTCACGCTCGCGCCGCCCACCGAGACCCCCACGCCCCAAACGCCGACCGCCAACCCTGTCACGCTCACCCCCTCGGCGCAGGCAGGCGACCTGGATGTGGTGCAATTCGATGTGAGCCAGGCGGTCAACCTGCTGCTTGGCGATGAGGTGGAAATCACCATCGAGCTGGCCGGGGCCGGGGCCGCTGCCGTGACGGTGACCGGCGAGCAGGGCGGCGTGGAAATCTACCGCGAGACGCGCGACGCGCCCCCGCCGGGTGAGAACGGCTCAACCCTGGTGGAATTCCCCGCCTACACGCCCACAGCCGCGGGCGAAATCCGCTGGAAGGTCACCCTCGCAGACGCCGACCCCGACACCGACGAGGCAACCGCTTCCACCGCGGTGCTGGCGCTGACGCCCACGCCCGGCCAGGCCACCCTCTACCGGCTGAGGGTCAGCCGGCAGGTTTCGCTCAAAAAGGCCGCGCAGGTGGAAATTGCCGCGGTGGTGGATTTCCCGGCCGGGTCAAGCCAGGGTTTGACGGTCACCGTGGTCGGGGTGCAAAACGGTGTGGAAGTGTACCGCCAGGTTCAAGAGGTTCCCGCTGGCGCCGGGCCGGGGCGAATCGCATTCGACTTCCCGCCATTCAAGCCCACGGCTGGAGGTGAAATTACCTGGACGGCCGCGCTGGGCGGCGGCGAACCCGTGAAGGGCAAGACGCGCGTCAACCCTTGAGGGGCCGCCGAGGTCACTTCCAGCCCGGCCCGCCCATGCTATGCTTCTTCCACCAGGCGCTTGAGGGCTTCCAACACCATGCGCCAGTTCTGCTCTGAATGCAGCACTTCGTCTTCCGAATCGTTGTTATCCTGCACCAGCGTCAGCACGGTGCCGTCACCCTGGGCGCTCAGCTCATAGCGCACCGTCTTGTAAAACTCGGGGGCGTCCGGCACGCCCGAAAGGGCGCTCCAAAAGGTCGAAACCAGCAGCTTCTGCGGCACCACCTGGAGAACCGTGCCCTTATCTTCGTAGGGTTTTCCCTGCCAGATGCCCCGGTAGGTGATCGGGCTGCCCACCCGCCAGTCGGTCGTCACCTCGGTGCCGAACAGGTATTGCTTAATCAACTCAGGGCGGGTCAGCGCTTCCCATACCCTGGCAGCGGGCGCGTCGATGGTGATCGTCACGGTTGCGGGCCGAATGGTGTTCATAAAATCTCCTTGTTGGGTTGTCATACCTGTAAATCGAGCGACAACTGCGCATCCAGGTTACGTTGGAGGCGGATTTCCACCTGGTGGGCCAGGCCCCAGCCGCAGATGGCAATGGCCCGGTAGAGCCACGCTCCTTTACGGGCAAACGGGCTGTGAAGGTAGCGAATGAGGTGCTCGAGAGCGGCTTCGTAATGCTGCAACTGGCCTTTGATCAACCCGGCTTCGCTGTGCGCCAGGAAATAATCCGGTTCCAGCGCCAGGCAGCGATCCAGGTCGGCCACGGCCTGATCCAGCAGGCCCTGGTGTTTGAGCAGGTTCGCCCGCAGCCAGAGGGCATGCGGGAAGTCGGGGTTTAGCTCAAGCGCCCGGTTCACCAGCGCAAGCTGGGCTTCGGCATCCGTGAATTCCAGCTGCAGCGCCTGGATGTAGAACTGCTCCGCCGAGCCGGGGGCCGCCTGCCTTACCCGCTCTTCGATCTCGCGAATCTCATCAAAGCACGTCACCTGCGCGAGAAACGTGGCGTACTCCACCAGGTAATCAAGATTTTCCGGCTCGAGCCGCATGAGGTTTTGCAGGTATTGGCAGGCTTCTACCAACTCGCCAGACATCACACGCTCGTGCGCCAATCGATAGGTTTCAGCGGCTGTGCGCGCCATAGGACCTCCAATAACTAGAAAATCAGTTCTATTATACACGAAATCCATGCTTTGACCAATCATTTAGCAAATCGTTAACAAAAAAGATCGATCATAACCTCAACTGCCGGCGGATAGGGTTCAGAGTGCCAATATGGATGGCGGGTGATTGTGGATATCTGGCAGCCGTAACGGAGCGCCGCCTGGGCCTCGTTGGGGGCGCGGAACGCGGCTTTGATGACGATAAACGCCACGAGCGCGCCTTCCGCCTGTGCTTAAAGCGGTGGCGCGCTTACGGGGCCGCCTCTACTGCTGAGCGGCGTTATGGTCTTCGGTCACGATACAGGTTGGGCCGCAGCCCGGGTGGTGAACACGCGCTTTGCCACAGGCATCTTCGCCTCGCCGGCCAGCTCAAACTCGCCGCACAGGCGGATATCCTCGCTGGAACTGCCCACCATCACCAACACCCGCCCCGGCTCGAGCACCAGGTCCAGGTTGGCGTCGTAGAAAGCCAGTTGATCCACCGGCAGGCTGAAGGAAAGGGTCGTTTCCTCCCCCGGTTCGAGCGGCACGCGCAGATAGCCGCGCAGCTCCTTCACCGGGCGCGGAGCCGAGGCATAAAGCTGGCGGGTGTAGAGCTGGACGACCTCATCCCCCGTCCGGCTGCCGGTGTTCTTGAGGATGAACGAGATCTCCACCTGCTCGCCGGGCCCGGCCCGCTTTTTGCTCAACGCCAGGCCGCGATACTCGAAGGTGGTGTAGCTCAGGCCGTGCCCGAATGGGAAAAGCGGGGTGACCTTTTCGTTAACATAATCCACATACCAGTTGGATTTTGACCCGCTCGGCTTGTGATTGTAATAGACCGGCAGCTGCCCCACGTGGCGCGGGAAGGTGATGGGCAGCTTTCCGCCGGGGTTCGCATCGCCGAACAGAATTTCCGCCGCGGCCTCACCGCCTTCTTCGCCGGGCAGCCAGGCCTCCAGGATGGCGTTGGCGTGCTCGGCCAGCCAGGGAATGGCCAGCGGCCGCCCGTTGATCAGCACCACCGCCACCGGCTTGCCAGCCCCGATCACCAACCGCGCCAGTTCTTCCTGCAGGCCGGGGAGCTTCAAGTCCACGCTTTCGCGCGTCTCGCCGGTGGTGCAGGAGGGCACCAGGCCGGAGCGGTCGCCCAGGGCAAGCACCACCACATCGACCGCCTGCGCCGCGCGCAGGGCACCATCCAGGCCGGAGGGATCGCCCTCCAGGTTATCGCAGCCCGCGGCGTATAGCACCTGGGTTTCTGGTGAGACGCGCGCACGGATGCCCTCCAGCAGGCTGACGACGCGGACATCCTCATCAAGCAGGCCGTTCAATTCCAAACCGCCCAGCCCCGAGCCATCCGGGTTCCACTGCGCCAAATATTCACGCGCGGCGGGGTAGGAGTAATCACCGAGCTGGTTGCGGCCGTGGGCGGCATTCGGCCCAATGACCGCCAACGCCCCGATCTGCCGCCCGAGCGGGAGCAGCCCGTCGTTCTTGAGCAGCACCATGCTTTCGCGGGCGGCACGGCGGGCCAGGCTGCGCTGCGCGGGCGTTTCGAAGACTTCCAGGACCCGGCCTTCATCCACGTAGGGGTTATCCATGATTCCAAGCGTAAATTTCGCCCGCAGGTGGCGGCTCACGGCCGCATCGATCTCCTCCAAACTCACGCGGCCGGCTTCCAGCTCGCTCTTGAGCGGCGCGCCGAAGCACGTCACGCCGGGCAGTTCCACATCGATGCCCGCCTGCAGGGCCAGCCGGGCGGCATCTGCCAGGCATGGCGCGGCGTTGTGGTAGGTGTGGATCATCTCGATCGCCTGGTAATCCGAGACGACCAGCCCATCGAACCCGAGCACCTCGCGCAGCAGGCCGGTGAGGATGGCCCGCGAGGCGGCCACCACTTCGCCGTCGAGCTCGGGGTAAGAATTCATCATCACCGCCAGTCCGGCTTCCTGAACGGCTGCCTGGAACGGCGCGAGCAAGACGTTATAGAGGTCGCTGCGGCCCACGTGGCTGGGGGCACAGTTCAAGCCGCCCGCCGAGAGGCTGTGACCGATGAAGTGCTTGCCCGTGGCCAGGATGCCCTGCTCCAGCCGTTCCCCCTGCAGCCCGCGCACGAAAGCCGCGCCGAAGTGGGCGGCCAGCGTGGGGTCTTCGCCAAAAGTCTCTTCCACCCGCCCCCAGCGCGGCTCGCGGCCCACATCCAGCACCGGCGCGAGGCCCTGATGGGCGCCGATGGCGCGCAGCTGGGCGCGGATGTGTGCACCCAACTCCTCGGCCAGCTGCGGCCTGAAAGTGCTCGCCAGGCCGATCGGCTGCGGGAAGATGCTCCCCCCCAGCACCATCGCGCCGCAGCAGCACTCCTCGTGAAGGATGGCCGGGATGCCCAGGCGCGTCTGCTCGAGCAGGAAGCGCTGCAGCCGGTTGGCGTCTCTGGCGGCCTGGGCCGGGGCATGCGCCGAGGCTCCCGCCAGACGCGCCACCTGCCCGATGCCGTCTTTGAGCTTGCGGGCCATCTTCTCGGGGTCCAGTTCACCGCCGGTATGCAGTTCGAAAGCCCAACACGAACCCAACTGGGCGAGTTTTTCGTCCAGGGTCATCTGCGACAGTAACCGAACAAGGCGTCTTTCGATGGGATTCATCTTCACAACCTCGTTTCCGGCGGTATTCAATTGGGGCGGCTTCACAGATGTCTGCGCGGAAATCCAAGCCGGCAGCGTTTACCGATGCGCACCCGCGGCGGCGGGCTCAGCCTGAGGAGATTCGGAATACAGGTGGCACTTCACCAAAACATCATCGATCGTAATGTCGGCAGGCACCTGTCTTTTGCAGATCTCCATCACATTGGGGCATCTCCCCGCGAATTTACAGCCCACGCGCAGGTACTCTTCGTGCTCCAGCTCCGAGAGGTTCACCGTAGTCTGCCAGCGCTTATGCGGGTCGGCCTCCGGGATCGATTCGCGCAGCAGGCGCGTGTAGGGATGGCGGGGCTGCATCAGCACCTGCTCTACCGTTCCCATCTCCACGATATTCCCGCGGAACATGATCGCGATCCGGTCGCAGACGTAATAGGCAGTGGCGAGGTCGTGGGTGATATAGAGCACGCTCACGCCCAGGTCGTCTCTGAGCGTCTTGAACAGGTTGACAATCGCCATGCGCAGAGAGGCATCCACCATCGAGACGGGTTCATCGGCGATGAGCAGCCGCGGGTTGGTCATCAGCGCACGGGCAATCGAGATGCGCTGCAACTGCCCGCCCGAAAACTCATTCGGATACCTTCCGGCAAACTCTTCGTAAGACAGGCCGACCGCGTGCAGCTTTTGGTTGATGATCTCGATGGCCGTTCTTCGGTTTTCGGTCAGTCTGAAGTTGCGCACCGTATCAAAGAAGTAGCTATCGACCGTTTTCAGCGGGTTGAATGTGGCGAATGGGTCCTGGAAGATGGCTTGAATGCCCTCGGTTCGCCATGCTTTTTGCTTCCGGTCTTCCACCTTCCCGTTGTGCAGGATGGTGCCGGAGGTCGCTTCTTCAAACCCCAGCACAATCTTGGCGGTGGTGGTTTTTCCGCAGCCGCTTTCACCGGCCAGGGCGAAGATCTCGGCGGGTTTCACGTCGAAGCAAACATTATCAACGGCCGTGATGTGGATGCGCGAGATGACGCTGCCCAGGGTGTACACCTTGGTCAGGTTCTGGATCTCAAGAAGCTTTTGTTCCATGCTCATCATCTCCGACCAGCCAGCAGGCCACTTTATGATTGGTATCGATATTCCTCAATTCCGGCATACGTTCCCGGCAGATATCCATCGCGTGCGGGCAGCGCGGGTTGAACGGGCAGCCGGGCGGTAAATTCGAGAGCGACGGCGGGCTGCCGGGGACGCTCTCGCGCAGCGACTTATCGCCGAAGCGCGGCAGTGAGTTGATCAGGTAGCGCGTATAGGGGTGAGCAGGTTCGTCGTAAATCTTCTCGGTGGTCGATTCCTCCACCATCTTCCCGGCATACATGATCGCCACCCGGTCGGCGATGTTGGCCTGCACGCCCATATCGTGCGTCACCAGGATGATCGTGTTCTTCTGCCTGGCCTGGATATCCTTGAGCAGCTGCACCACGCCGCGCTGGACAACCACATCCAGCGCGGTGGTCGGCTCATCGGCGATGAGGATGCGCGGCTTGAGCAGCGCCGCCAGGGCAATGGTAACGCGCTGGCGCATCCCGCCGGAGAGCTGGTGGGGGTAGGCGCTCAGGATGTTGCGCGGCAGCCCCAGCTCGACGATATGTTCGCGGGCCAGTTCAAAGGCTTGCTCGCGGGTCTTTCCGGTCACATGGCTGAAAATGAAATCCTGGTAGGTTTCGTTGAGTTTGAGCACGGGGTTGAGCACGCTCATCGAGCCTTGCGGCACATAAGAGATGTACTCCATGCGCAGCTTGCGCCGGCTTTCCTGATCGAGGGCGGTCACGTCCACTTCGCGCCCGTCCACGCGGTAATAGATCTTCCCGCCCATCAACCTCAGCGGCGGCTCGATGGCCGCGAAGAGTGTTTTCAGCAGGGTGGTCTTCCCGCAGCCGCTCTCGCCGGCGATGCCGTACACTTCGTTCTCGTACACTTCCAGGTCGATCTCGTTGACCGCTTTGACCACCTTTTGGGTGCCGTGCAGGTCGAGCACGTAGAAGGCTTTCAGCTTTTCTGTGCGAAGAATGGTCCGGTTCATACGATCTCTCTACGCCCCCACCCGCTGGATGCGCGTGCGCGGATCCAGGTACTCGCTGATGCTGACCGAAAGCCAGTACAGGGCAATAAACAGGAAGAGCGATAAAACCACCGGGGTCAGGATCCACCACCAGCGCCCCAACAGGATGGACTGGTAGAAGAGCGCCCAGTTCAACATGGTGCCCAGGGTGGGGATGTTCAGGTTGACCAGACCAAGGATGGCCAGGGTGATTTCAAGACCGATCGCCCAGGCGATGTTGTTGATCAGGGTCGAGAAGATCAACGGCATGGCAAAGGGCATATACTCGTTCAGCACCAGCTTCACCGTCCCTGTGCCGGAAAGGACGGCCGTCTTGGTGAACTCACGCTCGCGCAGGCTCAAGATAACCGAGCGGATCAGGCGCGCATCCCAGGCCCAGCCGAAGAATGAAAGCAGCAGCCCGAGGATCACCAGGTTCATATACTGCCGCACCAGCATTGCCAGCATGACCATAATCAGGAAGAGCGGGATCACCAGCAGGCTGTCGCCGATGAACATCAGCACCCGGTCGGTGATGCCCCCTTTATAGCCCGCGATCATGCCGACCAGGATGGCAATGACCCGCGATACCAGCCCGGCGATGAGCGAGATGATCAACGAGTTGCGCACCGCAAAGGTGGCCTGCCAGAAGATATCCTGCCCGTTCGAATCGGTGCCGAGGATATATTCGGATGAAGGCCGCATATCCTTTGGGACGACATTCCACAAGGTGGGGTCGTACGGCGAGAAGATCGACAGGAAAGCCATCACCACGATGATCACCAGCACGATGAAGCTGCAAACGAAGCGATAATCTCTAAAAAGGTCTCGGAATACTTTCACAGGACGGGCCTCCTATGTGTATCGCACCCGCGGATCGAACAGAGGGTACGTCAGATCGACGATCAGAATCGCCGTGGTAATGCCCACGATCGAGAAGAGCGTGATGCCCATGATCAGGTTGTAATCGCCGTTGACGATGGCTCGATACAGCAGCATCCCCAGGCCGGGGTAGCCATAGACGATCTCCGTGATCAGCGCGCCGCTGAAGATCTGCCCAAGCGAAAGGGCCAGGCCGGTGATCTGCGGCAGCAGCGCATTCCGGATGACATATTTGCCCACGATGCGGTTCTCGGTCACCCCGCCCAGCTTGGCATACTGGACGAAATTCTCCGCGTTGACGTTCTGCACGATCAGCTTCATCGTCTGGAAGGTGACCGCCCCGCCCAAAATGCTCAACGAGAAGGCCGGCAAGACCGAATGCCAGAGGACATCTTTGATGTAGCCCCAGGTGAAGGTGGGCACGGCCCCCAACGACGCACCGCCTGTGATGGGGAACCAGCGGACGACATAAGCAAACAGCAAGAGGAGCGCGAAGGCAAAGATGTAATACGGCAGCGGGCGGATGACCATCGCGATGGCGTCAAAAGTCCGCGACCAGCCCTTGCGCGAATAATAACCCGCCAGCCCGCCGATGATATTCCCCCCGATCCACGAGATTGCCGTCGTCGTCAGCAGAAGCCCCAGCGTCCAGGGCAAAGCGGTGGCGATGAGTTTATTCACGCGGGTAGGGAATTGAAAGAAGGATACGCCGAAATCTGCGCGGAACAGCCTGCCCCAGAAGGCCCAGTATTGATCGAGCCACGAGCCTTCCAGGCCGTACATCTCGGTCAGGTCGGCGATGATCCCGTCCATCGAGCCGGGCTCCAGCGTCGAACCGCGGCCTCTCAACTCGCCGATCACCCGCATGACCGGGTCGTTGGGCGTGAGCCTGGGGATGAGGAACACGACGGTGATGCCCAGCCAGATCACAAGGACGTATTGAATCAGACGGGGGATGAGATATCGCTTTAAGAATGTCACAGCCTTACCCTCACGCGTTATAAGATCAAGGAACGTGGAAAGTTTTCTCTAAACTGCAGGGCCTGCCCACGATTTAAAGAAAGCTGACGCACGTTCAGATCGAGGCAACACGCTTCACCTCTTAAAGTATAAGGGGAAACTGCCAAATCATCGCATGTTGATTGGTCAAAATTCCCCTGGGCGGGTTTCCCCGCCCAGGGAGCAGTGCAGCGTGATGGAAGTTGACTCGCAGAACCCTTATGCGCCGGTGGGCTTCAGGAACGGAGTCGTGTACTTGAAGTTGGGCCAGTGGGTGTACGGCTCATTGTACGCGTTTTCGCTGCCGGGCCAGTTGGTCCAATAGAACTCGTCCCAGCCGACGAAGCCGATATACCCGTAGGTCGGGATGCCGGGCATATTCTTGACGGCTTCCTTGAGGCCCTCGGTGCCAATGGCGATGACGGCCTCGGTGTCGAAGGGGTCGGTTTCGCGCAGGCGCTTGATGATGTCATCCATCTCCGGGCTCGACCAGCGCGAGTAAATGCCCTGGGTGCGCTCGCCGACGGGTTTCTTGTAGGCCGAATTCCAGCGGTCGAGCACGCGGTAGAGGTCGGGCCCCGCGCCCCATGGCTCTTGAGCAGGCCACGCGCCGGAGACATCGAAGTCGCCGGTGGCTCCCAGGCCGTCGCCGTTCTCGGTGGTGTACATCTCGGCGTCGATGCCGAATTTCTTCCACTGCTGAACGGCAGCCGCGGAGTTGCGCGCATCATGGTTCGAGAGGACGGTGCCGCTCATGAAGGAAATCTTCCAGGGCTTGCCATCGGGCAGCAGCCATTTGCCGTCGGCATTCTTCTTGAAGCCGTTCTTTTCGAGCAGCTTGGTGGCGATATCCGGGGCATACTTGTACCACCCGAGCCCAAAGGCCTTTTCGATGAACTCCGGCGTGTCGGGGAAGACATAACCGCGGCTCTTGGCGTAAGCGGCGACGCGCTTCGGAGCTTCGGGGTCATAGGGCGCAAAGGTCTCGCCGTTGCCCACATCGATGGTGAAGCTCTTGAGCCAGTCTTGCATCGGCTTGATGTAATCGGCGGGGTATGGGCCAAGGTGCGGCACATGCACCGGGCTGAGGGTGCCCGAGGAATCGACCGCGATGCTCGTGTATTCGACGATGTCGATCGCCAGCAGCAGCGCCCAGCGCACATCCACGTTATCGAACGGCGGCCGGGCGGTGTTGAAGAGGATGCCGGTGATGCAGGGGTCGTTGTTGACCACGAACGGGAAGGTCGGCTGGTAAGCGCGCGAGGTCTTCGACTGCGCCAGCAGCGCCTTGAGGCCGTCGGCGGAGAGCTCGGCCACATCCAGCTGGTGCGTCAACTGTGAGAGAATCTGGGCGCCTTCATCGGCAAAGTACTGGTAGATGATGTACTTGGGTTTCGGCTCGCCATACATCATCCCGGTCGGGCTCTTGTCCCAATCGGCGCGCTTCTCCCAGGCCGTCCAGCCGCCTTGCGGGTCAAAGCTGTGCAGTTTGTAGGGGCCGCAGCCAACGTAGGGGTTGAACGGGAACTGGACGGGGTCTTCTTGCTTCTCGAAGATGTGCTTGGGGAAGAAGCGGGTGCAGCCCCAGCGGTCGAGGAAGGTGGTGTGGAAGCGAGAGTTGGGCTGCTTGAGGTCGACCTTGACCGTGTACTCATCCAAAGCCGTCACCGACGAAACGTTATCCACAAAGAAGCTGTGGGCGTTGAAGCCCTCAAACTTCATGATGGTCTCGATGGTGTAAACCACGTCCGCCGAGGTGAACGGCTCGCCGTCAGACCAGGCCACGCCTTTGCGCAGCGGAATCGTGAGGCTGGTGAAATCCTCGTTGTAGGTCGGGTCTCCATCGGCGACGCCGTTGATGATCTTGCCGGTGGCGAAATCGACCGACCAAAGCGGTTCATCGGCCAGGTTCTGCATGCCGCGGTCTTGCCACTTCCAGCCGACCCACTGGTTGAAGTTGTCGGGCGTGCCGACGCGCCCGGTGAGGATGCGGGCGATCAACGTTTCGCTGCGGGGGAAAGTCCCCAGCACGGCTTCGGCTTCAACCTTCTGGACCGGCACAGGGGTGGCGGTGACCACCTGGATCTGGACTTCCGGGGTGCCGGCGACGATGCGCGTCACCTCTTGCTGGATGACTTCCGGGGTCTGGGTGGCCTGCGGCGCGCAGGAGGCCACAAATGCCCCGGCCAGGCCCATTCCAGCCAGCTTCATGAATTTACGTCGATCGAACTTCTGTGACATTCCATTCTCCTTCTTCGCTGAACAAAGAACTCCGTAGATGAACAGGTCACGACAGCAGGGCGATTTCATTTCATGTCTTGTTCCCCTGCCAGAACAACAACATCTTCTTATGTATCTTGCTCTCCGTTTTCCTCCTGTAGTTGAAGTGTTCCGGTCAGATCACTCAGCCGATAGGAAAGAATTCTTCCTGTTTTTCTCAGGTTCTTTGATCGTCACCGCTATTCAATGCCCGGCAGGATGAGCGGATGACGAGATGCGTGGGAATGCGAACCAGTTTCCGTTCGATCACCTCGCCTTTGATCATCTTCACCACCATCTCCACCGCCATCATGCCCATATCGGGCAGGCATTGATCGACCGTCGTCAGCGGCGGATTGAGATACATCGATTCTCTCAGGTTGTCGAAACCGACCACCGAAAGGTCGTCCGGGATGCGCAAGCCGGCTTCTTTCGCCGCCAGGTAAACACCCTCGGCCGACATATCATTGGAGGCGAAAATCGCCGTCGGCGGGTTCGGCAGCGCAAGCAAGGCCTGGGCGCAGCGCTGAGCCGTTTCGGTGGTGAAGTCGCCCACCTGGATCAACTCCTCATCCAGCGGGATGCCCGCCAGCTCCAGCCCCTCCTTATAGCCCTGCAGGCGCTGGCTGGCGCTGACCAGCTCGAGCCGCCCGGTGATGAAGCCGATGCGCCGGTGCCCAAGGCCGATCAGGTAGCTCATCGCATCCAGCACGCCCGCCACGTTGGTCGAGATGATCCCTGGGCAGTTGGGACTTTCGTTGTTCGGGTCGATCGCCACCACCGGCGAATCGGTGGAAAAATCGGTGGCGGCCGGGGTGACCACGATGACTCCGTCGGTGATGCCGCCGTTGAGCAGCGCCACATAGCGCCGCTCCTGGTCGGCGGTGCCATAGCGGCGCACGTCGCCGGTGGTGTAAATGATCAGGTCATAATCGCTGCGCGCGATGGCGTTGTTCACGCCCTGCATCACCTCGATGCAGTACGGCGCAGCCACATCCGGCATGATCAGGCCGATCACATTCGTGCGCAGGCTGCGCATGCTCCGCGCCGCCAGGCTGGAGGCGTAGCCCAGCCGCAGAATCACGCTCTGAACCCGGTCATAGGTCTCGTCGGCGACGTCGTCCTTGCCATTCAAGATTCGAGAGACAGTCGAAGTGGAAACGCCCGCTTCTCTGGCGACATCGTGAATGGTCACCGCACGTTTTTTTTGGCGCATTGATTTGAATGTAAAACAGGGAAACCAGTTCCGGTAACGTTACCGGCAACGTTATTATTGCATATTTGAGCGCTCGAGTCAACAGTTTTTAATGGATTCTTTCAAATCTGAGGTCTCAGGGCCGATATATAAAGAATCGCGGCGCGGCGGTTTTGCCCGTCCGCCGCGCCGCAAAGAGGATACGGCCCGCCTCACTCACCCGCCCCGGTACCAGTCCTCGCGCGTCAGGGGCAGCCGGCTGGCCCCGGTCTCCTCGGGGCGCGAAAGCAGCGCCTGGTAGATGTTGATCGCCCCGCTGCTGTGGCTGTAGGCCGGGTAACTCATCGCCACCCGCCAGACGCGGTAGGTCGGCTCATCCACGTAGTTCAGCGCGCGCTCGTGGTTGGCTTCCAGGTTACTCACCCAATGCCGCAGCGTGAGGGCGTAATGCTCGCGCAGGGCTTCCACATCGCGCACCTCAAAACCGGCTTCCTCCGCCACGCGCAGCGTGTGCGAGATCGGCAGCAGCTCGCCGTCTGGGAAGACATACGCATTGCTGAAGGAATAGGCCAGCCAGGCATCATCGAGCGCCTTGCGCGCCACGCCATGGTTGAGGAAGACTCCGCCCGGTTTGAGCAGGCGCAAGGCCTGGGCAAAATACACCGGAAGCTGGCTTTCGCCCACGTGCTCGAACATGCCCACGCTCACCAGCGCATCGAAAGGCTCACGGGCTTCCAGTTCGCGGTAATCCTGGTAGTGCACGCGGGCGCGGCCGGCCAACCCGCTCTCGGCGATGCGCCGGGCGGCGTATTCCTGCTGAGCCTGGCTGAGGGTGATGCCGGTGGCATCCACGCCGTAGTTCGCGGCGGCATACATCACCAGCGCCCCCCAGCCGCAGCCGATATCAAGGATGCGCATCCCCGGCTGCAGGCGCAGCTTGCGGCAGATGTATTCCAGCTTCTGCTCCTGGGCCTGCTCGAGGCTGTCTTGCGGGCTGCGGAAGTAAGCGCAGGAATACACCATGCGCCGGTCGAGGAAGAGCGCATAAAAATCGTTCGACACATTGTAGTGATAGGCAATCGCCTGCCGGTCGCGCTCGATGGAATGCGGCTTGCCGGAGAGCCGCGCCGGGCCGCGGCGGGTGACGCGCGGGTTCTGGAGATCCGGCAGACGCAGCAAATCGCGGCTGATTGCCAGCTTGCGGCCCCAGCCGCCGGTCTGCTCTTTGAGCGCCTCGCCCAGCGCATAAACCGCCTCGGAATCGCCGAGGATGTCCACATCATCGAACAGGTAGGCCTCCACGAGGCCCACCTCGGTGCCCGGCAGGAGCATCGCCCGCAGCGCGCCAGGGTGGTTGAGAGCCAGGGTCACCGGGCGGGGAGATGCATCGGGCCAGCAGGTTCCATCCCAGAGGCGGATGGTCACGCCGCGCAGCCCGCCCGCGCCAAACAGGTTCGCCAGGAGGTGCAGCGTCAGCTCGCGGCTGCGGTTCTCCTCTTTGCTGTCGGGTCGATTCATCGCGCCTCCCCAACCGGATCACAACCGGCAAGAGTAAAAAAATCCGGTTACGATCCATTGTATCGGCCTTCCGTCGTCCAATCGTTACGAAACCTGGGGAATGAAGCACGTTCGCGCAGATCGCGGATCAAATGATTGTAAAAAGTACCCGACCATGCTACTATCATACCAGGGGAAGGTATTCCAGGTTAGTTACAGTTGTTCCAAGCAGGCTCTACAACCGAATAACTTATAGATATTGCTCGCCAGCAGGGGGCCATTTCATTTAATCCGCGTCCAGCGAACGCGCCCCCGCGCCGAACCAATTCGATACAGGTAGGGATTGCCGATCGATTCCCGCCATGCGAGGCCCTTTCGTGAGCAGAAGGCCCTCCCGGCGAAACAATCTGGCCTGTGATGAATGGGGTAACCATGAACAAGAGCAATTTCCTGCGTATCGGGATCGTGGGCATCTTGATCCTGCTCATTTTGGGCGGAACCCAGGCCCCGGTGAATGCGCGCACTGGCGGCCCGGAGACTTCGGGCTACGTGTTCATCGATTCGGATGAACCCGGCGGGCCGGCCTACGCGCTCGAAGATATAGCGGGCAGCGGCACGGCCGTCTCTTTGGGCGACAACGCCATAAGCGGCCTGATCCCAATCGGCTTCACATTCAACTTCTTTGGGGTCGATTACACCGGCCTCTACGCCAGCTCGAACGGCTTCGTCACCTTCCTCTCCGGGCAGCCGAACGCTGCGGCGGCGCAGGCCATCCCGGCCTCCGCCGGGCCAAATGCCGTCATCGCCGGCTGGTGGGGCGACCTCAAGCCAAACTACGGCGGCTCGATCACCTACAAACTGATGGGCAGCGCGCCGAACCGGTACTTCCTCATCCAGTACAAAGATATCCCCTACGCGCTGCTATCCACCTCGAAAGTTTCTTTCGAGATCAAGCTCTACGAAACTTCCAACGCCATTGAAGTGCATTACGCCGGCGCGCCGGTGAACGCCGACTCGAACGGCAACCCCTACCCGAACACCGCCGGGATCGAAAACGAAACCGGGCTGCTCGGGCTGCAATACTACAACGGCGTGGAGGGGCTGGCCTCTTCACTGGCGGTGCGTTACACGCCGTTTGTCGGCGTGGCCCTCGAACCGGCCGAAGTCATCGGCTATGCTGCCCCCGGCGAGACGAAAACCTTCACCTTTGGCGTGTATAACTGGACGGGTCAGGCCGACACCTTCACCCTATCGCTCACCCCCACGCACGCCGATTGGACCGCGCGCATCCTGCCGGCCGATTCGGCCGCCATCGAGCAGGGGGCCGGGGCGGATTTCACCGTGGAGGTGGATTTCCCCGCCGATGCCGCGGTGGCCGATTACTTCGCCTTCGACCTGACCGTCACTTCCCTCACCCCCATCCCCGGCACATCCGATTACTGGACCGACACCTCCCCCGTCATCGCGGCGGTGCCGCGCACGGGTTACGTCTTCAACCAAAACCAGGTCAATTTGGTGGATACCCAGTTTCACCAGGACCTGGGCAACCCCATAGACACCACCGTTTACGGTCAGTTCCTGCTCAGCGGCGGGCTCAGCCAGGATGGCTCCCGGCTGTTCGGCTTGCTTGCCGGCGCGCAAGATGACCAGGGCGGTGTGTTGACCGGGCGGGTGTTGATCTTCGACACTGCCGATATGAGCGCCCCGCCCGATATGCTCGACGTGGGCAACGACGCCTCGTTCATTGCCCAGACTCCCGATGGCAACTATGCCCTCGTCTCCAGCTACGGCGACGGCACCGTGATGGTGCTGGATATCAACCCCGCCCACCTGTCTTACCTTTCGGTGGTGAAGACGCTCACGGTCGGCACGCAGCCCATTCGCATCGCCGTCAGCCCCTGCCTGAACAAAGCCTATGTCACCAACCGCGGGGGCAATTCCGTTTCGGTGATCGATCTTTCCACCCTCACCGGTGAGACCACGGCGGTCAAAACAATCACCGGCTTCAACGCCCCGTGGGGCATTCAGATCGCGCCCACCGGCGATAAAGCCTACGTGGTCAATGGCGGCAACGGGCGCATCGCGGTGATCAACACCATCACCGACACGCTCACCACCACCTGGAATGTGAACGGCACGGATTTGCAGGATGCCGACCTTTCGCCCGACGGCAGCCTGCTCTACACGGCGGGCAGCGCCAACGTGCTGGCAATCCTCACCAGCAACGGCACCGTCACCGCCACGGTGGCCAACGAGGCCAGCGGCCTCTACAGCGTGGATGTCTTCCCTGCCGCGTTCGGCCCGCGCGCCTACATCTCCAACGGCGGGGTGCAGACCATCTCGGTGCTGGACACCTCCAGCAACACACTCATCGACAGCATCCCCATGCCGGGCGCGCCCAGCTTCACCGCGCTGTTCACGCCCGCCACCGCCTGCCCCTACGCGCCCATCGCGGCCTTCTCGCCCACCAACGCCGTCGGCCAGTTGAACGTGCCCTTCACCTTCACCAACCTGAGCATCCGCAACCCCGCCTCGGTGGAATGGAATTTCGGCGACGGCGCAACTTCAACCGACTTCACCCCCACGCACACCTACACAGCGCCGGGCACCTACACCGTCACGCTGAGGGCCTGGAATGACTTCGGAGAGAGCAACACCGCCAGCGGCACGATCAACTTCAAGCCCAAGGCCGCCTTCACGCCCGCCGAAGCGGTGATCAACCAGGGCGATACGGTCAGCTTCACCAGCACCAGCACGGGCAACCCAACGCTCACCTATCGCTGGACCTTTGGCGACGGCGCTACCAGCACGGCCCAGAACCCGACCCACACCTATACGACCATCGGCAACTACACCGTCACCCTCACGGTCACCAACAGCTACGGCAGCGACAGCGCCACGGGCACGGTCGTTTTTCTGCCCAAGGCCGCCTTCACGCCGCTCGATAACATCATCCAGCTTGGCGATACGATCAACTTCACCAGCGCCAGCACCGGCTCGACACCGCTCACCCTCGCCTGGGATTTTGGCGACGGCACAACGAGCGACCAGCCAAGCGTTTCGCACACCTACACCGAAGCGAAGACCTATACCGTTAAGCTGACGGCGACCAACCCCTGGGGTTCCTCCGAAGCCACCACCTCGGTGAACTTCAAACCGAAATCGATCTTCACCCCCACGCTGAGCAAGATCCGCGCGGGCGACAGCGTGACCTTCACCAATTCCAGCACCGGCAACGCGCCGCTGACCTACACCTGGAATTTTGGCGATGGCGCCGCCAGCAGCGACCCCAACCCCACCCACACCTACACGGCCGTCGGCGATTACACCGTCTCGCTCAAAGTGGATAACGCCTACGGCAGCGACACGGCCACGGGCAAGGTCGTCTTCCCGCCGGTGGCGGGCTTCACCCAATCGGCCACGGTGATTCAAACCGGCGGGTCGGTCAGCTTCACCAACACGAGCACCGGCACCGCCACGATGACCTACCTGTGGGAGTTTGGCGACGGCAGCACCAGCACCCAGGCCAGCCCCACCCACCAGTACACCACCGCCGGGGCTTACACGGTGAGGCTGACCGCCACCAACGATTACGGCAGCAGCCAGGCCACCGGGCAGGTGAACTTCAGGCCGAAGGCGGGCTTCACCCCGGCGAGTTCGGTCATCAAGACCGGCGACACGATCAACTTCTCCAGCACCAGCACCGGCACCGCGCCGCTTTCCTATGCCTGGGAATTTGGCGACGGCGGCACCAGCGACCAGCCCAACCCGTCGCACACCTACACCGCCGCCGGCTCTTACACGGTGCGGCTCACCGTGACCAACGCTTACGGCAGCGAGACGGCCACCGGCACGGTGAACTTCGCGCCCAAAGCGGCCTTCACGCCGGTCAACAAGGTCATCCAGCTCGGCGCATCTATCACCTATACGAATAACACTACGGGCACCGCGCCCCTCTCCTATGAGTGGGATTTCGGCGACGGCACCACCAGCACCCTGGCCGGCCCAAGCCACACCTACACCACAGCCGGTTCCTACACCGTGAAGTTGAAGGTGACCAACGCCTACGGCAGCGAGACGGCCACCGGCACGGTGAACTTCTCGCCAAAGGCGGCCTTCTCGCCGCTCAGTTCGGTGATCAAGACCGGCGACACGCTCAACTTCACCAACAACAGCACCGGCACCGCACCGCTCTCCTACGAGTGGAACTTCGGCGACGGCGGAACGAGTACGCAGGCCAACCCCTCGCACACCTACACGGCGGCCGGTTCCTACACCGTCAGCCTCAAGGTGACCAACGCATACGGCAGCGAGACGGTCACCGGCAGCGTGAATTTTGCCCCGCGGGCGGCCTTCACCCCCGCCAGCAAGGTCATCCAGCTTGGGCAGGCGGTGGCCTTCAGCAACACCAGCACGGGCACGGCCCCGCTATCTTACCAGTGGGATTTCGGCGACGGCACATCCAGCACCCAGGCCAGCCCATCGCACACCTACACCGCCGCCGGCTCGTACACCGTGAAGATGACCGTCACCAATGCTTACGGCAGCGAGATGGCCACCGGCACGGTGAACTTCTCGCCAAAGGCGGCCTTCAGCCCGGTGAATCAGGTCATCCAACTGGGCGATGGAATCAACTACACCAATAACAGCACCGGCACCGCGCCCCTTTCCTATGAATGGAGCTTTGGCGACGGAACCACCAGCACGCTCGCCAGCCCGAGCCACACCTACACCGCCGCGGGGAGCTACACCGTCACGCTGAAGGTCACCAATGCCTACGGCAGCGAGACGGCTTCCGGCACGGTGAACTTCGCGCCCAAAGCTTCCTTCACACCGCAAAATAAGGTCATCCAGTTAGGAGAGGCGATCGGCTTCACCAGCACCAGCACGGGCACCGCGCCGCTCACCTACCTGTGGAACTTCGGCGACGGCAGCACCAGCACGCTCGCCAACCCCTCGCACACCTACACGAGCGCGGGCTCGTACACCGTCAGCCTCAAGGTGACCAATGCTTACGGGAACGAGACGGTCACCGGCAGCGTGAACTTCAAGCCAAAGGCCGGGTTCATCTTCTCGCCCACCGCCAACATCAAGCCTGGGCAGGAACTGACCTTCACCAACCAGTCCACCGGCACCAGCCCGATGACCTGCACCTGGAACTTCGGCGACGGCACCCCCGCCACCACCACCTGGAACCCCAAACACGCCTTCTCCGCGCGGGGCGTGTATGCCGTCAGGCTCTCCTGCCACAACGATTCATTCGGCGACGACAGTATCCAGAAGAATGTCGAGGTGGCCCCGTTCCACGTCAACCTGGCCTTCGTCAACAATGACGGCGTCGAAAGCATCCAGGCCGGCCAGCCGGTCACCATCTGGGTGACGGTGAGCAATTCCGGGCCGGACGACCTGATCAGCGCAAGGGCCGACGATCTCTTCTCGCCCTTCCTGAGCGACATCACCTGGACGTGCACCGCCAGCGCCGGTTCGGCCTGCCCAACCGGCGGGTCTGGCAGCCACATGAGCGACACGGTCAGCATCCTCAAAGGCGGCAGCCTCTCTTACGTCATCACGGCGTTCGTCAGGCAGGGGTCGGTCGGTCACCTCGAGCACCTTTTCAGCATCGTGCTGCCGTCCGATTACGTCAACGACAACCCGGCAGGAGAAAGCTCCATTCACCTGACGGACGTGTGGCAGCTCAATTACCTGCCGCTGGTCTTCCAGTAGCAGCCGGGGCGGCCCGCCGCGATACCGGTTTAGGAAAGGGGACAGGCCATGCATCCAAAGCATTTCAAGCGTCTCTCGGTCGTAGCCAGGGTTTCCCTGGCTGCCTGCCTGCTGCTGCTGGCGCTCAACGCGCAGCCCGCGCCGCCGGTGAAGGCCTTCACCGGCATGTGGACGCTGGCGGCCTCCATGACGTACGGCCGCTACGGCCACACAGCCACATTGATCGAGAGCGGCCCGCTGGCCGGGATGGTGCTGGTGGCGGGTGGCTGCCTTGAGGTGAGCATCCCGGGCGGGGGGACGGCCTCTTGCGCGGCGGCGGGCCAAACGGAACCTGCCGGGCAGACCGCCGAGTTATATGACCCTTCCAACTCCACCGCTCCCTGGGCGCTCACCGCCAGCCTGACCACGCCGCGCGCCTACCATGTGGCGGCCCCGTTGAGCGGCGGCAGGGTGCTGGTGGCCGGCGGGGTGCACACATCCGCCACCAACGGCCTTTCGAGCGCCGAGATCTTTGACCCCACCGGCGGCCCCGGCGGAACGCCCGTCTGGACGCCCACCACGAACAGCATGGCGCACGCCCACACCAGCGCCACGGCCACCGTCCTGGATGACGGCCGTGTGCTGGTGGCGGGCGGTTACCCGGGCAGCATCATGTCGGGCGACGCAACCAACACGGTGGAGATCTATGACCCCGCGGCGGGCACCTGGTCTTCGGCCCGGCCGATGAACCACGCCCGGGCGTATCACACCGCCACGCTCATCCACCCGGCCGGCGCTTCAACGGGCAGGGTGCTGGTCGTCGGCGGTTCCACCTCCGGCTATTCCATCACCGGCGAGATCCTCGCCAGCGCGGAGGTGTATGACCCGGCCGCCAACACCTGGACGGACGTGGCTTCCATGGCGCACCCGCGTTCCGACCATGCCGCAGCCCTTCTGGAAGACGGCCGCGTCCTGGTGACCGGCGGGAACGACCCCGGCTCAGGCGAAGACGAGACCTACCTGACCAGCGTGGAAATCTACGACCCAGACGCCAACACCTGGGCCGAATCTACCCCGCTTTCCATCGCGCGCGGGTTCCACACCGCCACCCGGCTGGATTTCGGCCCTCAGAACGGCAAGGTGCTGGTGGCGGGCGGTTCGAACAGCACTTCCTCCGTGCTCTACACCGAGTTGTTCGACCCAGCCGCCCAAACCTGGGCCGACGCAGGCGATATCCTCGACCCATACGGGAGCCGCACCTCGCACACCGCCACCATGCTGCTGAACGGCCAGGTGCTGCTGGCGGGCGGGTTCCTGGGCATCGGCAATGACCCGAGCGCGGACTCTTCCGCCGAGGTGTACTACCCCGGCATCCCGCAGACGATCACCGTCACACAAAGCGCGCCCGCGAGCGCCGCGTACCAATCCACTTTCAGCGTGGCGGCCACCGCCAGTTCCGGGTTGGAAGTGACCTATTCCAGCGGCAGCCCGGGGGTGTGCACGGTTTCGGGCGCCGAGTTCACCATGGTCAGTGGCACCGGCACCTGCCTGGTGGAGTTCAACCAGCCCGGCGACGGCACCTATGCGCCTGCGCCGAAGGTCACCCAGGAGGTGACGGCGTTGAAGCTCGATCAAAGCCTCACCATCACACAGGATGCGCCCGCAAGCGCCGCTTACCAATCCAAATTCAACGTGGCGGCCACGGCCAGCTCGGGGCTGGCGGTGATCTACGCCAGCGGCAGCCCGGGGGTGTGCACGGTTTCGGGCGCCGAGTTCACCATGACGAGCGGCAGCGGCACCTGCCTGGTGCAATTCACGCAGCCCGGCGACGCCAACTATAACACCGCCCCCACGCTCACCGGCAGCGTCGAGGCGCAGAAGATCGCCCAAACGATCACCGTCAACAGCCACGCACCGGCCACGGCAGGCTTCAACGAACACTTCAGCGTGGCGGCCACCGCCCCGGCCGGGGCGGTGAGCTATTCCAGCGCGGGCGCGTGCACAAACGCGGGGGCCGAGTTCACCATCACCGCCCCCAGCGGAACCTGCTCGGTGAAGTATGACCAGCCCGGCAATGCCAACTACTTCGCGGCGCCCCAGGTGACGGAATCGGTCACCGCCGTCAAAGCCAATCAGACCATCACCGTCACCACGCACGCGCCAGCCACGGCTGTCTACGGGGCGCACTTCAGCGTGGCGGCCTCGGCCAGCTCGGGGCTGGCGGTGAGTTATTCCAGCGCGGGCGCGTGCACCAACTCAGGGGCCGATTTCACCATGACAAGCGGCACCGGCACCTGCACGGTGATGTTCGACCAGCCCGGGAACGCCAATTACAACCCCGCCCCGCAGCTTTCGGAGAGCGTGAGCGCCCAAAAAGCCAGCCAGGCGATCAGCATCACCACGCACGCACCCGCCACGGCTGTCTACGGGGCGCACTTCAGCGTGGCGGCCTCGGCCAGCTCGGGGCTGGCGGTGAGCTATTCCAGCTCAGGCGTGTGCACCAACTCAGGGGCCGATTTCACCATGACAAGCGGCACCGGCACCTGCACGGTGATGTTCGACCAGCCCGGGAAC
>JARKPU010000027.1 GCA_029975055.1 Anaerolinea sp.
GAAGAGCTTCAACGAGCTGCTGGACAAGACCGAAGAGACGCTGGAGCAGCAGCGCAGCGAGCGATTCGACGGGCTGGACGCCTTCTTTGAAACGCTGGAAGACCGTACCGGCGACGGCGCGGCCCCCGTGCGCCCGCAGGAGCTGGCCGATGAAATGCTCATGCTGGCGCGGCTGCCGGCTTACCGGCTGAGCGGCGAGCAGATGCGCTGGCTGACGAGCGACCCCGAGCGCCTCAAGGAGAGCATTCGCCAGCAGATCGAAAACTTCCTGCTCAACCTGAACACCGCCCGCATGGTGGGTGCGCTCGAGCGGCGCCTGGGCGAGAGCCTCAACCTGCGGCCGGGGCAGTTCAACGGCATGGGGTGGGGAGAGATCGCCGACACGCTCGCGCAGGAGGCCGAGGCGCTGCTGGCCAGGCAATACGAGCGGCTGTTCGGGCCGAACGGGGCGATCGCGCGCGATTTGGACGCGGCGCTTGAAAAGTATGACGAGTATATCGAAGACCCCGACCAGCTGCTCGACGTGTTCACCCTGCTGGCGACGGGCACGCGCATGGTCTTCGACCGCAAGACGCACCGCCAGGCCTACCAGCAGACGGCGCGGCTGCGCTGGGTGTACCTGGCGGCGCAATTGCTGGGCGAGGCAAACCCGCAGCAGGTGACGGAAGACGTGCTCGAACACCTGAGGGGCGCCGAGGATGTGCTGCAGGATATCTTTGGGGCGGTGGACGCGAGCTACCTGCAGCAAAACCGCGTTTCGCTGCGCCAGACCGACCCGCGCCTGCACGCCTATTTAAAGGACGCGCTGGGCGAGGAGACCTTTGAAGAAGTGGCAGACCGGCCGCTGGAAGAGCTGGACGAAAACCAGCGCGAGATCGTCCAATCGGTGCTGGGGTGGTGGCGGCAAAACGAGATCTACCGGCACCTGGTGTTGAGCGCAATCTCCGAGCTGTGGGTAGATTACCTGACGCGCGTGGAGGCGCTGCGCGTTTCGATCGGGTTGGAGGCGTATGCGCAGCGCGACCCGCTGGTGCAATACAAGGGACGCGCCTCGGAGATGTTCAGCGAACTGCTGGCCGAGATCCGCGCGGGGGTGATCTCGCGCATGTTCACGCTGAGGCCGCGCCAGGCTGGGCAAGGCGGGCAGCCGGCGCAACCTGCGCAGGCGGCAGCGCCGCAGCCGGCGGCGGTGGCGCTGGCGAGCGGGGGGAACGGTTCGGGCGCGCGCCCGGCAGTTCCTGCCGGCCCAGGCGGCGGGAAGAAGAAGCACAAGCGGAGGTAGAAGAACCTGCCCCGTGAAGAGCAGGGCCTGGAACGCCGGGCCCTGCTCTTATTTTGCGGCGATCCGGCCGGCAATCCCTTCGGCGTGGTCGGCAACGCCGACGAGCAGGCCGGTTTTTTGAGAGGGCAGCCAGGGCATTCCGCAGAAGGAGAGGCCGGGGAAGCTCGTCTCGCCCTGTTGGGTGAGGGGGAAACCGGCATCATCCACCACGGGGAGCCTGACGAGGCTGTAATCGAAGGCATGGCCCAGCGCCCAGATGACGGTGGTGATGCCCTGGGAGGCCAGGTCGAGCTCGGTGAGGATGGGCGAGGAGATGCCGTCCTTCAGCCGGGGCAGGTTTTCTTCGGGCGCGCTCAGGTGCATCGATTCGATGTAGCGGTCAATCCGCTGCAGCAGTTCCTGCTCGAACTGGTCGGAGCGGGCCAGGTTTTCCATCAGGTCGGAGGCGAAGTAGAATTTGCCGTCGCGGGCATCCTGGGCGCGGCCGAGCAGGCGCACGCCCTCGCGGGCAAAGATGTGCAGGTTGAGGGTGTG
>JARKPU010000050.1 GCA_029975055.1 Anaerolinea sp.
CTGCTGCGCTGCATCAACCGCCTGGAGGAATTCGACCAGGGCAAAATCATCGTGGACGGCATCCCGCTCGACACGGCCGAGAATATCAACGCCGTGCGCACCGAGGTCGGGATGGTCTTCCAGCAGTTCAACCTTTTCCCGCACCTGTGCGTGCTCGATAACATCACCCTGGCGCAGCGCATCGTGCGCAAGCGCGACCCCGAAGAAGCCAACAAGGTGGCCCTCGAGTTGCTGGAGAAGGTCGGCATCCCCGAAAAGGCAAAGGCTTACCCGCCGCAGCTTTCCGGCGGGCAGCAGCAGCGCGTGGCCATCGCCCGCGCTCTGGCGATGAACCCCAAGATCATGCTCTTCGATGAGCCGACCAGCGCGCTGGACCCGGAAATGATCCAGGAAGTGCTGGATGTGATGCTCGACCTGGCGAAGTCGGGCATGACGATGGTGGTCGTCTCGCATGAGATGGGCTTCTCGCGCAACGCCGCCGACCGGGTGATCTTCATGGACGGCGGGGTGATTATCGAAGAAGGCCCCCCGGGGGTGATCTTCTCCACGCCGACTCAGGAACGCACCAAGTTGTTCCTGAGCAAAGTTATGTAACCCTGTGCCGGTGAATCCCTTCCCGTTGGGCAAACTGCCGCCGGATTTCCTGGCGAACCTGCTGGCGCGCGCGCCGTTGACCGACCCGCGCGTGCTGGTCGGCCCCGGAACCGGCCTGGATTGCGCCGTGATCGACCTGGGCGAGCGTTATTTGGTGTTCAAATCGGACCCGATCACCTTCGCCACCGATGAGATCGGCTGGTATGCGGTGCAGGTCAATGCCAATGACATCGCCACCACCGGCGGCGAACCGCGCTGGATGCTGGCGACGCTCCTGCTGCCGGAAGGTAAAGCCGATGCCGCGCTGGTGGAGGGAATCTTCGAGCAGCTTTCAAGGGCCTGCGGCGAGCTGGGCATCAGCCTGGTGGGCGGGCACACCGAGGTGACGCATGGGCTCGACCGACCGGTGATCAGCGCGGCGCTGGTGGGCGAGGTGGAGCGCGGAAAGCTGGTGCGCCCCGGCGGGGCCAGGCCGGGCGACCGGCTGCTGCTGACCAAAGGCGTGCCGGTGGAAGCAGTGGCGCTGCTGGCGCGCGAGTTTACCGCCCGCCTGAGCGCAGTGCTCAGCTCCGCCGAGCTGGCCGAGGCGCGCAGTTATCTCTTCGACCCCGGCATCAGCGTGGTGCGCGATGCGCGCGTGGCGGTGCAGGCCGGGCGGGTAACCGCCATGCACGACCCCACCGAAGGCGGGCTGGCTTCAGCGCTGTGGGAGCTGGCCGAGGCCGGCCGCGCCGGGCTGGCGGTGAACCCAGCCGCGGTGCCGGTGCCGGACCTGGCCCGGCGCATTTGCAATGAGTTGAAAATCGACCCGCTGGCTTCCATCGCCTCGGGGGCGCTTTTGCTGGCGGTGGAGGCGGAGGATTCGACGCGCATCTGCCGGGCGTTGATTGGCGAGGGCATCCCCTGCGCGGAGATCGGCTGGGTGCAGGGCGGGCCGCCCGAAGTGCGCAGCCTGCCCGGCGGGGGGCTGCTGCCCCGCCCGGCGAGGGATGAGATCGCCCGGCTTTTCGAGGGGCAAATGTGAATGCCGGGGCGAGTTGCACGGCGGGAATAAATTAAGCTACGTTGAACCGCCCCTGGCGGTTCAACGTAGCATGGTTCAAGTCTCAGACAGATCGTGTATCTTCTTCAATAAATGATGGGGCTTGCCCCATCATTTATTGAAAACCGAAGCGCAGTCTGATCGGGCGGGGTTAATCCCAGTTCTTGCGGGGGCGGCCCTTCAGTTCGCTGGCGAAGAGCAGGCTGAGCACGAAGCTGACGATGGAGACGATCAACCCGCCAAGGAAAGCAGGCACGAAGCCATCCACGGTGAAGCCGACGCCAAAATACGTACCGACCAGGCCGGCCAGGTAGAACATCAAGGTGTTGATCAGCAGCGAGCCGAGGCCGAGGGTCAGGATGATGATGGGGCAGGAAAGGATCGTCAACACCGGGCGAATCAGGGCGTTGATCAGGCCAAAGATCAATGCCAGCCAGATGATTTCCCACCAGTTCGTGAACTGCGGTGTGATGCCCCTGCCGGTGAGCAGGTAAATCGCCGCGTAGAGCGCGACCGCGTTGATCCCCAGGCGAATAATCAGTTTGGTCATCTTGTTCTCCTAGAGTGAATTCGAGAATCCGGGCGGGATGAGCTTATCCTCATCCTACCTATATACGGTTTGGCGCTGGATTGGTTGCATCCATACCCTGTGCAGAGTGCAGGAACGATCTCCGCTTAGCACGCTAATTGCAGCGGTACTCCATCCAGATCAGCGTGTTCTGCAGGCTGAAACCGCAGTCGAGGAAGGCGCTCATGGCGCGCCCATACGGGTAATTGACGCTCACCGGGCGGCGGCGCGGCAGCAGCGCGCGTTGAGCATGCGGAAGCAGGGCAGGCAGGGCCTCGTTCTCATCTTCGGGCGATGTGGCCGCCCACAGCATGTCGGAATAGCCGCGCACCGGCTCCCAGGAGATCACCCCGAGCAGCTGGGCCGGGCCGCTGCCGTTGCCCCCCTTGCGCGCGCTCCAGTGCATTTGCTGGTCGCCGTTGAGCCACTGCCAGAGCTGGTTGAGCCAATGCGGGCTGAAGCGCGCCGCGTTGAAGCTCATATTCCAGGTGGTTTCGAGAGGGTAAAGCTCGTTCAACCACTTGAGCTGCAGAGGCCAGTCTTCGGCGCGGCGCGGAGTGACCTGCACGCCTGGCAGAGGATCGCACTGCGCGGAAGGCGGGGCCATCCAGGTGGAGCGGCGCGAGCGCTCGATGAACCCGATGGATTGATAGAGGTGGTAAGCTGCGGCGTTATCATCGCGCACCTGAAGCCAGGCGGTTTGCACGCGGTGCTGGCGGATGTGCTCGAGGGCGCGCAGGGTGAGTTCGCGGGCGATGCCGCGCCGGCGGTAATCGGGGTGGACGGCCACGTTGGCGATCATGTACACCCAGCGCCCGCCCTTGTAGATCGGGATCAGGCTGAGGTTGCCCACCAGGCGGCCGTCCTGCTCCCAGACGTAGCCGAAGAGCGGTGTGGAGGCGCGCTCGCCGCGCCCTGGCAGCCAGCGCACCAGGGCCGGGTCGGCGGCGGCTTTGCGAATGTGGCGCAGGTAATCGCGCCCGTCCTGGTCCAGCGTGGCGCTGAAGCAGGTTTCGATCAGGTCGGCCACCGGCAGCAGGTCGCGGCGGACATCGAGGAGGCGGACGTGACTGGTTTTGACGGGCAGCGGGGTGGGCACGGCTTTATTTTACAATGGAAAGGAGCGCGGGGTGGGCAGGTGAGGTCTCCAGTTTATCTGATCGTTTTAACCGCCTGGAGTTTCTCCGCACAGGCGGGAATTAACAGTATTCTTATACATCGCTTGGACAATGTTAACGAAGGTGATGCTATAATTCCCCAACAGCAGGAATAGAAGCCTGTCAAAGGACGGACCTTATGATGCGATTTGATCGTTTTACAGAGAGAGCCCAGGAGGCCGCCCAACGCGCCGCAGAGATCATTCAACGCTACGGGCATAACCAGATCGACACCGAGCATATCCTCCTGGCGATGATTGAGCAACCCCAGGGAGTAATTCCTCAGCTCCTCGAGCTGATGAAAGTGGATGCCAACATGCTGGCCGAGCGCCTGGATTACATCCTGCGCACCAGCCCCAAGGCGAGCATCTTTGGCGGGGGAGCGGGGCAGATCTTCATCACGCCGCGCGTCAAGCGGATTGTGGACCTGGCCAATGAAGAGGCCAACCGGATGAAGGACGAGTATATCTCCACCGAGCACCTCTTCCTGGCCATCTTGAGCGAACGCAACACCCCGGCAGCCCGCCTGCTGGAAGGCGCGGGCATCACCCGCGAGCGCGTCATTGACGCCATCCAGCAGATGCGCGGAGGCCAGCGCGTTTCAGACCCGCAGGCCGAGAGCCGCTACCGCACCCTCGAAAAGTATTCGCGTGACCTGACCCTGCAGGCGCGCGAGGGGAAGCTCGACCCCGTGATTGGCCGCGACAAGGAGATCCTGCGCGTGATGCAGATTCTCTCGCGGCGCACCAAGAACAACCCGGTGCTCATCGGTGAAGCGGGCGTAGGGAAGACGGCCATCGTCGAGGGGCTGGCGCAGAAAATTGCCAGCAACGATGTGCCCGAGATTCTGGCCGGTAAGAAGGTCATCTCGCTCGATCTGGGCGCGATGATCGCCGGTTCGCGCTTCCGCGGCGAGTTCGAGGAACGCCTCAAGGCTGCCATCGAAGAGGTGCAGCGCTCGGAGGGGGAGATCATCCTCTTCATTGATGAGCTGCACACGGTGGTCGGCGCGGGCGCGGCGCAAGGCGCGATGGATGCCTCGAACATGCTCAAGCCCTCGCTGGCGCGCGGCGAACTGCAATGCGTGGGCGCCACGACCCTCGACGAATACCAGAAGTACATCGAGAAGGATTCAGCCCTCGAGCGGCGCTTTGCGCCGGTGTTCGTGGATGAACCCAGCGTGGAAGACACGATCGAAATGCTGCGCGGCCTGCGCGACCGCTACGAGGCGCATCACAAAGTGAAAATCTCCGACGAGGCGCTCACCGCGGCGGCCAGGCTGTCTTCGCAGTATGTTCAAGACCGCCACCTGCCGGATAAGGCCATTGACTTGATCGACGAGGCCGCCGCCAAGCTGCGCGTGGCACTCTATTCGCTCCCGCCGGATTTGAAGGAATTGAAATCGGAAATCGACCGGCTGGCGGCTGAGGAAGAGCTGGCCGGGCAGGAACGCGATTACGAGCGGGCCGCGCTCAAGAAAGCCGAACGCCTGCGCCTGGAGACGGCCTATAACGAGAAGCGCACCACCTGGGAGCGCGAGCACCAGCTCGATGGCCAGGTGGACGGCAACGATATTGCCGAGGTGATTGCCCAATGGACGGGGATTCCCGTCAGCCAGATGCTCGAAAGCGAGGCCGAACGGCTGCTGCACATGGAAGAACGCCTGCATGAACATATCATCGGGCAGGAAGAAGCGGTGCATGCCATCGCCGACGCCATCCGCCGGGCGCGCTCGGGCCTCAAAGACCCGCGCCGGCCGATCGGCTCGTTCATCTTCATCGGGCCGTCTGGCGTGGGCAAGACGGAACTGGCGCGCCGTTTGGCGGAATTCATGTTTGGCGATGAAGACGCGCTGGTTCGCCTGGATATGAGCGAATACCGCGAGCAGCACACCGTTTCGCGCCTGTTCGGCGCTCCGCCCGGTTACGTGGGTTACGAGGAGGGCGGCCAGCTCACCGAAGCCGTCCGCCGCCGGCCCTACCGGGTGATCCTCTTCGATGAGATCGAGAAGGCGCACCCTGAGGTGTGGAACGCGCTGCTGCAGATCCTCGACGACGGCCGCCTGACCGACGGCCAGGGCCGCGTGGTGGACTTCCGCAACACGGTGCTGATCATGACCAGCAACCTGGGCACCGAGTTTGTGCGCAAGGGCGGCACGCTGGGCTTCCTGCAGGCCACCGATACGGTCGAGGACCGCGCCGTGCACGATAAGATCGAGAAATCGCTCAAGTCCACCTTCCGGCCCGAGTTCCTCAACCGCATCGACGAGATCATCATCTTCTCGCCGCTCACGGAAGACCAGATGCTGAACATCGTTGACCTGCAGATGGCCGAAGTGCAAACGCGCCTCAAGGAACACGGTCTGACGGTCGAACTGACCGATGCCTCGCGCAAGTGGCTGGCGCACGTGGGCTATGACCCGAATTTCGGCGCCCGGCCGCTGCGCCGCGCGCTGCAGAAATACGTGGAAAGCCCGCTCTCGGTGAGCCTGCTTTCCGGCGAATTCAAGGCGGGCGATCGGGTGATTGTGGATGTCGAAGAGGACAAGGTCACCTTCCGCAAGGAAGAATAGAATCGGTTCGATGGATGGGCAAGGCCGGCAGCCACGCCGGCCTTGTTCTTTTAACCTGGCATCTCTCTTGCACGAATCAGGTATACTAAACATATGCCCCTCGAGCAGTTTCAGATTGTGGAATTTCTCAGCCGCCTGCATTTCTTCGCCGGGATCGACCCAGAGCGGATGAAATTCGTGGCGCAGCGCTTTACCGAGCACCGCTTCAGCGCTGAAACGACCGTTTACGCCCAGGGCGACGACTCGAATCTGCTCTATTTTATCTACGAGGGGCGCGTGGAGCTGACGCGCGTGGCGCGCGCTTCGACCGAGAAGCAAACCCTCGGCGACCTGGACGCGGGCGATTACTTTGGCCTCGAAATCCTCGAAGCCAACGAGCCGCGCCAGGCAACGGCCATCGCTCAGACCAATGTGATCCTCCTTTCGGTGGACGTGAAGGGCCTCAACGAGATTGCCGATCACGTCCCCGAGATGGTGGCGCGCTTCGAAATGGCCATCCGTTCGTTCCACCTGGCGCTCCGCACCCGGCTGGAGTGGGTGAACCCGGCGGAATTTGTGCATTACATCACGCGCAAGCACCCCATCATCCTGTGGGGCAGGCTGGTACCGCTGGTGCTCTTCATGCTGGTGGCATTCAGCGCGTTGACTGCGCTCTACCTGGCCATGCCGCTGGCCATCGTGCTGGTCATCCTGGTCGGGACCGTGGTGGCGAGCCTGGGCCTGGGGGTGTGGATCTACATTGACTGGTCGAACGATTATTACATCGTCACCAGCCGGAGGGTGGTCTTCCAGGAGCGGGTTGTCCTGCTGTATGACAGCCGTCAGGAATCGCCCATGGAGCAGGTGCAGTCCACCGAAACGGAACGCTCATACCTGGGCCGGCTGATCGGCTACGGTGATGTGCGCATCCGCACCTACACGGGGTTGATTCTCTTCGAGGCGGTCAAATACCCGAAGGAAATCGAGGCGATCATCTTCGAGCAATTGAAGCGCGCCCAATCGAGCCTGCGCCAGGCCGAAATGCGCGATATGGAAGAGATCATTGCGCGGCGGATCGGCCTGCTGCCGCCCAAACCCGCACCGGCACCGCCCGCCCGGCCCGAAAGCCCTTCGCCCATCCAGCGTTTACTTTCTGACCTGTTCCACCTGCGGTATGAATATGGCGATACCATTCAATACCGCACGCATTGGTTTGTGCTGGTGCGGCGCATCTGGTTCGTCACGCTCCTGCTGCTGGCCACGATCGTTGGCGGGCTGGTGCTGCTTTCGCAATCTGCGTTGGGGCGGCTGGGCGAGGGCTTTCCGGTGGTGGGGGCGTTCTTGGGGCTGTGCCTGCTGGGGTTGATATTCTTCCTGCGCTGGCTGTATGTCTTCTTCGACTGGCACAACGACCTGTATCTGATCACGTCCGACCAGATCGTTGATATTTACCGCAAACCGCTGGGGAAGGAAGAGAAAAACCAGGCGCCGATCCGCAATATCCTCAGCGTGGAATACAAGCGCATTGGCATCATCGGGCTGCTGCTCAATTACGGCACCGTGTACATCCGCGTTGGCGACCAGCAGTTCACCTTTGACGAAGTCTTCAACCCGTCGGAGGTGCAGCGCGAGCTGTTCCACCGCATGGCCGAACGCACCCTGCGCGAACGCCGGCAGCAGGCCGAAAATGAGCGCCAGCGCATGGCAGACTGGCTTTCGGCCTACCACCGCCTGACCAAATAAAAAGCCTCCCACGCGCGGGAACCTGACCCGATCAACCCCGAATGCCGGGCATTTTAAGGTAAAATTAGGGGCGAGATTTGGCCCGAGCCAACCACCGCTGCAGCCGCGCCAGGCCGGCGCGCCGGGCGGTGTCCTTTATCTATAAGAAGGTAGAAATGAGCGTACGACCGATTGTTTCGATCCCAGACCCGGTCTTGAGGCGCAAAGCCAGGAAAGTGACCGTGTTTGATAAAGAGCTGCAAACCCTGATCGACGATATGATCGAGACCATGCGCGCCGCCCCCGGCGTGGGGCTGGCGGCCCCGCAGGTGGGCGTCTCGCAGCGCCTGATCGTCGTCGAATACGGCGACGAGGAGGATGAAGACGCCCCGAAGAAGCTGTTTGTGGTGGCGAACCCCGAGATCCTCAGCGCTTCGGAGGAGATGGTGGACGGAACCGAAGCCTGCCTTTCGATCCCGCGCGTGATGGGCGATGTGGAGCGCCACGAGAAGGTGGTGGTGAGGGGGCTCAACCGCTTCGGCAAGCCGGTGCGCTATAAGCTGTCGGGCTGGATGGCGCGCATCTTCCAGCATGAAATCGATCACCTGGAAGGGGTTCTGTTCACCGACCGGGCTTCGCGCGCCTGGCGGGTTCAAGAAGAAGAGCAAGTGCCCGATAACGTCTGAGCTTCGGCTGCCAACCCATGTACCTGACGCACCTTTCGCTGACCAACTTTCGAGCGTTCACCCGCCTGGATATGGAAATCCCCAGGCGGACGCTTTTGCTGGTTGGCGACAACGCGCAGGGGAAAACAAGCGTGCTCGAAGCGGTCTTCTACCTGGCCACGTTCACCTCCTTCCACGCGGCGCACGACCGCCAGTTGATCAACTTCCTCGCCGCCCGCGACGCGCTGGCGGTGGGGCGCGTGGTGGCCGATTATCAGCGCGGGGCCACGCACCACCACCTTGAGGTGAGGTTGATTCAGGAGGCGAACGGCGCCGGTACGCGGTTCCGCAAGGAAATTTTGCTGGACGGCGTCAAGCGCACGGCTCACGAGGCCACGGGGCATTTTTCGGCGGTGATCTTCCTGCCCCAGATGACGCGCATCATCGACGGCAGCCCGGAAGAGCGCCGGCGCTACCTCAACCTGGCGCTCGCGCAGGCGGCCCCGGGCTATGCCCAGGCGCTCAGCGATTACGCCCGGGCGCTGGAACAACGCAACGCGCTGCTCAAGCAGCTGGCCGAACGCGGCGGTGATGCCTCGCAGCTTTCCTTTTGGGATGCCGTCCTGGCCGATAAAGGCTCTCTGCTGCTGCATCACCGCATCGCTGCCGTGCAGGAGATCGAACGCCTGGCGGCGCGCATCCATGCCCGCCTGACCAACGGGCAGGAAGTGCTCCAGATCATCTACCAGCCTTCCTATGACCCGCTCGCGCAGCCCGAAGGCCAGTTTGCCCTGCCGATGCACACGCTGATCAACCGGGCAGGCTTCACGCAGGCGCAGATCCGGCAGGGCTTTTTGGAACGGCTGGAGGCCAACCGCAGCGAGGAGATTGCCCGCGGGGTGACGACCACCGGTCCTCACCGCGATGAACTGCGCTTCCTCAGCAACGGCATCGACCTGGGTGATTTCGGCTCGCGCGGGCAGATCCGCACCACGCTGCTCTCGCTCAAGCTGGCCGAGGCGCAATGGATGAAAGAGCGCACCCGCCAATGGCCGGTGATGCTGCTGGATGAAATCCTGGCTGAACTGGATGACCACCGCCGCGCCGACTTGCTGGCTTACCTGGGCGAGAGCGAACAGACCCTGCTCACCACCACCGACCTGCGCCTGTTTTCCGATGAGTTCGTCGGCAAGAGCAAGGTCTGGCAGATCAGCCAGGGCATGGTGGTGCAGGCCTGAGGTTCCCACGCCTTTCAAAATTGTATAATGTGCCTTGGTCGGCCCGTGCTAGAATGGGGGCATGATTTTCAGGCTGACGCCGCAGGTCGCATTGGCGGCAATTAGCTTACTTGTCTCAATTGTTATTGCGGTGAGGGGGTTCAATTTCAGGGCCGTCAAGGGAGCAGGTTCCCTTTTCGCTTTAAGTATCCTGCTTGCCATCTGCTCGGCTACCAACATCCTGGGCGTATTGAGCACTACGATCGAAGCCAAGCATTTCTTTAGCAGTTTTCAATTCATGGTTGGGGCGGCGGGCGGGCTCATCTTTTATTTTTCGTTTCGCTATTGCTTTCCCCAACGGAAAATAAATCCTCTGTTGATGGCGGTGCTCATTTTCGAGCCTGTCCTGACGCTTGCCCTTGCGCTGACCGACCAATGGCACGGATTGATGCGCCTGGATACTCGCCTGGTGCTCTTCAACGGGTTCCGGCTGGTCCCCGGCAGGTTCGGCCTTTGGTTCTGGGTCGATATGGTCTATGGCTGCCTGCTTTACTTCCTGGCGGCGGCCTTTTTGACCATCACGCTGCTGCGCACGCCCAAAGTCTATCGCCGCCAGGTGAGTATTCTTCTGGCGGGCCTGGGCGTGCCTTCGGTGGTGCTGGTGCTGCTCTTGAGCGGCATCACGCAGATTTATCAGACCGAATACCACATTGCCATCCTCTCTTTATCGAATTTGATCCTTGCATGGGGGGTTTTTTCGCGCCAGCTGGGGAGCATCCTGCCTTTTGCGCGCGACATGGTCATGCACTACTCCACGCAGGGCATTGTGCTCGCCGATCGGAACCATACCGTTCTGGATTCTAACCGCGCGGCGCGGGCGATCTTCAACCTGGAGGCGACTCCGGACCCGCCCAGAAAGCTGGATGAGCTTTTGCCCGTCGATATCGGCGCGATCGACGCTGCCTGGGCCGCTCAGGCAAAAGACAGGCCCGGCGGGCAGGGTGGGGGTGAGACCAACCTTACCCAGCACATCCAGGTGGATGGGCGCGATTTGCTGTTGTTCTTCTCCCCGGTGAAAGGCCCCGTGGGCGAGTTACTCGGTTGGATTGTGATGATCCACGACACCACCGAGCTTCGCCGCCTGGAAAAGGCCCTGGTCGAAAGCGAGCTGCTGCACCACAGCGTGGCGGAAAATGCCGATGAAGGCATCATGATCATTCAAGACGGGCTGGTGATCTATGCCAACTCACGCCTGGCCAATCTGGGCGGCTATGACCGCAACACGGTGCTGGGCAGCCCGTTCACCCGGTTTTTCGTCGAAGAAGAACGCGCCAAACTGGAAAGCCAGTACCTGAGGCGGATCGGATCGGGGGATGCGCCGGACCTTTTCGAAACGAAGGTGCTCTGCCAGGATGGCAGGCAGGTCGAGGTGGAAATCAACGCCAGCCGCATTGATTACCGCGGCAAGCCGGCTGTGGTTGCCTTTGTGCGCGATATCACCACCCGAAAGCAAACCGAGCGCGAACTGAACCGCGCCCAGGGGCAATACCGCAGTTTCATCGAACAATCGCTCGACGGCTTTGTCTTGCTGGATCAAAACGGTAAAGTGGCCGAGTGGAACCGGGCGATGGAGTGCATCACGCAGATCGACCGCGAAAGCGCGATCGGCCGTGAAGCGACCAGTTTGATGCTGCAACTCATCCCGCCGGAAACGCTGAGCAAGGACATATACGAGCGCATCCGCAGCGGGATGGCGCCGCTCCCTTTCCGAGAGGGCCACACCATTGCCGCCGACCTGGTCGAGACGATCATCCAGCGGGCCGACGGAACCAGGCGGGTGACTCAACAGATCACTTCGCCGATCAAGACAGACGGCGGGATCCAGCTTGGGATAACCATCCGCGACGTGACCGACTTGAAGCGGGCCGAAACCGAGCTGCGCGATTCGGAACGGCGCTTCGAGGCGATTGCCGATACGGCCCCGATGTTGATCTGGATCACCAATCAGGAAGGGAACTGCACATACCTGAGCAAAGCCTGGGAGGGCTTCAGCGGCGAGCGGCTGGAAAGCCTGTTGGGCATCGGCTGGACGAAGAGGTGCCACCCCGATGACCTGCCACAGGTGTGGGATCAATTGAAGCGGGCAATCGAGGAGCAGCGCCCCCTGCGGATGGAATTCCGCATGCAAAATGCCGCCGGCGATTACCGCTGGCTGCTCGCTTCGGGCACCCCGCGCGAGGAACTGGCCGGGCAACCTTCCGGGTTCATCGGCTCGTGCCTGGATATTACCGAGATGAAAGAGCACGAGGATGAACTGCGCGGACTGACGAGAGCCATCGAGCAAAGCCCGGTGACGGTGATGATCACCGACCTCAAAGGGACCATCGAGTACGTCAACCCGCGCTTCACCGAAGTGACCGGTTACGCTGCCGAAGAAGTGATCGGCAAGAATCCCTCCATCCTGAAATCCGGCCAGACGCCTGTCGAGGAATATGCGCGGTTGTGGAGCACGATCAGCCAGGGGGGCGAATGGAACGGCATTCTGCGTAACAAGAGAAAGAACGGCGAGCTTTACTGGGAGCAAAGCACAATCTCGGGCATTTACGATGCCAGAGGCCAGTTGACGCATTACCTGGCGATCATGGTGGATATCACCGCGCAAAAGACGATCGAAGAGCTTCTCCAGCAGCAGAAGGCGCGCATGGACCTGGTGTTCAACAACCCGTTGATCGGCATCAGTCTGCTCAAGCGCGATGGCGGATATACCCTCGTCAACCGGCAGCTCGCCGCCATGCTTGGGTACAGCACCGAAGAGATGTCGAGATTGACGATCAAAGAGATTACCCACCCGGATGATCTCGAAAATAACAAAGCCTTGCTGGAGTCGATGTACAGCGGGGTGATCGACCATTTCAAGATCGAGAAGCGCTTCATCCGCAAGAACGGTTCGGTGTTCTGGGGCGAGGTGGAAGTGGCTCCCATCTTCGGGCCGGATGGGAAGGTGGCCGAGACGGTTGGCTTTATCACCGATATTTCCGAACGGCGCGCCATCGAGGAGAAGCTGCGCGAGTCGGAGGAACTCTACCGCTCGATCATCCATGCCTCGCCGGATAACATCACGATCACCGACCTGGATGGTTTCATCCGCTTCGCCTCGCCGGTTGCCTTGCAGATGTTCGGTTATTCCGACCTGAGCGAATGGAACGACCGGAAATTCGATGAGTTCTTGATCCCCGATGAGCGCAAGCGCGCCGTGGAGTGGGTGGGCAACCTGCGGGCCGGGCGGGTGGAGGGCGTTGAAGAATTCCGCGCGTTCCGGCGCGACGGCTCCACCTTTATTCTGGAGGTCAATGCCGACGTGCTCAAAGGCCAGAACGACTCTCCCGACGGGTTGATCTTCATCTCGCGCGATATCACCGCCCGCAAGGCCCTTGAAGCCGACCAGCGCCAGCGGGTGCAGCAGCTCGACGCCCTGCGCGAAACGATGAACGATATTTCCAACGAGTTGGACCTGCCGCGCGTGTTGGAAGCGATCGCGCAGCGCGTGGTCACCCTGCTGGGGGTGGGCGAGTGTGAGGTGGCGCTCTACGACGAGCGGCAGGATGTGCTGCGGATTGTGGTCTGCCTGAACCGCGACCGCGATTACACCGGGGTGGTGCAGCAGATTGGCGAGGGGACCATGGGCCGGGCCGCCCAGACGCGCCGGACGGTGATCATCGAAGATTATGGCCTGTGGGAGGGCCGCAGCCCGCAGTTCGAGCCGGTTCACCGCGCGGTGATCTGCGTGCCGCTGATAAACAACCAGAACCTGCTGGGGGCCGTGTCGGTGAGCGCCGACCCCGACCTGCGCCCGTTCAACGTCGGCGATATCCGCATGATCGAGATGTTCGCCCAGCAGGCCGCGGTGGCAATTAACAACGCCAAGCTGTTTGGCGAGGTGCAGCGCCTTGCGGCAACCGATTCGCTCACCGGCTTGAACAACCGGCGCTCGTTCTTCGAGCGGGCCAGGCAGGAATTCAACCGCAGCGTCCGGTATGGGCACAAGATGAGCGTAATCATGCTGGATGTCGATCACTTCAAGAAGATCAACGACAACTTCGGCCATGCCGCTGGAGATGAAGCTCTGCGAGTGATCGCCGGCCTGTGCATGGGCATCACCCGCATCAGCGATGTGTGCGGGCGATACGGCGGTGAGGAATTCATCATCCTGCTGCCCGAGACTTCCCTCAACGGGGCGGTTTCGATGGCGCAGCGGCTGTGCGACCAGATTTCCGCCCGGCAGATTCCGACCGAGCGCGGGGTGGTGCGCATGACGGCGAGCATCGGCGTGGCGGAAATGAACGGCGAGACGACCGACCTGGAGCAATTGCTCGAAAAAGCCGACCAGGCCCTCTACCGCGCGAAACAATCCGGGCGCAACCGGGTGGCCATCTAGCCCTTTATTTCAGCGGATTTTTTGAGGGCACACCCACCCGCCGGGGGTAATGAGGCGGCGTGGCGGCCACTTTATCAACGACGACCAGAAAGCGCTCTTCGGCCACGCCGGGGAGGGCAATTGGGATCAACTGGCGCAGGTGCCCGCCCAGCAGCCGGATGGGCGCTTCGGCGGCGTGGGCCTCGGCGGGCGCGCTCTCGCCCTTTTGGGCCAGCATCCCCCCGCCGACTCGCGCCAGCGGCAGCAGGTATTCGGCCAGGATGTTCAGGTTGGCGACGGCGCGCGCCACGGCCCAATCGTACTTCTCGCGGTGAGCCGGCGATTGCCCCAGCTCTTCGGCCCGCGCCTGGAGGACTTCCACTTTATCCAGCCCCAGCACGCTCACCACGTGCCTGCAAAAATCCACTTTCTTGCCGATCGAATCGACCAGGGTGAGGCGCATGTTCGGGTAAAGAATCTTGAGCGGCAGCCCTGGGAAGCCGGCGCCGGTGCCAATGTCGATCAGGCTGGCGGGGGGAGCATCGCGAAAGGCCAGCAGGCAGGTGAATGAATCTAAGAAATGTTTGGTGCGGATTCCCTCCGGCTCGCGAATGGCCGTCAGGTTCATGCGGCTGTTCCAATCGATCAACTCCTGCTCGTATCGCTGCAGGGCAGCGACCTGGCGGCCGGTCAGCCGGAGGTTGAGGAGTGCCTGGGCGTCTTGAATGAACTTTTCCATGCCAGGTGGATTATACTCGAAAGCTGCGCGCAGATTAAAAAATTTTAACCCCTTGACAGGCGGGATGAAAATGGTTAGACTGAACAGGTATTGAATCTTTAGAAAGGGATAAGGCGCATGGTTAAAGAGTTGCTTATCAGCATCACCGCCATCTACCGGCTTCGCAACAACGCCGGCGGTGTGGAATTTCCTTGTCGCAATGCGCCTGGACCCCGATAACTTATCGAAAGCATGAGTTGAAGGCCACGGGTGCTTGCAAGCCCCGTGGCTTTTTTATTGTTCGCCCGAAGGCCACGCGGCAGATCCCCGTGGCCTTTTTTATTGAGAACGCAAGGAGGAAGAGATGGAAGCGATCGTGGTGGACCAAATTTATAAGAAGTTCGGCAAACCGGCAGAGCCTTTCTGGAAGCGCATCCTCAAAGGCGCGCATGCAAACGGCAACGGGAACTCCGGCGCTGCAGTCCAAAAAAACGGGAACGGCAACGGCGCTGCCCCCAAACCTTCGGTGACCGTGGCGGTGGATCACGTCACCTTCACGGTGCAGCAGGGCGAGATCTTCGGCGTGCTTGGCCCAAACGGCGGCGGAAAATCGACGTTGATCCGCCTGATCTCAACCCTGCTCCTGCCGGATGAGGGCAAGATCTCGGTGATGGGCTACGATGTGGTGCGCCAGCCGATGCGTGTGCAGGAACGGATCAACCGTGTTTCGGTGGAGGCCAGCTTCTTCAAGAAGCTCTCGCCGATGGAAAACCTGCTCTACGGCGCCCGCCTGTATGGGCTGGATGCGCGCGAAACGCGCAAACAGGTGGTGGAAATCCTCACCCGCCTGGGCCTGGAGAAGCGCGCCATTTTCAGCCCGATGGAAGAGATGTCGCGCGGCATGCAGCAGAAGGTGGCCATCGCCCGCGCGCTGCTCTCGCGGCCGCAGCTGCTCCTGCTGGATGAGCCGACAACCGGCCTCGACCCGCGCTCGAAGCGTGAAGTGCAGGCCATCGTCCGCGAGCTGCGCGAACAGCACGGCACGACGATCCTGCTCACCACGCACGATATGTCGGAGGCGGATACGTTGTGCGATCGGATTGCGATTATGAACAGCGGCAAGGTGATCGCCCTTGATACCCCGCAGGGTTTGAAGGCGCTCATCCCGCCGAAGGATAGCGTCGAAACCACCCTGGAAGATGTGTTCCTTGAGCTGACCGGCAAGAAGCTGGTCAACCCTGAAGAAGAGGCAGATGTATGAACTATCGTCCTTTGTTTGAAGACCGAGACTTGAGGCTGGCGAGTATCGACCTTGAGAAAGACCCCAAAGTGATCGCCGGCTGGACAAGCGACCTCACCGTGGCGCGCCGGCTGCGCTCGGATGAACCTGTGCGCCCGCTGGCGGCGCATGAGGTGCGCAAGGTGCTGGACGAGTGGGTCAAAGAACGCGAAAAACACGACACCTACGTCTTCGCCTTGCGCCCGCGCGAATCGGACGACCTGGTCGGCTACTACCGCATCGACAGCCTGACGTGGGTGCACGGCTCGGCCTCGTTCGAGCTGGTGATCGGCAAGGCAGACGATTGGGCCGCCTATGCAACGGCGGCGCTGGAACTGGGCCTGCAATTTGCCTTCGATGAGCTGAACATGTTCCGCGTGAAGGTGCGCGTGGAAGAATTCGATGCGCGCGCCCGAAGCCTCTATGAATCGGCGAATTTCTACCTGGAAGTCCGCCAGCGCCAGGCGCTCTATGAGCAGGGCCGCTATTGGGATGTGCTGCACTATGGCATGCTGCGCCCGGAATATTCGGTTTACCACCAGCAGATGGGGGTGGCCGCATGATCGCCCCCATCTTAACTGGCAAATTGGTCCGCCTGGACGTGTTGAATGCAGAGGAAGACCTGGAACAGTGGGCCGGCTGGTTCCGCAACGGGGAATTTCAACGCTTGCTGGATGACACACCGGCGGCGCTTTACACCCCGGCGCAGATCAAAGAATGGCTCGAGAAGGCCCCGGCCGGGTACACCATTTTTGGCATCCGCACGCTGTGCGATGACCGGCTGATCGGCTTCGTGGAGCTTTCGGGCTTTCGCTGGAGCGCGCGCAGCGCCTGGGTTGGCATTGGCATAGGCCTGCGCGAGTTTTGGGGCGGCGGCTATGGCACCGAAGCCATGCGGCTGGTGTGCAAATATGCGTTCGAGACGGTCAACCTCAACCGGATCAACCTGAACGTGTTCGAATATAACGAACGCGCCTACCGCTCCTACGTGAAATGCGGCTTCAAAGAAGAAGGCCGCTCCCGCCAGGCGATGCTGCGCGACGGGAAACGCTGGGATGTGATTTATATGGGCTTGCTGCGCGAGGAGTGGCAGGCCGTGGATTGAACCTGGAGGCTGAACATGGCAGCTTTATCCATGCAACTGCGCGCTTCGTATGCTTTTATGGAGCGCAACTTCAACCTGATCAAGCGGTACTGGACGTGGGAACTCGTCTGGCTGGTCTATTCGGTGTCCGACAGCCTGGCGGTCAGTTTCATCGGCCTGGGCATGGGCGTGTTGAGCGGGGGCGGAGCGGCCGCGCCGAACATCAATACCGGCTACCTGGTGCTGTACCTGTTGATCGGCACGCTGGTCTGGCGCTTCCTTTCGCAGATCTTCTTCTGGATCACCGACCTGATCAACATCGAGCGCTGGGAAGGGACGATCGAATACACCCTCATGGCGCCCATTCACCGCATCACCCACATGGCCGGGCAGACCTTCTTCGCCGTGATCTACAGCCTGGTCTTCACCGGTGTGATCCTGGGGGTGACGGCGCTGGTCTTCAAGATCGACCTGAGCGAATCGAACCTGGCGGGCGCGCTGGTGGTGATGCTCTCGGGCAGCTTCTCGTTCATCGGCGTGGGGATCATGTCGTCTTCGCTGCCGCTGCTCTTCCCCGAGCGCGGCGCGCAGATGTCGAACGTCTTCATCGCCTTGCTGCTGCTGATTTCGGGCGTGTATTACCCCGTCAGCGTGCTGCCCGGGGTGCTGCGCAAACTGGCCGTCATCAGCCCGGCAACGTACGTGTTGGAAGGCGTGCGTAAAGCGCTGCTGGATGGCACCCCTACGATTGAATTGTGGAAGAATATCTGGCCGGTGTTGTTGATGGGCCTGGCGCTCATCCCGGCCGGGTTGTGGGTTTTTGATATCGCCGAGCGCTACGCCAAGCGCAGCGGCAAGCTGCACCGCAACGGTTAGCCCCGGTTTGCGTATATCGAATTAGCCGCTCGAACCATGCGCTGCGGGCATCGAGCCAGGCACGATGCGATGAATCGGATCATAGATACAAGGAACCTGAACATGAATACAAAGCTCCCAAGCGGATACACCGCCCGGCCGGCGACTCTGGATGACGTGGATGCACTGGTGGCGCTGTTCAATGAGCAATCGATGGCGATGATCGGCGTGGTGACAGACGAGTCCGAAGAGGTGCGCAGTTATTTCCAGAGGCCGGGTTACAGCCTTGCGGAAGATACGCTTATGATCGCCGATGCGTGCGGCAAGCCGGTGGGGTTTGCCGACCTTTCGGATACAACCGAACCCCATGTGCACCTTTATAGCTTCGGCGTTGTGCACCCCGAGCACTGCGGGCGCGGGCTGGGCGGCTACCTGGTGGATTGGATCATCGCGCGCGGCTGCAGGGGGCTGGTGCGCGCCCCTGAAGGCGCGCGGGTGACGATGGTGCAGATGGTCCCTTCGCAGGATGCTGCCGGAGCAAAGCTGCTCGAAAGCCGGGGGTTCCATTATGAGCGCTCCAGTTACCTGATGCGCATCACCATGGACGACGCGCCTGCTGCGCCCCAGCTCCCCGCCGGCATCACCATCCGCCCGATCCACATGGAAACGGAATTCGAGCAAGCGGTGCGCACCATTCGCACCAGCTTTAAAGACCATTTTGGTTTTGTAGAAGAGCCGTTTGAGCAATCGCTGGAGCGCTGGCGGTACTTCACCTCCAGCGACCCGCATTTTGACCCGAAGGTCTGGTACCTGGCGCTGGATGATGGCGAGATTGCCGGAGTGTGTTACTGCTCGCCGCACACCGAAGAAGACCCCGAGATGGCCTGGGTGAACACGCTGGGAGTCCGGCGCGAATGGCGCGGCAGGGGCATCGGATATGCGCTGCTGCGCACCGCCTTTGTGGAGTTCTACCGGCGCGGCTTCCGCAAGGTGGGCCTGGGCGTGGATGCCGAGAGTCTGACGGGCGCGACGCGCCTTTACCGCAAGGCCGGCATGGACGTGATGCGCGAATATCTCAATTTTGAGTACGAGCTGCGCGCAGGGGTCGAGCTGGCCACCCGGGCGCTGGCCCGTTAGCCGACCGCCTCGATCGCAAGGGAATTCACAAATGCCAGAGAAAAAGCAACCCATCCTCAACGCAACCCTCCGGCTGTTCCTGGTGGCGATGATCCTGGCGAACATCGCCGGGCAGATGTATTACCCGATCCTGCCGCTCTACCTGAAGGACCTCAACGCCAGCGTGGTGCAGGTGGGCCTGTTCTTCACCCTATCGCAGATCATCCCGCTGCTGCTGCAGATCATCGGCGGGTGGATTTCCGATAACCTCGGGCGGTTGCGCAGCATTGCCATCGGCAGCGTGGCGGGGGTGCTTTCGTATGTGGGGCTTGTCTGGGCGCCAAGCTGGCAGTGGGTGCTGCTGGGCGAAGGCCTGGCGGCGGTCACGCGCTCGCTGGTGGCGCCCAGCTTTGGGGCCTTTGTGGCCGAGCAATCGGCCGAGGAGAACCGGGCGCGCGTCTTTGGGGTGGTGGAGACGGTTTACGGCGTGGTGGGGGTGGTCGGCCCGGCGCTGGGAGGCTTGCTTGCCAGCCTGTGGGGCTTCAAGCCGATGTTGATGGTGGCGGCCGTGCTTTACATCGGCGCGACGCTGCTGCGCGTGATCATGGCGCGCACCGCCGCGCGCGGCAAAGAGGCTGCCCCTGCCCGGCTGACCCTGGCGAGCCTGAAGGCCAACCTGGGAGGCGTGTTTGGGCTGGTGGCGGCGGGCGGGGTGATCACCTGGCTGCTGATCACCGACGGGGTGCGCGATATCGCCTTCTCGATGTCCTTCACCTTCATGCCGCTGTTTATGCAGGAGTTCGGGAAGATCTCGGTGCAGCAGATCGGCGTGTTGAATGCCGTCTTCTCGGTGGCGGCCATGGCGACCAACCTGCCCGGCGGCTGGCTGGCCGATAAGAAAGGCGAACGGGTGGCGATTGTGGCCGGGTTTGTGGGCGAATTCGCCTCGATGATGCTCTTCCTGCAGGCCAGGAGCTTCTGGGGTTATGCCGCTTCCTGGATGGTGGCCGGGTTGGGGGTGGGGTTGATGTCGCCCGCGTTCTCGGCGCTGATCACCAAGGCCATCCCAGAGAAATACCGGGGGACGGGCATGGGGCTGCTCCAAACCAGCCTGGGCCTGTTCTCGCTGCCAGCACCGGCAATCGGCGGGCAGATCTACGAGCGCATCGGGCCGCGCGTGCCGTTCACCATCACCGCCTGGGTGGCGCTCGCCACCGTCATCCCCGCGTGGTTGAAGTTCCGCCTGCCCAACGGGAACGGCGCCGCCGCCCACGAGGAACCCGCCTCTGCGGCGGAGTAAAAACGAAAATGGGTTGGCGCATCGCAGGCCAACCCATTTTGATTGCGTTTACGCAATATCTACTCGGCCAGCTCCCGCAGGGCCTGCGGCCGGTGGAGCGTGATGTGCCCCTCGGTATCGGCCGAGAGCACCCCCTGGCGCTTGAGCAAAACCATCACCTGGTTGGCGCGCTTGCGTGAGGACCCCACCAGCTCGGCAATTTCACCCTGAGGCAGACTGAGCGGGATGTAAATCCCGTTCTCCTTTGGCTGGCCGTAGGCCTCGGCCAGATCGAGCAGCTGGCGCGCAATGCGCCCGGGCACATCCAGGGCGGCATAGGCGCGGATGAGGGCGGTGGTGCGGCGCACCTGCCCCACCAGCAGGCGCAGCAGGTTCTCGTTGGCAGGCGGGATGGTTTGCAGCATTTCGAGGAAATGCTCGCGCGTCAACCAGGCGGTGAGGGTTGGCTCGAGGGTCACCACCGAGGCGGAGCGCCCGGCCTGGTCGATGGCGCTCAGCTCGCCGATCATATCGCCCTGGCCCTGGATGTTGACGATCACCTGTCGGCCGTCGAGCTGGGCCAGGTACACTTTGACCGTGCCGGAGATGATGAAGTACACCAGTTCGCCCGGCTCGCCTTCGATCAGCAGGTCGATGCCGGCGGGGAACTCGCGCACGCTCAGGCGCGCGCTTACCCAGGCCATTTGCACGGGCGAAAGCCCGGCAAACAGGCGAATCGAGTTGAGCGCCTGGGGCGAAAGCAGCATGATTCTATTATACGGGAAGTTCATGCCTGGAAAACAGGAGCGGGCTTTGCGGCCCGCTCCTTGCGAATTTGTTAAGCCACCTACGGGTAGGGGCGGACCTGCGTGTCCGCCCTCTTTTTGAACTTTTGCGAATTTGTTAAGCCCCGGCGTGCAGCCTGGCGGCCTCCATCAGCTTCACCTCGCCGGGCGGGTCGAGCAGGTCGATCTGCAGCCCTTCACGCGCGATGAACGCGCCGGGAAAGACCTGTTCCACCTGCCCGGCGATGCTGTCCAGCTGGTCATCGTCATATTCTGGCGCCAGGTGGAAGAGCGCGAGCCGGTGCGCCCCGGCAGCGCGCGCAGCCTGGACGGCTATGCTGACGGTGGAATGCCCGTAGCCCTGCGTGGTGGGCAGGCCGGGGGCAAGGCCCAGGTAGTGTTCATCGGTATATTGCGCGTCGTGGATGAGCAGGTCGGCGCCCTGGGCGAACTTTGCCAGGCGCTGGTCGCCGTTCACATAGCCTTCGGTGTCGGTGGCGTAGACCACCGATTGGCCGCGCCAGTCGATGCGGTAATGCAGCACACCGTTGGGGTGCGCGTAAGAACGCAGCACGCGCACGCGCACCAGGTCGGGGTCGTTCTGCAGGGCGGGGTCGCCCACGCTGCCCAGCGCCACCCCGCCAACCGACTCGCCGATGGCCAGCAGGTCGGGGTCGCGCAGGGTGGCAAAGCTCAGCCAGGCGTTCAACTCGGCCAGCCGAAGGGGAAAATACGGCGGGTTCATCACCGTGTCGAGCGTCACCTTGGGGGATGAATTCAGAAAATCGGGCCCAAAAATGTGCAGGCGCGCGCTGGGGACGAACGCCGGGGAGAAGAACGGGAAGCCCTGGGTGTGGTCGTGGTGCAGGTGGCTGAGGAGCAGCACCGCCTCCACGGGCTTGGCCAGTTCGCGGCTGCGGCGCATCAGGTGACGGCCAAGGGGGATGATGCCGGTGCCTGCATCCAGGATGATGGTATGGCCGCCTGCCTCCACCTCCACGCAGGGAGTGTTACCGCCATACCGCACCGTCGAAGGGCCGGGGGTGGGGTAACTTCCGCGCACCCCCCAGAACCGTACGCTAAACCCGCTATTTCCGGCCATGCCATACCTCCAAAACCGCGCGGGTGGTGAGTGATTTTCCAAGGTCACAGTCCACCCTAAAGTTTGACGCAAATCTGATGTTTGTACGGCACAGAGTACCGCCTAAACATCAGATCTCAACTTCAACCCGCGCCTATAATTTACCTGTTCAAGGGACGGCAGGCAAGGAAATTGTTCCCAGCGCCCTGCGTGGGTGATATACTACGACGCATGTCTGGCATTCGCGCTGTTATTTTCGATATGGGCGGGGTGATCATCCGCACAGAAGACGCCGCTCCGCGCCTGCGCCTGGCTGAACGCTACGGACTCGACCGGGCCGGTGTGGAAAAGCTGGTCTTTGGCAGCGAGGCCGCGCGCTCGGCCGAATTGGGGCAGGTGGGCGAACAGGCCGTCTGGGAAAGCATCCGCCGGGCGCTCGGTTTGAACGACGCCCAGCTGGCCGATTTTCAACGCGAGTTTTGGCGCGGCGACTGCCTCGACCGCTCGCTGGTGGAGCTGGCGGCCTCGCTGCGCCCGGGCGTCAAAACCGGGCTGCTGACCAACGCCTGGAACCCAACCCCGCTGACGATCTTCACCCGCCAGTTTGGGCTGCCGGAATCCTTCGTGGAATCGGCTTATGATGTGGTGGTCAGTTCGGCGGCGGTGGGCTTGCGGAAGCCCGATCCGCGCATCTACCAGGTGATCCTCGCGCGCCTGGGTGCGCAGCCTGCGGAGGCTGTTTTTGTAGATGATTTCATCGAAAACATCGAAGCGGCGCAAGCCCTGGGCATGCACGGGGTGCACTTCCGCAGCCCGGCGCAGGCGGTGGCCGAATTGCATTCGCTGCTGGGCGGTTGACGCAAACCGATGCAGCCCGCTCATCGCTGCCTGACGATCGGCGTTGTCGCCGATACGCACGTCCCCGACCGGATCAACGCGCTGCACCCGGCCCTCCTGGCCTCCCTCAAGGCGGCGGGCGTGGAGCGCATTTTACACGCGGGCGATGCCTGCACCAACCGTGTGCCGGCGGAGCTGGCACAGGTCGCGCCGGTGAGCCTGGTGCGCGGCAACCGTGATTGGACGATGACGCCCCTCCCGCCCGACAGCCTGAGCCTGGATTTGTTTGGGAACCGGTTGGTGCTGGCGCACGGGCATGGAAGCTTCTTCACCTACTGGTACGATAAATTTCAGTACATCCGGCATGGGTATGTCTTCGAGCGTTACCAGCGCCGCCTCCTGCGGGGCTGGCCGCAGGCCAACGTGTTTGTCTTTGGCCACACGCACCATGCCGAGATTCGCTGGATTGACGGGCGGCTGTACTTCAACCCCGGCTCGGCCAGTTTTGGGCTGGCGTCCATCCAGGCGCCGATGAGCTTTGGGCTGTTGAGAGCCTACCCCGATGGGCGCATCGAGGCTGAGATTTGCCCGCTCGACGGCTGGCGGCCCGTTCAAGGGCGGTGGATGCGCGCCTGAGACCGCCCCGCCGGTGATAGATCGGCTGCCAATCCGTATTAATAGAAGCGAATGGGAGATCATTTCCTTCTGCCTGTCCGGCGCAGGTTCACGCTGCGCCTTTAGCCTGGACGAATCCCGGGCAGAGAATCATTCACACAAGAACATGCACGCTATCGAGTCCCCAAATGATCCGACCGCCTGAGAAGGAGTGCCGATGGGCCGGTTCTTACTCCGCCGCTTGATCTTGCTGCCGGTGATCCTGGTGCTGTTGAACTTCCTGGGTTTCTGCTACGCCGCTTTAGCCATCCAGGTTCACCGGGCGCAAAGCCCGTACGGCGCGCAAGAAGAAACCACCCCTCAGGTGATCGCTCAATACCGCGACTACGCCCGCGGCCTGCTGCGCTTCGACCTGGGTTCTCTGCCCGTGGGGACGCATTCGCCGATCGGCGCTTTTGTGGCGCAGGGCCTGGGGGCCAGCGTGGGGTTGTTCGGGCTGGCTTTTCTCCTCAGCCTGCTGGTGGGCCTGCCCCTGGGGCGCGCGGCCATCCAGCTCGACCCGCCGCGCACGCGCCCATGGCTGACCGGACTCGCTACGGCCGGGCTGGCCATGCCGGGGTTTTATATCGGCACGCTGCTCGTCTCGCTGCTCTTGATGCAGGTATCGGAGGCCAACTCAAACCCTGCGCTGCCGGTGAGCGGGTTTGGCTGGGACCTGCACCTCATTCTACCGCTCGTTGCGCTTACGATCCGCCCGGCGGTGCAGATTGCGCAGGTGACGGCCAGCCTGCTTTCTGAGGAGCTTGGCAGGCGGTACGTCACCGCGGCGCGCAGCTTTGGCCTCACCTGGCGGATGATTCTGCGCGAAAAGGCGCTCAAAAATATCCTTGCGCCGCTCTTCCTCTCCATCTCCAGCGCTTTCCGCCTCTCGGTGGCCGAACTGATCCTGGTGGAGTACCTGTTCGATTGGCCGGGCATCGGGCGCATGCTGGCGCGCACGCTGGTGCCGCCCAGCACGGTGGGGCCGCGCGGCCTGCTGGATGTGGGCGTGTATTTCCTCTGGCCGCCGTTGATGGCGGCGCTGCTGCCGCTCTTTGGGCTGCTGTTCTACCTGGTGGATACGCTGGCCTCGGCGCTGGCCCGCCGCGTGGATCCGCGCCTGGGCGCGCCCGAGGAGGTGACCTATGGATAGCGCCTTCCGCCCGCGCCCGGCCTCCAACTGGGCACTCGCTGCCGGCCTGGGGATGGTGCTGGCGGTGGCGCTGATGGCCGTCATCGGGCCGGCGTTCGCTCCGGCCGACCCGATGAAAGAAACCTACATCGGGCAGGTGGGCACGCGCTTCATTCGGCCGCCCTTCCCGCCGAACAGCGTGGAGGGCTACCCGCTTGGCTCGGACGAATGGGGGCGCGATTTGCTCAGCCGGCTGCTGTGGGCCGTGCGCCCCACCCTCACGCTGGTGCTGGTGGTGGCGGCGGTTCGGCTGGTGCTCGGCATCTTTGCCGGGCTGGTCAGCGGCTGGTCGAGCACGTGGTTTTCGCGCCTGCTCGATACGCTCATCTCGGCCTGCCTGGCGGTGCCGGTGCTCTTCGTGGCGCTGTGCGTCATCGCGCTGATGGGCAGCGAGTGGGGGGTGTGGGCTTTCATCGCCGGTCTCTCGCTGACGGGCTGGGCCGAGCCGGCGCGCATCGTGCGCGAGCAGACGCGCTCGCTCAAATCGCAGACTTTTGTGGAGGCCTCGCGCGCCATGGGCGCCGCCCCCGAGCAGCTTGTGCTGGGGCATATCTTGCCGCACGTGCTGCCGATGATGTGGATTCAACTGGCCTTCGAGGTGGCCGGCACGCTCCTGGCGACCGCCGCGCTGGGCTTCCTGGGTTATTACATGAACGGGATCTGGATCCCGATCGGCGATTGGGTTGGGCAGCACACCACCGGCATGCCCGAGCTGGGCGAGATGCTCGGCTCGGCGACCACGCAGCGCGTGCCGTGGAGCGCCCTCTTTGCCGGGACGGTGGTTGTGCTTATCGTGCTGGCGTTCAACCTGCTTGGCGAGGGGCTGCGCCGGCAGCTCAGCCCCGAGAGGCAGCGCCGCCGGGCCGATATGACGCGCGCCTCGGCGCGCGCCGGTGCCTGGGTGGAAGACCGGGCTTATGCCGCCGCGGCGGGCATTCTGCGGGTGGCTTCGGCAAACGGGGTGGTGGTGATGCTCGGCGTGGTGATCATCGGCGGCGTGTGGCTGATCTCATCCACCCAGGCGCCTGCCCCATCGCAGACGGCCGTCACCCTGCCCGGCGGGAACTGGTGGGCCACCAGCAAGCGCGATGCTCAATCCACCTACTGGGCGGCGGCTAAAGGGCCTTCACAGCCGCGCATCTTGTGGAAGTTCACCACCCAATCGGGCTTCGTGGGCGGGCCGGTAGTGGATTCCAGGGGGAATCTCTTCCTGAGCAATGCCGACGGCGCAGTGTATGCCGTTTCTTCCGGCGGGATGCTCCTGTGGAAGAAAGCGCCGGCAGCACAGCCCTTTGGCTCGCCCGCGCTTTCGCCGGATGGAAATATCCTGGTTGTGGATGTACAGGGCGGCCTTTCGGCGCTCAGCCCGCAGGGAGAGCTGCTCTGGTCGGTGAATTATACCGAGAACGACCAGCCCTTGAGCGAGCCGGTGGTGGGGGCCTCCGGCACGGCCTATTACGCCACCCGCACCCGTCTCGCGGCGGTTTACCCCAGCGGCAAGCTGCGCTTTTTGATCAACCTCCCGACGTACAGCTATGTGGACCCCATGCCGCGCCTCTCGCTGGACGAGCGCTTCCTGTTCTTTGAGGATACCGTGGTCAATGCCCAGACCGGCGAGCTGGAATTCGACCAGACCCCGCCGCCCATGGACAGCTACGTGGTGGGCGCAGATGGGAAGAATTACGACCGCCTGCAAGACGGGATGAGCGAGTGGCAGTTGAGCGAGAACGGGTATGTGTTGATCCAGTCATCCGAATTCGATGTTCGCAACCTGGGGATGAACTTCAGGCGGCCTGCGGAAAGCGGCGTGAGCCCCGACGGCAACGTGTGGCTGGTGCTCTCGACGGGTTTCGATGTGCCGAGTTTCGTCTGGATGGAACCGGCGCGCTCGCGCCTGCAGGTGATCAACTTCCCATCAGTGATGACGCGCCTGATCGGCATCGATGCGCTCGGGCGGGTGTATCTGTGCAGCGATATGAATGAGGGCAATTCCTTCTGCCGCGCGGTGGATGGCTCCACTGCGGCGAAGGCGTGGGATTTTGAATTGCCGGAAGGCAGGGGAATCTCAGGCGGGGCGATTCTGCCGGGCCGGATGTACGTGGCGGTTGCCCAGCATATCTTTGCCATCGGCGATGAATGAGGACGCGCAGGCTCAGACTCGGCGGATGCGCCGGTCGGTGGAGCAAAATGGGCGCAGAGTTTTAGATGAGGTGAAAATCCCCGCTGCCGGACTCCAGGTCGAGCAGGTACACCGAGCGTTCCTCCAGGCGCAGGCCGCCCAGCGCGCCGGGGTTGATCACGCGCGTGGCGCCGACCTGCTCGCTGAGCCGCCGGTGCGTGTGCCCGCAAAATACGTAGGCATACTTGCCGCTGTGGATCAGCTCTTTTAGCTTCTCCTGCACGTTGCCATGCACTGCGGCGATCTTCACACCGCCGATTTCGCCGGTGTATTCGGCGCCGGAGTAGTTTTCTGGGTTCAGGTCGAGCAGCACCTGGCGGATCTCACCGCTGGCGGAATCGAGATTGCCGAAAACGTGGATCACCTGAAACCCCTGCAGCGAACCTGCGGTTTCGGGCGTGGTCATATCGCCGCAGTGGATGATAAGCGAGACGTTTTCGCGGCGGAAGAAGGTGAGCGCAGCTTCGAACGGCTTCAGGTCGTTGTGCGTGTCGGATAAGATGCCAATTTTCATACAATCTCCAGTAATCGAAAGCTCACCCCGCTGGCGCGGAAAGTCTTTTCGAGGGCTTCGGCCTGCTCGCCTTCGAGGAAGGCAACCACCAGGCGCAGGCTGAATCCTCCGTCGGGGAGGGTGTTGTTCACCGAGCGCAGGATGTTCCCGCCGTGTTTCGAGACGAACCCTGCCAGCTGCGAAAGCACCCCCGGCCGGTTGGACTCGACATCGCCGACCAGGTTGACGGTCGTCCAATGCAGCTTTTCGCGCGTGATGCCCACCTCGGTCAGGCCGCGCTGGACGTCATCCAGGCGGATCGCTCCGCCTCCCAGCGCGGCGTAGAGGTCTTCCAGGCTGGCGCAGCCCAGCTGTTCGAGGAGGTTGTCGAGGCGGTCCACCTCCAGGGCCTGCACATCCTCCAGGGCCAGCAAGCCGTTTTGCGCCAGGAGGGTGCGCATCAACAGGCGGCCCTGCTCGGCCGTCTTTTTGAGGGACTCGGTTGCCAGCACCACGCGCAGCAGGCGCGCGGTCGATTCGTTGCAGAAGTTCAACCATTCCTCGCCGGGCAGCAGGCGCTTGCCGCTGGTCACCACCTCGACCACGTCGCCGGGGGTGACCCGGTCGGAGAGGCGCGCCATATTGCCGTTCACCTTCACCGCGCTGATTTTATCGAGCAGGAATTCCTGCTGGATGGAAGCCACCGCGTCGAGCACGCTGGAACCTTCGCTGAGGAAGCGCGCGCCGCCGCTGGGGGTGAGGATTTCCACCGGGCGGTACTGGCTGGTATCACGGCCTTTTTTGATGCAGTCCACCACGCCCCACATGTTTTCGCCTTCCATGTCGCGCGTGGCGATAGCCACTTCCACCGCACCGCTGCCGGGCAGCCAGGCCGTCACTTGAATGGCGCGATAGCCGTTCTGCGGGAAGGCGATGAAGTCATCGAAGCGGTCGTTATCCAGGTAGGGGCCAAAGAATGTGTTCACTGCGCCGAGTAGCTCGTAGCAGGGGGCGGGGTCGTCGCTATCCACCACCAGGCGGAAGCTGATGATGTCATTGACGTGGCTAAAGCTGTTGAGCGGGGCCTTGCGCGAGCGGGCCATGCGGCGCAGTTTCTGCCAGGTTTGCCAGTAGCCGTTGACGAAGATGCTCACCGAGCCGTCGATGCCGGTGTTTTCCATCAGGCGGGCCATCTGCTCCATGGTGGCGTTGATGAAGGCCGGCTGGAGGCGCGGGTCGGCGTCGATGCGGGCGCGCACGTCGGCATACGTATCCGGTTCGGCGAAGGGGAAGGCCATGTCTTCGATCCAGCAGCGCCAGCGATAACAGTTGAGGATGCCGGCCAGCTTGCCGTAGGCGCGAATCGCTTCGGTGGCTTTTTCCTTCCGGCGAGCGGGGGGCATGTGCTCCAGGGTCAACAGGTTATGGCTTTTGTCGGCCAGCTTCACCAGGAAGACGCCCGGGTCGCGGAACATGGCGATTTTGCGCAGGGTTTCGATTTCCCGCGAGCGGCCGTCGCGCGGGTTGCTCAGCTTGGTCACGCCATCGACGATGAAGGCCACGTCTTCGCCCAGCTTGCCCGGAAAGAGGGATTTGATGCGATCCAGGCTCTCGCCCGAGTCTTCCACGCTGTCGTGCAGCAGCCCGGCAATCGTCCAGACCTCGTTGCCCACCAGCCGGTCGAGGAAGGCGGCCACCCAGCCGCAATGGGTTTCGAAGTATGGCTCACCGCTCAGGCGCTTCTGACCGGCGTGAACCTGCTGCCCCCAGCGGTAGGCCTGTTCGATGGCGGGCGTGCGCGGCACAAACGCGCCGGGGTCGAATTCCTCGGCCAGTCGCGGGCGAATTTCCTCGATCTTCTGAATTTTCACCATGGGTGGATTTTACCTGAAATAGACCGGTTGGTGGGGGCGATCCTGCGCCAGTTGTTAATAAATGTTGCGACATTCGAAAATACAAGGCAGGGTGATTGACAGCCCACCATCTGAGGGGTATAATCGCCATTTGCATCACATTTAAGGGAGAGTCCGTAATGGAGCCAGAAGTAAATCTTGAACCGGAAGACAAACTTACGACAGAGGTAGAGAACGACGCAGAGGATAATGTTGAGTCTGAGGTTGTAGAAGAACAAAACAAAACGGGGATTGCACCGAAAACCCATTTTATCGGTAAGGTGACAAAAGTCGGCCTGGCTGGCGCGCTGGTGGATATCGGCGTTGGCAAGCCGGCCTTGATCCATATCTCGCAAATTATCCCGCCCAGCAATGAGCCGATCAAGCGCGTCGGCGATGTGCTGCAGCCCGGCCAGGAGCTGGAAGTGTGGGTGAAACGCGTCAAGGACGAGCGCATCGAGCTGACCATGTACAAGCCGCTCGACCTGGAATGGCGCGACATCAAAAAGGGCATGACTGTCAAGGGCAAGGTGATCCGCCTGGAGAAGTTCGGCGCCTTCGTCGAGATCGGCGCGGAACGCCCGGGATTGATCCACATCTCCGAGATGGCGCACGGCTATGTGCGGCAGCCCAGCGATGTGGTCAACGAGGGCGATGAGGTGGAAGCGCAGGTGATCGACTTCAACCGCAAGAAGCGGCAGATCAAGCTGAGCATCAAAGCATTGCTGCCCGAACCCGTGGTGGAAGAAGAACCCGCCCGCGCCTTTGTGGAGGCCCCCAGGCGCGAGAAACCCGTGCGCAAGAAGAAAGCCAAGTCCTCTCGCGGCCGCGGCGGTGAAGGCGGCGGCGATGTGGATGAGCTGCTGGCAGCCCTGGGCCAGTCGGAAGGCGAAGGCGATTCCGAGACGGCGATGGCGGTGGCCTGGCGCGAAGCCATGGACCGCGCAAAAGCCCGCAAGTCGGAGGGCAAGGCGCGCAAGAACAAGAGCGCCACTGCCGAGCAGGAAGAGATCTTCAGCCGCACGCTGGACAATAAGGTTCAGACGACCTCATAAGCCAATTTGCAGGCCCCGGCTCTCCTGAATAAAAAAGGCAAACTCCCGCCGGAAACACCCGGCGGGAGTTCTTTTGTGCAGCTGCTTTTTATGGTACACTAACAGCAGAACGCCCTGGCTCATCCAGGATTGTGCGTATTTCTTCCTCAAACAGTGGGGCCTGCCCCACAATTTGAGGAGAAATTGGAACACTATCCCAACCAGCCGAGCCGTTCTTTCTGTTTGTGGGTCTGGCGTGAGGGAGCCGGATCGACAAACAGAATCATTTTATGGGATGGACGATATGCTTGAACTTGTTCGGAAGCGAAATCAGTTACCTCAACCTACAACCATCCAGGTGGGGAGGCGCCGCTAAACGGCCCTCCCCACCACTCTTTTACAGGAGGACGCATGGCAACCAAATATATCTTCCTGACCGGCGGGGTGGTCAGCTCGGTGGGCAAGGGCGTGACGGCGGCGGCCATCGGCCGGTTGCTCAAGGAGCGCGGCTTTTCGGTGGCGGTGCAGAAGCTGGACCCATACATCAACGTGGACCCCGGCACGATGAGCCCCTACCAGCACGGCGAGGTGTACGGGCTCGATGACGGCGCCGAAACCGACCTCGACCTTGGCCATTACGAGCGCTTCATCGACGTGCGCCTCAACCGCGTCTGTAACATCACCACCGGACAGGTGTATGCCGAGGTGATCAGCAAAGAGCGCCGCGGCGATTACCTGGGCGGGACGATCCAGGTGATTCCGCACATCACCAATGAGATCAAACGCCGCATTGCCATGGTGAGCAAGACGACCGGCGCGGAAATCGTGCTGGTGGAAGTGGGCGGGACGGTGGGCGATATCGAGAGCCTGCCCTTCCTGGAGGCCATCCGCCAGCTGCGCAGCGATGTGGGGCGCGAGAACACCTTTTATATTCATGTGACCTGGCTGCCGTTCATCGGGGCCACCGAAGAACTGAAGACCAAGCCCACGCAGCACTCGGTGCGCGAGCTGCGCTCGATCGGCATCTCGCCGGATATGATCGTGGCGCGCTCCGACACCCCCGTGGATGAAGAGCTGTGTAAGAAGATCGCGCTCTTCTGCGATGTGGAATTCCGGGCGGTTCTGCCGATGGTGACGACGAAAATCCTCTACGAGGTGCCCCTGTTGATCGAGGAATCGGGCGTCGCCGATTTCATCTTGCAGCGCCTGGGGCTGGAGGCGCGCCAGAAGCCCGACTGGAGCGAATGGCGCCGGCTGGTGGAGCGTGTCAGGCAGCCCAAGCCGAAGCTGAGCATCGCCCTGGTGGGCAAGTATGTCGAGCTGCACGATGCCTACATGAGCGTGCGCGAAGCGCTGAAGCACGCCGCGCTTCACCTGGGCGTGGAGGTGGATATCCAATGGGTTCACTCGGCGGAGCTGGAGAAGGGCAAAGGCTGGGACCTGGTGAAAAGCGCCAGCGGGGTAATCGTCCCCGGCGGGTTTGGCAGCCGAGGCATCGAGGGGAAGATTCAGGCCATCCATTACGCGCGCACCGAAAAGGTGCCCTTCCTGGGCCTGTGCCTTGGGATGCAGCTGATGGTGGTCGAGTTTGGGCGCTACGTGCTCGGCTCGGACGACGTGAACTCGACCGAGTTCGACCGATCGACGCGCTACCCGGTCATTGACCTCATGCCCGAACAGCACGGCATCACCGATATGGGCGGGACGATGCGCCTGGGGCTTTACCCCTGTCAGTTGCAGCCGGGAACCGTCTCGGCGGCTTGCTACGGCGTCGAACAGGTGCAGGAGCGCCACCGCCACCGCTTTGAGTTCAACAACGCTTACCGCGAATCCTTCCAGGCCCATGGGATGCGCTTTGCAGGCCTTTCGCCCGACGGGAGGCTGGTGGAAATCTCCGAAATTGCCGATCATCCTTTCATGGTGGGCACGCAGTTCCACCCCGAGTTCCTCTCGCGGCCAAACCGCCCGCACCCGCTCTTCAGCGGCTTTATGCGCGCCGCGGCCGAACGCGCAGGCGTGCTGGAAGCGGAAAAGTCGAACGGGCACAACACCGTGCCTGAGCATTGAGGAAGCCTAAGAAAGAGCTTCTTTAAATTCTGTACAATATGGGGCCTGCCCAATAATGGATGGGTAAATACAACCCCAATCAACCCAAGGAGCAAGGATGGCGAAGTTAATCACCATGGCTGAACGCATGAAGCGGGCGCGCGCGCTCATCGAGCAGGCGCGCACGTTCCCTATCCCGGAGACGGGCAAGGGCGATTTTTCCTACGTGGCACAGGTGAAAGACCTGCTCAGGCAGGCGCGCGACCTGATCAAATTCATTTCTTACACCCCCAGCGCCACACCGGAGATCAAGAAAGATATTGCAGCCATCTACGCGGAAGCTGACGAAGTGGAAAGGGACCTGCACCGCGCCTGAACCGCCTGCGAAGGGCCGAAAATGTATTATACTAACTGGGTTTCTCATGGCAATCAGCGGCTTTGCCGCTCATCATTCTCAAGAAAGGTCTTTGCAACATGGATACTGTGATCGATACAATCGTTGGGACTCAGGTGCTGGACTCGCGCGGCAACCCGACCGTGGAAGTGGAAGTCATCCTGGAAGACGGCAGCTGGGGGCGCGCCGCGGTGCCCTCAGGCGCGTCAACCGGCATTCACGAAGCGCTGGAACTGCGCGACGGCGACAAGACCTACTTCCTCGGCAAGGGCGTGACGAAGGCCGTCGAGCATGTCAACAACGAAATCGCCGACGCTCTGGTTGGGTGGGATGCAGTGGAGCAAAAGGCCATTGACCAGCTGATGATCGAGCTGGACGGCACGCCGAACAAATCCAAACTGGGCGCGAACGCCATTTTGGGCACCAGCCTGGCCGTCGCAAAGGCCGCCGCGAATGCCCTGGGGCTGCCGCTTTACCGCTACATTGGCGGCGTGTATGCGCATGTGCTTCCGGTTCCGATGATGAACATCCTCAACGGCGGAGCACACACGGCCTGGCAGTCTACCGATGCGCAGGAATTCATGGTGATGCCCCTGGGCGCGCCAACCTTCGCCGAAGGCCTGCGCTGGGGCGCGGAGATTTATCACAGCCTCAAGGCCGTGCTCAAGGCGCGCGGCTATACCACCCTGGTGGGCGACGAGGGCGGCTATGCCCCGGCGCTCAAAGCCAACGTGGAAGCCGTGGAAGTGATCCTCGAGGCCATCACCAAAGCCGGTTATAAACCCGGCGAGCAGGTCTGCATCGCGCTCGATCCGGCGGCTTCCGAACTGTATGACGAGTCAACCGGGAAGTACAACCTGCGCAAAGAAGGCAAGCTGCTCTCCGGTGAGGAGATGGTGGCCTTCTGGAAGCATTGGGTGGATCAATACCCGATCGTTTCCATTGAAGACGGCCTGGCTCAGGACGACTGGGAGAGCTGGAAGCTGATGGTCGCCGAGCTGGGCGGGCGCATTCAAATCGTCGGCGACGACCTGCTGGTGACCAACCCCGCGCGCGTGCGCCGCGCCATCGCCGAGAAGGCCGCCAATGCCCTGCTGGTGAAGCTCAACCAGATCGGCAGCCTGACGGAGACGATCGAAGCCGTTGAAACCTGCCACCGGGCCGGCTGGCGGGCGGTCACCTCGCACCGCTCGGGCGAGACGGAAGATTCGACCATCGCCGACCTGGCCGTGGCGTTGAACATGGGCCAGATAAAGACGGGTGCCCCGGCGCGCTCGGACCGCGTGGCCAAGTACAACCAGCTGCTGCGCATCGAGGCGGAACTGGGCGATACGGGCAGGTACGCCGGCTGGGACGCGCTGGCAATCCGGGCGAAGTAAGTCCGCTTGGCTGGGAATGATCCAGAAAGACCTCGGAGGTGTTCAGCGCCTCTGAGGTCTTTTTTTATTGGAGGGTCTCCAGGAACCCTTGCAGCGCCTCAAGGAAAGCCGCCGGCTGCTCCTCTTGCGGCACGTGCCCGCATGAGGGGATGACAACCAGCCGCGCCGAACGGATTTCGGCGGCCAGGCGCAGCGCATCGGCCGTGGGGACGATGCGGTCGTCGTCTCCGGTGACGACCAGGGTGGGCACATTCAACTCGGCTATGCGCGCGCCCAGGCCGTCTCCGCCGTAAAATGCTTTGGCCTGCTCCCACAGGGCGCGGTCCCAATCAGCCATCTGAAACGGCTTGCGGTAAAGGGCGTAAACCTCGGGGGTGATCTTCTCGGGGTCGTGCCAGGAAGCGCGCAGGAATTGATCGCCCCGGCGGCGGGCCAGCCAGCGCGCGGCCGCAGGGCCAAGGCGGTTCGCTTGCGGGGTGAGCATCAATGGGCGCAGCAGGCGGGGCGGAACCCTGCCGATGGCGTACACGGCGGCATCCACCAGCACCAGCCCGCAGAAGCGTTCCGGGCGTTCGAGGGCCGCGTGGAGGGCCACGCGCCCGCCCGCGGAGTGCCCCACCAAAACCGCTTTCGCAACGCCGAGCGCGTCCATCAACCCAAACAACTGCTCGAGGTTTGCCTGCGGGCCGTAAGGGTTGGCCCCCTGCCAGGATTCGGGCATGGGGCGCGCGGTCAACCCGAAGGCGGGCCGGTCGTAGGCGATGACTGTGCCGGTCTTTCCGAACGGTTCCATCACCTCGCGCCAGGAGAAGACGCCCGCCCCGAACCCGTGGAGCAGGATCAACACCCTTTCGCCGCTTCCGCGCTGCTTATAATGCACGTCCAGCCCGTTCACCTGGATGAAGCGGCTGTCTGGGTCTTTGAGCTTTTCCAGCGGTTCCAGCCCATCGAGGGGCGGCAGCGGGACGACCAGCAGAACCACCGCCAGCAGAACCAAGGCTGCCGGGATAACCAGCAGGATGATGAGGACGGCGCTCATTTATAATCGCGCGCCGAAGCGAGGAACGCGGCGATTGCCTCCGTCACCTGCGCCTGCTGCGCGGAGCGGCTGACCCGGGCAGGCAGGTCGCCGGGCTGCTCGCCGTACCAGCCGAACTGCGCATGGTTGCCCCCGGCAATCTCCAGCCGGGAGGCATCGGCGGGCAGGAGCGCCAGCGAGGCGGCAATCTTCTCGGGGGTGGCCAGCCCGTCCAGCGAGGCGGAGATGGAAAGCACGCGCAGGGACGTTTTGCTCAGGTCGTCGCTGGAAGCCGGGTAAGCCGCCAGGAGGACCAGCCCCTGCACAATGCCGGGGTTCTGAAGGGCGAAGCGGGCGGCCATCGCCCCGCCCAGCGAGTGCCCGCCGACGGTCCAACTGGTCACCTCGGGGTGGGCGGCGATGATCCGCCCGGCCGCATCGGGCGCGAGCACCGCCAGGTTGAGGGGCATGCGCGGGATGAAAACGAGGAACCCCTGCGCGGCGAGTTCGCGGGCCAGCGGGGCATAGGCGCGGTAATCCACATGCCCGCCGGGGTAAAAGATGAAGGCCGTGGTTGGGGTTTGCCCCGCCGGAGAAAAGCCCAGCACGGCGCCGCTCGTGACGGTCACTTGCGAGTCGCTCTGCAGGGCTGAGAGGGCTTCGGGCATGGGTTGGGCGGGCGTCAACCCCCAGGCCGTGAAGGCCGCTGCCGCCACGGCCAGCAATATGGCAAGAACAAGGATGATTCGACGCAGGATACGCATGGTTGAATTGTAGCCCCGAGGCGCGGCCAGGACAAGGAACTGCGCCGGAAAAGGTGCTGCAGTGTGCCCCGTCAGCGCAGGTTCTGGCGGGCGATCTGCCACACCCGGTCGAACATCGCGGGGGTCAGGCGGCCGGTCTGGGTGTTCTGGCGGCTGGGGTGGTAGGAGGCCAGCAGCCAGGGCAGCCCGTCAGCCGGGCGGTGAAGCGCGGCGTGCTCGAACGCGAGTCCGTCAGGGGCAGCTCCCTGCTGGCGGTACCAGCCCAGCAGCCAGTCGAAGGCGATCCGTCCGAGGGCCACAAAGCCCTGCAGCCGCCGGAAGAGGCGGATTTCCTCTTCCAGGAAGGGGCGGCAATTGGCGATCTCCTGCGGGGTGGGCTTGTTATCGGGTGGCACGCACCGGCAGGCCGCGGCGATATACATGCTGCGCAGCTCGAGCCCGTCTCCGCGGTGGGTGGCGGTGGGCTGGCTGGCGAACCCGGCGCGGTGCAGCGCGGCGAAGAGGAACTCGCCCGAAGCATCGCCGGTGAAGTTGCGCCCGGTGCGGTTCGAGCCGTGCGCGCCCGGGGCCAGCCCGACGACCATCACCAGCGGGTCGGGGTCGCCAAAGCCGGGCACGGGCTTGCCCCAGTACTCCCAATCCTGGTAGGCGCGGCGTTTGCGCGCGGCCACCTCTTCGCGCCAGGCCACCAGGCGCGGGCACAGGCGGCAGGCAATGACGCGCGCGTTGAGCGCTTCCAATGCGGGGAGGTTCGTTTCTTGGGGCATGGTTAGAGGATCAACATGGCATCGCCGAAGGAATAGAAGCGGTATTGCAGTTCGATGGCCGTCTGGTAAGCGGCGAGGATGCGCTCGCGCCCGGCAAAGGCGCTGACCAGCATGATCAGGCTGGAGCGCGGCAGGTGGAAGTTGGTCACCATGGCGTCCACGGCGCGGAAGGTGAACCCCGGCAGGATGAACAGGTCGGTCGGCCCGCTGAAGGGCGCCACCGTCTGCCCGGGGGCGGCCCGGCGCGCCGCCGATTCCAGCGTACGCACGCTGGTGGTGCCCACCGCCACGATCCGCCCGCCGCGTTCTCGGGCGGCGTTGACCGCCTCGGCGGCCTGAGGGGTCACCTCGCACCACTCGGTATGGATTTTATGCTCGCGCGGGTCGTCTTCGGTGACGGGCGCAAACGTATCCAGCCCGACGTGCAGGGTGAGGCTGGCAAAGCCAACACCCTGCTGCTCCAGGCGTTCCAGCAGCTCGGGGGTGAAGTGCAGCCCGGCGGTTGGCGCGGCGGCCGAGCCGGGCGTGGAGGCATAGACCGTCTGGTAACGTTCCGGGTCGCGCAGCGGCTCGTGGATGTAGGGGGGCAGGGGCATCTGGCCCACCAGCGCCAGGCTGCCTTCTACGGGCTGCTCAAAGCGCAGCAGGCGGCGCGAGCCATCCAGCTCGGCGAGAACCTCCACCCGCGTCCCGCCCTCCACCTGCAGGCGCTTGCCGGCCGTCAAGCGCTTGCCCCCCACCAGCGCCTCCCAGGTGAGTTCATCCTGGCGGCGCAGCAGGAGCAGCTCCACCCTGCCGCCGGTCTCCTTGCGGGCAAAGATGCGCGCCGGGATGACGCGCGTCTGGTTCACCACCAGCAGGTCGCCGGGGCGCAGGTATTCGCCGATGTGCCAGAAGGTGGTGTGCTCCAGCTCGCCGGTCTCGCGGCGCAGCACCATCAGGCGCGAGGCATGGCGCGGCTCGATGGGCGTCTGGGCGATGCGTTCTGGAGGCAGGTGATAATCAAAATCGGCGGTTTGCATGGGTGAACGGCTCGCCCGGCGAGTGTTGGGTCGAATCGAAAGGCTTTGCCTAAAGCAGGCGCGGCTGCTGGTTATTCTCGGGGAAGTCGATGGCCAGGTGCTCGTAGGCGCGGCGCGTGGCCACCCGGCCCTGGGGCGTGCGGTCGAGGAAACCGAGCTGGAGCAGGTAAGGCTCGACGACATCCATAATCGTATCGGGCTCCTCGCCGATGGAGGCCCCGATGGTGTTCAGCCCGACCGGCCCGCCGTTGTACTTGGTGATGATGGTGTGCAGCACGCGCCGGTCCACTTCATCCAATCCGAGCGGATCGACATTAAGCAGGTTGAGCGCCTCGGTGGCCACTTCGCGGGTGACGATGCCCTGCGCGCGCACCTGGGCGAAATCCCTCACGCGGCGCAGCAGGCGCAGCGCCACGCGCGGGGTGCCGCGTGCGCGGCGGGCCACTTCGTCGAAGCCCTCCGGGTCGATCTGCATGCCCATCTTTCCGGCGGCGCGGTGCAAAATGCTCTCGATGGCCTTCAGGTCGTAGTAATCCAGCCGGTAGATGGCCCCAAAGCGGGTGCGCAGCGGCGCCGAGACGAGCGCCAGGCGCGTGGTGGCCCCGATGACGGTGAAGCGCGGCAGCTTGAGGCGGATGGAGCGCGCCGCCGGGCCTTTGCCGATCATGATATCCAGGGCGAAGTCTTCCATCGCCGGGTAGAGGATCTCTTCCACGGCGCGCCCGAGGCGGTGGATCTCGTCGATGAAGAGGATATCGCCGCCCTTGAGGTTGGTCAGGTTGGCGGCCAGGTCTCCGGCCTTCTCGATGGCCGGGCCGGCGGTGATTTTGATGTTGACTCCCATCTCATTGGCCAGGACGTGCGCCAGGGTGGTCTTGCCCAGCCCGGGCGGGCCGTAGAAGAGCACATGCTCGAGCGGCTCGCTGCGCTGGCGGGCGGCCTGGATGAGAATGCCGAGATTTTCCTTGACCTGGTCTTGACCGACGAAATCGCCCAGGCGCAGGGGGCGCAGGGCCGGGTCGAAGGTTTCATCCTGGCGGGCCTGGGGGTTCACCAGGCGGTTTTGGGGGTCGTTCATGTGTTCGATTATACCAAATCTCACCCTTTGTTTTTTCGCCAAACTGGCTATAATATTTGAGAAGTGTGCTTGCCCATCCAGCCATCCGGCGGCGGGCAGGCTGCGGAAAAACCAACTGGGAGGTCTGAATGACCGTACACATATCCAACCACCCCCTGGTCCAGCATAAAGTCGGCATTCTCCGGTGTGTAGACACCGAGCCCAAAAAGTTCCGCCAGCTAATTCGAGAGCTGGCGGCCCTTTTAACCTATGAGGCCACCACCGACCTGCTGACTGCCCCCGTGGAGGTGCAAACCCCGCTGGCAGTGGCGCACGCCCACGAACTCAAAGAGAAGATCGGGCTGGTGCCGATCCTGCGAGCCGGGCTGGGCATGGTCGAGGGCGTGTGGGAGCTGATGCCGTCTTCCGAGGTCTGGCACATCGGCGTTTACCGCGATGAGAAGACGCTCAAGCCCGTGCAGTACTACAACAAGCTGCCGGTGGACCCGACCGTGCAGGTCTGTCTCATCCTCGACCCGATGCTGGCGACCGGCGGCTCGGCGGTGGCGACCACGGAGATCCTCAAGAACTGGGGCGTCAAGAAGATCAAGTTCGTCGGGTTGATCGGCGCGCCTGAGGGGATCGCGCTGATGGAGCGCACTCACCCCGACGTGCCCATTTACCTGGCGCAGGTGGACGACTGCCTGAACGACAAGGGCTACATCGTCCCCGGCCTGGGAGATGCCGGCGACCGCCAGTTCGGCACAGGCTAGCCTGCCGCGAAGGGTCATTGCCTGCCCCTCTCCGCGGATGATGCAGGGAGGGCGGCTTGCTCGTTGATGGACGTGTTGTTGCAGCGCATCGCGCCGCAACAACACGTTTTATTTAACCGCCAATCTGGATCATGCAGCGGGTGACCGGGCGGTGGTTCAACACCAGCTCGTGCTGCTGCGGCTTGAGCCCAACGGCCTGCTGCAGATAGGGCAAAACCGGCTCTCCGCGGCGCAGCGCCTCGCGCAGAGGGATTTCCAGGTCGCTCAACAGGCAGGGGCGCAGGCTGCCGTCGGCCGTCAGGCGCAGGCGGTTGCACTCACCGCAGAAATGTTCGCTGACCGGCGAGATGAAGCCAACCCGGCCCGGCCCGCCGGGGATGCGGTATTCGCGGGCCGGGCCGGAGCCGCTCTTATCGTTGAGCGGTTCCAGGTTCAGGCCGGCCAGGCGCGCTTTCACCTCGTTGATCGGGATGAATGCGTCGAATGAGTTGGGGAAGCCCTCTCCCCAGGCGGCCTCGTTTTTCACCGGCATGATCTCGATGAAACGCACCTGCCAGGGGTGTTCCACGGCCAGGCGGGCCAGGTCGAGGAACTCATCGTCGTTCACCCCGCGCATCGCCACGGCGTTGATTTTGAGCGGAGCCAGCCCGGCGCGTTCTGCGGCCAGGATGCCGCGCCAGGCCTGCTCAAAAGAGCCGCCGCGGGTGATTCTGGCGAAGCGTTCGGGCTGCAGGGTATCGAGGCTGATGTTCACGCGCTTCAGGCCGGCTTCGGCCAGCGCGGCGGCGTGGCGCTCGAGCAGAAGGGCGTTGGTCGTCAGGCTGATGTCTTCGATGCCGGGAATGACCGAAAGCATGCCCACCAGGGCGGGCAGGTTGGGGCGGGCCAGAGGCTCCCCGCCCGTCAGGCGCACCTCGCGCACGCCGTTCTCGGCGGCGGCGCGCACCACCTCGGCGATCTCCTCGAAGCGCAAGATTTCATCATGCGGCCTGAGCTGGATGCCCTCCGGCGGCATGCAGTAAACGCAGCGCAAATTGCAGCGGTCGGTTACAGAGATGCGCAGGTAGGTGATCTGGCGGCCCCAGCTATCGATCAACAAGTGTTTTTACTCCTGAGGGGCGATTCTATCACGCTTTTGCCAGGGTTGTCAGACAGCTGTTTCAACGCACATGCAGGCCCGTTGCTTTACTCGCCAGGGCGCGCAGCAGGCGGAAAGGCAGCCACAGCGCCAGGTGAATACCCAGGCTGATGCCAAAAACGGCGGCCAGCACGCGCAGCGCGCGGTTCACCCACGGGGCAAGGTGCTCCAGCATCCAGGGGCCGGCCCCGCCCAGCAGCGCCAGGCCGAGCATCAGCGCCAGCACGAGCACCACCGGCAGCCAGGCGCGCCTGTCGGATGCAGAAGGGAGCATGGTACTGCTGATGGTGAAGGCCAGGTAAAACCACAGCCAGAAATCCGGCTGGGCGGGGAGGCCTCTCAGCACGCCCAGCACGGCGGGCCAGTCCTGCGCGCTGAAGAACCCCGCCAGCGGCAGCAGGCCGAGGCGCAGAAGCCCCAGGTAGGCGATTGCGACCCCGCCGGTGAGCAGCGGGGCGGCGCCGATCAACGCGTCGCGCAGGGGGTCGGCGGCGGCTGTTTCCACAAAGCCGAGTTGCAGCTTGCCGCCGGGGAGCACCTGCGGGATGAGCGAGAAGCGCCCGGTGCGCACGCCCAGCAGGCGGGCCATGAGGAAGTGGCTGCCCTCGTGCAGCAACACGCCGGGGAAAAAGAGCAGCGAGAACAGCCCAAAGGCCACCTCGGGGCGGCGGGTGAGTAAAAGGAAGAAAGCCTGGATTTCAAAGTGCAGCCGGCGCTGCATGAAGAGCAGCGGCGCAGTCAGCAGCACCAGCCAGGCCAGGCCGTCCCAATTTTGGATGATCGCTCCCACGGTTCGGTGCCTCTGGGATTGAATTATACGTGAAGAGCCTCCGCCGGGGGCGGCTCAGAGCGCGCCGAAGCGTCTTTCTTCGTTAACGATCCAGCGCCAGGATGCTCAACGCGCAGACGAGCATCAGCAGGGTGGCCATGGCCATGGCCTGCCCGTAATTGAGCGCGCCCGGCTGCGAAAAGAAGCGGAAAATGGCCACCGGCAGGGTGGGGAATTCGGGGCGGGCCAGCAGCGAGGTGGCGCCGAACTCGCCCAGCGAGATGGTGAAGGCGAACACCGCACCCGTGAGCGCGGCGCGCGAGAGGATGGGCACATCCACCAACAGCCAGGCGCGGGCAGGCGAAGCCCCCAGCACTTCGGCGGCCTGGCGCAGCGATGGCGGGACGGCTGCGATGGCCGGCTGGAGGGTGCGCACCACAAACGGCAGCGCCACCAGGCTGTGGGCGATTGGAATGAGCAGTGGGAAGGAGCGCACATCCAGCGGCGGCCGGTTGAACGTGATGACATACCCCAAACCGAGCGTGACAGCCGACGCGCCCAGCGGGAGCATGAGCAGCGCATCCAGCCAGCGGCGGGCAGGGCCGGACCGGTTGAGCGCATAAGCGGCCGGAACCCCCAGGCCGAGCGAGATGCCCACCGTGGCGAGGGCATAGAGCAGCGAGTTGAGCGCCGCGGTGGCCGGGGGGACGTAGAAGATCGAGCCGCGCCGGTTGACGAACAGCTCGCGGTAGTAATCGAGCGTGAGGCCGGTTTGCACGGCTCCGCGCTGCCCGCGCTCGGCTTCAAGCCGGGTGACGGAGCGCACCGCCAGCGCCGCCAGCGGTGAAAGGGTGAAGAGCGCCAGCCCGGCCACCAGCGCCCCCAGCGCCAATCGCTGGCCCCAGCCGCGCGGGTTGCGCAGCCCCTCGCCTTTGACGCGCGGCGCGAGCGGGATGCCCTGCCCCGGTTCGAGCCGCCGCGCGAGGGCCGTGAGCAGCAGGGTGAAGCCGAGCTGCACGGCCGAAAGCAGCCCCGCCAGGGGCAGGTTGAGCAGCTGCAAGGCCTGGATGTAAATTTCAACCTCCAGGGTAACGAAGCGCGGCCCGCCCAGCAGGAGGATGACGCCGAAGCTGGTGAAATTAAAGAGGAAGACCAGCAGCGCCGCGCCGAGGATGGCCGGGCGCAGGAGCGGCAGGGTCACCTCCCAAAATGCGCGCAGCCCGCCGGCCCCCAGGGTGCGCGCGGCCTGCTCGAGGCGCAGGTCGAGCCGTTCCCAGGCCCCGCCGACCACGCGCAGCACCACGCTGACGTTGTAGAAGACGTGCGCCGTGAGGATGGCCCCCAGGGTGTTCATGAAGTGGATGGGCGGCTGGTCGAGCCCGGCCAGGCCCATCAACGCCAGGTTGAGCAGCCCGCGCGGCCCGAGCAGGGCGTTGAAGCCCGCGGCGACCACCACGGTGGGCAGGATGAACGGCAGGGTAGAAAGCACGCGCAGCAGCCTGCGCCCCGCAAAGCTGAACCGCCCAAACAGATACGCCGCCGGCAGCCCGGCCAGGAGCGTGAGCAAGGTGGAAAGAGCGGCCTGGAAAAGCGTGAAGCCGAGCGGGTACATCACCTGGCCCGGCAGCCCGGCGGAAAGCGCTCCCTGCTCCCCGGCTGCCTGCCACGCCAGTGCGAGGATGCGCGCAAGCGGCGTAAGGAAGAACAACAGCAGGAAGGCTAAAGGAAGCAGCCAGAGCAGGCTGCCCCAGGCGAGCGCGCTGCGGGGCCGGGCGGTGAGGCTCAACGCAGCACGGCTTCCGTCCAGGCCTGGATCCACGCTTCGCGGTTGGCGGCCACCTCGTCGGGCGGCAGCGAGGCCGGCTGCTCGGCGACGGCGGCGTATTGGGTGAAGGCATCCGGCAGGGCGGCCTGCTCATTCACCGGGTAAACGAACATCTGCAAGGGCACGTCTTCCTGGAAGGGAACGGACAGCATGAAATCGACGAACTTCTCCGCCAGGGCGCGTTTAGCCGTGCCTTTGAGGATGCCGACAAACTCCACCTGCCTGAAGCAGGTGCCGGGGGCGGTGATGGAAGCGGTGGGGGCGTCGGCAGGGGGCGTCTCGGCGTAGATCACCTCGGCGGCGGGGCTGGAAGCGTAAGAGACGACCATCGGCTGCGGGCCTTTGCCCGATGAACCGCTGAAGTTGGTGTAGTAGGCGGTTTCCCAATCGTTCACCACGGCCACCTGGTTGGACACCAGGCTGTTCCAGTACTCCAGGTACTTCTGCGGGCCAAAGTGGGCGATCGTCGCCAGCAGGAAGGCCAGCCCGGGCGAAGAGGTGGCGGGGTTTTCCACCGCAAGCAAGCCTTTGTATTCCGGTTTGGCCAGGTCTTCCAGCGACTGCGGCACAGGCAGGTTCTTCCCGGCGAAATAGGCTTTATCGTAATTGATGCACACGTCGCCATAATCCACCGGCAGGGCGCGGTTGGAAGGATCGAGCTTGAAGGCTGCGGGGATGTCGGCCAGCCCTGGCGGAGCATAAGGCTCAAAGATGTCTTCCTTCAAGGCGCGCGAGAGGAAGGTGTTATCCACGCCGTAGAAGACATCGGCCTGCGGGGACGATTTGGTGAGGATGGCACGGTTGAGGGCGGCCCCCGTGTCTCCGCTCTTGATGAAGGTGAGTTTGGCGTTGTTTGCCTGCTCGAAGGAGCGCACCAGGTCTTCGCTGACGGCGAAGGAATCGTGCGTCATCACGGCCAGTTCCACCGGCCCACTGGGGGTGGCGGCGGGGGTGGGCGTGGCGGCCGGGGCGCAGGCGGCCAGCAGGATGCACGCTGCAGCCGCAAGGCGAACCCCCCGGCGGGTAAGATGCAGAAGAATGGAGCTAAAGTGTTTCATCATTTGAACCTCCCTTTCGGGTGTGGATACAGATCAATCGGCCCTGTTCCAGCCGGATTTCCGCTATGGGCGCTTCCAGCTCGTTGCTGATGCCACGCGAGCGTTCGGGGTAGAGCGTTTCGGCGCGCAGCGGGTAGCGCAGCCCCCGGGTGCGGATGCCCCCGGCCGGGCTGCCCAGCGGCAGCAACGAGACGACCTCGCCGGGGCGGCCTTCGACGAAGGCGTTCGATTCGATCAGAAAGGCTTCTTCCAGGCCGTCATCCAGGCGCGCGTCGATGCCCTTCAGCTCGGGCAGCGCCAGCAGGAAGAGGTTGGCAAGCGCCTGGTCGAAGCGCCCGCCGAATGCTCCAAGAATGCGCAGATGCGTATAGCCTTCGCGGCAGGCGTGGAGGATCGCCAGTTCGAGGTCGGTTTCGTCTTTCTCGCGGGGAAATTGCAGGATTCTGGCGCCTGCGCCGCGCAGGTGCTCGATCTCGGCGGGCGAGAGCGAATCGAGGTCGCCGATCACCACGTGCGGGGTGAGGCCGAGGGCTGCCAGGTGGCGGGCGCCGCCGTCGGCGGCAATGAGCGCATCACCCGGCTGCACAAGGCGCTTTGCCGCCGCGTAGCTGGGGATGAGGCCGTTGGCGAAGATCAAGGCGCGCCGTTCAGGCATAACGAAAAACCTCCGCCGGGGGAGGTTGGTTGTTCTGGCGCCCGTGCGCCTGCTCCCTCCGCCGGCATTACCCGGATCAGGTTCTGCGGGTCGAGGACGATAGTCCTCCTCTCAGCCCGGTTTACCCGGGCTCCCCGTTTGAATGTGTCTCTTGCCAGTATATGGGAAAGGCGCGGGTTTGTCAACGGCGCGTTTACAATCTACTAACAAATCCGCCGGCAAGCCGCCGCAAGGCGTTTGGGCCGGATAAATTGATATACAATCTAAATTGGCGCCAGTTCATTGATTGTCATTTTCTTGAGCTCATTCACCGGAGGCAAGCATGGGTAAAGCCCGCCTTTTGATCGTTGAAGACGATGTTGATATCTCGAACATGCTCAAAATCTACTTCTCCAGCCAGGGCTACGATGTCGAAACGGCCCTGCGCGGCGGCGATGCACTGGAAAAAACCCGCCAGAGCATGCCTCACCTGATCGTGCTGGATATCATGCTGCCGGATATCAACGGTTACGAGGTCTGCCGGCAGTTGCGCACCACCATGCGCACCAGTCACATTCCGGTGATCTTCCTGACCCAAAAAGACGAGCGCAGCGACCGCCTGCAGGGGCTGGAACTGGGGGCCGATGATTACATCACCAAGCCGTTCGATATTGACGAACTCAAGCTGCGCGTGCAGAACGCGATTGCCCGCTCGGAGCGCGAGAGCCTGACCGACCCGCAGACCGGCCTGCCCGCCGGGCGGATGATCGAAGACCAGCTGCGGCACGCCATCCGGCAGGCCGGCGGGTGGGCTTTTTTGGATGTGCGCATCAATTATTTCGAGGCTTTCAAAAATGTGTACGGGTTCATCGCCGGGGGCGACGTGCTGCGCTTCACCGCCATGCTGGCCGGTGAAGTGGTGGATGAAGTGGGCACGCCGAACGACTTCATCGGGCATGCCGGCAGCGACAACTTCGTCATCCTGACATCCGATGAGCGGGCCGAGGCGATCAAACAGCGCCTGAAGGAGCGCTTCAAAGAGGAAGTGGCGACCCATTACAACTTTATGGACCGCCAGCAAGGGTATATCCTGGCACCGGACGAAAGTGGGAAGATCGAGCCGACCCCGATGATGACCCTGGCGGTGGGTGTGGTCTCACCGGCTTCGCATTACTTCGCCGATATTCGCGAGATCACCGAACTGGCCGCCGAGGAGCGCCGCCAGGATTCGCTCAAATAGGCAAGCACGGGCTGATCAAACGTGGACGTTTTGAGCTGGGGGCTGGTTCTTGTTCTGACTGGGCTGTTCTTCTTCCTGGCGGCCCGGCTGCTGGTGCGCGCCGCCCCGGCAATGCGCCCGGCCGAGAACCTCGAACTGCTCGCTGCGGATGCGCCGCCGGATGAATTGGAAGACGCCGTTTTGGTGATCGAAGCCGGGGGCAGGGTGCGCTCGCTCAACGCGCGGGCGCGCCAGGTTTTTCACCTCACCGAGCAAGACCAGGCCGATTTGGAGCAGATGGCGCGCCGCGCCCGCCCGGCAGATGCCCTGCTCAACCTGTGCGCAGCCGAGGGGCAGGCGCACTTCACCCTCGACGGGCGCTTCGTGGAGGGCACATCCTACCGCCTGAACTTTGCTCAAGGGCCGGTGGTGCTCGTTTCACTGCGTTTCCCCGAGCTGGCCGCCGGTTTGGCCGGGCAGAGCGACAGCACCAGCGCCCAAACCCTCCAGACCTTCACCGAATTGACCCAGGCGATTGCCTCCAGCCTGGATGTGGAGCAAACGGTGCGCGCCGTTCTGGAGAACGTCGAGAAGCTGGTGCCCGCCGATTTTCTCGAGATCACACTGTGGGATGGAGAGACCCAGGAGCTTGTCCCTTATCATTACATTTGGGTCACGAACAGCGAGCGCCGCTTGGAGCGGCAGGACCGCCGTTATTCCTCCTCCGACGGCTACAGCGGCTATCTGTGCCGCGAGCGCACCTCGCTGTTGATCGGCGATGTTGACCGGCGCTTCGATGTGCGTCCGGTGGAGGGGCGCACGCCCGGCCTGCGGGCTTACCTGGGCGTTCCGCTGCTGGTGGGCAGCGACCTGGTGGGCACGCTCGAGCTTGGCTCGCGCACCCCGGAGGCCTTCCACGAGGAGGACCTGGCCCTGGTGCGCCTGCTCTCGGGGCAGGCGGCCATTGCCCTGCACAACGCCCTGGCCTATCGCCAGGAAAAGCAGCGCAGCGCCGAATTGAGCGGCCTTTCGCAGATGGCGCAGGCCTTCAGCGCGGTGCGCGACCCGAAGACGCTCTTCGCCCGCCTGGTTGATTCCATCGCGCCCATCGTTCGCGCGCAAATCCTGGGCTTTTTGATCTACAACGAGAACCAGCGTGCGCTCGAAGCGCAAATTCCCTATCAAGGGCTGCCCGACCAGATTGTGGAGCTGTACCGCACCGCCGTGCCCCCCGGCAGCCAGGTGGAGCAGATCCTGCTGGACCAGGATGTTTTGATCACCGAAGATGCTTCCAGCGACCCGCAGTGGGAATTGCTGGGGCTTTCATTCGTGGCCCAGGCGGCCAGCCTGCGCGAGACGGTGCTGGTGCCGCTCAACTCGGGCGGGCGCATGCTGGGCTATTTACAGGTGTCGAACCGCCTCGAGGGCGGCTCGTTCACCCAGTCGGATTTGCACCTGCTCACGATCATCGCCAACCAGACGGCCTCGATCATCGAAAACGCAGCCCTGGTGCAGCAATCGAGGGCCAGGGCGCAGCGCGCCGAATCATTGCGCCGGATCGCCAGCCTCGCCAGTTCGGCGGCCAACCTCGATGAGATCCTGCAATTTTCGGTGCAGGAACTGGCGCGCCTGCTGCGGGCCGATGTGGGGGCGGTCTTTCTGCTGGATAAGGCGCGCACTTTCCTGCAATTACACCAGGGCTCGCAGTACGGCGCGAACGCCGGATTGGATGAATCGCTCCAGCGCCTGCTGGTGGATGATCCGCAGTTCCCCTTCACCGTGAGCGACTCACAGCGCACCCTGCGCACCGGCATGAACGCTGCCGACCAGGCGGTGATTCCATTCTACCGCGCCATCTTGAACGCCTGGACGGCCCAGAGCGCGATCATCGTGCCGCTGGTGGTGCGCAGCGAAGGGATTGGGGAAATCTGGTTTGGCAGCCGGACGGCGGACTTCTTTGATATGAGCGACGTGCAGCTGGTGGCCACAGCCGCCGGGCAGCTGGCCGGCGCCGCCGAGCAGATGTTCCTGCGTTCGCAAACCGACGAGGGCTTGCGAAAGCAGGTGGAACAACTCACCCTGGTCACCCGCGCCAGCCGCGACCTGAGCAACACACTTGACCCCGCCGCGATGCTCAAACTGGTGCACGCCGAAGCCCTGCGCATCAGCGGGGCGGCTTGCGGGGCGGTGTTGCTGCTTGCCGCCAACACCCCCGAGGATGCCCCCCGGGTGGTGCGCCAGGCCTTCGGCGATGAAAGCGCCGGCCTGAGCGGTGTGCTCGAACAGCGCGTGCTTGCCCGCAGCCTGCCGGTGACCATCGCCGATTTTGAAGCCGACGGGCTGCCGGCCCCGCATCAAGACGTGCGTTCGGGGCTGGCTTCGCCGATTTTCCACCGCCAGCGCCTGGCGGGTATGATCATCTTGCACAGCCCCAGGGCGGGGTTCTTCGACCAGGCCACTCTGGAGGCGGTGCAAACCCTTTCGATCCAGGCAGGGGTGGCCCTGGGGAATGCTTTGCAGCATGAAGAACAGGTCAGGCGCAGCGCGCTCCTCAAGCGCGAGATGGACACCCTCACCGAACTGCTGCGCGTATCGCAGATGCTGAGGCCCTCTCTACCGCTCGATCAATCGCTGGTGGCGATCGGCGGCGCGCTCAAGCAAGCCACGCCCTTCCAGGTGAATGTGATCAGCGTGTTCGAGGCCGAAGGCCGCTGCCTGCGCAGGGTGGTGTCTACTGGGCTTTCGCGCGATCAATGGGCCGACCTGCAGGAGCACACGCTGCCCTGGACTTCCGTCTCCACGCTGCTCCAGCCGGAGTTCCGCACCGGCGGGGTGTACTACATTCCGGCCGATAAGACCCCGGTGATCCCGCCGGATGTGCATACGATCGATGTCGCCCAGGATGTTGACCATACGATCTCAGACCCCTGGGACCCGGAAGATTTTCTGATCGTCCCGCTGTTCGACTCGCAGGGCGAGCCGTTGGGGTTGATCAGCCTGGATGCGCCGGCCGATGGCCGCCGCCCCGACCGGCCAACCTTCGAAGCCATCGAACTGCTGGCAGCTCAGGCAGGGTTGATCATCGAGAACCACCGCCGCGCGGCGGCGCTTGAGGCGCAGGTGAGTTTGCTGGAGCAGGAACGCGACCGGTCGGTGAAGGCTGCCGAAGCAGCTCAGGCCAACCTGCCGGTGTTGCTGCGCAAAGACCTTGAGCAGACGATCGACCTGCACGGCCTCAGCCGGCGCATCGAGCGCATCCGCGCTGCGCTGGAAGTAGCCGCCCAGGCCAGCGCCGAATCGGACGCCGGGGCGATCATCCGCACGCTGTGCCGCGGCCTGCTCACACGCTTCACCATGCACACGGCGCTGGTGGCCGAAAGCACTCCGGCCGGCGTGCGCCTGCTGGAGGTGACCGGGAATATCCCGGAAGGGGCCAACCCCGAGGCGCTCTTTGGGCAGCGCAACCCGCTGCGCTGGCTGCTGCAGGAAAGCAAAAAAGAGGTGGAGGTCCTGCTTATTTCAGACACGGCCAGCCACCCGGAATGGGCCAATAACCCGCTGCTGGCAGGGTTGCAGGCAAGCAGCGTGATCGGTCTGCTGTTTTCGGGCGGGGCCAACCGCACAGCCGTGCTGGTGACCGGCAGGCGCAGCCTGGGCGGGTTCTCGGATGAAGACCGGCGCATCTTTGAGCAACTGGCGCACCAGGTGAGCACGGCCCTGCAGAATCTGCGCCTGCTCACCGAAACGCAGCGCCGGCTCGTGGAAGTGAACCGCCTGCTCGATTTCAGCTTGAAGCTCAGCAGCCTGGAGCCAGAGAATATCTTCACCGCCCTGCTGGAGCGCGTCCGTGAAGTGCTGCCGCAGGCCCAGGCCGGGCTGGTGGGCCTGTATGACCGGCAGCGCGGGGTGCTCATCCCGCAGGTGGCGCGCGGCTTCAGCGATGACCAGGCGGTGCTGACGCTTCAATACCAGCTGGCAAGCCCAACGGCCATGCTCGACAGCGGCGGGAACCTGTTGCTGCGCGTTCTGCGCACGGGAGAGCCGGTGCGCGTGGCCGAGCTGAACTTCGCCAGCCAGGTGCACCTGACGCCCGATGACCTGCTGCGCTACCGCCAGGCCACCCGCGGGCGCCTGCCGGTGGCGTATATGATTCTGCCGCTGCGCCTGAGCGAGCAGGTGAGCGGCGCGCTGGTGCTTGAGAATTACGACACCCCATCGGCCTTCAGCGCAGAAGATGAAGCCCTGGCGTACTCCTTCTCGCAGCAGGCCGCACTGGCGCTCGATAATGCGCGCCTCTACCAGGCCGCCGAGATGCGCGCCCGCCAGCTCGAAAACCTGACCAAAGCCTCCAGCGCTCTCACTTCCAGCCTGAACCAGGATGAACTGCTGGGAGCCCTGCTGGGGCTGCTGCAAGACGTGGTGCCCTACGAGACGGCCACGTTGTGGATGCGGCGCGCCGGTTTGTTGACGGTGCTGGCCGCGCACGGGTTCGACGACGATGCCAGCCGCATCGGGCTTACTGCCGCGGTGGATGACAGCGCCCTCTTCCTCGAAATGATCCGCACCGGCGAGTGCATCGCCGTGGCCGATGTGCGCGCCGATTTGCGCTTCCCGGCTTTAGCCGAGCCGGAGAACCTCTCGTGGCTGGGCATACCGTTGATCGTCAAAGGCGAAGTGGTGGGCCTGCTGGCAATGGATAAGCGTGAGGCGGGTTTTTACACGCCTGAATATATCCAGGCAGCTTCCACGTTCGCGGGGCAGGCGGCGGCCGCGCTGGAGAACGCCCGCCTCTTCGAAGAAAGCGTGCGCCGCGCCGCCGAGCTTGACCAGCGCTCGCAGCGCCTGGCTCTGCTCAACCAGCTTTCGGGCGAGCTGGGCTCGTCGCTGGATATCAATTACATCCTCAAGCTGACGGCCCAGCACCTGCTGAGCGCGATGTCTGCCAGCCAGGTGGCCTGCGTGATGCTCGGCCCGGGTGACAAGTTCATCCTGGAAGTCGAAGTGCCGCCGCAGTCTGACCGCCTGCCCCTGGCGCTGTTGGACGTGCCGCTCTTCGAGCGCCTGAAGGACTCAAAGGGCATCTTCAGCACCGCCAACGTGGCCGCTGAAGACGACCTGGCCGGGATGCGCGCCTCTTACTTCGAGCCGCGCAGGGTGACCTCGCTGCTGGTGGTGCCGCTGCTCACCGGTTCCACGCTGCACGGCTGGCTGCTGGTGCAGAATGAAACGATGCGGCGCTTCTCTCCGGCGGAGATCGAGCTGGCCCGCACCGTCTGCAACCAGGCGGCCATCGCCATCCAGAATGCACGCCTGTTCGATGAGACGCGCAGCCTGACGGAGTTCCTCGAGCGGCGCGTGGAAGAGCGCACCAGCGAGCTGCGCCGCGAGCATCAGAACTCGCAGACCCTGCTCAAGGTCATCAGTGAACTCTCGACCAGCCTGGATATGGGCCTGGTGCTCAACCGCGCGCTGGCGGTGATCAACGAATCGCTCGGTTCGCAAGAGAGTATGACCCTGCTGCTGGAGGGCAATCAAAAGCCGTTCCGCGCCGGAGAATCGCTGGTGGGGCTGGCCGAGAACCCCGCCATGCACCTTGAGCTGGAGCGGGCAATCATGCGCAGGGTGGCGCGCGAACGCCAGCCCGCCATCATCGAAGATATCGCCCACGACGAACGCTGGGAAATCCCGGCCGGGCAGACCCCGGGTTACACCAGCGCCCTGGCCGTGCCGCTGGTGATGGGCGAGGATGCCCTCGGCGCGCTGCTGCTCTTCCACCGCGAACGCGGCTTCTTCCGCCCGGGTCAGATCGGCCTGGCGGAGGCCACGGCAAGGCAGATTGCCATCTCGCTCAATAACGCCGAGCTGTTCAACCTCATCCGCGACCAATCGGAGCACCTGGGCAACATGCTGCGCGAACAGCAGATCGAAGCCAGCCGCTCGCGCGCCATCCTCGAGGCGGTGGCCGACGGCGTGGTGGTCACCGATGCCAGCGGCAAGGTGACGCTGTTCAATATTTCCGCCGAGCGCATCCTTTCGCTGAGCGCGCAGGATATCCTCGGCAAGCCGCTCGACCAGTTCAGCGGGTTGTTTGGGCGTTCGGGCGCCGACTGGCTGCGCACCATCCGTAACTGGTCGCAAGAACCCAAGTCATACCAGGGCGAGAGCTTTGCCGATGAATTCGACCTGGATAACGGCAGCGTCATTGACGTCCACCTGGCGCCGGTGTTCTGGCGCTCATCCTTCCTGGGCACCGTTTCGATCTTCCGTGACATCACCCACGAAGTGCAGGTGGACCGCATGAAGACGGAGTTCGTCGCCAATGTGAGCCACGAGCTGCGCACCCCGATGACCTCCATCAAGGGTTATGTGGAGATCATGCTGATGGGGGCCACCGGCGAGCTGACCGGCCAGCAGCGCCACTTCCTCGAGATTGTGCGCAACAACACCGAGCGGTTGGGCGTGCTGGTGAACGACCTGCTGGATATCTCGCGCATCGAATCCGGGCGGGTGACGCTCAATTTGCAGGAACTCTCGCTCAAAGAGATCGCCGAAGAGGTGCTCGAGGATATGGCTGCCCGCGCGCGAGAAGAGAATAAGCCGATGGACTTCCGCCTGGAAGTGCCCGATGACCTGCCTCCGGTGGTGGGCGACCTCGAGCGCATCCGCCAGGTGATCGGCAACCTGGTGAGCAACAGTTATAACTACACCCCCGCCAACGGGCGGGTGGTGGTGCGCATGAGCCATCCCAATGGCGAAGTGCAGGTGGACGTGGAAGACAACGGCATTGGCATCGGGCCTGAAGAACAGCAGCGCATCTTTGAGCGCTTCTATCGCGGAGAAGACCCCCTCGTGCTGGCCACGGCGGGCACAGGCCTGGGGTTATCGGTTGCCAAGACGCTGGTGGCGATGCACAACGGGCGCATCTGGTTCAAGAGCAGCGGCATCCGCAACGAAGGCAGCGTCTTCTCGTTCACCTTACCGGTGCAGGAAAATTAATCTATAGAAATGAGGGCTGGCATGGCAAAAATCTTAATCGCAGAAGATGAACCCGATATTCGCGACCTGGTGAAGTTTACCTTGACGTTCGCCGGGCATGAAGTGGTGGCCGTCTCGAACGGCGCGGAAGCGGTGGAGGCTGCGCTGACCGAGAAGCCGGACCTGGTTCTCATGGATGTGCGCATGCCGCGCATGACCGGCTATGAAGCCTGCGCGGCGATGAAGGCGGATCCGCAAACGGCGAAGATACCGGTGGTGTTCCTTTCGGCCAAGGGGCAGGAATCGGAAATCCAAACCGGCCTGAATGCCGGGGCAGATGAATACCTGCTCAAGCCGTTTGCCCCCATGGAACTGACGGCCCAGGTGGCCGAGATGCTGAAGAAATACGCCGCGAAGTAGGCGCAAGGTCGGCGGGGGGCGCATGAGCGCAATTTTGCTCGATTCGCAAATCGTTCACTACGAAGTCCTCGGACGCGGGAGGCCTTTGATCTTCCTGCACGGCTGGGTGGGCTCGTGGCGTTACTGGATCCCCGTGATGCAGGCGGCTTCGGTCTCTTACCGGGCGTACGCGCTCGATTTGTGGGGCTTCGGCGATACCGCCAAATTCCAACCGTATTACTCACTCAACCAGCAGATTCTACTGGTGGAGCATTTTATGGAGCAGATGGGCATCGGGCGGGTGGCGCTGGTGGGTCACGGCCTGGGTGCGATGGTGGCGGTGCTCTTCGCGGCCTGCCACCCCGAGGTGGTGGACCGGGTGATGGCCGTCAGCTACCCGCTGGATGAAGGTAAACTAAACCCGCGTCTGCGCACCACCGGCCCGGCGGACCTGGCAGAATGGCTGCTGGTGAAATCGGCCTTGAGCGATGCGGTGCGCGCCGAGACGCCCAAGACCGACCCGCTGGCGATTGCCGCATCGCTCAACGGCCACAGCCTGCAAGAGACGCGCGATGCCAGCCGGAGGCTTTCACGCGCATGCCTGCTGGTGAACGGGGTGAACGACCCCGCCGTGGAACCCCCCGACCTGGACCTGGTGCAGCACCTGCCCGAGCAGACGCATGCCATCCTGTTCGACTCTTCGGGGCACTTCCCCATGCTGGATGAGAGCAGTAAGTTCAACCGCCTGCTGGTCGATTTTCTCGCGCTCGGGCCGGGTGAAAGCCCGCGCCAGCTGCAATTGAAAGAAGAGTGGAAGCGCCGGGTGCGGTGAGAGCGCCTGGAACCGCAGAGGTTAACAGTTTGGTTAATTCCGACAGTTTTGCTTGACTTTAGCGGTTGAATATGGAATACTTATACCAACCAAGGGAACCTGCCTTGCTCTCGAGCTATTCTAAGGACAAGGAGGTGGTGTCGAAAATGGATCATAGTAAGCGTATGGCTGCGGCACCCCTCCTGGTTAGCCTCTAATCAGTAACGTGCCGCAGCCAAACAAGAAGGAGTCGCCTGTGAAGGCGGCTTCTTCGCTTTTAAACCATCGGGCGGCTTCACGCTGAAATTTGCAGGAGGCGCAGCTGCCGCTCGCAGGCCGTTTGGACGGTGCGGCGGCGGTGGGTGAACATCAGGCGCAGCAGTGGGGGAGAGAATAGCAGGCGGGTGAGCAAACCTTCCCGGCCCTGGCGATGCCGGTATTGGATGATCTCAACCATCTCGGTGGAATCGGGACCGTCGGCGCGCCAGGCGTGGGTATGCTCCCAGAGATGGAAGGGGCCGCGCTCTTGAACATCGGTGAAGCCCCCGTCGCGCGAGACGCGCACATGCCTTGCCCGCCAGCGGATGGGCAGCGGCCCGAACCAGAGGGTAAACTCGCTGCGCGAATCCTCTGCCAGGGGCTGGGCGGCATGCAGCTGGATGATGACGGGCGGCGGGGTGAGGAGCTTTAAGGCGTTTGGTTGGAAATGGAAATCACTCACCAGGGAGGCGGGTGAAAAGACCTGGTAACGGTCGATCAATACGGGCAAAGGTTATCTCCTCCGGCGGCGCAAGGGCGGCAGCGGCACCGGGATGGGCTGCGGCTGGGGCCGGCCGGGTGAAAGCCTTCCGGCCAGCTCTTCGAGGCCCTGGCGCAGCCGCTCCAGAATGCCGTCGAGCGTCTTTTCGATGCCGGGGCGGGGAGGATTGGCTTTCGGCCTGGTTTGATCTGCGGGACTCATGGCGGACTGCCTTTCTGACATATACAACCTATCATATCTTATTTTGGGGCGGATTTACCTGTGAATCTGGTTAATTTCGGGTGAATTCCAGGAAAGAACGCGCCTCAAAGGAGGGTCAATCGCCGGGAGGGGTGGGCGAGGCGGCTGCCGGCAGGGGCTGCGCCCGGTAAATGAAGCGGAAGATGTACGTCACCAGCCAGGCGAGGAGCAGCGAGGCCAGCAGGCCCGGGGCCGCCGTGCCGGCCTGCGCGCCCAGGCGCGCGCCGACGACTTGCAGCAACAACCCGCCCAGCGACGGCGAAATGACGCGCGTTGAGGCTTCCAGCGAGGTGGAAATGCCCAGCATCCCGCCGATTTCCACCGGCGAGACCGATTTGGTGATGGCGCTGTTGACAACCGTGTTGAGGATGCCGCCGCTCATGGCGATGGGCGCCAGGACGATGATCAGCACCGTCACGGTGGGGGCCAGCGCCCAGCCGAGCAGCGAAACCGCCATGACGGCTGTGGCCGCCAGGATGAGCGCGCTCTCGCTGAAGCGGCCGGTGAGCCTGCCGATGAGGAAGCCTTGAGTCACCACCGAAAGCACGCCCACATAAGCCAGGATGTAACCGGTCTGCTGCGAGTCGAGGTTGAAGCGTTCCAGGGCGTAGAGCATGAAGATGGTCTGGAAAATGGAAAAGGCCAGGCCAAAGAACAGGCGGGTATAGAGCAGCGGCCCGACGAGCGGGCGCCGCAGCACCTGGATGAGAGCCGGGATGGTGAACGGAAGGCGGGTGGTGTGGGCCACGGCCAGGCGGCGCTCGGCGGTGAGTGATTCGGGCAGCCAGAGGAGCACCAGGATGAAATTCAACGTGGAAAGCCCGGCCGAGGTGAACGACGGCAGTGAAAAGCCAGCCCGGCTGAGCAGCCCGCCCAGCGCCGGCCCGATGATGAACCCCAGGCCAAAGGCGGCGCCGATCAGCCCCAGGCCGCGCGAGCGGTTCTTCTCATCGGTCACGTCGCTGATATATGCCTGAGCCACGCTGATGTTGGCGGCCGTCAGGCCCGCCAGGGTGCGCGCCAGGTAGAGCATCCACAGGCTGTTGGCCAACCCTAAGAGCAAAAAGCCAAGCGCATTCCCGGCGATGGAGATGAGCAGCACCGGCCGGCGCCCAAAGCTATCGGAAAGCCGCCCGAGGATGGGCGCGCCGACCAGCTGCGCGGCGGCGTAAGAGGCCACCAGCAGGCCGATTTGAAAATCGGTGGCCTGAAAGCCGCGCGCCATATAGGGCAGCAGCGGCAGGATCAGGCTGAAGCCGAACAGGTCGATGAAGACGATGAGGAAAATGGAAATGAGGGCTTTATTGTTCTTGAACATGCAGGCAGCGTTCCTTCGGGCGGCTCTTAAGGTTGAATTGGTAGGTTAGTTTACCCTTTTTGGCCGATTAATGAAAGGGACGCCCGGCGGGTGTGGAACCTTGTGTGCGCGAGGCCGGTGTTACCGGTCCGCAAGGAGTTCGTTCACCCTCGCGAGCGCCTTTTCGAGCGAGTTTCCGAGGTAGTTGCCGGGGATCTGAGCGGCGAGTTTCGGGTCGAGGTCAAAAGCGCGGCCGCCGAAGGCAAACACCGGCGCCGGGCGGATCTTGCTCAGTTTTGCTTGCGCGGTTTTCATCTCCAACGCGGCCAGCGCCGAAGAGGCCGAGAGCACGATCAGCGCGGGGTGTTCGTAGGAGGCGTAATCCACCAGGTCGTCGATGGGAATATCCGGCCCGAGGAATTCGACCCGGTAGCCCTGTTTGCGGGTCAACACGGCCAGCATCAACACGCCAAGCTCGTGCTGCTCGGTGGGAGCGCAGCCCAGCAGGATGAAAGGCGCGCTGCGGCGGGTGGGGTACGCCTGGAGCAGCGCGAGCAGCTTGCCGCGCAAGAAGGCGCTGGCAAAATGCTCGGTGGTGACGCGGATGATCCCGTTGTACCAGGCTTCACCGATTTCCACCAGGCAGGGGATGATGACCCCTTCGAAGACGGTCGTCAGGTCGAAAGCCTCGTGGGCTTCTTGAAGCACCTCGGCGGCGGCGGTTTCATCATGGCGCATAAAGGCCTGAGTCAGGCGCGCGGCGTATTGCGCGGGGGGCAGCGCGGGTTTTCCGGGCAGGTGCGCGGGCATCTGCGGGACGGCTTCAGGCCATTGAGATTGGGCGATCATCTTGCGCAGTTCGGCCACCGCGGTGCTGATCGCAACCCCGCTGTCCGAGCGGTTCTTGAGCCAGCGCAGGATGGCGATGTCGCGTTCGGAATAGAGGCGGTAGCGGTTTTCGGAGCGATACGGCGAGAGGACTTCGTAGCGCCGTTCCCAGGCGCGCATCGTCACCGGGCGGATGCCCGTCTGTGCGGCCACAGCTTTAATGGTGAATTTCGGTTCATCAGAGAGGTCGGCGATATTCGGCATGCGGCTGCTTTCTGGTTTCAGATCTCCAACACACGGATATCCGGCAACAGGCGGTGCACATCCACCGGGTGGCATTCCGAGCTGCCTCTTGTCAGCACGGTGGCCGAGCCTGCGGCGGCGCCCCAGCGCAGGGCCTCGGGCCACGGTTCACCGAGCGAAAGGCGCCAGGGGATCATTGCCGAAACGGCCTCGCCCGCGCCGGTTCCGTTCACTTCCACCTGCCGCGGCCCGAAGGCGCGCCAGCTCTTTTCCTTCGTCACCAGGATGATACCTTCTTCTCCACAGGTGACGAGGAAAGATTCCAGGCCGAACTTCTCACACAGCGCCCTGGCCGAATGGTGAATGGCATCGAGCGTGTCCACCGGCAGCCCAAAGGTGATATCCATCTCACGCCGGTTCATCTTCATAATGGTTGGCCTGGTACGGATGGCATCGTTGGCGGGCGGGCCGATGCAATCCACCAGCACCGGCTTTCCGGCCCGGTGCGCGATCTGCGTCAATGTGGCGTAGAGCCCGCGCGGCGCGCCGCCCGGGAGCGAACCGGCGAGGATGGCCCATTCGGCCGAGGGCAGCAAGCGCTCATAGGCCGCCAGCAGCCGCTCGTATTCTTCCTCGTTGATCTCGTACCCCTGCGTGATGATGTGGCTGTGGCGGCGGTGGGCCGTCTCGACGATGATGTGCGAGATGCGCGTCTCACCCTCCACCCAGATGAACTCATTCGGTATGCCGGCTTTCATGACCAGGTGGCGCAGGTATTTGCCGGTCGAACCGGCAGCAAACGCCAGGCTGAAGGTATCGAGCTCAAAGGCGCGCTGGACAAGTGAAATGCCCAGGCCCTTCCCGCCGATCGAGTCGATGGCGTTGCTGGTGCGCATCGTCTTGCCGGGTGAAAATTCCTCGACGAACATGATGCGGTCGAGCGCGGAATTGGCCGTCACCGTCAGAAACATGCGCCCATGATACTATAAATTGGCGAAAAAAGATGTGCTTCGAACCCCGAAGCACATCTTTTTTCTCAACTCCACGCGCGGTCGTGGCTCCAGTCGTCGTCCCACGCGCTGGTCGGCTCCCACAGGCCGGGGATATCGGGGTGCAGGTGCGCGGCGATAACTTCGTCGTTGAGGGCCTCGATGCCCAGGCCGGGCGTCGAAGGCACCTCAATATAGCCGTTCTTGACCAGGGGTTTGGGAAGCCCGGAGCAGAGATCATCCCACCAGGGCACATCCACCGAGTGGAACTCGAGCGCCAGGAAGTTCTCGGTGGCGGCCACGCTGTGCACGGCGGCCATGCAGCCGATGGGGCTTTCGGCCATGTGCACGGCCATCGCCACGCCGTGTTCGGCGGCCAGGTCGCCGATCTTCTTGTTCTCGAGGATGCCGCCCGAGGTGAGCACATCGGGGTGGATGACGGAAACCCCGCGCGCCTCGAGGAGCGGTTTGAAGCCTTCCTTGAGGTAAATATCTTCGCCGGTGCAGACGGGAATGTTGATCGCCTGGCTCAGGCGCACATACTGATCGGTGTACTGCCAGGGAACCATATCTTCGACCCAGGCCAGGTTGTATTTCTCAAGGCGCTTGCCCAGGCGGATGCAATCTTCCAGGGCGATGTGGCCGAAGTGGTCGGTGGCCAGGGGCACCTGGTAGCCGATGACGTCGCGCACGTCGGATACGTACTGTTCGAGCAGGTCAATGCCCTTCTCGGTGAGGTGAATGCCCGTCAGCGGATGCGGCACGTTGTAGATATCATATGCGCGGTTGCGCCTGGCGCGGTCTTCGAGCGTCTTCACGTTCCAGCGCCAGCCGTGGCGGCCAAGCTCTTGCATTTCTTCTTTCAGCCCGGTGGGGTAGCTCAGGGCGCCCGGCTCATCCCAGATCAGGCCGATGCCGACGTCCATTTTGAGGAAGGTGAAGCCCATATCCATGCGCCGTTTGAGGGCCTGGCCCATCTTGGTGCCGTCGGGCTTGCCGCTCACGTCGGTGTCGCAATAGATGCGGATGCGGTCGCGGAATTTGCCGCCCAGCATTTGGTAGATGGGCACGCCGTAGGCTTTGCCGGCCAGGTCCCAGAGGGCCACCTCAACGCCGCTCACGCCGCCGCCCTGGCGGGCGTGGCCGCCGAACTGCTTGATGCGCCGGAAGAGGCGGTCTACATCGCAGGGGTTTTCGCCCAGCAGGATGCGCTTGAGCATCAGCGCATAGGTTTTGGTGGCGGCGTCGCGCACCTCGCCATAGCCGACCAACCCCTGGTTGGTGTAGAGCTTCATCAGCGTGCAGTGCATCGGCGCGCCGGTGATATCGGCGAAGCGCATATCGGTGATCTTGAGGTCCGAAGGCTTTGAATGGGTGTTGACGTGGTCTAGGACCTGCTCGAAATTATCCTGGTTTGGCATGCTAGTTTCCTTCTCCATAAGTGTATTCAGGCTCGAAACCGATCATCCGGCGGGCTTTATCGATGCTGACCAGCGTGGCGAAGCCCGTCAGTTCCTGCTTGAATTCGGTCACGTCCGGGTAGAACAGCCTGGCGAGCAGGCGCGATTCTACGCCCGTCCAATTCTGGCTGTCGTTGATGAACAGGGCGTGGCTGCCCTCGAACGCGGCTGTCAGGCCCTTTTCGAAGGCCTGCGCCGAGTCGCGCTCATCGAGCATGGTGAAGAAGTTCACCCGGTTGACCATCGCCATCATGCCCGGGCCTTCATCGGCGGGATAGTCGGCGAGGGTCTCGGGCGAGGCTTTCGGCGGCTCATAAGGGCGGCCGGCGCGGTATTCGTTATAGGCCTTCCAGGCGGCCTCGAACCAGGCGCGCTGCTGCGCGGGCGGCATGGCGCCCAGCTCGGCTGCCAGCGCCTTGAAGCCCGCGCGCCATTGCCCCATCTGCGGGTGGATGGAGGCCGGGGCCACATACGGCAGGCGGTAGGCCAGGCTGGAGATGCCCTCGCGCTGCCAGAAAAATTCACCGATCTGCTCGATGATGTTCTTGGAGAACGAGTAGCCGTCGGTGGAAAATACGGGGTGCTCTTCATCGATCGGCAGGTAGTACAGCGGGGCAGGCTTGACGCCGAAGAATTGCCCGGTGGCGTTGATCGAGCTGGCCTGGATGACGCGCCGGATGCCTTCCTGCGCGGCGGCCTGGAAGACGTTGAACGTGCCGGAGCAGTTGACCCGGAAGATCTCTTCCGGCGTGCCAAAGGCCGGGTTGGGGATGGCCGCCAGGTGAATGACCGCCTCGAAGCCGCGCACGGCCTCGCGCAGGGCGGCGTAGTCGTTCACGTCGCAGACGCGGTATTCTGCGCCTTCAAAAACCAGGCCCGGCCGGCGGCCAATGACGCGCAGCGTGTGGCCGCCCTGCACCAGCCGCTCCACAACGGCCCGGCCGACCGCGCCCGACCCGCCCGTCACAAGCACTCGCATAGCTCCTCCAGAGGTGGGGTGTGTGCAAGCGATATTATATCCTCGATCGTGCGGATGCCTGAAACGGTTTACAATGGGGAAATTACCTTTGCATCGAGGTGTGCATGGCACGACCCCTCAACCCCACCTTGTGGGAAATCTTCAGCATCTGGTTTGGCATTGGCATCCAATCTTTCGGTGGAGGGTCATCCACCTTCTACCTGGTGCACCAGGCGTGCATCGAGCGCGGCTGGTTGAGCGAGGAGGAGTTTATCCGCGCCTGGGCGCTCTCGCAGATTTCGCCGGGGATCAACCTGATCAAGCTGACGGTGTTGATCGGTTACCGCCTGCGCGGTTGGGCGGGGCTGGCCTCGGCGGCGGCCGGGCTGCTGCTGCCCTCGGCCGGGGCCACGGTGTTGATGACCGCCGGGTTCGCGCTCATCCGCCGCCAGCCGGTGGTGCAGGCCGCCATGCGGGGCATCCTTCCGGCGACGATCGGCCTCAGCCTGGCGATGGCTTACCAGATGGCGCAGCCGCTGCTGGCGCGCGCCTACCGCGAAGGGGCGGTGCGGCTCTCCGGGCAGGTGCTCATCCTGGCAGGGGCGGGGGCGCTGCTTGTGCTGGACGTGACCTCGCCTGTGGTGGTGCTGCTGCTGGCGGGCGCGGCGGCGGTGCTCTTCTTGTGGGTCATCCCTCCGGCCCGCCTGCCGGCAGAAAGCGAAACCGCGCGGTGAACTGGCTGGCTTACTTTCTGCTCTTCCTCAAGGCTTCGCTGCTTTCTACCGGCGGCCTGGGCAACCTGCCCTTTTTGCACAAAGATCTGATCGCCCTTGGCTGGGCCCGTGAGGCCGATTTTGTCACCGCCATCGCCGTGGGTCAGGTATCTCCAGGCCCGACGGGGTTGTGGAGCATCAGCCTCGGTTACCTGACGTTCGGCTGGCTGGGGGCGGGGCTGGCGCTGGCGGCGCTCTGCTTGCCGCCGCTGCTGGCGCTGGCGGTGGCGGCTTTTTATCACCGCCTGGAAACGCTCAAGCCTGCGCAAGACTTCATGCGCGGGCTTTCGCTGGGCGTGGTGGGGTTGACTCTGGCCGTGGCGCTCCAACTGGCTTCCACCGCCGTCACCGACTGGCGCGGCGTGGCCATCGCTGCCGGGTCGCTCGGGCTGGCGTTGAGCAGGCGCGTGCCGGTCATCCTGGTATTGGCGCTGGCGGCACTGGCGGGCTTTCTGTTTTACCGCTGAACCTTGTTATAATCCTGGGTGTGAACAGGATTCTCTTTCGAGGATTGGCCGGCCTTGCTTTGTGCGTGGCGCTTCTGGCGGGGCTTCAGGTTATTCACCAACCTGCCCTGGCGCAGGCGGGTTCGGCAGCCGATCTGATCGCCGCGGTGAACGCCTACCGGGCTGCCAACGACCTGGCCCCCTATGAGGTAGACGGCGCGCTGATGAGCGAGGCCCAATCGCATTCGGAATACCAGGCTTCGATCGGCCAGTGCACCCACCTGCGCGCCGATGGCAGCTCGCCGGGCGACCACAGCATTTCGGCGGAGAACATCGCTTGCGGGCAGAACCTTTCGGTGGAGGGAGCCATTTACAGCCAGTGGACCGATGCGCTGCACTCGGCGACGATTTTGGGCCCGACGAGCGGGCTGGTAGGCGCGGGCGTGGCCACCGACGGCGAGATGGTCTATTACACGCTGGCGGTCAAGCGCCTGAGCGGTGATTTCACCTACCGCGCGCCCAAGCAGGCCGCCCAGCAGGCCACGGCGGCCCCGGGCCAACCCAGCTCTACGCCCAACCCGCAGGCAGCCCCGGCAGGGGCAATCCTCACCTCCACGCCGAACGCCGATGGGTCGGTGACGCACAAAATCCGTTACGGCGAGACGCTGGTCCAGATCGCCCAGGCGTATGGCATCACCCTGCCGGAGCTGTATGCGCTCAACAACATCCTCGACCCGAACGCCCCGGTCTATTACGAAGGCCAGGTGCTGCTGATCCGCCTGCCCTCCACGGCCACGCCATCGCCCAGCCCCACCTTCACCCCGCCGCCGCCCACGCGCACGCGCGCCCCGACCCGCACCCCCACCCAGGTGCTCTCGCCCACGCCCACCGCCACCGCCACGCGCGGAGCGCTCATCTCGCTGCCTTCGCCGGAGGATGTGGGCATCAGCCGCAAGACGATCGGCTACGCGGTGATCGCGGTCTGCGCGGTGGGGTTTGTGCTGGTGCTGGTGAGCGGGCTGCGGAAGGGGAAAGGCTGAAACCGGCATGTTCCCCAACCGCATCTACTTCGGCGATAACCTGCCCATTTTGCAATCCCTGCCGGATGAGTCGGTGGACCTGATCTACATCGACCCGCCCTTCAACACCGGCAAGACGCAGGCGCGCACGCAGATGAAAACCGTCCAATCTGCCGGGGGCGACCGGCGCGGTTTTGCCGGACGCACCTATGCGACGGAGCACCTGGGGAAGAAAGCATACGCCGATTCGTTCGAGGATTACGAGGCCTTCCTCCAGCCCAGGCTGGTCGAAGCCTACCGCCTGCTCAAGCCGCAGGGGAGCCTTTACTTTCACATTGATTACCGCGAGGTGCACTACTGCAAAGTGCTGCTGGATGGCATCTTCGGGCGCGAGAGCTTTATCAACGAAATTATCTGGGCCTATGATTACGGCGGCAAGCCCAAGAGCCGCTGGCCCGCCAAGCACGATAACATCCTCTTTTACGCCAAAGACCCCGCGCACTACACCTTTAACGTGGAGGAGATCGAGCGCGAGCCCTATATGGCGCCGGGGCTGGTCGGCCCCGAAAAGGCCGCGCGCGGCAAGCTGCCCACCGATGTGTGGTGGCACACCATTGTCGCCACCAACGGCGCGGAAAAGACCGGTTACCCCACCCAGAAGCCGCTGGGGGTGATCAACCGCATCGTCAGGGCGTCATCGAACCCTGGCGAGCTGGTGATGGACTTCTTCGCGGGGAGCGGCACGCTGGGCGAGAGCTGCCTGAAGCTTGGGCGGCGGTTTATTTTGATCGACAACAACCCCGAAGCGCTGCAGGTGATGCGCAAACGCTTCGCGGGGGTGGGGGAGATCGAGTGGCTTGGTTGACTCAGCCGGGCAGTTTCAAGCTTTCTTCCGGATAATCCACAGTGTGTTGCGCAGGCCGCGCACACCGGCGATGACCAGCCCCGCGCCGATGATCAACTGGGGCACGTCTTCATAGAATGCCGTGGAGGCCAGCGCCGAGGCATCTTTCCACGCCTGCCCGCCAAAGAGCACGGCAATGAGCGGCGAGCCGATTTCCACGAGGGCAATCACGATCAACACCACGCCCCCCACCAGTGCCAGCGCCGAAAAGGCCAGCAGCGCCGGGCTGCGGCGCATTTCGATCTCACGTTCATAAACCGATTCGGCCCGCAGCACCATGCCTTCGGCCTGGCGGTAGTTCAGCTCGAAGCGCTCGCTCAATTCTTTGGTCACATCCTCGCGGCTGCGCCCGCGCGCCAGGTTCTGGACGATAAATTCGACGATCTCGCGGCTGGTGGAAGCTGGGATAGGCATTCAACCTCCGTTGGATGGTTCGCTCATTCGGCCTGGCTCCTCCGGCAGGCGATGAAGTTCTCCTGCACGCTGAAAGGCGGGCGGCTGCCAGGCTCGACGCGGCGGTAGGTGCCATCGGCACACATGAGACGAGCCTTCAGCGTATCGTTCAGGTAGGGTTCGAGGATTTCATCGCGCACATGGCGGATCATCTCGGGCGCTTCGATCGGGTAGAGCACTTCCACCCGGTCATTGAGGTTGCGCGGCATCAGGTCGGCCGACCCCATCAGGATAATCTCTTTACCGGCGTTCTGGAAGTAATAAATGCGGCTGTGCTCGAGGAAGCGCCCGACCACGCTGATCACGCGGATGTTTTCGCTCAGGCCGGCGATGCCGGGGCGCAGGCAGCACATGCCGCGCACGATGAGATCGATTTTCACGCCTGCCTGCGAGGCTTCGTAAAGCAGGCGGATCATCGGCTTATCGACCAGTGAATTCATCTTGAACAGCATGTAACCGCCTCTGCCGGCCTTGTGGTGCTCGATCTCCTGGCGGATGAGGGCTTCGAAGCGCTGGCGCAGGTTCACCGGCGCCACCAGCAGCTTGCGGTATTCCTCGCGCGTGGAGTAGCCGGTGAGGTAGTTGAACAGGTCGGAGGCATCGGCGCCGATTGCTTCATCACAGGTGAACAGGCCGATGTCTTCGTACACGTTGGCGGTGACGTGGTTGTAATTGCCCGTCGAAAGGTGCACGTAGCGGCGGATGTGCTCGCCTTCTTTGCGCACCACCAGGGCCACTTTGGAATGGGTTTTCAGGCCCAACAGCCCGTATGTGACGTGAACGCCTTCCTGCTCGAGCGCGCGCGCCCAGATGATGTTCGATTCCTCGTCGAAACGCGCTTTGAGTTCCACCAGCACGGCCACCTGCTTGCCGTATTCACGCACGGCTTCGAGCAAGGTGTTAACCACCGGCGAGTTGCTGCCCACGCGGTAGAGGGTCTGTTTGATGGCCAGCACGTTCGGGTCGCGCGCGGCGGCGCGGAGAAAATCCACCACCGGGTTGAATGAGTCATAAGGGTGGTGGACGAGGATATTCCCGCGCCGGATGGCCTCGAAGATGCCCTCGCCGTCGTCATGGTCGATGGCGCGCAGCGCCGTCGGCACATTCGGCAGGAAGGGGCGGTCTTTGAGGTCGTAGCGCTCGACGCGGGTGAGTTCCATCAGGCTGCTCAGAGCGAGCGGGCCCGAAAGCGCGTAGATATCGTTCGGGTCGATGCGCAGGTTTTCGACGAGGATCTTCTTGACCTCCGGGCTCATGCTCGGGTGGATCATCATGCGCGTCACCGCGCCGAAGCGGCGCTTGCGCACGCTCTCTTCGATGATGTCGAGCAAATCGGCAGCCTCCAGCTCCTGGATATCCATATCCGAGTTGCGCGTGATATGGAACGAGTGCGCCTCGAGCACTTCCATGCCTGGGAAGAGCGCCGCGAGGTTGGCTTTGATGACCTGGTCGATCCAGACGAAGTAATGGCGGCGGGGCGCGGTGCCGTCTTTGCGGATGCCGCCCGACGAGCGCTTGACCGGCACGAGCTGGGGCAGCGTGGCGGGCACTTTGACGCGCGCGAAGCGCTTGGGCCCGTCTTTGCCGCGCAGAACCACCGCCAGGTTGAGGCTGAGGTTGGAGATGTGTGGGAAGGGATGGCCTGGGTCGTAGGCCAGCGGGGTGAGGACGGGGTAAATCACCTCGTCGAAATAGGCGTTGATGTTCTCGCGCTGCTTGGGCGAGAGTTCGCCGTAGTTCAAGACGAAAATGCCTTCTTCGCGCAGCTTCGGCTGAACCAGGTGCAGCCAGGCGTTCTCGGCCCCTTCCATCAACCGCTGCGCCACCTTGCGGATCTCGACGAGCTGGCGGGCGGGGGTGAGGCCGTCGGGCGAAAGCCCGGTGACGCCCGTGTCGCGCTGCATGCGCAGCCCGCCCACGCGCACCATGAAGAATTCTTCCAGGTTCGAGCCGACAATCGCGAGGAACTTGACGCGTTCGAGGAGCGGGTTGCTCTCATCGAGCGCTTCTTCCAGGACTCGCCACTGGAATTCGAGCAAGCTGAGCTCGCGGTTAAGGTACAGGCTGGGGGAATCCAGATCGATCAGGTCGGTTGGCTGCGCTTCGCTCATCGAACCTCGCCGGTTGGGGATAGTGCGATTATACGCCGAAGCGGCTGGCAGTGCCAACCGCTTCGGCGCATGAGGAAGTGATCTGTCCGTTAAGGTTCGACCGGCGCAGGCTTGGCCACGATGATCAGCCGGTAGGTGCTCTGGTAAGGGGGCCAACAGGTCACCAGGGTGAGGCGTTCATCCTCGGTCGGGTTGATCCAGCTGGCGTTCTCGAGCATCTTATCGAGGCTCACGCCCTGTTCCTTCAACTTGAGCACGTCGTTGACCCGGTACTTATATTCGCGTCCGCCGGCGAAAACCGAGATTTCATCGCCGCTCTGGAGCTTATACAGGTTGGCAAACACCGCGCCGTTGACGTTGTGGTGGCCGAACAGCACCGTGTTGCCAAGGAACCCCGGGTAACTGGAATGCGGGCTCCAGCCGGCGGCGAACTTATCGGGCACGATCCACTGTTCGTACACTTTATCGCCAATTTTATAGAGCTTTGCTCCGGTGGGTTCCACGGGGGCGTCCAGTTCGATGGACGGGATGACGATGCGCTCGGGGGGCAGGCCGCGCACTTCTTCGGGGCCAAACGGAACCGGCACGGCGCGGGCGGCAGACCCTTCCGTGCGGTCAGGCAGGTTGGTCGTGGTCGGCGCGGAATAATTCGATACGCCGACGGCGTAGGGGTCGAACTCTTCCCAGGGCGGGGTCGCAGGGTCGAGGGCGGCGCTCACCTGCTCCACCTGGCCGATGCGCAGGTTGAACCGGCTGACGGCCGCGCCCAGCACCAGCAGACCCACCCCCAGGGTGAGGAAAAACCATTTCAAGACGGTAAGCAGGTTGCGCATCGGTTCGCCCGAGCCTTCCCGGCGGGCCGAGCCTCGGCCCGCCGGGAAGATCGCTCTTAGCGAGAGGCGGCTGCCTTGTTCAAGCCGGAGAGGATCAACCCAAGGCTGAGGAACACCAGCCCGATGTTGATCAGCATATTGGCCAGCGAGCTTCCACCGCTCAGGTCGGCCCCGGTGACCGGGATCAGTACCCCGCCGCCGCTGGGGGTAATCGTCGGGTTATCGGGCGGGGGCACCGGCAGGGTGGATGTCACCGAAGGGGTGAAGCTGGGGGTCACCTCGGCCGGGGTGGTGGCGGTGACGGTCGGGGTGAACGTCTGCGTTGGATCGTTGGGCGGCGGCGTGGGCAGGGTGTTGGTGACCGTGGGCGTGAAGGTAAACGTGGCCGAAGGGGCTACCGTGTCGGTAACGGTCGGCGTGAAGGTGAAGGTGGCGGTCGGCACTTCGGTATCGGTGGCGGTTGGTGTGAAGGTGAAGGTGGCCGTCGGCACGTCGGTATTGGTGACGGTCGGCGTGAAGGTGGCCGTGTCGGTTGGGGTTGGCGTGAAGGTGAAGGTGGCGGTTGGGGTAAAGGTGGCCGTGGCCGTCGCGGTCGCCGTGGGCGTGAGCGTGGGGGTCGGCGGAGGGCAGACCCACGGGTACCAGTAGTAATCGAGCCCGGTGGTCACGATGGTGTTGCCGTTGTTCACGTTCAGGAGCGCGGCGCCAAAGTGGATTTCCACCACGGGGTCACTGGGCTGAACTCCGGGCCACAGACCGCTGTAGGTGAAAGACCCGTCGCCGCTCACCACGCCCGCATCGATGTATTGAATGGGCGTCGGCCCGGGGTGCACGATGTAATAAGTGACCTGGAGGCGGGCCGACTGGCCGGTGGGCAGGTGATAATCTACCGTCACGGAGATGTCGGTCGGGTCCAGCAGGCAGAGCGCGGAATCCCGGTCGGTGAAGGCGATTGCCGCAGGCGCATCGGGCGGCAAATTGAGTTGATCGGGCGAGACGGCCGCCGGCGCGTTGACGACCGGTTGCTGCTGCTGTTGGTTCTCTTTACGGGCCGAAGCCGTGGCCGCCACAGCCTCCCTGACAGGCGGGAGCACCACAGCCGGGGCGGAGTCGCTGTTCGGGTCCTGGGTAGGGATTTTGATCCCTCCGCGCCCGACGGGCCCGTCTGGGGCGGCCTTGACCGGCTGGCTGATCATGGACAGGAGCATTCCCACCAGCAGGAGAACCGTCCCGCCGGTGTAGAAGATGCGGCTCATCGTTTTGATGATGGAGCGGAATGAAGAACGCATAGGTCACCTCACATGCCGAACGAATGGTAGCGCAGTGTCATTCACCTTTAAACAGAAGCCGGCCGATCAATCGGGCCGGTTTCGCTACTGGCTCCCTGCGTTCCTCGCTCGTTGGATGAGCAAGCGACCAAATTAAGGTGACGCAGATCATTGCCGCCTGTATGTCAATTGCCGAAAGTATCAACCCCAATAATCAGACAAAGATGCTCTTAATATTACTATTTAAAATAACGTTGTCAATAGGAATACGGTTAGGTTTTCGGCCCAATTCCTATCTGCAACGGTAATGTAATATTACAACCTCGCCTGGAGCTTATAGCCCAAGCGGTCGATGTTCTGGATCAAGTCGGCATTACCCGAGGCCTGCTCCAATTTCTGCCGCAACAGGTAAACAAGGTATTTGATGCGGTTGCGCACTTGAGGGGTATCTTTGCCCCACACGGCTTCGGCGATGCTGCGATAATGCACCACATCAGGGGCTTTTCGCGCCAGGATGGCCAGGATGGCGAATTCCTTTCCGGTGAGCTGGATGTGGTGCTCTTTGAGGATCACCTCCTGGGTGGAAAAATCGATCACCAGCCCGGGGATAGGGAAGACCATGCGGTCCAGTTCCTTGGCCGGGCGCGAACGGCGCAGAATGGCCTGCACCCGGGCGACCACTTCGGCGTTGACGAACGGCTTGGTGATGTAATCATCCATGCCCATGCGCAAGGCGCGCACCACATCCTCTTTGTTGTGGATGGCGGAGATAATCATCACCGGCACGTCGGTGATCTCGCGCAGGTGCTGGTAGGTCTGCCAGCCGTCCATCTGCGGCATCATCAGATCGAGCAGGATCAAATCCGGTTTAATATCCTGGCACTTCAGGATGGCCTCCATGCCGCTGGTGGCGCCCAGAACGTCATAGCCCGACATGCGCAAGATCTGCTTGAGCAGGAAAACCGTATCCAATTCGTCTTCGACGACCATCACCGATTGGCGTGGGCTTTTTTGAAACTCATCGAGGTCGATTCCAATTTGAGGGGTCTGGACGCTGTAGACGCCTGCTTCTTGTGTTGCCATACGATGCCTTCCACGAAAAAAAGAAAGTGCTTCTCGTTTTCTGTAAATCATGGGGCAGCCCCAAAATCTACAGAAATACAATCCGTGCTTAAAAAAAGGAACCGGCCTGTGGGCCGGTTTCGCTATTGGCTCCCTGCAGACCTGCTCGATGAACGAGAAGCGACCAATTCCAGTCTGCAGATTATCGCCGCCTGAGTGGTAGATCAGGTAGTAATCGGTTGGTTAAGGTTTTCTAACCTCCAGAACATCATATCAAATCTATTGTTAAAGGTCAATGATGAATCGGTTATTTTAAGGAATTTGCAACGGTTAAAATCCGGTTAGTTTTCCGGGGGGCCTGTGCATCCTTGACAGGCTGTACCGGGCCGGTACAATCAATGTGATCGAAATCGGTGCCTGCGCCGGGCAACCCGGCGGCACCGGCAGTTGCAAGCGCCCGGCAGATCAGAAGAGGAGGTCGGATGGATTCAATCAGCCTGTTGACCCAATCGCAGGAGTTCCTGGCATTTTTAGACGGCTGGATGGAAGAGCTGGCCGACCAGCCCGGCGAGGAAGTGTTCCGCCAGCCGGAGCGCTGCGCGATTATCTCGGTGGATGTGATCAACGGTTTTTGCGCCTTTGGCGTGCTTTCCAGCCCGCGCGTTGGGGCGATTGCCGCGCCGATTGCCGCTCTGTTCGAGCGCGCCTGGGCCGCCGGCGTGCGCCAGATCATCCTGACTCAAGACACCCACGAGCCGGATGCCGTTGAATTTGCCCAGTTCCCGCCGCATTGCGTGCGCGGAACCCCGGAATCCGAGCCGGTGGACCAGTTCAAAGCCCTGCCGTTCTTCGACCGGCTCATTCAGATGCCCAAGAATTCCATTCATTCCGGCCTCAACACCGGGCTGAACGAATGGATCGCCGCGCACCCCCAGGTGGATACGTTTGTGGTGGTGGGCGATTGCACCGATTTGTGTACCTACCAGCTGGCGATGCACCTCCGGCTGGACGCCAACGCGCGCCAGTTGCAGCGGCGGGTGATCCTTCCGACCGATTGCGTGGATACGTACGACCGCCCGGTGGATGTGGCCCGCGAGCAGGGCGGGCTGCCGCACCCTGCCGACTTGCTGCATGCGGTTTTCCTCTACCACATGGCGCTGAACGGGGTTGAGGTGGTCAGGCGCATTGCCTGATTCACCCTGAATAAGCCTTTCATTTCAATTACAGGTTCATTACAGAACACTCTACCGGCCTGGATAGGCGCTACACTATATAAAATACCGCGCGGTGTCGTGGTAAATTGGTGTATCTCCAGTTCTATTACGCTACGTGGAGCGAGGATTGCCTTCCTGGCCGGGAATTTTAACGTTGTACCCATCGATGCTGGCGCTGGTCATCTCGGCTGCCGGGCTGGCCATGTTCGGCGCGCGCCGGCCCGAAGGCCCCGCGGTGCGCCCATTGTATGTTTACCTGGCCGCCCTCACCGGGTGGGCGCTGGTTGTCTTCACCGAGGGCGTGATTCCAGAAGATCCTTCCAAGCAGGTGTTCTTCTACCTTTCGACGCTGGCGTGGGTGATTCTCCCGCTGGCGCTGCTGGTCTATGCCTTGCGCTCGAACGGCTATCAGCGCTCGATCGGCCGGCGGATGCAGCTGGCACTTCTGCTCGAACCGGCGCTGGCGATGGTGGCCATCCTCACCAACCCATTGCATCATTGGATGTGGCGCTGGGACGAAACGATCTATGGCGCAACCCCCTGGCTGCGCATTGTCCCTGGAATTCCGCTTTTCTTGCATCTCATCTACAGCGGCGCGGTGATCTTGCTGGCCTGTTTCCTGCTCGTGGCAGGTTCGAGGCACTGGCCAACGGCCGGCAGGGGCCGCCTTTTGCTCTTCACGGCAGTGATTTTTATCCTCCTGGGCAGTGCATTTTCAGCGGTGACGCTGTTCGATGAAGGCTGGCTGGGAATCTGCGTCTTGTTCTCTGGGGCGAGCGGCCTGCTGCTGGCACGAAGCTTGCTCAGTGTTCAAGATATGGCCGTTACCCAGGTGGTAGATTTTGGGCTCTTCCAACAGGCGCCGGAGGGCCGCGCGCTGGTGAACCTTGAGCGGCGGGTTGTGCAGGTGAACCCGGCCATGGAGCGCATCACCGGCAGACCCACCCGCGAACTGGTTGGGCAGCCCGCGGCGGCGTTGTTCGGCGGGGTAGACCTGCCTGCCGGGGACTCGCCGGAGCCGCGCGAGATCGTCTTCGGCGAGAACGAAGCACGCCGCCGGTACGCTGTGAGCGCCGCCCCCATTCACGATGAAAAGAGGCGCTTCTACGGCTGGTCGATTACCCTGGTGGATATCACCCACCGGCGGCAGATCGAAGAATCGGCGCGGGCCAACGCAGAACGCTACCAGGCGGTGTTTACCCAGGCCAGCGATGCCATCCTGCTGGTGGATGGCAACGGCATGGTGACGGACGCCAACCCCCAGGCGGTCGAGCTGTTTGGGCGCGGGTCCGCGCTGGCCGGATTGCCGCTGACCGATCTATACACCCGCCCTACCGGTCAGGCGAATGCCTTCCGCACCAGCATTGTGCGCAGCGATGCCACCCTGCGCTACATCGAGGTCAACAGCTCCATTTTGACGACCGGCGAGAGCCGCGGCTCGATTGAGATCATCCGTGATGTGACCGACCAGGCCCTGGCCGAGCTGGCAGAGCAGGAAGCCCGGAAGATCACCGAGGAGTTCCGCGCCAGTGCGTTGAAATCGGGCTCCGGGCTGGAGATCAACCAGGTGCTGGAAGGCCTGCTGGACCGGGTGCGCAGGATCGTGCCTTTCGATGCGGCAAACATCTTTGTGATTCAAAACCGGCTGGCCGTTTCCATCCACGCCCGCGGTTATGAAGCGTATGGCCGCGAGGTCGTCAACCAGGCGAGCAATCTTGTCTTCGACCTCGATTCGACGCCCACCCTGCGCGGCGTCGTTGAAGGCCGGCAGATCCAGTTGATCGAAGATACCGACCAAAGCCAGGATTGGCGGCGGGGAATCCTGCTCGACAACCTGCGCTCCTGGATTGGCGCGCCGGTGGTGCTCGATTCCGAGGTGTTTGCCGTCATCTCGCTGGCTTCGATCCAGCCGGGAGCGTTCGATGCGCGCATTGTCGAACGGCTGCACACCTTCACGGCGCAGGTGAGCGTGGCGCTGGAAAACGCCCGCCTGTTCAACCAGGCGCAGCGGCAGCTACGCGAGCTGGATGCCATGATCGACCTGAACCAGGCTCTGGCCGGGGCGCGCTCGCTGGATGGCCTGATCGAAACGCTCTGCGGGCACATTCAACGCATGTTCAACGCGGAGGATATCCTGCTCCTCCTGACCGATGAGAAGAACCCACCTGGCACGCTGCACCACCTGGTGCGGGGAGAGCGCCACCCGGTGCATAACCCCCAGGAAGAAAGCTTCCTTGCCCGGGTCATCCTGGCCGACTTGAAGCCCGCGCTCTTCTCCAACCGGCATGAATTGATCAATTTCTACCGCACTCAGAACCGGCAGATCAACGGCTTGATGCCTGAATCCTGCATGGGGGTGCCGGTGACGGCCGCCGGGCAGGCCCTGGGCGCGTTGATCGTCCAGGATTACCGCCACCCGGGGCTGTTCAGCCAGCGCGAGGTGAACCTGCTCTCTGCAGTGGCCGCTTCGTTGGCGGTGACCTCGCTGAACGTGAAGCTGTACGAAGACACCGATCATCGCTCGGCGGAGCTGGCGCAGGCCAGCATCAAGGCGCAGCAGGCTTTAGAGGCCGCCGAACGGGCCAACCAGGCGAAGTCGCGCTTCTTGGCGACGATGAGCCATGAGATCCGCACCCCGCTCAACGGCATCATTGGCATGACGGCCATGCTGCTCGAGAACGACCTGGATAAAGACCAGCGCGCGATCATTGAGATCATCCGCACCAGCGCCGAGACGCTTTCGGCCTTGATCAATGACATCCTCGACCTGTCGAAAATCGAATCCGGCCGGCTGGAACTGGAGCATCACCCTTATGACCTGCGCGAGTGCATCGAAGCGGCCCTCGACCTGCAGGTTCCGCGCGCCATGGAAAAGGGACTCGACCTGGCGTATTTGATCGAGCAGGGCACGCCCGAAAACATCGTTGGCGATATGGCGCGCCTCAGGCAGGTGCTGGTGAACCTGCTCAATAACGGTCTGAAGTTCACCGAAAAGGGCGGGGTCTTCCTGCGCGTGTGGGAGGAGTTGATCCCCGGCGAAACGGCGCTGTTGAACGACCGCTGCCAGCTGCACTTCAGCGTCTCCGATACGGGCATTGGCATCTCCCCCGATAAGATGGGCGGCCTGTTCCAGGCGTTCAACCAGCTGGACGCCTCGATGACGCGCAAATATGGCGGCACCGGCCTGGGGCTGGCAATCAGCAAACCGTTGTGCGAATTGATGGGCGGCACCGCCTGGGCCGAGAGCCAGGGCGTGGACGGCATGGGGACGACCTTCCACTTCACCATTCAAGGCGAAATCGACCGCAGCCAGCCCGCTGAAGAACCGGCACTGGCGGCCCTGCGCGGCAAGCGAGCCGTGCTGGCCATCTCCGGGCCGTTCACGCGCAGCGTGTTGACGCGCTACGCCGAGGCTTGGGGGATGAAGGCAGAGATTACCTCCACCCCCGAGTCGTGTGTTGCGCTGGTCGAAAAGGGTCCCCGGCCCGACCTGCTCATTCTGGATGATGCCTTCCAACTGGAGCAAACCTTCCGCAGGCAAAGCGAACGCATTCCCATCCTGCTCCTGGCGACCCCGCACGGGCGCACCGAGGAACAAAACGGCGCCGACCTGGTGGACGCGGTGGTGTATAAACCGGTCAAGCGATCGCGCTTGAAGGATGCTCTGGTCACGCTGGTCACCGGAACGGCGCGGCAGCCTGAACCCGCAAAGGTGAGCCAGGTGCTGATCGATCAAGATATGGCCCGCCAATACCCGCTGCGCATTCTACTGGCGGAAGACAACATCGTCAACCAGAAGGTGGCGCTGTTGATGTTGAACAAGTTGGGTTACAAAGCCGACGTGGCCAACAACGGGCAGGAAGCCCTGGATATGGTCAAAGAGCGGGTGAACAGCGGCCGCGGCGCATATGACGTGGTGCTGATGGATGTGCACATGCCGCTGATGAACGGCGAGGAAGCCACCCGGCGCATCCGCTCCGAGCTGCCGGTGCAGTACCAGCCGTACATCGTGGCGTTGACGGCCGACGCGCTCGACGCCAACCGCGAACGCTTCCTGGCGGGCGGCATGGATGCGTACATCAGCAAGCCCATTCACCTGGAAGACCTGCTCAAAGCATTGGTGGGTTATCGCCCCAGCACCGTCAGCGTTGAAACACCGGTGCTGCGCAGCGCAGAAACCGGCCCAGACCAGCCCGTGCTGCAGCAGGAGACGATCGAACGCTGGATGAAGGTGATGGGCAGCGGGCCGATCTTCGCGGGGATCATCGGCATTTACCTGGGAGACGCAAGCAGCCTGCTGCACGACCTGAGCGCTTCCTTCAAAGAAAGAGATTGGAAGGGGCTGCACCAGGCGGCGCACACGCTCAAATCGAGCAGCGCCAACTTCGGCGCCCTGCAATTGGCAGGTGAACTGGAGAAAATCGAGCGAGCGGCGGCCGGGTCTGCTGCGCCGAACGCCAGTGTGCAGGAAATCGGCGAGATGATCTCGCGCGTGCGCAAGCTCTACCCCGAAGTGGCCCGCAGTCTGCGCAAGCTGCAGAACGAGCTTCTCCAGCAGGCGCAGCCCCAGGAACTCCCTCAGGAAACACAGCTGCCTGCGGAGAAGTCGGTGGGCCGCCGCGGGCCGATCACCGCGCCGTTGAACGACCTGGATTGATCCGCCTGCAATAGACCGAAGCTGGCAGTTTCGTCTCAGGCCAATTGGCCGGGTTGTGACACGAATCCCTTTGTTATTTTTCTCAAATATGGTGTAAAGTTAAGTAGACGCACGAAGCCCCGTCCCGTCTTTGGGGCGGGGATTTTAATCCCGGCCTGGCCGGAGCCTGGCAACAGGATTCTCATGCTCGATCTTGGTTTTTTTAACGAAAACCATTGGAGGGTGGTGGATGTGCTGCACACCCCGGGGCGCGCAGCAACTTTTGAAACCACCGAAGACCTCCCGCTGGCAGAGCCGGTGCGGGCGTTCTTGCAGCGCGCCTACCCGCAGGGGATCTACTGCCACCAGAAGGCCGCTCTGCGAGCCAGCCTGGCGGGCGAATCCGTCTGCCTGACGACGGGAACCGCCTCAGGGAAAAGTTTGGTGTTCCAGGCGGCCGCGCTGGACCTGCTGGCGCGCGACCCAAATGCGCGCATCATGGCGATTTACCCGATGAAGGCGCTCTCGAACGAGCAGCGCGAGCGCTGGGAAGCAGCCGTCGGCGCAGCGGGCATCGATGCGCCGGTGGGCAGGGTGGATGGCAACGTGCCGCCGGGAATGCGCGCGAGCATCCTGGAGCGCTCGCGGGTGGTGGTGTTCACGCCGGATATCCTCCACGCCTGGCTGCTCTCCAGCCTCAACCAGCCGGTGGTGGTGAATTTCCTCTCCAAAACCGCCATGCTGGTGGTGGATGAAGTGCATGCCTATTCGGGCGTCTTTGGGTCGAATTCGGCTTATCTTTTCCGACGCCTGCGCCATCTGCTGGCCTTGCTCGGCGCGCAGCCGAGGTTTATCTGCGCCTCGGCGACCATTGCCCACCCCGAACAGCACCTCGAGAACCTGTTTGGCGTGCCGTTCCGGCTGGTGGGCGCAGACCAGGATACCTCGCCGCGCCACCCGCTGGAAGTGGCGCTGGTGGACCCGCCCGATGAATCGCGCACGCTCGAGAGCGTCGTCCAGCTTCTCGGCCGCCTGGCCGGGCAGCAGGGTTCGCGCTTCCTGGCGTTTGTGGACAGCCGCAAGCAGGTGGAGTTGATTTCCTCGATCCTGGCGCGCATGCAGCGCGAAGCCGGTGAAAAGCAAGATGCAGAGCCCGCAGAGGCGGCAGCCGAGGTTCAGCTTGGCGGGCTGCTGGCAGGGTTGAACGTGCTGCCCTACCGGGCCGGATACGAAGAACATGACCGCGGCTTTATCCAATCAAAGTTAAGCGACGGCAGCCTGGCGGGGGTGGTCAGCACGAGCGCCCTGGAGCTGGGCATTGACATCCCAAACCTGGATATTTGCGTGTTGATCGGCGTCCCGCCTTCGGCCACCAGCCTGCAGCAGCGCATCGGGCGCATCGGGCGCAGCGCGCCGGGAGGGGTGATCGTAATTAACGGCGGCGACGTGTATGACCGGGCGGTGTTTGCCAACCCGCCCAGCCTCTTCCAGCGTCCCCTGGCCGAGAGCGCCCTGTACCTGCAAAACCGCCACATCCAGTATATCCATGCGCTTTGCCTGGCGCGCGAGAACGGCGAGCATGCCCAGGTGATGCACGCCCGCCGCCTGGTGGATAAGGAATTTGTCACGCCGGTGCGCTGGCCGGAGAATTTCATTGAACTCTGCAAGCTGGAGCGCGCCGGG